>OZ243931.1:0-1430000 GCA_965214055.1 Candidatus Poriferihabitaceae bacterium
AACAGCTTCGCCATTTGTCCGATACGCCGGATATTTTCTGTCCGGTCTTCCTCGGAAAAACCCAGGTCGCCGCACAATCCATGACGCACATTGTCTCCATCAAACACAAAGGTTCTGACACCGCGCCGGTACAGTTCTTCTTCAACGGCGTGGGCCAGTGTGGACTTCCCGCTTCCTGACAACCCGGTAAACCAGGTGATCACGCTGCGATGACCATTTTGTTTCTCCCGCCTGAGGCGGGTAACCGTCGGTCTATGCCAGACGGTATTGGCGGATTTTTCGCTCATGGCGCTTCATCGTATCGGCATCCGTATAAATCCCTGCAACCGGGTTCCGGGTGGATTGCAGGGGGGCGGAGGAGCAGGGAGTGGACCCCGAATGTTGAATGTTCCGGTTCCGCCCGGTACAGAAATTCCAGGCTTCCCAAAAACATCCTGCCCACCTCTTCAGGGCATCTTCGGCCCGTCTGAAACACCGGAACCCGGGCCATGGATCAGACCAGAGACCAGGTCAGGGATCGGGTGCCCGCAACCGGGGAAACGAACCCGGTGGGTTCCGGGTCCGTCGCGGCCGGTCTGCCCGGACGCGACGTTTCCCCGCATTTCGGGATCAGTGCCGGGTTACGGAACGCTGGTAATATCCCTGAATGATCCGGTCAATCACCATGGCAACGAACAGAATGGCCAGACCCGCGAGCATTCCCTGTCCCTTCGCCGCATACTGCAACGCCACCAGAACATCCTGACCAAGGCCTTTTGCCCCAATCAACGAGGCAATCACCACCATGGACAGGCACATCAATATGGTCTGGTTGATCCCGGTCATGATGGAAGGCATGGCCAGAGGCAGTTCAACATCCTTGAGCAGCGTCCATTTCGTACATCCGAAGGCAATCGCAGCCTCCTTGGTATTTTCCGGCACCCCCCGCATTCCCAGGGCCGTCAGGCGGATGACCGGGGGCATCCCGAAGATCAGGGTTGCCAGTACACCCGGCGGTTTTCCGGTCCCAAAAAAGGCAATGATGGGAATCAGGTAAACAAACGCGGGCATGGTCTGCATGAAATCCAGTATCGGCAACGCCGCATTGTAGGCACGTTTGCTTTTTCCGAACCAGATCCCCAGTGGAATGCCCATCAGCAGGCACAGGAATGCCGCTGCCCCCAGCAATGCCACCGTAATCATGCTGGTTTCCCAAAGCCCGCACATCCCCAGGTAAGCCAGTGCAGCGGCCGAAAAGATCGCCACCCGGGGGCCCGCCAGCCGCCAGGCAGTCACGATGACAACCGTCATGACCACTGGCCAGGGCGTGCCGACAAAGATCGTTTCCAGACCATCCAGTACCGCCCGGATTGAAGCCACCACACCGTCAAATACATCCCCGAACCGCACCGAAATATTGTCAAACCCTTCGTCCATCCAGGTGGATATGGGTGAAAAGTACTGCTTCTTCTCCACCGGAAACTGCGTTACAAAGGGAACCAGCACCGGAGAGACTTTCGCCACCGTGAATTTGTACAGCGTCAGCGGGACAATCATCAGCCACAGGATGCCGCTGAATCCACCCCAGTACCAGTTGAACCCGGATAAAGTTTGCGGTTCCGCTCTCCAGGTCAGGTATTGCTTCTCATACCGGATATTGGCATAGAACCCCTGCACCACCCGCAGAGCGATGAGAAGGATGATTCCTACGATCAGGAAACCCGTGGCCCCCGCTGAGGCCGCAGCAGCTTCCTCAAGGAGGCGGTCGGCCACCTTTTTCAGGTTTTCCGCCCGGGCAAATATCTGGTCAGCCCCGGATTCTCCCGCAAGCTTGGCCGCTTCCGCCTGGGCAAAAGTCTCGGTATATTTCTCCGTTAATTTTTCCACCCTGGCAAGCTTATCCGCGCCCAGTTCACCCCAAAGACCTTTGCCGATTTGAACAAAGGCCAGTATTTCCAACACCATAAAGGTCCAGAAAAACCCCCATAAACCTCTGGCGGCTCCCCAAAAGGGGCCCACCAGGGCTACATCCCGGTTCCAGGACCAGGGGAACTTGGTTGCCGACTGGATTTTGTCAAATTCACGTTCATAATAAGCTTCATTCGTGCCAACAAAATCCTTGATGCTGGCGCCAAGCTCATTTGCCTCTGGCACAATTCCAGATTCTTTCATCAGTTGTCACCTCCTTTAATGCCTTTCAGCAGAGTTATTTTGTTAACCACACCGATATCTTTGCCGTCATCGGTAATGACAATGGGTTGATCCGTGTTCGTCGAAAGGTCAATCAATCCACTCAAATCGGTATCGTGAGGGGTGCGGATGGATTTTGACAGGTCATCCCCTTGTTGCAGTTGATATTCGTCCATTTTTTCCATGATGGTATGAGCAAAGATCAATTTCAAGGTCGAAATCCCCTCCACAAAATCCCGAACATATTCGTCGATGGGATTGGTGACGATTTCTTCTGGTGACCCGATCTGGACAATGACGCCATCTTTCATAATCGCGATGCGATTACCGATACGAATCGCTTCGTCCAGATCATGGGTAATAAAAACCGTGGTTTTCCCAAGGTCCGCAGACAGGGCCATGAACTGTTCCTGCAGCTGGCGGCGGATCAACGGGTCCAGAGCAGAAAAAGGTTCATCCATGAGCAGTACTTCGGGGTCTGAAGCCAGGGCCCTGGCCAACCCGACACGCTGTTGCATCCCCCCGGACAACTCACTGGGATACCGGTCTTCGTATCCGTCCAGGTTGACCAGGCTGAGACATCGCTGGGATTCCGCCCAGCGTTTTGACTTCGGCTCGCCCTGAACCTGTAGCGGGAACGCTACATTGTCCCGCACCGTTCTGTGGGGAAACAGTGCCATATGCTGAAAGACCATTCCAATATGGGCAGCCCGCATTTGGCGCAATTCATCCTCACCCAGCGCCATGACATCTTTTCCCAGGACATGTATTTGACCCACGGTGGGCTCCAGCAATCGATTCAAATGCCGCACCATGGTGGATTTTCCGGACCCGGATAGCCCCATGACACAAAAAATCTCTCCCCGTGCAACCTCGAATGTGCATTTCGCCACACCAATGACGCATCCGAATTTTTCCAGCACTTCGGGCTTCCCCAGTCCATCGGTCTTGATAGCCTCCATGGCTTCGTGGGCCCGATCACCGAAAATCTTCCACACATCATCAACTTTGATTACTTGTTCTTCATTCACTAGTCTCACCTCCAGTTTATGCAGGACCTGGATGCCACCGAAATGATCACCATTTTCCGTAACAGAGCGGACACTGTTTCAGCTGCTCGCATCCACCTGTTGTCGCGGTCTCCGGGTATCCCTGCATTCGTACCATCTGCTTTCATTCGTACCCATAAAAAACGAGCGACACCTCGGAAGTGTCGCTCGTTCTGAAAATTACAACTAAGTTATGGGTTGACTCGCCAAACCGAATCCTTACTGCAACCAGGAATTCACCAGGTCGGCATGATCGGATACCCATTGTTTTGCATATTCTGCTGTATCCACTTTATCCACCACAATGGCATAGGTCATGGCTGAAACCAGATCGGTATCCAGTTTGACGCTGCTCAGCATGGATGCCACCTCGGGGTGGCTGTCCTTCAGACTGCTTGCATAGTGAATATGCAGGTAAGCCAGGTCCCAGGCCACCGGAGTATTGGATTTTTCCAGCCAGTCCGGATCATCGGTTGGCTGAAGCATGTTCCATTTTGATTCGTCATACGCCGGTTCTTCCAGAATCACCAGATCGTGCAAGGCAAATACATGGTTGGGGGTATAGCAGAAAAACACGATGTTTTGGTCTTTGGCTACCGCTGCATCCACTTCCGCCATGGCCAGGGTTTCGTCCATTTCCAGCAGATCCATGGTGACATCATATCCATAGCTCTTGGCGCGGACTTTCTCAACATTGGTGGAGGCCCAGCCCGATGCACCAATCCAGACTTCGCCCATGCCATTTCCATCTTGATCGAAATTGATCGCCATATCCGGATCAGTCAGGTCTGCAATGGCCGATATGCCGGTCCGCTCCGCCGTGGCCTTGGTCACGCACATCCCCTGGAATGCCGCCACACCATTGGGGTTCATGGAAACCGTTCCTTTCTCCTCAACGTAGGTCTGATACAGATTCGCCTGATTGGGCAACCATACTTCAGGATGCACATGCATGCTGCCACCATCCATGGCTTCAAAAACAACCGGATTGGTGCCGTTTTGCAACTCTACTTCCAGTCCATAGTTGTCTTCTATGACGACTTTCAGTATATCGGCTGTCATGGCTACCGATGGCCAGTTGGGTACACCAATGACCAGGTCTGCTGCCTGGGCTGTACCACTGATCCCCATCGCCCCTGCAACGAGGATGCCAGCCAGTTTATTGTTTACTTTCTTCATTACGAATTCTCCACTAAAGATATTTAGTTCTATGTTAATGATCAATCAAATTGCATCTATAATATGACCAGACTTATCAAATCAAGGAAATATAATAGTTTTCCAACTGGCTAAATTCCATCGACAACCCGGCTCCGGCGCGTTTTTGAACTCTAACCTGTTAATTGGATTATAGCTCCAACAAGCCAATGTTAGCAAACAACCGGATCAAAGTGTTCAAACAGCACCGCACATTGCCATGCATGAAGATAGGAAGCCTTCATCCCGACTCCCTGTTCAGCAGGTGCTCCAACTGATTTCAAGGATTTTCCCGGATTTTCTTCTCCCCGGTATTGAGCGGGCATTCGATCCGGAATGGAAAAAATATGGCCAACAGGGAGAAACCGGCGGGATGGATTGTTGCGCTGAATGGCTGGGAACAAAACCATCTGCCACCGGGAACCAGTCGTACGGCTGAGAACCAATCCAGCCATTCTATCCCAGGCTCCCGTCCCCAGAGCATTGTAAAATTCCAGTTGCAGGTCCCGGAAAGACCTGGCTTCATTCCCCCAATCCACCCGAAACTGGGGTCACTCCTGACCAGGGGAAGCGGAAAAGTCTTCCTGTTTTTCCACAATGGTGGAATCGGTTTTAACTCGGGAATGTGGTATTGTCAGCAATGGTCAAGCTGTTTTGTAAGTCCTGGTGCCTTGCACCGTTGGTTATAGTAAAAGTTTTCGCTAAAATCCTATTTTACTCCATCTCCATGGTGCACGAAATGCACTAGCAGGGTGGATGCAACGGAGTATAAAAAATGCCTTTTTTGCCAGATATTAAAGAAAATATTGCACTTGAAAAGTTCCAACACTCCCCAGAATACTGGGGAATCAACAACGATTACAGCGTGTTAAAGGATGTCCTTCTGGGCAAACCTGACTACTTCAAGTGGGTCGAAGCGGGTCCCCTGATCGGCCGGACGCTGCGAAACATGCATAAAACCGGAATCAGGTTTGATTTTGACCTCGCACAGAAACAACACCGGGAGATGGTCCGGATCTATGAAGAGGAAGCCGGGGTAACCTGCCACTACCTGGATGCCGACCCGGTGCTGCATCGAAACTTTTTTGCCCGGGATTCCAGTGCAATGACCCCCTGGGGCGCTCTCATTTGCCACATGCAGCTGAAATGCCGTCGTGCAGACTATGCAACCGTGATCAAATTCTATCAGGAGAACCAGATACCCATCTGGAAATTTGTGACCGCCGGACATTTCGAGGGTGGCGATTTTGTCATTCTCGAACCCGGAACCGTACTGATTGGTTTTTGTGGGGAACGTTCCGAGAAGGAGGGTTCCGAGCAGGTCGCCGGATTTGTCCGTGAACAGGGATGGGACTGCGAAGTGGCCCCGATCCCCGCCTTGTTTGTCCACATGGATGGACTGGTGGTTCCCCTGGACAAAAAACGGCTGGTTACCTGCCTCGATGCCCTGGAAGGCTGGGTGATTGACTGGTTAAGGAAAAAAGGATTCGAGTTTGTCGATGTAGGCTTCAATGAAGCGAAAAACCTGGGGGTCAATCTGGTCGCACTGGGCAACAGGAAGGTCCTGTCCATGTCAGGCAGCGTCAAACTCAACGAAAAGCTGCGTTCGATGGGCTATACGGTGTTTGCGCCTGACATGTCCATGTTCACCCTTGGCGGCGGTGGGGTCCACTGCCTGTCCCAGGCTCTCAAACGTATCCCCGTCTGATCGTCCTCACATGTCCACTCATCATCACCTGAGGGTTAACGGCCAACGCCTTTGGGCCAGTATCATGGCCATGGCTGAAATCGGCCCCGGAGAAAAAGGCGGGTCCCGCCGTCTGGCGCTGACCGAGGAAGACAGGCAGGGACGCGATTTGTTTATCGAATGGTGCAAAGCCGAAAACTGCTCGATCACCATTGATGACATGGGAAATATTTTTGCCACACGACGGGGCACCGACAATGACCTGCCGCCGATCTGTTCCGGAAGCCATCTGGACACCCAGCCGCATGGTGGGAAATTTGATGGCATCTATGGCGTACTTGCCGCACTGGAAGTCATCAGGACGATGAATGAAAACGGAGTTTCTACCAAAGCGCCGGTTGAAATTGTGATGTGGACAAACGAGGAAGGCTCCCGGTTTGCCCCCGCCATGGTTTCTTCCGGGGTGTTTGCCGGGCTGTTCACGAAGGAATATGCCTATAGCCGTACAGACAGTCAGGGAAAATCACTCCGGGACGAGCTGGAAAACATCGGATATCTGGGAGCCCAGCCGTGCGGGGACCATCCAATGGGGGCGCTGCTGGAGGCACATATCGAACAGGGGCCGATACTGGAAAGAGACCATCACCAGATAGGCATCGTCACCGGAGGACAGGGCCAGCGATGGTTTGACATTACCATAACCGGGCAGGACTCCCATGCCGGCTCCACCCCCATGCCCGGACGAAGGGATGCCCTGGTGGCGGCTTCCGAACTGATCCAGACTGTCCAGGAAATCGCCCTTGAACACGGTCCTTACGGAGTCGGAACCGTGGGAGAAATCAGCGTATCCCCCAATTCCCGCAATACGATTCCCGGGGAGGTCTTCCTGACCGTGGATATTCGAAATCCCGACGATGCGGTGCTGGGGCAGATGAAGGACCAGTTGGTGGAACACTGCACCGTGGTCAGCGAGTCCCACAACGTTCAGATCAACCTGGAGGAAATCTGGCACAACCCGCCTGTCCGGTTCCACGAGGACTGCATCCGTGCGGTCAGCAATGCCACCGGGGCATTGGGGTACGAACACCAGGAAATGGTTTCCGGGGCGGGACACGATGCTTGCCAAATTTGCAGAATTGTCCCCACTTCCATGATTTTTGTTCCCTGCGAAGGGGGGCTCAGCCACAATGAGGAGGAGCATGCTGAACCGGAAGACCTGGAGGCCGGATGTAATGTTTTGCTGCACGCGATGCTGGAACTTTCCTGCCGGTGAGTAGCCGGACTGCCCGAAAACCGTCATTCAGTCATGCCTCGATTTGCCTCTGATATTGAATGAGATAATATTTGTAACGATTTAATATTGCTGTAATTATTTCAAATAATATTCTGTCCGAAATCCGATCCCTTCACTAATATCCAGACAGTTCAGCGAGCTCGCCGGACTGATTCTGCAGTGAAAGGAAGCCGATGAAAACACGCATCGCCAGCCAGGCCGGCATTGCGATGGCTTGACATGATTCCCTGTGGACTGGTTCGCGCTCACTGCGACCCTTTCAGGGGCTTGGCTTCGGAAAACTTCCCCTGTTTCGCCCGTTTCCGTGCCCCCTTGCGTTGCTGTGCATTGAATGCCGGATCATTTTCTTCATACAGCGAACGGAGACGCAGGCCCCGGGTATCCGGAACCATGCGGTCCCCTTCTTTCAACCCCTGAAACCTTGCCCAGGCTGAACGCTTTTTATTCTCCTGGTGTGGTTGAACCCGGTTCAACTCTGCCGGAGACAAAGCCTCACCACGAACAATATATCCGGCGGCAATGGCTTTTTCCATCAGGTCCGCTCCTCGCTGTGTTCGCACAATCGCCGCATTGAATCCGGGGTCATCTTCCTGACCGACCCAGGGTGGAGAACCGCCGTCCCAGGTATCCGATGCCGCAATATCCGCTGAATCGCCGATCCCGTCCGGACAGATCTTGCATCTCGGAGGCAACCCCCAGGTTGACTCATTTTCACCCCAATAGTCCAGATAATTCATCTCCACCACCTGACCATCCTCCACCTCGATTCTTGTCTTTCCAGGGCATCCATGGCCCCGATAGCGCAGGGACACTACCTTGTCATACTCAACACCAAATCTTTTCAGGGCGTCTCTGGCACCTTCCGACTCCATAAACCCCCCGCAGACCATGGTCATCCTGTACCGGCATATTTTCGAAACCCGCTCATCGTATCGGGCATAATTTTGCAAGGCACTCACATCACAGGGGGTGCCGACAAAGGCAAAGGTTTCATGGTGGGCTTCCGCCTTTTCGATAACTTCCACCACATCAATCAATGTGGCGGTCGGTCCATACCGCGAACTCGACCCTGTCAGGACCTCTTCACGTGACCGACTGATAAATCGCTCCCCAAACGCGGGATGCTCACTCGATGCACAGGCGTGGAGTATAAAATCCACCTCTTTGGATTCAATCAGATAAAGGGCCAGCCCAGTCAGAAGACCACCCGTGGCGGCCACATGGCGTACTTCGGGCTCTGCAGACCATGCGTAGAAAATCTCGCGCAATACTCCCCAGACCGGGTCCGGGAGGCTTCGGTCATTCCATTCAGACCGGGGCAGACCATCCACCCGGGTTCCCGGACAGATCTCCACGATTTTATCCATCATCTCATGGGAAAGCCGATCATTGGCCACGGGCCTCAAATTTCCATTCCGTACCACGGCCATTTTGACGGTATCGGGCCCGGCAACACTTTGACAAATTCCACAGCCGATGCACATGGCATGCTCAACGATCTGTTCCAAACGCTGTACCGGGTTCAAACCGGCCTGTAACTTCTCAAGATACTCGGATGCCATCATCATTGTCCTGTTTACTGTTAACGGCCCAACCAACCGGAAAGAACCGGGTGGAATACTCAGAATAACCGGGTATACCGCCATATCCCTTGATTTGCAATCCCTCGTAGCCTCTGCGGCAGGGCAGCTCTCAATATGGACACCGAAAATAATTACAGGTATCCTATTCCTGTCCTGTCCAACGGACCGGCGGGCAGCCCGGCATAATCGAGAGGAAACCCGGTCCTCACCCACTGATACGGGGATGATTAAAACCGCACTGTGTTTCCGAATCCTTGATCCGGCAACCCGGAACCGGATTGGTCATTCGCTATTTACGGTTGATTTCAAACCGAAAATCCAGAAAAAATCTATCCATGAGTGATTATCCTGAGTTTGCAGACCCCATTGTCCGGCCGCGCTATACCGGACTTCCCCCCCTATACGGAAAGTTTTGAGGATGCGGACATTGGCCTGATCGGCGTCCCGTTCGATGGCGGCGTAACCAATCGCCCGGGCGCACGGCACGGGCCCAGGGAAATCCGAAACCAATCCAGCCTGATCCGGAAAATGAACCAGGCCACCGGAGTCAGTCCGCACGAACTGTGCCGGGTCCGCGACATTGGCGATGCCTGGGTGGAAAAACCGTTTACCCTAGAAGGAAGCCATCTTGAAATAGAGAACTTTTACTCCAGGGTGGCCAGTGCGGGAATCACCCCCCTGTCAGCAGGAGGCGACCACTCCATCACCCTACCCATTTTTCGTGCACTGGCGAAGGATCAACCAGTCGGCCTGGTGCATTTTGATGCCCACTGCGACACCGGCGATGATTATCTGGGGTCCCGGTTTCATCATGGCGCACCCTTCAAGATTGCGGTGGATGAAGGATTGCTCGATCCAGACCGGACGATCCAGATCGGCATTCGCGGTTCATTGAACGATCCCGATGTCTGGAAGTTCAGCCATGATGCCGGAATGCGCGTGGTCTATATTGAAGAGTATCTTGAAATGGGCTGGAAGGCGGTGGTCGAAGAGGCACGGCGCATTGTCGGGGACGGCCCCACCTATATCAGCTTTGATGTGGATGCACTGGACCCGGTATTCGCCCCTGGAACGGGTACCCCTGAAGTCGGTGGGTACAGCACCCTCGAAGCACAGATGATGATTCGAGGGCTGAGCGGCCTGAATCTCGTTGGCGGAGATGTGGTGGAAGTCGCCCCTCCATTTGATCCCAGCGGCGCGACCGCGCTGGTGGGTGCAACCATAATGTTTGAAATTTTATGCGTGCTGGCGCAATCCATCACCCAACGCTAATACGGAAGTGCTGATACGGAAGTCACCCGTGGAAGCCCCGTTGCATTCCACTTTTCGACAGAACACCAATGGGGTATTTGGCGGGAAATGATCCGTATGAAATGATCCCCGGTCCACCTCCCGGGAATTCTAAATGACTTCGTCCTGGATCAGTTTTCGGATCATCCGGATGTTTTGTTTCACCCCGGACATGTGCGGGTTCAGTTCAAGGGCCTTTTTATAAAATTCAAGAGCCAGCTCTTTTTCCTGCAATTGCATGTAAATCATTCCCTGGCCGGACAATGCACCAAAGTGGCGAGGTTCCCGTAGCAGGGTCTCCGCCACATCATTCGTGGACAACTGGTACTCTCCCATCATGTAGTACACCGTTGCGCGGCGGTTCCACCCTTCGGCGTAATCCGGCTGCAATTCAATAATTTCCGAAAACAACGCCACAGCATCCTTCAGTTTTCCCCGGCGCATACTGACATCCCCCAGATTCATCAGGCGTGCGACCCTCTGGTTATCTGTCTGATACCAGTTTTCCCATATTTTTTGCGTGATGGCCGCAGCTTCCGAGGAATTGTCCGTATTGTGCAGCGAATCAAAAAGCAATTCCAATTCAGGATTGTTCTGATCTGCGGTCACCGGCCATACGCCGAGCCCCAAGGCAAGAAAAATTACTTTGGCCAGACCCTTCATGGTGCTTCTCCTCATAGATTCCCATTGGAACAGCGTTCGACAACAACGCTGGGCAGATGGATTGTTCTGCAACCCGGCATCCGGTTTGACTGACGGTCAATCGGACTGTTCAAACGAATGATAAATGAATTGTCCGCTTTGAATCAAATGACCCACCTGGGCAACCTCCCTTCCATGCCGGCGGGTCACCCGGATCCAGATCTGCCCGGGACCAGTCCGGAGCACCGGTTTTCGCACCTTCAATCAGGGTGAAACTCCAGACTGCCACCCCAAACCCGGGGCTGGCACGGAAGGAGCTCCCGGCCTGATCTGTGGCATGGGCCGTTAACTTCTGGCTTTTTCTCCCGATGGATCGTATAACGCCTCCCCACAGACCTGTGCCGGATACAGGGTCCCGTTAATTTCCACCTCCAGGGATGTGCCGCCTTTGGCTAGTTCCACGGGGAGATAACCCAGCGCCATGGATTTTCCCACATGATGGGCATACCCGCCGGATGTGACATACCCCACACATTCCCCGTTTTTCAGGATGGCTTCGTCATTGGAGACATCAATATCCACTGTCTCGACGGTCATCGTGACCAATTTCCTGTCCACCCCCTTTTCCTTTTCCCTCCATGCGGCTTCCTTCCCCACAAAATCCTTCTTCCAGTTGATGAACACATCCAGCCCGGATTCCCCGGCGGTAAAGTCGGGGCGATAATCCAGCCCCCAGGCACCCCAGCCTTTTTCCAGACGCATGCTCATCTGGGCCCGGGCACCATACCACCTCAAGCCAAGGTCCCTGCCGGCCTCCTCGATTTCCTCAAACAGTTTCAACTGGTATTCCGGTTCGACATAAATTTCAAAGCCCAGTTCCCCGGAAAAGGAAATTCTCACCAGAATGGCGGGGACTCCCCCGACAAAACATTGCCGGATGTCCCTGAATTTCAATCCTTTTGCACTCCCGTCCTCCCGGATGATTCGCTGCAGAAGATTGCGGGACTCCGGACCGGAAAGACCGATGCCATGGTATTTCCCCGACACGTTCGCATAGCGCACACCGTCCTTTCCCGGCCAAATCTGGAGATGGGATTCGAACCACCGCCGGTGCATTTCCTGGGCTGGCCCGGAACCAAACAGGATAAAATGGTCTTCTTCCAGGCAGGCCACTGTCAGATCACCATACAGTTTTCCCTTTGGCGTCAGCATCGGTGTCAACGTGATCCGCCCGGGAACCGGTACGTGCCCGGCCAACAGGTAATTCAGGAACGTCCTGGCGCCGGAACCCGTGAATTGATGTTTGGCGAAGTTGGCAATTTCCACCGCGCCCACGGCCTGGCGGACCGCCCCGACCTCTTTCAAAACATAGTCGTGGGCCCGGGACCGCCGGAATGTCGCTTCCTCGTAGGCGTTTTCCGGGGAACCGGCAAACCACAGGGCATGTTCCAGTCCGAAACTCGCGTCCATCACCGCGCCCTTGTTGATCAGGCGATCATAAATTCCCGTGGTGCGCTGCCGCCGGGCCACCGGGAGGGTTTCGTTGGGGAACGTGAGGGTAAATCGCCGCTGGTAATTTTCCGTGGCTTTCAGGGTACCGTAGTGCGGGGATGCAAAATCCCCGAAACGGGCGATATCCATGGCCCACACATCAATGGACGGTTCGCCGTCCATCATCCATTCCGCCATGCACATTCCGACCCCGCCGGCCTGGCAGAAACCGGCCATCACCCCCACCGCCACCCAGTAGTTCTTCATACCCGGGACCGGACCGATCATGGGATTGCCGTCCGGCCCGAATGTAAAGGGCCCGTTGATGATTTTTCGAATCCCGGCGCGTTCAAGAGCCGGGATTCTTTCAAATCCGATGGACAGTTTTTCCTCGATATGGTCCAGTTTCGGTTCCAGCAGGTCATGACCGAAATTCCGGGGAGTTCCGGATACGGACCACGGCGTCGCCCTGGCTTCATAGGTGCCCAGCAGCATTCCCTGCTGCTCCTGGCGAAAATAAATATTCCCCTCGTAATCGATTCCAGCGGGAAGCCGCTGGCCATGCTCAACGATTTCAGGGATATCCTCTGTGAGCAGGTAATGATGCTCCATGGGCTGGACCGGCAGATGCAACCCGGCAAGTGCTCCCACTTCCCTGGCCCACAAACCACCGGCGTTGACCACAATTTCCGCATGAATGGTTCCCTTTTCGGTCACCACATCCCAGCTGCCATCCGGCCTCTGGCTGGTTTCGAGTACCGGCGTATGGGTATGATAACTGGCACCATGCACTTTTGCGGATTTTGCATAGGCATAGGTCACCCCCGAAGGGTCCACATCTCCATCCAGCGGGTCCCACAGGGCGGCAACATAATGTTTTGGATTGATCAGGGGATGGCGACGCACCACCTCTTCAACAGAAATAAACTCCTGGTCCAGCCCCATATACCGCGCCTTGGACCTTTCACGCTTGAGATAGTCGTACCAGTCCTGGTTGGAAGCCAGGTAAAACCCTCCGGTATTGTGCATGCCCACCGACTGACCTGAGGTTTCTTCGATTTCCCGGTAAAGGTTGATGGTGTAGCCCTGTAACCGTGAAATATTCGGATCAGACGAGATGGTATGTATTTGTCCTGCAGCGTGCCAGGAGGACCCGGAGGTCAGTTCATCCCGCTCCAGCAGGACCACCTCTTTCCAGCCGAATTTTGCCAGGTGAAACAGGATCGAACAGCCGACAACCCCTCCCCCAATGACCACTACTTTTGCGTGCGTTTGCAACTTGGTTACCTCTTACCGGTTGATGTCAGTACCACGCATCGGGAATTTCCGATTTGCGCTTTGCCATGAATTCCTGCAACGCCTCGTCCTTCGCCACATCCAGGGGGGGAGACTGATGCTCCTTCAACAAGTGATTCCATCGCTCGTAGGCGCGAAGAGCGGAATCCTTAGCACCCATTTCTTCCCATTGCTCTACACTTTCGCTGTCTGAAAGCACGGCATCGTAATAGGCGGTTTCATAATTGGCCATGGTATGGCTGCTGCCCAGAAAATGGCCGGAAGGCTCGACTTCGTGGTACGCGGATTTCGCCAGTGCATTTTCATCCATCGGCAAACCCGACAGCATGACCTGGTACGCCCCCAGCCGGTCCGCATCCTGAACCAGTTTTTCATAACCCGTGGCTAACCCCCCTTCCAGCCAACCCGCGGCATGCAGCACGAAATTGGCCCCACCCAGCACAGTGGACATCATGGAATCGGCACTCTCCGCGGCGGACTGGGCATCCGGCAGCTTGGAAGCCGTGAGCGACCCACCACTTCGCAACGGAATTCCAAGCCTCCTCGCCAGCTGGCCAATGATAAAGTTGGACATCACGGGCTCCGGCATTCCAAATGTCGGCGCGCCGCTTTTCAAACTCATGGAAGACAGGAAATTTCCCAGAACAAACGGGGCCCCCGGTCGCACCAGCTGGGTGAATGCCCCCACCATCATGGCTTCTGCCAGGGCCTGGGAAATGGATGCCGCCGTGGTCACCGGGCCCATGGCTCCGCCGAGGATAAAAGGGGCCGCAATCAGGCCCTGACCCGACCCGCAATACACCTGTGCCGCCTCGGTAACGACCTTGTCTACCAGCAACGGGGAGTTCGTGTTCACGTTTCCCATGATCACGCAATGGTTTTCCATGAATTCATCGCCGAACAGTACCTTTGCCATGTCGACGGAATCCTGGGCCCGGCTTTTTTCCGTGATCGCACCGAGGAACGGTTTGTCACTGTACCGCATGTGCAGGTACAGCATGTCCAGGTGCCGTTTGGAAACGGGCACATCGCAGGGCTCGCAGATGACCAGACCGGTATGATGAATGCTGGGAAGCTGGTACGCAATTTTTACCAGATTTTCCAAATCCTGCAGGGTCCCGTAGCGGCGTCCGCCCTCCAGGTCCCGCACAAACGGCGGACCATAGACACAGGCAAATACCTGGGATTTTCCGCCGATCTCGACACTCCTGTCGGGATTTCTGGCGACCTGTACAAATTTTGACGGGATCGTCCTGCAAAGCTCCCGGGCCATGCCTTTTGGCAGCTTGACCCGGGTCTCCCGTACCTCAGCGCCGGCTTCTTTCCAGATCCTGAGGGCTTCGGGGTCCCCCCGAAATTCCAGGCCGATCTCTTCCATCAACCAGTCTGCCTGGTTCTCCAGCATGACCAGGCCCTCCTCGCCCAGAAACTCGTAGTAAGGAATCTGCCTGGTGATATAAGCCGGTGCGGTGGGTGCTGCACGCACTCGTTTTGTTCTGCGACCTACTCGACGATGGCTGGCAGACCGGCTGGATTTTCCACTCATTGGGTCAAATCATGATGATGATTTCCCGATTTTCCTCTATTGCCTGGTGATGTGCCACTGGTATTTCCAGATAAAAGCCACCTCAGCCACAATACCCCAACGATTGGGGATCACCGGTGGCGCATGGAACACCCGGAGTGATGTGACTTCGGGTCGCTTGCCCGGTCTGATACATGACGGAACGACCCAGTCCAGCAAGCGACCATCAAAAGCAATTCGGTCAGAGACGGTCACGGGCAATGGACGCACTGTCCGAATTCGTCCAGGAACCCCGGGGAACAGTCGTTCGGCGACAGGGAGAATTTGAAACTGCATCCCTCTTCGTGGACCCGTCTCATTCTCTCGTGTCGACCAAATGGCAGGAAAATCCGCCCCTGTGTCATCCAGAGGGGCCAGGTTGGATGATTTCCAATGATTTTGTTCCAGAACAGTTGAAAAACCGGAAGGGGCTGTCGGATAATTCGCGAAAAACCTGCCGCATCCGGGCCGATTGATGAAAAAAGCGGGACAGCGGATTTTGACTTAATTGTGATGGGGGAATGCGACCATGAGAATCGGATTTATCGGGCTGGGCAATGTCGGGGCAAAACTGGCTGGAAGCCTGATTCGTAACGGACAGAAAGTGATCGTTCGGGACATCAATCCCGCCGCCGCAGAACCGTTGCTTGAACTCGGTGGGAAATGGGCCGATTCCGGCAAGGAACTGGCCGTGGCGTCCGACATTGTCATCACCTGCCTGCCGTCGCCCAAGGTTTCCGCCCAGGTCATGGAAGAGAAAAACGGCGTTCTGGAAGGGCTTTCCAGTGGAAAGATCTGGCTCGAAATGAGCACCACCGATGAACAAGAGGTCAAGCGGCTCGGAGCGATGGTGGAGGCCAAGGGCGCCATCCCCCTGGACAGTCCGGTTTCCGGTGGATGCCATCGTGCGGCCACCGGCAATATCGCCATTTTCACCGGGGGGAGCCGGGAAGCCTTCGAACGGGTTCTGCCCCTGCTCACGGTCATGGGGCGCCGGGTCATCCATACGGGTCCGCTGGGGTCCGCTTCGGTTCTCAAGGTCATCACCAACTACCTCGCTGGCGTGCAGCTGATCTCAACCGGAGAAGCTTTCATGGTGGCCAGGAAATCCGGTATCGACCTGGGCACGGCGTATGAAGCGATCCGAATCTCTTCGGGCAACTCCTTTGTTCACGAAACCGAGGGACAACTCATTCTCAACGGCAGCTACAACATCAATTTCACCATGGACCACGAAGTCAAGGATCTCGCACTCTTCGACCAACTCGGCAAAGTGCTGAATATTCCCCTTGAACTGTCGCCATTGTGCGTCGAAATCATGAAAGATGGCCTGAAACGCTATGGTCCACGGGCCTGGTCCTCCATGGTGGTGAAACGGCTGGAGGATGATTGCGGCGAAACCCTCCGGTCTCCCGGCTTTCCGGCCTGCCTGGTTGACCATGAACCCGAAGAACCCGGTTACGAGGTCTGCCGGAAACCTGACCCGACCCCTTCATCTGACTCCAGTTTGTAGGAATCCATAAAACGGTGACTGCCATGACACCCGACATCCAAACCATTGAGCAAGCCGATTCCGCAATCAACGTGGTGTGGGCAGACGGCCACCGGAGCCAATACCATCACATCTGGTTGCGCCATCAATGCGAATGCCAGGAATGCGGCACCCCGATCGATGGTCTTCGCAATGCCTGGATTCTGGACATTCCGGAAAAACCTGAAATCGAGGAACTCACATCGGGGCCGGACGGGATCCGGATTACCTGGGCAGACAATCATCACCAATCCGTTTACTCCCTCAAATGGCTAAGGAGGCATTGCTATGATCCACAAAGCCGTGCGGCCCGAAGACACCAGGTTACCCATTGGGATGCCGGGATTCAGGACCATATTCCGGCATTTGATTTTCCCGAAGCACGGCAGTCTGCAGAAATCCACTTGAGAATACTGGAAACGGTTCGGGACTATGGGTTCTGCCTGCTTGAAAACCTGGATACCCGCCTGCAGGGAATCCAGGACGCGGCACATTTATTCGGACCGGTGCGGATCACCCATTTTGGAATTTCTGAAATTACCGAAAAATCGGCCCAGTACAATGTCGGGGACAGCGGTCGCGCCCTGCTGCCCCACATGGACGAAACCTATCGTATTTCTTCGGTGGGGATTACCGTTTTGCAGATGGTCACCCCCAGTGACAGCGGTGGGCACTCCACCCTGGTCGACGGGTTCAATGCCGTGACGCGGTTGCGCGAAACATCTCCCCATGCGTTCGACCTCCTCAGCACGGTTCCCGTGAATTTCCGCCGGCACCATACCGGGAAATCACTGGATGACAAACACCGCCTGCTGGTCTCGCGTACCCCCCTGATCAGACTGGATGAGAACAATGAGGTCATGGGAGTCCGGATCAATGAACGGCACATTGCTCCGCTGGATGCGGATGGTCATCTGGTGGAACCCTTCTACCGCGCACTCCGCGACCTCCTCAAAATTACGTATGACCCGGGGCTTCGAATCGAAATTCCATTGAAATCCGGACAGGGCCTGGTGTTTGACAATCAACGGGTGCTGCACGGACGGACGGCATTTGTCCGGGGCAAGAAACCGCGCCATGCCCGTACCTGCACGGTGAACACAGAAGAGTTTCACTCGACATTGCGGTTGCGCCAGCTGGAATTTGATCTTCCTGAATCCGACCACATCCTGTATCAGGGAATGTGAGGTCAGGATTCAGGGTTCAGGGTTCAATCTCAGGGGCACTTTCAGGTAGACACCGAATTCTTCCCCAAAATCGCAACTGACCCGGGCATGGACCCGGCCCTGCCGGTCCAGGAAACGCTGGCGGTCCCGGATGGGGAAAACGCCTTCGTGCCAGATACCGGGATGAATATACAGGCCCATGCTCCCATCACACCACAAGGCCACGACCTGTTCCGGCCGAAGGTCGTCTCCCGGCAAAGCCACCGGAACGACGAATGGCTGTTTGTCCAGTGGAAAAAACAGTTGTCCACCATCCGGGTGATAATTGAAATGCCATAATAGAACCTGCTCCCTGACCCCTGTGGAATTTTCCGAAGCGGTCCGGGGGTCACAGGCCCATCCCAGCACATAACGATCACCCACTGCAGAATTTTCCCCCATGAGGATATCCCCCTTCCATTCGCCGCAGAATATCCCTTCGGTGATTCCGCCCCCGACCCCGGTCCCGTCATCCACCGGCCGCCACCCCTGTGCCGGCCATTTTACAATTTCGATGTCGCACTGGTCAGGATGCCTGACCAGGCAACCATAGCCCCTTAACGATGATTCCGTTGCCCTAACCAGGGGAATGTCCACCACGGGGAGTGATGGCTTGCTGTCCGCTGAAAAGAGATACTGGGGTGCTAACGGTTTTACGGTCATGACAGGACAGTCAAGTCTCTTTCCCGGTCCGTCAGCCCTGATGATGTGATTCACGGCCAGAACCCGTCCACGATGATTGAATCACCCGCCATCCGCGTACTGGACTTCGCCGGGAAGCGTCGAGACCAGTAATGGTCATGGGTTCACCCGCCATCCGGGAACCAAGAGTTACTGGTTTTTGTGGGAACCATCGCACAAGGGCTGGTTTCCGGTGGCCTTACACCCGCAGAAAAATACCCGACCGGTTTTTCCGGCGGTATACTTCATCGGACTGAAAACCGACCCTTTATGGGAGCCATCGCAAAAAGGCTGGTTCCCGCTCTTGCCGCAGGCACACCAGAAATAGGATTCCCCCTCTTCCACCTCAACCACAAAAGGGCGGTCAGCCGCCCGGACTGGATTGCTCATCTTGATACCTCATTCAACTCGTTCATATCCCGTGACTGGTCACCCACCAGCTCCGCAAAGCAGGTTTCCAGGATGTTCAGGCTCTGGCGCAATTGCACATCCGGGACCGTGAGCGGGACCAGGATGCGCACCACGTTTCCGTAGGTGCCGCAACTCAACAGAATCAACCCCTTCTCCCGGGCCGTAGCCAGGATTTTGCCGGTGAGCTCCGCATCCGGCCGGGTATGGTTTTCATCCTGAAACAGTTCCACGGCGACCATGGCACCGAGCCCCCGAACTTCTCCGATGCACGGATAACGATGGGCCAATGCATTCAGTCTTTCCGTGATGATCTGCCCGACTTCCCGTGAACGCTCCACCAGATTTTCCTCTTCAAACACTTCCATGACGGCCAGGGCGGCCGCGCAGGCAATGGGACTTCCGGCATAGGTGCCCCCCAACCCTCCGGGTGGGATGGCATCCATGATGTCCGCACGCCCGGTAATCCCGGACAACGGGAACCCTCCCGCAATGGACTTGGCAAAGGCCGTGATATCGGCGGCCACCCCCATTTGCTCCATGGCAAAGAAGGTGCCGGTACGGCCGGCCCCTGTCTGCACCTCGTCGGCAATGAGCACGATGCCGTGCCGATCACAGAGATTCCGCAATTGCTGCATGAAAGACGGCGATGCAATGTAGAATCCACCTTCTCCCTGCACCGGCTCGAGCAAAATAGCGGCAATGTCTGAAGGTTCGGCATCGTTCTTGAATATCCGCTCAATGGAATCCATGCCGTCCTCCTCACTGATCCCGTGGATAGCGCAGGGATATTCGGCCCGATATACTGCGCCGGGCATCAATCCCATTCCAACGCTATAAGGCGCAACTTTTCCGGTCAGTGCCAGGGTTGCCATGGTCCTGCCATGATACCCGGAGGTAAATGCGATTACCCCTGCCCTCTTTGTGTAGGCCCGGGCGGCCTTGACCGCATTTTCCACGGCTTCCGAGCCCGACGTGAACAGTGCACTTTTTTTCCTGAAATCCCCCGGAACCAGTGCATTCAGTCTTTCGCAGACCTCGACATACCCTTCATAACCCAGAACCATGAAACAGGTATGTGAAAACGCATCAAGCTGGACAGACACCGCCTCTTTGACCTTCGGGTGCAGATGCCCCGTATTGAGCACAGCGATCCCCCCGGAAAAATCCGTATATTCCCGGCCTTCAACATCCCACACGGTGGCGTTTTCTGCCCGGTCCACGAAAACCGGATGGATGGCGCCCACTCCACGGGCCACGGCGTCATGGCGCCGTTCCATCATTTCCGAATTGGTCTGGCCGCTGTCTGCCAGGGGGTAGTTGATTTTCTGTGCCGTATTTTTCATGACAATTCCACTCTTTAAATTCTCGTATAGTGTCCGTAATGTTATCCCTCGTTGCGGATAATATCCATACCCATCTTTGCCTTCCCCGTCTGGATGTCCCGGTTGATAGTCGGTTTTTCAATCACAGCATGATGCGGTATCTTCGAACCGGCAGTTCTGCTGGCACAAGCATACGGTACAGTCAACAGAAATTGTGTTGGTCCAACAGCGTAATCTGACGTAACAGGGGCCACTACCCCGGAAAGTTGCCCCGATTACCATGGAAACGGAAAGTAGCATGGGTGAAAACCGGTACACGATCACTGCTGTGGAGGAATCCCTTGACGGAGTTGATCTTGCCACCATCGATACCGGATTCCGTTTCGGTGAGACTGTCCAGCCAGCCCGGAAACCGGATTGACTCAGCGGCTCGTCATTGAAACCCGCACCGATGGTCCGTTCGGTATAACGACGATCGTCTGATGGAGTTCCTGCTTGTCCAGCCTGTCCAGTGCGATAAACATCAGTGCTCTGCGAAACCCGACTTTCATCTCTGGAATCAAGAACCGATCAAGAAATCTCTGCGCATGTGCCCGGGACGGGACATCCCATTATTTCAACTCCGTTTTTGGATTGGAGCTGAGAAACACAGGGATGACAAGACATTTTCCGGGCAGCCTTCCGTTACTGATTGACAACCAGCAATAACTCCGGCTCCCTGAATTGAACGAACAGGTCCTTTCTGGCTTCTTGAAATTTTTCAATGTTTGCCATTTTTATATGCCCAAACCCTTTCACCATTTCCGGCAGGCCTGCGATGGCAATCGCAGTGGGGTAGTTCTTTTCATTCAGCGCTGCAACAATACTTCCGATATCGTCTTCATATTCCCGGATCAGCTGACGCTCCAGCCTTCTCTCGGGGGTTCTCCCGAAAAGGTCCAACGCGGTCCCCCGCAGAAACCTGAGCCTCGAAAGGGCCTTGAAAACCTGCAAGGTGGCCCCCGGAAACCGACGTTTCTGCAAATGTCCGGTCAACGGATCTTTTTTCGACAGTCCAGGGGGTGCCAGATGAAAACTGATCTTGAATTCCCCTGTAAACTGGTTTTTCAGGTTCGCCAGAAACTCTCCGTCAGAATACAGCCGGGCAATTTCATATTCATCCTTGTAGGCCATCAGCTTGAAATGATTCCGGGCAACGGCTTCGGCAAGAGGACCCGCCGGATTGCCGTTCAATTCACTTTCAGCCTGCCGGACCGCGTCGACCAGCTTTCGGTAACGGTCCGCGTATGCCTGATTCTGGTATTTCACCAAAAAGTCATACCGCCACCGGATGATGTCATCAAGTTCACACAATGCTTCATGAACCGGTGTGGGACCCCTCGCATGAAGTTCCACGACGGGCCGGTCCACCGCAGCCCGGCGTCCCCACAGGAAGGCCTGCTGGTTGAACTCCACCGCAACACCGTTGAGTTCAATGGCCCGGTTGACCGATTCCGCATCAACGGGAATCATCCCCTTCTGATAGGCGTACCCCAGCAGAAACAGGTTGCTGCCGATGGAGTCCCCGAGCAGGTTCCGGGCGACCCGGGTCGCATTCACGAAATGCGCCTTCCCCTCCCCGGTTTCCTCCGCAATGAGTGAGCACATTTGTGCTCCGGGAAATTCATACCGATCGTTGTGAATGAAGTCTGCGGTGGGATTCTCATAGGTATTGATCACTGAATACGAGCGCTTGGGGTCCAGCCTGGACAGCGCCTCGGGCATCGCCGATACCACCAGATCGCACCCCAGCAACAAATCGGCACCGCCATCGGAAATGCGCATGGCGTGGATATCCGGTTGCCTGCCGGCGATGCGCACATGGCTGACCACAGCACCGAATTTCTGCGCCAGTCCGGTCTGGTTCAGGGTGGAACAACCTTTGCCTTCAAGGTGTGCGGCCATGGCCAACAGGGACCCGACAGTCAGAACACCGGTCCCGCCGATGCCGGTGACCAGCACATTCCAGGGCCGGTCCAATTCCGGCATCGGCGGATCGTCGAGCCGGATGTCCACCGGGCTGTTTTCCCCCGCATCCTGATGGCTGCCGGATGGCAGCTCCGCCCCTTCCACCGTCACAAAGCTCGGGCAAAAACCATCCAGGCAGCTGAAGTCCTGGTTGCAGGCACTCTGGTCAATTTGACGCTTGGTGCCAAGCTCGGTTTTTTTTGGCAACACCGAGAGACAATTCGATGCAGTACTGCAATCGCCGCAGCCTTCGCAGACCTCAGGGTTGATGAAGACCCGCACCGGGCTCTGGGGCATCAGCCCCCGTTTCCGTCGTCTGCGCTTCTCCGACGCGCATCGCTGGTCGTAGACAATGATGCTGGTTCCTTTTATTTCCCGCATTTCCCGCTGCAGCCGGTCAAATTCACGACGGTCATGCACCGTAATGCCGGCACACCCCCTGAGTTGGAGCCGGGCACTTTTGCTGTCTTCCGCCACCACCGCCAGACGCTGTACCCCTTCTGCCTGCAATTGGGCGACGAGCTCCGGCAGGGTCAGGGAGCCGTCCACCGGCTGCCCCCCCGTCATGGCCACGGCATCATTGAACAGTATTTTGTAGGTGATATTGACCCCCGATGCGATGGCCGCACGAATCGCCAGTATTCCACTGTGAAAATAGGTGCCATCGCCGATATTCTGGAAAACATGGTCAGTGCCGGAGAAGGGAGAGATTCCGATCCATGAAGCCCCTTCGCCCCCCATGTGCGTGAAGGTTTCGGTATTCCGGTCCATCCACTTGACCATGTAGTGGCACCCGATTCCAGCCATGCCAACACTGCCATCGGGAATGCGGGTAGAAGTATTGTGGGGGCAGCCTGAACAGAAATACGGGGTCCGGGCAAGCGTCTGCTGTGGTCGTGCCAACCGCCTTTCTCTGGCATCCAGAAACTCAAGCCGTTCGCGAATACTGCTACTTTCATGGAAACGGGCAATCCGGCTGCCGATGGCCCGGGCGACGATGGCCGGGGTCAGCTCCCCCAGATTGGTAACCAGGCCATTGCCGCATTCGTCAAATTCACCCACAACCCGGGGGCGTTCCGCCGCGGGCCGGTCGTACAGCTGCCCGGTGATCTGGTTTTCCAGAATACTTCGTTTTTCCTCGACAACCAGAATCTCATCCAGTCCCCTGGCAAACCGGCGCATCGAAACGGGCTCCAGCGGCCAGCTCATCCCCACCTTGAATATTCGAAGACCAATCTCTTTCGCTTCCCGGGTGCCGATCCCGAGGTTATCCAGTGCCTCCATCACATCCAGGTAGGTCTTTCCGGTTGTGACGATTCCCAGACGCGGGTTGGGAGAATTCAGCACGATCCGGTTGAGGTGATTGGCATGGGCAAATGCCCGGGCCGCATAAATCCGGTACTTGTGCAACAGCCACTCCTGCTCCAGTGGAGTGGTGGGCCATTGGGCATTGAGACCACATTCGGGTTCTTCAAAATCCTCAGGGAGGGTGATCTGCACACGATTCGGGTCGATATCCGCCGAGATCGCCGAATCCATATTTTCGGTGATGGCCTTGAGGCCGACCCAGCAGCCACTGTAGCGGGACAGTGCCCATCCGACAATCCCGTAATCCAGGACCTCCTGCACATTGGCGGGATTCAGTACCGGCACGGCGGCTCCGATCAACATGTGCTCACTCTGGTGCGCAGTGGTGGAGGATTTGCAGGCATGGTCATCTCCGGCAACCGCCAGGACGCCGCCGAACCGGGTGGTCCCGAAGGCATTGGCATGCTTGATGACATCCATGCTGCGATCGACGCCTGGACCCTTTCCGTACCACATAGAGAAGACCCCGTCATAGAGGGGGGCGGGCATCAGGTGGGTCTGCTGGGTTCCCCATACCGCCGTCGCCGCAAGGTCCTCGTTGACCCCGGGCTGAAAAACAATCCTGTGCCGGTCAAGCCATGTTTTTGCCTTCCACATTGACTGATCCACGGTACCCACCGGAGAACCCCGGTATCCAGACACGAACCCTGCGGTGTTGAGGCCTGCCTCCAAATCCCTTTGGTGCTGCAGGATAGGCAGCCGGACCAGTGCTTCAATCCCCGTGAGATAAGCCCTGGCGACCTCCAGCTCATATTTGTCATCAAGAGAAATACTGTTCAACAATTGCGGTTCCCTGTGGTCCATACATTCGGATATTGCCGGCCACTCACCCCGGAGCCCCCCTGTGTCGAAGCGGGGTGGAACGAAAGCCGGGGACGGTGGTTTGCCATGCGTCAAATTATAGCGTACCGGATGCAGGATGGAGAAACCCACGAAGGAGTTACCGGGAGCCGGTATTTTCTCCCCGCACAATGCACAGGAATTACCGGTTTTGCCGCGTGGTTTTTCCATGGGTTTCATGATTTAATCCAGATTGGGGAAGACAAACAACAAAAGCCTATTCAATTTGGTGTATCGTCCGAAAGTGACCGAGTATCTTTTCCAGCTTCCGACGCACCAAAGGGGAACCCTTCAGTCCCGCATTCAGGAAATGATCGTGTCATCCATCCTGGAAGGCCGTCTGGCACCGGATTCCCCGCTTCCCTCCAGCAGAAAACTTTCCAGGCAACTTTCCGTCGCCCGCAATACCGTGGTCAACGCCTACCAGAATCTGGTTGCCGAGGGGTTTCTCATTGCCCGGGAACGTAGCGGATTTTATGTCAATGAAGATATTCTGAAAGGTTGGGCAAACCGACCGAAACGGGCCAGGCCGTTTCAACACAAGGTGACATGGCACAACCGGCTGGTTATCCAGCCCGACGGATTGCGCCAAAACAGCAAGCCCGCCAACTGGCATCAGTATCCCTACCCCTTCATCTGTGGTCAGTATGACCGCGCACTGTTTCCCATCGCTGACTGGCGGGAATGCGCCCGGGAAGCCGTTGCCGTCCAGGCAATCCATGACTGGGCACCGGACCGGACCGACCGGGACAACCCGGAACTGGTGGAGCAGATTCACAAAAAGATTTTGCCGCGCAGGGGGGTATGGGTCGAAGAAGATGAAATACTGATTACCGTAGGGGCGCAACTCGGCATCTACATCACCGCCCAGCTGCTGCTCAATCCGAATAAAAGAGTGGGGTTCGAAACCCCGGGCTATGTCGATGCAGAAAATACATTCTCCGTATTTACGCCGGACCTGGCTCCTTTGGAAGTTGACCGCCATGGACTGGTCCCGGACGAAAGATTCGCCCGCTGCGACTGCGTATACACCACGCCCAGTCATCACTATCCCACCACAGTGACCATGCCAAGGGAACGCAGAATCGAACTCCTTGAACAAGCGCACAGGCATGACGTCATCATCGTTGAGGATGACTACGAATCGGAATTCAACTATGTGGGGGAACCCACCCCTGCCCTGAAAAGCCTGGATGACCATGGCCGGGTAATTTATATCGGCAGTTTATCGAAGACACTGGCCCCGGGTATTCGACTGGGTTACCTGGCTGCCCCGAAAGAATTCATCCGGCAGGCCCGGGCGTTGCGCAGACTGATCATCCGCCATCCTCCCAGCAACAACCAGTTCATTGTTTCCCAGTTTCTGAAGAAAGGGTACCACGATGCCCTGATCACCCGTCTGAGCCACGCCCTGCATGCGCGGTGGATCCTCCTGGGAGACCTGCTGGAAACCCACTTCAGGGACCACAGCCAGCGGCCCACGTTCGGGGGGTCGGCATTCTGGGTCAAGGGTCCCGAGGGTCTGAACACCAGCGACCTCGCCGTCCAGGCCGCCAAAGCGGGAGTATTGTTTGAACCTGGAGAAGTCTTTTTTCATGGGACGGACCGTCCCAGAAATTTTTTCCGGATGGGGTTTTCCTCCATCGCCACGGACAAAATCCAGCCCGGTATCGAAAAGCTGATCCAGGTGCTGGGATAGACGGCCAGCGGTTTCGGACTTCCCGGCCGACTGGAGGTGAGGCGGGTCAGGATAGGCCGGACAATGGTCTACCGAATTTCGGTTTTGTAGGAAAACTTGTCCAGGCGACCACGGGTTACCCGGTATTCGATCACCCGGTCATGGACCGTATGGGTTGTCCTCAACAGGACCACGATGGGGTCCCCGGGATTGATTTCGAGTCGCTTGGCCGTCTCCCGGTCCGCAATATCCGCAGTCAGTGTTTCCTCTGCACGGACGATATGCACCCCGAATCGTTCCTCTATCAGGGCATAAAACAAATCCGGGATGTGCAATTCCGTATCCTCCAGGCCAGCAACGACATCTGCCAGCCACCAGCACTTTTCCACCAGTACCGGCTGGTCATCATCGTCCAGACCTAGTCTTTCTATGTATACAAGGGGGGTCCCGATGGAGACCTGCAGGGACTTGCAAAGATCGGCCGTTGCCAGAACACGCTCTCTTTTTGGGGTCACCTTGCGAATTCTCGCCGGTTCCCCCGACCCCGTCCCATAGGAAAAGTATCGAAACAGGCTGTTGTTGAAATCAATTCTGGAAACATAGGTCCCCTTTCCCTGGTGGCGGTAAAGCAGTTTCTCCTGTGCCAGCAGGTCGATGGCCTTGCGGACCGTACCGATACTGACCCCCAGTTTTTCAGACAGCTGGGATTCTGAAGGGATCAGGTCTCCGGGAACCCACTTCCCGGTTTCAATATGTCTGCGGATATATTGTTCAACTGTCTGATACAGAAGTTTGGGTGCCACTTTCCTGTCCCCGGATTGGAATTTCGCCCTGATTGACCGTGTTCCGGTCCACACCCCGGGGGGTGGACCATCCCCGCCGGTGATTGCCCCGCAACAAAGCCATTGCATTCATCAACCGGTTACATTAGGATATGACTCATATATATGAGTGAGAAACACCTGTTTTCAGCGTTTCTGGCCGTTAATTCCTGCAACAACGCAGTTATGACATGAACGTACCGGCATCAAGTTGTATTTTCAACTGGAAATCACGGGTCAATGGAGTTCTTAACACATTTCGATAAAGTATTCACGCTCTATCATATCGGCCTGCTCCTTGGTGGAACGTTTGCCGGACTGATACTGGGGGCATTGCCGGGGCTCAGTCCGACCATGGCAGTCGCCCTGATGATCCCCTTCACATTCCACATGGAACCGGCATCCGGCCTCATACTGCTCGGAGCCATGTACACTTCCACCGTCGCCGGCGGCGCCATCAGCGCCATCCTTGTCAATGTCCCGGGGGCCCCGGCAAATATTGCGACGGCACTGGATGGACACTGTATGGCGAACCAGGGCCGTGCGGCCGAAGCCCTGCACTATTGTTTTATCAGTTCATTCTTTGGTGGCCTGATTGGTATTTTTGTCCTGATCTTCTTTACCCCACCCCTGGCGGAGCTCGCCCTGCGGTTCGGCCCGGCGGAACTTTTCTGGATCGCAATCATGGGCATTACCATTATCGGGACCATCGGAAGCAGTTCAGTCGTCAAGGGACTGCTGGCCGGTTTGTTCGGACTGGCGCTGTCCACCGTTGGCGACAACCCGATGCTCGGGGAAGAGCGGTTCGTTTTTTCAGAACACCTGGAGAGCGGCGTCCACATCGTGGTGGCCCTGATCGGGCTGTTTGCCATCCCCCAGGTCTTTACACTGTTCGCCAATGCCGCCAGGGACAAAGCCTCCACGATTCACAAACTCGGCCAGTCCAGACTGATTCAATCTGTCCGGTACAATTTCAGTCGACTCCGGGCCCTTTGCATTGGCTCCCTCATCGGCACGGTTGTCGGCATCATTCCCGGTGCGGGGGGGCAGATTGCCGGTCTTGTGGCCTACGACCAGACCAAGAAAACCAGCAAGGATCCGGACAAGTTCGGACAGGGGGAACCCGATGGCATCATTGCCGCGGAATCCGCGAACAACGCCATGGTCGGCCCCTCCCTGGTCCCGCTGCTGACCCTGAGCATACCGGGCAGCCCCACCGCTGCGGTGTTACTCGGCGGCCTGCTCATTCACGGCCTGTTTCCTGGCCCGGATCTTTTCAGCATCCATGGTGAAACCACCTGGACATTCATCAACTCACTGATTGTTGCCCAGATCTTCATGGTGATCATTGGCCTTTTTCTGAGTCAGCACAGCGGCATGATCATGAAAGTGCCCGGGCACTATATGGCCGCGGTCATACTGGTTCTGGCCGTATTCGGCACATACAGCATCCAGTCCAGTTATTCAGATGTACTGATTATGATGATTCTGGGTATCTTCATGTACTTCGCGAGTCGATTCGGGTTCGGCCCGGCTCCACTGGTACTGGGGATTATCCTGGGGCCCATTGCGGAAGATAACTTCCTCCAGGGAAAACTCATCGGTGAAAGCGGCGATGGCATATTCAGCTATTTCACCTCCGGACCCATCAACATCATCCTGATTTCGCTGTGTATTGGATCCATCGTCTACAGCGTTTATTCCAGCAGGAAATCGAAACAGCCCACTGAAAGTAAGAACTCCCCATCAACGTGAACGACTCCATTACCAACCGACAAGAATTCTGGGCAACCCTGTACGGTTTTATCATTGCGGCCGCATTTGCCGTCCTGTCATTCTGGAATACGGACCCCGAGGTCTACCTGTTTCCCCGAATCATCGCAGCCCTGATGTTGCTGCTGGCCATGGTGCAGGTGTTCTCCTTTTTGCGTTTGTCACGCGCTGACCCGGCCCCGGATGAACTCACCCACCAGCGGATTCCATGGCGGCAACTGGTCCCCGGCCTGGCCGTATCCATCATCATGGTCCTGCTAATGGAAATACTGGGTTTTTATGCCAGTTCTTTTCTGGCTTTCCTCGCCATTATCGTTCTGTACGGAAAACGACAGGTTACCGACCCCAGGTCCCTGATCACCAAAGCCGGGATCAGTGTCATCTTCATGGCCATTATATTCACGCTATTTTGGAAATTGCTTCATGTTCGTACACCAACCGGCTGGTTGCTGTGAAATACAAAGGTGCCTGCAGGACCCGCCGGTGGCGGAACAGCACGAATCCAGACACATCCTGTCCGGACTTAACCCAGACAAATATCCGGTATTCGCAATGGCTGGAGAAAACCGGGTCCGGATCCATTGAACCAGACCAGGCCGCCCCGCGGTACTGAACAAACCATTTTAACCACTCAATCAATCCTCCGGGAGAATACACAATGAAATCAAAACCCATCTCTTCATTCACACAACGACTCGCCATATCCCTTATCGCTGCCATTTCAGTATTGGCCATGGCGACGACTTCGTACGCAGAGGGCTATCCGGATCGCCCAATTGGCGTCATGGTGGCCTACAGCCCAGGTGGTGCCACGGATTTCCAGGCCCGGGTAGCGACTCTGGCTTCGGCCAAACTGGACAAGGATGAACAACCGATGTCCATCGGCCAACCCATCTACGTAACCAATAAACCCGGTGCAGGAGGGCGCAAAGGCTGGAACTGGTTTGCCGAAAAAGTGCCCGCGGACGGATATATGCTGGCTGCCTACAACGTTCCGCACTTTATCGCCCAATCCATCGTGTTCGACACCAAATACAATATCGGAAACCTAGAACCCGTGGGCAACTGGGGAGCAGACCCGGCGGTCCTCATCACAGGAAAGGACAGCCCGTTCAATACCGCCCAGGACCTGGTGGAATTCGCCAAGGCAAATCCGGGGAAATTGACGGTCAGCGGCGCCGGTAAATTTGTAGGCCACCATATCGCTTTTCTTCAACTGGCCAAGGCCAGTGAAGCAGACATGCAGTATGTGCCGGGAAAAGGCGGTGTGGATGCGCTGAAACTGGTCAAGGGCGGCCAGGTCAAGGCTGGATTCAACAATCTGTCCGACTCCGCCCGTGCCGGGGATGATATTAAAATACTGGCGGTCGCCGATCTTGAACGCCACGAATTTTTGCCCGATGTCCCGACCTTCCAGGAACTCGGTATTGATATCGACAACTCCAGCGTGAACTTTCGCGGATTGATGGTTCCCGCCGGCACAGACCAGGCGATCATTGATTTTCTGGCTGAAAAGGTCCCGGTAATGTTCAGCGACAAAAAGACACTCGGAAAAATGAAACAGACCAATTCTCCGGTACGCATCATGAATCGCGATGAGGTCATCGCCATGTGGCAGGAGAGGCAGACGGCGCTTACAGAGCTTCTCGCAACCCTCAAGGAAGACTGATTCCTGAAACCGCGGGGTGCCGGGATTCCGGCACCCCTTCTTTTTCCTGTACCGGACCAGAAACATGGACAACCAGCTCTCCGGGATTCTGGAGCGTGCCCGTCGTGCACAAACACAATACGAGGCTTTTGACCAACGATCGGTGGATGAAACGGTCACGGCGGTGGGATGGGGGATCGTAAACCCCGACAACAATCGCCGGCTTTCAGAATTGGCCGTGTCGGACACCGGAATCGGCGATGTAGACGATAAAATCAACAAGAACCGTCGCAAGACAATGGGACTGTTGCGTGACCTGAAAGGCGTAAAATCCGTAGGCGTCATTTCAGACGATCCCGCCCGGGGCATTGTCCGGATTGCCCGCCCGGTGGGAATCGTCGGTGCCATCGTCCCGTCTACCAATCCCATCGCAACGCCGGTAAACAAGACACTCAATGCGCTCAAGGGAAGGAACGCCATTGTCCTGGCCCCTTCCCCCAAGGGAGACCGAACCTGCGAAAGACTCGTTGAACTGATACAGGCGGCACTGAAAAGAGTGGGGGCACCGGTAAATCTGGTACAAAAAATGCCGTCTCCTCCCGGCAAGGCCGCGACGGGACAATTGATGCAATCCGTGGACCTCATCGTCGCAACCGGGTCGCAAAGGAATGTGCGGGCTGCTTATTCCAGCGGAACACCCGCCATTGGTGTGGGTGCCGGCAATGTGGTCTCCATCGTGGATGAAACCGCTGATATTGGAGAAGCCGCTGCGAAAATCATTGTTTCCAAATCGTTTGACAATGCCACCAGCTGTTCCTCGGAAAACAACCTGATCGTTGTGGAGCCTGTATACCGGGAAATGGTGCACGCACTGCAGCAAAACGGCGCGGTATTGTTGTCCGGGCAGGAGAAACGGATTCTGCAAAAAGCCATGTGGAAAGACGGCAGACTCAACCCCGGGATTATTGCAAAACCCGCATCCGCCATTGCCCGGTATGCCAGCCTGGGCAGGGCAGACACGGAGCAGGCCCGGGTATTGCTGGTGGAGGAAGACCGATATGGTGAGCAGGCTCCGTTCTCCGGAGAAAAGCTCTCCCCGGTACTCACTGTCTTCCAGGCACCGGATTTTCAGGCTGCCAAATCCATTGCCGAAGGGATCTTGAATTATCAGGGCAAGGGACATTCCGTTTCCCTGCATTCCGATTCCGATGACCGTGCTCTGGAACTGGGCCTGGAACTCCCTGTGTGCCGGGTCATCGTGAACCAGGTGCACTGTTTTGCCACCGGCGGTGCCTTCAACAACGGCCTCCCCTTTTCGCTGTCCATGGGATGCGGGACCTGGGGAGGAAACAGTATTTCGGAGAACCTGCAGTACCGCCACTACCTGAACATTACTCGAATTTCACGCGTGATTGAAAATGCAGAGCCCACCGAGGAAGAGTTGTTTTCGGATTACTGGGCGAAATATCCGGCCCACTCCTCCCTGTAAGAATCCCCTAAAACCGCGGTCGCTGACACAACATGGCGGACACCATCAATCAACTCATTGATTATTGGGCAGACCACTCCCCGGACAAGGTCTATCTGGAAGCGGCGGAAAGCGGCAAGACGATAAAGTATCAGGAACTCCAGCTTTTTTGCCGTCAAATCAATGGATGGCTCGATACGGAAGAAATTCCAAGAGGCAGCACGGTTGCATTCCTCATGGACAACGGCTTCTGGACGACCTGCCTTTTTCTCGGCATCATGTACAGCGGCCGGGTGGTCCTGCCGCTGAATGCCGTTGCCGGCCCGGAACAGTTGAACTATGTGATTGCCCACTCAGGAGTCGGGATGATCCTGTGCTCCAGGAAATATTCTACCAGTTATAAGGAGGCACTCCATGCCCATCCCTGTCAGGTCAGGCTCTGCAGGGAGAACGAGCCTCCTGACTACCTCCGCGCCAGGGATGGGATTCCGCCTGCCCCGGACCCGGTTCCGGCTCCCGATGAGACCGCCCTGCTAATCTACACATCGGGAACAACGGGGAAACCCAAAGGGGTGATGCTTACTCATGCCAATGTCATTGCCGGGGGCAAAAATACCATGATGGCCCATCACCTGACCCCCCGTGACAAGGGACTGTGTGTCTTGCCGCTGTACCACATCAACGCCGAAATGGTATCCGTTCTCGGCAGCCTTGTGAGCAACGGCAGCCTGGTCATGGCACAGAAATTCAGCACCCGGGGTTTCTGGAAATGGATACAGGAATATCGATGCACCTGGTTCAGTGTCGTCCCCACCATTGTCTCCTATCTCATCGCCCGGCAGGAAAACAATTTTCCAGCCGACAACGATGAAGAGAGTTTTTATCATTCCGATTTCAGGAAATTTGTCCGCTTCGGCCGGTCCGCCTCCGCGCCGCTTGCCCCGGAGATCCACCAGCAGTTTGAATCTCTCTTTCAGGTCCCCCTCATCGAAACCATGGGAATCAGCGAATGTGCGGCGCAAACCCACTCCAACCCGATGGAACCGGGCCGCCAACGCCATGGTTCCGTGGGTTTTCCGGTGGGCAATGAAGCCCGGATCGTGGACCGCCATCACCGGACCGCCCAGGATCTCGAAATCGGCGAACTCGCTATCCGGGGACCCAATGTCATGAAAGGCTATTTCATGAACCCGGAAGCCACCGCAGCCGTTCTGGATGAGGCCGGCTGGTTTTATACCGGAGACCTGGGGTATCGGGATGAAGACGGTTACTACCATATTACCGGACGACTGAAAGAACTGATCATTCGTGGCGGTGAAAATATCTCTCCGCGTGAGATTGACGATGTCCTGTACCAGCACCCGGGCGTTCTGGAAGCCGCCGCATACGGCATCGCAGATAGGGATTATGGAGAAGAAGTCATGGCGGCCGTGGTATTGAAGGCCAATACCCAATGCAATGAACAGGAGTTATCCGAGCATTGCCGGATGTTGCTTGGAAAAGCCAAGTCCCCCAAAAGGATCACCTTCCTGGACCACCTTCCCAAGGGTCCTTCGGGAAAGATTCAGCGCAAGAAACTGGCCAGCCGGTCCCTGCCCGACTGAATCGGCCGGCTGTCGATTTCCTGCTCTTTGACCGGCATTGCGGACTTTCCCGTTCATCCCGGACAGGCCGATCGGATGGCTGTGGACAACCTTCATACCCGGTGCCCCCCGGCATATCCGAAATCACTCCGTCCCCGGATGGCTCACCGCAAAGCCCCCGTACCATCCAGAGCTTCCCCCTGTATCCCATTCGGATAACCGCCTCAAGGACCGCGATGCCAAAGGGAAAAGGATCGGTTTTGGGATGCATTAAAACCCATTTTTTGAAAAGGTCTGCCAGGTGCAGACTTCATCGGACCATCAAGGTCACATGCTATATGCTTCAATTGCATGAATGCCTGACACGTCGACTGTTTGTTCGGCAACCGCCAGATCGTAATTTCGTTGCAGATTGATCCAAAATAGCCCACCATTGCCGAACAGCTTGCCGAATCGCACCGCCATTTCTGCAGTGACTGGCTGTTTCTCGCTGATGATGGCGTGTAACGTCTGTCTCGATATTCCGAGTGCATCAGCAATAGCTGACTTGCTCATCTGTAGCGCAGGCAGGATGTCCTCGCGCAGGATTTCTCCGGGGTGCACCGGTTTTATGGAAGCATGTCTTTCGATCATCAGTGGTAGTCCTCTATGTCTACATCCACAGCCCCATCCTTATCCCACCCGAAGGTAATTCGATAGTTTGCGGTCAAGCGTACGGTGAAACGACTCGTTTTGCCTCCTTTCAGTGAGTGAAAGTAGGAACCGGGATAGTTCATTTGCTCAGGCCGTTCAGCAGCCTCGAGGGCAGCCAGGATTCGACGAAGTTCTGGATCCACGCATCATTTAAACCTCGACTCTGGCCTCTCATCCAGTAATTACGAAGTGACTTGTGCCGAATGTTCCTGATCATGGCCCAAGGTAGTCATATAGATTCAGATTGTCAAGTGTTGCTTTACATTCATTGGGACAAGTTGCAAAATCAGGAACTGACTCATTTAACCTCTGGGACAGGAATCAGATAACGCAATAAAAACCATCTTTTTTGTGTCGATCAACAAAACGTGAAACCGCCGCTCAATCCACAGTATTAGGATAATTCAAATATTAAATTTGAATTATCCTAATTTTTTGATAAAATTTACCCTATGATTGATCGAGACCTGACCCCGGAATTAATCAAGGCCGCAAAGCGGGCGCCTGCCGTCACGATAACCGGTCCCCGGCAGAGCGGCAAAACTACATTGTGCCGGGCCCTATTTCAAGACCATCCGTACCGGACACTCGAGGCACCGGACGAACGGGCATTCGCAACCTCAGACCCCAGAGGATTTTTGGCGCAACTCCCCAATGGTGCCATCATTGATGAGATCCAGCGTGTTCCGGAATTGCTCTCCTATCTGCAGGGCATCATCGACGACGACCCGGTGCCGGGACGCTGGATTCTCAGTGGTTCGCAAAACCTCTCCCTACTGGAATCCGTCACCCAGTCGCTGGCAGGACGTACCGAGGTGCATCACCTGTTGCCCTTGACATGGAACGAGATCAAACGCTTCGGCCAACCTCCCGCGGGCCTGGAAGAAACCCTGTTCAGTGGCGGCTATCCTCGAATTTTCGACCAGAAACTCGACCCGTCGGCCTGGCTCCGCTCGTACGTCTCTACCTACCTCGAACGGGATGTGCGAATGGTCCGAAACATTGGGAACCTTGCGACATTTCAGCAGTTCGTCGAATTGTGCGCCGGTCGCACCGGACAATTGCTCAATTATTCTTCCCTGTCTAACGACTGCGGCATTTCGCAACCGAGCGCCAAAAACTGGATCAGTATTCTGGAGGCTGGTTTTATCACTTTCCGACTGCCGGCGTTTCACGCTAACCTTCGTAAGCGACTGGTAAAGATGCCAAAACTGTATTTCCATGACACCGGTCTGGTCTGCTGGCTACTGGGGATCCGGAACCCCGAACAGCTTCGCCTACATCCTCTTCGGGGTGCTATCTTTGAATCCTGGGTGATTTCTGAGATCCGCAAATACCGCAATAATCAAGGTGAAACCCAGGGTCTTTCGTTCTACCGGGACAGCAACGGTACTGAAGTGGATCTGGTGATTGATCATCCCATGGGGCACACCCTACTGGAAGCCAAATCCTCTCTTACCCCACCATCCAACCTGTTCCGAATTACCCGACGGGTTCGGAAATCCTTTCCGGACCCGACTTCGGTTGACATGGCGGTTACCTATGGCGGGAAGGAATTTCAACAGCGCAGTGATGGACAACTGGTCCCCTGGCACATGCTGCGCTCGGTGGCCATGCCGAATGCGAAATCCATAGTACGAGTCTTCGCCAGGGGTCAACCGGTCACCGATGCCAATGTCCTCGTGCTGTTTCCCAACGAGACATGGAAATTTGCAAAGGCCGATGAACAGGGCGAGGCAGCTCTTGAACTGCATTCCCGTCATTTACCCATGACGGTATTCGTGGCCGCCCAAGGATTCGCTGCGCACCTGGAGAGGGACTGGATACCGGCCGAAAGCACTCTTTCTGTCCGCCTGAGTCCACTGCAGTACGGAGGCTCCGTCCTGATTCCAGAGACCTGGGGCAACATTCCCGGCCTGACAGGACGATTGCACCCCATGCGGGACAACCTGGACCGAACTTATCTGTATACAGAAAATATGGCTATCAACGGAGAGTGCCAAGAGGTGTTTCCTTTCCAGCCGGACGAAGACATGCATCTCACCGACTCCAACGGCAAAGAGCTAATGGTCCGCATCATCGAGGTCGCCGGAAAGTCAGCACTGGTGGAGTATTATCCATACCGGCCGCGGATACAAACCGATACCTGATGGACGGTAGCGAAAGAAAAGTGCCAACTGGAGACCCCCTATGACACTTGCTCCCGCCTGGAAACCCTCCCTCCCCCCGTACAGCCCAACCGATGAAGGATTACAGAGCACCCCTCAAGCTGGAGCGGGAACGACACCCGGGCCTATCCGCTGATGTCCATTGGTTTTGAATAATCCTCACACAGGATGGATGCCAGAGTTTGGATGAACACGTTGACGTCCTCTTTCGCAAAACACAGGGGAGGCTTGATCTTCAGCACATTGTGGAGCGGGCCATCTGTACTGATCAGGATTCCTTCCTGTTTCATCCTCTCGGCAATGTAATCGGCTTGGTCGGCAGCCGGATCCAGGGAAATTCGATCATTCACCAGTTCCACGCCCAGGAACAACCCCTTTCCCCGTACATCTCCAATGAGTTCGAATTCATTTTTCAGGATCATCAACTGATCGAGAAAGTAGTCTCCGACTTCCTGGGCATTGTGCTGCAGGCCATCGTCTTCGATGATATCGAGCACGGCATTTCCGATGGCACAGGATACCGGGTTGCCGCCAAAGGTATTGAAATACTCCATCCCGTTGTGGAAGGCATCCGCCACTGCCCGGGTAACAATAACCGCTGCCATCGGATGCCCATTGCCCATGGGTTTTCCCAGGGTCACCACATCCGGCACCACCCCCTGGGATTCGAACGCCCAGAAATGACTTCCAATCCGCCCGAACCCCACCTGGACTTCATCGGCGATACACAGCCCGCCTGCCTCACGAACCCGTGCATAGACCCCGTTGAGATACCCTTCCGGCAGGAATACCTGCCCTCCGCAACCGAGGATGGATTCACAGATAAATGCCGCTGGACCTGAAGGTTCTTCCGCCATCGACAAACTTTTGCCGACGAGGTCGATATAATGGTGGATGGCATCCGGGTCCCCCGTGCGGTATTTTCCTCGGTACAGGTCAGGCATGGAGATATTATGGACATGCCGAGGCGCCCCGCTTCCTCCTGGCCCATCATGTTTGTACGGGCTGATTTCAATCAGGCTGGACAGATTTCCATGGTAGGCATGATCCAGGACCCACACATCCTGCCTGCCCGTGAAATTTCGGGCCAGCCTGAGTGCCAGGTCATTGGCTTCGCTTCCGCTGTTGACCAGAAAGCAAACCTCCAGGGAGTCGGGAAAACAGTCCAGCAATCTTTCGCTGTACTGTTGAATGGTGGAATACAGGTACCGCGTATTGGTGTTCAGTACCCCTGACTGCCCCCGCTCTGCCGCCACGACCCTGGGGTGGCAATGCCCGACATGGGGAACATTATTAACCGCATCCAGGTACCGGCGGCCGGTAAAATCGTACAAATACTGCATGCTTCCACGAACCAGGTGCAGGGGAGTTCCATAGGACAGGCTCAATGACGGACCCAGGCACTGCCGACGGCTGGCTTGCAATTTTTCCAGAATCCGTTCGGGGGAGCCGTCCGGTTTTTCCCTTTCCATTTCCGGTATGCCCAGGATCCGGTTCGGGTCCGGACAAAGGCTTAACCAGACATTCCGGTATGCATGGCTTCCAACGCCCACAAATGTGTCGGTATGGTGGAGCATGTGGGTAATAATCTGAAAATGGACATGGGGGGGCCAGTGGCCGTTTTCGGTCACATCTCCCATCTGTGCGATTTTCTGTCCCCTGACAACCGGCTGCCCGGCTTTCACGCGCGTAATGGACCCAAGGCTCAAATGCCCGAACAGGGTGTAGAAAACCCGTGTGGTCCCATTTTCCCCGTCGTGTTCGTCCAGGATGCGGTGCTGGAGGATCAATGTTCCTCCATACCCCAAATGGACTTTCTCAAAAGAGGCGGCAAAGACGATTCCGTCCCAGGGAGAAAAGACGGAGGAACCCGCTGGCATGAAAATGTCAATCCCCAGGTGCAACGTCCTTTGATGACCCGTGGCATCGATAAAGTCATCCGTATCGTAGATCAACCGGTATTCATCGTATTTTCCGATTCCAGCGACACAATTCGAATCTTCGATCCGTCGAAAAACATCCCGGGTCATTGCCGCCGTGTCATCCGGGTCCACGGGGCTCGGCAGATCGGAACTGCCCACACTCGTATCCATAATCAGCAACGGGTCCGTTTGCAGATCGACCTCTACAATGGACCCGAATTGCCCGGAACGGGCCTGGATCCAGTGCACGATTCCAGCGCTGTCCGGCACCGGCTCCAGAGCACAGGCATCCCGGAACACAAAGTGTGCAAAATCAGCCGAAATCCGGCTCAATTGCTCCAGCATTTCCCAGGCAGGCTGTTCACTGATGCGCAAATAATCGTTTCCGGGTTCCTGGGATTGCTGGTATGCACAGATGCTGACGCTCAGGCACAAACGCATGCAGATCAGTTCAAACAGCACGCTGATTTCCGTTTCATTCAGGGACCAGGTCTGGTGATAGCCCCTGATCACGGAAGCCGCTGCATCCAGGGGGCGTGTTTTTCCGAGCATCGAATAGGCAGCGGCCACGGCCGGGTCGACGACAATCCATGAATTCACCATGTCTCCAAAATCGATTATTCCGGATACCTGCCGGTCCCAGGGCCCGGAACCACTGACGATGAGGTTATGGTCGTTGGCATCATTGTGAATGACTCCTTTGCGCAACCCGGTGGACAGCGGGAGCACCCGGTCCTGAAATTGCCGGACAAACCCGTCCAGGAGGGCCCTGCGCTCTGCCCCCTGGATCAATGGCCGGAATCGCTCCACCACTTCCAGCGCATGGTCCATTTTCCACAACAACGGACGCTCCACTGCGCCATGGGAAAAACCGTCCAGAGCACGGTTGATCCCTCCCACGGCACTTCCCAGGCTTTCCAGCAACCCGGAGGTATGGGGATTGACCGCCGAAAACAACCGGCCATCCATGAAATGAACAGCACGGCAATAATGCTGGTCCCCTTTGTCCGAACAGACGGTTTCAACTGTTCGGTCCTGTCTGGATTTCAGTATCCGGGGACAGTCGACAGCGGCGTCATCCCGGGAAATTCTTTCGAAAACGGCTTGCTGACACTGCAGCATCTCCCGGGATTCCCCGGCATTAGCAATCTTGAACACCACAGGACCCCGGTCACTGTCGATCCGGAAATTCAGATCACGCTCCCCATCGAGCCGTTCAATCGGCCCGTTCAGTCCATACAGTTTATTGGCCTGATCGGCCGCCTGGCGGTCGGTAAATTCGGGGAGCCGGCAATGATCCATCCGGTCAATACCCTGGCTCTGCAACGAAGACCCTCCCTCGTCCGGGCACTTCGCTTCGGTTCACCTTCGGTAAAACCACCCGTCAACGCTGGCTTTCGCGCCAGTTCTCCGCCAGACCGATCCCGGCATCAGAAGGATGGAGCATCCCCTTGCCCTTGATCAGGTCCGCGGCCCGTTCGGCGACCATGATCGTTGGAGCATTGAGATTCCCATTGGTAATAGTGGGGAAAATGGAAGAATCCACAACGCGCAGTCGATCCACCCCCCGCACCCGGGTCTGGGGGTCCACCACCGCCCACTCATCGGTTCCCATCTTGCAGGTACAGGAAGGGTGATAAGCACTCTCCACACCCTGTCGAATCCAGGCATCAATCTCGTCATCCGACCGGACCGACTCCCCGGGCTGGATTTCTTCTCCCCGATAGGGGTCCATGGCCACCTGGCCCATGATCTCCCGGGTCAGGCGTACACATTGCCGAAACCCCTGGCGGTCCGGTTCCCTTTCCAGATAATTGAATAAAATGGAAGGCTTGTCCCGTGGCTCTGCGGACCGGATCCGGATTCGGCCCCGGCTGGCCGGCTTGTTGTGGCCGACGTGAACCTGAAAACCATGACCATCCAGTGCGGCCCTGCCATCATAGCGCATGGCCGCCGGCAGAAAGTGATACTGGATATCCGGCGCCTTGATTCCCGGCCTGGAACGTATAAACGCACAGGACTCGAAATGATTGGTGGCACCCAGCCCTGATTTGAAAAAAACCCATCTTGCCCCGATCAGGAACTTGCTCCAGTACCCGAGCCGTGCATTCAGGGTAATCGCCTGCTTGCAGCGAAACTGGAAATAGAACTCAAGGTGGTCCTGCAGATTCTCTCCGACACCCGGCAAATCACACACGACGGGGACCCCGGCATCGCGCAGGACCCGTGCCGGGCCGATGCCGGAAACCTGTAAAATCTGCGGCGACCCCACGGAGCCGGCACTGAGAATGACTTCACGATGGGCCTGGACGGTGTGCCGACTCCCCCCCTGCTGGTATTCAATGCCAACGGCCCTGTTGCCCTCCAGCAGTATTCTCCGGGTGAGCGCCCGGGTCACCACTTTCAGGTTTTTCCGGTTCATGGCCGGTTTCAGGTACGCGTTGGCGGCCGACCAGCGCACGCCGTCTTTCACCGTCATGTGCATGGGACCAAACCCTTCCTGCTGGAAGGCATTATAGTCTTCCGTCACCCCGTACCCCGCCTGTACTCCGGCATCGATAAATGCCCGGTAAAGCGGATTTTGCATTTCATTGCCCTGGTTGACGGACAGGGGTCCCCCCTGGCCCCGATATTCATTCTGGCCAAATTTCCAGTCATCGGCCTTTTTGAAGTAAGGCAGACAATGGGCATACCCCCAGTCGGTAGCCCCGCTTTCCTCCCACTCCTCGTAGTCCATGCCATGGCCCCGGACGTATACCATGCCATTGATGGATGAGGACCCGCCAAGAACCTTCCCCCGGGGACAGTGCAATTGCCGGTTGTCGAGATAGGGCTCCGGTTCGGTATGAAACTGCCAGGCATACCTGCTGGTATTCATGGGGATGGAAAGCGCCGTCGGCATCTGGATAAACAGACTGCGGTCCTTCCCTCCAAATTCGACCAGCAGAACCGTAACCCCGGGGTCCTCCGTCAACCGGTTTGCCAGGACACACCCTGCCGAACCGGCTCCAACAATTATGTAATCAAAACTCTCGGACATGTACGTTCATGGATGGATGCCGACCGGTATCCATGCCCGGTCCAGCACCGGTTTATTTTCAAATCATCGGTGGTTCCAGTCCTTCCGGGAGCAGGAAACCGGACCATGGCGCGGCCGACAAGAATTCATTTCAGGTCCCAAACCAAAGTGGTAGAAGTTTACACGGAGTCTCCGGCCGTTTCGAGCCACGATCAGGGAGTAAGCCGAAGGGAAAGGCAGGTCAACCCGCCATCCATTTTTTCTATTTCCGATACCGACAGGGGAATAACCGAAAATCCATGTTGCTCCAACAACTGCCGGGTGCCCGGAAATCCTTCTGGAATGAGAATATGATCGTTGACCCACACGACGTTGGCCGCATACTCCTCGCCATCCGGAACCACCAGCTTGTGATAGCCGGACAGGCAATCCAGCGCCCTGCATGTCCGGGTCACCAGCAGTGTTTCCGTGTTCAGGAAATTGACACTGGACTTCAGGTGCAGGGCTTCCGGCACCTTGACCGTATCCCCCTGATAGCCGAATTCTGTGAGAATCCCGTGGAGCTGCTCTGCCCCATGCTGGTTGGTTCTTTCAGATAAACCGATGATGCAGTGTTTCCCCACCACCAGCACATCCCCGCCGTCGATCGTACCCGGACTTTCAATCCGTGCCGTGGTGCGAAATCTTTCGAGTACCCCGATGAGATGGTCCGGCTCATTTCTTCTTGAAGCCGCCCCCGGCCGCATGATCACGGCGATCTCGGGAGTGACCACGGCGGTATCTTCCACAAAATAGGAATCCGGAAAATCCGCCAGCGCTTCCAGTTCGACGATATCCAGTCCAAGATCCAAAAGCGTATCCACATAATGCCGATACTGCCGGGACAAGGAATCCAGGTCCGGTTTCCCCAGATCTGCCGTGGTCAGGCCGTGTATGGAAGAGGGTGAAGGCTTCCTTGTGATGGCGCTGACATACATGGCTTGACCGCTTTTATCCCGGCTCACAAGCGGTGATCCATCGGGTCGGTTTGGTATATTTTCAATCTCTTTCGGTCCGGTTAATGGTTTCCATGCGTAACGACCACCGTAGCGCATTTTATCGGTCCATGCCATTGTCTACAATCTTTAAAACCTTGTCGCAAATATTCTGCGTGTCGCACCATGGAATGGAAGCAGGAATGGAAAGAACTGGCGGTTTCGACTGGCGCCCAACGTTCAGAAGTAGCTGAGATAACGTAGAGGTGTACCTCGTGTAACATGAGACATACCAATCAGCCAGGAATAAGCCAGAAATAAGCCCGAATAAGCCCGAATAAGCCAGTCCCGTTCTACAGCGCATTCCAGCGAGCGCTCCGACCATGCCCTGTGGGCTCAACCAGGCCCCTGGCCTTCAAAGTGGAAAGATCCTTTCGCACCCGCCGCTCGTTTGCCTGCAGGCCTAACAAAGAGCAGACCTCCCGAAGAGCAAGGGGGCGATCAGAACGGTGCAACAGTGCCAGAATTGCATTCTGCTGTTGCGTCAAAACACCTTCGAGGTGTCGGTCCGCTGAGTAGTCTGCACGGCGGAAGCGAACCGTGACACAATCGCTGCATTCCTCAATTTCGGGACGAGACAAGCCAGCGGCAGTGGTCAAGTCTGCCATCCTGAGAGTGCCCCGGCCCCATTCCTCGATGATTCCACGCCGGTAAAACGTGCGGGCGATCAACGGATTCCAGGGCCTTGACTCGTGCGGTCCGAAAAGGTCATTCGGCGTCAGCCCGAAGTGCAGCGGACCAGTGGATGTAACCTCCAGCCGATCATCGTATACGGCGAGCCCAATGGATCCTCCACCCATCGCGTAATCGCGATGGCATAAGGCGTTCGCGAGTGCTTCACGGGTGGCCAGCGGTGGATACAGCGGTTCATCAATGCGCTGCATGCGGCCCGACTCGAAGCGGCTCGCGATCGGCAGGGTATCGCGGAGAAAGCGTTCAGCACTTGCGAGGAGGCTGAACGCATTGCCGCTGAACTGCCGGTTGTCCAGGAATTCAGATCGGTCGATGCCTCGAAAGCGTGCCACACGCAGCAGGGACTGCGGCATATCGCATTCGATTCGCTCGGTCTTCCCGAAAAGCACTGCCGCGGCCCGGAACAAGATTCCGTCGCGCATCAGGCCTAAACCGCACAGCAAATCCTCCGGTTCCCGGCTTCCCGGCTCGTTGAGACGGCCGATACGGACTGCCTCCGCGATTGTGTTGCGAATCCCGGCGATATCCAGATCGTCGACGGTCCATCCCGCGGGCTGATTTTCCCACCGCCGCTCGGTGTGACGCCCCAGATTATTCGATTTCAAACCCGGAATCCGGTGCAATGGGCCTGAGCGCCCCCTGTCGAGTTCCCGAGACACGGTTCCATTTCGCTTTCGGTCCACACCCGGGTCGGCAGAGAAACTACCCGTCGGGTTCGAAAATGATCTTGGAGCCCATCTCCGGCAACATGTGCTGCACGCTTCCATCACTCTTATCGGTGATGCTCCCGCCTGCCTCGGTGATCCGGACAACAACCACGTTTCCATCCACCGAAACCACTTCGCACTTGCCCGCGCCCAGTATCATCGGCAGTCCCACTCCGAACAACGGAATCGTCTTCCATACTTTCAGGCTCCCGGTCGTGCCCACGGCGGGCACGACACTGCCGGGGTCAAATTTCAGGATGACCAGGGAACCTTCCGTCGGACCCTCGCTATAGGTAATGGTCGCCTGCCCCGGCGTTCCATCCTCGTCCAGGGTCGCCCCACTGTCCGCCGACGTGTTCGTCGCGCTGGATGAGTCCGCAACCTCCCCGTTGCCTCCGGCAATCGGCAGCTTGTCGATCCGCCAGGGCCACTTGCCCAGACTGGGAAAATTACTGGAAGTATCCACGACTTCGGTTGCTCTGAATCCATTGATTTCGATGTATCCCTTGATGCAGTTCACGGTTTTTACATCGGTTTTTTCACCCTTCGGGCCTTTCTTCCATGTAGTCCGTCTCGAAGTACTGCCTGTCGAAAACGAAATTTTTCCACTGCTGGTGACCGATGCGGGTCGCTCGGCGACACAACCATCCTCCCGAACACCGAATCTCTCGCCATCAGTCAACTGACAACTCTCTCCAGGCTGCAATATCAGACCCACGCGACATGCCACTGCCTGATCGTCGGACGCAGTTTCACTCACTGTCTCGACAATCGTAATCTCACTCACTGTCTCAACATCCGCCTGCTGCGATGCAGGGCATGGCCCCGTCTTCGTGCGGTAGAAGTCGACCTGTTTCACAAGGAGGTCGCGGTTGCCGTATGATGGCTCTGCGCCATGAGAGAGGACGTAATCCGCAGCGGCTGTCTCCGTCCGGCTCCCCCATAACCCGTCAATCGAGCCGGGGTCGAAACCGCATTCCTGCAGGGTCTGCTGAACCCAGCGTATCGCCTCCCTTTCCACTGATACGTCTGCAGCAAGGATCGAAACCGAAAGAAGAAATGCCGTCAGGGAGATGGGCAGGACCAGTCGGATCGACCTTCCGTGACGAGTTACCGGTTTCATCTGCATCTCGTTGCCTTCATTTTATGGACTTCGACAAGACAGGGTATTGGCATCAGGCGGAGATGGCCATCATTCTGGAAGAAGTTCCTTTTCCGACTATTCTTTCTCAATACGGACAGTTGCACCCGACCGGGAAGCTCGAGGATACTGGCCCGGGCAGGTCGATGTCAAATTCGGCGGATGCACCGATAATGCCTGGAGCAGAAAATCGATTGGTTCCCATCACCCGCTTTCTCAGAGCGCTTTACTGTGCAACGGTCGCCACTCGATCATCCCATGATGGTGTGGGAGGAAGTGTGTTACAGGTTCATAAAACAATCAAACAGCGATCAGGACCCCGTCGGCAGGATTGTAAAACATCCCGGCAAGGGAGCCTTATAGAAAAAGTGTGGAAAGGCATGGGCCGATCAACCGGCCCGAAGTGGGAAAACAGATGTGCGAGGCCGGGGTCACCGGTGGTTATCCCGGGGAATACAAAGTGGCCACCGGGGTTCCCTGCTTCGGATGTTTGCGAAGGACCACTTGCCTATCCTCCCGATCCGCTCGGATCCTTCGGTTTGAACCCAAAAGATGAGCGTTCAATGGGAATCAGGAGGAAAGTGGGGATTTCTGGTAAGATTGCAGGTCAAACCCGTAACTTGATTGCCCCGTGTCTCGGCGTGACCGGTGCCCATTCAATGAACAGGCAACCCACAGAAAATTGAAACTGCGAAATACAGTTCAGGGAAAACCCGCGATTTTCCGGGCTTGTTTATATTTGGCAGGGGCAGCCCTGGCATCCACCGGGCCCGCAATGGCCGAGTGTGAACCAACTCCAATTGACATGGAAGTCGAAGGTCAATTGATGACACGAACTGAGGTGATTGAGCAGATGGAGGCCCGGTTTTACGACAGTCTGGCCATGGTTGCGGAGTGCCTCAATGAGACCGACTCCCAATCCCAATCTGCTACAGGGGGACAGTCCGCTGCCGGTTCAGCACCGTCTTCCGGTATTCAGGGTACGGAATCTGCCACGCTGACTTCGACCGGGACCGATGACGGGGAGGAGGAAACGAGCTTCGCCGCCGATGACATGGACGACCTGGATTCGTCGATTCAGACCAACAACGGGGACTTGAGACTGCAGGGAAAGGTTCCTGAGGATATTCCTTCCCCTGACAACGATACGGTACTGCAGGCGCAATTGCGTAAGGCTGCGATGCAGGAACAGGACCCGGTCCTGAAACAGAAAATGTGGAATGAATACCGACGATATGCCGGATTGCCTCTGCAGGAGATTTCAGACAATAATATAGAACAAACAGAAACAGAAAGTGAGAATAATGAGACCGCTTCCCAATCCGCTGGCGATTTACCACTGTCTTCGGGAGTTCAGGGTGCGGAATCTGCGACGCTGGCTTTGACCGGGACCGATGACGGGGACCTGAGACTGCAGGGAAAGGTTCCGGAGGATATTCCCTCCCCGGACAACGATACGGCACTGCAGGCACAACTGCGCAAGGCTGCGATGCAGGAACAGGACCCTGTCCTGAAACAGAAAATGTGGAATGAATACCGGCGATATGCCGGATTACCCCTGCAGGAGATTTCAGATAATAATATAGAATAAACAGAGCGTTAAAATGAAAAAGATAACCAGTACTGCATTTCTGATTGTCGTGTTGTCCTACCTGGTTGGCTGTGCAGGGGTTCCTGCAACGCAGACCTCGACCAACACCGAAACTGAAACCGGGTTTGGGATTGTTCTCGACAGCCCGGATGAAAACCGTTACAGCGGTGTGCGTCTTGATGTCATTGTTCCGGTTTTTGATCCCGGAATCCCTGAAGATCCAGACAAATATGAAGAGTTGGGAATCTGGCCTGAACTGCGTCGAACGGAAGCTATTCGCTTTGCCAGTTCCCTGAAGCTTGAACTTGAAGAAACCCGTTCCTTTGGGGATGTCCATGTCACCGCGGACAAAGCCGCAGCAGGCGACCTTTATGTTCTTGGCGCCATAGAATCATCGAATGGCGAAGATATCAAAATCAAAATACAGGTTTTTGACGCTGGCGGGAAACGCTGGCTCAATAAATCATACAAACACCGGGTCAAGGAATACCACTGGAAGAATGTTCGCAATGCAGGGAAAGACCCGTATCAACCGGTTTTTGTGAAGGTGGCGGCAGATATCGTAAAGCTACTGAAGAAACGGTCTCCCCAGGAGCTTGAGACGATACGAAATATTACGGAAATCCGGTTTGCGAATACCTTCTTGGACAATGCGTTCTCTGAACACCTGCAGGTGAAGAACAACACCACATCACTGGTATCATTGCCTGCTGAGAATGATCCAATGCTGGTCCGTACGAAAGCGATTCGAACCCTGGATGGATTGTTCATGGATAAAATGCAGGCACATTATGATGGTTTTATCCAAACCACCAATGCCAGTTACTTTGCCTGGCAGGAACACAGCATGTCATCCGCCAAAGCGGTGCGTAAAGCGAAGAAGAAAGCAACGACTCAGGCGATTATCGGTGGCTTGCTGTTGATTGGTTCAGCCGTTGCAGCAGGCAACAGTGACAGCACTTCCACAGAACTCGCTGCCATAGGAGCCGCCACTGGCGGCATCGTGATGCTGGGCAAAAGCTTCAGTTCAAGGGAAGAAGGCAAGTATCACAAGGGTGTACTGGATGAATTGGGACAGACTGTGGATATTGATGTTGCGGAACAGGTTGTGCAGCTCGAAGACACCACGGTGGTTCTAAAAGGGGATATCAAAGAACAATACATTCAATGGCGAAATTTTTTAAAGGAAATATCCCGGCTGGAAAAAACCCCTGATGTGGTACTTTGAGGGAACCATGGATCGGTGTACCGATAATCGGCAGTCCGGGGCTGACTTTTGAGTCCGTCCCCCCATGACATACCCCCCAAACCCGGACACAACGCAAATTCTGTGGTGTACGTTCGAATCCTGCCCGTTGCAGTGGTGGGAGTCCTTGCCCTGACTGGATTTTTCGGATTCACCGGGTGGAAGGAAAGGGAAATCTTTTCCTTCCACCTGCCCAGCACATTGGATTCGTTTTTCCAAACGGAGACTACCGACGTACCGCTGACCGAAGAACAACCGCGTTTGGAGTTCACAGAACCGTCAGGTCGCTACCCGGAACTGCTGGCCAAACTGCAAAATATTCAACATTCCCTGGAAGCCGGTCGAATGGGTGAGTTCGGTCAGCAACGGGTCGTTGATCATATTTCAACCAGTGTAATCCTGGCCCAGGAATCGTTTGCACAGGGGGACACCGGTCATGCGCTGCATCTTCTTGAAACCGCCTATTCCGGCTGGCAGACTGCCATGGAAAATCTGGCAGGAACTGCGGTCGTGGTACATCAGGAGAGTGGGCAGGCATGGCCGGAAGGCGGGGAATCACTCCAAACTGAAACAAACCAGTTAGCCGGGTTGAAAGGAGATCCAGCGGCGGTCCCAACCGGAGAAAACCAGGTTCCGGTTGCTTCAGTCACAGGAAAAAAGGAAATCACCGGGCGGGACAACACGGAGCTAATCATTGAAAACCCGGTTCAACCGGATGCCGAGGAGAAAACCACCGGCCTGTCCAATGCTGTTCAGGAGCCGCTTGCGAACACGGATGGTTCTGTTCTTCCATCATCTGTACCGAACAATGAAATTCACCTCGCCATTCAACAGGAGGAGGCCTTTGAGTTAAGCATGAGCGTTGCAAGAGAAGCCTATGAATCCGGGGATGTGGACAGGGCGGAATCCGCCATTGCGAGTGCGGAAATTTTACGGCCGGATCTGGATGAGGTGCAGCACTGGAAAAAACGGATCCAGCAGCTTCCCCTTCTGGTTCAGGCGCAAAACGACGCGGAAAATGCTCGAAACGCAGGCCAGCTTCAGGATGAAAGAGAGGCATTGATGCGGATTCTTGCCCTGACCCCGGAGAATTCTGCCGCGGCAAAACGTGCGGATGAAATCACGCTGCAAATCAACGATCAGAAGTTCAAACGGCTGATTGGTAAAGGGTATGAAGCGATTGGACACGGTGACTCCGCAGCAGCCGGGACTGCCTTGGCGGAAGCCAGAAAACTGAGACCGTCCAGTGTGGAATTACCGAAACTGCAACAGCAAATTTCGGATCTTGATCGTCGGCAGGCCATCACACAGCACCTCGACGCCGCACGGCAGGAGTCGGCCCAAGACAACTGGAGCCGGGCGTTAAGCTATTACCGCAGGGTATTGACCCTGGATTCGACCCACCCCGAGGCCAGCGAGGGTCAGGGCCTTGCAACCGCAATATTGACAGCACAACAGGGGCTGAACGATTTTCTTGCCCATCCGGACCGACTCAGTTCCCCCAACATTGCCGCAGCAGCGCATGCCGCCGTTGAAGCCGCAAAGGTCTGGAGAACTTCCAGTCCCCGGCTGGATACGGCCATTGATGTCCTTGAAGACAGCGTGGCCAAGTGGCAAACGCCCGTCCCGGTCCGGGTCCTGTCCGACAATGAAACCGATATCCACATCAGGGGGGTAGGGAAAATCGGGAAAACCACCGAACGGATCATCGAGATCCTTCCGGGAAAATATCTGTTTGAGGGAAAACGTAAAAATTTTCGGTCTGTCCTGGTGGAAGTGCATATCACAAGCGATCAAACCACCCTGGCTGAAGTAACCGTCATTTGCCATGAAAGAAGTTGAACGCAAGCTGGCCGAAGCACAAAGAAGGCGATGGCGCAATGGGTTCCTGGGGGCTGCGGTCCTGGCATTGATCGTTGCGGGTTCGGTCCTGGTCTATTTTGGACAGCAGAACATTGAGCGTCTTGAGGTGAGTATCGCACCGGATGATGCCGCCCGGGTTGCCGAAATCCGCATTCAGGAGGGGACCGGTATCGTTCGAAATTCCGGTATCTGGGCACTGAAAGGCCCGGTGAAGCTGCAAATTTTCGCCGAAGGTTTCGAACCGGATGAACTGGAAATTTCCGATGCTGCCTGGAGCCGTGGAAAGGTCGATGTGGTGCTGCGGGAATTGGGGGCCCGTCTGCTGGGACGCACTGAACCGGAATCGAAGGACACACTGTGGTACCTGAATGATATCCTCGTGTTCAAGGGCCCCCGTCTGGATACCCTGGTGGACGCGGGCACCTACGAAATCAGTGTCCGGCACCCCTACTACAACCCGTCCACCCGGAAAGTGGTTGCACAAAGAGGCAAAGAGCACCCATTCAATCTGCCATGGTCCCCGGTAAACGGAAACCTCTCGATCACGACCCAACCCGATCAGGCAAGGGTGTCCATCAATGCCTTCCCCGCTGGAACCACTCCGCTGGGGGTGGAAGTCAAAGGCGGGCGCTATGAATTGTCCATCGAACAGGATGGATATGAATCGCTGGCAGACACCGTCCTGATCACCCACGAGTTTCCAAAGGTTGACCGGCATTACAGGCTGAAGGAACTCCTTTTCCCGGTGACCGTTGAATTGTCACCACAAGGCGGTACCCTGATTCTGGACGGCAGCGTGGTAAACGCCCAAAAAACTGTTGCCATGCATCTGCCTGCAAATTCCAGGCATACTCTTCATTATTCCAAGCCTGGCTACCTCCCCGACTCGGTTGATTTTACCGTTGACAATGACTCCGCAAAATCATTTCGTCTCAACCTGGATCCTTCCCATGGCCTGGTTCACGTTTCTTCTGATCCAGGTGCCGACATCACCGTAAACGGCAAAATGGCGGGGCAGACCCCGCAGCAGCTGACCCTGCAGACGATTCCCCAAACCATTGAATTTAGTCGCCCGGGTTTTGTGTCAGAAACCCGCAACATCACCCCGGACCGACAGATTCCACAAAAGATCTCGGTAACACTGATCACTGAAAAACAGCATCGACTGGAATCTGCCCCATACGAATATTCAAACAGTGCGGGAATCACGATGAAGCTTTTCAAGCGTCCGGATACCATCGTCCTGGGAGCTCCCCGGGGAGAAATCGGGCGACGTGCCAATGAGTATCTCCGGGAGGTGAGACTGACCCGGCCCTTTTACGCGGGCGTCCATGAGGTAACCGAAGAACAATTTCAGTTGTTCAGCACTCCCAACCAGGCTCAAACTGCGGGTCGCAAACCCATTACCGGCATTGACTGGATGGCTGCCGCCCGATTCTGCAACTGGTTGAGCATGAAAGAAGGCTTTCTCCCCGTTTACCGGTTTTCAGGCAGCCGGTTTGCCGGCAGCAATCCGGATTCGAATGGATACCGGATGCTGACTGAAGCGGAGTGGGAGTGGCTGGCACGCAAGGCAGGGAGAGCAAAGCAGACGCTTTTCCCCTGGGGAGATTCGAACACTGTCCCTCCAGGGATCGGAAATTTGGCGGACGAATCAGCCAAAGGTATGGTACCTTTGTATATTGAAAGATACAATGATGGTTATCCGCAGTCCTCGGAAATTGGCTTGTTTAAAGAAAATGCCGCCGGGATTCATGATCTGGCAGGCAACGTCAGCGAGTGGGTCCAGGATGTGTACACACTGAAGCCACCTGCCGAAATCACGGTGGAAACCGACCCGTTTGATACGGGAAATTCAACCAGACGCACCATCAAGGGTTCCAGCTGGCAATCCGCGTCATTAACCGAATTGCGCGCAGCCTGGCGGGATGGAAACTCCACCGGGAGTGATGAGGTTGGATTTCGGGTGGCACGTTATTTGCATCCAGGCCCTGAATGATTAAAAAGAAAATCAAATCCACTGGCTGGAAGTCCATGTCGCTTGTCCTGATGGCTGCGGCGGTCTTTGTACTGGCAGTTTTCTACACCCATTCCGGCACAGTGGTTGCCCAGAACCCGACCATCAGTCTGGATGCACCCGTGAGTTTCCCTGTGGATATCTGAAATGAAGGAATCCATTCGAGGAGCCGCCATTTTGTTGTGTATTGTACTGGCTGTCCATGCAGTCTATTCCCGCTATATTCGTCCCAGTGCTGAAAAGATCATTGAAGCCGCCGCACAAGCCGGCCAGTCTGCCCCCAGAGACCTCATCGTCATTCTCAAGGATTGGGAGCAGGAAATCTGCATCATCCTGATGCTGTACTGCATCGTACAGATTGTATTGAAATTACGGGAAATTTCGAAAGAGCAATATCTGTTCGACGTTGATTTGCTGGAAGATGTGGATGTGCAGAGTTCCCAACTGGCGGACAATCTGGGTGACCTGGAATCCCTTCCGGCGAATATCGGCCGAACGCAGCTGGTAGAAACCCTGAAAGCCAGTCTGAGAAGATACCGGATCACCGAGGATGTCCAAAATACCTCGGATGCGATTCAGACCAGCATTGAAGCACTCGCCATGCGGCTGGAAGCCGACAACGCCATGATCCGGTACATGATCTGGGCCATTCCATCCATCGGATTCATCGGCACCGTTCGGGGAATTGGGCAGGCACTTTCCCAGGCCGATCAGGCGTTGGCGGGGGACATATCCGGGATGACAGCCAGCCTTGGTATTGCCTTCAACTCAACGTTTGTCGCCCTCATCATAAGCATCCTTCTGATGTTGATGCTTCACTTCCTGCAGCGAACCCAGGACAGGAGACTCGTTGACATACAACGGTATTGCGAAGAGTTTTTGTTGAATCGAATCAGTTGATGGTTCGTTGCCACCATGAAACCGAACCGGCGCAATCAAGGCAGCATTGTTGCTTTTCTGGATGTCATGGCCTGTGGACTCGGAGCCATTGTACTCCTGTTTCTGATTGTGAAGCACAACACCAGTACCGTCACCCAAACCATTGAACCCGAACCCGTTGTCGTACAGGAGGAAGTCCTGTTGATGCTGAACCGGGAAAAGGCAAGACTCAGGGAAAAGATCGATCAGGCGGCGAGCCAAAAGGAAGACCGGGAAGCTGTGAAAAACAAGCAGGTCCGTGACCTTGAAGCGGTTCAGCAGGAACTGGATGGGCTGAATCGTGCGATACAGCAGGAACAGGCGAGCATCAAGGTGCTACAGGATGAAATTATTTCCATGGAGCCACAGCAAAGGGCGGATGTGGTCGAGGATACAAATATCGGCGAGGAAGAATATCTGCTTGGAATGAAAGTTGAGGGTTCCAGAATAGCGATCCTGATTGATCGAAGCGCGTCCATGACGGATGAAGCCCTGATTGAAATCATTGCGCGCAAAATCCGATCAGACAGCGAAAAGAAAAAGGGGCCAAAGTGGCAGCGCGCAAAACGGACGGTCAGATGGCTGCTCAACCGACTGCCAGCGGAAAGCGAGGTTGCGGTAATCGCCTTCAATGACAAGGCCAGATTTTTGCGTCAACGGGGTTGGGGGAGCAGCCAAAACGAAAAGGTGATTCAGCGTTTGTTTGACAAGCTTGATAATTTGGTCCCGACCGGTGCGACCAATCTGGACGCAGCAGTGGGGGCATTGAAGCGGTTGTCCCCTCCCGCTACCCATGTCTATATCGTGACGGACGGATTGCCGACACAGGGTGATGCCTCCTCCAGCTGGTTTTCCAACTGCAATCCCGGCAAAAAAGTGGTCAGTGGTGAATGCCGGCTGAAGATTTTTGAACAGACCACCCAACATTTCTTTTCCACCCCCGCACCGAAAACAAATGTGATTCTACTGCCACTGGAAGGCGACCCGGATGCCGCCCCCGCCTATTGGCAATGGACGGCATTCACCACCGGACTGCTTCTCGTTCCTGCTGCAGACTGGCCATGAAGAGAAAAAAATCGAACACGGAAATCTTTGGTTTGTCGTTTCTCGACATCGTTACCTGTGCCTTTGGAGCCATCCTGCTTCTGTTGATTGTTACGAAACCTGTCCCGATGGCATCGAGTGCCCGGGAAGGAGATTCCCGTCTGGAACTGGAAATTGAAAAAGCGTCTGACGCACTTGGGAAGCTGCGTGCATTGTGGGAAACCGTCCAGAAAACAAGTCAACCCGCTTCTTCGCTGCCGGCACCGGTCACAGCCGATGAACTTCAGGAACCATTGAACCAGGCCAGGCGTGTTTTGACGAATCTGAAGCAGGAAAAAGAAGGTATGGAACTGGTCCTGACATCATTGAAGAAAGCCGCCATTACACCCAACAAGCCAGTGCCAAAGAGAGATCTGGAAGTGGGTGGAATACCGGTTGACAGTCAGTACGTGATTTTTATTGTGGACACCTCCGGAAGCATGCAGGTGATCTGGGAATATGTCGTCGATACCATGAATAATCTCCTGGACATCCACCCTCAGGTGAAAGGATTTCAAGTCATGAATGACAATGGATACTATCTCCTTCAAAGTTCCAGGCGCAAGTGGATTCCTGATACGCCGGCAAGGCGTAAAGGGGTCAAAAGACTATTGTACAACTGGGGGGACTTTTCCAACAGCAGCCCCGTTGAAGGACTTGAAACCGCACTGCGCACCTACGCAGGCAAACCAGGGAAAAAATCCATCTATGTGCTGGGCGATGACTATACTGGTCCTTCGTATGAAGCGGTGATCAATACCATAGAGCGACTGAACACTCAAAATGCACGGGGGGATCCCATTTTTCGTGTACACGGCATCGGTTTTATTTCACCCAATGGACGCGCAATGTATGCGACGCTCATGCGAAAAGTCGTGGAGATGAATCACGGGGCCTTTCTGGGCCTGCCGGTTCAATAGGTCCTGATCAACCGCCACCGAACCAGGAAAAACCCACTCGTCAGGCTCCCTTTCCTACTTCCACCTGCTTTTCCATGAACACAGACAGCGGGTCATCCCGATACGCTCCGAAACGGCCACACCGGATGTATCCCAGTTTTTCATACAAGCCCAGGGCTTCCGGCTGATGAACTCCCGTCTCCAGCCGCAATACAGAAATCCCCCGGTTTTGTGCGTCCCGTTCAAGCTGCTTCATCAAATATCTGGAAACCCCCTTCCTTCTTGTTGATTTTTTGACATAAACGCGTTTGATTTCACCATAGTTGCAGTCCCCGGAGAGGTACTTGACGGCTCCAATCCCCACCAATTCATCCCCGATATAGGCACCGAGGAAACATACATTGGATTTGGCCAGCTCATGGATGGAATCCAGGTGATTGGATTCTTCCGGATAGATGGACCGCTGGTAGTGGTCGAGTTTATCAATCAGAACTCTCACTTCCGGGTCAAATGGATTGGTGGTTCGGACAGCCAGCATGGATCACAGCCAGCCCAGTTCCATCGGGTACCGGGACAATAGCTTCGCTCCGTCCCGGGTGATCAACACCTGCTCCTCCAGTTTGACCCCTTCTCCGCTGCGCTCCGAACCGATATAGGACTCGATGCACAACGTCATGTTTTCCTCAATGGTCCCCTCATATCCCGCCAGGGGATACTTGTCGATGTGCTTGATACTGGGATATTCATCCGCCAGCCCCACACCATGGATCATGGAGGAATACTTGTTGTTGGCGAATTCCCGGGGAATTTTCCAGCCCGCTTCGGAGGCTTCAAAAAAGGTCATGCCCGGCATGAGCATGGCAACATTGTGCTGAATCTGGGCATAGGCGAAGGCATAGATCCTGCGCTGTTCGTCGCTCGGCTTGTCTCCGCATACCCAGCTGCGGGAGAGGTCGGCGCAATATCCGTAGGGGCCAATCAGGTCGGTATCAAAACTGACGATATCCCCGTCCTCGATCTTTCTCATTGAGGACTCCCTGAACCAGGGGAAGGTTCTGGGACCGGATGACAGCAGGCGGGTCTCGATCCATTCGCCACCCAGAGAAACGTTGGCTTCATGGAGTTTTGCCCACAATGCATTTTCGGTGATCCCCGGCACCAGCGCCTCGCGCATTTTTTCCATCCCGATTTCGCATACGTCAATGGCCTGCTGCATCAACACCAGTTCCTCGGGTGATTTGATTACCCGGGCGAGTTCCATGACTTCCAGTCCATCGTGAATGTCCACTCCCCTGTCAAGCAGGGGTTTGCAGCCGGTATAGGACAACCGGTCGATCGCCAGTCGGGTATTGCCACCGCCATAGGTACGGACCAGGTCACTGATCTGGTCCGCAAAAAGGTGGGCCTTTTCTTCGGACCGACTGCCCGCCGCAAAATAGAAAAACGAGGAATTCACCCGATATTCGTCGATGGTCGGAATACCCTCGGCAAGGTGAGGATAATCTCCGTAATCAAACAGAATCAAGGGACCGTCCGTTGCAATGAAGACACACCGGGTTTCATAGTGTGAACACCAGACCTGCATATTCGTGGCATCACAGGCATAGCGGCAGTTCACCTGATCGAACAGCAGTATTCCTGCATAGTCCAGCCGGTTCAACTGCTCCTTGATCCGGCCAAGCCGGTATCTTCGTACACGATCAATATCAACCGGGGCTTCGGAAAATTCCATTGCGCCATGCTGACGGGCCGTAATATTGCCGGAGGATAAATTCATGATGGGGCTCAAGGGGGTATCAGGGGTGGATAATCAATGGAAGCGGCCGGAACACTGCGGTTCAAATTCCTTTCCAGACCGGCTGGCGTTTCTCGGCGAATGCCCGGGCGCCCTCCCGCATGTCCTCGCTGCCATACAACGTTTTCACGGTCTTCAATCCCTGTGCATTGAGCAGGTTGATGGCATCCTGGAAATCCATGTTCTCGGTTGCCCGAACCGTTTCCTTGATGGCCGAAAAAACCAGGGGTGGGCCCGCTGCCAGCATTTGTGCCAGCTCTCTTGCACGATCCATCAACCGGTCTGCTTCGACAATTTCATTAACCAGACCCCATTTTGCCGCCTCCCGGGCATCCATCCACCGCCCCGTCAGCAACAACTCCATGGCGACGTGATACGGCACCCGTTTGGGCAATTTGAGCGTGGCGGCATCCGCCAGGGTTCCGGCATTGATTTCCGGCAAGGCAAAACTGGCATGTTCCGCTGCAAGGACAATATCCCCGGAAATCATCAGTTCAAAACCACCCCCGCAGGCAATGCCATTCACCGCCACAATCACCGGTTTGTTCAGGTCCGGCAATTCCTGCAGCCCGCCAAAACCGCCTACCCCAAAATCCGTGGTAGCACCCTCTCCTTGTGCGGCCGCCTTCAAATCCCAGCCTGCACAAAAAAACCTCTCCCCTCCACCAGTCAGGACCGCGACTCTCAGGTCCGGATTATCCCTGAACCCGGAAAAAACCCGGCCAAGCTCCCGGCTGGTCGGACTGTCAATGGCATTCGCCTTGGGACGGTCCAGCATGACCTCAAGGACCGCGCCCCGGGTCGTTGTTTTGACTGCATCAGACATATTGATCTCCTGTACAATTCATTGGTTTTTCATTCTGATCAGGGCATCGGCCGCCACCGCACCACCGCGGTCCGCCTTGACCATGAGCGGATTGATCTCCAGTTCGACGATCTCCCCACCGCGTTGTTCCATCAGCACCTGGAGGGCCAGAACGGTCTTGACCACCGCCGCAACATCTGCCTTGGGCTTTCCCCGGTAGCCGTTCAGCAAAATCCAGATTTTCAGTTTCTTCAGCACCTGGAGAATTCGCTTTTCCGTCAACGGAAACAACACGATTTCCCGGTCACCCACCAGTTCCACCAGCGTGCCGCCGGACCCCAGTATGAGGTAATGACCGAAATGGGGATCATGGCCAACTCCAACCAGTAACTCAGCAACACTGTCTTCCACCATGGCTTCCAGCATCAGCGTGTCCGACAGTCGGAACAACCGTGCAGCGTGCCCGGCCAGTTCATTTTCCGAGCGGATGCCCACCACCACGGCACTCAATTCCGACTTGTGGGTAATATCGGCTGAAACCGCTTTCAGTACAAGCGGGAATCCAGGATGTTTTACCCCATCCAACCCCCGGGAACCCGGCCCAATCCGCACCGAATCCGGAACGGGGATTCCATGTTGCGCCAGCAGCCCCTTCGCTTCGGACTCGTCCAGCCCGACGCCCTGCCCTGCGTCCGCTTCCCGCCCGGTTCGCCCGACGGCCGGAGGCAGCCAGTCATCCCATGCCATTCCCACCCGGCTCATCGCCTCAATCGCCGCGAGGGCCTGGTCCATGCCGTGCAGTGGCGCAATCCCGTTTTCAATCAGTCGTTCCTGGATTTCCGGGGAAAAGCTTTCAGACAGACAGGTCACCACGGCTCCCCTGGCTCCCGTTCTTCCACAGGCATCGATAAACGCCTGGGTCGCAGCTTCCCAATCTTCCATTTCGCAGTCATTGATCAATGGATAGTCAATGATCAGGATCGTGAGATCAAATCCTCCTTCCATCATGGTGGAAAAGGTCTTCCTCATTTTCCCCGGCTCACCCCAGATAAAGGTGTGGTAATCCAGTGGATTGTCCACCTGAACGTATTCGTTCAGGGTACCCTGGAGTTTTTTCCGGTGACCGGGCGCCAGAGCCGGGAAATGGACGGCACGCCGGGCGGACAGGTCTGCAATCAGCGAGGCTTCCCCACCGGAACAACTCATGGATGCAATGTTGTTTCCTTTCAGCGGCCCGGTGACCGAGGCCAGTTTCAACGCCTCCAAAAATTCTTCGATGGTCTCCACCTGCCCCACCCCGAGACGATGGAACAGAGCAGCATAGAGGCGGTCCTCCCCCGCCAGCGTCGCGGTATGGCTGAGTGTGATTCGGGCACCGGTCTCCGATTTTCCGGTTTTCAGTACAACAATGGGTTTCCCCTTACGCCTGGCCTCGTCGGCCAGCGAGACAAAGCGGGGCAGATCCCTGATCCCCTCGATATGAATGCCGATCGCCTGGATTCGATCGTTTTGCAGGGCCGCCGAGACCGCTTCCTCAATGCCGATCACTGCCTGGTTGCCCACGGTAATCAACCAGGCGATGGACAACCCCCTTTGCTGCAGCGTAAAGTTGATTCCAATGTTGCCACTGCACGAAATGATAGCCACTCCGGATTCCGTTCTCGACAACCCATGCTGATCCGGGAACAGGGCGGCCCCCAGCAGGGTATTGACATACCCATAGCAATTTGGGCCCAGCACCGGCATGTCCCCGGCCGCTGCCACCAGGTCCTGCTGCCGGTCCAGGCCATCCTGGCCCACTTCCTTGAAGCCCGAAGCCAGGCACACCGCACCTCCGGCCCCCAACTCATTCAGCCGGTGGACCAGCTCGATACTGGGTTCCGCCGGGACACCGATGAACACAACGTCGGGAATCCCCGGCAGGTCTTCCAGGGATGACACACAGCGAATCCCCGCCATGGACTCCCGGCCGGGATTAATGGCCCACATCGTCCCCTGATAGTCCAGTTTCCGGCTCTGTTCGAGGACGCGCTCCGCTGCGGTGCCCCCGATCACCGCGATGGATTTCGGGTTAAGACAACGCAGAAGCCGTTCCGGGTCCACTCGCATGGTTGGGGTTTTTAGCGATTTTCCAGTGGACGCAGTATTGAACGGGAAACGATCAATCGCTGGATTTCACTGGTCCCCTCCCAGATTCTCTCTACCCGGGCATCTCTCCAGATTCTTTCCAGGGGCAGGTCGGACATCAGCCCCATCCCCCCGTGGATCTGGATGGCCTCATCCGCAATGTAGGCCAGGGCCTCTGTGGCAGCCAGCTTTGCCAGTGCCGCATCCATGTCCGTCATTTCATTTTGGCTGGCCCTGGCGCCGGCATAATAGGTCATCAGCTCCGCGGACCGGAGTTTGAGCATCATGTCCGCGAGCTTGAAACCGACCCCCTGGAACTTGCCGATGGTCTGGTTGAACTGGGTACGGGTCGCCGCATGGTCACAGGCCAGTTCATAGGCCCGGTCGCATCGGCCAAGGCAAATGGCGGCCACCTGCAGGCGGGTATTGCCGAGCCAGTCGTTCGCGACTTCAAATCCCCGGTCCACCTCCCCCAGGACCTGGGAAGACGGGACCCGGCAATGGTCGAATTCAAGAATGCAGTTGTGGTATCCACGATGGGAAACGCTGTCGTATCCCTGCCGGACGACAAACCCGGGTTCCCCCATGTCCACGAGAAAAGCCGTGATTTTTTTCCTGGGTCCCCGGGCCGTATCCTCCACGCCGGTGGCGGCAAAGAGAATCACAAAATCGGAAACATCGGCATGGCTGATAAAGTGCTTCGTCCCGGTAATGAGGAAGTCATCCCCATGCCGGTCCGCCCGGCATGACATGGACCGGACATCCGAGCCCGCCCCGGGTTCGGTCAGGGCCAGGCAGTCGGTCTTGTCGCCCCGGATGCAGGGAGCCAGATATTTTTCCCGTTGCTCCCCCACACACGCCTGGAGTATGTTGCTCGGCCTCGCCACCGTGTATTGCAGGGCATACCCGGCCCGCCCGAGTTCCCGGTCAAGCATACACATGGACAGGGGATCCAGCCCGCCGCCGCCCAGTTCTTCCGGCATGTTCGCGGCATAAAGGCCCAGTTCCAGAGACTTGTCAATGATGTGTCGCCGGAGGTCTTCGGATACCTGGCCGCTGCGCTCCACTTCCTCTTCGTGAGGATAGAGTTCTTCCTCCACAAAACGCCTGGCCGTTTCAATGAGCAGTTTCTGCTCTTCAGTATGATCGAAATTCATTTTTCGGGCAGATGGTCAAGGAGGAGATTCCAGATCATCCATGGTCGGGATATTTTCCAGGTGGCCATCGACATTCATGATCTGCCCGCTGACCCTGGACGCCTGGTCCGAAGCGAGAAAAATGGCCATGTCCGCGATATCCTGGCCGGAGATGAAAGTGCGCATGGAGCATCCACGGGTATAGATTTCCCGCACCGCCTGTTCACTGGTTCCCTTCTCCCGCGCTTCTGCCGCAATCACGCGGTCCATCCGCGCACCCTCCACACTTCCGGGACAGATCGCATTCACCGAAATTCCATACTGACCCAGCTCCATGGCCAGGGATTTGGTTAACCCGATGACCGCCCATTTGGCGGCCGCATAGGGAGACCGCATCGGGTATCCGTGCCACCCTGCTGTGGAAGCAATGTTGATGATCCGGCCGCTGCCCCTTGATTTCATGGACGGGATGGCTTTTTGTGCACACAGAAAAGTGGCATCCAGGTTCACGGCCAAGCACCGTCTCCAGTCTTCCGGCCGTACATTTTCCAGGACCCCGGTGGGACCGGCAATGCCGGCACAATTGACCAGCACATCAATCCCGCCGTACTGCCCGAAGTGCGCCTGAAACACCTGTTCCACCTCCGCATGTTCCGAGACATCGGCCTGGGTCGCCAGGTATTCCGGGTGTTCCGATCTCATCCGATCCAGTATGGAACCGTTGATGTCTGCGACGTGGACACGGGCTCCGCCCTGATGGAAGGCGGCCGCGATGAACGCGCCGATCCCACTGCCTCCCGCCGTGACCAGTACGGATCTTTGGCCCGAGATCATGGCATTACAGGCTGATGGCCCGCCCGGCCCGGGCGGGTTGCGCCAGCCGGCTGTGGGCCTGCGTAATCATCTCGACACGCTCGGCCACATCCTTCCTGGCCGGGCAGGCTTTCCCCTGGATGGTATTGACATGCAGCAGCATCTGTTCCGCACAGGCCAACAGGCGGTTGTCTTCACAACGAAACATTTCATGATAGATGCGCATCCGTTTCCGGTCGCTCCCCAGGACCTGCGTGGTCACCTCAATTTTCTGATGAGCCTCGACTTCGCTGAGGTTGTTCATATGGGTTTCAACGGTGTAATAGCTCATACCGGATTGATGGTAGTCCTCGTTCACCCCAATGTACCGGAACAATGCGTCCGAGGCATCTCCGAAGACCTGCAGGTACCGGCTTTCGGTCATGTGGTTGTTGTAGTCTACCCACTCGGGCTGGACAATATCGCTGTGCAGCCGGAGAGGACGGCTCAAATCCTCTTCATGGGAGAACTCCGACCGGTGTGAGCCCTCGTACAGTTTCTCTTCATAACTGGCCAGGACTTTCCCGGCTGCCGTGTTCTGGGCCCGCAACCCCTGAAGAATAGAGACGATGCAGTCATCGCGCATCCGCTCCAGTTCGAGAATACTGCGTCCCGCGGCCTGTTCATCCGATTGCGTGGCAATCCGGTCCAGCAGCTCGTCCGTCAAATCCGGGCCGTCAAATCGCGTCCAGGGCCATTTCAGGGCAGGCCCGAATTGACCCATGAAATGCCGCATGCCGCCTTCACCGCCTGCGATTCGGAAAGTCAGGAATGAACCCATGAATGCCCATCGAATACCCGGTCCGTAGCAGATGGCCTGATCCAGTTCGTCTGCCGTCGCCACCCCCTCGTTCAGCAGGTGCAGCGCTTCCCGCCACAGGGCTTCCATCATCCTGTCTGCCAGAAACGCCTCCACTTCCTTTCGCACGACGAGGGGATGCATGCCGACGCGACGGTAAAACGCTGCCGCCCTTTTCCGGGTTTCCTCCGTGGTCCGGGTGCCCCCGACAATTTCCACCAAAGGCATCAGGTAAACCGGGTTGAAGGGATGGCCTACAATGATTCGCTGGGGATGGCGCACCCCGGCCTGCATTTCGCTTGGGAGTAGTCCGGAAGAGGAGGAAGCAACAATGACCTCTGCACCGGTATGGCTGCAAATTTCCTTCATCAGGGCCTGTTTCACATCCATTCTCTCCGGCCCGCTTTCCTGGACGAAATCCGCTCCCGATACCGCGGCTTCCAGGGAGTCGACGAAACAGATTTTCCCTTTCGCTTCCGTGGGCGCCAGGGTCATCCTGCGATAAGCGCGCAGGGCATTGTTCAGGACATCGTCAAATCGGCTCTCAATCCCGTCCCCGGGATCGTACAGCGACACGTCGATCCCATTGATCAGGAACCGTGCGGCCCAAGCCGAACCGATGACGCCGGCCCCAACAATGCCGACTTGTTTCACTTCGCGCATTCGGTTTCAGCCCCGCTTGCGTAACCGGAGATTTTTCCGGACCTCCTCCGGACCCAGAATATTCACGTTCATGGCGGATAAAATGGTGACCGCCCGTTCAACCAGCTGTGCATTCGTTGCAAAAACCCCTTTCTCAAGGTAGAGATTGTCCTCCAGTCCCACCCGCACATTTCCTCCGGCCAGCACGGCCATGGCGACATAGGGCAGTTCATTGCGCCCGATGGAAAATGCCGAAAATGTGGCCCCTTTCGGAAGACGGTGAACCATGGACATCAGGGTGCCGGGGTCGTCCGGGGCACCGTACGGAATTCCCATGCAAAGCTGGATCATCACGGGATCATCAATGAGTCCTTCGCGCACCATCTCATGCACAAACACCAGGTGCCCGGTGTCGAAGACTTCCAGTTCGGGACGAACCCCCAGTTCCTGGACCCGTTTCGCCATGGTTTTCAGCATGCCGGGGGTATTGGTCATGACGTAGTCGCTTTCGGCAAAATTCATGGTGCCGCAGTCCAGGGTGCAGATTTCCGGCAGGCATTGCTCGACATGGGCAAGGCGCTCCAGTGGACCCGCCATGTCCGTCCCCCGGGGATCCAGCGGAAGCGGATTTTCTCCCTTGCCAAATACCATGTCCCCTCCCATCCCGGCGGTGGTGTTGATGACCACATCGGTACCACTGTCCCGGATCCGGCTCACGACCTCTGCGAACAGGGCCGGGTCCCGGGATGGCTTTCCGGATTCGGGGTCCCGAACATGGACATGAACAATCGCGGCACCGGCCCTGGCGGCCTCAATGGCTGCAGACGCAATTTGCAAAGGGGTAATGGGGATGGCCGGGTGTTTGCCCGTCGTATTGCCGGCACCCGTCACGGCACAGGTTATGAATGCGTTGAAATTCAAGGCGGACACCTCCCTCATGGTTGATGAGAATGCGCTAACTTATCTTGGACAAGTACGGAATTGCAAGCCTTATTTGGGAAAATTTCAAGCCATCACCGGCCTGCCGAACGTTTGCTCCCGACTTGGTCCCTGTGTCGGGACCAGGTTCCACAGGGGACACTGCATTTTTTGCTTTTCCAATAAAACCCTGATCGGGCCGGTCAGGCAAAGCCGTGTTGGCCCAATGAAAAACCGACCATCAGGTCTGGCCATCCATCGTTTGTATTGCCCCATACAGTTCAGGCCGCCGATCCCGATACACTCCCCATGTCTGGCGATAATTCCGAATCCGGTCGAGATCAAACGTGTGGGTGATGACCGACTCCTCCGTCCGGCCGCATTCCACCACTTTGACCCCGGTATGGTCGGATATGAACGACGAGCCATAGAAGGTCAGTGTGGCAGACGGGTCTTCGGTGGCGGTTTCCGTTCCGATGCGGTTCGAGGCCAGCAACGGGATGATGTTTGCCGCCGCATGGCCGCACATCGTATTTTGCCAGTGGGTCTTCGAATCAAATTTACCCTTCGCGCTGTACTGTTCGGACCCGATGGCCGTGGGGAAGGCCAGAATTTCGGCACCCTTCAATGCCATACACCGTGCCGCCTCTGGAAACCACTGATCCCAGCAAACCCCAACCCCTATCTTTCCATATTGCGTGTTCCACACCCGGAAACCCGTATTTCCAGGACTGAAATACTCCTTTTCCTGGTAGAGAACGGCATTGGGAATATGGGATTTCCGGTAGACCCCCAGGATGGAACCGTCTGCATCCACCATGGCGAGGGAGTTGAAAGTGACATTCCCGGCCCGTTCAAACCAGCTCACCGGCAGTACAACCTGCAGCGATTTGGCCAATGCGCGCATGTGCCTGACCACCTGGCTGTCTTCCAGTGTCGAAGCCAGTTTCAGGTGCTTGAAATGCTGTTCAATACAAAAATAGGGGGTCTCGAACAGCTCCTGGATCAGAATAAACTGCGCGCCCTTTTCTGCCGCCTGCCTGACCAGTCTTTCGGCATTGGCAATGTTTTCATCGGTTTCCCATGTGCAGGCCATTTGCGTTGCTGCGACCGTGATTTCTCTCATTTCATTCCCCGGGTTCCTGGGTTGTCGTTTCTGGCAGAGGCCGGATTGCCGTGGCGAACCCAACCCGACCTACGCAGAGTGGGATGGTCTCTTCTGCCTCGCCGCTTTCTGTATCAAATGCCATAATTCTTCAATATGGGCCCGCGTGGTAGCTTGAACGCCGACCGATACCCGGACAAACCATCGGTCTTCCATTTTTGCAGGGCTGAGAAATGCCCGGCCAGAGTGGTTGATGGCTTTTGCCCAGGACAGGGTATGGGCGTCCAGATCCTCGCCGGTCAGACCGGGCGGTTCATGCCGGATGCAGACCGTTTGCAGAGCATAGGGCACCAGCACTTTCCAGTTTTCCTCTTTTTCGACCTGTTCTCCGAACCATTTCGCATTGGCAATATCCCGGCGCAACCGGGCCCGGATCGATTCCACTCCCTCCAGTTGTAACTGGAAAAGCAATTTCAGTGCCCGGAACCGCCTTCCCAGCGGAATCCCCCAATCCCTGTACTGGGTGACGGCCCCATCCACGGTGGAACGAAGATAACTGGGATTGGTGGACATGACACGGATGAGGTGCTCGGGATTCCGGACATAAAACAATGAGCAGTCCAGAACGGCTCCCATCCATTTGTGTGCATTCCATGACAGCGAATCCACCTTTTCCACTCCCGACCACAGATACCGGCATTCCGGCAGCAACATCGCGGTACCGGCCAACGCAGCATCCACATGCACCCACATCCCGTATTCTTTCGCGATGTCGGCAATCGAGCCCACCGGGTCAATGGCCGTCACCCCGGTGGTGCCGACGGTCGCCACGATCACACAGGGCTGGCAGCCCGAAGACCGGTCATTGCGCACCTGGTCCGACAGGGCTTCCGGTATCATGGCCCGGGTCACGGGATCGACCGGGACCGTTCGGATGTTGATCTCGCCGAATCCCGCCAGCAACGCAGACTTTTTGACCGAAGAGTGCGACTCCCCGGTCAGATACACCATCAGCGGTTTATCATGTCCCTGCAGGCCCTCGCGGTTCTGACAATAGTCGGTCGACCGTTCCCGTGCGAGCAGCAATGCCGTCAGACAGGCCGTCGAAGCCGTATCATGAATGGTACCTTCCCACTGCCCGGACAATCCGACCAGTTGTCGCATCCAGTCACACATCACTTCCTCGACCTCGGTCAACGCCGGACAGCTCTCCCAGGAAATCCCCAGGGTACCCAAACCGGAACTGGCTACATCCCCCAGAACCGCCTCCAGTGAAGCATTGGACGGGAACCAGCCAAAGTGCATGGGATGCTGGACCTGGGTAATTCCCGGTATGACATCATCCGTCAGGGACTTCAACAGTGCATCGAACTCAACGGTGGAATCGGGCGGGGTCTCCGGAAACCGGTTCCGGACCTCTCCGGGTGCTACCTGCGCCCGGACAGGACGGCTTTCAATACTGTTCCGGTATTCAGTGATCCAGTCGATCAACTGATATCCGGCCGTTCTGAATTCTTCTGGGGTCATGATCGTCTTCTTTGACTGTTGGCCGTCCCCTTTCCCACTCCATCAGGGTTCATGGCGTCCGGCATGGATTGAAGCCAGGGCATGGGAAGATCCGGGGATTTTGCCATCGACTCATCGGGATATACGGGCTGATACGGACTGGCCGGAAAGAACCGGCCATCAGCTCTTGCTATTCATCGCCTTCAACATCATGGACTGGTTGATTTCGCCAACCAGTTGACCCTCGCTGTCGACTACGGCAAGGGGAACTTCCGAATCTGATGCCAGGTCAATGAGCGTATCCAGTTTGGCGCTTTCCTTCACCACCGGATTGTCGTTCAGATTCACGGAAGAAACCGCTTTCATGACCTTGCCGACACTGAGAACCTTGTACCTCGGGACATCTTCCGTAAACTCCCTGACATACTCATCCGCCGGGGAGGCCACCAGTTCCTCCGGGGTGCCGATCTGGGAAGTTTCGCCGTCTTTCATGATGGCAATGTGATCCCCCATCTTGATGGCCTCGAGAAAATCATGGGTAATGAATACCATGGTTTTCTGTACCCGCTCCTGCAGGCTCAGCAATTCATCCTGCATCTCACGGCGAATCAACGGGTCCAGCGCACTGAACGGTTCATCAAAGATCAGGATTTCCGGGTCCACCGCCATCGCCCGGGCAAGACCCACCCGCTGCTGCATGCCTCCGGACAATTCCCGGGGATAGTGATTCTCCCACCCCCCAAGACCCACCATTTCCAGCACTTCCATGGCTTTTTCAGTCCGTTCCGGTTTCCCGGCTCCCCGGATCTCCAGCCCGAATGCGATGTTGTCCACAATCTTTCGATGGGGAAACAGGCCGAAATGCTGGAACACCATGCTCATCTTGTTGCGGCGCAGTTCAATGAGGTCGCTTTCCTTCATCTTGACGACATCTTCCCCGTCAATCAGCACTTCCCCTGCGGTGGGCTCAATCAGCCGGTGCAGGCAGCGCACCAGCGTCGACTTTCCACTGCCGGAGAGCCCCATGACCACAAAGGTCTCTCCCTGTTCGACCTTGAAGGACATGTCCCGGACCCCCACGACATGCCCGGTCTGTTCCTGTATCTGCGCCCTGGTCAGGGAATGATCCAGATCCTTCAGTGTGACCGCCGGATGGGGACCAAAAATCTTCCAGACATGATTGCACACGATTTTTGTCGAGGCGTTCATATCTGGAGAATTCCGTCCGGAATTTTTTCAATAACAAGAACCATGCAGTGATGCCGGTTGCACCGGGAAATGACCCGGTGACCGGAACCGCCGTCACCGGGCTGGAGTCAGCCCGGGAAACTCCGGATAAACCGGAGTTTCAAGTTGAGCCGCGAAAATCCCGGCTGAATATTATTGCAACCAGGGCCGCCAGGTCTCTTCGTTGGCAGCCAGCCATTCGGCCACCACCTCGTCGATATCCCGGCCGTCTTCATCGATGGCCAGGATCATCTTGGCCTGTTCACTGTTGGTAAGATTCATGTTGCCGAGCAATGACGCGGCATCCGGGTTTTCCTTTGCAAAATCGGGATTTCCATAATTCCAGGTGACATCCTCCGCCCATCCGGTAGCCGGCCACTTCTCCAGGTCATGAGCTGGCAATTTGATGGGGACCAGATCCAGCGCGGCATGAATCCAGTGAGGTTCCCAGGCATACAGTAAAAACGGTTCCTTGCGGGCATACGCTCCCCGGGCTTCTGCCCAGGACGCGGCTTCCGTACCGAGTTCAACCGCCACGAAATCAACGCCCAGCAGGTCCAGCCGCTTTTGGTCATCGCATTCCCATGCCGGGGTGGGACAGGCAATCAACCGCCCTTTTCCATCCGTTTCCAAGGTCGCGAAATGCTCTTTGTACTTGTTCAACTGCTCATGGGATTCCAGGTCCGGAGCGACTTCATCAATGAAATACCGGGGGACATAATAGGTTGAGTTGCCGATAACACCCACATTGCCCAGTTTGACGACGGATCCATCGCCACCGTATTCCTTCATCATGATTTCCTTGGAGCTGTTGTACGAAGGCCAGCCTTCACACGCATAGTCCATGTCTCCGGCGGCGATGGCTTCCCATACATTCGCGCCGGCAGGCATGCTCACCGTCTTGACCTCATAGTCCAGTTCATTTTCCAGAATGAGCTGGGCGACCTTGCAGGTCACGGCGCCCCCCGTCCAGTCGGGGATTGGGGAAGTCAGCTGACCACCCGCATTGGCAGTCACAGCACTTCCCAGGAATACCGCGGCGGAAATACTGCCAACAAAAGATTTAAAAAGGATTTTCAGGTCCATGGAGGCCTCCAAGTAGAATTCAGATTTTTACAATGTGGAAATTTCAAATATATAGCAAGACAATGGTGCAGACAAGAAGCAAAAACCCTGCCGGTCAGCGCAAAGCTGTACTGTCCTGCTTTCCCTGATTACATCCCCAGTGCCTTGCGCTGGGTCTGGGTCCATGCCTGGCTTAACCGGTCCAGAATAATGGCCAGCAGGACAATCCCGGTGCCGGCTGCCAGACCATAGCCGGTATTGGATGTATTCAATGCATTGAATACATCCCGGCCGAGCCCCCCGCCCCCGATCAGGGGGGTGACGACCTGCATCGCCAGTGCCATCATCACCGCCTGGTTCAGGCCCAGCATGATACTGGGCAACGCCATGGGCAACCGGACCTTTCTCAGGGTTTGCAACGTGGTCCCCCCAAAGGAAGAGGACACTTCCGTGTAGGTAACGGGAATCTGTGAAATACCCAGGGTGGTCAACCGTATGACCGGGGGCATGGCGTACACAACGGTGGCAATGACTGCCGAGACAATGTTTCCGCCAAAAAACATCAAAACCGGGATCAGGTAAACGAAGCTCGGCATGGTCTGCATGGCATCCAGCACCGGACGCAGCACCATGTCAAATCGCCGACTGGTGGCCGCGGCAATCCCCAGGGGCAATCCAAACAGGAAACAGATCATGACGGAAACCAGTACCGACGAGAGCGTCAGCATGGCTTCAGCCCACAGATCCACTGCACCGATAAATATCAACAGGGCAATGCAGACCATCCCGAAATTCCTGCCAACGGATACCCAGCTGACGACCCCCAGCACGATGACGATGACATACCATGGCAGATGAGTCAGGTAGGTATCCAGGGGATGGAGCATATACAGGTAGATCACCGACCGCATGCCCTTGGTGAAGGCCGTAAAGGTCGGATTGACTGTCAACCACATCACGGCTTCGTCGATCGGCTCGCGGATTCCAATCGTCATGGATTCGGGATAGGCCCCAATCCCGGGTCCAAGACCGTCGTACAGCAATATCGCGGCGAGGAACAGGAGACTGCCGAACAGGAACGATTGACTGGTAATGAAATCATGTGCCTGCCGGCCTCGGGACTGTCCGAACCACCCTGCAACCATCCGGGCGGTGATGGCCAGACCGCTCACCAGAAGACCGAACAGGCTGGCGACGGCATTCCAGAAGATACCAATGACTTTTTCAACCGCCACAGCCCAGGGTCGCACATCCCACGACTGCGGCAGAAGATGAAATGGAATACTGTTCACAGGAAGGGATTTCTCTTTCGGCCTGCCCATTGCCAGGCTGAGCCGGTCAAAAAGAATCGCCATGAAGACGATGCATAGACCGCCTTCAAGGGACCAGCCCACCTTGAGCTTGGAAATCGCCTTCCAGACCTCCGCACCCAATCCTTCCGCACCGATGAATGTAGCCAGCACAACCAGCCCCAGGGCCATCATGATGGTCTGGTTGATGCCCAGCAGGATACTTGGCAGGGACATGGGAATCTGCACCTTGAAAAGCACCTGGTACCGGGTAGCACCAAAGGAACTGGCCGCTTCAATGGTTTCGTGGGAAATCTGCCTGATTCCAAGATTGGTTAACCTGACGACGGGTGGCAGGGCATAGATCATGGTCGCCATGATCGCAGGCGGGCCCCCGATCCCGAAAAAGAAAACCGCAGGCAACAGGTAGACAAAAGCCGGCATGGTCTGCATGGTATCGAGGACCGGCCTGAGGATCGCTTCAAAACGGTCGCTTTGTGAGCACAGGATCCCCAGCATGACACCAAGGATGACCGACAGGACCACCGACATGCCCATGAGTGCCAGGGTCTGCATACTGGCTTCCCACATGCCCACCGCCCCCCAGAACATCCCTCCAACCAGTGCCAGGATCGCCAGTGGAAGACCGCCATAAGCCAGGGCAGGCAACACCAGCAACATCAGAATAAACACCCATGGGGACTCCGTGAGAAAATCCTCCACGACATACAGGGCCTCTTCGATGCCTCCGGCGATCAGGCGTGTAAACCAGCGGAAATTCTTCTTCATCCAGTCTTCCGCATCATTGACCCACTCTTCAAATTCAAACGGCTCAGAGATGGATTCCGGAAATGCGGACACCTCATCCACACTGCTGACAACGGCCAGGGACGCTATAAACCCGGCCAGACACAATGCGACGAAAGCCAGTTTGAGGTTTCGCGGCAAAGACACCCATATCCTTTCCGCAGACGTTGTCATTCCAGGTCCAATCTCCAGTCAATGTATGGATGTACTATATACTGATTCCCCGCCGCTTTCGCAAGACGCCGCATTCTTCCGGCATTCCACTGCAGTGGTTGCAACTCATCCGTCCTGTTTCCGGTCAGCCCAATGGCCGGGTCTCCACTTCAGCGATTGGGAACCGTGCCCGATTCGCCCTGCCCGGTCCGGTGACCCCCAACCATGGAAGTTGGATTTCTCCTGTCAGGCTGGCGGTGAATTGACGACACACCGCTGCCGGCAGCCTATTGCGGGCATTCATCGTTGATAAGGATATCTTCCGTATGCGGAGCCGGAAAATCCGCCTGGTCCAGCAGGTTTCATCCCCCGTACTCCCGCAACAGGGTCCTGGAAATGATGTGCCGCTGTATTTCCGAGGTACCGTCCCAGATCCGGTCCAGCCGGGCATCCCGCCAGAGTCGCTCGATGGGCAGCTCCTCCATCAATCCCATCCCGCCATAAATCTGGATCGTGCTGTCCGCTGCCCGGCCCACCGCTTCGGACGCAAACAGCTTGGCGATGGCGGCGTCTTCATTACGCATGCACCCCCGGTCTGCCTTGTCGGCGGCATCCATCACCAGCAGGTCAGCCGCCTTGAGGTCCACCGACATATCCGCCAGCTTGAAAGAGGTTCCCTGGAAACGACCGATGGATTGGCCAAACTGCTTGCGCTCCACGGCCCAGGTTGCCGCCAGTTCGATCAAACGCTCCATCTTTCCACAGGCCGCGGCCGCCACCCAGACTCTGCCCATCCGCAACCATTCATCGGCAAGCTCAAATCCCCCGTGTTCTTCCCCCAGGATTTTTCTTTCGTTCACCCGGCAATTGTCAAACGTCAACTGCCAGGTGTGGTAGGCCCTCTGGGCCGCGCACCGGGGGCCCCGCTCAATGGTGAACCCGGGTATCCCCGCATCCACGAGGAAGCCGGTCACCCGTTTGCGCTCGCCTTTCGGTGTTTGCATGACTCCCGTTTGTGCAAACAGGATGGCGAAATCCGGCTTCACCGGGCTGCTGATAAAATGCTTCCTGCCGTTAATCACGAATTCATCCCCGACCCGGGTTGCCCGGGTCTGCATGGACATGATATCCGAGCCGGCACCGGGTTCAGTCAGCGCAAAGACTTCTTTCTTTTCTCCCGTGACACAGGGCAGCAGGTATTCATCCACCTGTTCCCCGGCGCAGCCCATGAGAATTTCTGATGGACGGTGGATGAATCCATGCAGGCCGTAGCTGGTTTTACCGAGTTCGCGTTCAAGCAGGGCCAGGCACTTGTAATCCAGACCCCCGCCGCCGATGGATTCAGGAAGGTTGGGCGCATACAGTCCCATTTCGATGGCCCTGCGCTTGATTTGTGCCCCCAGTTCTTCGGGCACCTCCCCCGTCCGGTCTACTTCTGCTTCATGGGGCACCAGTTCCTGTTCGCGGAAAACGCGGATGGTTTCCACCAGCATGCGTTGTTCTTCAGTCAGGGGATAGTCCATGCGTTGCCACCAGCCGGTCATGTTGATATGGGGGCTATCATACCCCACTTGAGCGGATGTCCGACAACAGAGTTTTCGAACGGAAGGCGGGCCTGAACAACCAGATGGTTTTCCAGCGGGAAGTACGCCCCAAGACGGTAATTTTGGGATCATTGGATCATGGATATGCTAGATTACCGCTTTCGGAGGAATGTGCGGACCGAAAGGGCCAGTGCCCCGGCTTCATCAATCGTCCCTTTGATTTTGCATCCAATCCCAGGAATTTCAGACCCAACCTTCAGAAAACCGTCATGACCAGTAAAAACCAGGACATCATTGCCATAGAAAACGGACCCATCTATGAAATCACCATCAATCGCCCCAAGGTCAATGCCATTGATACCCCAACCAGCCGGAAAATGGGCGAAGCGTTTGTCCACTTTCGGGACAACCCGGATTTGAGGGTATGCATTGTTACTGCCGCAGGGGACCGGATCTTTTCTGCGGGCTGGGATTTGAAGGCTCTGGATGGCGGCGACATCAACCTGGACAACTGGTGGGAAGATGAAGATGCCAGTCTGGGAGGGTTTGCGGGAATCACCGAGATCTGGGACCTGAACAAGCCCGTCATCGCCGCTCTCAACGGCCTGACCATTGGCGGAGGGTTTGAAATCGCCCTGGCCTGCGATTTGATCATTGCCGCGGAACACGTGGAATTTGCCCTGCCGGAACTGCCCCTCGGCATCATCCCGGATGCCGGCGCGATGCAGCGGCTGCCACGGCGGCTTCCCTACAACATCGCGCTGGAAATGCTGTACCTGGGTCGGCGCATGTCGGCAGCAGAAGCGGCAGACTATGGCCTGGTCAACAAGGTGGTCCCCGCCAGCCAGCTGATGGATTCCGCCCGGGAATGGGCAAAACAGCTTGCGAAAGTCGCTCCTTTGGCCCTGCAGTCCATCAAGGAAGTGTTGCGGGCCACCGACGGGGAAAGCGTCCGCAACTCGTTTCATACCATGAGGACCGGTGATTTACCCATGTACCGTGACATGCTGCGTTCCGGAGATGCCGGGGAAGGCGTCAAGGCCTTTGTGGAAAAACGCAAACCCGATTTCAAGGGCAAGTAACGAGTAAGGAGGCACCCATGATTGATCATGACCCGGCCGCAGTCAAAAAAGTCACCTGCATTGGTGCTGGCCCCATCGGTGGCGGCTGGACCGCCCACTACCTGGCCAGGGGCTATCACGTGACCACGTACCTGCATGATGCCTCGGAGATCGGACCACTGACAGCATTGCTGGATACAGCCTGGGAAAGTCTTTGCAGGATTGGCCTGGGAGACGGGGCCTCCAGGGACAATTTCCGATGGACCACCTCCCTTAAAGAGGCGGTCGAGGACACCGAATTTGTCCAGGAAAGCGTTCCGGAAGTTCTCGCACTCAAACAGGACCTGTACCAGACCCTTGGAGAAATCGTGGACCCCCGTACAGTCATCGCATCAAGCACATCCGGGCTTTCCATGTCGGATATACAGGCGAAATGCAGTACCCCTGAACGCACGGTGGTAGCACATCCGTTCAACCCTCCCTACCTGCTGCCGCTGGTGGAAATGATCGGGGGCCACCAAACCAGTCCTGAAGCGGTGGCCTGGACTGAACAGTTTTACAAAGCGGCCGGCAAGGTTCCGCTGGTGATGAAAAAGGAAATCCCCGGATTTATTGCGACACGGTTACAGGAAGCCATCTGGCGGGAAGCGCTGCACATGGTGGTCAATGGGGAAGCGACCGTCGAGCAAATCGATCAGGCTGTGGTCAACGGACCGGGGCCGCGCTGGGCCCTGATGGGTCCCTGCGAAATATTCCACATCGGAGGAGGCGAAGGCGGCATGGCCTATTGCCTGGACCAGTTCGGGCCGGCCCTTGAATTGCCCTGGACCCGGCTGGTTGCCCCGGAGCTGACCCCCGCCCTCCGCGATGCCATGGTCGATGGCTGTGAAGCAATGTGCCAGGGGGCGGATTTTTCCGAATTGAGCCGAAAACTCAACGATGGACTGGTCGAGATCGCAAGAATCAAGGAACACAAGGCCGGTGAGTGACCGGGATGGACCACTTTTCGGATCATTTTTCCCAAAAACCGGGGAGAAGACGGGCCGGTCTCGACCCGGTTTCGGGAACCTCTCCATTGATTTCCATTTTTCCATTAATGCGATTTGACATTATCATGTGATTCATTAATGATTGCCGGGTTCATACTTATAATGAAATCCTAAAACCTGTCATATTGACCACAGTCTGGTGGCCAACTCAACATCTTTCATCTCCATATCCGAGGAAAACAAGCCAATGACATTAGAGACCGAAATCAAGAAACTTCAAAAAAAGGTTTCCGAAAACCAAATGAGCCGGCGACGCTTCATGCAGGGCGCCATGGCCCTGGGCGTGGGCGCAATCGCTCCCACGCTGTACAGTGAAGCCGCGAATGCTGCCCCAAAAATGGGAGGGGTCTACCGGATGGGCCTGGGCGGCGCCAACACCGGGGACTCCCTGGACCCCGAAAACAATGGCGATGTATTCATGATCAACATGAACCAAGGGTGTGTTCGTAACGCACTGGTGGAGGTCAATCCCAGCGGACAGGCGGTTCCCGAACTTGCGGAATCTCTCGAACCGTCGGCCGATGCATCGGTCTGGCGGGTCAAGCTGAAACCCGGGGTGACCTTTCACGATGGCAAAGACCTGACCCCGGACGATGTCATCGCATCCATTGAGCACCACCGGGGACCGGAATCCACCTCCGCAGCAAAATCCGTGGCGGAATCCATGGGAGAAATCACCAAGGACGGGGACACCGTGGTGTTTACCCTGGAAAGCGGAAACGCTGATTTTCCCTATCTGCTCAGCGACTACCACATCCTGATGGGGCCGGTTGACGATACCGGAAAGGTGGACTGGATGTCTGGTCATGGTACCGGCCCGTACAAGGTGGTTGAGTTCGAACCGGGGGTCCGGGCGACCATGGTGCGCAATGAAAACTACTTCAAGGAAGGCGAAGGCAACTTTGACGAAGTGCATATCACTGCGATCAACGATACCGCGGCACGGATGAATGCCATGGTGACCGGCCAGGTGGATGCCATCGCCCGCTGTGACCTGAAAACTGCGGGTCTGCTGGAGAACAAGCCGGATGTGGATGTCCTCCAGGTACCCGGCACCAAGCACTTCACGTATCCCATGGATATGCGTGCGGCACCGTTTGACAACAACGATGTGCGGATGGCGCTGAAATACGGGATTGACCGGCAGGGCTTCGTGAATACCGTTCTGCGCGGTTATGGTTCCGTAGGCAACGACCATCCGATTTCTGCCAGCCAGAATTACCATGCCAAGGACCTGCCACAGCGCGAATACGATATTGAAAAGGCAAAGTGGCACCTGAAACAGGCTGGTATGGAGTCCCTGGACCTTGAAATATCGGCGTCGGATGCTGCGTTTGGGGGAGCGGTCGATGCGACCGAACTGTATGCGGAGCAACTCAAGCCCGCAGGCATCAACCTGACCGTCAAACGCGTTTCCCCGGATGGGTACTGGGACAATGTATGGATGCAGGTTCCGTGGAGTGCCTGTTACTGGGGTGGACGGCCCACTGCAGACTGGATGTTCACCATTGGCTACAAGGCTGGCGGGAACTGGACGGACTCCTTCTGGAACCATGCGCGCTTTGAAGAACTGCTTATTGCAGGACGCGCTGAGTTGGATGATGCCAAGCGCAACGACATCTACGTTGAAATGCAGACCATCGTCAGCAATGAAGGCGGTGTGATCGTTCCCTGCTTCGCCAACAACGTCGATGCAGCCTCCACCGCAATGGGAAAACCGGACAAAATTGCGGGCAACTGGGAACTTGATGGAGGGCGCAGTGCCGCCCGCTGGTGGTTTGCATGATCGCTGGTGGTTTGCATGATGAAGTGACTGTTCTTAGCCACGTACTCATCATGCGGTAAAGATAAAAGGCGGCCAGGTTTGTCTGGCCGCTTTTTTCCTGCTGTTCCAATCCTGTTAGTCTTCAATGAGCAATTCACTGTTTGTAATGATCGCCAAGCGTATCGGTCTTGGCTTCTTTACATTGCTCGCCATCTCCCTGCTGATTACCGTTGGCGTTGAGGCCCTGTCCGGCGACATCTGTACCGCCATCCTTGGCCAGATGGCCTCTGAGGAGACCGTCGCCGCCTGCCACGCACGATTGGATTTGGACCGTCCGGTCATGGTTCGCTATATCGAGTGGCTGGTTAATTTCGTACAGGGAGACATGGGTCGTTCCATGGCCAATGACCGGACGGTCGTCGAACTCGTCAGCGCAAGAATCGGCAATACGCTGTACCTGGCTGCGTTTTCTTCCATGGTGGCCATTCCATTGGGCATTGCCCTGGGAGTGGTGGCCGCCCTGTACCGGAATACCGGATTTGATCGCGGTATTTCCGTCACGACCCTGAGCACAATTTCCGTTCCGGATTTCTTTGTTGCCTATATCCTGATGGCCCTGTTTGCGGTGAACTTCAGTATTTTTCCCGCCATTTCAAATGTTTCGAGCAGCATGGGATTTTGGGAGCGGGCCTATGTCTCCGCCCTGCCCGTGTTGACACTGACCCTGATCTCCATCGCACACCTGATGCGGATGACCCGGGCATCCATTGTCAATCTGCTGGCCAGCCCGTACATTGAAATGGCCAAGCTCAAGGGCATCAAACCCGGCCGGGTGATTGTCAAACATGCCCTGCCCAACGCCTGGGCACCGATTATCCAGGTGGTCATCCTGAACATCGCATTCATGGTGGTCGGGGTCGTGATCATTGAAGTGGTGTTTGTCTATCCCGGTTTGGGGGCGCTCATGGTGGACTCGGTGCAGCTTCGAAACATGCCCGTCGTCCAGGCAACCGCCATGATTTTTGCTTCCGCGTATGTCCTGCTCAACCTGTTGGCGGATGTGCTGGCTATTCTCGCCAACCCGAGACTGAGACACCGGAGGTAGCCATGGTTATTCTTGAATTCGTCCGGAGCCTGAACTGGAGTGCCCGGGTTGGGCTGGGAATTATCCTGTTCTTTTCCTTCTGTGCCGCCTTTGCCCCCTGGATTGCCCCCTATGGAGAGAGTGAAATTGTCGGGGATGTCTGGGAGCCCATCGGTGGCGAGTTTATATTCGGGACGGACATCATTGGCCGGGATATGCTTTCCCGGTTGATTTTTGGTGCCCGCAATACCATTGTGCTGGCCCTGCTGACCACCGCGTGCTCGTTTACCCTGGGGGCATTGATGGGGTTTTTGGCAGCGACCATGGGAGGCTGGATGGACCAGGTTCTCAGCCGTATCGTGGACATTATCATTTCCGTCCCCACCCTGATTTGCGCCCTCATCGTGGTGTCCGCCGTGGGAACCTCCTTTTTTGTCCTGGCCACCGTCATCGGTATTATCTATGCCATGCCCGTCTACCGGATCGCTAGGGCCGTGGCCATGGATGTGGAGGTCATGGATTACGTGGAAGCGGCCCGATTGCGTGGCGAAGGGCTGTGGTGGATCATGAAGCGGGAAATCCTCCCGAACACGATGACCCCCCTGGCTGCCGAGTTTGGATTGCGGTTCTGTTTCGTCTTTCTCCTGATCAGCGGATTGAGCTTTCTGGGCCTCGGTCTGCAGCCTCCCCTGGCAGACTGGGGAGCGATGGTCCGGTCCAATTCGGAAGGCATCGCCTGGGGATATCTCCACCCCCTGATTCCAGCAGCCTGTATTGCCCTGCTGACAATTGGAATCAACCTGCTGGTGGATTCCCTGGTTCACAAGGCCAGCGGCCTGCGCGACGACCATTAGGATATGCCATGACTGACCCACTGCTGGAAATGAAGGATGTTTTGATTGAGGCAGACATCGAGGGCCACTGGACGCCCATTGTCAACCACCTTTCCATGACATTGCAGCGGGGAGAGATTATTGGCCTGATCGGGGAATCCGGAGCGGGGAAATCCACGTTCGGCCTGTGTGCACTGGGGTATACCAAGCCCGGGTGCCGGATCGCCTCCGGCTCCATCAGGCTGGATGGCGTCGAACTGGTGGGTCAGCCTGAATCAGCGCTTCGGAATATCCGGGGGAATAAAGTCGCGTATGTCGCCCAAAGTGCGGCGGCTTCCTTCAATCCGGCCCATACCCTCCTGGAACAGTTTGCCGAAGCCCCGGTGCAGCATGGAAAAATGAAAATGTCCGAAGCGGCAGTACGGGGACGTGAACTGTACGCTCAACTGGACCTGCCCGAACCGGACACCATCGGAGAGCGGTATCCCCACCAGGTTTCCGGAGGGCAGTTGCAACGGGCCATGACCGCCATGGCCCTTGGCAGCAACCCGGACATCATCATTTTCGACGAGCCCACCACCGCACTGGATGTGACCACCCAGATCGAAGTGCTTTCTGCGATCAAGGAAGCGGTCAAGGCAAGAAATGTAGCCGGTATCTATATCACCCACGATCTGGCGGTGGTTGCACAAATGGCGGACCGGATCATGGTGCTCCGGTATGGCGACCTGGTTGAGGAAGGCGATGCGAGGAAAATGCTGGCCAACCCCCGGGAGGATTACACGCGCCGGCTGTTGGCGGTGCGCAGCCTCAGGGAACAAAAGAGCCACGACGAGGACATTCATGTTCTTCTCGAAGTCGACGACGTCACTGCCCGCTATCCCGGAACGAGCATAGATGTACTCAAAAACATCTCCGTCAAAGTCGAAAAAGGCAAGACCGTGGCCGTTGTGGGGGAGTCCGGAAGCGGAAAAAGTACCCTGGCACGGGTTATTACCGGATTGCTCCCGCCTGCCGCCGGCAAGGTGGTTTTCAAAGGCGAATCACTGCCCCCGAGTCTGAAGGAAAAATCCAAGGAGAACCTGCGCTCCATCCAGATGATCTACCAGATGGCGGATGTGGCGATGAATCCCCGGCAGAAAATCCGGGAGATTATTGGTCGCCCCGTAGAATTCTACCTCGGCAAAACCGGGGATGAAAACGAAGCGAGGATTCATGAACTGCTGAAACAGATCGAAATTCCCGACCATTATATTGACCGGTTTCCGGCCCAGTTGTCCGGGGGCGAAAAACAGCGGATCTGTATTGCACGGGCGTTGGCGGCGGAGCCTGAACTGATCATCTGCGACGAAGTGACCTCCGCCCTGGACCAATTGGTGGCGGAAGGCATTCTGGACCTATTGCAAAACCTGCAGAATGAATTGAATATTTCATACCTGTTCATTACCCATGACCTGGCCACAGTCAAGGCCATTGCCGATGACATTGTGGTCATGTACCAGGGGGGTATTGTCGAACAGGGCCCCAAACAGCAAATCCTGGATCCACCTTACGAAGATTACACGGAACTGTTGCTGTCATCGGTTCCGGAAATGGACCCGGACTGGATGGATGGACTGGTAGAGCGTCGGCGCCGGGGGGAAGCTCCCACCGCAGATACCCTGCGATCACGCTGACCAGCCGAACCGGGGATTCCCCCGGAAAGTTACTCTTTGGGGGGCCACACGGTCTCGATTACAGCGGAAAACCCATCGGAACGGATTTCTTCCCCGACTTCCTCTTCCAGCATCTTGACAACATACGGCGTCCAGGCATCCCCTCCGAAGCGCTCCCTGGATTCCTCGAACAGGGATTTCACAAGACCGGTAAGTTTCAGGGGGACCCCGTGCTGTTCACCGAGGTCAGCCACCAGGCCAAGGTCCTTCAACCCCAGGTCCGTCGTAAACCCGGTGTTCATCGTTCCATTCAGGATTACCGGGGCCCAATCCTCGAACTCCCGGCTGCTCCCCGAACTGGCGCAGATCGCCCTGTAGCAGGTGCCGAGATCCAGGCCGCCTTTCTTGGCCAGCATCAGGGCTTCCCCGGCGGCCACCAGGTCCACCAGACACAGCAGGTTGGTGATCACCTTGAGCAGGGATGCGTTGCCGACTTCCCCCATATAGATCACCTGCCCGCCCAGGGTGTCCAGCAATTCGCAATGGGATGCATAGAGGTCCTCGTCTCCTCCGACCAGGATCGTCATCTCCCCGGACGCGGCACGATGAACACCGCCAGTCAGGGGGGCTTCGAGCATGTTGATTCCATGACCAGCAGCCAGTTCATGCATTTTCCTGGCTTCCGCCACACTGGTTGTGCTCATTTCCATCCAGGTGGACCCGACCTTCATGGCCGGCAACACACCGTTTTTCCCGGCCATAACATCCCGTGAAGCCGCAGGCGATGGCAAACAGGTAATGACGACTTCACTGGCCTGTGCCAGTGCGGCCGTGGAATCCGCCCCGGTCGCTCCGGAGGCACACATCGCTTCCATTTTTGCGCTGTCCCGGTCAAAGACAACCAGCGAATGCCCGGCCTGAAGAAGATTCTGCGAAAGCCGGGACCCGAGCTGACCCAGTCCGATGAAGCCAATCACCATCGCCCGGTGAACCGGCTGAAACCCGGGGACCAACCCGCTGTCAGCGACCCACTCACCGGATGGATGTTCGTGTTCTTGACCAGGCCATGACCGGGATGTAGACGGGTTCTATTGCAATCCCAGTTTTCCCCGGGCTTCATCCGGCCCAAGCGCCCTTCCCCCGAGACGCTCAATAATTTCCACCGCCCGTTCAACCAGCTGGCCATTGGTGGCCAGTACGCCCCGGTCCAGGTAAATGTTGTCCTCAAGGCCAACCCGGACATTCCCGCCGAGCACCATCGCCTGGGCCACCATGGGCATTTGCATTCTTGAAATTCCAAATCCGGCCCACACGGCATTGTCCGGCAGGGCCTGCTTCATGGCCACCATGGTTTCCGTATCCGCACCCGCTCCCCACGGAATCCCCAGACACAGCTGGAACAGGGGAGGCGCGTCAATCAATCCTTCGTCCACCAGCGACCGGGCCAGACGAACCTGTCCCAGATCAAACACCTCCAGCTCCGGTTTGACGCCCAGGTCCTGGGTGATTTTTGCCATCCTGCGCAGGTAGACGGGGGTATTCAGGTACAGGTCATTGCCATTTCCAAAAATCATGGTACCGCAATCCAGGCTGCAGATATCCGGCAAGCACTCGACCACATGGAGCAGCCGTTCTTCGGGGCCGACCATGTCCGTACCCGGTCCCGGTCGGGAAGGGTCTTCATCGCTGGGTATCCAGTCTCCTCCCATCCCCGCGGTCAAGTTGATGATGACATCGACACCGCTGTCCCGGACCCGGTCAACGGCTTCCCTGAACAATGCCGGGTCCCGGGAACCCTTCCCCGTTTCCGGGTCCCGTACATGCAGATGTACTACTGCCGCCCCCGCATGGGCGGCTTCAATGGCCGCATTCGCTACCTGTTCAGGGGTGACTGGAACCAGATGGCTTTTGCCCGTTGTATCCCCTGCTCCGGTGACGGCACAGGTAATGACCACATCGTTATTCATTGTTGTCCTCGCATTTAATCTGAAACCGGTTTATCCGGTGGTTTGGCCGGGAACCTCATTTGCGGAAAAACCCTGAAGGCCCGTCAGGAAACCGGGCGATCCGGCTTTCTCTCCTGTTCCACCAGTTTCCGCAGTGACTGCAGTTCCTGGATGATTGCTTCCTGCCTCTCCAGCAATTGTACCCGGTCTTCATTCGCTGAATCTTCATGTTCGGCCTGCATGGCGGAAACAATTATACCGATAAACAGGTTCAATACGGTAAACGAGGTGCACAGGATAAAGACAATGAAAAATACCCAGGCCAACGGGAAACTTTCCATTACCGGACGAACAATCCCCATGGACCAGCTTTCCAGCGTCATGATCTGGAACAGGGAATAGGCGGATGCCCCGATACTTCCGAACCAGTCCGGGAAGACGCCGCCATACAGTTTCGTCGCCATCACGGCAAACACATAAAACACCAGCAGCAACAACATGGTGATGGACCCCATGCCCGGAAGGGCGGCGATCAGCCCGCCGACCACCCGCCGCAACGAGGGGACGACACTGATCAATCGCAGCACCCTGAGAATCCTCAGCGCCCGGATGACGGAAAGATTGCCCGAAGCCGGCATCAGGGAGATCGAAATGATGACAAAATCAAAAATCCTCCACGGGTCCCTGAAAAACTTCCCGCGATAGACCCACAGCTTGACCAATACCTCCAGCGTGAATATCCCCAGGAACAATCGATCCATCACGACCAGAACCGGGCCGGCGAACTCCATCACCCGCGCATCCGTTTCCAGTCCCAGAGTGATGGCGTTCAGCATGATGAGCACCATTATCGATACTTCAAATTGACGACTTTCAATGATGCGTTGGATTTTCATCGGTTTCATGGATACCCGTATTTTCGGTGGGCCGAATATTGAATGTTTTTTGACCTTCATTCAAGTGTGTTATACAAAGTATTGGGAGCACATGGGTTGTCCGGTTTCAAAAACCTTGATTGGAAGGCGTGATGAAACGGGCATAATTCAGTCATCCGGATTATCCCCGTTGTCTGAGCCGTGTTCCGCGGGGAGTTCATTCCATTACTTCGGATCGGAACCGGGGGGATTGCACCGGGCCATGACGCTGGCTTTTTTCCGTTATGATCCGGGATGTCGTGTTCGGCGTTCGTCAGTATAGAATCGATTAGAAAAACAAACTGATCGATTCGCAGTCCGTATTGGGCGTTTTATACGGCTGGTTGACAGTATCAAGGGCGGTTTCGATGGAAACCAACCCACAGGACCCATGAAAACAGGGCCGAACACCGAAACCGAAAACAAGTTGATTTGATGCCTGATACTCAAAAACCGATCACCATCCAGATCCCCGGTGCAGCCGTTTTCATCGCATCGGCATTCGCTGTGCTGCTGGCCATCGGGGAAGTCCACCCGGGGGGCGGCCCTCCTGCGGGAAGAACCCTGGACTATACCAGACAGACCATTGCGGTTGCGGGCCATAAATTCGAGGTCCAGGTCCCGCAGACCTTTCAACTGGAACTGCTGAATCCAGCGCTGAGCAGTCCGAGGATGATCCATTTTCATGAAGACAGGATGTTTATCGGGTCCCGCGCGGGGAACATTTACTGGATGGACCCGCCCTACCGGAAAACCCACACCCTGGCCAGAATGGAGGGGTATCCCCACAGCCTGGTCATTCGTGATGAAACGATTTTTATCGCCAGAACCCATGGCATCTACCAGGCGCCGTATGCCCGGGACACCCGCTGGATATCTGAAGAGAGTCTTGAACGGTTGGTCGCACTGCCGGGGGGATGGGGTCACAACAGCCGGACTCTGAAACTTGGCCCGGACGGAAACCTGTATGTCAGCCTGGGAATCCGGGGTAACTGCAGCGATGAATACCTGGACGGGTCCTATGAATTTGATTCCAGGAGAGGCGGAATCCATCTCATCGATGAATCCGGCGACCCGGCGACCCTGGTGCCCTTTGCCAGCGGATTGCGGAATCCAGTGGGGTTTGACTGGCATCCGAAGTCCGGAATCCTGTATGCCAGCAATAACGGTCCGGACCATTGGGGGTTTGACCAGCCACCTGAATATTTTTCTGAAATCAAACCGGGGGCTTTCCATGGCATGCCCTGGTTCCAGTTTGACGGGGAGAAGCTCCGCCGGGACCCCTGTATCCAATCCACTCCCCCAAGGCCAGCCTCCGAGGTTTCCCTTCCGGTGGCCACTTTCGATTCGCGAAATGCGCCCATGGACCTTGCGTTTGTTCCCTACCACGGCCAGGCCACGGAGTTTGCCGGCGATGCCATTGTTGCACTGAGAGGGTCATGGGGCACTGCGGGTGATGGCAGTGGTTCGGGAGACCCGGCGACACGCCGGCATCCGAAACTGGTTCTGGTCGAGTTTGAAAATGGACAGCCCACCCCCAATGTGATCGACCTCACCCTCGGTTTTCAATCCGAAACCGGGAAACGCTGGATTCGACCCGTCGGGATCGCGGTAGGACCGGATGGTGAAATCTACTTTACCAGTGATTCCGGAATTCACGGGCTGTACCGGCTGAAAAAAATCCGCCCGGATTAAGCGGTTTGGAAAAGGTCACCGGGTATCCGGTTCTCTTCATCCTGTCTGGCGGGAGATGACCAGGCATCTCAAAATGCGGCGGAATGATTCATTTTGGCCGGAGAATCTGTCAGTTGAGCCGGAAAACGGTTAATAATCCATGTGGTATCCCTTATAATCGGCATTTATTCATCATTCCAGAATCGGTTGGTGTATACCTCACCGGGATTGATGACAGGCATTAAATCCAACCCCGAATAAAAATGATTAGAGTCGCAAAATTTCAGATTGGTCAGGTGGTACAACACCGGGTACATTCGTTTCGAGGCGTTATTTTTGATGTGGATCCTGAATTCAGCAATACAGAAGAATGGTATGAGTCGATTCCCGCCGAGGTTCGGCCAATCAAGGAACAACCGTTCTATCATCTGCTTGCAGAAAATGAAGACTCCCAGTATGTCGCGTATGTATCGGAACAGAACCTTCAGGTGGACGAAACCGGGTTGCCCATCGGCCATCCCCAGGTCAACGATCTTTTTATCCGCAATGAAAGTGGAGAATATATTATTCGTCCCGGCATGACTCACTAAACGGGCCGCTGCCGGGACCTGTCCGAAACGAAATCACAAACCCGAACAAACAAACCCTGTTAAATACACTTTGCCCTTCACGGAAGAGTGGGAGCAGGATGATCATTCTGGCAGCGCGGGTCCCACCGCGCACGAAGAAAATGGAGAGTTTCCTGCACGGGTCGATGGAATCTCCGCCACCGTCCTGTCCCCGGAAAACTCGAATCAGCACCTTGGGCCAACGCAGTCCCATTGAGGTGGATGGATCACCCACCGGAACAGGGCAGAGGAAACTTCCCCTGCAAGGCGGCATGGGAAACCGGGCAAACGAAAAAAACCCTTTCGACCCACTCCCCAAAACGTGTTGCGTCTGCGGCAGAAATTGAGCTTGAACCGCACCCAGTTTGCCAGGTTACTCGGTGTCCATATTTCATCGGTTGTAACGTGGGAAACCAAAAAAGGCGGCCTGAATTTGCAGGAGAAATCAAGACTGGCGCTCATGGACGCCGCGAAACTGGACAGACGGAGCGCACGGAAAAAATTGGGATAAAGCAAATTTTCCGGGCCTGGCGTGCAGACTTCCTGTACACGAACAATGCACAGAACAGGCGGATCGAATACCGCATTCACGAGTGACCAGGCATCGAAGTACAAGGGCAACAGGTCTCAACCTGAAAATGTCAACGACTGTCCTGAAGCGAACCACGTTCACCGATAGATCCTCCTCTTCAGGCTCTGGAAATTTCGGTATCAGGAAATTGAGGAAGATCGGCAGTTTCTCCCACTCGGCATTGTTGCAGGCCGGAATCGACACAGAAAACTCGTATGATCGGTTTTTATTCAGAATACAGAATAAAAACCGATCATAGTCCTGCGGATACCCGCAGCCCCGTTTTGTATCACCATAGTCCGGCTACCCGGTCATGACCGGGATAATCAGGTCCTCAAGGCCCTTGTCCGTGGTATATGTCGTTAGGACCGATGTTCTATCAAATAACCATCAAATAGACCGGGATAATTCCTCAGCGTTTGGACTGGCCCAAAAAGGCAGATATGCTCGATGTCGACGCCCAGCAGATGAACCTTCTATAACAATTTTCCCGTCATTGACAGCCTCTTTCAACAAGCGTGAAGCGTCAGGGGAAAGTCATGGAGCTTTTCGCCATGGATCAGGCGATACGAAGGCCAATCCGGTTCCCGGGGATTACTGGCACCACCGTAGTCCAGTCGCAGTAGTCAATAACTGTTTTATCCGGCAATCGACGGTTTCGATGCGCCCCAGTGGGTCGGCCGGAGCTCTCCCCGCTCCAGAACAACCACCAGTGCCTCCCAGACCTTGATCATGTGGTCGACCAGTTCCTTTTCGACCCGAGACACCAGTTGATCGTACAACTCGCCGGACAGCCGCCTGACTTCTTCCCGGGCAATGGGCCGATACCATTCGTTCCGGTCCCTGAACCGTATCCCGGAAAACCCCGATTTTTCCATCGCTTCCGCGTACTCCTGCTGATGACCCATACCAAATCCCAAATCCTCCAGTTCGATATAGTGTTTCATTTCCCGGGAAAGCGGCCCCTGTGTACACATCCAGTCGCTGGCTAAAAACCGTCCTTCGGGTTTGAGCACGCGAAATACTTCATCGCTGATCAATTGTTTGTCATCGATGTGGATCAAGGAATCCTTGGTGAACACCACATCGAAGCTGTTCTTTGTAAAAGGAAGCGGGCCGGACTGGATGTGTCGATAGACCAGCCCCTCTCCCATGCTGTTTTCAGCTGCCCTGTTCCAGCATTTTTTGATCAATGACTGCTCAACATCCACCCCGACAATCCTGCAGGGTTGGTACCGCTTCATCAGAAACTGTGTGACGCCTCCTGTACCACAACCGATGTCCAGTATGCATCGATTCGACAGGTCCGCATCTCCGATGATCTTTTCCACCTCCCCGGCTCCACCGGGAGAAAGGAATCCCTCCCCCCAAACCGCTTCGAGCACGCAGACAAAGCCATCATCATACTCCTGCTGGGAACGTCCGGTCATGCGGATGCCGCTTTCAGGAAAACCGGTCAGACAGCGGGTGCCGGGCAACCAGTTCTTCGACATCCCGGTCCGCACGCACGGCATCTTCCGGATAAAAGGAGACCGGATCCGCAATTTCCGGTTCCACTGCCAACAGCGCCGACACCACGGAATAGGCACAATAGGGCGCGTAGGTGGGGTTATATCCGCCTTCCTGGGTCATCACCAGCTTGCCATCACACTGGGACTTCGCCAGTTCACGAACGGCAAGAGCAAGCCGGTAGTACCCCGCCATGGTGACACACTGCCGCCCATTGGGATCAAATTGATTGGCATCCTGACCGTTGGCCAGCACAATCAAATCCGGTTTGAAGTCCGTCACGACAGGCACCACACAGCGCTCCATGATCCGGTTGTAGCAATGGTCCCCGGCACCGAAGGGGATCGGCAGGTTGAGATTGTACCCTTCCCCTGGACCCTCCCCGATTTCATCCACATCCCCGGTCTGGACATGTGTCGACCCCCAGGCTCCATGGTCCATATGCATGGAGATGGTCAGCACATCATCCCGATCATAAAACCCCACCTGGGTCCCATTTCCATGATGAACATCCCAATCGATCACCGCGACCCGCCGGCACCCTCCCTGGATGGCTTCCAGGGCCGCCAGACCGACCCCATTGATGAAGCAATACCCGTCCGCTTCATCGGGTTGGGCGTGATGGCTGGGTGGACGGCTGATGGCATAGGCCATGCGGGATTTCCCGGCCAGAACCTGCCTGGCCGCCCCGATGGCTGCCCCCGCCGACAACCTGACCGTATTCAGCCCCCCTCTGGGTAGGTAGGTTGACTGGCTGATGTAATCCCCGACCAAATCGAATTCTTTCAGCCGTTGAAGGTAGTCCCGGGTATGGAACTGCAACAGCTCTTCATCCGAAGCCTCGTGCGGTGTCTGCCATTCCAGCTGGCTGGACAGGGCCGTTCGTTCCAGCACTCCCCTGGTATTGCGAATCCTTTCAGGGCCCTCGGGCTGGTCGATCTGCAGGTCCAGGTACCCGGAGGGCTCGCCGTCAAACACCCCGGCCGGAACCCGGTATTTCAAAAAGTCCGGGTGGTAGAATACGGAAAGTGTACTTGTTTCCTCAGTCATGCTGCGTTGCCCTGTGCCAATTGGCATTGATCCTGAATACAGCAAGAATACCATTGTTTTCGGCTGGTTCAAATTCATTGCTTTGCAGCAGGACAGGGCCGGTTCAATCTCAACAATATTTCGGTATCCCCTCATGACACCACAACATTCCGACCTGACCTATCTTTCCGCACAAACCGCACTGAACTGGTTCAGGGCTAAAAAACTGTCCCCGGTGGAACTGCTCTCGGCAGTGATCCTTCGCGCAGACCAGGTGAGTCATTCGGTCAACCCCTTCTCCGACCGGTATTTTGACCGGGCACTGGGAGCTGCAAAACAATCCGAACAACGATACATGAACGGAAATCCCCGGGCATTTGACGGCATCCCCCTGGCCGTCAAGGACAGCTCTTCGATCCGTGGAACCCGGGCAACCGTCGGGTCATTGATGAACGCGGACAAAATAGACCAGCACACCGACCCGGCCATTGAACGGCTGATCGACGCCGGAGGCAACTTCTTTGCGCGTACCACCTGCCCGGAGTTTTGCTGGCTGTTTGCCTGCCATTCCAGAATGTGGGGGACCACCCGGAATCCATGGCGCCTGGATGTGACCCCGGGTGGCTCGTCGGGGGGGTCTGCGGCGGCGCTTGCGGCAGGTGCCACCACCGTTGCCACCGGTAGCGACTCCACAGGTTCCATTCGCCAGCCGGCCTCACAGTGCGGAGTGGTGGGGTTCAAATCCCCGTATGGCAGAAACCCGCTGGACCCTTCCTCCTCATTTCATCCCTACGTCAGCGTCGGTCCGATGACCCGTACGGTGGCCGATGCCGCGTTGATGCAGAATATCATGTCCGGGCCCCATCCCCTTGATCATTGTTCCCTGGACACCCGGCTTGTCCTGCCGGAGCTGTCTGGAAATGTGCGGGGCCGGAAGGTTGCCTACTCCATGGACCTTGGCCATTACCATGTCGTCGAGGATGTGCGCCGGGAAACCCTGGCGACTCTTGAAACCCTCAGGGATGCCGGGATTGAACTGACCGAGGTGAACATTGACTGGGCCAGCGAGGCCATCCGGCTGGCGCACTTGAGCGAAGAGTTTATTTTTGCCGGTGCCCTGGAGGCTGCCATGGAAAACCACCGCGACAAGATGAGTGATTATGTCCCCGAGCTGCTGGAAACCGCCCAATCCGCCCGGCCAGAGGATTTCCGCAGGGCACTGGATGTTCCGGGAGAAATCTGGCGCCACCATCTGGGACCCCTGTTTGAGCAATATGATGCCTTCATCACCCCGACGGTATCCTGCCCCGAAGTGCCTGCAGAAAACCGGCAGAAAGACATTCTTGTCGTCGATGGCCATCGGATCACGGATACCGATACCGCGATGACCGCGTTGTTCAACATGTTCAATCGATGTGCGGTATTGAGCGTCCCGGCCGGCCGGACTGATGCCGGGCTGCCGGTGGGCATACAGATTGTATCGCGCCCCTATGAGGATGCCACCGCGTTCCAGCTTGGACAGGCCATTGAACAACGCCGGCCCTGGCTGCATGACCCCGCCCACCGGCCCGATATCAATAGCCTGCTGTAGCACCTCCATCCACCGGCAGGACAATCCCATGGATATGGGTGGCATCGTCCGACATCAGAAAAGTGATCGCGCTGGCAATCTCCCGGGCCGAAGCCAGTTTCCGATTGGCGGCATCGGCTCCCCACTGGTCCCGGCCCTGTTCCACCGTGATCCCGAAGGCAGCGGCTTCGGATGCCAGCATGGGGGTGTCCACCGCACCGGGGCAGACCGCATTGATGCGGATATTGTCCCTGGCATGGTCCATGGCCATGGAGCGGGTCAGCTGTACCAGGGCCCCTTTCGAAGCACAGTACGCAGCGGTGCATTCGGCTCCCACCAGACCCCAGGTGGATGCCACATTGACGATCGCTCCACCACCGTGCCGGATCATGAGGGGAATCAATCCACGGCACAGGGAAAACACGGCATGAACATTGATGGCCATGGTTTCATCCCAAACCCGGTCATCCGTGTCCGGAACCGTGGCATGATGGACCACTCCTGCACAATTGACCAGCCCATCCAGGGGTTCGTCCCGGCCTCGCACCTGATCGAGAAGAGCGGAAACCTGGGATCGGTCGGAAAGGTCACACCGGATGAACCGATGGCCCGCCCCGTCCAGGGAATGAAGGAGCGCCTCCCCTCTTTCAGCATCCCGTCCCACCGCCAGGACCACTGCTCCCTGTCCTGCAAAGGCGTTGGCTGAAGCCGCTCCGATACCTGAAGTGGCACCGGTAATCAGAATGGTTCTGTGATTCGATCCCATGATGTTCCCGTCTTTGGAAAATAGGTTTTCACTGCATGCCCCCATCGGGCAATCTACCCACCGGATTGTATTTTATTTTGCCATGATCCGCTAAATTCAGTACACTGCCCGGGCAGCCCGGAAGTGTATACCCGATACAGGACCTGTCCAGTGAAAGAAGAAATTTCGACCAAACCATCCCATATTTACGATGGCCTGTACCACATCCCTCTCCCCACCCCGGGGGATGGTGAAATGCCCCCTTCCTACGCCCTGGCCGACCATCATTCCGTCCCTTCCGAAGCGATTGCACAACTCGAGCACGACGGCGTGGTTTGCCTTCGGGGCGTGCTCGACCACGATGTCATCGAAGAACTGCGCGCCGAATGCGATGAGGCCGTCGCACATCCCAGCCCGGAAGCCCGGTTTGTCAACCCCCCCGGTGACGACGCCCTGTTTTACTATGAGTTCAATCTCTGGCGCCGACATCCGAAAATCCGCTCGGTGGTTTTCGACAGCCATCTCGCGGATGTGGCCGCCTCGCTGATGCGATCCGAAAGTGTCACGCTTTACTATACCAACACCTTCGTCAAGGATCCGGGAGCCACGAACAAGGTGACCCCCTGGCATGAAGACGGTTCCTATTCGCGTTTCATGGGGGAGAATGTCATCAACATGAACATCAGTTACGACTTCATGCCCGCAGAAACCACCCTCAAGTTCAAGCAGGGCTCCCACTTGCGGAGCGACCCGGTGTCCATTGGCCCCACCTTTGAGCCCGGGGTGGAATATACCGAAGCCATGCCGGACCAGACCCGGATGCCGAGCCAGAAGGAACTGGAACAGCAGTACAGAACCGTGTACTGGGAAGTCCATCCCGGGGATGCGCTGGTCTTTTACCAGCGGACGTTTCATGCCGGTCCCGGCAATACCCTGCCGACCCGCCGGCATTCCACGGCCTTCAATTTCGGCGGCGACCACGTGTATTATGATGCCAGGGAAGGCTTTATCGACTCCCCCGACATTGACCCGAACCTCCGGCATGGAGACCCGCCGGCCGGGGCGATATTTCCCAGGTTGCGGTAGACGAACCATGCCAGCCGAATCCACCCAATCCCCCCGCCCCTTGTCCGCATACCCATTGCCGGCTCCCGGAAAACCCGGGAGCGATGCCATTGAAGCGTATGAACGCGATGGAGTCGTGTGGATCCAGCAGGCCTTTTCTCCCTTCTGGATCGACCGGCTTGCCCGGGGCATGGAAATTGCCATTGAACAGGGGACCGGACGGGACACCGCATTTAACATTGCCGCACCCGGGGAACCCGGCTTTTTCTTCTATGACACCTTCATGTGGCAACGGATCGCCGAATTTCGTGACTTTGCATTTGAATCCGATGCCGCAGACATTGCCCGGCACATCATGCGCTCCCGCGGACTGCTGTTTTATTTTGACTTCATGCTGGTCAAGGAACCCGGCACCAGCCGGAAAACACCGTGGCATTACGATGAAGCATACTGGCCGGTACAGGGACAGCAAATCTGCAACCTGTGGACCGCTTTGGATTCCATTCCGGTGGAGACGGCACTGCGGTTTGTAAAGGGTTCCCACCAATGGCGGAAAAGCTACCGGGCGGTTCATTTTGATCCCGCACTGCGGTATGCCAACCTGCCGGACCTCCCGGCCCCTCCGGACTGGGAAAACGAACCGGGGGACCATGAGATTGTGTATGCCCCCATGGAACCCGGAGACTGCCTGATCTTTCACAGCAGAACCCACCACAGCGCTCCCGGCAACCGTCCCGGAACCACCCGGCGACGCGCCCTGGCCACCCACTGGATCGGCGACGATATCACGTATAACGACAAACCCCAGGAAACCGACCCTCCCTACCGGGGGGAAAACCTGAGGCACGGAGGGTCCATGGAATGCCGGACCTTTCCCCGGGTCCGGTAGGCGCCGCTCATTGAAACTCCGGGAATCCGCAGAGTACATCATCGTCGGGGCGGGGGCCGCCGGGTGCGTGCTGGCTGCCCGCCTTTCTGAATCCGCTGACGTCTCGGTGCATGTGCTGGAAGCCGGCCCGCCCCGGGCGGGTTTGATGTCGAAAATCCCGGCCGCCCTGGATTTCGCTCTCAAGGACGACCGTTTCAACTGGTACTACCATACCGAACCCGAACACGGCATGGACAACCGCAGGATGTATTGCCCCCGCGGACGCATGGTAGGGGGTTCATCCTCCATCAACGGCATGATGTTTATCCGCGGCAATCCCGGGGATTTTGACGGCTGGTCGGAACAGAATCTACCACAATGGTCCTATGCCCATTGCCTGCCGTATTTCAAGAAAATGGAAAATTACGAAAGGGGCGGAAACGACTACCGGGGGGACCGCGGACCCCTTCACATCACGCCTGCGACCATCCAGACCCCCCTGGACCAGGCATTTCTTGAGGCCGGAATTCAGGCCGGCTATGCCCACAGCGAGGACACCAATGGCTTCCGGCAGGAGGGCTTCGGCATCGCAGACCGAAACACATACCGTGGATGCCGGTGGGGAGCAGCTGAAGCGTATCTGCATCCTGCGCTTGGGCGCAGCAACCTGAAGGTCACGGCCCATGCACGGGTCCGCCGTATCCTGCTGGATGGCTCCAGAGCCCGGGGGGTCGAGTATTCCCACCAGGGTGAAATCCGGCATCTGTACGCTGAAAAGGAAGTCCTCCTGTGCGGGGGGGCAATCAATTCCCCCCAGCTCCTGATGTTGTCCGGACTGGGTCCCGCAGCACACCTGGCGGAACACCGGATTGCCGTGCATCAGGACCTCCCCGGGGTCGGTGAAAATCTGCAGGACCACCTGGACCTCCGTGTGCAGGTAAAATGCAGACAACCCGTCAGCTTGTACCCCGTCACCCATGGATTTCGACGCATTCTGGCCGGGACGCGCTGGCTGCTCACCCGAAAGGGGGTTTGTGCCAGCAACCTGTTTGAGGTGGCCGGGTATGTACGAACCCGGGAGGACGCCGGTTATCCCAACCTGCAGTCATCCCTGGTCGCAGTGGCAGCCAGTTATGACGGAACCGATTCGTTCAAGGGACATGGGTATCAGGCCCATATCGATATGATGCGGCCAGCCAGCCGGGGCCGGGTCAGGTTGAAGTCCGCCAACCCCGATACCCATCCAGCCATCCGCTTCAACTACCTGCACGAAAGACAGGACCAGGCGGACCTGATTGATGCCCTGCACCTTACCCGGAATATCCTGCGCCAGGATGCCTTTGCGCCCTACGATGGCGGCGAGATATCTCCCGGACCGGGGGTTGTCAGTGACCGGGATATCCTGGCCTGGGCCCGGGCCAATGGCGAGACCGAATACCATCCCACCAGTACCTGCAGCATGGGCCAGGGCGACGGGTGCGTGGTCGATGGCGACCTCAGGGTGCATGGCATGGAGGGCCTGCGGGTCGTCGATGCGTCGGTGATGCCCACGATTGTAACGGCCAACACCCACGCGGCCACCCTGATGATCGCCGAAAAGGCCGCCGACCGGATTCTTGGAAAGGCTCCCCTGGCCCCTCTCCATGTTCCGGTGTATCAACGGGGGTAGTGGCAGCTGTAACGGTGGTGGTTCCCCTCTGCACGGGTAGCCGGAAAATCCTCCCCGCACCGTTTCCGGGAAAAGGGACACCGTGGATGGAATTCGCACCCGGATGGCCGATTGATCAGGCTCGGGACCTCTCCGTGCAGTTCTACCCGGTTGATCTGGGCATCAGGGTCCGGCTCGGGGTTGGCGGACAGCAGGGCCAGGGTATAGGGATGCCGGGGCTGTCTGAAAATTTCCCGGGTGGGACCCTGTTCCAGCAACCTCCCAAGGTACATAATCCCCATGCGGTCCGTGATATGCCGGACCACATTGAGGTTATGGGTAATCACCAGGATACTCACTCCCAGTTCCCCCTGAAGCCTGCCCAGAAGGTTCAGGATTTCACCCTGCACGGAGACATCCAGACCGGCGGTGGGCTCATCCGCAACGATCAATCGGGGGTTCAGGGCAATCGCCCGGGCCACCCCCACCCGGCGGGCCTGACCCCCGCTCAGCTGGTGGGGATAACGACTGGAAAAATGCGGGTTCAGGCCGACGAGGTCCAGTAGCCGTCTCACCTCATGGTCAATGTCCACATCCGTCAGGCCATGAATCCGGAACGGCTCGGCCAGCAGGGTCCGTATGGTCATGCGCGGACTCAACGAACCCACCGGGTCCTGGAACATCGTGCCGACATGCCGGCGGAAGCGATTGGCATCCGAAGCGGACAACCCGGTCAGTTCCCGGTTCTCAAAACGGATGCTGCCTTCACTCGGTTTGACCAGACCGATAATCGACCGGGCCAGCGTGGTCTTGCCGGACCCGCTCTCCCCCACCAGTCCGTAGGTCTGTCCTTCCGCGATCTCCAGGGAAACCCCGCACACGGCGTCGACGAACGGGTCCCGGATGCCGGCAAACCAGGCCCGGGTGGCGGAGTGAGTACGGAACCGCACCCGGACATTTTCCAGTTCCAGCAATGGTTTCATCACCCGGAACCGGTCTGGACCAGATGACATCTCGCCCGGTGTCCCGGGTCCTGTTCCGCCAAAGCAGGAGGCTGGTCATGGCATCGGTCGAAGGCGAGATGACAGCGTTCGGAAAAAATACAACCAGCGGGCAGATGGGCAAGATCCGGAACTTCCCCGGGAATCGTTGGCTGTACCCGGGTGATTTCTGCCATTCTTGCGGGATCGCACTGAATCAGTTTTTGCGTATACGGATGCATCGGCCGATGAAAAATGTCCCTCACCGTTCCGTTTTCCACCACTTCCCCGCCATACATGACGACCACGAAATCACACAGTTCGGCAATCACCCCCAGGTGGTGTGAGATAAACAGGATGGAACACCCCATGCTTTGCTGCAGCTCCTGCAGCCGGTGGATGATCTGAACCTCCAGGGTGGCATCCAGCGCCGTGGTGGGCTCGTCCGCAATCAGCAATGCGGGTTCCGCCTGAAGCGCCATGGCGATGGCAATCCGCTGGCGCATTCCGCCGGAAAACTGATACGGATAGTCATCCAGCCGTTCCGCGGCATCGGGAATGCCGACCCGTCGCAGCATGGTCACGGCCCGAGCCCGCTTCCGGCTCTTGTCCAGTTTCTCCCGATACTGGATATCCACCATTTGTGTGCCGATGGAAAGCACCGGGTTCAAACTGATCATCGGGTCCTGGGATACCATGGAAATGCGGTCACCGCGGATGGACCGCATTTCATCTTCCGTCTTGCCGAGCAGGTCGGAGCCTTCAAAATGGATAGAACCGGATGCCACCCGTCCGTTTGGCGCAAGCAGGCGGATAATGCTGCTGATCATGGTGGACTTTCCGCAGCCGCTCTCGCCCACCACCCCCACGACCGAGCCCGACGGTACGGCAAGGTCGACGTTCCGCAACGCGGGCAAGCGGCCGCGTTCCGTCACATACTCAACGCTTAATCCTTTTATTTCAAGAACATTCGGGGATTTCATCACATTTCCCTGCGCAATTTCGGGTCGAAAATATCCCGCAGACTCTCCCCCAGAAAGGTAAACCCGAGCGTCGTGATAATGATGGGCAACCCACCTGCGATTACTGGCCACGCCGTATTGTAGATATACGAATACCCGTCGTTGAGAATCGTCCCCCAACTCGGTGTCGGCGGCCGGACCCCCATGCCCAGAAAGCTGAGACCCGCCTCGATCGTAATCACAAACGGAATGTCCATGCTGGCCAGAATAAGCAGCGGCCCCACCACGTTGGGTAGCATATGCATGGTGATAATGCGAATGAACCCCGCCCCGATGGCGCGTTCTGCGAGGATGAACTCCGCGTTGCGCAGGGCCAGGGTCTGGGAACGCACCATCCGCCCGTATATGGGAATCTGAGTCACAATGACCACGATCATCACCGTGGTCAGACTGGGGCCAAACAGGGTAACCACCGCGAGCGCGAACATGACCGTGGGAAAGGAGCGCACCGAATCAAAGAACAGCATGAGCAGATTGTCCAGCCAGCGGGGTCCGAAACCGGCAACCAGGCCCAGGAACAGACCAATCAACAGGGCCACCCCAATCGAGATCAACGAAACCTTGAGGGCAATCTGTCCCCCAACCAGCACCCGTGAAAAGATGTCCCGGCCCAGTTGATCGGTCCCCAGCCAATGCTCCCCGGAAGGGGGCTGGAGCTTGGCACGGATATCAATCTTGTTGGCTTCGTACGGGGCCAGCCAGTCTGCGCCCACCGCACTGAAAATCACGATGACCACCAGAAAGAACCCGAATGCCCCCAGCGGTTCCCGCAGCACCCGCTTCAGCGAATGCCAGACGGCCCGCCAGGTGGTGTTGCGTTCTCCGGTGAGGGACTGTTCACTCATGCTACTCGTGTTCCCGGGTACGCATCCTGGGGTCCACCAGGGCATTGAGAAGGTCTGCAGCGGTGGTGCTGGCAACAAACAGGATGGTGGTCACCAGGACCGAACCCATCACCACCGGATAGTTCCGGCTGGTCACCGCATCATAGATCAGGCGACCGATGCCCGGCCGCGAGAAAACGATTTCAGTAAACACGGCACTGGAAATCAGGATTCCGATCCCCATGCCGAGCAGGGTGATCGTGGGCAGAATCGCCAGCCGCAGGACATACTTGAAAATGATGGTCCGTTCAGTCAGGCCAAATGCCCGGGCCGTGCGCACATGGGCTTCTCCCATGACCTCCAGCATCGAGGCCCGGACCAGACGGGCCAGATAGCCCACCCACCCCAGACCCACGGAAAACGCCGGCAGGATCAAATGGATGAGATAGCTACTCACGGTTTCACCATCCCCGGCCCCGATCGCGGGCAACCACCTGAGGGTAACGGCGAACAGCAGGACGGAATAGATCGCCACCACGAATGTCGGGATGGCAATACAGCTTACAGAAATCACCGCCGTGATGCGGTCGGCCAGGCTGTTGCGGTAAATCGCCGAAAAACATCCCAGGGGAATGCCCAGCAGCATGGCCCAGCCAATGCCGGCCAGCACCAGGAAGACGGTATGGTGCAATTGCTCGAATACAATGGTGCTGACCGGCTTGTTCTTGAAGACGTCCACACCGAGATCGCCGGTGGCCACCTTTCCGAGAAAGTTCACGACCTGCACGGGCAGGGGATCGTTGAGCCCCATTTTTTCGTGTATTCGGGCCTGGAGTTCAGGACTGGCCCGGGGACCCAGAACGGTCTTGACCGGGTCCCCGGGAACCAGGTGGATCATGGTATACAGCAACGACACCGATACCACGATGATCAGAATGCCCAGCAGGATTCGTTTAAAAAAGTAAAGCCACATCAGCGAAAAACTGTTCTTGGAAAACGGGGGTGGACCATGGATGCCTTATACGCTCGGTTTGAACTCGATCTTCAACTCTGAAAATGTTTTCTTCAATGACCCGGCCGCCTCCAATACACCGTTTCCCCCCCACTGGTTGGTGAGCACGTACGTCTTGCCGCCAGTGGGAAAGAACTCGCCCTCGTCGCAGAAAAATCGCTTGGCTCGGGGTAACTTGCCTCCGGTATCCTCCTCCATGAGAGTTCGGTAAACCTGTTCCGAATCCAACTCCCCCTCCAGGACCTCGAAGAGATTCCTGCGCGAGGGAACCGCCTTCATGACCTGCTCCGGTGTGCCGCCATTTTTCAGTACTCCAGAGACAAGATGAAACATCATCCAGCGTTTGTTTTGTGTCGGGAATCGCTTCCCGGCGATGTCGACGTCATATTTGGTGAAATCAGGGTTGAATTTCCTTGATTCCCGTTCCTTTTGTTTCTTTTCGCGAATCCGGACCTGATAATCGGAGACTTCCGGGAGCGGAATCACCGCCTGAACATCGAGGAGTGTCTCCCCGTTATGCGTATAAGGGTCCATCCGTACACAGCGAATATCCAGCCCGAACTCATTCAGCCACATGACCGAGGTCGTCAGTTCTTTCGAGAAATCCGCCGAGGCGAGGACAATCCGGACCTCCTGGCCAAACTGTTCCTCATCCGGCTCCTCCCAGCCCAGGAACTCAAGAAGATTCGCCGTGGCATCCTCGTCCAACCCGTTGTCACGCAGATAATGCCCGTACTCCTCAACCAGCCTGTCAAAGGTCAGGGCCGAGACCATTGCGGCGTATCGAATGGCCTGCAATTCCATATGCCCGCCGTCCTCCGTGCGCTTGAGTTCAATCACCACCAGGTTCGCTTTTTTGTCAATTCCCAGCAGGTCAATCCGCCGCCGGCTGTCCTCCCATCCGCCGTATTCCTCGGCCACGACCAGCGTATCGGGCGAGATCACCCCAATCTGCGCCTTGAGAAGTGCCTGGAGATCGTCGCGCTCACGCATGCCCTGTTGTGCGAAGGTTGTTCTCTTGATCGGAATGATCTGATTGCTGTCGAGCCGGTATATCGGCATACGCATGTCCTGTTGTGGTTGGGTCTGCAAGCATAATCACACCGCTGAATATATACAACATTCCCGAGTGCCTGCGGCCCATCGGCGAATCAAGCCTTGCAGATTCGGAAAATACCGTTACAATTCAGATTGGAACGATCAGTCAGTCTCAAAACACCAGTGGCCCATCCGTTCGGCATGCCCTGTGCAGATCATGCATGGGCATCTTTCGGCAGAGGAATCTGGACCAACCAGGCAAATGGTAACTCCTCAAGGGCAGGATACGCTGGAATCTCCTTCCCGGTCAGGTAACGGTAACGGCAGAATATTCTGGCTGCATCCCGTATCATCAATCAATGAGGAAACCAGTGCAATGAACAATCCGATTTCACGCCGACAGTTTCTCGGCGTATCCGCGGCGACCCTGGCCGCTGCCCAGTTTGGCGGCAATTTCTCCTTCGCAGCCAGTGGTGACAAACTCGTCATTCGCATGCCTGCCGATATCTCCAATGTGGACCCTGCATTCTGGCAGAATACCGCCGACCTGTGGGTCATGGATGCGATATTCCCACGGCTAATCAATTTCAAACCCGGCTCAAACTGGGAATGGGAGTTGTATTCCGCAGAATCCATCAGCCAAAGGGATGATGTGACCATTGATTTCAAGTTGAAACCCGGTTCCATGTGGAACAACGGGTATGGAGAAGTCACCACGGAAGACGTTAAATTCTCTTTTGAACGCTATCTGGACAAGGATTTGCAGGCCGCCACCGGGGACAACTGGGCTCTGCTCGACCACGTCGAGGTCCATGACCAGTACAGCGGGACCATCCACTTCAAGGAAGCCTTTGCACCGGTCTGGTGGTTCGTATTGCCGTATGCCACCGGCAGTATCCTGTGCAAGGAGGCCGTGGAAAAGGCCGAAGGCCGCACCTTTTCCCTGGAACCGCCTGCCATGGGCGGCGCATATGTGATCGAAGAACACGTGCCGGGACAGAAGCTGGTACTCAAGGCCCATGATAACTGGGCGGGCCCGCAACCCGACTTTGGTACCGTGGAGATGCTGCCCATCACCGATTCCAAGGCGGCAGAAAATGCGGTACAGGCCGGTCAGCTGGATTTCACCCGGATCAGCCTGAGCGTGGTACCGGAATTTCAGGCGAACATGCCCCAGGACCTGAATATGGAATTGAAATATGCCCCCGACAATGTCTGGATGGGCATGAATGCGGCCAGTCCGAGATTGTCGGACATCCGGGTACGACAGGCCATATTGAAGGCCATTGATGTCGATGCCATTCTGGAAGGGGCCTACTTCGGTGTCGCAGAACGTGCCCATGGCCCGGTGTCCAGGGGCCTGCTGGGTTACCGCGAAGAATCCCCTCCCCCCCGAGACGTTGAAGGCGCGGCCAAACTGGTGGAGGAAGCCGGTGCCTCAGGGCTTGAAATCACGCTTGATACCCTTTCTGACACCGATTTTCTGACCGCGGCACAAATTGTTCAGGCCAACCTGGCTGAAATCGGCATCACCATGCAGATTGAATCTCACGAAGGCGGCAGTTTCTGGTCTCTGGTCGAGACCAAGGGCAAGGAAGGTCTGGATATCCAGTTCCAGCGCTGGCTGGCGCCGCCTGATTTAAGCTGGACCACGCAGTGGCTTTTGTCCACCCAGGCCGGGGTCTGGAACTGGCAGTGGTTCGACAGCAAGGAATTTGATGACCTGCATTTCGCCGCCATGGCCGAAACGGACAATGCCAGGCGTGGGCAAATGCTGAAGGACCTGCAGCAAATGCTGGATGACAGTGCCTGCTACCTGTGGATCACCCAGCCACCCCGACCGATGGTATGGAATAGCAGTGTGGTCCCTGCCATGAAACCCAATGGCGACCCCCGCCTGGAGTTGTTCAGGAAAGCCTGACCGGCGTCACGGCATTTCATTGGACCCGCCACGGACGGCACCGGCCGCACGGTCCGGGGCGATTTGGGGAGCGGGTCCCGGGTTCACACGGCGGGGTCGTACCGGTTGGTACCGGTCAGTTGACGATTGTCTTTAGCAGTCGGGTAAGACTCTTTGTCCCCCTCTTTCCCAACCGGGTGGTCAGCGACAAATGGTATTCCTGCATGTCCTGCTGCACCGCATTGAACGCATCGACCCCAAATTGACTGATATGGACCAGGACCCTTCGCTGGTCCTTGATGTCCTGAACCCGGTATACCAGTGCCCGGGTCACCATCTTGTCAATATTTTTCGACAGGGCAGACAGGGTCATGAACACATCCTCTGCAAGGTCCCCCATGGAACGACCCTGACCATTTGAAAGAGATTTCAGTATTCGCCATTGCTCAATGGGAAGATTCTGATCCTTGAGAACCGTATTGAGACCCGCGTGGGACTCTTTATAGGCTTTCGCCAAAAGATCCGTTAATTCAGTATATCCGGCTTTTTCCGACATGAAACGAGTTGACTGGTAGCAAGGAAAATCAAAGTGAACACACTGTAGAACAACCCTCCCGGAGCACGCATGGGGCAGGTCGCCGGGTGTTCATATTTAGTTTCTCATTCAAGTAATATAGCATATAATTGGCCTTCGATTGTTGCTTTCAGCCTGCGCTGAATGATGGCGCAATGGGTTGAAACCACTGAAAGCGGCCATGTACCCATTATATTGCTTCGAAGGCCAACCGTGTAGACCCATTCATGTCACGAAGCCGACAGGAAATAGTTGTAGGCATGTTCATCCCTGTGAGCGGTGCAGCGGGGATATGGGGACCGTCCTGCCGCGCCTGTGCAGAACTTGCCGCCTCTGAAATCAATCAAAGAAGCGGGATTCACGGCAAGGAACTGGTCTTGTCATTCCAGGATTCAGGAGGAACCCCGGATACCGTCGCCGCCGTGGCAGACCGCCTGGTGGGCATCGGTTTGGTGGATGCCCTGGTCGGCATGCATACCAGCGACGTCCGCCAGGCATTGAGCAAAATCGTCAACGGCCGGATTCCATTCGTCTATACTCCCCTGTATGAGGGCGGCAACCAGTCACCCGGCGTGTATTGCATTGGTGAAACTCCTGCACAACAGTTGCTCCCTGCTCTGGACTGGATGCATGACCGGTACCGGGTCACAAAGTGGTACCTGCTCGGGCATGATTATATCTGGCCCAGAATGATTCATGAATGCGCCTATCGCCACCTGCGGGGGTCCAGCCAGGAAATCGTGGGGGCCAAACTGATTCCCTTTTCCCAGAATGACTATGAGCAGGAGCTCGAGGAGATCAGGCAATCGAAATGTGATGCCGTGCTGGTTTCCCTCGTCGGCCAGGGAAGCGTTTTCTTCAACCGCGCATTTGGCCAGGCCGGACTGTCCGACAATATTCTTCGACTTTCCTGTGCCGTGGAAGAAAACATGCTGCTTGGAATTGGCCAGGGAAATACCGATGGACTGTTCGTGACGGGGGGCTATTTTTCTTCCGTTGACAGCCATCGAAACCAGTCATTTCGCGAGCGGTATCACCAGTATTTTGACGGAGAATCACCGCCTTTGAACACGATGGGCCAGTCCGTGTATGAAGGGGTCCATTTTCTGACCACCCTGCTGTCTCCGTCATTTAGCCGCAATCGCCCCCCGCCCCACCCGGTTCCACTCAAAGGTGGCCGGCAGGCGGTCTACCAGGGTTCCGCAGTCCGGTTGCCCTCCATGTATATTGCCGAAGCGCAGGGATTCAACTTCCAGATTCGCCAACGCTGCGTGCTGTAGGGAACGCGATCCGGCCGTTCCGGACTTTTCCGGCCCCCCACCCCCTGGTTTTCATCGGTGAAATCCATCTTTTTATTTTCCTGAGAAAGTATTATACTTGATCAGGAAAATAAATTATCCGACACTGTGGATTCCTCGTATGGTCAGGACAGAGTCCACTGTATTGATAAATAGAGATTTATTTTAGCCGTTTACGGTTGAACACCAGACCAATGAAAACCCGGATATTCAAATGAACGAACTTGTCATCCTGATTATTGTCCTGGTTTCCTGTCTGTTACTGGTGCTGTTTCTGCAGCGGTTTTTCAAAAAATCGACCCGTGAGACGGTATTGATCAGAACGGGAGCGGGAGGACAGAAAGTGGTCATGGATGGTGGCCTGCTGGTCATCCCCGTGCTCCACCGCGTGGAGGCCATCAACATGTTGACCATGCGGCTCCATGTCAGTCGGACCGCAGAACAGTCCCTGATGACAGAAGACCGACTCAGGGTGGACATTGACATGGCATTCTATGTCCGGGTCCTGCCCACGGAACAGGGTGTTCTGACTGCCGGGCAGGCCATTGGCAGAAGTGCGCTGAATGCGGTTGACCTGCACGACCTCCTCGAAGGCAGGCTGGTGGATGCGATTCAAACCATTGTTGCCCGGAAAACCATGGACGAACTGCACGAAAAGCGGGGGGAATTCGTCAATGCCATTCGAACGGAACTCGCTGCAGACCTGGAATCCAATGGACTGCTGCTGGAGTCCGCCTCCCTCACCCAGCTTGACCAGACACCCTTTTCCGCATTGAAGGAAGACAACGCATTCAACGCAGTGGGCATGCGGAGGCTGGCGGAAGTCATCGCCTCCAACAAGAAGAAACGGGCGGAAATTGAAGCGGACGCGGACATCAGTGTCCGAAAAACCGAATTAACCCGGGTAAAGCAGTCTCTTTCTATCGAGGGAGAACAGAAGGAGTCTGAAATTGCATTGGAACATTCCGTTGCATTATTGAAAACCCAGAAGGATGCGGAGTCTGAACAGGCCCGGCATCAGGCCAGGATACTGACTGAAAAGGCCAGGGTGGAACAGGAAAAGGCTTTGCGATTATCGGAAATCAACAAGGAACTGACCCTCCGCAAGCAGGAAGTGGAAGCCCTGGAAGCCGCGGAACTGTCCAAGATTGAAAGCCAAATCACAATCTCCCGGAAACGGGCCCAGGAAAACCTGGCCCAATCCGAAACCGAAATGTCCCGAGGGGAAATCGTGAAGGCACAGGAAACCGTGCAATCACTGAAGGACAGGCTGGTCTCGCAGAGAAATCACGAGATCTCTGTCCTGGACTCCAGAAAGGAGAGCGAAGCCGCGGCCATTCGGGCCAAGGGAGAAATGGAGATTCTTCTTGAGCGCTCGTCTGCAACGGCACAAGCCAGGGAACGGGAAGCAAGGTCCCGGGCCATACAAATGAAGGCAAAGGCCGAGGGCAAGGCGGCATTGATCTCCGCAGAAAACGAAATTGATGAACGCATATTGCGTGCCAAGACCGATCACAAAAGAATTGAAGCCCTTCCCAGAATTGCCGGAAAAATGGCGAAGCCGCTGGAAAAGATTGACAGTATACGAATCAACCACATCGCCGGAATCGGGCCCGGTGGGGGCCCGGCCAATGGAAATGGGACCGATCACGGCAATCCGATGGCCCAGGCGGTGGACGGCGTCCTGAACATGGCCTTCCAGTTGCCTGCCATTCAAAAACTGGGGCAATCCATCGGTGTCAATCTTGACCTGGATGAACCGGAGCCCCCCGAATCCAAAATCGAAGGAGAATCCAACGAAAAGTAGTTTTCATTTTATTCATATACAACTGGAGGAAAAACATGACTTTTACGAAACGAGATTTTTTGAAAACATCCGCCTATCTGGGTGCGCTGGCTGTTTTGCCTGAACAGGCATTCAGCGCCGGCACAATCAAGCTGGGCAGTATTCTCGATACATCGGGAGTTTTTGATGCCTACGGAAAACCCATGGACATGGCCGCAAAACTGGCCATTGAAGAAATCAATTCAGCGGGTGGACTGAACGGCATGCAGGTTGAACAGGTGTCCTACGACACGCAGTCCGACATGGCACTGTATACCCAGTACAGCCAGCAACTGGCGCGAAAGGACAAGGTGGATATTGTGCACGGCGGAATCCTGTCCGCGTCCCGGGAAGCCATGCGTCCAACCCTGCGCAAGAACCAGATCCCCTACTTCTACAATGTACTGTATGAAGGAGGCGTCTGTGACCGCAATATTTTCTGCACGGGTGTTACACCTGCCCAGCAGGTGGAAGTGTTGATACCGGAAGCTGTCAAGAAGTGGGGAAAGAAGGCGTACATTCTTGCCGCAGACTACAATTACGGCCAGATTACAGCCAAGTGGGTTCAGCATTACCTTGGCGAAAATGGTGCCGGTGCCGTGCAAACTGATTTCTTTCCACTGGATGTCAGCGATTTCAGTGCGACGATTACCGGAATACAGGACGCCAAGCCGGATTTTATCGTCTCCGTCCTGGTGGGAGGAGCACACCTCTCGTTCTACAGGCAATGGGCCGGGGCGGGGATGAACCGGAAAATCCCCATGGCCAGTACGACCCTGGGGGCGGGGAACGAACATGTGGTGCTCACTCCCGAAGAGGGAGACGGAATACTGGTTGCCTACAACTACACAAAGGAAAACGACAGCGAACGCAACCATGCGTTTTTGGAGCGGTGGACCGCAAAGTACGGCAGCACGGACCTGATCCACGAAATTGCAGTTTCGAACTATCAGGGCATCAAACTGTGGGCCGAAGCCGTGGCACAGGCGCAGACCCATGAACGCGAAAGACTGATTGAGGTGCTTGAGTCCGGCATCGGCATTGATGGCCCTTCCGGGCGGGTAACCATTGACCCGCAGACCCACCATGCCATTCTCGATGTCCATGTCCTGGAGGTGCGCAACCAAAAGCTGGAAATACTCCGGAGTTTTGACCAGAGACAACCCATCGACACCCAGACCGTATGTGACCTCAAGGCCAACCCGGCAGACACCACGCAGTACGAAATCAAGATTTAAATCACGGAGCCATCCGTATTCCCTGAGCCCATGGATCAGGTCGCGGTCAATCTGGTAGAGGTGTTCTACGTCATTGCAGTACTGGTATTAATCAGTATCGGCCTGGCGGTGGTGTTCGGCATGATGCGGGTCATCAATCTGGCCCATGGCGAGTTCCTGACCCTGGGGGGGTATGCTGCCATCGTTTCACACGGATGGGGGGTCAACATCTATCTCGCCATGATGGTGGTTGCGCCCCTCACCGTGGCTGTATTTGGGCTGATTGTCGAGCGGCTGATCATCCGGCGGCTGTATGGCCGGCTGATCAATACCATGCTTGCGACCTGGGGCCTGAGCCTGGTCATGATGGGCGGGTTTGCCATGATTTTCGGGAACACCACCACCGGGATCGCCTCGCCCATCGGGGGGGTGACCGTGGGCAACTACCAGATCAGCGGCTACACCCTCCTGATCATTGCCGTTGCCCTGTTGGTTCTCGGCCTGGTCTACCTGGTACTGACCGCGACCCGGGCAGGCCTGATTGCCCGGGGAACCATGCAGAACTCCGAAATGTCTTCCGCATACGGCTTCAATCCCTCCAGAATCTACATGCTGACCTTCACCGGGGGGGCCGCACTCAGCGGCCTGGCAGGGGGCGTGCTGGCACCCCTGGTCGGCCTGAATCCAGCCAGTGGTGCCAACTATATCGCCAAGGCATTCATTGCCGTTATTTCCGGAGGCAGTTCCATTGTCACCGGCACCATCGCCAGTACGGCACTGTATGGCACGGTATCCCATGTTTTCACCGTATTGAGCACCCCCGTCATTGGCGAAATTGCCCTGTTGGTGGCCGCCCTGATCCTGCTGAAAATGCTTCCGACGGGGATATCCGGCCGGTTCTTCAACGACCGGGTGTAGTGGCGATGGCCATGCGGTGGGTTCGGGACGGGATGATTGGAATCCTCACAATGCTGGTGCTGCTGTCGGTGACCGACGCCTATACCCTGACGGTTCTCGCGGTGTATGGAATTCTGGCGTTAAGCCTGGGGTTGATCTGGGGTTTTGGCGGGATCCTGTGTTTCGGTCAGGCCGCATTTTATGGCCTTGGGGCATACTCCTTTGCCATTTACGGCATCAATGTGGGGGAGGCATGGAGTGCGCTGTTCATCGCCATGCTGGTCCCTGCCGTATTTGCCGCTGTGTTCGGAACCATGTTGTTTTACGGGCGTCTGGGAGATGTCTACCTGGCCGTGGTCACCCTGGTGATGACCCTGATCCTGTTCAAGTTCATGAATTCCACGGCGGGGGAAGCCTACGTGATCGGAGAAGCGCGCCTGGGAGGATTCAACGGCATTCCCGGTTACCCCACCCTGTATTTTCCAGGAAAACCCGGGCAGTACCTGAGCGATCTGGAGCTTTACTTCTTTACTTTCTCCTGCCTGCTGTCGGTGTATCTCCTGTGCAGGTGGTTGCTGGCACGCCCGTTCGGAAGAATCGTCATCGGTATCCGGGAAAACGAAACCCGGGCCGAGTTGCTTGGCTATGACATACGGCTGTACAAAACCGCCATCTTCACCATCGGCGGAACCATCGCCGGCCTGGCTGGCGCATTGTATGCCAACTGGTCGGAGATCGTCACTCCCAACCTTTTCAGCCTCGGACAATCTGCAGAGAATATTGTCTGGGTGATTTTCGGGGGCGCCGGCACACTGATCGGGCCCATCATTGGCGCTGCCGTGCTGGGCTTCCTCAAGTTCCTGCTCGGACAACAGGGCTTCATCGACAATACCTTCGTGATGGGCGTGCTGCTGGTGTTTGCCGTGCTCTGGTTCCCCCGGGGAGTCGTGCCGGGATTCCACCAATCCTACCTGAAACTCACCGGCTCCCGAAGAAAGCGCCGCTCCAGGACAAGGCGAAGACAAACCAAAGCAGACAGGAAGCGGGAAAATGGCTAGCACGGTTTTAAGAACCCACGCTCTTGGCATGCACTTTGGCGGCATGGTAGCCCTCGAAGCCGTCAATTTCAGGCTCCATGAAAACGAACTGCGTTGCCTGATCGGACCCAACGGCGCGGGGAAAAGCACATTCTTCAAATGCCTGACCGGCATGCTGACCCCTTCTTCGGGAGAGATTTACATCCAGGGGGAAGAGTGTACCGGTCTGCTTCCCCATGAAATTGCGCGTCTTGGCGTGGGCATCAAGACCCAGGTTCCCAGTGTGATGGATGGATTGAGTGTTTTCGAAAACCTCTGGCTTGCGGCACACCGGGTCCCGGCAAACCGCCAGATCCGTCAGCAGGTGGACGAGGTTCTCGAGCGCCTTGAAATTACGGACCTCAGCAAACAGATTGTAGGAAAGCTGGCGCATGGGAAACGCCAGCTGGTGGAATTCGGCATGGTGCTGGCAATGCGTCCCTGGCTGGTACTGCTGGATGAACCGGCGGCAGGCATGACCCATGCGGAAGTAGAGCGGGCCGCCAGGATCATCCTTGAAATCAACCGGACGGCAACCCTGATTGTTGTAGAACACGACATGCACTTCATCCGGTTGATTGCCAAGAACGTCACCGTGTTTCACCAGGGAAGGGTACTGGTGGAAGACACGGTGGACAATGTGATGAGCAACCCACTTGTTCAGGATGTCTACCTCGGGAAGGCAATGTGAACCCGACCCGCTCCGGAATCCTGTTGAACGTCGATGCCCTGTGTGGCGGGTATGGAAACATCCCGGTGCTGGACCGTATCGGGTTGAAGGTGGCGGAGGGGGAAATCGTTGGCGTACTGGGACACAACGGGATGGGGAAAACCACGTTGCTGAAGCAACTGATGGGGTTGATTCCAACCACCAGTGGCAGTATTTTCTTTGACAGTGTCGATATCCGGGATCACCCGACCCATCAACGGGCCCTTGCGGGGATAGGGTATGTTCCCCAGGGCCGGGGAATTTTCCCCCGGCTGACGGTGGCGGACAATCTTCGATTTGCCCTGAGTGGTGAAAGGGATACTGAATTTGTACAGGAAGAGCAGGAGAAAATACTGGGTTATTTCCCTCAACTCATCCCATTGCTGGGCCGCAAGGGAGGCCATCTCAGTGGCGGGGAACAACAAATCCTCGCCATCGCCCGTTGCCTGATCACCGATCCGGTCCTGGTTTTGCTGGACGAGCCCACCGAGGGGATCCAGCCCTCGGTCATTGAAACAATTATTGCGGTCCTTGGGCGCATTCGTGATGAGGACGGCCTCACCGTGCTGGTGGTTGAGCAGAATCTCGAGTTCCTCCGAAAACTGTGTGACCGCCTGCTGGTAATTGAACGGGGACGGGTAATTGCAGAAATTGCCGGGGCGGACCTGCACGACAACGCTGCGCTGCTGGAATTCATGGGGCTGGGCAAGAATCCGGATCCGGCACTCCCATCCGTCCCCACTTCCAGGGGGAATCCATCCCCCGCCAAAACGCCGGATACCCCCCCAGAACCCATCCCCGGCCCCATTGTTACTGGGCCGGAGAAAGAAACCGGAGAAGTGCCCGCGCAGGCCCCAGCGGACCCTTCCTCGACGGAGGCATTTATGAGTGTAAAGCGACCCAGCCTGCAACAAATGCGGGAGATGGCCGAAACCCTGGGAATGGCCATGACCGATGAAGAACTGCGGGCGTATCTCGGCGTCATGGAACCGTACATCCAGGGATATGACCTTCTCAACGCAAAACCGGACTATCTGCCCCAGGTCCGGTATCCCAGGACCCCGGGATACCCGCCCCCGGCGGAAGAAAACCCGCTCAACGCCTGGTACTACAAATGTGAGGTAAAAGGGGCCCCGGGCGGTGCATTGGCGGGAAAGCGGATCGTACTGAAAGACACGGTTTGCCTGGCGGGAGTGCCCATGATGAACGGTGCTTCCGTTCTGGAAGGATATATCCCCGATGTCGATGCCACCATTGTCAACCGCATCCTGGACGCCGGGGGCACCATTGCGGGGAAATCACATTGTGAGTATCTCTGCCTGTCCGGGGGCAGCCACACCAACGCCACCGGGCCCGTGCACAATCCCTACAAGCGGGGATACATGGCGGGGGGGTCCTCAAGCGGGTCCGCGGCCCTGGTTGCCGCCGGCGAGGTGGACATGGCCATTGCCGGGGACCAGGGAGGCTCCATACGCATTCCGTCGAGCAACTGTGGATGTTATGGGATGAAAGCGACCCATGGGCTGGTTCCCTATACCGGGGTCTTTCCCATTGAACAGACCCTGGATCATGTCGGCCCCATCACCCGCAATGTCGCGGACAATGCCCTTTTTCTGGAAGTCCTGGCCGGAGAAGATGGACTCGACCCGCGGCAATACAAACCCCGCGTCCATCCGTATACCGATGCCCTGGGCCAGGGTGTGGGCGGGCTCCGCATTGGTATCCTGGAGGAAGGATTCCACCGGCCCGAGAGCGAACCGGATGTCGATGCCAAGGTGCATCAGGCTATCTGGAAACTCGAAAGTCTTGGTGCACGGGTGGAGAAAACCTCGATACCTGGACATCTTGAAGGACCTGCTTTTTGGACCGCGATTGCGGTAGAAGGGCTGCAGGACCTGATGATGCATGGCAACAGCAGCGGAACCAACTACCGGGGCCTGTTCATCCCAAACCTGACCGACTTCTTTTCCAACTGGCGCTTTCGGGCGGATGAACTGTCCAGCAGCCTGAAAATCTGCATGTTTCTCGGCGAATATTTCCAGACCCGGTACCGTGGACGGTTTTACGGCAAGGCCCAGAATCTGATGCGCTGGCTTCGCACCCAATATGACCAGGCCTTCCGCAAATATGATCTCCTGGTGCTGCCCACGCTTCCGATGAAAGCCCAGGAAATCCCTCCTCCCGATGCCCCGTTGGAATTGTCGATACAGCGGGCATTTGAAATGGTAGGCAATACCTGTCCCTTCAATGCTTCCGGATATCCCGCTATGACGGTGCCATGCGGAATGAGTGAAGGACTGCCGGTGGGGATGATGCTGGTCGCCGATAATTACGGAGAACTGACCATTTACCGGGCCGCCCATGCGTTCGAACAGCTCGGCGACTGGCGGGACCTGTAACCTTCATGACGATCACCGACCTGTTCAGTCCGATTATCTCGCTTGGGGACAATACCCGGGCTTCAGGCCCCGTGGACTACCGTCCGGCGGGAAACAAGTCCTACGTGTGCGGAGATACCGCCCCACCGCTGTGGCACAAGACCGTCCCGGAACTGCTGGAAGAAACGGTTGACCGGTTTGGTCCGAGATGCGCCGTGGTGTTCCCCCGGCATGCGGTGCGATGGAGCTATTATGACCTGGCGAGGGAAGTTGAAACCCTTGCTGCCGGATTGCTGGCAATCGGGTTGAACAAGGGGGACTGCATTGCCATCTGGTCCCCCAATCGCCCGGAATGGATCGTGACCCAATATGCCACTGCCCAGCTCGGACTGGTCCTGGTCACCATCAATCCAGCCTACCGGCTGTCGGAACTGGAGTACGCCCTCAACACGGTGGAGTGCAAGGCCATCGTGACGGCTCCATCGTTCAAGTCCAGCAACTACCTCTCCATGCTGAAGTCCCTGGCACCGGAACTGGAACAATGCAAACCGGGGAGGCTGGATGCTGCCAGGCTACCCAGTCTGAAATGCGTCATCACCCTGGGTCAGGAGCCTGTTCCGGGGATGTTCAGCTACCGCCAGGTGACCGAATACGGGGGTCCTGCCCAATTGCGACGCCTGCCGGGGATTGCAGAAGACCTGGACCCGGACGAGCCGATCAATATCCAATTCACCAGCGGCACCACCGGTTCGCCAAAAGGGGCGACCCTGACCCACAAGAATATTGTCAACAACGGGCGATTTGTTGCGGAAACCATGGGTTTTTCCGAGACGGACAGGCTTTGTCTCCCCGTTCCGCTCTATCACTGTTTCGGGATGGTTCTGGGTTCACTGGGCTGCATGACCAGCGGTGCCGCCATGGTTTTTCCCGGTGAGTCATTTGACCCCGAAACCACCCTTTCAACGATTCTGGGGGAGCAGTGCACCGCCCTGTACGGGGTTCCCACCATGTTTGTCTCCATACTCGAACATGAGCGCTTTTTGGAAACCCCGGTTACCACACTGCGAACCGGGATCATGGCCGGAGCGCCCTGCCCGGTTGAGGTCATGAAGCGGGTGGTAGAGGAAATGGGAATGGATGAGGTCACCATTGCCTATGGGATGACGGAAACCAGCCCCGTGTCGTTTCAGACCCACGTGGACGATCCCATGGAAAGAAAAGTGTCCACGGTAGGGCGCATTCACCCGCATACCCAGGCCAAGATCATTGATGAACGCGGCAGAACGGTCCCCACAGGACAAACCGGCGAATTGTGCACAAAGGGATACTTGGTCATGCAGGGATACTGGGACGATGACGCGCATACCCGGGAATGCATTGATCGGGCCGGGTGGATGCATTCCGGCGACCTGGCAACCATTGACAAGGAGGGGTATTGCCGCATCGTCGGCCGGCTCAAAGACATGCTGATACGCGGTGGGGAGAATATCTATCCCCGGGAAATTGAGGAATTCCTGTTCAGCCACCCTCACATCCAGGAAGCCCAGGTGTTCGGGGTACCGGATGAAAAATACGGGGAAGAGGTATGCGCCTGGATCGTCCTGAAAAAATCCGTTGACATGACGGCAGACCAGGTCCGGGAATTTTGCAGGGACAGGATTGCACACTACAAGATTCCAAGGTACATCCGTTTCAAACCGGAACTGCCCATGACCGTCACCGGCAAACCCCAGAAGTACATCATGCGTGATGCGATGATCGAAGAACTCGGTGCGGACCCGTCCGGAAACTGACGGTCAATGCGCGGCCGATCGACGAGAATCTGCCGGGTTCTCCGCCCTCACCCGAACCGGTCCAGGCACCGCCGAAAACCCCCGGGCTAGAATGGCCGGATCGCGTCCGACAGCCTGGCAAGCTTGAGCGCATCGAAACGCTCTTCGGTGTCCCCCCCGTCAAAGCCAAACCGAAAAGCAGTGGTCCCGTTGGGCAGGGTCTGGATGATTTGGCCGCCGTAACCGCGCATGGTCGGGATCCAGTACAGCTTTCCGCCCAGGGACCGGTAGGGCAAATGCCACGTCCCGGCATGATAACGGATCTCGCCATCCGTGGTGTACGTCCCCGTGGGGAGCCCCTTTTCCATGCGGGGATCAAAGATTTCATCCAGCATCTGTGGATCCAGGACCTGCTGGTCCCGAATTTTTCCCCGGTCCAGAATCAGCTTTCCGAGGCGGGCAATATTGTCCATGGTCAACAACAGGCCGGCATCACTCAGCGGCACTTCTTTCGAGGGATCCGATTCCACCGTATGAAACTTCACGGCATGAAAGATTCCGGCCGGTCGATACACTTCATCACGCACCATGTCCCACAGTCGCGCATCCGGACCCCGGAGCCTTTTCAACATGACATCCAGCGCCACCCCCGTGATATACAGGTCCTGGTCCCGGTACCGGGCAATGGAACCGGGTCCCCAGGGGTAGCCCGGACAGGCCAGGGCCGCCGTGTTTTTTTCTTCCTGGCTGGGGGCCAGGAACCAGTCGAAGTAGTGCCGGTAGCTTTGAAGCCCCCGCTCCGAATTCCGGGCCTGATCGTATTCCAGCAGGTAATCCGCAAAGATATCCAGAGGCTCCCGTTCCGGGGCTGCCGTACCAATGCCGCTGGCCATATTCAGGCAATCGCCGATGGTGATTGCCTGCCAGCGGGAACGGTGAGCCGCATCCGGCAACAGGTCCGAAATCACGGCCCGCCGGGGGTCCTGTCCTGAAATCCGGGCGAGCCTCAGGCAGGAGAGGGTGCAAAATGCGGTCTTCGTCGCGGACCAGATACCAAATTTCATGGCCCGGGGGTACGGATAGTCTCCATGCACCGTGGTGCAGGGTGTTGCATAAATCCCACCGTCAACCACGAGTCCGCTGACCAGGGACGTTTCACTGCCAAATCCATGCCCGATATCATCGAGGTATGGTGCAGTTTGCGCACTGCGCCAATGCTCCAGAGGCCCGATGGGGTGCTGGTACCGCTTCTCCTGGCGGTACTGCCGGAGAGCGGGTTGAACGGTATCCGGGTGGGGACTGCCCACAGATGCGGCCAGATATCCCCTGGCATGAAATCCGTCCGGACATAAAAAGGGTTTTGTCTCGGCAACGACCTGAAAATAGACCGGCGAGACCCGCCGCGTATGATACAAAAACATGGCGATGCCATGATGGGTATCATTTTCGAATATATTGGAGAGCTGGAATGGCAGCGCGAGTCGTGACCATCCCCGGTCCCCCTCTTCTTTCCAGACCCTGCCCGGAGAAACCGTCAGGTCCCAGTAACTGTTTCCCCCGGGGTCCCGGATCAATCCCCGGTCCAGGGGCACCAGGTCCTCCCCCTCCCCGGCCAGGTGAAGGACGGCTCCCGGAAACCGGTCAATCCGCTTTCCATTGATTTCCACTTCCCGGTGGCTGCACTGCATGGAGGTTTCCCGGATGATCAGGGAAAAGGGTTCCAGGCAGCCTGCCTCCGGCTTCCGGGAATGCGGGAGAAACCAGGAGTTTTCGATTTCTCCCTCCAACCCGGTGCCTGCAAGCAATTGCTCAGCCGTCAGTTTCTCTCTTTCTTGTTCATTCATATCATCGAATTATATCCGTCCGGAATTTTCCCTTCTCGGCCAGGCCAATTCCGGCAATCACCAGTATCAATGCCGCTGCGTGAAAGAACCTAAACGGCTCGCCGAGGATGAGAACTGCCAGCACAGCGGCATATACGGGGACCATGTTCACGAAAATACCGGCCCGGCCGGGACCAATGGTGGCCACCCCCTTGATAAAACACAGCTGGGCAATAAAGGAAGGAAACACCGTGACCAGCGCCACAATCACCCAGCCCTTCGTCGAGGGCCACAGCAACTCACCCCGACTGTATTCAATCCAGCTCATGGGCAATGCGGCAATGGCCGCCGCCACGGCCACCACGGAAAAGATGCTCAGGGTGGAAACCGAGGTTACTTTTCGAAGGCAGACCGCATAACCCGAATACAACAGGCAGGCCAGGATCATCAGGTAATCCCCCTGGTTCACCGTCAGGGTGGCCAGGCGCTGGAGACTCCCTGCGGACGCAATGATCCCTACTCCCACAATGGTCAGCACCACCCCCATGCACTGCAGGGGGGATACCCGGGTCCGGTACATCAGGAAAGCACCCAGCAACACAAACACGGGGATGGACCCCTGGATAATGCCAATATTCAGCGCCGTGGTGGTATAGGCTGAAATGTAAAACAGGGCATTGAAGGTGGCGAACCCCAGGCTCCCCATGAGAAACAGCAGGGGAAGATGGGATTTCAGTTTTTCCCAGTCATTTTGGATGGGCCTCCGGGCAATGAAGAGCAATAACACCGTGACGCCGGTCCACCGCAGGGCCACCAGGAGAAGGGGGGAGACTTCTCCAACGGCGAGCCGTGCGAACACGGCATTGCAGGCCCAGCAAAACGCTGTGATGGTCAGCATCAGATAGGCCTTTGCCGTGGCGTTTTCGGATAACGAAATAATGGGACCACTCCTTGCCGGGTGTCTATGGGGAAAACCGTCTTGTCGAAACCGGTGTACCGCAGACTACGGGTTAACCGAGTCTGTCCAGCACCTGGTCGCTGTATTTTCTAGTCAGAGGGTGGGACTCACCCAGGATGGAAAAAATGGCGATCATGGACCGCACCGCCGTCTTTGTATCATTATTGCCAGCACTGTGCAATGACATGAACAACCGGATCGCCTCCTCATATTCATCATTGACCAGGTGGAGGGATGCGCGCTGAAACCGTGCCTGGCAATCCTCAGGATTTTCCAGGATACGCTTCTCGAGATCCTCCACGCCGGGTGCAAACTGCGCGGTCCGGATGAGATTGAGGTGGGTATACAGCAACTCAATTTCCGGATCATCCATCGCTTCGGCCGGCAGGTTTTCGAGGATCGAACAGGCCGTCACGATCTCTCCGTTTCCCACTGCCCTTTTTGCCTCCTCCAGGGATTTGTGAAATCCTGATCGCATTCCGGAATGGGAGGAGGCCACCTGGGGCACCCCGGCCTGGGGCAACCATTGTTCGATCTCGTTTCGGAAATGGGTTTCGGAAAATGCCCCGCGAATGGTGTTGACCACCGTTTCCCCAACGTAGATCTGTACGGTGGGAATACTGACGACATCCCGTTCCCTGGCAAAGGACCGGAACCGGTCGGTATCAAGCAGGGTCAGCAGAAACTGCCCGTTGAACTCATCCGCCAGTTTCACCAGGCGGGGCAGCAATTTCATGCAGGGTCCGGCATTTTCTGACCAGAAATACACCAGTACCGGACCCCTGGACGAGTTTTCAATGACCATTTTGTTGAACAGGTCCGGTGTGATATCAAAAATATAGCCCGACGGCGGCATGGGCCCCTCACAGAGTCAGAAACAGAACGTATCAGCTATTATCGCAGATCGACTTTTTGAAATCCGAAATCTTTCTCATCTCATAACTGTCGTAGGTGCCGGGGTGGTCTCCATACCGGTCTGCAAATCTAAAAGCGGTGATTCCGTTGGTCATGGGGATCACATAATTGCCTCCGGCCCCCACCATGGCGGTGATGGTGACTGAACACCCGTCCATGGCCTCGTAAGGCACCAGCCACATCGACATGTGGTACCTGGCCTCACCGCCTTCTCGATAATGCCAGCCGCTGGGCAGGCCGGAATGACGATTGACCACCATCATTTCCTGTACGACGTCCCGGCTGAGCAACTGGGCCCCTTTGTGTTGCCCCTGATTCCGCAACAACCGGACAATCTTGCCAATCGAATCAATGGTGGGAATCATGGCATACCCCAGTTTGGGTATCTGATCCCTCTTTTCACGGTCGCGGGTATGCACAACGGGAAGATACCGGATTCCGATGGGTTGAAAGACTTCCTCGTTCATCATGTCCCACAACCTCACCTCCTCCCCTTCCCTTGATTTCAGATACCGGTCCATTGCAAAACTCAGTACAAAGGTATCATTGGTCCGGTATCTCAACACCTCGCCGGGCCCCCATGGATAGCGCCTGTACCGGGAAATCTCCCTGATTTTTCCCAGGGAGGTGGATTCTTTGAACACCCGGTGGGACGCCTCTTCCGTTTCATCGGGGTCGACATAATACGGTACGATTTCCGGAACCACGTCCCCAATCCCCGTGGCCATGTTCAGTGCGTGCCGAAAGGTCACATCGTCCCAGCCATCGTGTGCTGCGCGGATGTCCACATAATCGAGTATCTTCTCATCCAGCACCTGATTGCCGTATTTCTGCGCCAGCCGGGCCAACGTCACCGCTGCACCCAGAGACTTGGTCACCGAATAGACGGAATGACGCATTGCTTCACAATAGGGATAAGTCCCGAAACGGGTCTGGCAATCCCACTGGTAAACAATGCCGTCCACAATCATGCCGCTGCTGCTGATATTCCCCTGGTTGTATGCGCCGTCAAAATACTCGATCAGTGATTCATTCCGTTCGGTGTAGAGTTCTGCCCAGGGCCGTCGTTGCAGGTTGGTTTTTGCAAACTCCAGGTACTCTTCAATCACATCTGTCGGCAAACGGGGGGTGTCCCGGGAAAATTCAAGCGGTGTCTGGCCCCATGCGGTAAATTTCTGCCGCAGGGACGACTCCTGGGTCACCTGAAAGCGCAGATTCGAAACCTTTCCGTCCCCATACAGGAACATGCCGAGGCCCTGGTGGGAATCGGCTCCATCCCGGCCCACCAGGGTAAACGGAAAAGACGCCCGGGAATATCCACCGTCGCCGGGTTCAGACCAGACCCGGCCCGGACCAACCAGGACGGCCCAGTCCGAATCTCCAGACTCCAGAAAGCCGGGTTCCATGGGGATGAGCGTCTTCCCATGACTGGCCAGTCCGATTTCCAGATCCGGAATTTCTCCGAATCCGTACCGGGGCCTTCCTCCCGCCCGGTACCCGAGAATTTTCACAGCCCGGACCGCGATGGTTCCTGCAAAGGCCTCGTGTGCAGGAAACTCATTCCCAAGGGGCATGAAGTGTGCATTGTGTATGGGGCCCGCTGGAAAGTCATCGGAAGAAAACAGTTCTTCTGTGGTCAGCATGGTTCGCAGGGCTCCTTTTTCCGGAGGGGTCCGGTCAATGACCAGTTCCTGCCGGGTTTCGGACGGGGTCCCGGGAATAAACTGGACCAGGTAAAGGCTCAGGCCAATGAGCAGGACGATGGGGGTATATCGGAAACCCCTGACCACCTGCCCCGGGTGAAGAATATACATCTGCTGCCTGGCAACGAGCCTGGGATTCGAGGCAATGGCCACCACGTCCGCCACCATAACCAGCAGGATATAGCAGGAAGCCAGGATCACTCCACACGCCTGGATCACCGGAACATCCCGGGTGGTCAGGGAATTGACGAAAAGCGAGCCGATCCCCGGATAGACAAAAACAATTTCGACGATCACGATTCCCGCGATCAGGTGGGCAAAACCCAGAGCCATCGCATTGATGACGGGTCCAATGTTATTCGGCAATGCATGAAACAGCAGTATTCGACGTGGCGGGACCCCTTTCAAAACCGCCATTTCTATATATTCAGAATCGAGCGTATTGATCAGCGAGGCGCGAACGATGCGCAGGACCGGGGGAATGGCCACAAAACAAAGCGTGAGGACAGGCAGTGTGACGGCATGCAGTCTGTCGAACAAGGGCGCGTCATCCTCAAACAGGGACAGGCTCGGAAAAACATCGAATTTCACAGCCAGTACCGCAATCACCGCATACCCCACCAGAAACTCGGGAATCGACAACATGGTGGTACTGGCAATGACCAGTGCCCGGTCTTTGGGCTGATGACGATTCAGGGCGGAAAATAACCCCAGGGCAATCGCCACGGGAAAGGCAACGATGGCGGCAACCAGTGCCAGCCAGAGACTGCGCTGCAATCTCAACTGGATAACCGGCGTAATTTCATAGCCCGACCACGAGAGACCGAAATCCCCCCGCAGCGCATCCCCGAGCCAGAGCACGAAGCGGCTGACCAGTGGAAGGTACAGACCCAGTTTTTCCCGAATGACCTCTGCCGTGGCCATGGTATAGCTCCGCCCCAGAATCTGGGTGGCAAAATCCCCGGGCATCAGGTCGGTGAATACAAAAATGAAAAATGAGGTACAGACGAGCGCCAGGAAACCATGCAGAACCCGCCTGGTGACGAGGCTAAGCATTCACATTCCCAAAGTGCTTCCGGGCCCTGGGTCCTGATGGGTTCATACTCAAATAACCGACAAAAATAATGGAGATGCGGAACACATTAACAAATTTCTCCCGAATCCGGAAAGACTTCCGTTGTTTTTCCAGGGACGATTGTTTCGATATGGGTGCCGGCGGTCCATCACGTGGTGTCAGGGGTTTCATCCCGGTTGCTTTAACATCCCTGAATACGGCCTGGAATCTTCAATCGCGCCCATGCATTTGCACCGAAGACAGGAATTCCCGGAGGCGGTCCCTGGACGGTGGAAAAATGTATTGATCACCGTCAAGGCCCTGCGCCATCCAACACCCGGGGCAACATCGAAGCTGAAATATGGTATCGTCAGGGGGCCTGAAACAGCCTGGTGCCTGAGTGGAAACGGCATCCGGGCAAGCGTTTCCATCGCAAAGTACATTTTGTCTCTCACAATGGTCCTCCCTGAACAGCCAGAACCGGCAAAAGGCCTGTCAAGGATCTGGAAAGCATGGTTCTATTCCCTTTCCGGGCTTCGACTGGCGATGCGGGACGAGGCCGCATTCAGACAGGAACTGCTGCTTGCTGCCGGACTGTCCATCGTCTGTATTTTCCTGCCTGTTGAGCGCTGGCTGATGGGATTGCTGTTACTCAGTCATGTCCTGGTACTGATTGTGGAACTGCTCAATACGGCCATCGAGGCGGTTGTCGACCAGGCATTTCCGGGATTCCATGAAAAGGCCAAAAAGGCCAAGGACTGTGCGAGTGCCGCAGTGCTGCTGTCCTTGCTGACCAGTGGTGGCATCTGGTGTTATGCCCTGTTCACAATCTGGATGAACTAGAATCCGACTGAAATGAACCCCACTCCCTGCATTGATGAGTTTCGGGCCGAGGTGAGGGCCTATATCCGAACGCATTTGCCTGTTGAACTGCGAAAACTGGTTGAAGCGGAACGCATGGACATTCCAAAGGAACTGCAGCGGCACTGGCATCGACGGCTGCAGGTCAAAAACTGGGGTTGCCCGGGCTGGCCCGGGGAATACGGGGGCCCAGGCTGGTCCGATTGGCAGCAGTACGTCTTCGAACGGGAAATCGCTCTGGCCGACGCCCCACGGCCCATGGTCTACGGGACCGGGATGCTGGGGCCCACCCTCATGGAATTCGGCACCGAAGAGCAAAAGCGGGAAATTCTTCCCCGAATCCGGAATGCGGATGATTTCTGGTGCCAGGGCTATTCTGAACCCGGTGCCGGGTCTGACCTGGCCTCACTACAGTGCAGAGCCATCCGCGATGGCGGAAATTACGTGATCAATGGAACAAAAATGTGGACCAGCGAGGCCCATATCGCGGACCGCATGTTTGGCCTGTTTCGCACGGACTCTTCCGGTAAGAAACAATATGGCATTACCTTCCTGTTGCTGGACATGAATACAGAAGGGATTGATGTACACCCGATCAAGACCTACGATGGCGCCGGCCCGGAAATCAATCAGGTCTTTTTCAGGGATGTCCGGGTCCCCGTGCAAAACCGGGTCGGCGAGGAAAACCAGGGCTGGGGGATTGCCAAATACCTGTTGAGCCTGGAACGTTTCGGCACCGCGGAAGTCTCCCGCTCCCTGCGAACCCTGGAACGCCTGAAACAGTTTGTCCACACCATCGGGAAAAGCAACCCGTCCTGGGCGGACCAGGGCGATATCGGATACCGGCTGAACCAGTGTGAAATCGAGTTGCGTGCCCTGGAGTTGACGGAATATCGCCTGCTCTTCGGGTCCGAGCCCGCGGGAGCCGAAGCATCCCTGCTGAAATTACGCGGCACCGAGGTCCAAAACCGGATACTTGAACTGTTCCATGACATCACCGGGGAATATGCCTTGATTGACGGTTCAGACCCGGATTCGGTTGCCCATCTCCCGGGTGCCCTGCCCCAGGCAGGCTTCATTGCCAGAGCGCATTTCAATTTTCGCAAAACAGAAATTTATGCCGGCTCCAGCGAAATCCAGAAAAACATTATTGCCAAGGCAGTACTTGGACTGTAGGGACGGCATGTTTTTACTGAGCGAAGAACAGGAATTGATCCGAAGCAGCGTATCCCGGTATATAGCGGAGCAGTTTTCATTTCGCCACCGACAGCGGATTCTGGACAGTAAAGAGGGATATGATCGTGACCAGTGGCGCCAGTTCGCCGAACTTGGCTGGCTGGGCATGGCCATTCCTGAAGAATATGGAGGGTATGGCGGGAACATCGTGGACATCGCGCTGGTCTGCCAGGAATTCGCCAAAGCCCTGCTCATCTCTCCGTACCTGACGACCATTGGCGTAGCCCGCGCCGCGTTGGTCCTGTCGGCCAGCGACCCCCAGAAAGCGTGCTATCTACGCCAGATCGCGGAAGGCCGGGCCATCATTGCCTGTGCATTGAATGAACAGGAAAACCCGTCCTCCCCGATACAAACCTGGGCCGGCCAGTCCGGAAATGAGTATATCCTCAATGGCTGCAAGCGCCTGGTTCCTTTCGGCCACCAGGCGGACTATCTCATTGCCAGCGCCCTGCTGGACGGAGAGGTCACGCTGTTCATCGTTCCGTCCCACTCCCAGGGCGTAATCAAACGACCCTACAAGCTGTACGACGGGCGACGGGCCGCGGACATCGAATTATCCGACGTCACGCTTGGCCAGGACCAGGTCCTTCCCGGCGGCACCGGCGAGAACATTGCCACGGTGCAGGATATTGAAACCGCATTACTGTGCGCCGAAGCCTCGGCGATGATGTGGGAGATCCATCACCAGACCCTGAACTACATGAAGCGGCGTGAACAGTTCGGACAGACTTTAAGCCAGATGCCCGCGCTGCAGCATCGCATTGTCGACCTCTATGTCCAATGCCAGCTGGCGCAATCCATGGCCGAAAGCGCGGTGCTGGCGGCGGACGGCAGCCTGCCTGCGGCAGACCGCATGCGAGAGATTTCAGCAGCCAAGGTACACATTGCAGAACAGGGGCGCCTCGTCGGCAAAGAAGGCATCCAGCTTCACGGAGGCATGGGAATGACCGATGACATGGCGGTGGGGCACTATCTGAAAAGAATCACCGGTATCGCCCAAATGAACGGCAACGTGAACTGGCACCGTGATCGGTATGGCCGCCTGGACCCTTTTCAACCGAATGCACCCCCTGTCCAACCGGAGAACTAACCACCGAAAGGTTCCCAAAACAATGTTGTCCCCCCCGTGGGTAGACTGGTTCCGGATGCAAAACGCACCCACATGGAAATACCGCATCCGCTGGCTCGCCCGTCATAAAAAACCCGGTCAGCAACCCGGAAATCCCGTGTCATCCACAGCATCAATCAACGCCCGGTGTGGACAGCCACCAGACAAAGGAAATCACTCTCGTTGACATCCGTTCCCTTTCCCAGCCATTCTTTCTCCGTCTGAAAAATGGGAAAAACCAAGGGAGTTGAAAAATCCAGTCGAAAACTTTCTCCGAAAAAACAGGCTACTATTTGCCCAATTTCATCATTCAGGTGAAGTGGGATGAAGAAGACAACCTGTCCCAGGAATTGAACCACCCAAGGAGGGTACCCGGCGGTTCTCGCTTCTTTCCGGAACACTCCCCATTACCCGCCCGATGCGCAAGCGGGTTCCTGTCCCCATGAGAAACCAGTCCACAGAAAAACCAGCAATCTTACCGCTGCCCGGCTGAAATTGTTTTCCGGTGGGAATTGTCAGGGGTCACACAAAAATTTTTGACAGCTTTCTCTCCCTCATATTACAATGCGCCCTTCAATCAACCTGCCAACAGGAGTTTTTCCTGGGAGACAAACAATCATGAGCAATATTGAAAAAAGAATTGGAGACCTCGTCGAGGAACATTTGGGTATTTCCGATCGATCTCACCTGGACGTCAATGTCAGTGAGTTGGGGCTGAACTCGATGGATGGCGTCAATTTTCTGAAAACCGTCAACCAGGAATTCTCTGTTAACATTTCTCCTGAAGATGCTGCAGGCTTTTCTAAACTGAGAGATCTGATCAACCATCTTGAGGGGTGAACTCTCACAGTCCGAACACTGCTTTGTAGAAGAGTGTTCCGGGCGATAACCGCGCAAACCGATTGCATCAGGTTGCATCAGGAAAGCCGGGAGTTGGCTTTGTCTGGCGGATGCCTGCGTTTGAGACATCTGGAAATTAAAGCTGTACTCCCCGGAATCCCGCTTCGCCATGCCTGCCAACATTTCCTGGGTCAGCGAGTTCTGTGAAACGGGGGATGTCCGGGTTGTACATGTTGACCTGACCCCCCAGGCAGATTGTGAAGCCCACGCTTTGTCGTGGCTTGGCGAGGATGAACGGGACCGCTGGCGCCGATACCGATACAACCGTCCCCGCCGGGAATTCGCCCTTTGCCGTGCTGCCCTGCGGTCTGCCCTGTGCCGACAGCTCGACTGCAGGAACTCACAACTCACGTTCGGCACCACCCGGCATGGAAAGCCTTTTGCCCTGACAGGCGGGGTGCCGGCCTCAATCAGCTTCAATGTCAGCCACAGCGGAAAACATGGGCTGATTGGCATTGCACCCCAGGGACGTCTCGGCGTGGATGTGGAGGAACGCACCCCTCACATTGATGCCGAAGGAATCGGCAAGATGGTGTTTGGCCGGTACGAACAAAAAGACTTCTCCCTGACGAGAGAGGATGAAAAGAATCATTTCTTCTTTATGCTCTGGACGCTCAAGGAAGCACTGATCAAGGCCCTCGGAACGGGGTTTTCCCTGGACCCCTCCCGGTTCGAGATTCCCGCAGCCATGCGACTCGGCGCAAGAAACGGCCTGTTTCGGTTTCCCCATTTGCCAACTGTCACATGGAAACTCGAAAATCTGGGCAACCCCGATTTTGCGGCCACCCTTGCTCACGAACTGGACCCGGCCCCTGCCCAGAGGGTGAATGGAAAACAGGATGCTCCGCGATTGAGTGCCTGGAGCTGACAGTTTTCGAATTGTTGGAAACCCTCATTCCCGGGCACCCCCGCACCTCCCTGGCCGAAAAGACCCCCGGAGAAATAGCCCTCCACCATAGAGAAATTTCGCGCAATCCCGCTGACTGCAAGACCCGGACGTTGGTTTTGAACCCTGAACGGTCAGCTCATCCATCCAGGAGGTTGTGGAACTCCAGAAAATCCCGCATCATCCTTACGCATTCCTTTGGCTGTTCGAGTTGAAGCAGGTGCGTCGCCCCAGGAAGGAAATCATAATCTACGTGCAACAGGTGACCCAGGTCGACAGTAGGAAGAAACGAATACGGCAGGGTGGGGTCAGCTCCAATGACTTTCGTCGGGCAGCGAAATTTCTCGAATTCCACCAGGACGGCGAAAGCCCTGGCATGGGTAAACACCTGTGCTTCGTAGTCTCGGGGACACCGCAATTCATACCCCCGCCCATTCGCGCAGGCACGAAGCGTGGAACTTGCGTACAGCTCAAAAGTTCCGGGGACGACTCGGTTGAAGGTTGGAATATAGCGCAGAAAATCCACACATTCTTCGATGGACTCGAACCAATCCGTGCGGCGGAGGGTCATCTCGGTACAGCGTCTGGTGGCCACATCGAATTCCTCAGGGCGCTCATCCGGCTTGTACACCGGCGGGTCGAACAGAATACGTGCGGAAAATCCCGTACCATGGGTAGGCGAGAGCAGTGTCGTCAGCGCCGAGATAGAGTGAAATACGCCGATTTTTCTCTTCCTGCCAAAACAGCGGTCTATGGCTTCGAGAATACGGTCGTGGTCTTCCACGAAAGTCGGGATATTGTGTGCATTCTGGGAACTGACCGCGTTCCAGCCATGGTTTCTAAGATCATAGATGATGAGATCAAAATCTTCCGTGAGCAAGGACCAGAACGGGTAGTAAAAGTCGGTCGCGAGACCGTTGCCGTGACAAAGGACGAGTCTGGGACCCGCCGTATTTCCATGGCGACGCAGGATAATTACAGTGCCATCCTCCATGCGGACTTCGTGGATGGAAACCGGTTCGGGGATTTTCCAGATTTTTTCTGAACCCGTCATCAGCCGCCCGGTTTCCCCGGCGGGACATCACCCAAAGCAAAGAGGCGCCCGCGACATACGGAAGTGAATAAATGCGGTGGATTGTCTGCTTGTTTCAATAGAAGTTACCACCCCTTTCACGGGATTACCCTGTGATTATTTTTTAACTGGAGAAAAAAGGTAAATCAAAGAGGAAAGAAATATCCGGTCATTCCCGCCAGAACATGATTTTAGCCGAGTAGCGGTAAGATTGCTGATTTTTCTGCGGGCAGGTTTTCAGGGGAACCCGGGTCGGTCCTGCAAGGTGGCTACGGAAAAAAGCGCGGGCCCGGCATACGATGAAGAAGTGCCCGGTTGAATCCCGCACTGCTCGCCACGGCGGCCGGCCGGGCCCTTCTTAAAACGCGCTGTATCCTGAACCCGTTTCATGGTACATACTACTCCCACAAAGTTAATTTTCGTAAGGCAGGTGGCCCCATGAAACAACAGAGGAACTCAGATTTTTCCATGGAACCGAAACGGGATACCGGGACAAACCCGCCCGCCGAGCCCATCGCGGTCGTGGGGATGGCATGCCGATTTCCCGGCGCGCCCAGTATTTCGGCTTTTTGGGACCTGCTCGAATCCGGCGGAAACGCGGTCTCTGAAATCCTCCCGGGTTCGGGCAATCCACGTGTGGATGATCTTTTTTCGAATATCCCGAATCCGCCTGATGCTTGCCGTTACTGCTCCTATGTGGATGACATTGACCAGTTTGACGCGGGATTCTTCCGTATATCGCCGGTGGAAGCCCGGTTTCTGGATCCACAACAACGAATGATGCTGGAAACCAGCTGGCAGGCCCTGGAAGACGCAGGGATCAATCCGGACCAACTGAAAGGCAGCCGTACCGGAGTCTATACCGGAATCAGCAACGACGAGTACAGGATGCTGGTCGTGGAGTCGGACAAACCCGCGGAGGCGGCCTCTTGCCTCTACGCCCTGAGCGGGACCAATTTGAACGGTACCAGCGGCCGGGTCTCTTTTGTTCTGGGCCTGATGGGACCGGCGAAGGCGGTAGACGCCGCGTGCGCGTCGTCCCTGGTGTCGGTACACGACGCGGTATCAGACCTCCAGCAGGGCAAGACGGACCTGGCCATTGCGGGCGGGGTCCAGGCAATTCTGAACGGCCGGGTATTCGAACTTCGTGCGGATTCGATGATGCTCTCTTCGGATGGACAGTGCAAGGCGTTCGATGCGTCCGCGAATGGTTATGTCCGGGGCGAGGGCTGCGGGGTCGTCGTTCTCAAGCGGCTCCGGGAGGCGCAGGCGGATGGCGACCGGATCTGGGGAGTTATCCGGGGCTCGGCGGTCAATCATGGTGGAGCGAGCAGCGGACTGACGGTTCCGCACACCCCCGCATTGGAACAGGTGATCGAAGCGGCGCTTGCACAGGCTGGCATCGCTGCAGCGGAAGTAGATTACCTGGAGGCGCACGGGACGGGAACGTCGGTGGGGGACCCCATTGAGATCGATGCCGTCTCCGCCGTCTACGGCAGGAACCGCAGTGCCGGCTGCCCACTGCTTGTCGGTTCGGTGAAGACCAACGTCGGCCACCTGGAGTCCGCTGCGGGGATTGCCGGCCTAATCAAGGTCATGCTGGTTATGCAGCGAAAAGTGATTCCGAAGCACCTGCACTTCCGGGACCCCAATCCGAGTATCAACTGGGATCAGCTTCCTTTGCACGTGACGTCATCCATGATGGACCTTCCACAACGCGATGGGCGGCGGCGACTGGCGGGAATCAACTCGTTCGGGATATCCGGGACCAACGCTCACCTTATTGTGGAAGAATGCGATCCCCCGGACGGGGTGCCTTACGGACCACATCAGGTGGCAGGTTCTGCGCGGACCGTGAGGATATCGTTACCGTCGATCGTGAAAGATCTGCCGTTGCCGGAGAAAAAGTTCCGTCAGCGGATGACCCGTTTGCTGCCGCTGTCCGGCAAATCGGAGCGCGCACTTCGGGAACTTGCGGGGCGATATCTCACCTGGCTCAAAGAGCAAGCCGGGGAGCTTGCGGCGACATGCCCCGATTCCGGGGCGCTGCTCTCGGACATGGCCTGGACCGCCTGGGCCGGGCGAAGCCATTTCGACCATCGCGCGGGGGTGGTGTTCCACGATGCCGGGTCGTTACAAAACCGCCTGGAGAACCTGGTTGAATCGGGAAAAGGCGAAAGACAGCTTCCCAAAACCAGGGTGGCGTTCGCCTATACCGGACAGGGAAGCCAGTGGACCGGCATGGGAGCGGCGCTTTACGAAAGCGAGCCGGTAGTCCGGGCGGTTCTTGACCGCTGTGAAGAAGTTTTTCGTTCGGAAAGAGAGACCTCTTTGCTGGACGTGATGTTCCATGGGAAAGGAGAAGGAAAGCTCGACGACACGGCGTGGGAGCAGCCCGCCCTGTACGCTCTCGGGTGCGCACTGACGGCGCTCTGGGAAAGTGTGGGGGTGTTTCCCGACGTGGTGGTGGGGCACAGCGTCGGGGAACTGGCCGCGGCGCAGGCGGCGGGAGTATACAGCCTGGAAGACGGGATGCGATTTGCCATCGTCCGGGGCGCTCTCCTGTCGTCGACCGCACCGGGGGCCATGTCCGCGGTGTTTGCTTCACCGGAACAGGTGGGGCGGGTGGTGGAGGCGGTCAACGCGGCCTCTGCCGGAGTCGGGCTGGGCATTTCAGCAGACAACGGCAGCCACCAGGTGGTAAGCGGTCCGGTGGACCAGATTGAAAGCCTGTTGAAGCGTTGCGAATCTGAAGGATTTCGGGCAAGGCGGTTGAACACTGCCCGGGCATTTCACAGCGCACTGCTGGAGCCTGCCCTGGATGCACTGGAAGCCTCCCTGCATGGTGTGGAGATCAAGCCCCCCACCCTCACCGTGGTCAGCAACCTGACCGGACGGACAGTGGGAGCTGACCAGTCTCTGGACGGGGCCTACTGGAGGCGACATGCCCGGGAGGCAGTGGCATTTGCCAGGGGCGTCAGGACATTGGCGGAACTCGGGGTGGACCTGGTAGTGGAAGTGGGTCCGCGCCCGCTGCTGGGTGCGATGGTGCTCTCGGTCTGGCCGGAGTCGGCACAAACCCCTGCACCGGCAGTCGTCCCGAGCCTGTGCCCACCATCCGCAGAGGCATCGGAGCCCACCCGGGGAGAGGATTTCATGACAGGCGTGGCCCAGGTGTACCAGGCGGGGCTTCCGATTCGTTTTGAGGGACTCTTCCCGGGGGAAGAGCGGCGACGCATCTCGATACCGGGTTATCCGTTCCAGCGCGAACGCTACTGGATCGGGACGACGAAGAGGCGGCGGCCGGGCACCGGACACCCCTTGCTGGGTAGCCGACACGAATCGGCCAGTGGTGAGGTCACGTACGAGACGGACATTTTCCCCTCGGACCCGGAGTGGATGAGCGATCACCGGGTGTTCGGCCGGGTCATCGCACCGGCTGCGCTGTACGGGGCCATGGCCGCGTCTGCGGGCATTTTTGAAGGGAGTGGTGCAGTAATTGTCGAGGACATTCAGTTGCACAACGCCCTGGTCTTCACGGAGGAAGACCCCGGGGAAAGGACCGATGAAGAGAGCCGGCGGCTACAGGTTGTGCTCGGCTCTGCCGGGGACGCGGCATCGCGCCGTGTCCATATTTACAGCAAGGGAGGTGAAGAGGGATGGACGGTACACGTGGAGGGCCGTATTGCCCTGGGCACCCCGCTCCCGGAAAGCGGCGGACAGGTCGACCTGGATCGCCTGAAAGCCAGCCTGTCACCGGTAGATGTACCGAACTACTACCGCTCCCGGTCTGCTACGGGGATCGACCTGGGTCCGTCGTTCCGCACGCTGGGCAGGGTCTGGTCCCGGCCGGGTGAGGCGTTGGGTGAAGTGTCTTTGCCGGAACCCGGCCGGAATGAACTCGACATTCACCCCCTTATGCTGGACGGCTGCTTCCAGTTGGTGGCAACGGCCCGAAACCCGGGCGGGGCCGAAGGCGAAACCACCTATTTGCCTTTTGGCTGGGAGCGGTTCTGGCTGACAGGACGGCTGCCGGAGAAAGTCATTTGTCACGTACGAATGGGTGAGGCTTCCCAGGGGGGGAAAGTCGAGGCCGACGAGCCGCCCGAAGTCCTGAGCGGTGAACTGCGCATCTACGACCCCGATGGGACCCTGCTCGGCGGGTTAAGCGGTTATACGGTGAAGCGCGCAACACGGGCAGCACTGCTCGCCACCGTCGAGGGCGTCCAGGGATTGCTCTATGAGGTTGTGTGGCGCGAGAACGCTCTTGCGCCAGGACTGGTGGCCGCAGATTTTCTCCCGTCCCCGAAAACCATCGCCGCCGGCTCGGGACTGCTCTCCGGCTACCTGGAGGAAGAAGGAGTCGGGCGCGACGACCGGAGTGCCCTGCTGTGGGATTTGGAGCGGTGGGCACGCTCCCGCGCGCTCGCGACCCTGGAGGAACTGGGGTGGAAACGCAAGGTGGGCGCGGGAATCGATCCGGAGGGTCTGCGGCAGCGCCTGGAGGTCGGAGAGGCACATAAGCGCCTGTTCCGCCGGATGCTGGAGATGCTGGCAAAATCCGGGGTGCTGGAAGAAAAGGATAGCGGTTTCGTGGTGAAGATCGGGACGGATGACCCGTTGCCGGATGAAATTCCGGACGACATCGAAAAGTTCGTTGCCGGGATGACCGAGCGCTACCCCCATGGCTCCATAGAAATCGGGCTGTTCAAGCGGTGTGGTGCTGGCCTGGCCAGGGTGCTTCGCTCTCAATCGGACCCACTGACGCTCCTGTTCAGCAGCGGTAATCCAACCCCGGCCGACCTGTACCTGAAAGCGCCGGTGGCGCGTGCAGCGAACCGGATATTGAAAGAAACCATTCAGGCGCTCGTATCCGGGCGGCCCGAAGGACGGCGCCTCAGGGTGATTGAAATCGGGGCGGGGACCGGATCGGCAACCGCTGCCATCCTGCCGGAACTCCCGGAAGGACAGTTCGACTACCTGTATACGGATATCTCGGCCGGTTTTTTCGCGGAAGCGGAAGCAAGATTCGGCAGCGTGTTCATCGAATACCGTCCGCTGGATATCGAGAAAGATCCGATTGACCAGGGTTTTGATGCCAACGCCTATGACCTGCTGATCGCATCCAACGTGTTGCACGCGACGCCATATCTGGAGGAAACGCTGGCGCACTGCCGCAGGCTTCTCGCGCCATCGGGCCAGCTGGTCGCCCTTGAGAACCTCAGCGGCCAGGGCTGGATGGATCTGACTTTCGGGCAGTTGGATGGCTGGTGGCGGTTTGCGGACCACTACCGCCCCCACCACGCCCTGGCAGGCCCGGCAGTGTGGCGTCGCGCTCTCGGTGATGCGGGTTTCGGGGAAGTGGAAATCCTGGGAGTGGACGAATCGGACTTCACCGCATTCCCGGATAAGGGCGTAATCGTCGCACAGGGTCCGGCAGACGTATTGGAGCCCCCGGGGGTTTGGGTTCTGGCAGCCGACGACGGCGGCCTGGCCACTGGGCTGGCATCCGAACTGGCGGCCCGGAACCAGTCGGTCCTGGTGGTGGGGGAAGAGCCATCGAAACCCGGGGTACCGCGAACTGCTGGGGGAGGGGTCACCGTCGTGGCGGTGGAAATGGAGCAGCGCGAGTCCTGGTGTTCGCTGATACAGGACCTGCCCCCGGATGTGCCTTTCAACGGTGTTGTGCACCTTGTGGCACTGGATGACCATGGTGCGGAAGCCACCAGTGAAGAAATTGCGAAGAACGTGAGGCGGGCGGGAGCGAGCGCGCTGGCGATGGTTCAGGGAATCTCCGATGCCAATGCGACCCCCGGGAGGGGCGTTTGGTTTCTCACGCGCGGAGCACAACTGTTGGAGCGGGAACCTACCGCAGGACTGGCCGGCGCGGCCCTGTGGGGATTCGGCAAGGCAGTGGCCATGGAAGCGTCGGAACTGCAATCGAGGATGATTGATCTGGATCCCGCAAAGACGGGGCCTGTACCCGACCTGGTCAACGAACTTTTGTATCCTGACCCCGAAAATCACATCGCATACCGATCTGGACGACGCCAGGTGGCACGCCTGGTCCGGGCAAATACCGAGACGGAGCGGCTGACCCTGCCGGATGAATCCGCCTGGGTGCTGGCCCCGGACCCGGATGGCGTATTCGAGAAGCCTGGCATCAAGCCTCTGCCGCCGCGTCCCCTTGGGCCGAAAGAAGTCCGCGTCTCGGTCGAGGCCTCCGGGCTCAACTTCTGGGATGTATTTCGCTCACTCGGCTTCATTGAAGAAGGGAATCTGGGCAGGGAGATGTGCGGCCATGTGCTGGAGGTGGGGGCGGACACTTCATCCATCTGTGTCGGCGACCATGTGGTGGGATTGGGCTTCGGTGCATTCGCATCGGAAATGGTCACGAGGGAGGAACTGGTAGCGCTCGCTCCACCGGGAATTTCAGTGACGAAACTCGCCACGGTGCCGAGTGCGTTCGTTTCCGCCGCATTGTCTTACGAGTTTTCCGGACTGAAGCGCGGGGAGCGGGTACTGATTCACGCCGGCGCGGGTGGTGTGGGGCTGGCGGCGATCCAGTTGGCGCAAGTGGCGGGAGCAGAAGTCTTTGCGACGGCGAGCGCACCGAAGCAGGCGTATCTTCGCTCGCTGGGGGTGGGGAATGTATTCGACAGCCGACAGACGGCGTTTGGGAAGGAAATCCTGGAAAAGACGGATGGCGCGGGCGTGGATGTGGTGCTGAACAGCCTGACGGGAGAAGGCTTCATCGACGCAAGTCTCTCCTGCCTGGCGAAAGGGGGTCGGTTCGTGGAGATGGCCAGGCGGGACATTCTGAGCGAGGAAGAGATGGCAGCGGCGCGTCCCGACGTCGCCTACGCCATCCTGGAGCTGGATGTGATGAAGAAAACCGTTCCAGCCCGGGTTGGAAGGGTCCTGCGGGACGTGACGGGGCGCATTGCAACGGGAGAGCTGAAACCACTCATCCACAGCCAGTGGCCGCTGGCTGAAGCGGGCGCCGCGTTAAGATTCATGCGGTCCGCCCGCCATCTCGGTAAAATCGTATTGACGGCACCGCCGCTCACGGGAGGCCGCCTGCGACAGGACCGAACCTACCTGGTCACCGGCGGCCTGGGCGGGATCGGTTGTGCAGTGGCGGACTGGCTTGCTGAATGTGGGGCGGGCGTGATCGTGCTGAATGGACGGCGACCCCCTGATCCGGCGGCCGAAGTGGTCATCAACTCGCTGCGCGAACGCGGGTTCACGGTGCGGGTGGAACTCGCGGATGTGGCGGATGCCCCTTCGGTGGATAAAATGCTGGCACGGATCGCCCGGGACCTGCCCCCACTGGGGGGCGTGATCCACAGCGTGGGGGTGCTGTCGGACGGCGCACTGACCAATCAGAGTTGGGAAAGGTTTGAGGAGGTGCTGTGGCCGAAGATATTGGGAGCCTGGCACCTGCACCGTGCAACCGTGGACCTCGACCTGGATCTTTTTATCCTCTTTTCCAGCCGGGTCGGCGTCATGGGCAATCCGGGCCAGACGAACCACGCTTCGGCCAATGCATTTCTGGATCAACTCGCCATCCATCGCCGGGCGCTGGGGCTTCCGGGACAAACCATTGCGTGGGGCACCTGGTCAGAAATCGGCGAGGCAGCGGAACAACGCGAACGGATTGAACGGCCACGGGCGGTGCGCGGCGATCGCTGGTTCACCCCGCAGCAGGGGATCCGGGCATTCGACAGGCTGGTGCGCCAGGATGTCACAAATTCTGTCGTGATGTCCATAGACTGGCAGGTATTCGAAGAGGCCGTCAAGGACCGTCCGCCGCTGCTGGAGGATCTGCTCTCCACCACTTCCGAGACCGAGGTCGATTCCCCTGCCCTGGCGAATGATCTGATCTCCCGTTTTCAGGGGGCACCTACCGCCGAACGGGAGGGTTTGCTGGTGTCGTTCCTGCAGCAGGAATTGCAGGCGGTGTTGCGACTGCCCACAGTACCGGAGCCCACGGTGGGGTTTTTCGATCTGGGGATGGACTCGCTCATGGCCGTGGAACTGCGCAATCGTCTGAACCGTGCGTTTGCCGATGCCTATACGGCCTCGAATACGATGGTGTTCGACTATCCGGACATCGCGGTGCTTGCCCGTCATCTGGCCACGGAACTCAGCGGAGTTAGCCCCGCACCCGTTTTGCAGGCACAGCCCGAACCGAAGCCGCAGTCGACGGGGCGGCCCGAGGAAGAGCAGATTGCGATTGTGGGCATGGCATGCCGATTCCCCGGCTCGCCGGATATTTCCACTTACTGGCGTCAACTCGAAGCAGGCACCGACGCGGTCGCGGAGGGACGGCGGGATTCCGGCCCCTGGAATGGCATTCTCGGAGACCCGGCCGCCGGGGAGGCCATCTACCGGCGAGGCGGGTTCGTCGATGGGCTCGATCAGTTCGATGCACGCTTCTTTGGAATCCGGCCCATCGAGGCGCGGATGATGGACCCGCGCCAAAGGCTGTTGCTTGAGACCAGCTGGCAGGCGCTCGAAGACGCCGGCATGGACCCCTCTGCACGCAAGGGCACCCGCACCGGGGTGTATGTTGGACTGGGCGCCAGCGAATACCGGGATCTGGTCGCTGGAAGTGGCCAGGACGACAGTTATCTCGGAACCGCCCCAAGTGTGACCGTCGGCCGGATTGCCTTTGCACTGGGCCTGATGGGACCCGCGGTGCCGCTGGACATGACCTGCGCATCTTCGCTGGTAGCGGTGCACCAGGCCGCTGCGGGCCTCCGGGGGGGAGAAGTCGACCTGGCTCTGGCCGGGGGAGTGCACGCCGTACTCTCCCCCTCCATCACCCGGTTCATGTCGGAGTTCGGGATGCTGTCGAAGCAGGGGCAGTGCCGGACCTTCGATGCCGCTGCAGATGGCTTCGTGCGCGGCGAAGGCTGCGGAGTGGTGGTCTTGAAGCGGCTAAGCGATGCCAAAGCGGACGGTGACCTGATCTGGGGATTGGTGAAGGGCACCGCCGTGAACCAGAACGGAGCGAGTGCTGCGCTGACGGTGCCGAACGGTACCGCGCAAGAGCAGGTGCTCGAGGAGGCGCTTTCCCAGGCCGGAGTTCCCCCCTCGGAAGTGGATTACCTGGAAGTCCATGCAACGGGGTCCCCGTTGGGTGACCCGATCGAAGTCCGTGCAGCAGCAGCGGTGTACGGCAGGGGACGCGCGGCAGACCGACCCCTCCTGCTTGGCACGGTGAAGACGAATATCGGTCATCTGGAGTCGGCAGCGGGCATCGCCGGCCTGATCAAGGTATTGCTGGCAATGAAGCACGGAATCATTCCAAAACACCTGCACTTCCAGACCCCGAACCCGCATATGCCGTGGAATGAGCTTCCGGTGCGTGTGACCTCAGAGAAGATGGACTGGCCACTGACTCCCGACCATCCACCCCGGGCGGGTGTAAGTGCTTTTGCGATTTCGGGAACCAACGCACACATCGTGGTGGAAGGATACGGAATGCCCGAAACCCCTTTCCCCGCCAGCCCAACACCGCATCCCCCTGCGGGGAGCGCAAAACGCATCGGTGTTTCCCTGCCGGAGTCGGTCCAGGAGTCCCCCGCTGCGGAAGAGTTGTCCCCCCGCCGGATGCGGTTGCTGCCGCTCTCGGGGAAATCTGACGACGCACTTCGTGAGTTGGCAGCGCGGTATCTTTCCTGGCTGGATGACTGCACCGGGGCATTCTCTTCTGAAAATGTCCCGCAACCGGTGTTGTCGGACATGGCGTGGACCGCGGGCACCGGACGAAGTCATTTCGGGCACCGCGCTGGAATCCTGCTCGAGGACACCGCATCCCTGAAGGAAAACCTGATGGATCTGGTAGCCTCAGCCGGGAACCACCGTCCGCGGGGGGCAGCAAAAGTGGCCTTCGTGTACTCCGATGAAAACAGTTGCTGTGCGGGTATGGGTGAGGGGCTTTATGAAAGCGAACCCGTGGTGCGGGGGATTCTGGACCACTGCGACGAGGTGCTCCGGATACAGCGCGGCACTTCTCTGCTGGATGTCATGTTCGGTCGCTCTGGAGGTCTGGACACCCCGGCGTGGTCGCAGCCGGCAACCTATTCGCTCGAATGCGCGCTCACGGCACTGTGGTCGAGCGTCGGGGTCCGGCCGAACGTGGTCCTCGGGATGGGCTCGGGTGAAATTTCGGCGGCACAGGCAGCCGGCGTACTCACCCTGGAAGAGGGTTTGCGTTTCGCAGCACACAGGGGGTCCCTGATGGAAGGGCTTGCAGGAAACGGGGAACCGGATACCGGGGTGCTGGACGAACTCGAAGCTGCCCTCAAAGAGGTTGCGGCCGCGTCGCCGTCCCTTGTGCTGGTGAACCAGGTGACCGGCCGGGTGGTGGGAGCCGGTGAAACCCTCGATGGGGCACACTGGCGCCGGCAGGCCTGTGAACCGGCGGCATTCACCGGATGCGTGGAAACCCTTGCCGGGCTGGGCGTTGAGGTCGTGGTTGAGGTGGGTCCGGACAGGGTGCTGGGCCCGAAAGTCTCCTCGGCCTGGCCGAAGCCGGCAGACCCGGCCGGAACCGCCACAAACGAGGCGGAGACGCCGGAGGTCCTGTCCAGTATGAGCCCGTCGTCCGTGAATGGATGTGGTTTCGTGGAGAACGTCGCCCGGGGCTATGAAGCGGGGCTTCCACTTGATTTTACCGGGCTATTCGCAGGAGAGGAGAGACGACGGGTGTCGTTGCCAGGCTATCCGTTCCAACGGCAGCGTTTCTGGTTTCCATCGCACTGACCATTGCCTGAATCCGTGGCGAATTGATCAAGTTTCCGACGCCGGAGACTGAACCCGAACCGCGGATGCCGAATCAGCGACCATGAATGGAACGGGGCGCTGGGTTACGCCCGGTTTGCGGCATCCAGCACCAATGGGTAACCACTCATGAAACCTGCCGAATCGCTGGCCGCATACAGCACCAGGTGGGCCACCTCCTGCGGTGTGCAGACCCGGTTCAACGGGACGCTTTCGGCGGATTGCTTCAACCCGGTTTCCGCATCGATTCCAAGCTGTACAAATTCTCCGCGCAACATGGGTGTATCCACATCGCCCGGACAAACCGGGATCACGCGAATCCGGTCTTTGCCGTAATCTCTTGCCATGGAACGGGACATCTGGATCACCGCTGCCTTGCTGGCATTGTAGGCCGTCAGATTCGAACTGGCGGTCAGGCCGGCATCGGAGGCAATATTGATGATCACCCCGCCCCGCCCCTTCATTTTTCCAAGGACGGCGCGACAGATGTAAAAGGTCCCGTTCACATTCACGTCCATGGTTTCATGCCAGATGGCATCGCTGGTTTGCTCGGCATTGGCATGATGAATCACCCCGGCGCTGTTCACGACAATATCCAGCCCCCCCAGCAAATCCCAGGCCTGGTCGGTGAGCCGGCTGCAGAATTCACTGTCGGCGATATCCCCGGGAATAAAATGCGACCGTCCCGGGTTGTTTTGCAGGTCCTCCCGGATTCCCTTTCCCCTTTCCCGGCTTCTGCCGGTGATGACCACCTCCGCTCCCGACGCCGAAAAGGCTCTGACAACCGCCTCTCCAATCCCGGACGTACCCCCGGTCACCAGCACAGATTGGCCGGAAAAATCAAAGGAAAGGTTGGTCATGGCCACTCCCGATAGTCCTGGTGGGCCCGAAAACGCCCCTGGCGGGTTGGCATGTTCCAACCGGAACCCGAAGCCCCGTTGTGTTATCCATGGAGATTCCTATTTCCGGTAGGAGGCATCCTTTTCATCCATCAGGCGAACCACTGCACCCCAGGCCCGGTCAACGAAATCAGCCGGGCCTTCTTCCGGCGGCCGACCGTACTCGTTCAGTTCCTGGACCACTTCATCCGGGGGGACGATTATTTTGGCCCCGGATGCCATCACGTCCACCTGTACCTTGCATGCGTTTTCAAGGGTATACAGATGATAAAAGGCCTCGCCAACGGAGCGCCCGGCGGACAGGAGCCCATGGTTATGCAGGATCATCGCCCATCGGTCCGCCATGTCTGCCCCCAGCCTGCGGCATTCCTCTTCATTGTCCGTGACCAGGTCGTAGTGGTGGTAGCCAACAATTCCGCTGATTTCGTTGGCCTGCTGGGTCAACGGCAACAATCCCCCCTCCATGCAGGACACCGCCATCCCGGCCCGGGTATGACTGTGAAGCACACACTGAATGTCCCCCCGTGCTTTCAATACAGCGGTGTGGATGGCGTGACCCGCATCATTATAGGGATAATCCCCCTGGATCACCTGTCCGTCAAAATCTACCTTGATCAGGTTACTGGCCGTAATTTCGTGAAACAGTAGGCCATACGGGTTGATCAGGTACTGATCCAGATACCCCGGCACTCTTGCGCTCAAATGGGTATAGATCAGGTCTGTCCAGCCATAGTGAACAAATGCACGATAACAGGCGGCCAGGTCCTGCCTGACCCTCCATTCCTCTTCTTCATACCTGGCCGAAGCCATGGCGGATAGTGTTTTCATAAGGATACCCTTTCGGGTCCACCGACCCGGATAAATTCAATATTCAATGGTCGTACACCAAAATTCGACTGTGGGGGGAACCGATAGCCGCATTGTAAAGAAGCGCCGGGCCCATCGTCTTCAAAATCCTGACATGCCCCCTTTACCGTCCAAGATATTCTACCGAAAGCCGGGAATCAAGCCTATTCTTTTGAACCAGACCCCGGGAACAGCAGAAAATCCATCCGGGCAGCCCGATATTGACTTCCAGAACCCAACGGACAAAGCCGTACGCGGGGTGAACAACCCGCCGGTTAACTGCTATATTGCACCTGTCAAACGAACTGGTCAGAAAATGAGACACCCTCCCATCAAACAACGGCTGGAAGCCGGAGAAAAACTGAATGGATGCTGGATCGAGATGTATCATCCCGTGGCATCAGAGATTATCGCCATGAGCGGCTTTGACATCGCTTTCATTGACCTGGAACATGGACCGGGGACCTATTCCGATGCCCTCACCGTAATGCAGGCCATCCGGGCTTTCCCCTGTGCACCCATGATCCGTGTCGGCTCCAGCAATGTCGTGGATATCAAGCGGACCCTGGACATTGGCCCGGCGGGCATCATGGTTCCCAATGTCCAGACTGCCGACGAGGCCCGGCGGACAGTGAAAGCCTGTCGCTATGGACCGGATGGGATACGGGGTGCCGCACCCGGAATCATACGTGCCACGGACTACGGAACGAATGTGGAGGACCATCTGCGGTTCATGGCAGAGGATTTTATGCTCATCGCGCAGATTGAAAGCAGGCAGGCGGTTGAGAATATCGAACAAATCGTTCAGGTGGAAGGAATCGACATGTATTTCATCGGCCCTTCGGACCTCTCGGCATCTCTGGGAAAAATCGGGAATTTTGAATCATCGGAATACCGGGACGCCTATACCCACATCATCGAAACCGTGAAGGCGGCCGGGAAATTCCTGGGAATCGTCCCGGTGCCGGGGTGTTCGCTGAAACAACAGTACCAGGACGGGCACAACCTGATCCTGGGGGATGCCGATACCATGCTGCTGAAACAGGCGGCGGCGGAGAATCTGGAGAAAATTCGCGAAGCCACGGCCTCCATCCACCCCTGAAAGCACGGACTGCACCCATTCGTGACGGTGTGCCGGGGAGTGGGTGGTTTCCCAGGATGATGAACGTGCCTGCACAGCAACCTGCCGCCAACAGGCGGGGTCGAATGGAAACCACGTTGGTTCAAGCCAGGTGGGACAAACCGGCCAGGTCCCGGATTTACCCGGATGGACTTCGCCCGTCAGGCCGCGTTCCGGGCCTGTACTTCCTTGATCACCATCTCGGCCACGGTTTTGGGACAGGGCATGTAGTGGGAGAATTCCATGGAGAACTGGCCCCGTCCCGAGGTGATAGTACGCAGGTCACCAATATATCCAAACATGTCGGCCAACGGTAAATCCCCCTTGATCCGGACCCCCGTGGGCCCGGCCTCCTGAGCCTTGATCATGCCACGCCGACGGTTCAAATCACCAATCACATCGCCAACATGTTCTTCAGGCGTGAACACATCCACTTTCATAATGGGCTCAAGCAGCTGCGGCCCGGCCTTGATCATGGACTGGCGATAGGCCGCTCTGGCGGCCAGTTCAAATGCCACCGCAGACGAATCCACCGCATGGTAGGCCCCGTCCAGAAGAACCACCTTGACATCAATACAGGGATAGCCGGCCAGCACCCCGACTTCCATGCAGTTCCTGAATCCCTTGTCCACTGCCGGCCAGTATTCACGGGGGACATTGCCGCCCGTTACCTTGGACTCAAAGACGTAACCAGAGCCTGTTTCACCGGGCTCAATGACATAATCAATCCGGCCAAACTGCCCGGCCCCACCGGTCTGTTTCTTGTGGATATACATGTCTTCCACCCGCCGGGTAATGGTTTCGCGGTAGGCAACCTGGGGTTTCCCCACTTCCACTGCCACCCCGTGGGTTCGTCGCAGCAGGTCCACCTTGATATCCAGATGCAGTTCACCCATCCCCATCAGGATCGTTTCGCCACTGTCCTGGTCCGTGGTGACATGAAAGGAGGGATCTTCCCCCACCATCTTGCCCAGGGCCACTCCCATTTTTTCCGAGGCGCTCTTGTCCTTTGGCGAGACCGCCATGGAAATCACCGGGTCGGGAAACACCATGGGTTCCAGGGAAGCCGGGTGATTGGGGTCACACAGGGTATTGCCGGTTTTGACATTTTTCATGCCCAGCACCGCCACGATATCCCCCGCCTGGGCAGCAGTGAGTTCTTCCCGGGAGTTCGCATGCATTTCCACGATCCGGCCAATGCGTTCGGTTTTACCGGTTGCCGTATTCAGCACGGTGGATCCCTTGTCAATCCTGCCCGAGTAAACCCGCAGAAAGGTCAACGCCCCATAGCGGTCGTCCATGATCTTGAAGGCCAGGGCTCGAAAAGGCTTCTTCGCATCCACCACCGCCATCTCACCGGTTTCATTGCCCTCCAGGTCGACTTCCGCCTGGGGCTGGACCTCCATGGGGTTGGGCAGATAATCCACGATGGCATTCAGTACGGGCTGAACCCCCTTGTTCTTGAAAGCCGACCCGCACAGGGTCGGGAAGAAATCCAGCGCAATGGTTCCCTTGCGGATACAGGCCTTGAGGGTGTCCATATCCGGCTCCTCCCCTTCCAGGTATTTTTCCATGGCGTCATCGTCATGCTCCAGCGCCATCTCCACCAGTTCCTCCCGATAGGCCTCGACCTGGTCCACCATATTTTCCGGAACCTCTTCCAGGTGATAGTTTTCCGGGTCTCCGGAACCGTCCCAGATCCATGCCTTCCGGGTCAGGATGTCCACCACTCCGGTGAAACCGTCTTCAATCCCGATGGGGAGCGTCATCACCAAGGGCTTGGCCCCCAGCAGGGTCTTGATTTGTTCCACCACCCGGAAGAAATCCGCCCCCACCCGGTCCAGCTTGTTGACAAAAATAATCCGGGCGACTTCGGAATCGTTGGCATACCGCCAGTTCGTTTCAGACTGGGGCTCCACCCCGCCGGACCCGCAAAATACCCCTACGCCTCCATCCAGTACTTTCAGCGACCGGTAGACTTCGATGGTGAAATCCACGTGACCGGGGGTATCAATGATATTGAGCCGATGGTCGTCCCAGAACGCACTGACCGCGGCGGACTGAATGGTAATCCCCCGCTCTCTTTCCTGGTCCATGAAATCGGTAGTGGCCTCGCCATCGTGCACCTCCCCAATCCGGTGTATTTTTCCGGTCAGGCTTAAAATCCTTTCCGTGGTCGTGGTTTTTCCCGCGTCTACGTGGGCGAAAATACCGATATTTCTATATTTCGATAGGTTTTTCATGGCGATTGCTTCGTAATTGGTCCCTGCGCATTGCTAAAAATGAGATCTTCCATGCCCCGCATTTTCAAGGCGGGCGCGATGATACAACAAAAGAGGAGTTACCGCAGGGGAAATTTGATGGCTTTATACACTAACAGAGGAACAAAATGAAGTCATGCAAGGGAGGATTGACCGTTATGCCCCGGATGCCTGGACCCGCTTCCAGGCCATTTGGATTTCGTGGGTTTTCTCATTCGCCAGTTTCACCATTTCCTCCGGCAGGCCCTTGGAAACCAGCTTGTCCGGATGGTTTCGGCTCAACAACCGTCTATAGGCTTTCTTGACCTCTGGCAAAGGCGTCCCGGGATCCACTCCCAGGACCCTGTACGCATCCTCCACGCTCAGGTCCCCGCCGCTCCGCTGGGCAGACATGCCCCCACGGACCATCTCGATGATCCGCTCCAGTTCGGATGAATGAACCCCCAGGACTTCCGCACAGCGACCCAAAATGGAGCTTTCCTTCGGGTCGATCCTGCCGTCCGCAAAGGCTGCCTGAACCTGGATTTGAATAAACATCTGGATCAGCGTCGTCCGACGATGGCATTCCCCGCGAAACTGGTTCAGAACACTGGTCAGGTCAAAATCGGCCTCCTTTCCCCGGTTGAACAAGGTCATCGCAGCCTCTTTCTGTTCCGAATTAAGCCGCATATGCGCCATCAGTTGCTGTGCCATGGAAATCTCATGGGCCGATACCCGCCCATCTGCCTTGGCAACATGGCCCATGACAGAGAATGTCGCTGCAAAGAAAGCGGCCTGGACCCGTTCCTGTTCCCCGGGCAGGGAATACTTCCCGGCTCCCAGTCGGGACACTCCGGCATCCAGCTTGTGACCCAGAACGGCACCCAGCAACGCCCCGATCGGCCCTCCGAGCATGAACCCAAAGGTCCCTCCCGCTACTTTTCCCCACCACGCCATAACGTTACTCTCTTAAATTGATTAACTGGTGAATTGATTACCGGGTATTCCCGCCTGGCGGCGGTTTGCTTCCGGAACCCCGCCCTCCGCCCCGGCATGCCGGGGAGTCCGGAACCTGTCCGCCTTTCTCAAACCACTCATCCGGGGTCATTGTATACAGGGACAGGGCATGGACCGGCCCGGCGATTTCATCCGCCAGCAGGGCGTGCACCATCCGGTGCCGGGCAAGGTGCATCTTGCCCTGGAATTTCTCGGTGACCACGGTCACCTTGAAATGAGTCTCGGCACCTTCCGGGACATTGTGCATAAAGCTCTCGTTGATGACGTCGGTATGCACCGGACTCAGGTTTTTCAGCTTCTCCTGGATTGATGACTGGATATTCATTGGACTCGATCATAAACCTTCTTTCGGGGAATATGACACTGTTTTGCTGAATTTCAATAGCCTGTGTCAAATCGGCCTCCCCTGAAACCCGCGTATCCGGTCTTTTTGATCCCTGGCACGGGCCAGGGCCGGTCAGGGAAAACCGACTTTCATGAAGGAGGAGGACCGACCCCGATTTTACACGGTTGACAAACCGGGCGGGATTGCATACAACGACTCCTGAACCCACCAACCCCTTCCCGCAGGTATCTCCATGTTCGAACAGTTTGAAGCCACTCCGTCCGATCCCATTATCAAGTTGATCGACCTGTACAGGGAGGACCCCAGGAGCGGAAAAATCGATGTCGGCGTCGGGGTATTCCGGGATGCAAGGGGGGAGACCCCGGTGATGAAAGCGGTGAGGATTGCCGAAGAGAAACTGCATCGCCAACAGACCACAAAAACCTATGTCGGACTGGCGGGGAATGAAACATTCAACGGCCACATTGCGGATCTTGTCTTTTCCCGCTCCTCCGAGCGCGAACGGGTCCGGGCCATACAGACTCCCGGAGGATGTGGTGCCCTCAGACTGCTCTCCGAAATGCTTTACCGCGTTGCCAACGACAAGACCATCTGGTTAAGCGACCCGACATGGGGGAACCACATCCCCATCTTCAGACAGACCGGATTTGACATCCAGTTCTACCCCTACCTGGACCGGCAATCCAAAACGGTAGATGTCGATGCCCTGATCTCAAAGCTGGGGACACTGGGGAAAAATGACATCGTTGTGTTGCATGGCTGCTGCCACAACCCCAGCGGTGCGGAGCTCAAACCGGAAGATTGGGACGAAATTGCCGCGCTCTGCGCCAAAAACGGGTTCCTGCCGTACATCGACCTCGCTTACCAGGGGTTCGCTGACTCCCTGGAACAGGATGTATATGGCGTTCGGGCCATGGCATCCGCTGCTGAATCCATGGTGGTTGCGAGTTCCTGCTCCAAGAATTTTGGCCTCTACCGGGACCGGGTAGGCTGCGCAATGATCCTGGGGAAAACCAATGAAATTTCGGACATCACCCGGGGGCATGTGTTAAGCACTGCGCGCAGTTCCTACTCCATGCCACCAGACCATGGCGGTGCCCTGGTGGCCCTGATTCTGTCCGATCCGGCCCTGCGGGAGACCTGGGAGAATGAACTGACCGGCATGCGGGAAAGGATGCTTTTTCTGAGAAAAACCCTCCGGGACATTTTGCACGCCAGGACCCAATCGAACCGATGGGATTTTATCGCCAGCCACCGGGGCATGTTTTCCCTTCTGGTTCTGGATGACGCCCAGGTAGAAAGCCTCCGGATCGACCATGCCGTCTATGCCGTGGCAGGCGGACGGATCAATATCGCCGGCCTGCAGGATGAGGCCCAGGTCGAGCAATTTGCCGATGCCCTGGTTGCCGTAACCGCCTGAAGGACTCCAGGCATCCCGGGCAGTATAGTCCGGGCGGCCTGTTTCCAACCGTGCGGCCCCCCCCCGCTCCGGTTTTCCTTCCGGGTCGAGGTCCCGCACGCTTTGCTGCATTCCTCCCAAACCATGTAAAATGGCGGCCTGATTTCATTGTCCCCAATCAGGATGACCCGACACCCGTCTCCACTTTTGCTCAGCATTGACCAGGGCACCACCAGTTCGCGGTCCATCCTGTTCGACCGCGAATTCCAGGTGGTGGGCTGCGCACAGGAAGAATTCACGCAATACTATCCGAAGGATGGCTGGGTGGAGCATGATCCAGAGGAAATCTGGAGTACGACCTTGAGCACCTGCGCGAAAGTGATGGCGGGCGCATCCTCCCGGAAGCAGGTCGCTGGCATCGGAATCACCAACCAGCGCGAGACCACCCTCCTGTGGGAAAGGAAAAGCGGCCAACCGGTTTACAACGCCATTGTCTGGCAGGACCGCCGAACCACTGAGCGATGTGCCCGGTTAAAGCGGCAGGGGCTCGAATCCACCATCCAGGCGAAAACCGGGTTGTTGCTGGATCCCTATTTTTCAGCCACCAAAATCCAGTGGATTCTCGAGAATGTACCGGGAGCACGCGCAAAAGCCAACAAGGGCCAGCTTGCGTTTGGGACCATAGACAGCTTTCTCATCTGGAGACTGACCGATGGCCGGCAACACCTGACGGATGCCACCAATGCCAGCAGAACGATGCTGTTCAACATTCATGACGGTGGTTGGGATGAGGAATTGCTGCACCTGTTTGATATCCCGCTCTCGCTGCTCCCTGAAGTGAAAAACTGTGCAGATGAATATGGCCTGTCCAGGCAGGCGGTGCCCGGCCTGCAGCTCCCCATTGCCGGGGTTGCCGGAGACCAGCAGGCTGCGCTGTTCGGCCAGGCCTGTTTTGCACCCGGTCGGGCCAAGAGCACTTGTGGAACCGGATGCTTCATGGTAATGAACACGGGGCAGCAGCCCATCCGGTCTGAAAACCGGCTGCTCACCACGGTGGGGTACCAGCTGGAAAATGAGGTCACCTATGCACTGGAAGGTTCCATCTTCAACGCCGGCACCGCGATTCAATGGCTGCGGGACGGCCTTGGCGTGCTCCGGGACAACCGTGACATTGATCACCATGTTTCTGCAACCTGTTCAAATGGCGGGGTCTACCTGGTGCCGGCATTCACCGGTCTGGGGGCGCCTCACTGGGCACCGGATGCCCGGGGAATCCTGTCGGGAATTACCCGGGATACAGATGCCTCCTCCCTGGTCAGGGCAGCCCTGGAATCCGTTGCGTACCAGACCCATGATCTCATCCAGGCCATGGAGGCGGACAGCGGGATTGAAATCGATGAGATCAGGGTGGACGGCGGGATGGCGGTCAATGCATGGCTGCTGCAGTTCCTGGCGGATATCACCCGAACCCGGATCAGCAGACCGATAACCACCGAGACCACCGCACAGGGGGTGGCGTACCTGGCCGCCCTGCAGCTGGGGATGATTGGATCCAGGCAGGAGATCAGCAACCACTGGAAGCTGGACAGGTCCTTTGACTGCACCATGGATGAGGTCACGCAGAAACGGAACCTGCTGGGCTGGCAAAAAGCGGTTCACCGCTGTCTCGCATGAACCCCCGACCACCCGATTGAAATCAACCCGGGGAAAACCCTGGATCACCAAGGGTTGGAATCAGTTAAAATCAGCATGACATGAGACCAAAAACAATGTTTTTGAATTTTTTTCGGCGTCAATGGCTGTCTCCGGGCAGATGGAACCCTCATCTCCTGGTTCCCGGCATTGTGGGAGTGTCGATGGCATTGTGCGTCCTCGTCTTCCTCTCCCGGGATGACTCCGCCTCCCATGCCTTTTCCGTTGTCGCCCGGCCTGCCCCGGAATTTACCCAGACCTCCCCGGATGCCTGGCTGGGCTCCGCTCCCCTGACCATGGCCGGCCTTCGGGGCAAAGTGGTCATGCTGGATTTCTGGACATTCGACTGCTGGAACTGTTACCGCTCCTTTCCGTGGCTGAACGCCCTGGAAGAAAAATACCGGGATGCCGGTTTTCAGGTGATCGGCATCCATACTCCTGAATTCGAGCACGAAAAAATCCGGCAAAACGTGGAAGAGAAAATCCGGAAATTCGGCCTCAAACATCCCTCCATGATGGACAATGATTTTGCATTCTGGAAACGCATGGGCAATCGCTACTGGCCCACTTTTTACCTGATTGACAAACGCGGCTATATCCGGCACGTTTTCATCGGGGAGACCCATCAGGGCGACCAACGGGCGCGCGAGGTGGAAGCGGCATTGAAAAGCCTGCTTGCGGAAAAGGCATAAGACCGTTACAGCCGGATTTGCGTACCGGGGACCTGGTTTGGAAAATAGTCCTCACACTCTCCCTGCCGATAGACATCCGCCGTCGCGCAATGGATCCCGCCTCCAAATGGATAGGCATCCCGAAATTCAACCGGGATCACTTCCATCCCCAACCGGTCCATTTGCTCCATCTGGTGCACTTCGCTGGCCTCCACAATCACGGTTTTGTGGTCCAGCACCAGGCAGTTCATGGAAAGCCAGACACTCGAATAGCACAATGGCGGGGGCGCCTCATGGGACGGCGGGGCTGCATCCACAATTTCCCAGTCATTGGCCTCGAATATTTTTCTTTGGTTTTCCGGCAGCCTGCGGTTGGGGTTGTTGATGATGAGACCCGGCCGCAGGGGCACAAATGTGGCGTCGATGTGGATCGGGTACGGGTCCCCCGGGAAATTCACCGCATGCACCCGGTGATCCGGGAAGTGCCGCTGGAGCCACTCCATGGCCCGGAGGTTCGTGGTCAGACCGTGCTGGCAAAACAGGTCTTTCCCCAGTCGGCAGACATCCGCGGCATCAAACAGCGGTTCATGCTCATTGGTCACAAAATCCAGGGCGGCGGTACGCTGGAGCCGTTCCTCCAGGGTGATATCGTCAAAATATCCCTGTTTGTACGAATGCTCACTCAACCTGGGCCGGGGTGCCTGCTCCCAGCGAAAGCCCGGGTCCTGGTCAAAATAGCACTGCATCAGCGCATGGTAGGCCAGATATTCGAAATACCGGCAACGAAATGACATGGCGGCCATCAGGATTTCCTTGCCCACCGTCAACAGGACATCCCGGGGTGGCATGCAGCCAAACTGGGAGGCGGTGGTGAAATCCGGTGTCTGAACCGCCTGGTTCCATTGAATCGGGGTCGGCCGGTCAACACGAATGTCCCGGCTTTCAAGGATCCGGACCAGGTTGTCCAATTGGAAATTGGCCCTCTCCACGGTATCAAGCGGGCGGGGACCCCACATTCCATGCATATCGCTGTCTTCCGGGATTTTTGCTTCCGTAGCCGGTTCGTTGGGTGGAATACAGGTATGATCAGCACGACCGACAATGACATGCCTGAGCGGGTCAAATTCATTCCAGGAATTTACAATTGCCTTCGCCATTTTATTTATTCGGATGATTTCATTTATCGCAAAAAAAGACGGGGTAATATAATCCAGAATGCGGAAAATGAGAACCGCAACCGTGCAATCACTCAGGACGACCCCACGCTAATGTTGTCTGATTTTTCCTGGTATCTGCCTTTCAGCACGTATTTCCTGTCCTGTCCCATCTATGGTCTGCCCCCCGTTTTGCATCAGTGATTTTTCGCTGTGGAAGAGTTGGACATTGTCGGCAGCCGGGTCTCAAGATTCGACACTCCCAGACCCCCTTCTATCTGTTCAGCGCCACGGCAGGACGGTCAAGACGGGTTGCTTTCCCGGGTGCCGGATTCCCCGGTGGATCTGCTTTTCCCTGGAAAACTACCGTCAGACGCCAGGGAAAGGGAGGCGCCAGGGCCTGAATTCCAGAACATGTCTATTCGGACAGGGCGATTCCAAGCTGGTGGTGCTACGCCGACGGTCCACCCCGTTTTACGGGAGATGGTTCAGACCCGGATGTCGAAACGGGCCAGCGGTTGCGCTTCCAGGGGTTCCACCCTCACGCGGTGCACTCTCGCTGGCCGCGGACCATGCCGGAGCCAGCCCACAAACTGTTCAATCCGGGATTCACTCGCCTGGGCCACACCTTCGACCTTGCCGTCTGCCCGGTTCCTGACCCAGCCCGCAATGCCCAGGTTGTCGGCCGCTTCCCGGGTCGCATAACGGAAACCCACCCCCTGGACCCGCCCCGACACTGTAAATTGAACTGTTTTCATCGTTGATTCGGTTTCATAAACGAAGTGCCCGGCAACTGTTATACAATAGAACCCTCCATACTGCCCTGTTTCCATTCCATATCCAGCCATGAATCCGAACGCGATCATTGACCACATTACAGACTGGTTAAAATCCTATGCCAGGAATGCAGGAACCCGGGGATTTGTCGTGGGTGTATCCGGCGGCATTGATTCCGCCGTAACTTCCAGCCTGGCCGCCCGAACCGGCTATCCGACACTGTGCCTGGCCATGCCCATCCACCAGGAACCCTCCCAGGACGTCCGGGCCCAGGAACACATGGCCCGGCTGGAACGGGAATTTGACAACATCACCTTGATTAGAACGGATTTAACCCCGGTATTCAATGCCTTTGTCGAGGCCATGCCCGCGGGGGGAAACGAAGCATCGCAGCCGCTCAGCCTGGCAAACACCCGATCCCGGATCCGCATGGCAACCCTGCATTATTTCGCGGGATTGCACCGATATCTGGTGGTCGGTACCGGCAACAAGGTCGAGGATTTCGGGGTCGGATTCTTTACCAAGTACGGGGATGGCGGCGTTGACCTGAGTCCCATCGCAGACCTCACCAAGACCGAAGTCTATGCCTTGGGAAGCGCACTGGAGGTCAGTGAAGAGATCATGGCCGCCCGGCCCACTGATGGGCTTTGGGCCGATAACCGCAGCGACGAAGACCAGCTTGGGGCTAGCTACCGGGAACTGGAATGGGCCATGGAATATGAATCGGACCGGGGGGAATCCGAAGACCTGTCTCCCCGGAAAAAGGAAGTACTGGAGATTTACCGGCGCTTCCACGCCGCAAACCGGCACAAAATGATGCCTATTCCCGTCTGCCCGATACCCCCGGAATACAAGGGGGGGCCGGCACCCGGAGTGGCTGAAAAATGACCGTCGGCCGTGCATAGATCCCGGTCATCCTTTGAATTTTCCGGCAGTGCCGGGGTTGCACGCCTGTTTCCGTCTCCACACAACAAACCCCTTCCCTCCACGGTTTCAGACTCCAGACCCGATTCAGGCTTCCGGTCTGCACCCCCCGGTCCGGGCCACCGCGACCCGGATTGACGCGTTGTCCCGACCCACCCCACCAGCTGGCCCGACTCCAACAGTCGTCACACTGCGAAATGGAATGACGATGCCCCTGTCGGGATTCGGAACGGCCGGGATCGGCGGCTGGCAAAATAACGGCTCCGGGGTCACCGACATCATACGATGCGCGTTGCAGGCGGGCTACCGGCATCTTGACACCGCACCCATTTACGGAAACGAGGGAAACGTCGGTCAGGCCATCCTCCGCTCAGGGATTCCCAGAACAGACATTTTTATTTCCACCAAACTGGGCATGGAATCCGCTGGTTACGCCCCGGCACTCCGGGCCTTTGAGGAAAGCCGAAAACGGCTTGGGCTGGACTATATCGATTTATACCTGATTCACTGGCCCGACCGGAAACGGAATCAGGGGACCTGGAAAGCACTGGAAAGATTGTACGAAGACCGGGTCGTACGCAGTATCGGTGTGTGCAATTTCAATGAAAGCGACCTGGCCGATTTACTGGAATTCACAGTGATTCTTCCCGTCTGCAACCAGATTGAGGTTCACCCCTACTTCAGCCAGCCGGATTTGCGCCGGTTTTGCCAGACCCGGAAAATCCAGACAGTGAGCTGGTCTCCATTGGGCATGGCCCAGTGGAAGAATATTGCGAAGGACCGCAAACCCATCAACGACCCGGTGATCCGATCCCTTGCCCGGCAATACCAGGCCACCCGGGCCCAGATCATCCTGGCCTGGCATCACACGCATGGCCTGGCAACCCTTCCGAAATCGGATTCCCCCCAACGCATCCGGGAAAACCTGCGGGCCGGGGCCATGGTCCTGCAACCCGAAGAGATGGCAGCCATCGACCAGCTGAACCGAAACACCCGGTTCGGCACCGTTCCAGAGTCCATCACTGGTCCCAGTGGTCTCCGTTGATATCCCAGTCGGACTCATGTTCCGGCCTGGCCAGATACAGCTGGGCATGGTAGGAACCCGTGGACTCACAGCCGTCGGGATCATGCCCCCGGTCACTCACCAGACGGATGGCCCGTTCCTGTTCCGCCGGGTCCAGGAACCTCCGGTGAGGGAATGGAGGAACGGGCAATGACTCCACCACCATTCCCGCGTTCTTCATCAGGGTCACCGATTCTCTGGACTCATTGCCACGAATGGGGGAGGTGATGATCCAGGGCAGGCGTTCAGCGGTCAGGTCCAGCAATCGTTTCAGGGCATCCGGCAGCATATGGATCACGGAACCCACTTCGATGATCAAATCACACCGGCGGAGTCTTTTAACCAGCTCGTCCGAAGGGGTGTCCGACTGCAGGTCAATGGCGAAGGAAAAGTCAAAGATCCCGGTCTTCGCCCCATAGTCCAGCGCGTGGTGGGCAACATCAATGGCACAGATACTGGCGATATTGCCGGTTTGCCGGTTTTGCAACAACCAGCCCCGGTCTCGTTCCATGACCTGAACCGGATTGGCCCGGGCAAATTCTTCCCCCTGATACCGATCGAGCACCTGCTCCAGGGAGAGGTCATGCCGAAGGAGCAGGGAACCGATGCCGTAACCGGAAGCGAACTCCAGCACATGCAATGACGCTGTATTGCGCTGCCTGCACAATTCCCTGGCCGCAATTTTGAATGCCTTCACGGCATAATGTGCATTTTGAAATCCGGCCGCATGCATTGCCTGATAATATTTCGTACAATCCGGAAGATTGTAAATATCATCAAATCGGGTGACTAGCTTGGCATCATCATTCTTCATTTTTCAATTCCACCAGGAATGTCCATGACAGCCGGGGCAATCCCCGGGCCCCGGGGCCTCTCCTTCATCATGGTGCAAAAATCATGTATCCGGTTATTTCGCTCTCTGGGAAACAGCTTATGACAAATCCGCGTGAAGTTACGAACAAATATTGCACTGGATACCCACCAGCCCTCGAATAAATCAACCACCTGACGGTATACTGTACGACTCGGTCTTAAATGGACCCCAGATCATATAGTATCGAACCGGATATACCCAAAAAATAAATCATAGAAAATGTCAGCCATGGATAAAACCATCGACAAACGGGCTGTGATCGTACAGGGAGCCATTCTTGCCTGGGTTGCGGTCCTGATCTACGCATCGGCCAATTCCGTTGTGCTGTCAATCATTGCCATTGGTGCTGAACACCTGGTGGATGGCCGCAATGCCATCACATTCTGCAACCTGTTGTTCCTTGGGAGCCTGATATCCCTGGTACCGATGATATTTTTCTTCCACAAGGAGTGGACCCGGGAGAACCTGAGAAGCCTGAGCCGGGGTGACTGGGTGGCAATGACCATCTCGGCGATATTGTCGTCTGCACTGACCCCCTCCCTTTTCTTCTTTGCCCTGGAATTCTCCAACGTCACCAATGTCGTGCTGATTGGCCGACTTGAACCCCCACTCATGTTGCTGCTTTCGGTATTCGTGCTCAAGATTGCCTTTGACAAATGGGCTTTTGCCGGCGCACTTGTCGCTCTGATCGGCGCCATCATCATCATCACCCAGCGCGGCGGTGAAACCGGGTTTGAATTCGGGAAAGGAGAATTTGCCGCGCTGTTCGGCATTCTGTCCTTTATCACATCCAATATCATTTCCAAAAAGAAACTGAATGAAGTCCCTTTCGGGGTGTTTGCGATTTACCGGACATCCCTGGGAACCATTATCTATTTTTTCTGGGCGCTCTATCTTTTTGGCCCCCATCACTTCCAGGATGTCTTTGCACCCATCGTACTCAAATGGACGCTGGTCTATGCCGCACTGGTGATCATTGGCGGCCAATTTGCCTGGAACCTGGCACTTAAAAAAGCGCGGTCCGGGGATATGACCATGGCGACATCGTTCACGCCGGTGGCTTCCATTACCATTGCGATGCTATTGCTTGGAGAAGACCCCGGAGACGGTCTTTATCTAGGCGGCACCATTATCATCGCCGGAATTTTAATCGGGCTGTGGGGCCGGAAACGAAAGGAGCGGGCGGAAAGGGAAAGACTGGCCCGGGAAAATGCCATGGAACACGAAACCGAATATCACTTCAAGGGCGCATAGCGATCCCGGGGACACACCCGAAATCGAATCTAGAGCGTTACGAGCGGTGGGGAGATGTCCTTATGGTCGTACGCCTGGAAGGCTTCCACGGCTTCGGGGTTGAACTGTCCTCTCCAGGCCCGATGGTGGTCCCGGTTTCCGGTAATCCGCTCCGCGGCATAGTGGCTTTCCATGCACAGAGCATCCTGTGTCAGCCGGATCATTTCGAGTTCCCGACTCACATCAACCCGGACATCCGGCCGAAATTCCGGAACGACCTGGCCATTTTGCCGAACCGGCATCATCAGTAACGTGGCGTTTTCATTTCTTTGGCCATATCCCCTCTGAATCTGCAGGGCGGCACGAACCAGAGGATCGTCGGAATCCGCCACATGATGGAAATAACTGGTGATAATGGTGGTTTTCTGGCTACCGGGGAGCAAACTGAACCGGTTTACCCGAGACAGCGGCAACATGGAAAATGTCGGAAATGAATTCAGGGTGGCCTGCAGCAGCTCAACCCCATCCCCGGTGCACTGCTGGAGGTAGGCGGTCACTCGCCCGCCACATTTAAGTTTCTTGATCACGGCACCCATGCAGAATGTCACGATGTCCTGTGCGGAGTCGGTCACCACAACAATACTGTCCTGGGCGGCCTGTTCGTGCCGTTCGATGAGAAACCGGAGCAGGGTTTCCGCCATTTTGTTGTAGTGCTGGAGATTCCGGGGATGGTGGGAAATTTCACCGATATCCACTTCCACCGTATTCCAGCCTGCACTGTTCATGCGCAGCATCACATCGAGGTCCGCGCCGTACCCGCTTGTGAGTTCACCCACCGCGATACAGGAACGGTTAAAGAGAAATATCCCGGAATTCACTGCGCTGATATGGGATAGCCGGGGAAACATGATGGCAATGGCGGGTCTCACCATCAACCGGGTCATTGGCATGTTGTCGATGGCGTCGTGCCACAGTCCCTTGACCAGCCCGACATCCGGCCTGACCCCACTTCTGAGTCTTTGAACCAGAGAGAGGCTGAGCGTGGTCAGGTCGGCATCCAGCTTGATGATCCAGTCATTTCTTGCCGCCTGATAACCCGTGTTCAGTGCACGTCCCTGCCCGGGGCGGTCCTCGTCCACCACCCGCGCGCCGGCCGAAGCGGCAACCCGGGCGGTATCGTCCGTGGACCCATTGTTCACCACCAGCACCTCGTCGACCCAGGGGTAGCGCAGGGCCTTTTCGACGACACCACGAATGGTTTCCTGCTCATTGAGAGCTGGGATGACTACGGATATTGTGTCAGGTTGTGCCAAAGTAATGCCTTGTGTTGTCAGGGTTGTTATCGGATTGTTCACGGGGACCTTCTTCCCCCTGGTCTCCCCGGTCCATCGCGGATCGGGCCATCCACCCGGGAATGTCCGGCCCGGGCAGTTTGCCCGGTTCAAAAATGAATTTCCACCGACCCATCAGTTCGTGAAGTCCGACCTTGGATAATCGAATGCCTCGAAATCCTGTTTGTACAGATTGTACACCATGGATTCGGTCTCTTTCGTATAGAACTGGTGCAGTCGCGACCGGGCATTGGTTGCATGCCGATTCTCCCGGCCCCAATACCGTCGATACTGCGGATTGATTTTCTCCAGAATGCTCCCCAGGTCCTCGTCCAGGTTTTCACACCGCCCGATAAAATCATACTGCACCTGTTCCTGAAAGGTCTGGTAATACTGCACCCGCCAGTGCGGATTCATTTCAGACACGGATTGCCGGGAAATCGCGTCAACGAATTCTCCAAACGACACCTCCCTCTGCAGATTTTCGCCGTCGCCATGCAGCACGGCCAGAACTTCTGCTTTCGCCGGCATATTGTTGACGATCTTGTCCAGGTACGCGGATAGCACCCGGGCATACGGATTTCTCACGAAACAAAAACAGGTCACCCCCTTTTGCCGGATAAACTCGCTGAATCTTCCAACCTGGGCAGGACGAAGCAGGGGAGAAAAAACACGGGTGTGCATATCCACCAGGCTGTCGGCACGGTAGTGAGGGTCATCCAGCTCCATTCGCTGGAGAATCAACTTGATGGTGGAACAGGCTACTTTGGCGTTTTCAACATAGATATACCGGTACCGAAGTGAAATATTGATCGCATAGTCAAATTCTTCCGCACCAATATAACGGGTATAGCCGGAAATATCCGATTTGAATTTTTCCCAGCGATCGGTCATCCGCTGCACGGGGTAGAGGGGGAGATGTGGCAGTAAATACGGTGGCCATTTTCCATCTCCTGTACAGGGGGTTTTTCCTGATCACAGATCTTTCCCAGCCTGTGCTGGCATCGGCGTTGAAAGGGGCAGCCCTGCCGGGGCGGAGCACTTTCAACCGTGTCACGGATGGTGACATGGGGCGGGCGATCCGGGTCCGGTTCGAGGACGGCATCCATCAATGCCTCGGTGTACGGATGAAACGGTGGTTCAAACACCGACTCCACGGGACCCATTTCACAGATACGCCCCTGGTACAGCACAAAGACCCGGTCCGCAACCCCCCGGACCGTGGCCAGGTCATGGGAAACAAACAGGTAGGCCACCCCCATTTCCTTTTGCAGGGTCGACAGCAGGTTCAGCACCGCGGCCTGAACCGACACATCCAGCGCGGAAGTGACTTCATCGCACAATGCCAGCTTTGGCTCAGCGGCAAACGCCCTGGCAATCCCCACCCGCTGCTTTTCGCCTCCCGACAGCTGCCCCGGTGTCCGGTCCAGATAGTGTTCGGTAAGCCGAACACTTTTGAGCAATTGTGTCGCACGCTCCCTGGCGGACTCCCGGTCCATCCGAAAATACAGTTCCAGAGGGGCCGAAATGATCTCGGCAATGGTTTTTCGGGGATTCAGGGAAGAATCGGGATTCTGGAAAACCAGTTGTATATCCTTTTTGCAGGCCAGTGAACGGGTATCCACCCGACCATCCAGTGGCTTGCTGTCTTCCAGGCGGATGTCCCCCCGGCAGGGGGGTTGCAATCCGACAATGGCCCGCAGGATCGTTGACTTGCCGCTTCCGGATTCCCCCACCACCCCAATGGTTTCACCGCGATTGAGGGTAAAGCTGACCCCGTCGACCGTCAGCACCCGGGCGGCATCCTCCTTTCCGGTGAGCCGGCTGAACAGGCTCTTTTTGTGGTAGGTAATGGCCACATCATTGACTTCCAGCAATGGAGATTCCGCTTCCCCGCTGTGCTCCCGGGTGGAGGGCCGGGTCAGGTTGTCATGGTTTTCCAGCTCTTCCCGCCTGAAATGACAGCGAACGCGATATCTTTCCCCACGCCCATCCAGGGCCGGCATGCTGTCGGTACAGATGTCCCGGGCGAAGAGACAGCGTGGTGCAAAGGCGCAGCTTTCCCTGGCGCCTGTCAAAGGCGGGGGATACCCGGGCAATATCTCGGGAACCTGGGCCCCGTCAATCCGGGGGATGGAGGCCAGCAGGCCCCGGGTATAGGGATGCTCCGGAGATTTCAGTATTTGGGTGCTGGATCCGATTTCCACCAGCTCGCCGGAATACAGCACGGCAATGCGGTCACTCACCCGGGCCACGGCCCCCAGGTCGTGACTGACAAAAATCATGGCCACCTGCCGGGATTTCGCCAGCTCCCGGAGCAATTCCAGGATGTGTACCTGGGTGGTGACATCCAGCCCGGTGGTGGGTTCATCCAGCAACAGGACCCTGGGCTCCCCGGCCAACGCCATCGCCACCGCACATCGCTGCTGCTGTCCGCCGGACAGGGCGTGGGGATATCGCTGCGCAATGACCCCCGGCTGGGGCATGCGAACCTGCTCAAGCAGTTCCACCGCCTTTTGTTTCCGTTCCCGGGGCGGCAGACCGGTATGCAGCATCAGGGCCTCGTCAATTTGCTGGCCAATGGTCATGGTTGGTGTCAGCGACTGGCCTGCGTTTTGTGGAATAAGGCAGATTTCCCCTCCACGCAACCCCTGCAGCGTGCCGGCATCGATGTCAAACATGGAATGCTCCCCGAAGTAAACGTCCCCTCCCAGTTTCACCAGTCCTTCTGACAGGTAGCCCATCATGGTCAGTGCCAGGGTGCTTTTCCCGGACCCGGACTCCCCCACGAGGCCCAGAGTTTCTCCGGGCAGGATCCGGAATGAGATGTCCCGCAGAATCGGCAGTGGTTCGCATCCGGGCATGGCGACCCCTGCGGACAGGTTTTCCATCCTGATGATCGGTTCCATCATTCTACCCCGGCGCCTGGTTTTCCCGGTCAACGTGCAGCGCCTTGCCCAGGGCGTCGGCAAACAGGTTGATGCCGATGATCAGGGTAGACAGGAACAGGGCCGGCCAGAATCCGGCCCAGGGGGCAACGGTCAGGAATTCCCGGGAATCAGAAATCATCAATCCCCAGTCCGGGGTCGGTGGAGACGCTCCGAATCCCAGAAAGCTCAGGGAGCTGAATGCGAGCATCATCCAGGACCAACGCATGGCCCATTCCACGAGCAGGATGTCCTGCAGATTGGGAAGCATTTCACGAAAGATAATGAACCGGGACGGATGGCCCCGCACCCGGGCCGCGGTAATAAAATCCCTGGCTGCAACACTTTGCGCGGCACCCCGCCCTATCCGCACCACGGAAATACCATTGAAAAAGGACAGCGTGGGAATCAGTGCAAAAACCCCTCCCCCGGTAAAACTCACGATCAACAACAGGAACAGCAACCCCGGAATGGCCAGGAAGGCATCCACGAGCCGCATGCAGACTTCATCAATTCTGCCGCCAACCAGGCCCAGGGAGACTCCCACTGCCCCGCCCCAGAGCGCGGCGATCAATGAGGAAACCAGGGTGATCAGGATGGAGATCTGTCCCCCCAGGATCGTCCGGCTCAGAACATCCCGCCCCAGGCTGTCCGTTCCCATCCAGTGCGCCATGGAGGGGGCCTCAAGGATGCGGTCAACATTCTGCTGGGTCACGTCGTAGGGGGCAATGACCGGCGCAATCACCACCAGCAGCAGGTGAAAGGTCACCAGGACCACTCCGGCCATGCCGGAGGGCCGGGACAGGATGGTTTGCATCACCCTTTTGATGCCCTGGAATCTGCCCGGGCCGGGGGAAACGGCCTGTGCATTGACCGGGCTGATATTCATAGCCGCTGTCATCCGCCCTCCCCCGAAACCTGGGACCTGAGTTTAGGATTGAGCAGAATAACCAGCAAATCCGCGATCAGGTTGACGGCAATATAGATCAGGGCAAACATCAGCGCGATGGCCTGGACCAACGGCAGGTCGCGGTCAAAAATGCTTTGTATGATCAGCGTGCCAAGACCCGGATAGTTGAACACCTTTTCAATGACCACCACACCACTCAATAACCACGCAATGGTCAGGGCGACGATATTGATCGTTGGAAGCAATGCGCTGGGGAGCATGTGCCGGAATATCACCCGGCGAAACGAAACCCCTTTCAACGTCGCCATTTTCACATACTCGCTGTGCATCGCATCGATGACGCTGGCCCGGGTAATCCGCAGGATGTGCGCCGTCATGACAAAAGCCAGGGTAATCACCGGCAGCACGATGTTCGGCAGGATTTCCCGGATACTGGCATTGGTGGGCAGTATGGTCACGGCTGGAAACCATTGGAAACTGATGGCAAAGACAAAAATCAGCAATGTCGCAATGACGAATTCGGGAATGGTCATGGCCAGCAGCGACACCCCGGAAATCACAAAATCCGGGATCTTGTCCCGGTACACCCCGGCAAAGACCCCCAGTACAATGGCAAGAGGAATCCCAATGAGGGCCGCCGCAGCTCCCAGAATGACGGTGTTGCGAAATCGGGGTCCCACAATATCCTCGATGGGCTTTTTCCTCTTCAACGAGTTGCCGAGATCCCCACCGGCGAGGTCCCTAGCCCAGTGAAGGAATCGTTTCGCTGCAGGCTGGTCCAGGTTAAGGGAAGCGCGACAATTGTCCAGGCGTTCTCCCTGGGCAAGCCGGCCCAGGTAGGCCGTACAGGCATCCCCGGGCAGCGCTTCCGCCACCGCAAAGACCACCACCGCCACAAAGACCAGGGTAAACAGGGCTGAAACAAGCCTGCGCAGGAGGATTTTCAGCATGTCTACTCCCCGCCTTCTGCTTTGCTTTCTGTTTTACCCAGGTGCTGCCACTGCACAAACAATTCCGTTTCCGGGGGCAGGTTTCTCAACTTCGAACTGAACACGCGGTTGACATTGAGATGAAAGGGAATGATGGCCCCCCCATCGTCATACAGCAGTTGCTGGGTACCGACATACAACTGACGCCGTCTTTCCTCATTGACCTCCTTCCTGGCCAGGTCAAGTTCCTGGTCAAACTGCGGGTTTTGCCAATAGGTTTCGTTCCAGGCGGCGCCGGAACGGAACGCTTCATTCAGAATCTGGTCGGCTGGCCGCTGGTTCCAGCGTGTCGTCACGAAAGACTCCTGCATCCAGGTATCGGTCCAGTAGCCGTCTGCCGGAACCTGGTGGATATTCACCCGGATGCCCGCCTGGGCTGCCTGGTTCTGGTACACCTCCGCCATGCTGACAAATGACTTGTCCACGGACGAAGTGTACAGGTCTACATCAATTCCATCCGGATATCCGGCCTTCGACAACAGGGCTTTCGCCTGCGCGATATCCTGGGGGCAGTCCCGCTGTGCATGGTATTTGTCCCCGGCCCAGACCGGCGTATCACACGACGGTTCACCCCCCCCTTCTCCCAGCACCAGGCGGACCATATCCTCCCTGTCCACCACCATCCGCATTGCCCTGCGCACATTCTGGTTATCAAATGGAGCCGTATCCGTGCGCATGACCATGCCGGGCCAATGCCCCGTCCTGATGGTCTGTACAATATACCCGGGATGGTTTTCAAACAGTTTCAACTGCCGCCGGTTAATGGACGGCAGGTAATCAATCTGGCCCGCCAGCATGGCCTGAATCTGGGCAACCTGGTCAGGAATGGCGACAATTTCCACCCGTTCAACCCCGGGAGGCCCTTCCCAGTAATCCGGATTGGCTTCCAGTACGGTGATCCCTTCCGGATCATTTTCCACCAGCCTGAAGGGGCCGGTTCCATCCCCGGTCTGCTCAATGGAGTCCGCGCTTCCCTCGGGAATGATTCCACATCGCTGGTCGAGCAGCAATAAAGGCAAATCCGCATGCGCGGATTTCAAATGGATCCGGACCGTAAGACGGTCCACGACCTCGATGCGGTCCATGATTTTCAGGGTGGAGCGTACCGGAGAACCTCTTTTCGGATCCAGGGCGTGGTACAGCGAATAGACCACATCCTCCGCACCGAGCAGCTTTCCGCTGTGAAACCGGACCCCGTCCCTCAAATGGAAGGTCCAGATTCTCGCGTCCCCGGAAACACTCCAGGAAGTTGCCAGATCCGGGCCTGCACTGCCGTCATCCTCCTGGCGCACGAGCCGGTTGTACATCGTCTGGGTGGTAAAGAAGAAACGGGTGGGGGAATAGGGGTCCAGGGATTCAGCCCCCCCGAATCCGGCATCATACGCCAGGCGCAATGTTGCGCCCTGTGCCGGGCCGGTACAAACGAACAGAAAAGCCAGGCAGACCATGAACCACCCTGTGAATCCTGATCTCATTTCCCCTTGATCGTTGCATGTTTCATTCTGGCGGCCAGATCAAACACCGAACCCCCCCGGTAAGCGAACAGATTATACCCCTTGTTGGCCTGGGTTTTGATGCTCCGTACATCCTCCAGGGAATGCACCGGGCACAGGGTGCCGAATTCAAGGTGGGCAACCGACATCCCGAGTCCCAGAAGATGATCACTGATCCGGCAGGCCGGGTCACTGCCGTGGTCTTCATAGATCAACAGGAAATCTCCCTTCAATGCCTCGTCGGCCCCCCTGATCGCTTCCACCTCCATGCCCTCCACATCGAGCTTGATCACAATGGGCTGGCCGGTCCGGGCGTACTTTCCCGCCAGCTGGTCAATGGAAGTGGTAAGCACCGATTCACTCTCCGACTCCGGAAGGGTTGAATGCGGTGACAGTGTGGCCCCTTCGTTCGCCAGGGACTCCGGGTGGGTATGAATTCGGACCGTTTCTCCGGCCTGGCGGGCCACCGCAGCGCGAACGGGGGTAAAACGGTTCTGGTTGATCCGGTTGTTTTCCCGAAGCATGTGATAGTTCCGGCGCACCGGTTCTACTGCAATGGCTTTCTTGCCTTGAAACGACCGGGATGAAGCCAGGATGCTCCAATAGCCGTAATTGGCCCCCAGGTCCAGGAACAGGTAATCAATATCCCGGACCGCACTGAGCACCGTTTCGATTTCCGGCTCGTAACGAAACCCCCTGCAAACCAGCTTGTTCCAGTAATAGTCGGCGAGGAAAAACCTGAACTTCGCATCTTGCGAAAGCCCCGCCACACAGGGCTCTTTCCGGTCCAGGAATTTTCCCGCAAACACCCCGACCCATGCCAGCCACCTGTAGCCAAATGGCCGGCTGATCACGCCGTAAAACTTGAGTAATCCAATGGCGGTGAGCGTGGTGAGATTTCGCCGGTAGGTCAGGTAGGGGTCAGTCAATGTGTACACTCCCACGGTGGATTTGTGCTGCCACCCTGCGACCAGGCTGTCCAGACCACAAAGCAGAGATATCGGGAATTCACCGCGAACCGAACCCCACCCCTTGGGAGGGAACCGTCCCGGGGACATGACTTCCGTTGTTGACCTTCAATGAGTTGAAATTCCAGCGGTGAATGCCAGGTTTCGTGAATTGGGCGCATCGTACATCCCCAAAGGCCGTTTCATGATCCTGGGGAATGAGGCCGCCTGGCAAGCTCCATGTTCGACAAAGCAGAGTCTGCTTCTGGCGGACGGATTATTTCTGAAGTATGATGCGACGTTGGAAAGCATCGATCCGGGCGAAACTCCTGACAGGCAACTGAAGGAAAACAGGACAATCATGGAACAGTGTGTATCGGTGTTGGAATTACGTATTGAATAATGATGAACAACACTGCCTTAGCCATTTCAAGCTTTCGGGAGCAGAGCCTGCGGGATATTATGCAATATGCCAAAGGGAAATTCCATCAGGCACACCGGCGTGGTGATTTTATCCAGATACCGATCCCTGACGAGAGGAATCCTCAGTTGGGGGGGGCGGTGGTCTCCGACCCAAATGTGACCCCGGGGGATTTCAGCCGCAATTCTGGAAGGAGACGCCTGCGTGGAATCCTGGACGCTTATGTGAAGACTTGCCAGCGCTGGAACCTGGAGCCTGACAAACAGATGATTCTTCTGGGCTACGAGCCGGATGATGCGTTTGGCCTGCACATGTTGTCGGGTCATATCCTTCCTCCTGCATCGAAAGATTTTAGAGACAGAATCTCATATATCCTTTGTATCGGCCTGGGGCTCGGTACAGTTTTCAATGAAGTCGCCGAAGCTGAACTGAACTGGCTCAACAGGACTCGGCCGGAATTGAATGACAAGTCGGCATTCGACCATATGCTGGAGGGGCATATGTCAAACCTTTTTATTGTTGCGAATCTTGTAGAACATGAAAGGGGGCTTAAATGATTCTGGAGTTTGACCTGCGGCGGCTCCGGCTCACCAACTGACAGGGGAGGCCCCGGGCCTTGCGTTTGTCACAAACCCAATCCATGCCCAACACCCAAAAGCGGATTCTTTGCATATGGTGACCGATTATCTCTGGGGACTTGATTTGGGAGGGACCAAAATTGAAGGCATCGTCCTTTCCCCCGAACCCGACGGAAAAATCCTGGTCCGGAAACGCATTCCAACGGAAGGCGACCGCGGATACGACCATGTTCTCAAGCAGATCACCGGTCTTCTGGAGTCGATGATTGCCGACACCGGAACTTCGCCGAAATCCATCGGGATGGGTACGCCCGGCACCCTGGACCCACACACTGGCCGGCTCCGGGGCAGTAATTCACAGCACCTCAACCACCGGGCCCTGAATAAATATCTCGAAGATCGGCTGGGAATTCCGGTATGGATCGAAAATGATGCGAACTGCTTTACCCTGGCGGAATCCGAATCCGGAGCGGCTGCCCAACTGGAACCCCGTCCCCGCGTTGTATTTGGCATTATCCTTGGAACCGGGGTCGGCGGCGGGATTGTTGTGGACGGAAAACTGCTTTCGGGAAATCACGGCATTGCCGGGGAATGGGGACATAATTTCCTGGACGAGTCCGGGGGGGCCTGTTATTGCGGCCGACACGGCTGTGTCGAAACCATCCTGTCCGGCCCGGCTCTTGAGCGGTATTACCGCTCCATTTCCGGAAACGGGTCTACCCTGGAACAGATCAACCACCTGTCCGAATCCGGGGATGCCAACGCCCAAAAAACCATGTCCCGCCTGATCCGGTACTTTGGCAAGGGAGTCGCCAGTGTCATCAACCTTCTGGACCCGGATGTCATCGTGGTTGGCGGCGGGGTTGGAAATATCCGCACCCTCTACTCCCGGGGAATGGAAGAAGTGGCGAAATACATCTTTGCGCCAACGTTGAACTGCAGAATCGTTCCACCGAAACTTGGGGACAGTGCCGGCGTATTCGGTGCAGCCTACCTGAACCGGAGCAGGCTACCCACCTGACTCACGGCCCATCCTGGGTCCCGGTCATGGTACGGGAACCAGCCGGTGGTTTCATCAGCGGGTTGGGACCCCATCGAAACCGGGAAGATCAACTCCGTGGTGGGAGTTAGCCCGGCTTTCCAATCCCTGTTTTCGCTACCACCAGTGCATCCACGATGGTACAGCCATCCGGGGACACGATGACCGGATTGAGATCCATTTCCAGGATCTCATTGCGCAGCCGGTCGGCTATCCGGGAAAAATCCGACAACGCCTGGGCGGCCAGGTCAATCCGGCAGGCCGGCTTCCCTCTTGCGCCCTGCAGTACCTTGTGGATCGCCAGCGATTGGAGGTGATGCAACGCTTCGTCCTGCGAGCACGGTGCCGGGATAAACGTTCGGTCACGCAACAACTCGATATGGATTCCACCCGCGCAAACCATCACCACCGGTCCGAACTGGTCGTCATTGATCATGCCGAATGCCAGCTCCACCCCTCCTGTGATCATCGGCGCCACCAGAACGCGGGTTCCCAGCCGGGCAGACAGGTCCCGGTACGCAGACCGGACGGAATCCGCATCTTCCAGGGCCAGTCGGACCCCTTCCCTCTCCGATTTGTGGTGAAGACCGGGTTGCGCCGTTTTCAGCACCACGGGAAAACCGATTTCCTCGGCTGCGGACAGGGTGTCTTTCAGGTTGCCGGCGACTGTGGATTCGACCGTGGGCAAACCCAAATCCCTGAACAGCTGAAGGGAGTCGGCTTCGCCCAGTACCTCCCCGGTCATCAGGTTCCGTTTCCACTTCGACAGCCTGGACGCACCGCACTGAAATGGCCCGGGCTCCTCATACCGTACATGGTCGCGATAACAAAACATGTTTGCCACGGCGGACAGTCCCAGGGAAATGCCATTGATCACCGGGACCCCGAATTTCCCCAGTTCAAGGGCATCGATGGAATTGTGGACATTGACGGTGCTGTTGAACACCACAAAGGGTTTATCGATGAATGAAAGAGACTTCCTGACCACATCCAGCAGTTGTGGATACTGGCTGAATCCATCTCTGAATTCGAATTCAAGGGTCAGCATGGCAGTCCCGGGGTCATCATGCAAAATCCGGAGGCAGGTTGAAAAAAGTTCCGCGATATCCACATTCAGCGCGCCCATGGCATCCACCGGGTTTTCGGCAATCAGGCCATATTCCAATACTTTTTCCAGGGCGGATCGGGAAGTGGCGGTCAGTTCCGTATACTCAACCCCCTTTTGTTCACTCAGATCAATCATCTGTTCGCGCAAACCACCGGAATCCAGCAAACTGGACAGTTTGCCAGGGCCCAGCCGCCTTCGCTGGGAGAAGATCAATGCCGTTGCGGCCATCTCGTCGATGTCGGCGACCCGGATGACGCCATACCGGTCACACACCGCCTGAAAGGCCGTATCGTTCCCGGCCACCGCGCCGGAATGGCTCTTCGCCATGCGGGCACTTTTTTCCGTTGCCCCCACTTTCACCAGCACAACGGGGATATTTTTCTCGCGGGCGGTTTCCAGTGCCAGGATGAAGCGATCCGGGTCGCGGACCGTCTCGATAAAAACCGCCAGAACCCGGGTGGTCGGCTGGGCCAGCGCATATAGCATGTAATCCGCCACGGTGCCATGGATCTCCTGGCCCGGTGAGACCACCAGGTTATACATCAGCCTCGGGTCCGTATTGGCCAGATAGGTCATGACCGACCCGGAGTGCGCCACCAGTGCGATATGACCGGCCGGACGTGGCGGCGGGAAGTCAAAACTCACCATTGTGGCCGAATCATAGTTGTAAAACCCCATGCCGTTCCCGCCGCATACCGGGATCCCGGATTCTCCGGCCAATTGCTTCAGCCGCTGAAGAAGAGGAGGCGAAGTGTCCCCTTCCAGATAATTGTTGGCAAAAATAACGATTCCGCCGACCTTCAGGGCAATGCTCCGGGAAACGGCATCCTCCATGCCATGGTTGCCGATGACCATCACCACCAGATCCGGCACTTCAGGCAATGCAGCCAAATCCGGGTAGCAGGGATGGTCTCCAATGCTGTCATACTTCGGATTGACCTGGTACAGCCTGCCGGCAAACCGGCAATCCTGCAACAAATCCAGGACTTTCCGGCTGACACTTTCCGGTTTTTTCGACACCCCGACAATGGCCAGGGATGCCGGGGCCAGCATGCGGGACATCCAGTGCATGGATGCCCGTTCAGTGTTCTCACTTTGTGGCAAAAGACCACTCATTTCAGTTACAGTATCCGGGCTCACTTATAGACAGCAAATTCAATCATGACCAGCGAAGTAATCATCCAGCGGCATGGCAGCGTGATGGAAATCACCCTGGACCGACCGCCAGCCAATGCTATCACCAAGGATGTTTCCATTGCCATACACAATGCACTGCTCCAACTGCAGAATGACCCGGAACTGGCCTGTGGAATCATTACCGCAACCGGAGAGAGGATCTTCTGTGCCGGTTGGGACCTGAAGGCTGTCGCCGGCATGGATTCTGCCGAGGAAGCTCTGGATGATTCGCTGAACTGTCCAGGGGGGTTTGCCGGTATTACGGAGTTCTGGGGGCTGAGAAAACCTCTCATCGCGGCCGTCAATGGCATTGCAGTCGGCGGCGGTTTCGAAATTTGCCTGGCCTGCGACCTCATCATCTGCGTTGACAATGCCGAATTCTTTCTCACGGATGTCCAGCGTGGATTTTTGCCGGATGTCGGGGGCATTCAGCACCTTCCCCGCAAACTTCCCTACAATGTCGCCATGGAACTGATCCTGACCGGCCGCCGAATGCCTTCCGCAGAAGCCAAACAGTGGGGACTGGTCCATGCGATCGTTTCACAGGACGAACTTTTACCCCGGGCACATGAGTTGGCCGCGCAGATTGCAAAAGGGGCTCCGCTGGCCATTCAAGCGCTCAAGGAAGTTGTTCCCCGTATCCAGAATCTGCCCATCCGGGAGGCTTTTGAAGCAACGAAACCGGGGAATCCTGACCTCCCGGTCTACCAGAAAATGCTGTTTTCCGAAGATTTCATGGAAGGACCCAGGGCTTTTGCGGAAAAACGGGCCCCAAACTGGAAGGGCCGATAGTTTCACCTGAATATTCATGAGGCATATATGATGAACGAACTCACTCCCGAAGATAGAATGATGCTGGATGGGCTGTACTGGTGGGATATTCCCACCCTGTTCCGATGCCCCATCGAACGCGACCCCGGCAAGGTTGATATTGGGCTGGTCGGGGTCCCGCACTCGACCGGGAATGGTACGACAGAAAGAGACCAGCACCTGGGTCCCCGCGCGGTCAGGGATGTCTCCGCCATGTCCAGGCGGGTCCATCTTGATTTTCAGGTCGACCCCTGGAATGCCTGCAGCATTGCAGACATGGGGGATGTCCCGCTCCCTGAAGCCAACGACAATGAACGGTGCATTGAACGCATTACCGATTTTTACTCGCATCTGGACAAGGCGGGGGTTCGCCCCGTGTCAGTGGGGGGTGACCACGCGATCACCGGGGGGATCATGCAGGCCATTGCGGGCAAAGGGGCCCATCTTACCAATGGAAAAAAGGCGGCATTTCTGCATTTTGATGCCCACACCGATGCATATGAACAGGTCCCCCATTTTTTGGGTGCAGTGAAATCTGCGGCGCATTGGGCCGCCTATCTGGTCAGGCAGGGCCAAATCGACGCATCCCGCAGTATCCAGATCGGCATGAGGGGGAACCCAAGAACCCTGGACTGGTGGAAAACCAGTACCGACCTCGGCTATGAAGTGATTCCGATTTCCCGGTACAGGGAACTGGGGATGGAAAAAACCACCCGGCTGATTACCGACCGAATCGGGGATGCTCCGCTGTACATCACCTTTGACCTGGACTGCATGGACCCGACGGTTTGCCCCGGTGTGGCGAATCTGGAAGCCGGTATCCAGGGCTTTCAGGTTGACGAAATGATGCAGCTGCTTCGTTGCGTACGGGGAAAAAATATCATTGGCGGGGATGTTGTCTGTCTGATGCCTACCAAAGACCATCCCAATAAAATTACTGCACACTTTGCCGCCGCAGTGATGTTTGAGATTATCAGCCTGATTGCAGACCGCATCAGGAATTAGAGGCATTCCTCCTTCTGGACGATCCTGGGCGACGTCTTTCGGGATTACCGTCCTGGGGTCTTTCGCACGAGACCGGTGCGATGCGTGCGACGGTCCCCTTCCCATACTTGAGCAGTTTCCACGAGTCTTCGAGCCTTCCGTCGGGGACGAAGCTTCGAATCGTGACCGCGAAGGCAATCCACTGAAGTATCTCGTCACCTCTTCGCCGGACGACAAGCCCTTGGTGTGCTCGTCTGCAACGTTCACTGCGCGGCAAATATTGTTATTATTTTAAATATTCGTTAAAATTCTTATATTTGCTGTGCAGCAAAAAATATAAGAATACTGATGATTAGCCGAATCTCATGGTAGAACAGTCGCTTGACGGATTCCTGGAAACTCTGCGGGAACTGCCCGATGTGCAGGTGGAGTTCAGTGGGGGCAAACAACCACGTAACCCCGATCAAGGACATGGCGCAGAGGTTGCTCTCCGGGTGGGTGGAAGAACGGCCACCTTGCTGCCACAGGTGAAGAAGGCGGTATATCCCCGTGACGTATGGCAGTTACTTGGGCAGCGTCAAGAACTCATACGTAAACGGATTGAGCCGGCGGAAAAGCGACAGGCGGTGTTCTTCCTGGTCGCCGAATCGATTTCACCTGGGGCCAAAAAATTGCTGAGGGATGAACGGGTTGGCTACTACGATAGCGGTGGCAGCCTGTTTCTTCCTGCCAGCGACATCTACGTCTATGTGGACAAGCCACCCCCGAAAAGCTTGTCAAGAGCCATCCGTTCCGTGTTTTCGAATCGTCGTGTACAAGTGCTGCACGCGGTTCTGATGAGAAACCACGAGTGGTTCGGAGTGAAAGAGATTGCCAACCAAGCTCGGGTCTCGCCCGCTACGGCTTCGCAGGTGCTGATGGAACTGGAGAAATTCGACTGGGTGGTGTCGCGTGGGCAGGGGCCAGGAAAGGAACGCCATCTGCAAGAGCCTGGTGCGTTACTTGATACCTGGGTCAACCAACTGGCGGTAATGAGACCCTTGTCCTTACGGCGTTACTTCGTGCCGTCGGTACGTGCGGAAGGGTTGGTGAAGAAATTCGCCGAAGTCTGCGCCAAAAGCAAAGCCGAGTACGCGATCACCCATGAGGCGGCAGGGCAACAGTACGCTCCGTTTCTGTCGACTATCTCCCAGGTGCGTTGTCGACTGCTGGCCGGCCCGGCAGCAGACAGGGCTCTTGGCGCACTGGATGCTCGGTCCGTCGGCCAAGGTGCGAACCTTGCGATCATTGAGGTCAAGTCGCCAGGCGAGTTGCTGTTTCGGGAGTTGGTGAACGGGGTCTGGCTGGCAAGTGCCCTGCAGGTCTACCTCGACCTGATGCGTAGTCAGGGGCGAGCCAAAGAAATGGCGACGCACCTGCGCCGTGAAAGAATCGGATTCTGATGGCGAAGCCCACGACGTCCGACGGCTACAGCGATCAGTACACAGTCGACTGCGAGCGCGTTCTTGTGACTCTGCTACGCGGACTGGGCCCGTGGAAGGATTCCGTGTTTCTGGTGGGCGGACTGACTCCCAGATACCTGATAACAGCTCGGCCACCAGACATACCGGCACATGCGGGCACAATCGACGTGGATATCGTCATCGATCTGCAGGTCCTGGCCGACACTGCGGGCTATCGCACGCTCGAGGAAAACCTGCGAGCGATGAAGTTCGAGCGGTCGATGAACGAAAGAGGCCAAAGGCTTTCATGGCGGTGGCAGACTCACACCGAAGCCGGCGCGCTGATGGTGGTCGAGTTGCTCGCCGACGCGCCGGAGATCGCTGGTGGCAGGGTTGAACCGCTACCGACGGACGGGAACATTTCCGCGCTCAACATCCCACATTCGTCCATCGTCTTCGAAATGCACCAAGTCACGGAGATTCGGGCAGAGCTCCTTGGCGGCGGGGGAAATGCCGTTGAAGTGGTGAGGCATGCCAATCTGGTGAGCTTCACCTGCCTGAAGGCCTTCGCCTTCGATCAGCGTTTCGAACGGAAGGATGCCCACGACCTGATCTATTGCATTGAGCACGCGGAGGAGGGTCTCGACGGTGTTGCACACATGTTCCGTGAGGCCTTGGCGGGCAAACACGGCGAAGTGATCCGGGACTGCTTGTCAATTCTTCGCAATCGATTTGCACAGGACGGCGAGGTCGAGGGGTACCAAAAGGACGGTCCGGTAGCGGTGGCCCTGTTCGAACTGGGCAGGAGTGGTGATACGGCTGGTTGGCGCGAAGCTCGAATGCTGAGGCAGCGAGAGGTCAACAGCGTGATAGAGCAACTTCTGGGTCGGATCTCCTCAAAGGAGCATGGTATTGATTCACAATCCACTTGATATGGGAAATATAACGGTTCAACCGCTGTCCGATGTACTAGGGGTGTCGATTCGTGGGATTGATGTCTCCCGGGGATTGGATGCGCATGAGCAATCCCTGATTGCTCAAAATCTGGTGGAACACAAGGCAGTTTTGATACCGGACCAAAAGCTGGCGCCGGAAGAATATGCTGCGTTCGGACGGAGTTGGACGTCAAAAACCCGGGCCGATGGCTTTACTGAAATGAATGTGCCCGGATTTGATGATATCAATATCGTCGGAAATGTCGGGGCCCTTTTCCAGGATGAAGCGTATCGAAATGGGGCGTCGTTCTGGCATACTGACTGTGCTGCGGAAACGGAAGCGGATGCCATCACCATGCTGTATTGTCTGTATTCACCGATTACGGGGGGCCGAACGATGTTGGCCGACATGCAGGCGGCCTATTCCAGCCTGGAGGACGACCTGAAAGCCCGGATCGCCCCCCTCACCGCAAACCACTGCTATGCAGGCAGCAGGCCGATCCTGGGTGGATTTGAAAGCTGGGAATTCGAATTGACCCCCGTAACCAAAGAGACCGCAGGGGCATTGCCTGACCCGGTCCAGCGGCCGGTGGTCAGAGCACACTCCGTGTCCGGCAGAAAAGGGTTATACGCTCCCGCAGGATCAATCTTTTCCATCAATGAGATGGCTGCCGAAGATGCCTACAAGCTGATGCACCGGCTTAAAACACACGCCACGCAGCGTGCATTGTGTTACGCCCACCAATATCGGCCTGGAGACCTCCTGATGTGGGACAATTCTTCCACCATGCACTACGGGGAACCCGTTTCGGAAGCCACCCGCCCCGATGAACGGCGAATGATGCATCGCATGTGTGCGCTCGGTATCCCCACCGTTTTATTGAAATAAAGGCAGGCATCCTGTGCCAGAACCCATGATTTTCCGAAATCCCCGCCTCCCTGTGCTCTCTATGATGTACCCCAGGCCGTGAAGGCGTCCACTTTCAATTTCAGGTTTCGGGTCACAGCCTCCACGAAAAACCATGGAACAACGTTCAGGAAAAGAAAATTCCCTTTTCCCTGGTGACCATTTCATGGTGACCCGCTCCGTAAACGATTGTTCTCCTGCCGGGATCCGGTGTTCCGGGGAAGCAGGAGGCAATCCGAATTATTTCCTGGAAAATCCGGTGGCGCTTTCAGTTTCTCAACGGTTTCCCGAAAGCCAGCATGTGATCAATCCTCCGGCGGGTGCCATCGGTCTGCACCAGGGTATTGAATGCCTTTCGTTCCGCATTGAGCAGGTCCTGTTCTGACCAACCGGTCCCCGGATCGACCTCTCCGCCGCTTACAATTCGCGCGATCTCCGTTCCCACTACGACATCATGAGCGGTCAGTCTGTGGTCCTCTCCGGCTTTCTCGAGCCAGTCCACCATTTTCCCGAATACGGCGGTACCGGGCATCGACAGGCTCGGACGGGAAAACGGTTTCTGGTCCTGGCTGGCATTCAATGCACGGACCGACTGGCTGTAGATGCGGTCCCGGTTCATTTCAAACCGGTCATGCTCCCTCAGCATGACCAGTTCATGGGCCAGAATGGGAGAAGTCGCCGTCCTGCCATACCCGATATTCATGAACGCCTTCCAGGATGCCCCGGCAATGTCCCCGTTCCCACATCCCAGTTTCTCAACCCATCGATAAAGTATCTCCTTGCATCCCCCTCCGGATGGAACCACCCCGACCAGTGATTCAACCAGTCCCATCACCGAGTTCGCATGACAGATCACCTGCTTTGCGTGCAACACGACTTCGAATCCGCCTCCAAGGGACAGCCCCACGGGTGCCACGACTACCGGGAAGTCTGCATCCCGCATGGACAGCACGGTTTGCTGGAAATCATTGAGAAACGCATCCAGGCCATCCAGATCATCGCGTTGGCAATACTCCCTGACGGCCCCCAAATTGACCCCGCAGGAAAAATGAGGCGCATCATTGTGCACCAGCAATCCTCTCAGGTTTTTCCGCGGAACCTGTTCAATGGCATCCGCCAGAACGGCCATGGATTCGGCATCCAGCGTATTCGCCTTGCTGTGAAACTCCACCAGCGCCACTTCATCCGTAATGTACCAGCTTGCCTTTTCGTTGCGGTTGACCGGGTGCAGCGTTCGTTTTTTCTCGTTAAAACGAACCACCCCCTGAGGACGGGTGACCGACCCCCAGCGATTCCGGTTCTGCCGGGTTTGCAGAACACCGTCGTGCACACGATAAAAGGAAGAACCTTTGGCACTGCGAAGAAAATCCGGCACCACCCGGTCTTCGGATTCCAGTCGGTCCACCAGATAATCCACGCCAATGGCATCCATCATCTCGAAGGGCCCGGCGAGCCAGTTGTAACCCAGCTTCATCGCATCATCAATGGCCAGTGGGTCCTCACCAACTTCGGGAATCAACGAAGCGGCATAACACAGCGTATTCGACAGGACCCTCCATGCAAAGTTCCCATATCTGGAATCGTCCCGGAGCAAAACCATGACCCCGTTCTTTTCCGCCTCTTCTGCGACCGGAAGTACCCGCCGTTCAAATAAAGCGTATTGTGCTGAATTCAAATCCAGCATATGCCGGTCGGTGGAATCCTCTTCCTGATAATAAAATCCCTTCCCCTTCTTGTTCCCGGTATGACCGTTTTCTATCATGCGGGTCATCAATGGGATCTCGCCGGCCACCTGGTGAAACGCATCTGTTTCGGGAAGAATGCTCACGAGACTCTTCACCACATCCGCCATCAAATCGATCCCGATGAGGTCATAGAGCCCAAAGACCCCGGTTTTGGGTATCCCCATGGGACGTCCAAAGATCGCATCCGCCTCCACTGGTTCGAGTTTCAGTTCAAACGCGGCATGCAGTGCACACTGGATGGCATACACCCCCACCCGATTTCCAAGAAATCCCGGGGTATCCAGGCAACGGACCACCCCCTTCCCCAACTTCTGCTCACAAAAGGCATCCAGCTGGTCGATGACGGCCCGGTCGGTGTGTTCCCCCCGGACCAGTTCAAGCAGGCGCATGAACCGGACCGGATTAAAAAAATGGGTAATCGCAAACCGCTTTTGAAAAGATTCCGGCATCCCTTCCACGAGAAGACGAATCGGAATCGTGGATGTGTTCGAAGTGATCACAACCTCCTTGCTGCAGGTATCATTCAGGCGCTGATACAGGCCTTTCTTGATATCCAGCCGCTCTACCACGGCTTCGGTAATCCAGTCACACTGGGCAAGCCGGTGAAAGTCGTCACGGATATTTCCGGGCTGGATTCGAGTGAAGGCTTCATCAGACATCAGACCGGGCTGGTTGGGGTCCTTCATTCTGTTCAACCCGTGTTCGGCGGGTCCATTGGGATTATCGTCTTCTCCCGGAACATCCAGCAGCAATACCTCCACCCCGGCGTTGGCGACCTGGGCTGCGATCCCAGCGCCCATTGTCCCGGCCCCAATGACTGCGACTTGACTAAAACTCATGCTGATTCTCTAAAATTGTCTCGATTAATTTGGATGGCCGCCAGAAGAACCGGTCCGACCAATCCGCCCGCACAAAAGAGCCGTATTCTGTCAGACTCACACCCGAAAAAACAACATTTTTCCGGGTCTGCCGGGCCGACACCCGGCAACAGTCTGCAGGGTGGGCCCTTCCCCCTTTGTTTTCATTTCCAAACCGAATAGTTAGTGTCTGCCAGAAAACCCCGTTTGTGCAAGCGTTCTTGCTGGAGTTTTCCAACGAAGGTCGATCCATAGGAGGGTAATCGGCCCATGGTGTTCCCTGAAATTCTTTTTTTGGCCTCAACAGGGTTCAATTTGAGGGCCCGGATAGCCGTTGACCCATAGGGCGGGGTCTCCGCCGGTTGGCAGAGGGAAACGGGGAGGTGGAAGGGAGACGGATTCCGTCAGGCGGCACGTCGCCACCGTGGTTGCTCCTTCTCACGAAGCTGCTGACGCAAGATCAAGCCCAGTCGGTGGACATTGAAGGCCAGGATAGACAGGGCGACGGTGCGTTCAAAGCCCTCGGCCCCGTGGGTACACACCCGGTCGAGACCGCGATGCTCCAGGTTGTTGATGGCCGATTCTATGGCCGGGTGCTGACGACGGGCCGCCTGGAAGGTCGCTTCCCCTTCGCGTTCCCGGTCCGCCTGGGTAAGCCGCCCCTTGCGGGGAAGTACATTGTGTTCCAGCAAGGCATCCAGGGCGATCCGATTTCCCGGGCTGTGGAACCCCTTGTCGAAGCTGCACAGGGTGAGGTCCGGGTAGAGAGCCTGAGTCTCGGTAACCATCGGTACTGCCACGGCGGCATCACCGCCTTCCCAGAGCACCCGGTGATGGAGAATGAATTGGTGCTGATCCTCGAGAATACACACCGGCACCCCGAGTTCCACAGGCCGACCGGCCTTACCCTTGGCGTTCCAGCGGGTGTGCGGCTCAAAGATCGAGAACACCTTTTCCCCATGGGGAATGACCTCGCCGTGCAGCAAGCGTCGTGATATCTGGTCGATCTGACGCTCGGCGTGATCGATAAATCCTTGTATCCGTGCACATACGGCCTCGCCCCCACCGTGTTGGGACAACGCCTCCAGCGTCGTGTGAGCTTTGGTCACCAAGGCCTGACAGCTCTCCAGATAGGCTTTCACCTGGGCCGGACGCGTCTGCGCCTGGCGTATGCGACGGACCCGGTTGAACGCCTGCTTCACTTTCCGTAACCGGTATTGCGACTGACGCCAGCCCGGCAGATTAGAGGCCTCCGCTTCCCCGGCCGTGGTGCGCACCAGACCCCGCATGGCATCGTACAACAGGCTCACATCGGTCGGATGATGGACATTGGTTTCCACCACAAAGCTGTCACACCTTCCGAGCAATTTCTCTCCAGGCTTTTTTTTTGAGACCCGATGTCCCGTCTCCACCACCAATTGGTTCACCTTGGCCAATACCTCGGGACGTAACAGGCTGACATTGTCAATCACCTGCTGAAGCTGGTATGCACGGTGGAAGACACCGTGCCCAAGAAAAGCCTGGACATCGATGTGCTTGTTTACCAACTCGTGCAACCGGTCAAAGTCACAGTTCAGTCCCTGTTTCAGGATCCCCATCACCAAAATCCCCCACACGGTCATCCCCGGACGGCCGTTGTTCAGGTCCACCCCGGGCAGAACTTCCTTTTCCAGCAGATCAAACAGGGCCTCACGGGTCTCTTTGTGGGTATAAAGATATTGCAGTCCCAGCAGCAGTGCGGGAATGTCATCCCGAGACTTCGGGTCGAGTCGGATCTCCTCGATCGACAGATTGCCGATCTCGGCCTGGAAGGGGAAAATTTTTCTCATGAGAAGGGGAAACTCAGAAAGTGAAGATTCGGAAAAAAGGGCCTATAATCTCCCTATTTTACCAGAAACCGCCTCTCTTGAGGGAATCTTAATATCAAGAACCCGAAAATAATCCTTTTAAATCAATATACTATCGGTGAACTAGGGGTTTTCTGGCAAGCACTAGTTAAATTCATTTATAATCCGGTGAATGAGTGGAATGCGATGTTATCCCGCATGAAACCCGGTTGCCCCATCTCCATGGGAAAAGAGATCGTAAAAAAGAACCCCATCCTGCCCTGAACACGCATCCTGCAGGATAGAAACCCCGGTTAACCTGATATGACCCAGAAAAACGATGCAGACCTGATAACCATCCCGGCAAGACACGCCAAAGCCGCGCTTGTAAAAAAACAACAGAGGGTCCGGGTGATCAACACCCACGGCACCCAGGTCGTGGATTGCTGGGCGCTCAATGCCCACAATACGGGTGAATTCATGTCCATGGAACACTGCCGTGTCGACCTTGAGCGTTATCGGCCGCAGACCGGGGATACCCTGGTCACGAACCAGCGGCGGCCCATCCTGACCATACTCCAGGATACCGCCAATGGCGCACACGACACCCTGCTCGCGGCCTGCGACCGGTATCGCTACCAGAAACTCGGCTGCACGGAATTCCACCGCAATTGCACCGACAATTTCTGGGAAGCCCTAGTTGCCATTGGAATGAAACCCACCGAAACTCCCTCTCCGTTCAACCTGTGGCAAAACACCCCCGTGGAGACAGACGGAGCGATCAAACCCAATCCCCCGGTCTCCAACAAAGGGGACTTTATTGAATTCAGCGCCGAGATGGACCTGGTCATCTGCCTGTCCGCCTGCCCCCAGGACATCACCTCCATCTGCGGAAACCGGCCCACAGATGCGCACTTCAAAATCTACTGATCCCGGGTTAACCGATACCCGGCGCCCTGATTATGCTGCAAAGTAGCCTGGGGATCCTCGCATTTCTGGCCATCGCCTGGGTGGTCAGTGAAAACCGGAGCCGGTTCCCATGGAAACTGGCCATCGCCGGGATTTCCCTTCAGGCCGTCCTGGGGTTCCTTTTTCTCAAGATTCACCTGTTCAATCAGATCATCAGCGGACTGAACGGATTTGTCATCGCCATCCAGGAATCCACCGAGGCGGGGACCTCCATGGTTTTTGGGTACCTGGGGGGCGGACCGCTTCCCTTTGAAGAACCCTTTCCCGGCGCTGCCTATATTCTGGCATTCAAGTCATTGCCTGTCATCCTGGTATTGAGTGCCCTGTCTTCCCTGTTGTTCTACTGGCGTATCCTGCCACTGATCATTGGACTGTTTTCCAAATTGTTTGAAAAAACCCTCAGGATTGGCGGGGCAGAGGGACTGGGGCTCGCGGCGAATATTTTCGTCGGCATGATTGAAGCCCCCCTGTTGATTCGTCCGTACCTGAAGTCACTCAACCGAAGCGAATTGTTCAGCATCATGTGTTGCGGGATGGCCACCGTCGCAGGCACGGTTCTGGTACTGTACGCCGGCGTGCTGTCAGCGGTGGTCCCCGATGCACTCAGTCATATCATCGTCGCATCGGTAATGAGCGTCCCGGCATCGCTGGTGATTGCCCGCATCATGGTACCCGGTACCACGGCAGACATGACCGAAGGCAGGCTGGACTTCAATCCGGAGGTTTCCGGCGCATTTGAAGCCATTACGGAAGGCACCGCACAAGGCGTAAAACTCCTGGTGTATGTCATTTCGATGATGGTGGTGATGGTGGCACTGGTTGAACTCATTGACCTGTGCCTGGGCATCGTGCCCACCCCCGGGGGGAATTCCATTACGTTGCAGCAAATACTCGGGTATTGTTTTGCACCGATTGCCTGGTTGATTGGAATTCCCTGGAGTGAGTCTGCCGTAGCCGGCTCACTGCTTGGAACCAAGACCATTGTCAACGAGTTCGTTGCCTACCTTGAACTGGCGAACCTTCCAGAGGGGATGCTGAGCACCCCCAGCACCATCGTCCTCACCTATGCATTGTGTGGATTCGCGAATCCCGGAAGCCTGGGAATCATGATCGGGGGCCTGTCAACCATGGCACCTGAACGCAAATCGGAAATTATCCATCTCAGCATCAAGTCCATCGTTGCCGGCACCCTGGCGACCTGCATGACGGGAGCCATGGCAAACCTCATTCTTTGGTTTTAACCCGGCCTGTACGCGATACCGAAGCACACGGGAAAATGCACGGGCCATGCGTATTAATCTGGCACAAACAAAAAAGCCTTTGGGCTCGGCTTGCCCGCCGAAAATGTTGGGACAAGCGTACTGCCAAAGGCTCCAAAATACCTGCAATACTACAAGACGGAGATTAGATTCTCAACTTTTCCTTTAACACTTCAGCAATTCTAATTTTGGTTGATACTTCTTTTTTGTTTCTCCTGTACGGGTTGAATGAATTGGATATTGGTGGGCCCTGCTGTCTCGGTATGGGGTGGCCCGAAGCGGTGACGATTCATCCCATAACGCTTTATCAATCCGATCAATCTGGCGTGTTGTCTATTCATTTAAACCAGAATCCATCTGAGAGGTTTTTGGCTGGTTCCGCAAAGCTTCTTCATTGGCCACCCGGTTACGAACATAGGTCGCCTGCAGAAACATGGGCTCCATGGCGGATTCCGCACCGATCAACCCCGCAATTCTTGCAACGGACTTCGCCTCCGGATAGGGGTGATTCAAAATGGTCAGATCGGATGGGTTCACAGACGAACCCATGGCCTCCCCATGCATGCCCCATCCATTCCCGATCCCATAGAATGCCCCCTCGATTTCAAACGGCCATTCCCCGGGATTCGTTACCACCGGCTGCACCAGCTCAACCGGCCGGGAAGACCCGCAGGATTGATACAGTCCGCAATAGACCTGATTCATTCTCGCATCAATGGCCGGGAAAACCTGGCCGCTGTCCAGGGAGGCTGCCAGGGTTTCCATGGAATTGACCCCGATGACCGGCAAATCGGCCCCATACGCCAACCCCTGGGCCACACCCAGTCCAATCCGCACCCCTGTAAACGAACCCGGGCCGGTATCCACCGCAAGAACATCCATGTCCCCCAGTTGATACTGCGAACCGGAGAGAATGTTTTCCACCATTTGCAGCACCATGGTTGAATGACCCTTCGAGGAGACCTGAAATTCCTGCAGAATCTCCTGTCCGTCCAGCAATGCCACCGAACAGGCTTCCGTAACGGTATCGATGGCCAGTACCTTCATTCCCTGGGGACCGTCACTGGAAAAATTGCCGTATATCCGAAAGACTGTGCGTCATCGGGATTGCGGGCAGACTGGATACAAAACGCCGTCCATAGCTTTTTCCGGTGACTCTCGGATCACAGATCACCAGGACCCCCCTGTCCTGTTCAGATCGAATCAACCTGCCCACGCCCTGCTTCAGGGCAATCACCGCACTGGGGACCTGCAGGTCGAAAAACGGATTCCCGCCCTGCTCTTCACACAGCTGCAGCCTGCGGCGGAGCACCGGATGAGCCGGAGAGGCAAAGGGCAGTTTATCAATAATCACACAACTGAGCGCATCCCCCTTGACATCCACGCCTTCCCAGAAACTCGATGTGCCCAACAACACCTGATTGTCGGATTCGACAAACTGGTCCAGTAACTTTTGCCGGGGGGCATGACCCTGGACCAGGAGGGGCCACGAAATCTTGTTCCGGATTCGTCGATGAATGTTTTTCAGCATGGCATGGCTGGTAAACAGGCAAAAAGCCCGGCCCTGGCTGGCATGGGTGACTTCAAGAATGGTATTTTCCAGGGCCGTCTGGAAAGATGGGTCCCGGGGGTCCGGCATGTGGGGTGGCAGGTAAAGCAGCGTATTCCTGTCAAAATCGTACGGACTGTCCCATTTTTTCATCTCGGCATCCTGCAGGCCAATCTCATGGCAGAAACTGCTGAAATCATTGCCCACCGCAAGGGTGGCCGATGTGAAAACCCAGGCAATCGAGGGGTCTGACGTGATTTCAGAAAAATGGAGTCCAATATTCACCGGAGTCAGGTGCAGTCTGAACCCGCGCCGATCCCATTCCATCCAGCTCACCGAATTGGAATCCCGGTTTTCACGCCATGAGTCAATCCGGGTGACCATATCCAGACCTCGGTCACGGCATTTCGCCAACCCTTCTCCGATCACCGAAGCGACTTCCAGCCCGTCCTGCAAATCACCCAGCTCCCGACCAAACCGGGTAAACAGCACATCGAATTCGGCATTCTCCAGCTGCGAACGATCCGCCGGTGAACCCGACTGTTTTCCGAAATGGGAAAGCAGGTCTTCCAGTATGGACTCAAGGCGAGAAGTATTGTCGGAAAAATGGACCGAGCTGTTCTCCTCATTTTCCGCAACCAGAATGTCCTTGAACCATTCCTTCAGGTCATAACTGGAAATCGACCACCCAAAAAACCGGGAGGCCGTCTCGGCCAGGCTGTGCGCTTCATCGAAAATCACGGCACTGTGGCCCGGCAGTATTTCACCCGACCCGGATTTCAGGGTAGAGAAATAAAGATGGTGATTCACCACCACGATATCCGCTTCCCTGGCCTTTTGGCGGGCTTTCATCACAAAACAGTCCGAATAGTCCGGGCAGCGGGGCCCCAGGCAATTGTCCGCCGTGGAGGTCACCTGCTTCCAGATGGCATGGCCTTCACCCACCTCCTCCACTTCCGTAATCTCACCGGTTTTCGTTCGTACCGACCAACTGTTTATCCGGTCATATTCAAGCTGGTCCTGCTTTCCCACGAGGTCGGTCTGCCGGTTTGCCAGGGCAAGCCGGTACCTGCACAGGTAATTGGCCCGCCCCTTGAGCAGGACCGCATTGGCACGGCTTCCCAGGGCCTCCATAACAACCGGGAGGTCGCGATAAAAAATCTGCTCCTGCAAATGTTTCGTCCCGGTAGAAATAATCGTGGGTTTTCCGCTCAGCAGAACGGGCACCAGATACGCGAAGGTTTTTCCGGTTCCCGTTCCGGATTCCACCACGAGACGGCCGTTGTACTCCAGGGCATTTTCCACTGACCGGGCCATTTCCTGCTGTGCCCTGCGGGGAATGAAACCGTTGATTTCCTGGTGAAACAGGCCATTGCGGGCGAGGATTTCAGAACTCGTTGACATCACAATACCAGGTAGGTGGATGGCATGTGTGTGGTTCCCGAAACCAGTCAGGGTTGCCGACTATGGGAGATGGCATCCATGGAGTGCATCACCCTCCGGGACGCAACAGCGGAGCTTCCTGGCCCGTTCAACCGGACCTGTCCTGGACTGGGTGTCTGCATGGATTGGCTGTTTAATCCCGCTGTCAATATATAATACTGATTGGAGATTTTTATTATAACCCAATGTTTTAAAAAAATTATTTTAGGCAAAACAAGGATGCACTCGCCAGCCATTCATTCGGACTTGAGACCAGGGGCCCTCATTGATGCGCCTGCGGTGCCACTGCTTCTCCCGGGTACCCGGCCAGTACGGATCCCCTGCAACCGGACCCGTCAGGAAACAAGCTCATCAAAGAAAGATTTTATTCTATCCGTCCACGAACTGCCCCGCGGCGAATGACGGCCCCCGCCTCTTTTAATACTCTCGTCCAGTTCGGCCAGAATCTTTTTCTGTTCTTTTGTCAGGTTCACCGGGGTTTCAATGACCACTTTACAATACAGGTCCCCCTGCTGTCCATTGCGAACGTTTTTGACTCCCTTGTCCCGCAACCGGAAAACCCGCCCGGATTGACTTTCATAGGGAATCTTCAGGTTGGCACGACCGGACAGGGTCGGGATCTCAATGCTGCCCCCCAGTGCCATGGTGGTAAACCCCACCGGGACCTCGCAATAAAGATCATCTCCCTCCCTTTCGAAGATATCGTGTTTCTTCAGTCTGACCTGTACGTAAAGATCCCCGTGCACGGTGCCGGGACCCCCGCTTTCCCCTTCTCCACTCAGCCGGACCTGATCTCCATCATCCACCCCCCCGGGAATTTTCACCGACAGGGTCTTTTCCACCTGGACCAGCCCCCGGCCATGACAGGCAGAACACGGATCGCTGATGACCTTTCCCTGCCCCTGGCAGCTCGGACAGGTCTGCTGGACAGAGAAAAACCCCTGTTGCCGTCGTACCTGCCCCTGTCCATGGCAGGTACCACATGTCGAAGGTTCTGAACCCGGCCTGGAACCCGACCCATCGCAGGTCCCGCAGTTCTCCCTTTTTGGAACACGAATTTTCTTCTCAACGCCATGGACGGCTTCCTCAAGCGTCAAGCTCAGCCGGTAGCGCAGATCGGCTCCCCGGGACCGCCGTCCTCCACCGGATGAACCCCCGCCAAAGATATCACCAAAAATATCGCCAAAAACATCGCCGAATCCCCCGGCACCGGCACCCACACCACCGGAGGCATCCACCCCGGCATGTCCGAACTGGTCATAGGCGGAACGTTTTTTGGGGTCGCCCAGCACACTGTAGGCTTCCTTGGCTTCCTTGAACTTTTCCTCGGATTCCGGGCTGTTCTGGTTACGGTCAGGATGATGCTTCATGGCCAGCCTGCGATAGGCTTTTTTAAGCTCATCGCCGCTGGCCTCCCGACCAACACCGAGTATCTCGTAATAATCTCGCTTTGACATCAGACCTGTTCGGGAAATTTCAAAATCTTCATGGTCTTCCTTCCAGTTCAACCCTCCGACGGTTTCCCCGGTTCAACCGCTAATTCCGAGGTTTCTTCTTGCGCTAATTCCGGGGTTTCTTCTTGTCCTCGTCCACTTCTTCAAACTCGGCATCCACCACATCATCCGGGCCGGCAGAATCCTTCTGGCCGGAATCTCCGTCACCGTCTTCACCCTGCCCCGCCTGCGCCTGGGCATACATCTGCTCGGCAAGTTTATGACTGACCTGGGTCAATGCCTGGGTTTTCGAAGTAATGGCTTCCAGATCATCGTCTTTCAACACGGCTTCAAGTTCTGAAATCGCCGACTCGATGCTCTCCCTTTCCCCGGCTTCCACCTTGTCGCCGAGTTCATTCATGGATTTCTGCACGCCGTGAATGATGGCCTCACCCTGATTTCTGGCATCCACCAGTTCCCGGGTCCTCTTGTCTTCCTCGGCATGCTCTTCCGCATCCTGCACCATTTTCTCGATTTCCTCGTCGGACAGGCCGGAACTGGACTTGATGATAATCTTGTTCTCCTTGCCGGTCGCCTTGTCCTTGGCCGACACATTCAATATCCCGTTGGAATCGATATCGAATGACACTTCAATCTGGGGAAGGCCTCTTGGTGCAGGCGGTATCTCCGTCAGGTCGAAGCGTCCGAGGGACTTGTTGCCACTGGCCACTTCACGTTCGCCCTGGAGAACATGTACCGTCACCGCGCTCTGGTTGTCGTCTGCCGTGGAAAAAACCTGGCTCGCATGGGTCGGTATCGTGGTGTTCTTCTCAACCAGCTTGGTCATGACACCGCCCAGGGTTTCAATCCCGAGAGAAAGCGGGGTGACATCCAGTAGCAATACATCCTTGACATCGCCGCCGAGAACTCCGCCCTGGATGGCCGCGCCCATGGCCACGGCTTCGTCAGGATTGACATCCCGGCGCGCTTCCTTTCCAAAGAAATTCCCCACCACTTCATGCACCTTGGGCATGCGTGTCTGCCCGCCGACGAGGATCACGTCATCGATTTCAGTGGCTTTCAGCCCGGCATCCTGCAAAGCAGTTCGGCAGGGCTTCAGGGTGCGCTGCAGCAAATCATCCACCAGCGCCTCCAGTTTTGCCCGGCTCAACTTCATGGTCAAATGCTTGGGACCACTGGCATCTGCCGTGATATAGGGCAGGTTCACTTCCGTCTGTGCACTGGACGACAATTCAATTTTCGCTTTCTCGGCACCTTCCTTCAGGCGCTGCATGGCAAGGGGTCCCCCCGAAGATCCATGCCCTGGTCTTTGCGGAATTCATCGGCCAGATAATCAATCAGTCTTCGATCAAAATCCTCACCGCCCAGGAAGGTATCGCCATTGGTTGACAACACCTCAAACTGGTGCTCGCCTTCGATTTCAGCAATCTCGATAATGGACACGTCGAACGTTCCGCCACCCAGGTCGTAGACGGCGATTTTCCGGTCGCCCTTGGCCTTGTCCATCCCGTACGCCAGCGCCGCCGCCGTGGGCTCGTTGATGATTCGCTTGACTGCAAGCCCTGCGATTTTCCCCGCATCCTTGGTTGCCTGGCGCTGTGAGTCATTGAAGTATGCCGGAACCGTGATCACCGCTTCGGTAACCTCTTCCCCGAGATAATCTTCCGCGGTCTGCCTCATTTTCTGCAGGATCCGTGCAGAAATTTCCGGGGCAGCCATCTGTTTGCCCCCCGCTTCCACCCAGGCGTCCCCGTTTTTTGCCTTAACGATCTTGTACGGCATGAGATCGATGTCCCGCTGCACGAGATTTTCATCGAATCGGCGCCCGATGAGCCGCTTTACGGCGAAAACGGTATTTTCAGGATTGGTGACCGATTGCCGCTTGGCGGACTGGCCCACCAAAACATCGCTGTCTTTGGTGAAGGCAACGATGGATGGAGTGGTGCGGTCTCCTTCGCTGTTTTCAATTACCTTGGGAGTGCTTCCCTCCATGACCGCCACGCAGGAGTTGGTGGTTCCAAGGTCGATACCTATAATTTTTGACATTTGCAGGGTCCTCAATAAACCTGGTCTGATTTCTGACTTTGATATAAGGGTTAATTATTGAATAACAAGTAATTTTACGGTGCTATCCACTTCAGTATGTTCTAGTTTTCAGCACTTTTTGCAATCACCACCATGGCTGGGCGCAATAACCGGTCCTTGAGCGTGAAACCCGTTTGCATCACATCGAGAATGTGCTCAGGTTCGATTTCCCGGCTCTCCACCATGCTGATTGCCTGATGTACGGTGGGGTCAAACTTGACCCCTGGTGCTGCTTCCACTTCGGCGACTCCGAATTTTTCCATCGAATTTCCCAGCTGTTTGCGGGTCAATTCCAGCCCTTCCTTCATCTTCACTACCGCTTCCCCGCTGGATTCATCTATTTCCACTTTCGATGCCTGGTCCAGGCTGTCGATGACGCTCAACAATTCTTGGGCAAAGCCTTCAATCGCGTATTTTCGGGCGGATACGATTTCCTTCTGACTTCGGCGCCGTATATTTTCAACCTCTGCCTTGGCGCGAATATATCCCTCCTTCATTTTGTCAATCTCGCTGTTTCGATCATTCAGCATCTCAATGATTTCTTCCCGGCTGACCTCTTCCAAACCAGATTCGCAAGAGTCGCCGATTTCCGCTTCGTCCACAGGGTTCGGTTCGGATTGTTTCCGCTGCTCCCGGGATACCGATTCATCCTGTGCATCCAGTTCCGCTTCGGATTGGGGCTCAGACTCATCAACGGTTTGATTTTTCTGTGATTCGGATTGTTGATTCATATTTCTTCTGATATCTGGGTTAATGTAATGAAATACTGTCCAGAATATGGGGATGAGGCGGCAAAGCTCAAGGAAAATTCAGCAATTATTGCTGCAAACAAAAAATTTCAGGAAGACCTGCCCTTTCACGGGCAGGGAAACGGCCAGCAGGCGGTATTCCCGTGGCTCGCCCGGATCCGGGGAGCACCGGGGCAGTCAAACCGGGTCAGGCCGGCAATCATCTGGAACAGGGGGGAACCTGGGCCGTGAAAATGGAGACGAAGAAAATGGAGACGAACCGGGCCGGTCCGGAAAGGAAGATTCAGATTGAAAACGATGAACCACAACCGCAGGTCGCCGACGCATTGGGGTTGTTCACCAGAAACCGGCTTCCCATAATATCGTCCTTGTAATCAATTTCGGCGCCGGTCAGGTATTGCAGGCTGAGCATATCCACGAGCACTGTGATCCCTTTCTTCTCCAGGGTGATATCATCCTGCTGGGGGTTTTCGTCGAACTGGAATCCGTACTGAAAACCGGAACACCCTCCTCCCTGAATATAGACCCGCAACATGAGGTCCGGGTTGTTTTTTGCGGCCAGCAGTTCATTGATTCTGTTCACTGCGTCGCCACTGATTGTCAGGTCAGTTTGCATGTTTCCGTTATGAAAGCGTGTCAGGCATAATATGGGGCTGTATTGTACCATCACAAGAGCAGGTTTACATCGCCTGAACCATCGGCCTGGTGTCCATATAAACAACATGTTCCCATCCCGGGCAAGCAACATTCGATTGGTCTATTGAGGCGACCCATCCACCAAAGTCTTCCATACCGATGAGATACCCATGAAACTTGACATTGATTTTGTGAGAACCCGGTTTGACCAGTTGCAGGACGACCCGGAGTTCGTATTCTGTTCCAGTGCCGGGGGCAGCTATGTCGCCAATCCGGTCAATTCCATTATGGAACACTACAATGCCCACACCCGGGTTCAACCTTATGAACGGTATTCCCCTTCCAGCCAGGCCGGGGAGGCCATGGACCGGGCCATCCGTGGCTGGGCCGCTGCATTGAACATCTCCCCGTCGGAGTTGACGATTGGTCCGTCCACCTCCATGAACACTTATGTGATGGCCCAGTCCATTGGCGCGGCGCTGTCTGAAGGGGATGAAATCATTGTCACCAACCAGGACCATGAAGCGAACAGTGGTGCATGGCGGCGCAAGGCCGAAGAAAAGGGGGTCAGGATTCGCCAATGGTCCGTGGATACACAAAGCGGCCTGCTGGATATCCGCGACCTGGATGAACTCCTGACCGAGAAGACCCAATGGGTCTTTTTTCCCCATTGCTCAAATATCGTGGGGACCGTCAATCCGGTGAAGGAAATTACCGACCGGATCAAACAAGGCTCCCGGGCAAGGGTATTCGTCGACGCGGTGGCCTATGCCCCCCATCATATCTGCGACCTCAGGTCACTGGGCATTGACGGGTACGCGTTCAGCCTCTATAAGGTATACGGGCCGCATCAGAGCCTCATGTACGTGAACCGGGACCTCAGGAACGCGCTGACTCCCCAGTGCCACTACTTCAATACCGGACAGGCCCGGCAATGGTTCAATCCTGCTGGTCCCCAGCATGCCGAGGTCGCCGCTTGTGCCGGAGTGCTGGATTACTTCAACGACCTGCACCAACATCACTACGGAGGCGAACTCCACCCTGCGGCGGATGAGTTGACAAAAATGCAAAACCTCCACCACCTGATCCATGAACAGGAAAACCACCTTGCTGAACCGATCCTGGACTTTCTGAACAATGCAGCGAATGTCCGCCTGATCGGCAAACCCCACATCCGGGATGATGACCGGGTACCCACCATCGCATTCCAGCCCCTGAAGCAATCGGCCCAGGAAGTGTCCTCCAAAATGCAGGACATGAATGTGGGGTGTGAAAGCGGCCATTTCTATGCCCATCGCCTCATCAGCGACCTGGGAATTGACCCCGAAGAGGGCGTTGTACGAATTTCATTGGTGCATTACAACCACCATGAAGACGTTGAAAAGATACTGATTGCACTGGACCGTGCCCTTCACTGAAACCAAAGTGCCCGGGGAAACAGCCAATCCGGAGCATTCCTGCACCCGGATCTGGCAGGTACTGGGGAACGTCTCGAGACTGGAATTTACCGCCCGGTCACTGGCCGGTGCCACGGGGTGGAATGGAGAGGGTTCCGGCCGGGTCGAGGTGTCCGCCGAAAACGATCACACCCTCGTGTTCAGGGAAACCGGGAAATGGAATCCTGGACCGGATTCGAGGAAAGCAACTCCCGACCACCGTGAACTGGACTTTTCCAATACCTACCGATGGACACTGCATGACCCACCCCGGGGCATCTCGCTGTCCCATCTCCGCTATGGCAGGCAAAACCCGGTCCATCTTGCCGAACTGGTGCACGACCGGCAGAACCGGCACCTCCTGAAATCGGCCACCCCTCACCGCTGCAACCTGGACCGGTACATTCTGGACCTGTGCGCGGACGGTGAAGGCCTGACCCTGCGGTGGAAAATCAGGGGACCCTCGAAAAATGAACACCTGGTCTATCGATACCGATAGGGAAGCCCTCCCCGGGTCCTGTCCGGTTTTCCGGGTATAATCTCATGAACATTTTCTTATAACTAATTGAAATGGATACCGTTTCTCCAGACCAGGCCATCCTGGACGACCAGTGGAGTGATTTAAGGCGCTACCGGGAACCACCGGTCATTGATTTCGAAAGGATGCATGCCTACCGCGATGCCAGGATGCGGATGGAAATCAAAAATGCCGGGGCAGCCATGTGCATGCTGGTCAACCCCATCAGCATGCGCTATGCCGCCAACTACCGGAACTATGCCCTGTTCCAGGCGCACATCCCCACCACCTACATGTTTGTCCCGGTGGAAGGAAGGATCGTGCTCTACAATGGATACGAGCCGGACCCGGGAACCCTGGACATGCGCCAGGGGCAACCCCTGTCCTTTTTCGAAGGGGGCCATTTGCTGGAGGACTATGCCGCCCGGCTGGCCCGGGAGATCGCCGATTACCTCGTTGAGTTGGGCACCGACTGCCGTCGTGTAGCGCTGGAGTATGTCAATCCCAGCCTGACCCGGGCACTGATGGATCTCGGCATTGAAGCCATTGACGGCTCTCCCGTTTCTGAGCAGGCCCGGACCATCAAGTCCGACGATGAGATTGCCTGCATGCGGTGGGCCATTGCCGTCGCGGAGCACGGCATCAACAAGGTCAAGCAGGTCCTGAAACCCGGGGTATCTGAATTACAGCTCTGGGGACTGCTTAACTATGCCAATATCGCCAACAACGGGGACTGGCATGATGGCAGAATGCTGGCATCGGGACCGCGGATCAATCCCTGGTTGCGGGAAGCCTCGGAACGAAAAGTTGAATCCGGGGACCTGGTTGGATTTGATACCGACATGATCGGCCCCAATGGATATTTTGCCGATATTTCCAGAACGATTCATTGCGGACCGGCCAGGCCAACCCGGCGGCAAAAGGAGGTTTACCGGTTGGCAATGGCGGAAATCGAACACAATATGCAACTCGTCCGACCTGGCCTGTCGTTTTTTGAAATCCAGGAAAAAGCCTTCCCCGTTCCGGAGGAATTCCGGCAAAACGCCTATCCCTGCATCATGCATGCCGTGGGATTGTGCGACGAATTTCCCCAGATTAAGCCGGGATTTCGCGAAGCAAACCCGTATGACGGCCAATTCGAACCGGGAATGGTGATCTGCGTGGAAAGTTATATGGGAGCTGCCGGGGAGACCGATGGGGTGAAGCTGGAACAGCAGGTTCTGGTCACCAAAGAGGGGTGCGAATTGCTCACCACCTACCCGTTTGAGGATTCATTGATGTAGACCCTGGATTCCCCGGTGGGAATTTGGGGGGCAGCAGGTTGATGGCCCTGCTCAATGGCATTGAGCTGCCTTTCGATTTCAAAAACATGCGCATCCGGCGCACAAATGGATCGCAACGCCGCCGCCAGTTCAACGAGATAATCCCGGTTCCGACCACTTGGCCCGGCAGAACAGGAGATTTGCCGGGCAATGGCCGCCTCGGTTGCCGGCCCCAGAAACGCGGTATTGTCTGGCGTTGCAATGTAGACCAACCCCTGATCACGGGTGTGGTCACTGAAAACCAGGGTGGTCTCAAATCGCAGGTACCCGTTTTTTTCCCGGTAGTCCAGGTGCTGCAGAATATCCGGGGAAATGCGGTAAGCCATGCCGTAACAGACCGCCTGGTCGACTTCGATCAGGGTGACCACCCGGCCCGGGGCCTCTTCGGTCCCCCGATGGTCATGGGACCCCTGCCAGAACCGCCGCTCCCAGCCCCGTATATGCGCGACCCGTTTTTCAAGGTAGGGAAAATCAGCCTTGAAGATCAGGGAGCCGTACCCAAACAACCAGAAGGGACCCCGGCCTCCCGGCAGGACCCGGTTCGAGTTTTCAGCAATCGTGTTGGCCCCCATTTCGGTTATGCCTGCCAAGGAAAGGAGAACCCGTCCACGGTTACGTCCCTTTTCCGTGCCAAAGCCTGTTGAACCCCCTCAATGCTGTTCAAAGTCATTCCGTTGATTGGCGGGAAGGCCCAGAAGGTGCCTGCGAAGATAGTCCAATCCCATTTCAGTGGCGCCCCGCAATACCCAGTCTTTTCTACCTGGAAACGTCGCTTCCCGATGAAACGTGCCCGTCGACTCGCCGGACAATCCGAAATAAATGTGAGCACAGGGGCGATTGTCCGGCCCGGTTTCGGACAGGTTCACCAGCGTCGCCAGTGCGTACGTGGAACCGGTCTGCCTTCTCAGCGCATGGGAATATAACGAGGCAAAATGGTGATCTGTTTTAAAACCCCTGGGGGGGGTCAATTCCAGCGTTCGCGCGATCTCTTCGCTGTCCACCGAAATCAATCCCCGCCGTATCCGCGCTTTGGTGTCGGCTGCACGGATCAGTCTCCCGGTAATCATCCCGCCGGTATCCATCTCAAGCACCGAAAGACTCGCTCCCCGGCTCTTCAGATTCTGGATGATGGTTCCTTCCAGCGTATCCCCGTCTTCCGCCACAACGAAAGGGTGTAACCGCTTCCTCACCGCCGTTTCCACCGGCGACAGGATTTGATCCAGCTCCTTTTCGCTGCCTGCGTTGGCGACTAACTTGATCTCGAGCTGGGGGAAGTGGGACTGAAATCCCAGCTTTACCATGCCCCCGGGAGCCAGTGCTTCCACTCCATCCAGCAACTGGTCCGCCCGGGACTCCCCGATCCCGAAGGTATGGAAGCGTTTGACCCGGGTGGCCACCAGGGTACCGCGCATGTCCTGCAACCGGGGCAGGATCTGTTCTTCAAGCATACGCTTGAGTTCAAATGGAATCCCGGGTGTGAAAAAGAACCGGGTAGAATGGATGGTCAATGCAAATCCACAGGCTGTGCCCACCGGATTGTCAATGAATTCCGCTCCCTCGGGCAACATGGCCTGCTTGTGGTTGTTCGGCGGCATGGTTCTTCCCCGGGTCCGGTACCAGTTCGCAATCTGGTCCAGCCACTCCTGGTGGAGCACCAGCGGGACCCCGGCCGTGGTTGCGGCCACTTCCTGGGACAAATCATCCACCGTGGGGCCAAGCCCCCCGTTCACAATGACTACATCTGCCCTTTCCGATGCCTGTTGAAACGCACGAACAAGATCTTCGCGGTCATCTCCGACCACGGTCCCCCGGAAAACCGAAAACCCGGTCTCACTCAGTCGACGGGCAATGTAACTGTAGTTGGTGTTGATGGTTTTGCCGGAAAGGATTTCGTCTCCGGTACAGAGAATCTCGATCTTCATTGCGATTGGGAATATAAACTCGGAGTGGGAGTATAGACCCTGTTCGGAGCAAATAGAACTGTCCGCTTTGTAGCCAATGAATTGTCGTGGGACCGGGGAACGGGTGTGAGTGCAGCCGGTGGAAGTCCGACAGATCATGGGTTCCGTGCAGACAATCCGACCGCCGTTGACCCAGACCAGGTGACTGGATAGTATCGGGATTATGAGCAAACTTCATATTCATTCCATTTGCAGTCCATTCGATGAACCGGGGCTTGCTTCTGCGACAATCGAAGCATTGCGCCGTGCCGACACGATGGGGCTGCAGCCCCAGTCGATTACCTGCCTTGACGACACTGCCATGCAGGAACTTCAAACCGGTATGGCCGAAACCGGCATCGGCCATACATTTCGTGCAGACTCAATCGCCTGCAGAACTCCGGCCCAACCCGGTTTTCCGATGTGCTGAAAAAGATCAACAAAACCTTGGACCAATCCCCCCCCGGAACATGAGTGGCCCATCCTGCAGGATGCCCTGGGATTTGACCTGCTGGCCCGTCTCCTGGACATCTCCCCATCCAGTGCGCGACGTTATCTGTCAGGTAGCCGCTCCACCCCCGACACGGTCGCGAGCCGTCTTCATTTCCTTTCCTTGGTAGTCGGCAATCTGTCCGGAGCGTACAACGACATCGGAGTCCGGTGCTGGTTCGAGCGACCGCGCGAGCAGCTGGACGGCAGTACTGCGGCCCAGGTGCTGGGCAAACACTGGGCGCCGGATGATGAGGGACCTCTTCGGGTACAGAAACTCACCAGTGCCCTCAGAACATCACTCGCCACGTGATCGCTTTCCGGCACGCCTATCCCCGTTTTCCCTGTTTGCAGAAGGATTCATCCCAGTCCCCTGACCGATGGAATGCGGCCGGTGATCTGACCCACTGTTTCTGCGATACCCCGGACGGCGCCTGGAACCGCGGCCATTGAGTCATTGAAGCCGCCAATCATTACCGGCGAGCCACCATCCTCGGTGAGGATGCCAGGCCCACCGAGATTTCATGATGCACCGTCAAAACACCATCCTCTCTCCGACCTGAGCAGCCCGACCCCCCTCTTCTTTGATTTGCGGGTCGATGACCCGGATTCGTCACATACCCTGACCCCCGCCTGCCTCCGTTCTGCCCTGACCAGCAAATGGTTCTTTAATTCCTTGTTGCAATACAACTCTGGCTTTAAGGATAAAATGACCCTGATGGACTATCCCCTATTGCAGTTTTGTGTTTGCTGTATCCGACACAAATTTGCTTGTGTATGATGGAAATTGATTTTGTAATACACAAACAAGTTTGTGTCGGGCGCCTAATATATTGTCGAGGGTGACCGGGCGAAGATTTGCTTGTTCATGCGCGCCATTCTTAACGCCAATGACTCGATCAGGCCCAGAGCCTGTTTTCCGATCACAGGCCCGTGGACCCTTCGGTGTCGTCGCCCAGGAACGACCGATACTGATCCACATAGTCGAACTCAACGAGGTCCGCAAATCCGTGCATGATCTTTCCGGTCACGAGGCCCGGCACACCGCCGGAAAAGCGATGCCCATTCAGTTTGTTTATCGGGCAGGCACACAGACTGGTGGAAGTCAGGAATGCCTCCTGCCCATTCAGCGCAAAATCAATGGAAATATCGGCTTCCCGAATCGCTATCCCGTTCTTTTCGCATAACTCGATGACGATCTGGCGACTGACCCCGGCGAGGACAAATTCACGGGCAGGGGTATACACTACCCCGTCCGAAACCATGAAAAAATTGCAGCCGGCCCCTTCGGCCAGATTGCCGTGGATATCACACATCAGGGCCCAGGCCCCGGGATGGTCCTGCTGCACCTCCCTTTGCGCCAGCATCATGTTCAGGTAATTGTTGCTCTTGACATTGGGGGACAGTGCCGCGGGTGGAATCCGGACCCGTTCCGGGACCACGACATCAATTCCATCCCGAAAATACTTCGCCCGGGCACGCAGCGGCAACGGGATACATTCGATAATCACCGTGGGGGTTTTTGGTCGTGGTTCTCCATCCAGCTGCTGCAGGCCGGTGGATATCCGCTGGGTCACCCAGTAATCTTCCCCGGGTCGCAACGCCGGCAAATTCAACCCGATCACCTCTTCCGTCAACCGGGCCATCTCGTCCGGCGGGATTCCACAATCAATCCCGGCATACGCCAGGCTTTGGTAGAGCCGGTCGATGTGCGCCTGCAACCGGAACGGTTTGCCATGGAATGTACGCAACGAATCAAACACACAATCGCCATAAACGAAACCCGTGTCCCGGATCGAAATGGTGGCTTCCTCTTCGGCAACCATGTGCCCGTTCACATAAACGATCCGGTGAGGATTCATGTTCATTTTCTTTTTCCGTTTCGGTGGTTTTCCTGGCCGACATGACATTCCGGCGGTGCCAGGTCCAGTGCCGGATTATTCTCGAAAAAACCCTCGGGCTTCAACATGAACCCCGTGTATTCCACGGGCATCACCGGATAATCTTCCGGCCGGGGCATGTGCAGGACCCCCAGCGTATGCCACAGCACAATGTCGGTATCCACAAGATTTCTGTTCAGTTTGACCCACTGTGTAATGCCCGGCCCGTTCTCGCCCTGATTGACATAGTTTCCCGGCGCATGAATCTCTTCGGGAGAAAATGCGGTGACCCAGAGATTGTGTTCGACGAAACCGGCCCGGCGCATGAAATGCGAATTGGGCTGATGCATGGGCCCGACACTTGAACCGGGAACCAGTCGATACCCCGGATTCCAGCCCAGCCGGTTCTTCCTGGACCGGTTGATTACTTTCCAGTATCTCCCGCTGGCCGCATGGGTATCGCGTCCCGACCGGGACTCGTTCTCAATGACCGTCTCCCGGAGACAATGGGCATTTCCAAACGGGTTGTCCCGGCCAGGAGGTACCCGTTCCGCTTCCACCTCAACCAACGTGTTTTCGTCCCCATCCACGCTCATATCCAGCCGGACATTGAAGTAGTGTTCGTGAATCATGCCGGAAAGACCCGGGGCAACTACCGTCCCATACGGTGAGATTTCCCCATCTTTCAGGGCACGGGTGTACAACATTCCGGTCAGCTTGGCTTCAAACTCCACGGTACCGTCCAGGTACAAATACCAGAAGATGCCGTAATCATAGTTGCCGATGGTAAAAAACGAAGAGACCACGAGCCGTCTGGAGCGCCGGGCCTCCGAGTGATTCATGTCGGGGTCGGTATGTTTCCATAAAATCCCGTAGTCCTCCTCATGCATGCAAATCGCATTCGGAAAATGCACCACCTCGCCATGGCCATTGACCTGGTCCACATCAAAATAGTGGATTTCCCCAAGACAATCGCACCCGAGACGGAGGGAGTTGACGGACAAACCAAACACGCCTTCCCCAAGGTCGAAGGAATGATTCATGTAGTGGTCCCCGGCCACCTCGCCATAGGGCACCACCAGCTCGCTCAGGGAGGCCCGGTAAACCACCGGGCGAGCGGTCCCCTCGTGCCGATAGGAAAGGGTATGGAGAACCAATCCTTCCTTTGGGGTAAATCCGACCCGGAAACTCCAGTTCTGCCAGGTCACTTTCCAGTTGTCGACCTCAAAATCCGGGCCATCGGGCTGGGTAATCTGCAGGGCTGCCAACGGCTTCCTGGTTCCATCCATCTGGTCCACGCGGTAATTGCCCCTGTCGGAGGGGACCGGAACCACTCCGTAGTCTTCGATTCTCAACACCTGCATGGCATTGAGGTCAATGACCGGAACCAGCCCTTCAATCGGACGCACATGTGGATTGTCCCCTGGATTTTCGACAAAAAAGCAGTGGGCCCGTGACAGACGCAGGTGCTGCTCTTCAGCCGAGGCAAAATTGCTCATTGGGAAAAATTCCACCCGGACCTGGTCCGGGTTTTCTATTCCCCGAAGTGCCAGTCCCCGGAGAAATTCAGGGTGCTGTTTGACCACCCGGGAGAACTCCGCGCACTCTTCATGGGTCACGCATATCTGCACATCGGGGATGGGTCTCCATGATTCCATTTTTTCCGAAGAAAGATCAACGGTTCCTTCAAAGACCTGTCCCTGGTCCCGGTCCAGCATGACCGCAAATGCCCGGCGCTGGATGGGCTGCCCCGGCGTGAAATTCCTCACGACGGATTTGTCGGGTTCAAGCAGCCTGATCTGTTCGAACAGAACTCTGGAACCCGGAGTTGCCTGGTCCCGGAGTATCCGGGCAGCCAAAGCCAGTTCATCGGCGTTTAAAGGGTCCAAAGGGTGGGCATGTAACTCAATGGTCACTGGGAAATAATAGGGTTAACCTGGATCACCCGACGGAGGGTACCATGAAAAATCATCTATGGTCCGCCGGCATTATGCCGATATCGGCATAACCCGGGGGAGCCGGATATCAAAATGTCGACGCAGATACTCATCCAGGTCTGCACCCAGATGATCCGGGTAGTGACTGGACAGGATTTCCCGAGTTCGGTGTTGGGCCACCTCCCGAATCTCCTTTCCGCCCTCCTCTTCCCACTCAGCGGGTGTCCGCCGGTCTGCGATGTCAGGATAGAGAAAATCGGACTTCATCCTTGCCAGCGTTTCCTGCTCCCCCAAAAAGTGTCCTGCTGACCGGACCACCCGGTCGATCGCCTCCGCCGACAGCGAATCGACATCCATCTCCACAGGGCGGAGTGAACTCAGGATGCCACCCAGCATATCGTTGTCCACCACGTAACTCTCCAGGGCACAACCCAACAGGCTGGCCTGCATCCCGCAGGCCTGGGTGATCAGGTTGCTCCCCGCATGGGCTGCCAGGCAAACGGAAAGGCATTTTTCATACCCGCTTTGCGCATCCGCAATCTTGCTGTCTGTCGCCCCCGCAATGGATACGTTGGGCAAATCATAGAACTGCGCCATCTGCGTGGCCGCCGCCATCACCACCGCCTGCTCTCCTCCACCCCCGCTCATGCCGCCGGTGCGAAGATCGGTAATCATCGGCTTGGGACCGAATATGACTTTCGCTTCCGGATTGACCAACCATGCAAAAATCCCCCCTGCCAACGCCTCTGCCATCGACTGCACCACAGCCCCCGCCAGGCTCACCGGCGAAGAAGCCCCCACCTGGCCAAACACATTTGCGTGGACGGGAATATTATGCAGGGCGGCCTGTTCCAGCACGGCAAAGGCATCTTCCGCGATCCGCAGGGGTGGGGTAACATGATTGATGTTGAAAGACAGGAATGGCCGGGCCTGGAACGCCTCTTTTGAGCCTGCGATCGCGAAACACATCCGAGCAATGTCCTGAACATGTACACCGGTCGCTGCCGACACACAAACATGCTTGCCCGTCCCGAACAGACAGGCGTAGGCCGTGTTGATGTCCAGGGTTTTCAGGTCCGGCATATCGGTTGCGACCAGCGAACGGCTGAAAAAGTGAACATTCGACAAGGCATCCACCAGACGGCAGGCATCGTACAGGTCTTTCAGGGTGGAAGCCCGATAACATCCGGTCTTAAGGTCCAGGATGCTGGGAGAGGCCCCACCTGACCCCATGTGCACGTTTTTTCCGGACAACTGCATTGCAAACCCCGGAACCTGCCCGTGCAGCGTAAACCTGCGTTGAAATCCACCGAGTGCCTCTTCGACCAGTTTGTTTGGAAACAGGAGCCGGCCCTCCTCGGTAAATTTTCCCCCCGCCCGGGTGACCCGGTCAATCACTGCCACCGGGGCATCGGACAGCCCCGTGTTCTCCAGTACGATCAGGATCGTTTCATGGATTTTCCGGATATCGGAATCACCGAGCGGTTGATACCGTCCACCGGGCATACCCGGCCAGACAGGAAGTGCCGATGCGGTGTCTTCCGTTCCACTCCTTTCAGGGCGAGGTTTTCTGCGGCGGCGACCCCTGCGAATGGAGTCTTTTTTTGATTTTCCCGGATGGTTAGTCATAAAACTGAGCGCCTCTGCGACAAACAGGCCGAACCAAGCGGACATTCGAGCGGACTCCTATCCGGCAATGAACGCATTCCGCTTCGACCCAATGTCCCGGCTAATATTCCTTGTGGGGGATCCATACTTTGCCCGATGTGGTCTTTCGCCACTCAAAATACAGGATCAACAATCCGCTGACAATAATCAACCCCGTCCCAACAAAGGAAATCCAGTCCGGCCAGTCACCCCAGATATAATAACCGATCACCAGCGCATAGGGCATGGAAGCATATTCGAACGGAGCGACCACGGAGGCCTCGCCGAGCCGGTATGCCTGGGACAGAAAATATCCGCCGAACCCGACAATCCCGCCACACAGGGCCAATAACAGGATACCGGAAAAATCAGGCACGACCCACGAACGCAACAGGAAGTCCAGTGTCGGATTCTCAAAATGGTTGAACCGTCCATCACCGAGTACGAGACCGCTTATCGTGCAGACAATAAGGAAGGCGACCTGGATATAAAATGCAAGGGTGCCGGCCTTATCCTGAATGCCGAGTTTTCGTGTGACAATCTGCATGCCCGCATAGGTCAAGGCAGCCAGAATGGGTAAAAGGCTCGCCATCTTGAACACCTCGGTGCCCGGCCTGAGCATCACGATCACACCGGTCAATCCCACCCCGATTGCGACCCATCCGGTCCATCCCACCTTTTCTCCCAGTATCCACTGTGACAGGATGCAGATAAACAGGGGAGCAACGAAGAACAACGCCACCGTTTCGGCCAGAGGCAGAGTTGCCAGGCCGAGAAAGAAGAACATGTTGGCCAGCACCAGTAACCCGCCCCGCAACAGATGAAGGAACGGCCGCCGGGTCTTCAGCAAGTGGAACCCGCCTTCCAGTTTCACTATACTCAGCGCAACCACCATCGCAAACAGTGCACGATACAGCATGATTTCATGCAACGCATAATGCGGACTCAACCACTTGACGATTGAATCACTGATTGTCAGGAATACCAGTGCGCAGAGCAAACACAGGATACCCCGGGTATTGGCACTCAAACCCTGTCTGGTCATGGACGGTCGGATTTCGATTCAAAGCGCGCATAGTGGCACAAATGCACTTCGAAAAACAGGCAAAGAACCCCCGGTACTGCACATGACGGAATCCCTCATCCCAAAATCAGAATTCATCGGTCTGGAAAAGACCGTGAACCTCACGGCTGGCGGGGAAGCCCCCATGCTGGTCTCCCACCAGCAGGCGGTCCGGCAGTTCATGGAAGACAAGGCGAGCGGTGAACACACCCGACACCTGCTGGACGAAATGATTGATCGCACCCGCAACCAGTGCGCGCAGCTTCTTTCGGTCAATCCGGATGAGATTGCTTTTCTGTCCAATGTCTCGGAAGGCATCAACAATATTGCCTATGGCCTGAACTGGAAGAAAGGCGACAACGTCATCGTTGCAGACGTTGAATTCCCATCCGGCATATTGCCCTGGACCCGACTGGAAAACCGGGGGGTCGAGATACGCATTGTCCGAAACAGGAACTGGTTTATCCATCTGGACGATATCGTCGATTTGATGGATGAACGGACACGAATCGTGGCAATCAGTCATGTCAGCATGTTTACCGGACAACGGATGGAGCTTGAAGTCCTGTCCAAAGCCGTCCAGTCATCCAACGCGCTCCTGTTGCTGGATGCCACCCATGCCGCCGGTGTGGTGCCGGTTGACGGAAAACATGCAGATGTTCTGGTCTGCAGCTGCTACAAATGGTTACTGGGGGCTCATGGCACCGCGATCTTTTATATCAACCGGAATCGATTGCCTGATTTTGAACCCCCCTTTCTGGGCTGGAACAGCACCAAGCACCATGGAGGCTGGCTGCAACCCACCGATTTCCAGGTACAGGACAACGCCTGCGGCTTTCAACCGGGAAATTCCGGGTTCATCAGTCTTTATATTCTGAACAATGCCTTGGACCGATTGTCTGAAATTGGAATCGAACGGATCGAAAACCATGCGTTGGTTCTCAGTGGTCGACTTCTGGAAGAGGTGCAGCTTCTCGGGTTCGAACTGATGACCCCGAAAGAGGATATTCATCGTGCCGGCAATGTCTGTTTCATGACCGACAGGCTGGAGTCGATCCGGCGCTCCCTGGAAAAGGAAGACATCCTGATATGGGGAGCGTACGGGGGGTTCGGCCGGCTTCGGATATCGACCCATCTGTACAACGACTCCAGCGACATCGAGAAGTGCATTGATGCACTGAAGGAGGTCGCCTCCTGATACGGTTTTGATAATGGGCGGGTTGAGTTCCGTTCCGTGCAGCCGGGGTTTCAGGACCGGAGCCGGACTGGACAGGGAACCTTTCTTCAGCCCTGCAATCTGAACAACCGGACACTCATTCTTTCAGCATCCGGTTTCACGGGGCGCAACCGGGTCAATCCCGACACCACAACCCGGATCAACCTCACTCCCTGATCTGTATATACAGATCACCATTCACCACCTGAACCGGGTAGGTGTTCAAATCGATGCATACCGGTGCACTTCTCGCCTCTCCGGTGGGGATATGGAATTCTCCCTGATGCAGGGGGCATTCAATGATATCGTCGATGACCAGTCCTTCCGCGAGATGCTGGTCTTCGTGGGTACACAATCCGTCCGTGGCAAAAAAGCCCGCTTCGGTATTGTAGACCGCGAAGGTTCTTTCTCCGAAATCAAACCGCATGACATCCTCTTCGTCAATATCTTCAGCCGGACCGACCCTTTGCCAACCCTCCTCTTCGATTTCTTTCATATTCAGTTCTCTACATCAAAAGTTTGCACCAGTCTTTGTCCTGCTCCCAGACCTACAAGCCGCCAGCAGAACCGGCATTTGAGTGTCCCGCCCTGCTTCGCCATCCAATGAAAGGGAAAGGGGTCACGGTACCTGTCGCTGTTAAGCCACCGATGGCCCTTACTGTGCGTAATCGGGTTCTTCCCGGTCCAGGATATCCCTGATTTCCCGCAAGTGGGCATCGGCCAGCTTCTGCACGTAACTTCGCCATTGTTCAGACGTTTTCCGGGCCACTTCGTCGGTGACAATGCGAAGCGGTTTTCCGGTCTGCAGCGCAACGATATAATTCTGACAGGCCCGCTCAAAATAATAGAGGTCATCAAAGGCCAGCGCGATGTTGTCTGCCACCGCCATTATACCGTGATTTCCCATGATGATGATCGGACAGTCCTGAACCTTCCCCGTCAATCTTTCCGCTTCGTCTCCCAGACCCAGACCATCGAAACCATCGTCCACCACCGTCCGTCCGAAAAACCGCATGGTGTTCTGGTCGATGGGAGGCAGGGTACTGTCCGCCAGCGATGCCAGAACCGTCGCATACCGGGGATGGAGGTGCAGGATGCAGCGGGCATGGGAAACATTGCGATGCATCGCGCCGTGAATATGCCAGGCCGTGGGTTCCGGGGCATCCGGCCGGTCCAGGGTCCCTTCATCCTTCGCGTCCACCAGCAGCAACTCACTCGCCCGGACACTGGAAAAATGCCGACCATTGGGGTTCACCAGGAATTGACTCCCGTCCTCCGATACCGCATAGCTGAAATGATTGGCAATGGCCTCATGCATGCCCATTCGCGCAGTCCACCGGAAAACGGCAGCCAGATCACACCGGGCTTCATAATGCGGATCATTTTCAATTCCCGAACCCGTGTTTTTCATTGCCGCAATGGACATCTGCCAATCTCTGTGTGGAAGGAGGGTCGTCCGAATATACTGGAATTCAATCCCGAATGGCAATATCCCGAATCCTTCGATTAAAAGCCGCAGTCAAAAATCCCAACAGCGTCCCTGCCCGCTCCAGCCGGGCCTGCCTGCCAGGGATCCGGCCAGTCGCATTCATCCTGAAGAACCGGTTGACATCATATTGGGAAACCGGAAGAACGGCTTTATAATCACTGTATATTTCAGGGTAATTCGTATTCTGGAAAATGAACCCGGCAGGGGTAACGCCTGTTCATACAGTATAATTGATGCATACCCGTGTTCTTCACATCCATACCAACCCGATGAATGGCAAAAATAATGACTTACCAACATATCCAGCTTCCTGAAAACGGTCAAAAGATTTCCATTTCCAACAACAGGCTTGTGGTTCCCGATAACCCGATACTGGGGTATGTTGAAGGCGATGGCATTGGCCCGGATATCACGTCCGCCTCGTTGCGTGTATGGGATGCCGCCATCGAAAAAGCCTATCATGGCAAGCGGAAAGTTCACTGGTGTGAACTGTACATGGGGGAAAAAGCAGCTGGAATCTACAGCGGTGTCTATTTTCCCCAGGAAACGATTGAGGCCATTCGGGAGCTCGTCGTATCCATCAAGGGACCGCTGACCACCCCCATTGGAGGCGGGTTTCGCTCACTGAACGTTTCCCTGCGGCAGGAGATGGACCTCTACGCCTGCGTCCGTCCGGTGCGGTATTACCGCGGAGTCCCTTCCCCGCTGATAAAACCCGAAGAGGTGGATGTGGTAATTTTCAGGGAGAATACCGAGGATGTCTACGCGGGAATCGAATATGAAAGCGGGACCGATGCCAATAAAAAACTCGCGAAATTCCTCCGGGAAGAGATGGGCGCGGAATTTTTTGAGGATGCCGGGCTGGGTGTCAAACCCATCAGTGCCTTTGGAAGCAAACGACTGGTCAGAAAAGCCATCCAGTACGCCATTGATCATGATAAATCGAGCGTTACCCTGGTGCACAAGGGAAATATCATGAAATATACCGAAGGCGCATTTCGCAACTGGGGGTACGAAGTGGCCAGGGAGGAATTCCGGTCGCATATCGTCACGGAAGAAGAGTTGTGGGATGAACACCATGGGGAAATGCCCGACGGAAAGATCCTGATCAAGGACCGGATTGCGGACATCATGTTCCAGCTGCTGCAGCTCCGGCCGGCAGAATTTGACGTGATTGCCACCATGAACCTGAATGGCGACTACCTTTCCGATGCGCTGGCTGCAGAAGTCGGCGGGGTCGGCATTGCACCGGGGGCCAACATGGAAGACCATGTTGCCGTTTTCGAAGCCACCCACGGCACCGCACCCAAGTATGCCAACCAGAACAAGGTCAACCCCTCCTCCCTGATGTTTTCCGGTGTGATGATGCTGGAATACATTGGATGGACGGAAGCTGCCAGGCTGATCAATGACGCCTTTCCCGCGGTGATGGCGGATAAAACCGTGACCTACGATTTTGCTCGGCTGATGGACGATTCAACCACGCTGTCCACCAGCGCATTCGCCGATGCGATCATCCAGAAGATCCATGCCGGACCCTGACCGCCCGTGCCATCGATAAGTGCTTCACATCCGGACCACCGGTTTTCCCGGGAATTTGGACCGGCAAGGGACCGCTCACCCGCCCGCTGCCATCACGGATGCTCCGGACTCGGTTTCATGGTCGAACCCGCCTTGCGCAGGAGCAATGATCCATCGGCAGACTGCAGCTTTTGGATAGGCGGATAGTCACGAACCTTTCACTACAAAACAACGGGGTGTCATGTCAAAAGGGAAAATCATTCTGGTCGTCGCAATCGGTCTGATCCTCGGCATTTTGTTGTACATCGGGCCCGAGCAATACCTCAACCTGGAATTCATCAAGTCTCAATTGAATGGGTTCAAGGCCTACAAGGACGCTCATCCCCTCCTCACCGCACTGGTATTTTCCGGCATATACATTCTGGTCACTGCCGCCTCGATCCCGGGGGCGCTGGTTCTGACCCTGTGTTGCGGTGCAATCTTCGGGTTTGTCGCCGGAACCGCCATCGCGCTGGTATCGGCCACCATTGGTGCCACCATTTCATTTCTGGTTGCCCGCTATCTTTTTGACGACCTGGTACAGAAAAAAGCGGGGGACCGCGTCACCCGGATTCGGGAAAACTTCCGCAAGGAAGGGGCGCTGTACCTGTTTTCCGTTCGCCTCGTCCCGGTGATCCCGTTTTTCGTGATTAATCTGGTGATGGGTCTGACCTCTATCAAGACGGTCACCTTTTTTTGGGCTTCCCTGATTGGCATGGCTCCGGGAACAATGGTTTTTATCAATGCCGGAACCCAATTGGGACGCCTGGATTCCATCAAGGGCCTGCTTTCCCCGGCACTGATCGGATCATTTCTGCTGCTTGCCGTGTTTCCCTATATTGCAAAATACCTGTTGAAAATGATCAAGGGCAGGGTGAATTGACATGGCAAAGAAATACGACGCAAACCTGATTGTTATTGGAGCCGGCAGCGGCGGACTGGTCACCGCTTATATTGCAGCGGCGGTCAAGGCGAAGGTGATTTTAATTGAAAAGGGAGAAATGGGCGGGGACTGCCTCAATACCGGTTGCGTGCCCTCCAAATCACTCATCGCTTCCGCCAAATTCATCCACGACCTGCAAAACTCCAAAAATTACGGGATCGGCAAAACCAGCGTCGAATTCGACTTCGCGGAGATCATGGAACGGGTGCAGCGGGTCATTCAATCCATCGCCCCTCACGATTCGGTGGAACGCTACACGGCCCTGGGCGTTGAAGTCATCCAGGGCGAGGCGGAAATCCGGTCCCCCCACTGCGTCCGGGTGAATGGGTCAGACCTGACGGCCCGCAGCATTGTCATTGCGGCCGGAGCGGAGCCTTTTGTTCCGCCCATCGCGGGGATTGAGGACATTGATTACCTGACCTCGGACACCATCTGGGAACTTCGGGACCTCCCGGAGAAACTGGTGGTCCTCGGAGGCGGACCCATTGGCTGTGAATTGGCCCAGTGTTTCGCCCGGTTTGGCAGTCAGGTCACGCTGGTGGAAATGCTGCCTCAGATTCTGATTAACGAAGATGCCGAGTTTTCTGATCAAATGCGTGAAGTATTCGATGGCGAAGGCATTGCCGTTCTGACCGGGCACCGTGCGGAAAAAGTCACTGCAGATGGCGGGGCCCGACGATTGCATTGCGACCGGGAGGGCACGCCGGTTGAAATTGAATTCGACCAGCTGCTGGTTGCGGTGGGCCGGGCTGCACGCCTGGAAGGATACGGACTGGACAAGCTCCGTGTTCCGGTCAGCCCGCGCAGAACCATTGATGCGAATGAATACCTGCAGGCCGGGCATCCCAGTGTGTACGCGGTCGGGGATGTGGTCGGCCCGTACCAGTTCACGCATGCCGCGGCGCATCAGGCCTGGTATGCGGCGGTCAACTCACTTTTCGGCACCTTCCGGAAATTCAAGGTGGATTACAGCGTACTGCCCTGGGCAACCTATACGGACCCGGAAGTGGCCCGGGTGGGACTGAATGAAAAGGAGGCCAGTGAAAAACAGATTCCCTACGAAGTCACTGAGTATGACATCGGCGAACTGGACCGAGCACTGGCTGATGGTCACCCCTATGGGAAGATCAAGGTACTGACGGCACCCGGCAAGGACCGGATTCTGGGGGTCACCATCATCAGCCGGCACGCAGGCGACCTGATTGCCGAGTTTGTTCTGGCCATGCGCCACGGATTGGGGCTGAACAAGATACTGGGCACCATTCATGCCTATCCGACCTGGATGGAAGCCAACAAATTTGCAGCGGGCAACTGGAAAAAGGCCCATGCCCCCCAGTGGGCGCTTCGGCTGTTGGAAAAATACCACCGCTGGAGACGCCATTAGCCACCCCGGCCGCTATAAAGCGCATTCAGCGTCCAGCAGACCCGGAAGTCCTTCTCGATATGGTTGATCGGGCGCCGAGCCAATTGGCCACCGCAAGAAAAAGGTCAAGGCGATCGCGCGGGGGTGCGGTACCGATCTGTCTGTAGGCAGCAGCGGTCACGGGCACACCTTTTCTGCATCAGGGGCTCTCAGCAGATCGCGCAGGAATTCCTGCATCCAGATTGGCAATGCGGAAAACCCCGCTTTCAGATCGGCGCGAATTGCCTGTCCGGGCGAGGAGGCAGGAACCAAAACCGGTGTTTTGTGTTAAGACTGTCATGTCCGAAATATGACACATATTTCCGACGGTTCAAGTGGCATCCGCAACGTGCTGCAATCTTCGGGCAACGAACGTAGTCGAAGCGGGTGTTCGATGGTGCTTTTCGGCAATCTCCATGAAAGGGAGCGACTCATCGGCAAAGGGATTTTCCAATTTCCTGTCAAAATCAGGATTGTCGGTCAGGCTAATCCAGCAGCCGGGGATCGTGGTGAAATTTCGTCAGCAATTCATAACCGGTTTCGGTAATCAACACCTGGTCTTCCAGCTTCACCCCTTCCCGGCCCCCCACTTCACCGATATAGGCCTCCACGCACAGGCACATCCCCGGTTCGAGCACGCCATCATATCCGCTTTTTTCCCAGTATTCCGGGTAATAGATGGCCGGGTATTCATCGCACAATCCGACCCCGTGATACTTCACCCCATATTGCTGGGGCCGGTATTTTTCGGCAAGCTGATTGCCGCCAAAAGTGAGTTCCCTGAAAGTCAAGCCGGGCTTCAACAGTTCCATGTCCTCCATAATGTGCTCATGGGCCACCTGGAACAGCTGTTTCTGTTCCGCCGTGGCCTTGCCGTCCCCCGCCAGCCAGGTGCGTGACATGTCGACACAATACCCGTACACCCCGACAAGGTCGGTATCGAGTCCCACTAAGTCTCCCTCCTGGATGATCCGGGGACCGCACTCCGACATCCATGGATTCGTCCGCGGACCGGTCGAAAGAAGACGGGTCTCAATCCAGTCCCCTCCTCGCTTTGAATTGCCATAATGCAGGTGTGCCCACAATTCATTTTCACTGATCCCCGGCTCAATGGCTTCCTCGAATTCCAGCAGTGTTTTCTCACAGGCCGCCACCGCACAGCGCATCGCTTTCATTTCATTGTGGTTCTTGATCTCCCGGGCGGTTTCCATCAGACCCATCCCGTCGTGCATGACGCAGATGTTCTTCCTTTCCAGTTCCCGAAGACCGACAATTTCAATGCGGTCCACGGCCAGCCGCCGGTTCCCTCCCCCGTGGGCAGTGATCAACTCTGCGATCTCGGTAGCGAACAGAGCCGCTTTTTCTTCACATCGGCTCCCGCCGGGAAAATAAAAGAACGTGGTCATTGGCCGGATTTCGTCAACCAGGGGCAAATGATGACTCAAATGCTGGCATCCATGAAAATCAAACATCACCACGGGACCATCGGTGGCAATGAAACACGCCCGGGCCGCATTATGGGTAATCCACAATTGCATATTCGTACTGTCCGTTGCATAGCGGTGGTTCAGCGGATCAAATAACAGGATCCCCGCATAGTCCCGTTTGCGCAACTGATCCCGAACCCGTTCAAGACGGTATTCCCTCAATGCCGCCATATCCGGGCACTCCAGCCCCAGAGCCTCCCATTCGTCAAAAGCCAGCTGGCTGGGCCCGATTTCTATCCGGTCATTCTCATCCGGGGTATTGTCGGGTTTGTATTTTTTAAAGCTGCGTTGCAGCGCACTTTCATAACGGTTCATATCACTCTTTGCGCTCCTGAGGTTACCCGGGAACTGAATACTCAAACCCGGCATGGCAATGGATAGGTTTCCGATGACTCAGGGCCTAATTTAAATTGCCGTGGAAGGGTTTGCAATAGACCATATCCACAATCCCTGAACCGGATTCACTGGCTCCCCTGTTTCCTGAAGCCCCTCTTGACTTCCGGTATTTCGAGTAATAGGGGTTATTCCCGACCCCGTGGTCCCAGGAATTGGAGTTTTGCCGATTGAGGGTTCGTTTCCAGTCACATCGTTTCAGGGCCACGAACCGATGGGAGTGGTGCCAATGAAAAGACATGGTGGCATCAGAATAACCGGGATCTCATTGCACAACCTGCCAACCACCCATTTTGTGACTCACTTTTAACAAAATATGAGCTACAAAGTATTTTGTGTATCATCCGTGAGCCACAAAACCGTGCACGCAAACGGAGGTGCCGGCCTTTTTTCACCTTGGCTTGAGGTCCACCGGGTGTCCGGTCCTTCACGGACCGTCGTCCACCGCAACCCCGGTTCAGGGGCCTGGATAAAGTCCCCGGTATGGGTAAACGGCTATTGTACCTTGACGATGGTTCTTCCCCAGTTGGTACCCTCCAGATAACTGTCAAAGGTCTCGACCAGCTGGTCCAGTTCAATTTCCCGGGTCACCACCCTGTCCAGGTGCCGGGGTTTAAGATCGGTACCGAGCCGCTCCCAGATTGCATTTCTGACGGAAGTGGGCATCTCAATCGAGTTGATCCCCAACAGCGAAACCCCCCGCAAAATGAAGGGCATGACGGTGGTATTCAACTTGAAATCCGCGACCAGGCCGATACTCGCGATGTTTCCCCAGGGTTTGACCGTGCGGGTCAGCCATGCCAGCGTCTCCCCCCCGGCATTGTCCACCGCACCGCCCCAGAGCGCTTTTTCCAGGGGCCGGGTTCCCATTTCCAGGGTATGCCGGTCAATGAATTCCGACGCCCCCAGTTCCCTTAAAAAACCATGCTGATCCGGCTTTCCCGTAAAGGCAGCGACCGTGTACCCATTGGAGGACAGGATATCGGTGGCAATGCTCCCGACCCCGCCGGTGGCTCCGGTGACGACAATGGGGCCGTGTTCCGGGGTTTGATTGTTTTCTTCCATGCGCACAACGGCCATGGCCGCGGTAAAGCCCGCTGTCCCAATAGCCATGGCTTCCCGAAGACTGATTCCCGAAGGCAGGGGGACAACACAACCGGCCTTGACCCGGGCGATTTCCGAATAACCGCCATCGGCGGTTTCGGACAGCCCGCACCCGCAGACCAGCACCTCATCGCCTTCCCTGAACCGGCCATCCACCGACTCCATCACCACTCCGGAAAGGTCAATGCCTCCGTTCAGGGGATATTGGCGAAGGATTTTGCCCCGACCCGTGGCAGCCAGGACATCCTTGAAATTGATACCGGACCATTTCACGGAAACCACCACTTCACCTTCGGTCAGGTCATTGATGGAAAGCTGCTCATAATCGGCAACTATTTTTCTATCTATCTGGTTGATTCTGAATGATTTAAATGAAGTCATAATGGCAATTTTCGATGGTGGAACTGGATCAGATCCGTTGACGGAGCGGGCTGGACCGGGGAAAATGCGCCTTCAGAAATTCCATCTGGTCGGCCAGGATTTTCCGGCCCTGCAGGTAAATGTATTCGGCATGGGTGGGGGTGAACGGCACCGCAATCAATTGCATCCCGGCCTGTTCCGGAGTTCGCCCGGCCTTGAAGTTGTTGCACCGAATACAGGCGGTGACCACATTGTTCCAGTGGTCCTTCCCACCCTGGCTGAATGGCGTGACATGATCCCGGGAAAGCTGGTTTGCCGGATACTCCTCCCCGCAGTAAAGGCACAGGTGGCCATCGCGCTGGAAAAGCGGAATATTGTGCAAGGGAGGCCGGTAGTCCTTTTTGGCACCCCACCCCAGGCTTGATCCATGGGTGGCGATGATGGAATTCACCTCCAGGGTACTTTGCTGTCCGCTGAGGCGGTTGTTCCCACCGTGTACCACCATGGCAAACTCACCACAGGTATAGGCCACCTGGTCCAGGCTCATCAATGTAACTGCCCGCCTGAAATGGATCCATTCCAGGGGCATGCCCGAAACATCGGTTCGCAGAATGGGTTGGATGAGTTCCAGCATCTTGGTTTTGTTGTCACGGTACAGGGAGCGGAGGTACTCTATCACAAAGAGGGCCGCCCCCGCTAAAACTCGAAGTATACCAGTATCCCCCGCAATACGAGACCGGCAAAGACCGCAGCAATGAGGTCGTCCAGCATGATCCCGAGGCCTCCGTGTATTTTGTTGTCAACATAGCGGATCGGCCAGGGTTTCCATATGTCAAAAATCCGGAAAAGGACCACTCCCGCCGCCAGTGCCGTCCAGCTGAACGGAACGAACAGCAGGGTCACCATCAGCCCCACCATTTCATCCCACACGATCCCTGGATGGTCATGCGTTCCCAGTGTATCGGCAGCAACCTGGCAAATATGCACCCCGGCCACGGCGAACACGAAGACGACCACGACGCACAGGGTGGCGGGCAGCTCGCTGAGTGCCCAGACGATGGGTACCGCGGCCAGGGTTCCCAGGGTCCCCGGGGCCACCGGGGATATCCCCGTCCCGAAGCCGAAGGCCAGAACATGGATGGGGGAGCGAAACAGATCCGGGGAGGTGACCCTACGCATTGCTGCGCACCGCGGCAGCGACCTTGTCGAGGACCCCGTTGACGTACCGGTAGGCATGTTCCGACGCAAAGATCTTGGACAGTTCCACCGCTTCGTTCAGGATCACCCTGACGGGAATATCTTCTTCAAAAACCAGCTCATAGGTGCCGATACGGAGAATCGCCTGTTCAATCAGGTCGACCTTTTCCATTTCACGGTCCAGGTGCCGGGAAATGCGCGGGTCAATCTCCCCGATATGACCGGGCACTGCGGTAATCAGCTTCTGAAAATAGGCAAGATGCTTCCCGCAAAGTTGCGGATTGCTGATGAAACTGTCTTCGATCTGGGACGGGGACTGTCCCGTCAGAGCCCATTGATAGAGCGCCTGGACGGCGCACCGTCTCGCCAGGTGTCGGCCACTTCTTGCCATCACTACTCCTTTCTCAGCGCCAACCCATCACCTGTTCTGGATACCGCGGTTCCAGGCGGGTGGACAGCGGTTATATTTTTTTCAGCAGATCCACCATTTCGATCCCTGCCCGGGCGGCGTCCACCCCCTTGTTGCCCGCCTTGGTCCCGGCTCTTTCGATGGCCTGTTCAACGGTGTCTGTGGTCAGCACACCAAAAATCACCGGAACGTCACCGCTCAGGTTCAGTTGTGCGATCCCCCGGGCACACTCCCCTGCAACATAATCAAAATGCGCGGTCGCACCGCGAATGACCGCTCCCAGGGCGATAACACACTCGTACTTCCCGGACTCAACCAGCCGGCGTGCGGCCATGGGAATCTCAAACGCACCCGGCACCCAGATGCAATCAATCTCTTCCTCCAAAATGCCATGGCTGACCAGAGTTTCCGTTGCCCCGGCCACCAGCCTGTCCGTGATGAACTGGTTGAATCGGCCCGCAACCATGGCGTATCGCCCGGAAGGGTGGTTGAAATCTCCACTCACATTATTCATTGGCATTCATCCAGTTTTGAAGTTGCTTGGGATTTTTTACATATTCCACGATTTCCAGTCCGAATCCGGACAATCCGCGAGCTTTTTTCCTCCTGCCCAGCGCCATCACCTTTTTCACTCCAAGATTGGCAAGAATCTGGCCCCCCGCTCCCAGCATGCGCAGGTGGCCGTTTTCTTCCATGGCCGTGTGCTTCCGGTTTTCGTTCCGGGCCCGGGCGCGCTGCAGGTTGATGCGCTCCACCAGTTCACCGGAATTTTCATGGTAGGACAAAATCACGACAACCCCGGAGGGTTGTCCGGCCACCGCTTCCAATGCATTTTCAAGGGTCCAGCTCGACGGGGAATCCGGGTGCAGGGCAACATCAAAAATGCCCCGGTGGATGTGGACCCGCACCGGGGTGACCTGGTCTGGCCGGATATCTCCCTTGACCAGCGCCAGGTGGGTACCGCCTTCCATCACGTCACGAAAAACAACCGATTGAAACAGGCCCTGTTTGATCTGGAGGGGTGCCTGGGAAACCCGCTCCACCGTTGGCTCGTTCTTCAGTCTGAAGCGGATCAAATCGGCGATAGTCCCCAGCTTCAAACCATGTTCCCGGCTGAATCTGACCAGGTCAGGCAACCGCGCCATGGTCCCGTCTTCCTTCAATATCTCGCAAATTGCGCTCGCAGGCTCGAAACCACAGAGCCGGGCCATGTCGACGCCCGCCTCCGTATGCCCCGCCCGGGTGAGTACTCCCCCCATCTGGGCCCGGATGGGGAAAATATGACCGGGGGTGACCAGGTCTTCCGGTCGTGCCTCCCTGCCCACTGCGGCCATGATGGTCACCGCCCGGTCCTGGGCGGAAATCCCCGTTGTGACCCCTTCAGCCGCCTCAATGGATACGGTAAAGTTGGTGGAAAACCGGGAACTGTTCCGACTGGCCATCAATGGCAGTTCCAGTTGATGGCACCGGTCTTCCGTTAACGTCAGGCAAATCAGTCCCTTGCCCTTGGAGGCCATGAAATTGACCTGGGAGTCCGTCACACACTCTGCCGCCACCATGAGGTCTCCCTCATTTTCCCGGTCCGGATCATCCACCATAATCACCATTTTTCCCTGGCGGTAGTCCTCCAGGATATCTTCAATACGGTCAAAAACGATGGGCTCTCTGTTCACGACTGGCGGTCCTCCAGTATGCGGTTTTCTCTGGAGGTAGTCCTCCAGGATATCTTCAACACGGTCAAAAACGACGGGTTCTCTGTTCACAGCTGACGGTCCTCCAGTATACGGTGAATATAACGTGCCACCTGGTCAACCTCAAGATGTACACGCCCTCCCTCCCGGAGTGTGCCGAACGTAGTATTTTCCAGGGTATGCGGAACCAGCATAACTTCAAAACAGGTCGTCGAGCCCCGGTCCACCACGGCATTCGTGGTCAAACTCACCCCATTGACGGCCACCGATCCCTTTTCGGCAATCAGCCTGCCCAGGGTGGACCGGTCCACCTCGAACCGCATGCTGGAAAATTCCGCCTCATCCCGGCGGTGAACGAGTTTTCCGACCCCATCGACATGCCCGAAAACCAGATGACCACCGAGCCTGGACTCCAGGGTCAGGGACAGTTCCAGGTTGACCGGCTGACCCGCCTTCCAGTCACCGATAAGGCATCGGTCCAGCGTTTCGGTAGACACATCGAAGTATCCCGTATTTTCTTCCCGCTTTTTCAGTGTCAGGCAGGTGCCATCCACGGCAATGCTGTCGCCAGGCTGCATTTGAGCCGGATCCAGTTCGGACAATGCAATGCCCAGGCACCTTCCGGTGCTCGTGGCCGTGTTCGAGACAACACGGCCCAGGGCCTGTATGATGCCGGTAAACATCCCCGTCTACCGCGGCGTCACGCCAAGGGTCAGCCGCAGGTCACGGCCCACGGCCACCACATCCCGGTATTCCAGGGAAATCCGGTCCGCAAGATGCCGGACTCCCGGAATGTCAAACATTCCCCGGGTACGGTTCCCCAACAGGTCCGGAGAAAGGTAAACAATGACTTCATCCACCAGACCCTGTTCAATCATGCTACCGCTTAACCTTGGCCCGGCTTCGAGCAGGACGGTATTCAACTCCCTTCGACCCAGTTCATGCATGGCGGCATGCAGGTCAATTCTTCCCCGGCTGGCGGGGCAGCGGATCACCTCCACGGAATCCATGGCCCGGTTTTCAACGGGCTCATCCCCGGAAACCGAGGTAATGATCAACACGTTTCCATCATTGGATAAAATCTTCGCGGTGGCCGGGGTACTCAGGTTCGAATCCAGGACAATTCTCAGGGGTTGTCTTTGTATGCCCTCCCCCCGTGCGGTCATGTTCGGGTCATCCCGCAGCACCGTTCCCACCCCGGTCATGATCGCGGAAGACTGTGCCCGCCACTGGTGGGCATCCCTGCGCGCAGCCTCGGAGGTAATCCACTGGCTTTCCCCGTCCAGCATCGCCGTCTTGCCGTCCAGGCTGGATGCCATCTTCAGGGTCACCCAGGGAATTCCGGTGGTGACCCGCTTGAGGAATCCCCGGTTGATCGTGCTCGCTTCGGCCCGGCCCGGCCCCACCCGCACTTCCAGGCCCGCGCCTTTCAATTCGGACAGGCCGGAATGGTTCACCCGGGGGTCCGGGTCTGCAATGGCCGCCACCACCCGCTGTATCCCGGATTTGACAATTGCCTTCACGCACGGAGGGGTCTTTCCATGATGGCTGCACGGCTCCAGGGTAACATACAGCGTGGCCCCCCGGGCCTGTTTCCCAGCCTGCCGGAGGGCCAGGACTTCAGCGTGATGCTGCCCCGCCACCTGGTGCCAGCCCTCACCCACCACCCGGCCATTTTTCACGACAATACTGCCCACCGCGGGATTGGGGTGGGTCGTGTTGATCCCCCTGCGCGCCAGCCTCAGCGCATGGGCCATGAACCGCTCATCATCCCCGGGGGATGGCTGGAAACCGGCTTCTCCCTGCCTATTCAGTTCCATGTCAACATCCAAAACCGGTCATTCGATGCGCTCAATGCCATGCAGGGGCAGATTATTTTTCGTCCTCATCGGAGAACAGGGACAACTGGAATTGGTTGTCCCGGCTGGACAGGGACTCCCTCAACTCTTCGAGTTCATTACTAAAGGCCTCAATATTCTGAAACTGCCGGTAAACCGAGGCAAACCGGACGTACGCGACCTCATCGAGTTTTCGCAGTTCAGCCATCACCTGTTCCCCGATTCGTCGGGTACTGATCTCCCGGTCTCCTCTTCTGGCAAGCTCCTGCATGATCCGCCTGGTCACTCCCTCCACCTTATCTGCATCGACGGGGCGTTTTTCCAGTGCCCGCACCAGACCCCGCCGCAGCTTGTCCTTGCTGAACCGTTCCGTACGCCCGTCCGATTTGATCACGCCGGGCATATCAAAAACCACTTCCTCCAGGGTGGTAAACCTCTTCGAACAGGCCAGACATTCCCGTCGTCTTCGAACCCCATCCCGGCCTTCCCCCAGCCTGGAGTCAATGACCCTGGTATCTTCGCTAATGCAAAACGGGCAGCGCATGGCTCTCAGGGTTGGCCGTCCGCCGCCGCTCCCTCCTTCTGTACCGGCATCATGTCTTCACGACTGATTCCAAGCACCATGACAATGGGGCTTGCGACAAAAACGGAGGAATAGGTTCCAACGATGACCCCAATCAGCAACGCGAATGAAAAACCCCGGATGACCTCCCCTCCCAGCACCAGCAGGGTGCCCACCACCAGCAGGGTGGTCAGTGAAGTCAATATGGTCCTTGGCAGGGTCTGATTGATGGCGGTATTCATGATTTCCAGGACCCCCTGTTTGCGCATTTTCCGGAAGTTTTCCCGAATCCGGTCATACACGACAATGGTGTCATTCAGGGAATAACCGATCACTGCCAGCACCGCGGCCAGAACCGGGAGGGAGAATTCCAGCTGGAAGACTGAAAATACCCCGACGGTAATAACCACATCATGGACCAGCGCCGCCACCGACCCCAATGCGAACCGCCATTCAAACCGGTAGGTCACATACACCAGTATTCCCAGCAATGCATACAGCATGGCCAGCCCTCCCTGGTTGGTCAGTTCGTCGCCGACCTGGGGGCCCACAAATTCCACACGACGCATCTGAACCCGACAATCCGTGCTTTCCTGGTTCCGGGTACATTGCTGGCGATCCGTTGCGGACGTTTCAACCAGGATTTCCTGGTAGGGTTTTCTCAGGGCCGCCATGACCTCGCTACTGATCTCCGCTGCACTGGCGTCCTGCCTGGTAAACGTCGAGGGCAACCGCACCATGACATCCCGCGGGGTGCCGAAATACTGGACGATGGCATCATCAAAATCACTGTCCTCCAGGGCTGCTCTTACGGCCTCGATCTGCACCGGGTCCTGGTACCCGACTTCCACCAGGGTACCCCCGGTAAAATCGATCCCCAGATTGAGCCCGCGCAGCAGGAAGCCTGCACAGGCCACCACCAGCAATGTGGCGGAAACAATCAGCGCCATCCGCCTCCTGCCAAGAAAGTCGATATTGCTTTGTTGCTTCAGGATTTCCATGATCGGCCTATATCCGCAGTTTTTTTACGGATTTCCCTCCGTAATACCAATTGATCAGCATTCTGGTCACCATGATCGCGCTGAACATGGAAGTCATAATCCCGATGCTCAGTGTCACCGCAAACCCCTTGATCGGACCCGTCCCGAAATTGAATAGCACCAGGGCCGCAATCAATGTCGTGATGTTGGCGTCGATGATCGTCGACAATGCGCGATCATAGCCAAGATGAATACTGGCCTGTGGAGAATTCAGGTTTCTGATTTCTTCCCGGATACGCTCAAAAATCAATACGTTGGCATCCACCGCCATCCCCACGGTCAGGACAATCCCGGCCACCCCCGGCAGTGTCAGCGTAGCCTGAAGCAGGGACAGCACGGCAACGATGAGCACCAGGTTCAGCGCCAGCGCGGTCATGGCCATGACCCCGAACACCCGGTAGTAGACCATCATGAACAGCAAAACCAGGGAAAACCCCATCACCACGGACCGGAAGCCCTGGGTGATATTCGCCTGTCCGAGGCTCGGCCCTACCGTTCGTTCTTCAATAATTTCAACCGGGGCAGCGAGTGCGCCGGACCGCAGCATCAATGCCAGGTCCCGGGCTTCATCCACGGAATCCAGGCCTTCAATCTGGTAGCGCTTGCCCAGCTGTTCCCGGATAACCGGGGCGGTCAATACCTCTTCAATCCGGGTGGTGACCCGTTCCGGAGCCCCCCGCTCATCCAGGACCACGTTTCCATTTTCATCCGTCCTGGTCTCGGAGACAAACTCCAGGTAAACCACCGCCATCCGGTTTCCCACATTCTCAGCGGTAATGCGGCTGTTGATGGTGGCTGCGGCCGAATCCAGGGAAATGCTGACAATGGGACCCCCGGTCTGGGTGTCGAGGCTGGCGGCGGCATCAACGATATTGTCCCCGGAATAAATGACCCGCTTCTTCAATAATATCCGCCGTCCATCCCGGAACCGGTACAGCCGGGACCCCGCCGGTGCCTGCCCGGACTCCACCGCCGATGCATCGTTCTTTTCATCCACCAGGAGCATCTGCAGGGTAGCGGCCCGTCCCAGAATGGTTTTTGCCCGGGCAGTGTCCTGTACCCCCGGCAACTGGATGACTATCCGGTCATCCCCCTGGCGCTGGACCACCGGTTCTGCCACCCCCAGCTGATCAACCCGGTTCCGCAGTGCGGTGAGGTTCTGCTCCAGTGCAAAGGTTCTGATTTCATCCACCAGATCCTCGCTGAACTGGCCAAGCAGGATACTCGGGCGACTCTCATCTTCAACGATCCGCACATCGGGAAATTCCCGGCTCAATAGCTCAAGTGCCTGGTTTCGCTGCTCAATGTTCCGTATATTCGCTTCCAGTTCCCCCTGGCTGTTCAGGGTCACGCTGCGATAGCGGATTTTGTTTTCCCTGAGAGTGGTTTTGATATCGTCCCGGTATCTTTCCCTGGCACGACTAATCGCACTGTCCATGTCGACCTGAAGCAGGAAGTGGACCCCTCCCCGCAAATCCAGTCCCAGGTACATGGGCAGCGCACCGGAATCCGTCAGCCAGGCCGGGGCCCCCGACAGTAAAGTGAAAGCCGTGGAATACCGGGTGCCCAGCGCACTCTCAACGACTTCCTTGGCGCGAAGCTGGGTTTCGTCATCCCGGAACCGGATCTTGATCCCCGCTTTATCCTGGAGAACGGATTTGTAGGGGATGCCTTCGGTCTTCAATGCCGCCTCCACCCGCTGCAGCACCGACGATTCCATCGCCAGTCCCCGGGCACCCCGGACCTGCAGGCCCGGGTCGTTGCCGAAAATATTTGGCAGGGCGTAAAACAGTCCTGCCGCCGTGACCATGACAATGATCAGGTATTTCCACCATGCGGTTTGATTAAGCATTGTCGAGAAAAGCCATCAAATCAGAATACGAAACCTTATACAGGCCTCCGGAGCCACGTCTGGCCGGGCAAGGTACGCTTGCCGGCTCCCGGTGCCGTGCAGTCCAGTGGTTAGAATTTGACGGTCCCTTTGGGCATCATCTGGGACACGGCCATGCGTTGCACCTGAATTTCGACCCCCTTGGCAATCTCGACGGTGATAAAACTGTCATCCACCTTGAGAATCTTGCCCAACGCACCGCCATTGGTCACGATTTCATCCCCTTTCTCAAGACTTGCCACCATGGACTTGTGCTCTTTGGTGCGCTTTTGCTGAGGCCGGATCAGTAAAAAGTAAAATACAACAAATATCAAAATCATAGGTAAAATACCTATCAGGCTGCTTCCGGCGTCCCCGCCGGATTGAGCCCAGGCGTCCGAAATCAATACATTCATGATCTTTCCTTTAGAGGGTCGTTAATGGTTTCATGCGGATGAAATGGCCCGCATTTCAGCGCGCCCGATTATGCCATATCCAAATTCAGAATAGTGAATTCCGGATATCCGGGTACGACAATCAGGTTTCAGTGTACAGTTGTTCGATATCAGATTTAAAGTGCTCAATCAAAACCGGACGCTTGAGTTTAAGAGTGGGGGTAATCATCCCATTATCAACCTGCCATTCATCGAGAGTCAAAACAACTTCACGAATATACGCATAGCCCGGAAATCCGGCCATCAGTTTGGTAATTTTATCTTTGGCAAAATTCCGTACCACTTCGCTGTTCAGGCCAGTTTCGGCATCGACTTCCAGGCTCCTCGCGGTTTCCGGCCAAAGCTCGGCATTCAGGACCACCACCGCGACGAGGTAGGGCCGGTCCTCTCCCACCACCATGGCCTGTTCAAAGAGCAGGTCGTCGCAAATGGCAGCCTCCAGGTCAGCGGGAGGGATTTTCTCGCCATTGGACAGTACGATGATTTCCTTGATGCGCCCACTGATGGAAATATAGCCACTGCTGGAAATCCGTGCCTTGTCTCCGGTTGACAGCCAGCCATCCGGACCGATGCATGCGGCCGTGGCATCAGGGTCTTTCCAGTACCCCAGCATGATGCCCGGTCCCTTTGCCAGCAATTCATCGTTTTCCCCCAGGCGCAGCTGCACTCCCCGAAAGGGCAGGCCCACCGTGGACGGGTCATTCCGGGTAAGGGTATTGACCGCCAGAACCGGGCTGGTTTCCGTTAAGCCGTAGCCCTGGAGGATGTCGATCCCCAATCCGATGAACACCCGGGAAATCGTGGGCGCCAGACGGGCTCCCCCGCTGATTGCAAACCGGAGTTCCCCGCCAAAGCGTCCCACCACCTTTTGGGCGATCAGGCGGTCGAGGACGAGCCAAAGCAATTGCTTGGGGTGCCAGCTGGCTCGTTTCTGCCGATATTCAAACCGCTGCCAGCCGACGGACACCGCCAGCCCGAACAGCCATTTCTTGACCGCGGGCCCCTCGTCCAGCTGGGCCTTGATCCGGGCATAGGCCTTGTCAAAAATCCTGGGAACCAGGATCAGGACCGTGGGCCTGATTTCGGCAATATCATTCATCAGTTCCGCAATGGATCGATTGAATGCCACCCGGGAACCCGCCATCATGGTCAGGTAGTAGCCCGCGGTTCGCTCGAACATGTGGGACAGCGGGAGAAAGGAAAGAAAACGGTCCGACGGATAGGCAACGACACTCTGCAATGACGAGTAGGCGTTGGACAGGATATTGCGATGGGACAGCATGACGCCCTTTGGCCTGCCGGTGGTGCCGGAGGTATAGACAATGGTGGCCAGGTCATCGGGGTGAATTTCAGGGATCACCAGCTCTTCCGCCTCGCCCTGTTGCAACCAGGCATCCAGGGCTTCCACCCTGTCATCGCTGCAATCCTTCAACTCGTCTTCCGGGTCACGGATCACGACGACCCGCCGCAGCTCCGTCAACCGCTCCCGTTCCGCTTCCATTTCGGCCCAATGGGAATACTCTTCGACCAACAGGAACCGGCTGCGGGTATGCTCGAGAATATAGGCAATATTGTCCGCACGGTCATCCCTGAATACCGGAACCACCACCGCTCCCTGGGCCATCGCCGACTGGTCATACGCAATCCACTCCCTTGAATTCGAGGCCCGCACCGCGACGCACTCGCCGGGTTTCAACCCATCCCGGGAAAAAGCCTTCCGCCATCTGTGGGCTTCATCCGACATTTCCAGCCAGGTGAAATCCACCCAGCATTGCTGGGACGGGTCGAACTGGGTATAGGCCGTATCCCCGGACGACCGGCGGACCCGCTCCCGGAACAGGGCCGGAAGGGTTTTCGCCTTATCGGGGCCAATGATATCCGCGGTATCCTGGTGCTTTTCCAGAACGTCTTCCGGATAAACCGTGGTCTCCCGGATTTTTGGATGCTGAATCATTGAAATGAAAAACCAATCATGGATATTGGCTATTATACAGATGGATTCAAGTCGAAATGGTCGACATTGATCACACTGCTGACCTTCTCACGCGTACTGGTGAGTAATTCGGCTTCTTCCGGGGTGACCAGTTTTTCTGCCTGCAGGGCATCTATCCACTGATCATAACTTTCCGATGCCTGCTGCACCACCGCGGATTCCTTCAGTCGTTTTCTCAATTCCATGGTTTCAATCATGGATTCGAAGGCCTGTTCAATCCGGGCCGAAATATCCCCCTCATTATGGGAGATGTAGACACCTTCCGTCAATCGGTCCCGCAGGCCACCGGGGACCTGGACCCCCCGTGCAACCTTCCTGGTCAACCCGTCGTCGGGGAAATCGAGATACCGCCCTCCCGCAAAAATGGCGATTCGCAACAGTTTCCCAATGATCCGATTGGGGTAGTTGCGCAGGATGCCATCCAGCCCCTGCTGGGCCCGGTGCAGCGCATAGTGGCAGGCCCAGTCCGCCACCGCCAGTTCCTCCTCCCGTTCCCCGTTGTCGCAAAACCTTTTCACCGCGGCGGAGGCCAGATAAAGATTGCCCAGCACATCCGAAAATCGGCCCGAGAGCATCTCCTTTCTTTTCAATTCCCCTCCCAGCAGGAACAGGGTGACATCGACCAGCCAGGCAAAGGAAGCGCTGAAATGCTCAATGGTACGGGTGTGCCTGCGAACCATCCCGCTGCCGTAACCGGTAGCGAGGGTGCCACGGCTCAATCCAAAACAGAACGACCGTATCTTGTTTCCAATCGCATGCTCGACATGGGCCGCCAGGACCCGGTCAAAATCATCCAGTCCTTCCGATTCATCCTCCCGGGCAACGGCCTGCATGGCCTTCAACAGGTGGGGATGGCATCGGATGGAACCCTGGCCAAATATGATCAGGCTCCGGGTCAGGATATTGGCTCCTTCCACCGTGATCCCGATGGGCACCTGTTGATAGGCCCGGGCCAGGTAGTTTCCGGGACCCATGCAAATTCCCTTTCCACCATGCAGATCCATGGCATCGTTGATCACCATCCTGGACAGGTCCGTACACTGCTGTTTTGCAATGGCGGACAACACCGCCGGCCTTTGGTCCAGGGACAGCGCAGAGGTCATCAGGGTTCGTGCACTGTCCAGCAGATAGGTCTGCCCGGCAATCCGCCCGAGCACCTCCTCAATCCCCTCGAACCGGCCAATGGGAATGCCGAATTGCTCCCGGATCTGTGCATAGGCGCCACTGGTCCGGGCCGCCATTTTAGCGGCTCCCGTGGCAGCAGCCGGCAAGGAAATCCCCCGGCCTGCGGCCAGGGATTCCATGAGCATCCTCCAACCCTGGCCAACCTGCTCCTGGCCACCAATGATCCAGTCCATGGGAATAAAGACATCCTTTCCCCAGTTGGGTCCATTCTGGAACGCCATGTTGAGGGGAAGATGCCGGGCCCCGATGGATACCCCCTTTGTGCCGGTGGGAACCAGTGCACACGTAATTCCGAGTTCCACCTCCTCTCCCAGCAGGTGGTCGGGGTCATAGGCCCTGAAGGCCAGTCCCAGCAGAGTGGCCACCGGGCTCAGGGTGATATAGCGCTTCTCCCAGTTTACCCTGAAGCCCAGCACGGTTTTTCTTTTGTATTTGCCCTTGCAGACTACCCCGCAATCCGGCATGCCGGCGGCGTCCGAACCCGCCCAGGGATTGGTCAGGCCAAAACAGGGAATCTCTTTTCCTGCGGCCAACCGGGGAAGATAGTGGGATTTCTGCTCGTCGGTTCCATAGTGAAAGATCAGTTCCGCAGGACCCAGGGAATTGGGAACCATGACCGTGGCGGCCAGGGTGGCACTTCGGGACGCCAGCTTTTGGATGATGCAGGACTGTGCATGGGCGGAGAACCCCAGTCCACCGTATTCCCTGGAAGCATTCAGGGCAAAAAATTTATTTTCCCTGATGAAATCCCAAACCGCCGGGGGCAGGTCATTGAGTTCATGGGTAACTGTCCAGTCATCCACCATTTCACACAATTCCCCGGTGGGTCCTTCCAGGAACCTCTTTTCCTGCTCTGACAACATCGGGCCCGGGGTGCCAAACAGCACTTCCCAGTTTGGCGTACCGGAAAACAGCTCGGCATCCCACCAAACGGTGCCCGCATCAATGGCTTCCTGCTCGGTACGGGAGACCGGGGGCAGCTTTTCCCTGACCAGGCCAAACACTTTGAGGCTGACGTATTGCTTCCTGAAACTGGGGGCAAAGAACAACAGGACGCTGGTCACCAAAAAAACCAGGATGAACAACAGAGAGAAAAATATGCTGGTAAGGTCGGTTATCATTGTAACCAGCAACACCACGACGGATGCAATCATCCAGTTTTTCAATGGCAATTTCAGCCATAAAAAACCCATCAACAAGACTATCAGTACAATAACTATCATGACCATCGCCCCCGCCATACCACTTTGACCGGGACTATTATCCCATAAATTCCTCCGCCGAATCCCGGTAAACGTCTCCCATCCGGGCCAGTCCTCCCCATTGTTCGCTGCAACCCCCCTGTCCGGCCCGGGAATGCAGGCCCGGACCCCACCGGGGTGGATTTCGGATGACCCGGCATTCCAGCCCATGGTCCAAAGACCGGACCATACCACCGGGAAGTGGTGAACCATCTCCAAAATCCGGCAACAGATTTTCTGGCCGGGTTTCCCTCAATGTGCCAAACGGCTCCCCTGGACCAGGGAGGGAACCGCCGGAGCCGGTTTTTCAGTCCGGTCATCAATATCCGTACTCGGATGCCAGCAGTTGCCGGGCCCGGTTCACGTATCCCTTGCGCTGGAATATGATTTTCCATCTCCTGCCCCCCAATTGAGTCCACAGGTAGGCAGACCGGACCCCGGAGAACAATGCCGTGCGTACCCGATTCACGGTGGCCGGGTCCTGGAGCCTGTCCGATTTCCCCCGAACGATGATCCGGGGAGTCAGGTAGCTGATCGTCCGGCTATACAGACCCGCCAGCAATTCAAACAACCGTTCCGGTTCATATTCGGGTTCCCCCGGGCGGCCCAGGTCCTGGCGGATTTCCTCCAGCTCTGCATGGATGATGTGGCTCGTTTTCTCCAGCTTCATCAGCTTGCTGCTGACCTGGTGGACAAAGATGGTGTAATTGAAGATATCCCGGTCTTCCGCCGTCGACTGGGCCCCAAACAGCAGGACGATTTTCCTCAGCCCGAGCTCGACACCGTGTACCGACCCGTACACATCCTCGGCCCGGTCCGTATCCAGCCGAATCAGGCTTTGAGCGGATTGCCAAAGGGCCTCCCGGTCATGCCGGTCCTCTTTGGCCAGTTGGCAGACCAGTGTTGCGGACTGGATCATTCCCGCAAATGCCAGGGTGATATCCTTGTCAGGGAGGGTCAGCATGTCAGGGGGACCGTGTGAGGGTCTGGCGGACCAGATCCGTGAAAAATGCGGTTTCACGGGACAACGCATCGATGCGGGTGGCCGTCCTGCGGAATCCGTGGCCCTCTCCGGGATATTCGACATAGCCGTGCTGGATTTCCCTGGATTCCAGAAGACGGATCACTTCCCGGGAAACCTGCGGTGGAACGACTTTGTCTTCGAGGCCCTGGAACAATATGACTGGACTGGAAAGCCGATGGATATTAAAGACGGGTGACCGCAGGACAAACTCGCTGTCCCCCTGGGTGGAGGTGGCCAAGTTGAAACTCTCCCCCACCAGTTTGTCCGTGTATTTCGATTCAAATTTATGGGTGATATCACTCAGGGTCACCAGATTTCCGATTCCATAGTAACTGGCCCCTCCCGCAAAAGAATCTGGATACTGGGTCAAGGCTCTTAATACCGAGTACCCCCCCGCGCTGCCTCCCCGGATAAATACAAGGTCCGGATTCACCCGTTTCCGGTTCACCAGGTATTCAATACCCCGGCGAATATCTTCCGCGTCATAGATCCCCCATTGTCCCATGAGAGACTGCCGATACTTCCGGCCAAATCCGGTGCTGCCCCGGTGGTTGATATCGAGCAGCGCAAATCCGATGTTGCAGAAGTACTGCTTCAGGAGTGACAATGCACTGGTTGCCCGGCCGGTGGGGCCACCATGAATCATCACCAGCAGCGGCGGGAGGGTATCTTCAGGGGCCTGGCATATCGTGCTCACCGGCGGGTAAAAATAACCGTATGCGACATCGTCCGTCCCCGTGGGAAACCGGATCAATTCGGGTTCGACAAACGGGCAGTCGGGCAATCCGGTTCCCGAGGAAATGGAAAAACCAATTTTCTTCCTGCGGATATTGAAACACAGAATTTCCGGGAACCGGTCCGCATAATGAGCAACCAGAATCAACTCCCCGGTACGGGCCAATGACAGATGCTGACAGGTTGAAAATCCAGATTGCAACCGTGTGTATTCACCGGATTCCACCTCAATCTCAATGAGCTCGTCGCCATCGGCCCGAGTGGCCACCGCGACAATGGTTCCATGGTCGGTGGCCTGCCATCTTGTTTGACCGAATGCCCAGTGTGCCTCCCCGCATTCGAAATCAAAGTCGGTCAGCTGTGAGGCTTCTCCCCCTTCCTCCAGGAAAAAATTCCAGAAATCAACCTTCCCGCTGTCGCTGACAAACACCAATCGCCCATCCTTCAGAAACCCGATCTGGCAGACGGACTGATCCGGCCCGTCCACCACGGTTTTTTTCTTCTTCACCCGGATCGAGCCATTTCGGGTTTCCACCTCGGCACATATCAACCGGGTCCGGTCCCAGGGCATGTCAGGCAGTGACCACTCTATCCAGGCCATGCGGTCGCTCCGGACCGAAAACACCGGGTTGGCATAAAAATCCGCCCCCCAGGCAAGCACCGTCGATCCGGTCACCGACAATCTCCCGGCAGCCTCGTTTTCGGAAATGCCAAAGGCTACCAGGAAATTCACGTTTTCCTCGCCGGGCTGTTCGGCCTCGGCAACGGCCACTATCTGCGTTCCATCCCGGGATAACACCAGGTCTGCAAATCCCCGGCACTCCATCCCCTTTAGTTCGAGCCTTTCAGGCAGCGCCACGGGGTCCAGCCGTTGTGAATACAGTTCCCCGTCCAGGTAATTGTTGAAAATCAGGTAGCGGTTCACTACACAGAAACATTTCCCGCCATATTCATGGACCCGGGAACGGATATTGTACTCTTGCGGTGTCAGGCACTCCTTCCGGCGGGCATTTGCCCACCTCATCAGCGCGACCCGGCCCCCCTGTTCGGGCAGGGACTCCAGCCAGTACAGTTCATTCCTGTGGTAAAAGGGATAAGCGGGCTCAAAGGGATGCCTGAAGACATCCTTAACCCTCAGGATGCTCTCCCACAGCCCATACGGCTTCCGTATTTTCGGCAGGATCGATACCGTCATGAATCCGTTCCTGCCGGACTGGTTTCTTTCACGCTGGAATCAATCACCAGCCGGGCCTTGCGGGGCGACAGATGATTGGCCTCGAAAAACCCCGCCGGTGCTTCCAGCGCGTATTGAAACAGCCGATCCGGACCGTACGTTCTTTGATTGCCATCGGTATAGGTATCCATAATCATGGTACTGAATAATCCTCCGTTTGCATCGAAAAATCCAATATCAAGAGGTGCTTTCACATTCTGCATATGAAAGCGGCGATTTACCGGTCCGGGATAAACGAACAGCATGGCGGACTCCGAGATGATTTTCTGACAGATAAACTGGTACCCGTTCGCCTGTTCTGCGGGGTCATCCGCAATATGGGAGGATATCTTCCGGATTTTCCCGAAATTATCCAGCACCTTGATGTCCCGCACCTCCAACTGTCCCATTTTAAGCCTGGACTCTTCACAGTCGTTTTGGTCTGTCACACTGCCGACGATTATCGCCGCCAATCCCACGGCCGTGCTGGCCAACACCATGATCCGGTATCTGTTCTTCATCGTGCTAAACTGGTTGTCCGGGCCGGGAATCCTGACTCATGTCACAGGCGGGGCGATACAGGGTTTCTGTCCGGCTGGGAACCCGCTTTTCCAGCCACTTTTTCCGGTTCCTATCATAACAGGAAACGGGGATTTTCCTATTCCCGATAAACCGCTGCTTTCAACACCGATCATGGGTTGTTTCGGTTTTGACCCGCCCCGTTTCGAACATCCGGAGTATCGGGGTAACACCCCGACAACCACCGAAGAACGAACGGTTTCCATCCCTCCGGGTGCATCCCCGGTTCTGCACCGCCTTCAATGAACCACCAGGTGAACACGGGGGGAGTTCGGGGAAAATGCTTGCAAAAAATGATTCTCCCACCGTCCCATGCTAGAATCAGAATTTCGTATTATCGTCAATATCCCGACCAGGCCTTGTGGGTGGGTCCGGTCCAGTGTGGAACAGCCAACCATGGATAACCGGACCGAAGTGAGCATTTTGTATTGGACCAGTCATGGCAATGATCCAGAACACTGACTGCAGCACCGGCGATCCCGCTGGAACACGACTCCTGTGACCGGGCTCCCATCCCGGTATGCCAGGAACCGGGCAGACCTTTTCTGATTTCTGCCAGATGTCCGAATTCCTTGATGGGCTGCGCGATATCGTTGGCGACCGACATACCGTCACCCAAAAAGACGCACTGAAAAGTTTTACGGAAGAATTGCGGGGCCGCTACCGAAGCGATTGTCTGGGAGCCGTGTTTCCCGGCAGCACGGAAGAAGTCTCCCGGGTCATCCGGTTTTGTGCGGCCCATGGCATAACCATTGTTCCCCAGGGTGGCAATACCGGGGCAATGGGCGGTACGGTTTCAACCCCTGAACAACTCATCGTGAACCTGAAACGGCTGGACCGCATTGTCGAGGTTGATCGGGCCAATTACACGATGATGGTACAGGCCGGTTGTATTCTTGCCAATATCCAGGAAGCCGCCAGGGAAGAAGACCTGCTGTTTCCGCTCAGTCTCGGTGCCCAGGGGAGCTGCCAGATTGGCGGCAATCTCGCGACCAATGCCGGGGGCATCAATGTCCTGCAATATGGCAATGCCAGGGACCTGGTGCTGGGAATTGAGGTAGTCCTGGCGGACGGCCGGGTCTGGCAGGGCCTGAACCGGCTGAGAAAGAACAATACGGGGTACGATCTGCGGCATTTGTTTATTGGCTCGGAGGGCACGCTGGGAATTATCACGGCGGCCGTCCTGAAACTCTTTCCCTACCCGAAAGGCCGAATCGTCAGCCTCATCGGCGTGGATACGCCCAACGCAGCCCTGGAACTCATGGCGAGAATGAAGTCTGTCTCAAGCGACCGCCTGACGTCATTTGAACTGATGTCACAACGCTCGGTTGAGACGGCGGTCACCCATGTGGCACAACAAAAAAACCCCTTCAACCGGTTCTACCCGTGGTATATCCTGGCCGTTGTGGACAGTACGGAACCGGATCCGCAGCTCAAGTCCCAAATCGAAACCACTCTGGGGCAGGCCTGGACGGACCACCTCATCCGCGACGCGGTTATTGCAGAAAGCGAAAGCCAGTCCGCACGCCTCATTTCGCTGAGAGAAGATATCGTGGAAGCCCAGAAGTTTCTGGGGGGCAGTATCAAGCACGATGTGGCGGTTCCCATTTCCTGTGTGCCGGATTTCATGGACAGCGCCTACCGGGCCATTCGGGAATACCTGCCCGAGGCGATCCCCTATCCATACGGCCATCTTGGCGATGGCAATATACACTTCAACATTACCCAGCCGCCGACTATGGATCGGGAAGTGTTTTTGGGCCACTGGAAAACGATCAACACCCTGATGCACGATATCGCCCATCAGTATCACGGTTCATTCAGTGCCGAACACGGGATCGGGATCACCAAGCTGGATGAGATGGAAAAGTATAAAAGCCAAACGGAACTGGACCTGTTGCGGAACATCAAATCCGTGCTCGACCCCCAGGGAATTCTCAATCCCGGCAAGGTCATCCGGCAGGATTGATCCAGCCCGTGGGACTCCTTGGCAGACCGGTGAAGCCCCCCGGTGTACCGATATTTTCAATTTATCCGCAATCAAACAATGGGTCACAATATGCCATAATCGACCCGCACGCGGGTTTGTTCAATATGGATGCACGTGCTTACGACTGCTTCCGGGTACGACGGTGACGAAGGATAACGGTTCGGTGTGTGGGTGATGAATGCCACCCGGGAACGTCGTGGGTTCACACAGACAGGAGAATTTTCGGGTAGTTGGAGGCTGATTGGAAAACCTGCCCACCCTCGGGAACATCCGCACGGTTCCGAAAATCCGAAACCACGGCAATCGTGGTTTCATCCAATTCAAATTAATGACAAGCATCGCCTGAAGGAGGGTCGCGCATGAAAGAGGTCTATGATTGGGTTCCGTGGTTCAGGGAGCTTGGGAAGAAAATCGACGAAGGGGGAGAACAATTTCTCATCGACAAAGCGAAATCAATCGCATGGAAAGTCGACGGTAACGATCCTCCGTTGTTGAAATATGGCGATGAGAACATTGACCCCTTCTCATTCATTTACACCCTGGCAAACCTGAACGATAACAAAAACTGGAATCGAATCTATCCGGTCATCCAGGATGCATTCGGTTTGACAACGGTCCTGCCCCTCGATCTGGACGACGCACTCTTCTTTCCAACGCCATCGTCAAGGAACCTTCTATTCCACGGTGGTCAAGGCAGAAGCGACCCGGCGTTGCTGTGGAGACTGTTTCGGGATGCAGTGGCAGGTTTTGAGACGATAAGGCCGGATGATTTCCAGCAGGCACTCAACCTGCGCAATGTCGCGATCACGAAACTGTCGCAGGCCCTGTTTCTGGTCAACCCCTCAGAATTCTTACCGTTCAACGACCGGACCATCTCGCTGGGATTCTTCGATACCAAGTCAAGGGGCATTACCCTGGAAAAATATGCCTCCTGCATAGACAAGGTCCGGAAGGGGTTCCCTGGATGTGAATTGTACGAGGTCAACCTATTTGCCTATCTGCTGCATGCAAAGGACTCAAAACTGAATGTTGACGCAGGGAAGTGTTTTCAAGCCAACACGGATATAAATGACGACGGAATTGACCGTTGGAAGGAATTTGAGGCCAACAACCATGTGTACACCGGTGGTCCGGATGACAGGACAAAGCACCCGCTTCAGGAACCGAAACGCGGAGATGTTGTTCTGATCAGGTTCGGGCAAAGTGAGGGCCGTGGGATCGGGGTGGTCTACAGAAACGACTGTCAGGGAGAATTTGATGAGGCCCATCGTCTGCATGTGCTTTGGCTGAACAAAGCGAACGCGGCATTCCAGGGAATGACAGGAATGGACAGCTTCAGTCCTGCCGGGGATGAGACATTGGAATTATTTCATCAGGCCAAAGAGTATGTGCCGACATTCAGCATGTTGCACCGTTTAAACACAAATGCCGGCGTGAAACCGGAAAATGCCAGCACGAAGCCGGAAGAAATCACCAAAAAGAAAGAAATCAATGACAAAGAATTTCCGCTCAACCAAATACTCTACGGCCCCCCCGGCACCGGAAAGACCTGGAGCACGACGAATCTGAGCCTGGAGATCATCGGAAAGATTTCCAATGACAGGGAGACCAACCAAAAGAAATTTGCAGACCTCCGATTCAACCGGAAGACGGGTACAGGTCAAATCGAGATGATCACGTTTCACCAGAATTTCGCCTACGAGGACTTCATCGAAGGCATCCGGCCGCAGATCGGTGTCGGTGAGAAAGGCGCTCTCTCTTACGAGATGCACACCGGCATCTTCAAGCGCATCGTCGAGGTCGCAATGGAGCGGCGTAACGAACGCTTCGTACTGATTATCGACGAGATCAACCGTGGCAATATCGCGAAGATATTCGGAGAACTGATCACCCTGATTGAGGACTCCCGGCGCCTCGGCCAAAAAGACGAGACCTGTGTGACACTGCCCTACTCCGGCGATAAGTTCGGAATCCCGGACAACCTCTACCTGATCGGTACGATGAACACCGCCGACCGGTCCATCCAGCTTCTGGACACCGCGTTGAGGCGACGCTTCATTTTCCGCGAGAGGATGCCGGAACCCGAGCACAAGTACATTCGGGATATTAATGGAATTGACTGCTCGGAATTGCTCAAGGCCATGAACAGGCGGATCGCGGCACTGCTCGACCGGGAGCACCAGATCGGGCACACCTATCTGTTGAACGTCGATTCCATGGAGAAACTGTCAGACGCGATGCGCGACCGGATTTTTCCGTTGCTCCAGGAGTATTTCTTCGACGATTGGGCGAAGATCCGGGCAGTACTCGGACAGAACGGGTTTGTCACGGAAAATCGGGTGGAGAACCTCATGGTAAACCTGGACATGTATGAGGAAGAGCAGGTTGTCTATGAGCGTTTGCCGGAAACGAATCCCGCGTGGAAAGAACCCGGAGAATATCGAAAGATCTACGAAGGGGATAAACCAGGGGATCCCAAAAAACTCTGATGCGCTCCCTCATTACCATTCGGGAGCATGAGGTACTCCGGACCGGACCGGGGTTAACCGATCGGGACCTGCGTGATCTCGGAAAATTGACCGGGAAGGTGTTCAAGCACAAAAACGGTGGGCTTGCAGCGAACAATCATGTCGGCGTCGTGACCACCTCCCGCGGCCTCGTCCTGGAAATCCTTCCCAAGATTGATTTCGGTGGCGAAGCCGATTCGGATCATGAAAAGTGCAAGAAAGTTTTTCTCCAAATGCTCAAGTGCTGGCGCGGGCTCTCAGAGGCCCTGTCAGAGAGCGGGATTCGCGCAATGTCGAAGTTTCCCATGCTGGATGTTTTCGTGCGCCAGTTTCTGGTCAATGTGAATGGACTTGTCCGGGCGGGACTTGCCCGTCGGTATACCCCTGTGGAGGAGAACCTCCCCTACCTTCGGGGACGACTGCACTTTCAGGGGCAACTGCGGGAAAACATCGCCAATGAGTCCCGGTTTTTCGTTACTCATGAAGTACTGAGCGTCAACCGACCTGTAAACCGGTTGATTCGGAGCACACTCTCACGGCTCGTGCACGTCACCCGGAGCGAGGAAAACCTTCTTCTCCTTCGCCAGTTGATGGCAAAATTCGAAGAGGTACCGCAGTCGACCAATCTCCATTCGGACTGGGAAAAGCACCATGTCAACCGCTCCATGCAACTCTATGCACCGGTGATGCAGTGGGTGGGCCTGTTTCTGTTCAACAAGGGGCTCACTACATTCTCGGGACATCATACCAACATTTCCCTTCTGTTCCCCATGGAGAAGGTGTTCGAGAATTTTGTGACCCACAGTTTCAGCCGCCACCAGAAGCAATATTCAGTCGCTGCGCAATCTCCACGGAAGTATCTGGCAACGACTGAAGGCAGGGAAGCATTCATGATGAAGCCTGATATCACCCTCAGGGAGGGGGACCGCGTCAAATTCATCCTGGATGCAAAATGGAAGGATATTGATGAATCTAATGATGATCAGAAACATGGGATCAATCAGGCCGATATGTATCAACTCTATGCCTACGGAAAGCGCTATGGTTGCCAGGCAGTGGCCCTGGTCTATCCGAAGACAGCACGGTTCACGCGTGAATTGCGCTACCGGTTCTTCGATGATCTGCCTCTATTCTGTCTGCCATTCGATGTCTCCAACCCCAATGAGAGCGTTCGACTGGGTATGCAGGTGTTAGCCCGGGCGCAACTGTCAAGGAATCCTTGACAGTTCGATCCGAAGGGAAACGCGAGGTTAAGCGCAAGCTTCAACTCTACAACCTCGACCTCATCCTCGCTATCGGCTACAGGGTTCGTTCTCCACGTGGAATACTCATACTCAATACATCTCTATATTTCGCAACTCCCATGGTAAATCTTTGGGTGCCAACTTTTCAGAATTCTCCATCCCGAACCACGTTACCTTTACTGATTACCTTGACGATCTTGGGTTGAACCGGTTCGTTGTCCGGCAGCAGTCCTTTGCCTTTCTCAATCACCTTGGCGGCGACACTGGTCAGCTTGCCTAATGTGTCCGAACCGGCAAGTGCTTTGCTGTCATCATAATAGTCAAACCAGGGCAAACCGGCTTCTGTGTAATCCTTGGCAGTCGCAGGTTTATGTGGTGGTTGATGCCCGGTAATCATCTGGTATTGCTCACTATTGGCCAGATGGATGAAGCACCGGAAACCATTGTCTTGGTCCCAGGCATCAATACCGTATTCGTCCTCGTAGATCTCCTGCCGCATCAAGCCACCTGGTGCCAGTCCCATATCCGGAGCAGACGATTCGCAAATCATGCGATTGAACATCGGCATATCAAGGTAGTCCAGGCCTGCCTTCGCGGCGCGTTCACAATGTTCGACGTACACGTCATGTTTCATCGGGTAGACGATGATCTGGAGTCCACCATGTTCAGCCTCACCCGTAATCTGCTCTTCGGCCGTGAAGCCTTCACCCAAGGGCATGGCGACAAACTGCCGAATAAAATCTTCCGAGACGTTGAAACCATCCAGCCAGGGCTGTTCCGGAATGACCGCATAGTCCTGTGGATCAGCCGAGAGCCCGTTTCTCCAAGTCTCCCCGGATACGGCATTGATCTTGCCGGCGGCAATTTTGACAGCGCAGGGGTAGTCATCAGAGAAATTGATCCAGAGTGCCTCTGACTGATACATGGGGAGGAAGACGCCACCATGTGTCCGCCAGGTATCAGGCAGCTTATTGGCAAAGTCATCCACGTGCTCCATCGGGAACTGATCCAGGCCGGGGGGCAGGGGATATTCCCTGTTGTCATCCGGAATTCGCAGGGTGCGCTGGAAGTCGATGCTACACACCGCTTTTTGATGGACCTCGGGAAACCGAAAGGTCAGTTGGTTGTTCATTAGTTCGATCATTGTCTTTCTCCCCTGAGTCGATTATTCATGTGTTACCAGTCGCCATCACGGACATCCCGGGCAATACGCAACAGAGCGTGGTCCGGTGCGGATTTGAGCTGGCGGATCAGATCCGCGAACAGTTGTGGGCGCTTACGGATGATCTCCTGCAAATCCGACGATACCTTCCCGGCCATTGCCAGCAGCATATCAGGGTCTTCGCCAAGCTCCTCGGCCAATGCCCGGATTTTTGCCTCGGACGGTGGCGCCACATCCCCACGTTCTATCTTGCTGAGGTAGGCGGGTTCCACACCAATTCGCTTAGCGACCTGCCGGATGGAAAATCGCCGATCCTCTGATTTCAGGGCCTCGCGATGTTCACGGATGTATTTTCCGAATGTCATGTGTACTATATACTACACATTAATAATTTTTACAACCCCGCGTCGGATGGGTGAGTGACTGTTAATAGGGTGACTTCATTGAGAAGCTGCCAAACCAATAGATTCGACCAAGTGAGATGATAATCTGCTTAATTCGGCAATAATCGGTTGACATGAGGTGTTATTGAGATGGAAGACCGCTGGCTGTCAATCACCGAGATATGCAAATACCTCGGCGTCAGTAATGACACCGTATACAGGTGGATCGACAAGCATGGTATGCCCGCCTATCGCATGGGCTGACCATGGATGAGTATTCCATGGAAAGTAGCCGCCTATTCCACGGCAAAGTAGCCACCCCCGGATCGGAGCGATCGCGCCAATCCCGACCTGCCGAACATGGCCCTCACCACTTGGAACAGCTCGCGTGTTCGCAACCAGTCCTTCGATGGGCTGCCCCTGTTCTGTCTACCATTCGATATCTCCAACCACAATGAGATCGTCCGACTGGGTATGCAGGTATTGGACAGGAATTCAGCCACCTGAGATCAGACAATCTTTTCCTACCCACCTCTGATTACTCAAAAAACTGGCTTCCCGATCCTTGCTTGGGACCGAGCTTGGGTATACCTTGCAATTTCGGAATTTAAATCCTAATATACAAGGTATGCTGAGACGATGGATGACAGACGGCCTTCAGAAAAATATTGCACGCGTGCCAGCAGTGGCATTGCTGGGCCCACGTCAGGTTGGCAAGACAACCCTTGCGAAAACCATCGTGAAAGATATCGACTCGATTTATGTCGACCTGGAAGCACCAGGAGATTTATTAAAGCTGCGCGACCCTACCAGTTTCCTGCGATCACACAGCGACAAACTGGTCATTCTTGATGAAATACAGCGCAGCCCTGATCTTTTCATGGTCCTGCGGGGCCTGATTGATCAAAACAGGCAGGCGGGACGAAAATCAGGCCAGTTCCTGTTACTGGGTTCGGCATCCATGGATTCGCTACGCCAGTCTTCGGAAAGCCTGGCCGGACGTATCCGTTACATCGAAATGACCGGGCTGAATATTCTGGAAACCGGTGCCTCTCAAAAGAATATTCATAATCGATGGCTTCGCGGGGGATTCCCGGACAGCTATCTTGCTGATGACAGCGATATGTCCATGGATTGGATCGAGGATTTAATTCGCACCTATCTTGAGCGGGATGTGCCGCAGATGGGATTCCAGATTCCGGCTGTTCGATTACGGCAATTGTGGACAATGCTGGCACACCTGCAGGGCGAGCCCGTAAATTATTCCAGGCTGGCGGCGAATCTGGAAATCGACGGAAAAACAGTTCGCCGGTATATCGATATTCTCACGGATCTGCTGCTGGTCAGGCGGCTGGAACCATGGCATGCCAATGTCAAAAAACGGTTGGTTAAATCGCCGCGTTACTATATTCGGGACAGTGGCATACAGCATCGCCTGCTTGGGATCGATCACTACAATGCGCTGCTCTCAAACCCTGTACTGGGCAAAAGCTGGGAAGGGTTTGTAATAGACAATATCCACTCTGTTCTGCCGCGTCGTGCCGAAACCTATTTTTACCGCACCGCTGCCGGTGCCGAGATTGATCTGGTGATCAAAATGCCCTCATCCAAAGTCTGGGCGGTTGAGATCAAGTATGGTGTTGCCCCGAAGCTGGGCAAGCATTACCGCCAAACCTGTGATGATGTGGGAGCCACGCTCAAATATGTTGTGTATGGTGGCGATGATGAGTTTCCTGTCGGGGAGGATGTCGTGGTCATTTCCCTGCCAAAGTTCATGGAAAAGCTGCTGTCCTCCCAATCATGATGCCTGACACCACATTACTCTGTGAGCGTATCTTCCACGATTTCGAACGGTGGCCAGGGAAATGAGCGCAATGGACGGAAAAGTTTCCGTGAGATCATCCCTCAGCCTCACCATAAGTGGCCACCGGTAGACCCAGGCTATCGTAATCCGGGCGTACGCCGAGTCCGGGCATATCGCTCGCGTAGAGTTTTCCGTCCCGCACCGCCGGCCCGCCAATGCCGGTGGAGCGCGTGTTGTAGTTCATCAGATCGGTGGTGTTTTGCAGGTATTCCGCGGGGGTCGAGGCGGCGAAATGGGCAACCGCTGCGGTAGTAATTTCGCCTCCCCAGGTATCCTCGCTGACCACCGGGATGCGGTTGTCGACGAGATAGTCGCGCACGCGCCTCGCTTTCGACAATCCGCCGAGATTGGATATCTTGAGGCAGCAGATTTCGGCGCCTCGGTCGGCAACGACGCGCTGGGCGGCATGAATTCCGGTTATGCATTCGTCGAGTTTCATCGGCTGCTCGGCGATGCGGCGGACCTGCTGGCATTCCTCGTAGCTGCGGCAGGGCTGTTCGAGAATGAAATCGAGATCTCTGCAGGCCCTCGCGACGCGGATAGCGTTGTCCACACGCCAACCCTGGTTGGCGTCGGCCATGGCTTTTTCTCCCGGCTCAAGCAACGACACGGTATCGCGGATGCGGCCGATATCGTCAGCCCAGTCGCCGCCTACCTTGATCTGGAACTGGCGGTAACCCTGCGCGCGGTAGGCCTCCATCTCTGCAATCGTCTCCTCTGTGGCCTTTTGCGGGGCGACGCGGTACATCGGCGCACCGTCGGTGAGCCTGCCGCCCAGCAGCATCCAGACCGGCTGACCGCAGGCCTGGCCGAGGATATCCCAGCAGGCCGCGTCGAACGGCGCCTTGGCGTAGCCGTGACCGAGCACATGGTGGTCCATGATGCCTTCGATCCGCGCCACCTGCCGGGGGTCCTCACCGAGCAGCCGCGGGGCAATGAGACGCGCCAGCGCCTCGACACCCTCGGAATGCGCCACCATGTAATTTTCACCGCAGGGCGTGAATTCACCACAGCCCTGCAGGCCGGCATCGGTATCGATCACCACCACCGACGCGCTTGCGATATCAATCGTATTGCCCGCACCCCAGGTATAGTTGCCGCCAACGTAGGGCAGGTGCGTTCGGTAAATGCGAATCCGAGTTATCTTCATGGAGCCACCACAATATTTCCGACATGGCGCTTGGCCAGGAAATCCTCTTGTGCCACAGCCAGTTCTTCGAGTGGATAGGTGGCGGCGAGCAGGGGCTTCAGGTCACCGCTTTCGATCATTTTGACGACCCGCTGCATCGTGCCCGCGGGGCAGATCGTCGCGCCGGTCAGTTGCAGGTCCTTGTAAATCAGCTGGCGCAGGTCGAGCCCGGCCAGCGGTCCACCGATGCAACCCGATGTCGAGTAACGTCCACCCTGACGCAGGGCATTGATCAACGGCATGAACATCGGCGCGCCGACGACATCGAGGGCAATGTCCACTGCGCCGCCCGCGGCTTCGCCGATAGCACTTTCGAGGTGAACTTGGTTGCGGTCGATGACGATCTCGGCACCGAGTTGCTCAAGCAGCCCGGCTTTGGAAAGCGATGCCACAGCAATCACGCGGCAGCCGCGCAGACGGCAGAGCTGGATGGCTGCAGAGCCGACCCCTCCCGAGGCACCGGTAATGACGACAGTTTCACCCGGACGCGGCGCGGTTCGCTGCACCAGGTTTTCCGCAGTGGAATAGGCACAGGGAAAGGTCGCCAATTCGGCATCGGACAGTGGCGAATCCACCCGGATGGCATTGTCGCCGCGTACCTTCGTATATTCGGCATAGCCGCCATCACACTCGCTCCCGAAATAGCCCGAGTTCAGCGGATTCAGCCAGTCGCCATGGGCCAGCAACCAGGGATCGATCAGAATGCGTTCCCCGATACGGGAGGCTTCGACGCCGTCGCCAACGGCAACGATTTCACCGACCACATCGGCGCCCTGAATCACGGGAAAATCGATGGATCCGCCGCCCCAGGTACCGTCCTCTCCCCCGGCCTCACCGAAACCCTCAGTGGCACCATCGCCGATGGCGTCGCTGACCGCCTTCGAATACCAGGCAGTGCGTGTATTGATGTCGGTGTTGTTCAGCCCGCAGGCACCCACCCTGACCAGCACTTCGCCCTTTTCCGGCACCGGAGTCAACACCTCGGAGTAAACCAGTTTATCGAGACCGCCGTGCCCGGTCAGGAGTACGGCTTTCATGGTTTCCGGAATCATCCCCCGTCCGCCCGTCTTATGCCGGCACCCTGGCCATTTTCCAACCGACGTTTTTCGACTGGTAGCTACTGGCCGATGACTCCATATCCTTTTCACGGCCGAAGCCCGACTTCCTGAAACCGCGGAGATAATTTTGCCGATAAGCTTTGATTTCTTCAGACACGCTTGTCCCCTGTCAGGTTCAGATAGCGAGTTTAACAGCACCACAGGGGGACCGAGCACTTGCGCAAGCGGAATCTCCTGTAATGTCTGCCTACAGATTGAATTATATCCGTTTATCGGAATTTTCCCGCGTCCTCATGCACAAGTCAGGCTGACCCGGTTTCAAGTGGCCCGTTCGGAACCCCGCCGTACGGTGATGATGGCTACACCGAGAATCGCAAGGGCTCCTCCCAACGCAATTTTCATGGTCAGCGATTCCCCCAGCAACCACATTCCACCCGCCACAGAAGTCACCGGAAGCAACAGCAAAAAGGGCATGACCTGGCTCACCGGATACAATCCGAGCAACCGGTACCACAGGGCATATCCGATGCCTGTCATGACGATTGCAAGATAGACCACTCCCGCCCAGACAGACATGGAAGCGGACTGGATTTGTGCGATCTGATTGGTTTCAAGGAGGGCGGAGGCAATAAAGAGCTGGGGGGCCGCGAACACCGCTACCCCCGATATCAGCATGAATCCATTGGTTTCATTGATCCTCTTGATCATGATCTGGCCCACCGCCCAGACAAAGGCGCCCCCGACCACCATGAACGCGTAAATGAGATTCCCTGCCAGCCTGGGCTCCCCCAGGATCAGCACCGCACCCGCAAAGGATATGAACATACCCGCCGTTTGCCGGAAAGTGATGTGGTCTCCAAGAGCGACCCAGGCAAGCAGCAGGCCAAAGGGGACTTCAAGCTGGACCAGCAAGGCGGCTGTGGAGGCATCAATGCCATTGAGACCATTGAACGTGAGGCTGTACTGGATCGCCGCACTCACCAGCGCAATCCAGAACAGGTCCTTGAACAGTCTCAAGGGGGGCCTGAATATCCATACCAGGCAAAGTGCGGTCAGAGAAAAACGCAGGGCCATGAGCAGAATGGGTGAAAAATGACTCATGGTTGCCTTGGCAACAATGAACCCCATTCCCCAGATGACTGGAACCGCTACAGCCATCAATATATGAGCCGGCTTCATACCATGGGTTTACCGGTCTTGTGCTGGTCTTTTCCGGAAAGGCCGGTTATTGGTAGGTGACCGCGAGAATCTCGAAGTTTCTTTTTCCACCCGGGGCATTGACCACAATTTCATCCCCCTCATTTTTACCGAGCAGGGCCCGGCCGATTGGAGAACTGATTGAAATCCTTCCCTTGCTCAGGTCCGCCTCAAGGTTCCCGACAAGCTGGTAATTCACCGTCTTGTCCTCCTCTTCGTCGTACAGTTCCACATAGGCCCCAAATACGACTTTTCCATCCTGACCGATTTTTACCGGATCGATAATTTCAGCAATGGACAGTTTCGATTCCAGTTCAGCGATTCGGCCTTCAATAAACCCCTGCTGCTCCTTTGCCGCATCATATTCCGCATTTTCAGACAGGTCGCCATGAGACCGGGCTTCCGCGATGGCGGCAATGATCCGCGGCCGGTCAATTCTCTTCAGTTTTTTGAGTTCTTCACGAAGCTCGTCCGCACCACGATTGGTTAGTACAACTCGATCATTCATTCCGGGTTCCCACAGATTGCGAACTCAGGCCGTCCCATTGCCTGCATGGGCCGTCCGATTGGTTTTCAGTTTACGATGCAACGTCTGCAGTTTGTTCACGGTGACACTCCCTACATGCTTGTGAGCCTGTGCAGAGGCCCTCGCAGCGGCCATGGTCGTATAGTAGGTGACTTTATGCAGCAACGCTTCACGCCGGATTGTATAGGAATCCTTCAGGCTTTGTTTGCCGGATGTCGTATTGACAATCAGATCGTATTCATCGTTCTTGATACTGTCCACCACGTGGGGACGTCCCTCAATCACCTTGTTCACGCATTTTACCGGCAAACCGCCCTTTTCAATCACTTTCGCGGTCCCTTCCGTGGCGACCAGTTCAAACCCGGCCTGGTAAAAGTACCGGGCTACCTCCACCGCATCCGCCTGGTCTTCCTTGCGCAGGCTGAACAGGATTCGTCCGGTTCTCGGAATGGTGTAGCCCGCGGCATTTTCTGATTTTTCGAAAGCCTCACCAAAACTCATGCCGATCCCCATGGTTTCTCCCGTGCTTTTCATCTCGGGGCCCAGAACGGTGTCCACTCCGGGAAACTTGATGAAGGGAAATACCGCCTCTTTGACCGAGTAAAACCCGGACACCGGATCCTCCGTAATGCCCTGGGATTCCAGGGTCTGGCCCACCATGCAGCGGGCTGCAATTTTTGCCAGGGGCCTGGCCATGGCCTTGGAGACAAATGGAACAGTCCTTGAGGCCCTTGGATTGACTTCAAGCACATAAATCCGATCTTCCTTGACCGCAAACTGGACATTCATCAGTCCCACCACATCCAGGGCAAGCGCCATCGCCCGGGTCTGGACACGCAGTTCATCCTGTATGCCCCGGGACAGACTGAATGGCGGCAGGGAACAGGCCGAATCGCCGGAATGCACCCCGGCCTCCTCGATATGCTCCATGATGCCGCCAATGACCACCGCCGAGCCATCGCATACCGCATCGACATCCACCTCCACCGCATCGTTAAGAAAGCGGTCGAGCAATACCGGGGAATCAAAGGACACACTGAGTGCCGATCCCATGTAATCCCTCAACCCCTTCGGGCCATACACCACTTCCATCCCCCTGCCTCCCAGCACATACGATGGACGCACGACCAGTGGATAGCCGATCTCCGCGGCAAGTTCCAGTGCCTGGGCGGGATTGGTCGCAGTGCGGTTTGGCGGTTGCCGGAGACCCAGGCTGGCCAGCAGCTGCTGGAAATATTCCCGGTCCTCGGCACAATGAATGGAAGAAGGCGTCGTTCCAATAATGGGGGTGCCTTCCCGTTCCAGCGCCCTTGCCAGCTTAAGGGGAGTCTGCCCGCCAAACTGCACGATCACCCCGGCCGGCTGCTCAATCCGGACGATTTCCAACACATCTTCAAGGGTTAACGGTTCGAAATAGAGCCGGTCGGACGTGTCATAGTCGGTGGAAACGGTTTCCGGATTGCAATTCACCATGATGGTCTCGTACCCATCTTCACGAAGGGAAATGGACGCATGAACACAACAGTAATCGAATTCAATGCCCTGCCCGATCCGGTTCGGCCCACCCCCGAGTACGATTATTTTCTTCCGGTCGGTGGGTTCGGCTTCACATTCCTGTTCATAACTGGAATACAGGTACGCCGTACTGGTATCAAACTCCGCCGCACAGGAATCCACGCGCTTGAATACCGGGTGAATACCATGGGTCGACCTGAAATCCCGAACCCGGTCTTCGTCGGTCTGCAGCAACACGGCCAGCCTGCGGTCGGAAAAACCCTTTGCCTTCCAGTCACGCAGCTCCTGCGGTACCACCTTTTCCAGGGACCGGGTCTTGATTTCGTATTCCGTATGGATCAAATCCTCGATCTCGGCCAGGAACCAGGGGTCGATTCGGCAGGTCCGGTGGATTTCTTCCAGGGACATGCCGGACCGGAATGCCTCGGCAACATACCACGGGCGCTTTGCCCCGGGAATACGAAGCTGGGATGTGATCTGTTCTTCGGTCAATGGCCCATTGACGCTGGCCGGGGAATCCAACCCGTCCACCCCGATTTCCAGACTCCGCAATGCCTTCTGGAAAGACTCCTGGAAAGACCGGCCGATCGCCATGACTTCTCCCACCGATTTCATCTGGGTGGTCAAGGTCGCGTCCGCCTGTGGAAATTTCTCGAAATCAAAGCGGGGGATTTTCGTTACCACATAATCTATGGTGGGCTCAAATGACGCGGGCATGGCTCCGCCGGTAATATCATTTTGCAGTTCATCCAGGGTGAAGCCCACTGCCAGCTTCGCCGCCACCTTGGCAATGGGAAATCCCGTTGCCTTGGATGCCAGTGCAGAAGAACGGGAAACCCGGGGGTTCATTTCGATGATAATCATCTTGCCGTTTTCCGGGTTGATGGCAAACTGCACATTGGAACCCCCTGTATCGACGCCGATTTCCCTCAGCACGGCAATACTGGCATTGCGCATGATCTGGTATTCCTTGTCCGTCAGGGTCTGTGCGGGCGCAACGGTGATGGAATCTCCCGTATGGACTCCCATGGGATCAAAATTCTCAATGGAGCAGACGATAATGCAGTTGTCTCTCCGGTCCCGGACCACCTCCATTTCAAATTCCTTCCAGCCCAGGATACTTTCCTCGATCAACAACTCCCTGGTCGGTGATGCATCCAGCCCCCGGTTGCAGATTTCGACAAATTCTTCCATGTTGTACGCGATCCCGCCTCCGCTCCCTCCCAGTGTAAAAGAGGGTCGGATGATGGCCGGAAAACCAATTTTTTCGACATAGCTCACGGCATGCTCAAGACTGTGCGCCAAACCGCCTTTCACCGTTTCCAGGCCGATGGAATGGACTGCGTTGCGAAACTGCTCCCGGTCTTCCGCCTTGTCGATGGCGGCACTGTTGGCCCCGATCATTTCCACTGCGTATTTTTCCAGGACCCCATGCCGATTCAAGTCCAGCGCACAGTTCAATCCTGTCTGCCCTCCCATCGTCGGCAAAATGGCATCCGGCCTCTCCTCTTCGATAATCTTCTCCAGCACTTCCCAACGGATCGGTTCGATGTAGGTGGCATCGGCAAATTCCGGGTCGGTCATGATGGTCGCCGGATTCGAATTCACCAGAATGACCCGGTATCCTTCCTCTTTCAAGGCCTTGCAGGCCTGGACGCCCGAGTAATCGAATTCGCAGGCCTGCCCAATGATGATGGGTCCGGCACCCACGATCAGCACGGATTCAATGTCTGTTCTCTTGGGCATGGTCTGCTCGCTGGGTTGTGGAGGCCATCATCGCGATAAACCTGTCGAACAGGTATCCGATGTCGTGGGGGCCGGGGCTGGCCTCAGGGTGCCCCTGGAACGAAAATGCCGGTTTGTCCCGTCGTTCAATGCCCTGCACCGTCCCGTCAAACAACGAACGGTGGGTAATCCTGGCCGTATCGCCAATGGACTCTTCATCCACCGCAAACCCGTGATTCTGGCTGGTGATCAATACCTGTCCGCTGTCCAGGTCCTGCACGGGATGATTGGCTCCATGATGTCCGAATTTCATTTTTATGGTTTTCGCCCCGCTCGCAAGGGCGAGGAGCTGATGCCCCAGACAGATGCCAAACACGGGGATATCCCGGTCCAGAATTTTTCTGATCGCAGTGATGGCGTATTCGCAGGGTTCCGGATCACCGGGCCCATTGGACAAAAATACCCCATCGGGGTTTTCGGCGATCACCTGCTCCGCCCCGGTGTCTGCGGGAACCACCGTGACCCGGCATCCCCGGTCAGACAGCAATCGCAACAGGTTGTGCTTGATGCCAAAGTCGTACGCGATCACCTTGAACCGGGAAGCTTCCGGTTTCGTGTATCCTGACTCAAGAGACCAGGTTCCGGCTTCCCACTGGTAGGAACGGGTCACACAGACTTCTTTTGCAAGGTCCATCCCGGCCAGACCGGGAAACGCTTTGGCGGCGGCCAGCGCCGACTCAACATCCAGGGTCTCCCCTGCGACAAGACATCCGCTTTGCGCACCTTTCGTACGAATCAGCCGGGTCAGTCTTCGGGTGTCAATGTGGGCAATGGCCACTACCCCCTGCTCCTGCAGCCAGTGTTCCAGGGAACCGTCTGAACGCCAGTTACTGTGCCGATATGGAAGGTTCCGTATGATCAGGCCGGAACAAAAGACACGGGCTGACTCCCGGTCCTCGGCATTGACGCCCACATTTCCGATTTGGGGATAGGTCAGGGTGACCAGCTGTCGGGCATAGGACGGGTCTGTCAGGATTTCCTGGTACCCGGTCATCGAGGTATTGAACACCACTTCACCGACACTTACTCCCTGTGCCCCAATCGATTTTCCATGGAACGTACTGCCATCTTCGAGGACAAGTAGCGCAGGAATATTCAATCCACTCTCCCGTTAATCTCGCGGTAAATCCGTACGGACCCCGCTTGAGATGCTGAAAAAAAGGGAGAAAACCCGCTACGGTTTCCCCCCCTGACGCTTCGATTTTCTGATGAAGGTACTCTACCAACCTATCCGGTGTGAATCAATCTGGATCGGGGAAAAATGTCCGCAGACAACCCATCAGCCATCCCTCGCCAAGGGTCCTTGCCGGATCGCCATCAATCCAGGTCGAGGGCATCGCGCATCGTGTACAACCCGCTTTTCCGGCCGGAAAGCCAGCCGGCGGCTGTCAGCGCCCCCCGGGCGAATATTTTTCGGTCGGTGGTGCGGTGGGTAATTTCAATCCGCTCGCTTTCACCGATAAACATCACCGTATGCTCTCCTGCGATGTCTCCGCCGCGAATGGTGGAGAAGCCAATGCTTCCCCCTGGCCGTTCCCCGGTATACCCCTCTCTCGAGAAGATTCCGCAGGACACCAGGTCCTGGTCCCGGGCCATTGCCGCGGCTTCACCCAGCAAAATGGCCGTACCGGATGGTGCATCCACCTTGTGTCGATGATGGGCTTCTACAATTTCAATGTCGCTGGCCTCACCGAGCACCCGGGCAGCCATTTCAACCAGGGACACACAAAGATTGATGCCAATGCTGGTATTGGCGGCATACAGGACCGGGATCCGTTTTGCCGCCTCCGCCATGCTTTGGTTCTGTGAGTCATTCAGGCCCGTGGTTCCAACCACAATCCCCGCACCCTGCTGTTTGCAGATTTCCAGGTTTTCCCGGAGCGCATCCGGGCGGGAAAAATCCACCATAACATCAAATGCGCCCTCGATGGTGCCACTGGAAGCCGGCACCGACAGGGCCCGGACACCCGCCATTTCTCCGGCATCCTTTCCCGCCAGGCTGCTTCGTTCTGACACCAGGGCCGCCACGAGCGTCATGCCGTCAAGACACCCCATTTCCCGAATGATGGCCTGGCCCATTCGCCCGGCTGCTCCCGCGATCGCTACTTTAGTCATCTCTTGTTACCTTGATCATGGTATCCGGCAACATACGCCGCAGGCGGTTGACATGCAACCTCAATCCGGATTCGAAGCCGGTTTGTTTCGAATCACCGTTTTCAGGGGCGACAGGTTGATTTCATCCATCACCGTGCCCGGGGGCATTTCCAGAACAGCGCAAACTGCACTGGCCACATCGGCCGCAGTCAGAAAGTTATCCGGGGACTCACCCGGCGCAAAATCCAGCTCATCGAAGAACGGGGTATTCACCATGCCCGGATGAATGATTGAAACCCGTACATTGCTGGGCGCACACTCTTTCCTGAGTGCCTGCACGAGACCCCGAAGACCAAACTTCGCCGCACTGTAGACCGCCCCCCTTCTTCCGCCACTCCTTGCAGATTCTGATCCGATCACCACCACATCCCCCTGCCTTTGCCGCTTCATCCCTGGCACGACCAGTCTGAGAATCATCGCATGACTGGTCAAATTGGTGTCCATCAGTTTCTGGATTCTGGATGCAGAGAATTCTTCAAGGGAACCGAAATCACCGTAGCCATGGCACAGCACCACCCCGTTCAAACCACTGGCTTCCTGCAATATCCGGGGGACCTTCAGGTTCAGGTCGTCAAAATCGGACAGGTCGCACTGGAAGTACCGGAAAGAGCCGGATTCACACAGGGGGGCTGCCACATCCCTTTCAGGTCGGCGGGATACCGCGAAAACATGCGCTCCCTCCCCAACCAGGCGGCTGGATACTGCCTGTCCAATACCGGAACTGGCTCCGGTAACCAGATAGGTCCTGGGATTTTGTGGTTCGTTTTCCAGTTCCGATGCCTGCCTTGTCAACTGTAAAAGAATGCCGGAAACACGTTGAAAATTGCCCTTGATTCCGGGGGATTGCGTTCATTATACCAATCTCGAACGGGAATATTCACGGGAAAATGGTCCCCAATGGAACCGGTTTTTATGCCAACGGACGGGAGTTCCGTATTGTCCACCAAACCAGGAACCACCCTCCCTGTGGGGATTGGGTCCTCTTTGGTCAAAGTCCGGGCCCGCTGGCGAAAACCATGAATTCCGCTCAGGGCCACCGCGTACCGAGACAGAGTCCCCAACATCCAATCTATTAAACCCGTACAGGAGGCGGGGAAACAAAAAAAGACGAATTATTAAAATTAGAATTGCTGGACCGAATCACATATACTTGCTTGCATTGCAAGCAACCGATGGTTTGGACATGTCCGCACCACCAGGAGGAACAACCGATGGCCAGCATCACGATCCGCAACCTCGACGACGACGTGAAGACGCAGCTTCGAGTGCGTGCCGCCGAGCATCGCCGTTCGATGGAGGAAGAGGTGCGCATCATCCTGCGCGACGCCGTGAACAGCGGTCGAACCGGCCCCCGGGACCTGGCGAAGTTCACGCGTGAGTGCTTTGCGCCCCTTGGCGGGATAGAACTCGAACTTCCTCCGCGTGGCCCGATGCGCGATCCTCCGGATTTCTCCTGAGCAGTCGGCATGTTCGCCCTGGATACGAACGTGTCTTCCGAACTCATGCGCCCGGAGCCAACGCCTGCCGTAGCGGCCTGGTTTGCCCAACGCGACGCACAGGAGATGTACCTGACGACGGTGAGCGAAGCGGAATTGCGCTACGGCGTTGCTATCATGCCCGCCGGTAAGCGCCGAAACGCACTGGAAGCCGCCATGACCCGTTGGTTCGACATTGGCTTCCGAGGGCGGGTTCTGCCATTCGATCGTGCCGCGGCCAGAGCCTACGCGCAGATTGCGGCTGACCGTCGCCAAGCGGGCCGGCCAATCGGCGTGGCGGATTGCCAGACCGCGGCCATATGCCGCTCCCGGAACGCGGTACTGATCACCCGTAACGTGCGGGATTTTGAGGGTGTGGGAGTGGAAGTAATCAATCCATGGCCGGTTGCTCCATGCTGACATTTGCGAGCACCAACTGCAGGGGTCGAGCCCCTTTCTGCAACAAGGTTTTTTGTTGCTGCACCGGATGCCGGTAACCCCGGGACTGCCCACCGCAGCGACCCGATCACGCGCAACCGTTCCATGCTGACTTTCACTGAAGAGTTGGTCCTGTTGCTGAACGACGAGAACGGCCGGCCGCTCCCGGTACGGCAGGACATCGTGTCATGTACCCTGGCCGGTGCCGTGCTGATGGACCTGGCATTCGACTACCGGATCGATACCGACCTTGAGGCCCTCATCGTCCACGATCCGACACCAACCGGAAATCCTGCTCTCGACGACGTTCTGGAGAAGATTTCGGCCCACGCCGGAGTAGCCGACACCAAGACCTAGATCGGGATATTGTCCGTTGAGGACGCAATCGGCATTCACGAGAGAACCCTAACCCGCCTCGTGGAGAACGGAATCTTGACGGAACGGGGGAGCCGGATTCCATGGATACGGTCTCCTCGCTATCCCGGCAGCGATGACGGAACGGTGAAAAGGACCCGCCAACAGATCGCAGACGTACTGGGTTCCGACGGGATTCCCGACCCCCGGGACATCGCCCTGATCTCCCTGCTGGACGCCTGTGGAATCCTTCCCGATCTCTTTCCGGGGCGGGAGATGGAAGATTTTCGTCCCCGGATCATTCAGTTGCGCAAGATGGACCTGATCGGCCGCGAAGTGGCCGGCGCGGTCGCTGATATCGAACGCTCGATCATTCAGGCGGTGCGGGCACGTGCCGCGCAGTTCAAGAAGTGGCTGCTGGCTCTCTCCCTGATCGCCTGCCTTGCCGCCACGGCGACACTGCTGGCCCCCCGCGTCCCCGTGGCGGACCGGTTCGGTCCCTCCGTCCTGGAGAGTCTCTGGTTTGACAGCCACTGGCAATTGTGGAGCGGCTATGTGCTGCTCGGATTGAGTGGCGCCGGCCTCCTCGCGGTCCTGCTGCGGAAGGTGCCGTCACTCACCCGGCTGGGCGGCTACAATGAGTGGCGTCTGGCCCATGCCGGGTTCGGCTTCGGTTGCGTACTCGCCCTGTTTGCGCATACCGGCTTCCGTTTTGGATCCCATTTCAACGCCGCGCTGATGAGTTGTTTTTTGGCCGTGCTGATCCTCGGCGGTCTGGCCGGGATCTGCAGCAATGCAGCCGGCCCACTCCGAAAACTGGGAATCCGCCCCAGGCAGCGCATCATTCCGATGCGGCTGCACCTGATTGCGCTCTGCCCCCTGCCTGCGCTCTTGACTATCCATATACTCACCGTCTACCTGTACTGATGGATCTGTCTCATGTCGCTCAAGACGTCCCTTCAAATCTGCTCGGTACTGATGACCCTCGTGGCGGTGGGGGTGGTCACAGTGTGGATGACCGTGGGCGGTAATCGCACCATTTTCCTGGTTGGCGAGACGTCCGATGCCCACCACCAGATCGAGTTGGCATGCGAGACCTGCCATACCTCTCCGGTCTTCTCCAGCGCCGCGAAGGCAAAAAAGGCAATGAACAAGGCCTGCCGAAACTGCCACGAGGACGAACTGAAGCAGGCCGACGACAGCCACCCCCGCAAGAAGTTCCGAAACCCGAGGATGGCGGCCTATTGGGAGACCCTCGATGCCCGGTTTTGCACAACCTGCCATGCGGAGCATCACCCGGAGATCACCCGGGAGGGGGCCGTCACCGTGGCGGCGGATTTCTGCGTGGCCTGCCACGCCGAGGGGGATCAGGACATACGGACAGAGCGGCCGAGTCATGCGGACCTGACCTTCGACACCTGTGCATCAGCGGGCTGCCACAACTATCATGACAATCGCGCACTCTACGCAGACTTCCTGGTGAAACACGCCGACCAGCCCTGGCTCCACCCCACCCCCGTGCACGTACTGTCGGCTCGCCACCGCACTCGGGAACCCGGGGAGACGGCGCCCCTCGGGCGCCGGGACGCCCTCGCTCCCGTGTCTGCCCTCGCCGATGCGACGATACTTGACCACTGGGCGGGCTCGGGCCATGCCGCCGCGGGCATCAACTGCACCGACTGCCACACACCGGATGCGGCATCCGGCGCCCCGCTCACCGGGCCCGGGTCCAGTTGGACTGCCGTGCCCCCGCTCACGGTCTGCCGGGACTGCCACCGGGCGGAATCGGAAACGTTCTCCCTCGGCCGGCACGGCATGCGCCAGCATCCCCGGATGGCTCCGCCCCGGGACCCGGCCGCCGCCATCGGTGCCGTACTGCCTGGCGCAATCACGGCCTGGCTTTCCGACCCGCCTTATCCTGCCCTCATGACCGTCGACGAGGCCCGCCTGCCGATGCGGGACGAGGCCTCTCACCAGTCGCTGGATTGCGGGACCTGTCATCAGTCCCATGCGGTGGATATCCAGCGGGCCGCGGTGGAGGCCTGTGCATCCTGCCACGATGACGCTCACAGCCGGGCCTATACCGGCAGCCCCCACCACGTGCTCTGGCAGGCCGAGCAGGCTGGCGATGCGGCACCCGGCACCGGAGTGAGTTGTGCCACCTGTCATATGACCAGGATCGAACGACGCGGCAAGATCATCACCAGCCACAACCAGAACGACAATCTGCGGCCGAGGGAGAAAATGATCCGGTCCGTCTGTCTCGACTGTCACGGACTCCCCTTTTCCATCGACGCACTTGCGGACACTGACCTCGTGACCGAAAACTTCCGGGGAAAGCCTGAGGTCCATATCGAAAGCATCAACTGGGCGTTGCAGCAGGCGGCATCGGCCCCGAATACCGAGCAGTGAACCCTTGTCTTTGATTCTCAACCCGAGGTACCACCCATGAAAAGCAAATCAGGTCTTTTAACCACGCTGGCGGTCGCAACGATCCTGGCGACGAACGCCATAGCGGACGGGATTCCGTACCGCCATGTCACCGACATGCTGTACCAGGTGATGTCCGCAGACCGCGAGGTTTACACGAAGATGGTGGTTCAGCGCCTCACCGTGGACGACCCGGTCATCACCGCCTCAGAGCATTTCCAGGATGACCAGGCGTTGCCGTTGCCGTCCCAGATGTTTCGCTTCGGGGCCGAAATGGTGGCAGACGAGGCCGGGGACTTCTTCTATGCCCTGCTCTCCCTCGACCCCATCAACAAGAAGAACGGTCCCGGGACCGACCTGGAGAGGGAAGGTCTCGAATACGTGGCCGACAACCCCGGCGAGAATTTCTACGGAGAAGAGGAACTTGGCGGAGAGGAGTACTTCACCGCAGTCTATCCCGATTTTGCCGTGGCCCCGGCCTGCGCCATATGCCACAACAACCACAAGGATTCTCCACGTACCGACATCCAGGTCGGTGATGTGATGGGTGGCATCGTGATCCGCATCCCGGTGGAATAAACGGGAAAAAGCGGACATTTTCATGGCTTTGAGAAACAGTGCGCCGACCTGATCCGGGAATCCGTCCCGGATCAGGTCCTGCGCTGCGAATTACCCGGGGCATCCCGACTCTGAAAACAATCGGACAGGGAATTAACCGTGCCGTCCTGCTGTGATCAGTCACGGCCGTGAAATACCTCATCGTACCTGTTTTCGATGGCATTCACTTCCCTGTCGGTCAGCGCTGCGAACTCTTTGCGGCGTGCGCGCTTTGATAGCTGGCCGTTATTCTGATTCAGAAATCGAATCAGCAGGTCAACCAGTTTGTCCGGCATATCGATATAATTTTTGACGAAGTGATTGAGCAAGTCGTACTTCGTTAGATAATCCACTTCCTCCGGCAGCGTTTTCTTCACCGTCTCTTCAATGCACTCAAAAAAGAATTCGGCCTGCCTGGTGGCATCGAAATAACGGTACAGATCAATCGTCTCATTCAGGACTTCGACATTGCCCCTGTCCGTTGGACGCCATTCAACCAGGTCCAGCCTGGGCCGGGAGTAATGCTCCAGCACTTTCCGGTATTCATCGATCTGCTCCAGAATGACGGCAGAGACCGGAAACACCAGCCCTTTGGGCACGAATTCCTTTTCCGCCAGAACATGATGAAACACATAGCGGTGAATACGGCCATTGCCGTCTTCAAACGGGTGAATGAAGACAAAACCAAAAGCGAGCAGTGTCGCGGCGAGGACCGCATCATACTCGCTGTCGATCAGTAGCCGGTACGCTTCCATCCACCCCGAGAGCAGGCTTTGCAAATCCTCGGCGCGCGCTGAGATATGCACGGGCATCGGCATACCGGTTGTGCGGTCGTGATTGCCAACGAAACCGCCTTCAACGCGGCATCCGGGCGAGATGAAACGACGGTCCGCAATCACCATGAATTGGAGATGCTCCAATTCGCCAACGTTCAGTGGGCGCTGCCCGGCCTCGCCAATGACCCGGCCCCATCGCTCGATGCGGTGGTGGGGTGGCGCTTCCCCTTCGATGGCGTAGGACGCCCTGGAGTCCTTGAGCAACAGAAACGCCGCAGCCCGGCTCAGCAGGTCTGCGTGCGTTTTGCCAATGTGATCCACTGCCGCCTGGGACAGGTCCATGGCGATCAGACGATCCAGTTTTTCAGTGCGCCGGATCAGCGGGCAGAACCCACGCGTGCCCGGCAGGTTGTTGCGGACACGATGGCGCCTGGAATCACGGGGCATTGCCGCATACTGCAGCTTTTCGTTGACCAGAGGTACGAAGTTTCCCTGCACCGCATCGTCAAGTTCCAAAATGACGTCAGTCAGCCATTCGTACAGGAACCATATTCGTCGGCTGTAGGCCCCGGTCGGTTCCGAACAAACCATGTCGGAAATTTCTTCAGGAGCGATGTCTTCAAACAGGACCTTGAGCACCGCCAGATCAATGCCTTCGTATTTGAGGGCAAAGACCAGATGCCCCTGCAACGTATCATCGGGCCTGTGGCGCGGGGTAAAGAGCCGCCAGCGCCCCTGTTCGTGTTTCCGGTGCCGGGTGCCAATGGCACAAAGGCGGTCGGGTAGCGGCACAACCAACGCGTGCCCTGCAATCAGTGCTGCATATCCGGCATAGGAGGCTCCCGCCTCCAACCTGGGAAACGCGTGAAAAACCGGTGTGTCCCGTGAATTCTGGTTATATTTTGCTATCAACGTGAATTTCGAAAAAAAACCACCCTCTCGCATCATGGCATGAAAATCTATTATCTTCCATGAAAAACAATTATTGAAAGAGATTTTCGTGAAAAATGATGTAAGATTGGCAGTAAAGGATGGTTTTTACATTGTTTCTCTCGGAGCAAGACCGAAGAACCAGCTTGTCCAAGGTTTACGAATATACAAAATACTCAGCATGATTGAGTCCAGGGGTCATATCTATACCTGCTTGAGAAGGAGCTACCTGAAGGCCTGCTTGTAGACAGCACCTGGCTGGAGGAAAAAGGCATCATCAGTAATCTGCGCGCCTACTATGTCAAAAGCGGCTGGCTCGTTCATCCTGTGCGCGGTGTCTATCGACGGCTGCGGGGCAGGACTGGCAGCCAGCAATCACATCTTCATATCAGCATCATGTGCTTTTGGTTTGACTTGTCACTGTTCGACCTGTTCAGCCACTGATGGGCGGGCCCTGCCATGCAACTGTGCCTGGTTGCTGACGTAGGATAACAGACTCGGGATGCCGGGTTCGTAACCGCCCTCCCGGGATTGCCAGACATAACCCAGGTGATAAAGTTGTCTTAGCCTTTCCCTGATATGCTGATCTGTGGTCGACCCATCGTCGGGCATCCCCTGTGCAATGGCCTCCTTCAGACCGCGCTCATATAAACGTGCCTCACCGCCTCGCATAAACGCATCGGCGATGCTTTCAGCGACGGACAGCAAACCCACATTCTCTATCTCATTGCGCCGAACCTGATACATCGCGTTTCGCTTTGTGATGACTACTTCTTCCACCGTCTTGACGGTCTCCATAGTGATCTCAGTCTCTCCGGTTTGGTCCAGCCTTCGGGCCAGGCAATCGCCCCAGACCTGGGTGAAAAAAGGATAGCAGTGGGTCTGCTCCACGATGTACTCCATGACACCGGGGGCAAAGGTGATGCCGGCCTCCTGCAAGGGAACGCTGATCGCCTGACCGGCCTCTTCCGGTGACAAACGCCCCAGGGGAACGAGTTCACTGCGGTCCCAGAAGGACGCGTTGGCCTGCCCCAATGCGGCCCTGAGGTTTGGTGTGCCGGCCAGCACCAGCAGGAATGGATTGCCTGCGTTGCGGACGATCTGGCTGGCATTGAGCAAGTCCTCTCCCATCTGCGGGTCCAACCGGTGCGCTTCGTCAATGATCAGAATCAGGGGTTGATGCTGACACCGCTCCTCCAGCAGGTCGTCGAGGGTCAGGGTTCGTTTGGACAGGTCGATTTGGGCATCGGCTCTGGCGATGCCGACATTAATCGAAAATTCCGCAGATTGGATCTTGCGCCGAAGGGCGGCATGATCCCCAACAATCAGATCAACCAGCTTTCCCGGGTCGTCCAGCATCCCCGGGGTTGTCCACAGAATGTCCGGGTTGGAAGCGCCTTGTTGGCGGGTCTTCGTTTGCAGATAACGAAGCAGGGCGGTCTTGCCGTTGCCCCGGGGGCCGTAGAGAATCAGGTTCCGGCTGACGGAGTTCCGGCCTTTGAGGACTTCGACACAATCCCGGAAATATTCCTGTTCCTGCTTGCGCCCGGCCAGATACGGCGGTACCGCACCGGTGCCCGGCGCAAACAGATGTTTCAAATCAGGTCGGTTCATTGTCTTTCTATCCCAGGTTTGACCATCCCGCCTCAAGTCAATGACGTTGTCAAAAATTCAGGTGTTGTCACGGCCAGGCTCTACCGAGTCATAATAAAAATATGCATAACTCGGTAGGGTCCGGTCATACAGCGCCGGGAACCCATCCTGGAAATAACGCCTGGCCAGCCGTTGTTCGATCCCATCCTGGCATTCCAGGAACCCGTCCATGGCACCATACAGGTCGTCGCCGATGAGAAGGTCGATCAACGCATCAGGCTGCAACCCGCCATATATGGCCGCAATACCTCGGGCACCACAATACTTCCATCCCTTTGCTGATAATTTTCCATGACCGCCACCAGGGCCCGTCCCACCGCAACCCCGGACCCGTTCAATGTATGCAAAGGTTCCGGCTTGCCCGTCTTCGGGTTTCTCCATCTCGCTTTCATCCTTCTTGCCTGGAAATCCTCCACATTGCTGCAGGACGAGATTTCCCGGTACTGGTTCTGGCTCGGGACCCACACTTCCAAGTCGAAGGTCTTGGCCGCAGCAAAACCCATGTCACCGGTGCAAAGGGTGATGACCCGGTACGGCAAACCGAGTTTCTGCAGGACAGTTTCTGCATGGCTGGTCATCCGGTCCAGTGAAGCATAGGAATCATCGGGGGCGACAATGTGCACCATTTCCACTTTTTCAAACTGGTGTTGCCGGATCATCCCCCGGGTATCCCGGCCATAGGACCCGGCTTCCCGCCTGAAACACGGGGTGTGGGCCACCAGTCTCAACGGCAGCTCGTCCGCCTCCACGATTTTCCCGGCCACCAGGTTGGTCAGCGGGACTTCTGCCGTCGGAATCAGGAAAAACGGCGGCTGATCGCTGGTCGCGAACTGGTCTTCTTCGAATTTTGGCAGTTGTCCGGTCCCGAAAAGCGTCTGCGAATTGACCAGCAGGGGGACATTCATCTCGGTATATCCGTGCTCCCGGACATGCAGGTCCAGCATAAACTGGGCCAGGGCCCGGTGCAGCCCTGCAAGCTGGCCCTTCATGATCACAAATCGCGAACCGGCCAGTTTGCCCGCGGTTTCATAGTCCATGGTTCCCAGCGCCTCTCCAAGGTCAACATGGTCCCGGACCTCGAAATCAAACTCGCGGGGAGTCCCCCATTTCCGAAGTTCCACGTTTTCCGTTTCGCCTTCACCGGGCGGCACACTTTCATGGGCAATATTGGGGATTTCATTGAGCAGGGCGCTCAACCGGGCCTGAACCTCCCGCAAAGCGGACTGTTTCCCCTTGAGTTCGTCCCCGAGTCGTGACACCGCACCCAGAATCTCCGTCACATCCCCTCCCTTGCCTTTCACGATTCCAATCTCTCTGGATTGGCGTTTTCTTTCCGCCTGCAGCAATTCCGATTCGCTCTGCAGTGTTTTTCGCTGGCTTTCCAGCGCCTGATACTGCCCGACATCCAGGTGATACCCCCTGGCCCTGAGCTTTTTCGCCGTGGATTCAATGTCCTGTTTCAATAATTGAGGGTTAATCATAAAGAGAACTCGTGGTTGATGATTATGCGCTCAGCAGCCGCCCAATGAGCATTCCGGCAAACGCAGCCAGCAGACAGGCCCCGACGCTGCCCAACATGTTGGAGACCGCCTTGATCCAGAAACCGGTCTGGAGCAATTGCAGGGTCTCCAGGGAAAAGGAGGAAAAGGTGGTGAAGCCGCCCAGCAAACCCACCATGAGCAACAACCGAAGGGTTTCGTTCCCCTGCAACCGGGTCTGCAGCAGGATGAAAAGCAGGCCGATCAGCAGGGAACCGATGACATTGACCGCCAGGGTGCCCCAGGGGAAATTCGTGGCAAGCCGATGCTGGACGGATACCGTCAACCAATACCGCAGCAGCGACCCTACGGCCCCGCCCACCGCTATCGCGAGCAGGTTCATTTAAATCCGGAAGATGCAGGACATACACATCGAATGAAAGGTGCTATTCCGTGTTGTCCAGTATGTCCACTCCCTCGGGGGGAATGAATTCAAATGCCGTCAGCGGGATGGGTTTGTTTTCCTTGAGGTCGACGAAACTGATGCGCGTCCGCTGGCCGAGTTTGTCCAGAAGTTCCAGCAGTCTCAGGCGGTTTTCCTCAAACCCGATCCGCATTTCACTGAATTCGCTGTCCTCATCCTTCGGAACCAGGTTGACCCAGTCGAAACGGCCCTGCCGTCCGATATCGATGATCACGAAACTGTCTTCAAGATCACCCGATGCGGCCAGGAGGCTGGCCGGGGATTTTCCCAGCGCCCGGTCCTGGCTGTGCACGGTCACCTGTTCCAGTTCGATATCATAGACCCAGACATTGTGGCCATCTCCAACGATTTCCAGGGCATCCGGCGGCACATAATCCCACCGGAACAATCCCGGCCGCTTGATCCACAATTTTCCCTGGCCCTGGTCAATTTCCACCATCTCCTCATCCAATACGATTTGTCCAAACCGCGCTTCAAAGGTCTTGATTTCACTGAAAAAATACTGCAACGCATCCAGGCCCGGACTGGCAAAAACAGGATACGAGAACAGAAAAAACACGCCGGCAACGGCACATCGAAAGAGATTCGGTTTCACTGAACCCACCACTATCGTCAATTATCAGGGGGGGCAGCGGCGATGACTTCCCGCTTCCCGTTGACCGCGGGTGAAATCACTCCTCCCTGCTCCATGGTTTCAATCATCCTGGCCGCCCGGTTGTAACCGACCCGCAGTGCCCGCTGTACCGAGGAAATGGAAGCTTTCCCGCTCTGGGTAACGAAACTGACGGCTTCATCGTACAGGGGGTCCGCCTCGCCATCCTCATCCTGGAAGGCACCGCTTTCGCTCCCTCCGTCTCCGGCTCCGGAAATCACTTCGTCCAGATATACCGGCTTGGCCATTTTCTTCAGTTTCTTCACGATTTTGGCAACCTCTTCGTCCGAGACAAAAGAACCATGAACCCGCTGGGTAAAGCCGGTTCCCGGGGGCAGGAACAGCATGTCGCCCTGCCCCAGCAGCTGTTCCGCGCCCATCTGGTCCAGCACGGTCCTGGAATCTGCCCGGGATGAAACCTGGAATGCAATTCGGGTGGGGACATTGGCCTTGATCAAACCGGTCACCACATCCACTGAAGGACGTTGTGTGGCCAGGACGAGGTGGATGCCTGCCGCCCGGGCCCGCTGTGCAATGCGAATAATGACCTCTTCAATTTTCTTCCCCGCGACCATCATCAAATCCGCCAGTTCATCCACGATGACAACAATATAGGGAAGGGTTCCCAAAGGCTCCGGCTGGTCTCCTTCTTCCACTTCCATGACCGAATCATACAACACTTCGCCGGCCGATTTTGCAGCGGCCACCTTCTTGTTGAACCCGGAGATGTTGCGCACCGAAAGCGATGCCATCAGCCGGAACCGCCGGTCCATTTCGGCGATGCACCAGCGAAGTGCAGTGGCCGCCTTGGTCATGTCCACAACCACCGGGGTCAGGAGATGGGGAATGCCGTCGTACCCCGACAATTCCAGAAACTTCGGGTCCACCATGATCATACGGACCTGCTCCGGAGTAGACTTGTAGAGCAGACTGACGATCAATGCATTGATACAGACCGACTTCCCCGAACCGGTGGTCCCTGCGATGAGAATATGCGGCATCTTGATCAGGTCCGTAATCACCGGCTTGCCTGCGATATCCTTTCCCAGCACCAGAGTCAGGGGCGACTTGCTCTTTTCGTATTCCGCAGAAGACAACCCTTCCACCAGGCGGACGGTTTCCCGGTTCTGGTTGGGTATTTCGATGCCAATCACGGTTTTACCGGGTATATTTTCAACCACCCGGACACTCACCACGGAAAGGGAACGAGCCAGGTCCCTGGACAGACCAACGATCTGGCTGGCCTTGATCCCCGGCGCCGGCTCAATCTCGAACCGGGTGATGATCGGCCCGGGCTGGACCGCTTCCACCGTTACCTCCACATTAAAATCCTTTAACTTTTTGACGAGCAATTGGGACATGGATGCCAGCACGTCCCGGGAATATCCCGAACGGTCGTCTATGGGAGAATCGAGCAATGACAATTCGGGCAACACGCCATCACCGTCCTCGTCTGCAAACAGGCTCGCCTGCTGTTCCTGCTGTTTCCGGGTACTTTGGGCCGGCGTCTGGATTCTGGGCTCAATTTTTGGCGGGTCCTTCTTGGACAGCGTGGTCCTGATCTCCTTGACGTTCACCTGGCGCTGGCGTCGAACCGATGCCCCTTTCCTTCGGTCGCTGATCACCTCCATGCGGTACCTGACCCATTGGGCCAATGCCAATGTCCGGTAGCCGACGCGGTCCATCAGGTCAAACCACGAAATATATCCGATAAGGGTAATGCCGATAATCACCAGAGCAACCAGGATGACCGCGGTTCCAATCACCCCGAAATTGAACGCGAGGGCCTCTGCACCATAGCGGCCGAGCAGTCCTCCGGCATGAAAGACGGTTTCACCGCTGTTCAATGGAAAGTAGATATGCTCCAGCCCGCAGACACCGATCATCGCCACACAAAATCCAGTGACCGGCAATACCAGATTCCAGCCGGAGTACTGGCCGGACCCCCTGCTTCGATGGACCTGCCAGGCCAGCACACACAGGAAAAACAACAGGAAATACGCACCCCGGCCAAACAGTGTGAACAGGCCGTCCGCAATCCAGACCCCCACCGGTCCCCCCATATTGACCATTTCACCGCCACTGCCGGGATGGGCCACTCCCCCCGGAGAATAGGTCATCAGGCAGACCACAATGTACCCGGACAGGGCAAACAGGACGATCACCGCCACTGCGCGCAACACTCCCGGCACTTTATCCCGCAAGGCAATGTTTGGCCTTCGCTCGCGTTTTCGTTGTTTTTTTGCCTGGACCACCCGTCAATCCTGTACGATACAAGGCTGGATTTTATCACTATCTGGCGTAACTGCTACGTTACCGGCCCCGTATTTGCATCGGACCCCATGATTTCGTACCGTCAAAAAGGGCGGGGGAATGGCCAACCGGTTCCGCCCTGGGCAACCTGAACGGGGTTCATTCCTGTGCGCCGGGGTCTTTCAGGGGCTCCGTGTCGGGGAGTTCCAGCAGTTGGACGGATTCCGCTTCGGGCAATTCCTCCACTTCCCGAAGCTTCCGGTTCATGGCCCGGGTGCGCACTCCGGTCTTGTCAATGGTCCTGGAAGCCATATCCAGCTGCTTTTTCACGGTGTTCAACACGGCACCGAATTTGGCGAACTCGGTCTTGACGGCAGCGAGTACCTGCCAGACCTCGCTGGTATGCTTTTCGATGGCCAGGGTCCGGAAACCCATTCGCAGACTATTCAGGATGGCAGACAGGGTCGTGGGACCGGCAACAACCACGCGGTACCTGTGCTGGAGTTTCTGGATCAAACCAGGCTGTCTGAGCACTTCCGCGTACAGGCCTTCCGTGGGCAGGAACAGGATTGCAAAATCCGTGGTGGCCGGCGGTTCAATGTATTTTTCCGAGATGTCCCGGGCGGAATACTCAATATTGCGGGTCAGGGCTTTCAGCGATTGTTCGACGGCGGTTTTGTCTGCGATTTCAGCCGCATCCACCAGACGCTGGTAATCTTCCAGGGGAAACTTGGAATCCACAGGCAGCCAGACATCCGTATCCCTCTCCGAACCCGGGAGGCGAATGGCAAACTCCACCACTTCACTGGAGGCGGGGCGCACCCGCACATTGGTGGCGTACTGGTCCGGTGTCAGCATCTGCTCCAAAATTGCTCCGAGCTGGACTTCACCCCAGGTCCCCCGGGTATTGACGTTCGTCAAGACGCGTTTCAGGTCCCCCACCCCCGCGGCAAGATGCTGCATTTCTCCCAGGCCGCGCTGTACCTCCTCCAGGCGTTCACTGACCATCTTGAACGATTCTCCCAACCGTTTCTCCAGGGTACCCTGCAGTTTTTCATCCACGGTTTGCCGCATCTGGTCCAGTTTCCGGTCATTGCTTTCCTGCAGTGCCTTCATTTTCCGGTCCAGCGTATCCCGAAGTCCTTCTATCCGGGATTCATTCCGGTCACTGAGTTCCTTGATCCGCGCCTCCACCGCTTCCAGGCTGGTCTTCTGCGCCTGGTTCATCTCGCCAATCATCCGGACCACCGCCTGGTTGGCCTCCCTTTGTGAAGCAGCCACTTCCTCGCGCAGGCTGCGGGCACTATCCGTGGCCTCCTGCCGGCTTGCCCGCATTTCTTCGCGCAGGACCTTTTCCGCCCCACCTTTCCCCGGGGATGTCCGCCTGGCGAACACGACCCCCAACAGGACAACGATCAAAATGGCAGACAGTATCAGCAGTGCGATCGGTATGTCGTTCAACGCTTCCCTCCGGGGCTCATTCCACAGATTCGCATTTGCCTCCTTTTGCTTCCCTTGCCCTGCACGGCAACGGTATGACGGACTATTTTTGCATTCCGGGCCCGGTCAAGCTGCAGCGCGGGCGGAACCTTCAAGCTGAATATCGTACGACTCGACATCATAATATAACCGCAAGTCATTGAAAAATAGTTCCCAAAAGAAATTCGAACTTCCGACAATTTGGTTCGCAGGAGTGAATCAGCCCAATGCAATTTTTCTCTGTCGTTTTGTGTTTCCAACTTTTCACCGATCCAGGACATTCCTTCAAGCCCCTGTTTCCGACCGAGGTGGATTTGCATGGATACTGACTTTAAAATCTGTGCACAACTGGATTGGAACCGTAAACTTCCCGGTCAGCACAAGCAGGTCGGCATCACCGGTCACCATGACATCGGCTCGCCCTGCAAGCGCCAACTCCAGAAACGGCCGATCAAAAGGATCTCGACATTCAGGAACCACAGGGGGCGGAACCGGCACGGTGACGCTTTCGCAGAACGGCAGATAATCGTCAAGCAGATCCCGTTGTTCGCTGACACTCAATGCAAACTTCGGACAGGTGAGAACCCGGATCAACTCCTTCAAGGCATCGCGACTTACCAATGGCAGAATGTGTCCCGATTGCCAGGTACCACGTAACCAGGACAGTGAACCGGAGTGAAACAGGAGAGCCGAAACCAGAACGCTTGTATCCAGAACCACGCGAACAGGCATCATTCAGGAGACCGGGCCCATGCCACAGCATCCAGGACATCGCTCTCGGACAAACCGAGTTCAGCGAGTTTCGCACGGACACCGGCGGCACGGTTGATTCGAACCGGGGTCAGCACGATGCGGCCATTTTCCGCCACCACATCAAAATAGTCGGTAGTCTCCACCTCAGCGGTCACCGTTTTCGGCAGGGTCAACTGGTTTTTGGAGGTCAGTTTGGCGAGCATGGAAATCTCCCGATTGCTAAATATTGTAGTAAGGAAAAAATGTATCCTTACTATACCATTTGAGATGTGCCGTGACTACAACTGTTCAAATCCATGTTGGAGCACATGGCCTGTCCAGTTTCAAACAGTTCCAATAAAAATAACATCAATATTCTCCCCTGGGTCCAAGTTAAACTGATGTGCCTTCAGGATATTATCCCTCTCTTTCTGAGTGAATTCCCAGAATACAGTGCTGAGCGCTACGATTTCCCAGCAGGGAAGTGTGATCTCGACGAATGAAATTTATGTGATCACCATTCGTTCGAGATGGATTGTTCTTTCCAGATGAGGAGAACGGGCCATGTCACGGGTCCCGCCCGCCTGCCGTATCCGGAAAAAGCCGTTGTTCCGTGCCCAGCAGCCGGGCGATCAATTCGGGAAAATTCTCCACCACCGTCAGGGTGCTCCAGGGTTCCAGGTCCTCCTTAGAATGATACCCGTGCCCAATTCCCAGCCCGTCCATCCCCGCAGCCTTCGCCATTTCCAGGTCAAAGGTAGTATCCCCGATCATCAGGGATTCCGTGGCGTCCAGCCCCGTATATGCGAGGATGTCCCGCAACATTTTCGGGTGCGGTTTGGGACGGGTTTCATCGGCACATCGACTGTACACAAACCGATGACGCAAACCCGTCCTGTCCAGGACCAGGTCCAGGCCCCTGCGGGATTTTCCGGTGGCAATGGCCAGTTGGAAACCCGCTTCAGCGAGTTCACCCAGGCCGGCCTCCACGCCCGGGTAAAGCAACGCCGGAGTCCGGTCCAGGTGGTTCCAGTACTTCTGGTAGCCCTGGACGATTTGTGCTATCCGGGGGGGGGTGATTCCAGGATACAGAGTGCAGCACATGGCGACCAGGCTGGTCCCGATGCACCGCTTTATGGCCTCCGGTTCAGCCCGTGGAAATCCGGCTTCCACGGCCGCGGCCCCGAAGCAGTTCGCGATTTTATCTCCCGAATCCATTACTGTGCCATCCCAGTCAAACACAATGAGACGATAGCGGTGGTGTGGTACCTTTTTCAAGGGGTCCCCCCGGCGTTCATGGGGAAAGGGCCTGGAGGACCCGCAACAGTGGCGGGGGCAGAGGCGCTTCGACGGTCAGGGTCCTGCCGGTGCCAGGGTGGACCAGCGTGAGGCGGTGTGCGTGCAGAAACAACCGTTTCAGTCCCAGCCGGCCCATCGCCGTATTAAACGCCCGGTCCCCATACATCCGGTCGCCGGCGATGGGATGTCCCGACTCCGCGCAATGCACCCGCGCCTGGTGCGTGCGCCCGGTGAGCAGTTCCATTTCCACCCGGGTTGCCTCCTTGAATTCACCTGTCGGCCAGACGATGGACCGGGCTTCCTTCCCGTTTTCCCTGGCTCCCATTCTTTTTTCCTTTCCGGGTGCATCCACCCTGGCCAGCCTGAGATCAATGACATGCTGTGCTCCGGCCCACGACCCCTTCACCAGCCCCAGGTAACGCTTCAAAATACTTCTTTTTTCTCCCAGCTGGTTCTGGAGGTGAAGCAGGGATTCCCGGTTTTTCGCCAGCATCAGGCAACCGGAGGTCTCCCGGTCCAGTCGGTGAACCAGTTCGAGATAAGCCAGCTCCGGGCGCAGATGACGCAACCCTTCAATCAAACCAAATGGCATGCCGGTCCCGCCGTGCACGGCCAGGCCGGAGGGTTTGTCCACAACCACCAGGTGCGGATCTTCAAACAGCACCGGAATCCGGTTCAGCCAATCCGGTGAGGGCATGATTTTCCGGGGATGTGCAGGTACCCGGACAGGGGGAATGCGTATCCGGTCCTCCCGTTGCAGCCGGTGTGAGACTTTCACCCTCGACCCATTGACCCGCACCTCCCCACTGCGAATGGCCTTGTAGATCCGGGTCCTTGGAACTCCCTTGAGAATCCTGAAGAGGTAATTGTCAATACGCTGGCCGGCCTCCTCATCCCCGGCGGTGGTGAAGGACACCCTGGGTAACAATTTTTCTTCCATGTCGGTCTGTCTTTCCGGGTCGATCAGTCGGGGGGTTCAAACGATGCAGATGGGCAATACCGATTATGGGCCATTCCAGGAGGCAGAAAAAGGGCTTTTCCGGGAAATGCGGCCCGGCCTTGAAACGCGGATGGATCCTGAATACCCCGATTGCACCCCGGCCGGGCTGGCTCCGGGCGCCCCACCCGGCCGGTTATCCGCTAAAGCCGGTCCCGCAGCTTGTAATACCCCATGGCAGCCACCAGTCCGGGCATTCTCAACCATCGGCCACCCGGAAAGTTCTTGTGTGGAATCCCCGAGAAACAATCGAATGCATCCGTATCCCCCCGTATTGCCCCGGCAATGATTTTTCCCATGTACCCCGCCAGTGCCATGCCATGACCGGAATATCCCTGCACAAACCAGTGCCCATTCCTCAACCGCCCGACGTGGGGCGCCCGGTTGCGGGTAATCGCAACATACCCGCCCCAGGAAAATTCGATTCTTGTCCCCGACAGCTGGGGAAATACCCGGAGCATCCTCCGGTTCAGGGAGGCGGTGAGCCGTACCGGTTCGAACGTTGAATAGCTGACCCGGCCTCCAAACAACAGGCGGTTGTCCGCGGACAGCCGGTAGTAGTCCAGAATGAAATTCAGGTCCGCCGCGGCAGCACGATTCGAAATCAGCCCCAGGGCGGTTTCTTCGCTCAGCGGCTCCGTGGCAATGATATACGTCCCCACCGGCATGATCCTGCCGCTGATCGCCTTCTCCAGGCCATCCAGGTAGGCATTGCACCCGTACACCACGGTCTCACAGTGAATCTTCACCCCGTTGCAGGCCACCGTGGTCTTCCCCCGGGAAGATTCAACCCCGGTCACCGGGGAATGCTGGAACAGGCAGGCCCCCGCCCGTTGTGCAGCCTTCGTGATGCCCAGGCAATAATTCAGAGGATGGAGATGGCCGCTGCCCGGATCGAACAACCCGGCGGCATACAACTCCGAGCCCAGAACGGCGCCGAGTTCAGGCTTCCCCAACCATTCCATCCGGTGATAATCATATTTGTTCGCCAAGTCGGCGGCGGTTTCCTCCAGTTCAGTCACCTGGCGGGGCTTTTCTGCCAAATGCAGGTAGCCCATGGTCAGATCGCACTGGATGCGGTGCTTCTCCACCAGCCTTCTGGTGTATTCCACCGATTCGACGGAATGATCCCACAACTCCCGGGCCGTTCCCGGCCCAAGCAGTTTTTCAAGGGTATCCTGCCCGCATGCAAAGCCATTGATGATCTGCCCGCCACTGCGTCCGGAGGCCCCCCACCCGAAGTGCCGGGCTTCCAGGACCGCCACTTTCACTCCCCGTTCCGCGAGATGCAGGGCCGTTGAACATCCGCTCAACCCGCCACCAATCACCACCACGTCAAATGTTGAACCGTGTTCGAGTGCCGGGGTCTCAATCTTCCGGTTGCGGGAATGCTCGTAGTAGGAATGTACGGTTTGATTGTCGGCTTTATGCATAAGGTCTCAACGTCATGGATCCATGAATGCCCGGATACCACCCGCAATGGAGTGTACACGGTCCATTCTCCGGGGAGATCAATAACCTCCGCGCTTCGAGTATAATCTCCTCTTCGTTCTTTTGAAGGTACTTCCCATGCCCACCACCCCCCAATGCAACAACAAGGCCATTGGAAAACTTCCTGCTGATCTGAGGAAATGGCTTGATTCCAATCATATTGAAGAAATCGAAGCCGTTATACCGGATATGACCGGTGCTGCAAAGGGGAAAATCCTTCCGGCAAAAAAATACCAGGAAGATGTGGGACTGCGGTTACCCGAGAGCATTTTCGGGCAGACCGTGGATGGGGACTATCCCAAGGAATGGGATATCCTGAGTGAATCCGATGGGGATATCTTTCTGAAGCCGGACCCGTCCACGGTGCGTCCCGTACCCTTCGCCACGGACCCCACCGCCGTGATCATCCATGACTGCTATCATTTTGACGGCCGGCCCGTTGAGGTCGCACCCCGCCAGGTTCTCCGGCGTGTTCTGGACCTGTACCGGAAACAGGGATGGGAACCGGTGGTCGCCCCGGAGGTTGAATTTTACCTGGTCAAGCCGAATCCCGACGCCGACTATCCCCTGGAACCTCCCGTGGGACGTTCGGGACGGCCGGAATCCGGAAGACAATCCTTCAGCATTGATGCGGTGAATGAATTCGATCCGCTCTTTGAGGACCTGTACGACTACTGTGATATGCAGGACATCGGAATCGAAACCCTCATTCATGAATCCGGCGTGACCCAAATGGAAATCAACCTGGTCCACGGGGACGCCCTGGAACTGGCGGACCAGGTTTTTCTTTTTAAACGGGGATTGCGTGAGGTTGCGATGCGACACAGTATTTACGCGACGTTTATGGCCGCCCCCATGGAAAAGGAGCCCGGAAGTGCCCTTCACCTGCATCAAAGCATCGTTGACCGGAAAACCGGATTGAATATATTCAGCGACCCCCAGGGCAATGAGAGCCCATTATTCAGGTGGCATATTGGTGGATTGCAGCAATACCTCCCCTGCGCCGTCGCACTCGTCGCACCCAATGTCAATTCCTACCGTCGCCTGGCCCCGGACGAATTTGGAACCCCCACCAACATAGAATGGGGATACGACAACCGTACGGCGGGACTTCGCGTCCCGGTTTCAAATGCCCAGGCCCGCCGGGTCGAAAACCGTATCGCGGGGGCCGATGTCAATCCCTATCTTGCCATTGCCGCTTCCCTGGCCTGTGGTTATCTGGGGATGACGGAGCAGGTCCAACCCAAAAATCCGGTGGAAGGCAGCGCAGAGACGATGGCCTCCACCCTCCCCCACACCCTGAAGGAGGCGGTGGGGGAGTTGCTGGACTGCAAACCGCTTCACCCGATTCTCGGCGAGAAATTTGTCCGGCTGTACAGCAGCGTCAAGCAACACGAATACAATATCTTCCTCAACGTCATCAGCGCCTGGGAACGGGAACACCTGCTGTTAAACGTCTGATCCCCCAGGCTGCCCTTTACTGGCCTGGACTCTGGGCTTCTTCAGGGGTTTCTGCTTCGCCTTCCTGCCGGTTTTCCGATTGCTTTTTCCTTTCATGCGGGGCGGGGGAACGGTTCTGCATTCCTCAAAGATACGTTTTTCGCAGGTGGCGCAGATCCGTTTGTCCAGATTTTCGAAAATGTGCGTGATGGCTTCATTCTTTGAATCAAAGATATTGTTCTTTCCGATAAACTCCAGGTACCCTCCTTTTTCCAGCACCTTGCTGGCACTGTCCTTGAACCGGTAAAGATAAAGTTCTCCTCCCATTTTTCTGCGCTCCCGGGCCTCGGTCTTCAGCAGTTCGGCCCCCGTATAATCGACCTGGTTGATCCCCTTGGTGAGCAGCAGCAGGTGCGTCTGTTCCGGATAGTGCTCCCGATACAGCCGGAACATCTCCCCCACATGCGTCACCGAACCAAAATACAGGGAATCGTCCAGGCGCAGTGTTTTCATTTGCGGACATTCCGGAAGCGACACAGCGGAATCAAACTTCCGGTTCTTTAGCGCAGGATTGGGTACACGAGACAGGATTTTGGGTCTTGAAGTCTTTCTCAGGTAGATCATCAAGGAAAGAATGACGCCAAACAGGATGGCAAATTCCAGTTTGAAGAAAATGGTGCTGGCAAACGTCACCAGCATGATGGCCGCTTCTTTCTGGTCCGCCGTGATAATCGTGCGAATCTGGGAAAAGTTGATGATCCGCCATGCCACCAGGATCAAGATGGCCGCCACTGCGGCTTTCGGCAGATACGCGGTGAGCGGCGCCACCAGCAGTACAAATGGAATGACCAGGACTCCGGCGGTGATGGCCGCCAGCGGGGTTTTTGCCCCGGCTTCATAGTTGGCACCGCTGCGGTTGAATGAGCCGGTGGCGACATACGCGGAAAAAAAGCTTCCCGCGATATTGGATAATCCCTGTCCAAGAAATTCCTGGTTGCCTTGAATCGGTTGACCGGATTTCAGGGCAATGGACCGGGAGATGGAAACCGCCTCGGTCAACGCAAACAGGGTCATGGCCAACGCCAGCGGCGCAAGGTCCCTGAACACTTCCACAGAAAACTGGGGGGACGAAAGGGGAGGCAGCTGCTGCGGCAGTGCCCCCACCATGTAAATGCCGGTTTTCTCTTCTCCCAGGGTGATATTCAGGGCGACACCGACCAGGCTCCCCAGCACCAGTGCGGCAATCATCGGCGGGAACACCGGCCATTTTTTCTTGAAGACAAAATGCGCGGCCAATGTGGTGAACGATACAACGATGACCATGGGATGAAAGGCACTCCAGTTCTGCCACAAATAGGAGACCGATTCATAAAACTGCCCATTGCCCGGGATTTCCAGCCCAAGAAAAATCTTTGCCTGCTTGGCCGCAATGAGCAGTGCCGCCCCCGCCGTAAACCCGACAATCACGGAATGGGAAATAAAATTGACGAGGGCACCCAGTTTCAGAACCCCCATTGCAAACTGGGTGATGCCAACCATGAATGCCAGGGTAATGGCCAGTGCAACATATTGTGCGCTTCCCGGTTCCGCCAGGGCACTCAAAGAGGAAAACATCACCACCGACGCGGCGGTGGTTGGACCGGACACCAGATGCCAGGACGATCCGAATAAAGCGGCCACAATGGCCGGGACGATGCTGGCGTAAAGCCCGTATTCCGGGGGCATGCCGGCGATGGTGGCAAAGGCCACCCCCTGGGGAAGAACAATCGCGGCCCCGGTGATTCCAGCCATGAAATCAGACCGAACGGTTTCCCGGTTGAGATGGCGCCCCCATCTCATGAACGGGAAAAATCTCACTACAGACAGGTTAAATCTCGTATAGCGTTTTTTGAATGCGGCAAATTTGGGCTTCATGGAGGCCGGGTCATCAACCGGGTTGGATTCTCAAAAAGAGAGGGCGGCTCCCCTCGTTTACTGCGCTGTATTGGAACAGAGAAAATTCCGATTCACAACAAAAAACACCGGATTCAACACAGAAAATCGGACGGTTTGCCATAGAATTATTTTATCCGTCCCGCCGTTTCGGGCTGGACAGGCTACAGGCGGCAGGTCCTGCAACCCCGGGGCTGCACGACACCCTCCCCTTTCCTTTCCAAACCGGGGAGGATGCCGGGAAAACCGGGCAATGAGTGAATTCGCATCACCCCGAAAACCAGTCATCCGGTTTTTATTTCAGGCCCATGCAGTCCCCGGGAGCCGGTCAGATGATAAATCCGCCACTCGACCCGGGGAATATCCATCCTTTGATTTTATGTGGTTTTTCCTGGTGCCGGATCCAGTGAAAGGGACTCATACTTCCCCTCAAGGAAACGGTCCCGAATCACAAATTTCTGGATTTTGCGGGAGCCGGTCATGGGGAATTCCTCCACCCGGCACCAGATGGCCGGTGTTTTCTGCGGGGACAATCGCTCCCGGCAAAATCCATGCAAACGGTTGGCGGCAACCACCTGGTTCTCCTCGGTACGAAAGAAGCAGCCCACCACTTCGCCCCACTTGTCATCCCGAATCCCGACCACCGCGACTTCGGCAATCACGGGATGTTCGAGCAGCGTGTTTTCGATCTCTGCCGGAAACATATTCTCCCCGCCCCGGATGATCATATCTTTGACTCGTCCGGTGATTTTCAGATACCCCCGTTCATCCATCGTGCCAAGGTCGCCGGTATGCAGCCAGCCATCACTATCGATGGCCTCTTTTGTGGCCTCCGGGTCGTTGTAATAACGGATCATGTTGCAGTAGGCCCGAACACAGATTTCCCCCACACCATTCAGCGGAGCCACTTCATGGGATTCCACATCCCGGATGCTGACCTCGGTTTGTGGCAGGGGCTGGCCGATAGTGTGGCAGATATCCTCGATGGAATCCTCCGGAAAATGCTGGGTGATGACCGGAGAAGTTTCGGTTTGCCCGTACAGAGTCCCGAAACCACAGCCGAACACGCGTTGAATATTTTTCACCAGGTCCGGTGCGACCATGGCGCCCCCCGAGGAAAACATTTCCACCGATGAGACGTCGAACGGTTCTTTTTCCAGCGCTTCCAGCAGGGCAATGAGCATGGTTGGCACCCCCAGAATGGTGCTGACTCTTTCCTGCTCGATGAGGCGGCAGATGGCAGGGGGATCAAACCGCTTGACGATCAGCATGGTGCAACCGGCCTGCAGACATCCCAGCGTCACCATCCCGCAGCCGCTGGTATGGAACATCGGCATAATATTGATCCACACGGTATCCGGGTGCACTCCCAGGCGGTCTGCATAAAACCGCGCATTGTTCAGCAGGCTCAGGTGATTCAATACCGCGCCTTTTGGAAAGCCGGTGGTACCGGAGGTGTATTGAACCATGGAGGCATCTTCCGGACGGACAACAGGCAATGCATCCACCGGTGTTAATATGCGGTGCATGGCCCAGGAATCATCCATGTTGACGCATTCCCGAATCCCGTCCAGGCCGTCACAGGCTTCCATCGCAATGGTGGCCATGGGATTGCCCCGGTATTCCTCCACCCGAAACAGGGCAACGGACCCCGACTGTTCCAGGATGTAGCGCAATTCCCTTGCCTGCAGTGCTGGATTCGCGGTGACAATCACAATGCCGGCCATGGCGCAGGCAAACTCCATGATGACCCACTCCGGCGTATTCGGTGACCACACCGTGACTCGCTCCCCAGGGTCAAATCGGCTGGCCAGCGCAAGGGCCTGTTCCTCGCATTCGGCCAATAGCCCGGAATAGGTCCATGACCGGCCGATGCAACCCTGGCCATCGACCTCTACCAGTGCCGTTTTGTCCGGGGAATGCCGGGCGGTTAACCGAAGCTGCCCGCCGATGGTGATAGTGCGAATTTCCGCATCGGTGTGGGCGGGAAACAGGGATTCGGTCAATCGAACCGCATAACTCATTTTTTGCGTCCGGTCTTGCTTCCCGGGATGGGTTCGCCGGAATCCCGTTCGGCCACAGCCTGCTTGAAACCGACTTCCCCGGCACGGGTCTTGAATGCGACGCCTTCGGGGCTGTGACGGGCAAAACCGTCCAGCAGGGTGGCAAGGGTCTGGGTACCGGCAAGTCCCATGTTCTCGTACGCCTGATTGACCAGCATCTTCGACATGGCCAACTGGTTTTTCGGGACACCCCGGATGCGGTCCAGGAGGGTTTGAACCGCGTCATCCAGTTGGTCCAGAGGGACGGCCTGCAGGATCAATCCCATCTTCTCAGCCTCCCTTCCCGTAATGAGGTCTCCGGTAAACAGCATGCGCTTGGCACGCTCTGCACCCAGTCGATAGACCCACATCGCGGTGGTCGGACAACCCCAGACCCGGGCGGGTGGATAACCAATGCGGGCTTCTTCATTCATGATGATGATGTCCGAACACAACGCGATATCACTGCCCCCGGCCACGGCATCTCCATTCACCCTGGCAATCACCGGCTTGGGACAGCGCCACAGGGACATCATGCTGTCGGTGCAGTGCCGCATGAACCGGTAATCGATCATGGCATCCCAGGGCATCTCTTGGATCGCCGGATTGTCCCCTTCGGCAAAAATACTGAGATCATAGCCTCCACAAAAACCCCGTCCCGCGCCAGTCAGGACAATGGCATGCACGGAATCGTCGTTGACTGCCCGCTCCACCGCCTTCACCAGGTCACCCGGCATGCGTTCGGTGATGGCATTGAACTTTTCGGGACGATTGAGGGTGATGGTGGCAACGCATTCCCTGGCTTCATAGTGAATATCGCCAAAATTCATGATTGATTTCTGATTAGTGGTTTTTGCGGCGTCCGGCAAATCGCCCCGCACCATCCATCCCCTCCGCAAACAGGGACTCGCGCCCGTTGTACCATTCGTAGATCATGGCCTCGCGGAGGGATTTCCCATACTGGTTGTTTACAGAACGCCGGTCGGCGCGAACGCAGCTTTGGGGATGGGCAGCGATTTCGCGGGCCAGCGCTTCCGCCTTTTCCCGGCTGGCCCCCTCCTCCACCAAATACTCACACAGTCCGATCGAAAGACTTTCCCTGGCATCGACGCGACGACCCGTCAGGATGATTTCCCGGGCACGCCCCTCTCCGACCAGGCGGGGCAGGCGAACGGTACCGCCATCAATCAGGGGAATCCCCCATCGTCGACAGTACACACCAAAGTACGACGACTCTTCCATGACACGAAAATCGCACCACAGCGCGAGCTCCATCCCCCCCGCCACGGCGGGTCCGGCAATGGCTGCAATCACGGGCTTGTCCAGCTCGAGCCTGGTTGGACCGAGCAGGGCGGGTGGAACCCCGGAACCCTCATGGGGGATGTTGTGGGCATCGAAGAAACCATCGCTGTCGAGAGCGGCCGCATGTTTCAGATCCCAGCCGGCGCTGAATGCACCGCCTTCCCCCCATAAAACCGCAACGGATGCCGAATCGTCCTGACCGAACCCGGTAAAGGCTTCATACAGCGCATCTGCAGAGTCGGGATCTATGGCGTTGCGGACCCCGGGGCGTGACAGGATGACTGTCCAGACCGATTCACTTTTATCGATGCGAACACTCATGATATTTCCCTCAAGATCGGGGGTTGTCTATTCATACTCACCCGAAAGATACTTCTCCCGTATCCTGAATTTCTGAATTTTTCCGGAACCCGTCAGGGGGAAAGCCTCCACGCGTCGCCAGATGCCCGGCGTTTTTTGCGGGGAAAGGTACCGGCGACAAAATGATTTCAGCTCTTCCGTGTCCATGGGCTGATTGTCTTCGGTTCTGATGAATGCGGCAATCACCTCTCCCCACTTTTCATCGGGGATCCCCACCACGGCCGCCTCTGCAACCTGCGGGTGCTCGATCAACGCATTTTCGATCTCCGCGGGAAAATGATTCTCGCCACCGCGTATGATCATATCCTTGACCCGGCCGGTAACCCGGATGAAACCGCGTTGATCGAGCTTGCCAAGATCCCCGGTGTGCAGCCAGCCTTCTTCATCGATGGCTGTCCGGGTGGCTTCTTCCTGGTTGTGATAGCACATCATCACACTGTATCCCCTGGCACAGATCTCCCCGACCTCCCCAACCCCGAGTACTGCGCCGGTTTCGGGGTGACGAATGGATACGCTGGTATGAGGCAGGGGTTGTCCGGCACAACAGCAGATATCGTCGACGGTGACGTCATCGTGATTGAGACAGATCATCGGAGAGGCCTCGGTCTGTCCAAAAGCCGATTGCAGGGAACATCCAAGACGGTCCCGAATCTTCCGTACCAGCTCGGGCGCTACCGGTGCACCCCCGGTGGTAATCACTTCCATCGAAGACAGGTCACGGGGTTCGCTTTCCAGCGCCTCCAACAATCCTGCGAGCATGGTGGGGACCGCAAAAAACGTGGTGATCCCCTCGCTTTCGATCAGGCGGGCCAGCAGGCTGGCATCGAATCGCGGAATCATCAGCATTTTGCACCCCGCCTGCAGGGAACCCAGCGCCGTCGTGGCGCAGCCGGCCGTGTGGAACATCGGCATGAAATTTGCCCAGACGGATTGCTGGTGAACATTTTTTCGCGCCGCAAACAGGCGGGCATTGTTAACCAGATTGTAGTGCGACAGCACTGCGCCCTTGGGAAAGCCCGTGGTTCCAGAAGTATATTGAATCTGGGCCGGGTCCGTGGGCCTGACACCCGGCAGACCGGCCAGCTGCGATTCCGGTTCAAACCAGACGGCCTCATCGTCCAGGTTGACCACTGCACGAATCCGCTTGTTGCCCAGGACAGCCTTTTGCGCGATGTCCGACATGGGATTGCCGCGAAAGCCGTGGACCAGAAACAGGGCCACCGCACCGGATTGTTCCAGAACATATCGCAGTTCCTTGTCCTGGAAGGACGGGTTCGCCGTGACCAGCACCAGGCCCGCCAATGCACAGGCGTATTCCATAAAAAGCCATTGTGGAAGGTTGGGTGCCCAGACCACCACCCGCTCCCCGGGCTCGAATCGCGAGGCGAGAACCACGGCGAGCCGTTCGCTGGTTTCCAGCAACTCACGGTAATTCCAGTCACGCCCGACCGTTCCATCCATGGCAACCTCCACCAGGGCCGTCTCTTCGGCATGGCGATCAGCCGCCTCCCTGAGCAACTCACCCACCGTGATGTCACGCAGTTGTGCATCGATTTGCGCAGGGAAGAAGGCTTCAGTGAGACGGATGTCATACATGTGGAGGCTCCATCAGACTCCCTGTGGAATGTCGACCCTGCGGCCACGCGGGATATCGCGTTTCTCATCGTACATGGGGGTCGTACAGGTTTGTGCCGTACGAATCTCACCGTCGGTGCAGACGACTTCGAATTCGAAGCCGGGCCCAGAATCCGCATCATCGAGTCGAACGATGGCCACACCGCACCGCTGGAAGGGGGACCAGGCACTGGAACAGACCCTCCCCGCATCCAGCCCCCCGGACTTCAGCGTTCTCCCAATCCGGGCAACGCCGCCATCTGTCCGCAATCCCCAGGTGCGGCAACGACGATCCGCCCGCAGCAATGCATCGCGCCCGCAGAATTCTCTCTTATCGAACTCCACCATGTGGCCGAGGCCAGCGTCAAAGGGGGTCGTGCTCCCGTCGAAATCGGAACCGGCATTCAGCAGCCCGGCTTCGATGCGGCGGGTGCGAAAGGCGTCCGCGGAGGTCGGCGTCATGTCGAATGGCCTGCCCGCTTCGAGGATGCGTGCACCCACCGCATCCCTGTCGGTATCCGGAAGCAGGTAGAATTCCCAGCCGAGTTCATTGGTAAAGCCAGAGCGGGTCAGCACCACCGGCTGACCCGCGATGGTGACTTCCGCCATGTCGAAGTACCGGAACGGTTCCGGCATGTCGCCATCCACCGCCGCCGCCAGCACCTCCAGGGACCTGGGCCCCTGTACCTGGCTGACCCAGACACCCGGATCAAGCACTTCGACGTCGAGTCCCCGTCCATTGGCAAGCAGCCAGGAAAACAGGTCGCCATCGGCCTGACCGAACCAGAAGCGGTCCCCGGCAAGGCGAACCAGGACCCCGTCGGTAATCATGCCGCCGTGGTCGTAGCAGGCGAACTGGTAGCTGCAGCGGCCCACGCGATTCTTTCCGATCTCCCGGGTAAACACCCGGTTCAGCAGCCTTTCGGCGTCCGGCCCCCGAATCTCCAGCGGCAGTTCCCCGGTGTGCCGCAGGATGACACTTTGCCGAACACGCCAGTACACCTCGTCCTCGCTCAGATTGTTCAGACTTGCGGTGGCGAGACGCCGGTTGTAGACGAAATAGGTGGGATCGTAGGGCAACTCCTGGTGGATCAGTGGGTGGGGCGCCATGGTCCGTGCCAGTTCGTTGGGACGTTCAACCACTGCCTGGCGGACTGAGACTGCGATTTGCAGGTTATCGGGGCTGATCAATGTTTGAAATCCTCATACATCGAGGGTTATGATTTGAACAATAGTGAATTTAAACACACTCTATTCACCCTGAATATTTCAAATTTTCATACAACTTGTCAGAAAAATCAGAACATACCGGATGCCCTTCAGATCCTACAACACACTACGGGTATTCACCGCCGTTGCCCGTCATGAGAGCGTCACCGCTGCCGCCGCTGAACTGAACCTCTCCAAGGCTTCCGTGAGCTACCAGGTCCGGAAACTGGAAGATGAACTGGGGTTCCGGGTTTTTGAGCGAAAAAACCAGCGACTCCACATCACCGGCAAAGGCGAAAAACTGATGCACAGCGCACAACTGGCCTTCGGCCAGCTCGACCGGGACATCCGCCGGCTCAAGGAGAACGCCCCGGACCTGATCACCATTGGCGCCCTCACCTATTTCTTTTCGCGCTGGCTGTCGTCCCGCCTGATGACATTCATGGAAGACAATCCGGGGATCGCCGTCCGGGTGGAGCCTATCACCGGTATTGACGATCTCTCGCAATCGGATATTGATGTCGCGATCTGCTGGGGTGCCGGAGAGCGGGACGGGCCTGACCACACGCTTTTGTTCCACTGTCCCGCCCGTCCAACGGCCAACGCCAGCATCGCCAGGCAGGTCCGGGAAATTGGACTGGAAAGAGCCCTGAGAGAAGTTCCATTGCTGGCAGACAGCTCGGGCAGCGCCGGATGGAAACAATGGCATCGGCTTGCCGGGCTGGAATATCTCCCCATGCAAAACCGCCTGGTCATTCCGGATTCCAACGACCGTGTGCAGGCCGTCATCGATGGACAGGGAATCGCCCTGTGGGACGATCTGGTCCAGAATGAACTGGATTCGGGGGAACTGTGCTACCTGTCCGAAGTGGCGCTGAACGAGGCCGGCTACTACCTGTTTTGTGCGTCCCCCGTATTTGATCGAAACCCGGCAACCGAAATATTCCTCAACTGGATCAGACACCAGCATTGAAATGACTTCCCCGTCGATTCCAATGACCGGTTTTGCGGGATGCACGCAGATTCCCCCGTCCATTCACGTAACGCATCCTCCCGCCGGGAAAAAGAAGGGAACGGGACAAAACAACCCCGCTGGCCACCAGTCGCCGGTCAGCAACCCAGCTGGTCGGCAAGGTCCACAATGGTTCTGGCATGGATGTCATTCCCGGCCCTGGAAGAAACATCCTTGGGGTGAGACTTTCCAAATTCAAAGGGGCGTTCAATATAGGCGGTCGCCAATCCGCATCCCCGGGCAGACGCAAGATCATCATGATGGGCCGCGACCATCATTACGCTGGCGGGGGCTACGTCGAATATTCTCGCGACCCCCTGGTACGTTTCCGGATCGGGCTTGTACTTCCGGAATGTCTCGGCACTCAGAATGCAGTCCCAGGGCAATCCGGCATTCTTTGCCATATTGGCGAGCAATCCGATATTTCCATTGGAAAGCGTACAGATGGTAAACCCCGTTTTTAGCCGGGTTAATCCCGCCACGCTGTCCGGCCATGGCTGCAGTCGGTGCCAGACCCTGTTCAGCTGTATTTTCTCATCTTCCGATAACCGATGGACCCCAAACTGGTCCAGAACATCCTCCAGGATCATCCGATGAAGATCATCGATCAGGGTCCAACCCAGCTCTCCTGAGGCAACACGACGCATTGCCGGGGCGTATCCCCTCCGCCATGCCAATGCAAACTCATCCCCCGGGACACCCAGTTCAAGGTCGTCAACCGCCCGGGAGACGGAACCATGCCAGTCCACCACGGTACCAAACACATCAAACGCAAGGACCTGTATCTTCCCGGCCGGCAGGGATGGCGAGGTTTCGATTTCTGGTTGCATTTCAATTGCCCTGGGGAATGTACGGTTCTCCGGAAAATCCAGCGTTCCGATCCTCCCCGATTATTTCATGGAACGAATGCAACGATTCAAAAAATTCTTCCTTTCCACGTTGCGTTGAGTTTTGCATATCCTGGGGGGCATGAAAACCGGTGAACCGCATTTTCCTGGTTTGACAACAATAACGATCCCCCGAATTGTACGTGTGCGTCTCCACCAAACGGAAATCGGCTTTGCCCATCATCTCGTCCGGGTTCCCGAACCTGAACCCGGTCCTGTCGATGGGTGAATGGACGGGGACCTTTTGGAAGAACCCCTCAACGCCATTCGGGAAAACCCGATTCGGGATCAATACCCGGTACCGGACGGATGGCGAGTCCCTGCACACCGGTGCGGATCGGAGATCGGATGGTTTTATCCTCCGTTGTTCCCATTTTTTACCTCACAATCCCCCCATAATTCCTTTTTTTCATTGCTAGTATTCTGTATATGTTTCTCTTATACTCGGTGCCTTGCTACAGATTTTGTTGTCGGCGGTCCAGGTTGTTCCGAAATCGTTCCCCTCGAATTCCCCGTTGCATGAGATGTATGCAAAATTTATTTTTTAATCTATAAGGTAAAAGTTTTATGACTTCAGGAACCGTAAAATGGTTTAACGAATCCAAGGGGTTTGGCTTTATTTCCCAGGATGATGGTGGCGATGATGTTTTTGTGCATTACCGTTCAATAGGGGGCTCTGGCTTCAAAACCTTAAAAGAAGGCCAGAAAGTCACTTTCGACGTAGAAGAAAGCCCCAAGGGCCTACAGGCAAAAAATGTGACAACCAGTTGATCCGTCCCAACTGACCGAAACGAAAAACCCTGCGCGCGCAGGGTTTTTTTATTGCCGGGAAAATTTCCTGCCTGCCCCGGGTTAACCGAAAATTCATTCCAGTGGCTTCCCCACCGCTTCGCCCTGCACACAGGGACATGGCTTCGAAAAATCCCGGGAACCGGGTCCTGGAAAACCCAGGCCACCTGCCATCCCGTCGACCTGACAATGGTTTCTAAGCCAGGCGGTGGCACTCTACCCACTGCGAATAAATTTACCGAGTCACTGAATTGCTCACCACGATCCACGTCCTGATACCGGTCTTCCTGGTCATTGGCACCGGGTTTCTCATCAGCAGGATAGACTATTTGCCCAAATCAATCTGGCCGGCGCTGGACCTGCTTTGCTGGTATTTGCTTTTTCCCCTGGCGATTATACGGTCCCTGTCCGAAGCAGACCTGTCTTCGGTGCCGGTGAGGGAACTGGGTGGAGCCTTAATGATGTCGGTTGCCGGGATGATATTGCTTCTGTTTGTCCTGAAACCGCTGTTGGTCCGCTGGCTTGGCATGACCGGCCCGGAATTCACCAGCTTTTTCCAGGGCACCAGCCGCTGGAACGGTTTTGCGGCGTTGGCCATTATCCAGGCACTGCACGGAGAAACCGGCCTGGTGGCCGGTGCACTGAGTTTTGCAGTAATGGTCCCGATATTGCAGGTTACCAATGTATTGGTGCTGAGCATCTATGGCCGGACCCCCAACCAACCCCCCCGTACCCTTTCATTCGGGGCATTGCTGAACCAGCTTGTCCGCAACCCGATGCTGGTTTCCTGTTTCATTGGAATTGGCCTGAACCTGCTGCAATGGAACCTGGGAGATATCCTGATGTCCACCATGGAACTGGTCAGTTCCAGTGCGCTTGGGCTTGGCCTGCTTGCAGTGGGTGCCGGATTGAAATTCAACGCGTTCCAAAGGTCCCGGTGGGTCATCGTGCTGTCTTCGACCCTCAAGCTGATTGTCATGCCGTTGTTTATTGCCTCAGCGTGCCGATATCTGGGAGTCTTCGGCCTTCCGTATGAAGTGGCCATTATCTGTGGTGCCGCACCCACTGCCGGAACCGCCTATATCATGGCCAGACAAATGGGGGGCGATGCCGAAATGATCGCCGCCATCATCGCATTGCAGACCGCCATTGGAATACTGACACTGCCGCTGATGCTGTATCTCCTGGTCTGAGACGATGCAAATGGATGCGGGGGTCTGACCGGTTTCCCGGCGCACCGGCCATCTTTCCCGTCCGCCGGGAGGTTCAGGCGTGATGCCCCGGTCTTTCGTATCCGGTCACATCCACGGCAGGGGCCACCCCCTGCCGATGAACCAGGCAACCCCGGCGATGGACAGGATCAGCGAATACCCCCACAAGGCATATCTGGCCAGCACGTCCAGGTAGCTTTCCGTGCTCTCCATGGTGGTCCAGGCAAGTACCATGAGCAATGGAATGCATGAAACCAGAAAAGCCGCCAATCCATTCAGGTTCAACGCAATGACCAGCCGGTGCAAAAGCTCACTCCCAAACAGGAACAACCCCAGCAGCAATGCAAAGGAGAAGAGGCCCTGAAGGAGATATTTCATATCGTGCCAGAGACCGGGGTCGCCATCTTCCGGTTAGATTTCTCTTTCAACTGATGTATTATTCGGGAATTATATATTTAACTTAACAGACGAAAGATCACATTTCTATTTTGCATCGACATCTCAGGTTAATGTTGAACCCAAGTACTTGTTACTCACCAAACCGGGGATAATCCGAGTCATGGAGTACCGGGGCATCCGCTATCGTCTTTACCCAAAGACCAGACAAAAGGCTGAAATGCTTCATCAGTGTCTGGGTGCCACCCGCTTTGTGTGGAACCATTTCCTTGCCCGGAACAGGCAAATGATGGAAGCCCACCGCAACGATGAGTCCTTGCCCCGCCCGAAGGTTTCGTTTTTCTCATTGGGAAAGGAGTTTGTCCAGTTAAGACGACAAACCGACTGGCTGCAGAAACTCCCCTGTGCGCCGATCCGGTATACCCTGAAATACTATTCGGATGCCTGGAAGCAGTGCTTTGAGTCGGGAAAGGGGTTTCCACAGTTCAAATCCCGGGCCAGTCATTCCGATTCCGTGACCTTTGTGAAAGGAACCTTCCAGCTGAACGGGAATTCCCTGCATTTACAGAAGATTGGACAGGTGGTGTTGAGCGGAAGCCACCCGTATGCCGACGCTGAACCGGTATCCGTGGTGATCCAACAGGAAGGGAACCGGTTCTATGCCATGGTTGGTTACCGGGTGGATGAAGTTCAAAGGAACACCAATGGCAAGGCCATTGGTGTGGACATGAATGTCCGGCAATTTGCGACCAGTGAAGGGGAGATCCGGCGAATGCCCCGGCTTGACCGGCTCGAAGCCAGGAGAAGGCGGTATCAACGCATGATGGCAGACGACAGAAGCCGAGAAAGCAAAAGGACAAAGATGGGAATATCCTTTATATTTCGGGTTCAAAAAGATATGAGCAAGCAAGATTAAAGGCATCCAAGGCCTCCAGGAGGATCAGGCATATCCGAGGCAACTGGCATCACCCCGAATCGAGAAAGATTGCGGATCAGTCCCAGTACGTGGTGGTTGAGAACCTGAACACCCGGGGCATGACGAAGTCTGCGAAGGGGGACAGGGAGAATCCGGGCCAAAACGTCAAACAGAAGTCGGGGTTGAACCGGGAAATCCTGAACACCGGCTGGTCGGGATTCAAACAGAAACTCGGTTACAAATCGGAGTTGATTGAGGTCGACCCCAGGAATACCAGTCGGAGGTGTCATGCGTGTGGACACATCGACCAGAACAACCGCAGGACGCAAGACCAATTCAGGTGCGTCGAATGCGGGCATCAGGACAATGCGGACATCAATGCTGCATTGAATATTTTAGCCCTGGGGACTCGGGTGGTTGGACGTGGGAGAGGCGATTGCGTTGGCAACCTCGATGATCCGTCAAGAAAATATACGGATTGATTTTGTCAATTAAGTATATAAGTCCCTATTATTCGATAATGCCCTGTTGACACTCACCATACCAGTTAATTCCCGGACAGATGGAAAACTATAATACGGCTGAATTGCGCGAAAGCAATTATAAACACCATTACCATCCCTTTACCGATCATCGTGACATGCGGCAAAAAGGGGCCAGAATCATTACCCGGGCCGAGAACGTTTATATTTACGACAGCGATGACAACCGGTATCTCGATATGATGGCCGGGTTGTGGTGCGTGAATATTGGATATGGCCGTACAGAACTGGCGGAAGCGGCCAGGAACCAGATGGAACAGCTTCCCTACTACAACAGTTTTTTCCAGACCGCCCAACTGCCTGCGGTGGAACTGGCGGAAGCGCTCTCCGAAGTCACCCCCCCTCCTTTCAATCGTGTATTTTTCGGTTGTTCCGGTTCGGATGGAAATGATACCGTTTTGCGGCTGGTCCGGTATTTTTGGGAATTGCAGGGCCAGCCGGAACGGAACATCGTGATTGCCCGCCACAACAGTTATCATGGCAGCACCATGGGAGGGGCCAGCCTGGGGGGCATGAAAGGGATTCATGCCCAGGGAGGATTGCCTATCCCCAATATCGAACACATTGCCCAGCCCTATTACTATATGGAAGGCGGGGAAATGGACGAACAGGAGTTTGGCCTGCAACGCGCCCGGTGCCTGGAAGAGAAAATTCTTGAACTGGGGCCGGACCGGGTGGCCGCATTCATTGCCGAACCGATTCAGGGGGCCGGTGGAGTGATCATTCCGCCGGACAGCTATTGGCCGGAAATCAACCGGATATGCAGGCAGTACGACGTGTTGCTGTGTGTCGACGAGGTCATCTGCGGATTTGGTCGAACCGGAGAATGGTTCGGATCCGACACGTTCGGTATTGATGCCGATGTGATGACGCTGGCCAAGGGATTGTCCTCGGGATATCAGCCGGTGGGCGCGGTCATGATTGCAGATCGTATCGCTGAAGTCCTGGACGATAAAGCCGGGGAGTTTGCCCACGGCTATACCTACTCCGGGCATCCGGTGGCCTGCGCCGTCGCCCTGAGAAATATCCAGATTCTGCGGGAAGAGAAAATCATTGAAAACGCCCGGGACCATGTCATGGACTACTTTCAGGAAAAGGTGCGGGCATTGCAGGCCCATCCACTGGTGGGGGAAGCCCGGGGGAAAGGATTTCTGGCTGCACTGGAACTGGTCAAGGACAAAAATACCAGGGACCGGTATGACAGCGAGGGCAGCACTGGGATTTACTGCCGGGATATCTGCCTCGAAAAAGGCCTGATCATGCGTGCAGTGGGCGACACCATGGTCATGAGCCCACCCCTGGTCATCACTTTGGAGCAGGTGGATGAATTCCATGAGTTGGCATGGGATATTCTGGACCAGACCCTGGAAGGGATTGAACAATGACAGCATTCCCCTGGCGGTCCTGGCCGGTCTTTTGATTTCAGAGCAACCCCGTGTCATTCCCTGAAACCGCATCGAATGGAACCATCCGCTGTATGGATGGCGTGGACCATGTTTTCTTTGATGGGTACTGGATTCGCTATTACGAGCCACCGGAGGAATCCATTTCAGAGAAGAAAAAACTCCTGGATGCGTTAACCCGGCGAACCTTCCATCACACCGAACCCGGCATCAATACCCCGGGGGACAAACTGGATGAAGTCCGGGAGGCCTATGAAAGGGAATCGGACCCCCAGCGCAAGAGAGTGAATGCGGCCATGCTGGCCGGGGCGCTTTTCAACCGGGCAACGGATATCTTTACCACCATTGCAGACCTGGAAGAAAAAGGCATCCACCTGGCCAGGGACGATGTCCTGATGCACCAGTGTTCGGACTGCCTGTCCGAAGCCCTGTCACTCAGTGACAACGTGAAACACTACAGCGGAGAGGAAGGGGTGGATGAACTGTGGGGGGAACCTGTGAAGGTTTTCACCATGCCCATTGCCGACTACTATTGCAGTCGATACCGTAAAATTGCCCAGGCCATGAGGGAAATTGACCAGGTTGGGGCGGTGATCAAGGAGACTTTTTGTCATTTGGACTGGTTCCGCGGCGCAGAACCCCTGATTGACGATTTCATTCTTATCGCCAAAAATGAAAGTGAAATTTTACGGAGCGACCCCGACTATGTCACGGTCTGGCCGGAATTTGTCGCGGACGGTGAAAAAATCAGTGATTTTCGGGCGGAGATCCCGGCCGGGGCCCGGACCTCTCTGGAACGCCACATCAAGCGCGGAACCAACCTGCTGCATTCCGGCAAGGAACTCATCACCTGGATTGCCAATGTTCGGGTTCCCATGCCAGTCAGTACAAAACGCTACCTTGGAAAATGTGAAGACTACAGGAAAAAAACCCGGCGATTTCTTTGATATTCTCCCGGCATCCGGGATGAGAGGATACCCAAGTCAGCACCCGCCCGCATCGTGCCGCCGCCTCCCCCATCCCCGGAACCGGAATGGGAATTCCTGCTATAACCAAGAACTGATGCTTGTAATACTATTTTTGTGATGGGATAATGAATTCATTGGTCGGGCATCCTTTTTTTAGCGGTGTGGTGAGAGTCAGAGCTTCGCGCAAACACGGTCGTTTTAGTGAAACAAGAACCTGCCGGAAGGGCCGCGCAACCCCCCTGACCGGAATCCCCACCCTCCAGAGTGGGGAAGACGACAGGTTTTCACTCCCTTTCCAACCTTATCCAAAATAAACTCTCCAGTACCCATGAAGCGAACCTCACTTCACAGCCTGCATGTGCTGGCCAATGCCAAAATGGTGCCCTTTGCCGATTACGACATGCCTGTTCACTACCCGGACGGCATCATCAAGGAACACCTTCACACCCGGGACAGGGCCGGGCTGTTTGATGTATCGCACATGGGGCAGATACGCGTGGAAGGGACCAACGCCGCATCCCTGCTTGAAACACTGATGCCGGTTGACATCGTCGCATTGCCCGAAGGGCGGCAAAGATACGGCCTGTTGCTGAACGACGCAGGGGGGGTTCTGGATGACCTCATGGTCGTTCACGTGGGCAAAAATGAATTCACTCTCGTTGTCAATGCCGCCTGCAAGGAAAACGACTTTCAGCATATCCAGTCACGACTCGGAGACCACCTGGAGGTGAAAATGCTGGATGACCGCAGTCTGCTGGCACTGCAGGGCCCCCAGGCTGCCGAAGTGATGAAACGACTTGGATGTGAGGTCAGCGAAATGAAATTCATGGATGCCAGAGCCATGGAAATTGCAGGGATTCCCTGCTTTGCCACCCGGTCCGGGTACACCGGGGAGGATGGATTTGAAATCTCCATGCCCTCGGACCAGGCCGAAGAACTGGCCACCCGGTTCCTCCGGGACGAAGCGGTCAAGTGGATCGGGCTGGGGGCACGGGATTCGTTGAGGCTTGAAGCGGGGCTCTGCCTTTATGGACATGAATTGACCCCGGAAACGACCCCGGTGGAAGCCAACCTGCTCTGGGCCATTTCCAAATCACGAAGAAACGGAGGAGACCGTGAAGGCGGTTTCCCCGGAGAAGCGGTGGTCCTTCCACAAATCCCCAAAAACGTCCGTCGCCGGCTGGTGGGACTGTCCCCCCATGGCCGGGCTCCGATCCGGGAAGGAGTGGTGATTGAGGACGACCAGGGGGCTGAAGTGGGCCAGGTCACCAGCGGCGGGTACAGCCCGTGCCGGGGCCAGCCGATCTGCATGGGTTACCTGGATGCCCATTGTTGCGATGAAAATACCGAATTGCACGCGGTGGTCCGGAACCGGCGACTTCCCATGGTTGTCACACGTTTGCCGTTTACACCCCATCGTTATTTTCGATAGCTGGTTCCAACCAGCACTTTAACTCATAGAGAACGAGGTACACAGAACTATGTCAACAAAATATACCAATGATCATGAATGGGCCCGGGTGGAGGGAGATGCTGTTGTCATTGGCATCAGCAACTACGCCCAGCACCAGTTGGGAGATGTCGTATATGTCGAACTCCCCGAGATCGGTCAAACCCTGGACCAGGGAGAGGAGGCGGCGGTCATCGAGTCCGTGAAAGCAGCGGGGGAAGTCAAATCCCCTGTCAGCGGCGAAGTTTCAGAAGTCAACGAGACACTGGATGATGCCCCGGAACAGGTGAATGAGGACCCGGAAGGGGATGGCTGGATTTTCAAGCTGAAGCCGTCGAACAGCAGTGAACTGGAAAGCCTGATGAATGACGATGCCTACCAGGTCCTTGTTGAATCCCTTTCCTAGGATTTCAGCGGAACCATAATTATCGGAACAAAGAGGAATCCAATGCCCCGATCGGATGATTTTACAGTACGACACATAGGATCAAACCCAGACCGAATCGCCTGGATGCTGGCAGAGTTGGGGCTGGACTCTCTGGATGGACTGATTGAGCAGACCATACCGGAATCGATACAAAGTTCCCGGGAGTTTTCTCTTCCGCGGTCCCTGGACGAAAACCGGCTGAACAAACTCAGCCGGCTGATTGCCGCAGACAATACCACCGCAATTTCGATGATCGGGCTGGGGTACTACGGGACCGTAACCCCCCCGGTGATTCGCCGCAATGTCATGGAAAATCCAGACTGGTATACCGCGTACTCCCCCTATCAGCCGGAAGTCAGCCAGGCCCGGCTGGAAATACTGATCACGTTCCAGCAGATGATCATGGATTTGACGGGAATGGAACTGGCCAATGCTTCGTTGCTGGATGAGGCCACCGCGGTTGCCGAAGCGATGATGGTGGCCCGGCGCGTGAACCGAAACAAATCCAATCGCATCCTTGTCGACCAGGATTGCCTGCCGCAAACCATCGCGGTCCTTCAAACCCGGGCCGGTCCAATGGGGATTGAAGTGGTGGTCGGAGAATGTGACCGGGAAGTGGCCAACGGGGACTATTTTGCGGGAGTCGTCCAGTATCCCGGGGCATCCGGTCTTGTCCGGGAATTCCAGGACACTTTTGATCAACTGAAAAGCAAGAATGCCCTGGTGATCATGGCAGCGGACCCCCTGTCCCTGACCCTTCTTCGACCACCCGGTGAAATGGGCGTGGACATCGTCGTCGGCAGTACGCAGCGGTTTGGGGTTCCCATGGGTTTTGGCGGTCCCCATGCTGCCTACATGGCAACCCATGAAAAATACAAGCGCTCCGTGCCCGGCCGGATTATTGGCAGTTCCATCGACTCCAACGGTAACCTGGCGTACCGCATGGCCCTGCAGACCCGGGAACAGCATATCCGCCGGGACAAGGCCACCAGCAATATCTGCACATCACAGGTGCTGCTGGCCGTCATGGCAACCGTGTATGCCATGTATCACGGTCCGGAAGGGCTGCTTCGCATTGCAACCGGCATCAACCGGCTGACCCGCGCCCTGGCCCGTGAACTTAAAAACCTGGGGTTCGAAACCCTCCACAACCATTTTTTCGATACCCTGGTCGTGCATACCCCCGGGAAAGCGAAACGTATCCGGGACAAGGCGGAACAGTCCCGATACAACCTCCGATTGATTGACGAGGACCACCTGGGCATCAGCCTGGATGAAACCATCTCCCGGGAAAAGGTCGTCGGCCTGCTGGAAGTGTTTGCCGGAACCACGGCCGCAGAAGTCCATGGAAATCTGTTCGATATCGACCTCGATCAATCCATCCCCGAAGAACTCCGGCGCTCCAGCACATTCCTCGACCATGAAATTTTCCACCGATATCGATCGGAAACGGAATTCATGCGTTATCTCCGGAAAACCGCCAGCAAGGACATTACCCTGACCCGGGCAATGATCCCCCTGGGGTCCTGTACGATGAAACTGAATGCTGCCAGCGAAATGGAGCCGATCTCCAATCCATTGTTCGCGCACATCCATCCCTTCGCCCCCGCAAAACATACCAAGGGGTACCACCGGATCATCAACCGGCTGGATTCCATGCTGTGTGAAATCACCGGGTTTGCAGGGTTCTCATTTCAACCGAATGCCGGTTCCCAGGGCGAGTACACCGGGCTGTTGTGCATCCGTGCCTGGCATCATTCCCAGGGCAGTGAACAACGGAATGTCTGCCTGATCCCTTCCTCGGCCCACGGCACCAACCCCGCCAGCGCAGTCATGGCCGGGATGAAGGTGGTGGTGGTCAAATGTGACCGGCAGGGCAATATCGACATGGAGGACTTCAAGGCGAAATCCGAAGAGTATGCGGACACCCTCGCCGCCACCATGGTCACCTACCCGTCGACCCATGGTGTATTTGAAACTTCCATCCGGGAATTGTGTGACCTCGTCCACCACCATGGCGGCCAGGTCTACATGGATGGCGCCAACATGAATGCCATGGTGGGCATTTGCCGGCCTGCGGAAATCGGGGCCGATGTCATGCATCTGAACCTGCACAAAACCTTTGCCATCCCCCACGGCGGCGGCGGGCCCGGCATGGGTCCCATTGGCGTTCGGAAACACCTGCTGCCTTTTTTGCCCGACCATCCCGTTGTGAACTGCAACCGCGGCGGCTCCAGTCCCGTCGGCACCGTTTCCGCGGCCCCCTGGGGGTCTCCATTGATCCTGCCCATTTCGTGGGCATACATGCGCTTGCTCGGCAAGCACGGGTTGAAGAGATCAACCCAGATTGCGATCCTCAATGCCAATTACATCGCCCACCGGCTCGACCCCCATTACCCGGTTGTCTACAAGGGAATCAATGGCCGGGTTGCCCATGAGTGTGTGATTGACATGGCCCCGATCAAGGACAGTAGCGGGGTGACCGTGGAAGATGTCGCAAAGCGACTGATCGATTACGGATTTCATGCCCCGACAATCTCCTGGCCCGTTCCCGATTCCATGATGATCGAACCCACCGAAAGCGAATCCCTTGAGGAAATTGACAGGTTCTGCGAAGCCATGATCCTGATCCGGGAAGAGGTCCGGGAAATCGAATACGGCAAGTCCAAACTTGAGAACAGCCTGCTCACCAATGCCCCCCACTCGTACCAGCTTCTCGTCAGCGACGACTGGCCCTTTCCCTATTCCCGGGAACGCGCCTTTTTTCCGACACCGGAAACCCGGCACAACAAGTTCTGGCCCCCCGTTGGCAGGGTGGACAATTTGTATGGCGACAAGAATCTGGTTTGCAGCTGCCCCATGATTTCCGACTACATCACCCAGCCGGACCTGCCAGGCAGACAGCCCCATATGTGATGGTTGCATGATGGAAGCCCAAAAAGTAAAACCCAGGCAGGTCGTCCAGGGAGAAAAACTCCGTGGAGCGGAAAAAATGGCCCGCATTCCGGTCAAGATTCCGCTGTTGCCCCGTGATCAGCTGTTGAGAAAACCAAAATGGATCCGGGCCAGTTTCACCGGCACCCGGGAAGTGGCCAGCCTGAAGAAAACGTTGCGGTCAAATGGCCTGCACACCGTTTGCGAAGAAGCGGCCTGCCCGAACCTCGGGGAGTGCTTTGGCAACGGCACCGCAACCTTCATGATCATGGGCGACATCTGCACACGACGATGTCCATTTTGTGATGTGGGCCACGGCCGTCCCAACCCCCTTGACGAGCAGGAACCCCGGAACCTCGCTGAAACCATTTTTGGGATGGGCCTGAAATATGTCGTGATCACCTCCGTGGACCGGGATGACTTGCGCGATGGCGGTGCCGCCCATTTCACCGCCTGTATCGCCGCCGTCCGGACACGCTGCCCGAACACCAAAATTGAAATTCTGACCCCTGACTTCCGGGGACGGATGGATGTCGCCCTGGAAATCCTGAACCAGTCCCCGGCGGATGTGTTCAACCACAACCTTGAAACCGTGCCCCGCCTGTACCGGGAAGCCCGGCCCGGTTCCGACTACCAGTATTCCCTGGACCTGCTTTTGAAGATGAAACAGCTGCAGCCGGGCGTCCCCACCAAATCCGGCCTCATGCTGGGTCTTGGAGAAAACCATGGAGAGGTGATTGAGGTGCTCGAGGACCTCCGGGCGCATGAGGTGGATATGGTCACCATCGGCCAATACCTGCAGCCGAGCCGCCACCATCTCCCGGTCAAACGTTACTGGCACCCCGATGAGTTCGGGGAATTCGCCGAAATCGGAGACAAAATGGGGTTCACCAATGTGGCCTCGGGACCTATGGTCCGGTCCTCCTACCATGCCGACCTGCAGGCACATTCATCGTTCTGACCAACCATCCTGAAACCCGACCCGGATTCGGCGGCCCGGGTGGTGATGCGTTTCTGACCGGGTTACCGTACTGCACGGCACTGCACTCCCGCCGGGGGGATTTTCCGGAAGATTCAGGAAAAGAGAGCCGGAACCAACCACTTCCGGTCCCAGCAGGCCCCTCCAGGCCTCACTCCCCGGTTGTCCCGTCGAACCCTGCTTCCGGAGCCATCAATGCGCCGGAAATGACCGATCGGCTGCATGCTCTTCGAACCCGGAGATTCACCACAGAGAACCTTTACGCAAGCGGCTTGTCCGCCTTCTCCGGGACGACCGGTACCGCATTCCCGATTGTTTTGCGCCTCGGACCCTCCCATTCGGCGAGATACGCGTATCTCCCCTGTGAAATTTTCAATCGCCCGTCCTGGGCAGCAATTGAGAGGAATGTACCGGGGGAGCAATCTCCCAGGGGCAGGATGCCGGACAGCTCGCTTACGTGAATGCCGCAGTGTCTTTCCTCCAGCATCTGAACCAGCACCTCAACAATCCTGGCCTGTTTCTCCCGCGACAACGGCACATCCCTGTCATTGACACCCCAGATGCCCGGTTGTATGCGAACGAGAGGATCAACCGGACGATGGTGAAAGAACCCATTGATACCACGCACCCCGGTCAGGTGTTCCTTGATCTCACTGATATTCAGTGGATGCCCTGCCGACTTGAGGAATGCAACGCAGGCCCGGTGAGCATCAAAGCGTATCTGGTCATCGGTATCCTGTCCGGACCTGATCCAGATCATTTTCCCGAGAGGCCTAAGTACCGTGGATTTTGCCAGGGCGATATCGAGCAGATACTTGTCCAGGCCGTCAATCCCGCCTTCCAGCCTCTCCGACAACTCCGAGAGAATTTCAAAGCCATACCACTGCCTGCCGGATGCCTCAGGACACACTATGTCTGCAACCTCTATGCGAATGCGGGATATCTGTTGGTCAGATAAAGGCACATGCCGGGCGAGCCCGTATATTCCTGGGCCAAACAGGAAGCCGACCTTTGCGGCGGCATTGTACACCGTTCTCAGGCTTGGCCTTTTCTTCCCCCTGGAGCCGGCGCGCCTGGCAATTTCCGTATAGTGCAGCGGCGTATCGGACTCAGCGAGAATAGCTTCGACAAGCGGCTCGGCTCCGCGACCGTAGCTCGTGAAAATGCGTGAACCGCCACGGCTGGCGCTGAAGTGGCACAGCCGGGACACCTTGTCCCACAGTAACGGTGCAAACTCCAGTGCAGCGTCCTGCAGCACACTGTGAACAATCGCGCAGGCGTAGTTCTCGCTCCAACCCCGTCCCGCTCCGGAGGACAAGAACTCTGCTGCCTTGGAAACCGTATGCTCCCACAGGCTTTGGTCCATCAAACTAAAATAAAAGAGGCCGTCGATTTCGATGAAATGGATTCGGTCTTTACACGCCATCTGAACGATTTTTTTGAAAAACTCGAGGTGAGAAGACATGCCCTCGAACCACGAATCAACGGCTTCTGCACCTGTCATTGGCAGGGGAAACCTTCTTCCGATAAGCAACCGCGCTATTCTGTGTCCGAGGAAATTGTACCAGTACGATGGATAAATCCATTTTTGCTTTGTACGCACCTCGATTTGCCTGATGCGTTCTCCCGTTACGTCATAATCCTCCGCGATTTGTCGCAGCGTCTCGGGGGGCGTTTCAAAGCCCAGACGCCGAATCAGGATGTCGCGCTCGCGGTCCGGGAGCAACAACAGCGACCGGCGTATTTCCGCCAAAAGTGGGAGGGGCTCAGGAAACGGGCCGTCTTCCCGGGGTCGCGGTGGCCCTTCATTCAGGGCAGCGTTCAAAGACTGTACGGTATCTCGCAGAGACTTTCGACCTACACCCGGCAGATTCAACAGCATTGTGGGCGAACAGGCAGCAAGGTCCTGAACCGTTTCGACATTACATCTGTACAATGGGTTGCGGACCCGTGTAGGCAGGTTCAGGGCAATCAGGCTGCGCTCGGCGAGCCACGGCGGCGCAGCGCCAGCGAGTGCACAGGGATCGTCGCAATGGGTGCCTATCAGGTTATGAGCACGAAACAGGCCTGACCGGTGCCGTACACTCCGCTCCAGACCAGACTCCCTTTCAAGATAAGATGCATCATCGTGTATTCCATGCACCGACAGCGCTTCTGCGTCTGAGGGGTATTGGGCCAGGAATGCAGCGACCCAGTCCTGCGGCTCCTGTGTCGCGGAGCCTGCGCGGGTCGGCTCCAGGCAACCTGCCCGTGCCGCCGGGTCTGTGAGAGAGTCCTCCCATCCTCTCAACCCGATGAATATCCCGGTGTTGTCTGCAATACCAACCGGTTCATCGGACCCTGTGACCAAGTCTGGCAGGATGTGTTTCGCTGGAGTCGTCAGAAGCATGCGGCCGGGATGAGCACCTGCAATTTCATCCAGGGCATGGGACGCGGGCTGATCAAATCCAACGTGCAGCACGCCAACATCCCTGTCCGGCTCCTTCCGTGCTTTCCATGTGCGCATGATGTCGCCGAAGTCGCGGCAAACCGTGACCGTCCAGGTGCCGTCATCTGAACGCATCATAAGAAATGTGCGAAGGGGTCCCTCCGTCATTTTTCAGTGACTTCCTTCCCGCCGCATTTCCTGATCAGGTCCCTGTGATTTTCGAATTCCACATCCAGCTTTACTTCCGATTTGATCACCGGCTGAGGGGCTTCAGGTTCGTCCTCGAGTACGGTTTTTTTCGCGGGCCTTTTTCAGTTTTCCGTTCAAATCCCCCAGTCCGGGTTTTTCGCTGAACGCGGCAAATCCGGGCTGGATTTCCGTTACGGACTTTTCTGAATTTTTCCTGTCAGGCCCATGGTTGCCGTGAACTTCACTGGTCCCGGCCATCCCCCGTCAATGCTCTCCCCCGGCCTTGAAATTGAACACGGCTCCGGAACGGATGCCGGACGGCCAGCGCGCCGTGATGGTCTTCAAACGGGTGTAAAAGTGCACCCCCTCCGGTCCATGGATCGCATGGTCCCCGAACAGTGAACGCTTCCATCCCCCGAAACTGTGAAACGCCAGCGGAACCGGAATCGGTACATTCACACCCACCATCCCGATCTGAACCCGGTGGCAAAAATCACGGGCCGCATCCCCGTCCCGGGTGAAAATCGCCGTCCCGTTCCCGTACTCATGTCCATCCACCAGCGATACCGCCTCCTCGTAACTCCCCACCCGGACCACGCTCAATACCGGACCGAAAATCTCGTCCGTGTAAATCCGCATCCCCGGCTTCACCCGGTCAAATACCGTCGGACCCACAAAACATCCCTCCTCAAAACCCGGAACCTCCAGACCCCGTCCGTCCCGGACCAACTCCGCTCCTTCCTCCACGCCCGAAGCTATGTACCCCTCAATACGTGCCTTCGCCTCCGGATTGATCACCGGGCCCATCTCCGTCTCCGAACCCGTATGCGATCCCACCCGCAATGCATCCAGTCGCGGTAGCAAACGCTCCAGCAACGCGTCTGCCGGTCCATCTCCCACCGATACCACCACCGATACCGCCATGCAACGCTCACCAGCAGAACCGTACGCCGCACCCAGTACCGCATCCGAAACCTGATCCATGTCCGCATCCGGCATCGCAACCAGATGGTTCTTCGCTCCACACAGCGCCTGAACACGCTTGTTGTGGGCCGTCCCCGTCCGGTATATGTATTCCCCCACCGCCGTCGAACCCACAAAACTCACCGCCTGAACCCGGTCGTCCGCAAGCAGCGCATCCACCGCCTCACGGTCTCCGTTCACCACATTCAATACCCCATCCGGCAATCCCGCCTCCCGCATCAGCTCCGCCAGACGCAATGGACACGACGGATCTCGCTCCGACGGCTTCAGAACAAACGTGTTTCCGCATGCAATCGCCAGCGGAAACATCCACATCGGTACCATCGCCGGAAAATTGAACGGCGTGATCCCCGCGCACACTCCAAGGGGCTGACGCAGACTCCACGAATCCACCCCGCCGGCCACCGACGCCGAATACTCCCCCTTCAGCAACTCCGATATCCCGCAGGCATATTCCACAACCTCCAACCCTCGGGTGATCGACCCCGTTGCATCCTCCCGAGTCTTTCCGTGCTCACACGATACCAGCTCCGACAACTCCTCCATGTGCGAACGGATCAACTCCCGGAACGAAAACATTACCTGGGCCCGCTTCCCCGCCGGCGTCGACGACCAACCCGGAAACGCTGCCTGGGCCGCCGAAACCGCCCGCCCCACTTCCTCACAACCCGCCAGCGGAACCCGCTTCGCCACCACTCCCCGTGCCGGATCGTACACCTCCCCGAAACGGCCTCCCGACCCAAAAACCTTCCCGCCGTTCACATAGTGGTGAAGTTCTTCTTCATTCCCCGCTTCATGGATTGCCTGGGTTGCCTGGTTTGTCTGGTTCATCTGTCTCCCCCGTTACCGTGTGATTCTTGCAGTATCTCGCCGCAACTATAGTCCATCTCCAACGCTTTTCCAATGCCCGAATCCCGGCAGAAGGACCGGGATATCTCCTCCAGATAGCGCACATAACTCGACCCTTCGTTTTTGCACCACCGGCGAAATCCGCCAAGTCCCCGATTGTCCCATTCCCGGTAGGCCAGTTTCCAGGCTTCTGCCCGGGCACTCTCCACCAGTGTTCGATCCATCCCGTGTGCACCGATGATGGCCTGTTCCTGGATCCGGAACCCCCGCCCGGCCGGTTCCGTGACCAGACTGCAATAACCGGCCACTTCAAGCCGGTATACCAGATAAACCAACTGGTTCCATCCCGGGACCGACCCCTCTGCAACGGCTTTTCCGGTCAGCAGAACGGTCAGGAGAAGTAGGCAGCCCGTCCACCATCCCCTAGAGCGATCTGGCCGCTTCACTCATATTTCTCAGTTTTTGCATAGTACATTTCCGGTCAAGCAAACCAAGGCCGCAATCCGGCGCCACCAGCAATCGTTCTGCGTCGATATGCTCCAGGGCCCGGCCCAGGTGCTCGCGAATCTCTTCAACGCTCTCCACCCGGCTCTTTGCAATCGCGACCGCGCCGAATATCACACTGGTGGTCTTGAAATGCTCCAGCAAAGACAGGTCCCCGGGCCGGTGAGCAAATTCCAGCGACACGGCATCGATACTGGATTCCTCCACCGCATCCGCAATCCGGTTATACACATCCAGATCCGCTTTGGGGTAATCCGGATGGTCCAACCTGTCCGGGTAGCCACAGCACATGTGAACCGTACGCATGACCTGGGGTGGACACCCGTGAAACGCTTTTTCAAGGTTCTCGAACCCAAAAGCAAGGGCCGGGCCCGGCTGACGGGCAAATACCGGTTCGTCGATCTGTATATATCGGCATCCTGCATTCGCCAGCGCGAGGATTTCTTCGTTGAGTGCCTCCGCCAGGGCTGCCCCGCGTTTCACCGGGTCGTTGTAGAAAAGATCTGCCGTGGTATCTCCTACGGTCATCGGCCCGGGGAGGGTGATTTTCACCGGTCGGTGGGTCATCAACTGCGCCCTTCTCCAGTCATCCGCGATATAGGGCTCCTTCACGGAAACCGGGCTGACTATGGAGGGCAGTTCCGCAGAATAATTTCCTCCCCGTACGGCCTTTTCCGTGAGATGCTGAAAATCAATGCCGTTCAAGTGGCGGCAATGGTAGTGAATGTAATTCTCCCGGGCGATTTCACCATCTGTGGGGATATCGATGCCGCATTCCACCTGGTCGGAAATGGCCTCCCGTATGCCTCGTTCGATGATCGCCGGGGCCTCGGAGCCCATTGCCTCCATCGCCCCGGACCAGAATCTGGTGGGATTGGAGGTATCCGGCCCGTCCGGAAGGTTGAACCAGTCCGGCAATTTGACGTAATCCGGTTTCGGATAGGCACCGATACAGGTGGTGGTCAGACTCATTATTGTTTGAAAGGATAGTATTTGAAAGGATGGAACCTGCCGACCGACCCCTGGACCCGATAACAGCGGGTCCAGGCAGGGTTATTGCCCGCTCCCGGTACCGGACTGCTCGCTGAGATTGTCGGGATCAAAAAGACTGTTGAAGTTCTCGGTGCCGGCACGGTCGGATTTGTCCGGGACCTCATCGGATTCAATTCCGGTCTGGTCCATCAGGTTTCCCGTAGAGAAAATCGAATTGAAATTCTCGGTCCCTGTCCGTTCCGTTTTATCCACACCCTCGGTCGAAACACCGGGGGTGACCGGTTCCGAACCCGCCTGAATCCCCGCTTCCTGGAACATGGCTTTTTGTTCGCGTTCCCGGATTTTCTGTTCAGTAACCCTTCTTTTCTCTGCCAACACATCGGCCTTGCACTGGTCTACCCCTACGGTACCGGCAAAATAGGCCGTGCCGATTCCTGCCACAAAGACCGCAACCACCATCAACACGGCGGGGTCGAGAACAAATCTTTTCTGCGTAAGCCTGGCCGTTTCCTCTCCTTTTGCCATCCGAATTGCATTTCTTTCCGCCGCCAGTTCCCTGCGTTTCAACACTTCGTGCAACGCTGCCCCGAACAGGGTAATCAAGACGATGACCACCGCCAGGGCACTGATGGAAGGATTGATTCCATGCCGAACCTTCGCAGCCAGAAAGGTGGTGATGGTGCTTTCCGATATGATTGTAAATACCGTGGTATTGTAGTTCTCGAATGAAGCCAGAAACGCCAGCACAGCCGCCGATGCAATGGCTGGCTTCAGGAATGGCAGCAGTATCTTGCGGAATGTCTGCACATGGGTGGCCCCCAGATCCAGGGCGGCTTCTTCCTGAACGCGATCAAATCTCTGTAGCCGTGAGATAAATACCAGCATGGTATAGGCAGAGATAAATGTCGCCTGACCGATGATGGTGAGAAAAAATCCGTTGTAAAAAATGGAATCCCGGGAGGCCCCGAACATATGACCAATGCGGTCCCAGAACAACAGGGTAGAGATCCCCAGGACAACGCCGGGGACCAGAATGGGGGAAATGACAATGGTGTAATACCAAGGGCGAACACGCTCCTTGATCTGGGTCAGCATCAGGGCACCGGCGAGGCCCAGCGGCACAGACACCAGGACGACACCAATGCCGATGAAAAAACTGTTCTGGAGCGCTTCCACCAGCTTGGTGTCCTTGCGAAGCACATCAAACCACTCCACAGAAAAACATTCCCAGGGGGTCACACGGGGGAAGGATGAACTGTTAAAAGCGGTGAAGCTCATGATAATGAGCGGACCGAACAGGTAGGCAAAAAAACCGAGGACAAACAGGAGCGAGAAAAACTTCCTGACACGATCCGAGGTCATCGTGCTATCTCACCCAGCTTGACTTTGAATATGCGCATGACCAGCAACACAAAAACAATACAGGTTGCCAGAAGGATAATGGCATAGGCAGACCCTCTCGCCCAATTGCCGGCCTGATTGAACGACTGGTATATGATTTGCGTGAACCACAGACTGCTGGGACCACCGAGAATCTGCGGTGCTGCCAGGGCCCCGGCGGTCAACATGAATACCATGGTGCACCCGGAGGTGATTCCCGGCTTGGTGTGGGGAATAATGATCCTCCAGTGGATTCGCCACCACGGGGAACCCAGGTCTCTGGCTGCCTCAATCTGATTCCTGTCCAGGCTTTCCACGGCATTGTAGATCGGGAAGATCATCAGCAGGATATAGGCATAGGACAATCCCGAATAGAGTGCCACCCCCTCCCGAACAAAATCGAATGGCTGGTCGATGATCCCGATCCAGATCAATGCACTGTTGACAATGCCATTTCCCCCGAACATGATCTTGAAGGCAAAGGCCCGCAACAGCTCGTTCACCCAGAACGGGACAATGAGTGACATGACCATCAGCCTGGCCCACCCGCCCCGGGCTTCATGGGCAAGATAATAGGCCACCGGATAGCACAACATCACATCGATCAATGTGACAAACACCGCTGCCAGAATCGTACGGCCGAAGACGGACAGGTCCACCAGATTGTACGACTCCGTATTCTGGGAACTGCCATAGAGCATGTACCGGTAATGCTCAAGCGTGTAATGGTGGGCTTCCGTCCCCCATTTTGGTGGCGGCACATTGGCCCTGAATGAGAAATCCATCATGAACAGCTGCGGCAGCAGGATCAGCATGAATATCCAGAACCCCACTGCAAGCAACAGGAAAAGCGCCAACGCCGCGCCGTTCTTTCTAAAGAATTCTTGCCAGTACTGTGCCACGTGAAGAATGCTGTATGGACTACCCGGGATTCAATTGACCATGCCGTGGAACCCTGCTACTCGGCAGCAAGGTCTCCGGCAGGCAATACAACGCCCAGGTCGGCATTGAATCCCAGCGTGACCTCGGTCCCGACATCGTGGCCCACTGAGCGCCCATCATTCACCATGGATATTTTGATGCGCTTCTCATTCCCCGGTATATTGAAAAACACCTGCCAGAAATTGCCTTCAAATTCCTGCTGATGGACATGGGCGGTGATCTGGTTGTCCATTCTCTTTTCATCATCAAACTTCAGCGACTCGGGTCGGATAAACAAATAGGCACTGTCCCCGGTTTTCAACTGACCTTCGCCGTTTTTCTTGCCATGCCGTGCCCGCAGGGAACCGGATGCCGTATCCACCACCGCATACCGATCGTCCACTTTCGACACTTTCCCGGTAAACAGGTTGTTTTCGCCGACGAAAGAGGCCACAAAGGCACTTTCGGGTTGATCATAGATGGTATTGCCATCTGCCACCTGTTCAATTACTCCCAGCCCCATGACCGCCACATGGTCCGACATGGTCAGGGCTTCGCCCTGATCGTGGGTAATATAGATAAAGGTAATACCGACCCGTTGCTGTATGGCCCGCAATTCAGTGCGCATATGCTGTCGCAGTTTCAGGTCCAGAGCGGAAAGCGGTTCATCCAGCAACAGCACATCGGGCTCCGCCGCCAGCGCTCTGGCAATGGCAACGCGCTGTTTCTGCCCCCCGGACAGTTCATTCACCATTTTGTCCCCCTGACCGGGAAGTGCAATCAGGTCCAGCAGCTCCTCTGCCTTTTTCCGTCGCTGATCCTTTCCCATTCCGCGGACTTCCAGGGAAAAGGCGATGTTTTCCCACACCGTCATCAGCGGGAACAACGCCAGATTCTGGAAGATCAATGCCGTGGGGCGCTTGTTGGGGCCAATCCCGGCCATGTCTTTCCCGCCGATCAGCACCCGGCCCTCGGAAGGTTCCAGAAACCCGGAGACGGCCCGCAACAAGGTGGTTTTTCCACACCCTGACGGACCCAGAAAACTAAAAAACTCCCCCTCTCTTATGTGGATGTTGACATCCCGGGCGGCGACAAAATCACCAAACCGGATCCACACATTATCAAGCTGCACATTTGCACTCATCATGGAGCCCTTGACCGCTGTCGTTTGCCGAAAGGCATTGTACTATATTTTTTCGGCATGGAAATACTGCCCTTCCCGGACGAGTGGCGGCCAGGCGGCCGGGGCTCCCCGGCCGCCTGGCATCCCGACTCCCCCGGGGCCCTATGCGTTCACAAACTTGTTTCGATACTCGGTTCGAACATCCGCATACCACTGCCCTTCGGCGGGCCATGGATTCAGGTTCGCCAACGCATCCCCCGGATAGGCTGCCGCGAAATTCTTCTTGTAATTTTCGTCGGTATGCCCATCTGCACCCAGCACCGCAGAGTTGTATCCGTGGGTATTGATTGATTTGCCGGCAACCGCCGGGTCGAAGACATAGTTAATCAGTGCATAGGCCTGATCCACATTCTCGGCCGCAGCAGACATCGCCAGGCTGTCCACCCAGGCCATGGCCCCTTCTTTGGGCGCCTGATAGGTAACCGGCTCACCCTGCGATTTCATCGCTAAAACCGGACCATCCCAGGTCTGGCCAACAATCACGCCTTCATTGAGCAGGCCGTTCTTCTGGCTGTCGGTGTCATTCCAGAAAAGCTTGATCTGGGATTTTCTGGCAATGCAGAAATTCGTGATTTTCTCCCAGACCGGACGCATGGCCTCTTCACTGGCATAGGCCCTCCAGACATCACCGGGTTCCAGCTCACCGATGGTTTCCATGTACAGCCCGGCACCCAACATGCCACTGTGGGGTCGAATCATGGTTTTGCCTTCGTTTTCCGGGTCCCAGATATTGCCATAGCTCGGGATACCACCCGGAGGGGAATACAGGTCGGTGCGCCAGCCGATGGCTTCCGTCCCCCATACAAATGGCAGCCAGTGAGAACCCTTGCCGCCAAAATTCCATTCCGTGTCCCCCACCTTCAACATCGCCGGGTTCACATTGCCCAGGGAAGTGATGCGGTCATAATCAAAGGGCTGCAGCAAGTCCAGGTCCACCCATTGGCCGGAACGGTTATTGGTGGGGCTGCACAGGTCCACCCCCGCACCCTTGGTTGCTTTCATCTGGTTGATCAGTTCTTCATTGGAACCGAGTTCCTTGTAGTTCACGGTGATGCCCGTCGCGGCTGTGAAATCCGCGATCACATCCGCCGGAATGTAGTCCGTCCAGATGGTGCAGTTCACTTCACCTGATGAAGAAAGTGCTTTCGGGCTGATGACCCAGGGACCCACTGCTGCGGAGGCACCGGCCACGACCGTTCCCTTCAGCAGTTTTCTTCGTTTTACATCAACAGTTGATTTACTCATTTTACTAATAATTTTCTCCAAATAGGGTTCAAAACAGGGACCAATTCAATGGTCCGATGGTGTAGCGTGTAACGAGCTCCCTCCACCCAGGCCGCGGCCCAGCGAATCCGCTCACCCGGAAATCTAGCACAGTTTATTCTTCGTCTCCATCCTCATCTTTCAAAGACCGTTCCCGACAACCGCGACCGTGTCCGTTCCCCCAAAAAAATTCCCTGGGATTTTCCGGATACTCTCCGCCAGAACGACCATTTTCAGGGGAAACCGGGGTATTCGGGGAGTTTTCGAAACCGGGAAACGGCTACCAACATAAATGTTCTACAGGGGTGTTAATTCAAAATTAATGCTGTACAATCCGTGTCGGTTGATAATTGGAATTGGAGTCGACCATGATGGTCCCGTTCCGGCCATTATCGACCACACAAAAAATAGCACATTTAATTTGAGGAAAATCGTATGAGAGCTACACTAATTGGAGCTGCCCTGGTTGCACTGTCCTTTACAACCATGACAACTCAGGCCGGTACACTTGAAGATGTACAGGGCCGCGGTGAGTTGAACTGCATTGTAACCACCGGGCTGGCTGGCTTCGCTGCACCCGACGAAAATGGTCGGTGGGACGGATTTGATGCGGGATTTTGCCGCGCCGTTGCCGCTGCGGTTCTAGGGGATGGTGAAAAAGTCAAATTTGTTCCATCAACCGGAAAAACCCGTTTCACCCTGCTGAATTCCGGCGAAGGCGATATCCTGTTTCGCAATACCACCGAAACCATGAGTCGTGATACCGACCTGAAACTGAACTTCCTGCCAATCAATTACTATGATGGACAGGGCTTTATGGTGCGCAAGGATCTGGGCGTAACTTCTGCCCTGGAGTTGGACGGAGCTTCCGTATGCATCCAGACCGGTACCACCACAGAGCTGAATCTCGCTGACTTTTTCCGTGCCAATGGCATGAATTATGAGCCAGTCAATATCGAGACCAATGAAGAAGGCCTCGCCAGCTACTCCGGCAACCGATGCGATGTCTATACCACTGACGCTTCTGGCCTGGCATCCACCCGTGCCGCCCTGGATGATCCTTCCGCGCACATCATTCTCCCGGAAATCATTTCCAAAGAGCCTCTGGGTGGTGCAACCCGCCACGGTGATGACGAATGGTCCGATATCGCAAAATGGGTCGTGAACGCGATCATCATTGCGGAAGAACTCGGCATTACCCGGGACAATATCGGCGAACTGTGCGCTGAAGCTGGAGACAATCCAAGCATTAACCGTATTTGCGGTACAGAAGGCGATATGGGTTCAATGATTGGACTGGATGCACAATGGGCAGTACGGGCCATTTCAGCGGGCGGAAACTACGCCGAGCTGTTTAATGCGCATGTGGGTCCCGACACCCCTCTTGGACTGGCACGCGGCCTGAACGCGTCCTGGAGAGACGGCGGCATCCTTTACGCTGCACCCATTCGTTAATTCGAAATCTACCGGAATACCGGGGTGCGCAGGCACCCCGGTATTTCAGCCAGTCCCCCAACCTGAAAAGTGGTAACCCCTCGTTTCACTGAATTCTCCCTTCATCCAGGATTGGTTCTGGAATTTCCGGATTTATTTCACCCGCCTCGAACCTCTCTTTCCCTGTCCTTCCCGGGAATCCGTCGATCATCAGGGAATGAAACCAGGCGTACTCTCCCTCTCAGCGGTCGCATCGGTCACATGGTGCCTGTCCCCGCCTGCCGGAACGGGGTGAACAGGGAGGACCGAAAACCGGTGTATCCCGTTCTCTTTCAGCGAAACACAATGAACATTCAAGCCTCCGAAGCCCTTCGTGGAACAATACTATGAGTGAAGCAGCGATACCTCAAAGAAACGTGGTCTCTCGACTATGGAATGACAAGGAAACGCGGTCTGTGATCGTGCAGATCATCGCAATCGTGCTGATATTGGGGTTTTTTGCCTATATCATCCGCAATGCAATGGTGAATCTTGAAGCCATCGGAAAAGGGTTCAGTTTCAAGTTTCTGTGGCAGGCCTCCAGCTACGACATCAATCAGCACTTCATCGAATACACGTCCCGGTCATCCCATTTCCGGGCCATGCTCGTCGGGTTACTGAATACACTGCTGGTGGCGGTGACTGGAATTATACTGGCCACCATACTCGGGTTTTTTCTTGGCGTTCTTCGATTGTCAAAGAACTGGCTAACCAACCGGCTCGCCTACGTGTACATTGAATATGTGCGTAACGTCCCGGTGTTGCTTCATATCCTTCTGGTTTACGGCATCATCGTCCATACCCTGCCGGTCCCCAAGCAGGCATGGGGGCTGGGAGAGGCGGCATTCCTGACCAATCGCGGACTGTTTACTCCCAAACCCCTGGTTGAGCCGCTTTTCTGGGTCGTCTTTGCTCTTTTTGTCGCAGGAATCATATTCACCCTGTGGTTCAGGCGATATGCACAGAAGGTGCAGGATGAGACGGGGTACCATTATCCGGTCTTCTGGATATCACTGGGCGCCATCATTGGCGTTCCCGTTGTCGCCTATTTTATTCTCGGCAGCCCGATCATCTGGGAGATTCCCGAGCTCAAGGGATTCAACTACAAGGGCGGCATGGTGCTCCGCCCGGAATATATCGCACTGTGGCTTGCATTATCCGGGTACACTGCCGCTTCCATTGGTGAAATTGTACGTTCCGGAATCATCGCCGTGAATTATGGCCAGACTGAAGCGGCCTCCGCGCTCGGTGTCAGCCGGGAACGCACTCTGAATCTGGTGGTGATTCCCCAGGCACTTCGAATCATCGTGCCACCCCTGACGAGCCAATATTTGAACCTGACCAAAAACTCCTCCCTGGCCATCGCCATCGGTTACATGGATATTGTCGCCACGATTGGCGGCATATCACTGAACCAAACCGGCAGGGAAATGGAATGCATGACCATCGTACTCCTGTTGTACCTGGTCTTGTCCCTGTTGATATCAGCCGTCATGAACTGGTACAACAAAAGCATCAAACTGGTTGAGCGGTAGGAGGATTATTATCATGAGCGAAAAAGCATACACGCCCGGGGAACATCCTGACCTTCCGCCTCCCGCCAACCTCATTGGCCCGGTGGCATGGATACGGAAAAATCTGCTGTCCACGCCATCCAATATCATCATGACCGCATTGACGATCTGGTTCCTGTACGAAACGATTCCAGCCGCCGTCAACTGGCTATTTCTGGATGCGGCCTTTACCGGAGAAAACCGCGACGAGTGTCGTGCCCAGGCCAGCGGAGCCTGCTGGGCATTCATCAGTGAAAGAATGAAACTGTTCACCTACGGGTTTTACCCCATTGAGGAACGATGGCGGGTCAATATCTCCTTTTTGTTGCTGATCGCCGCCATCGTGCCCGTATTGTTCGACAAGGTTCCCTTTCGCAAATTCGGACTTTATTTCTCCTGCGCCTTTCCATTTATTACCGCTTGGTTGCTGCTTGGTGGTTTTGGGCTGACCCCGGTCGAAACCGATAAATTCGGTGGATTCATGCTGACCCTGGTCATTGGCATCACCGGAATCGCTTTTTCGTTGCCAATCGGCATCCTACTGGCGTTGGGAAGACAGTCAAATCTGCCGATCATCCGGCTGTTTTCGGTTGGTTTTATTGAATTCATCCGCGGTGTGCCGCTGATTACGCTCCTGTTTGTCGCATCCACCATGCTGAACTATTTCCTGCCGGCAGGCATGACCTTTGACCTGTTGCTGCGGGTGCTGATCATGGTGACCCTGTTTGCATCCGCTTATATGGCTGAAGTCATCCGGGGGGGCCTGCAGGCCATTCCCAAGGGCCAGTTCGAAGCGGCGGATGCCATGGGGCTCAAGTATTGGCCATCCATGCGACTTATCGTTCTTCCCCAGGCGTTGAAAATCTCCATTCCGAGCATTGTCAACACCTTTATCGGCCTGTACAAGGATACGACCCTGGTCATCATTATTGGACTGCTGGACCCGCTGGGCATCGGCAGAGCTTCCCTCGCAGATACCAAATGGACTGGACTTTCCACCGAGGTTTACCTGTTCGTCGCCATTTTCTTTTTCCTTTCATGCTTTGGGATGGCAAGGTATTCACTCTACCTGGAAAACAAGCTAAAAACAGACCACAAACGATAAACGAGTCATAGAACAATGAATGAACAAACAAATGCAAGCAGTGAAGACTATGCGATCATTATCCGGAACATGCATAAATGGTATGGTCAGTTCCATGTCCTGAAGAATGTCAACCTGCAGGTAACCCGTGGCGAGAAAATTGTGGTGTGCGGACCATCCGGGTCCGGGAAGTCCACCGTAATCCGGTGTATCAACCGCCTTGAAGAACACCAGGAAGGGGACATCATTGTGGATGGGACTGAATTGACCAACGACCTGAAAAATATTGAGGTGGTCCGCCGTGAAGTGGGGATGGTGTTTCAGCACTTCAATCTGTTTCCCCATTTGACGGTACTGGAAAACTGCACACTGGCACCGATATGGGTTCGGAAAATGCCCAAACACGAAGCCGAGGAAATCGCAATGCAGTACCTGGGGCGGGTAAAGATTCCGGACCAGGCCAACAAATATCCGGGACAGCTCTCAGGCGGCCAGCAGCAACGGGTCGCCATCGCCCGCAGCCTGTGCATGAAGCCCAGGATCATGCTGTTCGACGAACCGACCTCCGCCCTGGATCCTGAAATGATCAAGGAAGTGCTGGACGTCATGATCGAACTCGCCAATGAAGGCATGACCATGCTTTGTGTGACCCACGAAATGGGATTTGCAAAGACAGTTGCCGACCGGGTGATCTTTATGGATGGCGGAGAAATCATTGAAGAAAACAGCCCGAATGAATTCTTCGACAATGCGCAGCATGAGCGCACGAAACTGTTCCTGTCCCAGATCCTCGAACACTAGGACATATCACCCGTACCGGCCTGTTCCGGGTACGGGTCCTGTTTCAGCCGGGCGGGGCATCGGCATCCCCGGTTCCCCCGCCCGATGCCTCCCCCGATACCTCCAATGTGGTGGTCCCGTAATACTTCCACATCAGCAGGGCCACCGCGGTTTTATGAGGAGACCACGTTTCTGCAATCTCTCTGACCTGGTCCTTGCCTGGGCGACTTCGCATTTTCCGGTAACGTTGAACGGCAACCCGCAGGGCCAGGTCCCCGTCCGGGAATATATTCTTCCTGTCCAGGGCAAACATGGCGAAAATTTCCGCTGACCATTTCCCCAGGCCCCTGATTCTTGTGATCTCGGAGATGACTTCCCCGTCCGGGAGATGGGACAGCTCTTCAATGACCAGTTGTCGGGAAAGCATCGCTTCGGCAAGGCCCCGTATATAATTGACTTTTCTTTCGGACAGCCCGCAAGCACGTAACCTTTCCACGCTCCGATTTCTGATTTTTTCCGGTGTGACCGTCCCCCTGCATGCCTGCTCCAGCCGGTGCCAGATTGCCGCCGCCGCCCGCGTAGACAATTGTTGTGCATTGATGATCTGGACCAGCGTGGAAAAATCCGGCGGCCGACGACGAGGTTCGGGATATCCAACCCGGTCCAGGATGCCGTACAGGTGCGGGTCCAGCTGACAGGCCTGATCCAGTTCGGATTGAAGTGCTTCCCGATCCCTGGAATTGTCCCCGGGTTCCATCGATTGATTCCTCAAATTGATTTAAAATAGAAAGCCATGGGAAGTTTCCCCCCTGGAACCGGGGCAGACGCTCCCGTGCTACCATCGGGAAAATACAATTGGGGACCTGCCCCGGCCAACAGAACTGAAGTATACGGAAAAATATGATGCGGGTATTGATAATCGAAGACGATGAATCCACGGCGACCTATATCCAGAAAGGATTGCAGGAGGTTGGGCACATGGCAGACATCGCTGTAAACGGCGATGCCGGACTTTCCATGGCCAGCAACGAAAACTACCAGGCCCTGATTGTTGACCGCATGTTGCCCCGGATGGATGGGTTGACGGTGATTTCCACCCTGCGTGCACAGAAAAACCATACCCCGGCCCTGGTCCTGAGCGCACTGGGGGATGTCGATGACCGGGTAGAAGGATTGAAAGCGGGGGGAGATGATTATCTCACCAAGCCGTTCGCATTTTCGGAATTGCTGGCCCGCCTGGATGCGTTGTCAAGGAGAACCATGATGGAAGTACAGGAGACCACCCTGGTCGTCGGGGACCTGGAGATGGATTTGCTGAGCCGGGAGGTCAAGCGCAACGATACCCTTATCGACCTGCAGCCCAGAGAATTCCGCCTGCTGAAATACCTCATGGAGCATAGCAACCAGGTTGTCACGCGCACCATGTTGCTTGAAAACGTATGGGACTATAATTTTGATCCCCAGACCAATGTAATCGACGTTCACATCAGTCGGTTACGCAGCAAGATCGATAAAAATTTCGACTCCCCCCTACTGGATACCGTGCGTGGAGCAGGATACATTTTACGTGCAACAAAAACGTAACCTATTCCACAGCTATACCCTGAGACTGGCGTTACTCTACGCCTTTATTTTCAGTACATCCACCCTGCTGCTGCTTTATTTTTTCTATGTGTTTACGGCGTCGTACATGACGCAGCAGATGGATGACACCATTGAGGCTGAGATCCAGGGCCTGGCCGAACAGTACCAGGAAAACGGAATTCAGGGATTGAAGACTCTCATCAAAGAACGGGTGGAGCGGGAACAGGGGGCCTGGAACTCCTCCATCTATCTGCTGGCTTCCTACACACTGGTGCCCCTGGAGGGCAACCTGAACCGCTGGCCCACCGAGGCAACCACGTCAATCGACCAGGACTGGATTGAATTTGACCTGATTTTCAACGAACCCATCAATGAAACTCATACCGCCAGGGCCAAGATTTTCAAGCTACCTGAAAATTATGGTTTGCTGGTGGGCCGGGACATTCACCAGTTAACCGAAGCCAAGAGAAGAATCATCCAGGCGTTGACATGGGGGCTGGGAATCATGGCATTTCTGGCGTTCGCAGGAGGATTCGTGCTCAGCCGCCGGACCGTCCGAAAGATTGAACGCATCAATCAAACGGCACAAAGCATCATGTCCGGTGATCTTTCACGCAGGGTCCAGACCACGGGGCGTAACGACGACCTGGACCAGGTTGCGTACAACCTCAATCAAATGCTGGACAGGATTCAAATGTTGATGGAAGATATCCGAAGGGTGTCCGATAACATTGCCCATGATTTGCGAACTCCCCTGGCGAGACTCCGCCAGCACCTGGAAGAAGCCCGATTACAGGCGGCCCCGGGGTCAAACTCTGCAGTGAAACTGGAACAGTCCATACAGGAGTCGGACTCTTTATTGACCACTTTCAATGCCTTGCTGAGAATTGCACGAATCGAAGCCGGCCAGGTCCGGGCAGGGTTCATCGGGATCGATTTCAATATGCTCCTTGATGATGTCGTTGAATTTTATGAACCTCTGGTCGAGGAAAAAAACCAGACCCTTGAAACGACCTATGAAACCGGAGTCCGGTCCCAGGGTGACCGGGACCTGCTGTTTCAGGCTTTCGCCAACGTGATTGAAAACGCGATCAAGTATACCCCTGACAATGGCCACCTGTCCGTTTCCCTCACCAGGCTGAATACGGATCTGGAGGTCACCATTGCAGACAATGGCCCGGGAATTCCTGTTTCGGAACGCGAAAAGGTATTTCGGCGGTTTTATCGCCTCGACCAAAGTCGAAGCGGCAGCGGAAATGGCCTGGGACTCAGCATGGTATCCGCCGTGATTTCCCTGCACGGCGGCAGGATCACCCTTGAAGACAACCATCCCGGGCTCCGCACAGTCATCCGGATACCCCTGGTCGACGCCACTGCGTCAGCGCCATCAGGGGCCGAAGAAAACGGGTCACCCCGGATCAGCGGGGGAAAAGCGTGAAACCTCGCACCGGGGGGGGAAGGCCGGGTCAACCATTGCCGGAAGCGAGTGGGCACTGCCGGGGTATTGCGTCCCTGAACCTAAACTGAACCGCCCTTTTAATTTTTATTGTCTTCCACCAGGTCCACCAAGGCAGACAGGTTCAGGCTTTGAATGATCTGGTCGATTTCAAGCTTTGCAAACTGGTTGACCCCCACCAGAACCAGAATGATCAACACGAGTATCCATACGATTGTTTTGAATACCCGCCGGCCTCCGGATTTTTTTGTTTGTACTGTCTCGCGACTCCTGCTTTTGGCCATTGATTTCGAGGAGGCAATGTTCTGGAGCTGTTCCGGCACGAGGTCGACACTGGCCAGAACATCATCCGGATCAAGGCGCAGTAAACCGGCATAGGATCTCAAATAACCCTTGGAAAAGGTATAGCCGGGCAGGCTCTCATAGTCATCCCTTTCCAGCGCCTTGATGGAATGGACGCTTAAATTGAGGTGCCCGGCGACTTCTTCAACACTGAGCCCATAGGCAATCCTGGCTTCAGCCAGCTTCTTACCGGCAGTCAGAACGTTGTTTTTTCCTGGTACCAGTTCCGGGTCTCCGGTTTCGCGCTCAACCATCGGTGCTCAATTGGAATATAATTGTTCTGAATCCTACAACGTATTATGCACCGAACGGCACCCGGTCTACGTCTTCTTCCACACGCTCACCGTTCCCTCTGCATTCAACTGCATAGCATTCAGTATGATAGCGTCAAACCCGGAAAAATAGCAACCTGCTCACACCGCCGCCCAAGAGCCCAAACCAGTTCCCCTTCTTCGCTGCCCTTTCCATGGGGACAGGCCTGGGACAGCGGCCAGCGTTATTCAACTGCTTTCATACTGAGCCGGACCCGACCCTGCTTGTCGACTTCCAGGACCTTGACCTTGACCCGGTCTCCTTCCTTGAGCACATCACTGACCTGGTTCACCCGGGAGTTTGATATCTGGGAAATATGCACAAGGCCATCCCGACCGGGCAAAATATTCACGAATGCACCGAAATCCATCAGTCGAACCACTTTTCCGTTATAGATGGCATTTACTTCAACATCTGCAGTGATTTGCTCAATCCTGCGAATGGCTTCCTGGGCGGCTGCATTGTCGGTGGAGGCGATTTTAATGATGCCGTCATCATTGATATCGATGTTTACCCCGGTTTCTTCTGAAATCGATCGAACCACCGAACCCCCTTTTCCGATGACATCCCGAATCTTTTCAGGGTTAATGCTGATGCTGACAATCCGGGGCGCGAACTCCGACATTTCAGCACGGGGTTCGGTGATCACCCTGTTCATTTCTCCCAGAATATGCAATCGGCCCTCTTTGGCCTGGTCCAGTGCTGTCTCCATGATTTCCCGGGTAATCCCGTCTATCTTGATATCCATCTGCAATGCGGTAATCCCGTCCGCGGTCCCGGCAACCTTGAAATCCATGTCTCCAAGGTGATCCTCATCCCCCAGAATATCGGTCAGCACGGCAAATTCATCGCCTTCCTTGATCAGACCCATGGCCACCCCCGCAACCGGCGCCTTGGTCAACACCCCCGCATCCATCAGCGCCAGGCTGGTGCCGCAGACCGTAGCCATGGAACTGGATCCGTTGGATTCGGTGACTTCGGAAACAATGCGTATGGTATAGGGGAAATCGTCGCCACTTGGAATCACTGCATTGACGCCTCTCTTGGCCAGTTTCCCATGACCGATTTCCCGGCGTTTCGGGGAACCCACCCGACCCGTTTCTCCCACGCAGTAAGGGGGGAAGTTGTAGTGGAGCATAAACCGGTCCCGGTAGTCCCCGTCGAGTGCGTCGATGATCTGGGAATCCCTTTCGGTGCCCAGTGTGGCCACCACCAGTGCCTGGGTTTCCCCTCTCGTGAACTTTGCTGACCCATGGGTTCGTGGAAGAACGCCGGTTTCAACACTGATCCCCCGGACTGTCCGGGTGTCCCGGCCGTCAATCCTGGGATTTCCGGCCAATATGCTTCCCCGTACGAACTGTTTCTCAAGAGCCTTGATCTCTGCGATGACCCGGGAGGCCTTGTCGTCTTCACTGCCCACCGGGCAAAGTGCTGAAACAACCCGGTCCTTGACCTCAGCAACTGCCAGCTGTCTCTGGACCTTGTCGGAAATCCGGTACGCATTGGCAATGCCATCTCCCACAGCCTGCGCCACACTGTCTGCCAGAATCTGGTCGTGTTCTTTCCGGGCGTACTCCCACTTGTCTTTTCCGGCCTCCTGGCCAAGTTCCTTCACAACCCGAATGACAGCCTGACTTTGCTCATGACCGTATATGACGGCCCCAAGCATTTGTTCTTCAGTCAGGATATCAGCTTCAGATTCGACCATGAGAACGGCACTCTGTGTTCCCGCGACGACCAGGTTGAGTGCCGATTTTTCGGCCAGAGTGCTGGCATCGGGGTTGAGAACATATTCTCCATCCACGTACCCCACCCGGGCAGCACCGATGGGGCCATTGAAGGGCAGGCCGGAGATTTCCAGTGCCGCAGAGGTCCCGATCAATGCGATGATGTCGGGATTGATCTCAGGATCAATGGAAACCACCGTGACGATCACCTGGACCTCATTGCGGAACCCGTCCGGAAACAATGGCCGAATGGGCCGGTCGATGAGGCGGCAGGTCAAAATCGCATTCTCCGATGGCCTGCCTTCGCGCTTAAAAAAACCGCCGGGGATTTTACCGGCGGCGTAACTTCTTTCCTCGTACTCGACGGTCAGCGGAAAGAAGTCCTGGTTCGACGCCTCCTTTCTGCCAACAACCGTCACCAGCACAACGGTATCCCCCATGCTCGCCAGCACCGCGCCATGGGCCTGTCTGGCAATGGCGCCCGTTTCGAGACGCACCTCATGCTGTCCGTATTGAAAAGTCTTCACTACTTTACTCACTTTTTATTCTCCTGTTCGGTTCACGATTACTTGCGCAAGCCAAGCTTGCCAATCAACGCCCTATAGCGCTCTATGTCTGTTTTTTTCAGGTAACTCAATAGTTTCCGTCTATGGTTTACCAGTCTGAGCAGCCCCTGTCGGGAGTGATGGTCATGGATGTGAGTTTTGAAATGATCAGAAAGGTCCTGGATTCGGGCAGTCATCAATGCAATCTGGACTTCCGGAGACCCGGTATCCTCCTTGCCACGCTGGTGTTCCCTGATTACCGTGGCTTTGTCTTCGGCAGTTAAGGCCATATTTTCCTCTGTATCTCTGTAATGTATTACCTGTGTCGAAGTGAGCCCTTCAGTCATTACCGGATCGATACCAGATCAATGATATCGGCCCTGGTAAAAACTGAACATCATGAAGATTGGCCAATGCTGTCAATTTCCCTGGCAAACCTCGAAACACCGTATCCCCGTTGTCGGGGCGGCCTATTCTATCCACCTCACTGCCAACCTACAACCCCAAATTTCCCATTTGTTCCCGACATATCCATAACAATATTTTTGCACACTAACACTGAATAATGTTGTCATGCACCATGATGTTAGAAAGAAACCACGAAATGCTGACCATGCCTGTCACCGCCGTGCTGCAGCGCTACCTCGAAGATACCCTTCACGCCCCCGCAAGGGTCGACGCACTCGAATGTCCACCGGGCCTCCCCTCGTTTCTTTCCCGCATGTACCGCCTCCACGAAGGCCGCATAGCGGAAAGGCGATGCATCTTCCTCGCCACCGTCGACAACCCCGCCACGCCATCCGGCATCGCAAAACATGTTGCCCTGGTCCGTGGTGCCGTGGACGCAATCGTCGTCTTCGTCGCGCCATGGCTGAGCGCACACAACCGCTCCCGCCTCATCGGACACGGCGTCCCGTTCGTCGTGCCCGGCAAGCAGCTCTATGTTCCAGACCTCGCGATGGACCTGCGTGAACGTTTTCCCACTCCGAAGCCACGCCCCACAACTGGGCTCTCGCCAGCATCTCAGGCAGTCCTGTTCCATCGTCTCCTGGGGCTGGATGAAACGGCGACAACCCCTACTCTCATCGCCACGCAGTTGCACTACTCCGTGATGTTGATCAGCCGAGCGTTCGATGATCTGGTCAATGCCGGGCTTGCCCGTTCCGAGAGACACGGCAAAGAGCGGCGCATTCGGTTCAAGACCGAAGGCAGACAACTGTTCGATGCCTCCCACGATCTGCTACGAAGCCCGGTACGTACCGAAAAGTTTATCCGGCACCTTAGCGCCGCTCCACCGTTGAAACATGCCGGCGCGAGTGCACTCTCGGAATTGACCAGCTTGTCTTCACCGTCGCTGAAGGTTTTCGCGGTTGCAGCCCGCGATTGGAAAGCTGTCGCCCAGACCCACGAGCTCGAAGAGACCGATCGGGACCAGGCGTCCAGTATCATGGAAACCTGGTCCTATGACCCGGCTACCTTGTCTGCCGGGCAAACCGTAGATCCGCTGTCTCTCTACACCCAGTTCCACGATCACTGCCAAGAGCGCGTTTCCATGGCGGCGGAACGACTGCTGGATAGAATGCGGTGGTAACCGGAATCGACAGGTTTCGCGAACATTTCGCAGCCCACGAGGATCAATACGTCATCATCGGCGGCACCGCTTTCGATCTGCTGACATAGAAGGAAGTGACCCACTCGCCGCCTCCAGTCCCATTCTGATTGTACCCCAAAGCTTCCTCAGCCCAACAATGTCCACCAAGAAACCTGCCGACCAAACATCCACCGTCTGGGAAAATTCGATGAAGCAGCGCCTCACACCAAACTACGACCACGAAAAACTTGTCGATCCGACCTGCACCGACCTCATAGACGTCTTCGAGGACGCCTGGAAGGGTTATATCCTGAACCAAGTCAAATTGCTTCTGGAAAATCCGAACGGCGATATAGCTGGGATGACCTTGCTCTGCTCCTACTTCGAGTCAATCGAAGCCCTGCACAACGGCAAATCCAGCAAAGGCCAGTCACGAAAATTCTTTGTCCAGGGCTTCCTGCGCGTTTTCGACAAATCCTCCGATCCAGCAACCGCAAAGACTGTCGCAGAGGCCATCTATCGCGATGTTCGGTGCGGTGTCGCCCACACGGGCTTCCCAACCTGTCGCGTTCATATTCAACGAACGCATCCCAAAGCATTTATCTTTACCTACCCTCTCCTCCCCGATGGCCAACGCGGCACCAACGCACCGGAAGAATCGATCGTGGTCAACGCTTCACGGATGTATGATGCGGTAAATCGGGATCTTGGTCGATACCTGAGGACACTGCGCCAACCCAAAGAAGTCAAGCTCCGGACGCACTTCGAGCGCCTGATGCGGAGCGACTGGCGAGTTGGCCAGGACGACAATATCATGGGAATGACGGAGGAAGAATTCATGCGCCCCGCCCATCCCGCTGGCGGATGAAAAAGCGTACCCAGGGTGGTGACTCAGGCCCGGCAGACCAGGGATGTCGGCTGCAGCGGAAACTACCGCCCGCGCATCCGTAGCGGCGTTATCCGGTGGTCACCGGAGCACACGCCGGATGAACCTGACCCTCCCGCTTTCCGGGCTGCGGCCTGTTGAAGAAAAAGGGGACACCCCTACGTTGTGTTGATGCCCCAAATCCCTTCAAAATATTTTCACAATCAAGGATATTTTGCGGGAAATCGGTATAATTCACCGCCTTGGATAACCGGGTACAAACAAAAACAGTTCAATGAATCTCTCGAGAGTCGGTTTCATCGGATGGCGCGGCATGGTGGGTTCCGTACTGCTGCAAAGAATGCGGGAAGAAGAAGACTTTTCCATTATTGAGGAGCCGGTTTTCTTTTCGACTTCCCAAGCCGGTCAGCCGGGGCCGGATATCGGAAGAGGGACTGAATCCCTGAAAGATGCCCATGACCTGGACGAACTGGCCAAACTGGAGGTGATTGTTACCTGCCAGGGCGGTGGGTACACTTCTGCGGTCCATTCCAGGCTCCGCAATGCCGGGTGGGGAGGGTACTGGATTGATGCCGCTTCGACCCTGCGCATGTCCGACCACTCCACCATCATTCTCGATCCGGTGAATCTCCCGGTCATTGAACAGGGGCTCCAGGCCGGACAGAAGGATTTCATCGGCGGAAACTGTACGGTGAGCTTGATGATGATGGCCCTGGATGGACTCCTCAATGCCGACCTGGTGGAATGGATCTCCGTGACCACCTACCAGGCGATCTCCGGTGGAGGAGCCCGGCACATGCGGGAAATGCTTGGACAAATGGGACAGATCCACAGTCAACTGGGCAACCGGTTGAATGACCCGGAAAGCTCCATTCTCGATATCGATTCGAACGTGACTGCAACCATGCGCTCGGACGAATTGCAAAAGACGGAAATCGGGTACGCGCTGGCCGGTAGCCTGCTTCCCTGGATTGACCAGGACCTGGAGGACGGAACCAGCCGGGAGGAGTGGAAAGGGTTTGCAGAAACCAACAAGATTCTCGGGAGAACGCATGCCCCCATCCCCATCGAAAGCACCTGTATCCGTATCGGGACCATGCGCTGCCATAGCCAGGCGTTCACGATCAAGCTCAAACGGGAGCTGCCGCTGGAGGAAGTTAAGGCCATCACCGCCCAGGCCAATGACTGGGTAAGCGTCATTGAAAATACCCGGACCCGTTCCCTGGACCAGCTGACCCCGGCAAAGGTAACCGGAACCCTGGACATTCCTGTGGGGAGAATGCGGAAGTTGCAAATGGGCGGAGAGTATCTCGCCGCGTTTACCGTGGGAGACCAGTTGCTCTGGGGGGCCGCCGAACCATTGAGGAGAATGCTCAGAATTCTCTCGAACCGATGAATTTCAGTTTTTATCCGGATCGCTGAACTCCAGCGATGGCCGGTGCGCCGATCATGAACCCTGGTCGTCATAATCATTTTTATTGATGATCCGGGCGCAACAGGCAGTTGGAGGCTAACCGCAACTTTGTTACTATTCGACCCCATTGAACCCGAATCATTTAAACTCCATCCCCGTGTAATCTGCCTCGCTGCAAAACGACGCGCTCCCACTTGACAACCCTGTGATGCAAACCTTCTGAATTTAAGGTAAAACCCACAAGACAATGAAGATACTGATCGCTGATGCCTTCCCCGAGTCCCATGTGACAGAACTGAAGAACCGGGGCCACCAGGTCACCCTCTCCCCGAACCTGGACGCCGATACACTTGGCGGTGCCATCAAGGAGAATGAAGCCCTCATCGTACGGGGTACGGCTGTTCGTGCCGATACCCTGGAAAACGGCAAGGCACTTCGGCTGGTGATCCGTGCAGGGGCCGGAACCAACTCCATTGACAAGATTCATGCGGCAAGGCTCAACGTCCGGGTCTGCAACGTCCCGGGCGCAAATGCAACGGCCGTAGCCGAACTGGTGATGGGACTGATCATTGCCATTGACCGCAACATCGAATCCAATGCCCGGGATCTGAAGGCCGGGGTCTGGAACAAGAAAAAATACAGCCGGGCCAGGGGACTGTACGGCCGGAATATTGGCATTCTCGGCCTGGGTGCTGTGGGTCTTGGGGTGGCCGAACGTGCGAAGGCATTTGGCATGCAGGTATACGCCGTGCACAAACCGGACCGGCTGCTGGAAGCCGAACGCCGCATCCGCGCCGCAGACATCATCCAGGTGGAGTCAATGGAAGAACTGCTGCCCATCTGCGATATCGTCTCCCTGCATATGCCCCTGGCAGAAGAAACCAGGCAGATGGTCAACGACTCCTTTCTCGCCAAAATGAAAGCCAATGCCATCTTCATAAACACCTCAAGGGGGGACCTGGTTGATGAAGCGGCCCTGATCAACGCCATGGACAGCAAGGGAATTCGTGCCGGGCTGGATGTCTACAACAATGAACCCGGGGCAGGGATCCATACCTTCGACTCAAAACTTGCCTGCCACCCGAACGTGTGCGGAACCCACCATATCGGCGCTTCCACCGAGCAGGCCCAGGCCGCGGTTGCAGAAGGGGTGATTGATATCATTCAGTCCTACGGGAACGGCAGCCTGAAATATTGCGTAAACAACTAAGTGACAACAGGATCAATCCATACCATGTCCAACAGAAAACACAACTTCAGTGCGGGGCCCTGTACCCTGCCCCTGGAAGTTCTGGAAGAGGCCCAGACGGAATTTGTAGAGTACCAGGGAGCCGGGATGTCTCTGATCGAAATGAGTCATCGGGGCAGGCATTTCGATCAGGTCGCCGCGGAAGCCATGGCATTGTCGATGGAGGTCTTTGAGGTTCCGGATGATTTCAGCGTGTTGTTTCTGCAGGGGGGTGCCATCCTGCAGTTCTCCATGGTCCCCATGAACCTGTTGCACGAAGGCCACAAAGGGGGCTATGTCAATTCAGGCACCTGGGCCCGGGGTGCGATCCAGGATGCCCGTGAATACGGCGAAATCTATACGGCCTGGGATGGAAAAGCCTGTGGGTATACAAGAATGCCGTCCACCGGTGAACTGGAAATGCAGGACAACACCCGGTACCTGCATATCACCACGAATGAGACCATTGGTGGAATCCGCTTTCCGCAGTGGCCGGATGTGGAAGTCCCCATGATCGCCGATGTATCCTCCGAGTACATGGCCCGCCCCCTGCCCTGGGAAAAATTCGACCTGGTATACGGTGGTGCACAAAAAAACCTCGGGCCAGCGGGCATGACAGTGGTCTTTGTCCGGAAATCGATTCTCGAAAAAACCAACCGGAAGATCGGCCGTTACCTGCGATATGACATCCATGAATCCAAGGGGTCCATGTTCAACACTCCCCCGGTTTTTCCCATATACATGTTTGGCAAGGTCCTGAAGTGGATGAAAAAACACGGTGGGCTGGCCGGCATGGAGCGCAGGGCGGCGGACAAGGCCAGTGCATTGTACGGTGCAATCGATTCCAGCAACGGGTATTACCGTTGCCCCGTGGAGGTGGCCTGCCGGTCCCACATGAACGTGGTATTCAGATTGCCGACTGAAGAACTGGAACAGACGTTTCTGGATCAGGCCTCCAGTGCCGGCTTCATGAACCTGAAAGGCCACCGCAGCGTCGGGGGCTGCCGGGCCAGCATATACAATGCCCTGCCCAAAGCCAGCGTCGAGGCACTGGTTGAATTCATGACCGATTTTCAAAGCGGCCACCCGTAAACAGGACGATTGCGATGACGAAGATCAAGGCATTCGACGGGTATATTGTCAATGCGGCCTGGGCGCGGGAAGTGGTTTCCCCGGCGTATGATTCCGTTTCCCCGGAGCAACGGCGGATCTTTGCCGAAGTCAATCCGAAAAACTACCTGAACACCATGCGCCTGCTGGAGGATTTTCCGGAAGAGGCCCGCCCGACGGCAGATGAATTGCTCCAGCTGAACAAGTCCAACCTCGACAGCCTGCTGGCCGGAGGATACTACCAGCGCTTCAAGCAGCCCTGCTTTTTCATTTACCAGCTGACCACCGGGGACCACGTGCAAACCGGCATTGTGTGCGAAATCGGGGTCGAGGAATATGAAAAGGAAAGAATGAGAAAGCACGAAAACACCCGGAGCGACAAGGAAACCCTGCTGGCGAATTACCAAAAGGTGGTCGGCGTATCCTCCAGCCCGATCTGCCTGACCTATGCCCGGACCGACTCCATCGACCACTGTATCGCCAAGCTGGTTCAGTCGCCGCCGGAAATCGAATTCACCTCGGAAGATGGCGTGTCCCAGAAAATCTGGCGGGTTGAATCTGAATCTGTCCAACAGAAACTGGCTGACCTGTTCGAACCCATTGAGGTGACTTATCTCACGGACGGGCATCATCGTGCCGCTTCCGGACAACGCTATGCGGAAATCATGCGCGCTGAAAACGGCAACAATGGGGATGAACCCTACAACCAGTTGCTGGTGGCATTGTTCCCGGACAACCAGCTGAACCTGTTGCCCTTTCACCGCTGCGTCAAGGATTCGAATAATCTTGACGTGAATGAAATCATCGAGGCACTGTCCACGTCGTTCGAGGTGGAAAAGCCAGCGGAACAATCCTTTTTCGAACCTTCCAGGCACGGGGAATTCGGCATGTTTGTCGAGGATACCTGGTACCGGCTGAGGGTAAAGACCGAATGCATCGACCTGTCAGACCCGGTCCACTCACTGGATGTTACCCTCCTGCAGAACCTGATACTGGACCCCATACTGGGAATCCGGGACATGCGCCGTGACCCCCGGCTGGATTACATTGCAGGGGTCGCCGGGGAGGAAGGAGTCCAGCAAAAGTATGCGGATAGCTGGGACGTGATCTTTACCTGTTGTGCCACCTCCATCCAGCAGCTGATGGATATTGCCGATGCCGGCGCCCTGATGCCACCGAAGTCCACCTATTTTGATCCGAAACCACGCTCCGGGATTTTTGTCAGGTTAAAGTGATTCAACCCGAACCACCTGCCGTCGATTTCCAGATTCCAGTCCAGCCCAAAAGAAAACAGTCTCCCGAAACGCTGAAATGTGATGGACGGCGTGTACATCATTTCCCGGGCATCTTCCTACCCGCGGTACCGGCCCTCGGTCACCCGCTCGTTTCCCTCAAGGTCCCAATGGGTGGTCACCTCGCGATACCCGGAATCACGGAATATCGCCCTGACCTTTTCCCCCTGCCGGTAACCATGCTCCAGAACCAACCAACCACCTCCTGAAAGATACCCGGGGGCCGTGCCAATGATGTGCTTCAGGTCCGCATACCCCGACTCTTCAGCAACCAGGGCCATCCGGGGCTCGAACCGGACATCTCCCGAATCCAGGTGCGAATCTTTCGGGTCGATATAGGGAGGATTGGAACAAATCACCCTGAATACCCGGCCACCGAGCCCGTCAAACCAGTCATTGCGGACAAACCGGACATTGTCCAGCCCGAGATGGCGCTGGTTTATTCCCGCAACCTCCAGTGCACCGGCAGAAATATCGGTGGCGATGATCCGGCTGGACGGCAACTCCGATGCCAGGGCAAAAGAGATGGCACCGCTGCCCGTCCCAAGCTCCAGTATCCGGGGTTCTGAAGCCTGGCGGGCATGCAACAGTACCCGTTCCACCACACATTCAGTCTGGTGCCGGGGAATGAGCACCTGTGGATTCACTCTCAGCGGCAATGACCAGAACTCTCTTGTGCCGGTAAGATAGGAAATCGGTACCCCCTCTTTTCGACGGTTGACGAGGGATGTGAATGCTGCAATCTGATCGCTGTCCAGTTGGGAACCGGACCGGGCAATCAGCCCTGCCTGGTCAAGATTGAGTATATGCCCGAGCAATACCCTGAGTTCGAGATCACAAATCCCGTCCACATCGGTTTTCTGTCGAAACCGGTACAGGAGTTCATTCAGTGTCACAGCACCCGTGATGGAGCCCGTCAGCTGCTTTCGAATTCAGCAAGAAGCTGTGCCTGGCGTTCGGCAACAAGCGGGTCGATGACCTGGTCCACGGCACCCGCCAGAATCTCGTCCAGCTTGTAAAGCGTCAGGTTAATCCGGTGGTCCGTCACCCGGCCCTGGGGGAAATTGTACGTTCGAATCCGCTCGGAGCGGTCGCCGCTGCCCACCAGTGACTTGCGTGTATGCGCCTCTTCCTGCCGTTGTCTTTCCATTTCGGCTTCCAGCAACCTCGACTTCAGGGCGGACATCGCCCGGGCCCGGTTTTTGTGCTGGGAACGTTCATCCTGGCATTCCACCACAACACCGGTTGGAAGATGCGTGATGCGAATAGCGGAATCTGTCTTGTTTACATGCTGTCCGCCGGCACCCGATGAACGAAAGGTATCAATGCGCAGTTCCCCCGCATTGATCTCGATCTCATCCATTTCATCGGCTTCGGGCATGACGGCCACGGTACAGGCAGAAGTATGAATGCGGCCCTGGGACTCGGTCTGGGGAACCCGCTGCACGCGGTGGGCACCCGATTCAAACTTTAACCGGGAATACGCTCCGGCCCCTTCTATTCGGCTGATGATTTCCTTGAACCCCCCGTGTTCTCCCTCACTGCAGCTCATTATCTCAACTTTCCAGCGCTGGCTTTCCGCATACGCATGGTACATCTTGAACAGGTCTCCAGAGAAAATCGCCGCTTCATCGCCCCCGGTTCCGGCTCGAATTTCAAGGAAGATATTTCTGGAATCATTGGGGTCCCGGGGCAGCAACAGGGTCTGCAGCGCATCCCGGCAAAATGCCATCTGCTGCTCCAGTCCGTGCAATTCCTCCTGGGCCATTTCCCGTATGGAGCGATCCGGGTCATCCAGCATCAATCCGGTTTCCACGATTTCATCATTGAGTTGCTGGTATTTTGCGAAGCGGTTGACAATGGGCTCAATGTCCGACAGTTCGATGGACAGCTTTCTGAACTGGTCCGGATTGGACAGGGTATCCGGATCGCTCAGCAACACATTCAGCTCCTCATGGCGCTCCGCCACTCTGCGCAATTTGTCTTCAGTGGAAGGATTCATGGACGGGTTTGAATCAACAGGGGGATAAGGAGGGGGTTCATGATCGCCGGCTACCGGGACCGTTACAGACCAAACAGTTTGCGTGCAGCCGATACCATCCCGACGTTCCCTTCGATCTCGGCCTGCCTCAGAACCTGACTGGGCTGATGGGCAATCTTGTTCGTCAGGTCCCGGGCGAATTGTTCCAGCACCACCGCCGGGTCCGTTCCCTTCTCAAGTTTTTTCAATGCATTCTCCAGTTCCCGCTGACCGAGTTCATTCAGGCCTTCCCGCAATGTCCTGATTGCCGGAACCGATTCCAGGGACCGCTTCCAGCGCATGAACTTGACGACCTGGAGATCGATGATATTCTCCGCCTGCTCCGCGGCCCGCACCCGCATGACCCGGTTCTCGTCGATAATCGACTTCAGGTCGTCCACGGTATACAGGTATACATCCTTGAGCTGCCTGACTTCCGGTTCGACATCCCTGGGAACCGCCAGGTCCAGGATAAACATCGGGCTGTGTTTTCGTCTTTTCAGTGCAGCCTCAATGGCGCCCTTGCCCAGAATGGGCAGGGTACTGGCTGTGGACGTGACGATGATATCCGCCTGGTGTATTCTTGCCGGAACCTGTCCAAGGGTAATGGCCTCACTGCCCATGTCATGGGCCAGGGCCCTGGCCTTGTCCATGGATCGGTTGGCAATAATGATAGATTTCACTGCGTTTTGCTTGAGATGCCGTGCCACCAGTTCGATGGTTTCCCCTGCGCCGATTAACAAAACGGTTTGTTCGGCAAGACTGGTAAACACACGCTTCGCCAGATTGACCCCCGCATAGGCGGCAGAAACTGCGTTTTCTCCGATCGCCGTGTCTGTCCGGACCTGTTTGGCCACGCTGAACGAATGCTGGAACAGTCGATTCAGTATTTTTCCCGTGGTCCCGGCATACGACGCCTTCTCAAAGGCATCTTTCATCTGACCCAGGATCTGGGGTTCTCCCAGTATCATGGAATCCAGCCCGGAGGCTACCCTGAACGCATGTTTGACAGCGGCTTCATTGGGGTGAAAATAAAGACAGCGATCAAATTCGCTTCGGGTCAGCCGGTTGTAATCCACCAGCCAGTTCAGAACCTGCTTCTGGTCCGGGTTGTTTTGTCCGCAATAGATTTCAGTACGATTGCAGGTGGACAGTATGGCCGCTTCGGAGATACCGGTATTTTCGGTCAAATTCGACAGGGCCCCCTGTATGGATTGGGGCCCGAAAGCGGCTTTTTCACGCATCTCAATGGGTGCGGTTTCATGGTTCAAGCCTACTGCAAGAAGGTGCATGCTACGCTTCCAGGGTTACCCTGTGAATTCGAAATACTTCCGGGAAAGGGAAATATGCGATGTCTGGAGTGTCATATTCAAATTTTGTGCCGGGACCCGCTATTATATGAATATTTGCGGATAAAATCCCTGCAATCCCCCTCAAATAGTTGATAGACTTTATCCATGCCATTTCCCTTCAACACCCCTCGACCCGCCTCGCCGGCCCACTGGAATATTCCTGGCACAGCAACCCGCATTGCCGTTATCGCGTGGCTCGCACTGGCCGGAGGCTGCCAGGTCACTCCCCCGCCCAGCAACATACCGGACCCCCCTCCTCCACCCAAAACCGAAGAATCCCGGTTAACCACCGAGATGTTGTACGACATCCTGCTGGCATCCATCGCCGCCCAGCGCGACCATTCAGAGATTGCCCTGGAATCGCTTTCCAGGGCCGCCTACCTCTCCCGAGACCCCAGGCTCATCAAGAATGCCATCCAGTACGCCATGCACAATGAAAAATACCAACAGGCGGAAGAGCTCGCCCAGTTGCTGTACCAGCTTGAATCCGAAAACCACATGGCGGTACTGGCCATTGCCGAGACACAATTCAAGCAGGGGGACCTTGACAGCGCGCTGCGCCTGATGGTGGACCTGGCATCCACCCGGGATGAGGAGGATATCGCGGTGTTCCATGATATTGCCTCACTGTTGTCGAAACAGGACAATCCCGCGGTTTACGCGGACTTCATGGCCTCTTCAGCCCAGAGTCCGGACAACCGGACCCTGATGCTCACCGCGGCGTTGCTGGCATCCCGGGTAAATCGTGAAGAGGAATACACCGCCCTGCTCGACAGAACCCTGCAGTTGAAACCCGACTGGGAAGTCCCGGCCATTTTCAAACTGCTGGTATTGTCCGGCCAGGATGCCCGGAAAATGCGGGAGTATGCCATCAGTCACCTTGAAGCCAACCCTGGTCAGGACCGGTTCAGGCTGCAGTATGCACAGGAATTGATGCGGCAGAATGAGTTGGACCGTTCCCTTACCCATCTCCAGACCATCCTTGCCTCCGACCCGGATCACTTCTCCGCGCTGTTTTCCATTGGCATCCTTTACATGGAACTGGGAAATCTGAAAAAAGCCAAAACAGCCCTGTCACACTACCTGGAACTGGACCCCGAAAATGACCAGGCAAAACTGCATCTGGCAGACATTGCGTTCCAACAGGAAAATTATACCGAAGCCACCCGGCTTCTGTATGGTGTCTATTCCAATACCTACTACTTTGAAGCCCAGGTCATGCTCGCAGAGATTCTTGGTGAACAACATGGCCTGGAGGCATCTCTGGACCACCTGCAGCAAATCAACCCGGTCAACGATGTACAGGCCATCCAGATCATACTGGAGCAGCATCGGCACCTGATTCTTCATGACCAGCTGGAACGCTCAAAAAAGACCCTGGATGAAGGGTTGAAACGGTATCCTGACCACCCTGATCTGCTCTACAGCCGGGGGCTTCTGGCTGAGAAACTGGGCCTGTTGACGCTGCTTGAACAGGACCTGCGCAAGCTGATTGCGTTACAGCCCGAAAATGCACATGCCTACAATGCCCTCGGCTACACCCTGGCCGACAAGACCGATCGCCTGGATGAAGCCCTGGGCCTGATCTCCAAAGCCCATGTGCTGCTCCCGGACAACCCCTTCATACTCGACAGCATGGGATGGGTTCACTTCCGCCTTGGAAACCATGAAATCGCACTGGATTATCTCCGCCAAGCCCTGGAAGGCCAGAAAGACCCGGTCATCGCAGCACATCTCGGAGAGGTTCTGTGGGTCATCGGGGAGAAGGAAGAGGCCCGGAAAATCTGGAGAAAGGGGGGGGAATGGGGGACAGATAACACGGTCCTGGCGGATACCATTGAGCGTTTCTCCGTGTACCAGGAATCTTCCCGCCCGTCGACATCGACCCAAACCACACATTCGAGCGTTTCATTGCTGTCCTGCCCCTGCCCTGCCTGAATGGGGTCCGATTCACGGGACAGGAAATCATGGCATATTTTCTTTCTCTGCCCCGATTCTGTCTGTCCGGAATTCTTGTTCTCGTTCTGCTCCTGTCGGCCTGCAGCCCACCTTTGGTGGATCGGCATGGGCATTCAGACCCCGAGGAATTGTGGGACCGGCAAAAGGCTGCCAATTCCACCCTGACCAGCTGGTATCTCCATGGGAAAATAGGCGTTAAAACCGGCAAAAAAGGCAAGGGGGGTTCCGCAACATTGAAATGGAATTACCTCCCGGATGACCAGAAAATCGACCTGTACGGGCCGTTTGGCGGCGGCCGGATCAAGATTACTGCCGGGAGCGATTCCGCCGTGCTCAGGGACAACCGGGGCCGGGTCATTGAAGGCCGTTCCGCCTCGGAGGTGTTGTACCAGCGACTGGGCTGGCAGGTCCCATTCAATGAACTGATCCTGTGGTCCAGGGGACTGCATGACGACGAAGCCGAGGATATCCGGATTGATGCGGCCGGCAGGCTGAAAAGCCTGAACCAGGGCATGTGGCACGTGGAATACCAGGAATACCGCACCGTCAACAACCTGGTTCTGCCGAGAAAACTGACCATCACCCTGCTCCCGGACCGCATGGAGATTTATGATGAAGACGGGAACTACCTCGGGGATGAACTGAGCGTCAAAATCATCCTCCAGCGCTGGCGTAATCTTACTGTCGGCTGAGTGGATGCCCGGACCCCGGCCCAACCCCCTCGTCCTGCGCTCCCCGGCGAAGATCAACCTTTTCCTGAATATAGTGGGAAAACGCCGTGATGGATATCACCAGCTGGAAACCGCATTCCAGTTTCTGGATTTCGCGGACCGGATCCGATACGAAGCCAACCCGAACAACCGGATCGTTCGCATTGACGATCATCCCTATCCGTTGCCGGATGAAGACCTGACCCTTCAAGCGGCCCGGTTACTGGGCCAGGAGCACGGTGCCCCCTTCGGGGTCACCATCACCCTGACCAAGATCATCCCACCGGGTTCCGGGATGGGGGGTGGAAGCTCCAATGCCGCCACCACCCTCATTGCCCTGAACCAAATGTGGGGCCTGGGTCTTCGCCGTCATGCCCTGATTCCCCTGGCCCGGAAACTCGGGGCGGATGTCCCCCTGTTCATTCATGGAAAATCATGCTGGGCAACGGGTATTGGCGACCGATTTGAAGATTTTTCACCCCAGCCCCACTGGTACTGCCTGTGCATACCCCGGGTCAACGTCTCCACTGCCGAGGTATTCTCCCACCTGGAGTTGGAACGACCCCCCCCTGCCCTGACCCGGGTGGACTTCAATGATGGCAAACGTTTCAACATGCTGGAACCCGTCACCCGGTCCCTCTATCCCCGGGTGGACGAGGCCTTTGAAATTCTGAACCGGTACGGGCAGGCCCGGATGAATGGTAGCGGGTCCTCCCTCTTTATCCAGTGCGCCTCCAGGGGGGAAGCCATACGAATTCGGGATGCACTGCCGGAAAATCTGGTGTGCAGGATCATCCGGTCCCTGAATAACATTACCGAATACTGATCCGGATACTGATCCGGATACGAATCAAAAAACTTCCCCGAGCTTGTGTCGTGCTGCGTACAAGGCAATGAAGTCATACACCAGGAAGGCACCGAGTAACGAGGTGATTTCGGCATGATCATAGGGAGGAGAGACCTCCACCAGATCCATGCCAACCAGATTGACCCCCCGCAACCCCCGTAGTATCTGCAGGGCCTGGTGAGAACTCAGACCACCACAAACCGGGGTTCCGGTGCCGGGGGCATAGGCCGGGTCGACACAATCAATGTCAAAAGTCAGATAAACCTTGCGGTTGCCCAGGATTCGTTTCGCTTCCCGGACCAGAGCTTCCACCCCATGTTGATGAATCCAGTCCGCAAAGAAGATATTGAACCCCATGGGTTCATCGTTGGTCGTGCGGATACCTACCTGCACCGATTGCTCCGGGTTGATCAACCCTTCGTTCACCGCATGGTAAAACATGGTGCCGTGATCGATTCGCCCCTCGTCATCCTTCCAGGTGTCGGTATGGGCATCAAAATGCAACAAAGAAAGCGGCCCGTGCTTTTTCACATGGGCGCGCAAGAGCGGCAAAGTCATAAAATGATCTCCCCCCAGGGACAGCACGGCGGTATCCGTCTCGAGCATGGATTCAATATGGGCCTGTATCTGCCCCGGTACGCCTTCGGGCCTTCCGTGGTCGAAACCGCAATCCCCGTAATCCGCAATTTTCAACACTTCCAGCGCATCAAATTCCCAGGGATGGTTCCGTTGCCAGGCCACCTCCGTAGACGCCGCACGAATCCCTCTTGGGCCATATCTTGTCCCGGGCCGGGCAGTGGTCGCGGTATCGAAGGGAATCCCGGTAATCGCAAGCTCAACATCAGACAGATCCTTGCTGTATTTGCGACGGGCAAAACTGAGGACTCCGGAAAAACTGCTCTCTGAGTTGACTCCGCTGAATGATTCCGCCACCAGGGCCTGATCCACATTGCTTACAGTTTGCATTTCACTCTCTTGATCATTGAATGGACAGGCGGGAAGTGTATCAAATCCCATGCCGCAATAAACCGGGATTTTTCCGGTTCATGGGATGCGTCCCGGATTTCCGCCGAATGCCGGAACACCCATCACCGGATCACCACCGAGACCGTCTATGCCCTCACCTCGGTGCCCACCGTACAGGCCGACCCCCAACAACTGCTCGCTCCAACTCTGGCTTTAAAGGTGAAATGACCCTGCGTGTGGGCAACTCTCGGAATTGACTAATTGGGGATATAATGTCAGTATCTGCCATTATCAGACATTTTCAGGTGAATCAATGCCAAACGTACATCTTACCAAACAGATGGAGAATTATATTCTGGACCAGATCGGGTCGGGGTCGTATGCCAATCTAAGCGAAGTCGTACGTGCAGGCATGAGATTGCTCATGGAGAGGGACAATGCACGACAGTTCTATGCATTGAAAGCGGATCTCGAAGAGGCCTTGCAGGAAGCCGAGGCAGGAGGGTTCGAGGTCTTCGATCCTCAGGCTTACGAGCCGGATGCTGAAACAGGGTCATTGTGACAACATGACGATCAGGCTGTCCAGGCTCGCAAAGCGGGACCTGGATCAAATTCGCAAATTCACGATTGAGACGTGGGGTCGTGATCAGTGGTTGAAGTACTACGAGGGCCTGGTGCGGGCTTTCGAGGGAATCTTGGCAGGTCCTGATGGTGGACGTGATCGAAGTTTGTTCGCGGCGGGACTTCGCTCGGTAAATTACGGACGGCACGTGATATTTTTTTCACGGATAGCCGTTGCTGATGACAAGCCAGTGATTATCCGAATTGTCCATCAACGCAGAAATTTACCTGCATTGATCTATTACGAGAATATCAGCGGTGGAAGTCCCGAACGCTGAATCTCCTGGGGCAGTTCAAGACGGAATGCCCCGAAGTGAGTATTCCATGGAAAGTAGCCACCCCCGGATCGGAGCGATAGCGACGCAACTACAGTGGCCTGAATAATGCCCAGTTGGTGGAAGAATTTCCACCGCCAGAGTTATCCATGTTAGGACCATAGATGCCAACAAATCACCATTTACACATTGACAGGTAACCGTTGTGCAATCAAAATACGGCGGTTTTCTGGAGCGCATGAAATCTGAATCAAGACTGGTCAAATTTCAGGACTTCATCACCGTCATCCTGGGATTTCCCGCTTGGTCATTGATTCAAAACAAAGAGTCTGTCATTCTTCCCGTGAATTCATTGATTTTTCAAAAGTTGTTGTCTGTTGTATTGCAGGGGGTGGCCCCTCCAAGGCAACCTGGCAGAACCCAGAACAGCAGTAAATTTAACCGGAGATTGGGGTGTAGCCAAGTGGACTAAGGCACCGGGTTTTGATCCCGGGATTCGGAGGTTCGAATCCTCCCGCCCCAGCCAAAATCAACGATAGAACCATGGTATCCCCAGAAAATCTGGCCCTATTTGCCGGCAATGCAAACCCGGCCCTCGCCGCCGAGATCGCTCAGACCTTGGGGGTGCCTCTCGGCAAAATACTCGTCGGAACCTTCAGCGACGGCGAAATCAACGTGGAAGTGATGGAAAACGTCCGGGGAAGGGATGTGTTTATCATCCAGCCCACCTGTGCGCCGAGCAACGACAACCTCATGGAACTGCTGGTCATGGTGGACGCGCTCAAGCGTTCTTCCGCAGGCAGGATCACCTCGGTGATCCCCTATTTCGGCTATGCCCGGCAGGACCGACGCCCCCGAACCGCCCGGGTCGCCATTTCCGCCAAGCTGGTAGCTGAAATGATCAGCATTGCCGGGTCCGACCGCGTGCTCACCATGGACCTTCATGCGGACCAGATCCAGGGCTTCTTTGACATTCCCACGGACAATATTTATGGTTCACCCGCCCTGATGAGCGAATTGTGGCGAAAGCAGTTACCCAACCCGATTATCGTCTCCCCGGATGTCGGCGGGGTGGTTCGCGCCCGGGCCATGGCAAAACAGCTGGAAACCGACCTGGCCATCATTGACAAGCGCCGATCCAGAGCCAATGAGGCCAAAGTCATGCATATCATCGGCGATGTCGCTGACCGGTCCTGCATCCTCATCGACGACATGGTGGATACGGCAAACACCCTGTGCGAGGCATCCCGGGCACTGAAGGAGAACGGTGCCATCAAGGTCATTGCGAGTTGTACGCACCCAGTGCTGTCCGGCAAGGCGATCCAGCGCATCACCGATTCGGAAATGGATGAATTGCTGGTCACCAACTCCATTCCCCTGAATGAGGAAGCCAGGGAATGTGAAAAAATCACTCAGCTCAGTGTCGCTGAATTATTGGCTGAATCGATCCGTCGCATTGCGACAGGGGATTCCATCAGTCACCTATTTATAGATTAACCAGGTAAAGAAAAATGGCAGATCAATTTGAACTCAACGCACGGGTGCGTGCTCGGTCCGGGACAAGCCTGGTCCGGCGACTGCGGCGTGAAGGCGAAGTTCCCGCCGTACTGTATGGCGGAAACAAGGATAACATCAGTATCGCAATCAACCACGATGTCCTGTTTCACAGTCTTGAGAAAGAAGAATTTCACTCCGGGATCATCGTGATCAATACGGACGGGAAAAAGGAACAGGCGATACTGCGAAGCGTCCAACTCCATCCCCACCGAAGCAATATCCTGCATGCTGATTTTCAACGGGTGGAAGAATCAAAGGAACTGACCATGTCCCTGCCCATCCATTTCATCGGGGAAGACGAGTGTGTGGGGGTCCGGATCGGCGGCGGCGTGGTCAGCCACCTGATTAACGATGTCCAGATCACCTGTCTGCCCAAAGACCTGCCGGAACAGATTGAATTGGATATATCCGGTCTGGACCTGAATGAATCCCTGCATTTCTCGGATATCCAGCTTCCCGACGGAGTACATATCACCGCTTTGATGCATGATGACGACAATGAACACAATTATGCGGTGGTTTCAGTCTCTCCACCGCGAATCGGGCCGGATCCCGCGGACGCGGACGACGAGGCCTTGCACACCGGGGACGAGACAGAAGAAGCCACGGCATACAACCAGGGGGAATAAAGTTCGTCTTTGTTTCCTCGACAACAGGTCATGGGCAACCCGGGTGTGGTCCTCATTGCGGGACTGGGAAATCCTGGCAATCACTACACCAAAACCCGACACAATGCCGGGTTTTGGTGGATGGAAAACCTGAAACGGAAATTCGATCTCCACTTCAGGACGGAAAAGAAATTCACCGCTGAAACGGCGCGGTTCCACTGTGGGGGACACTTTGTGTGGGGGATGCTTCCCCATACATTCATGAATGCAAGTGGCGAGTCCATCGCGGCCATGACGAACTATTACAGGATTGAACCCGCCAATATCCTCATCGTCCACGATGAACTGGACCTGCCCCCGGGATGTGTTCGATTGAAAACCGGCGGGGGGCACGGAGGGCACAATGGCCTGCGGGATATCATCCGAAGATTGAATTCAAGGGACTTTCTGCGGCTCCGGCTGGGGATTGGGCATCCCGGCACCGGGAAAGATGTTACCGGCTATGTGCTGACCCGCCCAGAAGCGGGGGAACAGGCACGGATTGAAGCGGCCATTGACCACAGCATCGCAGTGCTGCCCCAGGTCATCGCCGGCGAATATAACCGGGCCATGTCGGTCCTGCACCAACGCCGGGAAAGACAGGGAACCGAAAATGGGGATTAAGTGTGGAATCGTAGGATTGCCGAACGTGGGAAAATCCACCCTGTTCAATGCCCTCACAAAATCCCGGGCCGCCCAGGCGGACAATTACGCATTTTGTACCATTGACCCCAATGTCGGCAGGGTGGAAGTCCAGGACCCCCGCCTGGACAAACTGTCGGAACTTGTGCAACCGCAAAAAACCATCCCTGCCACGGTGGAATTCGTGGACATCGCCGGGCTGGTGGCCGGAGCCTCCAGGGGAGAAGGGCTGGGAAACCGGTTTTTGTCCTATATCCGGGAGGTGGATGCCATTGCGCAGGTGGTCCGGGCATTCGAAGATGACAATATCCTGCATGTGTCGGATCGCATCGACCCGGTGTCCGATATGGAAACCATCAATACGGAATTGATGCTGGCAGACATGGAAACCGCGGACAAGGCCCTGAAGAAATCCGAAAAAAACAGCAAATCCGGAGACAAAAAACAGATTGCCTTCACCCGGTTGCTGTCCAGGGTACAGGCCCACCTGCACCGTGGCCAACCCCTTGGGTCCATGGATTTCAGCCCTGGAGAGATACAGCAACTCAAGCCGCTGTGCTTCCTGACCCTCAAACCGGTGTTGTACATTGCCAATGTCAGTGAAGATGGACTGCGAGACAATCCCCACCTGGACCGGGTGATGAATGCTGCGAAACGGGAATCGGCCCCCGTGGTCGCCATCTGCGCGTCCATTGAACAGGAACTGTCCGAACTCGATCACGAGGATGGCTGGGCATTTCTGGAGGAAATGGGGCTGGAGGAGGCCGGCCTGAATCGCGTCATCCGGGCAGGCTACTCGTTGCTGGGATTGCAGACATATTTCACCGCAGGCCCCAGGGAAGCCAGGGCCTGGACCATCCCGGCGGGGGCCACGGCCTCCCAGGCGGCGGGGGTCATCCATACCGATTTCGAACGGGGCTTCATCTGCGCAGAAACCATCTCCTATGAGGATTATATCCGACACCAGGGGGAACAGGGCTCCAGAGAGGCCGGCCGGTTGCGCCTTGAAGGCAAGGAATATATCGTGCAGGACGGAGACATCATCCACTTTCGCTTCAACGTGTAAACGCCATCACTTTCAACTACAAACAACTGGAATCCGCCCTGGATGAATACCTGGACCCGGTCCTGTCATCCCGCCGGACATCGGAAGAGCCGGCGAGGGGGCTCACCACCCTGAGCCGGAAACAGCAGGAGTTTGCGCTTCACTGGACGGATGTGATTCGCAAGTCCAATGCTGAAATGGCGTATCAGTTCGTCAGCCGGGTGCCCCTGGCTCTCAAGTTGATGGGCACCGACGGGGCCAGGCAATGGTTGTTGTACGCCATGGATATCTACGACAAGGAAGGCCTTTATCCCGGAAGCGCCGCCCTTGGCAATATCGAACAGTTCGCCACGGTCTACCGGGTCAGCCACATCGCCGTCTCCCTGGACCAGGTCCGGAATGTTCTCGAAACCATCCTTTGCGGCCTGGCCGGACGCAGTCTCAAACTCGAACCGGGAAACAGTATCTACACGGATACCGAAACCCTTTATCTCCCCCCGTCCATTCATCGATTTGATGACCGGGAAAAAAACTACCAGCTTTACAAGGTGACCGCGGTCCATCTTTGGGCCCAGACCTGGTTTGGAACCTTTCGCCGCCCCCACCCCGATTCCCCGCACCTGAGTGAAATCATTGCCGGGTTCCACGACTCCGGCCGTGCGCTGAAGCTTTTCAACCTGGTGGAAACCATCCGGCTGAACGCCTGTATCCACCGGGAACTGCCCGGACTGGGCCGGGAAATGCTGTCATTGGAGACCTCCCCGCCCCGGCACGATGCCACCTGGAAGAAAATCATCGAACGCCTGGAACACCCGGGAGCGACGGTTCAGGAATCCCTGGAGGCCACCCGTACGCTGTACAGCCTGACATTGCCCTGGCCGGACCCCTTTTTGTACCAGGGCGGATTCAATCTTGATGCGGCAGAGTTGACCATTGAACAACGGGGGGAACGGGAAAAACGGGCATTGCAACGGGGGATCGATGAACTCATGGATGCGATGCTGGGCAGGACGCCCCCGGATCAGCAATCATCCCCGGACCCGGGAAACCTGGACCTGTCACAGGATGAAAACGGAAATACACAGTTAACCCTGGATGGCGAAGCCCTGTCCCTGCCCCCTGACCTCGATCAGGTCCTGTCCTCCCTGCATCAGGACCTGGACCGGATTCCCGAAGACTGGCTGGTTCCGGCCGGAGACGGGGAGTATGCACATTCCAGCCAGAAGGACAACATGGCAGAGAATGTATGGAAAGGTACCTACCATGAAAAAGGAGCCTGTCTCTACGATGAATGGGATTTCAGGCGACAGACGTATCGAAAAAACTGGTGCGTTCTCCGGGAACTTCCTGCCCATCCGTCCTACGATGACTTTGCCGAAAAGACACTGGAACGCTACCACCACCTGGTGGGGGAAATTCGAAAACATTTCGAGGCACTTCGCGGTGAAGACAAAACCCTGAAAGCTCAACCGGGGGGCGAAGACATTGATCTGGATGCCCTGGTGACCGCGTACGCGGATGCCCAAACCGGGGTGGAAATGACGGACCGCCTGTACTCCAGGAAACACAAGCAGGAACGCGACCTCGCCGTGGTCTTTATGGTGGATGTCAGCGGTTCCACCAAGGGATGGATCAACGATGCGGAAAGGGAAAGTCTCGTTCTTCTTTGCCAGGCTCTGGAAATCCTGGGGGACCAGTACGCGATTTACGGTTTTTCGGGAATGACAAGAAACCGCTGTGAAGTCTATCGAATCAAGACTTTTCAGGAAAACTACGACCGCGAGATACAGGCCAGGATCAGCGGCCTGCGCCCCCAGGATTATACCCGCATGGGGGTGGTGATCCGGCATCTCACCCACATTCTCAACCAGGTGGAAGCCCGTACCCGGATCCTGATCACGCTGTCAGACGGCAAGCCGGACGACTATGATGGCTATCGCGGGGACTATGGCATCGAAGACACCCGACAGGCTCTGCTGGAAGCCCGGTACACGGGCATTCATCCCTTCTGTATCACCATCGATACCGAAGCCAGCGATTATTTGCCCCATATGTACGGGTACGCCAGTTTTGTGGTGGTGGACAATGTCGACAAGCTGCCCCTCAAGGTGGCCGATATCTACCGTCGGCTAACGACCTGAACCCGCCGGCAGCGATGGCACCCTTCCCCGAACATATTGCCGGGGAAAAAACAACGTTTCAAGGGAGGAAAACACCTGGTTCCCCAGTGTGCCCGTCAAATCAAGGTTGATGGACTCCCTGAAAAACTCTCCCATATCCAGGGCAATGCCAATGGCCCTGAGTTCCAGTTGTGCCGATTCTTCCAAGCCGGCGACAACGGTTTTCAAATGTCTTTCGAGAAAAAGGGGTTCGTTGTAGTGACTGGTGGCACTGTCCATGGGTGCGCCGTCCGAGATCATGACCAGGCATTTTCTCGGTTCTGCCCGGTCCAGCAATCGCCTGGCCGCCCATTGCAGGGCCTCGCCATCCAGCCCTTCCTTGAAATGCGTGGGGTTCATCATCGAACACAGCGAGTATCGGGACCGGCGCCAGCTGGTTTCGGCGTCCTTGTAGACGATATGCAAACGGTCATTCAACCGCCCGGGATTTTCCGGTGAACCCGCACGACGCCAGGACTGGATGGATTCGCCGCCGGCCCAACCCCGGGTTGTAAAACCGAGGACCTCAGTGCTGACTCCTGCCAATTCCAGCGCCCGGCAATAGACGTCAACCAGAATGGCCACCGCCTCATACCTCTGCCGCTTCATTGAACCGGAGTTATCCATGAGAAACGTGACGACCGTTTCGCAATGAGGCGCCAGTCTTTCCTGCTTGAATATCCGGTGATATCCGGGGCGGGAGACCATCTGGCTGAGCCGTCGGCCATCGAGATAGCCGTCCTCTTCACCATCGTGCCACCCTGATTTTTGCGGGGTCGCGAAAAGCAACTGCAGCTTTTGCGCCAGCCGGGAAATGCTGATGGCCTGTGCCGCAATCATCCGGTCCAGCTTGTTCCGCAATTCGATACGCTGTTCTTTTCGGTAAAGTTCGCCGGCAAAGACCTGTTCATCAAAATCCCGGCAAAAAACCGGGTAGCGGGTTGCTCTGCCGGCATGCAGATCGTCCCACCCTGGACCCGCCTGGTGGGAGTCATCCTGTTGACCCTCCTGTTCAGCAATGGGAGGAAGCAGATTCCGGTTGCGAAGGGAAGCGAAATGCTGTGCCAGCATTTCCATCCCGGATGAGCGTGCGATTTCGTTGAGAATCCCGGCGATATTCAATGCCCTGGCTGAAAATGCGGGCTGGTCATCCCGCAGTTTTTTCAACTCGGCCAGGTCGGTCCCGATCCGGGGAGCCAGCCGAAATCGCACGGACTCGATGATGCCTTCCACTTCTTCGTCATGGATGGGTTGAATCAATCGGTTCCTGGCGATCTGGACAAAGCTGTAAATGAGCAGTCCCAGCTCATTCTCCACCATCCCCTGCCCCCGACTGTGCGCACACCACTGCTTGAATGAACGCTGGAGATTGCTGACCATCCCCGGCAGGGTATCCGCTGCCAGGGATTCCGTCCTCAGTTGCTCCAGAACATCAAACACCACTCTTGCCACCGGCTCGTCCGGCATCCGTCGCTGGTGCAATGCGGGATCGCTGTACAGCAGGCGCAGGGCAATGGCATCCGCCACACCCCGGCACCGATGAACCGAATCCAGGCCAGTGTCGACTGCCAGGTGCGGAACATAAAATCGTGCAATGCGGCCGTTGATGTACAGTACCTGGTTCCGGTATTCAACCCGAAGATCGGAAGAAATTGCACGAATGGTCGCGGAACAATGCCTTTCCACGCGACGCCGCCGGGCGATCTGGGTCATTTTGAGCAGTTTCCCGTGCAGGACGGCATGCGGCTATTGGATCGTCATTGCGATGGAGTATTCCAGTTCTTCGCCAAAAGCCCGTTGATAGAACTCCGCAATGATGGACTTTTCCGCATCGTCGCATTTATTCAGGAAAGAGAGCCGGAATGCCAGGGCAATATCATTGAAAATCTCTGTATTTTCTGCCCAGGTAATCACGGTCCGGGGGGACATGACGGTGGAAATATCTCCCGCAGCGAACCCGTTCCGGGTCATGTCCGCGGTGGCAACCATGGATTTGATGGTTGCCAGCTTATTCCTGAAACCCGGAACCTGGGCAAGCACAATAGCGGTTTCATCCTCCTCGGACAGGTAGTTTAGAGTGGTGACAATATTCCATCGGTCAATCTGCGCCTGGTTGAGTACCTGAGTCCCGGGGTAAAGACCATTCAGGTTTCCCAGGCCCACGGTATTGGCCGTTGCAAACAGACGAAATGCCGGGTGCGGATGAATGACCCGGTTCTGGTCCAGCAGGGTAAATTTCCCATCCCGTTCCAGGATTCGATGGATGACAAACATCACATCCGGACGACCGGCATCAAACTCATCGAATATCAATGCCACGGGGCGCAGAAGAGACCACGGAACAATCCCTTCCTGGAATTCTGTGACCTGCCTGCCCTCGCGAATCACGATGGTGTCCCGGCCAATCAGGTCCAGCCGGCTGATATGCCCATCCAGATTCACGCGGATGCAGGGCCAATTCAATCTCGCCGCAATCTGTTCAATATGAGTGGATTTCCCGGTTCCGTGAAATCCCTGCACCATCACCCGCCGGTTGTTTGCAAATCCTGCCAGCAGTGCCAGGGTCACATCGTGATTAAAGCAATAGGCCGGATCGATTTCCGGCACATGATCCTTCCTGGTGCTGAAGGCAGGGACTTCCAGCTTGCTGTCGATTCCAAAGGTCTTTTGGACGGAGACCCGGGAATCCGGAACCTGGTTTAACTGATTGGCTTCCAGCGTGTGAACAGACATGGTGGTTCAACCCACAGTAAATGACGAATAGGTCAGATTGTAGCCACTTTTTGGGTGGATGAGCAGCAAACCACCCCCAAACCCCCATAATTTTTTCCTTTGGCCTGGATCAGGGTGTAAAATTTATTCCACCCAACTCAACCCTTTCTGTAAACCGCCCGTCCATGAAAGTCTTTCTGTTCGCCTTGCTGGCAGCCGTCGGCAATGCCCTGTTTGTATATGGACAAAGAGGGTCCCAAACCGCTGAAAATCCCTTTGTATTCCTGCTTGCCACCCTGGTTCTGTGCACGTCTTTTTTCGGCTTGAGCGCACTGCTGAATAAAGCGCCCATGGACACCGAGTACCTTTCCGTCAACCTGAAATTCATCGTATTCAGCGCCATCGGTTTTTATTTCACATTTATCGGTTTCTACTGGCTGTACACCCAGCAGGGGGCCACCAACTACATGGTGTACGCACTGCTTTCCATTCTCACCACCTCCATTGGCGTTGGCCTGATCCTGTTCCGGGAGCCCTTTAACCGGTACCACGTGATTTCCGGATTGCTCGCGGTGGCTGCCATCGTGATCTATGGCCTGGGTCAGCACAAACTCGACAGTTAGGGAATTCCGCCAAACCCATTGCCATGAGATGAATGCCCCAGGGAACATGAACCGGATTTACGGCGATCCAGCCAGGACACCCGGAATGGGCGTATTGATCTCCAATCTTGGGACACCGGATTCCTGTGAAACCTCCGATGTCCGGAAGTTTCTCAGGGAATTTCTCTGGGACCCCAGGGTGGTCAATGCCCCCAGGATTACCTGGTGGTTCGTTCTCAACCTGGTCATTCTCACCACCCGGCCCCAAAAAACCGCTGCGGCATACCGGAAGATCTGGGGGAAAGGCGGTTCTCCCCTGTTGTCCATCTCCCTGCGCCAGACCGACCGGATCAGAAAGGTCCTGAATGAAGGTGACCACCACTTTCCGGTGGAACTGGGCATGCGTTATGGCAATCCGTCCATGAAAGAAGCCATTGGCAGGCTGAAGGCATGCGGCGCCAGCCGGATTGTCATCATGCCCCTGTATCCACAATACTCCTTCACCACCACGGCATCGGTCCGGGATGAAGCCCTGAGGATACTGAACAAGGATGAATTTGTGATCGTCGATGACTATCATGCGGACCCCGACTATATCGACGCCCTGGCCAATTCGGTCCGGAAACACTGGGAGCGCTCGGGAAAGGCAGACCGGCTGCTGGTTTCGTTTCACGGTATCCCCCAGGCCTATTCGGATGCCGGAGACCCGTACCGCCAGCAGTGTGAGACCACTGCGAATTTACTGGCATCGGCACTGAACCTGCAGCCCGGACAGTGGGCAATGAGTTTCCAGTCCCGGTTCGGACCCAGGAAATGGCTGTCGCCCTATACCGATGCGACCCTGAAAGGGTATGGTGAACAGGGCATTCGGTCCGTGGACGTAATCTGCCCCGGCTTCAGCGTGGACTGCCTCGAAACGCTGGAGGAAATTTCCATCGAAAACAAGCGGGTATTTCTTGAATCCGGGGGCAAAAAATATCACTATATCCCATGCCTGAATGACTCCGAGGAACATATCGATATGATTGCACATTGCATACGCAGGAAAATACCGTGACCGGATTGCTGATCATTGCCCACGGCAGCAGAAACCTGGCATCGGTGAAGGAGATTCACCGGCTGGTGGATTCCATCCGTACCCGGAACCTCGAATTTGAGGCCATCGAATGCGCCTTTTTGGAAATGGCGGATCCCGACATTTATACCGGGGTCACCGGTCTGGTAAGGCGTGGGGTCACCGACATCAAAATCCTCCCCTACTTTCTGGCCCGGGGCAATCATGTTGCCCGGGATATTCCGGGCATTGTCGAACCCCTGTTGGCCGAGTTCCCGGCATTGAGGATTGAAATCCTGCCCCACATCGGCTTTTCAGGCCATATGGCCCAGCTTGTTATGGATCATGTCCGGGACAACTCCTGAACGGCACGTGCCATTTCCCCCATGGAGTGAAACAGAAAATCAAAGCCAGGGAGGTCATCCACCACGGCGGTTGCCCCCCAGTTGCCACGGTCGTTGAGATGCTGCCGATCAATCCAGCAATTGCTCAGACCGAATTTCCGGGCCTGAACATGATCGTGAAACAGGCTTTGGGCGGTATGCAGTATACTCTGTGCCCCAATTCCCAGGTCACGGTCCAGGCGGTCCAGCATGAATGCAAAGTTCTGCTCTGACGGTTTATACGAACCAATCATCTCTGCCGTATAAATGGCATCAAACTCAACGCCGAGTTTCTGGTTGGACGCGGCAAATCCGGCGGTATGGACATTGGAAAGAATCACCAGGTGGAAATGCTGTTTCAGTATCCTCAATGCGTCCGCAGTGTCCGGGAATGCAGGCCAGGCCGGTACCGATTGCCCAAAACGGGAATCCAGTGAATCCGTGGTGCCCAGGTCGAAGTGTGTCGCGATTTCCCGGTGCACAGATTCCAGCAGGTCGGGATAGAGCATTGTGGGATGTTCTCTTTCCAGTCTGTGCTCCGCCTTTGCAAAAGCGGCAAGACCCCGTTCACGGGTAATTTCCGTGGCATCGTTCTTCATCAGCAGGGGCTGCAGTGCATCCCAGATTCCCGATTCCCAGTCAATTAGGGTGCCGTAGCAATCGAAAGTCAAGGTCGAAAATTCTGTCAGGGTTTTATTCATTTGGAGTGTTTTTTCCTCATTGGTTTCAATGCTCACGAAGAACAGCTGACCGCCAGCCCGGCGGACCAGTCCGGAGAATCGGCCGCATACCGATGATTCCCGGGCTGCTCGTCAAAGGGGTGCCTGAGCAGGTTCATGATCCGGTCAATTTCATCAAAATCCTGGTCATCCCGGGCGGCCCGAATGGCCACCTCGGCCATATAGTTTCGAAGGACATACTTTGGATTCACTGCCTTCATCCGTTGTGAACGAACCACCGGGTCTGCCTTTTCTCTTTCCAGCCGGGCGGCATATCTTGAAAACCAGTTTTCAGACCCGGGACTGCGGCCCAGGGGGCCAGGCAGATTTCCCCCCAAAGGGTGTGGTTCACTTAACCAGCGAAACGTGTTGGTAAAATCAGCGTTCCCCGCTTCCATTAACTCAAGCAGTTCATCGTACAGGGTCTCATCGCCCCCCTGCCTTTTTTTCAATCCGAGTTTTTCGCGTTTCCGGCCCAGGTAATACCGGTTGAAAGCCGGTTCGTAGGTCTTCAGTACTTCCGTGGCCTTTTCAACCGCCTGTTCCGGGACTTCATCCAGCAGCGGCAACAGCGCTTGGGCGAAACATCCCAGGTTAAACAGGCCAATTCCGGGTTGCCGGTCAAACGCGTATCGTCCGAGATGGTCGGAGTGGTTGCAGACATGGCCGGACCGGTAAGTGTCCATGAACCCGAACGGCCCGTAATCGATGGTCATGCCATGAATGGACATGTTGTCGGAATTCATCACACCGTGGCAGAAGCCTACGGACTGCCATTGTGCAATGAGTCTGGCTGTACTGTCCACCACGGTTTCCAGCAGGCGAATATACGGTTCCGGCTGGTGCTTCAGTTCCTCAAAGTAATGGTCCACGACAAATTGGCCCAGGACGGCCAGGTCATCGAATCTCTGCTGGTAGTAATAATATTCAAATGTCCCGAACCGGATATGGCTGGGCGCCATCCGGAGTATCATCGCGCCGGTTTCAATGGTTTCACGGTAGACTTCCTCGCTGCTTCCAGACAGCATGAGCGCCTGGGTCGTGGGAATGCCCAGCCCGTGCAGTGCCGCACTGGCCAGATATTCACGAATGGAAGAACGCAGGACTGCCTTGCCGTCCCCCTGGCGGGAATAGAGGGTCAACCCGCTCCCTTTCAGGTGAAGGTCCCATCGATGATTGCACGCGGTCCGAACCTGGCCCAGGAGTAGCGCCCTGCCGTCCCCCAGCCTGGGCACAAACTGCCCAAACTGGTGCCCGGCATAACACATGGCAATGGGGTGGGTCCCGGGCCATTGACCTGGAGCGGTCAACATGTCCAGAAAGTCGGGACGTGCACCCTGGGCAGGATCCAGGTGAATGTATTTCGCCGCCGCTTCGTTAAAATGTATCAGGTGCTGACCGCTCAACGGCTCGGGCTGGTGACGGGAATAGAACTGCTGCGGCAGGGAGGAGTAAATATTGTCGAATCCCAGTTCCTCCAGGGACAGCATGGCGGGTGCATCGGGTTTTTCAGCAAAACAGGGGGAGGTCATGGCGGAATATTATTAATATTTCTTTGAGTAAATCATTTACCATTGATTATTTTAATGTTACAAATTGAAAAAAGGCAGTATTCCATCTATTGAAAACGCATTCCTGATCAAAGATGATTGCCTCCTGTTTCATTGGGATTTCGTAATCTATTTTTAGGTATTTATTATGTCAAGGGCGGATATTATCACAGCAATTGAGAATGATTGGGCCAGCAATCCCCGCTGGGAAAACCTGTCCCGAAGTTACCGTGCAGCCGACGTGGTCCGTCTGCGAGGTTCCCTTCAGCCGGAATACACCCTGGCTCGACGGGGCGCGGAAAAACTCTGGGACCTGGTCAACGGAACGGCCAAAAAGGGCTATGTGAACAGTCTCGGGGCGCTGACCGCCGGCCAGGCGGTACAGCAGGCCAAAGCGGGCATTGAAGCGATCTATCTTTCCGGATGGCAGGTGGCTGCCGACAGCAACAGCTCGGAAACCATGTACCCCGACCAATCGCTGTATGCCTATGACTCCGTCCCCATCGTGGTTCGGCGAATCAACAACAGTTTTGCCCGGGCAGACCAGATCCAGTGGTCCCGGGGGGTTGATCCCGACGACAATGACTACATTGACTACTTTCTTCCCATTGTTGCGGATGCGGAAGCCGGGTTTGGTGGCGTACTGAATGCCTTTGAACTGGCCAAGAACCTGATCGCAAACGGGGCGGCCGGCATCCACTTCGAAGATCAGCTGGCCGCAGTCAAGAAATGCGGGCACATGGGAGGCAAGGTTCTGGTCCCCACCGAAGAAGCCATTCAAAAACTGGTTTCTGCCCGTCTTGCTGCGGATATCATGAATATCCCCACGGTCATTCTGGCGAGAACGGATGCGGAGGCGGCCAATCTTGTTACGTCAGATTTCGATGACCGGGACCGGCCTTTCCTCACCGGGGAACGCACATCCGAAGGATTCTACCGGGTCAGAAACGGCCTGGAACAGGCGGTTTCCCGAGGCGTTTCCTATGCCCCGTACGCCGACCTGGTCTGGTGTGAAACGGGAACCCCTGATCTGGGTTTTGCCCGGGAATTTGCCCAGGCCATCCACGAAGTACATCCCGGGAAACTGCTTGCCTACAACTGCTCCCCGTCCTTCAACTGGAAAAAGAACCTGGATGACAGCACCATCGCCAGCTTTCAGGACGAAATCGCCGCCATGGGATACAAGTACCAGTTCATCACGTTGGCCGGGATTCACAGCATGTGGTACAACATGTATGACCTGGCTCACCAATACGCCCGGGGCGAGGGCATGCGGCACTACGTCGAAAAAGTCCAGGAACCCGAATTCGACGCGGCCTCCCGGGGATACACCTTTGTCGCCCATCAACAGGAAGTGGGGGCCGGATACTTTGACGATGTGACCACCACAATTCAGGGGGGAAGCTCTTCGGTCACCGCATTGACGGGTTCCACGGAAGAAGACCAGTTCTAGCAGGCCGCAGCATCCGGGCAAAATTATTTTGAGCAGCCGTGAAAAGGTTGTAAGTTCTCGCCATGGTGATGAGTGCCGACCTGGTTAGAGAAGTTGCCGTCTCGATTCTGCACGGGTTCAACCGGCACTATACCCGCTTTGAAAAAATAACCCGGGCCGCAAAGAAGCGTTTTGAATCCGCCGACTGGGAGGGGGAGGTCAAGGCCCGCAAACAGCGCATTGAGTTTTATGACCAGCGGGTAAACGAAAGCGTCGAATACATTAAAACCCGCTTTGACATCGAAAAACTGGATAAATCCCTGTGGCAGGATGTCAAGCGCCAGTACCTGTGGTTGTTATACGAACACAAGCAACCCGAACTGGCGGAAAGTTTCTATAACTCCGTCTTTTGCAGGCTGTTTGACCGACAGTACTTTAACAACCGGCATATTTTTGTCAAACCGGGGTCCGCAATCGACTTCCTCGACATGGAAGACCCTGCGTACACCAGTTACTATCCCGATGAATGCGGACTTGAAAAAACCTTTCACAAGGTCTTGGACAGTTACCACCTGAAATGCAAATGGCAGGACCTGGACCGCGACCTCACACTCCTCACGGATAACTTCCAGCCGTACCTGGAAACCGATACCCAGCCCCCTCCCCACCGGCAGTTGCAAGTCGTTTCCTCGTTGTTTTTCCGGAACAAGGCCGCCTATATTGTTGGCCGTGCCCTCATCGGCCATGACCGGCAGCCATTCGTCATCCCGCTCCTTTTGACCGATGACCGGAAATTGTTTGTCGACACCATCATCACGGACCGCGGCGATATTGCCGTAATTTTCAGTTTTACCCGGGCCTATTTTATGGTGAACACTCGGGTCCCTGCGGGACTGGTGAGTTTCCTGCACAAGATTTTGCCCACCCGCAGCCGGGCGGATATTTACACCTCTATCGGCTTCCAGAAGCAGGGCAAGACCCTGTTCTACCGGGAATTTCTCTATCATCTGGAGCATTCCAACGACAAGCTGGTAATTGCCCCGGGAATCAAGGGCATGGTGATGAGTGTCTTTACCCTTCCTTCCTATCCCTTTGTCTTCAAGGTGATCAAGGATCATTTTCCACCTCCCAAAGAAGTGGACCGGGCCACGGTCAAGCAAAAATACCAACTGGTCAAGATGCATGACCGGGTAGGCAGAATGGCGGACACACTGGAATTTTCACACGTTGCATTCCCCATTGACCGATTTTCGGATGAATTGCTGGCGGAGTTGAAAGAAACCATTCCATTGAACATGACCATCGAAGACGGGTTTGTCATTATCCGGCATCTTTATATTGAAAGAAGAATGGTGCCTTTCAATATGTACATCGAAAACGCCAATGACGAAATGATCGAACATGGCGTGAAAAGCTATGGAAATGCCATCAAGGAAATGATCGCAGCCAATATCTTTCCCGGAGACATGCTGCTCAAGAATTTCGGCGTGACCCGGTATGGCCGGGTGGTGTTTTATGATTACGATGAAATCTGTCATATGACCGAGATCCGGGTCCGTTCGGTACCCAGGGCCCGGTCCGAAGAAGAGGAGCTTTCCGCCGAACCCTGGTACCATATTGATAAAAATGATTTCTTCCCGGAACAGTTTGAACAGTTTGTCATGAACCATCCCAAGGTCCGTGAGAAATTCCGGGCGCTACACCCCGAGTTGCTGGACCCCGGGTACTGGAGGAAAATCCAGCAGGACATCTTCAACAAAACCCGGCATGATGTATTTCCATACAAACAGGAACAACGGTTCTGGTTCCGGTACCCGGAGAAATACCGGAGACCGGAAAATCCCATCCAACAATCAACACCCTGACTTATGAATACTGCAGATTTATCCGACGCCTATCCCGATGCCCTGGTGTGCGAACCCATCTTCCACAATTTCGGGGGGGCCCCCAAATTCCATGGCCCGGTCCGAACCGTGAAATGTTTCGAAGACAACACGTACATCCGCCAGGCCCTGTCCCAACTGGTGGACGGTGCCGTGCTGGTTGTGGATGCAGGCGGTTCCCGATGGTGCGCCATGCTGGGAGACAACCTTGCCCGAATGGGACTCGACAATGGCTGGGCCGGCGCGGTATTCAACGGTCTCATTCGTGACAGTGTTGAAATCAGCACCCTGCCGTTTGGAGTCAGGGCGCTGGGCACCATTCCCCGGCGAAGCCGGAAAGAAGGGGTGGGGAAAGCAGATGTCCCGGTGAGCTTTGCCGGGGTGACCTTTCATCCCGGCGATTACCTCTATGCCGACGAAGACGGAATGATCGTCAGCGGCAAACCGCTGGTGCTCCCGGATTAGAGAAACCGGGGAGACCGTTTCCCAACCATTGGATTTCGGAACTTCCCGCCGGTTGCCGGCCATGTAATCTGGACACCCTCTGTGTGAGGAGTCAGTCATAATCCAAACAGTAGTGTATCCGTTTAAAATTACTCCCCCCGTGCCCGTACGAAGCGAAACACGAGTTGACCTGCAAGAGAGCATTTGAGAGGAGCGTATTGCAGTGGCCGGGGGGTGGCAAGCAATCTCTGTGTCAAAAGCGGAGGATTGTCATGCCAATTGGCTACTATCACCTGACCCAGTACAAAAGATGCCAGATTAATGCCCTGTTGCATACAGGTTTGTCACAACGGGAGATTGCCCACCCAGCTCGGGCGAAGTCTGAATATTCACACCATTGCCGACAAAGGAATCGTTAATACTGTAGCGAAAGAAGGCTGCGGATTGCATGGAAAAATAAGCAAATCGGTGAGTTATTCATGCATCCCCCGTGACCCATCCCAACCCGGTATGCCTGCAGGCCAAATTTGTGAATATTTGTACGCTTGTCTATCTGAATCTTCTTCGTTGGATGAAGATTGGGTCTCTAACTGCTAAATCCGATAAACTCAAATGAACACACCACAGTCCAGACCCAGCCATTGCACAACCAGTGCATTGGGCAAACTGCTCAGGAAAGCTGTTTCTCCCGGATCTCGTCCAGCGTCTTGCAGTCAATACACAGGGTTGCTGTAGGCCGCGCCTCCAGGCGCTTCAAGCCAATTTCTTCTCCGCAGTTTTCGCAATAACCAAAATCCCCATTGCTTATCTGGGCGATGGAACCCTCGATTTTCTTGATCAGCTTCCTGGCCCTGTCCCGGCCTCTCAGTTCAAACGCCATATCGGTTTCCTGACTTGCCCGGTCCGCAGGGTCTGGATGATTCGCGGTTTCATCCTGCATATTGTGCACCGTGCGGGATGTTTCATCGGTCAGTTCACCACGCCAGGCGTCCAGAATGGCTGAAAAATGGGCGAGTTGGGCTTTCCCCATGTATTTCTCGTTTTTTCTCGCCCGGTAGGGCTTGATTCCGTGAATCAGTAATGTAGGTTTTCTCCTGGCCGCCATGCAAGTATTTCAGTTTAGGATTAATGATGGTGCAAACTTTTTGGGCTGTCTTCGATCAGCACCAAAATAAACGGACAGCTTTATACCAAATGGCCCAATAGATTGCAATGCCGCGATAAGACTGATTTCCTCTTCAATCCCCGACATAGCCCGCTCACCGGGACGATCGGGCCCGCAATCGCCGGGCCTGGGTCGGGGAGACTTCCAGGGGCCGGTAGATCTCCACCCGGTCATGGGGACCCAGAACCGTGTCCCGGTCCCGCTGCACCCCGTAAATGCCCACCGCCTGTTGATCGAGATCCAGCCCGGGATATTTCTCCAGCAGCCCGGAAGCCGCAATGGCGGCCCCAATCGTGCTGCCCACCGGGCACCGCAGCCGAACCACCTCCTGCCATTCCGGCCAGGCCACCACCACGCTCACCGCCATGGTCCGCTTCACAGGACCTCCGCCCGACCGGTCCCGTAAACCTCGTCCGCCCGGCGGCAGAAGGCATCCACCAGGGAATTGGCAATGCCCCCGAAAACCGGCCCCACCAGCCGTCCCACCACCGGGTTGGAAAAATCAAATGACAACTCCAGCTCCACCTTCGAGGACTCCGCATCCAGTGCCACGAATTCCCACGACCCCGACAGGTGACTGAACGGACCCTCCACCAGGGTCAGCAGCGTCTTCTCCTCCCCGATCAGACGGTTCCGGGTGGTGAAGGCGTGACACACCCCCTTGTAGTCCAGGGTGAGCTTCGCCAGTACCTCCCCCTCGCTGCGGCCCAGTTCCTCCGAGGCCCGGCACCACGGCAGGAAGTCCGCGTAGCGCGGCACGTCATTGACCAGGGCAAACATCTCCCCCGCCCGGTGGGGAACCCACGCCATGCGCCGGACCGTCTTCATGGTTTCCAGACAAATTCCATGGGGTCCATTATACTCCACGGGTCTTTCCTTCCCGTACCGTGTCATGCCCAAAAAGAAACCCTCCCCGGACTCCCGCATTGCCGTCAACCGCCGGGCCCGGTTCGACTATGTCCTGGAACAGGAATACGAGGCCGGACTGGTTCTTGAGGGCTGGGAGGTCCAGAGCCTGCGACGGGGACGGGCCCAGCTCAAGGAAAGTCATGTGACGGTCATCAAGGGCGAGGTCTACCTCGTCGGGGCCCATTTCTCCCCGCTGGTCTCCACCTCCACCCACCACACTGCCCGGCCCACCCGGCCCCGGAAACTCCTGCTGAACCGCCGGGAAATCGCCCAGCTCATCGGCGCCATAGAACGCCGGGGCTACACCCTCGTGCCCCTGCACCTGTACTGGAAACACCAGCGGGTGAAACTGTCCATCGCACTGGCGAAGGGAAAGAAACAGTACGACAAGCGACAAACCATCAAGCAGCGGCAATGGGACCGACAACGACAACGGCTCCTCAAACAATCCTGAGCGCATGTCGAAGCGTCAGGGAGCACTTTGCTTGAACGTTTTCAATCGGGAAATTATCCCGAACGAGGAGAGCTATTCCAGAGACACAGAGACAACTCTGTTTATATGCAGTTCCACAAAACATGATATACTCAGATTGTTATGGGGGTGATTTGGCTTCGACGCCGGTCGCGAAACCATCGGAGCATGTCGAGGTGTAGATTTCCTCGTAAATCCAGCTACACAACTATAGTTGCCAACGACGACAACTACGCACTAGCCGCCTGATCGGCTGGTCCTTTCACCCGGTTTGCTCATAGGCAGGGATTCGAAAGGTCATTTCATATGGGCTCGCTTGCCAGTTGTGCTTGTTAGCTGGCAGTTAAAACCAATCGAGCTAACCATCCGGCGCGTTCGTCTGTTGACCAGCCAGGTGGGAAATTTGAAGACAGACTAAACATGTAGCTGCCGGTGAGCGTAGGGTCTGCGGACGCGGGTTCGATCCCCGCCACCTCCACCAATTTGTAAATAGCCCTAATGAGCCCTCACCGGCCATTAGGGCTTTTTATTACCCCGTGGTTTTTTGTGCGCCTGGGAAGGCGCACTGGAATATTCCGGTTAATTTGTGGGGCGGACAAAAAAGCAAAATAAAATTAAAGTCTGAAATCTTGATGCAAGTTCTCCCAATGCTCTATCAGCTTCCGTTTGTGTACTTCATTCATGGGAAGGTCTTTTATTGCAGGCTTCCACAATGCTTTTGCCTTATCTAAAACATCATCAAGGTGCGGCCTTATGGCTCTCCATGGTATACCAGTCTTCCGTGACCATGACTGGAAATTCGCGTAGGATACTTCATACCAGTCTTTGGTCTTTCCTAAATTCAAGGCAAAATGACGCTCTTTATTAATATAAACGCTTGTCGTTACTATGCCGTAAGCAGGCGACAAACGCGGGGTAATTTGATCTTCGTAAAGCAAACTCCAGTTTTTTAAATGAGCATCGCCATTTGCCAGCAAAATGTTTACCAGCAACCGTCTTGCAAACTGTTGAACATCCGTTAACGCATCGCCCGAAAATTCATACAAAATTCGGCCAATTTGCTCATAATTTGCAGAGTGATATTTCTTATCGGGGTACTTCACCAAGACTTGTGCGAAGTCCTCCATGTGGACGCGCGTGCTTTCATTTCTGTCAAAACGTTTTATAGCGAATGCTTGGCTTTCATCGGGCAAATTAATTTGTGGCAGGTTGTCCAATTTCCCTATATCAACCAACTTAATTTTCGGCATATCAACTCCCACCAAAGATGCCAGTGTCATAGCAGTGTATTCATTTACTGACACATCTTTGTGCCTGGTTGATGGCGTTTTAATAATCCAGTCCCCCAATGCCCCTGCTTTTGATAAGTTATAGCGACCGTCCTTTTCCTTCATAGAAAACTTCATTTGGACGCCTGCCAGAGAAAATCTATTTTCCTGGGAGATTTTTTCGAACTTTACGACCTTTGCATTTTGGTAAGCGTCTCTGGAAAGAATCTTCAGAACACCATCGGGCACTTCATCGGGCTCCAGAGGGGTTGCTACAATCGCTCCTGGCAAATCTTCTCCCAGATATGAGAGGATGTGGAACTCATTATCGACATGTACTTTTAGCCCCTGGGCAATTAATTCTCGCAGCGAACCTTCTGGCAATAGATTCGAAAGTGTTGGATGCAAACGCTGGTTTCTTGCCCAAAGCTCTGCCATCAACTTATCCGAACGCGGAAACGCCGGGTGAGTAATCAAGCTGAACGTAGGACGATGCTCATCACCTCTAAACTCGTTGGCAAAACTGAGCACATTTCGGCCATTTTAAAAGCCAGCCAAGTAACCTACTGAACTTCCATGCAGCGTTAACTTCAGCACATTCACTTCGACACTCACGAGTCATCTCCCAGCAGACCTTGCCAAGGATCATCTGAAAGGCTTTTTTCCTTTTTTCCCTTTGATCGTGCTACATCTTTGATCTGTCTGGATGGAGCACTGCTGGAGCCCCCACTGTCTCCTTGATCATCTGCGGGAGGGTGCTCCTCAAGTACGGCTAAAACAGCACTCAGCTTCTCCTTGGGTATAAGCATAATTTCGCTATTAAGGCCCTTTGTTATCAACTCAAGGGTTGCTAGCCTGGGGTTTCCCTTTGACTCCAATCGCTGATATTGCTGACGTGAAACACCTACACGCAGCATCATGTCATTTTGCTTGAGTCCCAAGTCCAGACGTTGTTTCTTGAGTTGTTGGAGTAATGTCTTCATGTTTTTTGTCAATAGATCAGTTGCTTTATTTAACAAAGAAACATGTTAGCTTCCTTTTTATCAAAAAGAAGCTAATATATTTCTTTTAACAGGTCCTCAGCGAATAACACTCTAAAAGCAATCTATGTGTTGCTTAAATATTTCACCAGAATTCACACCGTTCGGAACGAATACTGGAATCAAGATGTTCTAGAAGAAGCAAGATAGCAAAGCGTGCGATGAGATTAAGTCATCTTACTTCGCAACTGCTAGAATCCAACCTTTCCTGAATCAATACATTCAACAGCATCAATCGGTCAAACCATCGCCAATGGCTTCTTTGCGCAATGAATGTATGCCAGTGAGGCAATATATCCTGTCAGCATCCAGAGCAAAAAAGGGGAATGATCAATATGAAAGGTCGTTCGGGAGGGTTGCGCTCATCAAAACCGCGCCACCAGAGTCAAGAAAAGTGGCGCAGTTCTTAAAACTGCGCCATAACTGCGCCAGAAGTAACTTCAAACAGCGCCAAAACAAATACATCATCACCAGCGACTTATTGAGCAGCCCCGTGCCAGTTTAATGTCCAACACCGGTTGTGTTGTATAAATGGGGTATGGATGAACGGATTGCGACGGGCCAAGATGAAAGAGCGAGTCCGTGACATCCGGCAGGGAGACCCGGCGGCGAAGGTCTAATCGCTGAAGAAGTTCTTAAGTTGTGGAAAGGTCAAATACAAGCTTGCCCCGGACCAGTTTTACCACCACGTGCCCTCCTTTTGCCAGCTTTCCGAAAAGAAGTTCTTCCGCCAGTGGCTGTTTGATTTCCTTCTGTATCACCCGGGCCATGGGACGTGCACCCATTGCCGGGTCGTACCCTTTTTTAGCCAGCCACTTGACTGCCGAAACCTTCACATCCAGAGAAACCTGCTTCTCTGCCAACTGTTGTTCCACCTCGAGAATGAATTTCTTTACAACGTGAATGACAGTTCGGTCATCAAGACTGTTAAATCGTATGATATTGTCCAGGCGATTGCGGAATTCCGGGGTAAACAGTTTCTTGATCGCCGCGGTGTCATCCGAGCTATGATCCTGGGTAATGAACCCCATTGATTCCCGGGCAGCTTGTTCTGCCCCCGCATTCGTGGTCATGACAAGGATGACATTGCGAAAATCCGACTTTCGTCCATTGTTGTCGGTCAAACTGCCGTAATCCATGACCTGCAGCAGAATACTGAAGACATCCGGATGGGCCTTTTCGATCTCATCGAATAACAGGACTGCGTGAGGATGCTTGTTGATCGAATCCGTCAGCAATCCACCCTGGTCAAAACCGACATAGCCGGGTGGAGCCCCGATCAACCTCGATACGGTATGACGCTCCATGTATTCCGACATGTCAAAACGAATGAACTCAATGCCAAGGGTATTGGCCAACTGCTTCGTCACTTCCGTTTTCCCTACACCCGTGGGTCCCGAAAACAGGCAGGACACAATCGGCTTTTCGGTATTCCCCATGCCGGCCCTGGCCATTTTTATAGAATTCGCCAGGGCAGAAATTGCCTCATCCTGGCCGAATACAACCATTTTCAGGTCCCGTTCAAGGGTCTTGAGTGCCTTCAGGTCCGAAGCAGAAACATGCTTGGGCGGAATTCTTGCCATGTCCGCAACCATGTTCTCGATTTCCTTGACCCCAATGGTTTTTCTGCGCGAGGTCACCCTGCTCAACCGGGTCTTGGCACCGGCTTCATCCATGACATCAATCGCGGTATCCGGAAGATACCGTTCTGAAAGATACCGGGCGGACAATTCCACCGCGGAACGCAGCGCCGGGCTGGTATATTTTACATTATGGTGTTTTTCGAACCGGCTTTTCAGCCCCCGAAGAATGTCAACGGCCTCATCAACTGTAGGCTCTACAATGTCGATTTTCTGGAATCTGCGTGACAATGCCCGGTCCTTTTCAAAAATGCCCCGATATTCACGATAGGTAGTAGAACCGATACATTTGATCTCCCCGGAGGCCAGCATTGGTTTCAGCAGATTCGAGGCATCCAGGGACCCACCTGATGCGGCCCCCGCTCCAATAATGGTGTGGATTTCATCAATAAAAAGGATGGCATGATCTTCCTTGTCCAGGGCTTTCAATACCGCTTTCAACCGCTGCTCGAAATCACCCCTGTATTTTGTACCCGCCAGCAAAGCACCCATGTCCAGACTGTAAATCGTGGTTTCAGCCAGCACTGCCGGTACATCGGCCATGGATATTTTCCGTGCCAGCCCTTCGGCAATAGCCGTTTTTCCAACCCCCGCCTCCCCCACAAACAAGGGGTTGTTTTTCCTGCGCCGGCACAAAATCTGGATGGTCCTTTCCAGTTCCTTTTCCCGTCCTATCAGCGGGTCAATCTTGCCTCGTGCAGCCTGTGCATTCAGGTCTACCGTATACGCTTCAAGGGGGCTGGTGGTTGGATTCTCCTGTACGGCTTCCTCGCTCTCTTCCTCATCCGGTGCGGGCAACCGGTCGCCATCGGGAATCTTCTTGATACCATGGGAAATGAAATTGACCACATCAAATCTTGTGATGCCCTGTCGGATCAGGAAATAGGCGGCATGGGATTCCTTCTCACTGAATATGGAAACGAGAATATTGTTGCCCCTGACCTCCTTGTTTCCAGTACTCTGCACATGCATGATGGCACGCTGGAATACCCGTTGAAACCCCACGCCGGGCTGGGGCTCACTCTCGTCCTTCAACAGCGGGATTTGATAGGAAAGATAGTCCGCCAGGGACTTCCTCAACTGCTCAATGTTTCCCCCGCAGGATACCAGTGTACTATTGGTTTCCTTGTCATCCAGCAGCGACAACAGCAGATGCTCAACGGTGAGGATTTCATGATGTTCCTTGCGGGCGAATGAAACCGCGTTTCCCAGTACAATTTCCAGTTGTTCAGAAAACATGGATAAAGCCCGGGTTCATTCCTTTTCCATCGTGCACTTGAGGGGATGCTGGTTTTGAAAAGCAAAGTCCGTGGTCATTCTGACCTTGGTCTCGGCGATTTCCCTTGGAAATACACCACAAATCCCCACGCCCCGGGTGTGGACATGCAGCGTGATCTGCTTTGCCTTTTCCTGGGACATGCCAAAAATCTTCATCAGCAGAATCACCACAAATTCCATGGGGGTAAAGTCATCGTTCAGCAACAATACCTTGTACAGTGGTGGCTTTCTGGTCTTGGGCTGGGCTTTTTCAACCACCAATTCGGTTGCCCGGTGGTCCTGGGTATGTTCCCGGTTTGAACGGTCCGCTCCCATCTCATCGGGTCGACGGGTCATGTTGATTGTGGTTTGGGTATTCATCGATATTCCACGGTCAGTCCATCCTCAATGATTCTAGAATGACCCTCCTCCGCATCCACCGCAGGCCCCGCTTCCACCAACAGCCTGAAATACGTTGTTGAACACAAATGTCGCATTCACTCCATCATCGACATAATCCACTTCCGCCCCATTCAGGAAACTCAGTGCGAAAGGATCAACTACCAGTCGATACCCTTCTTCTCCATCCATCACACTGTCTTTCGATTCAGCGTCTTCTGAAAATGTCATGCCATAATTCATCCCGGAACATCCCCCTCCGCTGACATAAATCCGTACCGCTGTCGCGTCGCCATTGGTATCCCGGATGAGTTCCGAGATTTTGCTCCTGGCGTTTTCAGTCACCGCCAGATCGGCATTTGTAAGAACTTGGTTATATTCAATCATGATAAAATACCTATTTTGACAAGACCCTTATTGCATTGAAACAATTAATACCCAAATGGGGTTATTGTATACATAATCAAGCCATCGACAACCCATATATGGCACACTTCCGGCTACTTTGGTAATTTGACATGCCCCGAACCATCAAATGTGTATTCTTCGGCCGAGACGCTGAAGGCCTTGAAAAACCACCCTATCCGGGAGAACTGGGACAACGTATCTATGAGAATGTTTCCCGGGATGCCTGGCAGCAATGGCTGGAACGATCCGTCATGATCATCAACGAGTACCAGTTGAATTCTGCCGATCCGGCGAACCAGGGACTCATTGAGAAGCATATGGTCGGGTTTTTATTCAGGGAGGGAGAATACGGACAAATGCCCCAGGGCTACAATCCCGTATAATTCCGGGAATTTGCCGGTTCCATTTCCAGGCAACCGGTTGTTGCCGGAAAATGCCCCGTATCGGGCAGGACCCGGATTTCCGGTCATAGGGGGGAAGTACGGTGACCCGAAACATGTAAAGTCTCTTCCCAAGCCACCAGGGGGATGCCCTGGCAAAGACCCCCCTACCTTTCAGCGTGCGTGAACAACCGGAAAAAGTTGTCCGTGGTGGCCTGGGCGAAATGTTCAAATTCCTCATTTCGCAAAGCTGCCAGACATTCCGCGGTATGCCGCACATAGCTCGGCTCATTGGTCTTGCCCCGAAAGGGAACCGGGGCAAGATACGGGGAATCGGTTTCAACCAGTATCTGGTCCAGGGGGACCTTTTTTGCGACTTCCCGCAGGGGTTCGGCATTGCGGAAGGTCACGATGCCGGAAAATGAAATGAAAAACCCGATATCCAGCGCTCGTTGGGCAGTCTCCCAATCTTCCGAAAAACAGTGCATCACCCCGCCCGCATCGGCGGCACCACTGTCTTCCAGGATATCCATGGTATCCCGGGCGGCAGCCCGGGTATGGATGATCAGGGGTTTTTCAGCGGCTTTCGCGGCTTCAATGTGATTTCTGAATCGATTTCTCTGCCATGCCAGGTCCCCTTCACTGCGATAATAATCGAGACCGGTTTCTCCGATTGCCACCACATCCGGATTGTCTGCCAATGCCACGAGTTCTCCGGCATCCGGGTCATGGCAATCCGTGTAATTGGGATGGACTCCCACCGATGAAAAAATATTTCCATGGTCTGCCGCCAGTTTTTCAATCTGGGGGTATTCTTCCAGGTTGACGGCAACACACAGCAGGTAATCGACCTGATTGGCCCGCGCTCTGCACAGCAGGCCATCCAGGTCTTCCGACAAGGGTTCAAAATTGATATGGCAATGTGAATCAACCAGCTGCATGCTTATATTCCAGTGACAATCCGTATTTCATCGACCGTCCAGAGAGTACGGCAAACGGAACGTGGTACAGACATCTCCCCATTTCCGGTCCGCGGGGTCAACCCCTGCTTCATCGGGCCAGGGATCGCTGAAATGTGAATACGATTTCTTCAATGGCCAATTGCTCGTTCAACGGCTCTCTGGAAATTTTCCGGTAATCGGTGATCCTGTCATACAGATTACACAGTTTTTCCACCGATTCCTGCTTCCTGTTCCCCACCACCTGGCCGCTCCAATACGGTTCAACCCCCGCGATGCGCCATGCGATCCAGTCAACCACAAATCTCTGGAACCATTTCAGAATGATCTCGAAATCAAGTTTGGCCAATTGTCCTGCCAAATCGACGGCCCCAATCTGGCGATTATACATTCCCATGACCCCACGAAGATATTCCTCGTGCTGATCCAGATAACCCTGGTCAATCAAATACCTGGCCTCCACGGGTCCCCCATTCGCCAGGTGCAATGCCGTCATCCCGGATTCGGCCGTGGCAAATTGAGCCAACCACTTCAGGGAACTTTTCGTATCCGGTCCCGTCAAAGGCTGCTCCATACACCGGCTTCGGATCGTCGCAGGCAACCGGCCGGGTTCTGAAGTCGCCAGTATCAACACCGAATGCTCAGGGGGTTCCTCCAGCAGCTTGAGCAAGGCATTGGCCGCATTCATATTCATCCGGTCAGCAGGATGGATCAGCGCGACTTTCGTCCCCGAAAGATGGGAAAACGTGGAAAACCGTTCAATCAATAACCGGATTTGGTCAACATTGATCACCCGCCCATGCCGGGTTTTCCGGTCCCGTCCCACGCTGTCCTGATAACGGTTGCTGTACTGGGAAATCAGGGGATACCGGGCGCTGGCCGAATCCTGTTCTGTGGTAATGGAATGAAAATCGGGATGGCTTCCTGACTGGAACAACCGACAACTCTGACACTGTCCACAAGGTGCCGGGGACAACGTTTCAGCGGACTGGCAGAGCAGCAGTTCAGACAGCGCCAGGGCAAACTCCGGTTTTCCAATGCCGGGTTGGCCCGTGAGCAAGACCCCATGGTGCAGTTTTTCCCGATTGCCCGCGATTCGGGTCCAGCTTTCCTTGTTCCAGGGATAGATCATGGTGTCGGTGCCGCCACCTGCAAACTCATTGAATGTCGTTCCATGGATTATACTTCAACCAGCCTGGCAAGAATTTTTTCAATTTCCTGCCGTACCGCTTCCACCGACCTGCGGGCATCAATCAACCGGATACGGCCAGGGTCTGCCAGAGCACGATTTAAATACGCCGTTCGAACCGCTTCCTTGAACCCGATCGACTCCCGTTCAAACCGGTCCGGTAATGCGCCTCTTAACCGGGCCCGGTTCAAACTGGTCTCCACGGGAACATCCAGGAACAGGGTCAGATCAGGATGCAGGCCCTTTTGCACCCATCTTTCCAATACCGAGATTCTTTCTTCTTCAATCCCGCGCCCTCCACCCTGGTAGGCATAGGTGGCATCGGTAAATCGATCACACACCACCCAGCAGCCCTCCCCGAGCGCCGGCCGGATCCGTTCGTCCAGATGCTGCATCCTGGCCGCAAAAATTAACATGAGCTCCGTTCCATCACTGAAACTCACTTCGCTTTCATTCAACAGGAGGCTGCGAATCAATTCCCCGGCATCCGTGCCTCCCGGTTCCCTCGTTGTAATGACCGGTATCTTTCTTTCTTCCAGCCAGTGTTCCATGAAATCAATCTGGGTGGACTTTCCGGCTCCGTCCGATCCCTCAACAGTAATGAATTTTCCGACTCGCATCAGTTGGATTTTTTCAGGATATACTTGCGCACGGCGGCATTGTGCTCTTCCAGTGTTTTGGAAAATTTATGACGCCCGCCCCCCATGGCAACCATGTAAAGCGCATCGGTCTCCCGGGGATTCACCGCGGCAAGGAGAGATGAATAGCCGGGCAGGCAAATGGGGGTGGGCGGCAACCCATAACGCGTATAGGTATTGTAGGGAGTATCCGTTTTCAGGTGCTTTTTGGTGATGTTCCCCTTGTACGCATCTCCAATGCCATAAATTACCGTCGGGTCCGTTTGCAATCGCATGCCAATTCGGAGCCGGTTGTTGAAAACCCCGGATATCTCCTCCTGCTCCTCCTCAGCCTGGGTTTCCTTTTCAATAATGGAAGCCAGAATCAGGGCTTCATCCCGGTTTTTGATCTCCAGCTTTTCCTTTCGTTGGCTCCATGCCTGGTCAAGCTTGCCCTCCATATGATCGAATGCCGCCTTGAAAATCTTGATATCCCGGTCATTCAGCCGGTAGTAATAGGTGTCCGGATAAAACCGGCCTTCGGGATGCAGGTCCGGCGCACCCAGCGCCGCCATGATTTCCTGGTCGGTCCAGTCGCGGGTTGTATGAATCAGTTTGGGGACCTGGTTAATCATCTCCCGCATTCGCTTGAACGTCCACCCTTCAATGATCGTTATCCGGTTTCCCTGCTGTCCCTGGCCCAACACAAGGCGCTGCAACAACTCAGCAGGGGTAATCCCGTCCGGAAAGACATATTCCCCCGCCTTGATTTCCGTTGTCAGATCATTCAGCCTTGCATGAATCTTGAGTGTATACGTCTCTTCAATCATACCGATGTCCAGCATCTTGTCGACGACAGAGGACAAGGTATCGCCTCGTTCGACCACAAACGTGTCATCACTGGTTTCCAGCGGCTGATTGATGGAAAAATGGTAGTATCCCCCACTGATTCCGGCAGTGACGATTGCCGAAACAAGCAGAAACAGTCCCGTCCGCTTTACCCAGGACAACGCCCACACCCCCGGTTATTTTTTGAAAAACCGGAATAGAGCAATCGGTCAAATCTTGGCAAATACCAACGTACCATTGGTACCGCCAAACCCAAAGGAATTGCTGAGTGCCACATCAATTTTCCGCTCCCTGGATTCATTGGGAACATAGTCCAGATCACATTTCTCGTCCTGTTCGACCAGGTTGATGGTGGGGGGGATGACCCCGTGAAAAATGGACATGGCGGTCATCACGGCTTCTACCCCGCCCGCTGCACCGAGCAAATGACCGATCATGGACTTGTTGGAACTGATGGCAAGTTTTCGTGCATGGTCCGCAAATGACTGTTTCAGTGCCATGGTTTCAGCGATGTCCCCCTGGGGAGTAGAAGTGCCATGGGCATTGACATAATCCACCCGGTCCTTGCTGATCCCGGCATTGTGCAGCGCATTGTCCATGCATCTCGCCGCTCCTTCCCCACCCGGGGACGGGCTGGTGATATGATGAGCATCCCCACTCATCCCGAATCCCGACAGTTCACAATAGATCCGGGCACCCCGGGATTTGGCATGTTCGTACTCTTCCAGCACCATGATACCGGCCCCTTCTCCCATCACAAATCCATCCCGCCCCGTATCCCAGGGACGACTGGCGGTTTCCGGGTCATCATTGCGCCGGCTAAGTGCCCGGGCGGCGGAGAAACCCGCCAGTGAGGTTGGGGAAATCGGGGCTTCAGCGCCGCCGGCAATCATGACATCCGCATCCCCGTATTCAACCAGGCGGCCCGCTTCGCCAATTGCATGCGTTCCGGTCGTACAGGCGGTCACCATAGACAGGTTGGGGCCTTTCAGTCCGTACAGGATGGACAAATTCCCCGAAATCATGTTGGTGATGGTCATGGGGATATAAAAGGGTGATATCCTTCTGCTGCCCCGCTCCTGATAGAGCATCGTTGTCGATTCAATCGTATTGACGCCCCCAATCCCGGATCCGATATAGACACCGATCCGGCATCCATTTTCATCGTTGACCTCCACTCCGGAATCCTCAATGGCCTCAATGCCACAGGCCATTCCAAGCTGCATGAACCGGTCCATTTTCCGGGCCGTTTTGCCCGAAAAATATTCAGACGGATCAAACCCGCTGATTTCACCGGCAAAGGAACAGGGGAAGGAGGAGGCATCGAACTGCGTAATACGGGAAATGCCATTCTTTCCACGGAGCATGGCCTGCCATGTTTTCGACAACCCAATGCCAATCGGGGAGATCACCCCCATACCTGTGACTACTACACGCCGTTTTGCCATCAATATTATTCGGTCATTGAAATAAACTGGAGTCCTTCCCGATTATACAAGAACGGCAAATTGGATTTGGAGAATGAAATTTTTCTATGATTTCATCAAAACCCGCGCGCCACCTTGAATGCATCGGGTTCGGGGCATGCGTTCTGAACTGTCCGCGCAAGGTCCGGGATGCGGCATGGAGAAGTGATTGCCTGGAGCCCGGCCAATCCAATGGACTTTTGGTTTCGGGGCAGGTCCTGTTCTGCCACGACGAAAAAAAGCCACTGGGCGGCATTGCGGTGGTCGGCGTCTCCATCTCGTCTCTTGTCATGCCACGCGAAGACATAAAGGTCCGCCGGGCGCCCCTGATGATACACCCCGCCCTGTTCGGTCCAGTATCGGGTGCGGGGCGCCATGTCGAAGCGGGGAGAGCGACGCGGCGCGAGTTCTTCAGAGTCCCAGGATTGCCTCGCCGCGGACTGCTTGATTTCGATCCGTCCCCCAGACGTAGTATGTTGGCAATCCCATCCGGCCCAGTCCCTGCCAAGCTCCCACATAAGCTTCCAGTCGGGCCCAAGTTCCGACGCGATCAAACACTCGACATACTCAGCACGGTGCGTGTTGTTCATGACGGCCTGATGGTACTGGCGCCTGAGCATGTCCAGAACGCGCCGGTGCCTGGCCTGATTCTCCGGGCTGGCATCCGGTATCTCTTTACATCCGGTCATGGATGTACAGATCAAAAAAGAAGCTGCTATCCGCAGTGAAGGCAGTCCGTGACATATTCCCGTTTATTGACGGAAATTCCTGGAAACCCGAAAGAGTTTCATCCAACCCTATCCGAATCCTCCCTCAGTCGTCCGAGGTGGTGGATTTGATATAGTTGATCGCGTCCTGAACCTTGGTAATGCTTTCTGCCTCATCATCGGGGATTTCCGCATCGAACTCTTCTTCCAAAGCCATAACCAGTTCCACGGTGTCCAGTGAGTCAGCACCGAGATCGTCGACAAACAACGCCTCTGGAGTCACCTGGTATTCACTTACACCAAGCTGCCCAACGACAACTTTAATTACACGTTCTTCAATTGTGCTCATTCGAGTTTTAGCCTCCACGTAATGAATGAATTTCAATCTCTATCCCGTCACAACCACGATTCAGCAGAAACTGATATTCAAAGGAAATTCAGGATTGTTTATATTGTTTTAACCAGTGAATGTTAAACAATAGACCATGTTAAGTCCATCATAAATTAGCTCCCCCTTGCCCATGAAATACCCATCGAACACAACCGGGGTTGCGGTCAGCAGCGGGGGCTGCACTTCAGACTGGCACGGGGGTTTCATTTTTCTGCTGTCTTTTGCCTTTTGAGGAATATCGTCCAAGTAGTGCCTGTTCCTCAAGGCCCGCCATTCCATTCGGTTTGATTAATTTTCTATCCTGCACTGAAGGGCGCACCCTTACTGCATGTACAGGCCACCGTTGACATGCAGGGTCGTTCCGGTGACATACCGCCCCATGCCTGAAGCGAGAAATACAGCGGCCGAAGCGATATCCTCTGGAGTGCCCAATGTCCCCATGGGGATATTATTCAGGATTGCCTGACGCTGATCGTCATTCAAGGCCCGGGTCATATCCGTTTCAATAAAGCCCGGGGCGATCGTATTCACGGTAATGTTTCTGGATGCAACCTCCTGTGCCAGGGATTTAGAAAATCCGATCAGCCCCGCTTTCGCTGCTGCATAGTTGGTCTGCCCCGCATTTCCCTTTACCCCCACTACCGATCCGGTATTGATGATCCGGCCATAGCGGGCCTTCATCATACCCCGCAAACATGCCTTGCCCACTAGGTAGGCCGATTTCAGGTTGGTGTCCATCAATTCATCCCATTCCGACGGCTTCATTCTCAGCAACAGGTTGTCACGGGTAATCCCCGCATTGTTGACCAACACCAGCGGCGCACCGCTCTCTTCCGAAATGCCTGCAACCAGCCGGGTCACGCCTTCGGAGTCCGTAACATCCAATACCCGGCCAAACCCGGAGACACCGGATTCGTTAAAATAGTGTTGTATGGCCTGGGCCCCGGCTTCGGAAGTGGCGGTCCCGTAGACCACCCCTCCCTGATTGGCCAATGCCATGGCGATTGCTTTTCCGATACCCCGGGTTGCCCCGGTAACCAGGCATACCCGATCTTTCAGCAGGTCATTCATTTTATTCCTTCCGATACGTTATAGAACTCACATCCTGATGAGAGCCGAACCCCAGGTAAAGCCCCCTCCAAAGCCTTCAAGCAACACATGCTGCCCCGCCCGTATCCGGCCGGACCGTACCGACTCGTCCAGCGCAAGAGGTACGGAAGCGGCGGAAGTATTGCCATGCCGGTCTATGGTCACAATGACCTTTTCCGGCGGGATTCGGGATCTTCGGCCCACGGCGTTAATGATCCGTATATTCGCCTGATGCGGAACCAGCCAATCCAGGTCGTTCCGGTCAAAATGATTGGCCTCCAGGGTCTCTTCAATGATGTCACTCATCGCTGTGACCGCCCATCTGAATACCTCCCCCCCTTCCATGGTGGTATAGGCCGTTCCTGCCTTGACCTGTTCATAGTTCCGGGAAACCCCCGTTGGAACACACAGCAAATCCTTGTATTTTCCATCACTGTGCAGATGGGTAGACAGTATTCCGGGTTCACGGCCCGCTCCCAGGATTACCGCCCCGGCGCCATCCCCGAACAGCACACAGGTCCGTCGGTCTGTCCAGTCAATAATTCGGGAAAATGTCTCCGCGCCGATCACCAGCGCGGTTCGTGCACTGCCTGATTTGATGAACTTGTCCGCAATATCCATGGCAAACAGGAATCCCGCACAAACCGCCTGAACGTCGAATGCCGGCGAACCGGAGATCCCCAGACGCTGCTGGACCAAACAGGCCGTGCTCGGAAATACCTGGTCTGCAGTCGTGGTCGCAACGATGATGAGGTCAATCTCCGTGTTCTGGATACCCGCTGCCTGAATGGCATTTCGGGCTGCGTGCACCGCCAGATCACAGGTAAACTCGTCCTTTCCGGCAACCCGCCGTTCACGGATTCCGCTCCGGGCATGGATCCATTCGTCATTGGTATCCACCATTTTCTCAAGATCCGCATTGGTCACCACCTTCTCCGGGAGATAGCTGCCGGTACCGAGGATGCGGGAATAGATCATCCAACCGCCCCGGCGGCGAGAGGATGGCCGGTCAGTGCCCCCTGTATACGGTTTACCAGGTCATTGCGTGCTTCTTCGGCAGCGACCTCAATGGCATGCATGAATCCAATCGGGTCCGTTCCACCATGAGACTTGATCACCGTACCCTGCAACCCCAACAGACTGGCCCCGTTGAATCGCCGGTGGTCAAGACGCTGGCGAAAGGAATTCAGAACCGGTTTGGCCATGGCTCCACGCAATTTCGTGATGGCATTCTGCCTGAACTCCTCTTTCAGCACGCCCATGATCATTTGTGCAACCCCTTCGGAAGCCTTTAGGGCGATATTCCCGAGTATACCGTCACAGACGATCAGATCCGTCTCTCCAAGATAGATTTCATCCGCCTCGATAAACCCGGTATAATTCAACCGGCTGGATTTGAACAATTCTGCCGTGGCCTTGATGGCATCGTTGCCCTTCATTTCTTCTACACCGATATTCAGCAACGCCACTGTCGGATTGCTCTTCCCGTCCAGGCATTCCACCATTTGCGAACCCATCAGGCCAAACTGAAGGAGGATTTCCGGTCGTACATCCACATTGGCCCCCAAATCCAGCATATACGTATGGCCATTGAGTCGTGGTAACGCAGCGCAGATCGCCGGCCGGTCAATGCCCGGTATGGTTCGCAACACGAATCTGGCCGTTGCCATCAAGGCACCGGTATTGCCTGCGCTGACGCAGGCATGGGTGAATCCTTCCTTTACCAGGTTAATCGCCACCCGCATGGATGAATCCTTGATCTTGCGCAAGGCATAGGCCGGGCTGTCATCCATGGTCACCACTTCGGCGGCATGTCGGATAGACAACCGGTCCATGGGCATCTTGCCAGCAATCTTTATGGAGGAACTGATTTCATCCTCATCACCCACCAGAACAATCTCATCCTCCGGCTGCTGTTGCAGGTACTCTATGGCAGCTGGCACCGTGGTACCCAGGCCGTGGTCACCTCCCATGGCATCTATGGAAATCTTGATCATTGATGTGTAGATAAAAATCTGGCTCGGGACATAACCCCTGCTAAAACACTGTCAGGCCGGGATGACCCTGTGCTTTGGAGTATCTTATCAAATTATGCGAGGGTAGTCAGAACTGCCTTTTTTCCGCTTCCCCAAGGCCTGGCAGACCGCCCCCTCCCCTGGCCATCCGGAACAGGCCCCAAACAGGCAATGCCAAAAGAACCCTTACATGACCGCTGGGTTCATTTCCATTTGGCCCGGGTCCATTTGGCCTGGGCTTTATTCTTCGGGCTCGACGACTGAAACAACCTTTTTACCACGGTAGTAGCCATCCGCGGTGATGTGGTGACGCCTGTGAAGCTCTCCGGTCAGGGGGTCATTGGATAATGCTGCCTTCTTGAGCCGGTCGTGAGACCGGCGCATTCCCCTTTTCGAAGGGGTTTTCCGATTTTTCTGTACTGCCATGATAACCTCAAATACTGATTGTTCTTTGTTGCACGGGATATGTTTGGGGTATCGGGTTACTGGATGCCGGAATCTTCCAGGTGTTTCCAGAATCTGACAGGTTTTCGATACACCACCGCGATTGTGGTTGAGCTACGCGGGGGGGACGGATTATAGTCATTTCGCGGGGACGCGTCAAAACCTCTTAAAACAGTTAATTGGTTCATAATCGTGTAAATCCGGCGGAATATTTTCAATATCCACTTAACACTTGGAGGGGATAAAAGTACAATTCCGTCCTTCAATTTTTATTCAAGAGACCCTCTGTGACCGTAACAACCGACGATCTGCGAATCGCCCACATCGACCACGTGATCAATCCCAGTGAAATCACGCTTGAATTGCCGATGAATGAAAATGCGGCAAAAACCGTAGTCGATGCCCGAAAGGCCATCCACGAAATCCTGCGCGGCCGGGATGACCGGTTGCTGGTAGTGAGCGGACCCTGCTCGATTCATGACATTGATGCGGCCATGGAATACGCGAAGCGCCTGAAACCATTGAGGGAACGGCATCAAAAAGACCTGCTGATTGTCATGCGGGTTTACTTTGAAAAACCCCGCACCACCGTTGGCTGGAAAGGACTGATCAACGATCCGGACCTGAACAACACGTTCGACATCAACAAGGGCCTGCGTACGGCCCGGAAACTGCTGATTGACCTGAATAACCTGGGGGTCCCGGCAGGCACTGAATATCTCGATATCATTACGCCGCAGTACGTTGCAGACCTGATTTCATGGGGAGCAATCGGTGCCCGAACCACCGAAAGTCAGGTACACCGGGAATTGACTTCGGGGCTGTCCTGCCCGGTGGGACTGAAAAATGGAACCAATGGCAACCTTGACATCGCTGTGGACGGGGTCAGTGCCGCCTCCAGACCGCATCATTTTCTCTCCCTGACCAAAAAAGGCAATTCAGCGATTTTCAGCACCACCGGGAATACCGATTGCCATATTATCCTGCGAGGCGGGAAGCATCCGAACTATGATGCCGAAAATGTCAACGAAGCCTGCGAGAAGCTCCTGTCATCGGCATTGCCCCCCCAGGTTATGATCGATTTCAGCCACGCCAACAGCCGGAAAATCCCGGAAAACCAGGTCCGGGTGGCGGCGGATGTAGCGGGACAGATTTCGTCCGGAGACCGGCGGATCATGGGGGCGATGATCGAAAGCCATCTGGTGGCAGGCCGGCAGGATGTCGTCAATGGAAAAGCGCAGACCTATGGCCAGAGCATCACCGATGCCTGTATCGACCTTGACGGCACCGCGGACATTCTCGAGCAGCTGGCTGTTGCCGTTCGCCAGCGACGGTGCGTCGCTTCCCCATCATGATTCGCCCCCATGGAAGTGATGCGCTCACCCCCCTGTCCGTGGGGGATGAGGCACTCCGGAAAAAACTGTACTCGGAAGCACAGGGACTGGAATCCGTTCTCCTGAGTTCTGCCGGGGCGGCGAATGCGGTCATGCTCGGTGCGGGCTATTTCACCCCGCTTTCCGGGTTCATGGACAGGTCCGACGCCTTGAATGTCGCCAGAACCATGCACACCCAGGATGGATTGTTGTGGCCCGTCCCGGTACTGTGCCTGGTCAAAGATCCAGGGCAAGTGGAAAAACAGCAGCGCGTAGCCCTCACAGACCCCAATCTGGAGGGAAAACCGGTGTTGGCAATCATGGATATCCAGTCAGTGGAACACCTGTCAGACACTGAAATGCTGGAAATCTGCGAGAACGTATACCGGACAACCGACTCCGGGCATCCGGGGGTTGCGGAGTTCATGGACCAGGGACAGACCGTGCTTTCCGGTCCCATACAGGTCCTGAATTACAGCTACTTCGCCTCGGAGTACAGCGGAACATTCCGTACCGCCATGGAAATCCGGAACGACATCCAAAACCATGGCTGGGGAAAAACCGTCGCTTTCCAGACTCGAAACCCCATGCATCGGGCCCATGAAGAATTGTGCCGAATTGCCATGGAGCGAGTGGGAGCAGACGGCTGTGTGATCCACATGTTGCTGGGGAAGCTGAAACCCGGGGACATTCCCGCAGAAGTCCGCGATGCGGCCATCCGGAAAATGGTGGAACTGTATTTTCCGAAAAAGACCATGATGATCGCCGGATACGGATTTGACATGCTGTACGCAGGACCCAGAGAAGCCGTATTGCATGCCATTTTCAGACAGAACATGGGTGCCACACATTTCATCATTGGTCGGGACCACGCAGGGGTCGGCGACTACTATGGTGCCTTCGATTCCCAGACCATTTTCGAGGACATTCCAAAGGGCGAACTTGAAATCGAGATCTTCAATGCCGACCACACCGCCTATTCCAGGAAACTGGACAGGGTAGTCATGATGCGGGAGGCTCCGGACCACACCCTGGAGGATTTCGTTTTGCTTTCGGGCACCCGGGTCCGGGAAATGCTGTCCCAGGGAATTGCGCCCCCGTCCGAATTCTCCAGACCGGAAGTTGCCAGCATACTGATGCAGTATTACCAGTCGGAATAGCCACGGATTCCATCTTTTTTCCTGCCTCCTGTTTCAGTGATAGAATCCCCGGGATTGGTGTGTAACAACCTTCTCTACCTCCAGGAGTGATCGTGCCGGACGTCAAACATTGCCCTCTTCTGATACTCGGGTCCGGACCGGCCGGGTATACCGCTGCGGTTTATGCCGCCAGGGCGAATCGAAACCCGGTGCTGATCACCGGACTGGAACAGGGCGGACAGCTGACAACCACCACCGATGTGGACAACTGGCCCGGAGACGATGCCGGGGTCCAGGGCCCGGAACTGATGAACCGGATGCAACGGCACGCCCAGCGGTTCAATACTGAAATCATCTTTGACCACATCCATACGGCATCATTGTCGGACCGGCCATTCCAACTGTGGGGCGACTCGGGCATCTATAGCTGCGATGCACTGATCATTGCAACGGGTGCCTCGGCCAGATACATGGGCCTCGAGTCTGAAGAAGCCTTCAAGGGAAAGGGGGTTTCCGCCTGCGCCACCTGTGATGGGTTTTTCTACAAAAACCAGGATGTAGCGGTCATCGGTGGCGGCAATACCGCCGTGGAAGAGGCGCTGTACCTGTCCAATATCGCCTCTTCCGTCACCCTGGTTCATCGCCGTGACGAATTGCGTGCCGAAGCCATCCTCGTTGACCAGCTTATGGCCAGGAGCCATAAAAACAACGGCAACATTTTCATTGAGTGGGACCATGTGCTGGATGAAGTCCTGGGAGATAACACCGGGGTGACCGGAATGCGAATACGGCATGTCAAGACGGAAGAGACCCGGGACATGGATTTGATGGGGGTGTTCATTGCCATCGGGCATACCCCGAATACCAGCCTGTTTACCGGGCAACTGGAGATGCAGGGAAACTATATCGTCTGCAAAAGCGGACTTTCCGGCAATGCCACCATGACCAGCATTGCGGGAGTGTTTGCCGCCGGGGATGTCATGGACCATGTCTATCGCCAGGCGGTCACGTCCGCGGGAACGGGGTGCATGGCGGCCCTGGATGCCGACAGGTTCCTGAAAGACCTGGACTGAACCCATCGTGGGCAACCAGGACAAACCGGACGACGACATATCGCTGTTTCAGCAGGCCATGGCCGATGTCAATCGGAACCATCGAAACTACCGGATCAACCAGACTGGAAGGGTCCCGGGAACCCCGGAGTCGAAAAAAAGCGTGCCCCCCCGCCGGGCACCCCCCCTGCGTACGCGCCCGCCGGCCCCGGTTGCCATTGACAACACCGACCAGGGGGACTCCGTGCTGTTTGCCCGGGCCGGGTTTCAACGCCAGCGGATCAGGCGGCTGAAACGCGGAGAGATAGCCTGTCAGTCTGTCCTGGACCTGCATGGGTTGAGGGCCCGTGAAGCCTCCGAGTCCATCACTGAATTTATCCACGAGTCGGCCCGGGAAGGCTGCGACTGTGTACTGATTATTCACGGCAAGGGGTATCATTCCGAAAACCGTCAGGGTGTGCTGAAGCCACTGACGATCAACTGGCTGAAAACCAGCCCCCTGGTGATGGCGTTCTGCTCAGCGGCCCCGGGAGATGGTGGTACCGGAGCGGTCTATGTCCTGTTGAAGAAATCGAAACCCCTGTAAACCGGCCCCGCATCCCCGGGTGGTTCCCGACAGGACATCAGGGACACGCCGGGTTCCTGGCCGCAATGTTCCGATAAGTCAGGTTGATTCGCTGGCCGACGGGCAACCTTGTTTTGGGGACAGAATGTTTCCAGTTTTCCTGGGATTTTCCCTTCATGATCAACAATGAACCGTGGTCCAGGTCAATGTGGATACCCGGCCTTCCAGCCGGGTTCACGGGATGCAACACAAACCTGCGTTTGGCGCCCAGACTGACTGAGGCAATGGTGGGCTGTGCACCCAGTTCCTTTTCATCGTCACAGTGCCGTCCCATGCTGTCCTTCCCGTTTCGATACAGGTTCAGCAAAACACTGTTGAACGCGGCATCCATGAATGCTTCCGCTTTCTCCCGGATTTCCTGGATTTCCATAAACCAGGGGTTCGGGAAATGGGTGGTTCCGGAATACGGGTATACGGCATTGCGGTCTCCATGCCAGGCAACCAGCCTGGGGGACACATGCTCTTTGCCGAACATTCGTATGACCTGTTTCTTCCACCGGGCTTTTTCCCGAATCCCGACAAAGAAACGGTCCGCTTCCGGCCCGGTCAAAAACCGGTTGACCAGAATGCATTCATTGGGGACGACGGTAATCGGCCGGGTCACTCAAATATCTTTCCGGGGTTCAGGATATTATGGGGGTCCCAGGCCTGCTTGATCAGCTTCATGGGTCCGATGGCATCCCCCAGCTCCGATTGCAGGAATGCGATCTTCCCATACCCGATCCCATGCTCCCCCGTACAGGTTCCCTCCATGGAAAGTGCCCGCAAAACCATGCGGGTATGCAGATTTTCAGCAGCTTCCACTTCCTCTTCATTGGTGTGGTCCACCAGCAGCAGCAGATGGAAATTGCCGTCCCCGACATGCCCGACAATGGGGGCCATGATGTTGGTTTCTTTCACATCCTGGCGCGTTTGATCGATGCATTCTGCAAGACGGGAAATGGGAACGCAGACATCCGTTGACCAGATTCGGCCATCCGGCCGCAACAATTTACTGGCATACGCCACATCGTGTCTTGCCCGCCACATTCGATTTCTTTCCTCCGTGTTGGTCGTCCACTGGAAGGCACTGCCTCCATTTTCTCCGGCAATGGCCTGTGCAAGCTCCGTCTGTTCCTGCACGCCCTGTTCGCTGCCGTGAAACTCGAAAAACAGGGTTGGCACCTCACTGAATTCGGTATTTGAATACGTGTTGACGGCACTCAGGGTGAGTTCGTCCAGCAATTCAACCCGGGCAACCGGAATCCCGTACTGAATGATTTCGATAACAGTATTCACCGCTCCCTCTATGGATTGAAAACAGCACACCGCGGCGGAAATGGCCTCCGGCACCGGATACAACCGGACGGTCAGTTCGGTAAATACCCCCAGCGTCCCCTCGGACCCCACCATCAGACGGGTCAGGTCATAGCCGGCGGATGATTTTCTGGAGCGTTTTGCCGTCCGTATCACGGAGCCATTGGCCAGCACCGCTTCAATATTCACCACATTTTCCCGCATGGACCCATACCGGACCGCATTGGTCCCGGATGCCCGGGTGGCCGCCATGCCCCCAATGGTGGCGTCAGCACCCGGATCAATCGGGAAAAACAACCCGGTTCCCTTCAGATGGGCATTGAGCTGCCGGCGGGTGACCCCCGGCTGCACCACCACATCGAAATCCTCGGCATTCACCGAAACGATGGCATTCATCAATCCGCTGTCGATGCAAATACCGCCCTTGAGTGCCGCGATGTTTCCCTCCAGGGAAGTCCCGGCACCATGAGGAATGACCGGGGTCCGGTTCCGATTGCAGATACGGACGATTTCCTGCACTTCACCAGCATTCTGCGGCTGGATAACACCATGGGGAGGTTTCGAAGGATGAAAGGACTCATCCTTTCCAAACTGGTTGCAGATGGCGGCAGTGGTTTGCAGTCGGTCACCGAAAATGGCGGACAATTCGTCCAGCGTCTGGTCATAACTGAAAATTTCTTCATCCTGGTGTTGTTGCATGGTCCCCCCCGTGTTGGTTTATTGCGCTCATCATATCCCGGGAATCGAAGAAATAGTGACAGACTTCTTCATCATTCACGACCAGTACCGGAACGTACTCATGATACCACTGGAACCAGCGTTCATCGTCCTCAATGTCACGCATGGTCACCATTGTCGGGTATCTGTCCTGGGTCTGCCGCCGAAATCCGTCCAGGTCCACCTGCATTTTGTCGCAAAGATGGCAATCTTCCCGGTAATAAAATATGATTTCCACTGCGCTGGCCATACCAAAATACCGCCGGGATTCTTCCCGGTCTATTGATCCAGACATTCTTGAAACCGGGATTCGTCCAGGGTTTCCACCCCCAGCTGCTCCGCCTTGTCGACCTTTTTTGCACCGGCGTCCCTGCCCGCGATGACGTAGTCCGTATTCCTTGAGACGCTTCCCGTCACCCTGGCCCCCAGTGACTGCAGCCGGTTTTTGGCCTCGGACCGCGACATCCCGAGGGTTCCCGTCAACACCACGGTTTTCCCGGAAAAAAAACCGCCGCTGACCACGGACGGTGCCTTATGCGCCGGCCAGCTGACCCCGGCGGCCAGCAATTTTTCGATTACTTTCCGGTTATGCTGCTGTTGGAAAAAAGTCGATACACTGTGTGCAACAATGGGACCGACATCGGGAATTCCCTGAAGGGTTTCCTCATCCGAATCCCTTATTTTCTCCAGGTCCGGCAGGTGGTCGGACAGGGTTTGTGCGGTGACCTCCCCCACCAGCGGGATGCCCAGTGCATACAGGAACCGGGCCAGCGTCGTGGATTTGCTTCTTTCCATGGCGCTTACCAGGTTCCCCGCTGATTTTTCTGCCATTCTCTCCAGGCCCGCCACCTGCTCCAGCGTCAACGTGTAGAGGTCGGCCACATCCTGGATCAATCCGCCATCCACCAGCTGCTCCACCAGCTTCTCACCAAGTCCATCGATGTCCATGGCTTTCCGGCTTGCAAAGTGCCTGATGCTTTCCTTTTTCTGGGCATCGCAGAACAACCCGCCACTGCACCGCGCGATAACCCCTTCGCTCTCATAGACAATAGGGGACTGGCAGACCGGGCACGTTTCGGGATAGACAAACGCCCTGGCATTTTTCTTTCGATGGGACCGTACCACGGAAACCACTTCGGGAATCACGTCTCCGGCCCGCCTGACAATGACGCAGTCTCCGACCCGCACATCCAGCCGGGCAATTTCCTCCCGGTTGTGCAGCGTCGCATTGGATACCGTCACCCCCCCCACAAAAACCGGTTTGAGCCGGGCTACCGGAGTAATCGCCCCGGTTCGGCCCACCTGGATATCAATCTTTTCGACCCGGGTCATTTCCTCCTGGGCCGGGAACTTGTGTGCAATGGCCCACCGGGGAGCCCTGGCGGTAAAGCCGAGTCTGTCCTGCCAGTCCATCCTGGATACCTTGTAGACCACACCATCAATATGAAAGGGCAGTTTTTCACGCTGGGCGAGCAGCTTTCGGTAATAATCCAGGCAGCCCCTGGCTCCCTCAACGGTTTCCATGAGGTCCGGGACCGGCAACCCCAGGGCCCTGAGCCATTCCAGGGATTCAACGTGGGTGGGGGGGGCCGGATGACCTGAAACACGACCCAACCCATAACAGTAAAGACTCAATGGCCGAGAGGCCGTGATGCTCGGGTCCAGTTGACGCAAACTGCCTGCCGCGGCGTTTCTTGGGTTCACGAATGTTTTTTGACCGGATTTCCGTTGTGCCCGATTCAACGCTTCAAAATCATCCGTCCGCATAAACACCTCTCCCCTGGCTTCCAGAACATCCGGAATCCGTTCTCCCTGGAGCCAGGTGGCCGTCCCAAGCACTTTCCGGATATTTTGGGTAATATTTTCGCCTTTCCTCCCATCCCCCCGGGTGGCCGCCTGGACCAGCCAGCCGTTTTCATAGGTAAGACTCACCGCGAGGCCGTCCAGCTTGGGCTCCGCCACATACAAAATTTCACCCTCCCCGACATCCAGGAGTTCCCGGACCCGGCGGTCAAAGTTGATTACGGCCTTATTCTCGAACGCATTGCCCAGGGACCGCATTGGTACGGCATGCTCCACTTCGGAAAAGGTTTTTGCCGCATACCCCCCCACTTTTCGGGTGGGCGAGTCAGCGGACTGGTATTGGGGAAATTCAGCCTCCAGTTCCGACAGCTCACGGAGTAAACGGTCATACCCGGCATCCGGAATCTCCGGATCATCCAGGACGTAATACCGATAATTGTGATATTCGAGCTGTTCCCGCAACAGAAAGATTTTCTGTAAGACGTTCTTCGGCATCGTAATGAAGCAACAACGGGGTTTCAGTACGATTTAAATATCCTCATTGCCTCTTCACTGCCCGAGGCCAGCCCCAGTGCCTGCATTTCCTTTGCGGCATTTTCAATGGACCGCCTGACCCGGTCGATATCATCCTGGGACACATCCTGATTGTTTTTCCACAACGCCTCGGCCCGCACCCTGGATGCAAAGGATTTGGCGGTATCCATCATTTCAGCAAACACCGCTCCCGGCAGGCGATTGATGGCGGGCCTGAAAAAAAAGATCACTCCTTCGGTGGACAACTCCGACAAGTCCTCAAAATCAAATTTGCCGGTTTCATTCATATTCACCAGGCAATACAGGCTGACATTTTCCTTGCTGGCTTTTTTATATCGGATGAAAAAATGATTCTCCCCTTTTTCCAGTCCCAGTTGAGCCGCAGCGCGTTCAATCTCCCGCCCATTAATATAGTTTGTCTGGACGGGCTTGACATGCACGAGATGTACCGAGTCGTAGTATCGAATGAACCCGTAGATGGCCCGGGCCTGCTGCAGCGCACCTTTCTTGTCTGCCATGAACGAGTAATGCCGCCCGGTTCCCACCGCGATTCTTTCCACCATCCGAACAAATTTCTCCAGTTCCCATTCGCTGACCGGACCGTCCGGGTCTGCCAGCTGGATGGAGACCACGATGTCATTGAAACGTGCTCCCTCCGCCTGTTCCTCCACATTGAACCACTTCTGATCGGGAACCTTCAACCCGAATATCCGGCATTTATCGAACAATGAAGAGGCCCCGGCACGGTATTGCGCGATGACGGTTTCCCGGCCGACATCCTTGCCTCCGAAAATTTTAGCCCAGTAATCGATCTGGGTGATCCGGGTAAATCCTTCGATCTCCGGATAGGTGAAAACCCCCGGGTCGTCTATCACAGACTCCCGGTGTTCCGGTTGGCTTTCCGGATCATCCTCTCCAAGACCCAGGGTCGGTTCAACCCGGGCCGCCTCCACCTTGTCTGGATACGGATATTTTTGATCCAGCATGTCCGGATAGGGAAATGCCGGTTCATCTTCCGGTGAGTCATCCTGCTCACGGCTTCCCGGGGTTTCTCCATTCCCCGAATCCGGGAAATCCGGCTTCTCTTCGCGGTCGTCGTGATCCGCCAGATCACTTACGCTTGCGGTCCCGTCATTTTCCCCGGCCGGTATTTCATCGCCGGGATCATCGGGTTCGCCTCTATCCAGGCCCGTTTCCCCATTGGGACGACCAGGAAGGTCCGCGTTCCCATCGCTTTCATTCCGGTCTTCACCGGAAACCGGGTGATCCAGCATGACTTCGACTGCGAGCACGGGGATTTCTGTTTCCGGGTCCTCATCCTGTTGCCCATCCATTCCACCCCGGTCCCGCTGCTCCCTGTCTTCATCGGCGGTGCCAGCATCCCGGTCTCCGTCGACCGGGGCGGCCAGGTCTGATGAAGAGAAGGCATCGCCGGGTTTTTCCCTGGTATCGCGATGGGAACCTCCCCTGCTTTCCGTTCTTCCCCCGTCCAGTTCCAGGTCCGGGCCCAATTCGTCGAGATCATCCAAAATACGGTCATCGTCATCTTCCGTGGATGATGGGGTCTTCCGTTTCGACCACCTGATAACCAGATAGACAACCGCCAGCAAAACCACCCCGACAATAATCAGGGAAAGCTGAAGATTCAGATTCAGATTCACATGGGCCTCACTGACGGATCATTCGTTGTCACGTTTCAAAATCAAATCGGGGTCAAGCCATCTCCTGTCCGCACTGCACCAAGGCCTTCCGGGGGTATCCACTACAGTTCTTCCGCCATCTCAATGGCCTGTTCGATATCCACCGATACCAACCTGGACACACCGGCTTCTGCCATTGTAACACCAACCAGCAAATCCATGGACTCTATTGTTATTTTATTGTGGGTGATCACGACCATCTGGCTCACCTCGGCCAGGGTCTTCAGTGTCTCGCAATACCGATCCACATTGGCATCATCAAGGGGGGCATCCACTTCGTCCAGCATGCAAAACGGGGCAGGATTCAATTTGAACAGTGAAAAGAGCAATGCCACGGCAGTCAAGGCCTTTTCACCTCCCGAGAGCAGATGGATGTGACTGTTTCTCTTTCCCGGCGGCTGGGCCATGACGCTGACCCCGGCGGTAAGCAGATCATCTCCGGTAAGCAGGAGCTGGGCTTTTCCACCCCCAAACAATCTTGGAAAGAACTCGTTGAAGCTTGCGTTAATCTTCTCAAAGGTCTTCCTGAACCGGGAACGGGATTCCTGGTCAATTTTCCGGATGACGCTTTCCAGAGTTTCCAGTGCTTCGGACAGGTCATCATACTGGCTGTCCAGGTATTTCATCCGCGTGCTCTCTTCTTCATATTCTTCGATGGCCACCAGGTTAACCGGGCCGATCCGGGCAATATTTTTTTCGATCCCGGACAGGCTTTCCTCCCACTGGTCAATGCCTGCGGTAGCGGGAAGTCCGGCGCGACACTCGTCAATGTCGTATTCCTGCTCTTCCAGGGATTCGGCCAGGGTATCCCGCCGAACCCGGATTTCCTGCCCGGCAAGTTTTTGCTGGTCCAGGTTTTCCCTGGCCTTGTTCACGACATCGACCTGTTCATTCCTCCGGGCACTGACCTCGTTGATGAGGTGGTCGAAACCGGTGGTCTCCTCCCGTGATGCCCGGACTCTCTGTTCGATTTCCCGCCGTTTTTCCAGCCATCCCCCCAGGGCATCGGCCAGGTCCTCCAGGGATTCCTCCGCACCCTCTGCCCCCTCCTCCAATTCCCCCAGGCGCCGTTCGGATTGGCGGATGTCGTGGTCCAGCCGCCGGATGTTTTCATGAACCGACTGCCTGAGCGCCTCAAGCTTCTGCTTTTCAAGCTCCTGATCATGCAGTTTCCGGCGATCTTCCAATGCCGCATTCCGCAGTGCAGCAACCTCCACATTCAATGAATCCCGTCGTCCCGCCAGTTCTTCCCGTTCCCGGACCAGCATCCCGGACTTTTCCTCCGCCGCTTCCAGCAATACCCTGGATTTTTCGATCTCCTCCCGCATCGCCACCATCTGGGTGGACATATCTTCCCGTTCATTCTGCAGATTCCTGATTTTCTGCTGTGCTTCCTGGAACCGCGTCTCCTCCCGACCGAACCGGTTATGCATGGTGGTCACCTGTGCCCGGAGGAAAATCAATGCGGAGCGTTGTGTCTCGAGGCTGGACTCCATTTCGACCCGGGGCGCCTCAATTTGCGAGATTTCCCGATCAATGTGCTCCAGCTCCCTGGCAATCTCGTTTCGCCTTTTCTGTAACTGCCTGATTTCGGTGTCCCGGGCCAGTATGCCGGTTTCCAGTTGGCCCTGGCTGGCATAACTGACCCAGTTTCCACCCACCAGGCTTCCGTCCTTCGTAGCAATGCATTCCCGGCCCTGGAGTTGCGGCTGAAAGGCCAGTGCCTCTGCCAGGGTATCCAGGGCATACACGCCTCCAATCAGTGTGGAGAGGTCCGTCTTTACGGAGTCTACCTTGTCCAGCAACCGCGGCAGGTCCAGTCCCCCGCTCCCCCGGGGGACCCGGGCGCCGGTAATCAGGGAAAAGCTCGCATCCGGCTTGTTTTGCAGGGATTCCGGCCCCGCAGACTCCACACAGACGGCTCCCAGAAAATCATTCAGGACCCGGTCCACCGCACGCTGCCACCCATCGGCCACCCGGATCTCTTCAGCCAGGGTCTTTCGTCCCACAAGACCATGGTTCTTCATCCAGGGTTCCATCCGCTCCCGGGAACTTCCCAAGGCGACCTCCTGAATCTGTATCAGGGAATCCAGCCTTGACATCACCTCCTGGGCGCTGGCTTGAATGCCCGCTGCCTGGTCCCGTTTTTCCTGGAGTTCCCGGGAATTGTTTTTCAGCGCAATCTCGATCTCCTGATAACCGGTTTCGGCATCTTCGTAGTGCTGGTCCTTGTCCCGGACCTCGTTTTGCATGGCCTCGATATCCACGGAAGCGATCTGGTCCTGCAGTTCACCCTGGTGCTGTGCCACTTTTTCCATCTGCTGTGTCACCGTTTTCAGATTTTCCCTGTGGTGATCAATCCTTGATTTCTGGATTTCAATCTGCTGTTCGGGAACCCGGGACTTTTCATTGAATTTTTCCATTTCGCTTAACCACTCCTGATACTCCCTTTCGATGTTCGACAACCTGCCTTCGGATTCGAGACTGGCTGACTTCAAGGCCTCCAGACCCGGCAGCATTTGTTCCAGTGCAGCGTCCAGTTCACCCTGTCTTTCCGTATCCCCCTGAATTTCCCGTTTCTTTTCGCTCTTTTCCGCCAGCAACCGCTTCACTTCGTCATTCTTTCTCTTCCGATTCTCCCTGAGATATTCGATTTTCTGTTCCAGTCTCGTAATTTCCGTATCCGCCTGGTAAAACTCCCGTTGAATCTCGCTGTTCCGGTCATGGGAATCCGACTGTCGCTTTCTCAACAATTCCAGTTCGGCTTCCGTCTTCCGCTGATCCGCCAGGGCCTCTTGCAGGGAATTTTCGTACTGCGCCCTCAGGCGATCCTGCTCCACGACCTGTTCATTCAGGGCATCCAGGCGCAGCACCAGCAATTGCCCGTTCACCACCCTGGCCTCGTCTTTTAGCACCTTGTAGCGACGGGCTGCGGAAGCCTGCCTTTGGAGTCGACGCAGTTGTTTGTCCAGTTCGTCCCGGATATCCGACACCCGGTCCAGGTTTTCCCGGGTATGCGCAATCCTGTTTTCCGTCTCCCGGCGCCTGGCCTTGTATCGTGAAGTCCCGGATGCCTCTTCCACAAATACCCGTATTTCTTCCGGCCTCGCCTCAACGATTCGGCTCACCATCCCCTGTTCGATGATGGAGTAGGACCGGGGCCCAAGACCCGTCCCGTGAAACAGGTCCAGCACATCCCGCCGTCGCGTCTTGATGTGGTTAATCAGGTACGTGGAGATGCCGTCCCGGGTCATGGTCCTTTTCACTGAAATCTCCACGAACTGGGCGTAGTGGCCCGCCGCACTGCCGTCGCTGTTGTCAAAGATCAGTTCAACCGATGCTTTTCCAACGGGTTTTCGGGAGGATGAACCATTGAAAATGACATCCGCCATGCTGTCGCCCCGCAACGTTTTTGCCGAGGATTCACCCATGACCCACCGGACTGCGTCAATGACATTGGACTTACCGCATCCGTTGGGACCCACCACTCCCACCAGATGGGAAGGCAGGCGAATATCGGTGGTATCCACAAAGGATTTAAACCCGGAAACCTGTAACTTTTTCAGCCGCATTCAGAATAACGATATTGGTCCGGCAAGGCGCCGTCGCCCAAGGGTCACAATTGTTGGTTCACAGACGAGCATTTCATGCTCTCGGAACTCTGATTATACCCTCCTGAACAACGGGTGGAGAAAAAAGTGGTGGACCCGGGGTGAATTGAAAGCATCCAATACAACGGGTTGAAGGCACCCCCACCCTCCGGGTGTATCCCTCCTGCGGCCAGGCTGGATTGTTCATTCCAAACCGCGTTTCCGCCGCCATAACACCAAAAAAGCCAGGACAGACCTGGCTTTTTTGGTGGAACCGGTTCAATGCGAACTACAGGTCCGGCCCCATGTGGCCCATGCCTTCCGGTTCCTTTTCTCCCACCGCAATCAGGGGCTGCCATTTCACTTTCTTCAACTCCCACTCGCCGGTATTCCGGTCATAGCGGGAATTGACAAAACACTTCCATTCCTCGTCGTTAATGTCCCGGAAGTCTGCCCGGTAATAGTACCCGGGATAGCGGGTCTCCTGGCGGAACTTGATGTGTTGCATGTGTGCTTCGGCGGCAATGATGCGATGATAATTCTCCCAGGCACGCAACAGCTCATGCAGGTCCTTTGCGCGCATTTTCAGGGAATCCTCCTTGAGCATCACCATTTTTTTCTCCGCCAGTTCCAGCATTTGCTGATTCGTCTGGTACCAGGTGGCTACGCCTGCAACATATTCATCCATGATCTTCTGCAACCGGAACTGCAGCATTTTCGGCGTAATATAGTGGGGATTGATATCAATCGCCGTCGTGTAATCCTTGTGCTCCAGGAAAGTACGCACCGGCCGGTAGATTTCCTCGACAATCTCGTCCGTGGACATGGGAAGTTCCGGCTGGATGTCCGGATGATCCTGGCAGTACTGCACCATGCTCTTGGCGGCAATCCGCCCTTCAGTAAAGGACCCGGATGAAAATTTATGGCCGGAAGCCCCGACTCCATCCCCCCCCGTAAACAGTCCATTGACCGTTGTCATCCGGTTGTATCCCCAATGATAATGATCCGGGGTACCGGGCAGGTCTTCGGGACCGGAACACCAGAGCCCGGCACAACCGGCATGGGACCCCAGCAGGTAGGGTTCCGTGGGCATCAGTTCGGACATTTCCTTGTCCGGTTCAATGTTTTCACCCGCCCAGACTCCGCACTGGCCAATGGTCATGTCCAGAAAATCTTCCCAGGCTTCGGCCTCGAGGTGCTTGATCTCCCGGGGTGTCATGGTTTCCGCCAGCTTTGCCATGGCAGTGGGGGTATCCATGAAAATCGGACCCCGGCCCTCCCGCATTTCAATCATCATCAGGTGATTTCGCAGACAGGTGCCCATGGCAAAGCCCATGGCATATTTGTCGTAGCCATTGTCTTTCAGGAGTTCATAGTTTTTCTCCTGGTAATCTTCGCCGAATGCATTCATGGCCTTCGCCTTGAACAACAGGAACCAGGCCCCCACCGGGCCGTAGCCATCCTTAAATCTCGCCGGCACAAACCGGTTTTCCATGAGGGTCATTTCCGCTCCGCATTCAGCCGCCATGGCATAGGTTGAACCCGCGTTCCAGACAGGATACCAGGCCCGGCCCGTCCCTTCTCCAACCGACCTCGGCCGAAATACATTTACGGCACCGCCAGCAACCAGCAAACAGGTCTTGAACCGATAGATATAGATCTTGTTCTCCCGTACGGAGAAACCGGCGCAACCGGACACCCGGCTTGGGTCGTTCTTGTCGGTAAACAGACGGACAATAAAGATCCGTTCCCGAATATTCTCCACTCCCAATGCTTTTTTCGCGGCCTCGGCGACGATCCATTTGTAGGATTCGCCATTGATCATGATTTGCCAGCGACCGGAACGGACCGGTTTCCCGCCCTCCCGCAACTTTTTCCCTTCATCCCCTTTCTGCTTCCAGATCGGCAATCCCCAGTCCTCAAAATTGTGCACCGAGTCATCCACATGGCGACCCACATCATAGACCAGGTCTTCCCGGGTGATCCCCATCAAATCCCCCCGTACATACCGCACATATTCCGCCGGGTCATTTTCACCCATGTAGGTATTGATCGCTGACAGACCCTGGGCCACTGCCCCGGACCGGTCCATGGCCGCCTTGTCAACGAGCTTGATATTCAGCCCCGTTCCCTCGGCCCATTTCATGATTTCAAAAGCGGCCCCACAGGCAGCCATCCCACCGCCAATCAGCAGGATATCGCATTCCTCTTCAACGACTTCTGGATTTCCAAACGTATACTCAGACATAGCACTAATCGTGTTAAATTATTCGGGCGGGACCAGCGGTCAGCTGGCCATGAACTGGCTCATATCACAACTGTGGGTATCGTCGGTAAACAGCCTGGAATGGTTCTTCAGGTCCGACGCGTCCGCATCCGGTTTGCCACCATACGGGTCCGCGGACCCTTCCGGGGTAGTGCGTATCGGAAACTTGAAACGCTTCATCTTGCCGTTCCTGAATTTGATCGTCCACATAATGGAATCCGTGCCCCGCAACGGCTGAACCTGTGCCCCCAGGGGGACCACGTCCGCATAGTGCCGGCATTCAATGGCCTGCTGCGGGCAGATCTTGACACAGGAATAGCATTCCCAGCACTGTTCGGGTTCCTGGTTCCAGGCCTTCATGGCATGGCCCGTTTCGGAACCATCCTTATCCAGTTTCATCAGGTCATGGGGACAGATATACATACAGGCGGTCTTGTCCTGGCCTTTGCATCCATCACATTTATCGGTTCGAACATATGTCGGCATGGGTTTTCTCCTGTTGGTTGACGGCACGGCATCCCGGTGGTCTGCCAGATTTTAATCTATCGCTTTTCCGGGTGAAAAACCAATTAAATTTACCAACCGTGCAATAAATTCTATTTATATGTGATGATTAATTATTTTTATGAGGATACGGTCTGCCCGGCCCATGCCATCCCCCGGGCAACGTGATTCGGGAAAGACGAATCCGGACGGGCCGGGACCCCTACTGTTTCACCCTTCGAATGGCGAACAGGTACCACCCGGCAAGGATCATAGGCAGACTCAGCAATTGCCCCATGGTGATCCAGTCCATCAACACCGGGCCAAGATGTCCATCGGGTTCCCGGAAAAACTCAACGAAAAACCGGGCCACACCATATCCCACCAGAAACAGGCCGGAAATTTTCCCCGCTGGCCGGGGCCGGGAAGCATACCACCATACCAGGACAAACAGCACCAGTCCTTCGAGGCCCGCCTCGTAGAGCTGGGAAGGATGCCGGGGAAAATCCGGGGCAGTGGAAAAAAGCACTCCCCACGGCATGTCCGTGGGCCGGCCCCACAATTCCTGGTTGATAAAATTTCCCAGCCGCCCGAAGAACAGGCCGGCGGGTACGAGAGGAGCCAGAAAATCCGCGACGTCGAAAAATCGTCTATGGGTCTTTTTCGCATACAGGGGGATGGCCCCCAGGACCCCGATCAACCCACCATGGAATGACATCCCGCCATCCCAAATGGCGATGGCATCCAGCGGGTGGGCGAGGTAGAAACCCGGATTGTAAAACAGGACATACCCCAGCCGCCCCCCCAGGACAGCACCCATGGCCATGTAGAACACCAGATCGAAGATTTCATCCTGCTTCCAGTCCAAACCGGTTTTTCCGGCCCGGTACCGGCCCAGAACCAGCCCGGCGCCAAAACCGAGCAAATACATCAAGCCGTACCAGTGAACAGACAGGGGGCCAATAGAAATGGCCACCGGATCAAAATTAGGATGTACAATCAAGGTTTCTTCTCATGAAATGCAGTGCAGCACGTCTATCCGTTCCAATATCGGTATTGTAACGGATTCCCGGTCCTGTCAATCCCGTTCAATCAAAAATGTCGAACCACCTGATCCACCAGTCAAGCCCGTACCTGCTGCAACACGCGAACAATCCCGTGGACTGGTACCCCTGGAGCGAACACGCACTGGAACTGGCCCGGAAAACGGACAAACCGATCCTGCTTTCCATCGGCTATGCGGCCTGTCACTGGTGCCATGTCATGGAAGAGGAAAGTTTTGAAAACCCGGACATCGCGGCCTTGATGAACCGGTTGTTTGTCTGCATCAAAGTGGACCGGGAGGAACGCCCGGACCTGGATAAAATCTACCAGTTCACGCACCAGATGCTGACCCAGCGCCCGGGTGGCTGGCCACTCACCGTCGCGCTGACACCCGACGGGCACGCTCCCTTTTTCGCCGGCACCTACTTTCCCCCGGAACCTCGGTTCAACATGCCTGGCTTTGGCGAATTGCTGCAGAAAATAGCCGATCACTACCGAACCCATACCGCCCAGCTCGAAGACTATCACGTGTCGTTCAACCAGGCCCTCATGAGATTGAATCCCCAGGGGGCACAATCCACAATCCCCGACCCGGAAACCACCCTTGCCCGGGCGGTCCAGACCCTGGAACAACAATTCGATCCGGAGTTCGGGGGATTTGGAAAAGCTCCAAAATTTCCCCATCCCACCCAGATTGAATTGCTTTTGCACCAGGCTGCCCTGTCCCGAAAGGCCGATCATCCTGCCGCAAAAATGGCCAAAAAAACACTGAACCACATGGCCCGGGGGGGATTGTTTGACCATCTCGGCGGTGGTTTTTTCCGCTATTCAGTGGATCGCCAGTGGCAGATTCCCCATTTCGAGAAAATGCTCTACGACAATGCCCAGCTACTGGGACTGTATTGCGATGCCCTGCAGCTGTTTGCGAACAGGCACTATGCCGCCACCGCCCGGGCAACCGCAGATTGGGTGATGGCAGAAATGCAGCAGCCCGGGGGCGGTTACGCATCCACCCTGGACGCTGATTCCGATGGCGAAGAGGGCCGGTATTATGTGTGGAGTGAAACCGACCTGCGCGCGGTCCTGGCCGAAAACGACTATGCCATGATCGAGAACTATTTCGGGTTATACGGGGAACCAAATTTTGAGAATAACTGGCATTTCAACCTGAATCCGGAAACCAATCTTCCGTTGCTGGGAGAAAATCCAGAGGTCATGAAGGCCGTGAACACGGCCAGGGCCCGGCTCCTGGAAATCCGGGATCAACGCAACCGTCCCGGGCTGGATGACAAGATCCTCACCGCCTGGAACGGATTAATGATCCAGGGGATGACCCGGGCTGCCAGAACATTCCATGATCCAGCCTATCTGGAGTCTGCACAGGATTCCATCGAATTCGTGAAAAGCAATCTGTGGCAGTCAGGCCGGTTGCTGGCTGCATACCGCCAGGGGAAAGCCCATCTCAATGCCTACCTCGATGATTATGCGTTCATGCTCAACGGCCTGATGGAGTCCCTTCAATGCCGGTGGCGAAACGAAGACCTGGAGTTCGCGGTCTCCATTTGCGATGCCATGCTGGACAAATTCGAAGATCCCGAAACCGGGGGATTTTTCTTTACCTCCCACGATCATGAACGGCTGCTGTACAGACCGAAAAATGGCGCCGATGATTCCATTCCTTCCGGCAATGCCGCCGCTATTTCGGCCCTTCTCAAGCTCGGCAGCATGCTGGGGGAGTCCAGATATCTCAACAGTGCACAACGCGCACTCGAACTGTTCTCCGGTGAACTGGAACACCGTCCCTCCGTGAACAGCTCCATGACCGCCGCATTACAGTCTGTGCCCGGCAACCATTCCACGGTAGTAATCCGGGGCAAGTCTCCCGATCTCGAACAGTGGATGGAGAAACTCAACCGGACTTACCGGCCGGGGGTCACCGTCTTCGGCATTCCGGCCGGGGTGAAATCCCTGAGAAAGGATCTTGCGCTTCGAATACCGCAGGCCCGGACAGTGGCCTACCTGTGCAAGGGTTCCCATTGTACGGCCCCGCTGTTGTCCCTGGAGGAACTTGAGCACCGACTGGACGGGCAGGCATGATCCCGTGGAGGTTCCCGCTATGTACGGGACATGATCAGGTCCCATATTCCATGGTTCAGTTTCCGACCGCGCCGCTCGAATTTTGTCAGGGGCCGGTCCCGGGGCCGCACTGAAAAACTGCCCTCTCCCGCCGTGTTCTCGAAGTACCCGGAATGCTCCAGTTTATCCAGGGCCTCGTCTGCATAGTCCTGCCAGTCCGTGGCAAAATGGAAGATGCCGCCGGATTTCAGTTTTTTGGCAACCTGCCCGATAAAACCGGGTTGCAGGATTCGCCGCTTGTGATGTTTTTTCTTTGGCCAGGGGTCAGGGAAGTACAGGCAGACCTTGTCCAGCGTCCCATCTCCTATCCCGGTTTCAAGAACCCCAATGGCATCCGTGCAGAAGACCCTGACATTGGCAATCCCCTTTTGTTCCAGGTTGAGCAGTAAATGCCCGACACCGGGGGGATGCACTTCGATGCCGACGAAGTCCCACTGCGGGTGAGACTGGGCCATTTCCACCAGGGCGTCGCCGTTGCCAAACCCGATTTCCAGAATCACGGGGGCTGACCGGCCAAAAATCTCCCGGAAGTCAACAGCGCCGGGGCCATGCTCCGGCGGCTCCAGCCCATAAACCGGCATCAGGGTATCCAGGGCTCTTTGCTGGGCAGGGGTGGTCCTTCCGCCCCGGATACTGAAACTGCGGATGGGTCGGTGTGCTCTGTCTGGCTGGCTCATTGCGGGTCCTCGAACGGAGGCTTCGCTCCCGCCTTGCGGAAGCCGGTTTCGGATTGTCCGGAATACAGCCCATCCCCTGACGGGCTCCGGTTCCTGCGTCACAGTATACGTCAATGCATTTTGCACAGGGACCCCGAACCGCCCGATTGCCATTTCATGGCTTCGGACCGGTTCCCGTGGTCCCGGATTCCCCTCCCCGGACATCAGGGCCCATCTTTCGGACGCCGGACAGGGGTCATCCCCTTCCCGGGCACCTTCAATGGTATCATCCACACAGAACTCCAATTCATGGTGTAAAGCGATACACCGCAACGGGAACAATGCACAAAGGCCGGCCGGTATATATCATTGATGGAGCCCGCACTCCATTTCTCAAGGCAACGGGGAAGCCCGGGCCTTTCCGCGCTGTCGATCTGGCTGTGGCGGCGGGACTCCCGCTGTTGAACCGGCAGCCGTTTGCTGCCACGGACCTGGACGAAGTGATCCTGGGGTGTGTGGCACCCACTGCGGAGGAAGCAAACATCGGGCGGGTCGCATCACTGCGCATGGGATGCGGTGAATCCACCCCGGCATGGACGGTGGCCAGAAACTGTGCGAGCGGCCTGCAGGCACTGGACAGTGCAGCAACCAATATTGCCCTCGGGCGGTCTGACCTGGTCCTGGCCGGCGGCACCGAGTCCATGAGTCATGCGCCGGTGCTGTTCTCCACCGAATTTGTCACCTGGCTTGGAAGCTGGGCCCGTTCAAAATCCATTGCCGACAAGGCCCGATCTCTGAAAATGCTGAAACCATCGCATTTCAAACCGGTCATTGGCCTGGTCCAGGGACTCACCGACCCGGTATGCGGGTTTTCCATGGGGCAGACAACGGAAAAGATTGCCCATCGATTCGGTCTTGATCGGGAATCCATGGATCGGTTTTCGGTACGGAGCCATAAACGGTTGGCCGCCGCCATTGACAACGGCATTTTCCATGGAGAAGTGGAAACGATTTTTGACACCCGGGGCAACGGCTATTCCGAAGACAATGGGTTGAGACGGGACTCCTGTACTGAAAAACTGGCAAAACTCCCCCCGGTATTTGACCGGCCCACCGGGCTTGTGACGGCGGGCAACAGTGCACAGATTACCGATGGGTGTGCATGGCTGCTGCTGGCCAGTGAACCGGCCATGGAAAAATTCGGACTGCAGGGGCGTGGACTGGTCGCCGACAGCCAATGGGCGGGAGTAGACCCTACACAGATGGGTCTGGGCCCCGTACATGCCAGCACACCCATTTTGCAGCGGGCCTCTCTCGGTCTCGGCGATGTGGACTATTGGGAGATCAACGAGGCGTTTGCCGGCCAGGTGCTGGGGTGTCTTGCGGCATGGCGTTCCCGGGAATATTGCAGAAATGATCTCGGCCTGGAAGACGCGCTGGGTGAACTGGACCCGGCCCGGCTCAATCTCAATGGCGGCGGCATCAGCCTCGGTCATCCTGTGGGCGCAAGCGGAGCCCGGATCGTACTCCATGCCCTGCGGGTGCTGGAACACCATCAATGGGACCGGGCGGTGGCCACCCTGTGCATCGGTGGGGGCCAGGGCGGTGCCCTGTTAATACGGAGACTGTCCCACTGACATGGCCAGATTCAGGCATTGGAAAATCCGGCACCACAACTCCCTGTGCACGTTGTCCCTTGACGTGGCCGGAAAAAAACAGAATGTCCTGTCCTCCGGGGTGATCTCCGAACTGGCCCTCGTCCTGGATGAAATTGAAAAGGCCCCCCCCGCAGGTCTGATCATCCGGTCAGGCAAGCCGGGCAGTTTTATCTCCGGGGCGGACATGGGAGAATTCGGGAAGATCACCCACCGGGAACAGGCCCTGGACATCGTGGAACTGGCACACCAGGTCATGAACCGAATTGAGTCCATGCCGATGCCCACCGTGGCACTCATCCATGGGCATTGCCTGGGAGGCGGGCTGGAACTGGCCCTGGCATGTGACTACCGGGTCTGTGGTGATGCACCCTCCATTCGTCTCGGGCTGCCGGAAGTCAGGGTTGGCATCCATCCGGGATTTGGCGGCACTGTCCGGCTCATCGAAACCGTCGGCGTCACCACGGGAATGGACCTGATGCTGAGCGGCAGAACCCTGGTTCCCGTTGCAGCCAAAAAGGCGGGGGTCCTTGACCTGTGTGTTCCATCCCGACAGCTGGACCGGGCGGCGGGGCATCTCATCCACCAGAAACCGCCGCGGGTCCGGCCCTCCAGGATGAATGCCGTGTTTTCCGTCCAGCCTGTGCGCAGCCTGATGGCCCGGATACTCCGGAAAAAGGTGGCCTCCAGGGCCAGGCAGGGCCATTACCCCGCCCCGTATGCCTTGATTGACCTCTGGGAAAAATCCGGCGGGAACCGGGAGGCCATGCTGGCCTCCGAACAGGTTTCCGTTACGAACCTGGTCATGACGACCGCCTCCCGGAACCTGGTCAGGGTTTTCTTCCTGCGCGAAGCGCTCAAGAAGACCGGCCGGCCGGCCCTCCGAAAAGAATTCAGGCGTGTACACATCATCGGTGCCGGCCTGATGGGCACGGACATCGCTTCGTGGTGTGCCCTGCAGGGCCTGACGGTGACCCTGCATGACCAAAATCCGACTGCCCTGGCCAGGGCATACCAGCGGGCCCACGGGTTTTTCCAATCCCGGTTAAAACAATCCAGGCGGGTTGAACGCGCCATGGACCGGTTCCAGGTGGATGTCGCCGGCACCGGTGCCCGATACGCGGATGTGATCATTGAAGCCGCCTTTGAAAATGCGGAGGTCAAAATCGGAGTGTTCGCCGAGGTGGAAAAGGTCGCCCGTCCAGATGCGGTGCTGGCGACCAACACTTCCAGCATCCCCCTCGAAACCATCAGTACCTCCCTCAAAAGACCCGGTCGGCTGGTGGGGCTGCACTTCTTTAACCCGGTTGCAAAAATGCAACTGGTTGAAATTGTCAAGAGCGAAAAAACCTATGCCAAGTCGGCAGCCCGGGCCACTGCTTTCGCCGGAAAAATCAACCGTCTGCCGGTCCAGGTCCGAAGCAGTCCGGGTTTTCTCGTCAATCGGGTGCTCATGCCCTATGCCCTCGAAGCGATGGAACTGCTTGGCGAGGGAGTTTCCCCGGCCCTCATCGACCGGGCCGCCACCGGCTTTGGCATGCCCATGGGCCCCATTACCCTGGCCGATACCGTGGGACTGGATATCTGCCATCATGTGGGAGAGACCCTGACGGCGAGCTTTGGCGGCTCCCTCCCCGCCATGTTGAAATCAAAGGTCGACGCCGGGGAACTGGGCCGGAAAACCGGAAAAGGATTTTACACCTGGAAAAAAGGGAAACCGGTGAAGGAAAAAACCGATTCCGGGCAGGTCAGTGGTGACATGGAGGACCGGTTGATTTTCAGGTATCTCAATGAATGCATGGAATGCCTGCACCAGGGGATTGTTGAAAGCCCGTCGCAACTCGATGCCGCCCTGATCTTTGGAACCGGGTTCGCTCCGTTTACAGGCGGGCCAACCCGGTATATCCGTGAAAAGGGAGTGGATACCATGCTGGACAGGCTGCAGGGGTTACACAGCCAGTACGGCGTACGGTTCAAGCCCTCAAAAGCCTGGCTTGAGCTCGAGCACCTGGGGTAATCGTCCGCCTGCGGACGGGGGCAGGCCCCTGTTTCACCCAATGCCGGAAAAGACAGCGGACCGGACTATCCAAATATTTTCTTGACGTCCCGGTAAGGAGCCGTAATGGCGCTGACATTCGAGTAGCCCATTTTCTGCAGGGTCAACGCGGCCAGGGACGCTCGTCCTCCCCCGCCGCAATGGGTGAGTATCACGGTTTGCGGATCGGGGATGGCCTTGGGTGCTTTCATTTCAAGCAATCCCCGTGAGATATGGACCGAGTCCGCCAGTTTGGACACAGAAACACTGTCTGCCTCCCGTACATCAATAATCACGGCATTTCCGGACGCATCAAACAGGCGTTTTGCCGATTGTGCATCGACACAGTTGATTTCCTTCTGTGCTTCAAGAATAAATTCTCCCGCAGTCTTGATCATGGCATGTCACTCAAATGATTCCCGTGGGGGTAGTATAAGCCCATACCGGGGCAAATTCCATAAAACCGGGTTTTGTGGATTGACTCCACCATCGGCACAGGGTACGTTTGAATTTCCCCGAACTTCCTACCCCACCCACCCCCATGCAAAATCACAACTTGATTGATCTCACGGTTCATGATGAATCCAGGCTCGAGCGGGCCATCATCCGGGCGCGGGAAAATCACATCATCATCCCCACATTCCGGCAGATGATCCACCCGGATGCGATTCCGGATGCCGTTCAGCATAAATTGTCCGACACCGGGTTATGGGACGTGGACCCCGTGAACCTGTTTCGGATTAACTGGCACAACCAGCCCCGGCCCCGGGGGGGGCAATTCGGGGGGGTCAACTTCATGGAGCTGCCCCGGGAACTCACCGGTGTCGATGCCCGCATCATTGTATTGCTGGGAAAATGGTTTCCCACGGGGACGCACAAGGTAGGGGCGGCGTTTGGCTGTCTGGTCCCCCGGCTTGTAACCGGCAGGTTTGACCCCACGACCCAAAAAGCGGTGTGGCCCTCCACGGGGAACTATTGCCGGGGCGGTGCCTATGACTCCAAGCTTCTGTCCTGCGACTCCATCGCGATTCTGCCGGAAGGAATGAGCAAGGAACGCTTTGAATGGCTGGACGGGATTGCGGGGGAAACCATAAAAACCCCGGGGTCCGAAAGCAATGTTAAGGAAATTTTCGACAAATGCTGGGAATTGCGGCAATCCGGGCAGGACCTGGTCATCTTTAACCAGTTCGACGAGTTCGGCAACTACATGTGGCACTATGAAGTCACCGGCCGGGCCATGAGGGAAGTTCTGGAGCAGACCATGGATTCCGGGGATGTATTCCGAGGACTGGCGGTCACCACCGGCTCGGCGGGGACCATCGCCAGCGGCGATTACCTGAAGACACATTTTCCCCAGAGCAAAATAGCGGCCAGCGAGGCCCTGCAATGCCCGACCCTGCTGCATAACGGCTTTGGCTCCCACCGCATCGAGGGCATCGGAGACAAACATGTTCCCTGGGTGCACAACCTGAAGAACACGGATATGGTCATCGGCATTGATGACCATGCCACCATGGCCATCATGCGGTTGTTCAATGAACCCGGTGGACGGGCCTGCCTGTCCAGGAACGGTGTGCCCTCGGGAATCATCGAAAACCTGGACCTGATCGCCATTTCAGGCATCGCAAATTTATTGTCCGCGGTCAAAATGGCCCGGTACTACGAACTCGGAAAATCCGACATCATCCTGACCGTTGCAACGGACTCCATGGAGATGTACCAGAGCCGTTTGGATATCCTGCGGCAGGAAGAAGGGGAATTCACCGACCGGGATGCCCAGGGCGTCTATGAGCGATATCTTCTGGGCGCCGATATCAGTCACGTACAGGAATTGGGCTACTACGACCGAAAACGCATCCACAACCTCAAGTATTACACCTGGGTGGAACAGCAGGGTAAAACCCATGACGAAATCCAGGCCCAGTGGTACGAGGATGACTACTGGGGGAGTGCCCGCAATCGAATCCGGGAACTGGATGCATTGATTGATGACTTCAATGAGCGGACGGGATTGTCGAAAAACAGATGCGCCCCGTTATGACGGGTTCTGACGGCTGAATCCATTCTGACGGCCCGGATGGTTTCCCGGGTGGCGCAGGGGTTACAGCGCCTCCATGTTGCGGCACCCGGCAGGTGGTTGGGGAACAGCTTCTGCCGGAGACCGTTCCTGGCAGATTACTCCTCGGCTCCTCGGGGATTATTCCTCGGGGATTATTCCTCGGGCTTCAGGACTTTCTGCAGTTCACCACTTTCATACATTTCCGTCACAATATCGCAACCGCCCACAAACTCCCCCCGAACATACAGCTGGGGCACCGTCGGCCAATTGGAATATTCCTTGATCCCTTCCCGCACCGCGTGATTCGATAACACATCCACCGAAACATAGCGTACCTCGCATGCCTGGAGGATTTGTGCGGTCTTGCCGGAAAATCCACACTGCGGAAAATCCGGCGTCCCCTTCATGAAAAGAATAACTTCATTGTTATCAATGACTTCTTTCAATTGTTCCTGGATTGACATAACCACCCTCTGTAGAAATTAAAGTTGCCGAATTGGCTATAACTCCGCTGATGTCAGGGTTTTCAGTGACAAGGCATGAATTTCCGATTTCATTTTATCCCCCAATACCCCATAAACCATCTGGTGACGCTGAATGCTGGACTTGCCCTCAAAATCAGCGCAAACCACCGTTGCCTGGAAATGCCGTCCGTCCCCTTCCACCGTAACCTCCGCACGGTTCAGGCCCTGGGCAATCCAACCTTGAATGTCTTCGGGAGTCACCATTCGCTTACTGTACCATATCAAATCATTCCAATGCAGGACCTGGTCAATTTAAGTCCATCGTCTTAAGCCCATCGTCACCGGCCGCCACCAAACACCTCCCCCAGACTCCCCATTTCAGCGATCTGGACCAGTTTATCCGGAACGTTCAGGAATTCAAGGTGACAGGATGATCTGGCAGCCTGATTGTACCAGTAAACCAGCAGTGCCAGGCCCGCGCTGTCCATGTTCTGAATACTTTCCAGGTCCATCTGACAGACCGCCCCGGTAAACTCAGGGGAGTTTTCGTAGCCGTGCCTGGCACAATGCACGGTCAGGTCCCCCACAAGCCGGTAGTTCCCGTCTGTCCGAACCAGCTCCAGCATCAGGAAAAATTCCGGTCGTTGTTGGTTCGTAGATTCTCGATCATGCCTTGAAGACCCTCGCTGTGAATTAACGACTGGATGACGTTCCTGTAGTTCAGCACCATGTTCAGACTGCCCACAGTGACATTGTACACTTTCCAGTTTTCGCCCTTTTCCCTGATGAGGGAATACACCACCGGAAGGGGTGGCGTATTGTCACCAATGATGACTTCCGTTTTCACGGTAGCCAGCGATTTCCCCTTCTTTTCCCTGACTTTCGTTTCCCTGAATTCCATGGTTTCCGTTCCCACATATTCGGTCAGACCGGTTGCATAGGTCACGATCATGAGCCGCTTGAATTCTTCGGAAAAATCCTCCCGCTGCTGGGAACTGGCTGTTTTCCAGCTTCTCGCCAACACCAGTTTGGACATGTACCGGAAACCAAATGCCGGTCCCGCCATCCTGTCCACCATCTCGAAAAGGGCCGTCCTGTCGGCTTCGAACTCATCCCGCCTTGCTACAAACTCCGCAAGCAGACTCTTGACGGTATTTTCGATAAACACGGCGGGATCTTCCTCGCTGGACTGGGCCGGGGGAATCACCAGCATTGCAGCAATGAAGACTGCTTTGGCAATGAACGGTCGAAGGTCAATCAGTGGATGGGTGATCATTTTTCGTTACTCCCCGGCTTCGTCATTGCCGGTGCTCTGGTTGAACATGAACTGGCTGATGAGAGTCTCGAACTGTATGGCAGACTGGGTGAATTCCACAGTATCTCCCTGCTCAAGATAAATCTCGTCAAAACCGGGAGTCAACCCGACGTACTGTGAGCCGAGTAATCCGGCAGTGAGAATGGCTGCACTGGAATCCACAGAAAGGGCATCATACTTTTTGTCGATATCCATTCCAACGATGGGGACATACTCCTCCTGATCAATCCAGATCTCCCCGACTCTCCCGACCCGCACCCCGCCAATCATCACCGGTGCCTTCACCGTCAATCCACCTATATTGTCAAACCGCGCTTCCAGTCGATACGTTTCACCTCCTCCCAGTCCGACGCTGCTGACCTGTAGCGCCAGCATCAGCAACGACCCGATTCCAATCATCATGAATATGCCAACCCATATTTCCAACGCTCTTTGTCGCATGCCTCAAAACCCTCCAAACATTAATGCCGTCAGCACATAGTCACCGCCGAGTATCGCCAGAGAGGAAGTCACCACCGTTCTGGTTGTGGCCCTGCTCACACCTTCTGACGTTGGCACCGCATCGTACCCTTCATAAAGGGTGATCCAGATGACAATGAAACCAAATACAACACTCTTTATCACTCCATTCAGCACATCATCAACCAGGTCTATCCCGACTTTCATCGATGACCAATACACCCCGGCATCCAAACCAAACTGTCCATGGGCCACCAGATAACCACCGAAGATTCCGATTGCACTCAGCATGGCAGCCAACAGCGGCATGGCAATGATCCCCGCAACAAACCGGGGGCCAATCACCCGTTTCATTGGATCAACGGCCATCATCTCCATGGCCGCCAATTGTTCCGTGGTCTTCATCAAGCCGATTTCCGCGGTCAATGCAGAACCTGCGCGTCCCGCGAACAACAGGGCGGACAGAACCGGACCCAGTTCCCGGACCATGAATAACGCCACGAGCAACCCCAGGTTGGATTCAGCGCTGAAATTCACCAGCTGGTAATACCCCTGCAATGCTAGCACCATCCCTACAAACAGGCCAGAAACCAGAATCACCGTCATCGTCAATACACCAATGGCATACAACTGCTGCACGATCAGCTTCCCCCTGTTCAGGCACATGACCGAACCGCGAATCGCAAGGAACAAAAACAATACCGCGGCTCCCAACCGGGAAACAAAAAGAATTCCCCGCCGACCCAGATCAGCAATCAGCTTCATGGTCCCGTTACGCCAAGGTCTTTCAGATATTCTGTTGCGGGATAATGGTATCCAACCGGCCCATCCGGCAACCCGTTCATGAACTGTTTGATTCCAGGGTCCTCACTGCCCATCATTTCATCGGCGGTACCATGCCCTGCTACCCTGCCATCATCAAGAAGATAGACATAATCCGCAATACTGCACCCTTCCACCACATCGTGGGTTACCACCACGGAAGTAATTCCCATTGCGGTATTGAGCTTGTGAATCAATTGAAGGATCACCCCCATGGAGATGGGGTCCAGTCCGACAAAAGGCTCGTCATACATGATCAACTCCGGACCGAGAACGATGGCCCGGGCCAGGGAGACCCGGCGGGACATGCCCCCGGACAATTCGGATGGCATCAGGTCTCTTGCACCACGAAGACCAACCATCTCCAGCATCATTAAAACCTGTATCCGGATCAATTCTTCCGGCAAATCGGTCTGTTCACGCAGCGGAAACGCCACATTTTCAAAAACGTTCAGGTCGGTCAGCAAGGCACTGTTTTGGAACAGCATGCCCATTTTCCTGCGCACGGCATACAACCCGGTATTGTTGTCCACCGGCAACGGTTCACCATCAAACCGGATCTCTCCGGAATGTGCACGCAATCGACCACCAAGCAAACTCAGAAAAGTGGATTTGCCACATCCACTTGGGCCCATTATCACCGTAATCCGGCCCCGGAGTATCGCGAGGTCCAGGCCCCGGAAGACCTTGCGGTCTCTGAACGAAAAATGGAGATTTCGGGTTTCTACAATAGGATTCGAAAACTGACCTGAAACGACAGCAGGTGGATCCATGACTAACGGTGACTAGGGGAATGTGGTGCGCCTGGAATCGATTCCGAGCATGGATTGAGTATATGCGAAGTATATTTGGACATCAAGACCGGGGGTTTTCATCTCCTGTTGCGGTTCGCAACAACGTGAATGTTCGGTAGTGCCGTTGCCGCCACCTGGGACCCAATGCAATCGTTCAGCCGGAAATGACCCGGTGGACATCACTGGGAGAGCACAAATTTATGGAAGCGGATCGAACAACCAAATATTCCTGCGTTACAATACGCTGGTTTTTCGCTGCATCGAGTGGACCCGGAACATGTTGACAGAAAAGACCTACCCTGAACAAACCGAAAATACACAGAGCCTGCAGGCACTGTTTAATGGAGTACGGACGGAACTCGGCAACAAAATTCTCGGGCAACAATATCTGGTGGATTGCCTGATTATCGCCTTGCTGTCCGACGGACACCTGCTCGTGGAAGGCGCCCCCGGGCTGGCAAAGACCCGGGCAATCAAGTCACTGGCGGAACTGATCGACAGCCAGTTTCATCGTGTTCAATTCACTCCCGACTTGCTGCCTTCGGACCTGACTGGAACCGATGTCTATCAACCCCAGCCAGGCAACTTCCAATTCCAGAAAGGGCCCTTGTTCCACAACATCATCCTTGCTGACGAGATCAACCGGGCACCCGCTAAAGTACAATCGGCACTTCTGGAAGCCATGGCCGAACGCCAAATCACCATTGGCAGGACCACACACAGACTGCCTGAACTCTTCATGGTCATGGCAACACAAAATCCCATTGAACAGGAAGGCACCTATCCCCTGCCCGAAGCGCAGCTGGACCGATTCCTGATGCATATTCATGTCGGATATCCGGCCATTGAAGTAGAAAGCCGGATTATGGATCTTGCCCGCTCGGAAGCGCTTCAGCAACTCGACCATGATTTACCGGAAAAAAACAGGGATACGGTCTGTATCCATGCCTCACAGATCCATCAGGCCCGGGCGGAAATCCTCAACCTCTATTTGTCCAGTTCCATGCAGGAATACATCGTGCAACTGGTTCTGGCCTCCAGAAACCCCGGGGGATATGACGAAACACTCGGCAAATGGATTGACTATGGAGCCAGTCCCAGGGGTTCCATTGGACTGGAGCGCGTTGCCCGGGCCCATGCATGGCTGTCCGGGCGGGATTTTGTATCACCGGATGATGTGCAGACCATGGCCCACGATGTCCTTCGTCACCGGATCATCCTGTCCTTTTCAGCAGAAGCAGAAGGGGTCCACACAGACCAGGTTATCGACCGCTTGCTCGAACTCGTTCCGGTCCCGTAGACTGGCATCCGTGAATCCCCCCGACACAATGGATGGCGTTGAGGTCGACAACCAGTCATTGATCGGCCTTCGCCTGGATGCCCGGCTCCTCAAGCTCGACCTGTCAAAAGGAGCGAGGTCCATACTGGCTGGACAGCACCACTCCAGATTCCGGGGAAGAGGGATGGATTACGCAGAATCCAGGCAGTACCAGCCCGGGGATGATGTCCGGAGCATTGACTGGCGGGTCACCGCCCGGACCGGGCAGACCCACACAAAGGTGTACATTGAAGAACGGGAGCGCCCGGTATTCATATTGGGAGATTTCAGTGCTTCCCTGTTCTTTGGCACCAAAGACAGTTTCAAGTCGGTGCTGGCAGCCAGGGCGGCGGCCCTGCTGGCCTGGACAGCCGTCCAAAACGGAGACCGCCTCGGGGGGGTACTGCAAGTGGACAACCGGATCATCGACCTCAAACCCAAGGCCGGCCGCCGGGGGGCGTTGGCGATGGTCAACGCACTGGCCCATGCAACCCAGCACAGGAATACCCGGTTTTCAGACAGCCGACTCAACCGCGCTTTGCAGCATCTGAGCGTCGTCGTGCATCCCGGCAGCCTTGTTCTGGTTTTCAGTGACTTCTATCAAATTGACCGTCAGACCCACCAGTATCTGGCCAGCATTCGACAACACAACGATCTCGTCGCATGCCAGATCCTGGACCCCATCGAAATCAGGCCTCCGGATTCGGGCCAGTATAAAATCACGGGGGGGGTATCAATGAAACAGACCGCGGTCATCGATACCACACTCAAAACGACCCGCTTCAAATATAAGGACTATTTCGCCCAACGGCAATCGCAACTGCATACACTCGCATCATCCCTGAAAATTCCGCTCTTCCATCTTGTGAACGGCGACAATCCCACCCGGGTCCTGGCCGAAGTATTCGGACGATGAAACCGCGGCCGGACGATGCAGGACACCGGGTGAAAATCGAAGTCCGGGGGCAGGGTCACGTCGAAGCGGCCCCATGGAATTAGGGATTCGCTGCCGCTGCATCACCGGGGGGGCAGGTTGGCAGGATTCGGATTAATTCACCGCAGTCATTGAAAGAAATTCGTCACCGCCTTTTTCCATGGCGAGTAACCGGTCAATGATCTGCTGCCGGATCCCAGTGACGTTCATCTGGATTTCTGCAAGTTGTTCCGGTTGGGACCCATGATCCAGATGCCTGTCCGGAATGCCAATATTGAGTACCGGCACATGCCGGTCATTGCTGGCAAGACACTCGTTTACGGCCGATCCCGCGCCTCCCATCACCACATGCTCCTCCACAGTGACCAGCAAGGCATGGGAGTCCGCCATGGCCAAAACAACCCCATCGTCCAATGGCTTGATGAACCGCATGTTGATGACGGTGGCATCCATCTCGTTTCCGACGTCAAGACAGGAGTGGACCATCGTCCCGAATGCCAGAATGGCCACCGGTTTCCCGGGTTTTCCGGCTTTTCGCCTGATTTCCGCTTTTCCGATCCGAAGGGCGGTCATCCGGTGGTTTTCCTGCACACCGGGTCCCCCGCCACGGGGATACCGCACCGAAGCCGGCCCGTCATACTGATAGCCGGTGTACAGCATGTCCCGGCATTCCGCTTCGTCGGCGGGTGCCATAATCACCATCCCCGGCACGCATCGCATGTACGCATAATCGTAGGCTCCGGCATGAGTCGGGCCATCGGCACCTACCAGGCCTGCCCGGTCAATCGCAAACAGCACATCCAGGCCCTGGATTGAAATATCATGAATCAACTGGTCGTATGCGCGTTGCAGAAACGTGGAGTAGATGGCCACCACGGGTTTCAGTCCTTCACAGGCCAGTCCGGCGGCAAAGGTCAATGAGTGCTGTTCCGCAATCCCTACATCAAAATAACGCTCCCGATATTCCTCGGAAAACCGGACCAGCCCGGACCCTTCCCTCATTGCCGGGGTGATCCCTATCAACCGGTCATCCTGCGCCGCCATGTCACACAGCCAGTCACTGAAAACATGGGTATAGGTCCTCCCTTTTTTCTTCTTTTCCATTTTCCCCGTATCCAGGTTAAACGGGGTCACTCCGTGAAACACACAGGGATTGCCTTCCGCCGGTTCAAACCCCTTTCCCTTCTGGGTCACGATATGCAGAAACCTCGGGCCGGTCATATCCCGCATGTTCCCCAGCGTGGTAATCAGTGTATTCAGGTCATGCCCGTCGATCGGTCCAATATAGTAGAACCCCATTTCCTCAAACAGGGTACTCGGCATCACCATTCCCTTCATGTGTTCTTCCCACCGGCGGGCATAGTTTTTTACCGGCGGCGGCAAGGTGCTTAAAACCGTTTTGCTGCCTTCCCTCACGGTGGTATAGGCATGGCCCGACAGGATTCTGGCAAGGTAATTGGAGATGGCCCCCACGTTGGGAGAAATCGACATTTCGTTGTCGTTCAATATGACCAGCAGATTGGCATCCAGGTCCCCTGCATTATTCAGGGCCTCGTAGGCCATCCCCCCTGTCAATGCTCCATCGCCGATAATTGCCACCACTTCGTTTTTCACTTTTTTCTGCCTGGCAGCAACCGCCATTCCCAATGCCGCACTGATGGATGTACTGGAATGACCGGCTCCAAACGTATCGTACTCGCTCTCTCCCCGCTTGAGAAAACCGGACAATCCCTTGTACTGGCGAATCGTGCTGAACCGTTCCCGCCGGCCGGTCAGGATTTTATGCGGGTACGCCTGATGCCCGATATCCCAGACCAAACGGTCCTCCGGAGTATTGAACACATAGTGCAGTGCGATGGTCAGTTCAACCGTTCCCAGGCCGGGAGCCAGGTGCCCGCCTGTCTGGGAAGTGACCTCGATCAAAAATTTCCGCAGCTCATCCGCCAGTTGCCCGAGCTGCCCCTTGTCCAGCTCACGCAATTGGGCAGGGGTGTCAGTTTGGAAAAGCAATGGATACTGTTTGCGTCCCAAAGACATCAATAACTCCGGTTAATGACAAACTTGGCAAGTTCTTTCAGGAAACGGGCATTATCGCCTAATCCGTTGAGGGTTTCGATAGCCTGCCGGGACAAATTGGCGGCTCCGATCCTGGCCTCTTCCAGGCCCAGGGTGGAAATACAGGTTGCCTTGCCCATCCGTGAATCCGCACCGGTGATTTTTCCCAGGGTCTCGCTGTCCGAGGTCCAGTCAAGGATATCATCGGCAATCTGGAATGCCAGGCCAATGGACCGGGCGTATTCCCTCAGTCTGTCCAGCAACCGACGGTCAGAGTCCGGGCCAGCCAATCCACCCATGACGGCTGCCGCCTCAATCAGGGCAGCGGTTTTCAATCGATGCATCCGCATCAGTTCATTGTTTTCAATTTTCCGTCCGGTCGCCTCCATGTCCAATGCCTGCCCACCGGCCATTCCCATGGATCCAATGGATTTTGACAATTCCTCCAGCATCCGGCATCGTTGCCCGGCAGAAAGGATATTCGTCTGCGGTGAAGCCAGGATTTCAAACGCGCGAGATTGCAGGGCATCACCGGCAAGAACCGCAGTGGCTTCATCAAAGGCGACATGACAAGTCGGCCGCCCGCGACGCAGGATATCATTGTCCATGGCAGGCAGATCATCGTGAACCAGGGAATAGGCATGCACCATTTCCACCGCACACGCCGGGGTGTCCAATTGCTCAAGGGTCGCTCCCGCCATCACTCCACACGCATAGACCAATGTTGCCCGGAAGCGTTTTCCACCTCCCAGGCATACATATTCCATGGCCTGGTGCAGACGCTCCGGAGGTTGTGACGAACTCGTCAGCCTGGACTGGAGCGCAAGTTCCGTGCGACGACGATATGTTTCCCAGGTCGCTTCAAACCCACTCAACTAATTGGCATCCCTGTATTCATCCGGTGCACTGTCGTCCATGCCGTCCAATGGTTCCAGTTTGAAGTTGCCGTGTTTTTTAACGAGTTTCTGGACTTTCTGCCTGGCCTCACCCAAGCTCTTCTGACATTGTTCGGACAATGCCATTCCGCGCTCGAAATCCCTGATTGTCTCATCAAGGGTTTGCTCTCCGTGCTCCATTCGCTCGACTATTTTTTCCAGTTCTGCCAGCGATTTCTCAAAATCAGGGGGAGTCGTTTCCCGGGATTGCGACATTCGATGAATTTAAAGTTGAATTTGAAGGTCAACGTGTATTGTAGCAAATCCCGGCCCGGAACTGTATGGTCCATTGACTCCGCATGGAAGAGCGCGGGTTCTTCTCCCTGGGAGCGCGCAGTACAGGACCGCAGAACCGTCTGTTCAGCAACTGAAAAGACCGCCATTTCGTCATCCATGCCAGGTTGTCATGGTAGAATCTTCGGGTTGACGATCAACGGGATGGGCAGGTTCGATATCAATCCGTGGGGAACCCGGTCCGGCCATCCTCGACAGACACCACTACAACCACGCTGAATGAGTCGTCCCTATAACGCATCCGCCATTGAAGTTCTCACCGGGATTGAACCGGTACGAAAAAGACCGGGGATGTATACCGAAACCGATCGTCCGAATCATCTCGCACACGAGGTGGTTGACAACAGCGTGGATGAAGCTCTCGCCGGATACGCAACCCTGATCGAAGTCCATCTGCATAAAGATGGATCGTTGACCGTTTCCGACGATGGCCGGGGCATGCCCGTGGACATTCACCAGGAAGAAGGGATCAGCGGCGTAGAGTTAATCATGACGCGCTTGCACGCCGGGGGCAAATTTTCCGGGGATCATTACCAATATTCCGGAGGGCTCCATGGGGTGGGGGTTTCGGTAGTCACCGCACTGTCCACCCAACTCGATGTCTGGATCCGGCGCAATGGTGCACAGCACCATATCAGCTTTGCCAACGGCGAGAAGAAAACCGAACTGGAAATAATCGACAAGGTGGTCAGCACAGTAACCGGCACGACCATCCGGTTCTCTCCTGACCCGGCCTATTTTGATTCTCCGAAATTTCATGTCCCCCACCTCAAGGCAAACCTGCAGGCCAAGGCGGTGCTTTGCCCGGGATTGGAGGTCCATTTCAACGATGAAATCAACGAGGAAAACAGCAGTCGCTGGCAATATGAGAACGGTTTGAACGACTATCTGTGCGGTGCTCTGGGGGAGATTGAAACGATTCCTGCCGTGCCTTTTTTCGGGGAGCACCGGAATGACGATGGAGAAGTGGACTGGGCCGTTGCCTGGGTTCCAGACGGCGGTTTTCCCATGACAGAGAGTTATGTCAACCTGGTGCCCACTGCCCAGGGAGGCACCCATGTCAACGGCTTCAGGAGTGGTCTTACCGAAGCCATCCGGGAATTTTGCGAATACCGGGATCTCCTGCCAAGAGGCATCAAGATTTCCATAGAAGATGTATGGACCCACTGCACGTATGTCCTGTCAGTAAAACTCAAGGAGCCACAGTTCAGCGGCCAAACCAAGGACCGGCTGTCCTCACGAAAAGCAGCGTCCATGGTTCAAAGTGCCGCAAAGGACGCCTTTGGATTTTGGTTGAACCGGCATATCGATGACGGGGAGCAGATCGCCCAGATCGCCATCCGCAATGCCCAGCGAAGGTGGCGGGCAGGAAAACGGGTCCAGCGGAAAAAAATCACCTCTGGCCCGGCACTTCCGGGGAAACTTGCCGACTGCACCAGCGACAATCTGGACCTGACCGAATTGTTCCTGGTGGAAGGGGATTCAGCGGGAGGCTCTGCAAAGCAGGCCAGAGACCGAATTTATCAGGCGATCATGCCGCTGAGGGGGAAGATACTGAATACCTGGGAAGTGGACCCTGCCGAAGTGCTGGCTTCCCAGGAGGTCCATGATATTGCCATTGCCCTGGGGGTGGACCCGGGCTCCGAGGACCTTTCCGGTCTGCGATACGGCCGGGTCTGCATCCTCGCGGATGCGGACTCCGACGGGGCGCATATTGCCACCTTGCTATGTGCCTTGTTTCTGCGCCATTTCCCGACCCTGGTTCAAGCGGGTCGCGTATGTATTGCCATGCCTCCGCTTTACCGCATTGACGTTGCAAAAAAAGTGTTTTATGCCCTGGATGATGCGGACAAGGATCAGATTCTCGACCAGATCTCAGCGGAAAAAATCAGGGGAAAAGTGGGAATTCAACGATTCAAGGGGCTCGGCGAAATGAATCCCGGACAACTCCGGGAAACCACGATGGATCCAGACACCCGAAGCCTGCTGCAACTACAGGTCACCCCCGGCGACAACACCCATGAGATCATGGACATGCTGCTGGCAAAAAAGCGCTCCGCAGACCGTAAATCGTGGCTCAGTGACAAGGGAGACCAGGCAGAAGCCGTCTGACCCGAATCATTGGCCCGGCATTTCATTGGGATGGAACCGCGGTCCGGCGACGGCCCGTCCAGCCCTCATGGATAGACCTCTTCAAATCTCATTCGTCGGTCTCCTGCAGCCATTCTCCCCATCTCATCACGCCTCCCACTCAAGGTTCTTGAAACCGGACATTTTATGTGTTCTTGACCGGACAGATCACGTGCTCCCAACACTGCGTGCAACGCTGATTGGACAATCTTCCCTCAGGTCGATAAAATAGCCCGGTAGTAACTCGCAAGTTGTATTGGCTTGGTTCCGGTTTGTTGACGTAGTTTTGGGTTTTTGGAAGTGAGCCCGAACTTGCACAGTCACATGATTACACTTTGTATTCAAATACAAAGGATTAGCCAGGAGGAGTATAAAATGTCAGAGCGTTGTAGCGGCGTTGTCAAGTGGTTCGACAACCGCAAAGGGTACGGGTTTATTCAACGGGACAACGTGGGTGATGACGTATTTGTTCACTTTCGTGAAATTCAGGGAGAGGGGTTCAGGACCCTGTTCGAGGGCCAGAAGGTTGAGTTCGGTCTGGTTGAAAGAGAAAAGGGATTTGCGGCAGAAAATGTAACCACCCTGGAATAGTTGGTCATCTCTGCCAGGGTTTTCACCCCAGGGATTCAAAAACTCCTCCAGCCACCGAAATGGTTTTTTCGATTTCCACTTCTGTGTGGGCGCTTGAAACGAACCCGGCTTCATAGGCGGACGGAGCCAGATACACCCCCCCTTGAAGCATGCCATGGAAAAAACGGTTGAACCGCGCGCCGTCACAATCCATCACATCCTGAAATCCCGCCACCGTTTCCTTTTCGCTGAAAAACAACCCGAACATGGCTCCCACGCGATGGGCGGTAACGGGTATCCGGGCACGGTGGCCAGCTTCCAGTATCCCGGAGACCAACTGTGCTGCCTTTTCATCCAGGCGGGAGTAAAACCCTTCTTCTCCGGTAATTTTCAGGGTAGTCAGACCAGCGGCCATGGCCACCGGGTTCCCGGAAAGCGTCCCCGCCTGGTAAACCCCCCCTTCGGGCGCGAGGTGCGCCATGATCTCGCTCCGACCACCGAATGCACCCACGGGCATCCCTCCTCCAATAATTTTCCCCAACGTGGTTAAATCGCCATAAACGCCATACAACCCCTGGGCACCCTGGGGACCCACCCGGAACCCGGTCATGACCTCATCCATGATCAGCAGACTTCCGTATCGGTCGGACAAATCCCGCAAACCCTGCAAAAAACCCTTCACAGGGGGAATGCAGTTCATGTTTCCGGCCACCGGCTCGACGATGATGGCGGCAATTTGATTTCCCATTTTCCCGAACATCTCCGTGACCGAATCCAGATCATTGAAGGTGGCGGTCAGGGTATGTTCAGCCATGGCCGGGGGCACACCGGGGGAGGTCGGAACACCGAATGAAAGCGCCCCGGATCCCGCCTTGACCAGCAGACTGTCTGCGTGGCCGTGGTAGCACCCTTCAAATTTAACGATCTTGTCCCGGCCCGTAAATCCCCGGGCCAGCCGGATCGCCGACATCGTAGCTTCCGTACCCGAATTCACCATGCGTATCTGGTCAATCCAGGGCAACCGGGCACACACAAGCTCTGCCATTTCCGTTTCCAGGACCGTGGGCGCACCAAAGCTCAGACCGGATTCAACCTGGGTTCTCACCGCTTCCACCACATCCCTGTGGGCATGACCGAGAACCAGCGGTCCCCAGGACCCCACATAATCAATGTACCGGGTGCCGTCTTCAGCATAAATATAGGGCCCTTCCCCCCGATGGATAAATACCGGAGAACCCCCCACTGATTTAAATGCCCTGACCGGGGAATTCACCCCTCCCGGGATCACTGCCCTGGCTTTTTCAAATAATTCTGAATTGTTCATCACTCAATTTTCGTCATCGTATGGGGCGAGAATCTCCCTGTATTGACGCAACTCACCTGCGGAGATGCCAAACACAACCATTTCATCATATTCAGTACTTAACCATGTAAACGGAATCTCCGGAAAGCGAGCTTCCAACGCATGGGAAGCCGAACCCGCTTCAACGAACAATGTACCATTTGGTGTCAAATAACGGGTACTGTGCTGCAGCAGCGGGAGAATGAAATCCAGACCATCCTTCCCTCCTTTGAATGCAGTCTCCGGCTCTTTGAGATACTCTTCAGGCAAGCCCTGCATCCGCGCATCGGAAACGTACGGGGGATTACAGACAATCAGGTCAAACTGCTCATTGATTCCCTGGAATCCATCGCATTGCCTCAACGATACCCTTTTCTCCAGTCCGTGCAATTCGACATTTTTCCTGGCAACTTCCAGCGCAGCCGGGGAAAGGTCACTGCCCACCACCCGGGCGTCTGGAAATGCCCGGGCACAGCTGATCGCAATACAGCCGCATCCCGTACACAGATCAAGAATAGATCGGATGTTGCCGGGGTTCACCCAGGGCCTGAATGAATCCGGTATCCATTCTCCGAGATAGGACCTCGGAACCATGGCGCGTTCATCAATATAGAATTTGTTTCCGGCAAACCAGGTTTCGTTGAACAGATACGCCACGGGAACTCTTCGTGTGATCCGTTGGTCAACCATTTTATCCACCGCTTCCAGCCCGGCACCACAAAGCTCCCTGCCCCGGTTTATCGGATCGTCCATTCCGTCCCGGCCAAGGTCGTATCCCAATACTTTCAGTACAATCCAGACGGCTTCGTCCCAGGCATTGTCGGTACCATGACCAAAGGCCAGGCCAGCCGTCTCAAGCCGGCTCTCTACCTCGGCAATCTTGTCTTCCAGATTCAACCCGGGAATCCTCCTGTCTTCAGTAGCCGGGATGGTGGCGTACCGTTGGTTGCCGGGACCTTCCCGGGTCCCTGCCTGCCGGCAACACTGCGCTGGAGACGATTACGGGTCGGAATGATGACGGGGGAACGGTGCAGGGATGGTCCCACTGCCGCCCGGTTCTACCTGGGGACCGGTGGCCGTTCCTCCACGTTACGGGAATGAGAAACGACCGGGGGGGTGCCTGCACACCGGGGGGCATCCTCTGGCCAGGAAGGCTCTTCACAGCAACCATTTCTTCCTGGGACGGCGGGCCATATCCCCGGATCATGCTGCCTGGAAAACGATTCCTATTTCCGCTTGTATCGGGCCTGGAACTTGCCCACTCTCCCTGCGGTATCCACAATTTTCTGTTTACCGGTATAGAAAGGGTGGCACTCGGAACATATTTCCACGTGCAATTCCCTGCCCAGGGTCGACTTGGTTTCGAAGGTATTCCCACAAGCGCAAACCACCCTGATGTCGGAATACTCCGGATGTATGCCTGTCTTCATCATGGCTTCCTCATCATTGTTAACGTACTCACCCGGCACCCGGATTGACGGGATTGCCGCTGCTTCATCTGAAATCGGGCGGCAATACTAAGAAATATCCCTATTCAAATCAAGACTTTCTTTGGCCTTGAGGCTATCGGTTCATTGATTTGATGAATTCCGTATTGGTTTTGGTTACTTTCAGTTTGTCTATCATGAATTCAATCGCCTGCAGATCATCCATGGGGTGAATCAGTTTCCGCAACAGCCAGATCTTTTGCAGTTCGATGGGGTCCGTGAGCAGCTCTTCCCTCCGGGTGCCGGAACGATTGATAACCATGGCCGGGTACACACGCTTCTCGGCAATCCGCCTGTCCAGATGGATTTCCATGTTTCCGGTTCCCTTGAATTCCTCATAGATGATGTCGTCCATTTTTGACCCGGTATCAATGAGCGCGGTGGCGAGTATGGTCAGACTCCCCCCTTCCTCAATATTTCGCGCTGCACCAAAAAATCTTTTTGGCCGTTGCAGTGCGTTTGCATCCACCCCTCCCGTCAGCACCTTGCCCGAAGCCGGTGCCACGGTATTGTAGGCCCGGGCAAGACGGGTGATGGAGTCCAGCAGGATCACCACATCCTTCTTGTGCTCAACCAGCCGTTTCGCTTTCTCGATCACCATTTCCGCAACCTGCACATGCCGCGATGCTGGTTCGTCAAATGTCGAAGAGATAACCTCACCACAAACGGTCCTTTGCATTTCCGTGACTTCTTCGGGCCGTTCGTCAATCAACAGCACCATAACGATGACGTTAGGGTTCAACGAAGTAATGGATTGTGCGATTTGCTGCAACATCACTGTCTTCCCGGTTTTGGGGGCCGAGACAAGCAATCCTCTTTGCCCTTTTCCAATGGGTGCAATCAGGTCAATGACCCGACCGGTCAAATCTTCTCTCGAACCGTTTTCCCTCTCCAGCCTTAACCTTTCATCCGGGTGCAGTGGGGTGAGGTTTTCAAACAGTATTTTATTTTTGGCTTCCTCGGGTACCTGAAAATTGATCTTTTCCACCTTGAGCAAAGCGAAATATCTTTCAGAATCCTTGGGAGGCCGGATCTGCCCGGCAACCGTATCCCCTGTCCTCAGGCTAAAGCGCCGTATCTGGCTTGGCGACATATAGATGTCATCGGGTCCCGCCAGGTAGGACGAAGTTGAGGATCTCAGGAACCCGAATCCGTCCTGGAGAATTTCCACCACCCCTTCTCCCACTATTTTTTCCCCTTTCTTCGTCAGTGCCTTGAGGATAGAGAAAATCTGGTCCTGCTTCCGCATCCGGCTGATATTGTCGAGGTGCAATGAACGGGCCAGTGCGGCCAGTTCCGTGGGAACTTTGGATTTTATTTCACTAAGGTTGATTGCCATGGAGAAAGTAGCGCTAGATTGAAAAGGATTCTGTGCCCCATAACACTGTTGCGAACGCAACTCGGGCGAGGATTTAATGGATTTTCTATCGGAAATCCAGTCTGAACGACTGCATTACACGGGTATTGGCGGTATCATATAGGGCTTCGGCACGGATGTCCAGATCGTGCCAAAGAAATTTTTATGTCATGGGCCCTTGTCTGTACGTCTGTGCCCGGTGAGCTGGCTGCCAGCAATCAAACTCAACCAATGTTACTTTCAATAAAATCAGCAAGTTGTGATTTGGACGCCGCCCCGACTTTGGTGGCCTCAACATATCCATTTTTGAATAACATCAATGTGGGAATTCCACGGATATTGTACTTCGGCGGGGTTTCCGGGTTATCATCGATATTGAGTTTTGCAATTTTGATCTTCTCTGCATATTCATCTGCCAGCTCTTCCAGGATTGGAGCGATCATCTTGCATGGACCGCACCACTCTGCCCAATAGTCTATTAAAACGGGACAATCAGCGTTCAGGACAACTTCCTCAAAGGACTCGTCGCTCACATGTACAATCTTCGTTGACATTCGTTTATTGGATTTATATTTAGTTGGGATACAGTAAATATGCAGTTTGTTTTATCGGTAATCAAGTGCTTGGCACCATTAATTCCAAACAAGCCTTTCATTCTCTACTGACATCATTGGGATATTATGACAGAAAAACATCTTACCGATCAAAAATTTAGTGAGTTAACCTTGATCGATTCTTTAAAACAAGGCATCCAGGATGCCGGGTTTGAATACTGCACACCTATCCAGGCCCGCAGCGTACCTGCCATATTGACCGGAAAGGATGTCGCTGGCCAGGCGCAAACCGGGACAGGGAAAACGGTTGCATTTTTGCTGGGTTGCTGCCAATACCTGTTGACCCGGCCCGCTCATCCCGAACGGGAAGCGGGGGCCATTCGTGCCCTGATCCTGGCCCCGACCCGGGAACTGGCCATACAGATTCACGAAGATGCCAAGGTACTGGCCAAACATACCCCACTTTCAATCGGACTGGTTTACGGCGGCACCGGATACGAAAGCCAGATGCAAATGCTGGCTGCCGGGGTGGATATTCTAATCGGCACCCCCGGCCGGCTCATTGATTTCTACAAGAAAAAGCTGTACGGGCTCAACCGGGTGGATGTCGTGATCCTGGACGAAGCGGACCGGATGTTTGATCTGGGATTCATCAAGGACATCCGGTACCTACTGAGAAAGATGCCCCGTCCTGAAAAGCGGCTGAACATGCTTTTTTCCGCCACCCTTTCCTTCCGGGTGATGGAGTTGGCGTATGAACACATGAATAGCCCGGAAGAAATCAAGGTGGATGCAGACAACCGCATTGCCGATAAGATAGACGAGTACAGCTACTATCCGGCGAATGAGGAGAAAGCGAAATTGCTGGTCAATCTGCTCAAGCGCGACAACCTGGAAAAAGTGCTGGTGTTCGTGAATACCCGCCATGCCACCGATCAAATCGCACGGACACTCCGTGCCAATGACATCAATAATGCGGCACTGTCAGGGGATGTTCCCCAGAACAAACGGGAAACACTGCTCGAAGGTTTCAAGTCCGGGAAACACCCGGTCCTTGTCGCAACGGATGTTGCCGCACGGGGCCTGCATATTCCCGAAGTGGACCAAGTGTTCAACTTTGATCTCCCCCAGGATGCCGAGGATTACGTCCACCGGATCGGCCGTACCGCCCGTGCCGGGCACAGCGGGGAAGCCATCAGCTTTATATGTGAAAAATATGCCTATTCGATTATGGATATCGAAAGCTACATTGGTCACCCCATCCCAAGACGGGAAATTGACCCTGAATTGCTTGCCCCCATCCTCCCTGCGGTCCCTGCAAAAGGGCGGGACGCCCGGAGACCCGGAGGCCCAAACAGGAAAAAAGGAGGGCAATCCGCCAGGGAGAAACGAAAACCCCCGGCCAGGCCAGCACCACGAAATCCGGAAAACCAAAAGAAAACCACCGAAGCCGTAAAGCCTGTCGCAAAACCTGCCGTAAAGCCATCTGCCCCGGTCCCACAAGAGGGGGCCATGCCTGCCGGGCCCACTGTATCCACCGTGCCTCCTCCAACGGATCGATTCAGCCGACGGTTGGGAGAAATTCCACTGGTCGGCTAAAGAGTTCCGGAACAATAGAGAGGAACCATCTCGGACCAGGACGAAAAACCAATGGCAACATCGGGAAGAAATCCGCAAACCGGATACACGCCGCCCGCTTGAAACCGGGACATCGCTTCCGGGTTACGGGCTGGAGGGATGGCTAGAAACGTTTCTCGGCACCGATTTTCAGCTCGGCGGACTCTTCGCTGGTCCCATCCTGCACATCGACATTTCTGCCAATCAACTCGACTTCAAGTTTGGTGCGGGGCCAGGGGTGCCAGTTATACCCCATGTGAACCGTATCCAGTGTCTCCACACCATCAACGGCGGATTCCCTGCCAGAAGAAAACCGGCCCAGAGCCACGTGAAAATTTGAACGTCCATTCAGACGGTAATACAGGCTGGAGCGAATCTTCAGTGCACTACTTTCCGTATCCTGATAGTTCGGCTGGACCAGGAGATCATTTCCGTCACGCTGCAGAATATAACTGTTTATACCCTTTCCATAGGTCACGGACAAGGCGGTAAACAGGTCCCCGATCTGCCAGCCACCTTCCAGATTGAGACCCCACCCGACCACGTCTTTGCCATCGAAAACCTGGCCCGCCGCGTTGGCATCCAGCTTCGTGCCCATGGTGGTCACCCGATACTGGCCTGCCCCTCCACCGGAGCCACCCTGCCACGACAATACCAGGCTGGGGGATGCGCCCAGGTCATGATTCAATACATGCCTGTCGGAATAAATGGCCCCCCGGGGCGAATCTTCCAGGGAAATGGAAAAGCCATTGGGGGACAGCCATTTGATCTGGCTGGTTACCTTTTTCTGGTCGGCAAGGCTGCCGACCTGCCTGTCCGAACCCAGAACATCCTGGAAGTTGGCCCAGTCGCTACCCACCGTCAGTGTTCCAGACCCGGCCTGCAAGGCCGTACTGAACCGTTTGATCTTGAAACCCTGGGACAGGTTGGGGGATTCCGGTTCATCCAGGTCCCGGGTCAATTCCAGCGTCGTTCCAAGTGCCGCGGGCTCATTGTCCCCTTCGGGGTCCGTCCCGTTCTCCGCCGGGTCGTCTTTCGCAAAGAAAAACTTCGCCCAGTCCTGAATCCGGAATCCTGAAAAGAACGTCCCACCGCCGGATGCCGCACCACTCCCGGGTCCATCCTCCGCAGCCGACGCCGACATGCCTGACCCTGCTGAAACAAACATTACAGAAAACACAATCAACCAAAATCGCATCGATTTCACTGACCAATCCCCCGATTTGTCTGCTTTACCCTGCCTGTTCGGTTCAAACTAAGATGGATGTGCATCACAACCACTCAAATCACTTACTGTCTGGAATTATACTTGGTTTGGCGGTGCGATTTCCAGTTTTTTCAGTTGTTTTTGAACCCATTGCGAAGGATTTCACCCCCCCGGGGAACCCGGTTTTCCGGGTATCCGGTCCTGCTGGCTCCGACAGGGAAGGGGTAACGCCGTCAACCGGATATCCTGCACCAGGGCCTGCACAGTCCCCTACTTCTGGCAGCCGGGACAGTAAAATGTCGAACGCTGGCTGATCACAATGCACTGGATTTCCCGGCCGCAGCGAATGCATGCCTCACCCGGATGCCCGTATACATTCAGCGACTGCTCGAAATATCCGGGAGTCCCGTCCGTTCCCAAAAAATCCTGGAGCGTGGTTCCCCCCTTGTCAATGGCGTCTCCCAGTATCTCCTGGATGCATTTCACCAGCCGGGCATACCGGGGGAGGGCCACCCGGGAGCAACGCCGCACCGGGTGAATACCCGCCATGAACAATGCCTCGCTACTGTATATATTGCCAACACCCACTACCACCTTGCCATCCATAATCAGGGTCTTGACTGGCACAGAGCGTGCTTTGGACTTCCGGTACAGATAGTCTCCGTTGAACCGGGAGGTCAAGGGTTCAACGCCCAGGGCGCGCAAACGCGAATGCTCGTGGAGCGGACCTTCGCAATACACCAGACTGCCGAATTTTCGGGGGTCCCGGAACCTGATGATATGACCGGTCCCGGTCACCAGGTCAAAGTGTTCGTGTTTCCCCGGAGGGGAGGAGTGTTCCAGTACCCGGATCGAACCGGACATCCCAAGGTGGATCAACAGGCCTCCCCGGGTCAGGTGCAGCAGGATGTACTTGCCCCGGCGCTCAACCTTTTCAACGGTACGGCCCCGGACAATCGTGTCCAGACCAGGCTGGACGGGCCACCGCAGCCGGCTTTCCCGAACAACCAGATCTCGCACTACTTCTCCCTGGATAAACGGTCGGATTCCCCGCACCGTGGTTTCTACTTCCGGCAATTCTGGCAATTTAGTCCACTTTCAGGGTAAAAGTCGTTGGATTGATGGTCGGCCCGTGGTTTTCCAAAGCCGCCCCGGGTATTGTAGTCAAATTCCATCTTCGGGAGACCCTGAACAGGCCTGAATTTGCACTCTTCGGGGCCCACGGGAACCGGGAGTCCCCACTCCACAATCCAATCCCGTTTCATTGACAACAATAGGGTTACTCGATATAACGCTATCCCCCTACCCGGCATTCTCGAAATTATGTCTTCAACCATCATCAACCAGCGCAACGATGTCTCTTTCGTTGCCCATGAAAACGAAACCATTCTGGACGCGGCCCTGCGAAACAACCGCATCTATCCGTATGGCTGCCGCAGTGGCATCTGCGGTGCCTGCAAGAGCGAACTGGTCCGGGGACAAGTGGATTACGGGGATCATGAGGAATTCGCCCTGAGTGATTTCGAGAAGCAGCAGGGCAAGGTATTGCTTTGCCAGGCGATCCCTCTTGGCGATGTCGTCATCGATACGGAAGAAGTGATGACCGGCACCCAGATCCAGATCAAGATGCTGCCCTGCCGGGTACGGAAACTGACCCGGCTGGCCAGCGATGTCATTCAGCTGTATCTCTCTCTGCCCAAGACCCAGTCGTTTAACTTCATCCCCGGACAATATATTGACATTGTCCTGAAAAACGGCCTGAGACGAAGTTTTTCCATCGCAAATCTGCCTGCTCAGGTTGCCGAAGAGGGAATCGAATTGCATATCAGGCATGTTCCCGACGGGCATTTCACGCCCCGGGTCTTCGATGCCATGAATGAACGGGACCTGCTCCGGTTTGAAGGCCCCTTCGGTACCTACTTTTTGCAGTCCGAGGAAAACAAGCCCCTGATCATGATTGCGGGGGGAACCGGATTTTCCCCCATCAAGGGCCTGTTTCAGCAGGCGGTGGAAAAGAACCCGGATCAGGATATCCACATTTTCTGGGGTGCACGGGATGAGCAGGACCTGTATATGGATGGGCTGGTAAAAAAGTGGCTGTCCACCTACCCGAACGTAAAATATACCCCCGTACTGTCCGAAAGCACGTCAACGGACTGGACGGGAGAAACCGGCTTTGTTCACGAAATCGTCTGCAACGCCTATGACACCTTTGCCGGTCATGACGTGTATGCCAGTGGTCCGCCCATCATGATTGACTCTGTGCGAAACAGCCTCGGGGAAAAGGGAATGAAATCCGACCGGTTTTTCTTTGACTCCTTCGACTACGCGTTGCCGACGTAGTTTCCTGTCCGGCCAGGGACCCGAAACCCAGCTTCCGGAACATGGCCGAAAATCGCTGTTTCGCCTGGAGGGATTTCCCCGTGGGTTGTTTTGTCTGGAGCGTACACACCGGGGTGAAGCATCAGCCAACCGCTGCGCATGCCTGAAGGTTCTTCCCTTTTATTGCCCCAGGGGGTAAAACCATATCAGCATGAAACAGGCTGTTGAAGTTCTTCAAGGGCTTCGTGCATGAAACCATCCGGAAGAGCATCAGAATTGGAATAGTGTGCTCTGCGTTGATTCCCGTTAATATTCACAAAACACAGCGTACCACCGTCTGAGCAACACAGTATTAACACTGAACTTCCATCGCCGTTTGCAACATCAATGGCCACTTCTCCATCTGGCATTGGATAGACTTGAAACGGGTGCAACAAATTATCATATATGCGCTTGATTATGTATTTCTGCTTTATCTATCGCGGTACTGCTTGGAATCTCATACCCCTTCGACTGCGCTTCGTCCATTACCTGATCCAGTTCTTCCAATGCCTGGACAAGCTGCACCTGGTGGACCGGTTCAGCGCACCGCGGGCATAATCGCTTTTGTCTTTTCATGGTCGCCTTCCAGCAACACCCATCCCTCCTCTTTGTTTTCCGTGGATGCCGCCGCTTTTTTCATATACCGCAATGCCTGGTCGTTATCACCCATTTGCTCCAGCAACCCCGCGTAATCCAGGTTCACCTCGGTTCTGGCACCGGCCTCAATCGCCCTTTCGAAGAACTCCTTGGACTGCTTGAAATCATTGTTCAACCGGTGCAGCTTCGCCAGGCTGTGAAGCAGGTCTGCATTGTCCGGATGTTTTTTCAGAAACGATTCGGCCAATTCAATCTGGTATTTCAAAAAGGGGCTGTGAATATTGCCGTACAGATAAATCAGTTCATTGTCAAACTTCCGGTTCAACACCGGACGCAGGATTTTTTCGGCTTCCTTGTGTTGACCGGCCCGAAGAAGCTGATTGACATAACTGGCCACTATCTGAGGGTCTTTTTTCCTTGCTTTCGGCAGGGAATTCCAGGGATGGGGGAGCACATCGGCATCTCCCTGCAGCAATGCAGGGGAGTCAACCATATTGTCAAAGGCCACCTGTTCCCGAAGCAACAGCTCCTCTTCAGGCAGGGCTTTCAGTTTTGCGGCCACGGGGAGGACCTGCATCAGCGAAGACCAGTCTCCCAGTTCCTTGTAAACATCCATCAGCAACCTGACCACTGAGACATTCCCCGGCTTGTATTTTCTGAGGCTCTCAAGACAGTTCCTGGATTCGGCGAACTCCCCGCCCTGAAACAGCAACCGTGCCCGGGTAAGATTAACCGCCAACTGCTGGTCAGGATGGCTTTTGAGCGCGTTGTCCAGGTACCGGTTTCGCCGGTCCAGGCTTCCCTGTTGGTGCGCGGCATAGGCTGCCCCAAGGTAGTTCATCAGGGGAGCCTTGTTGTGGCTCAACTTTTTCAGCAGGGATTTCTCTGCCTTTGGCCAGTTTCCTTCAATCAGGCCGGCATAGCCCAGCATGGTGGATTTCTGCGCCATCTTTTCACCACTGGAATTCCTCCATGCTTTCAACCGCCCGGGGGCACGAAAAATACCGCCCACGAAATTGATCACCAGGTACAGGAGCACGAACCCCAGAAACAGAATCATCAAAAACATCAACAATGGCAACCGCACCACATAGGGTTCCCGGGACAGCACCACGTACCCCGGGTCTTCCATGGCAAGCGACCCCAGCCCAACGGCAATGGCCAATGTGATGAAAATGGTTAATAAAAGCTTCATGATTTCTTTTTCCGGGATCAGCCCTGGTCACGCATTTTCTGCCTGAGCAGGTTCAGGGAACCGGAGATATCCGGCAATACCGACCGTGGGGACTGGGATGCAATCTCATCCAGCCTGGACAACCAGCGGCGGGTGGCCTCGGACTCGAGATCGAAGTTTCCTTCCACCCACTTCCTGGCCAGGGCAATCCGTTCCTCGAACAGGTCCGGATTCTGCCGAAGAAAGGCAATCTGGGACGAGTCCAGGATCAGCCTGCCCTTGGTATAAATCAATTGCCGGATTTCAGCAGAGACCACCGGATTGATGGCTTCCCCGCTTTTTTCCACCTGTATCATATCCCCCAGACTCGCCAGCAACGTGGTGGCCGCATGGACCACGGGCTGGAAAAGCTGGTCCGTTCCGGTGAGTTCCTGACCGGAGCCGTCATCTTTCAATTCGTTGGGTTCCGGTTCGGATGGTGCCGGACCGGATGATGCCGGGCCATGCAGGTCTCCCGCCAGATCCAGGTCTCCGAGGGTATCGGACAAAGTCGAAATGGCGGACAGAACTCCGGCGATATCGATCTCCTGGACGTTCTCAAGCTCGGATATTTCCCCGTCCAGTAACCGCCGTACTTCCAAGAAGCGCGGGTCCCCCTGCTCCTGCAACCGGTCGTCCGCAATTTCCAGGGCTTTTTTTGCCAGCACCGGATCTCCGGCGAACTGCAACCGCTGATTCGCGATGAAGATAAGCTGCTCCACCTCCTCCAGGGTCCAGCTGTCCAGGCCGCGTCCAAGTTCCGACCGGAGTTGTACTATGGAATCCGACAATGCGCTGAACTCCTGCCGAAAATCCTCCATCTGGGCCTGGAACCCCTTCTCAGAGTTCCTGATTTGCTGTTGAACCTCTGAATCCTTCCCCGCCAGTTCGCTTCGAATCGTCCGCAACTGCTGACTGAAATTGTCTTCAGCCTGGGTCACCTGATTTTTCAGAAGACTGATCTGGCCGACAAGGTCTGCCTGCAACGTATCGAAATTTTCCACCCGCTGTTCGAGCAGGCTGACCCGGTTGACCTGGTCTTGCGCGCTGGTTTTTGTCTGGACTGTGGAGACATACCACCCATAGCCCCCGACTCCCAACGCCACCACCCCCAGGCACAATGCTGTCCAGGATACGCCGGAAGTACCCCCGCTCCTTCCCCGGGTATGATGTCCAGGGTCCACCGGTCCGGCGGGAACATTGCCGGGGCTTCCTTCCCCGGTGCCCGGGGTTGCCGATGAACCGGAGCCCGATGGAGCCGCTGCCCCCACTTTATCCGGCCCCTTTTTTCTGGCGGTTTTTTTTTTCGTCGTTTTCTTCTGACTCCCTGTCGCTGCCTTTTGAACTGGATTACTCTCGGATTCAACCACCATTATTTCCCGCACGGTTATTTATGTTCGTACAATCCTACCCCAAGCCGGGAAGTTTGTCATGGCCTGGATATTTCCCCCCGACCGGTGAGCCCGATGCCGGGCGTTTTCCGTCACAGGCCAGGCTGACCGCCTCCACGACCCCAGTTTCCCCGGTGTTTTCTGCAACGAAGACCTCTTTGATTCCGTTTCGTCGGCAGGTCCGGGCAATCCGGCTGCTGATTGTGACAACGGGGGTCTCCTCCAGCAACCCGCGGTTCGCCTCCCCCAGCAATTCAACCAGGGCATCGAGGATGGAAATACTGGTGATCAACACACAGTGTATCGGATTGGCGACCCACTGCTCCAGAACCGGGGAGATTGAATGGGTGGTCGTGGAACGCGTGTAGGCAGCCACATATTGAACCTGTGCGCCCAGTTTTTCCAGTTCCCGGCCGAGGAATTCCCGGCCGTCCTGTCCCCGTACAATGGTGACATTTTTCCCGTTCACGTCAAAATCACCCAACGCCTCAAGCAGTCCTTCGCTGTTCATCCGCCTGTCCGGCACAAAATCCACGCAAAGCCCTGAGGATTCACTGCGTGCGAGGGTCCCGGGGCCCACTGCTGCAATCCGGGTTCCCCTGGAAAGACCGGCTCCCCGGACCTGTTGTCTGCGGACAAACCCCTCCACCGCCGGGACGCTGACAAAAATCAAGAGGTCAACGGAATCGATCTCATCCAGGCAACGGTCCAACCCGGTGCAATTCCGGATTTCGCCGATATCGATGACCGGAAACACGATGGCATGGCCGCCGCAGGCTTCAATCGCCTTGGCGACCGCCTCTCCCCGGGGCCTGGGCCTGGGAACCAGAACTGAACAGCCGTAAAGGGAGGGTCTAGGACTCATCCGCGTACACGGACTCCAGGATCCGGTTCGCTCCCTGTGCAATCAAATCCTCCGCCACTTCGATTCCAAGCTGGCGAGGCGCGGTCCGGGGCCCGGATTTTTCACTGTACACGATCTGTGTTCCATCCGGTTTTCCGACCAGTGCACGCAACCTGATTTGCGTCCCCGCCAGTTCTGAAAAAATACCCACGGGAACATGGCATCCACCCCCCAGCCGTGCATTGAGGGTACGTTCGCATTGCACCTGGATGGAGGCTTCCGGGTCATTCAACGGGGCAATCAGCTCGTTGACCCCGGCGTCTTCAGCACGGCATTCAATGCCGACGATCCCCTGGCCGATGGCGGGCAGACAGATTTCAGTGTCGATGGCCTGTTGAATCCGATGACCCAACCCGAGCCTTTTCAACCCTGCCACGGCAAGAATAATGCCGTCATACTGACCTGAATCCAGTTTCGCCAGGCGTGTGTTCACATTGCCCCGAAGATTCACGAGACGCAGCTTCGGGTACCGGGCTCGAATCTGGCACTGCCGTCTCAGGCTGCAGGTCCCCAATACGGCATCCGCGGGCATCTCATCCAGGGATTGATACCGGTTGGAAACCAGCGCATCCCTGGGGTCTTCCCGGGGAAGAACCACCGGAATGTGCAGCCCCTCGGGAAGCGTGACGGTTACATCCTTCATTGAATGCACGGCCATGTCAATCTCCCCACCCAGCAGGGCCCATTCCAGTTCCTTCAAAAACAGCCCTTTGCCTCCGGCCTGGGACAGCGGAATATCCAGGGTCCGGTCCCCTTCTGAAACGATCTCCACCAGCTCCACCTTGACATGGGGATGCTTCTCCAACACCCGCCTGCGCACAAAATTCGCCTGCCACAGGGCCAATTCGCTCTTTCTGGTTCCGATCCGAAGGGTTTTCATCCCACCCGCTCCCCCTGCCTCACGAACCGCCCATGGGATTTTTCATGTCCGGCCAAACGACGGGGACCGGACCCGCCCGGCACACCCTGCAAAAGCCATTCAATGCCAAAGAGGGAGGAGCCCGGCACCGGGGATGAGCCAGGGGGGGGATTCTCCAGTCCACCATCCGCCGGGCAATGAAATACCGTCCCTGCCGGCGAACCCATTACCCGCCTTTGGATATCTTGAGACGCAGGGTCTCGATCCCTTTTGCTGCCAGGCTTTTGTCGGCTTCAGCCATCTTGGCATACGTGCTGTAGGGACCGAGTCTGACGCGATAAAAATCACCTCGGTCCTGTATGGTGACTTTTTGAATACTCGAAGACAAACCGGAAAAAGCCAGCTCGGCTTTCAGCCGTTCTGCATCCTTTCTGTTCTTGTAGGAGCCTGCCTGCAGCATGTAGGAATTCGTCCCATTCCCGGCCCCGGATGCGGCTGCCTCCGCACCCGCCTTGGCAGCCACCCCGGCTTCCGGTGTCGTACTGTCGTCATTCGGCGGAGGGGGATCGGGCTGGGGTTGTCCCGAGGGAACCACCACCTCAATTTCGTGCAGTACCGTGTGAAAATCGTAAACAGGGGCCTGCTGAACCGGAAGGTCCTCCTTGCTTACGACCTGCGTGGCTTCATCCTCCTGTTTTGACTGGTCAATCATCTGGCGTATCCCGGCACCGACCCCCCCATCCCCGGCCCGCATTCCCTGCCACAAAACCGTTGCCAGGGACCCGATGACCATTCCAGAGACCAGCACCACCACACTGTGCAATGAGGATTTTTGAGCCGTGTTCTTTCTGCGTTGTCGTTTAGCTTGTGGCATGGGTCATCGTGTTCTGAAACAGCAATCGTTGACCGATCTTTGCCACTTTCCTGTACGACCCCGGCGGGAGACCGGGAGCCCATGGAAAAGCGGTCAAATCGAGGGTGTTCAAGTCGCTTCAGTCAGGGTATAAATTCTATCGCCTTGCGGCACCCGGTTTTTCCATTCCCGGCGGAACAAGGACCAAACCCGATTATAGTGAATTTCCGGTGAATTATCCGGTCAATCCCGGGTCACATTTGAACAGGTGCCCGCACTCCCAGGATGGCCAGGCCATTGGCCAGGACAATCCGGGTCGCATCAATGAGACCAAGCCGGGCCAGTCTCACCTTGGGTTCACTGGAAAGAAAGGGGTGGGCGTTATAGTACACGTGAAACGCGTTCGCCAGGTCCCGCAGATAATAGGCGATCTGGTGAGGTTCACAGTTAGCCGCCGCCAGTTCAACCACTTCGGGGAACCGGGACAGGGATTTCAACAGATCCATTTCCTGGGGTTCGGTGAGCAGGTCATACTCGGCAACGGAGTCCTCCAGGGTGGGCATCTCTTTCTCTTCAAGCAGCCTGAATACACTGGATATTCTTGCATGGGCATACTGGATATAGTAGACCGGGTTGTCTGAGGATTGGGATTTCGCCAATTCGATATCAAAATCCATGTGCTGGTCTGCCTTTCTCATGACATAGAAAAAACGCGCCGCATCATTCCCCACTTCCTCCCGGAGTTCTCTCAGGGTGACGAAGTCTCCACTGCGCGTGGACATCGATATCTTTTCCTGGTTCCGGTACAGGACGGCGAACTGGACTGTCAGGAATTTCAATCGTTCCGGTGCATTGCCCAGGGCCTCGAATGACGCATAAATTCTCTGTATATAGCCATGGTGGTCGGACCCGAATATATTGATGATGTGATGGAATCCCCGCTCTGCCTTGTTATAGTGATAGGCAATGTCCGAGGCAAAATAGGTATGCACCCCATTGGCCCGCACCACCACCCGGTCTTTTTCGTCCCCGAAATCCGTTGCCCGAAACCATTTCGCGCCATCCTTTTCGTAGATATGCCCGTTTTCTTCCAGGGTGCGGATTGAGCTTTCGATGTCGCCATTGACAAAGAGACTGCGTTCCGAGAACCATTTCTGAAAGACTACCCCGAATTCTTCCAGGTCCTGGCGGATGTCCCGAACCATGGCATCCAGGGTCCAGTCAAAGATCACCGCATATTCTTCGCCCAGCAGCTTTTTGCATCGACTGATCAAGGCATCAAGATGCGATTCCGGTTCCCCGGGAAGGTCGCTGAACAGCCCGGAAGTGCCGCTGCAATAGGCATCTTCCCTGGTTTCCCGGAGCGTTTCAGCCATTTCCCGGACATACCCGCCCTGGTAGCCGTTGGACGGAAACTCCACGGTTTCACCACACAGCTCCAGATACCTCAGCCAGACGCTCAATGTCAGGATATCCATCTGCCTGCCGGCATCGTTCAGGTAATATTCACTGCAGGTCTGAAATCCGGCGGCGCTGAGCACCCGGGCCAGAGCATCCCCGAAGGCCGCCCCCCGACCATGACCGACATGCAAAGGCCCGGTGGGATTGGTTGAAACGAACTCCAGCAGAACGGTTTTACCTTCCCCCGCATTGCTTTTTCCATAGGCATGGTCCTGTTGCCGGATTTGTTCGATCAGATTGAGGTACGCCGACCGGGTCAGATGAAAATTGATGAATCCCGGCCCGGCAATCTCCACTTTTTCCACCTCCCGGGAAGTCGGGATCGCAGACACCAGTTTTTCAGCGAGTTCCCGGGGCGTGGTATTCGCGGGTTTCGCCAGTTTCAGGGCGACGTTCGTGGCGAAATCACCGTGGCCGACATCCCGGGTCCGCTCCACGTGGAGGTCATAGACCACCGAATCGTCCACTACTCCCTGTTCGCACAGCCCACGCATCCCCTGATGGAGAAGCTGAACGATGGTATTTTTCATAGGCCAGACCTGAAGCTAAGGAATCAATGGGGCGCGATTGTACCTTTTGGCCGTTGCCAATGACAGTGATAGAGTTGTTCAACGGAATACAATGGTATGGTACCTCCCCACTTCGCTGACGACATGAAACACGATAAAGCTGAACGACATGAATCAGACCGACCCAATAACCGGTCCGCTGTTTGTCATAGCTTTTGCCATTAGGTCAGGCACAATCCGCTGAATGCCTGCTTCCGATGTCTCAATGTCGTGCACTTCATCTGGAAAATTCAGCGTCGAATCATCAAAACCACCCGGCGGTCCCCCTGCACCACGGCCCGGTGGTTGGCCAATGGAACCACACAACGTTCCCGCAAGGTGGAAAACGGCTCCGTCCCCAAACGGGACCGGTTGAGTTTCATATCATCCCGAAGTGAGGGGCGGACCACACCATTAACTTCAGGATTACGAAACGCTGTCATTCCGGCATGGATTGGTTTGATCTCGATTTCTCCGTATCCACCACATCTTGCCCGGATGAGTGGCTGCACACTGGACGCTTTTCCGCCCCTCCCGGGCGGTCACAAAGGATGAAAAATATTTTTAAACGCTATTGCGAATCATTCTCAATTAGATTACCATCCGTTGCCAGGTTCATTGCACTAACCGAATAATCCAATGAAAAATACCGAAAAAAATGGTTTCACGTGGCTGCTGGCTGCCCTGATTCTGAGCATATCACCACTGATGGAAAGCCAGGCAGCGGAAGGAGAAGTCAACGTATATTCCTACCGGCAGCCACATCTCATGCAACCCCTGTTCGATGCCTTTACGGAGGATACGGGGACCGTGGTCAATGTGGTCTTTGCAAAGAAGGGGATGCTCGAAAAACTCCGCAGTGAAGGGGCCAACAGCCCTGCCGACCTGGTTTTCACGGTGGATATTGGCCGCCTGTCCGACATCAAGCGGGCCGGCCTGACCCAGGCAGTAGAATCGGAGGTCCTGGATTCCAATATCCCGGGAAACATGCGGGACCCGGACCGCCACTGGTACGGACTGACTTCCCGGGCACGCATCATTGTCGTTTCGAAAGACCGGGTGCAGGCGGGCGAGGTGACGCGCTATGAAGACCTGGCCGACCCCGGGCTGAAGGGACGACTGTGTACACGATCCGGAAAACATGCCTACATGGTTGCCCTGACGGCCTCAATGATTGCCCATCTTGGCCTGGACAGCGCTGAACAGTGGCTGGCCGGTTTGAAATCCAACCTGGCCCGAAAACCGGAGGGCAATGACCGCAGCCAGGTGAAGGCAATCAGGGAAGGCATCTGCGACATCGCGGTGATCAATCATTACTACATGTACAAGATGATTGTCGACCCCGAGCAAAAACCCTGGGCGGACGCCGTCAAAGTGATTTTTCCAAACCAGCAGGATCGCGGAACCCACATGAATATCAGCGGAATGGCCATGACTAAACATGCCCCCAACCGGGACAATGCACTGCAATTGATGGAGTTTCTCTCCACCGCCCGGGCTCAGGAAATGTATGCCCAGGTCAACGGAGAATATACGGTAAAACCCGGCATTCCGCTGGCGGACCCGGTAAAAGCCTGGGGGGATTTCAAGCGCGACGACCTGAACCTGATCGAGGTTGCCAACCACCGTGGGGAAGCGTCCAAAATCGCAGACAGGGTGGGGTATAATGAATAGCGTGCAGCACCCTCCTGCCTAATCAGGCCAAACGATTTCGACATCATGCTCGCCATAGGTACTGCGACACTGAAATCATCCCGGTTCAACGGCGCCGGCCCCTGGTGGGCGACCGCAGCCGGGGTGGCCGCCGTCGCGGCATTTCCCATTCTGGCCATTTTCTGGTTTGCCTTCTTTCCGGCTGAAAATATCTGGCCACATCTCATTGCGACCTCGCTACCCACCTATGTGTTCAATACCCTCGGATTGATGTTCGGGGTAGGGCTGCTGGTTTTTGGCATCGGGGTCTCCACCGCCTATGTGGTCACGAACTACCGGTTTCCGTTGCAGAAATATTTTGAATGGCTACTGTTGCTGCCGCTGGCGGTGCCGGCTTATGTCATCGCCTACCTGTATACCGACATCCTGGAGTTTTCCGGCCCCATCCAAAGTGCCTTGAGGAGTTTGTTTGGTTGGGAACTGGCTCGGGACTACTGGTTTCCCAATATCCGGAGCCTGGGTGGTGCGGTGACCATGATGGGGCTGGTCCTGTATCCCTATGTATATCTGCTGGCCCGGACCTCGTTTCTTGAGCAGTCCCCGTACTTGCTGGATGTCAGTCGCTTAATGGGCCATTCCCGGTGGAAAACCTTTTTTTCCGTTTCACTCCCCATTGCCCGACCGGGCATCGCTATCGGTGTTGCCCTTGCGTTGATGGAAACGCTGAATGATTTTGGAACGGTGGATTTTTTTGCGGTCCCCACCCTGACCGCTGGATTGTTCGATGTCTGGCTCAACATGAACAACCTGGGGGGAGCAGCCCAGCTCGCCGTCATCATGCTGACTTTTGTACTGTTGCTGCTTGGGCTGGAGTATATGGGCCGCAAGCGTACCGGCTTCCAGCAGCACAGTGGAAGGTTCTCCAGACGGGAAAGAATTGAACTCAACGGCCCAGCCCGGTGGATCGCCTTCTCCATCTGTTTCATTCCCGTACTGGCGGGATTCCTGGTTCCAGTCGTTCTGTTGTCGAAATACGCGATCACCTATTTCAGTCAGTCCTGGACCATCGAGTTCCGGCAATACGCTTTCAACAGTCTTTACGTCTCCTCCATTGCAGCGGTGTGCTGCGCCATCCTTGCCCTGATCGTCAGCTATGCCAAGAGGATGAAACACAGCACCTGGATTCACCACGCAGGGAGAATGGCCTCCATGGGATATGCCGTCCCCGGTGCCGTGCTGGCCGTGGGGGTGGTGGTCCCGCTGGCTACTTTTGACAATCTCGTGGATGCCCTGATGCTGAACCACTTCGGCATCTCCACGGGATTGCTCCTGAGTGGAACCACTTTTGCCCTGGTCCTCACTTATGTCATTCGCTTCCTGGCGATATCCATCGGCAGCGTGGACTCCAGTTTTTCAAAAGTCTCCCCATCCATCGACATGGCAGCCCGGACTCTTGGCCATTCGCCCTGCAGGGTCCTCGGTTCCTATCACCTTCCTCTGGTCAGGGGCGGGCTGTACACCGCCATGTTAATCGTGTTTGTGGACTGCATGAAGGAACTGCCGGCCACCCTGCTACTGCGGCCTTTTAATTTTGAAACCCTCGCAACCCATGTCTATCTTTTCGCTTCCGATGAATTGATAGAACAAAGCGCACTGGGGGCCCTGCTGATCGTCCTGGTCGGCCTGGTGCCGGTGGTTGTATTAAGCAAAACAATTTCGTATTCTCGACAGGTATCCCATCACCGTCCAGCCGAGTAGTCAACACACCCCCCTTTTCCACTTCAAAGTGAATACCTCCCCCATTTTGCGAGTGGAAAACATTTCCTGTCGCTATGAAAATCACCCCGCAGTAAATGACACCTCCTTCGTATTGCATGAAGGCACACTGGCCTGCCTGCTGGGCCCAAGCGGGTGTGGAAAAACCACTGTTTTAAGAGCCATCGCAGGATTTCAGGAATTGTTGAGCGGTTCGATTACCCTGCAAAACACCTGTATCTCCCGTCCAGGCCGATATGTGCCCCCTGAACGGAGAAAAATCAGCATGATGTTTCAGGACTACGCCCTGTTCCCCCATTTAACCGTGGAGAAGAATATTGCGGCAGGATTGCATCAACTGGACCGGAACACGGTCCACCGCACGGTCCGTGAAATCCTCGAATATGTTCGGCTGGGAGGCTATGGACAACGCTATCCCCATGAACTCTCCGGTGGCGAACAACAACGCGTGGCGCTGGCCCGGGCCCTGGCACCCAAACCCGGATTGCTGCTGATGGATGAACCCTTTTCGAATCTGGACCTGGAGCTTCGTGAAAGTCTCGGCCAGGAAGTTCGGGACCTGTTGAAGACCATCGGCACGAGCTGCATCATGGTCACCCATGACCAGCAGGATGCCTTTACTTTCAGCGACCAGGTGGGGGTAATGAATAAAGGCCGTATAGAACAATGGGATACTCCCTACACCCTTTACCACGAACCCAAAACACGCTTTGTCGCAAACTTCATTGGGGACGGAGTTTTTCTCAATGCCACCATCGTGGACCAGCACAGCATCCAGTCCGAGCTGGCGCTGCTCAAAGGGAAACTCCCCGAAAATGCCAAACCAGGCAGCGCCATCCAGTTGCTGGTTCGGCCAGATGACATTATCCACGATGACTACAGCGAAATGTCTGCCAAAATCAAGAACAAGGCATTCCGCGGCGAGAGTTATCTTTATACCCTGGTCCTGCCAAGCGGGGCCGAGATTCTCTCCCTGGTCCCTTCTCACCATAACCACGCCATTGGCGAGCACCTGGGAATCAAGCTTGAAATCGACCACCTGGTCTATTTTGACCGGGAGGATGCTCTTCCTTCCGGAGGCGGCAACCCTAGTACACCGGGTCGTACATCAAATTCCGGATATACCGGGTAAGGTCTTCAGGAGGCTCATGGTCGGTCAAACCATGACAGTAGGCGTGCTCCGCAACCGCGGTAGCAATCTTCAGCGAAACCTCCCGAATCCGGTGAATGGGGGGATACACCGATCCAGACACAAGATCGGCTTCCGTTACCGATGCCGCCAGGGCTCTGGCAGATTCCAGAAAGACGGTTTCCGGAATTCTCCTGCCTTCACAGGCCAGCATCCCGAGACCAACACCAGGGAAAATATACGCATTGTTCCCCTGCCCGGGTCGAAACGTGCGACCATCCCGCTCCACCGGGTCAAAGGGGCTGCCGCTTGCGAAGATCCCCCGGCCATCCGTCCAGTGATACGCCTGTTCTGCCGTACATTCTGCCCGGCTGGTGGGATTTGACAGGGCAAATATCCCGGGACGATGGGTAATTCCCGCCATCCTGCGGACAAGTTCTTCCGTGAATATGGACGGTCTCCCCGTTGCCCCAATCAGAATGTGGGGCCGATGGATATCCATGGCATGCAGGGGGTCGCAGTGCGGCAGGTCATGGGCGAAATCCCGGATATGGTCAGGCAGGTATTCCCTGCTTCGGACCACCAGGCCTTTGCTGTCAAAAAACCAGAGCCTGCGATGGGCTTCATCCGGGTCCAGCCCTTCTGCCATCAGCGCCTGGGCAACCATGGAGCCAATCCCCGCCGCCGCCGAACCCGCCCCCAGAAAAACAAATCTCAGGTCCTTGAAGGGCACCCCTGAAATCCGGGTCGAGGCATAAATGCCCGCCAGCACCACCGCAGCCGTTCCCTGGATATCATCGTTAAAACAAAACGTGTTCTCCCGGTACTTGTCCAGCAGGGAGAATGCATTTTTCGCAATAAAATCTTCAAACTGAATCAACACATTGGGCCAGGCGTCCTTCACGGCATGGATAAACTCGTCCATCAGTTCAAAATAGTCGTCCCCCCGGAGCCGCTTTTGCCGGACCCCCAGGTAGAGCGGATCGTTCAACAACGTTTCATTGTCCGTACCGACATCGAACATGACCGGCATGGTATGGTCCGGGGAGATGCCGGCACAGGCACAGTAAAGGCTCAATTTGCCAATGGGAATTCCCATCCCGCTGGCCCCCAGGTCTCCCAGCCCCAGGATTCTTTCCCCGTCCGTGATGACGATGATCCGAACCTCCTCATGGGGCCAGTTGTCCAGAATTTCCCGGATCCTGCCACGATCATTGACAGTCACATAAAACCCCTTTCCCCGGCGGTAAATGTTCGCAAACTCCTTGCACGCCTGCCCCACCGTCGGCGTATAGATGAGGGGCATGATTTCTTCAAAATTATCGATCACCAGCCGATAAAACAGGCGATCATTCCGGTCCTGCAGGCCGGACAGGAAAATATACTTCTCAATGTCGTTGTCCTTACGGTGCAGGTTCGCCAGGGTCCGTTCCAGCTGCGTATCCATGGTTCCGACTGCTGCCGGCAGCAACCCCCGCAGCTTCAGCCGGTCCCGCTCTTCTTCCGTGTACGCCGTGGACTTGTTGTGTGCAGCGCTTTGCAACAACGCCACCCCGGTCAGTTCCCGGGAATCAGTCATGACTGCCGGAGGCTCCCACCCGGATCTTTTGAAAATAGGCCTGCTTCATGGCTGCCTCAAACTCAACATTGGTGGCATAGTCATATCCCAGCACCGGCGACCACAATTCCTGGGGTTCCATGCAAAGATAGAAAAACACCTTCCGGTGCCAGGGCTCCAGTCCGCCGTAAAGGCCTTTGAACAGGTCCAGTTTGACTTCCAGGGGATAGGACCACTTTCCGGCCGATGGCTCCATGGGCATCTGCAGGATTTTACTGGTCAGCTCCCGGTTGCGAATTCTCTTCATGACTGATTTCGTGAATGTCAGGGTGCCCATGGACACCATGGCCACGGTCTCCACGGGAAACTGCCGGACCAGTCGTTCACAGATTTCACCGTACCCGGATTCCCAACCGTGATAGTGTATGATGGGATGGAAATGAAACCCGACGAGGTTGCCTTTTTCCGCGATGGCTCCTGCGGCTTCCAGCCGTTGGTCCAACGAGGCAGAAAGGTGTTCTTCGTGATCGATAATAGTCTGGGTATTGAGTGACCAGGTACACAGCACATTGCGTGGAAGGGGATTTTTCAGAAGCCACCCGATATTCCTGGACTTGGTCTTGAGCTCAAGAATGACATTGGGGTTCTGCTTGGCGAACGAGCACAGCGCTTCCAGCACTCCCCGGTGGTTTCCCCACATCAGGGAATCCGAGGACTGACCTGTTCCAATATGATAGGTCTTGCGGGGGTCCAGCCTGAGCCTGGCCAGCTTCCCCGGGAAATCGCTGTCGAACACCACTTCGTTGCCGTGATAAAACGACTGAATGCTACAATAACTGCAGTCAAACCCGCATTTTTCAACGGCATCCAGTGTCAGCAGGTTGCAGCACCGTGTCTTTTCCGAGGCCACGGGGCAGCGCCCGAGTCCCAACTTCGGCCGCACGGTGGTCTTGAGAATCGGCTTCATCGTCTTCGGCCGGTCCGAAGGGGCAAAACTCCGGTAGGACTTAGCCTGGTTTTTCAGCAATTCCTGCTTCCGGTTCAGCGCAGCCAGCGTATCCGCCTTTCGGGTCCTGTTGTCCAACGCGGCCGCTTTCTCTGGCCATTCACTGGATAACGGCATTTCCTTCCAGCGGTACCGGTCCAGGGCCATCTCGCTCACCATTCTCAACTCCTGTTGGGTAAAATACAGCTCACAGGCTTTTTTTCGGATAAAGTCCCGTTCCGCCACAGGCAGCAGGCCAAACGAGGTGGATTGGGCAATCCGGTCAAATTTTTTCGGATAACTGGATAGGAAAGGTGGCATAGAGTGAATCCTGGCAACGAATCGCACTCTTCGGGGTAACGGCCCGAAGATTGAGTATGTTAAATTTTACCATTGATTACCACAGGATGGATTTTGATCTGCATCCATGATGCCGGTCATTTCATGCCCGATTGCACCCCACCGTCACCGAAAACAGCCCTCCCGTCATGCCCATCAAGCCAGGCTCCCCATTGACCGACCGGATTGACCAGTGTCTCCCCCAGACCCAGTGTACCCTTTGCGGCTATCCGTGTTGCCGGGACTATGCGGAAGCCATCGCCAGGGATGCCGCCGAGATCAACCAGTGTCCGCCTGGAGGAAAAGTGACCATACGCACCCTGGCAGCATTGCTCCACCGACCCGTTCTGCCTTTGAACGAGACCCACGGCATAACCGAACCCCGGGCCATCGCCTGGATCGATGAATCCCGATGTATCGGCTGCAAGCTCTGTATTCAGGCCTGCCCGGTGGACTGCATCGTGGGGGCTTCCAAGCTGATGCACACCGTGATTGCCGGGGAATGTACCGGATGCAAGCTGTGCCTGCCGGTTTGCCCCACCGACTGCATTGTTCTTCACGAACCCCCAGCGTCCGAAGATTCCGGCGAAGCCATGAGCCCATGGCCGGGTTTTACCCGCAACCAGGTAATCCAGGCCCGTCAAAACACCGAGGGGAAAAAACTGCGCATTCGGCAACGGGACCGGGAGAAGAAACGTCGCAGAAGAATCCTGGCCCGCAAACAGATGGAAAAGGAAATTCTCAAAGCCGTTGAGCGCAAGGCCAGCCAAAGGCGGCAACCATGACTGCAGAACAGATTGTCACCCTATTCCGGAGACTGGAGAAACACCTCCCGGAACCCACCACGGAACTGGAATACCAGTCAGATTTTGAATTGCTGGTTTCCGTCATCCTGTCGGCCCAGGCCACCGACATCTCCGTAAACCAGGCCACGGCAAAACTGTACCCGGTAGCCAATACCCCGAACCAGATCAGGGACCTGGGGGAGGCCCGACTGAAAAAATATATCCGGACCATTGGACTGTTCAATACCAAGGCACAAAACATCATCCGGACCTGCAACCTGTTGATCCAGAACCACGGTGGAGAGGTGCCCCGGACTCGGGAGGAACTCGAGGCACTGCCTGGTGTTGGCAGGAAGACCGCGAATGTCATCCTGAACACCGCGTTTGGCCAACCAACCATCGCCGTGGACACTCATATCTTCCGGGTCTCCAACCGTACCGGCATCGCTCCGGGAAAAAATGTGCTGGCAGTGGAAAAAGGACTCCTGAATGCCGTCCCCGAGCGATTCAAGCCCAACGCACACCACTGGCTGATCCTCCACGGCCGATATACCTGTACCGCCAGAAAACCGAAATGCGAAACCTGCATATTGAATGATCTGTGCGACTACGCTGGCAATGGGTGAAAGGTCCCGACAATCCTGGATGGCAGATCCTCCATGCACTATTTCCAGTGACCATAAACCTATCCCCACCTGTTTAAGGTACAATGCCCCATGCTCAACCTGACACCCGGCATCGCCGCCGACAGACAATCCTGATTTCATGGATATTCCAGCAAAATTCGACTTCAACGAGGTTTTGAAGGCTCACGACTGTCCCCCCCTCCGGCGCTCTTCCCTCACCGAACTTCAGATTAATATCGGCTATCTTTGCAACCAGGCCTGTGAACACTGTCATGTCGAAGCTGGTCCAAAACGCCCGGAACAGATGACATGGGACACCATGGAAAGAATTCTGGAATGGACGAAAACCAACGGTATCCGGTCGGTGGATATCACCGGAGGGGCTCCGGAAATGATCCCGAACTTTCGACGACTCTGCAACGATTTTCTCGATCAGGGGGTGACCATTACCTCCCGGTGCAACATTACCGTTCAATTTGAACCGAACCAGGAAGACCTGGTGGACTGGTACGCGGAACGTAAAATTCGGCTGATCTGTTCCCTTCCCTGCTATACCGCAAAAAATGTCGACAAACAAAGGGGGAAAGGGGTTTTCGGAAAAAGCATTTCCGGCCTCCAGGCCTTCAATAAAGCAGGATACGGCAGGAAGGAGGACCTGGTACTTGACCTGGTCTATAACCCCGTTGGCCCGATTTTGCCCCCGGACCAGGCCGGCCTGGAAAGGAACTATAAATCCAGACTGAAAATCGACTTCGGCATCGATTTCAATCACCTGTTTGCCTTGACGAATCTGCCCATCAACCGCTTTGAACATTACCTGAGAAGTACCGGCCAGCTGGAAAGCTACCAGCACCTGCTGGTAGAGAACTTTAATCCCGCCACCGTTGAATCATTGATGTGCCGCCATTTGATCAGCGTGGATTGGCAGGGATACATCTACGATTGCGACTTCAACCAGATGCTAGCCATCCCCCTGGGGGGCCGCCGCCCGAAACAGCTTTGGGAAATCGACGGTTCCGAACTGGAAAACCAGGGAATTGCCCTGGGAAAACACTGCTTCGGCTGCACTGCCGGAGCCGGGAGCAGTTGCGGCGGGGCCATCTCCTGAAGGAACCGGCCCATCAAGCAAACCGGGAGCATCAACCCTCTCCACCCCACCGTTTCGCAAAAACCGCCTCTTTCCTCCCGGACCGGTGAAAGAACCATCAGGCTGGAATTCCCTGGCGGGTCAACACCCCGATGACGTTAGGTAATCTGTCGGTCCATCCAGGAAGGGATGATCCACAGTGACCACCGCCGGGCTGGTCAATGCTCCCGATTTCGCTGGTACCGACACGAGAAAAAGCCATCCTCCCTGGGCATCTACCCGATTCTGGCTGCACTCATTGGTCTGGTATGGTATCCTGCGTGCGCCCTCCACCTTCTGCACACGGACCAGACAAATCGACGATTCCGATTCAGGCCGGCCAATCACAATCAATCCCCATGATCGGTTTTTTCGCCATGCCCTGGTGAAACCGGACATCTCGCGGGGTTTTTTCCAGCGCTACCTGTCGTCGGAAGTGGTTGACCGTTTGGACCTGGATACCTGACTGTACTGGGGGAGTCATTCGTCGACGAGTCCCTGAAATTCAGCCAGTCCGACCTGATTTTCTCGGTCAAGACGACGGACAAACGATCCGCCCGTCTCTACCTGCTGCTGGAGCACAAGAGCTATCCTGACCCCTGGGTGGGACTGCAACTGCTTGGCTACGTGGTACGTCTGTGGGAACGGGAAAAACAGCGTCTCAAGAAACCGCCCCTGCCTGCGGTGATTCCGATGGTATTGTACCAGGGAGAAAAGGACGGGGAGGTGCCTTTGTTCGAGGAATTGGTGGATTATTCCGTGGCGGGGTCACAGTACGCTGTTCATTTTCCCTACGGGAGATGCCTGCTGGGTCAGGACCGTCTGGAGGAGCTGGAACACAACCCACAATTGGATATTGCGCTGAATGCGCTAAAATACATCCGTGACGAGCAGTTAGCAGAGCGTCTGAAAGAAATCCTGCCAAAGTTCCAGCAGGTGAACCTGCAGAAGCGCGATGAGTGGGGAAGCATGATGGCAGTGATGGAATATCTGGCACAGGCGGGAAAACGATTGGAAAAACCTTTATTGCAGGAAGCACTGAACCGGGCATTGCCCGCTCCGATGGGAGAATCGATAATGACTACATTGGCTGAAACCTGGATGAAACAGGGAGAGCAACGAGGCTAGCAACAGGGCATGCAACAGGCATTGGAACATGAGCGGGCAGTGATCCTGCGATTTGCATCCAGCAAGTTCAAGGCGACAGCTGACAAACCGCTGTCCGCTTTTTTAAGCCGTATTCAGGACCCCGATGGCCTGGCGGAGGTCGCGGACTGGATTATAGAATGCGATCAAACCGAGGAACTGCTGGCCCGCATCGGCAATGCGGGGTCATCCTGACGCGAATTTTTTCGCACAGGCCAGACATTCAGACGGGGAATTTTCTCCAGACAACCAGTCCGGTAAAACTGCCCAACAACAATCATCGGGCGGACATGCCTTGACGTCCGAGTAAGAGGTGCGTGGTGCCCCCCTCTTAACTGAGCTTCCTTGCGCCAGGATAAGTTCTGATCAGGGGTCCGGGAATAGCCAGAGCAAGACCCAGTATCTCGAAATTTTGCTGAAAAGGATCATCGCGACACAAGGTAGCCAGGGTAGTCTGAGATACCCTGCGGCCAGGCAAAGCGGGTCTCCGACGACGGGCATCCAGCTGAAAAACAGAACCGGAATCCCCCACCGCCGGACCCGACCCAGGGCAGTGTCTTCCAGCTTGAAAAATCGCTGAATGCGCCCATGCCAGGACAACCCTGACAATCCTTTGTGCAGCAATCCTCCCATCCAGAAAGTGAGGGCCCCGCCCAGGGTATTTCCCGCTGTCGCTACCGAGAGCAGGGATACAAACGTATACTCACCGGAATCATGCAAATGGTACAATAATACCTCGACTCCACCTGGAACGAGGGTGGATGCCAACAATGAGCCGACGAATAATGAAAGAAGACCCGTTTCCATTGTCCAGAATGATGAGGGATGGTTTTTTCAATACAGGTTAATGCCCCGTCACATGGATTCCAAGTCCGCACTGATCATTGTAGATGTACAAAACGACTTTTGCCCGGGAGGCGCATTGGCCGTGGCGGATGGCGATGCCATCGTTCCGGAAATCAACCTGCTGTCCCATCAGTATACCAACATCGTACTGACCCAGGACTGGCATCCCCGGGATCATGCCAGCTTTGCGGCCAATCAGGCCGGGAAAGTCCCATTTCAGACCATCACTCTGGAATATGGCGAACAAACGTTGTGGCCGGTGCACTGTGTGCAAAACACCCCCGGTGCAGCCTTTCATCCTGCCCTGGACACCTCCCGTGCACAGTTAATCGTTCGCAAGGGCTTTCGGGCCGGGGTTGACAGCTATTCCGCATTTTTTGAAAACGACCACACCACGGCCACCGGATTGAGCGGCTATCTCCGTGATCGGAGAATACAAAAAATCGTGCTGGTGGGGCTGGCCACGGATTATTGCGTGGCATGGAGCGCCATGGATGCCATCAGTCTTGGATTTGAGGCCACCGTGATCCTGTCCGCATGCCGGGCCATTGACCTGGACGGGTCTCTGGACCGGCAAATCAGGGAAATGAATGATGGGGGGGTCCGGCTCCAGATAAAGGGGCCATATTCCGGATAACCATCGGGTTCCCTCCCGGGCCATCAACCGCCGGCAGGGGACTGAAGGAATTCCATTATGTACCGAACAGTTTTCCAAGGAGGGAGGCGATGCCGCGGGCGAATTCGCTTTCCAGTGGGAATGAAAGCATCCCCATCACCGAATACCCCATGATCCACGGCATCAGGTAAAACCGGATCATGTAGAAAAACCAGGCCACATACAGCGGGACCAGCCCCTCCACCAAAAAAGCCGGTGTTATCGGCTGGAACAGTCTGATCAACGGATTGGTGTACTTTACAAACACCCGCATGAAGAAAAACGAACTGTCCTGGGGAAGGAAGATTCCCATGGCAAATCGGCCAATAAGGGTCCACATGATCATCCCCATGATGTAGTCAAAGGTTAACAGCCAGGCTGGAAAATCTGCATACATGGGAAATTCGGGGAGAACCGTTGGGTAGGAAAGGAGGTGGAAAAAAAGTCGAAATCAAATAATCCTGCTTGTACGTATCGGGTAGGAGGCGGAATCACTTCCGCCGTCCTCCCACACCACCGTACATACGGTTCCGTATACGGCGGTTCATGGCAAGCTCCGCAACCGACACGCTGTATCAAGCAACGATACCAGTCCAAGACGATCAAAATAGACCTTCGGAAATGCCGCGTTCATGTGTGAGGCACCGCTGTTCCACCACGGACCCCGTCCGTTGGTCGCAGATTTCCACGCACGAACCTCCGACAGGCCGGCCTTCATCAGATGTCGTGCTCGCGTGTAAACCCGTTTCCATTGCCGCCACAAGATAGCACGCAGCTTGTGTCGAATCCATCCGTCCAATGCCAAAAAGGGGCGTTTTGTCTTGACCAAACGAAAATAGGCCGCCCAACCTCTCAGCAACGGGTTAAGTGCCTCAATGGCCCTGGCAAGATTTCGTCCCCGCGCTTTGCGCAGTACGGCCCGCACCTTGTCAGCAAATCGCTGGCGGCTTCCTTTCGCAATACTCAGTCTGGACTCCTTGAAGCCCATCACACGGTATCTCAGGAATTGCCGCTTCCACGGTCTCGCCACCGCACTCTTGGTCGAATTGACCTTGAGCTTGAGACGGGTCCACAAAAACGCCTCCAGCTTCGCCATCAACCGATGGCCAGCCTTCTCGCTTTTCACATACACGTTGAAGTCATCCGCATACCGGCAAAACCGGTGCCCTCGGCACTCCAGTTCCCGGTCCAGTTCCGTCAGCAGGATATTGGATAATAATGGGCTGAGTGGGCCGCCCTGCGGCATCCCTTCCCGCCTCGGCGAAATCAGCCCGTCAGCCATCATTCCCGCTTCCAGATATCGGCGAATCAACTTCAACACCCGTGCATCGCCCACCTCCTGTGCCAGCTTCCCCATCACTATATCGTGATTGACCCGGTCGAAAAACTTTTCCAAATCCAGGTCCACCACCCAGCGATTTCCAGCCGCAACGTGTTCCCCCGCCGCCTCCACCGCCTGATGGGCCGAGCGTCCGGGTCGGAACCCGTAACTCGAATCCGAGAATCCCGGCTCAAACAGGGGACTCAACACCTGATGCAACGCCTGCTGGATCATCCGATCCGTCAGCGTTGGAATGCCGAGTGTCCTCACCCCGCCCTGTGGCTTGGGTATGTCCACTCGACGTACCGGCGCGGGAATATACTCCCCCGCCAGCAATCTGGCCCTGATCGTCGGCCAGTGCCGTTTCAGGTGCTCCTTGAACTCCGGTACCCCGATGCCATCGACACCGCTTGCACCCTTGTTCCGAAGCACCCGCTCGTAGGCCTTCATCAGGTTGCCGCGTTCCAACACCGCTTCCATCAGATCGACCCGCTTCGGCTGCGCTTTCGTCCGCAACAGGCTCGCCGATGTCCCCTCAACACTCAAACCGGCTCCCGCCGGATACCGTCCGGCGTCCTCCGTCTGAGCCCCGCCTCTCCGACGAGCTTGTGTCTTGTTCAGTTTCATCGAGAAATCCCATGCCTACTCACGTCTTGCCATGTTCAGCCCTTCAACTGCCGGTCAGCAGCCTACTATGGCCTCGGCTGACTTCTGCCGTCCCATCCCGATTCCTCTCGGAAACGGTAGCCCAAGGCAGGACCACAGATCTCCCAGGGTAATGCGCGTGACTTTCCCGCTTATGCTCGCCGCCTATACGTCCACGGTGTCCGTACAAGTACCGGGCTTTGAAGATAATGGCCTTCTCACCCACCGTGACCGCCTCATAGGCGATTCGGGTTCGTCGAGCCAGCGGTTTGCCTTCGGCTTCCTTCAGATTCCACCTCTCGGTGGACACCCTTGCCGTTCGGCTAATCGTTCCCCTTGTCGGGCCGACAGCGGACTTGCACCGCCAAGTCATCCGGTCACCACCACGTGTACCGGAACAGCGCCAGTCACGGCGCTACGCGCCATGCCTGGCGCACATCGGGTAGGAGGCGGAATCACTTCCGCCGTCCTCCCACACCACCGTACGTACGGTTCCGTATACGGCGGTTCATGGCAAGCTCCGCAACCGACACGCTGTATCAAGCAACGATACCAGTCCAAGACGATCAAAATAGACCTTCGGAAATGCCGCGTTCATGTGTGAGGCACCGCTGTTCCACCACGGACCCCGTCCGTTGGTCGCAGATTTCCACGCACGAACCTCCGACAGGCCGGCCTTCATCAGATGTCGTGCTCGCGTGTAAACCCGTTTCCATTGCCGCCACAAGATAGCACGCAGCTTGTGTCGAATCCATCCGTCCAATGCCAAAAAGGGGCGTTTTGTCTTGACCAAACGAAAATAGGCCGCCCAACCTCTCAACAACGGGTTAAGTGCCTCAATGGCCCTGGCAAGATTTCGTCCCCGCGCTTTGCGCAGTACGGTCCGCACCTTGTCAGCAAATCGCTGGCGGCTTCCTTTCGCAATACTCAGTCTGGACTCCTTGAAGCCCATCACACGGTATCCCAGGAATTGCCGCTTCCACGGTCTCGCCACCGCACTCTTGGTCGAATTGACCTTGAGCTTGAGACGGGTCCACAAAAACGCCTCCAGCTTCGCCATCAACCGATGGCCAGCCTTCTCGCTTTTCACATACACGTTGAAGTCATCCGCATACCGGCAAAACCGGTGCCCTCGGCACTCCAGTTCCCGGTCCAGTTCCGTCAGCAGGATATTGGATAATAATGGGCTGAGTGGGCCGCCCTGCGGCATCCCTTCCCGCCTCGGCGAAATCAGCCCGTCAGCCATCATTCCCGCTTCCAGATATCGGCGAATCAACTTCAACACCCGTGCATCGCCCACCTCCTGTGCCAGCTTCCCCATCACTATATCGTGATTGACCCGGTCGAAAAACTTTTCCAAATCCAAGTCCACCACCCAGCGATTTCCAGCCGCAACGTGTTCCCCCGCCGCCTCCACCGCCTGATGGGCCGAGCGTCCGGGTCGGAACCCGTAACTCGAATCCGAGAATCCCGGCTCAAACAGGGGACTCAACACCTGATGCAACGCCTGCTGGATCATCCGATCCGTCAGCGTTGGAATGCCGAGTGTCCTCACCCCGCCCTGTGGCTTGGGTATGTCCACCCGACGTACCGGCGCGGGAATATACTCCCCCGCCAGCAATCTGGCCCTGATCGTCGGCCAGTGCCGTTTCAGGTGCTCCTTGAACTCCGGTACCCCGATGCCATCGACACCGCTTGCACCCTTGTTCCGAAGCACCCGCTCGTAGGCCTTCATCAGGTTGCCGCGTTCCAACACCGCTTCCATCAGATCGACCCGCTTCGGCTGCGCTTTCGTCCGCAACAGGCTCGCCGATGTCCCCTCAACACTCAAACCGGCTCCCGCCGGATACCGTCCGGCGTCCTCCGTCTGAGCCCCGCCTCTCCGACGAGCTTGTGTCTTGTTCAGTTTCATCGAGAAATCCCATGCCTACTCACGTCTTGCCATGTTCAGCCCTTCAACTGCCGGTCAGCAGCCTACTATGGCCTCGGCTGACTTCTGCCGTCCCATCCCGCTTCCTCTCGGAAACGGTAGCCCAAGGCAGGACCACAGACCTCCCAGGGTAATGCGCGTGACCTTCCCGCTTATGCTCGCCGCCTATACGTCCACGGTGTCCGTACAAGTACCGGGCTTTGAAGATAATGGCCTTCTCACCCACCGTGACCGCCTCATAGGCGATTCCTGTTCGTCGAGCCAGCGGTTTGCCTTCGGCTTCCTTCAGATTCCACCTCTCGGTGGACACCCTTGCCGTTCGGCTAATCGTTCCCCTTGTCGGGCCGACAGCGGACTTGCACCGCCATCTATGGTCCGCCCCCGTTTTGCAAGTGTAATTTTTCGTATGGAAGAGTTGGCTGCAGCCATCTATCCGGCCTATTTGTGAGGGACTTATGCTCTCTGGCCCCGATGGAATTCGCGCCGGTGCGTCCTTATCAAGTCATCGGCTTCAATCAGTTGAGCCTTTGGCGGTATCAGGTTTTCACACTGGCAGGGGTGCCTTTTCTGCCATCACGATTGATTACTCTTAAGCAACCTGGGGGATAACTGTTCTCCTGTGTCTAAGGGTTAAGGTTTCTCTTTGGCATCCGGACATCGCCGGATGCCGGCTTGTTCCTCGGCCGATCAGGCCGGTACATGGTTTTTCTGGTACGGCTTTCCGGAGGTCAACACCGCCCAGGCCGTTCGTGCCATATGGTTGGCTAAAGCCACCGTGGCCACATTCTTGTGTCGCCGCTCCAACAACCTGGTGAGCCACTGACTGCGTCGGTCTTTCTTCTTCGTCGGATCATGTCGAGCCACCACGGATCGGGCCCCATGGATCAGCAGACACCGCAGATAGCGGTCCCCGCGCTTGGAGATACCCAGCAACCGCTCCTTGCCCCCGGTCGAACTCTGACGAGGAACGAGCCCCAGCCAGGCGGCGCATTCCCGCCCATTGCGGAACACCCCCGGATCCCCCATCGTGGACAACATCGTGGTGGCCGTCATCGGTCCGACCCCCGGAATTGTCATCAACAGCTTCGCCTGTTCGTCCTCCCGGGCAATCTTCTCAATTATGGCATCGTAGTGCGCCACCCGTTCGTCCATGTCAAGCAGAGCCTCGTACAGCTCGGCCAGTACCTCGAGAAACCTCCCGGGCAACGTGATCCGGTCCCTGCCGCCATCACCGAGAATATCCGCCACGACCGGCGCAACATGGCGGCGCCCCTGGGAAATCTCAATCCCAAACTCGGCCAACAACCCCCGAATCTCGTTGACATGTGCTGTGCGATTTCCCACTGCACGGGAACGGGCCCGGTGGGCCGCCTGTTGGGCCTGCTGATCCGGGCTCTTGATGCCCACGAAACGCATGTTGGGCCGCTGAACAGCCTCGCAGATTGCCTCGGCATCTGCCCGGTCATTCTTGTTCGACTTGACAAACGGCTTGACGAACTGGGGTGCCATCAATTTGGTATCGTGGCCCAGGTCCTGAATCTCCCTGCCCCACCAGTGAGCACGGCCACAAGCTTCCAGACCAACCAGGCAAGGGGACAGGTTGGACAGCATAGTTTTCAACTTAGTCCGGGACATCTTGCGGGAAAAACAGATCCGGCCTTTGTCATCCACTGCATGGACATGGACAGTATTTTTTGCCAGATCGATGCCCAGGACTACCGGAACAGCTGGATTTGATTTATGATTCGTCTTGGTCATGGTTCACCTCTTCAGTGTCATTGGTTATTAAGAAAGATCATTGTGGCTCATCGAAGCCGAATCTGAAAGAGGGAACCATGGCCATTTCTGGTTTTTTTGCTGTTCCATCCAAATTAGTAGTAAAGCCGGTGGGGTTTGTGGGCGAGAAGTCCGCGAGTGTGGTCAAGCGGTGGGTAACGCGCAGCGTTATCCACGGGTTGTCCACACGGTCCGTCAGGACGCGGGCTGGTCCGAAGGACTCGTCCACAAATCCACGGGCCCTCCCGGACCCACTCGTGCTGATTCCTGGGGGCCGTCGGGCCGATTCATCGGTGGTCTGTTTCATGGCGTTCAATCTCATGGGGTTTGTGTCTCGATCGAAGGTGGGGGCGGACCATCCCATTAAGTCATCCGGTCACCACCACGTGTACCGGAACAGCGCCAGTCACGGCGCTACGCGCCATGCCTGGCGCACCATAAAAAAAAGCCGGGGGAAACCCCCGGCTTGAATAAGAAAGAAAAACTAGTGTGAACCGATCACCGTCTTGCCGGCCGGTACGCGGATTTCATCCACCATCGCCTGGGTTTCTGCATCCGGCTCTTCGGTCATCAGGCTGACCACCACCATCGCAATCAGGCTCACCGGCATTCCGATAATTCCGAATCGCAAGTGGTCAATACCGATCCACGGCTCATTGCCGAGAAACGCCGGCGCAACATAATACAGGTAGATACTGCCTGCGATGAAACCACAAAGCATCCCCGCCAGTGCTCCCGCGCGATTCGCCCGTTTCCACCAGATTCCCAGTACGATCGGGAAGAACAGGCCGGAACACGCAAAATCAAAGGCCCAGGCCACGGCCCCGAGGATACTGGTGAGTTTCAAGCTGGCTACGAACGCACCCGCGGCACCGATTCCCACCAGCAAAATACGGGCAACCAGCAAACGTTTCTTGGTTTCCGCATTGGGGTCGATGATTTTGTAGTACAAGTCATGGGACAGGGCATTTGCGATCGCCAGCAACAGCCCATCTGCCGTGGACATCGCCGCCGCCATGCCGCCTGCCGCCACCAGGCCGGAGATCACATACGGCAAACCGGCAATTTCCGGTGTTGCCAATACCACGATATCCCCTCGCATGAAGAACTCGTTGAGTTGCAACAGGCCATCCCCATTGGCATCGATGATCTGCAGAAATCCAACATTACTCCATTTCTGTATCCATTCCAGTGCCTGTACTTCCGTAATGGCCTTGCCGATAATACCCGTCGCCAGGTTCGGGTCCAGCACCTGCAGCTTGGTAAAGGTTGCCAGGGCCGGGGCCGTGAAATAGAGCAGGAAGATGAAGAACAATGACCACGCCACGGATTGACGTGCCGCCTTGACCGACGGGGTGGTAAAGTAACGCATCAGGATGTGCGGCAACGAGGCCGTACCGGCCATCATGCACAGTACCAGGGTCACAAACTTCCAGCTGCTCAACGCGTCCGACCCTGCTGAGGCGAACGGAACACTCAATGCCTTGAGACCCTTTTTGGCTCCTTCCACGGCATCCAGGGAACCGAGGCCGTGCAATTGCTCCAGTTCAGTGATGCGCATCACCGCTTCGCCGTAGACCAATTGCGGCACCAGGCCAAATCCCTGCTTGTTGGACATCCAGAATACCGGCACCAGGTAGGCAATGATCAGGACGATATACTGGGCGACCTGGGTCCAGGTAACCGCTCGCATGCCCCCCAGCATGGAACACAGCAAAATGCCCAGAAGCCCGAACCACACCCCGACTTCAAACGGAATCTGGAGCGCTCTGGATGCGATGGTTCCGGTTGCATTGATCTGGGCGGTCACATACGTAAACGACGCAACGGTCAAAACCACCACGGCAAAGAACCGGGGGAGGTTTCCGCCATACCGGGTACCAATGAAATCAGGAACGGTATAGCAGCCAAATTTGCGCAGGTACGGGGCCATCAGGGCCGCGACCAGAACATAACCGCCGGTCCAGCCCACAACGAAGGCCAGATAACCATGTCCACCGAAGTAGATGCCGCCGGCCATTGCCACGAAAGATGCACCTGACATCCAGTCCGCTGCAGTGGCCATTCCGTTAAAGACCGTTGGAACCTGGCGTCCGGCAACATAATAGGCATCCACCTGCATGGTCCGGGAAAGCCAGCCAATGGCCGCATAGATAAACACCGTGAATGCGACAAACAGGATGCCGATGGTATCTGCGCCGACCCCCATCTGCTCAAGGGCCGCCATTAACAGAATAAAAATCAAAAATCCGCCGGTATACAACCCGTAGATTTTTGGCAGGTTTTCAATAAATGCTCCTTTCATTTTCTATTCCTCCGCAAAGCCGGTTTCCTGATCAATTTTGTGTTGCGCTCGGGCAAACCAAAAAATCAGGATGACAAAAATGATTTCAGATCCCTGTGCCGCCATATAAAAACCCAGGGGGAACCCCAGAAATGAAACGGCATTCAATGCATTTGCAAACCAATGGACCACGAATGAAAAAACAAACCAAATAACCAACGTGACAATCATCAGACGTTTGGTACGTTCCCAATGTGTCACTCGCTGACTGGTATCAGACATACGCCCTCCTCAAATTGTTAAGTGAATTTTTAGTAGTGAGAAGAATAATAATGAATATAATCCCAACAATACTGTGGTCTCGCAATCTTACCAGATAAAATCCCATGGTCGCTGATGAATAAGATAAAATGTATGGATACCAAAAATATTATTTATAACAACTTATTGTGAATTCTTCGTTTAAAACAATAAATAAGTATATTAATAAATTGTTTTCAAAAGATTTTTTAAAGACATTTTTTGATTATGTCGGCCTGGGAAACCAGGCCAGGAAACAACCCCTCAGCAATCCGGAGGCCCTTGAGCTGTTTCTGAAAACCCGGGCCAGCCACGTGGCCCAAACCTCCCTGTACGGATATCTCAAAACCCGGGCAGGAACACGGTTCCCGGAAATGTTTGAAGATCCGGGGTTGTTGTTGTCCATGAACATGGCCAAGTGGCAGGTCTGGCTCGCCTGCCTGTCGGATTTGACCATTTATGTGGGCGCATTGATCCAGCAGCGGACGGGGACCGGAAATGACCGGATTGTCGCCATCCTGTCCGAAGCGGTGGACTCCATACTGGCTGAAACCGGCAAGCCGGAAGATTCCGCTGACGCGTTTGAATCCACCGCCCAGGGCATACGGATCCGGATTGCCAATACCGACTACTCTCTCATCGGTGATGACGAAACCGCATTCCGGGAAAGCCCTGAATCCCTGTATCACTGGGCCCCCATTGCAGATGAGCTCAAATCCCGGGACCGGGAAATCGTGATCAATTCCGTTCGTTTCCGCTGGAAGGAGATTCGCAACAGCGTTCGGGGTTTGCTCCGGGCCGATGAATTGATGGGAAAACCGGCCGGCGGTTTTCAGGAAGGAGCGTGAGTCGACATCCTATGTGGTTCCTTCATGGATCAACCGGGATATGAACATCCCCCCACCGAACCCCCCTGACATTCCTGAACTCGTTGCCATGAGCGCGACAAAAGTGGTGTCATGGCTGAAACAGGGGAAAATATCCTCCCTGGAATTGCTGGAGATATTGCTGGAAAGAATCCGCGCCGTGGATCCGGCGGTGAACGCCCTGCCAACCCTTTGCATGGACCGCGCCCGGGAGAATGCAAGAAAGCAGGATGGCGGGATGACGGGTGAAACACTGCTGTGCGGACTGCCGGTGGTGATCAAGGATCTGGTGGATGTCAGCGGTATCCGCACCACCCAGGGTTCCCTGGTGTATGAAAACCATGTTGCCGCCGAATCCGATATTCTGGTCAGGCACCTTGAGAACCGGGGAGGAATTGTCTACGCAAAGTCCAATACCCCCGAGTTTGGAACCGGTGGAAATACCCGCAACCGGGTATTCGGCATGACCCGCAATCCCTGGAATACCGCCCTGAGTTGCGCAGGATCTTCCGGAGGCTCCGCAGTGGCCCTGGCCACGGGGATGGCCTGGCTCGCCCATGGTTCGGACATGGGGGGCTCACTGAGAAATCCGGCCAGCTTTTGCGGCGTCGTTGGCCTGCGTCCCACAGTGGGCCGTGTGGCCTCGACCCTGGGGAGTGCCGTCAGCAACACCCTGTCCACAAACGGTCCCATGGCCCGGAATGTGGCGGACCTGGCCCTCATGCTGGATGCCATGTCCGGACATGAACCCGGGGACCCCCTGTCTGTACCGGCTCCGGGCATCCCCTTTTCCGAATCCATGGCACCCCCGGCCCTGACCGGCAAGGTGGCCTATTCCCTGGATCTTGGCATTACTGCCGTGGACCCCGGCGTTCAGTCGGTCTTTGCGGATGCCCTGGGAAAACTGGAAGATGCCGGAATCAGACTGGTCCGGGCATCTCCGGATTTTTCAGGTATGGAGGAAGTCTTTCATGTTTTAAGAGCACACAGCTATGAATCCGGTCTCGGGGAACTTCTGGAACAGCATGAAGACCAGCTGGACCCCAATGTAGTCTGGAATATCCGGGAAGGGCAAAAACTGACCCGGGCAGATCTCCACCGGGCCGAAGCAGAACGGGTTCGAATCGTCCGCCGGGTACAACGGTTTTTCAGTCAGTACCCGGTCCTGTTAACCCCCGCCACGGTGGTTCCCCCCTACCCGGTGGAACACGATCATGTCCTCCGTTGCGGTGACCACCGATTCGAAAACTACTACCAGTGGTTGTCCATCGCCTATGCCTTTACCACCGCGCTGTGCCCAGCCCTGTCCATGCCATGCGGCTTTACCGGCGAGGGGCTTCCGGTGGGCCTCCAGGTCGCCGGGGCAGCCTACGGGGAGGCAACCCTGCTTTCCCATGCGGCCAGGTTCGAGAAAATCCTGGCGTTGACGCCGGTTACGCCAATCAACCCCGGAACCGGCGATCAGGACAACCGACAGTGAATGGCTTATACTGTACGAAACCACCCCAGGCAACCGGAGAAAATCGTATGACCGTTGACGAAGTCATCCCTGCTGGAAAGAGCTGGTCTGCCGTGATCCCGGCAGGCCATTACCTGAGCATCATTGACCTGGAAGGACAACAGGGCGTGGATTTTCTCTGTTACAACGCCGACCATCCGGAAGAACGATACCATGCGCCCAATACGCTAAAAGCCATCCAGACGCTCCGGTTGACTGCAGGCCATGTCCTCTATTCCGATATCGCCCGTCCCATTTTCACCATCACCCATGACAGCTGCAACGGCCACGATACCATTGGCGGATGCTGCAGCGCACCCAGCAACGAAATGCTGTACGGGGTGAAGAATGTCCCCGGGTGCCGGGAAAATTTCCTGTATGAACTCGACAGGCATGGTCTGGGAAGAAAAGACCTGGTGCCCAATATCAATTTTTTCTGCAACGTCCCGGTTGACGACAACCGGATGGCGGATTCCGTGTTCGTGGCCGGACATTCCAGCCCGGGGGACTGTGTCACCCTGCAGGCAAAAATGAGTGCGCTGGCCGTGATTTCCAATTGCCCCCAGGTGAACAACCCCTGCAACCATGGCCAGCCCACCCCCATCCGCGTGCGGGTCACCGATGAGCCAATCACCCCGTAACCCCCCCCTTTTTTTGCCCGCTTCGGCCCGCCCTGCGGTCACCGTCGCTTCTCTGGACCCCGGATTCGCGAAAAGCCCGATCTGCCTGCCGACCTTCCCTGCAGGCCCGGTTTTCCGGAAGAACGATCCGGTATAATCACTGCGCATGTACTCGGACACTGAATGCATCCAGGCAACCGTCAAATATCTCGCTGGCGGTGATCATCCTGCGCTCTATATCGCCTCCACCGGCGGGGGGGATATGACCGAGCACCGGGGGCACTATGCCCTGGAATCGGTGACGGTACACAATGCCCGGAGCCGGCCAGGGGATTTCAGCCTGGACCGGGAAGGATTCATCCTCGCCCCCCACAAAACGTCGGTGACGAATTTTTACAATGAAAAGGAGATCACGGGGACTTTTTACAATGAGGTCAGGGCCCTGATCATTCGGGAAACGGGGGCATCCCGGGTTGAAATTTTTGATCACACCCGGCGCTCGTCCTCGGTGGACGTCCAAAAGGAAAAGAAGATTCGGGAAACCGCATCCATTGTCCACAACGATTATACTGCAAGGTCGGGCCCCAACCGGTTGCGGGACCATTTCCCCGGGGATCCCGAACAGGCGGAAGATCTGCTGGCCAGGCGATTCTCCATTATCAACGTCTGGCGGTCCATCCGGGGTACTGTTCAAAACGCCCCCATCGCACTGTGTGATGCCTCCAGCACACAGGTGGCTGACCTGGTTTCCGTAGAGCGCCGGGCCAGGGATCGGATCGGGGAAATACAGCTGGCGAGGGCCAACACCCGCCATCACTGGTACTATTTTCCGGAGATGAACATGGAGGAGGCCCTGTTGTTCAAGACCTATGATTCCCTGGACGATGGCCGGGCGAGGTTTACCATCCATACGGCCATTGAGGATCCCCTGACCCCGGACAATGCCCCACCCCGTGAAAGTATAGAAACCCGGTGTTTTGTATTTTATTGAGCATCGTCGATATCCCCAGGGACCCACACCGGGCCGGTCACTTCCGGTCAATCCACCCTGCTGGTATGATCCCTGCAGGGTGGCACCACAAGGCCATCCCCTGCATGAAACCCTGGCATCTTCCGGGACCCCGGGGAAAGAGACAAGCTGAAATCCGGATGACCGGATTTTGGATTTCATGCCAAAATGCACCCCCTGTACACAACAACCCATTCCTGAATCGATGAAATACAGAAAACTCGGAGACTCAGGCATTGACGTCAGCCTGATATGCCTGGGCACCATGACCTGGGGCGAACAGAATTCCATGGAAGACGCCTTCGGGCAGATGGAGTATGCCCTGGAGCAGGGTGTCAATTTCTGGGATACGGCGGAAATGTATCCGATCCCCGTCAAATCGGGCACCGCGGGACAGACGGAACGCTGTATCGGGGAGTGGTTCAGGAAGACCGGCCGGAGAAACGAGGTCATCCTTGCCACCAAGGTCACGGGGCGCAGCAAGCGCCATTGGATACGGAACCAACCCGAAACCCGCCTGACTCGAGAGCAGATCAACCAGGCCATTGACAGCAGCCTGAAGCGACTGCAAACGGACTATGTGGACCTCTACCAGCTTCACTGGCCGGACCGGCACATCAACCTCTGGGGAGAAGGAGACGGGTCCTATATCCATAAAGGCAGGGAAGACGAAGTGCCCATTGCCGAGACCCTGGAGGCCATGACGGATCTGGTCACAGCTGGCAAGGTGCGAACCGTTGGCGTTTCCAATGAAACGCCCTGGGGAATGAGTCAGTACCTGGACCAATCAGCTCATCATGGCAGGCAACGGGTGGTTTCCATCCAGAATTCCTACAGCCTCCTGAACCGCATATACGAAACCGGACTGAGTGAATTCAGTTACCGGGAAAATATTGGTCTCCTTGCCTATTCACCCCTGGCCATGGGCGCTCTGACCGGAAAATACATGAAAGGGCCGGTGCCGGCGGGTTCCAGGCTGGATTTGTTTCCGGAATTCCTGAATCGTTTCCGGACGGACACCGCCCGCCAGGCGTTGGCACGCTATGTGCAATTGGCCCGGGAGGTTTCCCTGACCCCCACCCAGCTGGCACTGGGATTCGTCAACACCCGCCCGTTCCTGACCTCCAACATCATTGGTGCCACCACCCTGGAACAGTTAAAGGAAAACATTGAAACCGTCCATGTGGATATCCCGAAAGACCTGGAAACGGAAATCAACCGGATTCATTCGCTGTGCAAGAATCCGGCGGCCACATGACTCAACGGATGACCGTTCACATCCCCCGAACCGCAATTCCAGGAGGGCTGTGATCATCTGCCCGGGGACCGTGACGCTCCTTCGCCCCCCGGCCTGTGGACAGAATGCGGCCCTGAACCCTATATCAGGTCCACATCGGAAATCACTTCCACCAGGGCCGGCCCGGGATAATCCAGTGCCGACTGAACGGCTTCATCCAACTGGGCATAGTCGGTCACCCGTTTACCAAATCCACCGCAGTTTTTTGCGAAAATGGCAAAATTCGGGTTGTGCAGCGAGGTCTGCCAGACCTGCCACTGCCCAGCACGCTGCTCCTTGCTGATCTTTCCGAGCTCGGAATTGTTGAGCAGGATATGCGTGATGTTCATGTTGTATTTCACCGCCGTGGTGAAATCCGCCAGGTACTGCCCAAAGCCCCCGTCCCCACTGATCGAGACCACTGCCCGGCCCCTCAAATCTTCCTGGTCCTGGGTCGCGGCCCAGGCCCCCATGGCGGCAGGAAATGAAAATCCGATGGACCCCAGATAACCGGACATCAGTACAGACTGCCGTTTGCATTCAAAATAGCGGCCGAAGGAATAGGTGTTGTTGCCCACGTCCACCGCGATGATGGCATCGTCGGGAACCAGCCGGGTCAATGAATTGAAAATGAAAGCGGAATTCAGACCCTGACCACTGTCGTCCGCCAGACGCCTGTGTTTTTCCCTGCGCCAGATCTTCCAGCGCTCCGCTACTTCACCGGTTTGGTCAAGGGTATCGAATTCGTTTCCCAGGTGGTCCCGAATCAACCGGGCAGTGGTTTCGATTTCCCCCCAGACCGGCAGCGATACGGGGTGAAATTTTCCCAATGCCATCTGTTCAAAATCCACCTGGATGATGGGACGCTTGGGGGTAATGCCGGTGTGATTGGAAAAGGAGGAGCCCATGGCCAGGATCAGATCGCATTCATTCATAAACCAACTGGCAATGGGGGTACCGGAACGACCCAGCACCCCCCCTGCCAGCGGGTGACCGTCCGGTATCTGTCCCTTGGCCTTGAAAGTGGTAAGCACGGGGGCCTTCAGCTTTTCTGCAAGGGCAATGACTTCCTGCATGGCATACTTGGCACCATACCCGACTATGATGATGGGCCGTTTATGGGTCCGGATCAGGTTGATGGCCTGTTCTACGGATTCCGCTGAAGGGGTAATTCGGATGTCTCCAAGACGACCCTGGGGATGTCCCGCCGGCGCATTTTCTGCTGCCGGGATGGTTTGCACATCATCGGGAAAGATCAGATGGGTGGGAGTACGTTTCACAATGGCATTTTTGCAGGCCAGACTCATCAATTCCCCGTGTTTGCTGGTATGCAGAACGGTCTGACTGAACTCGGATACCGCCTCAAATGCCGACATCAGATCAATATCCTGAAACGCACCCGGCCCGAATACCTGGATATTCACCTGCCCGGTCAACGCCAGGGCGGGTGCCCGGTCCACCTTGCAGTCCCATAAACCGGTCAACAGGTTGGTGGCCCCGGGCCCGGCAATGGTCAGGCACGCCGCAGGGTTGCCGGATGCCTTGGCATATCCTGCACAGGCGAAGGCCGCACAGCCTTCGTGCCGTACCCCAAAAAAATGGAGCCTGCCCTGATTCTCCTGGATTCGCAGCGCCTCTGCCAGCCCCAGATTGGAATGTCCCACCATGCCAAAGACGGATTGAATTCCCCAGTTGACCATGGTTTCCGCCATTACGTCCGAGATGGTCCTGGTTCGGTCCGGTTCCGGTTCCAGGGCCAGGTAAATGCCGTCATCCCGCACCTCCACCGGGTACAGTTTCTGTCCCGAATCTTCATGCCCCCCCGGAGGCTTGCCGGTTTCAGGATCAAAATCCCACCCGTGCCAGGGGCAGCGCAACCAGCACCGCCCGTCTTTGCCAACTTCGATGGAACCTTCCCCCAGGGGACCGCCCTGATGAGGGCATCGATTGTCCATGGCCGTGTATTTTCCATTGAAATGGGTTAACGCCATGGACTTGGTTCCTGCGGTCACCGTTTTTACCCGCCCTTCCGGCAACTCATCCGGTTCGGCAACCCGGTACCATTTTATCTTTCGGGATTCTTGTTCAGTCATGGTTCGCGATGGTGGTGGATGTCCTGCGGTGTCAATGCCCCATACCCCTACAACGGTACGACTCCGGCATAACGGACCCCACTGAGACAGGCCATTTCCCGATCGCAGGTCGCAAGGTCTTCGATATTGAACTGGTTCAGGTGGCCATGACCACAGGCCCTGGCCATGACCTGCATGAGTTTCGTTGACGCCCGAAAAAATCGGTCCAGCCTGCTTGCGGCTTCCTCCACGATGAGGCGTGCACGCAAATTCTTCTTCTGGGTTGCAATCCCCACCGGACAGTTATTGGTATGGCAGGCCCGCATGCCCAGGCAACCAATGGCCTGCAGCACCGAATTGGACAGCGCCACCCCGTTGGCTCCCAGCGCCAGTGCCTTGGCAAAATCAGTATGTATTCTTAACCCTCCAGTGGCAATCAACGTAATGTCGCCGTAGCCGGACCGGTCAAGATGCCGTCGCGCCCTGGCAATGGCGGGAATGGTGGGGACGGAAATATGATCCCGGAACAACAATGGTGCAGCCCCTGTGCCGCCTCCCCGTCCATCGAGAATGATGTAGTCCACCCCCACCTCCAGGGCCGCATCGATGTCCTTCTCAATATGCTGTGCAGACAATTTGTACCCGATGGGGATGCCCCCGGTTTGCTCCCGTACCTCCCCGGCGAAATCCCTGATCTGGTTCGTGCTGTTCCATTCGGGAAATCGCGCTGGGGAAATGGCATCCTGCCCGGCTTCCAAGCCGCGAACCTCGGCAATCCTGCCAGTCACCTTGCTCCCGGGAAGGTGGCCTCCTGTCCCGGTCTTTGCCCCCTGCCCTCCCTTGAAATGAAAAGCCTGGCATTTTTTTACCTTGTCCCAGCTGAATCCAAACCGGGCGGACGCCAGTTCATAAAAATACCGGCTGTTGGATTCCTGCTCTTCCGGCAACATCCCGCCTTCTCCGGAACAAATGCCTGTTCCAGCCATTTCCGCTCCCCTGGCCAAGGCAATTTTGGCCTCCTCAGACAGGGCTCCATAACTCATGTCCGATACAAACAGGGGAATATCCAGTTTCAGGGGCTTTTTTGCCCGGGGACCAATCACGAGGTCGGTGGACACTTCCTCATTGTCCAGCAACGGCATTTCAGACAACTGGTTGACCATGAACTGGATGTCGTCCCATGAAGGCAGGTCCTGCCGGCTCGTGCCCATACCACCCACCGGTCCGTGGTGCCCCATCCTTGACAGACCGTCACCCGCCAGTTTCCGAATCAGTTTTACATGAGTTTCCTCCGCGCTACCCACCGGGTCCTGGTAGGCCCCCTGGTAGGCGGACCGGACGTAGGGCTGGGGATGGTCCCGCTCCCAAGCCAGGATATCCTCTTCGTTGACATAGACTTTGTCGTCTTCCACCCAGGCTTCAAACTTGTCCAGCATTTCGCTGTTGTTGTACTCACTGATCCCGGTGGAGATCCGGTAATCCCATCCATGCAGGCCGCAGATCAGATTGTCGCCATCCACATACCCATCCGCCATCAATGCTCCCCGGTGGGCACACCGGCCATATAAAACCGAAACGTTCTCATCAAACCGGACAATGACCAGATCAACATTGGATACCAGCGCATGGGCCGGTTCACGATCTTCAAGTTCATTCCAGTCGGCAATGGCCAATTTCTTCATCTGGTTCCTCGCATGCATACAGTGGACACGGTGACGATTTTGGGTTCGCACCTGACCGGGCATCCCTGTGGACGCTGCCAGGCACCGGTCTGGTCCGACAATCATAATCGATAATGTTCCGGGTTGCAGTAATTTGCGACCCGGACCGGGGCGGCCGGCACGGGATTCCCTTTTGTGGAGGATTCCCGGACAACCACCGGCCACCCAAAACCCCAGATCCTAACAGGTGTTCATATCTCCCGGGAAACGTAGTACATTCCATAGCAGGGAAGAGCAGACCGGGCCGGTTTTACCCCCCGGCTTCCGGAAAACAGATTTGAAAAAAATTACGGCATGCCAAAAAAATCATCTTCAGATATTTCCATTCTGATCACCGGAGCCTCCGGCGGAATCGGGTATTCCACGGCACTCGCCTGCGCCAGGCGGGGGGCGCGAATTGGCCTGCACTGTCATAAAAATCGCAAGACAGCCGAACACCTTGCCGAAGAACTGGACGGAGAGGGACACTGCGTTTTCCAGGCGGACCTCACCGACCCGCATGCCGTACAGAACCTGGCCGTACAGGCGGATCATGAATTGGGGGGGCTGGATGTCCTGGTCAACAATGCCGGGGTCGCCCAGCGCCAGCTGATTGACGCGATCAGTTATCAGACCTGGCAGGAAACCTGGAAACGTATCGTCGACACCAATTTAACCGGTCCTTCCAATCTCAGTTTTTGCGTCTCCCAACTCATGCTGGACAGGGGCGGGGGCAGAATTGTCAATATCTCTTCACGCGGTGCATTTCGGGGTGAGCCCATGATGCCCTGGTATGGCGCATCCAAGGCCGGAATGAACGCCATGGGTCAATCCATGGCCCAGGCACTGGCCCCCCGGAATATCTTTGTGTTCACCGTCGCTCCGGGGTTCGTTGAAACTGAAATGGCCAGGGAAATCCTGTCATCCGCAGAGGGGGAGAGCCTCCGAAACCAGAGCAGCATGGGCCGGGTCGCCCGGCCTGAAGAAGTGGCCCGGACCATTGAATTTCTGGCCTTTGATGCCCCGGACTTCATGACAGGCTGCATTGTCGATGTGAACGGGGCTTCGTACCTGAGGTCCTGAAACCGCATGTTCAAGCAGGTCATCCTCACGGGCAGCCCCACGGACCGGGGGACCGCCCACGGCGAATCCCTCCGGCCTGAAATTCACCACACCTGGGAGTTCTACCGGTCCATCTTCAACCTGCCGGAACCCGAGGTGCTGGAACTGGCAGGGCATTTCGGGAACCTGATCCGGGAATTCAGTACCGACTGCCTGGACGAGATCCGGGGAATTGCCACCGGTTCCGGACTGGACATTCTGAAGATCATTGCCCTGAATTCCCGCACGGAAATCCTTTCACACGGGTACACTGCACCCACCAATGAGTGTACGGCACTGTGCCTGCCTCACCGGGGTCTGATGGGACAGACCTGGGACTGGGCCGAAGCCCTTGAATCCGTGGGAACAATCCTCACCATTGCCGGTGAAGACGGCCACCGGATGACCCTGTTCACTGAACCGGGACTGGTCGGGAAAATTGGAATGAATAATTCCGGGCTGGGGGTATGCCTCAACATCCTGACGCTGGGCCGGCCCCAGAAAGGACTTCCCATCCATATCCTTTTACGTGCCATACTGGAGTGCCGCACCGCTGCCGAAGCCCAAACGCTGGCCCTGGGGCACGCCGGGGGCAAAGCCAGCAATATCATCGTTGCCGACAAAACCGGGCATAGTTTTATCCTGGAATTTGCCGGAAATCACCATTGCCTCATGGAAGAGAATCCCGGCTACCTGCTGCACACCAACCATTATCTCACGGAACCGACCAATGCTCCCCGGGACAGCGACTTCGCCAGTTCCCATGCAAGATTCGACACCGTCCATGCGCAGCTGCAAAAGCAGGAATGCGACTCCCAGGCAGCCCTGTGCCAGTTGTTAAGTGACCGCAGCCATCCGGCACTGCCCGTCTACCGGGACTACCGGCCGGACCCGATGGTCGTGGCCTGTGGTACAGTCAGCACCCTGGTCATGGATCTTGTAAACAATGAGATGTTCATCCGCAAGGGCAATGCACCGGATGCAGAATTTGAACGCTTCAAGACCGCCTGATTTCAATCCCCGGCACCACCACTGACCATGAAAAAGAAGTATGCCTGGCCCGAAGGGCACTGGGACTGGCCCATCAATCTATGCCACAAACACGGGGTCCGTTGTGGAGAAATGATCTGGGTGGGTGGCCAGGTCGACCTCACTTCCGAAGGGCACGTATGCAATCCCGGGGACACGAAAAGCCAGACCCTGAACGCCATGAAAAATTTTTCAAGGGTCCTGGAAGACCTGGATTGCGATTTCGGTGATCTGGTCATGCTGTGGTGCTTTTATGTCAGCGACGGTTCCATGGATGAAAGAGAATTCCTGAAAACCGTCGCCGCCTGCCTGGACAGGGACTCAACACCCGCCGTCACGACAATTCCCGTACCGGCCCTGGCGTACGACGGGTTGCAGGTGGAGATAGAAGGTTGCGCCATGCGCAGGGAAAACGGTGACCGGATCCCCGGGACAATCCGCACCGACGGGGAGTTTTCACCTCTTCCCCAACCCTTTTCCCAGGGCGTCCGCCGGGGCAAAATGATCTTTGTGTCCGCACAGTCCCCGGTGGATGCTGCCGGTTCCGTGTTGCACCCCAACGACATGGTTGCACAGACCCGGCAGGTCATGTCCCAGATTGCGGGCATTCTCGCCGGTTTTGGCGCCACCTTCGATGATGTAGTCAAAACAAATCGATGGTATTCCGGGGATGCCGGCATTGATGATTTTGAACCGGCAGCCCTGGCCTGCGCGGCATATTTCAATGAACCCGGACCGGCGGCTACCGGTATCCCGATACCCCGCCATGCCGACCCTGAAATCAGGATCAGGATTTCCATGGTTGCCATGCTCGGCGAAGATGGCCGCCACCTGCCGCGCAGGCATGTGTGGCCGGACTCATTGTGGGATTGGCATGTCCACCTGCCGTACCAGCACGGACTGAAATGCGAGGAAATGATTTTCCTTGGTGGACAGGTTTCCCTGGACAAACACGGGGTCTCGGTTTATCCCGGTGACCTGAGCACCCAGACCCATCAGGCCATGGCCCATATCGGCACTCTTCTCAACGAACTGGATGCCGGCTACGACGATGTCTGCAAGGTGACCACGGTCTATCGCGGGGAGTGCGGTGAAGAGGCACTGAATGCCAACCTGCCCATCCGTGCTTCCTATTTTTCTGACCCCGGCCCGGCAACTACCGGCGTGCCCCTGCCTGCCCTGGCCTATGATAACATGATGGTTGAAATCGACATCTATGCCATGGTGGAACCGGACAGGAGGGGTTGAGGTTTTCAACATGGCGGAAAGAAAACCCCACGGCCACAGCCCTGTGAATGGTCCTGTGGAGGAATACCCCCTGGCAAAAGGGATGCGAACCCCCGCCACCCCCAACAACCATGCTACCCGATTATGACCGGAGACAACCCATGAAACTGCATGTATCGATGAAAGTGAATGACCTGGAGAAAGCCATTGTCTTTTACTCCCGGCTGTTCAAACAGGACCCGGAAATCCTCAGAGAGGACTACGCAAAATGGGATGTAGCGGACCCTGCGGTGAATTTTGTGGTTGAGGCAGGAGGCGACCGGACCGGGGTCGATCATTTTGGCATCCAGGCAGAATCCGAAACGGACCTGAATATCCTCGCGGACCGGGTGCGGGATTCCGGCCAGCCCTGCCTGGATATCGAGCCGGCCACCTGCTGCTTTGCAAAAATGGACAAGGCATGGATTGACGGCATGGCCGGAGAAAGGTGGGAACTGTTTCTGACCCACAGTCAGGATGAACAGGAGTACGGGGAGGACCGCAGTGAATGCTGCGTGGACCCCCACCACCCCCAACAACCATGCTGCCCGATCATGAACGGAGATACTCCATGAAACTGCACGTATCATTGAAAGTGAACGACCTGGAGGAAGCCATTGTCTTTTACTCCCGACTGTTCAAACAGGACCCGGAAATCCGCAGGGAGGGCTACGCGAAATGGGATGTAGCGGACCCTGCAGTGAATTTTGTGATTGAGACAGGAGGCGACCGGACCGGGGTCGATCATTTTGGCATCCAGGCAGAATCCGAAGTGGACCTGAATATCCTCGCGGACCGGGTGCGGGACTCCGGCCGGCCCTTTCTGGATATCGAGCCGACCACCTGCTGCTTTGCAAAGACGGACAAGGCATGGATCCGGGGCATGGCCGGGGAAAGGTGGGAAGTGTTTCTTACCCACAGCCAGGATGAACAGGAGTACGGAGAAGACCGCGACATTCTGCTGGATATGCTTTGATTCCCACCGGCGAACCATGCAGTACTCTGACTCACAAAAATATGCGGCTGAATTTATCGGCACCGCTTTTTTGCTGGCTGCCGTGGTTGGATCGGGAATCATGGCGGAAACCCTGGCGGGAGGCAATGCGGCCCTCGCCCTGCTCTGCAATACCATTCCCACCGGTGCAGCCCTGTATGTGCTGATCACCATGCTCGGGCCCATATCCGGAGGTCATCTCAACCCGGTGGTGACCCTCGTGTTTGCCCTGCGTCGTGAAATATCGGTGGCAAACAGTCTCGGCTATGCATTTTTCCAGATCACGGGGGGGCTGACCGGGGTCATGGCTGTCCACCTGATGTTCGATCTGGATGTGGTCCAGTATTCACAACAGGTCCGCACAGGATACCCGATATGGTTCGCAGAAGTCGTGGCAACATTTGGCCTGGTTCTCACCATCCTGGTGACTTTGAAGTCGCACAGCCGGTCGGTGGCCATGGCCGTTGCCCTGTATATTACGGCGGCCTACTGGTTCACCGCCTCCACCTCCTTTGCCAATCCCGCAGTGACCATCAGCAGAAGTTTTACGGACACCTATTCCGGCATCTACCCGGGAAACATGCCCGTATTCATCCTCTCCCAGATCATAGGGGGGCTGTTGGCATGGTACCTGTGCAACTGGCTGCTGGTCCAGCGTACAAACCCGTGATCTTCAGGAAAACAGGGTTGCCCGTGGGGCACCCCCCTACCTTTCCAACGACAAACCTGACCCATGAAAAGCGATCCACGGAGGCGGCTGCCGAAGCCTCATTGTGATATCCAGCCCCGTTCCGGCTCACCGGTCGGCTCACTGGCGCTCCCCGTTAGCCCGGCGGACGGAAAAAACAGCCCCGTTATTGGCATAACGGGGCTTCGTGAACACATCCTAATAACGGATTAACTGTATCGATATGGCACACCGGCTTTTTGCATGACTGCAGAATAGTCCTTGTATGCCTGTACCACTTTCGCCGTCCTTGGGCTGATGGAAGCCAGTTCATCCCAGAACTCTTCGGAGTCCTTGACCACCTGGTCCCACTCTTCAGCAGGAATGGTCGTCAATTCCATTTTATCTCCATTTACCCGAAGGTCAGCCTCGCCACCCCAGTACCAGACCTGTCGGTAGTAGTGGGAACTGTCAATGGAAAGCCTGAACAGTTCCTGTAAATGTGGCGGAACCTTGTTCCAGCTGTTGGTATTGGCGAAGTACGACCCGCACCATGCTCCCGTCACGTTATTCAACAGTGCGTAATTGCACACATCCGCCCAACCGACTTCGTAGGCTTCGGTAAATCCACACCAGGCCACGCCATCGAGTTCACCGGTCTGAATAGCGACTTCAATATCATCCCAGGGCAGGGTCACCGGAACCAGCCCGTACCGGGACAGGAACCTTCCGGCAGTGGGAACCCCAAAGACACGCTTTCCATTCATGTCGGCAACGCTGTTAATCGGGTCCTTGGTAAAGATATGGCAGGGGTCCCAGGCCCCGGCGCTGATCCATTCCACCCCTTTCACCTCACCATAGGCTTCTGCCCAGATCTCATTCAGACCGTAGTACTTGAACAGGACCGGCATGTCCAGGCTGTAGCGGGTGGAAAACGGGAAGTATCCACCGAAAACACTGATATCAACCGGGGATGCCATGGTCGCGTCATCGCTCTGTACCGCATCAATGGTGCCATTTTGCATGGCACGGAAAAGCTCATCCGTCGCAACCAGCTGATCCGCATAATACAATTCAATTTCCATCTGGCCATGGGCGGCAATGTTAAAGGCTTCAATTTGCGGCAAGATAACATGTGCACCCAATGGTGCGCCGGAATAGGTTTGCAGTCGCCACTTGATCGGGGTGGACTGGGAAAAGGCATAGGGGGCCGTACCGGCGGCCAGAACACCGGCCATTCCCGTACTGGCTTTCTTGATGAAATCCCGGCGGGAGGATGCCGGATGGTTCCGGGGCGGCTTGTTACTCTCTTTCATGGGTATTCTCCAATAAAGTAAAAATTAAAAATTGGCCAGGCCAACACGAACACGGCCTGACGGGATGATATTACCTCCTGGAATACACATATTCAGGCAACCAGAGGGCAATTTGCGGGAAGACCATAACCAGAATCAAGGCTACGGTCATCACCAGTACAAAGGGGGTGATTGAACGGTAAATATCCATCAATGTAATCTCTTTGGGGGCCATGGCCCGCATCAAAAACAGGTTGTATCCAAATGGTGGAGTCATATAGGCGATCTGGCAGGTGATGGTATAGAGCACACCATACCAAACCGGATCAAATCCCAAAAGCTTTACCAGAGGAACATAGAGCGGCGCCACGATTACCAGCATCGCGGTATCATCCAGAAACATCCCCATGAGGATATAGGACAGCTGCATCATGATCAAAACTTCCCAGGGGGTGAGGTTCCACTTGGTAATAAAGAGGGACTCGATGGCCCGAACAGCTCCGATTCCATCGAATACGGCGCCAAAACAAAGGGCGGCGAGGATAATCCACATGAACATGCAGGAAATCCCCAGGGTCTTCCTCACCGTTTCTTCCAGTACATGCCTGGTCAACCGTCTCTTGACCAGGGCGGCGATGGTGGCTGAAGTCGCGCCAACCGCCGAGCTTTCCACCAGGCTGGTCACCCCCATGACAAACAGTCCCGTCATGAAGAAAAAAATCAAAAAAGGAATAATCCCCGCCTTCAACAGTTTCAGTTTGTCCCCCAGGGGCATGTCCCGGTCAGCCTTTGGCAGCACCGGACCCAGGTTCGGCTGTATCCTGCACCGAATCACAATATAGAGAATAAACAGTGCCGCCATCATCAGGCCCGGAACCGCTCCAGCCAGCCACAACTTGCCCACCGGTTGTCGGGCAATCATGCCATAGAGCACCAAAACCACGCTGGGAGGCACCAGTATCCCCAACGAACTTCCTGCCTGAACCACCCCGGTAATCATGATCTTGTCATACCCCCGGCGCAACATTTCCGGCAGTGCGATAGTGGCCCCGATGGCCATTCCCGCCACGCTCAGGCCGTTCATGGCTGAAATGACAATCATCAAACCAATGGTCCCCACTGCCAGTCCGCCCTTGAGCCCTCCGAACCAGACATGAAACATCTGGTACAGGTCGTCTGCAATCCCGGACTCCGAGAGGATATAACCCATGTAGATAAACAGCGGCAGGGTAAGCAGCGGATACCAGTTAAACAGCTTGAATGCCGCATTGAAAGGCATTTCGATGGCGCCGTTTCCATACAGCATCAGTGCGGTGGCTGCGGATACGAAACCGATGGCCGCAAAAACCCGTTGCCCGGTCAGCAACATCAACAGCATGGCTGCGAACATCAGGATCGCGATGGTCTCGTAACTCATTCTAGGGGGATACCCCTGGATTTCGCCAGGTCCTTGAAGAAAGTGGAGGTGGTCTGCAGCAACATCAGGACAATGCCGAAAACCATGATTATCTTGATGGGAATCATGGAAGGATTCCACTGGGAAAATTTTCGCTGGTCGTATTCGATGGCATAAATCGTGCTGGAAATGGACCCGACCAACAGGCAAACCAGGTAAAACAACAAAAATAAATTCGTCCAGGTGTCGATTCTGGCCTTGGTCCGGTCTGTGTATCGGTCATAGAGCAAGTCCATGCGCACGTGGCTCCCGAGCTGCATGGAGTACGCCCCCCCGACGATGTAATAGGCAGTCATCGTGAATTGTGCCAGTTCCACCGTCCACGAAAGCGGCATGTTGATGACATTTCTTGTGACGGCACCGAGCAGCAAAATACCGATCATCAAAAATATGGTATACATCGCCAGACGCCCGAACTTGGTCGACACATAATCCACCCCCCGAACGTATTTGATAATATACGTCGGCATAAAATACTGTTTTCTCCTGTCGTTTTTTTCGGTAGTGTATATCATATCCGATCCGCATTGACGAATTAAGCCATGGGACAGGCGGAAACATCCGTCCCCGGACCGGGCGGCCGTTCACGTTCATGCCTGAAATTGCCGGAATGTATGGTCCAGCATCCTGCTTTCAGTGGTGCATTGGCGAATCCGCTTGTCCTGCCACCAGGATGAGCGGTCCCGGGGGGGGACTGCCAGTATGGTGGCTTGCTGCCCATCCCCTGACAAACCTGCTCCATGACGGTCAGGGAATTCCCGCAATGGGAAAGGTCCGGCGCCATCGGTCAAGCTGGTATTCTCCATACATAAACGAATCCAATGATCCGGTTCCATTCCCGACCAGCGGCCGGATACGGGCCATGGGATGGGGGTTGACAAAAAATGGGATGGAGTAGCGGTCATTCCCCCCCCGATTGATGACCCGGTGCGGGGTCGATGAAAAGCGACCATTGGACCAGACCTGCATAACATGACCCAGATTGACCACAAACGTTCCTTCCACTGGGGGGGCGCCCACCCAATCGCCGTTTTTTTTCTGTATTTCAAGTCCACCGTGGTGGTCCTGCCACAAAATCGTGAACGCCCCGGAGTCGCTGTGCGGCACCACCCCGATTTCATTCTCTCTGGTCGGGTTGTCCTGGGGTGGATAGTGGTTCAATTTCAGCCGGGAGGTCGGGTTGTCAAACAACGGAACCAAATCATCCGGCCTGAGACCCAGTGCACAAGCGAATGCCCGGATCAACCCCTGGCTCACGCCTTCGACAGCCTGCCAGTAGGCCCGCATCACCCTCTTGAGTTCCGGGGGTTCTTCCGGCCACTGGTTGGGACCTTCCAGCGGATGATTCGGGTTGTCCTGATATTCACGGCCGATCCAGAAACCTTCCTGATGGCTCGTCCCTGCCCGGGTCTCGCCTTCATAACTGCGATAACCCAGGGGCAGATAACCACGTATGCAGGCGTTGATCAGAATCCGGTTTTTCTCTTCCTGTGGCAGGGCGAAGAATAATTTTGCCTGGTGATGGAGAGCATTGACCAGACCGAAGTCCACACCATGGTTCTTCACATAGAAAAAACCGGTATCCCGACATGCCCGGCCCAGCGCTTCAATACAAAGTCGGTTGCCCGGCTCATGCAGGAGTTGCTCCAGGTCTATCACCGGGAGTTCCGAAAAGTCCAGACAGGGGATTACCGGCAATGTCATGAATCTGAAGGTCTGAAGGGTGGAATTCAAAATGATCCCCTTCATTCTACAAAACTACCCCTACCCGGGTATACTCCCCGCAGTCTACCAAGTCCATTTCATAAAACACCATGCAACAAATCATCCAACCGATTGATACGGCCCAACAGCGTGAAGTGACTGAATGGACCCATTGGTTTATCCGACTGGCCGGACCTATCTACGCTGAAAAATTCGACCCGATACCGATTCGATTTAACCTCACCGGAACCGCTGCAGGGATGTTCCGGGTGAAAAACCACCAGCCTGAAGTAAGATACAACCCGTACCTGTTTGCAAAATACTTTGATGAGAACGTATCACAGACGGTCCCCCATGAAGTGGCGCACTATATTGTCCATACCATGTATGGCAGAACGGTTCGGCCCCATGGACCCGAATGGCAAGATGTGATGTGGCAATTTGGGGTGGAACCGGTGCGAACCTGTAATTTTGATATGACCGGAATACCGGTGCGCAAGTACCGGAGATTTGACTATCAATGCGGCTGCGGACCCCACTCGGTAACGGCGCGGATTCATAACAAGATTGCAAACGGGAGTCAGAAATATTTTTGCACATCCTGCGGACAGGATCTTGTCATTGCCCCGTCCACCTGACTGGTTTGTCTACATGGCACGCTGCAAAGACGGTTCCCTGTATACGGGAATTTCCACCAATATCGAACGTCGTATCCAGGAGCACAATTGCGATGACCGGAAGGGGTCCCGGTATGTTCGGTCAAAGCGACCAGTAACACTGGTCTATACCGAAAGATGCGCCGATCGTTCATTGGCAACTATCCGGGAAATCGAGATACGAAAAATGAGGAAAGCGGCCAAGGAAAAACTGGTCGCGGAATGCCGTCTATTCTCTCCGAGGTCCGGAAATTGAACCGGTCCGGTGTTGGGGAAACGTTCGGGAGGACTCTTTAGGGCAGGCCCTGCGGCCCAGGCTGAAGCAAAAAAGCTTCTTGCGTACCTGCGCCCGGTATTTTTCACCCACCCGGGAATCCGCGGGCATGTTCAAACAAAAATTGTCGTATTTTTCCCTGGAATCCGTCGCTCAGTCCAGTACCTGGTCAAGAACCCAGTTGTCCAATGCATGCACACAATGTTCCCGGCTCGAGTATCTCCCCGGCAGGTCCAGACCGGACGCATGCCCGCACTGCTGCGCTTCCGCGATTTGATTGTCTTCCGGCGTTGCGGTGGACCACCGCTCATAAAAGGCGGTGGCGTGTTGTTCAAACCCGGGCATCGCCACCGTCGAGGCCGGAAAACACCCCCCCAGCGTAACCCGGGTCCGGTCCACGGACAGCGGTTTCATGTCCAGCCACCAGACGCAGTCCTGGGAAAACACGATCTGGGTACAGGGATACACCACCGTGAACCAGGTTCCCCTGGATGCCTTTCCACTCAAGCCGGGAATAAATGGAAAAACCTGGTTTTCTCCGGGCAAGGTGGCAATGCTCTTTCCATCAGCTCCCAACACATACAGGGCATCCCAGTTCCCATGGGTTTCAACCGACTCCGAATCCTGGCTTCCCAGGGTGCCGCCGTGAACCGTCCCGGTATGATAGGCCTCCAGGGCATTCTCAATGAGGAATTTCCAGTTTGCATTCACCCGGTATTCTTTTCGCCAGGTGCAGTGCAGGTCTTCCGGTTTGTGTGCAGCAAACACGGCCGGCATGTCCCCGACCCACTCCAAGAGTGAAGGGGCCTTCGCGCTGAAATTGACAAACAGGAAACCGCCCCAGCTTTCCAGCCGCACCGCCTGCAACGCGAAATCCACGGGATTGAATTGCTCCGGACTCCCGAACCCCGGGGTCTTTCGCAGTGACCCGTCCAGATTGTAGGTCCAGGCATGGTAAGGACAGACCAAGTGGCTGCACCGTCCCTGCCCATCTTTCAGCCGGGTCCCCCTGTGACGGCATGCATTGACGAATGCATGCAATTCCCCGGACCCGTCCCGGCATACCAGAGCGGACCCTGCCCGGGTATCAATCACCCGGTACGCCCCGGTCTCCTGGATTTCATCGTTTCGCCCGACAAAGTGCCAGGCGCATGAGAATATGGATTCAACCTCCCGCTGAAAAAACTCTGGAGAGGTATAGCAATGGGCCGGCAGGGTCTGGGCCTGAAGCAATGGTTTTCGGGTTTCGGCATAGAGTGCAGGATCGAACATGACATCAATTCACATCGTTTTGAATCGGTTGGTCCGTGGATAGTACACCAATTCCGGCACAGCAACCCGAGCCGGGAAATAAACGGGTTTTCTGTTGGAAGGGCCGGAATATTCCTGGTTTTGAATGTGACCTCATTGAGGTCAGCGTCGATGAGGAAACGCAGGACCCCGATGAAATCGACCCTCCATGGGATGGATGGGCAGGGAAAAATACCCCGCGCAACACCGGGTGTCCGGATTACAGAAAAAGCTCGACCATGACAAAAATGACAAGCGTCGCACCGGACCCGATCGCTGCCGGGTACCAGTCAGGTTGTTTGTTAAGCCGGGCAGCTTCTGCCTGGGTCACATCAGCTTCCTCATTCATCCTGCACATCTCGGCGAGTCGGGCATCCACATCTGCATCCAATTTCGCTGTCTCCACGTTCACTTTTCCGGTTTCCGCATTGGTTTTGGAAATCCCGGGGTGAGCCTTGCCCAGTTCTGCCTGTTGTCCTTCTTCTGCTAAAGTCTGGTTTTTATCCTGATATCCCTGCGAAAAACAACCTGTAACACGTCCATGGACTGGCATTTGACAACGATGCGGGGCACCCACGCGAGGTTGTCCCGATGACCCTCCCTAGACCGGTCATCAACTGGTGGGGCGTACAGGAATCGAACCTGTGACCCGCTGATTAAAAGTCAGCTGCTCTACCAACTGAGCTAACGCCCCGATTATCTTAAGAACTTTATTTTTGTCGAGATAAAATAGGGGGCCGGATTATCCTTTTATGCACAAACCATGTCAAACAAAATTCCCACCGCTGCGGAAACGCGCCCTGCCCATTGATTATTTTTTCACTAAACACATGCAATTTGTATCTGAATAATACCCAATAAGGGGGATCGAAATCCGGAAAATTCCAGAAAAATTCCGGATTTTTCTGCTCCAGGGGGTCAGGATTTCGGCGGACCCGTACGGGATTCCCGGTAGGGGTACAAGGTACTGCCCGATCCCATTTTCACCACGCGTCCCGGGGTTTTGGCACCGACCACCATCCGACTGTAACCTTCCCACATCACCTGATGGCCCGAGGCCGAATCCGATTTTCGATTCAGATCCCCCCCACGGGCCACCCTCCCAGCCTCGACACCTTTATGTTCGACCGGGGCCGGCGGGCGGCTCAGGCCGCGGGGCAATTTGCTCCGTGGGAAACCTATCCCCAGCACTCCCTCAGGGCCTCCTCGCTGGAGATCGACGGGACGCCCGGAACCGGTGCGTCGGTGACCAGCGTCACACCCGTGCCGTGGAAGTCCAGGCCCGGCGTGTTCTCCGGCTTCCTGCCCGTCCTCATGAACGTGACCACGGCCTCGACCCCGAGGGACGCCATCCTGACGGGATACTGCATGGCGGTCGCGCCGATCGACCCGGCAGCAACATCGCGCACCCCGCGGCAGCCGCCGTCGACGGTGACGATCGTGACATCCTTCTCCAGGCCCAGCGCCTTGAGCGCCCCATGGGCGCCGGCTGCGGCGGGCTCGTTAATCGCGTAGACAACATCGATCTCCGGGTGCTCACGCATCAGGGCATCCATGGCAACCCGTCCGCCTTCCTCCGTGCCCCCCGTCGCGCCGCTGCCCACGATCCGCGGGTCGTCCTCGTCGTACCTGATCCCCGGATCGAAGATATCGATGCCGAAGCCCTTGAGAAACCCCTGGTTGCGCAGCACATCCACCGTAATATTCGCCTCGAACCCGTCAAGCGTGGCGATCTGCGCACGCTTCGTCGACTCCCCAAGCCGCGCCCTGGCCCACATACCGATCAGCTCGCCCGCCCTGAAGTTGTCGGTTGCGAAGGTCGCGTCGACCGACCCCGGCGGGTCGAACGGGGTGTCGAGTGCGACGACCATAACACCCGCTTCCCGCGCCCTGTCGACGGCAGCGACAAGCGCCGCGGGATCCGAAGGCGCGATGAGGATGCCCTTCGCGCCCGCGTCAACGAGCGCCTCCAACGCCCCGGTCTGGGTCCTGCTGTCACCGTCGTAAGCACCCGACCAGGTACGCAGCTCGACATCGAGCTCACGGGCCTTTTCGAGTGCCGCCCACTTCATGGTCACGAAAAACGGGTTAGCGTCGGTCTTGACGATCAGCCCAACGAGCGGGTCGGCAGCCAGGACGGCAGAAGCGGACAGCGCGCACACCAGCGTCAGCGGAGCAAGTAAACGGAGCTGACGGTTCATCCGGACTCCTTGGGGCTGCGTATCACAAACTTATTCCGGCATCGTTGGAGCGACGGGGTGCGGCGGTCAATAACACCAGAACTCAATGTGAAAGTGGATCAGGCGGCTGGTCGACGCGCGCCTTGCCGGAGGGGACCACCGCGCTCGCCCGTGGCGAGACCGACAACCCCCATGTCATCCGCATGCATGCCGGAGGGCGCGATCGCAGCTTCGGGAAGGTCGAGCCCGGGTATCGGCGTCTCGTATCCCGCGATCAAACCATCCCGTGTCGCCCGGTTCATCGGATCGCGGGCGCGCTCGAATACCGCCCGGTCGCGGCACGGCTCGTTGCGGAGCGTGGCGTCAATCCACCCCCGATGGAGACCGGCGGTTAACTTCGTGCGGAAGATATCGTCGGCGGCCAATTGCAGAAAAATATCCCGCACCGGTCAACTATTCCTGGATGGTTTGCTCAATACGCCTCAATCGGGTTTGTGCAGAAACGGTAACCTGATGTCCGGGGAATCTTGAAAGCACATCCCTGAATGTTTCGGCGGCATCGTCGTAGGCACCGATGTCATATTGTATGTAGCCAATCTTAAGCAATGCTTCCGGTACACGCTGGCTGTCGGGATACCGGACCACCAGAGCCCGAAATCCCTTTAATGCGTGTTCAAATTCCCGAATGACATACATAGCTTCGGACATCCAGTAATAGGCATCGTCCGCCACCGGGCTATTGGGCCAGGTCTCCACAAGCTGTTGAAATTTATCGATGGCATCTTCATACAGGCTTTGCTTCAGCAGGTTAAATGCGGCTTCGTAGGCCTGCTGTTCTTCCAATGTGACAGAGGCCAATCCAGGCACATCGGGAACGGAAGAAGCCGGGTCATCCGGTTCGGCGGCAACCGGACCATCACCGTTCTCCCCCGGTTCCTGTGAATCGGGCTGGCCGGTGCCTGGGGTCATGTCCTGTGAAAGGTCGGCAACCGCTTGATCACCCTCATTGTCCAATAGCGAATCCTGAGTTTCCGGGCCAGGGGGTTGGGCATTTCTTTCAAGACTGGTCAATCGTCTGTCAATATCCTGAAAAAGGTCCCGTTGCCGTCGCTTGGAATATTCAGTTTCGAATTGCAGTTCTTCAACGGAATTTCTCAACTGTTTGAGTTCCTGCTTGATTTCCGTCAGGACAGACAATGCCTCCAGAACCTGTTCATTCTGTGCTTCCTCGGCGGGAACGGTCTGAACAGGCTCCTGAACAGGCTGCTGGGCAGATGGCGGCACTGGCGCACAACCGGCCGCCAGCACACCAGTCATCAGAAAAATCTTGATTCGAACAAATTTATTCATGACCTGTGCAATGCAATCACTCCATATCCACTCCAGTGTACCTGAGCAACATGCCCAAGTCCCGCAAAGCGAATCCGGGGATTCAATATCAATATAATAACTCGACGCGCCTGTTCAGGTTCCATGCATCTTCATCGCTGCCGAGTAACGCTGGCCGCTCTTCCCCGTAGGAAATGATTTGAACACGGCTTGAACTGACCCCCAGCGCCTCCAGCAGGTTTGCGACAGATTTCGCGCGCTCTTCACCCAGGGCAAGATTATATTCACGAGTTCCACGCTCGTCTGCATGGCCTTCAAGAATAATGTTAACTCCAGGGGATTCCGCGAGATGTGCTGCGTGAGCATGGACAATCCCCTCACTTTCAGGGGTCAGCAGGCTACTGTCATAATCAAAATAGATGATGCGCTGGCTCAACACGTCCGCAGAACCATCGTCCAGCCCGGAACCACTGCCTGATTCCTCTTCATCAAGACCGCTTGAACTGACTCCCACCGTCCCCTCTACCGGCTCAACAACAACCTCGCCTGCATCATCATTCGGTTTGCTCCCTGCACAGGCAGCGATGACAAAACCGGTCACCAGGATAATCAGTAATTTATAAGCTTTTAACATATCAGCATCCTCTACAATTTACGGTTGAATGGTTGCCAGGCGGGCTCACGTACCGAACCGCCCTGGAATTTTAAGGTTTTTTGTACTTGCCCATCAATGGAAACCGTCGCAAGTATCTTGCGGCCGCTTTTTTGCGTTGCATACATAATCATGTCTCCATTGGGTGCAAATGATGGGGATTCATCCAGTTGCGACGAGGTCAAAATCCGGATTGTACGATCCTGGGTTGAGTATATCCCAACTCTGTACCCATTGCCCTGATTGGTAATGAGAACAATGGACCGTCCATCGGGTGAAAACGAAGCATCCGCATTATACTTTCCATTGAAGGTCAATCTTTGTGCAGGTCCCCCCGAGGCAGGAATTTGATAAAGCTGGGGTACACCGGAACGACCGGAAGTAAAAACAATGCTTTCTCCATCCGGGGACCAGGCCGGTTCCGTATCGATGGCAGTATTTCGGGTCAATCTGCGCAGGGCGGAGGTCCCCACATCAAAAATGTATACTTCAGGATTCCCGTCTCTTGACAATGTCAGTGCCAGCTTTTTGCCGTCCGGGGACCAGGCCGGTGCGCTGTTGAGTCCGTCGAACCCGGCAATGTTTGATCTTTTCCCGCTCCATATCTCCTGCAGAAAGATCATCGATCTGTCTTTTTCAAAGGAAACATAGGCAAGCCAGTTCCCATCCGGGGACCAGGCAGGGGACAGGATTGGCTGGCTCGATTCCAGAACGGTTCTGGGGTTCCATCCATCTGATTCCGCAATCTGGAGGAAATACCGTTTGCTTGCCGGTTCACCCTGTACCTTGACCTCGGCAACCTTGACATAGGCAATTCTGGTCTCGAACGCACCCTCTATTCCGGTCAATTTCTTGTGGATAATATCGCTGATCCGATGAGAAGCCTTCCTGATCTGTTTTTTCTGTACAGTAAATTTGTCGCCCGCCAGCTGGGTTCCCCTGAAAACATCGATCAACCGAAACCGTATCTCATACTGGTTGTTTCCGATATCGAAGACCTTGCCCACCACCAGCGCTTCCGATTTTATCAGTCGCCAGTCTTTAAACCTGACGGATTCAAGATCGCTTGGGGTGCTGAGAAAGGCCTCCCTGGGGATCAATTCGAATCGACCGCTCAAACCCAGGTCAGACTCAATAATATCTGCCGGCTGGTGCTCTTCAGGATGAACACCAAGAAACTTAAACGGCACAATGGCAATGGGAATACCTGCCTTGGTGCCTTTTTTTACTTCGATGGTCACCACAGACAGGACCGGCAAGGAGTAGCCAAGCAATATCGGAACCAATATCGCCAGAAGGCCGGTGCGAAACACCCGTTTTTTTTCCCGATTAATCATCCGGTGCAAATTTAATGTTGAATTCTTTGATAAATTCATAATATTCCGGGTTCGATGGAAACGGAAGTGGGGAAGCTTTCTTGATTGCAATTTCTCCAGATTCATCGAATGCCCGATCCCCACTGCTTTTTACCACATCTGCCGAGATCACATCACCATTTCGTGCAACTTGTACCCGTATCAGCGCAACTCGCCCCGGGCTGCTGTTCCATGGGCGACGCCAGTTATTTTCCGCTGCCGCCGCAATTCTATCCACCAGCGCAGCCAGTGCATTTTCCGCCTCATTCCGGGTTCGTGTTCTGGCCAGTTGCTCTTGAAGTTCTTTTTCCCGCTTGCGTTGTTCTTCCTCTTCCTCGGCCTTCTTCCTCTCTTCCTCCCTGCGCTCGGCTTCCAGTGCCTCCTGCCGCCTGCGCTCCTCTTCCTCGGCCTTCTTTCTCTCTTCCTCCCTGCGCTCGGCCTCCAGTGCCTCCTGCCGCCTGCGCTCTTCTTCCTCGGCCTTCTTCTTCTCTTCCTCCCTGCGTTCGGCTTCCAGCGCCTCCTGCCGCCTGCGCTCCTCTTCCTCGGCCTTCTTTCTCTCTTCCTCCCTGCGCTCGGCCTCCAGCGCCTCCTGCCGCTTGCGCTCCTCTTCCTCGGCCTTCTTTCTCTCTTCCTCCCTGCGCTTGGCCTCCAGTGCTTCCAGCCGCTTGCGCTCTTCTTCCTGGACCTTCTCTAGCTCTTCCTGATCATTGGCAGGGAGAGATTCTTCAATTTCCTTTTCCTGCAGGTTGACCACTTCCTCCTCGGATATTACCTGTGCCTGGATTGGTTCCATCTGGCCATGTTCCGGTGTTTTTGCTGAAAACGGCCACCAGAAACCGGCCAGAACCGCCGCCAGTAAAATGCCGTGAACAATAAGGGTAAATAGTGCGGATTTGGAAACTTGTACGAACTGTTGAATGCGTTGTTTCATTCACCCTTTAGTCAGGAATCCGATGGCTCAGTGACCAATCCTACGGATTCGACACCAGCGCTTTGCAACAACACCATTGCCCTCACTACAAACGCATAATCTGCAGCACTGTCCCCTCTGACCAGAAACAGCAAATCCGGGTTTCGCTGTAATGCCGCTTTGGCGGCCAACCCGATTTCCCGGTCTGAGGGAATGGCTTCCTCGTTATCATTGAGATAGTAATTGCCGTCTGCATCCACGGTAACGACAAACGGTTCTTCTTCCTGGTTCGGAATGGGGTTGGCCACCGCCTTGGGCAACTCAACGGTTACACCGGTACTTAACAGGGAAGCCGTCACCATGAATATGATCAGCAAAACAAGCATGACATCGATATATGGCACGACGTTGATTTCTGCCATCAACCGTTTCTTACGTCCGTACTGGGTCTGCCTCATGGTTAACGCCCACCCAGATTCTGACGATTGACAATGCTGAGGAACTCTTCCATGAAGATTTCGTAGCGGCTGATCAGTCGTTCAGTCGTGCTCGCAAACTTGTTGTATGCAATCACTGCAGGAATGGCCGCAAACAGGCCCATTGCCGTGGCAATCAGGGCTTCGGCGATTCCCGGCGCCACGGTGGCAATGGTTACCTGCTGCATCGCACCGAGGGACTGGAATGAGTTCATAATCCCCCACACGGTCCCAAAAAGACCTACATAAGGACTGGTTGAACCCACCGTGGCCAGAAATGGCAGGTTGGATTCGATCAATCCGATCTCTCTGCTCAATGCCACCCGCATGGACCGGTGAACCCCGTTCACCATATCCGAGCGATGAACATTCTGTTGCTTTGCAAGACGGTTGAACTCCCGATATCCGGCAAGAAAGATATTTGCAATTCCCTCGGGGTTGTCCTTTCCGCCCCATTCCATATAAATCTTGCGCATTTCGCCCCCGGACCAGAACTGCTCCTCGAACTGGTCGGCAATTTTTTTCCAGCGCTTGTAGGCCGTGCGTTTCCGGTCAATCATGTACCACGATATTACTGAAGCCAGCAGCAACATCAGCATGACCAGCTGAACCGGAATGCTGGCATTGATGACGAGGTCCAGAACCGAATGACTTTGGGGGAGGTTGTTTTCGATAGCCACTATAGTTTTGTCATGGGTAACGGGTTTGTGTTGTACGATTGCTGCCTGCTTTCGCCTTCAACTTGCGCGAGGTCTTTGAGACCGGTTGTCCAGGCCAGGGATTTCATTGTTGACGAGGCTGTCACGGACGATCACCCGTAACGGGTATGCTTTCGGTTGATGTGCGGGTACAGGGGCACCGAAGGATGGTACGAAGAGGTCTGGATTGGTGGAATCATAGGATGATGACCGGACAATTGCAAGAACCCATCCAATGATGATCGCCAATGATAGCCGGATTGGAAGCAAAATATGTCGACGATTTCATCCTGCTCCCAAAGACGGCTATCGATTTCGAAACAGGTCCTGCTGCCGATTGGTCTCCTCGGAAGGAATTGGCATTCCCAGATGTTCCCAGGCTGTTTTCATGGCCACACGCCCGCGGGCGGTTCGCATCATGTAACCCTGCTGGATCAAATAGGGCTCAATGATGTCTTCAACGGTGCCCCGTTCCTCGCCGATGGCCGCGGCAATACTGTCGATGCCCACAGGCCCCCCGTCAAATTTCTCAATGATGGCCAGAAGGAAACTGCGATCAAGCCGGTCAAGTCCAAAAGTATCCACTTCCAGCATGTCCAGGGCGGCGTTGGCCATTCCTTCGGTCAGTTTTCCATCACTTTTGACTTCCACGTAGTCACGCACCCGCCGCAACAGGCGATTGGCAATGCGAGGGGTCCCCCTTGAACGCGTGGCAATGGCACGGACCCCCTCGATTTTGTAATCGATATTCAATATCTTCGCCGACCGTTCCACAATTTTCGAGAGCTCACCGGTAGTATAAAACTGCAAACGTTGTACAATGCCAAACCGGTCCCGCAACGGAGAAGTCAGCAGTCCGGCCCGGGTGGTTGCGCCAACCAGGGTAAACGGCGGCAAATTGAGTTTTATCGAACGTGCTGCCGGCCCTTCGCCAATCATGATATCCAGGTAAAAGTCTTCCAGGGCGGGATACAGGATTTCCTCAATCGCCGGGCTCAACCGATGAATCTCATCGATAAACAACACATCCCCGGATTCGAGATTCGTCAGAATCGCGGCCAGATCCCCCGCTTTTTCAAGAACCGGTCCCGAAGTCTGACGTAGTTTGGCACCCATTTCCTGCCCCAGAATATGGGCAATCGTGGTTTTTCCGAGACCCGGGGGACCAAAAATCAACACGTGATCCAATGCTTCGTTTCGTTGTCTGGCAGCCTGAATAAAGATGCCCAGCTGCTCTTTGGTGCTGGCCTGGCCAATAAACTCCTTCAGCCTGCTCGGACGCAGACTGCGTTCAAACATCTGTTCCTGGGGAGAATCCCGCAGGTTGTCCGGGGACAACAGTGGATTGGATTCACTCATCGAACCGTTAAGTACTGTAGTGCATTGCGAATTAAATCATCCCGCTTGTCACTTTTATCCTTGACCGCTCTCACCGCCTTACCGGCTTCAGCAGATCGGTACCCCAGCGCGATCAAGGCACCAATCGCATCCTGTACCGGGCTGTCGGGAATTGTCCGGGTGCCTGGAGCGTCCGATGGCGCCCCCTGGGAAGTTGGCAAATCAACCCGGTCCCGCAAATCAATAATCATCCGTTCTGCGGTTTTTCTGCCGATTCCGGGTACCTTGACCAGGGTTGAGAAATCATCACTGTAGATACAGTGAAGAAAATCCTGAGGATTCAACGTCGATAGTATCGCAAGTGCCACCTTGGGGCCAACGCCGTTTACTTTCAAAAGATGCCTGAATAAATCTTTTTGGCCCTGATCGGTAAACCCATATAACAGCTGGGCATCTTCACGCACCACCTGGTGCACAAACAGCGAGATTTCCTGCCCTTCATCGGGCAATTCATAGAATACCGGCATTGGGGATTCCAACTCATACCCCACACCGTTCACATCCACCAGGAGGATTGGCGGTTGCTTGTGTAACAGTTTTCCCCGGATAAAGCCGATCATCCCGCGAACTCCAGCTTTCGTTTCACCTGAATCGTGTGTATGTGGCAAATCGCGCAGGCCAGGGCATCCGCTTCATCGGTGGCTGGGGTCACCGTCAACCCCAATATCGCCCGCACCATGTGCTGGGTCTGTTCTTTTTTGGCATTGCCGGACCCCACCACCGCTCTTTTTATCTGCAGTGCGCTGTATTCCCATACTTCCCGGCCCGCATTAATCGCGGAACAGATTGCACTTCCCCGGGCATGGCCCAATACCAGGGCAGACTTCGCATTGCTGGCAACAAACACCTGCTCCACCGCCACGGAGTCCGGCTGTGTCTCGTCGATGATTCCAGACACCCCCTGGTAAATCATCCCCAGCCTTTCGGGTAATGGAAGATTGCCCATCCTCACCCGGCGGTATTTCACACAGCGAAGGCTGCCATCCTCCGCTTCCACCACACCCAGGCCGGTAATTCGGGAACCCGGATCAATTCCCAGGATGCGCATCAACCGACCTCCACAAAATTTGCGTTGGTAAACACATCCTGAACATCATCCAGATCCTCAAGAAAATCAATCAGTTGATTCACTTTCTCCGCCTCTTCTCCACCCACATCGGTCTCCATGATGGGCCGCTGGATAATTCCGGAAATCTCGGGCCTGAAACCGGCTTCCTTCATCGCCTGCTGCACCGCATGGAAATTTTCGGCCGGGGTCACCACTTCAATCATGCCTTCCTCGCTTTCAACGTCCTCGGCGCCGGATTCCAGTGCGATTTCAATAATTTCCTCTTCATCTTCGTCATTGGAAAATACCAGGGACCCAATGGTATTGAATTGATACAAAACCGAACCATCCGTGCCCAGGTTTCCCCCATGCTTGGCAAAGGCATGCCGTACTTCGCTCACTGTCCTGTTCCTGTTGTCCGTTGCGCACTCGACGATTATCGCCACGCCATGGGGACCATACCCTTCATAACGGATTTCAAGCAGATCATCCCCTCCAAGCGCCCCGGTTCCGCGTTTTACCGCCCGTTCAATGGTGTCCTTGGTCATGTTCGCAGCCAGTGCCTTGTCGATTGCGCTGCGCAGCCTGGGATTGGAGTCCGGGTCCCCCCCGCCCAATTTTGCTGAAACACTGATTTCCTTGATCAGCTTGGTGAACGCCTTTCCTCTCTTGGCATCCTGGGCCGCCTTGCGGAACTTGATGTTTGCCCACTTGCTATGCCCGGCCATGTCGTCTCCCCAAACCGGTTGTGCAATGCATGTTGAGGGTCCAGGACAATCCGGTGGCACGGTCCGGACCAGGGCCCTTGCAGGCCCAAGGAGTGGAATTGCCCATTCTGATGACATTCACGCTGATCACATTGGCGGGAAGTGTCGAATCATTCATGGGACGGGGCACTGTTTTTATATCGGTGAAACGCACATTGAGCGGACTATCGCCATTGCTTTTTTCGCTGCAATCCGAGGTCCCGGAGTTGCCGGTCGCCTACCTGGTTCGGCGCCTCGGTCAGCAGGCAGGATGCTTTCTGGGTTTTTGGAAAAGCGATGACATCACGAATGGACTCCACATCGCACATCATCGCTACCAGCCGATCAATCCCAAACGCAATCCCACCGTGGGGGGGAGCGCCGTATTTGAGCCCTTCCAGAAGAAACCCGAATTTTGTCCGGGCTTCTTCGGCATCGATACCCAGCACTTCCAGGATTTTCTCCTGCAGGACTGGATCATGAACACGAATGGAGCCCCCGCCAATTTCCGTGCCATTCAATACCATGTCATAGGCCCTGGAGAGCCCCTGCCCCGGGTCGGATTCCAGCCAGGCCTGATGGCCCGACCTGGGAGATGTAAAGGGATGATGCAGCGCCTGCCAGCGATGACCCGGTTCGTCCCACTCAACCAACGGAAAATCCACCACCCAAAGAGGCTTCCAGCCAGGATGAACGAGATCCATGACTTTGGCGATCTCCAGCCTCAGTGCACCCAACGCATCATTCACCACCTCCGCCTTGTCCGCCCCGAACAATATCATGTCCCCGGTTTTTGCCCCGGTGCGCTCCAGGATACCCGACAATACCCCGTCGGGCAGGAATTTCAGAATCGGCGACTGCAGCCCCTCCCGACCCAGGGAAGCATCATTCACCTTGATATAGGCCAGCCCCTTTGCCCCGTATTGACCGGCAAATTCGGTATATCGGTCGATCTGTGCCCGCGTCAGACGGTTTCCACCCGGCACGCACAGCCCGGCAACCCGACTTTTTTTATCGTTTGCCGGGCCGGAAAAAACCTTGAATTCAACGTCTTTCACCAGGTCCGTCAATTCGGTCAGCTCCAGGTCGACCCGAAGATCCGGACGATCGGTTCCGTACCGTTCCAGGGCTTCATGGTAACGGATTCTCGGCAGGGGGTTCGGCAGCTCCACATTGATGACACTTTTGAAACAGTCCCGGATCAACTGCTCCATCAGGTTCATGACATCTTCTTCCTCAACGAAAGACATTTCCACATCGAGCTGGGTAAACTCCGGCTGCCGGTCCGCACGCAGGTCCTCATCCCGAAAACACCGCGCTATTTGAAAATAGCGTTCGAAACCGGATACCATCAACAACTGCTTGAACAGCTGGGGAGACTGGGGAAGGGCAAAAAATTCACCCGGATGGGTACGGCTGGGCACCAGATAGTCCCGGGCCCCCTCCGGGGTGGAACGTGTCAGCATCGGCGTTTCGATTTCGACAAACTCCCTTTGCTCCAAAAAATGGCGCAGGTTTGCAATGATGCGGTGTCGGGCACGGATGGTAGATTGCATCCCTGGCCTGCGCAGGTCCAGGAAACGGTATTTCAACCGGGTCGCCTCACCAATTTCTTCCTCGTCCATTTGAAACGGCAGCGGCTCCGACCGGTTGAGGAGCTTGATTTCTTCCGCCATCACCTCAATTTGCCCGGTGGCAAGTCCTTCATTCACCGTGCCTTCAGGACGAACGCGGACCCGGCCCCGGACCCACAGCACATACTCGTTGCGGGAACTGTCCGCAACCGAAAAGGCATCCGGAATATCCGGGTCCGCCACCACCTGGACCCTGCCGGAACGATCCCGAAGATCGATGAAGATCACTCCCCCATGATCCCGTCTGTTCAGCACCCATCCGGCCAAACAGACAATGTGGTCAACATCAGACCGGCTGAGTTTTCCACAAAGATGGGTTCGCATCTAATCAGCCCCAGGGAAAGGGTTCACTGCCATGTCAAGGGGCAGAAGAGGCCTGGCTGCGGGGGGTTGACGTCTCCCGGGATGGTTTGGATTGCACTTTGCTGGATGGATTGCTTTTGTCCGCCCCGGGCTTGCTCTCATCCTTGGGCTTGTTCTTGACAGTCTCCTCTTTTTTCCTGTCGTTGTTCTTGAAATCGGTTTCGTACCAACCGGTCCCCTTGAGCCGGAACGCAGCCAGGGAAATCAGTCTCTTCAGGGCCGGCTCATTGCAACCGGGACAACAGACGAGGGGTTCAGCGGATATTTTCTGCAACACTTCAATGTGGTGGCCGCATTCATTGCATTGATATTCGTAAAAAGGCATGACAAACAGGGATGTGAAAAATTTTCAAGGCGCGGATTATATAGAATATACGCTACGATAACATCGTATAGTGGGTGCTATTTGAGATTTTTCAATGCCTTATCCCGGGCATCTCCAACCCAGTCCAGCCCGGACTTTTCACTTTCAAATGGCTGACCCTCCTTGTCTACACAATACCGCCCAAATACCACAGCATCATACAATTCGCCGTATCGGCGCATCAGGGTATGTTCAAACAGCAGACTTTTGTACACCTTGGTACCGGCCTGCAGATAACACCCGTGTGAAATCCAGGTCGGACCCTGGATTTCGCACCCTGCCTCGATTCTTGCATTCGAACCAATATACACCGGTCCTTCAATAAAGACATCATCCCAGTCAATGGCCACATTGGGTCCTGTCCAGACCTTGGGCATCACCTCCGTGCCCGGCATGGTCATTCCCCGGACGGGACTGCGCATCAACTGTTGGTTGACCTGCCAGTAGTCGCTGAGCTGACCAATATCAAGCCAGCGAAACGGCAATTCGATGGCGCCGAACTGCACACCCCTTGCGAGCAGGTCGGGAAGCAATTGAGAGCCGATATCGTATTCCATCCCATGGGGGATGTACTGGATGATTTCGGGCTCAAAAATATAGATCCCCGTATTCACCAGGGTGGATTTTGCTTCCTCAACGGGAGGCTTTTCCTGAAACGAGGTAATCACACCGGATTCATCCGCCACCGCCACACCATATCGTGACACTTTCTCTCTCTCAACACGTTTCACGACAATGCTGGCAATTGCACCGGACTTCCAGTGTTTTCTGACGGCCTCGGTCAAATCCAGATCGATAATGGCATCCCCGCAAACCACCAGAAAAGTATCATCGAAAAATCCACCGAATTCCTGGATTCGCCGGATCCCTCCTGCGGACCCGATGGGCTGCCCGAAAATCTCTCCATTCTCAATATGCCCTTCGAAAGAATAGCCGATATTGACCCCCCAGCGCCTTCCATCGCCAAAATAGGTTTCAATGGATTCGGGGAGATGGCTTAAATTCACCATCACTTCATCGAACCCGTGAGCCGCCAGCTGCTCAACCAGGTACTCCATGACCGGCTTGCCAATCACGGGGATCATGGGTTTCGGCAATTCGTAGGTCAGTGGCCTTACCCGGGTACCGCGTCCTGCGGCAAGTATCATAGCTTTCATTGGATTACATCACGGAATCAGTGGTTATTGCAGGCCCAGGGAGTCATTCATTCCATCCTCGCAGTCACCATGGCTGACGACTCCCCGCGGCCGGGAACCCGACCTGCCACATCGATGAATGCAGGTTTCACGGGCCATCCCGCCACCCCCGTACTCATGCCCGCATGCAGGGTCTACCCCCGTAACCGGGACAAGGCGTTTGGCCCACTATCGAAATGGATACCGGGAAGGGCCGGATCAAAACGGAACGCAGACAGGAAATCTGTCCCGATTTTCCAGTGGTTACGGCGGCCGGCCGCATCAGCCGGCCGCACGCGCAAAACACCCGAAAATGAAAATGCGGGGCGGACCTTGTTCATACTTTCCGTACAGGGGGGCTCCCCCCAAGGCTTACCCAGACATGCCTGAGTGAGCGCTTGAGGTTCTCCGGGAAAAGGGGAAGATGGTGGGTTTCAATGCACCGAGTGGTGCACCAGGGCCGGGAAAACCAGGCACAGTCTCCCGTGCCACGGCCCCGGGGTATCACTCATCGCCACCCATGACACCCAAAATACTCAACAGGCTGAGAAACAGGTTATAGATCGCCACGTACAGGGTAACCGTCGCGGTAATGTAGTTGGTTTCTCCGCCGTGAATAATCTCGCTGGTTTGAAACAGGATCAGCCCGGACATCAAAAGGATAAACATCGCCGAAACGGCAAGGCTCAAGGCAGGAATGGAAAACAGCATGGCAGCCAGTCCGGCGATAAATGCAACCAGTATCCCCACCATCAGCATCCCCCCCATAAAGGAAAAATCCTTTTGTGTGACCACGGCATACGCAGACAGGGCAATAAATATAATCCCGGTTCCTCCCAATGCGGTCATGACGATCTGCTCGCCATTGGACAGAGCCGTCAGATAAAAATTAAGCAATGGTCCCAGGGTCAGGCCCATAAAACCGGTCAATGCAAAGACAAACACCAGACCCAGAACGGAATTCCGGAATTTGCTGGTCAGGAATAACAGTCCAAAATATCCGACCAGTGTGATAATCATGCCCATTGGCGGAAAATTCATCACCATGGATAGACCCGCTGTCCCTGCACTGAACAGCAATGTCAAGGACAACAGCATGTAGGTATTTCGCAATACCTTGTTTATTTCAACACCCTGGGAAACCGGTCTGGCAACTGTGGTTTCGAATCTGGCCATTTCAATACCTCTTGTATAAAGACATAAAATAAATCTGTGAACTCGCGACCGGGGTCTGCAAGTTACGTCGCGACGTACCCCCCGCCCCTGTACTTCCAGGGCTGACGGGGCTTCCTGCGACCCATGTTGAGAACGCTCAACACCTCTCACTCAACACCTCTCGCTGCAACCCTTGCGCTGACAAGCATTGCTGCAGGGGAACCTTTATGCAATCGCTGCGTCCCAACGATTCAGCTACCCGAACCCTACCACAAACCGCAGGATTCTACCATCCATCTGCGTCCCGGCAATGTCAACGGCACCGACTTGCGGTGTGTTCCTTTTCCCGCCTGCAGGCAGGGGATTTCGGAGTCTCCCACCGCCCACAACCGTCTGTCCGGACAGGTTCCGGTTTCGCGGAACTCGCCCGGGTGTCCGCTCGAAGGGCCCCTGAAACGCGGCTGGCCGCTATCCTGAACCGGACGGTTGTTCGAGCCCTGATTTTAAAACAAATGCCCTGAAAATAAAAATTCCCGGTATCGGCTCTCCCCTGGATGACGACGGTTTGTGGTGCATTGGATCCCCCGTGTCTGCACCACTTGCCCGGAGCGGACGCCAATACCGGCGCCCACTCCCGACAGGGAATCCCCCGCAGAAGGAAGGTCCAGAGCCGGAACGGGGAGAGCATATGTTCCGTTGGACCACTTTCCGACTCACCAACTCCACGGAATTTTTGCTATGATTGGAGGCAAGACGGAATTGAAAGGGGCTCTCCATGCGGTCCGTCTTGCACAGATGGCGGGCTGCCCGCCTTTTTGGTTACGAACGGCGTTGGCCGGCAACAGGGACCATGGGGACCGAACCCGAGTACCCGAATTGCCAACCAATTTCAGTTTCTGCACGAGCAGAATCCCATGTACCGTACTGATGCTGTTCCATGAAATATTTCAAGCCTGGCAACTCCAACTCTTTCCCGGGTTTTGATCGTGGCCGATAGAAGACTCCAGGTTTTCGCCACAGTCGCCCGGCTGCTCAGTTTCACCAAAGCAGCGGAATCCCTGCATATGACCCAGCCGGCAGTCACTTTTCAAATCCGCCAACTCGAAGAGCATTTCAATACCCGGCTGTTTGACCGGGCCCACAACCGGATCAATCTCACAGAGGCGGGCCAGCTGGTGAAAAACTATGCCGACAAAATCATTATGTTGTACAACGAAATGGACAATGAAGTCCGCACCCTCACGGGGGATGTCCAGGGACCCTTGGTCGTGGGTGCCAGCACCACGATTGGCGAATATTTCATCCCCGCAGTGATTGGTGCGTATCAATCGACTTTTCCCCATGTCAAGGTGCGGTTAAATGTAGCGAATACCAATGGAGTGATCCACATGGTGGAAAACAACCAGATTGACATTGGAATTGTGGAAGGCCCCGTCACAAACAAGAACCTGATCACCGACATCATCTGGGACGATGAACTGGCCGTGATCTGTTCCGTGGACCACCCGCTGACCAGCAAAAAGAGGATCAATCCCGAAGAATTGCTGGATTACCCCTTTATCAGCCGGGAAGAGGGGTCCGGAACCCGCGAAGTCATTCAAAATTATCTGGACAGCCAGGGACTGGATATTGAACAACTCAATATCACCATGGAGTTTGGCAGCCCTGAGTCCATCAAAAATGCCGTCGCGGCAAATCTGGGGATATCCGTCCTTTCCATCGCCACCCTGGAAAAGGAACTGGCCCTTGATTCGTTGAGAACCATTCCGCTCAAGACCCCCATAAGGCGGCCATTCTCAATCGTCTATCAACGGCAAAAATTCAGGTTGCGGGCGATGGTGGAATTCCTCGAATTTGCCCGGGCACACTGTGCACTCAAGGAACAGGTCCTGAAACCTGTCTGACCCGCTTCACCATGGGTATCGGCCCATAAAGGAGTCTGATTTCGGGCCGCTATGCAAAAAAATTCCAGAACCATACGATGGGCAGACGCTACGATTCCCAGCCTTTTCCCAATGGTTCGAAAACAGTCTGACGGAATCCGTTCCGGCAAGACCCGCCCCATGATCGATGACCACGGGGCATTGCGGCTGGCACTGAAAATTTCCCCGGAAAAACCGTGAGGGATCGGTCAAACAACCCGTCGGGAAAGGTCTTCCGACGGGTTGGGCATCATGGTGCCCGGGGTCTGATCGTCCACCCTCAGAAATTCAGGGTGATGTCAACGAAGAAGGTGCGTCCCCAACCCGCCGCTACCGGCCCGTCTACACTGCCGGGGTTGGAGGTGTCCACCGTAAGCTGTGTGTCGGTGAGATTCAATACCCCCGCCGAGAACTTTGCGTTTTCCAGTCCCCAGGGTTTGTTCCATCTCATCGCCAGGTCGTAGCCAGTCCAGGACTTGAATTTTCCGGTACTCGACCGGTTCTCGAAGCCTGAACGATAATTCCCGGCCCAGGAAACACTCAGGTTGCCCCGTCTCGCCTCAACACCAAATCGAACTGCGTCCCTGGGAACGGGGTAGCCATCCTTCACGTTGTTAATATGCCGTTCGGCGTCGGTGATGTGGCGCCAGGCTCCCCGGAAGCCCACGGTTCCCCAACCTGTTCGAAAACCCGACCCGAACCGGGCCTGCACTCCCTGGATCTTGGTCTCCACGATGTTTTCAAAACCGTTGTGAATAGTAATGTCGCTACCGTTGCGCTCAATGCACCTCGTGTTTGGTTCGTCCTTCGAGCATAAAGGCAGGTTTTGCATGGACCAGTCGGCACTCGGCTGGCCGGGCAGGTCGGAGCGTGATGTCTGATGCCATTCCAGATCCAGAAAGAACGGCCACTTGCGAAACTCAGCACCCAAAGCGACTCTTTTGTTTTGGGAAGGGTCGAGTTCCGGATTACCCGAGGTTTCGCGCGTTACCTGCCGGGGATTGGGTTGTGTGCAGGTGCGTGGCGGACTTCCCGTCCCCGGATCACAGGTAATATAGGGATGGCTCTGCGATGCCGTGCGATAAAGAGCACGCATCGAGGGGGGACGGTCTCCTGTACCCCAGGAACCACGCAGGGTAACCAGATCGTTCGCCTGGTAATAGGTGGCAAGGCGCCAGGACTCCAGCCCACCGACATCGTTGAGTTCGTCCACATGTCCTGCAACCCTGAAATCCAGTTTCCCGGTCAGCGGCAGCAACAGCTCTGCAAAGGCACCCGTACTCTTGCGACGCTTGCCGATAAAACTGGTCCCGCCGGAGCCCAACACATCTTCTACGTCATAAGATTTATTCTTATTTTTCTCGTTCGGATAGCTGTGCCAATATTTCGTGACGTCATGCGCCTTTCCAGTTTCAAGCTCAAGACCGGCAGTCCAGGCCACTTTCCGGTCACCAAATGGGAAGCCGGTGCCCTCCAATGCCAGTCGGGCCCCCAGGTAATCCGAGTCAAAATCGTTTTCTTCCTGTAAGCTGGTGTCCCGGATGGCTTTCAGGTGGGCGTCTCTTTCTACCTGGGGGTACTCACCATCCACCAGGAGCGGGTCTGCAAGCTTGTACCTCCCCTCTGTAATTTCGGTTATGATGTCCTCAGCATGTACAAATGTGTTTCCGATCAGAAAGCCATCCAGTTTGTAGGCATTGATTTCCACATCATAGCCGAGGTCCTCCTGGATCATACCCTCGATTCCTATTCCAAGGTCGATTTCCTCTGTGTCCGTCAGCCAGTCCCGGTTGCCATGACCGATGAAACGGTGCCCCGCAATGATAAGGTCACTAGAACTCGCCCCTACGCTGTCCAAGTCGGCGCTGCCTGACAGTTGAGGCACCTCTCCCAGTCGACCAAGGAAAAACGTATCCACCGACGGTGCATAGCGGAACGCTGACTCCGCCTGGGTGATATTCACATCCATATGGAATTCAGCCCCTCCTTCCAGCGGATGGTCCAGGTGCAGGAGAATGCCATCCTGTTCATACTCGCTGGTGTTCCAGGCAATGGTGCCGTAGGCAAAACCGCAACCCTCATCTTCCGGGTTGGTAACAGCAGGAGGATTTTTGAGTGGCCCGGTATAACCTTTCTCGGGGTCGCATTCCCCCAGCGAAACCGACCGTATAGCGCTAGGTTGAAAAACCCAGACAGTATTGCCACCAATGCTGACATTTTTCGCACTGGGGAATGTACCACCTTCCCAGGTGGAACGGCTGTATTCCCGGCTGTCTGAAGCGATTTTGTCGCGCTTGAGGGTATCCACACCAAGGGTCATGTGGCCATCACCGACTGCACCGCCCCAAAAGACACTTCCCTGTCGCCCGCCACCGCCGTCCTTGCTTGGCTGCCGCGCGACCGTATGCACCTCAAATCCTTCCAGGTCCGTCCGGAGAACAACATTGATGGCACCGCGCACGGCACTGCCACCGTACGTGCCCAACGTGTCCCCACCCCACACCTCCAGGCGCTCAATGGCCAGGACCGGAATGGGATCTAGATCGAACGCAGTCGTGCCGTAAAGTCTGCCATTGATCAGGACGAGAACAGGCAGCCCCCCGGTCAGAAAGTAGCGAATAATACCGGTATCAAGTACTTCTTCAAGGGTCAGGGCACCGGTACGTTCAAGAAAATTCCGCTCGTACTTGGCGATAATACGCGGAGCAGGCGCCAAAGAGCCCGCAACCGCGAGATCAGCCGCCAGGATGGATAAAAGGCCGACGAAGACCAGCAGGCGTTTCATCGGAGTCGGCTTTATTTTGGATTCCGAAATCAATGGTATCCCTCCTTACGCTATGTATGTTGTTTGAGTTGGCAACCGTACTATAAACCAATATACCAGATTTCCCCGCAGATAAAAGTAGCGGAACGACGGTGGTGCAAAACAATTCTACAATTTTCCCTTTTACTCCCCCTTCTCATGCTCCGGACCCTTCCGGAAGACAATGAACTCCCCGGCGGGTTGGCGATTCATAATATTCCGCCAACCCGGAGCTTCCGCATCAATATCCACCGGTGGAGGGGCGTGACCACGTCATCCTAGTGCTGTGGAACGCCTGCGGATTCCGATCCAAAGAAGTTCTCATCCGGCACGGGACAGTCGTATACTTGCAATCTTCGCTGTCAGGAAATAGGATAAAGGCATGGGCTACCCGGGAGATAATCAGCAATTTGATCGAGACGGCTACAGGAAGAATGTCGGCATCATTGTATGCAATAACTTCCAACAGGTTCTATGGGCCAGGCGGACCAGGCGGGATGGCTGGCAATTCCCCCAGGGGGGCATCGAACCCCGTGAATCGGCGCTGGAGGCCGCATTCAGGGAACTCTACGAAGAGGTCGGCCTGGAATCAGGCGATGTAAAACTGCTCGGAAACACGGTAAAGTGGTTGCGATATGATGTTCCCTACGCCACCAAACATCATCACATCCGAAGAACGAGACAATTTCGTGGGCAAAAGCAACGGTGGTTTTTATTCAAACTCCTTGCCAAGGAAACCAGTGTGCGGCTGGATGTGACCCCCACGCCGGAATTTGACCACTGGCGGTGGGTCGACTACTGGAGTCCATTGGAGCATATCGTGAAATTCAAGCGCCGCGTTTACAAACAGGCGCTCACCGAACTGGAGCCCATGTTGACGCATGATCGACCCTGAACCCATTTCATTGGCCGAAGTACTTCCAGGCACCTGAAAACCCCCGCACAAATGAAGTCGGACCGGCAGAAAATGAAACCGTTCCGACCCCTCCCCAACGAATACACCTTCTTCCCCACGCACAACAGGGAGAGTTTCGGCAGGATGGAAAAACCTCCCATTCGGTTACTTTGGGATTTTGGAGGCACTGAAAATATCCCAATGGAATTTGGAATATGACGGCAACTGCCGACGGATATGATTCAGTCGGGCAAGATCAATCTGTGCACAAACCAGCCCCCACCCCGACTCCAGTTCAGAAACCACCTGGCCCCATGGCTCAATGACCACCGTGTGCCCCCAGGTTTTCCGCTTGTTATTGTGGAGGCCGGTTTGCGCGGGAGCGACCACATAACAGGAATTTTCTATGGCCCTGGCCTGAAGCAGCGGCAACCAGTGCCGGGCCCCGGTGGTATGGGAAAAAGCGGATGGGACAACCAGAATTTGCGCCCCCATCTGGGTCAACCGGCGATACATTTCCGGAAAACGCAAATCGTAGCAGATACTGAGTCCAATTCTCCCGACTGGAGAGTCGATCACACCCATCTCACTGCCCGGCACCGTGTACTCCGATTCACCATATCTTTCGCCATTATCGAACTCGGCATCGAAGAGAAAGATCTTGTCGTAACGCCCTGCTCTGGCCCCGGTGTCGTCAAAGACCAGCATCGAATTGGTAATCTTTCCAGGGATGTCCGAGTGCAGGGGAATACTGCCTGCAAAGATCCAGAGCCCCGATTGTCTTGCAAGATTCTCGACAAACCGCTGTATTCTTCCACCTGAATCACTTTCGGCATGCTCGAGCAGTTGCGTTTGGCTGCGTTGCATGAACGCAAAACATTCCGGCAACACCACAACACGGGCCCCCTGTTCCGCTGCCTGCACAATATATTTCTCAACCCGCAGCAGATTTCGGTGGATATCATCGCTGGAACTGGTCTGGATAGCGGCTATTGTGGGCATGGCAATACTATATCATCCTTCCTGCCGGCTGCCGGCATGCCGCCGATGACCGGGGCTTCGAACCCCGGTCCGCCTTTCACTTTTCCACACCGTAACCGTTCAGATTTCCCGGGTTGCATGGAATCTGACGTCAGGCCAACGCTTCTCCGCCAGGGTCAGATTCGCGTTGTTGGGGGCGATATAAGTCAGGGAATCCAGGCCATCCAGAGCCAGGTATTGGGCGTTTTTCCGGCGAAATTCGCTTTCTTGTGCCGCATTGTTGAAATGCACCCAACGCACTTTGGTGAGGGGAGCCGCTTCAAAAAAGCAATCCACCTTGTATTCCGTTTTCAGACGATGGGCAACCACGTCAAATTGAAGAATTCCCACCGCTCCCAACACCAGATCATTACTGCTCAACGGCCGAAATACCTGGGTTGCGCCCTCCTCACAGAGTTGGACCAGGCCCTTTTGCAGAGCCTTTGCACGCAGGGGATCGGCCAGTCTCACCCGGCGAAACAGCTCAGGAGCAAAGTTCGGTATGCCCAGAAACTTGAGTATCTCCCCTTCGGTAAACGAATCACCAATCTGAATGGTGCCATGATTGTGCAGCCCAAGAATATCACCGGCATAGGCCTCTTCTGCATGGCCGCGCCTGGACGCCATGAAGGTATGCGCATTGTGCACTACGAAGGTTTTTCCTGCCCGCACATGACGCAATTTCATCCCCTTTGTGAATTGACCGGAGGTAATTCTCAAGAACGCAACCCGATCATGATGGGCCGGGTCCATGTTGGCCTGGATCTTGAAGACGAAACCGGTGAATTGGGGTTCGGTTGCACTGATCTCCCGGGTCCCGGTCGTCCTGGGCAGAGGCGAAGGCGCAAACGCAACAAAATTATCCATCAGCTCATCTGTACCGTGACGGTTGAGCGCGGACCCGAAGAACACCGGCGTCAGCTTTGCATTCAGGTATTGATCGACATTGAATTCGTGGCTGGCCCCTCGCACGAGTTCAATGTCTTCCCGGAGTTTTTCCGCCGTGTCACCGATCCGGTTATCCAGCTCCGGGTTCTCCAATCCATCAATCCATACCTCTTCGTTGAATTCTCCGCGACCGGCGAAAAGATGGATTTTGTCGTCATACAGCCGATAAATCCCGACGAAGGACTTGCCGGACCCAATGGGCCAGACCATGGGAGCACAGTCAATTTTCAGCACTTCCTCCACTTCATCCATGATATCAATGGGATCCCTGCCCTCACGGTCCATTTTATTGACGAATGTCATAATTGGCGTGTCTCTCAACCGGCAAATATCCATGAGTTTCACCGTTCGCTCCTCCACACCCTTGGCAATGTCAATGACCATAAGTGCCGAATCCACAGCAGTCAGGGTACGGTAGGTATCTTCCGAAAAATCAGCGTGCCCCGGGGTATCCAGCAAATTGACAATTCGACCCTGATAGGGAAATTGCATGACCGATGAGGTCACTGAAATTCCCCGCTGCTTTTCCAGTTCCATCCAGTCGGACGTGGCATACCGTGCACTCTTTCGGGCCTTGACGGTTCCGGCGAGCTGGATGGCCCCGCCGGATTGCAACAACCTTTCGGTCAGCGTGGTTTTCCCTGCATCCGGGTGGGAGATAATCGCAAAAGTCCGTCTTTTCGAGACTTCATCCGAAATGGAGGAATTGGTCATCTGTAAAATTTCCTGATCAGAAGATAAATGGGGAAGCGCTCTTTTCAAACGACGGTGAAATCCGTCCTGTTTGCCCTCATGGGCAACGCTGTTCGCTGGTCCCCGGTGAAATCATCCATCGCCTGGAAGACCGGTCCATGCCAGGGTGCCGGAATATCTCCGGGTCCGTGAACGACCACTTCATTTCTTCATGATCCATGCGCAGGGCTCCTGGACTGAATGATTCCTTCATGCCAAAGAAACCGCGCTCACCTGCCGGCCATACAAAGTTCCCCCGGCATGACAGGTCCGCCGGTAACTGAAGAATCGTTGTTCGGCGGAATAGGTATCCACCTCCAGCCGGTCGATGTGTTCCGCAGGCAGTACCTGCTGCAAGCGGCGTTCCAGGTAAAGCGGGAGGTCGAAACGTCTTTTCTCCCCGGTTTCCCCGGATTTGAAGCAGTCTTCACACGGGACGGGAGAATGCTTGACGAACCGGTCCATGAACTCCAGCCCGACTTCGTAATGTTCGACTTGTATGGCCGGCCCGATGGCGGCGGCAATCCGGTTTTTCACGGCCCCCAGTCCACACATTGCCTGGATCACATTGTCCGTGATCCCGTTGAGAGCCCCCTTCCAGCCTCCGTGTGCGGCACCAATCACCCCGCTGTGACTGTCTGCGAAAAGAACACCGGCGCAATCCGCTCCCATGACACCAAGCCCGATCCCGGGGGTATTGGTCGCCAGACCGTCTCCCTCCTGCCCCCCTTTTTCCGGCCATCCCGTCTCTACGGTGACAACGATATCACTGTGGACCTGCTTCAGGCTGTACAGGGTTCTGCACTTCAGGGTCCGTTCCACCCGCTTCCGGTTTTCCCGAACAGCCTCGGCGTCATCACCGGAAAACTGTCCGCAATTCAGGGAATGGAATTCACCCGTTGAGGTACCGCCGAGCCGCGTAAAAAAACCATGACGAATATTCGCCATGGGCGCGAGCAACTCACTGGTGATATGGGGAACATCCGGCATGCCGGGAATTTATCAGCATTGACCGGACTATGCCAATGCAACGGCCGGGAAAGTTCGTCGTGTTCCACAGCCCGGGGCCGGACTGAACACCACGTTATTCTGTCTGGAGAATCCCTGTGCGGAAAAAGAATCGTGCGGTGGATGGGGGACTGGAGGATGTCCGGTCCCGGTTTTAAATCGGGAAGACCCGAGCGCAGATATAGCCTGTTCCAGCCGGTTTCGCTATAATTCCGATTCCTGTTTCACGCAGGACAATCATTTTGATGGAGAGCTGGCAGAGCGGTCGAATGCGGCGGTCTTGAAAACCGTTGACTGTAACAGGTCCGGGGGTTCGAATCCCTCGCTCTCCGCCACCTTATTTTCGTGTTACAAGCAAATAAAACTGTCCGAAAAGAGAAAAAAACCATCCCCACCCGTCCGGATCAATGCGCAGCAGCCGTTAGGGCTCAAGCCCGGTTTCGTCCAGCCTTTCTTCCACTGCGATCACAGCGGCCTGAACCCGGGAGTGGACCTTGAGTTTTCTCAGGATGGATTTCACGTGCAGTTTGACGGTGCCATCCGTAATCCCAAGATTTCTTGCAATCACCTTGTTGCTCCAACCCTTTGTGATATCACGCAGCACCTCCTGTTCTCTCGCAGTCAGGACACTTCGCACGGAATGAGAGGAGGCACCCGGAGTGGCGGACACCCCCTTTTGCACTGCGCTTGCCAGCACTTTGGTTAAATCCGGGGCAACAATGGTCTCTCCGGACATCACATCCCTCAGGGCCATGACCAAATCGTCCGGGTCCATGTCCTTTAACAGATACCCCTGGGCTCCCAGCCTGAGGGATTCAACCAGGTCGACTTCATCACTTGATGTCGTCAACATGATGACCGGGGTCTCGATATGCTTCTTTCGAATCCATTGCAATACTTCAAGGCCATTCATTTCCGGCATGCGCAAATCCAGCAATATGATATCGAATCCTGCTTTTTGCAAAACCTGGATACCTTCCCGTCCGCTTCCCGCCGCAACCACATCTATCCGGTAACGCCCAAGCAGGCTGACCAGGCCTGAACGGAATAAGGTATGATCATCAATGACCAGTAATTTCATACGAGTACCTCTATCTCACTCTCTGCCCACCCGGTGACGGCGAACCGGGAAACCTCAGGTGAACTCTTGTCCCGTCTCCGGGAACACTCTCGACATTCAATTCACCGCCGATCCTCTCCGCTCTTTCACTCATTACACTCAAACCGAAATGTTCATGATTGTCGCGGTTTTCCGTTGATTCGGCAAATCCCACCCCGTTGTCTTCGATCAAGACATGCACATGATCCGTTTCCCGGTGCATCAGAATACGCACGATATCCGCCCCGGCATGCTTGCGAATATTCACCAGTGCCTCCTGTACAATTCTGACAACCTGCGTCGTCACCATGACCGACAAATCCGGATCACCCAGCCTGTTTTGGAATACGGCATGGATTGCGGTTTCGTTCTCAAACCGTTGAATGGCACTTTCCAGTGCAGGACCCAGGGTGAGGTTTTCAATGGGCGCCCGAAACTTCCGGATTAATTCACGCAATTCCTGGTTGGCGATCTCAACATTGTTTTCAACGATTTCCAGTAACTCGAAAATTTCACACTCATCGCCACCCTGTATTGCATGGTCCAGATTGCGAATGTAGTACCGGACACTGGCCAGTGTCTGCGCCAGGGAATCGTGCAATTCGTGGGCAAGATACGTCCTTTCCTGTGTCCGGGACAACTGGTCCGTATTTTCTTCGGGGGGCATCAATGCAGGGGTTGAGTGCGGTTCGGGAACAATTCTACCTTAAATGGACCGGGTCGATGGGCGGTTCTGCCGGACCCCGCGAACAAAATCCATAAACCGGCTGACCCAGCATACGGGGTCTATATTGCGCAGATGGGCATAACTTGCCAGGACATTCCTGTAGATCAGTCCATCGTGTTTTCCATCCATGCCCCAGCCACGCCTGACCCGATAGGCATACCGGTTTTTACTTTCAAGCAGCCGGATTCTGGAATAGTGAAATTCATGGGCGCTGATGTCCGCCGAGGACCCGTTCAGCCGCCCCCAGGGGGAATGGCCGGTTTCTTCCAGCCGCACATATCCCCGGCCCACCGGTTTGGCCTGCATTTCCACATCCAGGGGCAACGCACCCACCATTTGTGCTGTCCGCCCCTGCCAGCGAATGGATTTTCCAAGATACATCAGTCCGCCGCATTCGGCATAGACCGGCCCGCCATCCGCAACAAACGCCCCGATGGCGTGACGCATGGAGGCATTTTTTTCCAGGGCTTCCATGTACATCTCCGGAAACCCTCCTCCGATAAACAGTGCATCGACATTCTCAGGGAGGGTTTCATCCGCCAGTGTGTCGAAGAATTCCAATCGGGCTCCCTGACTTTCGAAAGACCGGAGATCATCCGCATAGTAAAAGCAAAATGCACGGTCCCGGGGGATGCCAATACGAATGTCCGGTGCAGGATGCGTGGTCATCCGGGCAGGGGCTCTTTGTGGTTCCGGGCACGGAGGCACCCCGGGCAACCGATGGAGGTCAACGCAGGACTCAACGACCTGACGAATCTCCCGAATCCGGGTATCGGCGGATGCGACCTCGTTACTCGGGGTCAAACCGAGATGCCTTTCATTGATGTTCAGGCGCTGATTTCGTGCAATGGATCCCATCACTTCCATGTCGGTATGCGCCCGGATATTGGAGCATAACTTTCCTTCATGGCGGGAACCCGCCACCTTGTTCAGGATCACCCCTGCAATATTGATTTTCGAATCAAATTGCTGATACCCCCGTATGAGCGGTGCAATCCCCCGGGTGGTCCCCTGGGTATCGAGCACCAGGATCACCGGAACATCCAGTAACCCGGCCAATTGTGCATTGCTGTCGCTCCCATCCACCGACATCCCGTCGTAGAGCCCCTTGTTGCCTTCAATGATGGACACCGCGGCATCATCCGTCCCGGAAGAAAATGCGGCGCGTATCTGGGAGACGCTCTGGGTGTTGAAATCAAGATTGATACACGGGTTGCGTGCCGCCCGGGTGAGCCACAACGGGTCAATGTAGTCCGGCCCCTTCTTGAAAGGCCGGACCGCTGCACCGCGTTCCCTGAGCGCGGCACAAATGCCCACGGCAACGATGGTTTTCCCGGAGGACTTGTGGGCGGCGGAGAGATAAAAACCCGGTTTCTGTTCCACTGGCATCATTCCGGTAATCCGCGGTTACCCGGACACCGCATCACCCGGCAGGAAGGGTAAAACCCGCATTGCCAGCAGGCTGGCCAGGATGGAGAACGCCAGCCCCCCTGCTCCCAGCGAAACTTCGGCGATACTGGGATGATAGCTGGCAATCACCCCGTCAAAAAAGCCGCTGGAAACCACTTTTCCCGGAAACATCTCAAGGGGCCAGGCCTGGCCCCCGATAATGATGACATAGAGTTGGGAAAAACCGCCGACAATGATCAGGATACTGGCAGTCACCAGCCTGCCGGTTGACCCGGACCCGGGATAAAATATCAGATAGAGTGGAATCAGGCTGCCGGCAATAATCTGTCCGAACCAGAACAATGCCGTGTACAGGCCGCCCTCAACCAGTATGAACTGCTCAAACCCATGATTTTCAGCACCATACAATCGAGTCAGGTGAAACAGTCCGGTAAAGAACAAGACCGCCAGGGTAAACATTCCCGCAAGTCTTGCCAGTCTTTCCAGTACTGGGCGGGGGTCCACACCGAGGGACGGCCTGCGGTACAGGGCGTACAGGAAAAGTATGAAAAATGCAGTACCCAGACTCAGTGACATCGCAATGAACAGGGGGGCCATCAAGGCGGTGTCATAGGCCTGCCTGGCAACCAGAAACCCGAATATCGACCCGGTCCCCGTAGTCAGAACGATTCGCCATGTGAACGCCACACTGCCGGAGACCCGGGTAAATCGATTCATACGGGGTTCAAACATCATCCACAGATAAACCGCCACCACGAGGAGGAAACCCGTATACAGGAAAATATTCCAGGCAAAGATGGATTTGAAGTTATAGTGGGTCATGGCAATGATCAGGCGGTCCGGCCGGCCCAGGTCCAGCACCAGTACCAGCAGTCCACCAACCAGCAGCGTCACCGCAAGCAAACCCGACAGTCTTCCCCATGCCTGGTATTCCGTCTTGCCGAATACGGAGGATATGGAGGCCACGTTCAGCACACCGGAAGCCGTGACGATGAGAAAAATGGCAAACAGGTGGGGAACCCCCCATACGACCTGGTTGCTCATACCCGTAATCCAATGCCCTTCATGCTCCATGGATCGCGCAAAGAAAATCCCGTTCACCACCATCAGGGCAAGCCCCACAAGAACCATCCAGTAGGATGTGCCGGTGCAGTTCAGGGTGTAATAGGTGGGTCGGGTCACACGCACTGTTCCGGCTGCCTATACCCCATGGTAGCGAACCCCCGTGTTGAGGTTGAGGTCGCTTCGAATCTGGGTGGTGGATTTTTCTTTCAACTGCCTCGACAGTTCACTGCCCGGATCATTCATATCGCCAAATACCAATGCCTGGTGGCCAGCGTCTCCACAGGCTTCGACACAGGCCGGCGTCCCCCCCCGGTCCACCCGGTGGGTGCAAAAATTACAGGATTCAACGGTCCCTTTCCCCCTTGGCGTGTGGGGCACCTGGTCGGTCAGGTTTTCGTGTATAAACGAGCGGGCCTTGTACGGGCAGGCCAGCATGCAGTACCGGCAACCGATGCAGGTGTGCTTGTCGACAAGCACCACCCCGTCTTCCCGTCGAAAGGATGCACCGGTGGGGCAGACATCAACACAGGGTGCCGTTTCGCAATGCTGGCACATCACGGGAAACGACTGGTCCCGGCCCGTAGCCGGGTCATGAACCTCCACAACACGGATATACTGTGCATCCGTTTCCGCCCGGCCTTTCCCGTACAGGCCGTGTTCCTGGTTGCAGGCCTCCACACAATCCGTACATCCGCTGGCACATTTCGTCGTGTCCACCAGCATGCCCCATCGAACCAGGTCCCCGGTGGACCCGCCTTTTGAAGCGGCCACCGCAAGATCAACCAGGCGTACCCCCGGGGCCAGGGCCAGCAATGCCGTTCCCGCTGTTTTCAGCATTTTGCGCCGGTTCATTTTCGATGCGCCCATGACCTATTCCGCCAATGCCACCGCTTTCCCGGGTGTGGTGGCATGGCACTCAAAGCAATCCATCTTCACCGCCGTGTAGGAATGGCATTCTTCGCAGAACTGCCCCGGAGCGTTCACCGGAATATACTCGCCCCGGGTATCTTTTTGGGTATGGCAGGACAGGCATCCCGTGAGGCTGTGTTCGGCATCCCTTTCCCCGGCATACATGGTCCGGTCCCGCTGGTGAAACAACAGGGTCATATGCTCCCTGCGCATCACCTCCACCGGTGCCACGCAGCTTTCCCCCATGACCGCCCGGGGGATTTCCCGGTCAGACCCCGTCAATTTATCGGATGCCATGGAAATCGTTATCAGGCACAGCCCGAAACCGATCAGCAGGAACTGTCCGCGTGCGTACATGGCGTACCAGATGGACCGGCTACTTGCCAAGGCCCATGTCAATGTACCCGGTGGGACAGACATCCGCGCAAATATGGCAGCCGATACACTTGTTGTAATCCGTGTCCACATACCGCCCCAGGGTGGATTGATCCTTTTTCACCCGGAACACGGCGGTCTGGGGGCAATAGATCACGCAGTTGTCGCACTCAAAGCACATCCCGCAACTCATGCAGCGGTTCGACTCCGTGACCGCCTGCTCTTCGGTCAAGACCTGATGCCGTTCTTCGAAATGTCCCAGAACTTCATCGGCATCGGGAACCCTGGACTCCCGCTTGACCCGGTCTTCGTACTGGAAATGCGCCAGGAACAGGTCATCGGACGGAATGATTTCGTTTGCACCCCGGTCCTCAAAATTATGGACCGCAAACCCTGCCCCATCGGTACCGCGCACCTGGGTATTGTCATAATCCGTGGGGGCCAGGCGGGCCTCATTGAGCTTGCTTAACAGGTTGAAGTGATGGACGTCCACTTTCGGCCGCCTGGCCGGGTCGGAGCCCGAGAGATAGCTGATCACGCTGGCCGCGGCAATGGATGCCTGGCCAATGGCCGTGGTCAGCAGGTGCGGCCGAATGATGTCCCCGGCCACGAAGTGCTTCTCCCGGCCCGGAACACGAAAAAAGGCATCGGTATCGATAAACTGCCGGTCATTGCCGATTTCCTCAATCCCCTGAAGATCTCCACCCTGCCCGATGGCGGATACAATCAGGTCGGTTTCCAACTCGAATTCCGTGCCCTCCACAGGGGTCGGCACCCCGTTGCCATCCACCTGGCACTCGGTCATTCTGAGGCCCGTGGCCCGGCCCGATTCATCCACCAGGATTTCCACGGGCATCACGCCGTCCACGATTCTCACCCCCTCGGTGGTGGCATCCGACACTTCCGTTTCGGTGGCCGTCATTTCCTGGCGCTTGAACAATGAAGTCAGAACGACGTCGGATCCCTCCCGGGCGGCGGTCATCGCGGAATCATGGGCCGCATACCCGCCAATGACTTCTTCCGGACGGTCTTTCTGGTTGATCTGGTCAATTTTACCCAGTCGCCTAGCCACGGATACCACGTCCACCGAGGTATCGCCGCCTCCCACGCACACGACCTTCTCGGCCGTTACCTTCATATCGCCTTTATTGAAGGCCTCAAGGAATGCCACGCCGCTGACGCAGTTCGATGCCCCGGTCCACCCGTCCAGGGGCAGGCCCCGCCCGCTCTGGCAGCCGATGGCCCAGATAATCGCATCGTACTCCTCTTCCAACTGTGCTATGGAGATATCCGTGCCCACCCGGGTATTCAGCCTGATTTCGATGTCTCCCAGGTCCAGGATTCTCTGGATTTCATGATCCAGGATGTGCCTCGGTGTCCGGTACCCGGGAATGCCAAAGCGGAACATCCCCCCCAGTTCGGACTGCTTTTCAAAGAGAACCGAGCCGTAGCCCCGGCGCCGCAACTGGTAAGCTGCCGCCAGTCCCGCGGGCCCTGCACCAATGATGGCGATTTTATGGTTGTTTATCGCCGCCGGCGGATCGAATCTGAAATTCTCATCGAAAGCGGTGTCCCCGATGTATTGCTCCACCGCATTGATGCCGACAAAATCGTCCACATTGTTTCGATTGCAGCCATCCTCGCAGGGGGCCGGGCACACCCTGCCCATCATGGATGGAAACGGATTCGCATCCGTAGAACGGCGAAAGGCGTATTCCTGCCAGGTCATGCCTTCCGGGGGGGTCTCGATACCACGAATGATCTGCAGCCATCCCCGGATGTCTTCTCCGGAAGGGCAGCTGCCCTGGCATGGCGGGGTTCGATGGACATAGGTCGGGCATTTGTGGGAGGTATCTTCGTTAAAGATGTCCTCCTGGTAATTCCTCCATTTAAACGCACCTTCTTCGAACTTCCTGAAAGTCAGGGGATTGTCATTGTTGGCAGGGACACTCATGGGCAACTCCGGATAAAGGGGGCAAACCATTCCTCAGGCAGCAGGAATGCAGGGAAAAGGTGGGCCGGGAACGCGCCCGGGATTGGCCGGGACAACCGGCCCGGTCTGGAACCCCGGCGGCCGGATCGTTTTCCGGGACCCGGGATAAAGAACGGTGGTGCCATCATTTAATGCGTCGCCTCCATGATCAGTGCATCCCCCACCAGCTGGTGCACACTGATCACCATGCCCATGTCCATTCCGTACAGGGGAAGCACCCGGGAAAACTGGCTTTTGCAGATGGCACAGATCGCCGCCATGTGGGTAACACCATGCTCTTCGATCACCTGTTGCAGGGCCTGGGCCCTTGGCATCGCACCCTTGGTCCTGAGTTCCAGCAAATCATCGGTGAGCAGACCGCCGCCACCGCCGCAGCAAAATGTATTTTCCCGGATCGTATCCGGAGCCATGTCAACAAAATGATTGCTGCATGCTTTGATAATCGCTCTTGGGATGGTGAACTGCCCGCCCGGCACATTTCCCATTCTCGACCCCCGGGACACGTTGCAGGAATCATGAAACGTAATGACCTTGTCGTCATGGACCCCGGGATCAAATTTCAGTGCACCGCGCTGGATCAGGTCGTACGTCAGTTCACAGATATGCTGGGGAATGGGATAGTCCTGGTCCAGAAAATCAAAGGGGCCGATGAGGCTGTTCCAGTAACTGTAGGCCACCCGCCACGCATGCCCGCATTCCCCCACCACGATTCGCCTGACACCCAGTTCCAGGGCGGCGGTGCGGATCCGTTCCGCAACCTTTTGCATGTGCTCATAAGAGCCGGTAAAGATGCCAAAGTTTGCCGCTTCGGACGCGTAGGAGCTCAGGGTCCACTCAATCCCGGCCTTGTGAAAGACTTTGGCATACCCCATCAGGCCGTCCACATGGGGTTCGGCAAAAAAATCAGCGCTCGGAGTCACCAGCAGTACTTCTGCCCCCGGCTGGTCCACGGGCAGCCGGACCACCACCCCGGTCTCGTCCTCGATATCCTCCTCGAGCCCCTCCAGGGTGTCCGCTAGGGCCGGTTTGGGCAGGCCGAGATTGTTGCCGATGGCATGCACTTTGCCGATGATTTCATTGCTGTATTTTTGTCCGACGCCAATGTGGTCCAGGATCTCCCGGGCGGCCATGGTGACCTCGGCGGTGTCAATGCCGATGGGGCAGAATCCCGAGCACCTCCGGCACTCCGAGCACTGGTAGAAATAGCGGTACCAGTCGGCAATCACTTCTTCCGTAAGATCCACCGCACCCACCAGCTTCGGGAAGTACTTCCCCGCAAAGGTGAAATAGCGGCGGTAGACGGCGCGCAACAGGTCCTGCCTGGCCACCGGCATATTCTTGGGGTCCGCGGTTCCCAGGAAATAATGGCACTTGTCCGTGCACGCGCCGCACTTGACACAGGTATCCATGAACACCCGAAGGGAGCGGAACCGGGTCAGCAGCTCCCCCATCTTTTCAATCGCCCGGTCGTGCCAGTCTTCCACCAGTTCCCCGGGGTATCCCAGGGGTTCCTGGTGCTCGGGCTTGGCCACAAACGGCTGGCTGTGCGCCATCGAATCATTGACGAGGACCGGAATCTCCGGAAATGACTTCAGTTCGGGAACTTCGAAATCGACTTTCATGGGCAATCCGGTCTAATTGGCTGGCCGGTCCGCCCAGGGCGCAACATGCCTGCGCTCTCTGGGATTGTCCACCTGGTTTCGGGTGGGGCTGAATACAATCCCCGGCCCGTGCAGCAGCTTGCTGATGGGGAAGACCAGCATCAGGACAATGACCAGGCCCAGATGAACCAGCAAAATGGCATCCGGCGGCAGGGGTTGCCAGTCCAGCGTCATGAGACCATAGATAAATTCCTTGAGCTGCACGATATCGCTGTGCAGGACATGCTTCATCAACAGGCCGCTGACGCCGATGGCAATGATCAACAGCAGCATGAGGTAATCGGACGGGTCGGATATATACCGGATCCTGTCAACGAAAAAGCGCCGTGCCAGCAGCCCTAGCAGGCCAAAAACCATCACCCACCCCATGTACACACCCAGGTCCCCCAGCATCACCGAAATCCCCCATGCCGGCTCGGTAAAGTACCGCAGGTGCCGGATCAGAACGATGAGCATCCCAAAGTGAAACAACCACCCGAAAAGCCAACTCCATTTGCTGCCCCTGAACAGGCTTTCAAAGAAAACAATTTCCCGAAACAGCCTTCCGGCCACCCCCCACCGGGTGGTCGGTGCCGGAGTGGTGGGAATTTTCAGTGGCGCCGGGGTGCGGGAGTACTGGACCATCTTGCGGGCGACCCCGATGACCAGTACCGCCGAAGCGAGATAAAACAGCACTCCATAGATGATCGTGATCGCCGACATTGGATGGCCAATACCCCTAACGACCAACCCGGCATGGTGGTCTTTGACCGGTCACGCTGCCTCCCCGTCCGGCCCCCTCATCCCACGGCTTGGGTTCAAAGACGAGACCGTCCCTGCGCCAGGCAATGGGGAACACCGTAGTCTAAACGCAGCCGGTTGGCTTGGGCAATCCTGCATACTTGCAGGCCTGCTTGGCAGGGCCATACGGGAACAATTGATACAGGTACCGGCTGTTCCCCTTGTCCCGACCCAGTTTTTTTCCGATGGACTTGGTCAAAACACGGACCGCCGGCGCGATCTGATACTCTTCGTAGTATTCCCGCAGAAAGTTGATGACCTCCCAGTGATGTTCATCCAGGTCGCAGTCGTCCAGCTTCGCCATGTGATCGGCCACCTGGGGGTTCCAGTCTGACAAGTTGGCCAGATAGCCTTCTTCGTCGGTAGGATACGTACGACCGTCTAGTTCAATCGTCATTGTTGTCTCTCCAGTCAAATAGTAATGTAACGTAGTAGTGTAACGGTTGGTTTCAGTGAATCACCCCATGATCCAGACACTGCGCCGAGATTTTCACTGCACCGTTCATCATGAATCTCGATGAATCCCGGCCATGAATCTCGACGGCCATACAGTGCATCAAACCAGCGTCTGCGAATCACACAGGGTCTGGACTATTTTAGCCTATTTTTGACAAAGCGCGTTCCGGGTGACCATCCTCCCCCGGTTTCACAATCGAATATGGGTGGATGAGTTCAGGCTCTTCCGGGAACCCCGCCAGTGATCGATATGGTATTTTGTGAACGGCAGCCCCGTTCTTTCAAAAAATCGCGGCCAGCCGATCCGGTCAATCCAGTCATTTACCCTTTCCCAGTCTTTCGCGTCTTCCTTGTAGGTACGCAAAATCTGCTTGACGATGGCCGTCGCCTCCGGCCACCGTGGCGGATTGTTGGGAATTCCCGCCGCCACCAGCTTCTGAAAGGTCGGCTTGGACCGGGCATTGGAATGGTTTCCACCCACCCAGATTGCCAGCTTGGTGTGTTCCGGGTCATTGATCTGCATCGGCGGGCACGGGGGATAACAGGCACCACAGCAAATACACTTCTTCTCGTCCACCTCAAGGGTTGGCTTGCCATTGACCACCGCCGGACGGATGGCAGCCACCGGGCAGCGGGCCACCACGGAAGGGCGTTCACATACATTCGACACCAGGTCATGGTTGATCTTGGGGGGCTTGGTATGCTGGATATTGATGGCGATATCGCCCTGCCCTCCGCAGTTGATCTGGCAGCAGGAGGTGGTCATGTGGACCCGGTTGGGCATGTCGCAGTTTTTGAACTCGTCAATGAGTTCGTCCATCATCGCCTTGACCACCCCGGATGCATCCGTACCGGGAATATCACAGTGCAGCCATCCCTGGGTATGGGAAATCATCGCCAGGGAATTCTTGGTTCCCCCGACCACGAAACCCGCCTCCTCCAGCGCATTGATCAGGGGCTGAACCCTGGCCGGGTCATCGACAAAATATTCAATGTTTGAACGGATGGTGAAGCGCACATGCCCATCCGCATACCGGTCCCCGATGTCGCACAGTGTACGCAGGGTATACACATCCAGAATCCGCTGGGTGCCCGCCTTCACGGTCCAGATTTCATCGCCGCTTTTCGCCGCATGCCTGAGGACACCCGGACGTGGATGGTCATGCCATTCCCACTGCCCGAAATTCTTCAGCATGACCGGATGCATGTACTGGAATCCATCCGGGCAGCCTGACTCAATGGGCATGCGCATTTGTTTCGCCATGGTTATTTCCTCCCGTTGCCTAAGCCGATTGACCTGCCGCCGATTGGCCCGCCGCCGATTGTTCCGCCCGTTTTTCTGCCCGCTTCTGAAACCACTCCCTGGCCTCGTCATCCCAGCCATCCGTGCGGACATAGGAGCTTTCCCGGGGGTGTGCGATCATGTTCGGATCCACATCCACGCCAATGCCTTCCAGAAAATTCACCAGGCCGATCCGCTCGATCATCTCGCCACAACGCTCGTGTTCCAGGCCATGCTCCGCCCAGAAATCAATGGTCTCTTCCGCCAGCTCCACCAGTCTTTCATAATCCTCTTCGGACTCCATTTTCATGAAGGGCACGATGACGGTTCCCATCAGGTCACCGATCTTCAATGTTCGCTTGCCGCCAATCAGAACGGTGACCCCCTTGTCATCTCCCGGGCTCAGTGCCTTAGGCACCACATTCAGGCAATGCATGCACTTCACGCAATCCGCATTGCTGATTTCCAGGGAGTCGTCGTCTTTCAGCGACATGCAGGAGGTGGGACACCGTGTGATGATGTTGTCGATGACATGCTGACGGCCCTTTTCTTCCACATACTTTTTCCACTCCGGGGCATTGACCTTGATGTCGTCCCGCCAGGTACCGATTACCGCGAAGTCCGCCCGTTCGATGGAATTCGTACAGTCATTGGGACAGCCGGAAATCTTGAACTTGAACTTGTAGGGCAATGCCGGCCGGTGAACATCGTCGGTAAAATTGTTGACCAGGGACCGGTGAACCTTGTGCTCATTGGTGCAGGACTGTTCGCACCGCGCCGAACCCACACAGGACATGGCGGTCCGCACACAGGGGCCCGCTCCGCCCAGGTCAAAACCATACTCATTGATCTCGTCAAAAAAGTGCTGGGTGTTTTTCGTGGTCGCCCCGATAAACATGATATTGCCGGTCTGACCGTGGAAGGTCACCAGCCCGGAGCCCCATTTTTCCCAGCTGTCCGCCAGCTCACGGAGGATGTCTGTGGTGTAGTGGTTGCCGGCAGGGGGCTGTACACGAATCGTGTGGAACTCCCGGGATTTCGGGAATTGATCCCCGACTTCCGAGAATCGGGGAATAATCCCGCTGCCATACCCGTAGACGCTCACCGTGCCCCCTTTCCAATAGCCTTTCCGGGTTTCATAGGAATGCTCCAGCTGGCCCAGCAGATCATTGGCAACCCCCTGTACACGCTCGTCATCGTGGTCATTTCGGAGTTTCTTGATTCCGGATACGAAACTCGGCCAGGGCCCGGTTTCGAGATCGTCAAGCATTGGGGTATCATGCACGGAGACTTCAATCGGTTCGTCGGTTTTTTCAGTCATGCTGGTGGTCCCGTTTATCGCAAACAGCGAGCGAATGGATAAATATTAGTTTGATGGGCCTATTTTAGAAGCGGGCCCATGGATAAAACACTGCCCTGTAGAGTATTGCACATCCCCCATCGGAGATATACCGAATTACCGCTGTAATCCCCGGCGGCTCCTGTGTCACAATTTCCCCCCTTCCCACTGCAGGAAGACCGAACATTCATCGCAACCCGAGAACCTTTTCATGTCCGATTGTCCCTATTCCCTGGAGACCAGCACGGCCTACGAGAAGTGGCGCGACCGGAAACTCGGGGACTACCCCGGGAAAACACAGGACCTGCTGACAGAAATCCGGAACCCGGGGAATCTGACCAGGGGGGAAATCCATTCGATCCGGAAAACCGTCGGACTGACCAACTTTGCCCTGTACCAGAGCCGTTGTGCCCTGGACAAGGACGGCCTGGTGGATTTCGCAGCGCAACTCGGATTACGCCATATTGTGTCGAACCCCGGAGCTGACCATCGCGGAATCAGCACACTCCGGGTCAATCCCGCCGACCCGGAATCCCGATACATTCCCTATGGCAACCAACCCCTGAACTGGCATACGGACGGCTACTACAATCCCCGCAGCACCATGGTCCGCTCCTTTGTCCTGCACTGCGCGAGTCCAGCAGCCACCGGGGGAGGCAACCGCATACTGGATCATGAAATCGCCTATATCCGGCTCCGCGATGAGAATCCCGACTTCATCCGGGCCCTGATGCACCCGGAGGCGATGTGTATTCCGGCAAACGTAAGCGGGGAGGAAGTCATTCGGACCAACACGGTGGGACCCGTTTTTTCGCTGGGCCGCCGCGGCCACCTGAATATGCGCTACACCGCCCGAACACGATCCATCCAGTGGAAGAAAGAACCGGTCCTGGATCTGGCCCGACAGCGAATTGCCGCTTTTCTTGAGCAATCTGATTTCATCTTTTCCCATACCCTGGAGGCAGGCCAGGGCCTGGTGTGCAATAATGTGCTGCATGCCCGAACCGGATTTGCCGACTCGGCCAGCCAGGCCCGGCTCATTTATCGCGCCCGGTATACCGACCGGGTGGAAACCCCCTGATTATTCATGATGCCCAGACAGATTTTTGATTTCGGCGCGGAAACCGGCCAGGATGCTGTCCTGTCCCCCGCGGTACTGCAGTCCCGGGTCGATGCCATTGACCGGCAGATCCGGGAACTTGATCCGAATACCGAAGACCACCGGATGACCCGGGCCCGACTGGAAAAGGAAGGGGCCCGGGTACTGCTTGACTTGATGCGAAACAAACTGGCCTGGGACAGGGCGCGTCCGCTGTTTGACACGTTCTTTCACGCACGAAGCTGGGAAGATGCCATCGAAATCTGTGAAATCCTGTTCCGGTGCAACCAGGCCCAAAGTATCCCGGCTTTGGGTCAGGGGGTGTGGCTGTCCGTGACCTTTCCCGTGGACCCGGCCATCACCCTGTCCATGCTGCAGTATGTCATTGACGAAACCCCTCCCGAAGCCGATGGAGCTGCGGTGGCCGCAGCCACCGCGGTTCATGTCTACCATCTGCGCAAGGACCCGGCGAAACATGACGACCTGTACGTGGATGTCATGCAAATGCTGACAACCGTCGGCCGAAGGCATGCCGATGTGCACGACCAGGCCGATTTCGACGCCTGGATTGTGCGCATGGAACTGGACAACCCGGAAAAATTCCTGGTCAGGCTTCGCAATGTGATTGATGTGCTGGTACAGGATGAATGGTGGTTTGACCGCGAGCAGGTGCAGTCCACGCTGCCCTGAAACCACCCCCACGGATCACCATGCACTGGGCAGAAGACAAGCCTTCCGACGGCACCGCGGTTTCACACCGCCTCCAGGACCTGTCCTTTCGGATTCGTGCCGCAACGCTGCCCCTGGATCACGCGAGTGCCCTGTCCGAAGCCGTGATTGAACAATTGCCCTGGCTCACCGACGAACCCGGGGCCGGCATTCATCCCATCCACTATCCACAGTCCGGCAGCGGATGGACCCGGCAGGAGGATTCACCGGGAGAAATGTTCTTTGTCTCCAACCGGTCCCGCCTGAAATTGCGATTGCCGATCCCCCGATTGGCGGAGGCCTCCTCACTTTCCGGGCAGGTGCTTGACCTGGACGGTCACCGGCTGACCGTGGGCAAATCCCGGTCATTCCCCCTGCGCATGTCTGCGACCCTGTTCGCCCGGCGGGTAATTTTCGATGCCAGCGAGTCCGAAGACATTTTTGTGAACCGCATTGCCGGGGTGCTGGGCAAGGCAGGCATCACCGCAAGAAAAATATTGTGCGGCCGGGACAGGCGGTTGTATCGCAACGCCGAACCCATCCCGGTCAGGAGTGTCCTGCTCGCCGACCTGGGGGCCGAAGACTCCATCAAACTGCAGGAAGCGGGACTGGGGCCCGGGAGACTATACGGTTGCGGATTGTTTCTCCCTCATAAAAGCATCACTTCCACCGGCATGGTGTGAACTGAAGACCGGACAGGACAGCCTACGGGCCGGTTCTTCAGGCCACCCGGTCCCGGGGTTCACTGCCTGCAAAAAAGGCATCGAGATTGTCCAGGGCCCGGAATCCCATGGCATCCCGTGTGTCGAGAGTCGCGCTGCCGATATGGGGCAGCATGAATATATTCTCATATCCTGAAAATGCCGGGTTACCCCCGGGTTCCGTGGCGAAACAGTCCAGCCCGGCTCCCGCTATCTTTCCGGAAGCCACGGCATCAAGCAACGCGGATTCCTCAATCAGGGCACCCCGTGCCGTGTTGACCACAATCGCACCGTCCGGCAATTTTGAAATCGTTTCGCGATTCAGGATTCCCGCGGTTTCCGGGGTGGCGGGGCAGTGCAACGAAAGAAACTGGGACACTCCCAGCAAGGAGTGGAGATTTTCATGGTAGATGGCATCCTGTTCCAGATCCCGGGCCAGGCGCGACCGATTGTGGTAGTGCACTTCCATTCCAAATCCCCTGGCGCGTTGTGCCATCACACGGCCGACCTTTCCCAGTCCAACGATTCCCAGACGCTTGCCGGTTACCTGGTGCCCAACCAGGAATGACGGACTCCAGTGCGACCATTTCCCGGTGCGAACCAGTCGGTCCCCTTCCACCGCCTTTCTCGCTACCCCAAGGAGCAGTAGCATGGCAATTTCCGCGGTGGCATCCGACAGGACATCCGGGGTGTTGGTGACCACAATGCCCCGGTCCCGGAAAGCCTCCAGGTCGCAATGATCCACCCCGACAGAATGATTGGCAACGATCCGGGTGCGTTTTCCCATGCTGGACACGACCCCGGCATCAAAAATCTCCGAATGGCAGGGCAGGATGGCATCCACACGATGGCTCATGGCAATGATTTCCTCCGAAGAGTTCAGGGTATCTTCGGGATTCAGCAGGACTTCGTAATCCCGGGCCGCCCGGGCTTCCGTGTTGGGGGAGAGCCTGCGGGAAATCCACAGGACCGGTTTGCCCGACATCATGAACCGGGGGGGCGGGGGCGTGATCGCAACAGGAAGGGACCCAATGGCCGGATCCCCCTATTTTTTATATTTTCGAACACATTCGTCCCAGAAATCATACACCACCATGGCCAGGACCACGACGACAATAACGAAAAATGGCAGTCCCCCGAAAAAGCCGGCGAATCCGGTGGAGATACTGTGGGACAGGCCCACCACAAACATCGATACCAGTGCTACACCAATCAATCCTGTGATGAGTTTTGCCAGGCCAGAGATCATCGTTTACGTCCCGTTTCAGGTTTCGGTTGAGTATACCGGTTCTTCATCCATTTCGCTTTGCAGGGACTCCAGCAGCCATCTCGCTGTCCGAAACAGGCGGTCATCCTCGGTTTCGCCTCCGACAAGCTGAACTCCCATGGGCAGACCCTGGTTGCCCGTCAGCAATGGCAGCGACAGGCATGGCAACCCGCACAACGTCCAGATTGTGCAGCAGATGGGGTCTCCGGTTCCTTCCCCAAACCGGGGGGCCTCTCCGGTTGCAGACGGGGTCAATATGGCATCGTAGTCATTGAAAAACTGTCGAAACCACGGTATGGCCGCCTCCCGGGTCTCCAGGGCTTCGCGGTACTGGTCATCGGAAATCCTACCGGCAATCTTCATGGAGGCCTTGAGGGTATCACTGACCTGATCGCCATGATGCACTCTTTCGTCATGCAGGCAGCGATACAGCTCATACCCGTAGATGACCCGGTGGCATTCGATCAATACCGCAAACGACCGGGGAGCGGGAATGGTTTCAATCTGCCCCCCCAGCGCCTGGATGACTTCCCGGCATCCCGCTGCACAATCCTCGGCGTATCGGTTGGCATACGGCAGATCGATCCATACAAAATTGGGCTCAACGGGCACCTCGGACCAATAGCCCTGGAGGTTTCCGGGACGGGGAGCGAGGTACGTCGCGTCATCGTTCGCATCGTATCCTCCAAGGACATCACACAGGAGTGCCGCGTCCTCCGGATTCCGGGCAAACAGGCCCAGCTGGTCCAGGGTGGAAGAGGTCTGAAACACGCCCCGCCTGGAAAGAATCCCGCGGCTGGGCTTGAACCCGTACACGCCGCAATACGACGCGGGCCGGATCACGGAACCATTGGTCTGGCTGCCAATGGCCAGGGGAACATGCCCGGCGGCCACCGCGGCAGCGGACCCGCTGGAAGACCCGCCCGGGCTGAACTGACTGTTGTAAGGATTCCGCGTGGCCCCGGCCTGCATGTAGGCAAACTCGGTGGTCACGGTCTTGCCGAGAATCACCGCACCGGCTTCCCGCAGCTTTTCAACCACTGCACAATCGGCCCCGGGCTGCCTGCCCCGGTACACCGGTGAACCACATTCAGTGGGATAAAAGACGGTATCGAAGATGTCCTTGACGCCGACGGGTATTCCGTGAAGCCTGCCCAGCGGTTTGCCCCGGCGGCGCAGGTCATCCATCGCCCTGGCCTGCTCCAGGGCACACTCCGGGTCCAGATGGGCCCAGGCCCGGATTTCAGGTTCGGTGGCATCAATCCGGTTGAGGCAATTTTCAACCAGCTTCTCCGAGTACAGGGAACCTTCGCAAATCGCCCGAACACACTGCCGGACCCCATTGGGTTCGTTTCCCGCAGCTTTACTCATCACGCATCCACCGGATCAGGGGATGTACGGTCCAAACAGGTAATCCGGAAACCACAGGGCAATTTCAGGAAACATGTACATCAGAAACATGCAGAAGATCACGATGGACAGGTAGGGCATGATGCCCTTGAATATCTGCATCAGCTCGATCTGGTTCTTGAGCACTCCCTTGAGATAGTAGGCCGACATCGCCATGGGCGGGGTCAGGAAAGAGGTCTGCAGATTCAGCGCCACCAGCATGGCAAAGAAATAGGGATTGACGCCGAATGTATCCAGCATGGGCAGGAAAATGGGCACAAAAATGATCAGGATTTCTGACCACTCCAGGGGCCATCCCAGCAGGAAGATGATGAGCTGGACCATGATCAGGAACTGCCACGGCTTCAGCTCGAGTGCGAGCACCCAGTGTTCGATGACATCATGGCCACCGAGGTATGAGAATACCGAAGCAAATGTCCAGGAACCCACAAACATCCAGCACACCATGGCGGTGGCTTTTGCGGTAAGAAAAACCGACTCCTTGACCTTGATCCAGGTCAGGGACCGGTACAGCACAGCCAGCACCAGGCCTCCCAGCGCTCCCATTGCGGCTGCCTCTGCAGGCGTCGCAAGCCCACCCAGAATAGAACCGAGAACCAGCATGATCAGCACCGTCAGGGGGACAAATGACGTCAGCAACTGGAGATAAACTTCGCTGGGCCGGATACGGTCGTCCATCACCGGCTTGGGGGCAATCCCCGGATTGAGCATAACCCGGCCAATCACGTAGACGATATACAGCGATGCCAGCAGGAGTCCCGGAAACACCGCCGCCGCATACAATCGCAGGGGAGACAGCTCCGCAATGGCCGCATAGACGATGAGCATGATGGAGGGTGGAATGAGAATTCCAAGGGTGCCCCCGGCACAGATCACCCCGGCACTGAAATCCTTTCGGTAGTGGGCCTTCGCCATGGCCGGGAACGCCAGCAGTCCCATCAGGGTCACCACGGCTCCGACAATCCCGCTTGCCGTGGAAAATACCGCACACGTGATCAGGGCGGCAATGGCCATGGAACCCGGCAGGTTCCTGGCAGCCAGCTGCAGCGATGAGAACAGGCGATTGACGATATTTGCCCGCTCCACCACATACCCCATGAACAGAAACAGGGGGATCGCCACCAGCGTATCATTCTCCATCACCGAGTAGGTGTTCTGGTTCAGGAGATAGAATATCTGGTTGTTGAAGGCATCGGCAATGACTTCAATGGACCCGGCCTGATGATAAGCATAATATCCGAAACCCACCCCCATGGCGATCAACGTGAAAGCGATGGGGAAGCCAAGCAGTACCAGGACGATAAAAAGTCCAAGCATCAAAATGGCAATTTCCGGATTGGTCATCGTTCGGAAAGTTCAGGGTATGAAGGAGACAGGGAGGCGGAAATCGGCGGGCTAGCTCCGGAGGGAATCCGTGGTCGTTCCTGCCATAAGGGCCTGTTCGGTCTCTTTCACGTCCTCCAGTCTCTCCATCCACTGGCCGGACCGCATTGCCAGCCAGGACCGCAGAAGTTCCGCGATTCCCTGGATGATCAGCAATGCCCCCGCAAAGGGGATCAATGTCTTGAAGAAATACACCTGGATTCGTGCCGGGCTGTTCCAGCTCACTTCCTTGTAACGCCAGGAATCCGCTGCAATTTCAGCGCCAAACCAGAACAATGCCAGCATTCCGGGGAAAAAGAAGAGCAGATAAAGAACAAAATCGATGGATGCCTGCACCCTGACCGGAAACAGGCGATACAGGACATCCCCCCGGACATGGGTGTCCTGGGCCAATGCGTAGGGACCCGCCATCAGAAACAGGCCGCCGTACATCTGCACCATCATGTCGAAAGCCCAGACCGTAGGAGCGTTCAGCACATATCGGACAAACACCTCATAGGAAACAGAGAAAGTCAGGATCAGGATACACCAGCCAAAAGCCCGTCCCACCCAGATACTCAGGCTTTCGATGATATATATGAGCTTGGTCAAAGTGACTTTCCCTGGTTGCCGGAAAAAACAAAGCGGGGGCCGAAACGGCCCCCTTACGCAACAAATTGTAAACGACTACCCGATGACGGAATCAGCCAAAATGATGGCTGTACGCCAACTTGTAATCGGGCTGGTTCAAATTCAGATAGTTCATGACGGTTTTCGCATAGGCTTTCTGGGACTCAATGACCTTGGCAAAGAACTCGTCTCCTTCAGACATGCGGTTAACGACGGTATCCCAGGCCTTGAGTTGCTCCGCCATGACCGAATCCGGGGTACGGTAAACGTTGACGCCCTGCTCAGTGGCCAGGGTCACCAGGTCATCCGCATACCGCTGGGTGTTGTGCCAATAGAAATTGGAGTTTTCGGCTTCGGAGGCATATTTCAGGATCGCTTTCAGTTCATCAGAAAGCCCATCGTATTTCTCCTTGTTGAAGGTTACCTCAAAGAATTCCTGGGACTGATGGAAACTGGCAAGATGATAATGTTTGGAGACATCCTGCATACCGAAATCGCGGTCCGAGGTGGGATTGTTGAATTCCGCCGCATCAATCAGGCCGGATTTCATGGCTGGCTGGATTTCACCCCCGGGAAGCTGTACCACGGACATGCCCATTTCAAGCAGGACATCTGCAGCCAGCCCAACGGTACGATACTTCAGCCCCACCATCTGGCTGGCATCCTTGATCTCCTCTTTGAACCAGCCCAGTGGCTGGGCGGGCATTGGGCTGTTGAAGAAACTGACCAGATTCAGGCCAAGCTTTCCCATCAATTCATCAAACAGTTCCTGTCCACCGCCATAGTGCACCCATCCGAGCACTTCCTGGCTCGACCAGCCGAAACATGGCCCGGTACCAAACAGCGACGCCACCGGCGACTTGGAATACCAGTACGCCGGAACGTAATGGGCTGCGTCCAGAACGCCTCGATGGACCGCATCCTGCATCTGGCTGGTTTTGACCACCGAGTTCACGGGTAGCAATTCGATCTGCAGTGCATCCCCGGCCATGGCATTGACCCGGTCCACATAGGATTTGGCGTTTTCAAGAAAAATACCACCTCCCCAGGCTGCCTGCATTTTCAGGGTAACGGGTTCGGCTTTGACGATTGATGGCGCGACCAGGGCGCCCGCTGCAGTCGCGGTTGCAGCCACTGCGGATCCTTTTAAAAACTTACGCCTGGAGTTTGTTTCTGACATTGGGATTCTCCTGTACTTGTTTGTCGACAACTAAAATTAAATGGCAGGATAACATGGAGTTTCCTGCAATAAGGATTATTGATTGAAACAATAATGAGTGGATAATACTGTATGCCAACGTGACGGGCAACCAACGCGAACAGAAAGGGGCTGTTTTGGGTTGGCAAGATCGTATCGCGATCAATGGATTTGTTCCAGACTGAACTTCACCGACCAATTCGAGTGAGATCCGTTTTCCCCCAATGGATTGGGACGGATCCAGGGCGTACGGAAATGCGAAGCTTGGGACCGGGGTTGGGATTGACATGGAGCAGTTCAAAGGCCCGCCGCTGTAACGGCGTGGTCTCGGCAACCAGGGTCAACGGCCGGTTCGGGTGGGTGGGCATCACCACCTCGTTCAGGCTCATTGCGGGATTGGAAAATACTGATTCCCATCCAGGGCGTTTCCCTGGCCGTGATCCAGCATCGAAAGGCGGGTTGTTTCCATCCACCATACGGTGGCAGTACAAGGACAGGATGGCAAATCATACCCCTATCGAGATATCGGGAATGCGGGAGGAGAATGCTAGAATTTTCCATATTAATACGGCAGGGAATTTTCCATGGGTGAAAAACAAAAACTGATTGCTGAACTGCTGGAAATGCAGCGCAGGTTTATCGAACACGAGCGCAGGCATGGACTGGACCAGGAAGGATACTGGATCGGGGACCAGGACCATCCCCTGTACAATTATCAGGCAGTCTACACGGAAAAAGCCAATCGCCTGGTGGAACTGGCCCATGAAGACAAGGGTTCCCGCCGCTAACCCCGACCCAACGGAATCCGGTCCCTGAAATCCGGAAATCCTGATTTTCCGGGATGCGTATTCGCAACAAATGGCGGACGGACCGACCACGGTCCGTGGAAGACCAGGCCTCGGCAGTGGCCTATATCATCTGGCAAATCGGACTGGCCTATTGCAAAAACCTGCACCAGGAGGAATTTGAGTATGACTCCGACGAACAGCGGGTGGGGGTCATCCGGGAGTACCTGATTTACCTTTGCCATGCCACAGACCGGCTGGCCTATGACCGACTTGGTGAAAACCAGCGCCTGGAAATTCTGCCCCCCCTGGTTCATCAGGTTGCCCGCCACTACCAGAGGAATACCGAAGAGGTGCTCGGACCGGGCAATTACCGGACAGATTTTATCGCTCTCGCGAACCGGCGATTTGCGAGCTATTCAACCGGAGCGTTCGAGGAGGAGTTGCCTGGCTACTCGGCCCGGCGGTTGCTGGGAAACACCATCCAGGAAATAATGGGAATGTCCCAGCAAAACAAATGGGTCGTGCAGCAGGTGATTGACATCGATGCACCGGAAGCGGCTGAACTCCTGTTGAAAAGTGTCCAGAAATTACTGGTTCCGATGGAACAGACGGTCAGCCCAAAGACTTCATAATCCCAGGGGACCTCTCTTTTCCATCATGCAGAAGACCCGCCATGCCCCCAATTCCACCGCTTCGTCATTGAAAACACCCTCTTTCGAAAATCCGCCGCCGGGGCGCATAACCAGCACTTCGCAACGATTACCGGCAACGACGGATTAAAGATTCCGGGTTGGTCAGGCCTTGCCCGCACCGCCTGCCTGGAACTTCGGAGCATTGGCCGTGTTCTGGTTGCCGCCGTCCTCATACCCCGCCTGGTAGGCTTCCGTCAAACGCTGTTCTTCCCGCAACGGGTTGCCGAGGTAGCCGCCAATCCAGCCCTGGATGTACTCACGGTCTGCGCCCATTTTTTCCAGTTGATCAATCGTTTCGTAATACATGGTAAATAAGGGAATTCTCCGTATAAATGATTTGTACTTTCCCGTTCAGGTTGTACCTGATTGATGCAGGATACACAACATTTATCCGGTATGCTTGTGGAGATATGCATACCGGGATATGGGCATTGCCGACACCCCCGCATTATTCTACCGCAACCGGTCCAAACCCAGAAAATGCACTGGCTCAGGTCGGGATGACAATGTGGTATTCTTATCCTTTGCCCTCAACCCTGCTGGAAATATACAAGGAAAATCACATGAATATTGCGGATGACCCATTTCCCAATGCCCCGTTGGACTGGTCGCTTGAGGCGGCAAAAAGCATTGCACACAGTGAAGGGATTGAACTGGTGGAAGATCACCTGGAAATTATCCAGGCCATCCAGCTTTATGTCGCGAACCACGATCATCATGATATCAATGTCAGGGAGCTTCTGGATGCCCTGGACGAAAAGTTTCATCACAAGGGGGGGATGAAATACCTTTACCGGCTCCTCCCCGGCGGGCCCGTTGCCCAGGGGTGCCGATTTGCAGGCATCCAGCCCCCTGCCGGGTCCGTGGACTACGGCTTCGGCAGTGTGCAGTAACCTCCTCTCACCCCTGGATTGAGCATTGACTTTTCCAATCAAACGGTTGCTGGTTGTCAATCGGGGGGAAATTGCGATCCGGGTATTCCGCAGTGCCCGGGAACTGGGGATTACTCCCGTGGCGATTTACAGTTTCGAGGACCGCTATGCATTGCATCGATTCCAGGCGGATGAAGCCTACCAGGTGGGGGAAGCGGGAGAACCCATCAAGAATTACCTGAGCATCGACAAGATTATCCGCCTCGCGAAAGAAAAGGAGATCGATGCCATTCATCCCGGTTATGGGTTTCTGGCCGAAAACCCGGACTTTGCCAACCACTGTCGCCGGGAAGGCATTATTTTTATTGGGCCGTCCACGGACACCCTGAAAGCGCTGGGAGACAAAACCTCTGCACGGGCGATCGCCGAAGGGGTCGGCATCCCCGTTCTGGGTGGCGCCAATCGCGCCATCCGAAACCTGGAAGATGGCCAGGCCCTGGCGGCTGAAACCGGGTACCCCATCATGCTCAAAGCCGCCCACGGCGGCGGCGGCAGGGGAATGCGGATGGTCAGGGACCCCTCCTCCTTTGAAGCGGCCTTTCACGCCGCCCAGCGTGAATCCCTCTCTGCGTTCGGCAGCACCGATGTTTTTATTGAAAAACTGATCACCAATGCCCGGCATATCGAAGTCCAGATACTGGGGGACCAGCACGGAAACCTGATTCATCTGTATGAAAGGGACTGTTCCGTTCAGCGGCGCTACCAGAAAGTAGTGGAAATTGCCCCGGCGCCGACCCTTGATCCGGGGCTTCGGACGGAAATCTGTGAGGCGGCGTGCAGGGTGGCCCGGTCCGCCGACTACCAGAATGCCGGAACGGTGGAGTTCCTCCTCGACGAAGACACCAACCGGTTTTACTTCATCGAGGTCAATCCAAGAATCCAGGTAGAACACACTGTCACCGAAGAAGTGACCGGCATTGACATCGTCCGGTCACAAATCCTGGTTGCACAGGGATATCCGCTTGGCAGCTATGAAATCGACCTGCCCGGCCAGGAGGTCGTCAAGACCCATGGATCTGCCATACAGTGCAGGATTACCACCGAAGACCCCACCAACAATTTCATGCCGGACTATGGACGGCTGACACAATACCGGTCCTCCAGTGGTTTCGGGATCCGGCTGGACGCGGGGAGCGCCTTTGCCGGCGCCATCGTCGTGCCGTACTTTGACTCCCTTCTTGTCAAGGTCACGGCAAGAGCCAGAACCTTTGATGCCGCCATCAAGCGAATGGACCGCGCACTCAATGAGTTTCGGGTAAGAGGGGTCCTGACCAATATTCCGTTTCTCTTGCGATTGATTGATCATCCGACATTCCAGGATGGTCGGTGTACCACCGGGTTTATCGACAACACCCCCAGCCTGCTAGATTTCAAGGTGTCTCCGAGCCGCACCTCCAGGCTGCTTTCGTATCTTTCCAATACCATTGTGAACGGGAATGACGAGGTGAAGGACCGCCCCGTTGCAACCAGGCGGTCCCCGGTGGCGATTCCGAAATCCAATTCCCTGGAAATCCCCCGGGGGACCCGGGACATTTTTCTCGATGAGGGGGCAGAGGGATTGCAACAGTGGATCCACCGTCAGACAAAACTGCTGATTACGGATACGACCTTTCGCGATGCCCATCAATCGCTGTTCGCAACCCGGTTGCGGACCATCGACATGCTCAACATCGCCCAAAGCTACTCCAGGCTGGCGCCCGACCTGTTTTCGCTGGAAATGTGGGGCGGGGCCACCTTCGACACTTCCATGCGTTTTCTTAAGGAAGACCCCTGGAAACGGCTGAACGAGATGCGGGAACTGGTTCCAAATATCCTGTTTCAGATGCTCTTGAGATCCTCCAGCGTGGTGGGGTATATCAATTACCCGGACAATGTTGTCCGGGAATTTATCCGGGAGTCGGTAAATGCCGGGATGGACATCTTCAGGGTGTTTGATGCCCTGAACTGGATACCGAATATGGCCGTGGCCATGGACAGCGTACTCAAATACGGGGGCATCTGTGAAGCAACCATTTGCTACAGCGGCGATATCCTGGATCCCGGCCGCAAGAAATATACCCTGGAATACTACCTGGACAAGGCCCGAACACTCGAGGACATGGGCGCACACATTCTGTGCATCAAGGACATGGCGGGATTGTTGAAGCCCGATGCCGCAACGCTGCTGGTCCAGTCGATGAAGCAGGAGGTGAATATTCCGATTCATTTCCACACCCACGATACGTCCGGATTGCAGGCAGCTTCCATTTTCAATGCTGCCGAGGCGGGTCTCGACATTGCCGATGCGGCCATGGCACCCCTGTCCGGGGGCACCTCGCAACCCAACCTGAACACGGTGGTGGCCGCCTTGCAGTTCAACCCCCGGGCAACCCGGCTGGATACCGGAAACCTGGACCGGCTTGCAGACTACTGGCGCTCGGTACGGGAGTATTACGTACCGTTTGAGTGCGAGACACTGCCGGCTTCTGCGGACCTTTACCAGCATGAGATGCCCGGAGGACAGTACACCAACCTGTATGAACAGGCCCGGGGACTGGGCCTGGCGGACCGCTGGGTGGAAATCTGCGAAACCTATGCGTCGGTGAACCAGTTGTTTGGCGACATCATCAAGGTCACTCCCACCTCCAAGGTAGTGGGAGACATGGCGCTGTTCATGGTTTCCAATAATCTGACCGCAGACCAGGTGCGTGACGGGGACCGGGAGCTGGCCTTCCCCCAGTCCGTGGTTGACCTGATGAGCGGCCGCATGGGAAAACCCCATCAGGGCTTTCCCAGACGCATCCAGGACCGGATCCTCAGAGGGGAAAAACCACTGTCCAAACGGCCCGGGGAAACCCTGCCCCCGGCGGATTTTTCTGAAACAAAAGGCACGCTGAAGGAAAAAGGACTGGAACACCCTGAAACCACGGATATTCTTTCCTGGATTCTTTATCCCGGCGTTTTCGAGGACCTCCTGGCACATCAGATGGAATACGACGACACCAGCCACCTGCCGACTCCGGTTTATTTCTATGGCCTGAAGCCCGGTGAGGAAATCACCGTGGACGATGAATTTGGCCAGGCATTGATCATCAAGTTCCAGACGGTGAGCGACCCTCATCAGGATGGCAGGCGGACCGCGTTTTTCGAGGTAAACGGACAACCCAGGGAAGTGCTGGTCAGCGACCTGAGCCTGGTTTCCAGCACCGTGTCCCACCGCAAGGCAGATCCATCGAACAACCGTCATATGCCGGCCCCCATGCCGGGGATGATTGTAAGCGTCGTGGTCTCTCCCGGGGACATCGTCAAGAAGGGGCAGGCTGCCATGACCCTGGAAGCCATGAAAATGGAGTCTACCCTGTATTTCGAAAAGGCCGGCAAGGTTTCCGAACTCCTCGTTACCCCGGGGATACAGGTGGAGTCCGGGGACCTCCTGGCCATCCTTGAATAACCTGTCCAAATCCGTCCGAATGGCCTGGTCCTGAAATCCGGGACAACCCGGCCTCCCAACATTATTTCTGACCCGCTAATCGACTTACGAAGAACTCACCATGCCATCACTTTTACCCGACCTCGATCCATCCGGACTGCTCGAATATTCTGTTGTATTCACCGACCGGTCCCTGAACCATATGTCCGGCAGTTTCCAAACGGTCATGACCGATATATCCGACACCCTCCGGGAAGTATACCGTGCCGAAACCGCGGTACTGGTTCCCGGAGGCGGCACCTATGGCATGGAGGCCGTGGCCCGTCAGTTTGCCACGGGCAAAAAGTGCATGGTCATCCGCAACGGGTTCTTCAGTTACCGCTGGACCCAGATTTTTGAAATGGGCCATATCCCCGGGGAACAAACCGTTCTGAAGGCCCGGATGATTTCCGACGAACCCCAGGCGCCGTTTGCACCGGCAGCCATCGAAACCGCGGTGGAAACCATCGGGAAACTGCGGCCGGACCTGGTTTTCGCACCCCATGTTGAAACCTCCGCAGGCATGATTTTGCCCGATGAGTACCTGCAGCGCATCGCCAGTGCCGTCCACAAAGCGGGGGGCCTGTTCGTGCTCGACTGCATTGCATCCGGGGCCATGTGGGTGGACATGAAGGCCATCGGGGTCGATGTACTGATCAGCGCCCCACAAAAAGGCTGGAGTGCCTCCCCAAGCAGCGGGCTGGTCATGCTGAATGAACGGGCCACGCAAATCATGGAGTCTACCACCAGCACCAGCTTTGCCTGCGACCTGAAGAAATGGTATCAGATCATGCAGGCATACGAAAATGGCGGACATGCCTATCATGCTACCGTGCCCACCGATGCCCTGGTGGGTTTGAGGAACGCGATGAATGAAATGCGGGAGTTCGGGTTTGAAAACGGAAAACAGGCTCAGGCAAAGCTTGGAAGCCGGGTCCGGCAGTTGTTGGCGGAACGGGGAATCCGCAGCGTGGCGGCCCCGGGATACCAGGCTCCGGGAGTCGTCGTCAGTTACACGGACGACCCGGATATCCACAACGGCCGGAAATTTGCCGCCCAGGGCCTGCAGATTGCTGCCGGGGTGCCGTTGATGTGCGACGAACCAGCGGATTTCAGAACCTTCCGAATCGGGCTGTTTGGTCTCGACAAACTCAGGGATATCCAGCGCAGTACCGACAATCTGGACAGGGCGATGAGGGACATTTTCTAGCGGACACGCCGGTGATGAACGTCGGCTTCCCGGATGCCGGGAAGCCTGGCGCTGATCCTGGCTGGCGCCTGCACAGTACGCGATGGACAACCCCCACCTGTGGATGAGTAGTGGTCCATGCCGCCCCGGAGGTTGTCCCGCGCGAAGGGTTGTCCCATCAGTCCGGCACAGTGCGAAACCCGGGTCCCAATCCACCCGGGCACGGTTCCAGCCCGGGCAGTAGACAAGCAGCCATCCTCCTGCCTGCCAAGAATCCCTCTACCCCGGGTTGGTCAGGGCCCGAATTCCTGTTTGTAAAGCCGGTAAGCCCGACGAAACCGGTCGCTGTTTTCACGGGTATAACCGGTATAATCAAAATCCAGTCCAGAATAAATTTCCGATACCATGGACCACATGGTTTCACGCAGCAGGGACGCGCACTTCATCGCGTTGTAGCTTTTCCAAAGCCGGTTATCCGGTTCCCCGTCAAAATACATGCCCAGCATCCTGCGTTCCGCACTCGCATCGAGCTGGCTGTTGGAAGCCAGGTTGGACAGGTCGAATAAAGGGCTATTGAATCCCGCATAGTCAAAATCAATGAGCCAGATCTTGTTGCCATCGTCGATGAAATTTGCCGGCAACAGGTCATTGTGTCCGAACACCAGGGTCACGGGCCCCACATCCTGCTCCAGCCTGTGGGCAATGTCCATCAGCTGCGGCACCTTGTCCTGGTAATGACTGTTTCCCTGCTCCAGCATATTCTGGTAATGGCGAAGCACCTGGAAAACCCAGAACAGGATGGGATAACCCTTAAGGGTCCGCGGCATGTCCCCATGGAACTGCTTCAGTAACCGGGTCAATCGAGCCAGGGTCTCCGGGTCCCGGACATCCTCTTCACGCAGGACCGTTCCATCGACAAACCGGATAACCAATATCCCCGTCTCCCTGTACACAACGTCCGGGGAGAAACCACACCAGGCGGCGGCCTCGGAGGAAACCCCTTCATTTTCCCTCAGGATCAGATGTTCCGGCACATCATTGCCCAACCGAACCACGTAGGAGCGATCGCCATCTCGAATCCGGTAGTTCATATTGGTCATTCCGCCTGAAAGTACCGATATTTCAATGTCATTTTCCCAACACGGTAAGGCCCGTATTCTGGTTTCGTGGTGATTTCGCATGTTCAGTTCAGAGTGGTTTTTGCAAAATTCAGCTCTCCAGTGAGTAGGCCGGATTCACGCTGGTGAATCCGGAAACGATGGCCAGGCCTCGAATCTCTCTTTGTTCAGGCTCTTCCACCCGATACCCCTTGCAGGGGTACAGCATACTGTCCATGGATTATCAGGGCAACTGCCAAAATATTCCAGAAGAAGAACGGACCCAGCCTGCAACCGGAGATTTTCGGCATGGAAACTGGAGGGGCGGATGTCCATTTCCCGCATTCGGCCCCCGGTCACAGTACGGCTGGATGTCCAGCCAGAATACCGGCCAGCAAAATATTCCGGAACGCTTTCCAATAAAACTGTTGTATTGGCCTGTAATTTTGGTATAAACGCGGGATAATCCACCAATCCCCGGCAACCTGTCCCCCAAACAACAGCCTGACCGATACAATACAGCAACCCTGACAAGGAGAATTGAAATGAAACTGAAGATACAACGGCCCCAGGCAGCGCTCTTGATAGCCATCCTGACCCTGCTTCCACTGTCGGTTTTTGCAGACAGCGTCAAAATTGGATTTGTCACCACTCTCACGACCCCTGCCAGCGTAATCGGTGAAGACATGAGAAATGCCGTCAATCTCGCCGTCGACCATCTTGGTGGCAAGATGGCGGAAAAAGAAATCGAAGTCATTTTCGAAGACGATGGATTCAAGCCGGAAATCGGCAAACAGAAAACGGATAAACTGGTCAAGAAGGACGATGTCGACTTTGTTGCCGGCTTTATCTGGTCCCATGTGCTGCTGGCATCCAGCAAATCCGTGCTGGATTCAGGAAAATTCCTGATCAGCTCCAATGCCGGTCCCTCTCAACTGGCAGGAAAAGGGTGCCATCGGAATTTCTTTTCCACCTCGTGGCAAAATGACCAGACACCCATGGCCATGGGTGAAGTCCTGAATAAACAGGGTGTGGCCTCGGTGTATATCATCGCACCGAACTATGCCGCGGGGAAAAATATGGTGGCGGGTGTGGAACGCACCTTCAAGGGGAATGTGGTCGGCAAGGACCTGACAAAATGGGGGAAGGACCGGCAGCTGGATTTTTCTGCCGAGCTGGCCAAGGCCAAGGCTTCCGGGGCGGATGGCCTGTTTGTTTTCTACCCGGGAAGTGCCGGCGGTGCATTTCTGAAACAATACCAGCAGGCAGGGCTGAAAGGCTCCCTGCCCCTGTATACGGTCTTTACCGTGGATTCCCTCTCCCTGCCCAAACTCCAGACCGGGAATGTTGAGGGCGTTCTGGGCTCAAAAAGCACGATGTTCTGGGCGCCGGACCTGGACAATGCGGCGAACAAAAGATTTGTGGACGATTTCAAAGCGAAACACGGCAATTACCCCTCGTTCTATGCGGCGCAGTCCTATGACACCATCATGCTGATCAACAGCGCCGTCAATGCCACGGGAGGAGACCTGGATGACCAGGACGGCCTCCGTGCCGCAATGGAAAAAGCGGAGTTTGAGTCCATTCGGGGGTCCTACAGCTACAATAAAAACCACATGCCCATTCAAAACTTCTACCTGCGGGAAGTGGTCACCGATGCGGAGGGAAACTGGACAACCAGCATTGTGAGCACGGTTTACGAAAATCACCAGGACAGTTACGCAGGAGAATGCAGTCTCTAGTCGATTCTCTTCACAACAACCGGATCAGACCACGCCGTGAATTCCACGTGAACTGATCCGGTATAACGACGGTTAATCCACCGGTGGACTGGCATCTGTTCGTTTCCCAGCTGCTCAACGGCCTGCAGCTGGGATTGCTTCTGTTCCTGCTTGCGTCCGGACTGACGTTGATATTCGGAATCATGAATTTCATCAACCTGTCCCATGGCGCCTTTTACATGGTGGGCGCGTTTGTCTGTGCCACGGTGGTCCAGGCAACGGGTTCCCTGCTTGCCGGTGTCGTCATATCCCTGGCTGCCTTGTTGGTGATCGGCGCCGCCGTTGAATGGATGATCGCGAGGAAACTGTACCAGAATGATCACCTCGACCATGTTCTGGTCACATTCGGATTGATCCTGGTTTTCGATACCCTTGCCCATATCATCTGGGGTTCTGCCGGGATGATCATTCCATTGCCGGAAATACTGAACGGACAGGTTCGGCTCGGCAGTTTCGTCATTCCCAGCTATCGGCTTGTGATCATTGGAAACGGCCTGATGGTTGCCGTCGCGCTGTATATCCTGATCACCCGCTCCCGGCTCGGCATGCTGATTCGGGCCGGCGCATCCGACCGCGACATGGTCACGGCCCTGGGAGTCAATATCGACCGACTTTACCTGGTTGTCTTTGCCATTGGTGCTGCCATGGCGGGTTTCGCAGGCCTGTTGATTGCCCCCATTACAGAAGCCAGCATTGGCATGGGCAATGAAATTATCATTATTGCGTTTGTGGTCGTGATCACGGGGGGCATCGGTTCGGTTCAGGGCGCCTTTTACAGTGCCATCATCATTGGACTTCTCGACACGCTGGGACGCTCTTACCTGGATGACTTCCTGGGGTTGTTCCTGTCTGTCCAGGCCGCTGAAACAGCAGCTCCCGCCTTGTCCGCGATGATGGTCTACATACTGATGGCCGCCATACTGGTATGCAGGCCCCAGGGGCTGTTTTCGCCTTCCGGTCTTAGAAGGTAAGTGTTCAAACTCCCAAGAAGCCTCCCAGCCCGGGCCTACCTGGCAGTCACGGTGCTGTTTCTGGTTGCCCCCGGGCTGGTTGCTCTTGGCAACCAGCCCTTCTACCTTGACCTGTTGACCCGGATATTGATTCTGGCCATCGCGGCCATCAGCCTCAATCTGATTATTGGCTTTGGAGGAATGATCAGTCTGGGGCATGCTGCCTTTGTAGGCATTGGAGCCTATTGCGTGGGCATTCCGGCATACTATGATATTTTCAATGGTTTCATACATCTTGGTCTTGCCATATCCTGCAGCGCCGCTTTTGCCCTGATCACCGGCGCCGTTTCCCTGCGCACCCGTGGTTTGTACTTCATCATGATTACCCTGGCATTCGCCCAGATGCTGTATTTCACTTTCGTCAGTCTCGATGAGTACGGTGCGGATGATGGGCTGATCATCTACCAGCGCAGCGATTTCAATGGACTGCTCGACCTGGAGAATCCGGCGACCCTGTACTACACTGTTCTCATCACGTTGCTGCTGTTGCTGTACCTGATGCACCGCCTGGTACATGCCCGGTTCGGCAGGGTGATCATCGGCTGCAAACACAACGAAAAACGGATGCAGGCACTGGGGTTCGATACGTATCGTTACAAACTGACCTGTTATGTGATCTCTGGAACCATTTGTGGAATCGCGGGATTCTTTCTCGGTAATTTCACGAATTTCATCAGCCCTGAAATGATGGACTGGACTCACTCGGGTGAATTGATTTTCATGATTGTCATTGGCGGTACCGCCGGGATTTTCGGTCCGGTGGTCGGCACTGCCCTGTTTTTGCTTCTGGAGGAAATGCTGTCCAGCCTGACCCAGTACTGGCAGCTGATATTCGGACTGATGCTTATCCTGCTGGTCATCTTCGGCAAGGGAGGGGTACATGGCCTGCTCGTGTGGGCCGATACAAAACGAACGATCCATGCACAATCGAAAAATAATTCTTAAGGTCGAGAATCTCAACAAGTCCTTTGGCGGGATCCTGGCATCCAGAGATATCAACCTGCAGGTCCAGGAACACGAGGTGCATGCCGTGGTGGGTCCCAATGGCGGGGGCAAAACCACATTGATGGCGCAACTTTCCGGCATATTGAAGCCGGACAGCGGAAAAATTCTGTTCAAGGACCGGAATATCATACCCCTTGGCACACACAAACGGGTGCACATCGGGCTTGCAAGCTCGTTCCAGATCACCAGCATCATCCAGCCAATGAGCATGCTGGACAATGTCATGCTGGCTGTCCAGTCTCTTCGGAGTCACTCCTATCGATTCTGGGCTCCGGTTTCCGCTGATACCGGAATCCGCGACACCGCGATGAAAGTCCTGGAACATGTGGGGCTGAACCGGCAGGCGGGTACGATCGCCGGAAAATCTTCCCACGGCGAACAGCGACAGCTTGAAATTGCAATGGCCCTTGCGCTGGAACCCGACCTGCTCCTGCTGGATGAACCCACAAGCGGAATGAGCAAGGAGGAATCGGGGGAAATGGTCGAGCTTCTGAAAAAAATGAAGGGAGAAAAAACCATTCTCCTCATCGAACATGACATGGATGCGGTCTTTGCCCTGGCGGACACCACTTCGGTGCTGGTGGATGGTCATATCATCGCTACGGGGACATCGGGGCAGATCCGGTCCGACCCGAATGTCCAGCAGGCCTACCTGGGTGAGGAGGCAGCATGAGCCTTCAGGTGAACGCCATCGACACCTGCTATGGGAACAGCCAGGTTCTGTTTGGATTGAACATGGAGGTCCGCGACGGCCGGGTCACCACCCTGCTTGGAAGAAACGGCATGGGGAAAACCACCACGGTGAATTCAATCATGGGACATCTGCCGATCCAGAGCGGAGATATCCGATACGGCAAGGACAAAATCAACGGACTTCCCCCGTTCAGGATTGCCCGGAAAGGGGTTGGCCTTGTCCCGGAGGGACGAAAAATTTTTCCCAACCTGAATGTCAGGGAAAATCTGGTTGCCACGTCCGCCAATTACAATGGTTCCCGGGACCCCTGGACCCTGGAAAAAGTGCTGGACCTGTTTCCCCTTCTTGGCAGGCGTCTGAATAACATGGGCAGCCAGCTGTCGGGAGGAGAACAGCAAATGCTGGCCATTGGGCGTGCACTGATGCTGAATCCGCAACTCCTGATCCTCGACGAAGCAACCGAAGGCCTGGCTCCGCTGGTTCGAAAGGAAATCTGGAACCAGCTGAACATCATCAGGCAAACGGGGATATCCATATTGCTCATCGACAAGAATCTGGAAGACCTGTGCAGAATCGCGGACTATCATTATATTATTGAAAAGGGAACCATTGTCTGGGAGGGCAACTCCAAGGCATTGCGTTCCAACCCGAAACTGAAACTCAGATTCCTTGGAGTATAGTCCGGGAAAGCGGCCAGGTTATCCGTAATCCCCCATCATCGGGCCGTGTCGAGGTCCGGGCGCGGACCTGGTTCAATGGGTATCCCCGGGCAGGGCAACAGACCATTGGTCCCGCAGGCCATTGATCCCGTCACGACTCCGGCGATCCGTTGGCGTCGGCACAGGACGGATCAGACCGGGCAGTGGTCACAGATTGCGATATTGACCCGAATAATGCAGTGCACCTTTCCATGGTGCACGGAAATACCAGGCGAAAACCCGTTCAATTGTTCACAAGGTGCTCGACGACCCACCCGGTGACACTCAATGCTCCGGATTCCTGAAAAACAAGACGCCCCTCCTCGTCGAGTACTGAGATCAGGTTGGAATGATTGACTTCGTTGTTGTCCAATCGCTCATACTTGACGCCCAATACCATGGACAGGTCCCGGATGGCGTCGTCGTCCCCGCGCAATAACGACCACTGGCCCTTTTCCAGATTCTGCCGTCGTGCGTATTCAGCCAGCACCTCCGGCGTATCTGTGGAGGGCGTAAGAGTCACCAGTACGAATCCAACCTCGTTTTCCATCTCCTCGGGCAGCGATGCCGCAATCGTTTTCATGCTCGACACCACCACGGGGCAGACATGTTCACAGTGGGTATACACCATGCTGACAACCTGTTTTCTCCCCCGCAGTTCCCCCAGTTCGACGGTCTCTGCCTGCTGGTTCTGCCAGTGCCCACCGACCTGGTAGACCGAGTCACCGGCGAGATCCTGTTGCCCCAGCACCGTCATGGAGGGAACCAGGAATACCAGCCCCAGCAACCGAAGAAATTTCATGTCAGTTTCCTCTTGAAATGGCACACCGAAAGCCAAGATTGGACATCGCATATCTGGCGGACAGGCTTGAGCGAAAAGCATACCGCATAAACGCGGCGTAGTCACTTGGGTCCGCCGCATTCACGCTGCCGGCGGCACAATACAGTTTCTTGTCAATACTGCTGTCGGCTCTCGATTCCCCGCTGACCAGGGCGGAGTTGAAGTCGACGGTCCATTCCCACACCATTCCGTGTAAATCATAAATCCCCCAGTAGTTCGCGGGAGAGCGGCCGACGGGATTGTTTTCCGGGCGACCATGGTGTGCATACCAGTTGAGTATTCTCTGTTGATAGCCGGGTTCCCGGAAGCCTTCCGGGCTGGATTCGCTGGCTCTTGAGACATACTCCCACTGGGCAATGGACGGCAGCTTTTTGCTGAACGCCCTGCAGTAGCTGTTGGCGGCAAACCAGGAAACATTCACAACCGGAAAATCCAGCATGGCCTTTTCCGGCTCCCAGGAATCACTGGCTGCATTCTTCTTCCAGTGCTGCAGATACCGACTGTCCGCAAACACCGTCGGCACCCTGTCTTTTTTCCATTTGGGATGTTCCGAGACGAATTCCAGATAATCCCGGTTGGTCACCGGCAGCCGGTCCAGGGAAAAGGCCTCGACGGCAACAAGGGGACTGTCTTTTGCCAGGTACAATGGCCGAAATTCCCCTGCGGGAATCTCGGCCATGCTGGCGGAACTGATCTTCCCGGACAGCAACAGCGCCGTGAACGTTAGAGCCACGGTACCGCAATGACGGAGCATCTACTGCCCCTTGCGCAGGCCCGCCACCTGTTCCGGGTTCACTACGCCACCGTCATTGCCCCAGGAATTGAGAAGGTAGGTCAATACATTCGCAATATCATTGTCTGAAAGACGCATCGCTGGCATGACACCATTGTACTCCTGTCCGTTTACCATGATGGGACCGCTCAGCCCCTCCAGAATCGCCTTGACCGCCCGGTCGGGGTCTGCGTTCAGGTAATCCGAACCCGCCAGCGGAGGAAAGGCCCCTCTCAAACCCTGTCCGTCAGCCTGATGACAGGCGGCGCAGTTGACTTCATAGACACGTTGGCCGAACTGGATCTGTTCTTCCATGTTGTTGGCCACCACCGATTCGGCCTCCACCATGATTTCCTGAATCGCGGATCCTTCCGGCAGATAAACCGTGTCCGCCTGCTTGCCTGAATAGATGGTGAGCTGCTCGGGGCCCTCGGCCTTGATCATCCCAAGTGCTCCTTTGTTGAAGGCACGAAAGATGGAATGGTCCACCATGATGAATGTGCCCGGGACATCCATCTTGAACTCGGTAATGGCCGACCCCCCTGCGGGAATGAGGGTCGTTTGGACATTTTCGTTAATTGCCGTACCACCCTCAATGTAAACCCTGTCAAAAATCTCTCCGATCACGTGGAATGAAGACACCAGGTTGGGGCCTCCGTTCCCCACGTACAGGCGAACGGTTTCTCCCACATTCGCTGCCAGTGCATTGTCCCCCACCATGCTGCCTACCGAGCCGTTGAAAACGACATAGTCTGCATCCTCATTGATCGCTTTCTCCATATCGAACGGCTGCAGGCCAAGTTCCCCGAAGTCACCCTGGGTATAGAAATCACCCTGCACGACATAGTATTCACGGTCCACTTCCGGCAGGCCTTCTTCCGGTTCAACCAGAATGAGTCCATACATGCCATTGGCAACGTGCATTCCAACCGGGGCCGTGGCGCAATGATAGACATACAGCCCTGGATTCAAGGCCTGAAACTGGAAAATCGAAGTATGACCCGGGGCCGTAAACGATGATGTCGCACCACCCCCCGGCCCGGTCACGGCATGTAAATCGATATTGTGCGGCATCCTCGAAGAAGGATGATTCGAAAAATGAAATTCCACCACATCGTTCTCCCGGATCCGTATGAACTGTCCGGGAACCGAACCACCGAAAGTCCAATACATATATTCCACGCCATCGGCCATTTCCATCACTTTCTCCACCGTTTCCATTTTGACAATGACCCTGGCCGGATGGTCACGGGTAATGGGGGGAGGCACGAGTGGGGGGGACGTCAGGACTGCTTCTTCCACGGGTAACGTTTGTGCCCAGCTGGCGGGCAGTGCCAGCACCAGGCACAGCAGGGAAACCCTGGTCCGGCATATAAGCTTGTGCATGATCAACTCCTCATATCGATTCGTCACAGAAAGATACGTGATACGGTAGCCATTCAGGGGTTCAACTGCCTTGATATAAGTCAAGTCGTCCGTAAACCTATTGAATTTCGAAGCCACCCATGTGCCCGCTTCAGGTTCAGGCCGGGATGTTTTTTTACCGAGAGTGTCCGGACGGGTTGTATCCGGTTGAAGGCGGATATAAGCTTGCCACCACTGCAGCCAGATTCACGAATGACCTCCCGACCCCCCACACCGACCTCCAACCCCATGCTTACCGGTAGCGAGGACTTCGATGGACTGACCCATGCACAGGAATCCCTTCCCGGAACCTGGTACATTGATCCCCGCTGGTACCAGCGTGAACTGGAGAGGATTTTTTACCGGCACTGGGTCTACCTGTGTCATGCCAGCACAGTCAATGCACCGCGCTCATTTCGCCGCTTCACCATCGGCGACCAGGGAATTTTTCTCGTCCGGGACGATAAAGGTAAACTCCGGGGATTTTACAATACCTGCCGGCATCGGGGCTCCGCACTGTGCGTGGAATCCCAGGGCACCTTTTCGAACCGGCTCATTCTTTGCCCTTATCACCAGTGGGCGTATGCTCTCGACGGGCGCCTGATCAAAACCTCCTCCCATGCCGAAGCCCTGGATTTTGACAAGGCCCATTATTCATTGCTCCCGGTCATGGTCCGGGAATGGAGAGGCGGGGTTTTTGTGTCGCTGTCCGGGACCCCACCTGACATGAGCGAGGGGTTCGGACGGGGCAGTGACCGGACAGAAAACTGGCCCATGGATGAATTGGTGGTGGGCCATACCTGGAACAGGGTACTGCAATGCAACTGGAAGGTTTTCTGGGAGAATTTCAATGAATGCCTGCACTGCCCAAACATTCATCCGGAACTGTGCGACCTGGTCCCGATATTCGGCCGTCGTATTTCCTACTTTCGGGATCATGCCCGCTGGCAGGAATTTGAAGACAGGACCGACCCGCAGTACACAGGTGGATTACGGCCTGGTGCCCACACCTGGTCCGGGAGCGGAAATCCTGCCCCGGTCCGGTTCAGCGGTCTTGGCGAAGAGGAAATCCAGCGCGGGCAAAGCTATTTTGTCAGTCTTCCAAGTGTCTTCATTGCGGCCCATGTGGACTACATGCGCGCGGTGAGAATACTTCCGATTGGCCCGGAGGAAACCGAGATATCCGTCGAGTGGCTGTTCCTTCCCGAAGTACTTGAGCAGGATAATTTTGACATGGCAGACATCACGGATTTTACAAAGATGGTGATGGAGCAGGATGCAGAGGTATCGGAAATCAACCAGCAGGGTCTTCACTCGGGCCCGTTCAAACAGGGAGTGCTGATGCCGGAGGAGCATTATGTCAAGGCATTCCAGGACTGGGTCCGGGAGCAGATGCGAGAGTAGGAACCGGAAACACCGCCCATCCAATGCCCCCAGGCAGTGCCGGCTACAGGGCCATCATCAAAAACCCGGTAAACGCCGCATTGTTCGGGGAGAGACCGGGGTCCACTTCCTGTTTCATCCGGTTAACCTGGTCTCTGAAAACTTCATAAAATTCCCAGGAAGGCAGGGGGGCATACTGCAACCCCCTGAGTTCAAGTCCGTGAACAATTCCTTTCACGGTGGTCGGTTTCACAAAAACATCCCATTCAGGCCGCAGATAAAACGGGCAAATCGAAACCAGGGACCACTTCGCCAGTTTCCCTGTTTTCAGGATTTCCGTCATCCACTCAAATCCCTGCCGTTCGTTGCCATGCAGACGTTCCTGCATGGCATCCACCAGCCAGTCTCTTTCCAACGAGTTCATGGCGTGAAGAAACTGCTTGAATTTTGGTTTTTCAAACCTTGAAACCATGGACGACCCCCCGGTGATCCGGATCAAATCTTCGAGTACCACCTCCGGGCGCTCAAAGTCCGTTTTGCCCAGACAATCCCGGGCCATTTCCACCATTTTTCCGACCTTGTGTTTTTTCCCAAGGTCGACCAGTTCCGGATCATTGAACCCTCCGGGATACTGCAGCAGGAAATTGGCTTCTGCCTGTTTTAATCTGGCCAGGTTCATGGAGTATGTCAGCATGTACGGGAGGTTCATCCCTCCCGGGGAACGATGCGATCGCGGCGGCCGTGGGTCGACTTTCAAGCCCGCCGGGCCTCTGCCCGCATTGTACCCCATATTTTTTCCGGCAGTGAGTTACCCCTGCCCCGCAGCCGCCGGTTTCAGCACTGATGCGCTCCACCCACCCGGCACCCGGGCCGTGCGATTTCAAATCCACCAACCATCGGTCGAAATCAGTACAACGACAGGATAAAATATTCGGTATCGACTACAGAAATTTTCTGGTTTATTGTTCTACGATGGAAGAGGGAACCCACCCGCTGTCTGCACTTAGAGACATCCACCTCCCCGCTGACCCCGCAATGTGGCCCCCCGCACCGGGATGGTGGATGGTGGGAATCGTGTGGGTCCTGGTGGCCGCATGGCTGGTATGGCTCATCCGGAGAATCCGAAAACGGACCCTGCCGAAGCGCACCATCCAGGCGGATTTAATACGCCTGGATACCTGCACCGACCACATGCCGCTGAAACTCCAGAGAGTCCGTGAAATGTCCAGACTCATGCGCCGATACGCCATCCACAAATTTGGCCGGGAGACCGTATCCGGGTTGCATGGCATCGCCTGGCTGCAGTTTCTTGATCAGTCAACGAATGGCCAGGTTTCCTTCACCCGGGGCCCGGGCCAGGTATTCGGGCAGGACCAGTATGCTTCCCGGGTGGACGTTGACCTGGAAACCCTGAAGAAACTTCTCATGGCCTGGGTCCAAAAAGTCTGATGTTCTCGTTTGCCTGGCCCTGGATGTTCCTGCTTTTGCCGGTCCCCGTCCTGGTGTACCGGCTTTTCCCCGCCGCCAAAACCACCCAGGCCGCCCTGCGCGTTCCCTTTTACGAACCGATTTCCAGAATATCCGAAAACCGGCTGAAAAGCTCCCGCACCTCCAGAAAGCTGGTCATGGCCCTGATCTGGTGTTTGCTGTTGTGTGCCTCCGCAAGACCACAGTGGATTGGGGAAACCCAGCCCATTGCGGTCAGTGGAAGGGCCCTGATGATGGCCGTTGATATTTCAGAGAGCATGAAATCCAGGGACATGCTGATTGAGGACGAACTGGTGGACCGCGTAACCGCGGTGAAACTGGTGGCCGAGGAGTTTATCGAAAGACGCACCGGCGACCGGATCGGCCTGATTCTGTTCGGGTCCCAGGCCTATCTGCAGACGCCCCTTAGTTTTGACAGGAAAACCGTAAATACCTTTTTGCAGGAGGCAGTGATCGGAATCGCCGGCAGGAAAACCGCCATTGGGGATGCGGTGGGACTGGCCATCAAACGCCTGCGCGATCAGGACAGGGGGGATATTGACAACGTGCTCATTCTGCTGACGGACGGGGCCAATACGGCGGGGATTATGGAACCGCTGCAGGCTGCACAACTGGCTCGGTCTGCCAACCTGAAGATTTATACCATCGGGGTCGGTGCGGACCCGGCCATGGTCAACCGCCTGTTCGGACAACGGCTGCTGAATGCTTCTTCGGACCTGGATGAAGAAACCCTGATTTCAATGGCCCAGGCAACCGGCGGAAGATATTTTCGTGCCCGGGACGGGGATTCCCTGGAACAGATCTACGGAATCATCGATGACCTTGAACCGGTCAGGGATGAATCGAAATTTCTCCGGCCCATTACCGAATTGTTCTACCTGCCCCTTGCCTTGGCTTCCCTGGTGGCACTCATGATGGGCTTTCTTTGCGCCGGCCTGCCTGCCATCCTGTGGCAGCCATTTTCCCGTTTCAAAACCCGGGACACGGCCGGCACATGATCGATAAGGGAATTATATGCTTTACCAAGCAAATTCACGTTCTTGTCATCTGATGTGTAATTCCATTCAAATTCCACTCACTTATAACCGAGAGGCAACCTTGGGGACTCAGGCGGTTGGACGGAACAGAGGCGATTGCATTGGCAACCTCAATGATCCGTCAAGAGCATATACGGCTGGATTATGTATATGAGCCCCATCGATAATTTTCATTTCCTGCGGCCCCTGTATCTTCTTGTCGCACCGATTGGATTGGCACTGTGCGCCCTGCTGTGGGCCCGGCTTTCCAGCGTTTCGACCTGGAGCCGGGCCTGTGATGCCCACCTGCTGAAACATTTGCTTGTCGGCCAGGGATCCCGGCACAGCCAAATTTCCATCCTCGGCCTGGCCGGCATCTGGATCCTGGCCTCCCTGGCACTGGCGGGACCCAGCTGGGAAAGATTGCCACAACCCCTGCACCCCGTTGCGCAGGCCAGGGTCATTGTATTGGACCTGTCCCGCTCCATGGACAGCATTGATGTCCGGCCCAGCCGTTTACAGCGGGCGCGCTACAAAGTCGCGGACCTGATTACCGCCGCCCCGGGAGTCCAGCACGGCCTGGTGGTATTTGCCGGAGACGCATTCGTTGTCGCACCGCTGACGGAAGATTCGGATACCCTGCTGAACCTGGTTCCAAACCTGAATACCGACACCGTTCCGGTCCAGGGCAGTCGAACCGACCTGGGACTGGGGGTTGCCGAGTCCCTGTTGACCCAACCGGGAATCCGCCGGGGCGAGATCATCCTGGTTACCGATGGGGCCAGCCCGAATACGGGGGAAATCGCCCGCGCAATCGCTTCCCGGGGCCACACGGTTTCGGTGCTTGCAACCGGGACACCGGACGGGGCCCCGGTGGTCCTTGCAAATGGCGAACTGCTCAAGGATGCCCAGGGCAGTATCGTCATCCCGGGGGTGGACCCCAACCACCTGAAAAGCATCGCACAGTCCGGGAACGGCCGGTTTGCAACCCTGTCGTCCGATAACAGCGATATCAACCGGCTCACCACATCGGGGATATCCATGGTCGACCTTGACCGGAATCCGCCCGGGCTGTCTGACCACCCCCTCGATACTCTCAACACCGACCGCTGGATCGACAATGGTTTCTGGCTGACCCTGCCATTGTTGCTTCTGTGTGCCATGAGCTTCCGGCGGGGCTGGATACTGGTCATTTTTTTGATGACCCTGCCCCTCTCACCCCCCCGGGCCCTTGCCATGGAATGGGAAGACCTCTGGCTGCGGGAAGACCAGCAATACGCCCGAAACCTGAAAAACGAGGACTACGACAAAATTCCCGGTCATGCCCCGGCCAACTGGCTGGGGGCGGCCAGGTATCGTCGGGGGGACTACGCCGGTGCCCTGGATGCCTATTCATCCGTGGAAGACAAGGATGCCCTGGCGCACTACAACCACGGAAACGCCCTGGCAAAGAACCATTCCCTGGAAGCCGCCCTGGATGCCTATCATGCGGCCCTGGACCTGAATCCGGACTTTGAGGATGCCGAATTCAACAAGGCGCTGATCGAGGAACTGCTGGCCAACCAGGAAAAACAGGACCCCCCGGCAGACCGGAGCGATGAATCCTCCAATCCCCGGACCGGCTCCCGCAACCAGGATCCGATGAGCCAGTCCGGCCATGACCAGCCCGGCCAGTCCGACGACAGCGAGGAACCGGATGACTGGGAGCCCGATGCCGGAAATACCGAGCCGGACCCGGGCTCCTTTCAGAATGAACCGCCAGACCCGGAAAAACAGGAAATGGATTCGGAACAGCCCGCCCGGTCCGATGAACCTTCAACAGAAACCGGGCAGACACCCATGGGGGAGCAGGAACAGGCGCTGAACCAGTGGCTGCAGCGTATCCCCGATGACCCCGGGGGGTTGCTGCGACGGAAATTTTCCTACCAGTATTCGAGAAGACCACCACAGCCGGAGACCCATCCATGGTGACATTGATCCCTCTGACGACCCGGCACTGGATGGCAGCCCTGGTGACGGGAATGTTGTATTTCCCCCTTTCTGCCACTGCAGAAGTCACGGCAAAGCTGGAACGCGATACCATTTACCTGGATCAGACCGTGCGACTGATCATCGAATCGAACCAGGTTGGACAGGACAGCGTTCAGCCGGACTATTCTGCCCTTGGGAAGGATTTTACCGTCCTTGGCACCTCTTCCAGCCAGAATTTTACCTTTTTGAACGGCAAGCAGACTTCACTCAAAAGCTGGGTCACCGAGCTTGAACCCAAGGCGGAAGGCACCTTTATCATCTCCCCCATCCCCGTGGGCGGGGATCAAACCCCCGAGCTCCGGATCACGGTGCTTCCCCAGGATGCCAGCCAGCCCCTGTCTGACCGGGACATCCATGTGGAACTGGAAGTCAAGGAAGACGGGTATTATGTTCAGCAACAGGTCAACCTGGTGGTCCGCCTGTTTCTCGGCATCAATATTTCCGATGGCACCCTGTCGGAACCCGAAGCGGCAGATACGGTGGTCAGGCGGCTGGGGAACGATGTGCGATACCAGACCAACCGGGGAAACCGGGCCTACCAGGTCATCGAACGGGAGTATGCGCTGTTTCCGTCCCGAAGCGGAATGCTTGAAATTTCACCCGTCCGGTTTCAGGGTATTGCACCGGATCCGGAAACCGCCACCAACCCGCTGTTCAGCGGATTCTTGAATCAGGGCAAACGAATCCAGGCAAAATCACGACCCGTAACCCTGAAAATCAACCCACCCCACCCGGCCTTCAGCGGTTCCCACTGGCTCCCGGCAAAAAGCCTGGAAATCATTGACCGGACGGGAGAGTATGGGACAGTGGTCGCCGGGCAGGCGGTCACCCGGAACATAGAAATGAATGCCGTTGGTCTCACCGCCGAACAGTTGCCCGAAATCGTTTTCCCCCCGAATAAGGAAGTCAGGCAATACCCCGACCAGCCGGTCTATCATTCCCGTGACGATGGCATTGATGTCATCGGTTCGTTATCCCGGCGCATTGCCATCATCGCAATGAACCCGGGGGAAATCGAACTGCCCGGAATCCAGGTCAACTGGTGGAACACCGAAAGCAACCGGATGGAGACCGCCGTCCTTCCCCCGAAGACGATACGGGTTCATCCTGACCCCACCCTGTCCCCTGCCCCCCCTGCACCCCAGGACCATTCTCCACTGGAACCGACGGTGTCAGGATCCGGTGAACCCCGGGAATCCCGGTGGACGGATGGCGGTCAACCCGGCAGCACCTGGTGGCCCTGGGTCAGTCTTTTTGCACTGATCGGATGGATACTGACCACCCTGTACCTGCTGAAAACAAGACATCCCGTTGCCCCTCCAGCCAGGGATGCGGATGCGGAACCCCCCTCGACGAAGTCCTGTGAACGCCTGAAACGTACCCTGCAGCAGGCCTGCAGAAGCAATGATGCCGCGTTGGCACGGCAGTTGGTGCAGCAGTGGTCCAGGGAGTTATGGCCTCATTCCCCGCCAAAATCACTCGATGAATTCTCGATGCGCATGGGGTCCCCGGAACTGGCCGAAGAACTCTCCAGGCTGGATCAGTGCCTGTACAACCGCCCCGATGGCGTCATGGGAGAAGCTTCATGGCAGGGCCGCCGTCTTGGGCGAATCCTGGCCAGACTCCCCGAAAAAACATCGGAGCCTCACAACCCTGGCCATTCCGGGTTGCCCCAACTGTACCCGGGATAAACCCGGGTACCGGGTTCGGCCCTGGTGCCGGTCTTTTCGGCGGATACGGGACTCGTTTTTCCTTGACAGTGTCCGCATGACGGGGCTACTGTGTCAGCCAGGCAATGTTCGCCATGATGAGGCATCCGGGCCATCGAACCAACAATCGGAATGAGACGATGAAACACACGACACCCAAGAGACTCCTGAAACCCGCCCTGCTGTGGACCCTTCCCTTTCTCTGCCTCGGTTTTCTGCAAAACCAGGCCATTGCAGCGGATTTCCTGATCGACACCGAGAAAGACCACGCGTTCGTCCAGTTCAAGGCCTCTCACCTCGGTTATTCCTTTGTCATGGGACGCTTCAACGAATTCTCCGGAACCTTCAGCTACGATGAGGCCGATCCGTCCAGTGCAAGGGTAAACATCACCATTGACACGGCCAGCATCGACACCAATCATGCCGAACGGGACAAGCATCTTCGCAGCGGGGACTTTTTCGATGCAGACCAGTATCCAACCATTACGTTTGACAGTACTGCATTCGAGGAAGCCGACAATGGGACCGGGAAACTGACCGGGGATTTGTCCCTCCATGGTGTGGTCCGCCCTGTCACCATCGATGTCCGGCACATCGGCCATGGCGATGATCCCTGGGGCGGGTACCGGCGTGGACTCGAAGGGACCACCCGCCTTGACTCCACTGAATACGGATTTCCGGGATGGGTGGGGGATGTGGAGATTTACCTGGTTGTGGAAGGAATACGGCAATAAATATTTTTCCGGGTTCGAAGCCTTCAAACGGCCCGGGGGATCGTTGTGCACGTTGTGCCGGAAAAAATGGCGGTCTCCCATTCCTGTGACTTTATTGTCGTGGGCGCCGGTTCCGCCGGTTGTGTACTGGCCAATCGGCTGAGCAGCAGCGGGAAATTCGATGTCCTGGTTCTGGAAGCCGGACCCCATGACTGGAAATTCTGGGTTCAGGTGCCCATCGGCTACGGGAAGACTTTCTATGACCCCAGGGTAAACTGGGGATACCTTACCGAACCCGATGCCGGATTGAACCACCGGGTGAGCTACTGGCCCAGGGGGAAAATTGCCGGAGGTTCCAGTTCAATCAATGCCATGGTCTATATCCGGGGACAGCCGGAAGACTACGACACCTGGCGGGACATGGGGAACCCCCACTGGGGGTGGGAGGATGTCCTGCCCTATTTCAAAAAAGCGGAAACGAATTCCAGGGGCGGGGATGCCTACCGGGGAGACCGGGGTCCTCTGCATGTCGAGGATGCCAGCGAGCATTATCATCCCTTATGCAAAACATTCATTGCGGCAGCCAGGGAGTACGGCCTCCCCTATAACCCGGATTTTAACGGAGCTTCCCAGGAAGGCGCCGGGCTGTACCAGATCACCACCAAGAATGGACTGCGCATGTCCACCGCCCGGGCCCACCTCCGCCCGGCCGCAAGGAGAAAAAACTGCACGGTGGAAACCGAGGCCCACGTTACCCGAATCCTGTTTGAAAACAATCGGGCAATGGGAGTGGAGTACGTTAAAAAAGGCCGGGTTTTCCGTGCGGTTGCCCACCGGGAAGTCCTGCTGAGCAGTGGAGCCATCAACTCACCCCAGCTGTTGCAGCTTTCGGGCATCGGCCCGGAAAAACTGCTCAGGGAGCATGGAATACCGGTCCTTTACGGAAACAATGCGGTGGGCCAAAACCTGCAGGACCACCTGGCCTACACCCATTATTACCGTTCAAAGGTGCCGACCCTGAACAACCGGCTCTCTCCCTGGTGGGGCAAGTTGCTGGCGGGAATGCAGTATCTCCTGTTCAGACAGGGACCCCTGTCGTTAAGCGTCAACCAGGCCGGGGGATTTTTCAGGAGCCACCCCCGACTCACCCGGCCAAACCTGCAGATATATTTTGCCGCATTGACCTATGTCACCTCCCCCCCTGGAGAACGCCCCCTGATGCAGCCGGACCCGTATCCCGCCTTCCAGAATGCTTTCAGCCAGTGCCGTCCTGCGAGCAGGGGCCACCTGGAAATCATCTCGAATGACCCGTTCGCCCATCCCCGTATCCACCCCAATTACCTGTCCGCCCCCCAGGACATCCGGGAAATGGTAGAGGGGTTCCGGTTTCTCCGCGCCCTTTCCAGAACCCGGGCCCTGTCCAGCATTCTCGAAGAAGAGATGACTCCCGGTCCCGGGGTCCATTCGGAATCCGAAATCATTGAAGACATCAAAAACCGCTGTGAGACGGTCTATCACCCCACCAGTACCTGCATGATGGGGCCGGATCCGCAATCGTCCGTTGTCGACGCTTCACTCAGGGTGCATGGCACAGCCGGCCTGCGGGTCGTGGATGCCTCCATCTTTCCGGCCATTGTCTCGGGAAACACCAATGCCCCGGTCATCATGGTTGCAGAAAAGGCCTCGGACCTGATCCTGGAGGGTCCCTGAGAGGCCGCCCCCCGGCTGTGGAGCCCGGGATGGCAGGCTACGCCTTTTCTGAACAGAGGATTGCTGTCGCAACCCGTGAAACGGGTGGGGATCATCCACAACAACAAACACCATGTTCCACCACAAATCCCAAGCGAAAATGGTAAGATGTCCCTGCACGTATTTTAATATCCAAAATAATGGACAGTCACGGTTTCCTGTTTAATCTCCTGGTTTATCTTTCTGCCGCGGTCATTGCCGTGCCCCTGTTCGCGCGGCTGGGGCTGGGTTCCGTTCTGGGATATGTGGTCGCAGGGGTCTGCATCGGCCCCTGGGGCCTGGGGTTGATTGGAAATGTCCAGGTTATCCTGCATTTTTCTGAAATCGGGGTGGTACTCCTTCTGTTTGTCATCGGCCTGGAACTCGAGCCGAGAAAACTGTGGGGGATGCGCCATCCCATCCTGGGCGCAGGAGGCCTGCAGGTGGTTCTGACCACGGCAATCATCACCTTTCTGGCCTGGCAGTGGGGGTTGCAATGGAATACGGCCATCGTGGTGGGTCTCGGATTGTCCCTCTCCTCCACGGCCATCGCCCTGCAAATGATGAACGAACGCTGGTTGATGCGCACCCCCCTTGGCAATACCGGATTCTCCATCCTGCTGTTCCAGGATATCTCGGTAATCCCCATCATTGCGCTGATCCCCCTGCTGGCGGACCAGGCCGCGGATGCCTCCCATGGCACAGGCGGCGTGTCCCCCCTTGTCGTCGTTGCCGTGATCATTGGGATTTTTGTGGTGGGCAAATATGCCTTGCGGCATATCTTCAGAATCGTGGCCGGCACCCATGTTCCGGAAATCTTCACGGCGCTTTCCCTTCTGCTGGTGGGGGGGGTCGCCGCAATCATGAGTTCCATCGGCGTGTCCATGGCATTGGGAGCTTTTGTGGCCGGCGTGATCCTGGCGGACTCGGAATACCGGCATGCCCTGGAGTCCGACATTCAGCCTTTCAAGGGTCTGTTGCTTGGACTGTTTTTCATTTCAGTGGGGATGTCCATTGACTTCGGTCTGCTCATTGAACAGCCGCTGCTTATTCTGGCATTGACGATTTGCCTGGTCCTCGTGAAAGCACTGGTTTTATATCTGGTCTCGATGATGATGAAAATCCCGGTGCACCAACGGGGGCTGTTTTCATTCTTACTGTCCCAAAGTGGTGAATTCGGTTTTGTTTTATTTGGATTTGCCGTCACGGCAAACGCCATCAACCCGGTTCTGGCGGACCAGATGATTCTGGTCATCGCGATGTCCATGGTCCTGACTCCCATCCTGGTGATTCTCAATGACCGACTGATCGAACCTCGTTTCAGGAAGTCCATCGACGAACCCGTGGGGGACAAAATTGACGCAAGCAATGACGTGATCCTCGCCGGATTTGGCCGATTCGGCCAGGTGGTCGGACGAATGCTCCACGCGAACCAGATCGAACCCACCATTATTGACAATGATCCTGACCATATTGAGCGGGTCAGACGGTTCGGTTACATCGCCTACTATGGGGATGTTCTGCGCCCGGGTGTGCTCCACTCGGCAGGGGCGGACAAGGCCCGCCTGATTATTCTGACCGGCAATGGCAAGGAATCCATCAACCAGGCGGTGAGCATGATTCAGCAGGATTTCCCCAATTTGAAAATTGTCGCCCGTGCGTACGACCGGAGTCATGCCATGTACCTGATGGACAACGGCGTCGAGAGCGTTACCCGGGAATCCTTCTTTTCTGCCGTGGAGATGGGCAAGGAAACCCTGGGGATGCTTGGATTTGACGACGATAGCATTGAAAAACTCTCCAAAACCTATATCCAGCATGACATGTCAACCCTTCATCAGCAAGTGGCCAACCGCCATGACGAAAAAGCCCTGATCAATATCGCACAGGGGTCCCGGGAACAGCTGGAAGAGATACTGGAAGCCGACAAGGCTGAAGAACAGGATCCGGACGGGTCTCCCTCAACCCGTAATACCTGACCTGGTATCTGGCCCGGTCCTGCTGACTTCCCCAGCACAAACCCCAGGATCCGGCAGACGGGTCCATGGGAGCGGCAACCCCCGGCAACCCACCCGGAACAGCGTCTTACCGAAGGCAGCGCTGTCCCGGTACCGGGTATCCGCCCCGACCCGGACCTATGCCGGGAACCTTCCCCATCTCCCTATCTGGCATTTGCATGAAAGAGTTTTTTTTCATTAACCTGGTATTCGTTGATCTTTCGCTGTCCCGTAGCGGAGGTGATCCACCGGGTAAACGCCTGGGCGCCGGCATGGTTGGTGTCATGCAGGTCGGGATTGATGGCGATGACACTGTACTGATTGAATAACAGGTCATCGTTCTGGAAAAGGATTTCCAGTGCCAGTTTGTCCTCGGTAAAGATCCAGGTACCCCGGTCGGTGATGGTATAAGCACCCAGTTCGCTGGCAATAAGCAGTGTTCTTCCCATTCCCTGTCCAACCTCCCGGTACCCGTCTCCCGTGGGCTCCCGGTGGGCCGCCTGCCAGATTTTCAGTTCCCTTTTGTGGGTCCCTGAATTGTCCCCCCGGGAAATAAAGGTTACGGTGGAAGCGCCAATTCTTTGAAATGCGTTTTGCGCACTGGACGATTCCGCCACCCGGGCCGGGTCTTCTGCCGGGCCGACGATGACAAAATCGTTGTACATGACCTCCTTCCTGTCCACCCCGTATCCCTCTTCCACAAATTCAAGTTCACTTTCCCTGGCATGCACCAGCAATATGTCCACATCCCCGGCCCGGCCCATCTGCAGGGCTTTTCCGGTCCCCACCGCAATGACCCGATAGGAGTACCCGGTGTCCGCCTCCAGAGTTGGCAGGAGATATTCGATTAACCCGGAGTTCTCCGTGCTGGTAGTCGTCGCCAGATAAACAATGTCCTCCTGCCCCTCCCCAAGGGCATGGTTTACAGGCTGGATGAACATCGCCACCAACCCCATTAACACGACGGACAATCTGCTCGGTTTCACGGCAAACATGGCGATCACATGACCGGATGACAGCAAGCGTCTGGAGATGAACCCGCCGGCCTCGCCGCTGGCCCGGCAAGGTTGGGTTCCTGAAAATGAACGCAGCGGTCAATCGGCATGGCCATACCCGCCCCCCCCTGGTGTCTGGATCTCGAACCGATCCCCTTCCTGCAATTCGATGTGGTCGGTACCGGACAATTCGGTGACGGACCCGTCGGCATGAACCACCCGGTTGATACCGGTCTGGCCGTCGCCTCCCCCGCCCAGCCCATACGGCGGCACTTTTCGGTGGCCCGATATGATATTCGCAGTCATGGCTTTGTTGAAGCGGATTTTTCGGATCACCCCGTCCCCACCGGGATTCCGGCCGGCTCCTCCGGAACCGCGCCTGATTTCGAATGATTCCAGCACCACCGGAAATCGCCATTCCAGGACTTCAGGGTCGGTGAGCCTGGAATTCGTCATATGCGTATGCACGGCATCCGCACCCGGGCGATTGGCGGTGGCACCGGCCCCGCCGCAGATGGTTTCGTAATACTGGTGCTCATCATTGCCCCAGATAAAATTATTCATGGTTCCCTGGGCGGCGGCAACCACCCTGATCGCCCCGAACAGGGTATCCACCAGATACTGGGAGGTTTCCACATTGCCTGCCACCACTGCGGCCGGGTACCGGGGCCGGATCATAGAATCCTCGGGAATGATAATTTCCATGGGTTTGAGACACCCTTCATTCAGTGGAATATTGTCGTCCACCAGGCAACGGAACACATACAGTACCGCCGCCCGGACCACCGCGGTGGGGGCATTAAAATTGCCCGGATGCTGGGCACTCGTTCCGGAAAAATCCACCACCGCCTTCCGGTTCTTCCGGTCCACCTTAATGGCCACGGAAATCCGGTGGCCATCGTCCATGGCATAGGTGAATGCGCCGTCATCCAGCACGCTCAATACCCGGCGAACCGCTTCTTCCGCATTGTCCTGGACATGCTTCATGTAGGCATGCACGGTTTCCACGCTGTAGTGTTCAACCATTTTCAGCAGTTCCCGGGCGCCTTTCTCGCAGGCCGCCAGCTGGGCCTTGAAGTCCGCCAGATTCATCTGTGGATTCCTGGCCGGCCACGGATTGTCCGTCAGCAGCTCAAGCATTTCCCGTTCCCTGAACAGGTCGTTCTCCACCAGCTTCTGGTTGTCGATCAAGACACCTTCTTCTTCAATGCTGGTGGAATCCGCCGGCGCAGACCCCGGAGTTTTGCCTCCAATATCCGCGTGGTGACCCCGGGAGGCCACATAAAACAGGATTTCACCCTCCCGGGTAAAGACGGGCTTGATGATGGTGACATCCGGAAGGTGGGTGCCGCCGTTGTAGGGGGCGTTGAGGATATAAGCATCCCCGGGAACAATGTCTCCGCCCCGTTCCCGGATCACCATCTTGATGCTTTCTCCCATGGATCCCAGATGCACCGGCATGTGGGGGGCATTGGCAACGAGCCCTCCACCGGGGTCAAAAATGGCACAGGAAAAATCCAGCCGCTCCTTGATATTCACCGACGCTGCGGTATTTTCCAAAACGGACCCCATTTGTTCTGCGATGGACATAAACAGATTGTTGAATATTTCCAGCATCACCGGGTCCACGGCTGTGCCGATGGCCCGGGCTTCCTTTTTTTCCAGGTAACGCTGCAGGATCAGGTTGTTGTCCTGTCGCAAAATGGCCCGCCAGCCCGGTTCCACCACAATCGTCCCCGTGGAATCGAGAATGATGGCCGGACCATTGACCGGCTGGCCAGCGATGAGGGACCCCCGCCGGTAGAAGGGCGTCCGGGCCCAGCGGTCTTCCATAAAGCACTCCCTCACCACTTCCGGCCGAGGTCCGTTGGTGTCCGCCGGATCCGCACCCGGTTCGTTGACGATGGTGGAGGGTCTGGCCACGGAGATCGCTTCCATCTGAATCGACTCCACAATCATCTCCTTGTCCGGTGAAATAAACCCGAACCTCATCTGGTGGAGGGCTTCAAAACTCTCCACCACTTCCCCGAGGGGGGCTTCGGGTACGATGAGTGCCGTATCCGAACCCTGGTAGCGAATATGCAGGGACCTTCGGAATGACAAATCATTGCCCCCGGCCCCCTGCTGCTCCAGTCCGGCGATTCCTGCCTGCTGCAGTGCGTCGAGCAAGCCCTTCAATTCCCCAAGCAGGGCTTCATTCAGGGTGGATTCGATGGCCTGCTGGCGGTCCACCACAGTGTCCGCCAACCCCATTCCGTACGCCGACAGCACGCCGGCAAACGGATGGATCAGGATCTGCTTCATGGCCAGGGCATCGGCCACCAGACAGGCGTGCTGGCCCCCTGCACCCCCAAAACAGCACAACGTGTATTCCGAAACATCATAGCCCCGCTGTACGGACACTTTCTTGATGGCATTGGCCATGTTCTCCACCGCAATGGAAAGAAACCCCGCGGCCACCGCTTCCGGGCTCCGGGAGTCTCCGGTATCGTGCTGGATTCGCTCGGCCAACGCCTGGAACCCGGCCTGGACACTGTCTGCATCAATGGGCTGGTCCGCGTTGGGTCCGAAAACCCGGGGAAACAAATCCGGCTGGAGCTTCCCCACCATCACATTGCAGTCGGTGATGGTCAGCGGTCCCTGGTTCCGGTAGGCGCAGGGTCCCGGGTTCGCTCCTGCAGAATCCGGGCCCACCCGGTACCGGGCACCATCAAAAAAAAGAATGGATCCGCCCCCCGCCGCCACCGTATGGATCAGCATCATCGGTGCCCGCAACCGGACCCCCGCCACCGTGGTCTCAAAGGCTTTTTCAAACCCGCCGTTGTAGTGACTGACATCCGTGGAGGTTCCCCCCATGTCGAAACCAATGACGTTGTGGATTCCCGCCCCTTCACTCACCCTGGCCATTCCCACCACACCCCCGGCCGGACCGGACAATATGGCATCCTTTCCCTGGAAGAACCGGGCATCGGTCAACCCTCCATTGGAACGCATGAACATCAGTTTCCCGCCATGCTCTTCAAAACCTTCCAGTTCACAGGCCACCTGGTGGACATAGCGGCGGAGAATGGGCGACAGGTAGGCGTCCACCACCGTGGTGTCTCCACGAGAGACCAGCTTCATCAACGGGCTGACCTGGTGGCTCACCGAAATCTGGGTGAAACCAATCTCTTTGGCAATCCCTTCCAGAATCTGTTCATGCTGGTGGTAGCGGTATCCATGCATCAGGACAATGGCCACGCACCGAAAGCCGTCGTCATGGTATTGCTGCAACTGTGCCCGGGCATGCTGTTCATCCAGTCCACGCAGGACATTGCCGTGTGCATCAATGCGCTCATCGACTTCCAGGACTTCCCGGTACAGCATTTCCGGCAGTTCGATGTCCAGGGCAAAAAGATCCGGACGAGCCTGGTAGCCTATCCTCAGCTGGTCCCGGAACCCCCGGGTAATCACCAGCAGGGTGTCGTCGCCCTTGCGCTCAAGCAACGCATTGGTGGCCACCGTCGTCCCCATCTTGATTGTCGAGATCCGGGAAGTGTCCAGTCGGTTCCGGGCATCCACACCCAGAACATCCCTGATTCCCTGGATGGCCGCATCCCGGTATTGTTCCGGGTTTTCCGACAGCAGCTTGTGGATGGTCACCTCGCCGTTCGGCCGGCGGGCAACGATATCCGTGAAGGTCCCTCCCCGGTCAATCCAGAATTCCCATTTGTCCTTCATAAGTCAGCCTCTTTGACGAAATAATCTAAAGACACCTGCGATGCACCGCCAACGGTTCAGACAGGCGGCAACGGTGGAGTCCACCGTGCCTGGAGATATTCATAAATGCTACGGCCGCGGCCTCAATCCCGGCGTGTTTCCTCACTGGATGCCGGAAAGGTCCCGGTATGGCCAGCAACCGCAGGATGTGCAGGAACCGGATCACTCCGGGAAATTACCGGGAAAGAATGATCTTTCGATCAGTTCAATGAGAATATGCAGAATCTTGATGTGCAACTCCTGGATCTTGTCGGCATAGGGATATTCGATGGTATGGATATCCACGTCCGCCAGGGCCCCCAGTCTGGATCCGGGGCTTCCGGTGAGGGTGATGACCCGGATCCCGTTTTCCCGGGCAAATTCCGCCGCGCGGAGGGTATTGGCACTTTTTCCGCTTGTACTGATCGCAACCAGGGCATCTCCCGGATTCCCTCTTGCCTCAAGATACCTGGAAAATACCTGTTCATAACCATAGTCATTGGCCACACAGGACAGGTGGCCGGGATCGCTGATGGCGGTCGCGGCAAGGCCTCTTCGATGGTCCCGGTATCGCCCGGTGAGTTCTTCTGCAAAATGCATGGCATCGCTCATGGAGCCCCCGTTCCCGCAGCTGTAGATGGCCTTGTCCTGTTGCAGCGTCGAGATCAGCAGGCGGGCGGCGGCGGCGATACCTTCGATTTTCCCGGAATCCTCCATGAATTTTTCCAGCGCGGTCCTGGAATCATTCAGCGACGACAGTATCTGTGACTTCATTTCTGGTTCCCCGAAGGTTCTGCGAGAGCGGAAATCATCTGGAGGTGATAGTCCACCCCGTCGAAGCGACTCATTTCCTGCAAGCCGGTGGGACTGGTGACGTTCACCTCGATGAGCATGCCGCCAATAATATCAATTCCAGCGAAAAAAACACCCTGCTCCATCAGGCCCTGCCTTAATGCGGAACAGATATCCCTGTCCCTGGCATCCAGGCTGCTGGGATGGGCACTGCCCCCGGCATCCATATTATTCAGCTCGGCTCCTTCCGCGTGAACCCGCAATATCGCCCCCATGGGATCCCCGTTCAGCAATAAAATACGCTTGTCTCCCTCCACGGCTGCGGGGAGGTATTCCTGCACAATGACCCACTGCCGCCCCTGGTGGGTCGCTTCCCCCAGTGCATGGACCGGGTCTCCATGGCGGTAAAACACGATCCCCTTCCCGCCAAAACCATCCACCGGCTTCACCGTAACCCGGCCCTGTTCCTTCGCAAAATCCCGGATTGCGCCGGGGTCGCTGGTAACCAGCGTGGAGGGGGTATATTCCGGGTAATACAGCGCCGCCAGTTTTTCATTCCAGTTGCGGATTCCCTCGGGTCGATTGATCACCCGGGTGCTGGCCGGCAGGTAGTCCAGCAGCAGCGTCGTGTAAAAATAACGCCGGTCAAAGGGCGGGTCGGTGCGTATCCACACCGTATCCAGCTCTCCCATCTCCAGGGTGGTTTCCTCCAGCACCGTGAAGGGATGATCCGTATCCGCATGGACTTCGAGCCAGGATACCCGGCCATGCAGCCGGTCGTGTTCAAGCCAGAGGTCTCGCTGATCCAGATAACAGACACGATGCCCGTGCTCCGCACAGGCCAGCATCAGGAAATACGACGTATCCTTCCAGGCCTTGACCCCGTCAAGGGGATCCATGATGAACGCATGCTTCAATTGGGGTGCAACAGCCGGTTGCAGTTCAAATCAGGCGCCGGCATAGCCGAGCTTCCGGAGAGATTCCGATATCTCATCCAGAATCGCCGGGTCATCAATGGTTGCCGGCATGTTCCACTCGGAATTGTCGGCAATTTTTTTCATGGTCCCCCGGAGAATCTTCCCGGACCGGGTCTTTGGCAGTCTCTGGATGATCGTGGCCAGCTTGAACGCGGCCACCGGTCCGATTTTTTCCCGGACCAGCCGGATACATTCGTCCACAATCTCCCGCTCATCCCGTTCGACACCGGCATTCAGCACCAGGCAGCCCAGGGGCAGTTCCCCCTTCAGGGCATCGGCCACCCCCATAACGGCACATTCCGCCACATCCGGATGGGAGGCCAGTACTTCCTCAATGGCACCGGTGGACAAACGATGGCCGGCAACATTGATGACATCATCCGTCCGGGACATCACGAATACATACCCGTCCCCGTCAATATAGCCGGCATCACCGGTTTCATAATATCCGGGATAGGTCTTCATGTACGAATCAATATACCGTTGCCGCGCATTCCACAGGGTCGGAAATGTGCCGGGAGGAAGGGGGAGCCTGACCACCAGTGCGCCGACATCACCCGACTTGACCGCTCTTGCTTCGTCATCGAGTGCTTCGAGTTGCCATCCCGGGACCGGGCGGGTTGGCGAACCGTCCTTGACGGGGAGTGCCTCAATGCCCAGGCAATTGGAGCAGATCGCCCAGCCGGTTTCGGTCTGCCACCAATGGTCGATGACCGGGACCCCCAGTTTATCCTTGGCCCAGTTCAGGGTATCGGGGTCGGTGCGCTCCCCGGCAAGAAACAGGGATTCCAGGCATGAAATATCATATTTCCGGATAAAATCGCCATTCAGGTCCTCTTTCTTGATGGCACGAAACGCAGTGGGTGCCGTGAACAGCACCTTGACCCGGTGCTCGGATATGACCCGCCAGAAAACCCCGGGATCCGGCGTGCCCACGGGCTTGCCTTCAAACACGATGGTGGTATTGCCGTTGAACAGGGGGGCATACACGATATAGGAATGACCCACCACCCAGCCCACATCCGAAGCCGCCCAGTACACCTCCCCGGGCTCCATGTTGTAGATATTCTTCATGCTCCATTTCAAGGCGACGATCCCCCCCGCGGTATCCCGAACCACCCCTTTCGGTTGCCCCGTGGTGCCCGAAGTATAGAGAATATACAGCGGGTCCGTGGCCAGCACCGGAACGCACTCCACACTCGTGGCATCCTTCATGGCCCGGGTCCAGTCGATGTCCCGGCCATCCACCATGGCGGCTTTCGCCTGGGGACGCTGCAAAACGATGCAGTGATCGGGTTTGTGCCGGGCCAGTCCGATGGCCTGGTCCAGAAGCGGCTTGTATTCCACGACACGGCCCGGTTCCAGGCCGCAGGACGCCGAAACTACCAGTTTGGGTTCGCAGTCGTCGATTCGAACAGCGAGTTCATTGGAAGCAAACCCCCCGAAAACCACGCAGTGGACGGCCCCGATCCGGGCGCACGCCAGCATGCTGATGATCGCTTCGGGGATCATTGGCATATAGACAATCACCCGGTCCCCGTACCCGACACCCTGGGCTTTCAGCACCCCGGCGAACCGGGAAGTTTCGTCTTTCAGTTCGTTATAGGTAATGGTCTGCTGGCTGTTTGTGATGGCACTGTCATGGATGATGGCGGCCTGTTCTCCCCGGCCGGCCTCGACGTGCACATCCACCGCGTTGTAGCAGACATTCGTTTCCCCACCGCTGAACCATCGGTAAAAGGGTTTGTCCGAATCATCCAGAACCTGGTCCCACTTTTTGTACCAGTGTATGTTTTCTGCTGTTTCAGCCCAGAATTCCTCCGGATCATCACAGGCTTTTTGGTAAACTTCGCGATATGACATGTTTGGTGTGTTCAGGATTGGGTTTCCGGGTTCAGCGCTCCGTTGTCTGAATCTCCCGCATTCAATTCTATTGTGCTATTGTAATTGAAATGACCTGTAACAGGAAAGTTCACTCACTGGTTGTGGTCCGGGCAATCCTGCCACCCTGCCCCTTCCGAACCCTCTACTTTTGCACCGAGGTACCGACTCTTGAATTATCAGAATATCGAAATCGAGATAGATGACAACATTGGCATCATCACCCTGAACCGACCGGAAGTTCTCAATGCCCTGTCCCGGGAACTCCGGGCCGAAGTGGGGGAAGCCCTGGATCACCTTGAAAGGAACGACCAGGTCGGATGCATTGTCCTCACCGGGAAAGGCAAGGCATTTGCGGCGGGTGCCGACATTACCCAGATGCAGGACAAGTCATACATGGACATGTACCGGGATGACAACACCAGTCACCTGGAATCCCTGGTGAACCGTGTGCGAACCCCGCTGATCGCTGCGGTCAACGGGTTTGCTCTGGGCGGTGGCTGCGAAATTGCCATGATGTGCGATTTCATCCTGGCATCCAGCAAGGCCATGTTTGGCCAACCTGAAATCAACCTCGGCGTTCTCCCCGGCTGGGGTGGTACCCAGCGGTTGACCCGGCTGGTGGGCAAGTCCAAGGCCATGGACATGTGCCTGACCGGCCGGATGATGGATGCCCGGGAAGCGGAACGTTCCGGCCTGGCTTCCCGGGTATTTCCGGCTGAAACGTTCATGGAAGATGTCCGCAGGGTGGCCCGGGACGTGGCCTCGAAATCCAGGATCGGCCTGAACATGAACAAGGAGTGTATTAACCAGGCCCTTGAGACAAATCTCCAGGCCGGACTGTTGTTCGAACGCCGGACTTTCCAGTCCGCCTTTGCAACGGAAGACCAGAAAGAGGGGATGACCGCGTTTGTTGAAAAACGAAAGGCCCGGTGGAATCACCAATAGCCGTTCCGAAACCCATGAACCAAACCGCTTCTCGCTGGCGAACGCCCCTGGCCGTACTCATTGCCGGCTGCCTGATCTCCATGACGGGTTTCGGAATCCGTTCCTCGTTTGGACTGTTCCTGGAACCCATGACCGTGGATCAAGGCTGGAGCCGGGAAACTTTCGCCTTGGCCATGGCCCTGCAGAACCTTCTGTGGGGCATCGGACTCCCCTTTGCAGGGGCCATCGCTGACAAACACGGCACGGTAAAAGTCATCGTCGCCGGAGCCGTGATGTATGCACTGGGGATCTGGGGGATGGCTCATGCGGACTCCGGTCTTGCCCTGCAGTTTACGGGGGGAGTACTCACCGGGCTGGGCATCGCATTTTCCGCTTTCACCCTGGCCATGGTGGCCATGGTTCGGGTGGTGGGACCTGAGAAAAGATCCTTTGTCCTGGGCATGGGAACCGCCGCGGGATCATTCGGGCAGGTGATATTTTCCCCCATCAGCCAGGGGTTCATCAATGCGTACGGGTGGCACATGGCCCTGATTCTGCTGGCCTCCATTGTCCTGGTCATGGTCCCTCTGGCATGCTGTCTGCCCGGGTCGGCAAAAGCATCCCCCGGGGAAATCGCCGCCGAACAGACACTGAAAGAAGCCCTGGGGGAAGCCATAGTGCACCGGGGATATATCCTGCTGACCATGGGGTTCTTTGTCTGCGGTTTTCATGTGGCCTTCATTACCGTGCATTTGCCTGCCTATATCCAGGACCTGGGGCTGGACCCCGAAATTGGTGCGTATTCCATTGCACTCATCGGGCTGATGAATATCGTCGGGTCCATCCTATCTGGCATGGCCGGGCAACGATGGAGCAAGAAATCCGGGTTGAGCGTAATTTACTTTTCAAGGGCCCTGGTGATCCTGGCCCTGCTTTTTGCTCCCAAAACCCCCGGGGTCATGCTGCTGTTTGCGGGAACCATGGGGATTCTGTGGCTGTCCACCGTACCCCTGACCACCGGCATTGTTGCCCAGGTGTTTGGCGTCCGGTACATGGCAACCCTGTTTGGCATTGTTTTTTTGTCACACCAGCTCGGCAGCTTTATCGGGGTCTGGCTGGGTGGCCGAATTTTTGACCAGACCGGGTCCTATGATGGAATGTGGTGGGCCGGTGTCACGGTTGGGCTGGTGGCTGCCCTGATCCATTTGCCCATCAATGAAAAGCCTCTGCCCAGGCCAGCCATCTCCACCGCCTGAAACCCATTGAGTCACGGACTGTGGACTTTCTGGGTGGACCCGGTCTGAATGGATCCGGGTTTGTCGGTCTGTTTCTCGAAATTCCACCCCATGACCCGGACCGGGGGGAAACCAGTACCCCTACCCGGAGCCCCGGGTACGGGTTCTCCTGGGTTTGGCATTCACCTCGATAAATTCGATAATCATTCCGGCGACATCCTTTCCCGTTGCATTTTCGATCCCCTGCAGCCCCGGGGATGAGTTCACTTCCATGACCAGTGGACCTTTCTTGGAACGTAGCAAATCCACTCCGGCCACATTCAGCCCCATGACATGCGCGGCTCTGGCCGCGGTTCTTCTCTCTGCCGGCGTAAGCTTCACGAGCCTGGCTTTTCCCCCCTGATGCAGGTTCGATCTGAACTCCCCGGCAGGTCCCTGCCGTTCCATGGCCGCAATGACCTTTTGCCCCACCACCAGGCACCTCAAATCCGCACCCCCGGATTCCTTGATGTATTCCTGGACCAGGATATTGGCTTTCAGCTTCATAAAAGCCTGTATCACACTTTCCGCCGCCTTTTTCGTTTCAGCAAGGACCACCCCCTTGCCCTGTGTGCCTTCCAGCAACTTGATCACCAGCGGCGCGCCCCCGACTTCTTCAATAATCTGGTCAATGTACTTGCTCGAATGGGCAAAGGCGGTTGTGGGCATACCGATCCCGTTTCGCGACAGAATCTGGAGAGAGCGCAACTTGTCCCGGGATCGCCGGATGGCCACGGATTCGTTGACGCTGTAAATGTTCATCATTTCGAACTGGCGGACAATCGCGGTCCCGTAGAATGACACGGACGCTCCAATCCGGGGAATGACCGCATCAAAATCATTCCGGTCAAATTCCCGGGACCCATAATGGATGGTGGGATTCGCAGAAGTGATGTCCATAAAGCAACGCAGGTGGTCCATCACCATGACACTGTGGCCCCGATCTTCCGCAGCCTCCACCAGCCTGCGTGTCGAGTACAGGTTTCGATTACGGGAAAGAATGGTTATTTTCATCAGATAGGCCCCATTGTGTGAGATTGGCGTGGATGCAACCGTTCCGGTCAGGGATTGGCCGCGAGATAGGATTCGACCGGATCAATGATAAAATCATGATTGACCGTGGTGCGACCCAGCAGCATGCGGAATTTCATATTCTTTCGACAGGTCAGGGAAATTTCAATGTCCTTTCTGACCTGCCCGATTTCAATGGTGGTGCAAATCACGGTGCGCTCCTCAATCTGCCCCCCGGAATTTGTCACGTTCCGATGCTCCACCACCCGGGCAGTACAGGTTTTTGATTTCGGGTTCTTTTGACTGCCGTAAATGGCGACAAACCGGACCAGGCTTTCGCCCTTTTCCTCGAAATATTCGATAACCCGGGCATCCAGGGACGACGTGTGGGCACCGGTGTCCACCTTGGCCTTGATCCGGGGGATACCGATCTCCGGTAACTGGACCCATTCACGCCATCCGATTTTTGTTTTGTCTGCGAAAGTATTCATTGATCTTCGATCATTTCTTTTTTACAACTGGAACGCAGACCGCACATTTACCGATTTTTCAATACGATTTTTCAATACGAAGCCTGTCAGCGGATGACCGGAATCAGTGTTGCCAGCACATGGATATCAACTTCCCTGGCAGTCAAGAAGAAAACACTCCTGAACTCTGGGACGGACTATACCATACCCCAGGGAGCATTTGGCATCGTTGAGCAACCGTCCAGACGGAAACTCCGTGCCTCGTCAATGCCCTCCTGGAGTAAAATGATCCCGCTTAACAATGATTATTCCAACTCTGCCCTGACTGTCTGAACTTTTGAATAATCCGGGGCGGACTATAGATGAGACTGCTGCGCACTGAGAAAATTTCTGTTAGGAGTTCTGTTAGGCAGCAATTCTAATTTTGGAATTACCCCCTCTTGAAACGCTTCTTTTGAAGGAGTCGATGCCCGGTTGAGCGGTCGCGATGGACGGAATTGTACTGGATTTGGATCAACCCTTGACAAGATAGCCCTTGAGGACTATGGTCGAGTTGTTTATCTGTGACGGGTGGAAGCATGGGTCATCGTTATATCGGTTCCAAGGGCACCTCGGGGCTGTGTCAGCCCCTAATTGCCCTGATGCCCCCACATAGTGTGTATCTCGAAACCCATCTGGGCGGTGGAGCCATCATGCAACGCAAGCCCCCGGCATTGCGCAATATCGGGATTGATCTCAATGCCCGGGCCCTGTCCCGTTTCTCTTGTGACTATTCGGTGGAGTTGATCCATGACTGCGCCCACCGTTATCTGTCCACCTTCGAGTTCGATGGCACCGAGTTGGTCTATTGTGATCCCCCGTACCTGCAACACACCCGCAAGTCGGATCGAAAGTACTACCGCTATGACTACGAGGACGCGGACCATGAAGCCCTGCTCGACCTCCTGCTCACCCTGCCCTGTGCGGTGATGCTCTCGGGGTATCCATCACAACTGTATGACGATCGGTTATCCCGGTGGTACAGCCTGTCGCTGCAGGTGATGAACCAGGCCGGGGTGGTCACCGAGAAGGTGTGGTTCAACTTCGAACCGGACCGGGTCCACTGGTGCCGGTATGCCGGCAGGAACTTCACTCATCGTCAGCAGGTCAAGCGCAAGGCGGCCAACTGGGGACGGCGGTATGAGGCAATGGAACCGGCCGAACGCCTCGCCGTGCTGTCCGCCATTCTCGCCGTGGAGGCCGAACCGGCATGAAGCATCTCCCCCGGTATCTGGAAACCCTGGGCGAGGCCTGTGCCCGGCTGCCGGATGACCGCCGTGGTCAGAATATCCAGTACACCATGCGGGATATCGGTATGGCGGTCTTTTCGCTGTTCTTTATGCAATGCCCTTCGTTCCTGCACTTCCAGCGGGAGTGGGTCGAACGCAATGGCCGCAGCAATGCACACACCCTGTTCGGTCTGCACAAGATTCCCTGCGACAACCATATCCGAAAAAAGCTCGACGGCGTGCCATCGAACCACTTTGATGATGTCTTTTACCATGTTATCAACGATATCGATTCGAACCATGGCCTCCAGACCATGCGTCGTCTCGATGATCGCCTTCTTATTGCGCTCGATGGCTCAGAATACTTCAGCTCGTACCAGGTCCACTGCAAAAACTGCTCTACGCGCAAACAAAGTGACGGCCGAACACAATATCACCACCAGGTCCTCGCCGCCACCGTGGTCGCCCCGGGGCAATCCAAGGTCATTCCCCTGGCACCGGAGTTCATCTATCCCCAGGACGGACACAAGAAACAGGACTGCGAACGCCAGGCCGCAAAACGCTGGCTGGCCCAACAAGGACCCCAGGTGGTCAATCTCAATCCGCTCTACCTTGCCGATGACCTGTATGCCTGTCAACCTATCGTCAAGGCCATCCTCGATGCCCAGGGCAGTTTCATCCTGAACTGCAAACCCAGCAGTCACTCAACCCTCTATGAGTTCATCCATGATCCGAAGACCTGTCAGCAGACCCGGGGGACCGGTTCCCGAAAACGGACCTACCGCTACCGCTGGACCCATGAGGTCCCGTTGCGGGACGGGTCCGATGCACTGAACGTGAACTGGCTCGAAATCGAAATCGTCAACCCCCAGGGCAAGGTGACTTACCGCAATGCCTTCGTCACCGATCTGGATGTCAACGAGGATAACATCGCAGACCTCGCCGCCGCTGGCCGTGCCCGCTGGAAGATAGAAAACGAAACATTCAATGTGCTCAAAGAGCACATTACCGAATACACCCTTACTCCACATAGGGTCACGCCCGGACGCCGGGGAAGTTGTGGAAATCACCCACCCCTTTCATCCGTGGAAAGGGCGCTGTTTTCCGGTTGAATCCCACAGCAAGTATTTCGGTCTGAAGAACATACGTCTGAGGGTTGAAGCGGATCTCCTGGTCAGTGTGCCGGTCGCCTGGACCGGGCTTCGCCAGGTTGACTCTTTTGAGACGGTGTCCGCCGGTCGTTCCCTTTTTCGTTTTGATGAGTTGATCTGTGTTCGGATTTTGGTGGATGAATTGATCAAAAATGATTACTCGAAATGATCAAAAAAGATTACCCGAAATGATCAAAAAAGATTACCCGAAATGAAAATATATGCCTTTATCATGAGAAATGATGGAATTCTTCTTGCAAACATAGGGAGTTCCAACAACAATACAGGTAATAGATATTGATCCGTTTTTGAATACCATGAATGATCTGCCAGATGATCCCCTAAAAAAACAGAGTCTTCGGGCTGCTGGAACCCTCCATCTTCGTCCAGAGAGAGTGGTGGACCCTCTTTTCCGGGACAGCGTGTTTTTCGACTCCAGCGATATTTTGCAGGTTCGCTACGAAATGATACGGCGATCTGAAAAGGGTTCACTGGGATCGGCGGCGGAGGCCTTTGGGGTTTCGGTGCCCACCTGTGTGCGTCTCAGGCGCCGATTCCGTGAGGGGGGACTGCAGGCATTGATCCCCCGGGCCCGGGGACCGAAGGGGGCGTACAAGGTCACCCCGGAAATTCTCGATTTCATTGCGGATTACCGGTTCGAGCACGGACCGGTGGGTGCGGGTCGGTTGGTGCCCATCATCGAACAGCACTTTGGGGTTCGACTGCATCCCCGCAGCCTCACCAAGGCCCTTGAACGGTCAAAAAAAAGTGTCTGAAGGGACCAGGGAGTTGGAGGAGGCAGCCCTGCAGCGGTATGGTCACTGGCGGCAGGACTGGTTGGCGGGCGCCCCCGGTTCCCCGAACCCCGTGCTGTGTCGTCATGGCATGGCCCGGGCGCTTTCTCTGACCGCGGTCCGTCAACCCCTGTGCGGGCCGGGGAAGGAGTGGGAAGGGGCACCGTCCGGGGAGACTTTCGTCGAGGAGGTGACCGTCATGATCCGGCAAACGCTGGGGGCAGACAGACCCTGTGGAGAATGAGATGAACCCATCTGACCCGTCTGCGGCGGACCGAATTGCGGCCAGTCATCTTGCCCGGGAGGCCTGTCTCTACATTCGCCAATCCACTCCGGGGCAGGTGCTTCACCATACCGAAAGTACCCGACGCCAGTATGACCTTCGTTATCGGGCTCAGGCACTGGGATGGCAGGACGATCAGATCCGGGTGATTGATGAGGATCAGGGAAAGTCTGGAGCACAGGCCGGCGACCGCCATGGGTTTCAGGACCTGATGGCCCGGATTGCGGCGGGGGAGGTCGGGTTGGTGCTCACGTTGGAGATTTCCCGGTTGGGTCGCAACCACACTGACCTGCACCGGCTGTTCTCGGTGGCGGCGATGTCTGACACGCTGATTCTGGACGAAGGCGGGATTCATGATCCCAACAACAGCAATGATCGGCTATTGCTGGGTATCAAGAGTTCGGTGTATGAATTTGAACTGCAGGGGATTCGTCAGCGATTGATCGGGGGAAAGCAGAACAAGGCCCGGCGAGGGGAGTTGAGGATGCAGTTACCGGTGGGACTGGTTTATGCCCCGGATCATCAGGTGGTTCTGGATCCGGATAGCCGGGTGAGGGAAGCCATCACGCATGTGTTTGAACAGTTTCGCCGGACCGGTTCCGCCCACGCAACCCAGAAGTGGCTGTTGAGAAATGGTCTGCAGTTACCTGGGCGAGCCAACACCGTCGAACGGGAGTTGTTCTGGTTACGAGCGTCCTATCCCCGGGTCCTGGGCCTGATCAAGAACCCGCGCTATGCCGGCTGTTACGTCTGGGGTCGGACCGGGAAGAAGCCTCGCTCGAATGGGGGGCGCATCCTCCTGAAACCCGAGGACTGGAAGGTCTGTATTCCCGATGCCCATGCGGGGTATATCGACTGGGACGAATATCAACGTAATCAGAAGCAGTTGGTTGCGAACCAGATGCTGTTTGCACCGAACGGGTTCTCACCCCGCAAGGGCACGGCACTGTTGCAGTCACGGGTCATTTGCGGTCGGTGCGGAAATCGAATGAAGAACCAATACGCCGCCCCTACACACCCGCATCAGGCGGCGAAAATACTTTACGTCTGTATCGATGGAGCACTGACAAACGGGAAGCGGTGCCAGGTCCTGCGGGGAGAACGGGTAGATGAGGCAGTATCCCGCTTTGTGGTGGACAGCGTCAATGAGCATAACATTGATCTGGCCCTTGAAGTTCAAAAGCAAATCAACGCGGATTTCGACAAGGCCGACCGACAACGGGGACAACAGGTCGAGGCCATTGAATACCGGGTCGACCTGGCCCGGCGGCGCTACTGCGAGGTGGACCCCGCCAATCGTCTGGTGGCCGCCTCCCTTGAGAAGTCGTGGAACGAAGCCCTGCGCGAGCTCGAGGATGCCAAAACCGAACGTCGTCAACACCGCGAACACTTTGAATCCCAGGGGACCGCACAACAGGTTTCCCGACTCCGGGATCTGTCGGAAGATTTTGCCCGGGCCTGGTATGCGTCGACCACCAGCCCTGCGGACCGCAAACGCCTGCTCGCACAGTTGGTGGAAGATACGACCCTGACCCGGACGGATTATTCGGTTCTGATCCAGTTGCGCATGCGGGGGGGAAGAACGGTGGAACTGGAACCGGTCACCCTGAATCAACCGGGCAACTATACCATCAAGACCCCCCCTAAAGTGCTCACAGAAGTCCGCCGCCTCATCACTACCATGCCCGACGAAGCCGTCGCTGAACATCTCAACCGTCAGGGCTGGTCAAGTGGGAATGGTAAACCCTATACACGGATGAAGGTGGTCAGTATGCGGAACTATTACGGAGTGTCGAGTCATCTGCGATGTCGGCAACAGGCCCTGCGTGAGCAGGGATGGTATACTGCGGAGGAATTAAGCCCTCTGCTCGGGGTTGGGGTCCGCGCGCTCAGGGCGAGAAGTTATCGTGGCACCTGGGTCGAGCGGACAACATTCACGATTGGACCGAGAAGCTTTTCCATGTATCGTCCGAAAAATACCGGCGCGTCCAGCTGATGGACAGCATGCTTCAACAGTCATTGCCCAAAGCAGGTCCATGCCCCGAAATACAACCGTAGCCATATATTGAGAACAGAGGTTTTCAGATGTCTGAATCAAGCATAAAGGGTATCACTTTGAGCACAACTTCGGGCATGGCAAGAAAACCCTGGCGAGTGTGCTGGTCGTATTGAACCTGCTGGCCTTTGCCCTGCATACCGCTGGCGACCTGATCGAGACCGCCTGGCGAGTGGCCCGTGCACGGGCCGGCACCCGCATTGGCCTGTTCCAGGCTCTGCGGGTGCTAACCGTCTATCAACTCTTTTCCTCCTGGGACGACCTGTTCACCCTGCTGACCACCGATCCACCCCAACGACCTCCCTGACTCCCGCTCCGGGCCACCGCATACCGAGACAGCAGGGCCCACCAATATCCAATTCATTCAACCCGTACAGGAGAAACAAAAAAGAAGTACCAACCAAAATTAGAATTGCTGTCTGTTAGGAGTTCTTGATACATTCCACCCATGGTAATATAATAGACTCCATACTGCATACTCAGTGAAAAATTGAACCAACGAAAGAGGGTGGATGATGAGTTATTCTATGAAACGAAGGGCTGCAGTGAGCGTCTTGGTGGCCGGTATGGTGTTGGGGGGGGGAGAAGCAGCGTACGCCACCACCATTGACACCGCCATAGTCGAGGGAAATCAAATGGTCTTCACGATAACCCTCAATGTCGCACCAAATGGTTGGGCAGTACGTTACGAGTACACCACGCAGGACGGTACGGCCGTTGATGGAAACGATTACAAGGGCGACTCCGGTAAGGTGACCTTCAACTCAGGTGTCAAAGAACAGAAGGTCTACGTGGACACGGTGGACGACAACATTGAAGAAGATCCAGAAATCTTCAAGCTCTATCTCGACGACCAGGAGGTCAACGGACTCTACCGGGATGTCACGGGGTGGGTTGACTCGACGACTAACATCCGGGGGATGCCAAGCACCATCACCCAAACCGGCCAGATCATGGATAACGATGCCTCGGGCGCAAACAGCGCAGATTGAACGATCGTACCTTGGTTATGCTGAGTTTGTCACGGCCCATCACCGACCGCTCCACCGACTCCGCCAGAGGAAGTCCCCCTTTGTTCGCCAGCTTCATCGCTCGTATGGAGTCACCCGACTTCTTTAAAATTCCGGAAAACCGCATGGTTGAGCCATTTCCGGCAGGCAACTTGGCATTTTATTAACTTGAGATTTAAAGAAAAATCCCCAGTACTGGATTTTTCTTTAACTCGTTTGTCATCAGCTTCAGGTTAACCTTCAACACAGGGGACTTCCACCCCTGCCCTCATTACCAGTTCGTCTGGCGTACCACAGTACCGTCCCCACCCGATCCATTTAACCCGCAGGAGAAACCAAAAAAGATAAATCCGTTAAAATTGGAATTGCTGACCCATTGAACAAACGGGAGTGGGACCGGGTCTCGATCATCGAGGATGTCGTCGACAAACGACTGCATCAACGTCAGGCAGCGCAGCAGTTGGGTCGAGCGTTCGACAGATCAGGCGTCTGGTGCGCCGCTATCGTGCAACCGAACCAGGAAGGCCTGGTCTGCGATCATCCGGGAAAGACACCGAACCCAAGCACCCTCGGTACACCAGACGGTACTGGCACAGGGGATGCTTCAACCGCCACCTTGCAATCCTGCAATCGGGTCCAGGCGTGCAGCCTGCCAAGCTGGCTGAAACCCAAAAAACAAGCCTGCCAACGCGGCAGTCCCGAATCCACTGACTACGGATAGCGATGAGATGGAAAAATCCCATCCCGTAAATTCACAGGTCACAAATGTAGCGACCAGGCCAAGTACTATACCCAGTACACCTCCTACCATTGTCAGAATCATTGATTCAATCAGAAATTGACTTTGGATATCTCCGCGCCGCGCACCAAGCGCTCGACGAATGGCAATCTCGCATCGTCGTTCGGTAACTGAAACAAGCATGATGTTCATGATGCCAATACCACCGACAACCAAAGAGATGCTGCCAATCGCAGCCAACAACAGCGTTAAAAGCTGCATTTGTGATTCCATCTGCGTGATCAGCTGTTTTGCGCTGACAACGTCCACCCTCAAATCCGGGTCCCTGCCTTGAAAGTAATCACTGACCTCGTCGGCAACCAATTGATGACTGGCATCCGTCCGGTTCCTGGCAATAATGACATCAACTTTCGGTAGCGACATCACTCGGCTCGCGGTACTGATGGGAATGAACACCGATGAATTGGCCGCGATACTGACGGGTAATGCGTAGTTCTCTTCCGTATGCGCCAGGGCACCAATCACGGTATACAAGACATCTTTCAGTTCAATGAGCGACCCTTCAATTTCGATGGCACCCGCCTCTCGCATCGCCGTCGCGATGTCGTTACCGACCACGCAAAACTGTCGACCAACATCCCAATCAGAAATGAAACGTCCTGACTGTAGCGAGAGCATAGTGACTCTGGCAAACGACTCAGTGACACCCTGAATATCTCCTTGCCCGACTTCCATACCGGCGTAGCGAAAAGGTCCATAACCGGGAATACGGACCGCTGCATCCATAATTGACGGGATAGACTGCGCCATTTTCCTGGCATCCTCCAAACGGATTTCCACTTTCTTTTCTTCCGCAGATACTGCATCAAATGACTTGCGAATAACAAGAATATTGGTACCCATGGCGGAGAACTGTTTGCGGGCTTGCTGTTTTGTAATCTCGCCGAGCGAGATCATCGTGATTACTGACGAAATTCCTATCAGGATTCCAATCAGACCCAGCACAGTACGCAAGCGTGCCGCACGCAGGCTGGTGATTGCTTCGCGTGAATTGGCGCGTACTACAGAGATGATTCTCGACCCGTTCATCTGACTGCAAACGTGTTCATGTCGTTGCGAATTCGGAATTGCTGCGCGGATCGTCATCAATCCGAAAGCTGGTATCACTACCTGACGCGGTACGTTGTATCTCGATCAACTGACCGCTATCGATTTGCAACTTGCGCGAACACTCCCGGGCTACGGTGCGGTCGTGTGTAATGATCATGATGGTCATCCCTTGTTCGGCATTCATCTGCTTCAGCAATGTCATCACCTCCTGCGCGGTATCCGGGTCCAGGGCCCCCGTGGGTTCATCTGCAAGCAACAGTGTCGGCTCGACAACCAATGCCCGGGCAATGGCAACCCGCTGCTTCTGACCGCCAGACAGTTGGTCCGGCCGATGATTTGTCCGATCTGACATGCTGACTTTTTCAAGCGCCGCCAATGCCCGTTGTTTCATCTGTGAGCGACCTTCACCCTGATAAACCAGCGGCAAGGCAACATTGTCCAGCGCGGTCAGTTGCGGCAACAGGTGAAAGGACTGAAAAACAAATCCAACCTGCCGCCCCCGCAGCGTGGAAAGCTGCACATCGTTCAGAGTTGAGGAGTCCTGTCCGTTGAAAATATAAGAACCGGAAGTGGGCCTGTCCAGTAAACCGATGGTATTCATCAGCGTTGTTTTGCCACTGCCCGATGGCCCCATGATTGAAATCAGGTCACCCGAGTTGACTTCCAGATTGACGTCTTGCAACACCGTCGAGGTGATCGGACCGATACGGTAAGATTTGCAGACATCCACCAACTGCAACCGGTCATGCAAACGTGCCAAATCGTTCATTTCGGATTCATCAACCATTCAGTGATTGAGACCACCGCACAGCTTGCCTACATTCCAGCTCAAGCTCAACTTTCAGAACACATGCGATGTATCTCATTGATTTTTAGAATACGTTAAAAAATAAAGGAATCGTTACTGGGAACGTTTTATATGGGAAAAAATCCCACTCAACCCACCCTCTTTTCCTTCTCTGCTCAACGACTTCGAATACCTCTACGGATCACGTCTGGGGGGAAGTTCAATTTCAGACAGAACAACTTCTTCACCGTGCCCGATTCCCTTGACGACTTCAACCGAATCGAGTGTCGTTAGACCCAGTTCAACCGTGCGGTGCTCAATGGTACCGGTTTCCTTGTTGAGAACCTGCACCCACGCCCCGTTGTGGTGCTGTTCGACTGCAGTAATAGGAACCAAAAGTGCCTCCGGCTGGTTGTAGGTGACGATCGTAACGTGAGCGGACATGCCAACCCGCAGTACGTCTCGATGAGCCGCCGATAACCCATCCAGAGCTACGTTGATCTCAAACTGAGGCAATCCTCCACTTCCCCACCGATTGCCTCTTGCTCGGGATGCAACCTGTGTTACCCTCCCTTCGAGCCTCAAGCCCGGGAAGCCAGGGCCCGTAATCCATGCCAACTGCTCTGCCTTGATTTTTCCAACATCAATCTCATCGACCGTCGTGGAAACCGCGACCTGTTCGAAATTTGCAATATTCAGCACTTGTTCGCCCTGCGTCAATGACCGGCCTGCGTTCAGCGCCTTCTGATCCGGTCCAGCGGATGTCTCCTGAACAATTCCTGAAATCGGCGCCACAACGGTACTCATGGTTAACTTTTCCTCCAGTTTCTTGAGTTGGCTGCGCGAGTTCTCAACCTCCAATGCAGCAACCCGACGTGCATCGGCGTTGGCCTGGTGTTTAACGGAGGCCAGATCTTGGGCGGCCGCTTCAAAATCCAGCAACTGACCCTCATAACTCCTTTGTGCCTGTTCTTGCTGAGACGACGGAATGATTCCCTGTTCAAGTAGAAAATTGCTGCGCTCAAGCTGCTTTTTCGAATCATCCAGTGACAGTTTTGCACGCCGAAATCTTCTTTGGGCATCCGCCACTTCAGTCCCATTCTCCCAATCTTCCAGTATTCTGAGATTTTCCAGTTTCCGAATGTAGTCCACTTCAGCCTGTCGATATTCGATCTGTATTTTTTCAGTATCCAGTTCCATCAGCCGATCACCCGCTTTCACCGATTGGCCATTTTTTACCATCAGATTCTTGATATGACTGTCGACGGGACTGATCACGCTCACAATGTGTCCAGGAGCCAGATGACCGCGTAACGATATCGTCGAGTGGAACGGACTCGGCGTAACCACCATGGTTTGTAAATTCGATGCAGGGGCAACTTCCACGACCTCATCGGGTTCCTTATCTGAAACCGTCGACACAATCGTGCTGACGAAAGCGTCGAGCGGACGCAGACTGAACGGGTCCAGGGGTTGCAGGTAGTAACTGGCCACGGCCAAGAACAAGCCGGCAACCACCACAATGGACAGACCGCGGGCAACTTTCACCTTTTTCATCATTTGTGACAACACGGCATTGGTAGACTCGACATTGCGGTAAGCTTTCTGGAGTTCCCTGTGTTGCGATTCGTTTTCCTTTGCCAGTCGCAATTCCACCTCTCGAAGCTCCCTGATCTCCGTGATGTCAGTGAAAACAGCAATGACCGCAATCGGCTGAGGCTGCCCATCGTGCATGGATGACAGATAGGAAGTCGTAATCGTGATGGAGCGGACCTCACCCCTGATTCGTACTTCGCTGACGCGCCGTGCCACCGAAGTATGCTGCATCGCCGCATCCAGGACAATCTGGGTGAATTCGTCAAAACCTTCGTAAAGAAGAAAGGCTTCTCCGAAAGACTGTCCGATTAGGGCATCTCGATCAATGTCAAAGATTCGGCAGGCTGCTTTATTCACACTGTTGATGGAGCCAGCAAAATCGATCACTATGACTCCGTCGAGCAGATTCTCAAGGATGTCTCGATAAATTGCGAGGTTTCGTTCCATCACTCCGGAACCGCTTCGACCTCAATATTCCAGGCATCCAGAGTCACCCCCATCACCTGGTCCAATCGCATCAGCGCATTGAGATAACGGATGATGGCATCCGTCTCAGAATTTTCCGCAGTCACCAGGCCTACTTCTGACGCCGATACTTCAAAAGTCGAGGACAATCCCTGGCTGAACTTGTTCTGCTCAATGACCAGGTTTTCCTCAGCCAGCTGACGCGCCTCACCCGCAAGTTCCATCACGCGAAATCCCACTTTGACATCGTTGATGGCCTGACGCACGGATATATCGATCGATTCACGCAATTCTTCCAGGTTCCGATTGGCCATGATCAAACGGTTTTCGGCCTGCAAAATTTCCAGTTGTGGCGATCGGTCATTCAATGGAATCGTGAGGCTCAGACTTGTCCGATGGTCGGTTCTATCTAGCTCCCGGTTGCGTTTTACCTCAATGTCGAAAGACAGGTCTGGCAACCGGTTATTTTCAGCGACCCGCAAGGAGAGTTCAGCGGATTCCACAACCAGCGTTGCAGCACGATAGTCTGGACTGTTGTGCAGTGCAATATCGATGCTCTCCTGAACACCCAGGTCTTCGACATCACCTTGCCGGATTTGTTCGGCTTTCAGATTCTCCTGCGGACGAATCCGTGTGGAACTGTCCAAGTCCAGTATGCTGATCAGGTTGAAATTTGCGGAATCAAGACTATTGCGGGATTGCAGCAACGCCAATTCCCGGTTTGCGATCGTGGCTTCAGAGCGGGTCACTTCCCGGCGTGCGATCTGACCGGCCTGGATCAGGGTGCGCGTAATTTCCAATTGCTGTTTGGCTCTTTGTACCGATGCCTCAGAAATTTCCACCTGCCTGAATGCCTGGCTCAGAGCCCGGTAGGCACTGATCGTCGAAACCACCAATTCACTGACCGCCCTTCGAAAATCGAGAATGTTCGATTTCTCGGATAGGCGAGCCTGTTTGAGTTGCGCCTGGTCAATATCCGCGCCCGCACCTTTTAACAGTGGCTGGGAAAAGCTCAAGGTCGGCACTTGTTCACTGTCGTCATCTCCTGAAATGGATTCGCTGGCTCCCAGACCAAACGTACCGCCCGTGGGAACACGTAAATCCGCTCCAAACCTGACATCGGCAGTTTCGTCATCCCGATCGTGACGGCTACTCGAACTGATCGTAAACTGTGGACGGTACCGATCTTCCGCAACCTCCAGTGAAAATCGCTGCGTCTCCCGATTCAAATGCTGATTGAGCAAACCGCGGTTATGCTTCAGCACGAGTTGGATGGCCTCATCCAATGTCAAATTCAACTCGGCTGGCATGGTAGAGGAGGTCGTCGCTGGTTGCTCTGCCCAAACCAAAAACAGAGACATGACCATAAACATTGAGGAGACAACCAATATTCTCATAACCCAGAGATTGCAGTGCGCACCGAAGCCGGATTGGGGCCGTATTCCAGTGCCTCGCGCGGCATATGCCACATACATGCCCACGCCATACCGACCACCACGGGCACGAAACCCGCTGATGTATTCCCACATAAGACCGTATGCGCCAGCAATTCTCATTTTTGGGCTTGACGCTGAAAGTGATCGCTCAATACATGCACAAAATTACCATCCCGGTCGGAGCGTAGCGACACAGCGACAATCGTCTGAATGGTACCGGGTTGGTAAGGAGATTTCCACTACCAGAGTTTCCCAACCCAGAGTGATCCTACGCTAACTTTGTTTGATTTTTAGGGGGACTGTAGGTTTGCGCAGCCCCGCGACGCGGCTCAGTTGAATCAGAGGAATACTCACCTAAAGCGAATCTTCTGACGTTATACCACTAATTACCATTAAGAATAGGCTCAGAGTTGTCCAACGGAAGATGTTGTTCCGCTTCTTATGTGCTATATTATTAACTGTACGGTATTTTGCACAACAACGAAAGTGGAGAAACACAGCAACTTGAAGTTGGCACAAATATGCCGTGATGACCCATGACAATATTCATGGACGGTGTGTCGGGTGACCCCCAAAGACCAAAGAAAAATTGAATGCGAGGCTCCAAATGACCAAGAAAAAGTTTACAACCAGCAAAATGAACCGGAGAGAGTTTATTGGGAAAACCACTGCGGGAGTCGCGGGAGTTGCTTTAGGCAGCGTCTTCCCTAATATCAGCAATGCGGCAAACGATGTGATTACTCTCGGAATGAACATTCCAATGACGGGGGACTATGCACCCTGGGGATTGCCAGGCTTGTATGGATGCGAAATTATTGCCAAAAATATCAATGATGCCGGAGGCGTTGAAATCGGAGGCACCACGTATGATATCAATATTGCGGCCTACGATCACGGGTATGACACCGACAAGGCGGTGCAGGGTTTCAAGAAACTGGTCCTGGAAGACGAGGCCAAGATGGTGATGATGCTCGGAGGTTCCACGGTAGCATCCGTCCTGCCCTGGGGGACAAGAAAAAAGGTGTTGACCACCACCCTGTTGCCAAGCGATATCACACCGGATTCGGAATACCTGGTTGCGACCTGCGAATCACACCCGCTTTACAATGTGACTGGTGTTGAATGGCTGGCGCAGAATCACCCGGATGTCAAAACGGCTGCCATCGTCACCAACAATGATGTGGAATACGGCCTGCAATCCGCTGCCACCTACCAAGCGGCCTTTGAGGTCGCCGGCATTGATGTCGTGGATGTTAACCTCCATGGTTTCGACATTACCGACTTCGCTCCCGTTGTCAGTTCCGTGCTGGCCAAGAATCCGGATGTTTTCTGCATGGCCACCAGTTTCTACGTCACCCCGTTGATGGAACAGCTGTATCACCAGGGGTACCAGGGCAAGATCATCTCCTGCACCCTGGATTATTACGATGAAATTATCGCAAAAACCAGCCAGGAATTTGTGAATGGCACCATCTACCAGTTCCCGGATTTTGATGATCCCAAGCTGACGGATGAAGGCGTCAAGTTTCCGGACCCCGCGGGATTTGATGCGGCATTCCGCAAGGATCATCCCAATGACTGGTCGGCGGTATCCTGGGAATATCCCACAATTGCCCTCAACTGGATTGAAGCGGCACAAACCGCCGGCAGCCTGGACACCGATGATATTCTTGCTGCCATGAAAAGTACGGAGCAGCAGTTTATATTCGGCGGCGGACAGTGGTGGGGCAGCCAGCTCTGGGGACTCGACAATACACTGGTGGGCAAATGGCCGGTTGTGGTCATTGAAGAAGGCAAGGCCCGCATCCAGGAATTCGGAGATGTGGCTGGCTGGCTGTCTAGCAACACGGATGTGCTGGTCAAGCACATGAAGGCGATGGACTTGCGGGTAGTCTGACTCGTTCCCGGGTTTTTTCTGCAAAGGGGGGAGGCACCGCTTCTCCCCATTTTATCCGGGTTCGGCATTTACTGGCCGGCGGGGCTCCAGAACACCGGAGACCATCCGGAATACCTTGCATCCACCCGGTTTACTCATCCACAGGGAAACCAACCCGGGTCGCCTTAACTTTCCGTGGGAATAAGGGCATCACCCGATGGAAGAACCAGCGACGACGGAAAGGCCAGAGTTCAGCAGGTCAGTTTCCCATAATCACGAGGTTCCCATAAGAAATAAACACAGTCATCAGGACGCAGAAGCGGTCCATCACCATATTCCAGTCCCGGGGGAATCGTGCAATGGGTTGGTGGCTCCGATGTGGAAAGTCCTGTTTGCTTCTGACACGGCTGCGAATTTTGACTGTGCTGATTCGCCTGGTGTGGTATCCTGCGCGCCACCTTCCACCTTCTGCACACGGACCAGACAAATCGACGATTCCGATTCAGGCCGGCCAATCACAATCAATCCCCATGATCGGTTTTTTCGCCATGCCCTGGTGAAACCGGACATCTCGCGGGGTTTTTTCCAGCGCTACCTGTCGTCGGAAGTGGTTGACCGTTTGGACCTGAAGACCCTGACTGTACTGGGGGAGTCATTAGGTGCCTGCTGGGTCAGGACCGTCTGGAGGAGCTGGAACACAACCCACAATTGGATATTGCGCTGAATGTGCTAAAATACATCCGTGACGAGCAGTTAGCAGAGCGTCTGAAAGAAATCCTGCCAAAGTTCCAGCAGGTGAACCTGCAGAAGCGCGATGAGTGGGGAAACATGATGGCAGTGATGGAATATCTGGCACAGGCGGGAAAACGATTGGAAAAACCTTTATTGCAGGAAGCACTGAACCGGGCATTGCCCGCTCCGATGGGAGAATCGATAATGACTACATTGGCTGAAACCTGGATGAAACAGGGAGAGCAACGAGGCTGGCAAAAAGGCATGCAAAAAGGCAGGCAACAGGCATTGGAACATGAGCGGAGCGTGATCCTGCGTTTTGCATCCAGCAAATTCAAGGCGGCAGCCGACAAACCGCTGTCCGCTTTCTTGAATCGTATTCAGGACCCCGATGGCCTGGCGAAGGTCGCGGACTGGATTATAGAATGCGATCAAACCGAGGAACTGCTGGCCCGTATCGGCAATGCGGAGATACACTGACACGGGTTTTTTCGAACAGACCAGGCATTCAGACCGGGAATTGCCTCTGGACAACCGGTCCGGCAAAACCGGCCCGAACTGCCCCAACAACCTTTCCGCGCACATAAACTACTGGGTTTGAGCTGGAATTTTTCAGAGTACTGATTGTGGACCTCCTTGTTCAATCAATCGTAAACGGTTTCATTCAAAGCGGGTTTTTCGCGCTATACGCAGTGGGCCTGGTGCTGATTTTTGGCGTCATGGGGGTGGTGAATTTTGCCCACGGCGAATGGGTCATGGTGGGGGCCTATACCGTCTGGTTTCTGCATGCCCAGCACGGTGTTCCATTTTTATGGACTGTTCTCATTGCCATTATCATTGTCACCGCAATCGGCATGGTCATGGAACGTTTCCTGTTCCGACCGAAACGTGATGACCCGCTTGGAGGGTTGATTTGCTCCATTGGGGTATTGTTCATCCTGCAGGTCGCTGCAACCCTGATTGGCGGCGACGGGCCGTCCAAACAGGTCCCCCCGCCCTACCAGGGAACCTTTGTTCTGTTTGAATCCCTGCGCATACCGGTCCAGCGGGTTTTCAGCATCGCGGTTTCCCTGGCAGCCCTGGTGGCGTTGTGGCTGTTCCTCACCCGCTCGAAATTGGGCTGGGCACTGAGAGCCGTGGCCCAGGACCGGGAAGCCTCTTCGCTGCAGGGGATCAATACCGACCGAATTTCCATGATCGCGATTTCCATCGGCGCCGCCATGGCAGGACTGGCCGGGGCCCTGACGGCTCCCCTGACCAATATCAATCCCCACATGGGGCACAACGTCATTATTACGGCATTCATCGTGACCATTGTAGGGGGGGTCGGCAGCCTGTCCGGGGCGGTTCTGGCCGCCGTGCTGTATGCGCTGTTCCATACCATGGTCACCACTTACTTCAGTGCCACGGTTGCCACCATCTCGGGGCTGCTGATCATGGTACTGGTACTGATCATCAAACCCACCGGAATCATGGGGAAGTCAGTGAGCGAGTGATGATGCCAAAAAAATATGCCCATGGTGCAGGGCTGATGACCCTGCTGGTTGTCCTCACCATTGTTCCGCACTTCCTGAAATACCATCACCAGGATTTTTTGATCTTCCTGACCATCAACGTACTGGTGGTTTCCAGTTATCGGCTGGTCACCCTGACCGGGGAGTGGTCATTGATCCATGCCGTAATGATGGGAGTGGGGGCCTATGCCAGCACGCTGCTGACCAAGTCTGCCGGTCTTTCCTTCTGGATATCGATGCCCCTGGCAGGGTGTGTCGCGGGGGCCATCGCCGGGATACTGTGTTTCCCACTGTTTCGCATGACCCAGTTTTATTTTCTGATCGGTTCATTTGCGGCAGGGGAAGCCATCCGGCTTTGCTGGATTCACTTCATTCAGCCATTCGGCGGCACGGGGGGAATCAGCGGCATCCCTTTTCCTGAACTGTGGAATATCGATTTTCTCGAACCGATCCCCTATTTTTACCTGGTGCTGGTCGTGGTCACGCTCTGCCTGATCCTGCTTTATCGAATCGAAAAATCCAGAATCGGTCTGACTCTCCATGCTGTACACTGGAAGGCACCCTTGGCCGAGTCGGTGGGAGTGGATACCTGGAAATACCGCTCCCTGGCTTTCATTACCGGGTCTGCATTTGTGGGAATTGCCGGCTCACTGAAGGTGCATTATCTGGGCACGGTGACCCCCAACCAGTATGGGATCGGTTTTATGGTCTTTATCCTCATCTGGGTCATCGTTGGAGGATATGCCACCTTCTACGGCGCCATCATCGGGGTCGTGGTCCTGTCCATCCTGGATGAGTCATTTCGGGGATTTGAAAACCTTCGCCCTGCCATTTACGGATTGATATTGATTGTTTCCATCCTGTTCCTTCCCAGCGGACTGGAAAGTATTCCCGAAAGAATTCGTGCGTGGCGGTCCAACCGGGCCGCCGCCGGAAACCAACCCGGAATCCAGGGCTGATGGACCTGCTGGACATCCGCAGCGTCACCAAGGTTTTCGGTGGACTCACCGCTTTGAACGATGTCAGTTTCCGGGTCAGGTCCGGGAATATTCACGGCCTGATCGGTCCGAATGGTGCCGGGAAGAGTACGATGTTCAAGAACATCTCGGGATTTTCCACCCCCACTTCGGGAGACATTTTTTTTAACGGCCACAGCATCAAGGGGCGGAAACCATGGGAAATTGCCCATCTGGGGGTGGTCAGAACGTTCCAGGAAACCACCCTGTTCCAGGAATTGACCGTGCTGGAAAATGCCCTGGTGGGCGCCCACAAGCGCGCAAAAACCAATCTTTTTTCCGCGATTTTCAATCTCGACCGCCCGGTTCAGGAGGCTTGTATGGAAAAGACCCTGGACGTACTGGATTTCATGGGATTGACGAAGAGGAAAAACCAGCTGGCTTCGGAATTGCCCCTTGGGTCGCAACGCGCCCTGGCCATCACCATCGCCCTGGTTTCGGAACCGGTTGTCCTGCTCATGGATGAACCCTTTGCCGGAATGAACCCCGAAGAAACCCGGCATATGATGGAACTGACGGAAAAGGTAAGACAGTCGGGAGTCACCATTGTACTAGTGGAACACGACATGAAAGCGGTCATGGGAATCTGCGATCATCTCACTGTCCTCAATTTCGGTTCGCTGCTCGCCGAGGGAACCCCGGACACCATCCGCCATGATGACCGGGTAATCCGTGCGTATCTGGGGAATGCGGAGGCTCTCTAGCGTGGACCTGAAAATCGAAAACCTGCATGTTCTGTATCATCATGTAACAGCGTTGAGAGGGATCAGCATTGATGTGAAGTCCGGAGATTTCATTACCCTCATCGGTTCCAACGGCTCGGGAAAAAGCACCACCCTGCGAACCATTTCAGGCCTGGTGAAACCCAGTCGCGGCACTGTTACGGCACAGGGGCAGCGCATCAACGGGATGGCCGCCGATGAAATTCTTAAACTGGGCATTGCCCAGGTCCCCGAGGGACGGAGAATATTCAAGGACCTGTCCGTCATTGAAAACCTGCGGCTCGGGGCCTTTACCCGAAGCAATAAAACGGAAATCAACCAGGATCTGGACCGGGTATTCGAGATCTTTCCCAAGCTGCTGGAACGGCAGGGTCAGCATGCCCGGACACTGAGCGGTGGAGAACAGCAAATGGTTTCCATTGCCCGGGCCCTGATGTCCAGGCCAAAAATGCTGTTGCTGGACGAGCCGTCCCTGGGCCTGGCACCCATTATCATCCGTGAAATTGGAAAAACCCTGATGGACATCAACCGGACCGGGGTGACCATCATCCTGGTGGAGCAGAATGCAGACCTTGCCCTGAGACTGGCCCGCTACGGCTACGTGCTGGAATCCGGCCGGATTGCGCTGGAAGATAAGGCGGAACAACTGGCCAGCAATGATCATGTCAAGAAGGCCTACCTGGGAATCTAGGAGGATTTCCTGAATGGCTTTCTCGCTGCCTCACCCCGGAAGCATGACCGAAGCGGGTCGACAGCCCTCCGGGGCTGGAGACCGTGCAAAAAGACCACCGGGGCGCATCCTGTTTGCTTCCGCCGGATTACCCGCTATTCCGTAACTTGCTTTTGTATAGTAGAATTTGCCGGAATCGGTGAACAACCACTTCTTGGAGAGTACTATTTATGACTAAGCGCGTTGCCATTATAGGTGCCGGACCCAGTGGGCTGGCTCAATTACGGGCCTTTCAGTCCGCCATGGGAAAAGGTGCAGAAGTCCCGGAAATCGTCTGTTATGAAAAACAATCGAATTGGGGAGGGCTGTGGAATTACACCTGGCGGACCGGCCTGGATGAATACGGCGAACCCGTGCACGGAAGCATGTACCGGTATCTCTGGTCCAATGGGCCCAAGGAAGGTCTCGAGTTCGCGGACTATTCATTCGAAGAACATTTTGGGCGGCCCATTGCCTCGTACCCCCCCCGGTCCGTGTTGTTTGATTATATTGAAGGGCGGGTAAAGAAAGCCGGGGTGAGGGACTGGATCCGGTTTAATTCTCCTGTACGCCATGTGTCCTATTGCGAGGATACGGGACTGTTTACCGTCATCGCCCAGGACCATGAAACTGACCGGGAATATGCCGAAGAATATGATTATGTCATCGTCGCATCCGGTCATTTCTCCACCCCGAATGTCCCTCATTTCGACGGCTTTGATACCTTCAATGGTCGTGTGCTGCATGCCCATGACTTTCGGGATGCCATGGAATTCAAGGACAAGGATATTCTGATTATCGGCACCTCCTATTCCGCGGAAGATATCGGATCACAATGCTGGAAGTACGGTTGCAAATCGGTGACGGTATCCCACCGTACCGCCCCCATGGGATACAAGTGGCCGGACAACTGGAAAGAGGTCCCCCTGCTGGAGAAAGTGGACAGGAATACCGCGACGTTCAAGGACGGCAGCACCGCGGAAGTGGATGCGATTATCCTGTGCACCGGTTACCTGCATCATTTCCCGTTCATGGAGGAAGATCTCAAGCTGAAGACCAATAACCGGTTGTACCCCGTCAATCTCTATAACGGCGTGGTATGGGTAAAGAACCCGAAGCTCATGTACCTGGGCATGCAGGATCAATGGTATACGTTTAACATGTTTGATGCCCAGGCCTGGTACGCCCGGGACCTCATCCTTGGCCGTCTGGGAGTGCCGTCCGAAGAGAAAATGTTTGCAGACATCGAGAAATGGCGGGAAGAAGAAGACAACCTCCCCGACGACTATGCCGCCATCACCTTTCAGGGGGAGTACACCCTGCACCTGATGTCCCTGACGGACTACCCGGATTTTGATGTCACGGATTCCAACAAGGCCTTCTTTGAGTGGAAAAAGCACAAAAAGGAAAATATCATGACCTTTCGGGACAATGGATACCGGTCTGCATTGACCGGTACCATGGCGCCTTCCCACCATACGCCCTGGAAAGAAGCCCTGGATGATTCCCTGGAAAGCTATTTGCAGACCGAGGCCTGAGGTAAACCGAACGGTAAACCGGGATCAACCCGGTTCACTCTGACTGACGGGGCCGGACCCGGCCCCGTTTACCTTCCCGGTGGCACGGCGGGCGCGTTTCGGGGAGTCCGCTCCTTCGGGGTCTCCTGGCGGGTGGAACTCATACCTTGACCCCTCTGACCCTTTCCTTCTTCGGATCATAATGCGGGAACGGGACGACTCTGGCGGGGATTCGCTTCTGGTGGCCGTCCAACTTCCCCACCTCGACCTCCGTTCCGGGAACCGAATAAATCGTCTTGATCCTGCACAGGGCGATATTTTTCCGCAGGACCGGGGAAATCACCCCGCTGGTAATGCTTCCTACCCGCTCCCGGCCGATAAATACGCCATCCCCATTCCCCCCGGGTTCCTCTCCCCCCAGTTCCAGGCCAACCAGTTTTTCCTGGGGGGCTTCCCTACGTTTGACCAGTTCATCCCGGCCAATAAAAGGGTCCTGTTTCGTTTTGAGCGGCACGGTAAACCCGATGCCCGCCTCAAACGGATCGGTTTGATCGCAAAATTCATACCCCGCAAAAATCAGCCCCGCTTCAATGCGCAGCATGTCCAGAGCCTCCAGCCCCAGCGGGGCAATCCCAAATTCCTGCCCTGCATCCCAGACGGCCTCCCAGACCATTTCCGCATCCCTGGGGTGGCAGAATATTTCATACCCCCGCTCTCCGGTGTATCCCGTTCTGGAACAGACCACGGGGACCCCGTTGGCATCCCCAATCCGCGCAATGGAAAACCGGAACCATCCCAGTTCCTCCACATCGGCCTGGTCCGGGCGGGACCAGATACATTTTTTCAAAACATCCAGGCTTTTCGGTCCCTGGACCTGCAGGTTGTGCAATTGCGGCGTTGAGTCCCTGACCCAGGCACGCAGGTTGCGCTCTTTCGCCTGCTGACGTATCCACAGGCCGGATGCATCCGCCCCGCCGACCCAACGGAAATTCTGGTTGCCCAGCTTGAAGACCGTCCCATCGTCGATCATGCCCCCGGACTCGTAACACATCGCCGTATACACAACATGCCCCTCCGCCATCTTTCGCACATCCCGGGTCACGCAGGCCTGCATCAGGACCTCTGCATCCGGGCCGGTGACTTCATACTTTCTCAACGGTGAAAGATCCGTCACCACAACACCTTCCCGGCATGCCCAGTACTCCGCGGTGACCCCATAATTGTTAAACCGGTTGGCCAACCAGTATCCGTTGTATTCGGTAAAGTTCCGGGTCAATTGGGAAGTTCGGGGGTGAAAACCGGTTTCTTTGGTCATTTCGGGCTCCGCTTCAGTGGTTTTCCTAAAAGCAATGGCTCGCTTGAAGAGGTTTTGTTTCGGATAGGTCCTTAAATGGATGTCCGTGGGGACCCAGCCATTGGCGGGATCAATGTCACAGGGGCAGGACGAAGAAACACACACCAGGTCGGTTAACGCCTGCATCAAAACATAGTCTCCCGGTCGCGACCAGGGATCATCGAACATAAAGGTATAGTCATCATCAAAGAAGGTGTTGAAAAACAGGTTCATTGCCTGCCAGCCAGGTCGGGGTTCGATAGGATACGGTTTCAACGCCTGGTTGAAGTTTTCCGAACAGTTAACATGTCCCGGATACCCGGCTTCATCGTAGTACTTGCTCGTGCATGCCACACCGAAACTGTCATGTCTGCCACAGGTATCCTGGATCACTTCCACCAGTGGCTGAAAGTCGATATCGTAGAACTTGGAGTACAGGCCGGGGCCGGGATACGCATTGCCCATCAACGACCGGGTAGTGGTGGCACTCAGATACCGGACCTTCCCCTCATCCAGCTTGCGCCGGTCGAAACACTGGAAATCCGAACACTGTCGACCATCCACATCAATCACCTGTATATATTCCCCGGCCTTCACTTCATAGCTGACGGCGGTCGACGCATCAATGCGGATACTCTGGTCCTCGTCAGCCAGGGGGTCCGGGAGTTCATTGGACATCACCCGGGCAGGATGGAACCGGGTGATGTACACCACCAGGTCGGTGGGGGTGTTTTGTTCATGGGGCGACATCGGTCCGCCGGGTGCGCCGACCAGACAAATCAGGTCTGCCTCGCTGACCAGGTTGATGTGTGAGCCAGCCACAGTATCGCCGGAGAGAACCTCCGCAACCCGGGCCCCGGACAGGTCAATGGAAAAGGATTTGAGCTTGTTCCGGATTTTAGCAGCAACGGGACTGTCATGGTGGAGCATCCCTGCCATGGATTCACCCCGGACATTGGCCTTAACACCCAGTTGTGATATGGCGTGATTGCTCGATGAATCAAACGCAAACAGGTACGCGGGCTGTTTCCCCTCCGGGTCCACAATCTCCAGTTCATCTCCAGCCATGAGCGGCACGGCTGTGACCGACCCACCGCGAACCAGGTAACGTTCCCGGCCAATCCAGTCATGGCCGAGTCCCGGCTCCCGTAGCAGTACCCTGGAGTTCATATCAAGGTTCATTGGACTGTTTTATCTTTGAATTTTCGATTGCATCACCGCTCAGCCAATCATACCCGATTCAGGCGAGCCATACACCATCCAACGCGGGGGACGGGTCGACTGGACCGGCTACGCACCCCCGGCCAACCCCCCGTGACCCCTGGGACCTCCATGGTCTGCATGCATTGGCCTGAAGAGAAATATAGTCTAATCGTATAATCGTATCGATAATGTGTTAGGAGTTCATGATTTGTCCGGTTTAGTAGCACATATAATCCAGTAATCCAGATTATATGTGCTACTAAACCGGACAGTTCTATTTGCTTCTAACAATCGTATCGATAATGTTGGTTTATAGTAATAATTGTGGTAGTTTATCAGCACGTACCGGAACCCGTTGCATTGACAGCACAGACGTATGAGTCTCGTCCTAACAATGAGTCTCGTCCTAACCCGGTCACGACATAGAAAAACAATTTCCTTAAACCGGAGTGTGGTCTACACTCCAAACACCTGAAGATATGATGTCATGAAATCGATATATTTTAAATTTTCCAGAACCTTGCTGGTCGCGGCCTGCGTTTCCCTTGTTTCCATTTCAGGAGCGTTGGCCCAGGACAGCAAACTGCCCATCAAGATCCCGATCAAGAACTGGTCCAGCCAGATTGTGATGGCCCACGTGATTGGTGGAATGTTTGAAAGCATGGGAAACACCGTGGAATACGTCCCCGTGGACAATCAGGCCAGTTTTGAGGCCGTTCGGGCAGGTGACCTCACCCTGGTGCACGAAGTATGGCAGTCCACCATGCAAAATGCCTATTACAACGCCATGGAAAAAGGCGGCCTGATTGATGCCGGAACCCATGATGCGGTTACCCTGGAGGAAATGGGGGTTCCCAACTGGGTCATCGAGAAAGGGCTCTGCCCGGGTCTGCCAAATTGGGAAGCGCTGAAAGACTGTCATGAAGCCTTTGCCACCCCGGATTCCGGCGGCAAGGGCCGTTGGCTGGAAGGTCCCCAGAGTTGGCACGGCGACGTCATGCCGAACCGGGTCAAGGGGCTGGGTCTGGATGACAAATGGGTGGTCAAGTTTGCCGGGGCCGCGGATGCCCTCTGGGCGGAACTGAAAGCCGCTGAAAAAGAAGGTCGTGGCACCATTATCTTTAACTGGTCTCCGAACTTTACCGATGCAGCGGGGTTTACCTTTATCGAATTCCCGCCCTACTTTGATGGCTGCAGAATGGCGGATGGTGGAGATTTGTCCACCACTGGATGCGGTTCTCCCTCAGGCTGGCTGAAAAAGGGCGCACACTACAAGTTCCCCAAAACGCATCCCCAGGCCTATGCGGCCTTTTCCAAGCTTTCATTCACCACGCCCCAGATTGGTTCCATGGCGGCACTGGTTGATGTGGATGGAATGACCCATGCCGATGCGGGCAAAAAGTGGCTTGCAGACAACGAAGCGGTGTGGAAGCCCTGGACAGTATCCGTACTGGGAGCCGGCAACTGAACCGGCATCACTGCTTTTCCACTATAGGTTCCCCGTCGGGTGCCCAGCTTCTTTCTGATCCCCCTGGACAGCATTGTCCAGGGGGAGCGGTTTTCACCCACGGAATCCCGGTGACCCCCGACCCAGGGGATGTTCAGTACCGTATTGTCCGTTGACCTGGAAATAAATCATGCCTTCCCAAGAAGATACCGCCCGGAAAAAAGGGGAAACTGTCATTGAATGCGAATCGGTTTATAAAATATTCGGTGACCATGCCAGCAAATTGCTTGAGGAGTCGAACGGCCAGGTAGACGCCCGGGTCTTTCAGGAAGCGGGGTGCATTGTAGGGGTCAACAACGCCTCTTTCCAGATTGAAAAAGGGGAATTGCTGGTCATCATGGGGTTGTCCGGCTCTGGCAAGTCAACCCTGCTTCGCTGTATCTCGAGATTAACGGAAGCCACTGCAGGCAAAATTTTTGTTGAAGGTCAGGATATCCTGACGATGAACAGCAAGCAGCTTGTAGAGCTTCGACGCAACAAGATGGGAATGGTTTTCCAGAATTTCGGGTTGCTGCCTCACAAGAGCGTTTTGGAGAACATAGCCTTCCCCTTGCAGGTGAAGGGGACCGGCACGAAGGAAAGCATGACCCGTGCCATGGAAATGGTTGAGCTGGTTGGCCTCGGTGGACGCGAGAATTATTTCCCAAGACAATTGTCCGGTGGTCAGCAACAACGGGTTGGAATCGCACGTTCCTTGGCTGTGGAGCCGGATATCTGGTTCCTGGACGAACCTTTTTCCGCTTTGGACCCGCTCATCCGAAAAGAGATGCAGGATGAATTCCTGCGACTGCAGGATGTGTTAAACAAAACGATTCTGTTCGTAACCCATGACTTTGATGAAGCACTTCGCCTGGCCGACCGCATCGCCATCATGAAAGAGGGCGTCATTGAACAGATCGATACCCCGGCCAATATCGTTCTTCATCCCGCCACGGAGTATGTCAGCAAGTTTACGGAAGATGTCCCCAGGGAAAAAGTGCTGCGGATAGAATCCGTCATGGAACCTCTGGATGAGTCAGAAGAACTGAGTGACCTGAAAGTCTCCAAAGACATGATTATCGAAAATGTTGCGGAATCGATTTTGAGTGAGGACAAGGCGGTTGCGGTGGTGGATGCAGATAACCAGGTGGTTGGAACCTTGCACGCGTCCCACGTGATTAATGTACTGTTCGGAGGAAGATCCTGAATTTCAATCAGGATTTCATCCTGCCATCATGCAATTCTATTCCAAACATCCTAAAACCGTGCAGTTTGCCATTTTGGTCGTGGCATTTCTCCTATTGTGTATTTCGATCACTCCTTCAGAAACCAACTATTTGTGGCGGTTACCCGCACTTTTTTCAAAGCTCCCCACCCTGATCAACGATTCGGTCAAACACCTGATGTTCGACTGGATGCTGATTGATGTCTATGACCCTGAAATTCAGGAGTATGAACAGAAACCGTTATTCCGGGAGATCACCCGGAGCATATCGAGCGCTTTCCTGTTTATCATTATTTTCGTCCGGGAAATCTTCCTCGGCGGGGTCAAGACCATCGTTGCCTTTACCAGCTGGGATTTTGTCGGCGAGAAGACGTGGCTGCGCTGGCCCGCTCTCCCCTGGACCGTGATTGCGGGCTGGGCAATTCTTCTGGGCTATAAACTTCAGGGCACACGGCTGGCAATACTGGCCGCCTTTACCACGATGTATATCGGCATATTCGGTCAGTGGCAGCCATCCATGGAGACGCTTTCTTTCGTATTGATTGCCGCGCCGGTTTCCTTTGTCCTGGGATTGACCCTGGGGGTCTGGGGCTACAAGAGCCGGCTGGTCGAAGCGATATTGAACCCAGTTCTGAATATCGCGCAGACCATGCCGCATTACTCCTACCTGGTCCCGGTCATTGTGCTTTTTGGGGTCGGGGATCATGCCGCGACCATTGCAACCATCATTTTTGCCACACCGCCCATGGTCCGGCTGACCCTGCTTGGCCTTAAGAATGTCCCTCCAGAAGTGGTGGAGGGAGGGGTGATGAGCGGCTGCAACAAGTTTCAGTTGTTGTTCCGGGTATTGATCCCCACTGCCCGGCGCAATATCCTGATTGGCGTCAACCAGGTGGTGATGCAATGCCTGGCCATGACGGTTATTGCCTCGTTTATCGGAGCCCAGGGCCTGGGCTCGAACTTAATGATTGCCCTGAATTCCCTGAAAATCGGAACCGGGATTGAAATCGGTCTTTGCATCGTCTTGATCGCGGTGCTTCTGGATAAACTGTCTCTGGCCTGGGCGGACATGCAAACGGATTATTTTGCCGACCTTCCCTTTATGGAACGTCACAAGTATTCATTGCTGGCCCTTGGGGTGTTTGTAGCGGGGTGCATCCTTGCCTTTATCGGCAGCCTTGTTTTCAAGGAAGATTTTAATTACCTGTATATCGTTCCTCATAACAAGGGCATTACCACCGCCCCCTTCTGGCAGACCGGCGTTGACTGGATATGGGATACGTTTTTTTACAGTTTAAAGAGTTTTAACGAATTTCTGATTACGGTGGTCCTGGTGCCGGTCAAGGAGGCCTACCTTGGCATGCCGGTGGTGGCAACCTTCCTGCTGGTCATGGGGATTGCCTATATCCTGGGAAACATCCGGTCTTCCCTGATTGTGGGGGGGTTTTTGTTGTTCATTGCCTTTTCCGAATACTGGGACCGGGCACTGATTACCGCCTACATGGCCTCGGTTTCAGTGGTTATCTCCGCGATTATCGGCATCACGGTTGGCTCACTGTGCGCGCAAAGTTCCGTGGCCAGCAAAATCATCATCCTGATTTGTGATTTTTTCCAGACGTTCCCCTCGTTTATTTACCTCATCCCGGTGATCATGCTCTTTGGCATCACCGATACCTCGGTCATCATTGCCGCGGTGGTGTATGCCGCAGTACCGGCAATCCGTTATACCGTTGAAGGCCTTCGCAATGTTCCCCCGGTTTTACACGATGCGGCATCGATGCTGGGTGTCTCGCGTTTGCAAAGATGGATTTCCATTGAACTGCCCCTTGCCTTTCCGCACATTATGCTGGGCTTGAACCAGACGGTTGTTTTTGCCCTGTTCATGGTGATCATCGGCGCCTTCATCGGCACCACGGATCTGGGGCAGCTCATCCTGAAGGCGATCTCGGATGCAGAAGGAACCGGCATCGGGATTACCCTGGGGCTTTGCGTGGCCTTTATCGGCCTGGCCGCGGATCAAATCATCCGAACCTGGGTCAATATCCGGAAAAAAGAGCTGGGACTGGAGTAAGCGGTCCGCATTCCAGGGGCCTGGCTTCCCGGTGCATTTCCAGGGCTGTCAGGGTCCATGAAAATATACCGAAGGGAAATGCACCGAAGGCCGTCCGAATCGTTCCCGTCCCCCCGCCTGTGCATTCATTTTCCAGGGACCGGATGGGAAATTCCCATTGCGGTCCCACTGGGCACTTTGTTCAGGCGCAGATTTCCAGGTAGCGTGAAACCACGGCTTCCATTCCGGAATCAATACACTCAATGGTCAGGGCATGGCCAATGGACACCTCCAGAATATTGCCGATTTCCAGGAAACGTTCCAGGTTGTGCAGGTCCAGATCGTGGCCCGCGTTGACCCCGAGTCCTGACCTTTCAGCCAGCCTGGCCGCTTCCCGGTATCGCTGGAAAACGGCATCCGCGGTGTCGAGGCCATGGTTTCGGGCATATTCTTCCGTATACAGCTCAATCCTTTCCGTGCCGGTCCGGGTCGCTGCCCGGACCTGTTCCACAGTCGGGTCCAGGAACAGTGAGCAGCGTATTCCCGCCCCCTGGAGCCGTTGGAGACTCCGGTCCAGTATCCCGGAACTTCCGGAAATGTCCCATCCATGGTCGGACGTGATTTGATCCTCGCCATCGGGGACGAGGGTGCACTGGTCAGGCCTGACACGCTCCACCAATTCCAGGAACTCTTCAGAAGGATACCCCTCGATATTGAATTCAACCTCCTCGAAGCAAGCCAGCATTTCTCCCAGGTCAACGGCATCCTGGCGTTTCGCGTGTCTTTCATCCGGCCGGGGGTGAATCGTAATCCCGTTCACCCCCAGAGCAATCAATTTTCCCGCGTACTCCAGGAGATTGGGGTAGTCACGGCCCCGGCTGTTGCGAAGCAACGCAATCTTGTTCAGGTTTACGCTGAGTCGGGTCATCGGGGGGCCGGACTCCCGGGACGAAAAGCAGACCGTGCCCAGTCAGGCTTGAATCCCACCACCTTGACCGCTCCGGGCATGGACGAATTGAACAAATGATTGTGCCAGTAGGAGGTTTGGTATTTCGGGTCACTGTGTTCGATCAGGCGGGTGCTGCAATGAAGGGTATAGCGTTGATTGCCCTGGTCAAAAACCAGCCTGCACCGGGCTTCTCCTACAATCCGGTCCGCCAGGGCGCTGTCCACAGCAAATACTGCCGTCAACTCCTCATCAAACTCCCCGGGGGTCTGGTAGTAATATTCAGAAAAAAACCGGAGGGCCTGGGAATACCGGTCCCGGGGATCCAGGGTCTTCTGGACCATGTACCGAAACTCCCGGGTGACCTCTTCGCTCTTCGCTCTGACAACCAGCACATTCACCGCTGCCACTTCCCGGTCCTGGATCCACAACCCGGGGCGCATCCCGGACGATGGACGGCCTTCGTTTCTGCGCACCGCGTATTGCCGGATCCGGCATTGCCAGGCAAGAAACCGGTTCTTGAGGTCCCCGGGGGATGCAGCCGGTGTCATGGACAGGAACATCCGGTCCGGGTGCTCCATTGCATGGGCTTCGGCATGGGCTTCAGCATCGGATTCATCCGACTTCATCCAGACCCCGCCATCGCCTGCGGAATACACCGGTGATCCGAAAAAAAGCGTCAGAATTTTCGGTATGCACCCATCAGGTCAACCATGGGATGGGACCTGGACATCTGGAACTTGATCAGCAACTCCCGGGCGATCATATCCCGGTCCTGCTGGTTGTCCGGCAGTTCCATGTCCTCCGGCACCTGCACCCAGCCATTGATATTCCGGTCGAATACCGCCGGCCGGCCCTCTTCATATCCCATGTGTACATCTTCAAGCCAGTTCAGGTCGTCCCAACCCATGACTTTCATGTACTTCCTGAGAAATGCGGGACACCGGCTCAGGTCCGGCACCAGATTCACGTCATACCGGTACCCAATATGCTGGCCGATATCCTTTTCACGGTCCGTATCCAGGCCTTCTGAGTCAATGAACTGGTCTATATCTGCTTCACTCATGCTACCACCTCCTAGAATCGTGTCATGTCAGGTCGCCCCACCGTGTACTGGGTGCCGGCAAGGGGAACCTGGGCCAGGGCAGAGGCCTCCATGGTCAATGCAGCCAGGTCTTCAGGTTCCAGGGAATGCACATTGGTTTTACCGCAGGCCCGGGCCAGCATCTGCGCTTCGATGGTCAGGGTATGGAGGAAGTTGTAGACCCGCTCAGCGGCTTCATCCGGATTCAGGCGCTTGCGCAAAACCGGATCCTGGGTGGCCACCCCCACCGGGCAGCGTCCGGTATGGCAGTGGTAACAGTGTCCGGCTTCCACTCCCATCTCATTTTCGAAGTCCGCTTCCGGAATCGCCTTGTTACAGTTCAGTGCCATCAATACAGAATGCCCGATGGCCACCGCGTCCGCGCCGAGCGCCAGGGCCTTGGCCACATCCCCGCCATTGCGAATGCCGCCGGCATAGACCAAGGAAATTTCCCCGGACTTGCCCACATCCTCCAGGGCGCGGCGGGCCTGGCGAATGGCTGCAATCCCCGGCACCCCGGTTTCCTCGGTGGCCAGGTGCGGTCCGGCCCCAGTGCCGCCTTCCATGCCGTCCATGTAAATGGAATCCGGACCGGTTTTTGCCGCCATTCTGACATCATCGTATACCCGTGCTGCCCCCAGCTTCAACTGGATGGGCACTTCCCCGTTGGTGGCCTCCCGGATTTCATCGATTTTCAGGGCCAGGTCATCCGGTCCCAGCCAGTCCGGGTGACGCGCTGGCGAGCGCTGGTCAATCCCTGCCGGCAGCGACCGCATTTCCGCCACCTGGTCGGTGACCTTTTGACCCATGAGATGCCCCCCCAGGCCAACCTTGCAGCCCTGGCCAATAAAAAACTCGACACAGTCCGCAAGCCGGAGGTGATTGGGGTTGAATCCGTAACGGGACTGAATGCACTGATACATCCATTTTTCGGAATAACGGCGCTCATCCGGGATCATGCCGCCTTCCCCGGAACAGGTCGCGGTGCCGGCCATGGTAGCCCCCCGGGCCAGGGCCGTCTTGGCCTCGTAGGACAGGGCGCCGAAGCTCATGCCCGTCACATACACCGGGATGTCCAGCACCAGGGGTCTTTTCGCCCTGGGACCGATCACGGTTTCTGTGAGGCACTTCTCACGGTATCCCTCAATCACAAACCGGGTCAGGGTACCTGGCATGAACGTCAAGTCATCCCAGGTCGGTATTTTCTTGAACAGGGAAAATCCGCGCATGCGGTAGCGTCCCAGTTCAGATTTAATGTGGATGTCATCAATTACCTCCGGTGGGAAGATGAAACTGTTGCCCAACTTGTTGGTATCTCGATTCACTTTAGACATGCATTTACTCCTCTTGAATATCGTTACAGGGCAAACTCACAGAACCAGTTTCTTTTCACTGGGCTCCAGATTGTCGTAGTTCCACAACTGCTTCCCTGCCACAAACTTTTTCATGTTCTCCACACCGCATGCGGGTGAGAGATCATATCTGGCGAGTTTTTCAGTCAGCCACCTGAGGTCCGTGTCGTTCATTTCCCCGGGCACACAATCCACCCCCAGGTCTTCCACTTCTCCCCCCACATAGATGGTGCCGTCGTACATGGAATCCCCCAGATTCTTCCCCGCATCTCCGCAGATGACCATGCGGCCCCGCTGCATCATGAAACCGGAAAAGGCACCGGTACGTCCACCCACAAGGATCGTCCCGCCTTTCTGGTCGATCCCGGTACGTGATCCCACATCCCCGCGGCAAACCAGGTCACCTCCCCGGATCGCAGCCCCGAATGTCGACCCCGCATTGTGGTCAATGAGCACCGTGCCCGCCATCATGTTCTCTGCACAGGACCAGCCCACCCGTCCGCTGATATGGATATTCGGGCCGTCAATCAGGCCGCAGCCAAAATACCCGAGACTGCCTTCAAACCGGAGGTTCAGGCGATTCAGGATTCCCACCCCCACACCGTGTTTTGCCCGTGGATTTTTGACCGTGATGGAACCGACTCCTTCCTGCATCAGTTCCCGGATTCTCAGGTTGATCTGTGTCGGCGTCATCGCCTCGGCATCAAACTCCGCGGTCCTTTCAAAATCCACCTCAAACGACCATGGATAGGTGAAGTTCTCTTCCTCGGTGGCGCTGAAGAACCGCTGCTGTGTGCGCCCGGCCAGTTGCTCGATATGCAGCCCCATGTCGTGGGACCGGTGCTCTATACCTGCCATACTTTCACCTCCCCGTGATATGGGTCCCAGGTTTCAATTTCGTTTGGAAAGATACTCCGGATAGCGACCTCCTCCGACGCCAGCCCGACAAACTCATCGCTTTCATACAACACCATGGGTTTGGCAGCCATGACATCCTTGGCCATCCCCAGCTTGTCGCTGGTTGCAACGAGATAGGTAAACACGCCATCCAGTTCATCCACCGACCCGGTCATGGCGGTTTCCAGATCATCCCCTTCATTGATGCGATCCGCAATATAGACCGCAATCAGCTCGGAATCACAGTTGGACATGAATCGATGTCCTTTCCTTTCCATTTCCCGGCGGAACGTCCAGTAGTTGGTCAGCTGGCCATTGTGCACCACGGACACGTCATTGAAGGGATACGCCCAATAGGGGTGTGCCGACCGGATATCCACATCCGATTCGGTGGCCATCCGGGTATGCCCAATACCATGGGTGCCCTGAAATCCTGACAGGCCATATTGCCTGGAGACCGTCGTGGCATCCCCCAGGTCCTTGATGAGTTCCAGCCCCGCTCCGATGGACAGAATTTCCACGCCCTCAATGTCTTCCACGTAATCGGCGAGTTTTCGCAGGTCCTGATCAAAGGAAAACGTATAGCGATGGGAATATTCTGTAGCGTCCTCACGAAGGTGCACCGTGGCCCCCAGTGTTTCGAGCCGGCGGTCCACTTCCTTTTGTCGCTCAACCACCTGTTGATGGATTTCAAATCCGCTTTTCATCTCTTCCTGTTCCGCCACCTTGAAGCGCATGATGCACTGGTCCTCCGTGGGTCTTCCGTACAGTGCAAATCCGGTAGAGTCCGGCCCGCGGTGCTTCAACGACTGAAGCATGGCAGTCATTTCCGAACCGATGTCGGAACTGCGATTGCGATGAATAAGTCCAGCAATACCACACATTCTGTAATTCCTCGTCGTTTTGATTTAAAGATACCCGGTTCGCTGGAACCAGTGGACGGCCAGCTGGCCGTCCGTCCGGCGAAGTCTTCTCCCTGTCAGGACCGGGAGTCGGCTATGGCAGGCAATCCAGATAATTCTCCAGGTCCCAGTCAGAAACGGAATGGTTGAACCGCTCCCATTCGTCCCCCTTGTAATGGCTGTACACCTTGTACATCTCACCGGGCATGGAGGACTTGATGACCGCGTCGTTTGCCAGAGCCTCCAGGGCATCGCCCAGGGTCATGGGAAGTTTCTTCACCAGTTTGCCCGCTTCCATGGCCTGGTAGATGTTTCGCTCTTCCGGTTCACCGGGATCGAGATCCCGGGCGATTCCGTCATCGAATGCCTTGAGCAGTGCGCTGCCCATCAGGTAGGGATTCACCATGGAATCCACGGAACGGTACTCAAACCGGCCGGGTGCAGAGACCCGCAATGCACAGGTTCGGTTCTGGAACCCCCAATCCGCGAAGACCGGCGCCCAGAAACCGGTATCCCACAACCGGCGGTAGGAATTCACGGTAGAGGAACCGATGGAAGTCAGGGCCGACAGGTGTTCGATCACTCCGCCGATGGACTGCAGGCCAATGGGGCCGGGCTTGACCGCGTCAATGGACGGATCAGGCAGGAAATGGTTGGTTCCGCCTTCCCGATACGAGAATACACCCTCCAGGCCAGGCAGGGTGTCAAGATGCAGATTATTGACCTGGTCCTCTCCCCCGGACCACAGGGAAAGATTGTGGTGACACCCGGAAGCCGAGACATTCATGAATGGCTTGGACATAAAGCAGGCATGCAGCCCTTTTTCACGGGCAACCTGGGCGCATATCTGACGATAGGTCGTCAATCGATCGGAGTTGCGGACCACATCGTCAAACATCCAGTTCAGTTCCAGCTGGCCCGGGGCATCCTCATGGTCCCCCTGGATCATGTCGAAACCCATCAGCCGGCCGTATTCGATGACCTGCATGAATGCCGGACGGAGTTCCTCAAACTGGTCGATGTGATAGCAGTTGGGCTTGGTCACCCCGCCCTTGAGCTGACGATTCTCATCCAGCTTGAGCCACATCATTTCCGGTTCCGTCCCCGCCCGCAAATGCAAGTTGTGCTTTTGCTCAAACTCCTCGTGGATAATCTTCAGGTTTCCACGGCAGTCCGAGGTCAGATGGGCACCTGGATCGACCCGCTCCTCGCGGTTGCGATAACAGGTACAGTAGACCCGCGCAATCCGCTTGTCCCACGGCAACTGGACAAACGTTTCCGGGTCGGGAATCCCGACCAGTTCCGATGCTTCCGGGCCATAGCCGATGTAATCCCCGTGCCGGTCAATGAACAGGTTCGCGGTGGAGCCATACACCAGCTGGAAGCCTCGCTCGGAAATCCGCTCCCAATGGTCCGCCGGGATCCCCTTGCCGACGATGCGGCCGGTGACCGATACAAACTGGAAATAGATATAGGTGACGCCGGTTTCATTGATTTTCTCACGGACCTGTTTCACCAGCTCTGCCCGGCCCGGGGCGTTGACACATCGCTCCAGGTCGGTGGATGTCTGGACCCGACTCGTGGAACGCCGGGTATCGGTAGTATTTGAGGATGTGGTTTCAGCCATTGTAATTCTCCAATTGACAATAAAATGTGTGGGGGTTGTTCATTCAATACCGTTCCATTTTGAGGTAGTTAGCTCCAGGGGAAGGGGCTGTTCGAGACCGGATGTAATCTGCCTTCCAGATAACGTGAAAAACGAAAGGGATCCAGGAGCGAACTGCCGGAACCCACCAACTCTCCGGCCACCAGTTTTCCTACGCCGATCATCTTGTAGCCATGGTTGGAATCGGCGATAAAATAACAGTTTTCACGGAATGTATCAAATACCGGGAAGCTGTCCGGTGTAAACGCGCCAATTCCCCCGGAGGGTTCATCGTTGTAGTGAGGCATCTGGCCTTCAAAACGTTTCTGGCAATGGGCCAGCGCGGAGGTCCACATGTGGGCAAACCTGTCCCCCACGATAAATTCAGGGGAATCCACCCCGTAGGGGTCCACCGCTACCTCATCCGGGTTGGTTTCCACCTTGAAGGGGGCCGCTCCCCCCTGGATCCCATTAAAATGAAAATCCGGTTTGTAGTAAATCCCCCACATTTCATCGGTAATCAGCTGACCATCCACGTCCGAATACAGCGGCGCGTCGGAATCCACATGAATCACAGGGGGCATCCCGCCATCATTGGTTTTCTGCATCTTCGGGTCCACCCCCAGTGTCCCTTCCTGCAGGGACCAGTACACCCACATGGGAATATCCCGGTGCAGGGTCCCGTTGCTCCGGATATCCACGGTTTTCGGCAACTCGAGCATGTCCCAAATGGTCTTGGCCCAGGGCCCCGGAGCCACCACCAGCTGATCACAGGCAATGCAGCCCCGGGAGGTAACCACCTCCTTGATGGTATCGCTTCCGTCCTCCGCATTGAAACCGGTGACAGTTACTCCCGTGACAATGCGCACACCTTCCGCCTCGGCCTTGGTGGCCAGTCCGTACAACGACCGGGTATTGTTTGCAAACCCTCCCCGTTTTTCATGGAGCACGGAGGTAATGCCTTTCGCCTGCCAGTCATGAAAGAGTCCCCGCATGTATTGCATGGAGGCTTTTTCCCCTTCGATGAATACGGACTCATATCCGATATCCTTTTGCTGTGCCGCGATGGACGCCACATCCTCGAACATGACGTCGGGACTGATTTGCATGTACCCCACGGGATGGTAGCTGTAGGCCCGGGCATCACTTTCCCAGACTTCCACGCACTGCATCATCAGCTCCCGCATGGCGGGCTGGAAATAATTGTTTCGGACCACACCGCAGGCAATTCCGGATGCCCCGGCCCCGATGGACGTTTTGTCCAGTACGACAATCTCCCTGCCATCGCCCTTGCCCCGGGCCTTGAGTTCCAGCGCCAGATGGTAAGCAGTGCTCAAACCATGAATACCGGCCCCGATAATGAGATATTTGCTGTAGTGCGGGAATGTCATGTCTGTCTTCTTGTCAAATTCGGAATTTCATGGTATAAGTTTGGTTTATCTTTTTCATTTATACTTGTACCATCTTCTAAATTATTTTCACCAGACCCAAGTAAAGCATTAAATAGCCGATATAATCAAGGCCAAATCATCGGTTTTCCATAAATTTATTGGACCATATATAAACCACAGATTATATTGCGCCACCGCCCTGAACCATTCCAATGGAAACGCATATTCAGACCCCCAAAGGCTCCGGCAAGATCTTTAACCGGTTGCGCTCCGCCATCATCAACGGGGACTACGTATTCAACCAGCGGCTGCCGTCCGAAAGAGACCTGGCCCGGCAATACACGGTGGCCCGGGGGACAGTCCGGGCGGCCCTGGACCAGTTGGAACATGCCAGCTTTGTGAGAAAAAAATTTGGCAGTGGGACCTTTGTTACCTACGACAGCAAATTTGAACAACAGAATATTGCGGAAGAAACCAGTCCCCTGGAGCTGATTGAAACCCGCCTCGCCATCGAACCCCACATTGTCAGACTGGTGGTCTCCAACGCCAGTCACCGTGAACTCCGGAAACTCGAAGTTGCTCTGGAGAATGTGGTCCGGGCAAAGCAGGATGCCAACAGTTTTTCCCTGGCGGACGAAGCCTTTCACCTGGTGCTTGCCCACTGCTCCCAGAACCCCCTGCTCATCTGGATGTACAGGAGAATCAATGATATCCGCAGCCATGCCCAGTGGAGTTACCGGAAGCACAACATCCTGACGGTGGAGAAAATCGCCGAGTACAACAACCAGCACAGCGAACTGGTGAAATCCATCATCCGGCGGGACATGGACGGGGCTTCCAATCTCATGGTCCAGCATTTGAATCAGGCCAAGAAAGACCTGCTGGGCCACAACTAGACCCGCATCCCCGGCAGACATCCCCGGGCAGGGACCCCGTACCCTCTGCGCTCCCGGTCTATTGCATTGACCGCCGGAGCCGTTCCCGGATCTCCTGTGCGGTTTCCCGGGTCCCGTCAAGGATCATCAGGAGCGGGGGAAGGAACAGGAAATCCGCCAGCAGGGCCATGATGACCGTGATCCCCACAAGCAGGCCGAGGGCCTGGTTGGTCACCATCCCCGACGCCCCGAACACCATGAATCCCAGCCCGAACACCACGGTGGTGGTCAACAACGCCTTGCCCACGAAGCGAAAGGAGGATTGAACCGCTTCAGACGGCAGTTTCCCGCTCTTCCTGGCATCCATGTATTTGGTCATAAAGTGGATGGTATCGTCCACAATGATGCCGAATGCAATGGCAGTGACTACCGACGCCGCAACGCCAACCTCCCCCACCAAATACCCCCACAGCCCCATGGCCATGGCGGCGGGAATGAAATTGGGGATCAGGCTGATCAGGCCAAAGCGGACGCTCCGAAAGACCGCAAGCAGGAGCAGGGAGACGATGGCCATGGCCACAATGGTGCCGAGCAACATGCCTTCGATGTTCCGCTGAACCGAACGGGCCCCTACCACCGCAACCCCGGTGGCCGGGGTTTCCATCCCCGGGGCATGTTCCCGCAACCAGGCCCGGGCGCGGTCGTCCAGTGCAATCTTCTCCCTGGTGGACAGGCTGCTCAGCGCCACCGTGACACGGGTGGTGGACCGGTCATAGTCGATGAGATTATTCAGATCACGGCCCACCGGGAGGGAAAATTCGTACAACAGCAGATACTGTGCGGCGAGGTCAGAGTCCCCGGGAAGAACATAGAAATCCGGATCGTCGCCGTGCAGGTTTTTGTTCAGGCGCTTCATGATATCGGAAATGGCAAAGACATGGGACACTTCCGGCTGCCCCCGGTACCACTGTGCAAAGGCCTCCACCTGGCCCAGATATTCGATGTCCGTGATGCCCCCCTCCCGGCCGGAGTCCAGGGAGTACTCATAGGTTTCCACCCCGGTGAAATGCTCGCTCATGAAATCCGCGGAGCGGCGGAATTCGTAACTCTCATCCAGAAGCTCCAGCCAGTTCTCCCGAAGTTCAATCCGTGAGATTCCGGCAATGAGCACCACCGTGAACACGGTGAAAGCGCACAGCAGGGCCGTACGGTGGGAGATGACAAACCGCGCGAAACCATCGAAAAAGTCCGTTTTGGATGCCCGCATGGACCAGGCCCGCCGGGGCATGACGGCGAGAAACGCCGGCAGAAGTGTCACCGAATAGGCGAACGCACACATCGCACCGAATGCCACGATGTTTCCCATGACCCGGAACGGGGGCATTTCCGCAAAATTCAGGCTCAAAAAACCGATGGCCGTGGTGAACGAAGTCAGAAAAACGGGCCACATGTTCATCCGCAGGGAATGCATGGCGGCGGATTTTCGCCCCAGGCCCTGGCCCAACCCCCCGGCCATGCCCTCTATGATGTGCACACAATGGGCCACGGTGACCGCCATCAATACGAACAGTGCGGCCCCGCTCTCCCCGAACAGCTTCATGCCGGTCCAGCCGGCAAACCCCAGGGCGGACGGGATGACGGCCACCAGCATCAGGACAATCGCCAGGGTTCCCCACAGCGAACGCAGCAGAAACAGGGCCACCACCAGCATGGTGCCCAGGGCAGCGGGGGCGAGGACCCCCATGTCATCATCAATGGCATCACGCATGGCACGATTGAGGACGAGTTCGCCGGTGAGATGGTAATCGATGGTGGAATACTTCTCCCGGGCCCCGGCAACGGTTTCATACAGGTAGTCGGTCACATCCAGCCTGCCCTGTTCCCGGTTCTCGGGAAGGATCACGCTGACCACCAGCCCTGCCACCCGGCCATCCCGGGAAACGAACCGCCCGGCAATTTCTTCGGTGCTCAGGGCGATTCTCCTGATCCGTTCCAGTTCCGCATCCCCCAGGGAACCGGCGTCATCAATGAGCGGCTCCACAACCAGTTCGTCCTCGGACCCCTCGCTGTGCGAATAGTTTGCAATGGAATCCACACGGGTGGCATAGGGTGTCCGCCACAGCTGCTCGGTAAGTTCTTCAATGACAACGAGGGTTTCCCGGGTAAAGAGGGTTCCGTTCTGCGGAGCCACGGCAACCAGGGCAACGTCGGACAGCGCATAGGTCTCCTCAAGCTGTTCGAGTGCGACAATATGCGGATCTTCCTTGCCAAAATGATTGCGGACATCCACATCCACCAGAACCAGTTTCCCGGCCCCCGAAGCCAGAGCCACCAGGACCAGGGAAGAAAGCAAAATGGTCAGCCATGGGCGCCTCATGACCGTCGCTATGTAGGATTCCATCAGATCAGCAGGTCCAAATTGTGTGCAGGGAACTACGATAGCCTATTTCCCGTTCCGTGTCACGGCGAAAACCCCGGTCCCCGCAACCCGCACTGAGGTTGCGGAGAACGAAAATTTCCCGGGTTCCCGGGACATGGCATGCGGGGGCTGTTGGATTTAACAGATCAGGTTGGGTAGACTACGTCATGAGGTCAAAGCGATGGTATTGAATGCACCCCTGTCAAACAACTTCCCTGGGGAGAACCGGCATACCGTATGCCGGCGGACGCCGTGGTCACAGGATGGGAGGCCGGAACACCCCGTCCCCCTGCCACGGTCCCGGGGCACCACTTACGATCCGCTTGATGGCCCGGCCGGTTGATCTGTAGGGTGATGCCTCCCCCAGACCCCTCGGGCCCGGTTGCGTGGAACGCATCCCCCTCCCGCGAAGGAAGCGGCCCGGGCGTGCTGTCTGCGGGCCTCCGTGTTTTGCTTCCGGCGGTGCTGGGGGGGTTACTTGGAGGGACCCCGGCGTACGCTGACACCAGCCTGGCCGATGAGATCGAGTTTTCCGGGCGCCTTTCCATGGACACCTGGCTGTATTCCGGAAACGGTGCCTATCAGGGCCAGCGCTCGTATGCCGGCGGCCTCGCGATGGAGGGTACCGCCTATGTGGAGGACGAGGAAGGCAGGAGCTTTACCTTCACTCCCTTTTTGCGATACGACGCCGGGGATTCCGAGCGCACCCATGTTGACCTCCGGGAGGCCTATCTTCTCCTGTACGGCGATGCGGGTGAAAACGAATGGGAATTGCGCCTGGGGGTGGATCGCGTATTCTGGGGCGTTGTGGAATCCCGTCCCCTGGTGGACATTGTCAACCAGACCGACCTGGTGGAGCATCCGAATGAAAAGACCAAGATGGGCCAGCCGATGATCCATGTCACCTGGTCCGGAGACTGGGGCGCGCTGGAATGGTTCGGACTCACCGGACACCGGCCCCGCACCCATCCGGGCCGGCAGGGCCGCCTGCGCTCCGCCCAGATTGTCGACCATGACCGGATTTCATACGAGTCCGCGGCCAAGGAGTGGCATCTCGATTTCGCCGGCCGGTACAGCAGCACATTCGGGCCCCTGGACATCGGCCTCAGCCTGTTCGATGGCACGAGCCGGGAACCCGTCCTGGTGCCAACACCGGTGGGTTCCGGACTGGTTCTGGCCCCCCACTACGAACAGATTCGCCAATTTGGCGTGGATGCCCTCCTCGCTACCGGCTCCTGGCTGCTCAAGCTCGAAGCCATCCACCGCACCGGGGCAAAGAACCGCCGCCTCGATGAACATCTCAATTACGAGGAAGAGGACTACACAGCTTTCGTCGCCGGTGGCGAATACACCCTGTATTCCCTGTGGGGATCCAACTCTGACCTGGGTCTGTTTGCCGAATGGGCCCACGACGGACGGGGCCGGTGGGCGACCCATGCCTTCGAGAACGACCTGTTCCTGGCCGCACACCTCGGCCTGAACGACGAGCAGAGCACCGAATTTGTCTTCAGTGTCGTGGACTCCCTGGACAACAGCAGCCGGGTTTTCGGGGCTGAGTTCAAGCGCCGTCTCTCGGACCACTGGTTCCTGCACATCGAGGCCGCTGCCTATGAGGGGATCGACCAGACCGATGTCATCTACCCGGTGCGGCACGACAGTTACGCCCGAATCAACCTGGACTACAATTTCTGAACCGGGCCGACCCGTGAAAGCCGCCGACCCCGCCACCAGGGCGAGCTGTCCGGCGAACATGGCCGTCCCGGACAATTTTTGTGTGCGGCCTGAAGTGTGTTAGCATACGCAAAGAGGTTCCCGGATGCAGCCATGGGGGAGAGTTCAGGTTGGCATGCCACCGCACAATCCGCTGTTGTCTGTGCACACTGTCGGCTGCCTCGTTACGTCCATCGCCACCAACCAGAAACCACCGTGATGCGCTTCTCTGTCTTACGCACAATACCCGTACTGGCCGGGTTGATTCTGGCCCCTCTTTCCTGGACGGCACAGTCGTCTTCCGACCTCGTGGACGGCAGTGCGGAGGAAGCCGGATTCCGCATCGCCACCGAAGCCCGGGAACGACAGATGGGGTTTGGCAACTTTACCGCCAGCCTGGCCATGACACTGCGGAACAAGCAGGGCCGGGAAAAACTGCGGGAAGTCCGCCTGAAAGTCATCGAAACCGAGGGGGACGGCGATCGAACCCTGTTCGTGTTCGACCGCCCACATGATGTCAAGGGAACCGCCTTTCTCATCCATGCCCACAAAAACAAGGCGGACCAGCAATGGCTCTATCTTCCTGCCCTGAAACGGGTGAAGGGGATCAGTTCCTCGAAACAATCCGGCTCCTTCATGGGCAGCGAATTTTCCTATGAGGACATGGGCACCATCGAGGTCGAGAAATATACCCACCGGTATCTTCGCAACGAGTCCTGCGGTGATCTCGAATGCTTTGTTCTGGAGCGCATCCCCACCAGCCGGGATTCCGGGTACTCCCGCCAGCTGGTCTGGCTCGACCAGGAGGAGCTTCGCACCATGCAGGTCCATTTCTTCGACCGCCGGGACGAACATCTCAAGACCATGGTCGTCGAGGATTACAAGCAGTATCTCCAGCGTTACTGGCGAAGCAGGAAGATCACGATGACCAACCACCTCACGGGAAAAAGCACCGTGCTGACCTGGTCGGACTTCCAGTTCCATGCCGACCTCGACACCCGGGACTTTACCAAGACAGCACTGAAACGGATCCGGTAGAACTCCCTGTGCCCACGGTTGCGGCCGGGTAGAAGCCCGGCCCCGGGCCGGATTCCAACGTCCCTGTCCGACCTGACCGGGACACCCCAATCTACCTGCCTGGCAGCGGTTCAGTCCGGCAGTTCCCGCCTTTGCTCGGCGATGAGGAACTTCAGTTTCTTGCTCGGTTTCATCGTTGGCAGCGGATCGAACCGGAGTTGATAATCCGCCGGGGACACCTTGAGATTGAAGTAATGGGCGATCATCAATATGTTCACCACCAGTTGCAGGTCCATCCACCGGGAACCCAGGCATCGGTGCGTACCCAGTCCGTACGGTGCGTATCCATGGCTCCGATGCTCATTGCGTAGGGGCAAATACCGGTCGATATCGAATTTGAAGGGCTCCGGGAAAACGTCCTCCATGTAATGAGAAGCGGTCTGGGCAATATAAAGCCGTGTTCCTACCGGGAGTTCGTAGCCCTCCACCACGCATGAATTCATCACGTTTCGAATGGACACCGGAACAATCGGGTACATGCGCAGACACTCCGTGATAAAGCGCCCGGTGATATCCGTCGAGACCGAATTCAGCGCCTCCGGGTCCGGGTCGCCATCGTCAAACAGGGCATCGGCTTCCCCCTGGATTCTGGCATACAGTTCAGGCTGTGATGCCATGCCGTAAACCGCGAAGCTCAGCGCATCGCCAAGATATACACTGGCAATCAGTGCAGCGGAGAGAGCAAACCGCAGATTCGACTCCGGCACCAGCTGGGGGTCACTGGCATGCAGACTGAGAAGGTCATCCGCAAGGCTCCGCGGACAACCGATCCTCTGGGCCGGGGTATGGGCGCTTTGGACCCGTTCGAGCAACCTGTCGATGGTTTTCTCCCGGCGTCTCATTTTCGGGGTACGGAGCATGAACTTGGGCAGGGCCTTGACGATGTGCGTGGTGATTGCGCGTTCCTTGTAAGTCATCAGATCGTTGAAGATGTCCTGGGTATCGATGCTGACGAACAGCGGCGACAGTTGCGCATTGACCATCCTCCGGCACAGGAGCGTGGCAGGCAGTGTCTCCCCCACCGTCCACTCCGCCATGGTTTTTCTGACCTCCTTGAAGACCGTGTCCATCTGCCCGGCCAGTCTCCCGCGTGAATACGCCGGGGACAGAGCCCGGCGAAGCCGGAAATGATCCCCGCCATCCAGAGAAGGCAGGACCCCGGAGGCACCATAAACCTTCTCGAAGTCGAAAAAATAATCCTTGGTTCTCAGGTACATCCTCCCCCGCCGATGCACCCAGGTGTTGGTCTTTGGCCCCGCAATGAAGATCATGGGTTCCATGAACGGCGGATGGATCTGGAATACCGGGCCATACGTTTTTGCCAAGTCTCCGAGAAGGGCGGAAACATTCCCCGTGCGCAAATGCGGATTGAACAACAGCTTGCGGAGGGGCACCGATGGAATTTTCTTGGTCAGGCTGGAATGCCGAAGCAATGGGCTGGCAATGTTGTGTTCCACCGCACTGGCGATGGAACGTCCGATCAGGTCCATCTTGCAGATGAACTGGATACGCTCTTCAGCCGGTTCATCCAGCTCATAGATATAACGGAAGACATCGCAGGTATTGACGAGGCAGACAATGATGATATCTCTGGGATCGGGAATCGTATCGGTAAAAATCACTTCGCTGATACGAGCCTTGATGAGCTGGGTGGCCGTATCCCCCTTCTGGGCACTGTCGTAGAGTTTCGAGTACTGGTTGGCCGGGACAAAGGTCCAGAACTCACCATCGTGGTGCTCCAGAACTTTAAGTTGAACCAGTCGGTCCAGGGTCAAATCAATGATGGACTCCGCCTGCAGGGCGAACCGTTCGATCCAGTACTGGGCATTCCTTTGAACCGGCTCCGCTGCGATTGCCTTCAGTATGGGGTCCAGCACGGGGTCCCCGGTTTTGGACTTGTCCACTAGAAACAGGGATTCCATATCCGTGTCAATGCGCGAAAGAAGGGAGAGTTCCGCCAGCACTGCGCCGATGACCGCGCAGTTCAATTCCCAGCCGGGCACCTGGTGAAAGTAACCGTTCTGCTCGTTGAGGAGCATCAGGATCAGGTCGTCGGGCAAGCTGAAAAGCCGGTCCGGGGTGCTCTGGGCGGAATCAGCCATGGCGATATCCGCTCATTGGGAAAGTCTGGGAGACAGCCCGTCCCTCGGGGAAAAACACAGGGTTTTTCATGAAAGTGATCTGGATTCCATCATTGGTCGATGTTTTTTCAGGGATTATATACCATAATCCGGTTCCCTCCCCTGCTGGGCAAACCCGGCACGGGAGGAGGACGGGAATCTCCCATAGAAACCAGGCCGGTCCATTCCATCCTGGGTTCAGGGGTGGGGAGTGTGGACGGATACCCGGACACCCGGCCGGATTCGGGTTTCAGGACCGGTTGCAGCCGCTGGAACCTCCCAGGCCGGAGGCAATCGGAAACGGAAACCCTCGCCGGGCAGGATGCAATTCAACCGCCCCCCGACACTGCAATCAAAAAAGGGGCGCTACCACCAGAGATCCGAAGAAAGGACCGAATACAGGGGTGCCGACTACCGGCCCTTCAGGGGAAAATCTTTGTCCGTTCGTATCTAGAACCGGTATCGGATACCGACTTCGATCAGGTGGACTTTCAATTTTTGCTCCGAAACGAGAGTGCCAAATTGATTCTGGCCTTTGAATTCCAGGGTGCCGGTACTCTGGTAGCGGTAGCCCAGGTCAAGGACCACGTTATCGCTCATCTCGTAGCCCACCCCGGCACCGAACTGCCAGGCGAGTGCCGTGTCGGTGTCCTTAGAGAGTTTTGGAACGAACCCGGGGGGCAATTGGGTCGGCGTTTGGTCCTGAACTACAGCAAGGGTGTTTACAATAGTCTGTGCGACGGCATTGTCGTCATATTTCAAATTGGCGAGATCCACCCGGATGAAACCGAGGCCGAGACCGGCATAGGGGGTCCATTTTGACGCAGAATTGAAGTCATACCAGACATTGACCATGGCACCCAGCTGCTTGGGCGAGCCAGAGCCGTCGCCATCAATGGGGCCCGGAATAGTAAGAGTACCGAGTTGTGGAATCGAAGAGGCACCAACTCCCTTGTAGGTCAGCTTGTCAACCTTGGCCTTGCCGTAGAACAATTCACCCTCGACCCGGATATTCGGGTTGACCTGATAACCCAGAATCCCGCTCAACCGGAACCCCGTGTCGTATTCCACCGTCGCTTCCGCCGAGTACGGAATGGTACTGGTACCGATATTTGGCACACGGGCAGTCCCGCTCGTTTTCGACTCCGTGTCATCAATGAACATGATCGGCACTTTCGCACCGACATACCATTTCAAGTCGGTGGCATACGCGTTGGGGGCGAGAGCCAGGGCCAGGATCAGGGCCGTGGATGCTGCAAAAGCCGGGTACCGTTTTTTCTTGTTCATGGCAATCATTCCGATTAAAGATAAAGGGATTGTCATCTCTGGCAATCTTCGTTCCAGAATCTATACAGACTCTCCCGCGGTACCGTGGGCAGAAACCATCGACCCCACCCGAAGAAATCCAGATATCCCTGAAGAACCATTCTATTCCAACTCTTCGGTGCATTTCAAGCGTATTCCGGTTTGCGCCCCAGGCACCCGCTCCATTGGCCGATCACATTGAATCCCTCCTCTCTCTTTTGCAATCCCAAAATTCAGGTATAATCCCCCCCGGGACAGGGGACCGGTCCAGATAAAGCCCGGCTCGAACCAATCCCCGTATGATCCCGTTGATTTCATATAACCCGTATCCGAAGAATACCTCCATGACCAGATTTTCCTTACTGCTTGCGGTCTGCGGATTTGTCGCAGTGCCCACTTCCATTCTTATTGCGGATCACAATACTTCCGAAGCACTCGAAGCCAGGGTGGCCGCGGTGGGCACACTCAATGTTTCCGATACCGCGGCGGCACAGAGTGCCCCCCAGGGCCCGGTGGATGGAGAATCGGTTTACAATACCGCCTGTATCGCCTGCCATGCTACCGGGGTAGCGGGGGCGCCGGCCCTGGGAGACAGCGCGGTCTGGGCGGAAAGAATCGCCCAGGGAATGGAGGTGCTGGTGGAACACGCGATACAGGGATTCACCGGCAGCACAGGGATTATGCCCGCCCGGGGCGGCCATACCTCTCTCAGCGACGAAGCCGTCACGGTGGCCGTACAATTCATGGTGGACCAGTCCCAGTGATGATCATGCTGTGCGACCGTTTTGTCCATTCCGGGACGGGTCACCCCTCTTTTCGGGATGGTTCTGCGGTCATCCCCGGCCGGTCACCGGGATTTTGATATACTGCCGGACCCCATCCAGACCATTTTCCAGACATGTCCAACGAAAGCATCCTGTTGTGCCGGACCGAATCCGGCATCTGTACCCTGACCCTGAACCGACCCAACCAGTATAACGCCCTGTCCAGGGAACTCCTCACCGAGATGGGCAACCGGCTGGACGAAATCGCCAACGACGACACCATTCATGCCGTGGTCATCGCCGGAAACGGGAAGGCATTTTGTGCCGGACATGACCTGAAGCAAATGCGCCGGAGCGAGGCGCTGGAATCCCACCAGGCCCTGTTTACCAGCTGCAGCGAGGTCATGCTGAAAATCCTGAACCTGCCCCAGCCCGTCATCGCACGGGTGCATGGCATGGCGACTGCCGCCGGATGCCAGCTCGTGGCCACCTGTGATCTCGCGGTTTCTTCCGAACAGGCAAGATACGCGGTCTCCGGAATACGGGTGGGACTGTTCTGTTCCACTCCTGCCGTGGCATTGTCCCGGAACATCTCCCGGAAACGGGCCATGGAAATGCTGATGACCGGGGAGTTTATCGATGCCGGAGCGGCATTGGAGTACGGACTGGTCAACCGTGTGGTGCCCGACCAGGAACTCGATTCTGCGGTCTTTGAGCTTGCCAACAAAATTATCCGCCATCCGCGCCGGGTGGTCAGCCTGGGAAAAAAAGGCTTTTACCAGCAAATAAACCAGGATGTGGACACGGCCTATGGCGGGGCCGCCCAGGCCATTTCCGGCAACATGATGCTCCCGGAAACCAAAGAAGGGATCGACGCATTCATCGAAAAACGTCCCCCCAACTGGGATTCCTGACTTACCCCCGTAACCTCACTGATCATTATGAAACACTACAAGATTGCCATCCTCTCCGGGGACGGCATTGGAAACGAAATCATGGTTGAGGCGCTGAAAGTGCTGGATGTCGTGGAAAACCGCAACCCGGTCACCTTCGAGCGGATGCATGGTCAATTCGGAGCATCCGCCTGGTTTGAAACGGGAAGCAGCTTTCCCGACGACACCATTGCCATGTGCGACCAGGCACACGCCATTCTCAAGGGACCCATCGGACTGGGGCACGAGGAATCCAAAATGATTCCCGTCGATGAGCAGCCGGAACGCGGTGCACTGCTGCCAATGCGTCGGAGATACGATACGTTCGCGAATTTCAGACCGGTGTATTTGCCGGCCTCCCTGTCCCACTTTTCCCCGCTGAAACCGGAAATCATCGGCTATGGAGTGGATATCATGATTATCCGGGAACTGGTGGGGGGCATCTATTTCGGGAAAAAGGAGACCGGGGTGAATGACCAGGGACTGCGCTATGCCCATGAAGTGCTTGAATACGATGAATCCCTGATCAAGCGAACCGTGGACATTGCATTCGATCTGGCCATGAAGCGTCGCAGGCTGCTGCACAATATCCACAAAAGCAATGTGCTCAAATCCAGTATCCTGTGGACCGAAATCATCGATGAGACCGCGAAGGAATTTCCCGATGTGGAAGTCCGGCACATGCTGGTGGATGCCGCCGCCACCCACCTGTGCCTGAATCCCTGCCAGTTCGATGTCATGGTCATGGAAAATATGTTCGGCGACATATTGAGCGATCAGGCCGGGGGGATCCTGGGCTCACTGGGGCTGATGCCCTCTGCATGCGTCGGCCCGGAAAAGGCCTATTATGAACCTTCCCATGGGTCCGCTCCGGACATTGCGGACAAAAACATTGCCAACCCTTATTCCATGATCGGCTCCGTAGCCATGATGCTGGACATGAGCTTCGGGATGACGGAAGAGGCCACCAACATCTGGCGGGCCCTTCAATCCGTCTTTGCCAACGGCTATTCCACTTCGGACCTGTCCAAACCCGGGACCGATGTCACCATCGTGAGTACCGGGGAATTCGGGGACAGGGTGGTCGCTGCCCTGTAGCCACCCCGGTAGCCAGGAATACCGGTTTCCCGGAGATTACCCGGATTATTGGATCACCGGCAATTCCCGGGGAGCCCTGCGTGTCAGCCAGTCCGCCCCGTCCCCGGTAATCACAATATTTTCTTCATGCACCATCTGTCGGCCGGGGGCAAAAGCCATTCCGGGCTCCAGGGTCATGACCATTCCGGGTTTCAGGACCGTATTGTCGGTAGCGGTATTGGACGGGCGTTCGGTGAGTTCCATCCCCAGTCCATGTCCCAACCGGCCCACGTCATTGCCCAGGCTGCCGCCCCGTTCCATGACCTCATTCATGGCCTTCCATAAATCCGAAGTGGTGGCGCCCGGCCTGGCTGCCCTGAAACCCGCTTCCGTCGCCTCCCAGACCACTTCATACGCCTTTCGGGTGTCATCCTGTGCATACCCGAAAGACCAGTTGCGATCAAAATCACAGAAATACCCATCGCAGGTGGACCCGGTATCAATGATGAGCAGGTCGCCCTCCCGAAGTACCCGGTCCGTGGGACCCATGATAATACTGTCATACCCACCCGGTCCGGACCCCGCCACCACGTAGGACACCGAATCCGCGCCCCGCTGCAACAGGTCAATCTTCATCTTCCGCACCACCTGCTCTTCGGTCATGCCGGCCCCTGCGAACTGCGGCAGTGCCTCAAAGGTTGCGGACGCGATCTGGCATATCTTCCGGGTTTTCGAGATTTCAAGATCGGATTTCACCATGCGCTGTGCATGCACCGGGCGGGACAGGTCGACAAATTCATGTTGCCGGAGGGCCTCCTTCAGTACCTGAAAGTTCTCAACGGGCATTCGCAGATGGGTCTCCGGGCCCAGCATCATCCCAATTTTTCCGAATCGGCGGGGCAATCCCTGAATCAAACCCACCAGCAGGGAGATACCATCATCCCTGGGCCGGGGGGACGGCCAGCTTCGAATGTCCTCAATCCAGGTCTGAGCCATTCCGCTCACCCCAACCTCGGGGATGACCGCCACGGGTTTGCCATCCGCTGGCACCAGCAGAAACCACGGCCGGGTCGGACTTTGCCAGAACTGGGTAAGGAAGCCCGAGAAATACCGGACATTGGGCTCGGTGGTAAGCAGCAGGGCATCCACCCCTTTTTCCCGCATCGCCTGCTGAATGGCCGCCGTCCTGTTTTCATACTCGATATCTGGAAAACCGCGTTCAGGATTGTTCATGGGAAATACCGTACTGGTTCATCGTTCCGGGAGGCCATTTCGTTTACTATATCAGAAGAAAATCCGACCACTCTTTTTTTCAACGGCAATTGTAAACTTGAACAGCTTTCAATACATCCCGGATGACTTCAGGCCGGGTTCGGACACCCTTGCGGGGAAAAGGGTCCTGGTCACCGGCGCGGCAACCGAACTCGGTTCTGCCGTCAGCCTCGCCGCGGCGGAGTCCGGGGCAGCATTGCTCCTGCTGGATCGCAAACAGCGAATGATGGATTCCCTGTGCGATGAAATCAGCCGCCGGGGCCTGCCGGAGCCCCTCACCATTGAATTTGACATGCTGCGGGCACAATCTGCGGAGTACGGGTCCCTGGGTTTTGCGCTGCAGGAACAATATCACTCCATACAGGGACTGGTTCATTGCGCCATGTGGGGAGCCCCGCTTTCCCCTATCGCCAACACCACCATGGAAACCTGGATGAAAACCATTGACCAGCAACTGGTCAAACCCATGTACCTGACCCGGATTCTCATTCCTGTGCTGTGCAACGCCCTCCACTCTTCGGTCATTTTTTCCACCATGGAGGTGGGCCGCCAGGGACGGGCCTACTGGGGGGCGGTGGGGGCCGCCGCCGCAGGAGTGGAAAACCTGTCCTGTACCCTGGCTGCGGAATTGAGTGATTACAACGTCAGCGTCAATACCCTGGACCCCGGGGACCTGAGAACCGCCATCCGCCGGCAATTTTACCCCGCAGAAAATGATGCCGGTCTTTCCAGCCCGGACAGCCCGGCCGTGGTACACCCCTATCTTTACCTGTTGTCCGACGAGGGCAACCGGCATTCCTGCGAACAGTTCCGGGCCCGGACCGGGAACGGGTAAGCAGACTCCCGCCCCGGGGAACCCGTTGCGGGCAAAGCATTATCGGCGATGTTTTCGGCGGCGGGTTTTCCGGGGGACTTTGGGCTGCACGATTTTCCCCTTGCCGGTGCTGTCTGCCAGGTGGCGAATTTCAGCGGGACTGAGCTCCAGCCATGTCCCGGGCTTCATCCCTCGTGGAAGGGCAATCCTTCCATACCGAATCCGGGATAACCGGCTGACCCGGCAACCCACGGCTTCCCACATTTTCCGGACTTCCCGGTATTTTCCTTCCTTGACGATGACGGAATACCAGGTGTTGGCATTCATTCCCGAGCGCTTCCGGATCTGGTGAAACCGGAGCAGACTGCCGTCGATCCGGATCCCGTCCTTCAGTTTCTGCAGTGCGGCGGCGTCCGGTTTGCCAAAAATCCGGCACAGATATTCCCGCTCCAGCTCCAATCCCGGATGCATCCATCGATGGGCAAGCTGGCCATCGTTGGTAAACAGGAGAAGGCCCCGGGTGTTGATATCGAGACGACCCACCGCAATCCAGCGTCCCCCTTTCAGCACAGGAAGATTCCGAAATACCGTGGCACGGTTCGATGGGTCCGAGCGCGTACAGATCTCCCCCTCGGGCTTGTTGTACAGGAGGACCCGCTGTAACGGGTCGGACGGCCCCGTTCTGAGTGGTTTCCCATCCAGGGTTATGGCGGATCCCGGGGTAACCCGGTCTCCCAGCTGTGCGGTTTTTCCATCCACCGAAATCCGGCCCCGGGAAATCCAGTCTTCGATTTTCCGCCTGGAACCGAAGCCCCGGCCAGCCAGGACCTTCTGCAGCCGTTCACCTTTGGGGCGCATGCAGCGGCTTCAGCATCCGGGCCGGACATCCGGCTTCAGGACCCGGGATTCTGCCATCATCCGCTCTGGCCAGGTCATCCAGGGCTCCATGCCCTGCCGCCTCCCGGGGGTCCTGGGGAGGGATGGTTTCACTTTCCAGGCGTATCCGGCCGGGCTTCCAGCACACGGCTCTCCAGCGCGGACAGGACTTCCCCGGGAAGCGGGGTATCCAGGCTCCTGACAATCTCACCCAGGTCACGCTGCTCCATCAATGGGGGCAGGTCCCTGAGGGATTCCAGGTTGAAGTAGGCCAGAAATTCGGAAGTTGTGCCCAGCAATTCCGGTCTTCCGGGAACCTCCCGGACCCCGACTTTCCGTACCCATTCGCGCTCGAACAGCCTTTGCATGATATCCGGACTGACACTGACCCCGCGAATCTTTTCGATGTCCCCCCGGGTCACCGGCTGACGATAGGCAATAATCGCCAGGGTCTCCATCTGCGCCCGGGAGAGCCTGGGGGGTCGCCTGGCCTGGAGTTTCCGGATCCAGGGGGCATATTTCACCCGGGTATGCAGCCGATACCCCGGCCCCACTTTCTTGATTTCAACACTCCGGTCTTCAAAGTCCTGATTCAGCTCCCTGATGGCGGATTTGATTTCCCCGGCCCCGGGCACGGCATCCGGGTCAAACAGCCCCTGGATCCGGGCAACCGTGAGGGGCGCCTCCGCCACCATCAACAGGGATTCAACAATATATTTCAGCTCATTCTTCATCGGTTGTGACCATGCGCCGGATATGGATGGGGGCAAACGGTTTATTTTGTATCACGACCAGCATATTGTCCCGCACCAGTTCGAGAATGGCCATAAAGCAGACCACCAGGCCGGCCTTGCCTTCATCGGGGTCAAACAGGTCTTCAAATCGCAGAAACCGCCGACGGTGGACTTTGGCAAGGATCTGGGTCATCTTTTCCCGAACCGTCAACCCTTCCCACCCAATGGAAAAATTCCGGTTTAATTCCGAGCGCTCAAGCACATTGCGAAACGCAATGGAAAGATCATTGAGGGAGGCCTGGCTCTCCACTTTTACCGGGGTCGGGTCCTCGAATTCCACCGAAAACAGGTAAAGTTCCCGTTCAACCCTGGGCAATTCATCCATGTCCCGGCTGGCCTTGTTGAATCGCTCGTACTCCTGGAGACGTTTCACCAGCGCGGCACGGGGGTCTTCTTCATCGTCTTCCTCGCTGGCCGGGCGGAACAGGAGCATTCGGGACTTGATTTCTGCCAGCATGGCAGCCATGACCAGGTATTCCGCAGCAAGGTCCAGTCGCAGTTCCTTCATTAACTCGACATATTCCATGTATTGCCGGGTAATGTCCGCCACCGGGATATCCAGGATATCCTGGTTCTGTTTCCGGATCAGGTACAGCAGCAGGTCCAGGGGTCCCTGGAAGGAATCCAGGAAAACCTCCAGGGCATCCGGATGGATCGCCAGATTCTGGGGCCAGTGCTCCAGCACTTCGCCATTCACCCGGACCGTGGAATGGGCCTGTGAAGAAGAGTGGGCTTCCGGGACCTCCCGGTCCAATGCTGAATGAGCGTCTTCAGGGCTGCCCATCAATAGACGGTCCCCACCGCTTTGCGTACGATTCCCATGGTTTCCCTGGCGGCCTCCCTGGCCTTCAGGTTGCCTTCGTGGATCACTTCACGAACTTTTTCCGGATTGGATTCATAGGGTCTCGCCCGGTCCCGGATATGTTCCTGCTCCTCCAGGACTTTTTCAATCAATGGCTTTTTGCACTCCAGGCACCCGAATGAGGCTCCCCGGCAGCCCCGGGACACCCACTCCCGGGTTTCCTGATCACTGTAGATCAGGTGGAACTGCCACACCGGACACTTCTTGGGGTCCCCGGGGTCCGTCAGCCGCACTCTGGCCGGGTCGGTGGGCATCACCCGGATGGACCGTTCCACCCGCTCGGGCTGGTCCCGCAATGCAATGATATTTCCATAGGACTTGGACATTTTCTGTCCGTCCAGCCCCGGCATTTTCGCCGCGGACGTCAACAGGGCGGAGGCTTCGGGCAGGATCACCTCGCCCCTCCCTGCGAAATACCCGGCCAACTGTTCTTTCTGTTCCGGATTGAGGTTCTGCTGGTGCCGGATCAGTTCCAGCCCCCGGGCATACGCCCCCTGGTCTCCCTGCTCCGTATAAGCCTGCTTGAGCCGTCGAAATAACCGGGCCGCCTTTTTCCCCATTTGCTTCATCCCCTGCTCGATATTCCGTTCGAATCCCTTTCCCCGCCCAAAGAAGTGGTTGAATCGTCTCGCAATTTCCCGGGTGAGTTCGACATGCGGGACCTGATCTTCACCCACCGGAACATGGGCGGCGCGGTACATCAGGATGTCCGCAGACTGCAGCAGCGGATAACCGAGAAATCCATAGGTCGCGAGGTCTTTCTCTCTCAGTTTCTGCTGCTGGTCCTTGAAACTCGGCACCCGCTCCAGCCACCCCAGTGGGGTCACCATGGACAACAGCAAGTGCAGTTCTGCATGCTCTGGAATTCTGGACTGGACAAACAGGGTGGCTTTTTCCGGGTCGATCCCGGCGGCCAGCCAGTCCACCACCATTTCCCAGACGTGTTCTTTCATCGTTTCCGGGGCATCGTAGTGGGTAGTCAGCGCATGCCAGTCCGCTACAAAATAAAAACATTCATAGTCGTCCTGCATGCGCACCCAGTTTTTCAGCACCCCGTGATAGTGACCGAGATGCAATCGGCCCGTAGGCCGCATTCCGGATAATACCCGTCTGTTTTCCATGGCTAGGAGTACCTGTATTGGAGTAATGTCATTGAAAGACGTCGACCTCTCCCTTCCCCACCCGTGCCACCACCGGAACCCCCTCCATCAGTTCGATGACCGACGTCGGCTGGAGATCGCACGGACCGCCATCAATAACCAGATCCACCTCGTGCTCCAACCGGTCGCGAATTTCACTGGCATCGTTCAAAGGCAGGTTTTCTCCCGGCAAAATCAAGGTCGAGCTCATGATGGGCTCCCCCAGGCTTTCCAACAGCAATCCGACAATGGGGAAATCCGGAACACGAAGCCCAATGGTCCGCCTTTTCGGATTCTGGAGCCGTCTCGGTACTTCCCGGGTGGCCGCCAGAATAAAGGTATAGGGTCCAGGGGTAAAGCGCTTCAACAATCGATAGATGTCATTGTCCACCCGGGCGTATAGACTCAACTCGGACAAGTCCTTGCAAACCAGGGTAAAGTTGTGTTCGTTGCCGACCTTGCGAATCCGGCGTATCCGCATCATCGCCTCGCTGTTTCCGATGGCACACCCCAGGGCATAGCTTGAATCCGTGGGATAGGCGATGACTCCCCCCCGGGAAATGATCTCGACCGCCTGCCGGATCAACCGGTTCTGGGGGTTCACGGGATGTATACTGAAGAATTGCGCCATTTTTCCCTACCTGACCTTGCGGTGACCCGCCTTTCCAGGTGAAAACCGGGTCCGGGGAGGACGATTTTTCCCTCCCTTCTTTTTTCTTCCCACCGGACCGGGAAGTTGCCGGATCATCTCCTGACGCTGCTCGCGGTTGCAGTCCTGGATGGTTGTCCACCACTCCACCACTTCGGGACTCCCTTCATCCACCGCCTGGCGCAACACCAGAAAATCATAGGAGGCCCTGAACCATCGGTGCCTCACCACGCGATGGATCGACTGCGGTTTCCGTTCTTCCAGCCATTTCTGAAATCTCCAGATTTCCATGGCACTGTCCCGCACCCGGTACGGGATGGCAATGGACCGGGATTGCCGATCAAAGACCCGGGTTGCCGCCTGGTCAAACACGTCATCCGGAGGAAGCATTCGCTCTTTTGTGGACCGCTTCAATTCCTTTTTGAACGGCCACCACAGCAGCACCGCCAACAGGAAAGCCGGGATGACCGGCAATCCGGAAGAGACACGGGAATCCGTGTTTTCCAGGGCCGCCTCAATCAGTGTCCCGAACCGGGGCCCCTCCTCTCCGTGATCCAGGCAGGCCAGGGTCTGTGAAAACAGCCTTCTGGCCAGTGGCGTACGATTCAGCTCCTTCCAGGCTTCCACCCCCGCCCCCTGGTGAAACAGTTTGAATATCTCATCAAACAGTCTGGCTCCCGGGACATCGTCAATCAAACCGGCGCACTGGTTGATCTTCCGGGCGCTGCGGGGGTCGATGGTTAACTGGAGTTTCGCCTTGAACCGGACCAGCCGGAGCATCCGCACCGGGTCTTCCTTGAACCTTTGTTCCGGGTTGCCGATTATTCTCAGGGTTCTTTTTTGTGCATCGTCAATGCCCTGGACAAAATCCAGAACGACCTCGGCTACGGGATCGTAATACAGTGCATTGATGGTCACATCCCGCCGAACCGCATCCTCATCAATGATCCCAAAGACATTGTCGTCCAGAATCCTGCCCCGACGGGACCGTACGGGCCGTCCCCCGGATTTTCTCCTGGACGACTTTCCAGGCGGCGCCCGGTAGGTGGCGACTTCGATCACCTCCCGGTCATGCCTCCTGCCAAAGGTAACATGGACGAGCTGGAAACGACGACCAATAATCCGGGAGCGATCAAACAGCGCATCAATGTGTTCGGGGCTGGCATCCGTGGCCACATCAAAATCCTTGGGCAGTCTCCCGATGAGCAAATCCCGAACACACCCTCCCACGAGATAGCCGTCGTACCCGGCATCCTGCAGACGCTGGATGACACGAAACGCATTGAGCGATACCCTGGAACGGTCAAATCCCAGTTCCCCTGCACGGTAGCTAGAAGGCTTCAAGCGAGAGGTAAATAACCGGATGCCGGATGGCTGGATTGCCGGAAGTCAGTGTTTCTTCCCGATGATTTTCCATGCCGCCGGAACCACCAGCATGGCAAGCACAATTTTTACCAGGTCTCCAAAGATAAAGGGTGTGAGCCCCCATTCGAGAACCGGCTTGTCCCAACCCACCACGTTGCCAAGCCAGAGCAGGCCCGGCACATAGATCAGGATATTGCCGATGAGCATGGCAAGAAAGGTGGGGATCATTTTTCTGTCCCAGCCTCTTTCCGCAAGGTACCCGGCGGCCATGGCCGCGAGGACAAACCCAATGAGGTAGCCCCCGGTGGGGCCGATCATATAGGCCAGGCCAATCCCTTTTTCCGGAGTCCCGGCAAATACCGGCAGGCCCGCAGACCCGAGTACCAGATACAGCAATACCGTTGCCCCTCCCAGGGTGGGGCCATAGGAAATCCCCAGCACCAGCACGACAAACGTCTGCATGGTCATGGGCACTGGAAAAAATGGAATCTGGACTTTCGCTGACAAGGTCAATAACCCGGCACCCGCCAGCGCCAGGGTGATGAAACGAATCCGGCTTTCATCGTTCCATAGTGTTGTGGCCAGTGTGGGAACCCGAATGGACGGGGAAATCATCATAAAACCTCTTCAGATGGGAAATTTAAAGTTGGCGTATTCATTCACCTGCGGAGTATTTTACCAAATAATAGGCCCAGCAACAGCATCAATCCCGCAAAACTCAATGTCGGATACTGTCCGAAGGCCACGTAGGGGGTCACCCCGGTCCGGGGCTGGACATTTCCCTTGACCACATGGCGAGCAAACTGGGGGGCATGCTGGTCAATGCCCCCTTTCCAGTTGATCAGTGAAGACAGTCCATTATTGGAAGACCGGATCATGGGTCGCTCGCTTTCCCGGGAACGAAATCGTGCCATTTGAAGTCTTTGATGCGGGGCCAGGGAGTTCCCAAACCAGATATCTTCACTGACATTCAGCAACGTACCCGCCAGTGAAATCTGGTTTTGCCATTCCTGTGGAAAGGCATCTTCGTAGCATATCGATACGGCAAACCGGTTTTCGGCAGCACTCAAGGGTCCCTGCGGCCGCGTCCAGGGCGTGAAATCGGACATGGGTATGTCCATCAAACGGAGCAGTGGCTGAAGCATCCCCTGCATGGGCAGAAACTCGCCAAATGGCACGAGGTGCTGCTTCCTGTAAATCATCACCTGGTCCGAAACCGCCGCGACACTGTTGTAGTATTTCATCTGGTCGTCAATTTCTTCCCGGTGCAGGACACCAAAAATAAAGTCCGCGGGGTGGTTTTCAACCTCCCGCCAGAATTCACCGGAAAGGGTATCGATGTAGTCCGGGACCGCCGCCTCCGGCCACACCACAAGATCCACCTCCCGGTGGTCCTGGCTGCTGTGCAGGTAATCGCTGACAATACGATTGCTTTTTGCCGCCTCCCATTTTTCCATCAGCGGCACATTGTTCTGGATGATCGCAACCGACAACGGCTCGCCATCCGCCCGGGTCCATGCGGTTTCGTTCAGCATCCACCCCATGGTCCAGACCAGAGCACACACCCCGGCAATGGCAATATTCGCCCGGCTGATCTGGCGCACCACGGCAACCAGGACTCCCGTTGAAATCAAGACGATCAATCCCACCAGGTACACCCCCCCCATCGGCGCAAAATTAGATAGCGGGGTGTCGAGATAGGCATATCCGGTGGACAGCCAGGGCAGGCCACTTAGCACCCACCCCCGGAGCCATTCAGACAAAATCCAAAGGGATGGCATCAACAGCACAAGCCGGATGGTGGGGTAGTGGTCGGGAAACCAGGCCTGGAACCATCCCGCCAGGGCAGGAAAGAGTGAAACATAGGCCACCAGCACAAAGATACAGAGGGCCGCGGGCACCGGGGACATGCCGCCAAACGTATTCAGGCTGATGTACATCCATGAAATGCCGGTCCCGAACATCGAAAGGCCATACACGAAACCCAGCCAGGCCGCTTTTTTGGGTGTGGAGCGAAACCAGAGCGCAAACAGAATGGCAAAACTGATCATGCTCAGGGGCCACCAGTGGAATGGAGCGAATGACAGGGTGTTCAGTGTCCCCGCAATCACGGCAAGCAGGGTGTAAATCGACCCTCGTACCGGCAACCATGATCTTACTTTCATTCGAAACGCACTCCAACGCCGTTGATTCAGCACATCAGTCAACGCAGATGCCGTGCAGTATACGTTGTTCTACTGCCTCCATGGCTACCGCTGTTTCTTCTGTCTTGTGGTCAAAGCCACATAGGTGGAGCGTACCATGAATGACCATATGGGCAAAATGGAGGGAGACCGGCCTGCCCTGCCGAGTGGACTCGTCCACCACAACCGGGTAGCAGATCACGATATCCCCCAGGGGGGAATAATCGACCCCCGGAACCCTTTCAAATGGAAATGCCAGGACGTTGGTTGGCCGGTCCATGCCCCTGAACCGAAGATTCAGGGCCTTCATTTCATCCTCGTCAGTCACCCGGACCGTGATATCCCCGGGGTTCCTGCCAATCGTGGCAAACGTGGACTGGACCCAGGACTCAACCCGGTCCAGGGAGGGCACTGCACTGCACCGGACATTGGCCAATTGAAGATCCACGGACATTTTCTCCGCCACTCGATCTTCCGCCACTGCTGTGAACCGTTACTCTTTCAACGAGGACAGGCCCTTACTCCGGGCTGTGATCGTTGGTTTCGTAGGCCTCCACGATTCGCTGGACAAGGGGATGCCGGACGACATCCTCCGGTTTGAACCGGGTAAAACTGATGCCAGGGATATCGGCAAGCACGGTTTGTGCATGCTTGAGCCCGGAAAGCTGTCCCCGGGGAAGATCCACCTGGGTAATGTCTCCTGTGACGATGGCCCGGGACCCAAACCCAATCCTGGTCAGGAACATCTTCATTTGCTCCACGGTGGTATTTTGCGCTTCGTCCAGAATCACAAACGACTCATTCAGGGTTCTTCCCCGCATGTACGCCAGGGGGGCCAATTCAATCGTACCCCGGGCAATCAGCCTGCCCACCCGGTCGAATCCGAGCATTTCATACAGGGCATCAAACAATGGCCGCAGATAGGGATCAATTTTCTGTCCGACATCTCCGGGAAGAAACCCCAGTTTTTCTCCCGCTTCCACTGCCGGGCGCACGAGGAGTATGCGTTCAATTTCATTTTCCGCCAGGGCCTGTACTGCACACGCAACCGCCAGGTAGGTTTTGCCGGTTCCGGCGGGCCCAATCCCAAAATTGATGTCGTGGTCCCGAATGTTTTTCAGGTACCTTTTCTGCCCGGGATTCTGGCCCCGTATCCGGTTCTTGCGCAATTTGATGCAGACCTCATCCCCGTCCACCGGGGTTGCCGGAGAATCCGTTCCAGGGCGGCTGTCTTCCCGGGCCCGGTGCCCCGAACTGGACAGGGCGAGATGAACATCGCTGCTGGTCAGGGGCATTTTGTTTTCTTCTGCCATGGAATACAGCTGTCTGACCACAGACGCTGCCTGTCTTGCGCTTTTTGCGGACCCGGAAATGTTGAAATCGTGGCTGCGATGAATAATTTTAACGGTGAGGTGGTTTTCGATCTGCTTGAGGTTACAGTTCATTTGACCACAAACACTGGACAAGCGGTCATTCTCTTCTGGCTGCAACCGGAAATTGATGGAGTTGGACAATTCCTTCCCCGAAACCTCAGGCCACACGTCTTTCATCGCCGGGATGTGCCCTGCCCTGCAGGGAATTGGGCAGTGCATCCGTGATGGTCACCGGCACAAACGACCCCACACTGGCGATATTGCCGTCAAAGTTGACCACGCGGTTGTTTTCCGTGCGTCCGGATATCTGACCGGGGTCCTTTTTCGAAATGCCGTCTACCAGCACCACCTGCTCGGTTCCCACCATGCTGCGGCTGTATTCCCCGGCCAGGCCGCTGATTTTTTCCTGCAATGCCGCCAGCCTCCGTTTTTTGGTTTCCAGGGGAACATCATCCGCCAATTCCGCGGCCGGGGTCCCTGGACGCTGACTGTACAGGAAACTGAAGCTATGATCGAAGCGAACCTCGTCAATGAGAGCCATGGTGGCACCAAAATCCTCCTCGGACTCCCCGGGAAAACCAATGATGAAATCCGAAGAAACGGCAATTTCCGGACGGACGGACCGGAGCTTTTCGATCCAGTCCAGGTAGTCCCTTACCGTGTACCCCCGCTTCATCAATTCGAGAATGCGGTCCGACCCGCTTTGTACCGGCAAGTGCAGATGGCTGACCAGTTCCGGAATTTCCGCATAGGCCTCCACCAGTGCATCGGAAAAATCAATGGGGTGGGAGGTGGTATACCGGATTCGCTCAATCCCTTCCACCGCGGCCACATAATGCAGCAGTTCCGCAAATTCCATCATCCGTCCGTCATGGGTGGCACCGCAGTATCCGTTCACATTCTGGCCAAGCAGGGTGACCTCCCGTACGTTCTGCTGTGCCAGACCATAAATTTCAGTGATCACATCATCAAATGGCCGGCTGAACTCGGTTCCCCGGGTGTAGGGAACCACGCAAAAGGAACAGTACTTGCTACAGCCCTCCATGATGGATATGTAGGCTTTCACACCCTCCACCCGGGGCGGCGGGAGGCAGTCGAATTTCTCGATCTCGGGGAAGGCTATATCCACTGCCTTGCTTCTTCGTCCGAGCACCTCATCCAGCATGCCGGGCAGTCGATGAAGTGTCTGGGGACCGAATACCATGTCCACGTAAGGCGCTCTTTTCAGAATCATCTCGCCTTCCTGGCTGGCAACACAGCCCCCTACCCCAATCACCAGGTCCGGATTGGTCTGCTTTCTTTCCCGCCACCGGCCAAGCAGGGAAAAGACTTTTTCCTGGGCCTTCTCCCGTACCGAGCAGGTGTTGAGCAACACCATGTCGGCGTCGGACGGGTCGTTCGTGCGCTCGTATCCATGGCTGACCTGTAACAGGTCCGCCATGCGCGATGAATCATATTCATTCATCTGACAACCGAAAGTCTTGATGAAAAGCCTGGGTTTCAATTGTGATTCAACCGTTGGGTAACGTTCCAGTGAGTGATCGAAGTTTACTTGATTTGGGGAAACCAGACCATGATTTTTGCCCTCCCTGTCCAGACAGCCGGATTCAGTCCGCCGGACCCGTGGACAGTCGGTTGTCGTGCTCGGCGTTGATTTTCATGTTGAGCATGCGCATGGTGGCCCCGATCCCGGCAAAAACCTGGTTGGCATCGATGCCCCGGGTCCGGAATTTCCGGTCTCCATCCTGCCACGTAACAAAGCATTCCACCAGGGCGCTGGTACTCCCTCCCTTTGGAATGCGCACCTGGTAATCCAGCAGCTCCGGCAACTCCAGGCCAATGTTGTCCAGCACTTTCCGGATGGCCATGATGAAGGCATCAAATCCTCCGTTCCCGTTTCCGGTGGTTTTGTAGGTCTTGTCAAACAGCCGGGTCTGGAGACTGACGATGGAATCCAGTCCCAGTACACTGGTAATGGAACAGTTCAGCAGTTCCAGGTTCCGGTCGCCTTTGGATTCCAGCACCTCCGCAATGATCAGCGGGAGATCCTCCGCAGTGATCACGGCCTTGGAATCTCCCAGGTTGACAATTCGCTCCAGCACCTTGACCTGGTCTTCACTGGACAGGCTGATCCCCAGTGTTTCGAGGTTCTTCTGCAGGGAAGCCTTGCCACTCATCTTGCCCAGGGCGTAGGACCGGGAACGGTTGAAGCGGTCCGGACTCAGGGTCGTCTGGTACAGGGCCGCCTTCTGGTCGCCGTCCGCATGAATCCCCGCGGTCTGGGTAAACACATCCGCACCGACGATTGGCGCATTGTCCGCCACCATCTTGCCGGAAAAATTCTCGATCATCTGGCTCAGGGTATAGATTTTTCCCTCGTCGATGGAAAGGTCCACCCCCATCTTGTCCCGCAACACCAGGCAGACTTCGGCCAAAGAAGCGTTCCCGGCCCGTTCACCCAGGCAGTTCACCGTACAGTGTACCGAAGTCACCCCCGCTTCCACGGCAGCCATGCAGTTGGCCGTACCCAGCCCATAGTCGTTGTGCGGGTGAAAATCAAACCGGCACCCCGGATACCGGCCAATCATGTCTGCCAGGCTGTCCCGGACTTCTGCAGGGGACATGACTCCCAGTGTATCGGGCAACATCACATGGGCAATGGGCAAGGTGGCCAGGGTATCCATCATTTCAAAAACATAGGATGGATTGTCGGCATAGCCGTTCGACCAGTCTTCCAGATAGACATTGACCATCATTTCCTGTTCCACCGCATACGAAATGGTTCGCCGGATACGATCGAGATGCTGCTCCAGTGTCAGACGCAACTGTTCATGGCAGTGCTTCTCGCTGCCTTTGGTCAACAGGTTGATTACCCTGCCTCCCACGGATTGAATCCAGTTCACACTACGCTGGTCATCCGTGAAACCCAGGACCTCCACCTGCTCAAGATACCCTTCGTCAGCCGCCCACAGGTTGATGCGGTGGACGGCCTCCCGCTCGCCGTCGGACACCCCTGCGGAGGCCACTTCAATCCGGTCAACTTTCAATGATCGCAGCAGCGCCTTGGCAATACTCACCTTCTCGGACTGGGTAAATGAGACGCTCTGGGTCTGCTCCCCGTCCCGCAATGTCACATCCACCAGCTTAATTTTTCTCGATTTTTCAGGCATCTTGTGTAAATTGTTGAAAAAAATGGATTTTGTACTGTATTGGAAAGAAAGTCCAGCATCCCGTTCCGGACCCCGTGCCCCGGGCTCCGGTCACACCCCCCGCACCGCCCTGGTCATTCTGTCCAGTTTTTCCTTGAGAATCGCCCTTGAAGTCGCAAAGTTCAGGCGGATGCATCCTTTTCCCTGTTCACCGAACAGGGGGCCGGCATAGCAGCCAACCCGGGCTTCACGCAGGAAAAACGCCGCCGGATCCTCCTTGAGACCCAGGCCGCGACAATCCAACCATGCCAGGAAAGTCGCTTCATTCAACCGGTGGTCGAATTCGGGCAGTTCCGTTTTCAGGTACGAATCCAGATAATCGCGGTTCTTTTGGAGGTAGTCCCGGGTGTATTCCAGCCACTCGTCGCATTGTTCCCAGGCAATCCGGGTTGCCCGATGGCCCACGGTATTGCTGCCTCCCCGAATGCCCGGGGGCAACCGGTCAAACCGTTTCCTCAATTCCGTACTGCCGTAGTGGGCCAGGGCACAACGGACCCCGCCGAGATTGTGGGATTTGGTAGCGGAATTGAAGGTCACCGTTTTTCGGGCAATCCCGGGAGAAAGGGACGCAAAGGGAATGTGGGGTCCGGCATCGGAATAGACCAGGTCACAGTGGATTTCATCCGAGACAACCCACAGGTCGTGGCGCAGCACCATTTCCCCCAGCCGTTCCAGTTCATCCCGCCGGAATGCCCGTCCGGTGGGGTTGTGGGGGTTGACCAGCATCAATAACCGGGTCCGGGGCTGGATTTCCTCCTCCAGACGGTCCATGTCCATTTCCCAGCCCTGGCCGGTCTTCACCATCGGGCTGGCAAGGATGTCCCTTTTCATGCTGCGGCAGGCGCTCAGGATAGGATGATAGGAAGGCATCTGCACAATTACCTGCTGGTCATCGTCACACAGGACGGTGACCGCGATATGGATCGCCTGGACGATATCCGTCATGTCATCACACCCCCCGGGATCCAGGGACCATCCATAACGGGAGTCCATCCTGGCGGCAAAAATCTCATCCAGCCTCTCCTGCTGCATCGTCGGGGCATACCCCAGCTCACTTCCTCTTGCAATCGTGTACAGCAGGTCACGAAGGGGGTCCGCCACCGGGTAATCCATGTCCGCAATCCAGGAGGGAATCACATCCCGGTCATAGTAATTCCATTTCAGGCTCAGGGACCGCTGTGCCTGTTCAAGGGTCAGATCATCAAAATTCATGGCCGACAACACGAAATACCGGGAGCTTCGGGGCAGGCAGGCTCCATCACCGGGTTTCCCCCCCGCCATACAGGACCCGGTGGTCCCATTGTTTCCGGAAGGACCCCCTGTCAGTCCGGGACCACCACCGCTTTTTCAATGACAATGGGTTCAAGTGGAACATCACTGTGACCGCCAACCTGCCCGGTCCTGCCTTCCGCCATTTTTTTGACCACTTCCATCCCCCGTACCACCCTGGCAAAGACCGCGTACCCCCATCCCTGTCGGGTTTTAGCGGTAAAATCCAGAAAAGCATTGTCCACGAGGTTGATGAAAAACTGGGAAGTGGCTGAATTGGGATCCGGGGTTCTGGCCATGGACAGGGTTCCCACTGTATTTTTCAGCCCATTGTCGGCTTCGTTGACAATGGGGGACCGGGTCCTGCGTTGTTTCATGTCCGGGGTAAACCCACCCCCCTGCACCATGAATCCCGGGATCACCCGGTGGAAAACCAGTCCATCAAAGTGCCCGCTTTCCACGTACCCGATAAAATTTGCAACGGTTTCAGGGGCATGGTCGGGATACAGTTCGATCTCAATCTCACCAAGTGTCGTTGTCATTTGAATCATTGGATTGTCCCCAGAGTCTTCTGCAAAGGATGGCGGGCCATACGAGCCGATTGCCAGTAGCAGGGTTGCAAGTAAATATTTGGTCATTGTTCTCATTCTCCGTTCTCTTTCGCCGTTCTCTTTCGCGGAGGCCCTGGCCTCAGTGCCGGACGCAGGATCGGCTTTTACATCAATGTGTGGATGAAGTCCCAATGCGTTTTGTCCACCGGAGTAATGGACAGCCGGTTTCCCTTTTGCAGCACGCGCATGCCCTCGAGCTGGGGATGTTGACGCAGTTCCCGCAGGGTAACGGGCTCATCGAGTTTGGAGATGAATTTCACGTCCCGCATCAGCCAGGTGGGATTTTCCGGTTTGCTCCTGGGGTCGTAATAAAATTCCGAGGGATCAAACGCGGTATGGTCCGGATAGGCTTCACTGCAGATTTCCATCAGACCGACGATTCCCGGTACCTTGCAACTGGAATGGTAAAAAAACGCCTGGTCATGGATAGACATCTCATCCCGAATAAAATTTCTCACCTGGTAATTGCGGATGCCATCCCAGGGTTCCACCTTGACCCTGGCAAGATCATCAATGGAGAACGCCTCAGGCTCATTTTTCATTAACCAGTATTTCATTTTCTGGGACTTATATACTTAACCTAATGGTATGGTCCGCCTCCCGCGAGACGGCGACCGCCCCGTACCGGAACCCCCTGATGAAGCCAGCGGTTATCCTGAACTCCGGCCCGGCCGGCACCCAACGCCGGATCATACCACCCAGTCCTCCTCAAAGCAGTAGGAAATGCGGCTCTCCATGGAAATTTTTGTTTCAGCAGCCGGCACCGGGACGGGGATTGCAGACAAATGGTCCCGGCCGCTTCGGTATGCAGGCTCTGGATGCCCGGGAGACCCCGCCACAGACGGAACGTCCTGCATTACCTGGCCTGGTAGGCCCTGTCAGGAATTGACCGGTTGGACTGGACAAAAATATGCTCGCCAAGCGTGCGTTCCAGGGCGGAAACACCGGCGGGCAGATCGACTTGAACCCCCAGGGAAAACATGCTGGCACCCAGGGCATGAAGGGTCCTGAAAATATTGTGGGCACGGCTTTGTTCCCCCATTTGCCCTATCCGGACAATGGGCAGTCCGAATGAACCGGAAATTTCCACCCGATGGGTCGTGGACATCAGCCTGAGCAATGTGCCGGATTCAACCCCCATTGGCAGGTTGATTCCCACAACTGAATTCAGCCTTGCATCCGGACTGGTGAACAACGACAACCCCATGGCTTCGATCCCCGCCTGCAGTGCGCAGGAACATCGTAAATGCCGCTTGAATCGACCCGGCAGGGTTTCCTTGCAGATTAACCGGAGGGCTTCATGCAGTGCCAGAATGCCGGAGACCGGCGCCGTATAGTGATACGCCTTTTTGTTCCAGAATTGATCCGCCAGCAACGCATCCAGGCACCAGTGCCCCAATGTATCCATGCGGTGGGTGATCCGTCTCCAGGCTCGGTCCGAAAAGGAAACGAGTGAAACACCCGGAATGGAGGAAAGCCCTTTTTGTCCCCCTGTGATCACCGCATCAATCCCCCAGTCATCCATGTCCAGGGCCATGGTGCTCAGTGTACAGACGGCATCCACAATCACCATGCAGTCATGCTCCCGTGCCAGGGCACAGATTTCGGGCAAATAGCGGTTAAACACCGTGTTTGACGTTTCTCCCTGGACGATGGTCAACACTCCCGGTTTATACCTGGCCAAATACTCCCCGATCTCTTCCGGGGAGGCAGTCTGGCCCTCCCTGACCGGGTACCGGATTACATGCCCTTCAACCCGCTCCGCCATTTCCGCAAGACGGTTGCTGAAAAAGCCGTTGCAGACACACAGGACGGTCTCTCTGGGCTCAACAATGTTGACAATGGCCATTTCCATCGCAGCAGAACCCGGACCGGCCACCCCCAGGATATACCCGGACTGTGTCTGGAACACATATCGGGACATGCTTTTCACCTGTTCGATAATTTGCGACATCGTGTCACCCAGATGATTGATGACAATGGAATTGGCCGCAGCGACCCTCGCAGGAATGGGAACCGGTCCCGCTCCCATCATCAACAATGGTTCATCCGGCAGAATTTCATCCAGAGGCACCAGATTTGTCGGGACAGGAATGGTCATGAGCACAATTGTATTTTGCCGGGAGGTTGCCCTCCCAATGAATTCGGATATCGATTATAAGAATATACTGATACGTCGTATAATCAAAATAGATTTTCGTATTGATAGGTTTGGGAATATATTTCACTTGACAGGCGACAAATCGAATTTCTACTGTGCATTGACCATTGACGTTCAGGTGTTTATTACCCACCAAACCGAATATAACGAGTATAATCGAAGTCATGGAGTACCGGGGCATCCGCTATCGTCTTTACCCAAAGACCAGACAAAAGGCTGAAATGCTCCACCAGTGCCTGGGTGCCACCCGCTTTGTGTGGAATCATTTCCTTGCCCGGAACAGGCAAATGATGGAAGCTCACCGCAACGATGAGTCCTTGCCCCGCCCGAAGGTTTCGTTTTTCTCATTGGGAAAGGAGTTTGTCCAGTTAAGACGACAAACCGACTGGCTGCAGAAACTGCCCTGTGCGCCGATCCGGTACACCCTGAAATACTATTCGGATGCCTGGAAGCAGTGTTTTGAGTCGGGAAAGGGGTTTCCGAAGTTCCAATCCCGGGCCAATCATTCCGATTCCGTGACCTTTGTGAAAGGAACCTTCCAGCTGAACGGGAATTCCCTGCATTTACAGAAGATTGGACAGGTGGTGTTGAGCGGAAGCCATCCGTATGCCGACGCTGAACCGGTATCTGTGGTGATCCAACAGGAAGGGAACCGGTTCTATGCCATGGTGGGTTACCGGGTGGAGAAGTTCAAAGGAATGACAATGGCAAGGCCATTGGCGTGGACATGAATGTCCGGCAATTTGCGACCAGTGAAGGGGAGATCCGGCGAATGCCCCGGCTTGACCGGCTCGAAGCCAGGAGAAGGCGGTATCAACGCATGATGGCCAGGAGACAGAAGCCGACGAAACGGAAGCAAAAAGACGGCACGATGGTGTATACCAACGGCTCGAAGCGTTATGAAGCGGCGCGGACCAAAAGTGCCAGGGTCAGTCGTAGGATCAAGCATATCCGAGGCAACTGGCATCACACCGAATCGAGAAAGATTGCGGATCAATCCCAGTACGTGGTGGTTGAGAACCTGAACACCCGGGGCATGACGAGGTCTGCGAAGGGGGACAGGGAGAATCCGGGCCAAAACGTCAAACAGAAGTCGGGGTTGAACCGGGAAATCCTGAAAACCGGCTGGTCGGGATTCAAACAGAAACTCGGCTACAAATCGGAGTTGATTGAGGTCGACCCCAGGAATACCAGTCGGAGGTGTCATGCGTGTGGACACACCGACCAGGACAACCGCAGGACGCAAGACCAGTTCAGGTGCGTCGAATGCGGACATCGGGACAATGCGGATATCAATGCTGCATTGAATATTTTAGCCCTGGGGACTCGGGTGGTTGGACGTGGGAGAGGCGATTGCATTGGCAACCTCAATGATCCGTCAAGAAAATATACCGATTGATTTTGTCAAGTTAAGTATATAAGTCCCATATATTCCTCTTCCCGCCATGGTCCATAAACCATAGTCCATAAACAATGAGCTTTTTCGAAACCCCGAAGCGCAGCCCCCGATTACAGCGAAGTGAGCTGGCCGTTCCAGGCTCCAATCCCGGGATGTTTGAAAAGGCCGCGAACAGCCAGGCTGACTATGTCTTTCTGGATTGTGAAGATGCGGTGGCCCCGGATGACAAGGACAGGGCCCGAAAAAATATCATCGAGGCACTCAACGATATTGACTGGAAGGAAAAGGGGAAAACCCTCTCCGTACGTATCAACGGGCTGGATACCCATTACATGTATCGGGATGTGGTCGACATCGTGGAGCAGGCCGGTCAGCATCTCGACACGATTTTAATTCCCAAGGCCGGAACGGCGTCGGACATTTACATGGTCGACTGCCTGGTCACACAGATCGAGACCGCGAAGGGACTGGAAAAAAACCGGATAGGACTGGAGGCGCTGATTGAAACCGCGCTGGGCATGGCCAACGTGGAATCCATTGCACAAGGCAGCCCCAGGATGGAAGCGCTGCACTTTGGCGTGGCGGATTTTGCCGCCAGCTGCCGGGCCCGGACCGTGGTCATCGGGGGCCTGAATCCGGATTACCCGGGAGACCAATGGCATGCCAGCCTGCAAAAAATGCTGATTGCCTGCCGGGCTTTCGGACTCCGTGCCATTGACGGCCCATTCGGGGATTTCAATGATCCTGAGGGCTACCGGGATGCCGCAAAACGGGCGGCTGCCATGGGATATGAAGGGAAATGGGCCATCCACCCCTCCCAGGTCCCCCTGGCAAACGAGGTCATGTCTCCTCCCGAAGCCGAAGTCTCCAGGGCGCTCAGGGTTCTGGAGGCATTGGAGGTGGCGGCAAAAGCCGGCAAGGGCGCTGCATCCCTGGATGGCAGATTGATTGACGCTGCTTCTGCCAGAATGGCCGAAAATGTGGTGGCCCAGTCCACGGCCATTCGCAATGCCCGCTGACCCTTCCCGGCGCTGAAAACCCGAACTGCCGTTCCTTGGAGAAAATCAGATGGAAATACATGAATACCAGGCCAAACAGCTGTTGAGAGACTACGGGGTCCCCATCCCCCCGGGGGGGCTGGCCTACAGTCCGGAACAGGCCGTCTATCGGGCAACTGAAATCGGTGGCGAGAGCTGGGTGGTCAAATCCCAGATTCACTCCGGGGCCCGGGGAAAGGCCGGAGGAATCATTTTCTGCAACAGTACCCAGGACGTGTGGAATGCCGCCGAATCCCTCCTGGGACGCACGCTTATAACCAACCAGACCGGTCCGGCCGGAAAAACCGTGTACCGGCTGTATGTCGAGCCCGCCCAGAGCATTGAACAGGAGCTCTATTTCAGCCTTGTGCTGGACCGGAATGCGGAATGCATCGTGGCGGTGGTGAGCGCACAGGGAGGGATGGACATCGAAGAGCTTGCCGAAAAAAATCCCGGGGCGTTGGTGACAGTCCAGGTGGAGCCCGCTGTGGGCATGCAGGCTTTCCAGGCCCGGCAACTCGCGTTTGCGCTGGGCTTGAGTGGAATACAGGTTCAACAGACGGTGAAAACCATCCTGAAGACCTACCGGGCCTTCCGGGACCTGGATGCAACCATGGTGGAAATTAATCCGCTGTGCGTAACCCGTTCAGGGCAGGTGCTGGCACTGGATGCCAAAATGTCGTTTGATGACAATGCCCTGTTTCGGCGGTCTGTCATTTCTGAATGCCGGGACAAAACCCAGGAAGACCCCAGGGAAATGGAGGCTGCAGACCGAGGGCTGAGTTATGTGGGTCTGGACGGCAATATTGGCTGCATCATCAATGGTGCAGGATTGGCCATGGCTTCCATGGACCTGATCAAGATGAAAGGGGGAGAACCGGCAAACTTTCTCGACATCGGCGGCGGGGCCTCCCCGGAAAGGGTCGCCAAGGCTTTTCGGCTGGTACTGTCTGACCAGAAGGTTGAAGCCATCCTGATCAACATCTTTGCGGGCATCAATCGCTGCGACTGGGTTGCCCAGGGGATCATCCGGGCCGTAGAGAAATTGCGCCCCGGAATTCCGGTTGTCGTCCGACTGTCCGGAACCCACGTTGAACAGGGCCGGGAACTGATTGAAAATTCCAACCTTGGCATCCTTTCGGTGGATACCCTGGAAGCCGCTGCCGAATGTGTGGTCACTTCCGTTCAGTAGCCGATTCATCCACACCGGTCCTGCATTCGAAAATCGAGAATTTCCATGGCTATCCTGATTAATGAAAAAACCCCCATCCTGGTTCAAGGGTTCACGGGGAAAATGGGTTCATTCCACGCACAGAAAATGATTGAATATGGCAGCCGGGTTGTGGGAGGAGTGACTCCCGGGAAAGGCGGCCAGGTTCACCTGGGCCGGCCCGTATTCCATACCGTCAAAGACGCGGTGCTGGCCACGGGAGCCCGGGCCAGTATTGTATTTGTGCCCCCCGCTTTTGCATCAGACAGCATCATGGAAGCCGCGGAAGCGGGGATTGGGTATTGCGTGGCCATCACTGACGGGATTCCTGCCCAGGACATGTTGCGGGTAAAACGCTACATGAGAAGATTCAAGCAATCCCAGAAAATGTGCCTGACCGGTCCGAATTGCGCCGGTACCATCAGCCCGGGCAAAGCCATGCTGGGAATCATGCCGGAACACATTTACCTCCCTGGCCGGGTGGGCATAATCGGGAGGTCCGGCACATTGGGATATGAAGCGGCTTCACAGCTCAAGTCCCTGGGGATTGGTGTTTCAACGAGCGTTGGAATCGGAGGTGACCCCATCAATGGCAGTTCCTTTACCGACCACCTGATGAGATTCGAAGAAGACAGCGAAACCGACATGGTGGTGATGATCGGGGAAATCGGTGGACAACAGGAGGTTCAGGCGGCCCGGTTCTACCGGGAAAACATGAAAAAACCCGTCATCAGCTATATCGCGGGTCTAAGCGCTCCAAAAGGCAGGCGGATGGGGCACGCGGGTGCCATCGTCAGTGCTGCCGGAGAAAGTGCCACCGAGAAAGTGGACATCCTGCGCCAGAACGGGATCGGGATTGTTCCGTCTCCCGCCCACTTCGGAACCTCGGTGGCGGCGCTCTTGGCGTAATGGATTGGCAATCCGGTTTCACCCCCCGTGGATTCCCCGGTCATGGAGGCGGGTTTCCATGTGCCTCCAGACCCACCGGTGCATCCTACCTGACCCGGGAAGAACCCGCTGGTTGCTCCCCCTGACCGCCCTCTCCCGGCCTGCCTGCCCATGAACAATCCCCGCGCCACCCCATCGCAACAGGATTCTCTTCGGTCCGATGTCCGGCTGCTGGGGAATTTGCTCGGTGAAACCATCCGGCAACATCATGGAGAAAGACTGTTTAACCTGGTGGAAGAAGTCCGGGGGATTGCAAAACTTGCCCGGAAGGGGGACACCGGACAGACACAAAAACTAATTGACCTCCTCTCGGGCCTGCAACCGATTCAGATGCTCAATCTGGCCCGGGCATTTACCCATTTCCTGAATCTTGCAAATATTGCCGAACAACATCATCAGGTCCGTCAACGCCGGGCCCGGGCAACCCAGGAATCCCGGCTCCCGGAAGACGGCAATCTTCCCCTCACCGAACCCAACCCGGGAGCATTCCTGGAATCAGAGTTAAAAAAGCTCGTGCAGGCAAAGGTGAGCCGGAAAAAGATTTTTGAACAGGCCTGCAAACTCAATATCGGACTCATACTCACCGCCCATCCCACGGAAATACTGAGACGAAGCTTGTCCTCCAAGTTCCTCAGGATCAACCGCTTGCTTGCCGAACGGGACCGGCATGACCTGTCAGACAACGAACGTCGTGAAATCCGGCTGAGCCTGCACCGGGCCATCACTGAAGTCTGGAAAACCGATGAAATCAGGCGGCGGCGTCCAACTCCCATTGATGAGGCCAAAACCGGACTGGTCTATATCGAGCATTCCCTTTGGGGCGTCCTGCCCAGGGTCCTTCGGGAACTGGACAGTGCCCTGCTCACCGTTACGGGCAATCGCCTTCCCTTGGATGTCATCCCGATTCAATTCGGCTCATGGATGGGGGGAGACCGGGATGGCAACCCGAATACGACCCCCACGGTGACTTCCCAGGTCTGTACATTGTGCCGGATCAGTGCCGCAGAAATGTTCTGGGCAGAAATTGACGAACTCCGTCGCGACCTGTCCATGACAAAATGCAATGAGGCCCTGCGAAGGGAAGTCGGCCGCCATTCCCGGGAACCGTACCGGGCTTTTCTGGAAAAGGTGCAGAAAAAATTAAGATCCACCATCAAGTATCACGGCAAAATCTACGATGGGTTCGCGTCCGGCACACCGGCTACCACCGAACCCGCCCCAAAGAATGGAGTATACCTTTCCAGGAGCGAACTCAAATCCTCCCTGATGATGTGCTACCAATCTCTTGTGGATTGTGGGGATGCCATGATTGCGGAAGGAAGATTGACCGATATTTTGCGCCGGCTGGATGTTTTCGGACTCACCATGGTCAAGCTTGATATCCGCCAGGAAGCCATCCGCCACGCGGAAACGCTGGACACGATTACCCGGTACCTGGGGCTTGGAAGTTATCTCCAGTGGGATGAAAATGAGCGGCAACAGTTCCTGATCCGTGAACTGAACAGCAAACGCCCCCTGATCACCTCAAAGTTTCCGGAGGCCGGTGAAGCCAGCGAAGAAGTGAGGGATGTCCTGGGGACATTCCGGATGATCGCCTCAGAGAATGCGGAATCGTTCGGCGCATATGTCATTTCAATGGCCTCCATGCCATCCGATATTCTTGCGGTGGCACTGTTACAGAAAGAATGCCGCATCCGCTTTCCATTGAGAATCGTTCCCCTGTTTGAACGATTGGTGGACCTGGAGAATGCCGGGGAATGCATGGACAACCTGTTCCGCATTGAATGGTACAAAAATCAACTCAACGGAAGACAGGAAGTGATGATTGGATATTCGGACTCTGCAAAGGATGCCGGGATACTTTCGGCTTCCTGGGGCCTCTACCAGGCCCAGGAAAAACTGGTGGATGTGTTTCGGGAGCATGGAATTCAATTGACGCTGTTCCATGGCCGCGGGGGTACCGTTGCCCGGGGTGGAGGGCCCGCGTACGATGCCATACGGTCCCAGCCGCCGGGCTCCGTCAACGGGTCCATTCGAATCACCGAACAGGGTGAAGTCATCCAGGCAAAATACGGAATTCCGGATCTCGCAACCGAAACCCTCCAGGTGTATCTCGGCGCCGTGCTCGAGGCCAGTCTGACCCCACCCCCCCAGCCAAGAGCCGAATGGAGAAAACAGATTACCCAATTGTCCAACAGTGCGGTGGAAGAGTTTCACCGTGTCATCCGGCACCATGAGGATTTTGTCGAATATTTCAGGCATGCCACCCCGGAACAGGAGATCGGCAGCCTCAAGATCGGCAGCCGGCCGGCCCGGAGACGAAAAGGGGCCGGGATTGTGCATCTTCGTGCGATCCCCTGGGTCTTCGCATGGACTCAAACCCGGTTGCTGCTGCCGGCATGGCTGGGGGTGGGCAAGGCGCTTCATGACGCCGTTGAACGCAATGACCGGGAACTGTTGTTGACCATGGAGCAAAGCTGGCCTTTCTTCAAAGCCACCCTGAATGCCATCGAAATGGTGTTTTCAAAATCAAACGAAAATATTTCCGCCATTTACGATGAACGTCTGGTGCCGGATGACCTGCAGTATTTTGGAGAAATGCTGAGAACAAAATACCAACATACGGTTGGTCTGCTGCTGGAAATTACCGGCCATGAAATACCGCTGGAAAATGAACCGGTTGTCCGGCAATCCGTGGATGTGAGAAATACCTATGTCGTACCCTTGAACCTGTTGCAGGTGGAGTTGCTGGGACGGGTCAGGGAGGGGGCCGACGACACCGTTCTGGATGCGTTGCTGGTGACCATCAACGGCATCGCCGCGGGAATGCGCAATACCGGATAAATCCGGTATTGCGGTGGTCACCCGGTGGCGGGTTCATCCAGCCCAGCCCTATCCGGCCGGACAGGAACCGATTCCTGCTGGGATACGCCGACAAGGGCGTGCACGGTACGATACCAGGAATCCGTCCCCGCTATCCATGGTTTCCGGACAATCCCCGGGGACCGGGAATCCCCGGATAGACCCCGGCGTCCGTCACCACCGCAGACAGGGGAATATCCCATGGCTCCGCATCAATCCGGCGGACTCTCTGGATATCATGGGCAACACCAATCAACCGGGGTCTGTCACCGCCTGTCTCCCTGACAAACCCGAATGTGGCATCATAGAACCCGCCACCCATCCCCACACGGTTCCCGTTCGTATCGAACGCAACCAGAGGCAGGAGGACCAGATCCAGTTGTTGTGGGTCAATGAGGCTGCAACGGCGGATAACCGGTTCCTGGATTCCAAACCTGTTCTCGATGAAGGCTGTGTGTTCCGTGACTTCGGCAAAGACCAGGGTGTTCTGGCCATCCTGCATGACCACCGGAACATAACACTGAATCCCATTTCCCCAGCACCATGCCATGACCCGAACCGGGTCAATTTCCCCGTCGTTTGCCAGGTACATGGCGACCTTTTTTGCATTCCGGAAAACCGGCAGGGACTTCAGCTGCTCCAGCAGGTTCTTTGCAGCCCTGGATTGATGTGCTCCGGAAAGGGACCGGCGACGGGAACGCAACCGTTTCCGGAGTTCTGGCTTGGTATCCAACGCGTACGGTCCAGTGTGCGGATTCTGTTTTGGTTCAGCCATGCAGACAACTGGCCCAGAACCATGGATTGTCCAGACCAGGAAAGGACCCGAACAGTATCCAGGCAGGGCCAACAGGCATTGTCCGCCGGTGCCGTATGCTCACATTACCTTGAACCGCAAGGTTCAAGTGGGTGCCAAGAGCAACTTCGGGAATCGCGCCAGTCAGACCGTGGTCATACTCGCCCGCCACTCATCACAACACCCGAGATATAAGATTAGGTTCGAAGGGATTCGGAGAACTACTCGAACACCACAGGCAATACCAGAGTCGAGTGTAACAAGAAAATCAAAAATAGGAAAATCAAATAAACGAGCGTTGTCAGCCAAAGTAGAAATGTTCCCTTTTACTCGATAGGAAGACCCCGGGTCAGCACCATCCCGGTCCGGGAACATGATGACCGCCACAGCCGCTTCACAAACCCATAAAGGATATCTGACTGCTTCTTTGCGACATAACTGGGACGGACCCTTAACCGATACAATCACAATCTCCGGGCACAACCCCGGAGTTGCCGCGGTTGCCTTGCGTTCACCATTCAATAACGCTACGCATGCTCCATATCCTGCTGGATCGTGGTAATCACTTTTTCCACCCGATCGTGGAGCTTTTCCAGTCTCATGCCAACATGCTGGTTGTCATCCGCCAATTTCTGCAATTTCAGGAATGAATAGCTGATATTCAACCCCGCCATCACCGCACATCTGTCCATTCCCAAAACCCGGCTGTTCGCAGAGATTGCCCGCATATGCTTGTCAAGATAGGCCGCAGCTTCAATGAGCCCGTCAGATTCGTCCTCCTGGCATGAAACCGTATATTCCCGTTGCATAATGCTCAGTTTAATATTGATCTTCGGCTGTGCTTCTTGCTCCGTCATGGTGATGTGAACACTGATTGGGGGAAGACTAAAGGGATTTTAATCGGGCAACGATCTGTTCAACACGCCCTCTGGCTATTTTGTTTTTTTCCTGTAATACCTTGAATTCCTGTTGAAGCAGTTGCTGGTCAGCCCTGAGGAGTTCATTTTCCCGACCCATCTCTTCACACAACTGTATCATATCGGTAACACGCTGTTCCAGTTTCCGAATCGTGTCTTCCATAAAATTTACCTGTGGGTATACGCTCTGATGCTGATCACCATGTTTCAGAACCAAGGGGAATACAGGACTATAAATTGCTGAATCTTCATCGTCAAATACCTGAAACATCGATATATGACAAATATAACAAAATTCTCTTGAGAAAATCATGAGAAACGCGGATATTGTGGTCGCAGAAGGCCGTACACCCGGTATCGGCCCGCGTTACTCTCCAGAAACCGGATAAATTACAGTTGAATGCCATGAATATTCTAGTGATCGGCGGTAACCGCGGAATTGGTCTTGAATTATGCCGACAATATGCCGCCCGGGGTGACCGGGTCATCGCAACCTGCAGAAATGCCCCCGGCCCGCTCGGTGAATCCGGAGCCAGAATACTCCACGGAATCGATGTGGTCAGTGCCCAGGGCATCCAAAAGCTGCAATCGGAACTGGAGAAAACCCCCGTGCATCTTCTGATTCACAATGCGGGAATACTGTCCAGGGAAAATCTGGATGACCTGGATTTTGACAGGGTCCAGCAGCAGTTCATCGTCAATACCCTGGGTCCGCTTCGGGTGATTCATGCGCTGCACGGTCATCTGCCCGGGAAATCCAGGATTGGCATTGTGTCGAGCCGAATGGGGTCAATCGGGGACAATACTTCGGGGGGCATGTACGGTTATCGAATCTCCAAGGCGGCGGTCAATGCTGCCGGAGTGAGCCTCGCCAGGGACCTTGAACCCCTGGACATTGCCGTGGCCCTGCTCCACCCCGGCCTGGTGGCCACGGACATGACGGGAGGACGGGGCATACCGCCCTCGAAAGCGGCCAGCGGCCTCATTGGGGTGATGGACCGGTTGACCCTGGCCAACACGGGCCGGTTTTGGCATGCTGAAGGGTATGAACTGCCCTGGTAGATTTACGGCCTCCCCTTCCCACCATCTGTTGCCGATTCCTCCCCATGTCAGAGACTGCACTGCGTGAAGCCCGCCGGTTTCAACAGAAAATATACCGGGACCTGGACGAGAAACTGAAATCCACCCCATGGAACAGCGGTGCCGCGGAAGCCCATGGCCTGTTAACCGGTTTGGCGTGCCGGGGGGTTCGAACGGAGAACATCGCCAGCAAGGTCTACCTGTTCAGGGTCGACAACCCGGAAGGGACCACGTTGTTTGAAGGCATGCTCGAACTGGTTCTCCGTGACCTCCAATCCGAAGAACCCACCTTTAACCTGCTCCTTCCTCCCGAAGAGGCCGGTAACAAGGAGATTGCTTTCGCCATATCGGATTGGTGCCAAGGATTTTTGCAGGGCTTCTGTTTCGATGGAGAAACCGAAATCAACCGGCAAGGTGAAGATATTCAGGAATTGATTAATGATATGATTGAAATTGGGAATATCGATGTCACGTCAATTGAAGAAAACAATGAGGAAGACGAGAAGTCCCTCGTTGAACTGGAAGAATACCTTAGAGTGGGGATTCAGGGGATTTACGACAGAAATACCGGCCCCTTGAATTCCAGCTCTCCCAATGGAAACCGCGAAATTCAATAAATTCAAGCACATGCCCAGTAACATCCACCATCGAAGACGTCAGGACCTGATGCGTTGTATCGGCGACGGAATTGCCATTCTGACCACCGCCCATCACCAGCCCAGAAATGGGGATACCTTTTATCCGTACCGTCCGGACAGCGATTTCTATTACCTCACCCACTTTCCCGAACCCGAGGCGGTGGCGGTACTGGCTCCCGGAAGACCGGACGGAGAATTTTTGCTGTTTTGCCGGGAAAAGGACCCCGCAAAGGAACTGTGGGACGGCCGAAGAGCGGGGATCGAGGGGGCCATGGAAACCTACGGCGCAGACCAGGCCTTCCCCATCGGCGATCTCGAAGGTTGTCTGCCTGAATTGCTGGACAATCGCGACAAGGTCTATACCATGATGGGCCGGTATCCGGAATTTGACACGGAACTGCTCCGCAGCATCAACGACATACGCGGCCGGATTCGTTCTGGAGCCCACGCCCCGGGAGAATATATCGACCTCAGGCATGTTCTCCATGAAATGCGCCTGATCAAGAAGAAAGATGAGGTGAAATTACTCCATGCGGCGGGAAAACTGGCTGCCGCAGGACACACCAGGGCGATGAGGTTTACGGCACCGGGAAAATTTGAATACCAGGTCCAGGCCGAACTGGAATGCGAGCTTCACCTCGGCGGCAGCCCGTGCACGGCCTATCCCTCCATCGTTGCCGGGGGGGGGAATGCCTGCATCCTCCACTACACGGACAACAATTGCCAATTGAAGGACGGGGATTTGCTGCTGATTGATGCCGGTGCCGAGCTGGATTGCTATGCGTCGGACATCACCAGAACCTTTCCGGTCAACGGCAGGTTCAGTGACGAACAGAAAGCCGTTTATGAAATCGTGCTGGAAGCCCAAAAAGCGGCCATTGATGCGGTGGCCCCGGACCTCAGCGTCATCCAATACCACGATACTGCGGTACGGGTCATCACCGAGGGACTGGTGGATCTCGGCCTGCTGAAGGGGAACGTGGATACACTGGTGGAAAACCGGGAGTACCGCCCATTTTACATGCATCGAACCGGGCACTGGCTGGGCATGGATGTACACGATGTCGGGGATTACAAAATAGACGATGAATGGAGAATACTCGAGCCTGGTATGGTGCTGACCGTGGAACCGGGGATTTACATCTCCCCGACCACAGGGGTTGAGGAGAAATGGCATCACATCGGCATTCGAATCGAAGATGATGTCCATGTGACGAAAAAGGGGAATGAGGTCCTCACCGGCAATGTTCCCAAGGAAGTCGAGGACATCGAAGCCCTGATGGCCGCATGATGGAGACCGCACTGACCGGAGCCACTGCACAGTGTGAATATGATGTTGTCATTGCCGGAGGTGGCCTGGTCGGGGCCAGTCTGGCCGTGGCGCTGGCCCCGTCACAGAAGAAAATCCTGGTCATCGAACCCCATCCCCCGGATTCTGCCTGGCAGCCAAGCTACGATGAACGTACCGTCGCCCTGACCCACACCACCCGGGTGATCTTTCAGGCCATGGGGGTCTGGGAAGATATCCTGTCCATGGGGGCAGAGCCGATCCTCGACATTCATGTTTCCAGCCGGGGCGGGTTCGGGCAGACCCATTTGTCCCGCAAACATGTGGGAACCCGTGCCCTGGGGTATGTGGTCCCCACCCGGGTCATTGGCACCATTTTGTGGAACCAACTGAAAGATGCCGGCAACATTGAGATGGCCTGCCCGGGACAGGTGGTTGAAAGCGAACCACACCGCGACCACTGCCAGGTCAGGGTTGAGGTCGACCAGGATATTCAGACCGTGCGCTGCAGGCTGATGGTGGTTGCCGACGGTGGCAGATCAAACCTGCTCAGGCAACATCATGTTGAGCCCCATACCGCGGAGTATCCCCAATCAGCGGTGCTGTGCATCGTGTCCGTGGACCGGCCTCATCACGGGCGGGCCTATGAACGTTTTACGGACGAAGGCCCCCTGGCGCTGCTTCCTCACAGCCCGCTCAACGGCAACCATCGCTATGCGGTGGTCTGGACCACCCTGAATGAAAACCTGGAAGACCGCCTGGCCCTGGACGACCAGGGGTTCATTCAGCTCCTGCAGTCCTCGTTTGGTGACCGGGCAGGAAATTTCAATCATCCATCCCCCCGAAAAAGCTATTCCCTGAAACGCTCCACCCTGCCCAGACCCAGCCTGAACCGGACCATTGTCATTGGCAACGCGGCCCACACCGTGCATCCCGTAGCCGGACAGGGATTCAACCTCGGTCTGCGGGATGTGGCGGAATTATCGGAAATCCTCTTCAACACCCCGGAAGAACAGGTGGGGCTGCCCTCCATGATTGATCGGTATTATAACTCACGGGTCCGGGACACCAAAATGGTCAGCGGCTTCACCCATTCACTGGTGTCGATTTTCACGAGCCCCCGCCTTTCCCTGTCAATCGCCCGAAATATCGCCTTGCAGGCCATTGAGCACTTCCCTCCTGCCAAACGATTCCTGTTGCACCGGACCCTGGGAATGAACGGCCGGCAAACCGGATTGGCATTGGGAATTCCCCTGGGAGAATGACGCCATGACAAGCCCCGGCAATGCGGATTTTGATGTTCTCGTCGCAGGGGCGGGAATGGTGGGATGCACCGCAGCATGTTTATTTGCCGAACAGGGGTTGCGGGTGGGGCTGATCGACAGCCGGCCCATCGCCGACTGGAACGAAAACACGATCTCTCCCCGGGTCAGTGCCCTCAACATTGCATCCGTCAACCTGTTTAAATATCTGCGGGTCTGGGCGGGCATTGAAAGAAGGCGATTCAGTCGCTATGTCAGCATGCGGGTGTGGGAGGAAGACACCGAGGCATCCATTTCATTTGATGCCCAGGAAATGGGGTATCGGGAACTGGGGTATATCATTGAAAACAATGCTGTCATCAGCGCACTCGCAGAAAAGCTTCGACAAAACTACAACGTTTCCATCCTGGAAGGAACCAGCATAACGGACAGGCAGCTGGACCGGGACAGGGTGCGACTGGAAATGGACAACCACCAGATATGCACCTGCAAACTGCTGGTTGGCGCCGATGGAGCCAACTCCAGAGTGCGGAAAATTTCCGCCATCCACTGCCGATACTTTGATTACCGGCAGGATGCCATCGTCACCACCGTTGCCCCGGGGGAGAATCACCGGCAAACGGCCTGGCAGTGTTTTCTGCCCACCGGTCCGGTGGCGATGCTTCCTCTTTCGGATGGACGCTGCGCGGTGGTGTGGTCCTGTGACCGGGGACTTTCTGAAGAATTGATGTCCCGGTCGGACCTGAACTTTGAATCCACATTGTCCGGGCATTTCAGGCAGCACCTTGGAGAGATTTCCCGTTGCAGCCAACGATTCCTGTTTCCGCTGGGGCAACATCATGCGACACAGTACATTTCCACCCGAACCGCCCTGGTGGGAGATGCCGCCCACATCACGCATCCACTGGCAGGGCTGGGCGCCAATATCGGGCTCCTGGATACGGCCGCGCTGGCCCAGGTCGTGGGCAATGCCCATCGGACGGGAAAGCGGATTGCGGGGCAACCGGTCCTGCGCCGCTACGAAAGGTGGCGAAAAGGGGAAAACAGCCTGGTCCTTTCGACCATGAAAGGTTTCAAGACCCTTTTCGGGACTTCCGCAAAACCCCTTGTCACCGCACGTCGGCTGGGCCTGAATGCGGCGGATAGCAGCCCCCCCCTGAAACAGCTGTTCGCCCGGTATGCCATGGGTCTTGCCGGGGATATTCCAAAAGCCTGTGAAAAATGAATTGAATGGGACCGTGGCACACCGCAACGAACCGGTTGCAACCTGAAATCATGGAAGATTCTGATGTATAATCCCGCGGTAAATCAGCGTCTTCGAATCAGGATGGACAGCACGGATCTCAAACAAGCTGGACTCAAAACGACCCTGCCACGGCTACGGGTACTGTCCATTCTTGAAAACAGCAAGGTAAAGCACCTCAGTGCCGAAGATGTCTACAAGGAGTTGCTTGAAGAGAAGGAATCCACGGGGCTGGCCACGGTTTACCGGGTCCTGACACAGTTTGAAAGTGCCGGACTGGTGATTCGCCACAATTTTGAAGGGGACCGTTCGGTATTTGAACTCAACGACGAAGATCACCACGATCACATGGTGTGCGTGAAGTGTGGAAAGGTCATCGAGTTTTTTGACCAGAGAATCGAAACACAACAAGACAAAGTTGCCGAAAGCCATGATTTCTTGATTCAGGACCACTCGCTGACCCTGTATGGTCTTTGCAAGCACTGCCACGAAAAACAACCCGAAATATAAACCTGGAGTACTCCATTGCCTACCCTTATTACCGGCTCCTTTGCCTATGACACCATTATGGTGTTTCCGGACCAGTTCAAGAATCACATACTGCCTGACCAGGTCCATATCCTGAATGTCTGTTTCATTATCCCGGACATGCGTAAGGAATTTGGAGGATGCTCCGGGAACATCTCCTACAATCTGCGACTCCTCGGCGGCGACCCCATACCCATGGGAACCGTCGGAGAAGATTTTGCCCCGTACCGTCAATGGATGGAACGCACCGGGCTGGACCACACCCACGTCAAAGAAATTCCAGACACTTTTACGGCCCAGGCCTTCCTCACCACGGATGCCGACAACAATCAGATTATCGCATTTCACCCGGGGGCCATGAGCCAGGCTCATGAAAACCAGGTCAGCGATGCCGGTCAGATCGAACTGGGTATCGTTTCACCGGACGGCTACGAGGCCATGATCGCGCATTCCTCACAGTTTGCGGAAGCAGGCATCCCGTTTTTCTTTGACCCTGGACAGGGACTGCCGATGTTTGACGGTGACTCCCTGAAGGACCTGATCCACCAGGCCAACTATGTTTGCGTCAATGATTACGAATCTGAGATGCTCATGGAAAAAACCGGCCAGTCTCTGGAACAGATTGCCTCCCAGGTGGAAGCCCTGATTGTAACCCGGGGTGGCAAGGGGTCGGAAATTTACCATGACGGGCATTGCACGCACATTCCGCCGATCCGGGTTTCCGGGATCAATGACCCCACCGGGTGCGGAGACGCATTCCGGTCAGGCTTGCTTTATGGAGTCAGCCGGCAATGGGACTGGCAGTCAACCGGTCAGCTGGCATCGTTGATGGGGGGAATCAAGATCGAACACCCCGGCACCCAGAACCACCATCCTAGCAAAAGCGATATCGAGGACAGGTACCGGGAAAACTTTGGAAGCTCCATTGCCCTGTAACCCCGGGCCACCGGCACAATACCTCTGACCTCCGAAGGCCGGGCCGGGAAGCTTCAAATCCAGGCGTTCAGTTTTCGGCCATTTCCGCTGCAGCCAGCAACTCGTCCGGGGGGAGAAATCCGGGAATGACCTTCCCGTTATCAAGAATCATGGTCGGTGTCCCGCGAACTCCGATTTTCTGGCCCAGGAAATATTGGCTTTCAACGGGGTTTTCACACTCTTTTGGTTCCACCGTACCGCCGGATTTGGCCACCGTCATGGCATGCCCCTGGTCTCCGGCACACCACACCGCCACGGCCTCATGATAACTTTCTGAACCAATGCCGGCTCTCGGGAACATCAGGTAGCGCACCTGTAGACCCCGCTCCTGCAACTCGGGGACTGTTTGATGAAAACGCTGGCAATAGACGCAGTCTGTGTCGGTGAAAACGGTCACGTGGCGGCCGGTATCCGGTCCCATCACAACCATCTGGTCCAAAGGAACAGATGCGATGGTGTCCGCCATCCGTGCAGCGGTTCGTTCCTCCCCCACATGGATCTGTCGCTCTGCGTCATACAGGTCGCCGATGAGTATCCAGTCCCCCTGACTATAGACAAACAGTTCCTGCTGCTCCAATTGAACGATAAAGGTGTTTTCCATTCCGGACTCTTCGATACTCAGAATCTCGGCATGACCGGACAACAGTTTCAAGAGGTTTCTTTTGACATTTTCAATGGGATCTTCGGCACCGACGGGGTTCCAGGCCAAACCACACACCATGGAAATCACGGTGATAAATCGCAGCATTGCAGAGTTCATTTTATTTCGGGTGGTGACAGGAGGCACGGCACGGCTAATCCCTGAAGTTGGTATATTGCAGGGGCAACCCCAGGTCCTGGTCCTTCAGGAAGGCGATGGTCTGCTGCAAATCATCCCTCTTTTTTCCGGTAACGCGTATCTGATCACCCTGAATTGCCGCCTGGACCTTCAATTTCTGGCCTTTGACCTGCTTCACGATCTTCCTGGCCAAATCAGTGTCTATCCCCTGGCGTACAAGGATTTCCTGGACAGCTTTCCCGGTGGGGCTTTCCTTGATTTCCCCTTTTTCAAGGCTTTCAAGATTGATTCCCCGTCTGGCCATTTTCAGTTGCAGGATATCCAGCATTTGCCCGACCTTGTACTCATCATCCCCGGACAGTACCAGAAGAGGATCCGCTTCATCAATCTTCGCATTGCTCCCTTTAAAGTCATACCGGTTCGTAATTTCCCTGTTCGCCATATTCACTGCATTTTTTACTTCCTGCCAATCTACTTCAGACACGATATCAAATGAAGACATACCAAAATACCTGATCAATGTGGATTTTTCCTGAATCAGACGGTCTGTTGCACAATCTGGTTCACACACCTGAGTATATCGTCTTTTGCCTCCTCAATCAGGGTTCGTATCATTGACCGGGTCAGGGTATGGACCGGATGATCCGGACCATCCGAGATCAGTTTTATGCAATACACCCGGTCATGCAGGGTGACGGGGAGTGCAGACAGCACCCCGGATGCTTCCATTTCATAGACAAATCCCCGGTCATACTGTTGCGCAATGCCCTTCACTGAACGGATCGCTGCCGACGGCAGGTCGACCCCGGTTCTGGTGTTCAGTTTCCATGTGCGTCCCACGGGATATTCAGATACGGACCGGGCAACCACCATGGTCCCGACTTTCCAGTCCGCGGAGCCGGCAATCCCGATATTCAACCAACCCATCCTTTCTGTCTGCTCCACAGACAGGAGATAGCCAGTGATGTGCCGGGCCCGGTCATGCCCCATCCCCCCGATCCCGAGCCGAATACCCTGGCCTTCATATACCCGGTACCCGCTGTCTGCACGGACAGGCTGCAACCCCAGTTCTTCAATGATGGGGGCCGCTTCGCCTGCAAAAGCGGTGACGATATTTAACAGGACAACCTCCTATTCCATGCTTTTCAGCCGGTCCAGTTTTTTACGGTACTGGACGGCTTGATCGAGGTTTCCCCTTTTTTCGAAGCCATTGGCAAGAATGGCAATCTTCTCCTTCAGCGTATGGATGACCTGCTGTTGCTGGAGGACTTCCAGCTTTCCACTCTGCAGTATTTTCTCAAGCGCCTTAACACGAAATCGATCCATTCCCCAGTATTTCCTGGAAAGCTGGTCCCCGTGACCACCGTACTTGACTACCAGCAATTCCGGAACCAGCAACACCGGGAGCCGGGAAAAAATCCTCAGCCACAAGTCGTAATCCTCGCAGGCGGGGAGAGTTTCATCGAATACACCAAACCGCTTGAACAGATTCCGGTGGAACATGGCAGACGAAGGTGAGACGCAACACCGCGGCAGACAGGATTCAAAAATCCACCCCTGGGGCTTTGCATGTTTGGTCATCGGATTGACTCTGGTTCCATTCCGGATCCAGATTTCATCGGTATGACAAGCCAGAAACTCCTTCCCCTTTTCCCTTTCCTGTTCAATGGCCTTTGCCTGCCGTTCAAGTTTTCCGGGTTTCCATTCATCATCTGAATCCAGAAATGCGACCCACTCCCCACGTGCCTGCCCTATTCCCGCATTTCGTGCGGCACTGACCCCGGAATGTTCCTGTTGAACCAGCCTGATTCCGGTAAACGACCGGACCAGGTGGGGGACGGTCTGGTCCGTGGACCCGTCGTCCACCACAATGATCTCGCAGGGGGGGCAGGACTGTTCCAGAACAGATTTTACCGCCCGGGCTACCCGTTGTGCCCGATTATGGGTTGGGATCACAACGCTGATTTCCATTCCCTGCCTGTCTGTAGCGGCCACTGCCGGGCGGTCAGCACACCGGGTCCGAAACCCGCCTGATACAGAAGCCGGAACAAAGCTCCCGTACCCTGGCATGTTGAACTAAATCAGGTGCTCCACGGCCTTTTTCTCTTCGTTCAGTTCTTCTTCAGTAATGAACATACGTTCCCGGCTGAAGTCACTGATCCCCAGACCCTGGACGATTTCATAGTTGCCATCCCGGCAGGTAACGGGAAATGAATACATCAAGCCTTCCGTGATGCCATAACTGCCATCCGATGAAACCACCATACTGACCCAATCATACTCCGGCGTCCCCAGGACCCAATCCCGCATATGGTCCACGGCAGAAGAAGCTGCTGAAGCGGCACTGGATGCCCCTCTGGCCTGGATAATCGCCGCACCACGTTGCTGAACCGTCGGTATAAACGAATTCTCCAGCCAGGACGTTTCCACGAGGTCCCTCACCCATTGATCCGCTGCCCTGGCACTCGACAGGTCCGGGTACTGGGTTGCGGAATGATTGCCCCAGATCGTCATTCGGGAAATTTCTGACTGCGGTATTCCCAGTTTTTCGGAAATCTGGGATTTTGCACGATTGTGGTCCAGTCGGGTCATCGCGGTAAATTGCGACCGGTCGAGGTCCGGTGCATTGGCGGCCGCGATCAGGGCATTGGTGTTGGCGGGATTTCCTACCACCAGCACCCGGACATCCCTGGAAGCATGGTCATTCAGAGATTTACCCTGTACCGAAAAAATTGCTCCGTTGTCCTTCAGTAAATCTCCTCTCTCCATGCCGGGTCCTCTTGGCTTTGACCCGACGAGCAATGCATAGTCCGCCCCGGAAAACGCGACATCCGGGTTGTCCGTTGCGCGAACTTCAGTGACCAGCGGAAACGCACAGTCATTGATCTCCATGACCACGCCATTCAATGCATTCATTGCAGCCGGAATTTCCAGCAGATTCAGGGAGACTGGCTGATCTTTCCCCAGCATGTCCCCCGCCGCGATTCTGAACAGCAATGCATAAGCAATACTGCCGGCGGCTCCTGTGACCGCGACTGTTACAGGTTGTTTCATATCAGACCTCGGGTTGAAAATTCCATTCCGATTATAATTCAGCCGGACCCATTCATACAGCAAAGAGTGGGCGCATTTCCTTGGGTGTCAACGCAATTCTTTGGGGTTGATATATCATGTATCATGGAGATATACTCGGCAATATACTTGATTTTTCATCATCTTCACGAACATTTATCCGATTTTTCCAGGGGTCGTACAGGCTCCCGTATCCTAATTCACACTAAAATTTTGTGATGAAAACCTTCAGTTTTCCACTTTTTTCCGCCGGTTTCCTCCTCGTGTCCCTGCTGAACGACAGCGCTTCGCCGGTCAGCCAGCCAGTCACTGTGGAGGCCGTGGCCGCCAGGGAGGTTCCGTCCATCGTAGAGCACAGTCCGGGATCGAATGTGCAGATGCCCGTGGAAGAGCAGGATTTGTGGCACCGACTCCGTGCCGGCTTCACCATGCCGGTGCCGAAGGGTTCCGAGGACAGGATACGAAGATATGAGCGCTTGTACAGCAGTCAGCCCCGGTATTTTGAAATGCTGGCTGACCGGGCATACTGGTTATTGCCCTATATTCTCAATCAAGTGGAAAGACGGGGTATGCCGTCGGAAATCGCCATTCTGCCTGCGGTGGAAAGCGGGTTCCGCCCGGAGGCCACATCAAAAAACGAAGCCGCGGGGATGTGGCAGTTTATTGACTCAACCGGAAAACGGTTCGGCCTGCGGCAGGACTGGTGGATGGATGGCCGAAGAGACATGGTGCACTCCACCCGGGCCGCCCTGGATTATCTTGAGTTTCTTTCCCGGGAATTTAATGGGGACTGGCACCTGGCCCTCGCCGCCTACAATACGGGGGAAGGGACCATACATCGGCAGGTCAAGGAAAACATCGCCAATAACAAGCCGACCAATTACTCATCGTTGGCATTGTATAAGGAAACCACGGCCTACCTGCCAAAACTATTCGCTATCCGCAACATCATCCAGGACCCCCAAAAGTATGGCGTTGAGTTGCCCCCCATCCCCAATATGCAGACCTTGACGGTAGTGGATGCCAGAATCCAGACGGACCTGGCGGTGGCCGCATCGCTGATCCCGGTTTCTGAAAGCGAACTGGCCAATTGGAACATGGGGTATAAAAGAGGGGTCACTCCGCTAAATGGCCCACACCATATCGTTGTGCCCACGGTGCATGCCAACGCCCTTGCGGCGGGGCTGGATAATCTTGGCCTGCAAAAGCGCCAGGTCGGAACCCGCTACCAGGTCCGTGAAGGAGAGTATCTGGGCAAGATCGCCGCCAAGCATGGCGTTACCGTGGCATCCATTGTCCAGATCAACAGCCTCGACTCTGACCTGATCTACCCCGACCAGGAATTAATCATTCCGATCTACACGGATCATGAACAATATGCCAAGGCATCGGTGAGTGACATTAAAATCCAGGATGGAGATCAACTCTATACCGTACAACCGGGGGATTCGCTCTGGGAAATCTCTCGTCGCATGGAGATTTCGTTGGAAATGCTGCTGCGCTGGAATGGTATCAGCGAAACCACCTTGTTGGTCCCGGGCCAGAAAATCATCATTGATCGGCCCTCATAACGGCCCCGCTGTGGATTCTCCTCATCCCGTAAAATGAGACGGGTGAGGGGACCTTCCCGGTGTCCTGGCCATTGATTTCCGGGATAAATTTAAGGGGATAAATTTACGGAAACAAATCTACCAGGATGAATCTAGTGGGCCTGGACAAGGGACCGCGCCAGTCGCAGATCTTCCCAAACACTGGCTTTTTGCCGGGGATTTCGCAAAAGATATGCCGGGTGATAGGTAATTACCAGGGGGGTGTTGTATTCACCATAGTGATATACGGTACCGCGCAACTCTCTCAATGGCGCATTGGTTTTCAGCAAGGCCTGGGCACCGATTCTTCCCAGGGCGATAATGATTTTCGGTCGGACAATTTTCAGCTGCCGATGTAAATAGGGTTCGCATTTCACCACTTCCCCGGGTTCCGGGTCCCGGTTTCCCGGTGGACGGCACTTGAGCACATTGGTGATAAACACCTCCTCTCTTTGCATCTTCAAGGCCACAATCATCGAATCCAGCAACTGCCCCGCCCGTCCTACAAACGGCAATCCCTGTTCATCTTCATTCTGCCCGGGTGCTTCACCAACAAACATCCACTCCGCCTGCATACTCCCGGCACCGGGAACCGTATTGGTCCGGGTTGCATGCAACGGACATTGTCGGCACTGGCTGACCTGATGGGCAATTTCCGCCATCTCCACCATGCCGGCCTCTCCCTTTGGCCGGGCATCCTGGCCCGACCCGACAACCGCTTCCGACCCGGGGCCCGGCTCCGGCGCCCCCCCGTCCGCCTCCGAAGAACCGGGAGGTTCCCGTAACTGCCAGAGATCAATTCTCATTTTTCTGAGAATATCGATCTGCCGGTCATCCAGACGGATCATGGGGATTTCCTGGGATTTCCTGGGGTCCGGGGGGTTAAATGGCCTCAGCGAGTTGAGGGTGCGTCCGGGATTCAGCGCTGACCAGTTTATTCAAAGCGTTGACATAGGATTTTGCCGATGCAATGATGATATCCAGGTCTGAACCGTGTCCATTGACAATCAATCCGTCCTTTTGCAGCCGGACACTGACCTCGCCCTGAGCATCCGTTCCACTGGTGATGCTGTTTACCGAATAAAGCTGCAGCTCACTGCCGGAACCGATGATTTTTTCAATGGACCGGAATGTCGCATCCACGGCACCATTGCCCGAATCTTCCGCATTCACATCCACTCCATCCACCTCAACCACCACTCTGGCATGGGGTGTTTGACCGGTTTCAGAATGGGTCTCGAGGTATTTCAGCTTAAATCTCTCATTCTCGGCAATATTTCCCGACTCCGTCACCAGAGCCTGCAGGTCATTGTCATATATTTCATGCTTTCGGTCTGCCATATCCTTGAAACGGGCAAATGTCTCGTCCAGCTCGTCGTCAGAACGAAATTCGAATCCAAGGGTTTTCAGCCGCTGCCGGAATGCATTCCTGCCGGAATGTTTTCCCAGCACCATGCGATTCGAACCCCAGCCAACTTCTTCTGCAGACATGATTTCATAGGTTTCCCGGGCCTTGATGACCCCGTCCTGGTGAATCCCCGCTTCGTGGGCGAAGGCGTTGGCCCCCACAATTGCCTTGTTCGGCTGCACCGGAAAACCGGTAATGTTGGATACCAGCCTGCTCGCGGGCACAATCTGCGTGGTATCGATACCCGTATCGCAGGAGAATTCATCCTGCCGGGTCCGTACTGCCATGACAATTTCTTCAAGGGATGCGTTGCCGGCACGTTCCCCAAGACCGTTCACGGTGCATTCAACCTGTCGGGCACCATGCATCACCGCAGCCAGGGAATTGGCCACCGCAAGACCCAGGTCATTGTGACAGTGCGTGGAAAAAATTGCCTGGTCCGAATTTGGAATTTTTTCCATGAGACTCTGGATCAATGCCCCAAACTGTGCCGGCAGGTTGTAGCCCACGGTATCCGGTATATTGATTGTGCTGGCCCCGGCCCTGATCGCCTCTTCGATGATCCGACAGAGAAAATCAAGCTCGGACCGACCCGCATCTTCCGGGGAAAACTCCACATTGTCCGTATAGCCCCTGGCCTGCTTGATTGCTCGGACCGCGCTGTCCACCACCTGATCCGGCTCCATCCGCAGCTTGAGCTTCATGTGTATGGGTGACGTGGCGATAAAGGTATGAATCCGGCTGGAAGCCGCCGGCTTCAAGGCCTCCCCCGCTTTTTCTATATCCCGGGGATTGGCCCGGGCCAACCCGCAGACCGTGCTCTCCCCGATCAACTTTGAGATCGCATTTACGGCTTTGAAATCCCCGGGACTGGCTGCAGGAAATCCCGCTTCAATAACATCTACTCTCATTTTTTCCAGCATCCGTGCTATCCGGATTTTTTCTTCCAGGGTCATGGATGCACCGGGACTTTGCTCGCCATCCCGCAAGGTTGTGTCAAAAATCACCAATTTGTCTTTCATTGTCTTACCTGTTTTTACTCGAATCCATAATTTTTCCTGCCTGCCTTGTGGGGCAGTATAAGGGGGGTATCAGCGGAAAAGGGGGAAGTATCAGTGCGCCAGGGGGCGCAGTAGAGAGAAAGGCAGAAGGCACAACAAGACCCCTGTGCCCGGAACACTCCTGGTGACCGGGGGAAACAACCGGGTTTTGCTTGCTGTTTGATACATTCCTGGAATCTTCAAATGCGGCCCGCCTAGTCTATAAAACTGCTCCGCAGCTTGCAAGCCTTTATTGAGGAGGTGTTAGGAGGCCACGATTCGGTCCGGATACCATGAATTGCCCATCCATTCCCTATTTCTCCTGTTTTCGGCTCGGGATGGGCCGGATGTTGGTGGCGTTGCCGTCCACCGGGTCTTCATCGTCTTCATCCGGCAGAAAGCCGGCGTCCTCTTCATCTCCCTTGTGGCGCCGCATGACCCACCCGATGGGTCCGGACACTACGTACGCCAATGCACAAAGAAACAGGATTCGCGGAGGGTCAAACGAAATCAAGACAGTCACCCCGACAATGGCGATGAGCACAAAAAAGGGGATCTTGTGCTTGGGGTCAAAATCCTTGAAACTTCTGTACTTGAGACTGGTGACCTGCAGGATAGACATGATCAGTGTTGCCACTGCGCTGGCCCAGGCCATGGATTCCCCGGAAATTCCCGTTACCGTGAAATTCCATACCCAAAATGCAACAAATGCGGCGGCAGCCGGGCAGGCCAGTCCGTAAAAATACCGGTTGTCCTTGATGGTCAACGTGTTGAACCGCGCAAGCCGCAGGGCGGTTGCCGCACCATAGAGAAATGCGATCAGCCACCCCGCTTTCCCGATATATTGCAGTGACCAGAAATAAATGATCAACCCGGGAGCCAAGCCAAACGCAATCACGTCCACCAGGCTGTCGTACTCTTTTCCGAAATCACTGGCCGTATTGGTCCAGCGTGCGACCCGGCCATCCAGGCCATCCATAATCATGGCAATGAGAACACCGAGTGCTGCCTGGGTAAAATTTCCCTGGGTTGCCTGGATGATGGCGTAGAACCCAAAGAACAATCCTGCAGTGGTAAACAGGCTGGGCAGAAAATAAATCCCTTTCCGGCCGCCCGGTGGTGTATTTTCGTTATTTTCCATGATCATTCATCGGCTAGGATGGCAGTGTAGCATTTCCATCAATATCCGGGCAAATACCCCACCGTGTCATTTCCTGAGGACACCCACTGACCCAGGCGAACGGTCAACCTGCTCTCAAGGGGCAGATAAAGATCCACCCGGGACCCGAATCGAATAAAACCATATCGTTGTCCGGTAAGCACCTGGTCTCCGGTCTTCGCATAGCACAGAATGCGCCGGGCGATCAGGCCGGCAATTTGCACACAAACCACCGGGTACCCGTCCCCGGACTGGATCACGATGGCGTTCCGTTCATTTTCCCTGGAAGACTTTTCCACCGCTGCATTGATAAATTTACCCGGGAAATAGGTGCTGCTCACAATGGTCCCCCCCACCGGAATCAGGTTGGAATGCACCGAGAATACATTCATGAAAATACTGACTTTCAGGGCTTTTTGATCGCCGTCATAGGCATTGGGGGCCTCACCAACAGCAACGATCTTTCCACTGGCCGGGGAAACCACCGCACCGGGTTCAGCCGTGATATTGCGCCGGGGATCCCGAAAAAACTGAAAGACGAACCCCGCTGCCAACCAGACTGGAATGGACCAGTATCCAAAAAGATACGTCGCTCCCAATCCTGCCAGTGCGGCAACGGTGAGATGCACCCGCCCTTCCCTGGCAAGAATCGGGTATGAAGAGTGGTCCATCAGACAGTGGTTATCATTGAAACCGACTTCCCCGGGATTGCCCGGCGGCTGATTCGGATGCAGCCCCCGGGACCCGGGTATTCATCGGGGACTCCCGCCACGGGCCTGCCCTTCCGGCTCCCGGTGGGGATGACCGTTCGAAAGAATCAGTTGACTGTTTTATCCACCACCTTGTTTTCGCTGATCCAGGACATCATGGAACGAAGCTTTTCACCCACTTCTTCGATCTGGTGTTCCTGGCCCTTGCGGCGAAGTTCCGGGAATCGCTTCCCGCCCGCGGCGTTTTCATCCATCCATTCCCGGGCGAAATCACCGGATTGTATCTCGGTGAGGATTTTTTTCATCTCGGCCTTGGTTTGTTCGTTGACGATCCTTGGGCCCCGGGTCAGGTCCCCGAATTCCGCGGTGTTCGAAATGGAATACCGCATGTCCGCAATTCCCCCTTCATACATCAGGTCAACAATCAACTTGAGTTCATGCAGGCATTCGAAATAGGCCATTTCCGGGGCATATCCCGCTTCAACAAGGGTCTCAAAACCCGCCTGTACCAGGGAGGTTGCCCCTCCGCAAAGAACCGCCTGCTCACCAAAAAGATCGGTTTCCGTTTCTTCTTTGAAGGTGGTTTCAATGATGCCGGCACGACCGCCGCCAATTCCCGATGCATAGGCAACCGAAACATCCAGTGCATCCCCGGTGGCATCCTGGTGAATTGCCACCAGGCAGGGAACACCGGCGCCCCCCTGGTAGGTTGAGCGTACCAGGTGACCGGGACCCTTGGGTGCAATCATGACCACATTCAGATCCGCCCGGGGTTCGATGTATCCAAAGTGAATATTGAAGCCATGGGCAAAGGCCAGGGTGGCCCCCTGCCTCAGGTCGTCCTCAATTTCCCTGTAAATCCCACCCATTAACTCGTCCGGGCACAACATCATAACCAAATCAGCCTGTGCCACGGCTTCGTTGACTCCCGCCACGGACAGGCCCGCCTGTTCGGCCTTTCCCCGTGAACCGGAACCTTCCCGAAGCCCGACGACGACGGCCACACCACTTTCCTTGAGGTTGTTTGCATGGGCATGGCCCTGGGAACCATACCCGATGATTGCGACCTTCTTGTTGCGAATCAATCCCAGATCCGCATCTTCATCATAATAAACCTTCATTTTTTTGACTCCAAAAATATATCCACCACCGAGATTGCCTTGCGCAATCTCTTCGAAATTAAATCTTCAGGGCGTTTTTCCCGCGGCCAATGCCGAGGGTTCCCGACCGAACGACTTCGATGAGTTCAACCTGGGACAGTCCATTGAGAAATGCATCGACCTTTTCGCTGCTTCCCGTCATTTCCAGGGTGTACGTTGAATCCGCCACATCAATGACCCGGCCACGAAAAATATCCACGAGGCGCTTGACTTCCTCCTTCTGGTCCTTGTTGACAGCCGCCACTTTCGCCAGCAACAGCTCGCGACCCAGATACCGACCTTCGGTCAGGTCACGCAGTTTCACCACATCCACCAGCTTGTTCAACTGCTTGGTGATCTGCTCGATGATGGCATCCGTACCACTGGTCACGATGGTCATCCGGGAAAGCGACTCATCGTCGGTGGGAGCTACCGTCAGGGATTCAATGTTGTAACCCCGGGCGGAAAACAGGCCAGCAACCCGGGACAGTGCCCCGGATTCATTTTCCAGCAATATCGAAATAATTCTTCTCATCACGCCAGTTCTCTTTCCGTGACATCGCTGCCGTTTGGTTTCAACTGCATCTCATTGTGCCCCTTGCCAGCCGCGATCATCGGATACACGTTTTCCGTCGGGTCCGTGATGACATCCACAAAAACCAGCCGGTCTTTCATGGAAAATGCCTCACTGAGCACCGCATCCACCTTGTCAGGGGTTTCCACTCTCATTCCGACATGCCCGTAGCTTTCCGCCAGCGCAACGAAATCCGGCAATGCATCCATATAGGAATGGGAATACCGACGGTCATAGAAAAACTCCTGCCATTGCCTGACCATCCCCATGTACTGGTTGTTCAGATTGACAATCTTGATGGGCAGACAATACTGCAAACAGGTGGACAATTCCTGCAGCATCATCTGGATACTGGCATCCCCGGTAATACAGGCCACCACCTCCCCGGGAAAAGCCAGTTGCACCCCCATTGCCGCAGGAAGACCAAATCCCATCGTACCCAACCCCCCTGAATTAATCCACTTCCGGGGCTGTTCAAAATCATAGTACTGAGCCGCCCACATCTGGTGCTGGCCGACATCCGAGGTGATATAGGCTTCTCCCTTTGTGATTTCCAGCATTTTTTGTACGACATGCTGTGGCTTGATGACGGTATCGCTGGAATCGTACGCCAGGGAATCTTTTGATTTCCACCGGTTCACGGTCTCCCACCACCGGTCAATCGCCGCTCGATCGATTTCCTGCAATCTGGATTTCAGCTGTGCGTTCATTTCCAGGAGAACCTCATTGCAGTCCCCGACGATGGGAACTTCAACCGGCACATTTTTCCCAATGGAAGACGGGTCGATATCGATCTGTACAATTTTTGAATTGGGTGAAAACTTGGAAAGCTCCCCGGTCACCCGGTCATCAAATCGAGCGCCCACCGCAAGCATGACATCACACTCATACATCGCCATATTCGACTCATACGTACCGTGCATTCCCAGCATTCCCAGAAAATTCGGGTTGGAGGCCGGAATAGCGCCCAACCCCATTAATGTACTCGTGCTGGGATACCTGAGCGTATTGACCAATTCAGTCAGGGGAGCCGCTGAGTCCGCGAGGACGGCACCGCCCCCGGTATAGACAATCGGTCGCTTCGCTTCAACCAGCAGGCTGACCCCCTTCTGGATCTGTTTGTTGTGGCCACGGGTCCGGGGCTGATAGGACCGCATGCTCATGGTCTCGGGATACACGTACTCCGCCGAACGCGCGGTGACATCCTTGGGAACATCCACCACAACCGGGCCAGGCCGGCCCGAAGAAGCGATATAAAACGCTTTTTTCATGGTCTCTGCCAACTTGGCCACATCCTTAACCAGAAAATTGTGCTTCACGCAAGGTCGTGTGACGCCAACGGTATCCACTTCCTGGAATGCGTCATCACCAATCAGATGGGAGGGCACCTGTGCGGTGATGACCACCATGGGTATGGAATCCATGAACGCCGTGGCAATCCCGGTGACCGTGTTGGTGACTCCCGGTCCGGAAGTAACCAGTACCACACCCGGTTTCCCCGTGGCCCGGGCATAGCCATCCGCAGCATGAGTGGCTCCCTGTTCGTGGCGAACCAGAACATGCTTCACCTTGTCCTGCCGATACATGGCATCATAGATATGCAATGCCGCCCCACCAGGATATCCGAATATGTATTCGATACCTTCATCCTGTAAACAGCGGATGACGATATCTGCACCTGTTAAGATCACTTTCTACCTCTGGATATAAGAAAAAAAAGCCCGTTATCAAACGGACTTACTTCAATAAAAATTAACATTCGAGTATAGCGATATTTAATTGGATATACCAAGAATTGTCCCGGATTTTATCGAAATCACGGAATAGCCCTGCGCTGTAGCAGGGAATCCCACGGGATTCCCCTGACTCCGGGCGATGGCAGCTGTGGAAGAACCCGGCTCCAGCCATACACTCCGGAAGATTCCCCAAGGGCCCCTCCTGACGCCCATGACACCACGGAAACCGGATGCGCGGTCGCCGGAATCGCCACGGCGGGCAATCCCCGGCACCCGCTGGGCGGAAAATGAGATGTCTGATGAAAACAGGGGAACGGGAGGCTGTCTCTGCGGTTCCGTACGATTTCAAGTAGAAAGAGCAAGCAAAAAGGTGGGGGCATGTCATTGCAACATGTGCAGAAAATGGGGCGGCGGCCCGCTCATAGCCACCAATTGCGGTTCAGAAGTCCTGTTTGAGGGAGAGGAATACATATCGGTATTTGATTCATCCGAATGGGCCGAACGCGGTTTCTGCAGTCAATGTGGAAGCCATCTTTTTTATCGAATGAAACAGGACGGACGGCATGTCATCCCGGTGGGCCTGTTGGATACCGATCAGGACCTGGTCTTCACTCATCAGGTCTTCATTGATGAAAAACCCTCTTTTTATCACTTTTCAAACGAAACAAGTGATCTGACCGGGGCAGAAATCTTTGCGAAATTTACCCTTCCATCCCCATAGGCCGGTCGCCCGTATCTTGCATAAATCCACAGTTGACTCTTATGGCGGCATGAGGTACGGTGTGGGCCATGAAAATAGGACTTCGACTTTTTTCAGCCTCCACGGTGAACTGGTTCATCAACGCCGTGAATGAACCGGGTCAGACGCGGTGTGCACTGGCCCGAATGTTGTGCGACCGGGAGGGGTGGGTAGACCGGAACGGTCGTCCCTGTCTGTCGTCCGCACGCAAGTTGTTGCCCCGTTTCGCGACCCGGCTCGGGATCGCTCTGCCCGCTGCCGGACCCAATCCGTTCGCCGGCGCGCCCCGGCAACGGACCGGTGAAGTCATAGACGCCCCGTCCCTGTCCGGTTCTCTGGCCGACCTCGGCACGGTGACCCTGCAACAATTGCACGAGGCGCGCGACAAGCGGCGCTGGGATACAATGATGGAGCAATACCACCCCCAGGGCTGGGCCCGACCACCGGGTGCACAGATCCGCTACTGGGTCCACTCCTCGGTTCATGGAATCGTCGGCGGCCTCAACTTCTGTGCCGCGAGCTGGCATCAGAAAGCCCGGGATGCCTTCATCGGCTGGTCTGCCGAGGCCCGGGTGGCCCATCTCGACAAGGTGATCAACAACCAGCGCTTTTTGATCCTGCCCTCGGTCCGGGTCCCGGAACTGGCCTCCCATGTCCTGGGTCAGGCCATCCGACAGGTTGGGGAGGACTGGCACGCTGTCTACGGGGTGCGCCCCCTGATGGCCTATACCTATGTCGATCCGGCTCACAAGGGGACCTGCTATCGGGCCGCCGGCTGGCAACGCTGTGAGACCCCCACTGCGGGGCAGCCCCCCCATCGCAGCGCCGGAACGCAACGCACCGTGTGGATGAAACCACTGACCCGGAACGGATCCACCGGACTCCAGACAGTGCCACCGCGCCCCTTCGGACAGACCCTCGCCTCCCCTCTCCCGCCGTCGGCAGACTGGGCCACCCGGGAATATGGCCGCAGCCACCATCCCGACGGTCGAACCCGCAACCGCCTGGTGCGCATGGGCCGGGCCTGGCTGAACCGCCCCGGCGCCCCGATTCAGGAGATATTTCCCCGGCCCGCCGACCACAAGGCTGCCATCCGGCTGCTGTCGAACGCCTCCGTTACTCTCGATCACATCCTGCAACCCCATGTCGAGCGCACCGTGGAGCGTTGCCGCCAGGAAACCCGGCGCACCCCCAACTCCCCGATCATCCTTGCACTACAGGATACCACTGCCCTGAATTACCGGGACCACCCCAAGACCAAAGGTCCGCTCTCCCCGGGTGGTGGCGGAAAAGGCACCCGGGGCCTGCTGGCCCATGTCGGGCTGATCATCAACGAACACGGCCGCCCCCTGGGTCTGTTCACTCTCGACACCGCCTTCCGGGATGATCCAAAGGACTGTCGGGAGAACAAAAGCCGACGCTGGCAGCGCGGTCTTCAACGGGCCGGTGAACTCGCGGATGCCTGTCCCGGCACCCGAATCATCACCGTGTGTGGCCGCGAAGGCGACTTCTGGGACCTGTTGAACCAGGCCACCACTGAATCCCGCCCACTGCTGGTGCGCGCCAGCCGGTCCAGTCGACGCCGGGTCCAGTTGGACAACGACCGCACCGCCTGCTTGTTCGAACACCTCGCCCACCAGCCGATGCACACCACCTGTTTCCTGCCACTCACCTCCCGGACCGTTTCTCTTGAGATACGCGCCACCGCTGTCACCGTGCTGCCCCCCCGGGATACCGATTCGCCGACCCCCATCACCCTGCAGGCCGTCAGCGCCACCGAACAAGCACCGGTCCACGGAAAATTCCCCCTGCACTGGCTGTTGCTGACCACCGAAACCGAGGACCCTGAAATGGTCCTTTACTGGTACCAGAGGCGATGGGCCATGGACTCCTACTCCCGAATCCTCAAAACCGGCCTGCGGGTCGAACACCATCAGTTCGATGACGTCAATGCCCTGCACAAATGCCTCGCCTTCGATGCCATCACTGCCGTACGGGTCATGGACCTCGAACGCGGCGAGCGAACTCAACCCGAGACCCCGACCCGGTGTCGGCCTGAATTCCAGACATTAGAACATCCCAACCACAACTCAATCCGGAGCAATTCAATGAGCATTCCTTCATCCAGCCCCCGGCTATACCGCTGGGTCGAATCCGCACTTACCCCGTTCCTGTTGCAGGTCAAGGTCTCCTTGAGCGAAGCCGATGCTTCCGGTCCTGCCGGGACCATGCACCGGATTTCAGGCCGCTTCCATCATATCCAGGGGTTGCTGGAAATGGCCGAGCTCGACGCGGCCAGCCTCCTTGCCCGGGATCTGGCACAGCTCAGCGGGAAAATGGCGGATCGTCCCCTGACCATGGATTTTGACGAGGGGGTGATATGCCTGAAAAGGGGATTGGAGACATTGCAGGAGTACCAGTTCTCCATCGAAAACCAGTCTCCGCGGTCTCCCCTTGTTCTGGTGGATGAAATGAACGCCATCCGACAGATGTCCGGTGGGGACTCCGTCTGTGGTTATGACCTGTTTCATCCTCCGCTGGATTGCGACCCGAAGTTTCCTCCCCGGGGCCAGTCTGAATTGTCCAGTGAAGATCAAAGTTCATTGCTTGCCAATTTGAGGAAGGGGTATCGAAAGGCATTGCTGAGCCGACTGAAGCATCCCGAACAGGACGACTCCGTCACTGCAATGGCACAGATCATGGGCCATATGCAAAGAGTGAGTCGCCTGGAGACCGATCAGCGATTCTGGTGGGTTGCCGCCGGATTTATGGAGTCTCTCAAGGGTCGCCGTGTGGACGTTGTTTCCGGGACGAACGTGCTGTTCGCCCGACTCGACAATGAAATGAGCCGGATGCAGGACGCTCCAGTCTATGTGGACAACACCCCGACGGAAGAACTGCTTCGTGAAATGCTCTATTTTATCGGCAGCGCCGGTGCCCGGCCATGTTGTTCGGGGCAGGTTGGCCGGATCAAAACCGCCTTTGGTCTCAATCAGTGGTTCCCGGAGGAAACCGGGTGTTCAGAACCGAACCGGCTCGAACCGCTTTCGGGTTCCATGGTTGAATTTTCGAAAAAGATCGAAGCCGGTTTCTTCTGTGAACTGGAAAGTCGACTGGACCAGTACCTGTCCGGAAAGCTTGACGGGGAATCGACCCGGGCCCTGTGTGCGGACCTCGATACGCTGGACCGATTGTACAGGGAGACGGGTCTCGGGGGGGCAGGGCGTCTGATTGGTGCGCTTAGAAGTGTCATCCAGGACATGAATACGGACCGGGCCCAGCTTGTGCAGGGTGGTGGGGACCATCGAATTGCGTCTTCGGTTTCATTGCTGAAGGAGGCACTGCATGACCCGGGCAGGGTTACAGTACGCTGGTTGGCATCCGTCGCTGAATGTGAATCGGAACTTTACCGGTTGACGGTTCAGGATGAAAAAGAGGGAGAAGCAAAAGGCAACCGTCGGGACAGCACGGAATATTCCCGGACAAGGGCAGCTTTGCTGAATGACATCGATGCGATGCTGGCAGATTCAGGCACTCCCCGGGAGGAGCACGATTTACGGCAGATTGAAGGGCATTTCAATACGATGGCGAGGTGGTGTGGGGGTATCAACGCAGATCGGATGGCCCAACTGTCGGAAAATGCCGCCGGGGTCCTGTCCCGCATCCGAACCCGGGGGATTGGCCTGGACAGGGAGAAGAAGGAAAAAATAGCACTGGTCGCCGTGTCCATTGGCCTGGGTTCAGAACCACTGGAACCGGTCCGGTCCGGGGCCGTTGCCGAATCCGCCCGGACAATGCTGGAGAGTCTGGTAGCGGGTATTGACCCGTTGGATGCCTGCCCTGAAACCCCGGTTTGTGTCCATGACGGGGAAGCAGGGTCTGCAGGGAGCCAGTGGATGATTTTTCCCGGGAACGCGAAGCCGTGCTCTCCCGGTTTAAAGCCCACCTTTTGCAATGGAGAACCCATGGAATCTCTGCGGAAATACTGGAGGATATCCGGCGCGAGTTTCTGACCTTGACGAGCCGGGCTTCCGCTGCCGGCCACGATGAGGTCGTTCGATTGGGTTGCGCAGTGGAACAGTTGCTCGAAGCCAATGTCGGGGAAAATTCCGGGGCTGTGGGCAGCAGTCTGCTGGATGTAATGGAAGAAGTGCATGATGGTTTGGTATCCGATCTGAAATTGAGGCCCGGGGCAGGGGCGGACCATGTCCGAACACTCACGAAGATTGTTGAATTATTGCTCCCCGACGGTGTGATCAATCCGAAAGAAGCGGCGGCGCACAGGGTGGTCAATGGCGAAAATGGCGCGCCGGTCCAGAATCCGCCAGACATGGACCACGATATGATGCGCTATGCGGACGAGTTTGTGCTGAGGCGGGGCCGGCTGGAAGTGGCCCTTGCCGAGGTGAGGCAGGAGCTTGAAGGTTTGAAGGCCCTTACGCAACGCATTCGTGATCGACTGGCTGCCTTTGAAGCGGATGAGGGCAGTCCCCCCGAAAGCGGCAGACAGGGGGATTGCGCAGCCGGCCCGGTACCACGAGACCGGCATTTTCCCATGCACACAAGAATACCGGAAATGGTTCAGCAGCTTGAACGCATGTCACGGGTAGAGTGTCAATTGTCTGACGGGGCCTCGGACCTCGAGGATATCCTGGCCCGTCAGGCAGCACTGGCCGGGCAGTTGCGAAAGGATTTCAAAAGTGTCCAACATGCGTCCGTTTCCGGGCAGTGACCGGATGCGTGATGTTGAATGTTTTCCGGGAAAACCTGGAACCAATGGCCTGCCGGTGAAAACACCGGAACTCGGGAAGGCATGGAACTGGATGGTTGGGGAAATGGAAGGCTGAAAAGTGTCGAACTTCTCTTAAGACAATGCCGGTCTGCCGGGTTATATTCGAATCAGGGCAGAGCCCGGATCATTCCGGCTCTGAAATGTCTTGATGACGACGGGTCTGATCAAAATCGGAAGGTCAAGCAGTCGGCAACAATCATTCCGGAAACTCTGGCTGGCTAGAAGGGCATGCCCGGCATTCTGCCCCCCGCACCTCGGATCTGGTCCATCATCCCTCTCATCCCACCCTTCTTGCCCATCCGTTTCATCATCTTCTGCGTCTGCATGAATTGCCTGAGGACACGATTGACATCCTGCACCCGGGTTCCCGAACCTGCCGCGATGCGTTTTTTTCGGGCTGCGCGAATCACTGCAGGAAACCGTCTTTCATGGGGGGTCATGGAATTGATAATGGCGATGGTCTGGACGGTCTTTGCATCGCCGATCTGGTTCAGAGCCTTTTGAGGCACCCTGTCCATGCCGGGAAGTTTATCCATAATCCCCTTGATCCCCCCCATATTCTGCATCTCCATCATCTGATCCCTGAAGTCCGCCAGATCAAACCCCTTGCCCCGGGTAATTTTTGTCGCCAGCTTTTTGACCTTTCCCTGGTCAACCTTTCTTTCCGCTTCCTCCACCAGTGAAAGCACATCTCCCATCCCGAGAATCCGGGACGCCACCCTGTCCGGATGAAACGGCTCCAGGGCCTCCATGGCCTCCCCGGTCCCCATGAACTTGATGGGTTTTCCGGTGACATGGCGTATGGACAATGCGGCCCCTCCCCGGGCATCTCCATCCGTCTTGGTCAAAACCACTCCGGTCAGGGGCAGGGTTTCATTGAACGCCCGGGCACTACTTGCGGCATCCTGACCCGTCATACTGTCCACAACGAACAGGGTTTCCACCGGCTGGACCGCATCGTGCATGGACTTGACTTCATCCATCATCTGCTCGTCCACATGCAACCGTCCTGCCGTATCCACGAGCAGGACATCAATGCCCTGTTTCCGTGCCTGGTCCAGTGCGGACAACGCGATATCCACCGGGGACTGTGAAGGGTTACTGGGGAAAAATTCCAGTCCAAGATTTTTCGCAAGCATGTGCAGCTGGTCAATGGCCGCGGGCCGGTAGACGTCCGTACTGACCAGCATGACCGATTTCTTTTCCCTGGATTTCAAAAAATAGCCCAGTTTCCCTGCCGTGGTGGTTTTCCCAGCGCCCTGGAGCCCGGCCAGAAAAATGGTCGCCGGGGGGCGCACGGCCAGATTCAGAGAATCATTGGAATCCCCCATCAACCGGACCAGCTCTTCCTGGACCACCTTGATGACTGCCTGCCCGGGTTGCAGGCTTCCCAGTACGTCCCGCCCTACCGCTCTTGCCCGGACCTGCTCCACAAATAATCGGGTGACTTCCAGAGAGACATCCGCTTCGAGCAGGGCGATCCGGACTTCCCGCAGGGCATCGGAGATATTGGCTTCCGTCAGCCGGCCCCGTCCGGTGAGCTTCTTCGCAGTGCCTTTTAATTTTTCGCTTAATTGGTCAAACATGATGGGTAACAGTCTTTATCAGTATCCGGTTTCCGGCGAGACGGGAATCTTTGCCATTTCATCGGGAACCCATGTGTATAATTCCCCTCTATTATTACATTTCAATCCCATGTATTCCTCACCGATTTTAATTGCCATCAACAGCCTGCTGTATCTGGTATGCATCGTATTGCTGTGGCACAGAATCCGGGGAGGGCAGCATTCCTTCCATGCCTTTTCCTGGTTAATACCGGGGTTGATTATAATCACCGTGGTCATTCACGGCTACCTGCTCCAGGACACCGTGTTTGCCCGTGACGGCCCCCGGCTTTCACTGGCCTTGGCATTCTCGCTGGCCGGCTGGGTATCCGTGGTCACACTGCTGTTGTGCTCATTTGCCCAAAGGACCCTCAACCTGGGGCTGATTGTGCTCCCGATCGGGGGGTGCGCGCTATTGGTGTCGGCGCTATCTTCCGGGGAATCCTACAGTTTCCAGCGATTCCCCCCAGGGGTAGGATGGCATGTTGCCCTGGCCATTTCCACATCCGGAATTTTTTTCGTCGCCTTTGCCCAGGCCTGCATGCTGATCATCCAGGACCGGCAGCTGCACAAACCAAACCCGGGGAACCGGTTTCCAGCGCTCCCGGCCATCCAGACCATGGAGTCCAATCTGTTCTGGATGACTGTGGCCGGATTTGGGCTGATGACTTTGAATCTTGCCATTGGTATGGTCACCCATTTCCATGACATGGGGGTTTTAATGGAATGGAACCATCATGTGCTGCTCTCTATTTTGGCCTGGCTGGGCTTTGCCGGACTGCTGGCGGGCAGGAAAATGGCAGGCTGGCGGGGCGAAACGGCCGCTCGATGGACCATCGCCACCTTTCTCGTGCTCGTTCTGGCCTATTTTGGCACACGATTTGTAAACGAATTGATACTCAACCAATAGGACTTGCCAACCTGCCTCCGTCCTCGCCAAGGCGGCCACAACAGGTTACCGGCTGGAACCGGGCCCCGTGCCCACGCCACATTGGAGGGGAGCCTCCATGAACCCTCCCCTGCCGGAGCCGATTCCTGGTATGGTCCGACCCCTTCTTCACCTCACCGATCAAATCGAGTGAGACCCCTTGTCCTCCAAGGAATTGGAACGTTGTTAGGCGTGTTGTCCATCCACAACCTGAACCACTGGTGTGCGAGCGATCTGAGATTCCTGATCGACAGGGGAAAAAATCAAAGCACCCGTGCAGTGTTCGAACTTACTTTCACCCTCAAGTACACTTCGGCGGCCTTTACCGAAACGTCGTCCCAAAAGGGCTATAGCCTCGCGTCGCCCCATTGAGACTTACGCTGATAGAGCGGCACCATGAAGCGACGAGGGTCTCTCAGCACTTCTTCAACGCGGTGATCGTCGGGTTTCATGAATTTATTCTCCAGTATTAGCAGAATGTCGGTTCGAAGCCATTTATCGACCCGGCCGCACGCAACTTATTTGAGGTTCTGATTGGTAGCGTGCATCATATATCATCCATAACTTCCCAATGACCCTTTTTTGTCGATCCAACATGACGAACACGCCCCGTCTTTTTGAGACTGTCAAGACGATGCTTCACGCTATCTGGAGTAATCCCAATACGGGTTGCCAATGTCTTTCGAGTGATCTCAGGATACTCACGTAACAAAGCCAGAATTTTTTCTTGGGCGGTTTCTTGGGCGGTGTTCCCCGCGTCCTTACTGGTTCTATCACCTGCAATAACAGTGCTACAAACGTCACTGATCCGAGTCCCTACACTAGCCATGTAAGCCTCTGAAAATAAAAATTCGATCCCCATCTGTGGTTCCACCTGTATAGTTGGCTCAGGCACACCAACTTCTCGGCAGGATTCAAAAATGCGCTGGATACCTCGCCCCCAAGATTCCACTTCACCTGCCCGGAAAAAAGCGTTCGCAATGTCTGGATTGGACGGTTGCGAAGGGTGATGGCCAAGTAATTTTTCTAAAGACCAGTTCTCAGGTAACCTTCCCGGGTTCCAGATTCTCAATCGATCAGCATAGACTCGAATCTGAATCTGTGCTGCCACAGCATAATCACGGTGGACAACAGCATTCAGTGCCGCTTCTCGAAGCGCATCTTTCGGTATCGGATAGGTTTCAATACGTTGAATCCCTTCATAACTGATCACTGCCTTGAGATACTTGGTCATCAAAAGATCCATCATCCTGCTGACTTGAGTAAACAGGTCTCCACACACTTCATCGTGATAACGCAACTCTGTTTCACTATCAAAGTACCCGATCTTGATCGAAGCGCCAGTGAAAAATCGTTCGGGATCAGGATGAAACAGGAGAACTGCTGCACGTTTCAGATATTGGTTCTCCACAAGGCGCAGCTTTTCAATCAGAGCAGCATCCTGCTCTTTGAGCACACTCATTTCCAGACGGTTAGCATGTGTCGCATGCTCACGGAATCGTGCCAAAGCCGCTGTATCCAGATCCTTAACTCCTACATTGGGTACCGGTACTGCGTCCCAGCACTTGCCAGTCTTTCCCAAAAGGAAGCGGTCCAGTGCTGCTCCTCGAAGAACCTGCTTTGTAGAACCACTTCGGTAGTGGTACTCGCCCCTGTAGCTGATGGGTACCGGGTATGGTTCGATCACAATTCTCAAATACGGCCAGCCGCCCTCCTCCAACAACTCAATGTCGGCTATGATTCCAAGCAGACCGCGCAGCTTGTTTGGCAACTCTTCCAACAGCCGGTCAACATCTTCAATGCCCACCACCTGCCCTTCATCGTTGCGACCCACCTCCAGCGCGCCACCCTGTGCATTGGCAAAACCACACAGCCACTTCAAGTGTTCATCGTGCCAGGATACTTTCCACTCTGTGTGCTGATCTTCTTTCATACGCTGCTTCCCAACCCGCCATGCGAGGATTCAACCAATTGCCAATGATTTGGTATAGGGATATCTGCAGACCAAATCTGGTCAACTCCACCTGGAAAATCCCCGGGTAAGACTCTTGAATTGTCAAAAGCATCCCCTGTTCACATACGAGGACAATGTCTCCGTTTTCTAATAGCAGGACAGTTGTAAAATCCTGTTTTTTGTACGGCTCCAACTTAACCGTCGATGTCCATCGTCTCCACCAGGCTCAAAATTCTGTACATTGAGCGCAAAACCGGTTTCTCAATCAGTTTATTGTCCACAACGACCAGGCCCGTACCGGCGGATTCAAATGCCTGAACGATTTTCCTTGCATGGGCAATCTGGTCAGCGCTTGGTGTAAAAGCCTTCACAATCACCGGCAACTGCCTGGGATGGATGGCTCCTTTCCCGGTCATCCCGATCTGTGCACACAGCGCGGCTTCCTTTGCCAGTCCATCCAGGTTGTCGAGGTCCAGGTACGGCACATCAATCATGTCAATCTCCGCCGCCGCCGCTGCATGAACGCATCGCATCCTCGCATAGTGCAACCCTTCCCAGGTGGGTTCAACCCTCAGCTCCGCAGCCATATCCACCCCCCCGAACAACAGTGAATCGACGCGGCACGATGCCCGGGCGATTTCATGGCTGCATTCCAGTCCCGGGTTCGTTTCAATAATCACCTGTAATCGCAAATCAGACCCTTCTGCGGTCAACAGATCATCCAGGGCACGGATTTCCTCGGGATGTTTCACTTTGGGCAACATCAGGCCATCCGGAGGAACTGTGCATTCCAGCAGTGCGAGTACATCCGCCATCCCGTCCCTGGACCGGAGTGAATTGACCCGTACCAGCACTTCGGATTGACCGAATGACGGGGACTGATCCAGCATTTTCACCGTATTCTTCCTGGCCTGGGCCTTGTCATCCGGCGCCACGGCATCTTCCAGATCCACGCACACTATGTCTGCCCGGGAATGAACCGCCTTGGGAAACAATGCCAGGTTTGAACCGGGCACGAAAAGAAAAGACCTCCTGGGCCGGAAGAGTCGGGCATTCATGGCATGGACTCCGTACCCGCACGGGTGGTACACAGGGCGCCTGTCCCGGTCCCCCGGTCGTGCCGATGGTATCGGGAATTTTCCCGGGGCAGCGCCTTCCATCCTGGCGGCAATGGATTCCACTGCCCGGGAATGGGGGGCCGGATGCAGGTTGCGGGTAACGGATCTTTCATCTTCCAGTCATTCAATTTCTTCGTACTCTTCTGCCACAAACCTGGGGGTGCATATTGCCAGAAACACCAGGTCGCAATCCCCGGTATTGGCGATTCTTTGCCGGGTCATGGGGGGAATGTCCACCACATCGCCGCAGGTCACTTTTTCAGGTGGATTTTTACCGGTTTCCACCCAACCTTCCCCTTCAAGGATAACATAACGCTCTGCAATCCCGGCCAACCGGTGCCATTGCGTGGTCATGTTCGGTGCGACCCGTGCCCGGGCAATGGACAATTCCGGGCGATCAGGACAATTCAACAACTCCGTAATGTAACAGCCTTCCTGAAAATAATATTCATCCTGCTCGTTAAACCGGTGAATGGTCCCATTCATGAGTGTTGCGTCCAGGCATCCTGAAGCCGAATCCAGGGTCCGTGGAAACCCGCCGCGGCCCGGGATTCCGGGAACCCGGGGGCTCCCTGGACGACCCCCCTGGCAGAGACTCTACCCACGCATTTTGACCCCTTTGGGGTCATACATGGCTGTCAGGCTCGCGTTGGCCGGAATCCGGCGACCCCCGACCTCAATTTCGAATTTTCCGGAGTCAATGTATTCGGTGGTGACGCCCTCATCATGGTACACATATCCCAGGCCAACGGCACCACCGAGAGTGTGTCCATAGTTCCCGGAGGTCAAATGACCGATCAGCCTGCCATCACGCAGGATGGGTTCGTGGTGATACAGCACTTCCGCCGGGTCCTGAAGCAGAAACTGTACCATCCGTTTTCCTTTCCATTGTTCCGTTTCCCTTTGTTTCAACAGGGCATCCCGACCGATAAAGGGGATGGCCTTTCCATAATCACAGACAAACCCGACCCCACATTCCAAAGGCGTATCCTCATCCGCCACATCATGACCAAAGTGAATGAATTTCTTTTCGATACGGCCGCTGTCCAAGGCATGCAGCCCGGCCATCACCAACCCATATTGCTCCCCCGCGCTCCAGAGCATATCGAATCCATGCCGGGCCATGTCCGTGGGCACGTACAACTCCCAGCCAAGCTCACCGACAAACGAAACCCTCGCCGCATGGCCAACGGCGCAACCCAGTTCTATGGGCTTCGTCATTCCGAACGGGAAAGTCTCCGTACTCATGTCCAGCCCGAGCAATTCCGTGAGCAATGGGCGGCTGTCCGGCCCCATGACTCCCAGTACCGCCCAACTGTTGGTCACATCGGTCACCGTACAATACCAGTCCGGATCAATATTTTTTGCCAGCCAGTCCAGATCCTTGTTGGTGACCCCCGCCCCACTCACCACCAGGTACCTGTTCTCACCAAGCCGGGTAACCGTTAAATCGGCTTCGATGCCTCCGCGTTCATTCAGCCAGTGGGTATAGACCATTTTCCCTTCCATGACATCCACATTCGCAGTGCAGATGCGCTGTAGCGCCTTGCAGCTGTCCCGGCCCTGGACCAGATATTTGGAAAAACTGCTCTGGTCAAACATCGCCACTTTTTCCCGGAAGGCACGGTGTTCATTCGCCGAATACTCAAACCAGTTCTGTTTTCCAAAACTGTATTCGTATCGGGGTTCGGTCCCTTCCGGGGCAAACCAGTTCGGTCTTTCCCATCCCGCCACCTCTCCAAAGCAGGCGTTGTGCGCCACCAGCCTTTCATGAATGGGAGAATGCCGGACATTTCTGGATGTTTCCATTTGCCGGTAAGGCCAATGATGGTCATACAGCAACCCGAGTGTTTCGCTCACCCGGTTTTCTATGTACTGCTGGGTCCCCTGAAAGGAATACATCCGGCGAATGTCCACACTCCACAGGTCCATCGGCGGATGGCCCTGATGTATCCATTCGGACAGTGCCTTGCCCACCCCCCCCGAGCTTTGGATACCGATGGAATTCAGCCCCGCTGCCACATAAAAATTCTTGAGTTCAGGGGCTTCTCCAAGGTGGAACTGGTCATCCGGTGTGAAACTCTCCGGACCACAGAAAAACTTTCTCCAGCCCACATCCTGCAACATGGGGACCCGTTCCATGGCCGCTTCCAGCACCGGCATCAACTGCTCTTCGAAATGTCCATCAATTTCGTCAAAGCAGAAATCCTCCGGGATGCCGTGTTGTCCCCATGGCACGGCATTGGGTTCGAATTGGCCAACGAGCAGGCTGCCCGCATCCTGTTTATAGTACGCACATTGATCGTGGTCCCGCATGACCGGCAGGTCAAGCGGCAAATCATCCAGCTTTTCTGTCACCGCATAATAATGTTCCGCAGCGTGCAAGGGCACATTCACCCCCGCCATGCGACCCACTTCCCGGGCCCACATTCCCGCACAATTGATGACGATCTCAGACTGGATATCTCCCTGGCTGGTGGTGACCCCGACCACTTTGCCGTTTTCCTGCATGACCCCGGTTACCCGGACACCTTCCAGGCAAAGCACCCCCCTTCCACGGGCACCCTTCACAAATGCCGCTGTCACATCCACCGGGCTGCCGTATCCATCATGAGCGACCCAGCTGCCCCCGAACAGGTCATCGGTTTTCAAAAGCGGATACAGTTCCCGGATCTCCCCTGGAGTCAGGATATCTACCCGGGTGACCCCGAAAGCATTATTCATGGACGCGACACGCTTGAGTTCCTCGAACCGGCCTTCGCTGTGTGCAATGGACAAGGAACCAACCTGCTTGAAACCCGTTGACTGGCCGGTTTCCTTCTCAATGTCACGGAGGATCGACATGGAATATTCCGCGATTTTGGCATGACTTTCATTGGCCCGCATGGTGCCGATCAGCCCGGCGGCATGCCAGGTGGTTCCGCAGGCAAACTGCATCCGCTCAAGCAGTACCACATTGCTCCAGCCAAGCCTTGCCAAATGATAGGCAACGCTGGACCCGATGACCCCCCCACCAATAATTACCGCACTTGCAGTGCCTGGAACCTGTATGGCCATAATGTTGAATATTTTAGTTTAAAGAATGAGGGAGGCAGAATATAACGGGGTTGCACCATTATCAATATATTCCACACACAAAATACCGGTGGATCACGCAATCTCGGTTTCCCCGGCACCGAAATCCGGGTCATGGGCCGTGGCCATGCCTTTGCAGTCCTCCGGGAGCGGCCGGTTTCACCCGCTTCAGTCCAGTGCGAGCAGGGCAACACTGAAGAAAATAACCACCGAAGCCAGAATCCTGCGCTGACTGGAGGATTCCTTGAAATAAAACGCACCAATGAGGGCGGCGATCACGATGGAGGTTTCCCGCAGGGCAGAGACCAGGGGGATGGGGGCCCGGCTCATCGCCCATACAACCAGTGCATAGGAAACAAACGCGAGACCCGCCCCGACAAACATCAACTTCCAGTCATGCCGGATCCCGGCCACTTCATGGATGCCCCGCCTGCAGACCGCGTACACCAGGACCGGAATGCCGTCGAGCAGGTAAAGCCAGATCATGTAACCGGGAATATTTTGAGACAGCCGGCCGCCGACCCCGTCTGCCAGGGTATAGCCACCGATAAATACCGACGTGACCAGGGCGGCAATCAGCGCCCTGCGGTCACGCATCACCCTGGGAAGGGCCTGTGAGGTAAAAATCAAAATACCGGACAGGACCCCGATCAGCGACACCAGTTCGATGGTGGACAGGGTTTCCCCAAGAACCAGCGTCCCCCATGCCGTGACAATGATGGGTGCGGTCCCCCGGGCAATGGGGTATGCCTGTGAAAAATCACCGTATTTGTACGCCTCGCTCAGGGAAATGTAATACCCGAAGTGCAGGACTGCCGAGGTGATCAAAAATGGCCAGCTTTCCGGGGCCGGAAGACCCACCACCGGGACAAGGGGCAGAGCAATGAGGAAAGTCGCGACATTGATTCCGGTAATCGACAACAGATGATCATTCCCGGATTTCACCGCAGCATTCCAGGTGGCATGAAACAGTGCGGCCACAATGACAACTATTGCAATCCCCGCTTCCAACGATACCCGCTGCTTTTGATGAAATAGGTGATGGTCCGGAAAACAGTCCGGCTGTTCCGTATAACCGGAGATTCCGAAACCCGTGAAACGTCTTTTTCCATTTCTGGATGGTTGCGAAGTGTACCACTGACCCCGGCGGATACTGAACCCGGGGAGGCAATCGGAATTCGCCGTGCGGTGCCGCCGGAAGAGCCCGGAAATCCGGTCAAACTGGAACTCACGACTGAACCCGACAGCCGTTTTACCCCTTTATCCGGGGTTACAGAATCCTTCCGATTTTATTGGCTTCCGCCATGGCCACCTCTACACTCCTGGGTGCAATGCAATCCCCGATCCCGTGCCGCTCCACCTGATCACCCGACGATGGTTCGACATGAAGCAGCGCATCATTGACCACACACCCGCTCCAATCAACAATCAGGTCAATATCCGTCCGTTGCGCGGTTTCATCCGTGAACACGTTTCGCAGATTCACGCAGTGACCCGAAATGTCCACAACCTCAAATTGTGCCGTCATGGCCACCCCCAGTTTGCCCAGGCGCGCATACCAGGCATTTCGATGGGTGGGGTCCAGGTCGGCTGCCAGAGCGAAATCAGCGGTCACTACTTCGGTACGCAACCCTTCGTGGGCCAGCCACTCCGCTGCCACCAACCCCGCATGACCCCGGCCATCACTGCACACCAGGACCTTGGTTCCGGGGATTTCTTCTCCACGCAACAGGTCATGTGGAGTCAGCAAACGGATCCTGCTTCCGCCGGGAAATCGCCGGGCAGCATCGGTGGCTCCGGTTGCCACCACCACTGCGTCGCCCTGGATTCCGATGAGGTCATGCCCGTTGACCGGATGGTTCAGTTCGAGAACGACCCCCAGTCTTTCCAGTTCCGCCAGGCGCCAGTCAATCACCTTTTTGAATTCGGACATGGACCGGGACCTTGCCCACAGTGCAAGCTGCCCTCCCGGTTCACTGCTTTGCTCGAAAACCGTCACACGGTGACCCCGTTCCGCCGCGACCCTGGCGACTTCAAGCCCGGCTGGACCGGCGCCAATCACACTAACGGTGCGGGGCCGACGGGCCTTCTCCAGCGACCGTCCGGGCCTGGCTACATCCGGGCTGTGCATACAGCGAATGGTCGTGCCGGCATACCGGTTGGCGATACAGGTGTTCGCACCCACACAGGGACGGATTCTCGCCAATTCACGTGACTGGATTCTGGCAACGATTTGCGGGTCGCAAATGTGCGCCCGGGTCATGCCCACCATGTCCGCTTTTCCCCGGGACAGAATCTGTTCGGCGTGTACCGGGTCGACAATCCTGCCGACGGTAAACACGGGAACATCCACCACCTCCTTGATCCTTTCCGCAAGGTCAACAAAAACGCCATGGGGAGCCGGTGTCGGGGCCCAGTGCCTGGACCGGCCGCGATGGGAAAAATTGGTATGGGCCGTGATATTCAGGTAATCCACCAGGCGATGGTCGGAAAGGGTCTTGCAGACGGACTTCATTTGATCGAGGTCCAGGCCCCCTGGCTCATACTCGTCTCCCGGCAAGCGTACTCCCAGAATCTGTGTGTTTCCCAACGCCTCCCTCACCGCCTGCAGCAATTCCACCAGAAATCGCATTCGGTTGTCCAGCCCACCACCGTACTGGTCCGTTCTCCAGTTCGTCAGTGGAGACAGAAAGGCCTGGGGCAGAAACCCGAAGGCTCCCAGTATTTCGACACCATCCAGTCCCCCCTGTTTTACCCGCACGGCCGCCGCCGCAAAGGCATTGATCACTTCCTGGATTTCGTCCACGGTCATGGCATGGGAAATGTTGCCGGTGACCGGGGACAACACCGGGGATGCGGACCAGCTTTCGAAGGCGGGCTGGTTGATCCGCACCGTTCCGGCGCTGTGGGCCAGCTGTGCAAGGATTCGACCCCCCTCCGAGTGAACCGCAGCACTCAGTTTTTGATAGCCCGGGACAATGCGGTCATCCAGGTTCCACAGGCCGTCCTGGCTCATGCTCAACATCCCGGAACGATGAACCGGTGTTCCGCCGGTGATCTGCAAACCTACGCCTCCCCTGGCGTATTGACGCTGGTACTCGATATATTCCCTGCCGGGCCGGTTATCTTCCGCGAATCCCGAAACATGGGCAGAAACCAGCACCCGATTCCGAACAGTCAGTGGACCCAGGTTCAATGGAGACAGCAGATGCGGGAATTCAGCCATTGGGTAAATACAACCGTGATAAAAGGAAACTGATTCTAGAATATTTTAAGGTCAAGCTGCCAAACATGGCCATCCGCCGGGGGCAATTCCCATCATCGGGATCACTGGCCCGGTTCCCGGACCAACTGTCACGGCAGCCCCGGTGTTTTCCCGACCGGGCCTCAGTGACTGCCCAAAAATGCAAAAACCTGTTGATTGAACAGGTCCGGTTTCTCAAGATGTGCATTGTGCGCGCAATTCCCGATCACTTTCAGTTCTGCACCGGGGATGCCGTGGACGAGCCGGTCTACCTGGTTTCGAGGATAACTCCTGTCTCGGTCTCCCCAGATCACCAGGGTCGGATTGCCAATCCGGGGCAGTCGGTCGACACAACTCCATGTCGACATGGCATCATAGCCCCCCAGTATCGTCGGCACAACCGCCGCCGATGCCAATTCAATGCAGTCCGGATAGTCGGGGTCCTGGCCTCCGGATACAAACCAACTCGCCACCGTTCGGGCAATGGTACTCCCGGGGCCGTCACGAATGACCCGCTCGCGGCTGGCGGCGACGGGCTCGAATCTCCCTGGCAGGGCACCATCCGGCCCCGTGCCATACAACACCAGTTTATTGACCCGATGGCCAAATTCAAGGGCGGTTTCCTGTGCAATCATCCCGCCCATGGAATGGCCGAGGAGATGAAAATACGGTACGTTTGCCTGGTCCAGCAACGCAATCAGGTACTGAACATAACCGGAAATCGTATTGATCGCCTGCTCCGGGCCCTGGCCCTCAGCCGTCCCCCCAAGTGAATGATCCCCGAATCCAGGCAGGGTCGGGGCAATGACTTCAAAGTGCCGGGAAAAGAAATCGATTTGTTTTTTCCAGTACGCGGAACCACTCAGAAACCCGTGCTGCAGGACAAGCACAGGACCTTTTCCACGACGGATGTACTGGAAGTGCACGGGAAAACCGATTGTCCCAGAACCGCCCGCCTGGAGATTACTGGCCCTTGCGTTTTCCCTGGACAATACGGTCCAGGATCATTGCACAAAACAATATGGAAAAACCCGCCAGTATTCCCTGCCCCACTGAAGCGTATTGCAGGGCTTCAAGCACATCTTCTCCCAGCCCCTTGGCTCCGATCAGTGAAGCCACCACCACCATGGCCAGACTCAGCATGATGGTTTGATTGACTCCGGCCAGAATGGATGGAGAAGCCAGGGGAAGATCCACTTTTCTGAGCAGGTACCATTTTGACGCACCATAGGATATCGCCGCTTCCCGGATGGATTCCGGCACCCCTCTCAACCCCAGAACGGTCAATCGTACCACCGGGGTCCCACCGAAAATCATTGTGGTAACGATGGCTGCGGGTTTACCGGTACCAAAAAATGCGATCACCGGGATCATGAATACAAAGGCAGGCATGGTCTGCATGAAATCCATGATGGGCCGGATGACCGAGTACAGGCGCGGCCGGCGCGCACAGACCATGCCCAGGGGAATTCCCAGGGCGATACTGATCAATGCAGCCGTTCCCAACAGCGCCAGCGTGGTCATGGCTTTTTCCCAAAACCCCAGGACCCCCATATACGCGAGAAAGGCCGCGGACCAGATGGCGGCTCTCGGCCCCGCCGACAACCATGTCAACAGGATAATGAAACTCGCAATGACAATCCAGGGCGTATCGACGAACACCACCTCCAGGGCGTCCAGGATGGAGCGGATTCCCAGCGTAATGAAATCAAAAACCCATTCCCCTTTGAGGATAATGAACGCAAAGAACTCCTTGACGCCATTGATGGCGGATACGCGGATATCCGGGTCGGTGGGAAACTCGGCAAGGAACCCGATCCAACCCGGAAAACTGTAGTGGACGATGCATGCCGCGACCACAACCAGAAAAAACAGGGCACTGGCCACCATTCTCACCGACGTGACACCGGCCAGGATGGTGCGATCAGACAGCCAGTCGGAGAAACGCCGCTCCAGCACCTGGTTGGCGATCAGGCCCTCGATGATTTTGGTGATCAGTAACAGGCCAAAACCCGCCCCGGCGACATAGATCGCACCGGTTTCGATTTCAACAATCTCCTGCCTGATCTCTCCAATGCCAACCTCCAGGGATTCGATCGCCCGCCTGAACACATCGACATTGTCGGCGTTATTTTCAATCGCGGTTTCCAACTGCTGGCGCCGAAAGTCCAGCGTGCCCTGTACGCTTTCAATACGGGCCTGGGCTTGTGCTGCAAGATTCCCCCAAAGACCCCGAAAAATCTGGATGAACCCGAGTGTTTCGAGAATTGCGAATGGCATGGCCCAATTCCACAATCCACGCATTCCAAACCATACGGGCCCCAGCAATGCAGCGAATACATTAAACGTCCAGACGAAACCTGCCTTGCTGCCTATTTTGTCGAATTGATTGCAGAAATAGTCCGGGTTCGTGGTTACAAATTCTGTGACCAGTTCTCTTCTGCTTTCAGAAACCTCCGCTTCGTCTGCAGTCCCCGGGTCAGAGGTTGATTTTTTCATGATGTTTCGGTTCCCTCAATCACGGTTGTAAGCAAGTCTTTGCGCGTAATCACCCCCACGCTGTTCCGGTGGTTGTCAACGATTCGAATGGGCACATTGGAATCGATTGCAGCACGGATCAACACGCTGAGATTGTCATCCTGGTTGAAGCTGGGGCCGTTTTCCGGCAGGGGGCCAAATTGCTGTTCATATTCGGAAACAGGGCGCATGACGGCATGTGCCCGGACCACCTTCAATCTGGAAATGCCGGCCACAAAATCCGCGACATAGCCATCCGCAGGATTCATCACGATTTCCTCTGGTGTCCCGATCTGAACCACCCGGCCGTCCCGCATAATGGCAATACGATGACCAATTCTGACCGCCTCATCCAGGTCATGGGTAATAAATACCGTGGTTTTGTTCATCACCGTGGCCAACTCCATGAACTGGCCCTGTAACTGTCGACGAATCAGCGGGTCCAGTGCGCTGAACGGTTCATCCATCAACAGCACCTGGGGGTCTGCGGCAATCGCCCTGGCCAATCCAACCCTTTGCTGCATGCCGCCTGACAGTTCATGGGCGAACTTGTTCCCCCATCCCTGCAGTTCAACCATTTCCAGGGTCTGTCCCGCCACTTTCATGCGTTGGTTTTTATTCACTCCGCGAATTTCCAGCGGCAACGCAACATTGTCCAGCACAGAGCGGTGGGGCATCAGGGCGAAGTTCTGAAATACCATCGCAATGTGTTCATTCCGGAATTTCCGGAGGCTGAGATCCTGCAATTGCATCACATCCTGCCCCCCCACCGAAATTCTGCCTGCCGATGGCTCAAGCAACCGGTTGATATGCCTCACCAGGGTGGACTTCCCGCTTCCGGAAAGCCCCATGACACAGAAAATTTCGCCCCGCGCCACCTCAAAACTAACATCGGCGACACCGATGACACAATTATACTGATCCAGCACCTGTTTCTTCGATGCCCCGTTTTTCTGGACATCTTCCAAGGCCACCTTCCAGTTGTCGCCAAAAATTTTCCAAACGCCATCAATGCTGATGGCGGTTTCTGCTGTGCTTTTTGTTCGCGTATCAGTCACGTCCGTTCTTCCCGGGCTGGTTGACAATCAGGGGGGTCGCATCCGGCACACTGCACAGGGATGGCTGCCGGGATGTGCCGGGACAGGCGGATGAAATGATGCCGGAACCCGGCATCATTTCTCATGCCACCCTGATCAGATTCCCAGCCAGCTGTCTACACGTGGACCGTTTGCAGCGACCCATTCTTTGGCCACTTCTTCCGCATCACGGCCATTCGCCGCAATTTCAAACGCAAAGTTGCTCACGGTATCCGTATCCAGTGACATGTTTGCAAGCAAACCGGCAATAATCGGCGAGCGCTCTTCCAGGGATTTGGAATACGCCACCTGGACTTTTTTCAGGGCATCTTCGGACATGACCGTGGATTTTTCAAACCAGTCCGCATCCTCAGCCGGCTGCACCATGATGTACTTCGCGGGATCATACGGGGGTTCTTCCAGCGCAACGATATCATGCATGAACCAGATGGCATGGGGTGCATAACAATAAAACGCATACCCCTGGTTCTTTGCCACGCTGTCGCCAACGGTGGCCACCATGACACTTTGTTCTGCCCGGATGGGCTCCATAAACTCCATCAACCCATAATCCCGAACCTTAACCTCGTTGACGTTGGCAGAAGCCCAACCCGGCGCGCCAATCCAGATTTCCCCTTTTCCATTCCCATCGCTGTCCATCAACCTGGCAATTTCCGGGCGTGCCAAATCAAATATGGACGTGACATTGTTGGCTTCCGAAAACGCTTTGGTGACGCAGAAATTCTGCTTCCCCTGGTAAGGGTTGCTGCTGAGTATGACGGTCCCCTTGGCATCCACATATTCTTTTGTGAAGGTCTCCTGGTTGGGCAGCCAGACATCCGGGTGTACATCAATGTCTCCTTTCCCCTGGTCCATGGCCTGGAAGATGGTTGCATTCGTTCCGGGTACCAGCTCGGCCTGACCACCGATCTTTTCCACCACAATCACCTTGATCAAATTGGCAATTGCCTGGGCACCCGTCCAGGCTGGCATCCCGATCTTGACGCTTTCACCCGCCACCGCACTGTTACTGGCAATGAGAAGCGATGCCGCACACAGGGCTGCAAATAAATTCTTTTTCATATTTTTCCTCGAACTTTCTTGAATGGTTTTGTATAAGACTCGCGTAATCCTGATATTCCTGGAATGAATAAACCGACCAGCTGAGTACCTCCACAACTGCGAAGGCCACCTATTGTGGACAATCTGGCACACACGTAACGTGTGTGATAACTGAAGCAGAGGGAACTGTATATAGTAACCATTGGTTTTTGTCAATTCTCCAACAGACCGTGTCGGCGCAATTCTGTAATGTCCCCTTTTTCATTAAGGGGGACATATGCCAGAGACCATTACACTGAGAAATCACATTGAGCAATCGAGAGCTGGATCGGGTTCCGGTTCCCTGCAGTTTCTGGCTGCAACCCGATTTTTTTACCCGCAAACGGAAACCGGACCATTTCTGGCCTCGACATGCGCTCAGGATTGTTTGAGGAGCCGTTGTCGTTGTCGGTCCCATTGCCGCTGCTTGATGGTTTGTCGTTTGTCGTACTGTTTCTTTCCCTTCGCCAGTGCGATGGACAGTTTCACCCGCTGGTGTTTCCAGTACAGGTGCAGGGGCACGAGGGTGTAGCCCCGGCGTTCTATGGCGCCGATGAGCTGGGCGATTTCCCGGCGGTTCAGCAGGAGTTTCCGGGGCCGGGTGGGCCGGGCAGTGTGGTGGGTGGAGGTGGAGACCAGCGGGGAGAAATGGGCCCCGACGAGGTAGACCTCGCCCTTGATGACCGTCACATGACTTTCCTTGAGCTGGGCCCGTCCCCGTCGCAGGCTCTGGACCTCCCAGCCCTCAAGAACCAGTCCGGCCTCGTATTCCTGTTCCAGGACATAGTCGAACCGGGCCCGGCGGTTGACGGCAATGCGGGAGTCCGGGGAGGGTTTCTTTTTGGGCATGACACGGTACGGGAAGGAAAGACCCGTGGAGTATAATGGACCCCATGGAATTTGTCTGGAAACCATGAAGACGGTCCGGCGCATGGCGTGGGTTCCCCACCGGGCGGGGGAGATGTTTGCCCTGGTCAATGACGTGCCGCGCTACGCGGACTTCCTGCCGTGGTGCCGGGCCTCGGAGGAACTGGGCCGCAGCGAGGGGGAGGTACTGGCGAAGCTCACCCTGGACTACAAGGGGGTGTGTCACGCCTTCACCACCCGGAACCGTCTGATCGGGGAGGAGAAGACGCTGCTGACCCTGGTGGAGGGTCCGTTCAGTCACCTGTCGGGGTCGTGGGAATTCGTGGCACTGGATGCGGAGTCCTCGAAGGTGGAGCTGGAGTTGTCATTTGATTTTTCCAACCCGGTGGTGGGACGGCTGGTGGGGCCGGTTTTCGGGGGCATTGCCAATTCCCTGGTGGATGCCTTCTGCCGCCGGGCGGACGAGGTTTACGGGACCGGTCGGGCGGAGGTCCTGTGAAGCGGACCATGGCGGTGAGCGTGGTGGTGGCCTGGCCGGAATGGCAGGAGGTGGTTCGGCTGCGGTGCCCGGTGGGCAGCACGATTGGGGCCGCCATTGCGGCTTCCGGGCTGCTGGAGAAATATCCCGGGCTGGATCTCGATCAACAGGCGGTGGGCATTTACGGGGTGCAGCGGCACCGGGACACGGTTCTGGGTCCCCATGACCGGGTGGAGATCTACCGGCCCCTGGAAGTCTCCCCGACCCAGGCCCGGCGATTGCGGGCCCGATCGTCCCGGTGAGCGGGCAGACACGCTGGTCGGGAAAATCACGGTTTTCTCCTTGCCAAAAATGGGGGTCCATTGAAGCACGGTTCTCCGTGTCCCCCGGGAACGGTCCCGGATTCGCATGACGAAAGGGTGTCCTCCATTCACCGGCCAGGGGAGCACACCGGCGGGCTCCGAATCGATTCAATTTCCGGCTCGGTCCGGGGACCATCCGGTTTGAAACCCCTGGGAATCGGACCCACTCATCCCACTGGATTGCGAAAAAGATTGCTATACTCGCACTCTTCCATCAACTTTCCAAACCGGGAACCAATATGAAATTCTCCGGCCAGGCTGCACTGGTCGCGGGTGCAGGAGGGGGCATGGGTCTGCAAATAGCCGGTGACCTGCTCCAAAAAGGCATTCACGTGTGCATGGCGGATATCAAGCCACCGCCGGGGAATATCCCGGATGGACCCGGAAAATCCGTCTATATACAAACCGACCTGACCCGAAAAGCAGGCATCGATAAGCTGGTTTCGGTTGCCCTGGCAGAATTTGGGCGGATTGACTATCTTGTCAATACCCTGGGGGTATTGTGGTTTGGAAAGGACAAATCGGTGGTGGAGATCGATCTGGAGGTCTGGGACGAGGTCATGAATATCAACCTGAGATCCATCGTTCTGCTCACCAAGGCGGTGGTCCCGGAAATCCTGAAGCACGGCGGCGGTGCCATGGTCCACTTCTCGTCCATTGATGCATTAAGCGGAGACCCGGTTCCCCAGGACGCGTATGGAGCTTCCAAGGCCGCACTGATCCGGCTGTCCAAGTCCCTGGCCATCCAGTTTGCCGAAAACAACCTCAGGTCGAATGTAATACTGCCCGGACCGACCCTGACTCCAATGCAGCAAAGATGGCAGAACAAACCGGACTTGCAGTCGAAGATTGGAGCAACCATTCCGTTGGGCCGGTTGGGAAGTGCGCAGGACATGTCGGATGCCTGTTTGTTTCTGTTGTCTGATCATGCCTCCTGGATTACCGGAACTGAACTGGTGGTGGATGGCGGAATAACCGCGCTTCCCTGATTCCCAGGCCAGACAAGGAGGGATCGACCCGGAGCTTGCCCTGCCGTGGTGGCTTTTGCACCGGATCGGCCCAGGACCCTTCACGGGGAGCGGCTTTGTCATTTTCAACCCCCTTTGTCATGCTATAATTCCGACATGGTTAACCATCGGCGGTCAGACATGAACCGGTCCCCGGCGCGTCCGGGTATGATCCCGGTTTCAATGCGGAAAACCAATGGTTCAGGAGGATTCAGGTGGAGCATTCCCGGCCCGGCATCCGCATAGGGAGCCACCCTTCAGGCCCTGTCGGAGTGGTGTCCTGAAAAAAGCAAAAGGGTCACACGATCTTTGAGAATTATCCGATGTCCGCAACACTGACGATCACCCGTCCCGATGACTGGCATGTCCATTTGCGGGACGGTCACATGCTAAAGGCAGTGGCACCCTTGACAGCCAGGCAATTCGGCCGGGCCCTGATTATGCCAAATCTGGTTCCCCCGGTTCGAACCGTGGAGCAGGCAATGGCTTACCGGGAAGCCATCCTTGAATCGGTGCCGGATAATCCCGTGTTCGACCCAAAGATGAGCCTCTTTCTCACCGATGATACGGATGAAGGCGAGGTGAGAGCCGCTGCCCGGTGCGAACACATCCTGGGGTTCAAACTGTACCCGGCAGGCGCGACCACGAATTCATCAACCGGAGTGACCCGAACCAGCAACATCATGGGACTTTTGGAGTGTATGGCAGAAAACGGGGTGGTATTGCAGGTACATGGGGAAGTGACCGACCCCCATGTCGATATCTTTGATCGTGAAGCCTTGTTTATCGAACAGGTGCTGATTCCCATTCATCGGGAAATTCCGGAACTGAAACTGGTGCTGGAACATATCACGACGAGGGAGGGGGTTGATTTCGTCCGGGATTCCAACAGCAATGTCGCAGCCACCATCACTCCTCAGCATCTCCTGTATAGCCGCAACGAGATATTCAAAGGGGGCATTCGACCCCACTTATACTGTTTGCCCATTTTAAAAAAAGAATCCCACCGTCTTTGTGTTCTGCAGGCAGCCGTCAGCGGGAACCCTTCATTTTTTCTGGGAACAGACAGTGCCCCACATTTACGGGGCGAAAAGGAAAGTGCCTGTGGCTGTGCAGGCATCTTTTCGGCCTGCACCGCTATCGAGTTTTATGCTGAAATCTTTGAGGGCATGGAATGCCTGGACAGGCTGGAAGATTTTGCCAGCCATTTTGGTGCGGATTTTTACGGGGTCGGGAGAAATTCACAAAAAGCCGTGCTGGAAAAGACACCGCAGGAAATCCCGCTAAACATGGAACACGGCAATCATGGCCTGGTGCCACTGATGGCCGGAGAGTCCCTTTCCTGGACCTTCGCTGGAATCGAGTAACACCTGGCGAAAGGCAGGCGTTGGGTCTCCCTGTGATACGGTTCATGATACCGTGTTTTCAGGTTGATAAAAAAACACTCAAAGCAGAAGTCTTTCCACGGAATGCAGTGAACCCGGGCTAGAGTTGTTCATCGTATATCACCACATCGGCACGTTCCCTGAGAGACTGGCTGAACTGCTCAAAGTACCCTGAACCCTCTCTCGAAAGGAGGTGCTGTTCCACCAGGCCCCGTTCCGATTCTTCAATCAGGTCGAGATCTCCCAGGACGACTTCTTCCAGGGAATACAACACATAATCTCCGCTCTCCAGGGCCAGTCCACCAAACTTTATGCTGTCCTGGGAGGGGGCTCCCAACGCAAAAACCGTGTCGCCGAGTGCCCGCAATTCGGTGGGTATTTCCTGCCGCACCGCAGGGAGAGCTTCAATCTCAAGCCCTTGATTCAGAATAAAACGGGTCCAGCTCTCCATATTTTGACTGCGAGACTCCAGTTCGCTGAGCAGGTCTGACCCCATTTGCAATACCCTTGCCCGGGATTTTTCCATTTTCAATAACGAATCGATCTCCTGTCGAACGGACTCCAAGGGCCGGGGGTGGGCTTCCCGATAATCCACTTTTTGCACTGCAACCAATTTGTCGAAACCGATTTCAATGGCCTGGCTGACCAGATTGTCGTTGAGAACATCTTCCGAAAAAGCGGCTTGCCGCACACTCCTGTTTTCAGCAATCCCTTCACCGGACTGAGCCGTAAACCAATCACTGGTATTGACCGGAATATCCAGTTCATCCGCGGATACCCGTATATCTTCCGGGGTTTCAAACACCATGTTTTTGAATGATTCGGCCAGGTCCGCGAATATGTTTTCTGCCTGTATTTTGCTCAAATCCGTTTTCACCTGTGCACGGACCTCATCCAGCGGCTGCTGATGTTCTTCATCCACCCTGGTCAGATAAATTATATGAAATCCATACTGGCTTTCAATTGGCTGGCTGATCTCGCCCTGTGACATGGTAAACACGGCATCCTCGAACTGCTTCACCATTTGGCCTCTTGCGATCACCCCCAGGTCACCACCATTAATACTGGAACCAGGGTCATCGGAATACTGCAAGGCCAGCTCGCCAAAATCCTCCCCGCTCCGGGCCCGTTTCGATATTTCCCGGGCTTTTTCAAGTTTCTCCTGACGCTGCGCTTCATCCGATGACTGCCCCACTGAAACCAGGATATGGCTGGCCTGTCGAGCTTCCGGTTGACGATACCTGCCCCTGGTTTCTTCGTAATGGGCCGCAATTTCAGCGTCCTGTGGCTGAACGGATTCGGAAAGCACATCAATACTCAGTTCAATGTAGTCAACCTTGATGCTCGCTTCATTCTGGAAAACCTCGATATTGGCCTGGTAGTAGGCCTCAATCTCGTTATCACCAATGGTGAAATCCTCGACAAATCTGCCTGTGTCGAGGGTGGCATAGCTCACTTTACGGGTCTGGCCCCATAATGCCAGAATCCGGTCTCTCTCTGAGCGGGTGAAGAATGCACTTTCGCTTAATCCATTTTGCAACTGGCTGAGCCCCCCGCCTGCCCGTTGGGACAGTTCAAATTCCTGGGGAGTCAACCGATTGGCCGCCAGCACATTCATATAACGGTTCTGGTCAAACAATCCTTCTTCTTGAAATACCGGAACACTTTGTATCAATGCCATCAACTGGTCATCGGAAATCCTGTAGTTCATGTCCTGGGTGTATTGGCGCAATATCAGGTCATCCACCAGGCCATCGACAATGGTTTGCTTGATTTCCAGGCTGTCCAGCAGTGCCGGATCGAAATTCTCCCCCAGCTGGTTTGCCAGCATTTGCCTTTGGGATGCCAATTCCTCCTGGTACGCATAGGTCGAAATTTCTTCCCCATCGACAAGAGCCACGGGCACTTCGCTCCCGCCTTCAAAGTAAGAGTTGATCCCCCAAAGGGCGAACGGGATGGCGATCAGTGTGACAATCACCCACGCGATCCAGCCGGTAGCACGTTCACGTATCGCGGTTAGCATATGGAAGCCCTAAAAAGTATTGGTTGGTGGTTATCAATCCAGACAACCCGGCGATGCCATCCGGTTTCCCGGCTCATTCCGGATTCTTCCCACCGGATTCTGACCACACCGAATGGCAGTCATTGTCCCGGACAAAAAAGGAATGCGAGACAAATGCCTCGCATGTCCCGGTGGTCCGGTTCCGGCGCCCAAACAATGGGGCGCTACATGGGGAGATTCCCTGGGACTCATACCAGGAACCATGCCGGGACCCATGCCAGAATCGTCCCGCAAACCAGACACACCTAACCCCATTATTCCAGCAGACACCTTACCCCCTACTGAACAGTTGCCATCCGTTTTTCACCTGCTGCGGGATGGCTCCCCGGGTAAAAAATACCCCAGTAGCGTTTAAAGTGGCGGAGCGGACGGGACTCGAACCCGCGACCCCCGGCGTGACAGGCCGGTATTCTAACCAAACTGAACTACCGCTCCTGCTGAATGGTGGGCGCTGCAGGGATCGAACCTGCGACCCTCGCCTTGTAAGGGCGATGCTCTCCCAGCTGAGCTAAGCGCCCGAAAAAGCGGTGCTAGTATATGGCATCTTTAAGTCCCTTTCCAGCCTTGAATTTAGCTACCCGTGAAGCTGCAATCTGTATGGTTTCACCCGTACGGGGATTGCGACCCGTTCTGGCCGCCCTGGTTGAAACAGAAAAAGTTCCAAATCCAACAAGTGATACCGATTCACCGCGTCCCAGCGCTCCCTCAATAGCAAGAAAAACAGCATCTACAGCACTACTCGCATCCACTTTTGTCAGATTTGCACGTGCTGCAACCACATCAGTCAATTCAGCTTTATTCATGATCCTGCTCTCCTCGTTATTGGATGTTTAAAATCTGGTTTTCTGCGAGAGCCAAATTTCAGCCCCAAAGGTGTTGTTAAGGTGTTGTTGTTATTTTCAGCTCCGGTCAGAATATCATGCGTCATGCGGATGACCAGCCCGTTGAACAGAAATAATCCTGCAAAGGCGAATAATAATAAAATTTCCGTCTGAAAAGCAATATAAATAATGACCTTTGTTTCAACAAACCGAATGAACGGCCATTCCGGAAGCCGGCCCGGGCATCAATGTGCCGTAAGTTCGGACTGTTTGTCCCGGGACTTGGAATTCTTGATTTCGTCCACGGTGGGGGAAGGGCTGATTTCCTCTTCAAAACGCGCCTCCGGGGGTCTTTCCGTTGCCAGTTCAATCACTTCATCAATCCATTTTACCGGCCGGATATTCAGCTTCTTTCGTATGTTTTCCGGGATTTCCCGAAGTTCCCGGGCATTCTCACCGGGAATGATGACGGTCTTGATTCCCGCACGATGGGCGGCCAGAAGCTTTTCCTTCAACCCGCCAATGGGGAGCACTTCCCCCCGTAATGTGATTTCACCCGTCATGGCAACACTGGACAGGGCGGATATTCCCGTTAAGGCGGAAACAATGGATGTGCACATGCCAATTCCGGCACTGGGCCCGTCTTTGGGGGTCGCCCCTTCGGGAACATGAATATGCACATCCTGTTTTTCATAGAAATCCTGGTCGATTCCCCACTGCCGGCTCCGGCTCCTGACCACGCTGATGGCCGCAGTGATGGACTCCTGCATGACATCTCCGAGTTTTCCGGTGTACACATGTTTCCCTTTTCCGGGCATGACAACCGCTTCGATGGTCAACAATTCACCCCCGAATTCGGTCCACGCCAGCCCGGTGACCTGCCCAACCTTGTTGCCTTCCTCCGCCTCATTGCGCCGGAATCGTTTTACCCCAAGAAATTTTCCAATGTTCTTGGGGGTGACCAGAATCTGTTTGTCTTTCTGGGTGAGCAACAATTCCTTTACATTTTTGCGATAGATTTTTGCAATTTCCCGTTCCAGGCTTCGAACGCCGGCTTCCCGGGTATAGGACGAGATAATCTCCTTGATCGCATTGTTCGTAATGTTCACTTCGTCTTCTCTTAGCCCGTTGTTCTTCCTTTGCTTGGGCAACAGGTAACGCTGTGCAATTTCAAGTTTTTCTTCGTCGGTGTACCCGGATATACGAATCACCTCCATCCGGTCGAGCAGGGGGCTGGGAATGTTCAGGGTGTTGGCCGTTGCAATAAACATGACATCGGACAAGTCGTAATCCACCTCGAGGTAATGGTCACCAAACTTGTGGTTCTGTTCCGGATCCAGGACCTCGAGCAGTGCCGACGAGGGATCTCCGCGAAAATCCATGGACATCTTGTCGACTTCATCCAGCATGAACAACGGATTCCGTTTCTTGGCCTTGGACAGGTTCTGGATGATTTTCCCCGGCATGGAACCGATATAGGTCCTGCGATGCCCCCGGATTTCTGCTTCATCCCGTACACCCCCCAGCGACATACGAATAAATTTCCGGTTGGTTGCCCGGGCAATGGACTCTCCCAGGGAGGTCTTGCCCACCCCTGGAGGGCCAACCAGGCACAAGATAGCGGCTTTGGGTTTTCTCACCCGTTTTTGAACCGCCAGGTATTCGAGAATCCGGTCCTTTACTTTTTCCAATCCATAGTGATCATCGTCCAGCACCTTTTGCGATTTCGTCAAATCCCTGGAAATGCGGCTCCTGGCTTTCCAGGGCAATGAAAGCAGCCAGTCAATGTAATTCCGGACCACCGTGGCTTCTGCCGACATGGGGGACATCATCTTCAGTTTTTTAAGCTCACCCTCCGCCTTCTCCCGGGCTTCTTTGGACATCCCTGATTTCGCGATCCTGTTTTCCAGTTCATCCAGCTCGCTGACCCCTTCATCCGTATCACCGAGTTCTTTCTGGATCGCTTTTATCTGTTCATTCAGGTAGTACTCCCGCTGGCTTTTTTCCATCTGTTTCTTTACCCGGGTCCGAATTCTCTTCTCCACCTGCAGCAAGTCGATTTCCGAATCCATCACGCCGAATATATGCTCCAGGCGCTCCGTTGGGTTGAAAAGCTCCAGGATGAGCTGTTTTTCTTCGGTTTTGAGATTGAGGTGTGCAGCAATGATATCCGCAACCCGTCCCAGTTCGTCGATACCGCTCAGTGAGGTAAGAATTTCAGGAGGAATCCTGGAATTGAGTTTTACATATTTCTCGAATTCCGCCGTGACTGAACGCAGCAGGACGTCGGATTCACGCGATAACAGGCCGATATCCTCGATCAGGTTCACCTCGCACATATAACTCTCATGCGGATCGTCCAGATCACTGGTGTACCGGACGATGGTGGCCCGCTGTTCCCCTTCCACCAACACCTTCACCGTCCCATCGGGCATTTTCAGCATTTGCAAAATCGATGCGACAATTCCCGTCCGGTAGATCTCATCCACCGTGGGATCGTCGTCCGTGGAGTCTTTTTGAGCGACAAGCAGGATGTTCTTGCCGCTTTCCATGGCAATGTCCAGGGCATGTATCGACTTGACTCTCCCTACAAACAGGGGAATCACCATATGCGGAAAGACCACCACGTCCCGTAATGGCAACACAGGCAATTCAAAGTTCACTGCAGTCAGTTGTTTAGTCATCGGAATCCATACTGTAATTGGGGGTACCTACCGGATAAGAACTGAGGTCATTTGCGGAATTTACAAGGAGAATAGCATAAAACAGTGCTATTCACGGTATCGACCCGATCATCGTGGCTGGCTCGGGGGGGGCTCCGCTGCAAAACCCCGGGCAGCCCAACGGAAAAAACCCGGGTATCGGGGAATCAGGTGGAAGATGCGGCGGCTTTTTTCCTGGTGACCCGTTCTTTTTCGTAAACGTACAGCGGCCTGGCCCCTTCTGTAATCACGGAAGAATCCACCACGGCCTTCTTGATCCCCTTCATGGAAGGCAATTCGTACATGGTCTCAAGCAAGGCGTTTTCCATAATCGAACGCAAGCCCCGGGCACCGGATTTTCTCTCCATGGCTTTTTTCGCAACCTCATGAAGGGCTTCCGTACGAAATTCCAGTTCTACCCCTTCATACTTGAACAGCGTCTGGTATTGCTTGGTCAATGCATTCTTCGGTTCAACGAGAATCCTGACCAGGGATTCTTCGTCCAGTTCCTCCAGCGTGGCCACCACCGGGAGCCGACCAACGAATTCCGGAATCAGCCCGTATTTAATCAAATCTTCCGGCTCCAGTTGATCCAGCAGTTCCGTGGACCGATCGTTCGCGGATTTCTCCTTGATATAGGCACCGAAACCAATGCCGGATTTTTCAGTCCTTTCCTGAATGACCTTTTCAATGCCGGCAAATGCGCCACCACAGATAAACAGGATATTCCCCGTATCCACCTGCAAAAACTCCTGTTGAGGGTGCTTGCGTCCACCCTGGGGAGGAATGGAGGCAATGGTTCCCTCAATCAGTTTCAACAGTGCCTGCTGTACTCCTTCACCTGAAACATCCCGGGTAATGGACGGATTTTCCGCCTTGCGGGAAACCTTGTCAATTTCATCAATATACACAATGCCACTTTGTGCTTTTTCGGTTTCGTAGTCACAGGTCTGCAACAGCTTCTGGATAATGTTTTCAACATCCTCTCCCACATACCCCGCTTCGGTGAGGGTGGTGGCATCGGCAATGGTAAACGGGACGTTCAGTTGCCTGGCCAGTGTTTCAGCCAGCAACGTCTTGCCGGAACCGGTGGGTCCAATCAGCAGGATGTTGCTTTTGGATATCTCGACTTCGGAACTGGATTCCTGATTCTCGATTCGCTTGTAGTGATTGTAGACCGCCACGGACAGCATCTTTTTTGCGGACTGCTGGCCAATGACATAATCATCGAGAATTCCGTGTATCTGCTGGGGACTGGGGTACAGGGCCGTGTTTTTCTGGGCCGAAATTTCGCTGACAGATTCTTCGCGGATGATTTCATTGCAAAGGTCAACGCATTCATCGCAGATAAAAACAGAGGGGCCGGCAATCAGTTTTCGCACTTCATGCTGGCTCTTTCCGCAGAAAGAGCAATACAGCAGCTTCTCACTTTTATTGGATGACTTGTTCGCCATGGGGGTCTGTTCGCATAGGGTGGCAATGGAGTGTAGAGCCGATTATAGCCACGGTGCCGTATATATCCAGCACTATTTGGTCACGCCGGTTACTGTATATTCGGTTTATGCCCTGGTAAACAACACGGAATCGATAATACCATATTCTTCGGCTTCCCCTGCACTCATGAAATTGTCCCGGTCGGTATCGGTTTTTATGGTGTCCATGGACTGTCCCGTGTTTTCCGACAGAATCCGGTTCAGTTTCTCCCTGGTCCCCAGGATTTCCCGGGTGTGAATCTCGATGTCGGAGGCCTGTCCCTGGGACCCTCCCATTGGCTGGTGAATCATGACCCTTGAATGGGGCAGTGCATGGCGTTTTCCCTTGCACCCGCCGGCGAGTATCACGGCCCCCATACTGGCCGCCTGTCCAATGCATACTGTACTGATATCCGGATGGATAAACTGCATGGTGTCGTAGATTCCCAGCCCGGACGAAACGATCCCTCCTGGACTGTTGATATACAACGAGATATCTTTTTCCGGGTTTTCGGACTCCAGAAACAACAATTGGGCCACAATCAGGTTGGCCATGTGGTCATCGATCGCCCCGACCATGAAGACCACGCGTTCCTTCAACAGCCGTGAATAAATATCGTACGCTCTTTCTCCGCGTCCTGTTGATTCGACAACCATGGGGACCAGACCAAGATCTATGGTTTCCTGACGAGGGGGATGGCGGGTATTGGTGTTCATACTGTCTTCTCCTCTTTCTGGGAATACATCAATTCGTCATATGTCATCTTTCGAGGATGGACATCCGCTGTTTCCAACAAGTGGCTGATCACCTGTTCTTCTATCATCAGGTTTTGAATTTGTTCGTGCTTCTCCGGGTTTCTCATGAACTCCTCCACGGCCAGGTCCAGATCCAGGTCTAGGTCCTTATGATTTGCGAGCACCGTCCTGGCCCTGGCCTCTAGCTGTTTGCGGTCAATCTTGATTGCATACTTGTCAACAACTGCTTGTACGAGCAATCCTTGGGCCACCGTTCTTTCCGCGTATTCATGAATAGTCGTCAGTTCGTTCGAGTCTGCCGGCAGGGTCCCCTTATCCAGCATCTCGGAGAGAAGCTCCATTCTCCGCTTTGCCGCTTTGAACACCATAACGGTGGGAAGCTCCATTTCGTTTCTGTCCATCAGTACATCCAGGAGTTGGGTGATCATCATAACGTGTATCGTCGTATCCACGGCCCGCTTCAGATTGTCCCTGATCTGTTTCCTCAACTCTTTGATGCCCCCCTCGGAAACCCCCACGGCCAGGGCAAAGTCATCGTCAAGCTCAACCAGTTGGGGTTTTTCCACCATCCTGACCATAACGTCAAATTCAATCTCCCTACCCGCCAACTCTTCTTTGTCCCAGTTTTCAGGAAAGGTGAAGGGGATGCGTCTCCTGTCTCCTTTCACAGCCCCCTGCAACCCACGATCAAATTCCAGGTACGGATCGTGTTTTCCCACAACGTGCGGATAATTCTTCACGGGGGCGATGGGAAGTATTTCGTTGTCCCCCAGCCCAATCGGTTCCGCATCAATGATCACCCGGTTTCCGATTTCGGTTTCATCCTCCGTTTCCACATACTCGGGGTTCAAACTCCCGAGTTCATGCAGCACGCGTTCAACATCTTCATCGGTAACTTCGACCACCGGCTGTTCAATGGTTTTTCCCTCCAGGCTGAGATGCTGGATTTCCGGGAACAGTTCCACGGTGAAGACAAACTCAAGGTCCCTGCCAGCTTCGTATGGATCCCTATCGATTGAAAGTAATCCCGCGGGCAGAATATTGACCTGGTTCAATGCATCCTGATAGCTCGAATTGATAGTCTCCGCCAGGACCTCCTCGGTCACCTGGGTTTCATACCGTTTCCGGATGACCTTTTGCGGGGCCTTTCCCGGTCGAAAACCGGGGATTCGTGCCTTCCTGCCAACATCCCTGAGGCGGTTTACTACTGCAGAATCAATCTTTTGCGATGGAATCGAAACCATCACTTTTCGCTGGATTTTTCCTGACTCTTCTACAGAAACCTGCATCAATACGTACTCCTCAACATTGATATTCGAAATTGAATCACCCGGGAAATGGGCCTGACGACCTGCATTGGAAATTTATGCACAGGGATGGTGCGAAAGGAGAGACTCGAACTCTCACGGGTTGCCCCACTGGAACCTAAATCCAGCGCGTCTACCAATTCCGCCACTCTCGCGATAAATCAAGTGCCAACTTTTTACTGTCCCAGATGAATCCCAACGGTTGGAAGGGGAAACTCTTTGCGGGGATTCCCCAGAGGTTCGGTTTGAATCCCGGGCCACTGCCTTTTCATGCATCCACCAGCCGGGAGGCCAATCTCCGACCACGCTTCCCGGCCCGGTGGTCCTGCCAGACCATCCCCGGCCGCCGGGAACCCCCGTTTTCTTCCCCTGTCCCGGGCCTGTCGGATTATCGGCTGACTGTTTATTTTTTTCAACTGTGCCAACCTTTTATGTCGGCCTTGTATGTCAGTCCGGGCCCGTACTGACGGACCCCCACGGTCCAAAAAATGGGGTGAACGATGGGACTCGAACCCACGACGACCGGAATCACAATCCGGGGCTCTACCAACTGAGCTACGCTCACCATATCAATTCAAATCAATCTCCCTGCGCCAATCTCCTTGCGTCCCCTGTGCAATGAACTGGCACGCCCGACAGGACTCGAACCTGTAACCTACGGCTTAGCTTACCCGCTACGGCTTTCGCCGCCCTGGCCACTGGCCAGGTTTGTGGTCTGGACTATATCTTCACCATTTCAGGTGGGGTACGTATAGTCTCTACGGATCCCCTTTCGGTCCCAATGGGTCCGACGGGTTTCCTCGGTATTGCCATCGCCCGATACGCCCGGTTGCGAAGTGCAATGGGGCCTACTGCGTTAAGGTTCCACCGATACAGTACCCTCCACTTCGGCAGTTACTTGTTCCTGCCGAAGGCTCCTGGAACTGCCCGGCAATCTGCAGCGTCTGCAAACCACCAGGTCAAGCCCAAAGGCCGTTGCTCTATCCGGTTGAGCTACGGGCGCAAAACGGATATCACGATATCTGGTCGGGGTAGAGAGATTTGAACTCCCGACATCCTGCTCCCAAAGCAGGCGCGCTACCAGACTGCGCTATACCCCGAAAATCACCGAACCCCAGGTTGTCCACGACAACCCGTTTTGGATACAGTCAAGGGTGCGCAAATATACGGACAATACCCTCTCAGGTCAATGATTTCGGCATGAAACCACGGATAAATCGGTTCATTGAGGCCACTTTTTTGGGTTCGGTAGTACACCGAACCCGTGGAAACCATCGTATCAATGTCCCGGCTCCGGGTATGAAAATCCGGTGAACAGGTCTTGAAACCGGGTTTTCATGTCCCCATCTGATCGAGTATTCATCACAATACCCATGCGAAATACGGAAAATGACTGAAGCCACCCAATCAAAGCCACCCGCAATTGAAACCCATTCTTTTCAGACGGAAGTGCAGCAACTGCTGCACCTGATGATTCATTCCCTTTACAGCAATAAGGAAATTTTTCTCCGGGAACTCATCTCCAATGCGTCCGACGCCTGCGACAAGTTGCGTTTTGAATCCCTGACAGACAAGAATTTGCTGGAAGATGACGAAGGTCTCGGCATCTGGGTCCATGTGGATGAAAAGAAGAAAACCGTCACCATCCGGGACAACGGAATCGGCATGTCCCATGATGAAGTCATCCGGGACATTGGCACCATTGCACGGTCCGGCACCAAGGCCTTTCTGGAAAGGATGAGCAAGGAGGAGAGTGCCGGCAGCCAGTTTATCGGACAGTTTGGTGTTGGATTCTATTCGTGCTTCCTCGTTGCCAAGGAAGTGACCCTGCTGACCCGAAAGGCCGGAACCCCGTCTGCTGAAGGGGTGAAGTGGGTTTCCGACGGCAGCGGCGAATACACCATGGAGACCATTGACCGGCCGAAGCGGGGTACCGAAATTGTCATTTCCCTGAAGAAGAAGGAAAAGGAGTACAGCGAGAAGTTCCGGGTACGAAACATCATTTCCAAATACTCCGACCACATCTCCCTGCCCATCCATATGCACAGGGAACCGGATCTCGACGACGAGGGCAAACCGAAAAAAGGACAGAAACCCGAATGGGAGTCGATCAACAAGGGGTCGGCACTTTGGGCACGGCCCAAGAAAGAAATCAGCGAAGAGGAACATGCTGCCTTTTACACGTCACTGACCTATGACCCCACCCCGCCGGCGATCACGATCCACAATCGCGTGGAAGGCCGGATGGAATACATTTCGTTGTTGTATATCCCGGCCAAGGCCCCGTTTGATTTGTGGGACCGGGAACAGCGTCATGGCATCAAGCTCTACGTACGCCGGATATTTATTTCCGATGACGCGAAACAGCTGATGCCGAACTACCTGCGTTTTGTCAGGGGCCTGGTGGATTCCGCAGACCTGCCACTGAATGTGTCCCGGGAATTTCTCCAGAAAAACCGGGAAATCGACCGGATCAAAGCGGCCTCGGTGAAGAAAGTCCTGGCCGAATTCAAGAAACTCGCTGCCCGGGATGCCGACGGGTACAACGCCCTGTGGAAAGAATATGGCCGGGTGATCAAGGAAGGACTGGTAGAGGATTTCGAGAACAAGGATGCACTCGCCAAACTCACCCGCTATGCCTCCACCCACAAGGATGAAGAAGACCAGAAGGTGTCACTGGATGATTACATTCAGCGCATGCCGCTGAAACAAAAGGCGATCTACTACCTCACCGCAGAAAATTACAATGCGGCAAAGTCTTCGCCGCACCTGGAAGTGTTCCGCAAAAACGACATCGAAGTGCTGTTGCTCACCGACCCGGTGGATGAATGGGTGGTTGGACACCTGACCGAGTATGAAGGCAAACCACTCAAATCCATCGCCAAGGGCGCCCTGGACATCGACGAACTGAAGGGGGAGGAAAGCGAGGAAGAAACGGCGAAAAAAGAAGAATCCATGAAACCTTTGGTGGAAAAATTCAAATCGATCCTGGACGATCAGGTCAAGGATGTCCGCATTTCCACCCGGCTGGTAGATTCTCCAAGCTGCCTGGTAGCCGATGAATTTGACATGGGTGGAAACATGGAACGCATTCTCCAGGCCATTGGCCAGGATGCCCCCTCTGCGAAGCCGATCCTGGAAATCAACCCGGCGCATGAAATCGTGAAACGCATCAACGCGGAAAGCGAAACAGCGGATGAATGGGCCAGGTTGCTGTTCGACCAGGCCGCCCTGGCCGAAGGGGCCTCCCTGAAAGACCCCAGTGGCTTTGTAAAGCGCATGAACCGCCTCCTGGTGCAGTAACCCCCTGGCAAGGGGTCAGCGAAAAAGGCTCTTCCCGGTCAGGATTCGGGTCTGACCGGTATCGCTGGAGGGGAAGCGGATCAACCCTGACCACCGGTTTGACACCGGTCGACCGGTGCCACGCGCCATCCATGGTCCCAGCCTCCCCCGGGTGTTTCCGCAGCCGGGAAAGAGGTGCAGCCGGCACAACGAAGTGGTGTTATCCCGGGCCCGGAGGATTCCGGGACAACTCGGCATGTCGATAACAGTCCACAAGGTGATCGTTCACCATGCCCACCGCCTGCATGAAGGCGTAACAGATGGTGGTCCCCACAAAGGTGAAACCGCGTCTCTTCAGGTCCTTGCTGACGGCATCTGACAGCGATGTGTTGTCGGGGACCTCTCCGGGATTTTTCCAGTGATTCTGGATCGGTTCGCCCTCTACAAAATTCCAGAAATAGTCGTCCAGAGTAAGGCCCTGGTCCCGCATTTCCAGATAAGACCGGGCATTTTTGACGAACCCGTTCACCTTGAGCCGGTTCCGCACAATACCGGGGTCACTCAGCAGCTGACCAATTTTCCGGTCCCCGTACCGTGCAATCCTTTCTGCATCAAAGCCATCGAACACCTGAATATAATGCGCCCGCTTGCGCAGTATCGTAATCCAGCTCAAGCCCGCCTGGGCACCCTCCAGACAAAGGAATTCAAACAACTGCTGATCATCATGAAGGGGCTGGCCCCATTCCCGGTCGTGGTATTGCCGGTAGAGTGTATCCTCCCCGCACCACCCGCATCTTTTTTTGTCTGTCATGGTGCTCCTGAAATTATTTTTGGGCCTTACATCCTGTAGTTGACACAATCAAACAGCATGTTTTCTTGACGGATCATCCGGTACCCGCCCACCCCGGGTGAAAACGATCAACCCTGTCCGCGACCCCCATGGTAGAATGGCGCAGTGGCCGCCGTGTACCCTGGCTACTTTTACCTTCTTTACCCGGTAATTGCGGTAATTTAACGAGCATACAACGGATGAATGACCAACCTCCTGCATCGGGCCGCCGCCGTTGGGATAAGACCACACTGATCATCTCCAGTCCACCCCCAATGACTCCCCATTGCCATTGTCAAGGCTACCGGAAAGCCACCGGGACGACACCAACCTCCCCGGGGGTTTTTACTCAAAACCACATCGGAAGTCGTTTGTACGGAAGAAACCGCGTCCGGGAGGCGACCCGTCCAGACATCCCCCATTTTGCGGGAATGTCTCTTTCAGTGTCCAGTTCATGATGACGGTTCCCCGGATGCAAATCGAGGAACTGGTGAACCTGGTTGATGAAGACCGGCTGGTCAATGACCTTGGGGCCATGGTCGCGACACCGAGCGTCAACCCCTTCAGTGATCCGGTCACCCAAGCATGCAGAGAGCAGGAATTTGCAACCCTTTACCTGGACCTGATGAACGACCAGGGCCTCGACACCTTCTCACGCACGGTGGTTCCTGGCAGACCCAATGTATTTGGCAGGCTCAGCGGTTCCGGTCCCGGCCCCTGTATCATGCTCGCCGGCCATCTTGACACCGTGGGAATCGATGGCTATGTCGACCCCTTCAACCCGGTGGTCAAAAACCGGCGGCTTCACGGAAGAGGTTCCTGTGACATGAAAGCGGCCCTGGCCGCATATATTGAGGTGGCAAGAATCCTCCACCAGGAGAAAATCAGATTGAAAGGCGACCTCCTGCTTGCCGGGGTGGTCGATGAAGAGCACCTCATGCTGGGCTCCAGGGATATCTCCAGAAACGGCCCTATTCCGGATTTTGCCATTGTCGGCGAACCCACAGAGTTGAAAATCTGCCACGCACACAAGGGACAGCTGTGCATGTCCATCAGGACATTCGGGAAGGCCTCCCATTCCAGTGTCCCGGAAAACGGAATCAATGCGATCAGCCACATGGCAGACGTTGTCAAGGCGCTGGACCGTTATTCCGAGGAACTCAAATCCCGCCGTCCCCATCCGGTATACGGCCATGGACGGGTAAACCCCGGAGTTATCCAGGGCGGGACCATTTCCTCGTCCGTCCCGGACTATTGCGAACTGGAGGTTGACCGCAGGGTAAGCAGCGATGAGACCCGGGCCGTTGTCGTGAACGAGTACCGGCAATTCCTGGAACGGATTGCGCAGTCCAACCCGGAATTTCGGTATGAAATCGGCCCCCCCACCCTGGACAATGCCGCCCTGGATACCGATGTGGAGTCGGATATTGTCGTTGGCATCGTGGAGGCCTATCGCGCTACCCTGCATCAACCGGCAGATGTGGGGGCCTATGTGGCGGCTACGGATGCCCCGAATTTCCTTTGCCCGGCCGTCATTTGCGGCCCGGGCTCCATCCGGCAGGCCCACACCCTGAATGAATATGTCGAAATCACGGAATTGACCGCGGCAGCCAAAATTTACCTGAGAACCGTCTTGGACCTGCTGCTGTAATCTCCTCTTTCAGATTTCACTGCCATGGACCTTGTCCACCTGATTGCCATTCTCCTTAGCCTGTCGGCAGCCTTTTCCTATATCAACTTCCGGTTTGTAGGGTTGCCCACCACCATCGGGGTCATGCTGATTGCACTGGTTTCTTCCCTGTTGTCCATTTTTCTCGGCAAACTCGGAGTGATGGACATCCATACCCAGGCGGAAAACCTGCTGGAAAATATCGACTTCAACAAGGCCCTCATGGACGGAATGTTGAGTTTTCTGCTGTTTGCCGGTGCCCTGCATGTCAGTGCCCGGGACCTGATCAAAATGAAATGGACCATCGGTATCCTGTCCACGGCAGGAGTCATTGTGTCCACCTTCGTCGTTGGCACCGCAACCTACTGTCTTCTTGGCTTTCTCGGCATCGGTGCGACCTACCTGTACTGCCTGCTGTTTGGCGCCCTGATCTCTCCAACCGATCCCATTGCCGTCATGGCCACATTGAAGAAATCCGGAATTGCAAAGAGCCTCGAAACCAAGATTGCCGGGGAATCACTTTTCAACGATGGCGTCGGTGTGGTGGTCTTTGTTGTACTGCTCGGAATTGTCACCCAGCCCGAACAGGTTTCCCTGGCCCAGGTCACCACGATATTCCTCCAGGAAGCAGTTGGCGGCATCCTGTATGGAATTCTGCTGGGCAGTCTCGGAATCTACCTGCTGAAGAGTGTCGACAATTATCAGGTGGAAATCCTGGTCACCCTGGCCCTGGTCATGGGCGGCTATACCCTGGCACTGGAACTGCATACCTCAGGACCCATTTCCGTGGTGGTTGCGGGGCTGATCATCGGCAACCATGGCCGCACTCACGCAATGTCTGCTCTCACCCGGGTTCGGCTGGACAATTTCTGGGAACTGCTGGATGAAATCCTAAATGTCGTCCTGTTTGTCCTCATCGGTCTGGAAGTACTGGTTCTGCATTTCGACGATACCTATCTCATCGCAGGGCTCATCGGGATCCCCCTCATTCTCGCCAGCCGGCTGGTCAGTGTGGGGGTGCCCATCTCCCTTTTGCGAATGGTCACCAACCGGTCGTACAGCGAGCATGCCGTCAAGATCCTGGTTTGGGGGGGATTGAGAGGGGGGATATCCGTGGCCCTCGCGCTCACCCTGCCCGCCGGGGTTGAACGGGACATATTCCTTGTCATGACGTACCTGATGGTCATTTTTTCCATTCTTGTACAGGGACTGACCATCGAACGGGTGGCCAAGCATTACAGTTCCCCCTGAAAGCACCGAGAACAATCACACCCGAGGGGGCGCCCTTCGGTGCCTCCCTGGAAAGATCCGAAATGGATCAGATTTTGATGCCAAACTGTTTTTTCAAAAACAGCTTCACCGACTTGCGTTCCCGGCTGGAGAGAGTCTTTCCAATGGCGCCCTTTTTCTCCAGATCCGGAACGATTTCGACAATGCCGTCCGGAATGTCGAGATCCGGGTACGGACAAGTTTCGCAAATGATTTTTTGCTGGAAAACTTTCTTGCCAATGGAATAGTTTGCGGAAAACCCGGTTTCCTCATCCCCCCCTCCTCCTCCAGACCCGAATGCCGGGGGCAAAAATGGCAAAAACAACATCAAAATCAATGTGGTTTTGAGTACGCTCTTCATTCGTCAATCACCCTCCCATTTCAAGTATTGTCTGCTGAAAATTTCAGGATACCGGGTTTGGGCAGAGTTCGTCAAATACGTTCGAAGAACCGTCTTGTGCATGTTGTTCATCCCCGGTGTGCCCGCAACCGGCTGGACAGGGATATTCGGTTCAAACGGGCTAGATTTTAATGCCAAACTGTCTTTTCAAAAACAGCTTCACCGACTTGCGTTCCCGGCTGGAGAGAGTCTTTCCAATGGCGCCCTTTTTGTCCAGATCCGGAACGATTTCGGCAATGCCGTCCGGGATGTCGAGATCCGGGTACGGACAGGTTTCACAAATGATTTTTTTCTGGAAAACTTTCTTCCCAATCGCATAGCTTGCGGAAAACCCGGTGTCATAATCTGCTCCTCCAGCACCTCCCGATCCTCCAGAGCTCCCGGAACCTCCAGAACCTCCCGACCCTCCTGATCCACCGGCACCTCCCGATCCTCCAGCACCTCCAGAACCTCCTGATCCACCGGAACCTCCAGAACCTCCCGACCCTCCTTCTCCGCCAGAACCTTCTGGTCCTGATCCTGCGGACAACAATGGCCAACAGACCAGCAAAACCAACATGGTTTTGATTACACTCTTCATTCGTCTAGTACACTCCCATTTCAAGTATTATCTGCTGAAAATTTTAGGATACCGGGTTTGAATAGAGTTCGTCAAATACGTTCGGGGAACCAGCCATTGCGTATGCAGTACATTGCCGGTATGTCCTGCGCTCTCCTGTATACCTTTCTCGCCATCCAGTCCAATGGTCCCACGGGAATCGATTTGTCCGGTTTTCTCGTCGGATACTGGGGGATTGCAGCGGTTCTGTTCATTTACTGGTACTACCTGTTTGTCCACAACCTGGAGATCCGGTATCGGGATGTAATTGGCTGGGCAGTGATATTCCGGTTACTCGGAATCTATGGCTCACCGATCCTCGAAGATGATTTTTACCGTTATCTGCTGGATGGCTGTCTGTTCTGGTCATCCGCCTCTCCCTATGGCATCAGTCCTGAATCCCTGTTCCAGGCCAACTCCCTGTCGTCCGAATGCCGGGAGGCCCTGATCTGGGTCAACAACCCCCACCTCCCCACCGTGTACGGGCCCGTCCTGCAGTACACCTTTGCACTGGCCCATGTCCTCTCACCCGCCAATGTCGTGCCCCTGCAAGTCATTCTGGCTGGTTTTGACATCGGCATTATCCTTGTGCTGTGCAAATTGGCCCGGGCGAGGGATGTATTGCTGTATGCTTGGAACCCCCTGGTCCTGAAAGAGGTCATCTTTACCGCGCATCCGGATGTCATCGGAATATTCTTTCTCCTGGTGGCCTTTTTTGCGCGGTACCATCACCGAACAGCCGTGGCCTGCCTGTTCATCGCATTGGCCTGTGCCACCAAGGTTCTTGCACTCCTTGCTCTGCCATTTTTCCTGTACAGACAGAAAATGCGATACTGGGTTCTCACCGCGGCAACCCTGGGCGCACTCTACCTGCCGTTCATCCTGCAGGGTCAAACGGATCTGCCGGTTCTGGAGGAATTCGCGAAAACATGGGTATTCAATGCCACCGCATTCCGGCTCACCGCATTCATCTTTCCGGACCCGACTGCGAGACTGGTTTGCCTGGGTGTATTTATCCTCTGGTGGTGCGGTTATTTTTTCCACTGCCAAAAGCATGCCGCACCAGGAGCCATTCCAAGGATGGACTGGATTTTCGGCCTGTTTTTTCTTCTCTCCCCGGTCACCAACCCCTGGTACATTGTCTGGCTGCTTCCTTTCGCGGTCATCCGGCCCAGCTGCTGGCCCTGGGCAACTTCAATCGCGGTCTCCCTCACGTATGTGACGGGGCTGCATTTGAATGCATCGGAACTGGGGGCCTACCAGATTGCCGAGTGGGCATTTTTCCTGGAGGTGGGGCTGATTTTCGCGGCGGTGTACTATGATTTCAGGGGGAACCGGTTGAAATTCAGCGCGAATTGAAATTTCTGCCATTGTCGGCCCACAGCCGCAGGGTCCAGTACAGGATCTTGTACCCGGCAAATACGGACCCTTTCAGCGTCCCGGATATCTTTGACTTGCCAATGCGCCGACGGTATCGGACCGGCACCTGCAAAACATCGATCCCCAGTTTCGAGGCCTTGATCTGCATTTCAGTGGTCCATCCATAGGTGGTATCAGACATTTTCAACTGGGAAAGCAATCCCGCCCTGATACAGCGCATCGGACCCAGATCATGGTATTTGAATCCATGGAGCCAATGAATGATGCAGCAGGCGATCCAGTTCCCCCAGTGTTGATGCCAGGGTAACCCATGGTTCCGGAGTCCGGCCCTGGATCGGCAGCCAATCGCAAAATCACAGTCGTCCTTCGCAACCGGTGTGATCACTTTCTCCAGGTCCTCCGGATAGTCGCTGTAATCCCCGTCTACGAAGGCAATCAGGTCCGTTTGTCCGGCGGCACCGATTCCCGTCAGGCAGGCAGAACCATATCCACGATTGCTTTCGTATACCACCGATGCTCCCTGGGCACTGGCAATTTTTGCCGTGGCGTCCGTCGACCCATTGTCAACCACCACAACCTGGTCCACAAAGCCGGGGATGGCGGACACTACCTTTCCAATGGATGCCGCTTCATTGAGGGCGGGAATGACAACAGTGATGTGGTTGCCCAGCAGCATGTTACTCGTTCAGGGACCAGTCATACCGGAAACCGTCAATGGAGTGGTGCTGTTCCAGCACTTCCCTGCGTTCCGGTTCCATGTACTGCAACAGGTGTTGGATGATTTCCGCCTCACTGTCACCAAAATCCTCCCCGTACCAGTCAAAAATACTGGACAGAATAAGGGTGTCCTCCTCCATGAACACCCCTCTTGGGTGGTTGATATACTGCTTCGCACCCAACTCAAGAAAAGATTCCAGGTTTGCCCGGGTAAATGCCCGATTTTGCAGATTCGGGCAGCCTATCGAGGCGCAATTCACTGCATAATGAACCCGGTTGTCCTGGAACACCGGACGAAGGATCTTGTGTTCGATGTCATCAAGACTCAAATTCATTCCCTGGACCGTGACCAGTTTTTCACGCCAGGGACCCCCCCGTGGCAGCCAGCCATAGGAAATATCCTTGATGCTTTCCACCGGATAATGCTCCACAATGACCTGGATGGTGAGGGCATTATACAGGTTCACCCAGTATGCAAATTGTTCCCGGGAATTCAGGTCGCTCACCAGGATGGATTGCAGGGTTTTCAGGTAGCCGTCCAGAATGTCCCGGTCCGGTTGATCCACGGAACCGTACGCGAACAGGTTGATCCCGTCCTGATCCACCACATGTTTTTTCAACAGGGTGTCCCAGGCACTGTGATCAATAATGGTTCCGCTGCTTTCCACGGACTGTTTCCCGAATTCGGTGACCGGGGAATCCGAAAACAGGGAAAACCCGTGGGCTGAATGACTCAAAACCAGGTACAGGCCAATTATTACTATTTTTTTCAAACGCTTAAAATGGATATATGGCTGTATTGTGGCCATGAGATTCCCTCTATGCGAAAAAGACAGGTATAATTTTGCAGCAGTCGACATCAACATTGGGGTCGGTTCAGAATATCATATATGCAAAACCTCTCTTCAACCATAGGAAAATTGCTCTGCTGGCTGGGATTTCATGATTTTCAGGTGCTCAGCAGGACCTTTAGCTTCGGGGACACGGAGGGAGTAGAGAAGGTAGAGTGTAACCGCTGCGGCATGGTGGCCACCCGGCGAGGCTGAAGAACCTCCCCATACACGGCTGGTCCGGATGGCACCGTGAGGTTTCCAACCTGACGGTTTCCCCGCAAAAAACCCGTGCCGGCCAGACTTCCCGTCTACCCTTCCCGGCCAGCCACCTGGTACTGTTGCGCGATCCATTTGTGAAAATGATGCGTACAGGTGTCATGCACAGGGGAAAATGCCCCGCCATGATACCCGGGGGAACATCGTCCCCGCTGCATCATCTCACAGGGACGGATATCCTCATTGAAGATTTCCAGCCATGCGGCCAGATTGGCTTTGCGGGCTTCTTCAAACCGCTCACTGTCCGCACCATGATCCACATAGTACAACAACAGGTCTTCCCGGCATTGGGTGGGAGAGACCGGATCAATGATAATCGCAAAAAGGTGATTCGCCTGAAAACCCAGAAACAGGTTGGGATAAAGGGCCGGATACTCCCCGGTATCCAGGCGGCCCGGGTTCCAGTCGGGAAAGATCGGAAGGGGGTTGGCGGAACCCAGTTTCAGGTCAAAACTTTCGGTGACCTGTCCGGAACTGTTTTCAAAAAATATTTCGTTGTGGTGTTTGCTCAAGGGCGAATAGGAATTCAGCCCGGGATGGATCATCGGCAAATGATACGCCTCGAGAAAGTTTTCCACTGCCAGCTTCCAGTTGCATTCCATGCTCAGGGAAACCCCGCTGTGTGTACGGGCTGGCCGGGCATGCGCTTCCCCTGTCTCTCCCATCAAGCCCCGGCAACGTTTGATCAACGGTGCGGCATCCACCTCAAATTCAGGGGCCTTGCCGTCCAGGTTGATGAACAGGATTCCGAGCCAGACATGCGACCGGATTTCCTTCAACCCGTGATTTTCGCACTGAAACCCGGGAGCGCTGTGTATCCCGACTCCGCCAATATTGGGGGTCGCCTTCAGAGCGCCGTCCACGCAATAGGACCACCCATGATAGGGACAGACAATGAGTCCATTCGTCTTTTTTTCCTCCTCAACCAGCAGGGTGCCCCGATGGCTGCACACATTGTGAAAAACCCTGACCTCGCCGGCCTTGGTCTTACTCACCAACAGGGGCAGGCCCATCAAATCCAGGGGCCGCACCATGGCCGGCTCCAACCGGTGAACGAACCCGATGGCCGTCCAATGCGTTGCCATGATTCGATCTCTTTCGAATTCAAAGAACCGTTGCTCGGTATACGCGGCATTGGGCATTCCCCTGGCCTGCCCGATGGGCTGGTCCACCGCATTCAACTCATCCCATGTGAACCCGGATGGTGAGGCCTGTACCGGAATATTCATTGGCATCCCCTGATAATTGATGATTGCTCGATAAAACACCGAAATAACAAATGTACCGAAGCCGGTGCCAATGACAAGCGATTTTTATGCAATAATATATGAGAAAAACTCATGCATATCAAATTTTCCCGAAATGGCCCGATACCGACTCCCCCCGCTGAAAAGCCTGGTGTATTTTGAAACCGCTGCCCGGCTCCAGAGTTTTACCCGGGCATCCCGGGAATTGAACATCACCCAAGGGGCGGTCAGTCGCCAGGTCCGTCAGCTCGAAGAATTTTTGGGGAGAGACCTGTTCACCCGGGCAAACCGCCAGGTCATTCTGACGGATGCCGGACACGACTATTACGTGTCTGTGGCCCATCTGCTTCAGCAGTTGGCGGATGCGACCCGCTCGCTAACCGGGCCCGACGGACCGGAACAGGTTACCCTGATGACTTCCGGCGCGCTGGCCTCCATGTACCTGCTCCCGCGTATACCCGGCTTTCGGCAGCAGCATGACCGCATACATATCCGAATCGTGGCCCGGGACCATATCACCGACCTCGACAAAATCGATTGTGACCTGGCCCTCTACTATAGCCGGACGCCTCCCGAAAACGGTGAATGGATCCCTCTTTTTGGTGAAACCGTGTTCCCGGTCTGCAGTCCCGACTACCTTGCTGCCCACCGTTGGCAATTCCAGACCAATCAGGCTCTTTCCAACAACCTGATATGGCTGGAAAGTCCTGAAAACTGGATCAACTGGCCGGAATGGTTTCAGAAAATGAACATCCGGATTGACCGCATTGAAAACCGTTTTCTGGTGAACCATTACTCCATGGTTGTCCAGGCTGCCATTGCCGGCCAGGGAATCGCGTTGGCCTGGTCACACCTGATTGATGAAGAATTGAACCAGGGGTCCCTGGTCCGGCCCACCAGTCTGGCCCTGAGAACGGATGCCCGTTTTTATCTCATCCTGCCCGCTGGCAGGACTCCCCATGAAAACACGCTCCTGTTCAGGGATTGGCTTCTCGCAAACCGATGAGACCCGGCCGGATAAATCCGGCCTGCTGCCGAATCCGGAATGATGCCTGTCCGTCTCTCCATGGTATGATGGCTCATCATTGGGGCTGCCATCCACTTCAACCATTATGACTGTCAAATAGAGGACATCGTGGACCTGGAAAAACTGCGTCGAGAATACCTGCAAGACGGATTGAGCCGGGCAAGCCTGATGGCCGACCCGATCCGTCAATTTGAAATCTGGCTGAACCAGGCCATTGATGCCCAACTCAAGGACCCCACCGCCATGACCGTGGCAACCGTCGACCCCCATGGCCAACCCAGCCAGCGCATTGTCCTGCTGAAACAGGTAACCCGGGATGGATTTATATTTTTCACCAACTACCACAGTCACAAAGCCCGGGACATCACCCATAACCCTCTGGTGAGCCTCCACTTTCCCTGGCATCAACTGGAACGGCAGGTAAAAATCTGCGGTACCGCCGGGAAAATCAGTGCCGGGGAATCCGTGAAATATTTTATTTCACGCCCCAAGGACAGTCAGCTGGCGGCATGGGCTTCGAAACAGAGCCGGCCCGTTTCATCCCGGCAAATGCTGATGCAACAGTTCAATGCCATGAAACAAAAGTTCAGCGACGGGGCCATTCCGCTGCCTGATTTTTGGGGCGGCTACCGGGTCATTCCGAGTTCCATCGAGTTTTGGCAGGGCGGGGCAGACCGGTTGCATGATCGTTTCCGGTATAACCGGGTGGGGAAAGTCTGGTCTATCGAACGATTGGCTCCTTAACCCGAAGGGTGCATGGGAAGGTGAGCGGAACTTCTGTCAAGGCAGGTCAATTCCGCATCCGGGTCGGTTTGCGGACTGCACCCGCTGCCATGGCGAGTGGACGAACCGGTTGTGCATACAATTGTCTTCAATGGGAAGTGTCCTGCCGGGGAATCTGTGCCTGAATTCTGCGCGTCAGGCAACGAGACATCCTCCCCACCGCATCGGGGGCCAAGTTGATTTGGAGGGTTCCGGGCCGTCCAGCAACCGGCTGAGACGCGCGCGCTCCCGTTTCTGCAGAATCAGACCGAGCCGACAACAGTTCGGGATACCCCACTGGTTGGCAGGATTCGATATTGATAGATATCTATCAATATCTATCAATTAAACATTAATTGATAGATATTGCTACAATACAACTATCAGTAAATCAAAAATTGATTTGTTATTACAATGCTATGAAAAGACCCGAAAATGCTCCATCACTCAGCGACATCATCACAGGGATGGAGGGTGATGAATACAGCAAAGAGTTTCTGCTATCACTGACCACGATATTTCCTACAGTAAACGGGAAATATCTGCACTGGTCCGAGTTACAACACAGAAACCCTCCCCAGGGCCTGGACCACAGGCTTTGGTGGGGGGCAATCAAGCTGGCACGCTCCCAAACAAGGAAGAAGATCCCCCTAAAAAATGTCAAAGGGATAAATTTCAATTTTGGCATGCCAGACCTAGTTTTGGAGATGCTACTCAAAATTGATGGTCAGGCAACCGGTAGATTGGCCACATCGGACCAGATCACCGATCAAGGCACCAGAAAACGCTACATAGTGAGTTCACTGATCGAAGAGGCCATTGAATCCAGTCAGTTGGAGGGAGCTACAACCTCAAGAAGGGTTGCATTGAATATGCTGAGGGCTGGGCGCAAACCCAAAGATCGACATGAGCGAATGATATTCAATAACTATCATGCCATGAACCGTGTCAGAGAGGTCAAGAATGAAGCGCTGACACCGGAACTGGTTTTCCATTTGCACAAGGTGGTCACTGACCAGACGCTGGAAAACACTGAAGCGACTGGAAGATTGCAAACAAGCGAGGACAAAAGGGTTCAGGTATACGATATGAAAAGCGGAAAAGTATTGCATACCCCGCCTCCCGCGGACCAGCTTCGTAACCGGCTGGAGAAGCTGTGCGAATTTGCCAATGAAGAGCATACCGATTCAAACTTCATCCATCCAATCATCAAGGCGATCATCCTGCATTTTTGGATCGGCTTTGACCACCCGTTTGAAGACGGGAATGGAAGATTGGCGCGCATAGTATTCTATTGGTCCATGCTCAGGCAAAATTATTGGCTATTTGAATTTATATCGATATCAAAAAACATAAAAAAAGCGCCTGCAAAGTATGGATATGCCTATCTGTACTCAGAAACTGATGAAAATGACCTGACGTACTTCATTATCCACCAGTTAAAGGTAATCATTTCTTCGATAGCGAACCTGGAGGAGTATCTCAATAAAAAGACTCAGCAGACCGCCTTGCTGGAGAAAAAACTGAAAAACGCCAGCAGGTTCAATCATCGGCAGTTGGCACTGCTTAGCCATGCCATTCGAGGGAAAAGCGACGGATATACGATCAAGTCACACCAAACAAACCATGGCGTAGCGTATGCGACGGCGCGCGCAGATTTGCTTGATCTGGAAAAACATGCACTCCTTTTCAGAGGGAATGAAAAGAGTAAGGCAATCAGGTTTTACCCGGTCGAGGATATAGAAAAAAGGATTGATGATCTGTCAACCCAGGAAAACGGCCTCCTGGGAAGAAGCAATAGAAAGTATCTGGGCTGTCATCAAACGGGGACGGGCCATAGATGAACTGCTGAGGGGCAATTCTCAGACTTTCAGATGGCTTCCAGGTATGGTCTAATCCGGGGTCAGTCCATGCATCGGGGTGTAGCTCAGCCTGGTAGAGTACTGCCTTCGGGAGGCAGGGGCCGGAGGTTCGAATCCTCTCACCCCGACCATGGATTGCGAATGAACCGACCCGGGTCGTCAGGTCACTGCCGGGAATACCGTTGTCCGGTGCGCCCAGCGCGTCCTCCCCGGCATTCCCTGCTCCCTGTTCATTCCCGGGGATGTCCCCGTTTTTGGAGCACGGCCCACTGGGGATGCGGGAGTCACATCCCCCGACCCCGGCCATTACACCTCCTGACCGCCCCATTCACTTAAAAACAGGTTGGACCCGGCAACCGGACTCAATATAATCCGGGCAGTGTTATCACAAAAAAACTTCACCACCCCGGCTACCCGTTCCCTGTCCCCATGAAGATTGCCTCCATTGAAACCTTCAGCACCGAGTTTCTTGGCTTTGTCAAAGTCACCACGAATAGCGGGGGATTCGGCTGGGGCCAAGTCTCCCCGTACCATGCGGATATTACGGTCCAGGTTCTTCACCGCCAGATCGCCCCCCATGCACTGGGAAAAGACGCCATGGATATCGACAGCCTGGTAACAAGAATACCGGAACTCGAACACAAGTTCCCGGGTTCCTATTTGCGTCGCGCCCTGGCGGGCCTTGATACGGCACTGTGGGACCTCCGGGGCCGGTACGAGGAGAAACCGGTTTGCAGCCTGATTGGCGGCACCCCCGGCAAAATCCGGGCCTACGGGTCTTCCATGAAACGGGATATAACCGGCAAACAGGAAGCGGTACGATTGTCCAGACTCCGGGATGAATTTGGTTTTGATGCCTTCAAATTCCGCATTGGCGCCGAATGTGGCCATGATATCGACGAATGGCCCGGCAGAACAGAGGAAATCGTCGAGGAGGTCCATCGTGCCATGGACGATAGGGTTGCCCTGCTGGTGGATGGCAATTCCGGGTTCACCGCCGGCAAGGCCCTTGCAGTGGGCCAACTCCTTGTCGACAACGGAGTCTCCCATTTTGAGGAGCCCTGCCCTTACTGGGATCTTGAGCAAACCAAACAGGTAACGGATGGGCTGTCCATCGATGTAGCGGGGGGAGAACAGGACTGTGACCTGGCCACCTGGAAACGGATCATCGACGATGGCGTGGTCAATATCATCCAGCCGGACCTCTGTTACATTGGCGGGCTGACCCGAGGCCTCAAAGTCGCCGAGATGGGGGCCAGACAAAACCTGCCCTGCACCCCCCATTGTGCGAATCTGTCCATGGTCACCCTGTTTACCATGCATTACCTGCGGGCCATTCCCAATGCCGGGAAGTATCTTGAGTTTTCCATTGAGGGCCAGGATTACTACCCCTGGCAATATGGCCTGTTCACACAAGACCCCTATGCCATTGTGGATGGTCAGGCCACGGTGACCGACCAGCCGGGCTGGGGGGTGGAAATCCACCCGGAATGGCTGAAAAAGGCAGATTACACACGCAGCGGCGCATGAGCCAGAACATCTTTTCCGACAATTTCAAACCAACGCCTTATTGGTGGGAACGGACCCCCCCGCCGGCTGGGGATGACATTGGTTTGCCCTCGTCCGCGGATGTCGTGGTGATCGGTTCGGGTTATACCGGTCTTTCTGCCGCCATCCAGACAGCAGGACATGGCCGGCGCACCCTTGTCGTGGATGCCGGCCATGCGGGATGGGGGTGCAGTACCCGCAACGGCGGACAGGTCAGCACCAGCATCAAGCCGACGTATGCCCTGCTTTCCCGGAAATACGGTCCCGAGACCGCGATTGAAATCCTCCGGGAAGGAAACCGGGCACTTGACTGGGTCGAATCATTCATTGCAGAAAATGCCATCCAGTGTAATTTTCGTCGGTGCGGTCGGTTTCATGCCGCACATACCCCGGCATCGTTCCACCAGCTGAAAAGAAAAGTGGCCGCCATCCCCACCGCCCTCAATGCCGATGTCCGAATGGTGAAGCCCGAAGAACAGGAGGCTGAAATCAGGTCCCCGGTCTACCACGGCGGTGCCGTTTTTCCCCACCACGCCTCCCTGGACCCCGGCCGGTATCACCAGGGTTTGTACCAGTGTGCCAAAAGCCGGGGGGTCGAAATCGTCAGCCATTGCCAGGTGAATGCCATTGAGAAGACCCGGAACGGCCTGGATGTGTTGACTTCGAAAGGAAAAACAGCCGCTGAAAATGTCATTGTGGCCACCAATGGATACACCGGCAGCCCCACCCCGTGGCAACAGCATCGCGTCATTCCCATCGGATCCTATGTCATCGCCACGGAACCCCTGGACGACGGGCTTCCTGAACAACTGATCGCCAACGACCGGGTAATCTCCGACACGCGCAAGCTGGTGGTGTATTACCGCACCTGCCCCCAAAGAAAACGGATTCTCTTCGGCGGCCGGGTGTCACTCAAGGAAACCAACCCGGAAATCAGCGCTCCCAAGCTTCGGGACTTGATGGTGCAGTGCTTCCCTGAGCTGGAATCCGTCCGGATCAGTCATTCCTGGATGGGTTTTGTCGGATATACCTTTGATGAAATGCCTCACCTTGGAAAGCACGACGGGATCCATTACAGTCTGGGATATTGCGGTTCCGGCATTTCCCTGGCCAGCTACCTTGGCATGAAAACAGGGCTCAAAGTGGCAGGAAGTCCTGCAGGGGAGACCCCGTTCGACCAACTCATGTTTCCCGGCAGGTTCTATTATCGCGGCAATCCCTGGTTTCTCGCACCCTCCATTTTCTATTACCAATGGCGGGATAAACGGAACACGGACTAGACAACCCGGGAATCTCTCCATTCTCATGAGGACTCACCCCCCGGCGGACCACCCTGGAACCCCGGGACAGGATTTGCGGGGAAATGACATTGGGACCAGGCCGCTGCCTGTTTCAACGGCAAAGCGGGACCTGCCAATGCGGCAGATATCAACCAGCCTCCTCCGTGAATGCCTTGATCTGTGCATTTTGTCCCAGATAATCCTGCCACTGCTGCCAGCCCGAAGGACAATGAAATCCCCACTCCCGAACCCGGGGCCCGGTCAAAAACAGCGACCAGCACTCGCCCTCCACCAATTCAATGCGGTGTGCGTACCGGGGATTCCGAAACACCCACGCACCCTCCTCGAACACCCGGTACCCATGGCAGCCTCCTGCAGCGATGGTGTGCTCACGGTAGTTTCCGTCGAGCAGGAGTGATGCACTTACCCAGGGGTGGTCATGCAGCGGTCCCGTGGGGTCCGAGCGCAGGATACAATGCAGATAGGCATTCAGATACCGGTTCCGCGGGATCAGGTGCCATCGGCGAAGGTAGGGGTTGTCCTTCCCCCCGATCACCACATCCGGCGCGCGCCCCCGTGCAATGCACTGCAAGCGGCGTTTCAGGCGTTCTCGAATAAATTTCATCCCGGGATTCTTATTGTGGTTTCAAATCTGCATTGTAGAGGGCTTTCCCGGAGAACATCCATTCATCTCCGGGTACCCGCTGCCTGGGGTCCCACCTCAACGGGCCATGGGCACTGTGCCGATGCATTCCCGTGCGGACCACGCCCCTCCTGGAAAAGAAACCGATGGCCCGGCTCCACTGGGGCAGGAGGGGTAACCTACCATATCCGGGAATCGGTGTACAAACCCGCCAATCCGAAAATTCGAAACCCGCTTTCCCGGACCCGGTGCCCCGGGTCGCCGCAAACGGGTTTGGGTAGAAAAAATACGGTTTTGACATTAGACTGTAACAGCCGGAGAAAACGAGAATGAAGATCGTGCTCAATCCACAACAGGAAAAAATTGTAGCGGCAGGAGTGACCACTCTTGGAGCAGGCATCGTGGTGGCCGCCATCGTCATCCTGTTTGTGATTACTACCCGGTTTTTCCAGGCTTTCAGCCATGTATTTTTGCCCCTGGCGGTTGCGGCCATTCTGGCCATGGTGCTGGACCCCTGGTATGAATGGTTGAAAAACAAGGGGATACCCGATGCCATTGCGCTGATTGCTGTCTTTGCGTCCCTGATCGTACCCGTCGTTGCCATCCTGGTCTTTTTTGGCACCCTGATTGCCTCCCAGTTTGGCGACCTCCTGAACCAGTTGCCGGTATTCTGGGACCATTTCACCGCCTGGGTGCGATCACAACAGCCAAACATCAGCCGTTTTTTCAGTGCCGATGGAGTGGGCGCAAAAATTACCGAGGTACTGCAATCGCCAGATGGTCCCGCTGCAGACGCGGCCAACTACGTTTTGTCCACGGTTCTGTCGGCGGGAAACAGCATTGCGTCCGGAATGATCTCATTGCTCAGCTGGGTGATCACACCCGTTTACCTTGCCTTCTTCCTGTTGATCCCCAAGCTGAGGCCCGGCTCACTGTCACCGGGGTCCTTTTCCTTTTTCAGGGAAGAGACGGCAAAGGATGTCATCTACCTGATCCGGGAGTTTTTTCATCTGGTCGTCATGTTTTTCCGGGGACAACTGTTGATATCCCTTTTCCAGGGCATCCTGTTCTCAATCGGGTTCAGCCTGGTTGGCCTTGAGTACGGGATCATTCTGGGATTGATTCTGGGATTTCTCAATATCGTTCCATTTTTGGGCAGCATGGTGGGACTGAGCGTCTGCCTTCCCCTCGCCTGGTTCCAGGATGGAGGGGGCATGAATCTGGTGGTCCTGACTCTGGCCGTGTTTGTCCTGGTACAGGCCATTGAGGGCTATCTCCTCACTCCGAAAATAATGGGAGACCGGACCGGGCTGAATCCCCTGACCATTATCATTGCAATTTTCTTCTGGGGGGCAGCCCTGGACGGAATCCTTGGCATGATCCTGGCCATCCCCCTGACTGCTTTTCTTGTCGTATTCTGGCGTCTTGCCAGGGAAAAATACATCGGCCAGATATTTTGACGGGTTATTCCCCCCTGCCCGGTTTTCCGGAACCGGGGAAACCCGCAACACGCTGGTCAAGGGAGTTCCGGCACAACCCACCGACCCCTCCTCCCAGGCCGCACAGTCGTTCCCTCCTGGGAACACCTACCATGACTCCAGCGCCGTCCTGATGTCGACCTCAAACGACCATGCCTGGGGGGATTGGCGATAAATATTCCAATATGCGTCGGTGAGCCCATCCAGTGCAATAAACTTCTTCCGGGTTTCTTCATCCGGCGGTCCGTCCAGCCTGCCAAACCACTTGTCCCCGGCAATGCCGCCATCAATGACAACATGGGCCACATGCAGACCCTCCGGCCCATTTTCCTTCGCCAATGCCTGGGCAAACGTCCGCAATGCCGCCTTGCCCGAATTAAACGCTCCATAACCGGCCTTTCCCCGCAAGGAAGCACTCGCTCCCGTATAAATCAGGGTTCCCGGACCCATCCGACGAACGACTTCCCTGCCAAACAGGAACCCCCCATAACACAGTGTTTTCCAGGATTTCTCGAAATAATCCGCTTCCATTTCACGAATCCGCCCGGGGGTACTGTTGCCGACGTTGTACACGGCAAGGTCCAGTTTTCCATTTCCGGTATTTTCAACCGAGTCAAACAGGTTCAGAACACTGGCCTCCCGGGTCACATCGCATGGCACCGCGGTGGCCCTTCCCCCTGCCGATTCAATCCCGGCAACCACCGCCTCCAGCTTTTCCCGGGTCCGCCCCGCAACAAAGACATGATGTCCTTCCCGGGCAAACCTCGCACACAGGGCCCCGCCCAGTCCGCGTTTCGGCCCGACCCCCGCGACGATGGCCTTCAATGGATGATCTCTTGCCATTTTTCCGATTTCCCCCTGTTTGTTGTCAATCCAGGCTGATAGTACAGCAAGCCGGTAAAAATTGGAGCCAGGCATCCGCGCCTCCCGGGTGCTCCGTCCTGCTGTGCCACCCCGGGATTGCCTGGCAGGGGACCACCCCAGGTCGGGTCTCCTGCCCCGCCGGGTCCTGGTCTACCCCCATTGCATTCCCCGGCTCACCACAGGAGTCCTCCATGAAAGGGGATTGATCCGGGAAGTCACCGGGATGGAAATTCAGCCCTCCGGGGAACTTTTCGAATCGAGCGCAACCAGACCGCGGAAAACAACACCGCGAGTATCAACGGCACCGTTGCAAGATTGACCCATATCCAGCCGAAATAATGGTAGATGACCCCCGCCGACAGCGCTGAGACGGCGAGCCCGGTGAACAGGATAAAATCGTTCATCCCCTGCACTTTGTTCATTTCCTCCGGGGTATAGACTTCGGTAACCAGTACCGTGCCTCCGGTAAAGGTAAAGTTCCAGCCGAGGCCAAGGAAAACCAGTGCCCAGAAATAATACGGGAAACTGTTGCCGGCGAGAGCGATGAACACAGAAACGAGGAGCAGGACAGTGCCCAGGATAATGATCCGTACCGTCCCAGCCCGCCGTATCAGGGTTCCCGTGAAAAATCCCGGCGCAAACATGGCGACAATGTGCCACTGTATCACTCTGGCAATATGATGGTCCGTAAAGGAATCAACCTGCATGGTGACCGGGGTCGCTGTCATCACCAGATTCATCACTGAATATCCAAACAGGGCCGCTGCCAGGGCAACCATGAAGGTTGGAATCACAAAAATCTCTCGAAGAGAACGACCCGGATTGACATGCCTGGAGCGTGACAGTTTTGGAATATCAATCCAAAGCACAATGATTCCGGACAAAAGGCAGAACCCGGTCAATACCCAGAAGGGTCCCTCAAACTCAACCAGGCCCGGCAGGCTCTTTGTCAGCAGTATTGCTTCAGGACCGACAAAGGCACCGACGACGCCCATGGCGATTACGATGGATACCGCTTTTGCCTTGCGGTCCTCCGTGGCCACATCCGCCACCGCAAACCGGTATTGCTGGGCCGCCCCGTTGTACAGACCAAACAGGAACAGGCCAATATTCAAGAAGAGAAAGTCATTCGCTGAAACGGCAAAAACACAGACCGCGCTGCCCACCGCTCCCATCATGGAACCCGATACGAAGCCAACTTTTCTTCCATACCGCTGCATGACATACGCGACTGGCAAGGTGCCTGCCGCGGTACCCACCATCATCATGGTCAGGGGCGCGGTTACCAGGGTCAGGTCATTGCCCAGCATGGTAATGGCCACCAGCGCCGCAGCGATAAACGCAAGGGCCCGGCCGCTGTGAAACAGCGCGGTACAAATGGCAAGGACCACGATGTTTCGGGTATTGTCAGGAAGACCTGGATTCATTGCTCAGTCTGCACTCATGGTCTGCGCATCAATGCACGAAAAAATGACGGAGCTTCCCTGTTCGTAAAGCCTGGTTTTCGCTTGAAAACCAACGGTCAGCCGGATTCGGTTCCGGCTGGTGATGCCCGGCAACTATACCACTGAGACGGGAATTGCAGGGATTTATATTTCCTGGCTGACAAAATCAAGGAGCCTGTCTTCCCGACGGCGTATCAGGGTTGCCACCACCAGCGCCTCTCCCACGTCCGCTCCCCTGTCGGTTGCCCGTTGCAACGGACGGTGCTGCTAGATCCGGTTCTCTTCCACTGCGTGACAGGCCACCTCGGTCCCGGAGGAGGTTTTGGTCTGGCCGGGGATAACCTGGCGGCATTTGTCAAACGCATGGGGACAGCGGCTGTGGAATACACAACCCTTGGGCAGGTTGATGGGGGTCGGCACCTCGCCCTTGAGTCGAATGTGCCGGGACTGCCCCTTTCCAAGTTTCGGGATTGCACTGAGCAATGCCTGGGTATAGGGATGCCTGGGGGCAGAAAAAACCTCCCGGGTTTCACCGAGTTCACAAATTCTCCCCAAATACATCACCGCCACCCGGGTACCGAAATGCTCCACCACGGACAGGTCATGGGTAATCATCAGGTAAGTCAGGCCCCGTTCCTCCCGGGCCTTCATCAACAGGTTCAACACCTGGGCCTGGATGGAAACATCCAGGGCTGAAATGGGTTCGTCTGCAACCATGAACTCGGGGTCCACCATCAGGGCCCGGGCAATACTGATCCGCTGTCTCTGACCACCGGAAAATTCATGGGGAAAACGGGCCGACCAGCGCACATCCACCCCCACAGATTCCATGACTTCCTGCACTTTTTCAAGCTGCGCATCCTGGCTCATTTCGGGAAAATGAAAACGCACGGGCTCAAGCAGGGTGGCTGCCACCGTTTTTCGCGGGTTCAGGGACGCATAGGGATTCTGGAAGATCATCTGCATCTTCTTGCGGTAGGGCAGTAACCCGGCCCGGCCCAGGGCGTCAATGCGCTCACCCTGATAATGCACGGTCCCCTGGCTTGGAGACAACAACCCCATGATCGTCCTGCCGGCGGTGGTCTTTCCGCAGCCACTCTCTCCGACCAGGCACAACGCCTCGCCTTTTCGTATCTCCAGGGAAACTCCGTTCACGGCATGCACCATCTGGCGCCGGCGCACCACTTTTCCCTGTTCCAGGCCCAGTTCATCCAGCAACCCGCCGGATACGGTAAACCGTTTATGCAGTGCCCGCACGGATACCAGTGAATCGGAGGCGTTGTTGCGCTTGGTCATGCTACTCCTTGATAGGGAAATGGCACGCCACGGACCGGGATTTCAAATTCGTCAATCGGGGCAAATCCGACCGGCACCGTTCCGCCGTGAATTCGCACCGGTTGTGGAATGCGCAACCGGATGGAATATCCTGGAGGGAGGGCATGACCCCGGGTATCTGGTTCAACGGTTGCCCGGGTGTGGTCTTTTCCGGCAGCGCCCCGATCAATCCCCTGGTGTACGGGTGAGATGGATGGGCGATGATCTCTGCGGTGGCACCCTGTTCAATGATCCGCCCCGCATACATGACCAGGATTCGCTGGGTAACCTCCGACACCACGGCCAGGTCATGGGTAATCAGAATCAGCCCGACACGGTAATCCCTGCACAGTGTCAACAGCAATTCGAGAATTTCTGCCTGGATCGTGACGTCCAGCGCCGTCGTGGGCTCATCCGCGATGATGACCCCGGGCTCGCTGAGCAAGGCGATGGCGATTACCACTCTTTGTCGCATCCCTCCTGAAAGCTCGTGGGGGTACTGCTCAAGCCGGGTCTCGGGCGAAGGGATCTGGACCGCCTTGAGTTTTTCAACGGCAATCCTGCGGGCATCTTCTAGGGTCACCGGATTATGGGTCTGGATGGTTTCAACCATCTGTGTTCCGATGGTCAGAACGGGGTTCAGTGTCATCATCGGATCCTGGAAGATCATGCTGATTTCATTGCCGCGAATCCGGCGCATGGATTCACCATCCAGACTGGCCAGGTCATTTCCCTTGAACAGGATTCTTCCAGAAGAAATGGACCCGGGTTTGCTGATGAGATTCAGGATGGCAAATGCACAGATCGACTTCCCCGCGCCGCTTTCCCCCACAATCCCGATCCGTTCTCCACGGTCCAGGTCAAAACTGACATCCCTGAGTGCCGTCACCGCACCCGTGCGCAACTGGAACTTGACCTCAAGGTTTTTTACGCTGAGCAACGCCATGATCGGTCAATCGTATTTTTTCGGGTTGAGCACATCGCGCAGCCAGTCCCCCAGCAGGTTGATGGCGAGAATCAATACCACCAGCACAATGGCCGGGAGCGCTGTGATCCACCATGATCCGCTGAAGATGAATTCGAATCCGTTCCGGATCAGCGACCCCAGGGACGGCTTGGTCACCGGCATCCCGAGACCCAGAAAGGAAAGGGCCGCTTCCGTAATAATGGCGTTGGCCACCTGAACCGTTGAGATGACCAGCAGTGGTGAAAACGTATTGGGCAGGATATGGCGGTAAATGATCGTCATGGGACCCAGGCCGATCACCCTCGCAGCATCCACGTATTCCTTTTTCTTTTCACCCAGAACACAGGCGCGAACGGTCCTGGCATACTGGGGCCACTCGGCAATTCCAATCACGAGGATAATGGCAACAATGGCAAAATCCTCATAAAATTCCAGGCCAACGGTGGCCTGGAATACCGCCAGAACAATGATCGCAACCATCAGCGTGGTAAACGAAAGCTGGATGTCCGCCACCCGCATCAGGAAACTGTCCAGGCGCCCCCCGTAATATCCCGCCATCAATCCAACCGAAATGCCGATGGCACCCTGGAGAATCGTCGCGAAAATCCCGATCAAAATCGAAATCCCGGTTCCATACAGGATCGTACTGAACATGTCCCGACCCATGGCATCCGTTCCCAGAACAAACCGGTCATCCGCCCCGGCACTGCCGGCCGGGGGAATTTCCGAATCCATGATATCAAACTGCGTCAGGTCCCAGGGATCATACGGAGCGACCACGGGGGCCAGCGCGGAGGCCAAAAGATAAACCAGCAAAATGGCCGCACTCACCTGGGCCGTGCGATGCTGGAGGAAACTGTACAGAACCGGCGATTCCCTGAAACGTCGCCAGGCATCCGGTCGGACCTGTACGGTGCTACTACTGTTCATTGTGCTTGCCCGTGATATTCACCATGGGATTGACGAGACCATAGATGATGTCCACCACCGTGTTGGTAACAACGAAAATCAAGCCCACCACAATCAGGTAGGCAACGATCAAGGGCGTGTCCACACGATGGATGGCCTCCAGGAACATGAAACCCATCCCGGGCCACTGAAATACTGTTTCCGTGAGGATGGTGTAGGCCACCATGATTCCGAGTTGAACTCCCCCCACGGTAATCACCGGCAACAGGGTGTTCTTGAATGCGTGAAGCATCCATATGCGACGTTTCCGGAGACCTTTCGCCCACGCAAACTTGATGTACTCCGCCTCGAGCACTTCCATCATCTCGGACCGGATCATGCGTACAAACAGCGGCAAAATCACCGATGCCAGGGATATGCTGGGCAGGAAAATGTGCCTCAGCCCATCGCGGGTCAACAGGCTGGTCTCCCAGCCGCCAAACAACATCCGGGTATCCCCCCGTCCATAGGAAGGCAGCCACCCGAGTTCCACTGCGAACAGGTAAATCAGGAATATGGCAGTCAGGAATACCGGAATGGAAATGCCCAGAATGCTGATCCCCATGGCCACCTTGGAAAACCAGTGGTCCGGTCGGATCGCGGCAAACACTCCCACCGGAATCGAAAACAACAGTATCCAGAATGTTGCCGCGATCACCAGGTCAATGGTGGCGGGCAATTTCCCCAGAATGACCTCCAGCGCCGGACGTTTGAAAAAATAGGAGGTCCCCAGGTCCCCCCGGACCGCATTTTTGAGAAATCGCCAGTATTGCACCAGAAACGGGTCATTGAGTCCCATCTCATCCCGCAATTTCTCCCGGGTTTCCTCTGAAACCGACTGGCCAACCAACTCGCGCAGGGGGTCACCGAGTTCATCCTGGATGGAAAAACTCAGGAAACTGATCACCAGCATGACCACCACCGCCTGGCCCAGTCTCCTGATCAGAAATGCCAGCATTTATTCTCCTTCATGTGATCTTCCCTGACTGCGACCGGACCGGAACCCGGCACGGCGCAGTAAAAAAAGGTGGGCACGGGGCCCACCTCAATCTTCCGGTCAACGGCTGGACTCTATTCCATGACCAGGTCACCAAGATATGGAAAGTTCATGACGTTAACCACCTTGTCGATGTGCACTCCCGTTCGGGCAGCCCACGCACGATCCTGCCAATGGAGCGGAACGAATGCCGCTTCATCGTGGAGAATCTGTTCCACACGCTGCAGCATTTCAGCACGCTTCACCGGGTCCGTTTCCTTTGCACTGTCCAAGACGAGCTGGTCGACTTCGGCATTGGAATAGTTGCCACTGTTGTACTGGCCGTATCCCGTCTCCTCGTCCGGTGTCATCGCCAGAAACTCGGTAAAATTTGCAGAGTCCTCGGTATCGGAGTGCCAGCCGATCATCATGATATCTGCCGCCCGCTCATCGAACTTGGGCCAGTACTGGGCCTTGGGCATGGTCGTCAAATCCACCTGGATACTGATCTTGGCGAGCATGCCGGCAACAGCTTCCGCGATCTTCGCATCATTGACATAGCGGTTATTGGGGGCCATCATGGTTACGCTGAACCCATCCGCATAACCGGCTTCCGCCATGAGGGCCCTGGCCTTGTCAAGATCAAACCGCGGCTGAAGAGAGGCATTGTATCCCAGATAACCCTTCGGACTTTGCTGTGCCGCAGCGGTACCGAAATTCTTCATGATTTTTTCCACAATCCCGGTATTGTTGATGGCGTGGACAATCGCCAGACGGACCCGGACATCCGCCAGCTCCGGTTTCCTTTCCTGGTTCATCTGGAACGTAATGATGCGGGTCCCGCTCATGGTGACCAGGTCCACTTTTTCGCTGCTGCCGATCCGGTCCATGTCAGCCGGTGGAATGGGGGCGGCAAAGTCGATATCACCGGATAAAAGAGCGGCCACACGGGTGGGGCCCTCTTTAATCGGCGTAAAGATAATTTGATCCACATTGCCCGGAGAATCCGTATCCCAGTACTGCGCAAAACGATCAAAGACGACTTTGACTCCCTGCTCCCGGGAAGAGACGGTATAGGGCCCTGTGCAGGAAATATTGGTGGAAGCAAATGAATCCCCGTGCTTGACAATTTCTGATTTGTCCCGGCCCCTTTCATCGTTTCCACTGTAGAATTCACTGTCCAGGGGGAAGATATAGGTGGCGGTATGTTCCACCAGGGGATAGGGATTGGAGGTCACCAGATCCACGGTATAGTCGTCCACCGCCACAGCATCGGTGAAATTGACAAAGATGCCCTTGAAATCTTCACTGGCCTTGAGCCGGTCAAAGGTGAACTTCACATCCTTGGCCGTCATCTCCCGGCCGGAATGGAACTTGACACCCTGGCGCAGATGAAATCGGACCGTGGTCTCGTCCAGCCGCTCCCAGCTGCTGGCGGCACGGGGGTCAAAACCAAGCTCCTGGTTCCAGCGAAGAAGCGGGTCGCAAACCATGTGTGACAATTGCAGGGTACCACCGGAAAGCTGCTCATGGATATCCAGGGAAACCGGGTCCGCGTCATACGCAAGATTCAGGGTCTTGGCATGGAGCGGCAGGGTCACGGCAAGGAAACCTGCCAGAACCACGAGTCCAGTAAACGATTTTTTCATATTTGATTCTCCAACTTCAGTTGTTTCAGAAACGACAAGATCGGTCATACCACGTTTTCCCGGCATCAGTTTGTCCGGGATCAATCGAACCATCGAAGGATGAATTCTGGTCAGGCAAAACAAGCGAATGATCTGGTCTACAGTCGGTTCAATATAACATATTGCCCCAATCACAATAGCATGAATTCCTTTATAAATATCCAGGCATTTCCCTGCACTGATTACACGCTGCAGTGCGGTCGCTGACACGCGGAATACTCATCCCTCCCCCCTGTGAAGTCATGCAACAGAATCCATTTTCATGGAGGATGATGGCCGTCAACGTACCTCAATCAAAGGTCGAGATTTCCCGCAAATCCCCATTTCGCCAGATATAGTAAACGGCCAGAGGGTCCTCCCGGGTCCTGAATCCATGGGGCGTCATCGATGGCACATGGACCACTTCGTCCTGACCACACTCGCGGTGGGAGCCGTCTCCCACCGTGAAAACCGCAGAACCAGCCAGTACGATATAGATCTCTTCAGCCTGGTGACGATGGATGGGGTAGGTAATGCGGGGACCCCACACCCCGATCCCGCTTCGCACCCGGTCACTGAGAAAGGGGCCCTGCTTGCCCACGATTTCCGCAAATCCGTACGCACGGAGCATCTCCTCTCCCACCACGCCATCTTCTTTGGTATAACTTTGTTCCCAGCACAGGGCATCGCGATACTGTTCGAACAGCCTGAGCATTTTCCCCGACCCCGGACTCGCACAGGGGGCCATCCGGGTCAGCCATTCCCGGGCGGGCAGATGCGCGGACGGAACATCAATCCAGTCCGTCCCCCAGTTCCGCATCTCCTCCTTGAAGGGTTGCATGGCGCGATGGTCCTGGCCAAGGGTGAACTCGATCAATGCATTGAGCAGTGCCTGCTGCACCGCTTTTTTGCCGTTTGTCATCCCGAATCCCTCCCCGGACCGTGCCGGCGGAATCTGAAACGCTTCGTGACCAGATGACGGATAGGGAAATGTCTTCCCAAAGGATCGCTGGTGCTATGCCGGCGGCATGCTCTTGATGTAGACATCCTGCTTGCTGTAGGGGATTTCAATATCCAGTTCCATGAACTGCTTGTAGACACTGGTATAGAGCTTGTCCAGCACCTGACCGCGCAATGCCGGCAGATCGATCCAGCAAAGCAGTTCGAAACCCAGGCTGGAATTGTCAAAACTCCGGAACCGCACCCGGGGCTCCGGAACCTCGCATACCTGGGGGTTGTCCTGGGCCACCTGATAAAGCACTTCCCGAACCTTGTCGACATCACAGCCATACGCCACCCCGACCTGCAGGCGAATCCGGTGCTTGACGTCCGGACCACCTGCCTCATTGGTAATCTTGGCATTGCCCATCACGGAATTGGGCACCGTAATTTCCACATCGTCCCGGGTCAGCAACCGTGTGCTGCGTATCCCGATATCCGTGACCTGCCCGCGTTCCCCCGTGTCCAGTACAATGAAATCACCCAGTTTGTACGGCGTATCGGCCAAAATAAAGATTCCCGCAAACAGGTTTGCCAGCGTATCCTTGGCCGCCAGGCTCAGCCCAATCCCGATAATACCGGCGGAGGCCAGCCAGGCCGAGACATCAATGCCCCATGCGATAAACAGAAAGTAAATGGCCACCAGAACAATGATGATCATTGCCAGATTGCTGAACAGGGGCAATGTACTTTTTTGTATGATCCGGGTCCTGTGGGCATCTGTACTCAACTGGTACAGCACGAATTTGGAAAATTTGATGGCGAAGACGGCCCAGATATACACCGTAATCGTTTTCAGGATGGAAAGGACGATATGCAACAGATGCTCCGGCAGTTCCAATACCCGCGCCGCCTGGGTCAGGCCGACGATAAACAGGCTGACAAACAGGGGTTGCTGCAGCAGACCAATTACCTGGTCATCTCCCTGGAACGATGTTCTTGCGGCCAGTTTCTTCAGAAACCGGATGACCACGAATTTGAAAACAGACGCGACCACGGTAAAAACCAAAATGATCAGCAATGCCTTGAGGTAGGGATTCGGCCCGAAGACCGCGATCCAGAAGTGGTACCATTCTTGAATTTTTTCCATCAACAATCGCCTGTCATGGTTGAACGTTGTAACGGATCGGGGGGTTGCGCTTTCCTGCAGGCTTCCATTCGCCTGGACGAACCATTGTATCCTTTATTGAAACCACTGTGCTACCGGGCAAACGGCTGACTCTGCAGTTTCCGGACCTGGGTGCTGCATACCACCTTGTGGTCCTTCATGTACTTTTCGTGATTTTCTTCCACCTTTTGCAGGTCATAGACATAGTTCACCATCAGTCCCAGTGATTGCCGGATGCCATTTTCAGAACGGTCACCGAGCACGTTCAGTCTTTCCAGTTTCGCGCCATTTTTCAAATGAAACCGGGCCACCGGATCCAGGGGTTGTCCGTACTTGTTTTTCTGCATGAGAAAATAGCGCGCCGCCAGTTGTTTGAGGTGGTGGCCGGACACCTCATCGATGGCCTCCCCGGACCCGTTTTCAAACCGGTCGATGAGGTCATCCAGGTGGGACAATCCCGCACCGTCCGCTACCAGCCACTTCCGGAATCCAGGTGCGGGGGAAATGGTCGCAAAGGTTTTCAGGTTCGGAAACCGCCGTTTCAGGCTGGTCGCCACCTGTTTAATCAGGAAATTGCCGAATGAAACCCCTTTTAAACCGGAATGGCAGCTGGAGATTGAATAGAAAACGGCACAGGTTGCATGGTTGGGATCCATGATTTCCCGGTCCGTCTGCAGTATCTCCTGGATAGTTTCGGGCATGCTGTTGGAAAGCGCGACTTCCACAAAGACCAGGGGGTCATCCTCCATGGCGGGATGGAAAAACCCGTAGCAGTACCGGTCCATGGGCTCCACCCGGGGGCGCAATGCTTCCCAGTTGTAAATTTCATGAACCGCTTCATAGACAATGATTTTTTCCAGGATATGCGCCGGCGTTTCCCATTCGATGGGATGCAGGGTTAAAAAGCCCCGGTTGAACCAGGAACTGAACAGGTGCCGGAAATCGGCATCCACTTTTTTCAGCGAAGGGTGCTCCGTTAACAGCTTCTGCAGTTCCTCACGCGCTTTCACCAGCCTGCGAATCCCCCCGGGTGCCAGATTCAACCGTCTGAAAAGCTCCAGGCGCCTGGGCTCCGAAGCGTGCGTCAACGCGCTCAGTGTTTCAGCATTCTGCTCCCTGGCATACTCCCTGGCCAGAATTTCCACCTGCCCCGCATCCAAATCGTATTCTTCGTTCAACAGGTAGAAAAAGTGAACCAGGCCCTCAGCATCCAGATTCTCGAATGCCGTCAATATCCGGTCGGAAATCAGCAAACTGGAATATTCGCCGTCCGACTCCATCATCATCTGGCAGAGGCTCTCGATGGAAGATTCTCCGTCCTTGAACAGACGTTTCCGAATTGCGGGGGCCCAGTTCCCACTCCAGATGGTCGGCACCAGCCCCTGAAGAATATTCATTGTGCTGTTTTAAATTTGCTGTATTGAACCCCCCACTCCAATCCGGGGTGCAGGAACTCGTATCGATAAAATTGGACAACAATGCACGTTCAATTACCATATTCCAGTTGGGCTATTCCGTCAATAAATGGTACCGACTGTGAAAACCACCTGGAACGCAGTGTACCGACGGGTGTTCACCGACACAGACGGGCATAATCACTTTTCCCCTGGGACTCCGCGAAGCAGCACCCGGGGGAAATGGACCGGGGGGATTCGGCTCCTTTCAGAAGAAGCCGGGGCACCACCGGTACACCGGTCACGCTCCCGGGTCTTTCCCAAAATGAAACTGCGCTGACTACCTTCACTGCAAAACCCTACCGTCTGGTCAAGGATATCTGCCTGCCTGCCCAATCGGGTATTTCCGGCATTTTCGCCGCTGCAAGCCGGTCCTGAACCTCGTCGGGCATCGCAGTGGTCCGACCCTCCCGGGTGCTGTAGTGCAGTGCCATGAATTCGGCTGTGGCACAGAGCGTCCCATTCACCACCATCTGGTGCGCCAGCCAGATCCTCTTGGAATCGGAACCGAAAATCATGCTTTCGATCTGCATCACCGCCGGTTTCCTGACATCGTTCAAATAACGCAGGTGTGTTTCGACGGTATAAATCGCACAACCCGTTTCTTCAAAATACGGGACCCCGATTTTGAAGTGATCCTGGAGTATCCAGGTCGTGTTGCTGAAAGGCACCAGGTAGTAGGCCTCATTCAAATGCCCATACGGGTCGAGCCACTCCTCTTTGATCTCTTCGGAATGAAATTTCATGATTCCCATTTGTTCTCTCCAGTTTATTATCGCTTTACTGTTATCCCCGCGGCAACGCGGTCCCAGGTGGTTTCCGTGATGCCCTGTTCACGCAGAACAAACTTCCGGATCTTTCCGGTGGGCGTTTTGGGCAGGGTGTCCACGATATCGATATAACGGGGCACCATGAAATAGGCCATCCGGGTTTCCAGGTAGCGGACCAGCTCTTCAGGCTCCACCCGTTCTCCATCTCCCGGGACCACAACCGCCATGACCTCCTGTTCGGTTTCCCTGGAATCCACCGGGATCACCGCGCATTCCAGCACCGCCGGATGGGCATTGATTTCATTTTCCACTTCCATGGAGGAAATGTTTTCCCCCCGGCGCCGAATCGCATCCCGGATTCTGTCAATAAAATACAGGTTGCCTTCGCCGTCGCGCATCAGCATGTCCCCGGTGTGTATCCATTGATTGCGGAACAGGTTTACCGTCCACTCAGGATGGTTCCAGTACCCATTGGTGGTGATCCAGGGAATCCTGGTCCGAACCAACGCTTCCCCGGGGGTACCATCGGTGACTTCCCGGTCCATGGGATCAACGATCCGGACTTCATACCGGTCTTCAAGCACCCGGCCGCAACTCCGGTTGTCCGCAAGATCAAAACCGGACCGGGTCGGGCAGTTCATTTCGGTCCCGCCCCAGGTGGTGGAAACCCGGCAACCATACCTTTTCTTGAAGTCTTCGACTTCCGGAATCAGGGGAACCATCAACACCCGGTCAATGGTATTGTCGGGATCCTTGTCGGTACGGGGTTGTGCGTACAGAAAATTCGCCATCGCCCCCAGCAGGAAGGTACACGTAATCCGGTGGGTATTGATTTCCTCCCAGTAGCGCCCGGGACTGAACGCCGCCGTGATCACAGCGGTGGCTCCCGCGATACAACTGGCATACACCGTCGCAAACTGTCCGGCGATGTGAAACAACGGCAAATGTGCCCCATAGATGTCATTTTCCCCCAACTCGAGCATTTCGGTAACCCCCAGGGCATATTCATACGCATGGGCATGGGTCATTGTCACCCCCTTGGACGGCCCGGTAGTCCCCGAGGTATACAATACCCCCATGAGGTCAGTATAGGCAGGCCCCGGGCCATCATATTCCGTTTCGGCATACAGGTCCGGATAGGAAAGGATTTCAAACTTCCGGGATAGGTCATCCCCCCCGCCCGGTCCGGCACCCCCGGCATCTGGATACACCACCACCCGCCTCAACCGTTCCAGATCATCCTGGATACCCGCCAGCCGGGAGAGGAAACGCTGATCAATCAGGATCGTTTCCGCCAGAGAATCATTGATCAGGTAAGCCAGCAGGTTTCCGCGGTAATGGACATTGACCGGCACCTCGATCCCCCCGAACTTCGACAGGGCGCACCAGATCACGATGTAATCCGCGATGTCCGGCAGCATCACCAGCACGGTCTCCCCGGCCTGAATGCCAAGCCCGGTCAGGCCCCGGGCAAGCCGGGAGGACCGGGACCCGATTTCTGCATAGCTCCAGGACTTCCCGGCCGTGACAATCCAGGGCTTGTGCGGGCAGTATGCAACCCGCCTGGCCAATACAGTCGCCAGGTCCTGTTCCGATCTTGGGTCAACCAGTGCCACGGTTTACCTGCCCTTGAACTGCGGTTTCCGTTTTTCCGAAAATGCCCGGATCGCCTCGCCATAGTCTTCGGAGTACACCAGGGTGGCAATGGTCTGTTTTTCCAGGTTCAATGCCGTTTCCAGATCCGCTTCCGGAGATTGGCTCACCATTCGTTTGTGATGGGTGGTGGCAAGAGGTGCCCGGGACATCACCATTCGCGCCATTTTCTCCGCCGCTTTCTCTTCCTCCCCCAACGGAACCAGCTTGTTGACAAGACCGATGCGCCAGGCTTCCTGTGCATCGATAAATTCCCCGGTCAACATCAATTCCCTGGCCTTGTTTAACCCAACGATCATCGGCAGCAATTTGCTGGCACCCCCGGTGACCGTCATGCCGGCATTGGTTTCGGGAAACCCGAAAACCGCATTGTCCGCCGCCACAATCATGTCTGCATCAATGGCGATTTCAAATCCCGCACCGACCGCATAACCCCGTACCGAGGCAATGACCACTTTTGGAGATTTTCGAATCACTCTCGGTATTTCCTGCAGGCTCTCCGTAATGTCTTCTATAATGTCGAGAACAGGATGGATCTCACCGTTCAGGATTCTGGGATATTCCTCCAGGGCAACCTTCAGATCATCTCCTGCCGAAAAGGCATCCCCTACACTGGACAGGATGATCGCTTTCACCTTCCGGTCACCGGACGCTTCCTTTAACACTTCAACCAGTCGACGGCATTCTGCTGCGTCGAAGGCATTCAGCCGTTCCGGCTTGTTAAAACGTATCCAGCCGATGTCATCGACCACTTCATACCGTAACTGAGCCATGTCTTTCTCCTGCCGGGGCAAGCATTCAATAGACCCGAAATACTAAACCATGCCATGGTGCAATGGAAGTTACCGACATTCCTCCACATTCCTCCCTGTTCACTCCCCCGTCAATCGCCTACACTACCATGGCCCTGCAGCAAAATATTCCATCTTTCCATCTTGAATCCAGACGAACTCATTTACCTCACTGCCAGCGAAGCCCGGTTGTTGTTCCAGTCCGGGGAATTGTCCCCGGTGGACCTGATGCAGGCCATAATCGAAAGAAGTGAAGCCGTGGAACCACAGATCAACGCGTTCTGCGACCGGTATTTTGATGAAGCCATGTTCCGTGCCAGGAAGGCGGAAAAGCGGTACGCAACCCCATCGGTCCAACCCGGCCCACTGGAAGGGATTCCGGTTGCGGTCAAGGATGATACCGCGATCCAGGGCAGGCGCTCCTGTGCAGGTTCCCTGTTTCGACGGGACCATATCGACGGGCAGACCCATCCCAGCGTGGAAAGACTGATCCACAGCGGTGCCATTGTCCACGCACGGACAACCTGCCCGGAATTCTGCTGGACATGGGTGACGGCCACCAGACTGAATGGCATCACCCGGAATCCGTGGAACCCGTATTATTCGCCTGGGGGCTCATCCGGAGGGTCCGCTGCCGCCCTGGCAGCCGGTTCCACCATGCTCGCCACGGGAACCGACAGCGCGGGTTCGATTCGCCAGCCCGCCGCACTGTGCGGCATTGTGGGCTTCAAACCACCCCATGGCCGCAATCCACAAAGTCCGGATGTTTCGTTTGATGTCTACAACCATATCGGCCCGATGGCACGGTCCGTTCAGGACTGCCTGCTCATGCAAAATGTGATGGCCGGGCCACACCCCCTGGACCACCATTGCGTGAGCCCGAAACTGCGGATTCCCGAAAATCCCGGGGAGGTTTCCGGGATGCGGATTGCGTATTCCGTGGATCTCGGGTGTTACACCGTGTCATCGGATGTCCGCCGGGAAACACGGAAGGCGCTGGACCGGCTGGAGGCAGCCGGAGCACGCATCGAAGCCGTGGAGACTCCCTGGGCCGCCGATGCCATTGAGATAAGTGGCCATTATGGCGATCATCTGTATTCCGATGATTTCGACGATGCCGTATCCCGCTACCCGGACCTGGTCTGTGAATACACCCCCTGGTTCGCCGGACAACTCCGCAGGATTACCCGAAAGCAGGTTCACGATGCCCACCGCCTTGCCGGGGAAATCTGGCACCGGCATTTCGGCCCGTTACTGAATGAGTTTGACGTCTTTATCTGCCCGACTACCACTTCCAATAACCTGCCCGCGGACCTTCTCCCCTGGGAATCGGTCACGGTGAATGGCCGGAAACTGTCTCCCGATAAAACCGCCCTCACCATTTTGTTCAACCTGTACAGCCGTTGTCCGGTCCTGTCCGTACCTGCCGGTTTTACCCGTACCGGAATGCCGGTGGGCATTCAGATCGTCGGGGGTCCCTACGATGATGTCCCGGTCTTCCGTGTCGGCAGTGCCCTGGAACGGTCCGCCAACTGGTTTCAATCCAAAAATGACCTGCCGGACTTCAAATCCCGGTAAAATACCCCGGGACCCGCCTGCTTTGGTCCGACCCCATCGATTACTCCTATGAAAAACGCCACCCAGCCATGAAACCAGCCACGGAACTGCTCCACCATGCCCGGGGGGAGGGGTATGGACTGTATATCAACGGGCACTATTCGTCTCCCACTCCCCGTAAAACCATTTCCAGCCTGAACCCCTGTAACGGTGAACCCTGGTATGTGCTCACCGATGCCCGGGAAATGGACATCGGGGAAGCGGTGGGGGCAGCGCGCAATGCATTGAACCACCGGTCCTGGTCGGGAATCACGCAAACCGCACGGGGGGCCCTGCTTCGCCGGCTTGGCGACCTTATTGCCGCTCACGGCAACCGCCTTGCGGAAATTGAAACCCGCGACAACGGCAAGCTCATCCGGGAAATGCGGGCACAAATGGCCAGCCTCCCCCAGACCTATTATTACTATGCCGGAATGGCGGACAAGATAACCGGGGAAACCATCCCGGTGAACAAACGCGATGTATTTAATTTCACGCTCCGGGAACCCATCGGTGTGGTGGGAATCATCGTTCCCTGGAACTCCCCGCTGTATCTGCTGTCCAGCGCATTGGCGCCCTGCCTGGCGGTTGGCAATACGGTGGTGGTAAAACCCGCAGAAAACACATCCGCCTCGACCCTGGAGTTTGCCGACCTCATCGCCCAGGCAGGATTTCCTCCGGGGGTCTTCAACGTCATTACCGGACTGGGAGAAACCGCCGGGGAGGCGTTGGCCCGCCACCCCGGGGTGGACAAGATTGCGTTCACGGGAGGGACGGCCACCGGCCGCCGGGTAGCCGCCAATGCGGCACGGAATCTGGTTTCCTGTACGCTGGAGCTGGGCGGGAAATCCCCGAATGTTGTCTTTGAGGATGCCGACCCCGAGCAGGCTGCCAATGGCATCGTTGCCGGGGCGTTTGCCGCGGGAGGCCAAACCTGTATCGCCGGCTCGCGTTGTTTCCTGCAGGAAACCATTTATGACCAGGTTCTGGAAAAACTGGAGGACAAGGCAGGCCGTATCCTCATTGGTGACCCCATGGAACCGGACACCCAGCTCGGCCCGCTCTCCCTGAAATCCCAGCTTGAGAAAGTGAGGGGGTATGTCGCCATCGGGCTTGGCGAGGGCGGCACACTCCGGGCAGGGGGGAAATCGCCCAACAACCCGCCCCTGGCCAACGGGTATTATTTCGAGCCCACCATATTCACCGACATCCGAAACGACATGCGTATTGCCCGGGAAGAAATATTCGGGCCGGTGGTCGCGGTTATGCCGTTTTCCGGGGAAAGGGACCTGATCGAAAAAGCCAACGATTCCATCTATGGTCTGGCTGCCGGGGTCTGGACCCGGGACATTGATCGAGCCTTTCGGTTCGCGCGCCATGTGGATGCGGGGACCGTCTGGGTAAACACCTATCGAAGTGCCTCATTCATGTCGCCGTTCGGGGGGTTTAAACAAAGCGGGTACGGAAAGCACAACGGCTACGAGGGGGTTCGCGAGTATTCACGGCTGAAAAACGTGGTGATCGACTACTCGGGTTCGACACAGGACCCCTTCGTGATGAAACTCGAATAACCGCCGGTGAGATGGTCAAAAATCCGGGAAGACACCCCCAGGCCGACCGAAGCCCATTGCAAAATGGCGGGGGCTCGGGCCCCGATGACCGGCCTGGCCAACGCTCATTCCAGCCGGCTGCAGCAAAAACCATGACGCATTTTCAGCCGTCCCCGTCCTCATGATCCCCCATGCGGTGGTTTCCGGTTCCGGCGGGAATCTGATCCTGGTTCACGGGGTGGGCGGAAACCTGGGGCACTGGGACCCCATCGTACCCGCCCTGGGAGACAGGTTTCGTGTGATCCGGTACGACCTGCGCGGCCACGGCAGCAGTGAAAACCCGGGAGGGCCCTGGACGCTGGATGATTTCGTGGAGGACCTCGCAGAGCTGACCGATCATTTTTCCATTGAACAGACCGCCCTGGTCGGATTTTCACTCGGGGGCCTGGTTTCCCAGGGCTTTACCCTGAAATACCCTGAAATGGTGGAACGTCTTGTCCTGCTCAGCACGGTTGCCGGGCGCACGGAACCGGAACGCGGGAAAGTGAATGAGCGGGTTGCCAATCTTGAGGCCGGCGATCTGCAGATCAATCTTCGTCTCGCGGTGGGACGCTGGTTCTCCCCGGAATTCCGGCAGCGACATCCCGACCGGGTACAACACCGCCTGAACGAATTGCAGGACATGAATCCCGAGGGCTATTTGAATGCATACCGCGTATTTGCCCAGGGGGACCTCGGCGAACAGCTCCATGCAATCTCCTGCCCCACCTTGATTGTGACGGGGGAAAAAGACCCGGGGTCCACCGTCCGGATGGCTGAATTCATGCACACTCAAATCAACCATTCCCGGCTCAAAATCCTGCCGGGTCTGCGACACAGCCTGTTGCGGGAGGCTCCGGAATCCGTCGCCGCTGAATTGGCCGGGTTTCTTTGATTCCTCCGGGCCTGCACGGGTTCATTGATTCGCCAATTTTTTTTGCGTTTGGTATGATGCGCTGTATTGTCAACATGACAGAGGATACGGGTATGAGCAAAATTTCACAGATTCTGGATGAAAGACCGGGGGACGTATGGAGCGTCCGGTCTGATCAGTCAGTACTGGATGCCATCAAACTGATGGCAGAAAAAGGCATTGGGGCATTGCTGGTCATTGACGACAGCCGGTTGTCGGGAATACTGAGCGAACGGGACTACACCCGCAAGGTCATCCTTGCAAACCGCTCGTCAAGAGATACGCCTGTCAGCGAAATCATGACCCGGGAGGTCAAAACCATCACCCGGGAAAACAATGTTGCAGAATGCATGACCCTGATGACCGACAACGATTTTCGTCACTTGCCGGTTGTGGACGAAAACCGGGTGGTTGGCATGATATCCATCGGTGACCTGGTGAAAGTGGTCATCAAGGAACAGCAGTTCACCATCGATCAGCTTGAACAATATATTGCCGGGTAGAGATCACCGGGCTCCCGGGACGCCTGTCCACTGATTCCCCTGTCCAGCGGGCCCGATACCCGAAACGTCACCGGAACCGGAAACATCCGCCTCACTCCGGTTCCAATCCCCCGCCGGTCCTGTCAGGGTATTGACCGTGTGAATTCAGGATAGGCATCAATCCCGCAGTCAACGATGTCCATCCCCATGTACTCGTCTTCCTGGCTGACACGAATGCCGATAACGGCCTTGAGCAGATACCAGACGATACTTCCGGCACCGAAAACCCAGGCAAAAATCGTCACCGCTCCGGCGCATTGACCAATAAATGTGGCCGATTCATTGGTTATCGGGACCAGCAATAATCCAAGGAGTCCACAGGTGCCATGAACAGAAATTGCTCCCACGGGATCGTCTATCCTGACCCGGTCCAGGAAACGCACACTGTAGACAACCAGAACCCCCCCGATACCACCAAACAAGGTTGCCAGCAAGGGGGTCGGCGTCAGTGGTTCGGCAGTAATGGTCACCAGTCCCGCCAAAGCCCCGTTCAGCAGCATGGTCAGGTCTGCCTTGCCATACAGTAACTTGGCAACAATCAAGGCCGCTACCGCACCGCCGGCTGCCGCCGAATTGGTGTTCACAAAGACCAGGGCCACCGCATGGGCATTCGCGATATCACCCATCTTCAGGACGGAACCGCCATTAAAACCAAACCATCCCATCCACAGAATAAATGTTCCCACCGTGGCCAGTGGCATATTGGCTCCAGGCATCGCCCGGACATTGCCCTGGCTATCGTATTTGCCATTTCTTGAACCCAGGAACATCACCCCGGACAAGGCCGCCGTTGCACCGGCCATGTGCACAATTCCCGACCCGGCGAAATCCCTGAAACCCAGATCAGCCAGTGAAAACATCCCAAAAACATCGGCACCGCCCCATGTCCAGCTGCCTTGCAGGGGGTAGATGAACCCGGTCATCACAACCGCAAAAATCAGGAACGCCCAGAGCTTCATCCGTTCCGCTACCGCCCCGGAGACAATGGACATCGCGGTGGCCACAAATACCACCTGGAAGAAGAAGTCGGAGGCCCCTGAATACACTGACGCACCCTCAAACCCCCCTTCCCGGGTTGCAAAGTCAGCCAGGACACCCTCCACATCCACCTCCTGGATGCCGGACAAAAACCAGGTCCCGTCATACATGATGAAATACCCGCAAATCATGTACATGATGCAGGATATGGCGTAAAGAGCCGCGTTCTTGGTCAGAATTTCCGTGGTGTTCTTGGACCGGACCAACCCGGCCTCCAGCATCGCAAAGCCCGCCGCCATCCACATCACCAGTGCACCGCAAACCAGAAAATAAAAGGTATCCATCGCATACTGCAGATGGAAAATGTGATCTTCCATTATCCTGTCCTCCGTTTAAATCGCATGCTTTCCGGTTTCACCGGTCCGGATCCGTATGACATGGTCAATGTCGTAGATAAAAACCTTTCCATCTCCAACCTTGCCGGTTTTTGATGCCGTGACAATCCCCTCTACAACATGATCCAGCACATCATTGTCCACCGCAACCTCGATCTTGACCTTGGGCAAAAAGTCCACTGCGTATTCAGCGCCCCGGTACAGTTCGGCATGACCTTTTTGCCGGCCAAACCCTTTCACTTCCGTCACCGTCATTCCCGACACGCCTATTTCCGAAAGCGCAGTCCGTACATCATCCAGCTTGAACGGCTTAATAATTGCTACCACTAGTTTCATTTTTGACTCCTCTGAATTGAATTTCTCCGGCGCACTGGATTCCGGGCAGGCCATCCCCTCCAACCCCCGTATTTTATCAAATACTCCATTGCGTTTTCACAATCCAATCCATTTGTTTTCCATTGGGTCCCCGGCAATTTTACGGTGAGGACCACACGTGCCCGGGGAATCCTTCAATCCCCCCGGACCATTCCCCCTGCCAAGGGGCCCGTTTGCAGGTACACTTCGGCTACATGATAAAGCTCAGTAAAATTGGATTGCGGCGTGGTCCCCGGTTGCTGTTCGAGAACGCAGACATTGAATTCAAAAACCGGGACAGGGTGGGACTGATCGGTGACAATGGCAGCGGCAAATCGAGCCTGCTTTCCATGATTTCCGGTTCACTCAGTCCGGACCAGGGCGAACTGCATATCCCGTCAGGCACGCGGATTGCCCAGGCCGCCCAGGAAACTCCAGACAATGACCGGAGCGCTTTGGACCATGTGCTCGATGGCGATGCGGAATTCAGGCAAGTGGAATCCGCCTTGAGCCGGGCCGGGGACCGGGAAGACCACGACACCGCATGGCTGCACAGCCGCATGGACGAGATTGATGGATATCGCGCTTCCTCCCGGGCCAGCCGACTGCTGTCAGGTCTCGGTTTCAACCCCGCCGAGCACAATCGGGCAACCCGCACCTTTTCCGGGGGCTGGCGGGTCCGGCTGAACCTGGCACAGGCCCTCATGTGTTCGTCGGACCTGCTGCTGCTTGACGAGCCCACCAACCATCTGGACCTGGATACCATTGTCTGGCTGGAAGAGTGGCTGAACAGGTACCCGGGGACACTCATTGTCGTTTCCCACGACCGGGAATTCATTGATTCGACCTGCCAGCGAATCCTGCACATCGAAAACCATGGAATCCGTGTTTACACGGGAAACTTTACCCGGTTCGAACAGCAACGGGCCCAATGGCTGGCCGGCAGGCACAGCACCTATGAGAAGCAACGCAAACAAATGGAACACATGGAACGTTTCATTCGCCGTTTCAGGTACAAGGCAAGCAAGGCCCGCCAGGCACAAAGCCGTATCAGGATGCTGGAAAAAATGCAGGTCGTCCTGCCCGCCCATTGTGATTCTCCCTTTCAGTTCTCGTTCCGGCCCTGCAGCAGGGTCTCGGACCCCATTTTGACACTTGAGCAGGTGAATGCGGGGTATGACGGCAACGAGGTACTGCATCAAACCAGTCTGTCCCTCGCCAACGGCGACCGTATCGGGCTGCTGGGTCCCAATGGTTCGGGCAAGTCCACCCTGATCAAGGTTCTCGCAGGAGAACTGGAGGTGATGTCAGGGAACCGGGTCACGGCCAAACACCTGCGTATCGGGTACTTTGCACAGCACCAGCTCGACCAGCTCGACCCCGAGCTGTCCCCAATGCAGCAGTTCCAGCAGCGATACCGGCAATGCACGACCCAGGAGATCAGGAAGTATCTGGGCGGGTTCGGTTTCAGGGGTGAGCGGGTCAACGAGCCCATAGGGCGGTTTTCGGGGGGTGAAAAAGCCCGCCTTGCCCTTTCCCTCATCATTTTCCACCGCCCCAACCTGCTGTTACTGGACGAGCCCACCAATCACCTGGACATGGCAATGCGGCATGCACTGGGCATCGCCATGCAGGACTACGAGGGAGCAATCATCCTGGTGTCCCATGACCGAAACCTGATCAACAGCGTGACCGATGAACTGTGGATTCTCCAGCAGGGCCGACTGGAAGAATTTCACGATGACATGAAATCGTATCTCCAGCGATTGAAACAGGCCAGCAGGGCTCGTCTCATGGACAATGATCCCTTGCCGGGAACCACCCGAACGTCAAAACCAAACAGGAAAAAACGCCGGCAGGTGAAGGCACAGCTCCGGCAGCAACTCAAACCCAAACGGGAGTTGATTCGCAGGCTGGAACAGGAGATGAAACGGATTCAGGGCAGAATGAATGAACTGGAAAGGATTTTGATGGACCCCCGGACCTATGAACGGGAAAGTACAGCGGACCTGGCCGCTCTGGCCCGGGAAAAATCAGGCCTGGAACAGGACCTCGCCCAAATTGAATCCCGGTGGTATGACGCCAGTGAAGACATGGAGGCACTGGAACACTCCCTCGGATAACATCCAGCCAGGCAACCCGGTCTGTCACCCCCGGCCATTACGGGTTGTCCCGGGTTCGGGTTTTCAGCTTCCGGGCAAACCGGCGCCTTTCAACCTCTTTCAGTTGTTTCTTTCGGACCCGTATGTCCCCGGGGGTAATTTCCACGAGTTCATCGTCATCAATGAATTCAACCGCATATTCAAGGGTTAACCGGACAGGGGGCTCCAGCACCACCGCATCATCCTTCCCCGCCGCCCGGATATTGGTCAGTTGCTTGCCCTTTAGCGGATTGACCACCAGGTCGTTGTCCCGGGCGTGTATCCCGATGATCTGGCCTTCATAGACCTCAGCATTGGGATGAATGAACAGGCGTCCCCGTTCCTGAAGATTGAACAGGGCAAACGCCAGGGCCTTTCCATTTGCCATGGAAACCAGTGTACCGCAGCGACGATTGGCAATTTCACCTTTGGCCACCGGCGCATACTCATCAAAAACATGATAGATCAAACCCGTTCCCGAGGTCCGCGTCATAAACTCGGTGTGAAACCCGATCAATCCCCGGGACGGAATTTTGTACAGCAGCCGGACCCTGCCCCGGTCCCCTGGCTGCATGTCCTGCAATTTTCCGCCTCGACCGCCGAGGGTTTCCATAATCCCACCCTGACTGGATTCTTCCACGTCGATGCTGAGCTCTTCCCATGGCTCGTGCAGCACGCCATCAATCCGCCTGTAGATGGCCCGGGGCCGGGACACCGCCATTTCATAGCCCTCCCTGCGCATGGTCTCCAACAGAATCGTCAGGTGCAGTTCTCCCCGTCCGGAAACCGCAAATACATCCGCATCTTCGGTTGGCTCGACTCGCAGGGCGACATTGTGAATCGCTTCTTTTTCCAGGCGTGCACCCAACTGGCGGGACGTAACGAATTTACCGTCCCGCCCGGAAAACGGGGACGTATTGACCTGGAAGTTCATGCGTACGGTGGGTTCATCCACTCGCATGGATGGCAATGCGTCCGGGAATGACGGGTCACACAGGGTATCCGAAATGCCCAGGTCCTCGACCCCCGTAACCGCAATAATATCCCCGGCACCCGCCCCGGCCATTTCCCGCTTTTCCAGCCCGTGAAAACCGAAAATCTGCAGAACCCGGCCCATCCTTTTCCCGCCTCCGGCATCGACAATCATGACCGGGGATTTCGGATCGATCCGACCACGGGTTACCCGGCCGATGCCGATCGTGCCCACATATTGTGAATAATCCAGGGAGGAAACCTGCATCTGGAAGGGACCTTCCGCATCCACCCTGGGCGGAGGAACGTTGTGCACGATGGTTTCAAACAATACCCCCATGTCGTTGGTCTTCCGACCGGGTTCCAACGAGGCGTACCCTTCCAGGGAGGATGCGTAGACCACCGGGAAATCCAGCTGCTCATCGGATGCGCCAAGCCGGTCAAACAGGTCAAAGGTCTGGTCGAGAACCCAGTCCGGTCTCGCGCCATCACGGTCGACCTTGTTGAGGACAACAATGGGTTTCAAGCCATGGGAAAATGCCTTCTGGGTGACAAACCGGGTCTGGGGCATTGGTCCCTCCACCACATCCACCAGCAGCAGCACGGAGTCCACCATGGACAGAACCCGCTCCACTTCGCCACCAAAATCCGCATGTCCAGGCGTATCCACGATATTGATACGGAAATTTTTCCATTGGACCGATGCGTTCTTGGAAAGAATGGTAATGCCGCGTTCCTTTTCAAGATCATTGGTGTCCATGACCCGTTCCACGGGACCATACCGCTCCCCCAGGGTCCCGGACTGCTGCAGCAGGCGGTCCACCAGCGTGGTCTTGCCATGATCGACGTGGGCGATAATGGCAATGTTCCTGATTTGTTCTATGGACAAGTGGAAGAAATGGTGTCGGTGAGCGAAAGAATGCTACCGCTGTACCCAGGGGTCCAGGCAGTCGTCTTCCACTGCCTCCACAGCGGTAAAGTCCCGGTGATGCTTGAAATCCGGTCGCGTCAAATTGTGGCCGGCGTTGGAAACCGGATTCACAATCAGCGAGAAAATGGACCGTTCCCAGGGAGAGATATTGGAACCCGATGCATGCAACAGGGTATCATGAAAAATCAAGGCCGTTCCCGGGCTGCCGATGGCCGAAAACAACCCGCGCTCATTGGCGAGGGCCCTCACCCGTTCATGGTCCACCACCCACAGGGGATAACTCGTCGATTCCGTGTCCAGCCGGACACTGGCCAATCCCTTTTTGTGGGAGCCCGGAATAAAATAAAGCGGTCCATTGAATTCGGTGACCTCGTCCAGGAAAACATGGAGATTCAGGGCCAGGGGTTTTTCCACGCCGTCCTCCCGATGGTGGGTCGCAAAATCGTAATGCCATTGCCATGGCTCTCCGCTGAAGGCCCCTTTGATATTGATCTTGACCTGCTGAATATAAAAGGGCTCCCCCAGTATCTGGGTGGCCGGATCAATCAACCGGGGATGGCGGACGAAAACATTCAACACGGCATCGCGGGCATGCAGTCCCATGGAGGTTCTCACCAGACCCGAGGATTTTTCAATGATATTCCCGGGATGCGGTTCAGCCATCAGGCCGGACAACCTTCCCTGCACAACCTCCACTTCCCGTTTGGAAAACAGTCCGGGCAATACCAGGTACCCCTCTTCATCCAGCCGGTCTAATTGTTGGTCACTGAGCTGCATGGCTTAAAAATACACCCGGGAAATCATTTTCACAATACACAAGGGCGTGGAAACCCATGTTTACCTCCCGTGCTCTTCTATTTGCTTCTAACACATTTGCGTCCTGGCCCTTGAATCCCGGGGGCCATTGGAATATATTTCTTTGTGGCCTGATAGCGATGGCGTCGCCCCATGAGGCCACTGTGGAACCCGCTTCGGAGCGGTTTGCTGATTCCCCGAAACGGAGTTTCAAGACATCCTGTACGCCCGGATGAAACAACCCGGGCGAACTGTACCAGCATTCATCCGGATAATCCCAGGTGAATTTCGATGAATGCAACCCCTTTCCGCCCGGAGTTCTTCACGCTCCACAACGGCGCCAGATCGCCCCTGCCATTTTCTGACCAGGAATACCACAATCGGTTGTCCGCGCTCAGGAACCGAATGGATGAAACCGGTCTGTCCGCGGTTTTGCTGACATCCCGGCACAACATCGCCTATTTCTCAGGATTTCTGTATTGCGGTTTTGGCCGGCACTACGGCTGTGTGGTGACCCATCGGGACTGCATCACCATTTCGGCGAATATTGATTTCGGCCAGCCAGGGAGACGGAGCCATGGCGACCACCTCATCTATACGGACTGGAAACACGGCAATTACTGGCGCGCTGTCGTGCACGCCCTGGGAAGCCACCGACAGGTCGGTATCGAAGCGGACCACATGACACTGCAGTCCCGGGAGGAACTGGCAGGCATGGCAGCCGGGTACCGGTTTCAGGACATGAGCCGGGATATCATGCAACTGCGGATGATCAAGTCCGGGGAGGAAATTGCCCTGATCAGGGGGGGTGCACGCATCGCGGATCTTGGCGGCCAGGCCATTTTGGACAGTATCCGACCCGGCATACGGGAAATCGATGTCGCCATGGCTGGACGGGATGCCATGGAAACCGCCATCGCAGCGGCATATCCGGACAGTGAGCTCAGGGATACCTGGGTCTGGTTTCAGTCCGGGATCAACACCGACGGCGCCCACAACCCGGTGACCACCCGGCGGCTTGAACCCGGTGATATCCTGAGCCTGAATGCCTTTCCCATGATCTGCGGATACTATACGGCGCTGGAAAGAACCCTGTTTCTGGGAGAGGTGGACAAGGCCTCGCTGGAAATCTGGCAGGGAAACGTGCAGGCCCATGAGCTGGGTCTGTCGCTGGTCCGGCCCGGAATCAGGTGTTCGGAAATCTGCGAACAGATCAACCAGTACCTGGAATCCGTGGGTTTGTTGCCGTACCGGACATTCGGGTATGGCCACTCGTTTGGGTTGCTGTCGCACTATTATGGCAGGGAATCCGGCCTCGAGCTAAGAGAAGACATCGAGACCGTACTGGAACCCGACATGGTGATTTCCATGGAGCCGATGCTGACCATCCCCGAAGGCCACCCGGGGGCGGGAGGATATCGCGAACACGATATTCTGGTGGTGACAGAAAACGGTGCAGACAATCTCACCGGGTTTCCATACGGCCCGGAATTCAATGTGATCTGCGGTTGATGGTTCGTGCTGAGGATCCGGTTGAGGGGTGTTTTCCGGTATAATCCCAAGGGCTCGGAAGGAACCAACGCCGGTCTGCCCGCCCCACAGGCAGGCCGGGTTGAACCGGTCGTACACCGACCCCCGAATTCACTTTCAATCTGGTACATCGATTTATGGATCCCATTACCCAGGGTGCCCTTGGTTCCGTAGCTTCCCAAAACCTTCCCCGCCGGGGAAATCTGTGGATCGCCGGAGTGCTGGGGTTTCTTTCCGGCATGGCGGCGGACCTGGACATCTTCATCCGTTCAGATACCGATCCCCTGCTGGCCATTGAATATCACCGACAGTTCACGCATTCCCTGGTTTTCATTCCCTTCGGGGGCCTGGTTTGCGCTCTTGTATTTTACCTGTTGCTGGGCAGGCGCTGGCAGCTTTCCTTCAAGCAGACCTATATCACCTGTACGGCGGGCTATGCCACCCATGCCCTGCTGGATGCCTGCACCTTCTACGGCACCCAGTTGTTCTGGCCATTCAGCCACGCACGGGTCTCCTGGAACACCATTTCAATCATCGACCCGATCTTTACCTTTCCCCTTCTTGGCCTGATTTTCCTTGCGGCCATCAAGCGGAATGTTCGCTATGCCCACCTCGCGGCGGCCTGGGTATTCCTGTATCTTTCATTCGGGATGGTTCAACGGGAACGGGTGGAAGCCGTCGGCCGGGAACTGGCGGCGTCACGGGGTCATGACCTGGTCCGGCTGGCGGTCCAGCCCAGCTTCGGCAACCAGGTGCTGTGGAGACTGATCTATGAAGCCGGGGATACCTTCCATGCGGATGGCATTCGTGCCGGACTGTCCACCCGGATTTACCCGGGAGAGTCCATCCCCAAACTGGATGTCTTCGAAACCTATCCCTGGCTTGATCCGGATTCCCAGCAAGCCAGGGATGTCGAGCGTTTTCGATGGTTTGCCGATGACTGGATTGCGGTGCACCCCCGCCATCCCAACCGCATCATGGACATCCGAAATTCCATGTTGCCCAACAAAATACAGGGGTTGTGGGCGATTGACCTGGACCCGTCGGCACCGCTGGACAGTCATGTCGGGTATGACCACGAACATGACAATGAGGAAGGAACGTTCGACCGGTTTGTGGAGATGATTCGCGGGTTATAGATTCACCAAAATGCCGGGAATGCGCCCTGTATCTCTGCCATGGTTATCTGCCATGGCTCCTGGTCGCCCTGTCCCATGCCGGCGTTCCGGTTGGCACTACATGAGAAGAAATCCCCGTGCATAGGGGTCCCGTTCATCGATGCTGATTTGATTGTGACCGGTAATCCGTGCCCACCCGGAGATGGTTGGGACGATGGCGGAATACCCGCCGACACGGGTCCTTTCAACGGCGCAACCGGTGAAAAGGCTGCCGATAATGCTTTCATGGACAAATTTCTGCCCCATTTCCAGTTCACCCCTTGATTCCAGCTGGGCGACCCGGGCGGAGGTCCCCGTCCCGCAGGGAGAACGGTCGATGCCGCGGTCCCCATAAAACACGACATTCCTGGAGTCCGCATTCGGGTCTTTGGCCTCGTCTGTCCACATGACGTGACTGACCCGGCGGATGGTTTCATCCCCGGGGTGTACAAATTCCCGGACCTTGTTGACTTCATTGCGGACCACAGGGCTGAACCGCCGGACATCATCCACTGTAAATGTACCCAGTCCCCTGTAGTTTGCCTGGGGTTCCACGATGGCATAGAAGTTTCCTCCGTAGCTGACATCCAGGTTCAACCGGCCCAGCCCCGGCACCTCCACCGTGATATCCGTAGAGTGAACAAAGGAGGGGACATTCCGGATTTCAACGGAATCCACATACTGGCCGCTTTGGGAATACCGGGCCTGGACAAGACCCGCCGGAGCATCCATTTTCAGGATCCCGGGGGTTTTCGGAACCACCAGGTTTTCTTCAATGGCGACGGTGACCGTCCCAATGGTGCCGTGACCGCACATGGGGAGGCATCCGCTGACTTCAATGAACAGGACACCGATATCGCTTTCGCTGTCGGTTGGCGGGTACAAAATGGAGCCCGACATGGCATCATGACCACGCGGTTCAAACATCAGTCCGGTACGTATCCAGTCGTATTGCGCAAGAAAATGCTGGCGTTTATCGCTCATGGTCGCTCCCTTCAGGGCTGGCCGGTTGGAAGTCACCACGCGCACCGGATTGCCGCAGGTGTGGGCATCCACACAATGGAAGATTGTACCGGTCATGAATGGAAACGATGAATACTGAAAGGTTCAAGATGGATCCCGGGCTGCCTGTCCGCCACCAGCTGTGCGACCAGCTTCCCCGTGGTCGCGGCCATGGTCAGGCCTGCATGGCCATGACCAAAGGCATAATACACGTTTTCAAACCGTCCGGACCGTCCGATGACCGGCAGCGAATCCGGGGTTGCCGGTCGCTGCCCCATCCATTTTTCTCCACCCGTATCATCCAGGCCCGGCAGGTATCGGCGGGCGATCTCCACCAGCCTGTCGCTGCGACGGTAGTTTGGCGGAGCCTGGATACCGGTGAATTCAGCCGCACCTCCAATACGCAATCCCTCCCCAATATTGGTCACCACAAATTTCTCTTCCCCGAATATGACTTCACGATTCAGCCTGATGCCGGGTCTCGGCAGGGTTGTATTGTACCCCCGCTCCGATTCCAGCAACACTTTCTCCCCCAGTTGTCGGCAGAACTTCCCGGACCATACCCCCGCAGCAATGACGAAATGATCGGCGCGGAGGCATTCTCCATCCATGGTGGACAGGGTGTCCACCCGGGGTGTCGAGGGATTCACCGAAGCGATTTCCACTTGCCGTATCCGCCCACCGGACCGACAGAAATACCGGGCGAGGGAAGTGGCCAGACCATAGGGATCCGGGGTGCTGCACCACTGCGGGGTGTACATTCCATAGTGGGCGTTGTGGAGGGCCGGCTCGAATTCCCTGATTTCATCGAGACTGTGCAGAACCTGCACGGTCACCCCCATGGACTGTTTCAACTCCCATTCGTGCCGGTCCTTGTGCGCTTTTTTCCTTGACCGGTATACCGTGATGGCTCCATTTTCCACCAACAGGTGATCAAGACGGGTCCGGTGAAGCAACGCACGGGTGTCGGTGATGCTGGAGCGCAGAATCTCCGACAGTGCGTTCGCGGCTGCGGTCACCTGCTTCCATCCGCTGGCCCGCTGAAAATGCCACAACCAGGGAATCATCCTGGGGAAATGGATTGGGCGGATGAACAACGGTCCGTTGGGGTCCAGCAACCATCCCGGAACTTTCCAGAATACCCCGGGTACCGACGCCGGAACCACATCGGTAAAAGCAAAGCCCCCCGCGTTGCCTTTGGACGTCATGCTGCCCGGCGGCGCAGGATCGTACAGGGTCACCCGATAACCGCGTTCAAGCAGGTGTATGCCACAGCTGACACCGACGATGCCTGCCCCGATCACGGCACAATCCGGAGCCTCATTCATGGGTTTTCCGGAAGCCTGCAACGGGCATGAAACCGGGGGCAGGGTTCACGGTGAAAGGGTCCTGGCCGGAGTCCCGGTCTACCGCAATCCGGCTGCGGCTTCGGTGAGTTGCGACAGTTCCCCATCCGTCAGCGGCTGAACGGGACGGCGGCATTCACCCAGGTCATGCCCAAGCAACCTGCACAAGGCCTTCACCCCCGGGTTAAAGGGATGGTGCCAGACAAAATCATTCACGGGATAGATCCGGTGCCAAAGCGCCATCGCCTGGTCCCACTGCCCTTCCCGGGTCCACTCATACAACCGGACCGCCTCGTTTGGAATCGCATTGGATGTCCCCCAGAAACACCCGGCTGCATTGGCCATGAGAGCGTGCAGCATCAGCGGGTCGGCGCCGTTGAATACATTGATACCGGCCCGGGTCAGTTGCTGGATGCGGAGAAAATCCCCGGTGCTGTCCTTCAGGTAGTTGATGTTGTCGATGGTCATGAGCCGCTGGACAAAGTCCGGCTGCAGGTCAATACCGGAATGGACCGGAATGTTATAGGCCATGATTTCCGTATTCACGGCACCGGCGACCCTTGCATAGTGCTCAAAGGTGCCCTCCAGGGTCGGCCCCTCAAAATAAGGCGGCAACACCAGCAGACAATCCGCGCCCACCCCCTCGGCATGCCGGGCATACTCGATGGTTTCTTCCGTCATGACCGCGGAAACGTGGACAATCAGCCTGGCCCTGCCATTGATCTGTTCGGCGGCCAGTTCCGTGAGATGCAGCCGTTCCTCCCGGGTCAGGAAGGAGAACTCCCCGGTTCCGCCGCACAGGCACAGGATATGCACACCGGAGTCGATCAGGACATCAATGTGTCGTTTCTGGGCCACTTCGTCTATGCCGTCGCCGTTCCCGGCAAAAACGGTACAAACCGGCGTGCAGACCCCCTTTAGTTGGCCACTGGTCGCTGTCCCGGGCATTTTCGTCTGGAAACCGGATGGTGTTTCAGTGGAAACGGGGATCATCAGAATAATACTGGTGCCATATCCCCCGGACAACCGGGCGGGCACAGACCTCCTCGACAATCCTGGCCAGATTTCCCCGGCCCCGCAATATCTCCTGTGACCGCGGGTGCCACGAGGCCATCATTGTGAGGTAGGTATCCACAATGGACGGGACGCTGCCCCCCAGGTAAGACTGTTTTTCCAGCGCCGAATCCAGCAAATCAAACCCGGCATTGATATGTGCGATGGCGCTTGCCCGGATTCCTCCCGCCGCATCCTGTTCCGTGGTGAATCGCTCATGGTAATAATACCGCTGACATCCGGGATAGATGCTGGTCGCCATGAACAACAGCCAGCGATACGCCAGAGCCCTTTCAACGGACCCTGGACCCGGCAGTAATTCCGCTTCGGGAAAGGTGTCCGCCAGGTGAAGGATCATGGCCACGGATTCGGTCAGGACGGTGCCATCAGAAAGAACCATGGTGGGAATCTGGCTCACCGGATTCATGGACCGGTACGCCGCGCCCCGGTGTTCCTCATTGTCCAAATCAACTTCAACCAGGTCATGGTCTGCGCCGGCTTCTGTCAATGCGACCTGGACCACAAACCCCGCGGTCAATCTTGACCAGTACAGTTTATACCTCATGATCTATACTCTTTTTCCACAATCGACCCGGACGATCATAGCATTAATACCGGAAAATTTAACCCAAACTGCGGGGGTGGATTCCCGTTATTTGACCTGGAACCCGGTCGCCATGCCAGCATCGAATCCATGGCTGCCCCTGACAACCCCGCGGTTCCCCCTGGACCATTTGGCTGCCAATACCAGGCCGGCACGGGCTGCACGACCAGGGAAACTGGCGCCCATCGAATCAAAAGGTGATAGAATCCGGCAGGTCCGTTGCCCTTGTCTGCAGTTCGAAAAATCAACCATGGCGACCTTAGCACAAACCGTCGAAACCCCGGATTCGGGAATATCCTGTCAAGAGGAGTTGATCTCCCCATCCCAGATTGCAGATTTCAGGAGAGACGGGGTCATTTTCCTGAAAGGCCGGTTCGAAATGCAGTGGCTGGACAGGCTTTCACTGGGAGTTGAAAAAAATTTCAACGACCCCGGGCCCTATGCCACCCGGTATACCCCCCCGGGGGACCCCGGAGGCTTTTACGATGATTACTGCAACTGGCAACGCAATGCCGAGTACCGGGAATTTCTCTACGACTCGCCGGCGGCGGAAATTGCAGGGAAACTCATGCAGTCCGGTTCGGCGCGTCTTTACCATGAACATGTTCTGGTAAAGGAACCCGGAACCCGGGAAACCACCCCCTGGCATCACGACCTGCCTTACTACGGGGTGGACGCCGATCAGGCCTGTTCCATCTGGCTTCCCCTGGACCCCGTTCCGGCAAACGCCTGCCCTGAATTTGTCGCCGGATCTCACCGCACAGGAGTCCTGTACTACCCCAGATTCTTCTGTAACAGCCAAAACTACATGCAGGGCATTCATGAATTTGAAACGGTCCCGGATATTGATGCCCATCGCGAAAACTATCGCATCGTGTCCTGGGCACTGGAACCCGGGGACTGTATTGTCTTTCATATGCGGACACTCCATGGAGCACCCTCGACCATCGGCTCAACGTCAAGACGCCGGGGGTTCTCCACACGATGGATTGGTGATGATGCCCGCTTCGCCTCAAGGCCCTGGCCGACCTCCCCACCCTTCCCGGAGGTTGATCTTCTGGATGGAGAGAAGATGATCCATCCGAGTTTTCCCGTACTCTGGTCACAGAACACACCATGAGCAACAAGATCATTCTCATCGACCACCACGACAATCCCGGAGATGACCGGGTCGCGGTTCACCTGGACAAAATCGGCTTTGAACTGGATTTGCGGTGCCCGTTCAAGGGGGATGCGCTGCCTGACCTGGATGGGGAGACTGCCGGCGCGGTCATTTACGGTGGCGCTCAAAGTGTTGGCGACCGGGACAGCCTGCCTTTTCTGAAAGATGAAATTGACTGGGTCCGCGGTGCAATCAAGGCAGACCTGCCGCTGCTTGGGATCTGCCTCGGCGCCCAGCTCATCGCCCATGCCCTCGGGGCAAGGGTGGGTCCTCACCCAAACAGGCTGTGTGAGTTCGGTTATTATGAAATCAGTCCCACTGAAAGTGCCGGAGACTGGTTTTCCGGAAAAATGCTGGTTACCCAGGCGCACTATGAGCAGTTCGAATTGCCGGAAGGTGCTGTGCTGCTTGCCACCGGGGAGACCTTTCGAAATCAGGCGTTTCAATACAAAAACAATGTTTTTGCGGTGCAGTTTCACCCGGAAGTGACTGCCGATATTTTCAAGCGCTGGCAGAACTCGGACTGGGCATTTTTCAACGAGGCCGGTGCCCAGACCCGGGAAGAGCAGGATGCCATCATCCAGCATGCCGATCCAATCCAGGAGCGATGGTTTCACCATTTTCTGGACCGGGTGTTTGTCCCTCCCACCCTTTCTTATTAGCAACCCGAAAAATGAGAACAGCCAAAGAAGTCGTTGACGATTATTACGTTTTTCTGAAAGACCGCGACCGGGAACAATTGCTCGGTCTGCTGTCCACTGACATTGTGGTCACCTATCACGGCCAGCCGGGGCAGCTGCCCTGGGCAGGCCGGTTTCATGGGATTGAGGGCTTTGACCGGTTTTTTTCCCTGGTCAGGGATTACCTGAATATCGTTGATATGTCGGTGATTGACAGTATCAGCACCCAAACCAAAATCATCAACCAATGTGAAGGCCTGTGGGAATACAGGGAGTCCGGTTACATCGTCAAGGGCAGCATGATTAACGTATTCACCGTGGTGGACGGAAAAATTTCGGGATATGATGTCTACGCGGATACTGCCGCTTTCGTAGCCGGATTGAATCCATTGCCCGAACCGCTTTCGTAATTTTTCCATCGCAGTTTTTTATCGCATCGCACCCCTGTCCCCGGGGTGGGACAGGGATTCAGAGCACGGGGGAACAACAATGGCCCGGGTGGGTTCGGATTCACACGCCCAATTGCTTCCATTGCAGGGTTGGGGCGGGATGCGAACAGGTGAATTCAGGGAAAGTATGGTAGACTTGGCTGGACTACTAATCGGTGGAATGGTTTCTTGGGAGCCAGGAAAAATCAATTCAACTGGATACAGAGACCTGCTGTCCAACCGGTGTCCTGTGAAAATGAGATGCAATTGATTGAAGAGATGCCGCCACAAACCCGACCATAAGCCTGCCCGTACCTAACCACTCCCAAGTGTTCCGATGCTAAGTATCACAGCCATTCTCTCAACGATCTTGCTCGGGACCATGCTGTTTTTTGCATTTATCGTGGCCCCTTCCATCCACAAGAGCCTGGATGATGATGAAGCGCTGACATTCAGTCGATACCTGTTTCCCCGGTATTTCCTGTGCGGCATTGTCCTGTCCGGACTGGGTATCATCTTTTCGGTCCTGGATGGTTCCTATACCTTCATTTTACTGATCGTAATATTGCTTGGTTTTGCCTACAGCCGGCAAATCCTGTTGCCCAAGATATCGAAAGCGAAAGACCAGTGGACCATCAGCGAATCCCCCCAGGACAAGACTCGATATAAATCCCTGCATCGGCGAAGTGTCATTATCAACGCGACCCAGATCATACTCCTCGTCATTATTGTCGTTGCAACGCAACAGCCCTGGAACCTGGGCCTCTAACCCGTCACCCTCTTTCCCGAAACACCCGACATGCCAGCCATCCGTTCAGGTCGAAGGAAGAACCGACGCCGCAACCCTCGACCGAAACAGTTCGACACCAGTGTCCCCTCTCCCTGTTTATCGGTATGCCGTTTCGATGGCGAACCATTTTGCCGGGGGTGTTATCGGGATGCCGATGAAATTCGTGACTGGATCATCCTGGACCGGGAACAGAAACTGGCCATACTCGAAAAAACAGCCCAACGCAGAAAGGCGGAAACAGACGAGCATTTCTGGTGACATCAAATCTCTCCATCGGTCCGGACCGGGTCCCCGACCTTTGAAATGGGAATGGTATGACCACAATCGGCTGGACTGAACTTCCAGCCGAAATCGCCCTGATTTCAGGGACTATAGCGGGCATCGAAAATGCACAATCATCCTATGGGCTCCTTATCTTGCAGGCAGTGCAGGTAAACCAGCAGTCCGTGATAATGGGGAAGTTCCAGAAGCGCATGAAAACAGGTTTGAAAATTATGAGAACCAGGTTGACATGGCTATAAACAAGCATACAACTTCAGTCACGCATTCAAAAACCACTCAAGAGCAACTCGGAAACAAGCAACCTGTGGAGAGCCCGGAGATATACTCACAAAACCTGATGAGACTGAGATTGGCGTTTTTGGTCCGGGCCTCCAGGCAATCGCGATGAATGCAGCCGGGTGATGGCCGGAGGGTCATTTTCCGTATTGAAAACCCTGCACCCCACCCCTGTTGGGCTTCCAATCTGGTTCTCGATCGTAATAATTCTTGATTACTTTCTATATAAACCTATAATTAACAATGTAATGTTAATTATAGGTTTATATGATAATTTCAGATACGATCATGCTGCATAAATACCGATTCTCCAACTTTTTCTCCTTTGCTGATGAAACCGAGGTCTCCTTCGTACTGAATCGCCAGGTGCCGGATTCTGACCTGGTATGCACGAGTCCGGGGGGCACACGCTTGTCAAAAGTACTGGCGGTCATGGGTCCCAATGCATCCGGCAAGACGAATGTATTGAAGCCACTGTCTTTTCTATGCTGGTTTGTCGCACGCTCGTTTGCTTCCGGCAAACCGGAGGATGAATGCCCGGTACAGCCACACTTTTTCTCTGACTCTGCCGAGAGCGAGTTCGAGATTGAATTCGAGGACCAGGAGCAGCATTACCGCTATTGCCTGAAGATATCCCCAGAGCGGGTAGTGCATGAATCCCTGTATCACAAGACCAGCAAGTTCTTCAGTTTTATTTTCCGTCGCGACTGGTCTGAACCGGACTCTTCCTATTACATCCGCATCCGTCAGCAGAAATTCGGCTTTTCCACCAGGGAGGCTGAAAAAGTCCGCCGGAATGCGTCCCTGATTGCAACAGCAGCCCAGTACAACGTGCCTTTTGCACAGGAACTGGTTAGCTACTTTACGCGGTTCATTTCCAATGTGTCCTACATCGGTCGGAATAAGTTCGATCCCCCCGACGTATTCGAAGCTGCCGAATTCTTCCATCACCAGCCGGCACTGCATGCACAGATGTCCGATATCCTGGGCAACCTGGACCTGGGCCTGGCGGAAGTCCTCATTGAGCAACGCACGTTTATGGAAAAAGAATCCGGCAGGAATGAAAAGTTCCATGCTCCCTTTGGCATACACCGCAAAGGCGGGCAAGAGCATGAGCTGCCATTTTGGTTTGAATCCAGTGGCACCCAGGCAGCATTTGTTCTGCTGGAAAAAATCTTGCCGACACTGGAGCATGGTGGTGTCGCCATCATTGATGAGATGGAAGCGGACCTGCATCCAGACATGATTCCGGCGATTCTTGATCTGTTCATTGATTGCGATCTCAATCCGCATAATGCACAAATTATCTTCACCTGCCACGCACATGAGATCCTCAATGAACTGCAAAAAGACCAGGTCCTGCTCGTTGAAAAAGACGCCGATGGCTGCAGCGAGGCCTGGCGCCTGGACAATGTGAAAGGTATTCGCCGGGATGACAATCTGTATGCCAAGTACCGTGCCGGCGCTTACGGTGCAATCCCGGACCTTTAAGGGATAACGGGTGCCAATTCGGAGACGACATGCCCGCCATGCCGTCCTGCTGGTAGGGGAGGGCAAAACAGAGTGTGCGTTATGAAACACATCAAGTCGCTTTACATCAGCCGCTATTGCGGTGTAAGCGTCAAAATTCACAATGCACATGGTGGGGGACCTGACCATGTCGTGGATTCCGCCATCAGGCAAAGCAGGAATGCAGCATATGATCGGGTCGAAACATTGCTGGATACCGACGTGGAAATGTCTGCAACGGCACAACAGCGAACCAAGGTCGAAGAGAATTCAGATTATAGCTTCGACACCCTGTTTCGAAGGGTTACTGCTCAAAATCCTCGATAAACCTGTGCCACACACATCCGCTGGGTGCAAGATACGGATCAGTGGCTTGCTACCGGCCAAGCTCACATGCCCGGACAACTACCAGGCAAATTTCTCCAGGGATGTTCTGGAGAAGCGCCGTCATGATGTTCCAGAACTGGATGCATTGTTACAATTGTATTGTATTGATCTTTGACAGGTGATCCACGAATGGGAGTGACAAACATTGCCGGACCTGCTTTGGGACGTGCTGTTCGACCTGAAGATGGCAGCACTTTCTGCTGCGCGTCAGAAACAGTCGCCGCAGCTTGAACACAGGGGATTCGAATCGACAGCACTTCATCTGGATTCATGACTCTTGATCAATATTTCCCGAATGTGGTCGCGGGAAACCATTCCCACTGACAGGCGCTGCTTTTCCCGGCCTTACTTTGTCCGGCCACGGCGCGTTTCAGACAATCCGGGATGCCCGATTTCAAAATCATTCCTGCCGCAGACATCCCGGCCCCGAACCAGAAACAACGGCCTGCTGCCATAATCATGGCTTGTATTGTTGGCCCCCATGGATTCACCGAGTTTGTGGTCATACTGGCTGCTGGCCGGCATCAGACGGACAACCAGTGCCGCTCGCCGGTTTTCGGTCCGATTCGGTCTGGATCCATGGATCATGTAGACATCATGGAAGGAAACCTGCCCGGCCTCGATGATCAGGTCTTCTGCAGTGGACGGATCAAAATATTCGGCATCACAGACATCATGGATCGTGAACCCCGGGTCCTCTTCGCGATGATGCGGATACAGCTTCTTCTCTTTATGGGACCCGGGAATAAAACGCATGGGCCCGTTTTCTTCCGACACGTCGTCCAGCGCAATCCATATGCTCATGGTCTCCAGTGGTCGTATGGGGTAGTAGTCCCCGTCCTGGTGCCAGGGCGTCCCTTTCCCGCAAACGGCGGGCTTGCCAAAGACGGTGGTGCCCCACAGGATAATGTCTTCACCGATCAACCGTGCCGCCATATCCATCAAATCGGGATGCGTGGAAAATTCCAGCCATTCCGACGATCCCCGGACGCCCTGGGCACCGGGAACCGGAAGATGAACCCCCAGCAGGAAATCCGATTCCAGGCGGGAGTTTCTGTCCAATAGCACATCATAGGCGAGGCGCATTGCCTCAAGAACTTCTCCGGGCAACCGGTAATCGGGGACGAGATACCCTTTTTCCCGGTATTGCGCAACCTGTTCATCGCTGATCCGTGTATTCATGGCCGGCGATCCGGGTTTTCTGGTAAAGGTTCCGGTTTCAGTAAGGGCATTGTGCCATCGCCCACCGCAGCGACCAGCACACCCGTTCTGACCAGGTCGGCGGCATTTTCAATCTCCCCGGCCATATACCGGTCCTGGTGCAATCGGTCCACAACATCCCGGACCCGGTCCATGACGCGCTGCAGGACAATACTGGTTTTGACGGGCAGGCGACATTCAACCCCCTGGGTTGCAGCCAGCAATTCGATGGCAATCACATGGGCCAGGTTCTGGTTCATTTCCATCAGTCGCCAGGCGCCGTGGCAGGCCATGGACACATGGTCCTCCTGGTTGGCGCAGGTCGGTGTCGAGTCGACGGAACAGGGGGCCGCCTTGTGCTTGTTTTCCGACATCAACGCGGCCGCGGTGATCTCGGCTGACATAAAACCAGAACTCAACCCGGGTTCAGGGGACAAAAAAGCGGGCAACCCGCGGTTCAGGGCCGGGTCCACCAGTGTGGCGATGCGTCGTTCGGCAATGGCCCCCATTTCAGCGATCGCCAATGCGTTCTGGTCCGCCGCAAAGGCAACGGGTTCTGCATGGAAATTGCCCCCGGACATAATCCTGCCTTCTTCAACCATGACCAGGGGATTGTCGGTGACGGAATTGGCTTCCACTTCCAGGGTGACTGCAATCTGACGAAGCTGGTCCATGCAGGCCCCCATGACCTGTGGCTGGCACCGAACGCAGTACGGGTCCTGCACCTGTTCATCGCCTTCCCGGTGGGACTCCCGGATCGCAGACCCTGCCAGCAAGGACCGCAGTGACCGTGCCGCGTCCACCTGCCCCCGGTGTTTTCGGAGCTGGTGAATTTCACGCCGGAAAGGAATCGTCGAAGCCATCAGGGCATCGCTGGACAATGCGCCGGCAATCAATGACGTTTGCCCATACCGCCAGGAGTCAAACAGGGCGGCCAGCGCCAGGGCCGTAGACACCTGGGTGCCATTGACCATGGCCAGCCCTTCCTTGGGCCCGAGCACCCATGGTTTCAGGCCATTTTTTCTGAACGCATCCACCGCATCCAGGACACGGCCCTTGAACCGTACCTGCCCCTCACCAATCATGGCAGCGGTCAAGTGTGCGAGGGGGGCCAGATCCCCCGAGGCACCCACCGACCCCTTCGCAGGAATGATGGGCAGAATCCCCCTGTTCAACATCGCCTGCATCAGTTCAATCAACTCCCAGCGAACGCCGGAGGCCCCCTGGCCAAGTGAAGACAGCTTCACCAGCAGGATTAACCGGACAATCCCATCCGGCAGGTCAGGCCCCACTCCACAACAATGGGAAAGTACCAGATTCCGTTGCAATTGAGTGGTTTGTCCGGGTGCAATCCGGGTATTGGCAAGCTTGCCGAATCCCGTATTGATCCCGTAGATGGCCGTATCCTTCCCGGCCGCAGCGAATACAATTTCAGCCGCGGTATCCACCACTTTCCTGAACCGGGGATCAAGCCGGACGGGAGTGGCTGACCGATAAACCGATTCAAGGAAGTCGAGGGGGACCCGGCCCGGAACAATGGTCATGTCCATGATGGATACCTAAACCGAAAGCTCCCTCAGGGTCTGGCCGAAGGCCTCCCGGATGGACTCCTCTTCGTTGTGATGGCCTTCGACAATCACCTGTCTGCCCCCCACAAACACATCGGTCAGCGGGTTTTCGTTGCCGGAAAATATCCAACTGTCAATGATTTCATCTGCGTTTCGTCCCACCAGTCGCGGATGTCCGGTGTCCAGCACAATAAAGTCCGCCCGGTACCCCGGTTCGATCCGTCCGGTTTTCCGTCCACATGCCTGGCTGCCCCCCCCGAGTGCAGCACTCAGCAGTGTTTTTCCGGTATGGGGGCTGGACGGCTCAGCCACCATGTTCTTTTGCCGGTACAGCAGTCTTTGCCCGTATTCCAGCCAGCGCAGCTCTTCCACCGGGCTGATGGAAATGTGGCTGTCGGAACCGATGGCCCACTGTCCGCCATGCTGCCGGTAATTGGTCAGGTTGAAGAATCCATCCCCCAGGTTGGCCTCCGTCGTCGGGCACAATCCGGCGATGGCTCCGCTGCTGGCCATACCAAGGGTTTCCGCCTCGTCCATGTGTGTTGCGTGTACCAGGCACCACCGCTGATCGAGGTCGAACCGGTTCAGCAGCCACTGAACCGGCCGTTCTCCGCTCCAGGCAAGACAGTCCGCCACTTCCCTGTCCTGTTCCGCAATATGCAGGTGAATGCCGGCCAGCGCGGCCCCGGAAAGGCTCCGGAGAACTTCCTGCAACAGGGATTCATCAATGGCGCGCAGGGAATGCGGGGCAATGCCTACCGTTTCGTTCCCGTTGTCTTTCGAGGCCTCAACCAGGCGATGTACAATCTCACAGAACGCCGTGGCATCGTTGACAAACCGCTTCTGCCCGTCCAGGGGAGGCTGGCTCCCGAAACCGCCATAGCGATATAAAACGGGCAGGGCGGTGAACCCGATTCCGACATCCTTCGCTGCCTGCATGCATTGCAGGGTCATCTCGGCACGGTTCGAGTACGGTTTCCCGGATGGGTCATGATGCAGGTACTGGAATTCACCGACACTGGTATAGCCCGCCTTCAGCATTTCGGTATAAACCTGGCGACTGATGGCGTACAGGTGTTCAGGCTGAATACGCTCCAGGCAACGGTACATCACTTCCCGCCATGTCCAGAAACTGTCAGCCAGGGTCGATCTGCCATCCCGGCCCAGCCCGGCTTTTTCCCCGAGTCCCGCCATGGCTCGCTGATGTGCATGGGAATGGCAATTCGGGACCCCGGGCAGCGCACACCCCGGAATCCGTTTCACCCCCGGTTTCCGCGCATCCGGGCCTTGGAAGACCCCATGGATGCTCCCTTCGGCATTGACTTCAATCAACACATTCTCAGCCCAACCATCCGGCAACAGGATTGACTCGAACTGCAAAAGTTCATTGGACATGGCTGGAAGCGGCTTTGTACATGCGGGTTAGGATAAAATAGGTAAAAAAGTATATAACGATTTTATCCATCGCGTTGGGGTTTTAATGTTGCTGGTCAATGCCAAGCTCGCCACCATGACGGATCACGGTTATGGCCTCATCGACAATGGGGCCATCCGCCTCGCCGGGGAACACATCGCCTGGGTCGGGCGCAGCCGTGACCTGGACCCGAACGCACTCGACGCGGACACGGTCCTGGATGTCAACGGGAAACTGGTGACCCCCGGGCTGATCGACTGCCATACCCATCTGGTGTATGCAGGCAATCGGGCCGTGGAATTTGAACAGCGCCTGGAGGGGGCCGACTACCGGGAAATTGCCCGGCTCGGAGGCGGTATCCTGTCCACCGTGCAAGCGGTTCGGGCTGCATCCGAAAACGAACTGGTCGCCCAGTCCCGTCCACGACTGGCGCAACTCATGTCCGAAGGCGTCACCACGGTTGAAATCAAATCCGGGTACGGACTCGATACCGATCACGAAATCAAGATGTTGCGCGCCGCTGAAACCCTTTCCAGTATGTCCGGGGTGCGGCTGCAGAAAACATTCCTGGGGGCCCATGCCGTGGCCCCGGAATTTGCAAACCGCAGGGATGACTACCTTGACAGGGTGTGCACTGAGATGCTGCCCGCTGCGTTTGAAGCCGGCGTCGTCGATGCGGTGGATGTCTTTGCGGAAGGCATTGCATTTTCGGTGGAACAGGCCGCAAGGGTGTTTGATGTGGCCCTGCAGCTTGGACTTCCCATCAGGCTCCACGCGGAGCAGTTGAGCGACCTGGGCGGAGCCGTAATGGCTGCGGAAAAAGGCGCCCGGTCGGTGGACCATCTTGAATACCTCAAGGCCGGGGATTGCGGGGCACTTGCCCGGGCGGGCACCACTGCGGTATTGTTGCCGGGAGCATTTTACTGTTTGCGGGAAACCCGGCTGCCCCCCGTCCAGGCCCTGAGAGATCACCATGTCCATATCGCCCTGGCAACCGATTGCAACCCCGGGAGCTCACCGGTCTGCTCGCCGCTGCTGGTAATGAACCTGGCGTGCACCCTGTTTTCCCTGACTCCCGCCGAGGCATTGCGCGGCATGACGGTCAATGCGGCCCGGGCCCTTGGCATGGAAGACAGTGTGGGCACGCTTTCCCCCGGAAAAAAAGCCGATATCGCCATCTGGAATACCACAAACCCGGCGGATTTATCGTATTATGCCGGGCTGAATCTGTGTAATGCCACCATCATTGATGGTCGCTGGCATATCCCCTATCATGAAACTTCGTTGTGAAACCCGGTTATGAAATCTGAGTCCAGGTCACCATGCAATCAGGTCGCATAGATCACTCACGGTCCATCCAGGCCCCCACCGGAACCCGGCTGAGCTGCAAAAGCTGGCTCACCGAGGCTGCGTACCGGATGATCCAGAACAACCTGGATCCCAGGGTCGCGGAAAAGCCCGAAGAACTCATTGTATACGGCGGGATCGGACGGGCGGCGCGGGATTGGGAAAGTTTTGACCGGATTCTCGCCTGCCTGAGAGTTCTGGAAGACGATGAAACCCTCCTGATCCAGTCGGGGAAGCCGGTGGGGGTCTTCCAGACCCATGCCGATGCACCCCGGGTGCTGATCGCCAATTCCAACCTGGTCCCTGCCTGGGCCAACTGGGACTGCTTCCACCAGCTGGACCGGGATGGGCTGATGATGTATGGACAGATGACCGCCGGTTCCTGGATCTATATCGGCAGCCAGGGGATTGTCCAGGGAACCTACGAAACCTTCGCGGAAGCCGGCCGCCAGCACTTCGGCGGCAAAACCCGGGGCAAGTGGATATTCACCTCCGGCCTGGGTGGAATGGGGGGCGCACAACCCCTGGCCGCCACCATGGCCGGGTACTCCATACTCTGCGTGGAATGTGATGAATCCCGCATCGATTTTCGATTACAGACCGGCTACCTTGACCACAAATGCAGGACTGTGGATGAGGCAATGGACCGGATCGGGACCGCCTGCCGGCAGGAGACTGCCATTTCCGTGGGATTGCTGGGCAACGGAGCCGAAATTATTGCAGAACTGGTAAAAAGAGGCATCAAACCTGACCTGGTGACCGACCAGACCTCTGCCCACGACCCGGTAAATGGCTATTTGCCCGCAGGATGGAGCATGGACCAGTGGCACAGGGAAATCCGAAACAATCCCCAGCGGGTCGCCAGCGAAGCCCGGAAATCCATGGCACAACACGTAGAGTGCATGCTCTCCTTTCACAGGCAGGGAATCCCCACCGTAGACTACGGCAACAACATCCGGCAGGAAGCCTTGAATTACGGGGTTGAAAATGCCTTTGATTTCCCGGGTTTTGTGCCGGCCTATGTCCGTCCCCTGTTTTGCCGCGGCATCGGTCCCTTTCGCTGGGTAGCGCTGTCCGGAGACCCCGAAGACATCTATAAAACCGATGCAAAAGTCAAGGAATTGATTCCCGGAGACCCCCATCTGCATCACTGGCTGGACATGGCAAGGCAACGGATCCGGTTCCAGGGCCTGCCGGCCCGGATTTGCTGGGTTGGGCTGGGGCAACGGCACCGGCTGGGACTCGCTTTCAATGAAATGGTGCGCACCGGAGAACTGAAGGCCCCCATTGTGATTGGCCGGGATCACCTGGATTCCGGTTCCGTGGCCAGCCCGAATCGTGAAACCGAATCCATGATTGACGGCTCGGATGCCGTGTCCGACTGGCCGCTTTTGAATGCGATGCTCAGTACCGCGGGCGGTGCAACCTGGGTCTCGCTGCACCATGGCGGGGGGGTGGGCATGGGGTACTCCCAGCACGCTGGACTGGTCATTGTGTGCGACGGCAGTGAAACCTCGGACAGGCGCATCGCCCGGGTATTGTGGAATGACCCGGCATCCGGAGTCATGCGCCACGCCGATGCCGGGTACCAGAAGGCCAAGCAGTGTGCCCGGGAACATCACCTCAACCTCGCGGCGATCAAGATCTAAGCAGTGATGCGGACTCCTCGATCAGCCGGGTATCCCCTCCAACCCATACGTTGACTCCTGGCGCCATGGATCCTCTTCACCTGACCTATCTCAATGGCCCGGACATTGAAAAACTCGAAATGACCGACCATGAAATCCTGGATGCGGTGGAAGGCGGTTTACGGGCTGCGGGAAGGGGCCAGACCGTCCTCGAACCCCGGGTGCACCTGGTTCCCGACCCGGGATTCAATGGCCATTTCAATGTATTGCGGGGGTATCTCGCAACCCGGAATGTGGCCGGGGTCAAGATCGTCAGTGATTTCCTGAACAATTACCGGCACGGGCTGCCATCGGAAATGGCACTGCTCAACCTGTTTCATCCGCAGACCGGGGTGCCCGTCGCCATTATCGATGCCACGGCCATCACGGAAATGCGAACCGGCGCGATGACTGCAGTGGGGGCAAAATACCTGGCACCCCCGAACCCCCGGGTGCTGGGACATATCGGTGCCCGGGGGACCGCATACTGGAATGTACGGTTGCTGGACCACCTGTTCAATTTCGACGAGATCCGGGTGCATTCCCGTCGTCCTGAAAGCCGGAATGCTTTCGCAGACACCCTGGTTCGGGACCTGGGAAAGCCGGTGGTGGTCACCGATACCTGGCAGGAATGCCTGGAGGGTGCCGACATTATGGTGGAAGCATCCCGGCTTCCGGAACCCACCCCGCTGTTTCGGACCCGATGGATCAAAAAAGGAGGGCTGGTGGTCCCGTATGGCACCATGAGTGCCCTGGAAATGGACCATACCGATGCCATGGACAAAATCGTGGTGGATGACCGTGGGCAGATGAATTCCGGACCATTCGGAGCACTGCGGCCTCACATCAATGCCGGCAAGGTCAGCCCCGAAAGCGTGTACGCAGAGATTGGGGAGATTGTCGGGGGGGCCCTGCCCGGACGGGAAACCGCAGACGGGACAATCCTCTTCTGGCACCGGGGACTGGCCACCAGTGACATCGCTCTTGGCATGGCGATGCTGGACAAGGCCGCAAGACTCGGCCTCGGGCAGACCCTGCGTTATGCCTGATGATTTCCCGATTCCAGCCGGACTGGAAAACCGGTTGTCCTGGTTTCCCGGGCCAGCCGAAGCAGTCGGTTTTCTGCGGCATGGAGGACGATGGATTCGCCGCCCGCCCGGTGTATTGAACCGCTGCCGTATACCTGGGTCACGTTTTCACGGAAGGCCGGGCCCGGCCTGCCCGGGAACCCTGTTTTACCTGGGTCATTCAGAAACAACCCCTTCTCACTCTTATCATGAACTTTGAAACCATCCAGCTGTCACAACACGGGCCGATTGCCCTGATCACCCTCAACCGGCCTGAAAAATTAAACGCGATCAACCACACCATGCTGACAGAGCTCGACACCGCCCTGGATGACATGGAGAAGGACGACAGCATCCTGGCCCTGGTGCTGAACGGGAATGGCCGGGCATTTTGTGCGGGGTTTGATTTGTCCGCCGGAATGGAAACCCGTCGAAAGGGCGTGAACGAATGGCGACCGGCCCTGCAATACGACCTGGATATCATCATGCGGTTCTGGCGCTTGAGCAAACCCACCATTGCCGCCGTCCATGGCTACGTGCTGGCCGCCGGTTTTGAGCTGGCTCTGGCCTGCGATATCACGGTCTGCGACCAGGGCACGTTATTCGGGGAACCCGAGTTGCGGTTCGGCAGCAGCATCGTCGCCCTGCTCCTGCCCTGGTACACCAACCCGAAAAGAACCAAGAAACTGCTGCTCAGCGGCCAGGACCGGCTCCCGGCCGAAGAAGCCCTGGAGATGGGAATCGTCAATGAAATCGCGGAGTCGGGAAAGGGACTGGACCGCGGGATGGCCCTGGCCCGGGAAATCGCTCTGATGGATCCGGATTCCGTGCGGCTCACCAAACGGGCCATTAACCGTACCTATGAAATCATGGGGATGAACCAGGCGCTGGACATGGGGGTGGACACCGCTGTGCAGATCGAATCCATCGAAACGTCCCTTCGTCGGGAATTCAACCGGATCCACCGGGCCGAGGGCCTGAAAGCCGCCCTGAAGTGGCGGGAAGACCGACTGACGAAATAAACTTCGAGCAGCCGCCATGCCAGAACATCCACTCGACCCCCTGTTGAAGCCAGACTCCATTGCCCTGGTGGGGGCCTCCGCCAGGGAAGGAAGCCCGGGTTTTCAATTGGCGAACATGGTGATCCATTCCCGCTATCCGGGAAAAGTGTTTCCGGTGAATCCCGGCTATGCATCCATCCTGGGAAAACCCTGTTATCCGAACCTCGCATCCCTGCCCCAGGCCGTGGACCATGTGGTCATGGCGGTTTCCAATGCCCGGCTGGAATCGGTGTTGACCGAGGCCATTGAGCAGGGTGCCAAGGCGGGCACCATTTATGAAAACTGCTACCTGGAAAACGACCCCGAGCCGTCCCTCAGCCAAAGACTGGCTTCCCGGGCCCGGGCTGCCCGTTTTGAATTGTGCGGCGGGAACTGCATGGGGTTTTACAATGTCTCCGAGGATTTGTATGTCGGCATTTACCCCTTTGCCGGCGCTGTCCCCCGGGGCAGCATCAGTTTTATTGCACAATCCGGCTCTGCGTTTGCCAGTTTGGCCCACAATGGCTGCCGCCTTCAATTCAACCTGTGCGTTTCGAGTGGAAACGAAATGGTGACCACCATTGCCGATTACATGTCATGGTCCCTGGAACAGGAAAGCACCCGGGTGATCGGGCTGTTCCTGGAAACGGTCCGCGACCCGGAAGGATTTACTGCGGCGCTGCGGACCGCCGCCCAAAAAAGAATTCCGGTGGTGGTTCTCAAGGTGGGCAAATCGCCCCTGGGGGAAGCCCTGGCCAACACGCACACCGGGGCCATCGTCGGCAATCACGCCGCCTACCAGGCACTTTTCCGGAAATACGGTGTCATTGAAGTCAATGACCTGAATGAACTGGCGGCGACACTGATGCTGTTCCAGACCCCCCGCCGGGCCGGCCCCGGAAAACTGGCCAGCATCCAGGAATCCGGAGGCTTTCGTGAACTCGTTGCCGATGGGGCCCATGAGCTGGGCATTGGGTTTGCCCCCATCAGCCCCCGGACCCGGGAAACCATCCAGGCACAACTGGAGCCCGGGCTGGTGGCGGAAAATCCCCTGGATGCCTGGGGAACCAACCAGAATTTCGAAGAACGTTTTTGTGCCTGTCTGTCGGCGCTGATGAAAGATGAGAAGGTCTCCGTCGGCATGTTTTTCACCAATTTCAAGGATGATTACTACCTGACGGAAGCGTTTTACCGGAATATCGAACGGGTTAGCCGGGAAACCACCAAACCCCTTGCCATGGTGAACTGTTATTCGGACCTGGCGAACACCAGCCTGTGCCAGCGCAGCAGCGCGCTGGGCATTCCGCTGATCGACGGTTCCAGGGAGGCCCTGCTTGGAGTCAGGCACCTGTTCCATTTTCGTGATTTTATCCTCGAGGATGAATCCACGGCACCCGTCGGGACGGCGGATGAAAAAACGGTGGCCAGATGGAAAACACGCCTGGGTTCCAGGCCGGGAGAAACCCTGGATGAGGCGGAATCCATGGCCCTGTTGCAGGATTTCTCCATCCCGGTGCCGGATCATGCCCGGGCAGACAATCTGGATGACCTGCTAACAGCAGTAGGTGAAATCGGATATCCCGTTGCCCTGAAAACCGCTGCAATGGCCATCCACCACAAATCCGACCACCATGGGGTGGCCCTGGACATTGCCAGTGAAACCGACCTGGTTTTGCGCTACGGGGAAATGGCCAGCCGGCTTGGCCCCCGGGTGCTGGTATCCCGGATGGCGGACCGGGGAACCGAGGTAGGCCTGGGAGTGCTCAACGACGAGAAGTTCGGCCCGTTCATGATGGTCTCCGCCGGTGGAATATTCATCGAATTGCTGGCAGACCATGCGGTAGCCCTGGCCCCGGTAACCCATCGGGAGGCCGACAAAATGCTCGCATCCCTGCCCCTGGATGCGTTGATCCAGGGCACCCGCGGCCAGCGGCCTGGAGATCGAACCGGGCTTGTCCACACCATCGTCGCTCTTTCCAACCTGGCATACTGCCTCAAAGACCACATCCGGGAAATGGATGTCAACCCGGTCATTGTGACCCACCACGGCGTGGTCGCGGTGGATGCATTGGTGGTGACCGGTCACTCCGCCGGCACGGGGGCCTGAATCGAATCCCTGAACGCATTCCCGTCCGGCGCAAGAGGAACTGCCGGACTTCATTGACCCGTATGGAGCATATAAAGAAAAGGGAATGATCCGGGACCCGTCTTCCCTCCCGCCCTTCCTCCTGTAAAGAGGGCCGTGATTCCCCCATAACCCGGCATTCATCCCCCGGGCGTCCCCCGGTGGCGGGACCGGCAATGCCCCGTTTTCAAGCGGACGGGTTCCCTGACTTTCCGATATGGGGGAGGTCAGCCTGTTCGATTTTATGCGCCAGCGCCTCGATCTCTTCCCCCATGGGCCGGTCATTGTCCAGCCTGGGAACCACTTCTCTCACCGCCGTGTACAATTCGAGGATCGCCGCAGAGGACCGGTCCAGCTGTCCGCTCAATTCAAGGGCCTGGGCTGAAAACATCATTTCCATGGCACTCAGGTGCCGGCACAGTGCCAGGGCTTTTCCAAGTGACTGGGCCGCCAGTGGCGAGTTGGGCTGTATATCCTCCATGCCGTCTGCGTTGACGCCGGGCCAGTGGTCCACCGGGGCAGTGAGCATCTTGATTTCCCCGAGTATGGATTCAGCCAGCTTCATCACCGGTGCAAAACCATTTGAATTCCCCCCGGGAGAGGCCAGAAACCGGGGCAGGCCGCTGAACCGGTGACTCAGCAGTTTCTCCATCCTGGCCAGCTGGGCCACGGCAAGCTGCAATACCGACCGACTCACCGTTTCCACCGCGACGGTGAGATGGGCCGTATAAAAGCCGCCGCTGGATACGATGCGCTGCTTTTTCACCTCCACCACCGGACTGTCTGAAGACGCATTCAACTCGGCATTCACGATGCTCCGTGCAAATTTCAATGCCGACAGCGCGGCACCATGCACCTGGGCGGCATTTCGGATGGACAGCGGGTCCTGGATACCCCGGGCCCGGTCACTGCCGGCGGGTTCGACACCCCGCAATTGTCTCAGCATACCCGCCGCTTCCACCACCCCGGGGTGTCCGCTCAGGCCCGCAACAAACGGATCCAGGGGAGAAGGGTTGGCACGGAAGGCCTGCATGGTCATCGCGGTGGCCGCCTGGACCGCATCCATGAGCACGGAAGCCTCATGTACGGAAAAGGCGGACAGGGTGGCCGAGAAACTCGAATGGTTCGCAAGCACCAGGCCATCCTTGGGCCCAAGGTCCAGGGGCCGTAACCCGGCACTTTGCAGGGCATCCCGGGCCGGCACAATTCGATGCCGGGCATCATACATCCGGCCTTCCCCCACAAACGCCAGCCCCATGGTTGCGCCCCAGCACAAGTCGCCGGCGCCGATGGACCCCCTGCATCCAACCACCGGCGTCAGATGACGGTCCAGGCACTGCCGGATAAACCCCTCGAGGTGTGGCGACGCCCCGGAGACACCACGGGCCAGGGTATTCAATCTTGTGATCATGGCCCCCCGAACGACCTCCACCGGCATGGGCTCCCCCACCGAATGCCCCCGTCCACGCAACGTCTGGTAAGAAAAGGCCCGTTGCTCCTCATCACTCAGCCGGTGGGTCACCTTTGCTCCCAGCCCGGTGGTCAGTCCGTATACGGGGTCCCCGACTGCCAGTGCTTTTTCAACCACCTGCCTGGCCGCCGCGATTCCTGCTTTCGATTCCTCCGAAAGATCGAATCGGAATTTCCTGCTCCGGGAATAGCGGACGAGCCGGTATATCCCGAGATTGGTGCCGTTCAGGACAATGTGCACACTCATGCCGGAGACTGGCCCAATGGTCTACTCGCGGCCAATGGCGTGCAGAATCTGGCGGTTGACAGCAAAATAACCGGTGGCCAGGAAGCGGATGTGGGGCCCGGCAAGGCAATGGGCGCGTTCCAGTTGATGAAAAGGAATCGACGGCCAGACATGGTGCTCCACGTGATAGCACATGTTCCAGCACAGGAACCGTACCAGGGGATTCGTGACGGTGGTCCGGGTATTCTCAAGCATATTGGGCCCGGTGGGGCAAAGCGTATGCTCCGCAAGCAAAAACAATCGCAGGAATGGCTGCCCGACCAGAACCGGAATGACCCAATACACCAGGATTTCCGTAAGACCGAAGAGAATTCCCCCGGCGAATACCGCCGCGTACCCCAGCAGGAACCCCCTGGCCTCCCGGACCACGGCAGATCGTTTGGCCCGATGGATATAATGGATGTCCGCATTGCCCCATGCGAGCCGGCACAACGTCCGGACCTGCCCGAACCAATAGGGCAGACCCGAAATATGCCACAGGTATCGGGACCTCGTTTCCGGCTTGCCGATATCCAGTTCCGGGTCTTTGCCCTCCACTTGTGTAAACCGGTGATGGGCCATGTGAAAAGCCTGGAAATACCGGGGTGGCAGCAGGATGATGAAACCGCAGATCCAGCTCACGGCGGCATTCAGGCGCTGGGTTTTGAATGCGGTTTTATGGATCGACTCATGCAGTGGTGCAAAAACGAATACCAGCCCGATGCCAAGGAGTAGGGTCATCAGACACTGCACCGTCCAGTGGGTGGCGGTCCCCACCCCCCACCCGGCCAATCCGATCAGCCCGGCGTGTACTGAAAACTGGACCAGCCCCCTGGTATCGTTTTTTCGCGCCAGAGGTTCCAGCTCCGCCGGGTCGACCAGCAGATTGGATTCATGGGTTTTCATGCAAAAAAATCGCGGGTTTGAATATCGTTTTTCATCCTCCTGGAGTACGCTTACCCTATCATAAAAATGTCAATATACCATGTTTACCTATTTGAACCCGAACGTCCGGAAACGGCTGTCCGCATCCGGAACACTTTTCCGTATCGACCGCCAGGGCAAGACCCTCTCCATGGATGAGTCCCTGCCCAGGGACGAATTGGTGATCAATCTTCTGGGGCCGATTCCCCTGCCGCTGAAACTGCACAACCAGTCTTATGAGGCCCGGTGGTATGCCGCCGTAAGGAGTACGGAGCTGGACAAGGTGGAATCGCTGGCCCGTGAACTGAGAAAAGCCGGGGGGGAAAACCTGTTTTCCAAACTTGCATCCTTCATGGCGGTGAACAGCGTACTGCTGATCAAGGACCCGGCCCGATCACAGAACCCTCTGGTCCGGGTGCATTCAAACTGCCTGACCGGAGATGTGTTTGGTTCCGAGCGCTGTGAATGCGGCCCCCAGCTTGCATTGGCCGTGGAGCGCATTTCCGCCAATCCCGGGGGAGGGATGATTGTCTATATGGCGGGGCACGAAGGCCGAGGGATCGGATTGTGGGCAAAAGCCGCCACCTATCTCCTGCAGGATGCCGGTGAAAATACCTACCAGGCCAATGAATCTCTCGGCCTGCCCACGGATTGCAGGGATTTTTCAGATGCCGCCTCCCTCCTCCTGCATTTTCTCGGCAACCGGCCTTTTCGCCTGCTCACCAACAATCCCATCAAGGTCCGGGACCTGGAAGCTGCCGGTTTGACAAAAATCTCCGTTGAACAGCATATTGCCGGTGTGTCGAAATGGAACCGGCAATATCTCCATGCCAAACAAAGCTGGGGTCATACCATTGGAGAGAGCGGGGCACCGGATTCCGAAATCAGTTCAAACTGAGAAAAGCACCTGGCGTACCGGGATTGATCAGGGTCCCTTTCCCGGAAATACCGGCGCTTTTTTCATGGCAAGTATGGAATGAATGGCCAGGGTGGCGATGACAATCCCGCCCCCCAACAGGGTCAGGTTTCCGGGGTGTTCCTTCAGCATCAGCCAGACCCACAGGGGGCCAAACACGGATTCGAGCAGCATCAGCAGTCCAACCTCAGGCGCGGAAATGTATTTGGGCCCGAGAAACATCATGGTCGCCGCGATGGGGAGCATGACAAATCCCATCAGAAACAAGTACAACAGGTCCCGGTCCGTGGTCTGGGCAGGCAGGACAAACGGCTCCAGGACCAGTGCCATCAAAAACCCCCCCAGGACAAATGAAGGCAACAGATCCCGGTCCCGGTAGTTCGCCACCAGGGTGAAACTCACCGCCAGGGTAAACGCAGCCACCAGTCCCGCCAGATTTCCCAGATACGCATCCGGCATCGCATTTTTCCCGGAACAGATAATGAGGATGCCCACGGAAGCGGTACTGATTGCTATCCAGGTCCGCCGATCCACCTTCTGCCTGAGAAACAGCCAGGCGATCAACGCCGCAAAAAAAGGGGTCGTACTGATGATAAACAACGTATTCGCCACCGCGGTATGGGTGAGGGAATAAATAAAGCTCAGGTTCCCCAGAAAATACAGGGCCGCCATCCACAATCCCGGGATGCCGATACTGAAAAAAGCCTCGACAATCCCCTTTCGATAATACAGCACCAGCAGCACAAGCATGCCAATGCTGTAGAACAATCCCCGCCAGAATGTAATGGTCAACACGTCCGTGGAGATCAAGCGGACCAACAGTCCATCCGGACTGATCACCAGCACACCCAGCCCGGTAATCAGCAATCCCTTGGCCTGATTGGAAAACGAGGAGAACATGAAATGCGGCGGTGTCTGTCAGGAAAATTCCGATACCAGGAACTTTTTCAGGGATGAATCCGAAACCCGTTCAACCCCCAGGGCGGAACATCCGTTGAAGCCCATGAAGTTTTCCAGTTCCCGGGCCAGGGCCTGGGAAAAGGCTTCCTTCCGCCGCAATCCGGGTTCCAGCACCAGGTTCCGTATTCTCAACGTCCCGGTCTTCCGGTCCGCCTTGCAGTCCAGCCGGGCAGCGAATTTTGCATTCCACAGAACAGGGAGACAGAAATAGCCATACTTCCTCTTGTGTGCCGGCACGTAGCATTCCACCTGGTAATCAAAACCAAACAGGCGCTTTATTCGCTTTCTCTGGATCACCAGGTTGTCAAACGGCGACAGGATTCTGAGCCGGGAAAGCGGGAGCCGCCGGGACAACAGGTCCAGGCTGGAGGCCGTGGTGAAACCGGGGTGGCCCTGAATGGAGACCCGGACCAGCTCGTTGTCTTCCGCCATGCTGTCCAGACAGTGCTGGATGGTTTTCTTTGCTCCCTTTTTCAGGTATGCGATTTCAGCGGCATCCCCGAAACCATGGGCATCCAGGTATCGAAGGACCCGTTTCCGGCAGAACTCCTCCTGCGTGGGCATGGAGACATCCAGACCATCGGGGAGTACCCGTTCGGTCAGGTCATACACCTTCTGGAAATTCTCCCGCCTGGCCACCATCAGCCGACCTTCCATGAACAGCTGTTCCAGGGCATATTTGGCCGGCTTCCATTCCCACATGGGCAATTTTGCTTTTCCGTGGTTTTCAAAATCCCTGGATTGCAGCGGTCCTTCCGTGCGAATTCGCTGCAATACTCCCTGTTTCACGGTGGGGTCACAGTCAAACCAGAGGGTTCTTCCCCGGGCAATGGATTCCTTGTCCGGCAGGGAGAAGCGGTACTCCTCCATGGGCAGATAAGCCGCGGCATGGGACCAGTATTCAAACACCTTTTTCTGTTCCAGGAGCTTGTCCAGGTGATCCGTCCCGTAGCGGGGATTGCGATTCCAGAGGGTATGATGATGGGCACGCTGAATGACCGATATGGTGTCAATCTGGATATAACCCAGATGGGAAATGGCGTTGAAAGTACTGTCCAGCGCCTTGCCGGTCTTTGGCTGCCGCAACACCTGCTGGCTTAACAGTGCCAGCTTCCGGGCCTGTTCCGGGGACAATGAGATGGTTTCCATGGTTTCGAGTGAAAAAGCCGCCCGGGAACTACAATTCCCTGCCCGCCTGCCGCTTTCCCCACCACAACCGGGCGTTGACCCCCAGGCTCATCAGGGGTTCGGGGAACAGTTTTTCCGGAGGGGCGCAATGCAGCCTGTCCCGGACCATGGCGTGATTTTCCCCTCCGGCGTGGTCCACGATCAACATGCCGGAGAGAGTGCCCTGGGTGGCCCCCAGGCCATTCTGGCAACAGGCCGCATACAGTCCTTTTTCAATTTCTCCAAATACCGGAACGGAATTTCGTGAAAGACACAACTGTCCGCTCCAGCGATGTTCCATCTCCACCTGATCCAGCATGGGAAACCTCGCGGCAAAGGACTCCTCCTGCTTCTTCCCCGCCGCGGAAACAAGGGACATCGTGGTTTCTAGGTGTGGGTTGTAGGTAATCGAATTCCGGACCAGTATCCGATGGTCCCGGGTTCTTCGTATGGTGGAGCCCATGGGATGTGCCGGCGTGATGCCCCATTCCGGTTCTCCGCCAAGGTCCCGCTGCTCCCCGGGGGTAAGTGCCCGGGTCATACTGGCATACAGGAAAATGTGCATCAGCCGCCGTTTGAAGAGGCCGAAGGATTCCAGATGGCCATTGACGGTAAGAATCACCCTGCCCGCCGCCACGGACCCTTCCCGGGTGACCACGCGAAGGGAATGGCCGGTTTCAACCTTCACCACCGGGCTGTTTTCGAAAATATCGATGGGATGGCCCTGCGCTTTGCTGCACAGCCCCCGGGCAATCCCCCGAATATACCCGGCGGGCTGGACAAGCAGGCATCCGGGCAGATGAATGCCCCCAAGATAGTACTCCGAGCCGGTCAGTACTTTGAGTTCCTTCCCATTGTACTTGGTAAACGGTTCCCCCAGTTTTTCCAGGTGCCGGGAATAGGAATGCAACGCCTCCAGACCCGTCGACCCCGCGGCCGCCTGGATTCGGCCCACGGAGGAAGAAAAGGACTCCAGGCCAAATTCGTCAATCATCGATTTGGCATACCCAATGGCAAATCGATTCATTTCAATCTGCCTCAGGTCTTCTGACCGGTGGCTTACATAATCATCGCTTTGCAGATTGTGGGGAAGATCAATGAAAAACCCGCTGTTGCGTCCGGACGCGCCCCAGGCGATGCGCTGGGCATCCAGGACCACGACGGTATCCGAAGGGGATTTTTCACGAATTCGCCGGGCGGCACTCAGTCCGGCGAAACCGGCACCGATGATGACCCAGTCTGCCTGGAGGTCCTGGTCGAGGACACGCGCTGGAGGCGGCGGCGGCAGGATTTGATACCATCCCGACCCCGTCAGGTCAGCGGGCAATTTGGACGCGGCAAACAACACGACTCTGAAAATCCGGAACCGGGTCTGATCCGGTCACCCCCGGGGCCGGGAGAGTGCCGCAAGACCCCTGCCCCGGGGTCCCCCGCTGTTTCCCGGGAACACACCGTTCAACGACTTCATCCCAGGCTTCATCCGATCCAGCGCTGAACGGCATCCACCGAATCCGTGGGGCCGGTGTTAAAGCATATCTTCGCGGCCGGTGCCAGGTGGTGCACCGTATTGACCAGTTCCTCAAATACAAGAAGGTGGGCCTCATCCTTTCGCACCCCGGCCCCGATCAGGACACAATCCCAGGCCCCGTTGTCCAGTGCCGCCGCCACCTCCCGGGCCGCGCTTTCGCCGTCCTGAATAAAACAGAGTTCCGCCGCACAGTCCAGGGCATTGAGGCGGTCCGCATCGGCATTCAGTGCATGGCGCACTTTTTCGGCAGTGAGACCCGGCCACCGGCTGTAATCCACCACATCCGGATTCCAGCCCACCATCAACACTGTTTTTTTGTCTGTCATGTCAACCTCCGGTCAAACCCCAATAATTTTTTCCATTCTTCTCTCCGGGACATGCCGTATCGCCGGTATCCGGAACAGGATGAATACTCATCCTGCGTATTCTACGGCCAGTGCCTGACTATATCGAGTCTTATTTTGTGCTGCCAGACCCACCGCTGAACCGATGCCTTCGGTGCCGGCACAACGGTGCCCTGCCCCGGGAAGTCCTGGAGTCGACACCGCGCCTCCCGGGACACCGCCGCTTCCTTTCCCGAGGCCGGGTCAGGAATACTCCTCCCCAATCGCCGCCATCGCCGACTTCAGGTCCTTCAGCACCATTTCCAGCCGGCGCTTCTCTTCCCCGCTCAGCCCCTGCAGTGGCCTGCGCACCGGTCCGGCTGGCAGGCCGTCCAGGTGACAGGCCTGTTTAATGGTCTGGATCAGTTTGCCTCCCTGCTCCAGAATCCCCATAAAGGGCATCAGTGCAGACATGATTTTCCTGCCTTTTTCAATGTCGTTTTCAATGGCAACCGCTTCATACAGGGCAATATGTTCCCTGGGAAGGCAGTTTCCGCCGGCGCAGACCCAGCCCCGGGCACCCCAGGCAAAAAATTCCAACGCCTGGTCGTCCATGCCGCAAAGCAACGTGATTCCGGGATAATCCTGGGCGAGCATATGCAGCTGGTTGATGTCCCCGGTGGATTCCTTGACCCCGCAAAAATTCGGATGGTGGCGGATCCGGTTGAAAAATTCCGCCTGCATGATGGTTCCGGTCCGGCCCGGATAGTTGTACAGCATGATCGGGAGGTTGACTTCCCGGTCCACGGCCAGGGCATGGTCCGCCAACTCGCGCTGGGTCGGCACCGCGTAGTACGGGGCCGGCATCAATACCGCATCCGCCCCATTTTCTCTTGCCCTCAAACCGTATTCGATGCAGTCTTCGGTCCGTATGGCCCCGATTCCAACGATGAGGGGCAACCGGTCCTTGAGGACCTCCCTGGCAAGACCCATCATTTCTACCCGCTCTTCCCTGCTCTGGGCGTAGTATTCACCGGTGGTCCCGCCGACGATCACACCATGCACCCCGGAATCGACGAGATGATTCACCATGCATGCGAACCCGTCCCGGTCAATCTCCCCATTTTCGAAATGGGGAGTGATCACCGGGGGATAAATGCCTTCAAACTGCATAACCTGTCTCCTGGAATTGCTGGGGGGGGATGATATCGCATCTCCCGGTATATGTGGGGGCGTAACCCGGATTGTACGGATGATGAAATGGCCCGGGAGCTCTTCCTGCTCTTCGGAACCGGGACCTGTTCAGGGATCCTGTCCGGTCTCCCTTGCACACATTTCAGGCGTTTCCCAGGTAATCCTGCCCAGACGACCTGCCCGGATATCAGCGATGAGGATTTTGGCGGCACGGTCCAGGTCCACGCCACCGCCCTTCACCAGGCAGCCTCTTTTCCTGCCAATCTGCCCAAGAACCTCCCTCTCATCCAGGTCCGGATTCTCCAGATGGTACCGCTCGCACAACCGTTGCCGGTAAACCTGCCTGAGATAGGCAATGGCAAAAATCGCGACATCGGTGTGGGCAATGGCGGTATCCCGAATGGCCCCGGTCACCGCCAGGCGATATCCACTGAACAGGTTCTCCACTTTTGGCCACATCAGTCCCGGCGTATCCAGCAATCTGAAATCCATGGTGATTTCGATGGTTTGCTGTTGTTTCGTGACCGCAGGTTCATTGCCGGTTCTGGCCACTGTTCTCCCCGCCAGGCTGTTGATCAGCGTGGATTTCCCCACATTCGGAATTCCCACCACCATCGCCGTGACCGGGCTTCGGTGGGTGCCCCGGGCCCCATGCATCCGGCGGCACTTCCCCGCAATGGCGGCAACCTGCCGGGGTTTCCGGGTATCTGCGAACACCACGGCACGGTTTCGGGATGCACACTGTTCCCGCCAGATTGAATTCAGTTCCGGGTCCGCGAGGTCACATTTCCCGAATACCTTCAAACACGGTTTTTCCATGCGCAGCGCTTCCAGCATGGGATTGGCGCTGCTGAACGGGGCCCGGGCATCCAGCATTTCAATGAACACATCCACCTTTTTGTAGACCGCCCTAGCCTCCTTGCTGGCCTTGTGCATGTGGCCGGGATACCACTGGATCGGGTTGAGTTCCATGAAAGCTGATTGGGTCAAAAAGGATTCCTATTCTACCCTCCAGGGATTACCATTGGCGGGAAATCCCACAAAACTTCACCACCGCGAATCGATTATGTGCCTGCTTCTTCTGGCCATCAACACCCATCCCGACTGTCCGCTGGTCATTGCGGCAAACCGGGACGAGTACTTCCGGCGGCCCTCCCGGTCCATGCATTTCTGGGGGGATCATCCGGATATCCTGGCCGGCCGGGACCTGTCAGGGGGCGGGAGCTGGCTGGGGGCCAATCGCAGCGGGAAATTCTGTGCGGTAACCAATTTACGGACCGGGGCTCCCAGGAACCCGGAACTGAAAAGTCGGGGGGAACTCGTCAGACGATACCTGGATGGCGCTGAAACCGATGCGGAATTTACCCGGGGGGTCCAGAAACATTCCCGGCAGTTCAACCCGTTCAACGTGGTATACGGAAGCCAGGACGGCATCCGGGCCTTTTGCAGCCAGGACGGCTCATTGCACGCCCTGGAAACGGGCTACCATGGCCTGTCCAATGGTCCCATTGGACAGCGCTGGCCTAAAATTTCTGCGGGAATCCACTGGTTGACGAAGTGGGTGGATGCCAAAGACTCCAGTCCCGGAAAACTGAATGCGATCATGCGGGATGAAACCGGAACGAAACCGGATCAACCCCCCGAACCCGGCACAAGGCACAACATGGACAATCACCGATCTTCCATTTTCATCCGCGGCGACCAGTACGGCACCCGTACCACCACCTGCCTGATGTTTTATCCCCGGCACCTTCTCATCTTTGAAACCAACTACAACAATCAGGCTGAAATCCTGGAAGGACAGGAATTCAGCCTCCATCTCCCTGACCCGGAAGGGCGATGAGATCCACCGGTACCATTTCAAAAAGCGGGGAACCCGGCGTACTTTGCCTCCCGGGTCCCTGGACGGGACTAAACAAGCCCGGGGAAATTGGGTATGATTGGTGGAGCGAACCCCCGGGTTTGCATGACGCATCCCGATCCCATGACCCATAACCGCCCATGAGCTGGCCCCAAAACCAGATGAGCGTGCTCCAGGAGCCCCTGGAACCCTGCTCCCTGTCTCCCATGACCGGATTCACCCGCAATGGCTGCTGCGAAACCGGCCCTGAAGACATCGGGTCCCACACCGTCTGTGTCCAGGTTACGGAGGAATTCCTGGAATTCAGCAAACTCGTCGGCAATGATCTGAGTACTCCAGGGCCGGGGTTTTCCGGGCTGAAACCCGGAGACCGGTGGTGCCTGTGCGCCCTGCGCTGGGTCCAGGCCCTGGAAGCCGGCTCCGCTCCCCGAGTCGTGATGCGGGCAACCCATGAAAAAGCGCTGGACGTCATCCGTTTCGCCGACCTGAAAAACCACGCCATCGACCTGTCCTGATCCTTGTCGAACTCCCCCCCGCATATTGCTGTCATCGGTGCCGGCCTGGTGGGCGTCAGCTGCGCGCTGTGGTTGCAGAAAAAGGGGTTCCGGGTCAGTCTCGCAGACGGGAACGAGCCCGGGTCCATGACCTCCTCGGGAAATGCCTGCACCATCGCAGACTATGCCTGCATCCCGGTGAATCATCCCGGAATGATCCGAAGGCTGCCCACGCTGATGTGGGGCCGGAACAGTCCATTGAGCATCAATCCCTGGTATGCGGTGACCCATTTTCCCTGGATGCTGTCGTTTCTCAGGCACTGCACCCAGTCCGAAGTGAACAAAACGATCCAGGCACTGGGGGACCTCCTGCGGCTGACCCATGACGGGCTCGACCCCCTGATCCGGCTCACCCGGACCCAGGACCTGTTCGAGACGAATGGATGCATGTACGTGTATGAATCCGAGGCGGCCTTTAACCGTGCCAGGCGGGGCAACCAGGCACGGGCGGAACAGGGCGCGAAATTCACGGAACTCTCCGCACCTGAAATTCGCGACCTGGAACCGAATCTGAAACCGCAGTTTGCGAAAGGACTGCTGTTCGGCCATGCCCGTCATGTCCTGAATCCCAAAACACTGGTCAAACGGTTTTTTGAATCCTTCCTCCACCATCATGGCCAACACCTCTTTGCCCATGTGAAAGGGGTCACGCGCAATGAACAGGGGCTACAGGTTCATCTTTCCGGTGGGGAAGGAATATCGGCAGACCAGGTGGTGATCAGCAGCGGTGCCTTTTCCAAACAGATCGCCGGGTGTGGACTTGCGGGCATTCCCCTGGACACCGAACGGGGATATCACATTCAGTATGCGGACCAGCAGCACCTGGTGAATCGTCCCGTGGCCTGGGCGGACTGCGGGTTTTACGCCACTCCCATGAACGAGGGACTGCGCTTTGCCGGTACGGTTGAAATCGCAGGACTATCCCCGAAAAAGAACCCCCGGCACCTGGATTATCTTGCCCGGAAAGCCCGGACCATGTTTGACCTTGAAAGGGAGCCCACCACTTCCTGGCTGGGCTATCGACCGACACTGCCGGATGCCCGGCCCGTCATTGGTTCGGGAAGCAATGATAAAAGGATCATCCATGCGTTCGGGCACCAGCACATCGGATTGACCCTCGCGGGAATCACCGGCAGGCTGGTCTCCGAACTGGCCGCCGGAGAACCCCCTTGCGTCAACCTCCAGCCCTTCCATCCGGACCGGTTCCGCAGTGCATGAATTCCACGAAAGCCGGCGGCTGGGGACTGTGTCGGTTCCGGCATAAACCCGGAGTGGAAAAACTTCCTGCCCGGGCCGGGCAGGCCTTACGGGCGAAAATACCGGAAGCAATCCCCCCGCACGATCTCCCACCCGTCATCCAGCACACTGACAACCTCCCGGGGCAGTCCACCGCGCTCACAGGCCACAAGATTTTCCTGCAGGTGCTCCAGCCGGCTTGCACCCAGGATGATGGCATCCCCCGCATCCCCGGACAATCGGGAATGATGGACCAGCCAGCGCAGTGCGGCCTCCCCCGGTGTGATGCCGTGGCCCCGGCAGGCCGCTGTCAATGACTGGAGCACCGTGAAATACTCCGGTTTCCAGTACCGGGACGGATACTGGTCATTCAGGGTAAATCTGCCGGGTGCCGGAGTGTCCGCATAATTTCCGTGTTTCCCGGTGAGCAGCCCGCCGGCCAGCGGATTGTAGGCGTAGAAACGGATTCCATAATTCCGAAGACAGGGAAACAGCTCCCTTTCCACATCCCGGGTGAGGGCATTGTACATTCCCTGGTACACCGTGGGCACCATCCACCCTTTCGACCGGCAGATTTCCGCCACTTCTGCCACCTGCCAGGATGCGAAATTACTGAGACCGAACCGTCTGAACGTTCCCTGCCGGTAAAAATCCCAACACACAGCGAGGGTATCCGCAATGGGGGTGTCCAGGTCCGGGGAATGCAGGTACAGCAAGTCCACGGAACCGGCCTGCAAACGCTTTTGGCTCTCGACAAACTGTTTTCGGACTTCATCGGGCTTCAGGCCATCCCCATCCCAGGGATTCACCTTGGTCGCAATCTTCACAGCCAGGTCCGGACGGACAGACAGCAGTTTGCCCAGCAACCGTTCCGTGTTGCCCCCGTTGTACTGGTAGGCCGTATCCACTTCATCCCCGCCCTGTGCACAAAACAGGCGGAGCATTTCCAGGGAAATCTCCTCATCCGCCTGATCCGAGAAGGTCATGGAACCCAGCACGATTTTCATGGCCCCGACTCCGTTGCGGCCACGGGGTCCGATACCGCGGTTGCATGGACCATCCAATTACCCATCACCACCCCTCCCACCAATCATTTGAATTGACTGCAGATAGTGTACCGCAATCTGCCGGCAGGACAAGCTGGTGTATGATTGTTAACCGCAAATCGAGGATTCACCTTATGAACCACCAAGGGGGGCTCCCTCCCACCCTGCACAACGTCCTGAATCTGGATGGTTCCCCTGAATCGATCCAGAAGTTTTATTCAAAATGGGCGACTCAATACGAGGAAGATACCACCCGCTGGAACTACGCGGCCCCCTCCAACATTCTGACCCTGTTGCAGAATTTACCCGGGTCCGGAGAGTATTCCATTGATCCCGCCCATCCCGGGATCAGAATCATGGATGCGGGTTGTGGTACGGGGCTGCTGGCAGGAGTGCTGACAAGAGCCGGCTATACAAATATCCATGGATTCGATCTCAGCCCTGAAATGGTGGAGATTGCCCGCCAAACCGGTTTATACCGGCACCTGGAGGGCAACATCGATTTGAACGCCCCGGTGAAATCCGAATGGGTCGACCAATACGACTGCACCATTTCCATCGGGGTTTTTACCCCGGGGCATGTTCCTCCCCGGGCACTGTCACAACTGGTGCGGATGACCCGGCCGGGGGGATTCGTTCTGGTCAGCACCCGGGTGGAGTACTGTGAGAGTGAAAATTTCCAGGAAGTCAGCGACAACCTGGAGTCCCGGGGAATCCTGAAGCTCATCAGGACCCTGAGAAACGCAAGCTATACCACCGACGAAAAGGCCCATTACTGGGTCTATGCGAAGCTGCGGACATAATCGAGTCCCGGGTTCTCATGGGGAGACTTTCCAGGTCAAGCACCCCGGTGGAGGAGGACCATGACCCGGGCAGCCCCTCGCTTTGCAGACCGTGGGTCAAAGCGGAATCGGTTCACTCCGGAATCAGGGATGCCACGGTGGAGCCGATTTCCAATGGCAATTGAACGACCTGTACTCCGGCATTTCGCAGCGCTTCAATCTTGCCTGCTGCGGCGCCGGTCCCTCCTTCTATAATCGCACTGGCGTGCCCCATGCGCTTTTCCGGCATGGCGGATTGTCCGGCAATATAGGCCACCACGGGTTTGGGATAGCTGGACTGGCTGAGATACTCCGCCGTACTTTCCTCTTCCGATCCGCCAATTTCTCCAATCAACAGCACCGCCCTGGTGTCCGGGTCGGTTTTGAACTGTTCCAGGCACTCAATGAAACCCATGCCCCGAACCGTGTCTCCTCCAATACCGATGCAGGTGGATTGTCCCAGCCCCGCGACGGATGTCTGCAAAACGGCTTCATAGGTCAGGGTGCTGGACCGGGTGACAATGCCCACGCTGCCGGGTTGGAATATTTCAATGGGCATGATGCCGATCCGGCACGCTCCGGGGGTAATGATTCCCGGGCTGTTTGGTCCGATCAATCTTGAATTGCTCTTTTCCAGGGCCTGCAGCACATCCACCATGTCCAGTACCGGAATGTGTTCGGTAATGCAGACGATCAGGGCCATGTCCGCTTCGATGGCTTCCATGATTGCGGCGGCGGCCACCGCCTTGGGAACAAACACCACGGTGGTATCCGCCCCCGTGGCATCCTTCGCCTGCTGAACCGTGTCAAAAACCGGCAGATCCAGATGCTGACGACCGCCCTTGCCCGGCCGAACCCCACCCACCATTTTCGTTCCCGACGCAATGGCGCGCTCCACATAAAAGGTGGCCTGGATACCGGTAATGCCCTGGCAGATCACCCTGGTTTCTGCGTTCACGAATATCGACATGCCCTTCTCCTCAAAACATTTGGGAAATACTCAGCGGGCGGTTCGCTGAAACCAGCGGGAAATCCTTCCAGACCAACCGCTTTGTTGCCTGCGCCCTTCCGTGACCACCTCCCCGGCTGCCCGCTCCACGGCCAGTTCAGCGGCCTCCCCCATGTTCGAGGCTACCACGACTTCCGGCATGGCTTCTCTCAGGCGACGGATGGCCAGCTCGGCATTGGTCCCCGCGAGTCGTACCACGATTGGAGGAAGGTGGGGGGTGGATCTTTTCACCAGCAGCATGGCATCGGCAATGGTGTCACAGCGCATGATGCCCCCTCCAAAGACATTGATCAATAATACCCTTGCTTCCGGGTTGCCCAGTATGACCTCAATGGCATCCCGGGTCCGGCTCATCTGGGAGTCCGGGGGCAGGTCCAGAAAATTGGCCGGCTGGCCGCCACAGGCATGAATGGTGTCCAGGGTTGCCATGGCCAATCCGGCCCCGACGGTCAAACACCCGATATTGCCACCGAGCCGGAAATAATTGAATCCATCCCAGCTCGCTCTCAACCGGCCATCCGCGATTTTGTTGTCCAGCTCCAGTTGCCGGTTTTCCGGCTGGCGAAACAGGGCATTCTCATCCAGGGATACCTTGGCATCCAGTGCCAGCAGGTCGTCCCCCCGGACCGCCAGCGGATTGATTTCCACCAGGGTCGCATCGCGCTCCACAAAAAACCGGAACAGGCTGTCCACAATCTCGCCGAACCGGGCGGACAACCCCGCATTCAATGCCAGTTCCCCAGCGGCCTGTTCAATCTTTTCCGCACGGGGGCCTGCGGCCTTGTCGATTTTCAGTTTTCGCAACAACTCGGGCTGCTGTGCCGCAACGGATTCGATATCGGACCCGCCAAGGTGGGTATAAATCAGCGTAATCCTTTTGGTATGGGGGTCAACGAGCATGGCCACTGCCAATTCCCTTTCAACCTCCAGGGCCTGTTCGATATACACCTTTTCAATCCGCTCTCCCTGTGCCCCGGTTTGGCTGGTAATCAGGTTATTGCCCAGAAATTCCATGCTGATGCGGCGGGTCTCCGCAGGGCTGCCTGCCCGCCGGATGCCTGCCATGTTCTGGTTTCCCTCCACATGACCCCGGGCCCGGCCCCCCGCGAGAACCTGTGCCTTCACCATCCAGTGGGTCCCACCGATTTGTGAAGCGGTTTTTTCCGCCTGGTCCGGGGTACTTGCAACTTCTCCATGGGGAACAGAAATCCCATAGGAGGACAGTATTCCTTTCCCCTGGTACTCGTGAAGATTCATGCTGCAGGCCCTACAGTCAACCGATTGCCCTCCATTAGAACACCTCCCATTTACACAATCAAAACAATTTTTCCAAAATGCCCCCCGGACTCCATGACCTCATGGGCCCGGGCCGCTTCGGACAGCGGAAAGACCTCCGAAATCAGGGGGGTCACTTCACCACGGGCCATCAGGGGAATCACGGTGCGGGCAAACCCGTCAATGATTTCGGTTTTCTCTGCAATGGACCGGGAGCGCAATACAGACCCCATGATGGTCTGTCTCTTGACCATTGCCAGAGCCAGGTTGATCTCGGTTTTGATGCCTCCCATAACTCCGATGAGCATTAACGTCCCGGACACGGAAAGGGATTTCATATTCCGATCAAAGTAGGCGGCACCGATGTGATCGAGTATCACGTTGACCCCCTGGCGACGGGTGGATTCCCGGATGACCCCGGCAAAATCCTCCCGGGTGTAATCAATCACCCGGTGGGCCCCCAGTGCCGCCACCCGGTCCATTTTCCGGGTGGAAGCCGTAACAAAGATTTCCGTTTCCGGCACCAGGGCCCGGCACAACTGGATGGCCGCTGTATTGACCCCGCCTCCTCCACCATGCAGCAATACCCGTTGGGAATCCTGGAGCCCTCCCAGCAAAAAGAGGTTCAAATAGGCGGTGATATAGGTCTCACAGACACAGGCCGCCGCCTCAAAGCCCAGATTATCCGGCACGGCCATGGCATGGTCCTTATGGGCCAGGGCATATTGGGCATACCCGCCACCGCCAATCAATGCCATCACCCGGTCCCCCCGACACCAGTTCGAAACGTTCGCGCCCATGGATTCCACCGTGCCCGCAACCTCCAGTCCCAGTATCTGAGACTCCCCTTCAGGGGGTGCGTAGTGACCCTGTCGCTGTACAATGTCCGGGCGGTTCACCGAGGTGGCGGCCACCTGGATCAGGATCTGGTCCGGGCCGGGCACCGGTCTCGGGGCCTCCCCGTACACCATCACTTCCGGGCCGCCAAAGTTTTTCAGGTTGATTGCTTTCATGATTTTCAATTTCATTGGATCAAACCGTCCTGGCGGGAGCGCTGCCTGTTTGCATCCAGGGACGCTCTCCAAGGGGTCAATGGGCACCTCCCTCCCGCAGACGGTGTCGTGGTGGAACCCGCACGGGGTGGGCCAGTGCGGAAAATCACCCCGGTGCCAGGATTCCAGGTCCGATTATATCCATTGTCGCCGTCTTTCGTATCCGGAACGACTGGAAAAACTCACTTTGCCTGCCCCCGGCAGGCCACGATGAGGCCAATGAACCCGGGGAAAGGATCCGCCTGTTCAACGGCACCCTCGGTGAAGCGGGTGCCGGACCCGGATTACGGCCCGGGCACTGGCGTGATAAGATTGGCGGGGTAAACGGGCGCATCCATCACACGGTGAACCCTGACCGTGGATAGAGGCGTCTACCGGAGCACATTGCTTACGATCAAGAGATGGGACCTGTCCAAAATCATCCGGTGCCTGCCGGAGCCGGGGGAATTCCGGGCCCCGGGGGGTCCCCGTCGCGGTCCACCCCCTGCCATGCGGTTTTCCCTGGCCATTGTCATCGAAAATGACCCCCGGAAAAATCCAACCGCCGGTTTCTGCAGGCCGTGGCCCAAAGACCTTCCATGACCTTCCGGGCCCGGCTGGTCTGCCCCTGGTCGGCAATCTGCACCAGCTGTTTCCTCTTGACCGACTCCACCTGAAACTGGAGAAGTGGGCGGACACCCATGGGGATATTTTCCGGATCCGCTATGGCCCCCGCCCGGTACTGGTCATCACGGACCGTATTGCCGTGCGGCGCATGCTGCTTGACCGCCCGGATGGTTTTCGTCGGGCCGCGATCCTTGAGGCGGCGGCGGCGGACATGCGCCTGAAGGGGGTGTTTGCCGCCGAAGGCGAAGACTGGCGCCGTCAGCGCCGTATTGTCACGGGAGCCCTGAACCGTACCAGGCTGAAAACCCTGTTTCCGACGCTGCAGGGGATGGTGGAAAGGCTGCAACGGTGCTGGGAGAGGGCGGCTGACGAAAGACAGCCTGTGAACCTGTGTCAGGACCTGATGAGATTCACGGTGGATGTCACGATGCAGCTTGCATTTGGTATCGACCCCAACACCCAGGAAACCGACGGACCGGTGATCCAGCGCCACTTGGACAAGGTTTTTCCGGTGCTGCATCGGCGGGTATTTTTTCCGTATCCCATTTGGCGGTATTTTCGTCTGCCGTCTGACCGCACCCTGGACCGTGCCCTGGATGCATTGCAGGAAGAGGTGGGTGAGATGGTTCGGACTGCCCGGGCCAGGATGAAGTCGGACCCGGGGCTGGCCCAGGACCCCACCAATTTTCTGGAATCCATTCTGGCCGCACTGGAGCAGGAGGATTCCGACTTCTCAGACGAGGAAGTGTTTGCCAACGCGGGGACGCTGCTCCTGGCGGGGGAAGACACCACCGCGAACACCATTGCCTGGGCCGTTCACTACATGACCGCCTACCCGGAACACTTTCAGCGCATCCGGAACGAAGTGGATGCCTTGACCGGCCCCCACCGAACCCTCCTTGATATGGAGCAGACGAGAAAACTCCCGAGACTGGACGCATTCTTCAATGAGGTGATGCGACTCAAACCCGTTGCCCCGTTGCAGGTCATCCAGCCGACTTCGGACGTGGAAATCATGGGCTACCACATCCCCAGGGAAACCCCCATCAACATACTGGCCCGGAGGATGGCCACCCGGGACGAAAATTTTGCCAACGGAAGCCGTTTTGAACCCGACCGCTGGCTCGTTCCCTCTGGACCGGGACACTGTCCCCATGAGCGCGAGGCGTTTATCCCGTTCGGAGCCGGCCCCCGCCTGTGCCCGGGGCGGAACCTCGCTTTGCTCGAAATCCGGATGGTATTGTCCATGCTTTGCCGCAACTTCGACCTGGAAGCGGTCCCTGGGGAAAAGGAAGTCGAAGAGCATCTGGCGTTCACGATGATGCCGTCCAATTTATATCTCCGCCCCAAGAGGAGACTGGTCTTTTGATTTATGCAAGGATCGTGGAGTCTCGGGCCATCTTGTTTCAGGATTCAAGAGAGGTTGCCCCGGCAGTCTCACGATCCTCTGTCATCGCAAGCCAGAAAAGATGGCCGAACCCACACCCAAGATGAAGCCAGCTATACCCGCTCACCCTGGATAACAGCAAGAAGTTCCCGGGCATCGGGCGGTGTCAGCTGCTCTGGAAGCGGATTTCCACCTTACGTTTCAGCCTCCCTTTCCCTTTGTTTGAGACCGCGAATATCCTTGTACAAAAGCCGTCAGGCAGCGTTTTCCAATACAGAAATAATGATGACCCACTGAAAATACAACAAACCTTCAGACTCATTTTTCTTTGGACAATTCTGGCATTGCATGTTGCAGCAGTTTGGTGGTAGCATTTCGGCAAAGCGGTGCCAAAGACAGCCAATAGTCGGTTAGGGATATTCGTCACTGCCTCACTCATCAGACATGACGATACCATCACCGCAAGCGGAGCGTCCATACCATCGTGAACGTCAACACACCGACTCTGGCTAAGTCGCCGCTTCTGATGGCCGTAGCCGTCGTGCTGGTCGGCGTTCTTGCTGGCAGCCCGACCATTGCTGATTCCAGCAATCGACAACCTTCAGAACTTCGGCAGTACCTGGGTGACACCTGCATGACGGTCGGAACAGCCTTGTTCGTCGCCCAGGGCTTTCTCAATGAGGTCGAATTTGATGGGAAAAACTACCTCCAGTTCTGGAAGGCACAAGAGTTAAACCAGCTCATGCTAGCCTTGATCGCGGAGACTGTGCGAAACAACATTCCCTCAGATACCACGGCATCGGAGTGGCTGCTTACTCATCGGGAGATTCTGAAAGGCTGTATAGCAGAGGTAGCCGATCTTGCCAAACGACACGATATATTCTTGTTACTGTCTCGGAAACCGCCAATTCCACCGAAGACTCTGGGGCGTCAAAGCTGGTTCCAAATGGGTTGCTTTCAGGTTGGGATGAAGCTGGTGAGGGCACCCGAGTTTGCTGCTGGAGCGGAATTTAGAATCGACAACCTGGAGGGACAGGAAGAGAAATTCAATGAATTGTACCAGCTAATGCGAATCCCAATGCTCTTCGCGCATAGTGATGGGTGGGAGAACTCCGGGTACCTGAAGGTCATGAGTGTTTGTACTGATGCGATGTTTCATGCCACAGAAAGTCCTTGACGGATCATTGTTTGCGCTACTCGCCGGGATGCTGGCGCTTCTGTCAGGATGCGCTGGTCTGAGCATAGAGGAGTTGTCGGAACTGGCGGAGCGAGGCGACGTTGACGCCACATACGACCTTGCAAACGCCTACTATGCCGGGAAACATGGGGTCAGTCGCGACCATCGCCAAGCACAGTTGTGGTTCGAAAAAGCGCATCGCCAAGGACACCCATGCGCGGCCACCTATGTCGGCAGAATATATGATGAGGGCAAGTTTGGCGTCCAGCCCGATCAAGAGAAAGCTCTGGCGTGGTATAGGTCGGGAATGGAGGCGGGCGACAAGAACGCCTATCTGATTCTGGGGCTGAAACAGCTTGACGGAAAAGCGGAACGACCTGACTACCAAGACACCGCCATGTTGCTCGATGTCGGTCTGAAGAGACCCGGGGAAAAGGGCTGTCAAGTCGCATCGCGGTACAAGTCTCCGGCAATGTTCTACTTGGCGATGATGTATGCAGAAGGTAGAGGCGATTTAGAAAGAAAGGGAGACACCTACGCACTCTCGCTTCTGGAACAGTCGCGGAACGAACGACAATACATGAGTTACAGTTCCGAACGCTGGGGTAACACTATCTACAACACGACCACCACTCACACTCCCGCGCTACCTGTGGAGTGGATCAGGGCGGCCGCCAAAGATCACGGCTTCGCTTTAGCCTTCTTCATGTTGGGGGTGGCCTACGAAAAAGGCAACTACGATTTAGAGCAAGACGACTCCGAAGCCTATGTGTGGTACGCCATGGCGGCAGCCTCCGGCTTCCCTGACGCACAGATAGCGCGGCTACGCATTTGGCTGGACCTTGACTGGATGCAACGAATAGACACTAATATCGAAATTCAAAATCGACTAAAAGCATACCGGCCGGCCGGTTGAGACGAACCCTTGCGCAACGTGTTGTTAAACAGTTGAACCATTGACGATGTCGAGTCCGAGCCAGGGGACCAAACCTGGGTAAGACACCACATGATAGGCACAGGGCTCAACGTCCACCATATGGACATCTCGTCGAACCGGAGCAGCATCTGCGGGGCTCATTTCGTGTACGTCGACCCCTTGGTCGACGACGCCCTGTGGGTGGACGCGGGGGCACGGCACCCACATGACCGGTACGGTCGTCGACAATCGCACCGTGCAACCGGCTATGCGGGGAGGGTGCGCGGGTGCGGCACATTTGTTTCGCCAAGGTACTCAACCACAAGGATTCGGATTCGATATCTTCATCCTGCGGGGGGTGGACTTTTCTGGACCGCCGACCTCATGTCCCGAAGCCGACTGATCGTTTTCGCTACGGTCAGGGTGTGGGAGGGGAGGATCGTGTCGGAACGCAAAGCTGACTCCGTCGTCTGGGACCGGCGGCCACTTTACGTCGTTGCCCAGTTGAATTCCGGCATTCATGGCTTGTCCAACTGCACTTCGAGCGAGGATACTCAGCGACCGGTTCGGGCGACTTTGGGTACGCGAGAGCCAGCAATTCGCAGGATTTTCCAAAAATTTAACGCACACCCGGGTTGTCCGGTCAGGAGCCAATGATCTGTCCGGTTGCACCGGACCGAATCAGGGCAGAATGATATCCCAAGACAGTTCTGAATACTCAGGACAACCATATCTTGATCGAAAAAGGTTTCGTGAACGGACTGAGCCTGCGCAATCCATGGAACACACCATCCGGACAGCACATTGGAAATACTGCAAGCAAAATCACTTTCCCTCGCAAGTCAGCAAGATGTCTTTCAGGGTCGGTATTCAACCACTGCGATGTGGATAGTGATAGAGGGGGGGGTCCGCAGACTGGATTGCTGCGAGGTCATCTCCGATAGTTTCCGGGGTTTTATGGGGACTTGTACCCGGTCGGTAAAACCCGCAACCGCCGTCAACCACCAACCAATCGTCAGAGACCGGTTGCAAACCCGCTTCGCCGGTAATCCATCACACCGGGACCGGGAAGCTAATTCAATGGACGACCCTTGATCCCTACCCGTTCCGTTTGAATCGTGTGGTTGAGCAAACACACGCAGGCATAGATTGAGCGGAGCGTCGGCACCTCGATCCGGCATATCTCAGCCAGTTCAATCACCACCCCCAGCATTCCATCAATCTCCAGGGGCTTGCCGGCCTCAACATCCTGCAGCATCGAAGTCTTGTGCTTTCCGACCTTTTCCGCCCCTTCGATCCGCCGCTCAAGGGTCACGCGGAAACCGGCCCCCAGCGTCTCGGCAACGCTTTGTGCTTCCTTCATCATCGTTGCCGCCAGGGTCCGGGATACCGGAAACCGGCAGATCCCCTCCAGGGTGGCATGGCACAGGGCGCTGATCGGATTAAAAGAAAGATTGCCCCATAACTTCAACCAGATTTCCGAACGGATATCCTCGAGAACCGGGGATTTAAAACCGCTGGCGATGAATAATTCGGAAACCCGCTGAACCCGGTCCGTCTGGCTTCCGTCCAGCTCTCCAATGGGGAAACGGATCCCTTCAATATGCCGGATCACGCCGGGCTTCGCGACCACGGCAGCGGGATACGCAATACACCCCAGAATCCGGTCCGGATCAATGGAATTGAACAAAATACCTCCCGGGTCCACCGTGTTGACCACCCGGTCCGCATACGCCCCACCCAGCTTCTGGAAATACCACCATGGGATTCCATTTTGCACGGTCACCATGACCGTGTCCCGGCCAAATAACGCCGGCAACTGATCCACAATGGAAGAAATCTGATGAGCCTTCAGGGACAGAATGACCAGATCCTGTGCACCCAGTGAAGACAGGTCATCGGTGGCCAGAACATTGCCCACCACCCGCTCTTCCCCGTCCTGGATCAGTGTTAACCCATTGGATTGGATCGCAGCAAGATGGGGTCCTCTTGCAATCAATGACACCTCCTGGCCAATGCCGGCCATCCGTGCGCCCATGAAACCCCCAATGGCACCGGCCCCGACTACGCAGATTTTCATGATTCAAGCTCCAAAAAAGGAAGAGGGTATCATAGCCCCTGTGCTGTGGGAGTCAATATGCCAGGCCGTGCACATACCGGCGAAGTTCCTGCTCCGCACACTCTGCTTTTCCGTCCGCATGGCAACCTAAAACCGGCTAAACCGCTCCCGACTCCCGGATCCCCTGGATCTCCTGTTCAGAATAACCCAGAACGGAGGCCAGGATTTCATCGGTGTGTTCCCCGAGCAGGGGCGAACGCACCACTTCAGCCGGGGAATCCGACAGTTTCACCGGACAGCCAACGGTCAAATACCTGCCACGTTCCGGATGATCCACCTCGACAATGGTCCCTGTCTCCCGCAACGACGGTTCTTCGGACAATTCCTTCATGGACAGGATGGGTCCAACGGGAATATCCAGGGGATTGCAGATGTCCATCACTTCGAACTTGGTTTTGGTCATGGTCCAGTCCTCAATGGCGGCAAAGATTTCATTGAGTTTCGGCAGCCTCACCCCGGGTGTTGCATACTCCGGATCCTCCTTCCACTGGGGTTTTCCGATCACATCGCAGATATTGCCCCATACTGCGGCCTGGGTAATGAAGTAGGTATACGCGTTGTCGTCGTCCTCCCACCCCCTGCACTTCAGTATCCGGCCGGGTTGTCCTCCACCGGAATCATTGCCGGCCCGGGGAGTCGCCTCCCCGAATTCAATCCCTTCCCCGAATTGCGAGTACTCCGTCAATGGGCCACGCTGAAGCCGCTGCTGGTCCCGCAGCTTGACCCGGCACAGGTTCAGCACCCCGTCCTGCATCGCAGCCAGGACCCGCTGGCCGCGTCCGGTCTGTTCTCTTTGGTACAGTGCGGCGAGGAGGCCCATGGCCAGGTGAAGCCCGGTTCCCGAATCGCCGATCTGTGCCCCGGTGACCAGTGGCGGACCCTCCAGAAAACCGGTGGTGGAGGCGGACCCTCCCGCACATTGCGCCACATTTTCATACACCTTGCAATCCTCATAGGGACCCGGCCCGAATCCCTTCACCGAACCCATGATGATCCGCGGATTCAATTCCTGAATCCGCTCCCAGGAAAATCCCATGCGGTCCAGGGCCCCGGGGGCAAAATTCTCCACCATGATGTCGCACTGCCTGATCAACCGCTCCAGCACCTCCTTGCCAGCCTCACTTTTCGTGTTCAGGGTCAGGGACCGTTTGTTGTGGTTCAGCATGGTGAAATAAAGCGAGTCAGCCCCCTCCACATCCACCAGTTGCTTTCGTGTTGCGTCCCCAACCCCGGGACGCTCCACCTTGATCACATCCGCGCCCAGCCAGGCCAGCAGCTGGGTGCAGGTGGGGCCGGATTGAACGTGGGTAAAGTCAAGAATCTGGATACCTTCAAGTGCTTTCATAAATCAAACCATCTGGAATAAATGTTGTAAAACCGGCGCCGTCGCGCCCTGTATTCTCCCGGGGTCCCCACCGGACTCCCCCTTCCCACGGACATCCCTGCTTTCTCACCCGGCCTTCTTTCCACGGCTCCGATGTTTCCTGATCACCGGATAGAGGATTAACGCCACCGCCAGGGCAATACAGATCGCAGAAATGGGTCTTTCCACAAAGATCAGGGGGTCACCATGAGAAGAAATGAGAGACTGCCGAAGTGAGCGTTCCGCCAACGGGCCCAGGACAATGGCCAGTACCGCCGGGGCCACCGGATAGTTCAGCTTGCGCAGCAAATACCCCACCACCCCGAACAAAAACATCAGCCAGACATCATGCATGGTCTGGGTGGGGGCGTATCCCCCCACCACACACAGGATATAGATGACCGGTGCCAGAATGCTGAACGGGATGGTCAGCACCCTGACGAAAAGGGGAATGAACGCGAGGTTGATGAGCAGGGTCACCAGGTTGGCAATGTACAGGGAACCGATCAAGCCCCATACGAAGTCCGGGTGCTCGGTAAACAGCAGCGGTCCGGGCCGCAAACCCCATATGATCATGCCCCCCAGCAGGATGGCGGTGGTGGGCGACCCCGGGATGCCCAATGTGATCATCGGCAGCATGGACCCCGTGGATGCCGCATTGTTGCCCGCTTCCGGAGCGGCCACTCCGGCAACGTTCCCCTTGCCGAAACTTTCCGGGTCCCTGGAAAATGTCTTGGCCAGGCCATAGGACATCAGTGATGCCGGCGTCGCCCCTGCTGCCGGCAGGGTGCCGACGAAAAACCCGATCATCGACCCCAGTGAAGTGGTCTTGATATATTTTTTCACATCCTTCAGGTTGCTGAGCAAACTCCCCAGGGACATCCTGACCTTGTGCACCGTGATCTTCCCCTGTGAGGATTCCAGTGTCCACAACATCTCCCCAATGCCATAGATCCCAATCGCCAGGACCAGGAAATTGATGCCGTGCAGAAACCCCGGAATGTCGCCGAAAATCAAACGCGGCTGCCCCGAAATGATGTCCAGTCCCACCGTTGCCAGGACCAGGCCGATGAGAATGGAAAAGATGGTTTTCGGGATATCGTCTCCACCCAGACCAATAAAGGTGGCGAAGGCAAGAACCATCAGGGCGAATTCCTCAACCGGCCCGAATTTCAGGGCCAGTACCGCAAGGGGAGGCGCAAACAGCGTGAACAGCACGACGGAAATGGTGCCTCCGATAAAGGAGGCCACTGCCGCAGCGGTGAGCGCCTTGTCCGCCTTGCCCGCCTGGGCCATGGGACGACCATCGAATACCGTGGCCACAGCGGTGGAAGCGCCGGGAATTCCCAGGGTGATGGAGCTGATTGCGCCGCCATACATGGCACCATAGTAAATGGCAGCAAGAAAAATGATGGCAGCCGTGGGCGGGACTAGGAAGGTAATGGGAAGCAGGATGGCCACCCCGTTGACCGACCCCAGCCCGGGCATTGCCCCCACCATCAGTCCAATGCTGCAACCCAGCAGTATCATCAGGAAATTGAGCGGCTGGAGCGCTTCCAACAACCCGGAACCGAGCAGGGGCAGAATGGATTCCATCTCAGTTTGACGAGGTTACGCCGGATTGATCTTGTTTTTTCATCCGCCGCCTGGTCATGAATACATCAAATCATAAATGGGGTAGAACAGGGGTTCGGTCCATGCCTTGGGCAGGGGAATCTTCAGCGCCCATTCGAACAGGCAGAAAATAGCCACCGGAATCGCAATCGTCAGGACAAGGGTCAGCAGCCAGGAATGGCGTCCGATAAATTTCAGGTAAAACAGCAGGAAAAAAATCAGGGCCCCATACATCCCAAGCAGGTGAGTCAGGATCAACAGAAAGAGGATGGCGCCCGCGGATGTGCCGACGACGATCACCGTATCCCGGGTCATGTAAAGCTCCCGGTTTCTCGATTCCGGGGTGGTTTCGCAAAACCATCGGATCAATGTCACCACACAGGTCAGCAACATGCCCGCAGACAACCAGAATGACCAGGAACCGGATCCGGGTCCCCGTCCATCAATCCAGCCAATATTCAGCTCGGCACTTTTCACCATCAAGCCGATGGAACAAAGGCCCAAGATTACTGCCATTGCGAATTCTGCAGTCCTGACCGACATGATGCGCTTGATTTTATGGTTCGTGGCGGGTGCCCGGCACAATGACCAGGTCCCCCCGGGGACCCAACCGTGAATTTGTGGGGGTGAAGCACACAAGGTGCTTCACCCCCACACGGTAAAAGGAAATTATTCTCCCGTAATGGCTGAACTGCCTACGCTTTCGATAAGCTCCTTGTGCAGCATAATCTGGCTGGCATGGTACTCACCCAGGTCACTGCCCGACAACCAGGTATCGCAGGCCAACCCGTCATCCGTGCAGAAGGTCTGCCACTCTTCGGAATCAAAAAGCGTTTTGAACAGGTTGATGTACCACTCCTGGGCTTCTGCTGACATGCCGGGAGGTCCATTGATGGAACGCTGCATGTAGTATTGCATGTCGACACCAAGTTCCTTGGCGGTGGGGGTATCCGGGTACGCCGGCAACCGTTCCGCGGTAAACTGCACCAGGGGCTTGGTATTGCCTGCCCGATGGAATTCGCTTTGTTCCGCCGGATTGTTTACCGTTGAATCAATGTGTTTTCCCACCAGGTTTTTTGCCACGGTGCCTCCTCCCGGGAAGGGAATGTACGTGACTTCATACCCGAATTCCTTTTCCATCATGGCCGTCAGGATGGAATCCTCCTGGCCGCTCCCGGTACCCCCTACTTTCCACTTGCCATCCGCCGCTTTCACCGCCGCAACGTAGCTGTCCAGGTCCGTGATATCCGTCATGTCCGAGTGCACCCAGAGCAGGAAGTTGTCCAGGGCCATCCGGCCAATGGGAGTGAAGTTGCTGACATCCACGCCAATGTCCTGAATCACCGGGGTGGTATAGAAACTGTTCAGTGTCACCAGTACAGTATGGTCATCTCCGGCCTTGCCCTGAAGATAGAGCAATGCCTCACCACCGGAACCTCCGGGTTTGTTGATGGGTATAAAGGGACGGGGGGACAGGTCCTTTTGCTCGATCAGGCCCTGAAGCAATCGGGCAATCTGGTCCGCGCCGCCGCCGGCACCTGCCATGATGATGAATTCAATCGGCTTCTTGGGCTCCCAGGCCTGGGCCTTTGGAACAAATGCTGTGACGGTGAAGGCCATCGAAACAATCACTGTCAGCACCAGCGTTTTTGCAATTTTTCTCATATCGTATTCCAGTTGGTTGGGTTTCCATGGATACTCCCGGTACTTTCACCATTCGCACCATGTGTACATGTAACGGGTATCCACCGGATACCGCAATTAAAGAATATAGCATGAATATCCAGTTGTAAAGATTTCGGAAGGTCCCGCCCCGGTTGACCGCACCCCAGGGACTGGACCCTGCCGTGTCAGCGGGACACGGCAACCTACCCGAATACAGAATACCACCGGAGGCCCGGGGCATTTTTGCCGGGTGATCACGAAAGCCTGGGCCTGGGCGGATGAGAAAAAGAAATCCATTTCCGAAACCAGCCGCCGCCCCTTATAATCCACCGCGTCTTTCACCCATTTGATTTTCTATTGAGGTCGGTCCCTTGGCAAAATACGTGTTCACCATGAACGGGGTAGGAAAAGTGGTTCCCCCGAACAAACAGATTCTCAAGGATATCTACCTGAACTTTTTCCCCGGGGCAAAGATCGGTGTTCTCGGATACAACGGTGCCGGAAAATCAACCCTGCTGAGAATCATGGCCGGGCTGGATACGGACATCCTTGGCGAAGCCCGCCCCCAGCCGGACCTCAAGATTGGTTATCTGGCCCAGGAGCCGGAGCTGGATGAAACCAAAGATGTCCGCGGCAATGTTGAAGACAGCCTGGCGGACATCCGAAATGCCCAGGAAAGACTGGATGCCGTCTATGCCGCGTATGGCGAACCCGATGCGGATTTTGATGCCCTGGCAACCGAACAATCCCGACTGGAAAATATCATTCAGGCCGCGGATGCCCACAATCTCGACCACAAGTTCGAGATTGCGGCGGATGCGTTGCGGCTGCCTCCCTGGGACGCCGACATCAAAACCCTCTCCGGGGGCGAAAAAAGGCGGGTTGCACTTTGCCGGCTCCTGTTATCGAACCCCGACATGCTCATTCTGGATGAACCCACCAACCATCTGGATGCGGAATCCGTTGGCTGGCTCGAACACTACCTGCATGCATTCGAAGGCACGGTGATCGCGGTCACCCACGACCGGTACTTCCTCGACAATGTGGCTGGCTGGATTCTCGAACTGGATCGGGGTCACGGGATTCCCTGGCAGGGGAACTATTCCTCATGGCTGGAACAGAAAGCTGCCCGCCTGGAACAGGAGGAACGCAGCGAAGCGGCCAGAATCAAAAGCATGAACAGCGAACTGGAATGGGTGCGGTCCAATCCAAAGGGCCGTCACGCAAAAAATCGGGCCCGACTCAAGCGTTTTGAGGAGCTGAGTTCCACGGACTACCAGAAACGGGCCGAAACCAGCGAAATCTACATCCCTCCCGGCCCCAGGCTGGGAGACCTTGTGGTAGAAGCACGGGGAGTTTCCAAGGCCTACGGAGAACAGGTCCTGTATGACTCCCTGAGTTTCAGCCTGCCAAAGGGGGGAATTGTGGGGGTTACCGGGCCGAACGGAGCCGGCAAGACCACCCTGTTCAGAATGATGACCGGAATGGAGGAACCCCTTTCCGGGGAATTCAGGATCGGCGAATCCGTCCGCATGGGGTATGTGGACCAGTCCAGGGACTCCCTGGATGCGACCAAAACCGTCTTTGAGGAAATCTCGGGAGGCCAGGACATCATGCTGGTGAATGGACACCCGGTCCCGTCCAGGCCATATGTCGGGCGATTCAATTTCCGGGGTACCGATCAGCAAAAGAAAGTGGGGCTGCTTTCAGGGGGGGAAAGAAACCGGGTACATCTTGCGAAGATTCTCGCCAGCGGCAGCAATCTGCTGTTGCTGGATGAACCCACCAACGACCTGGATGTGGAAACTCTTCGTGCCCTGGAGGAAGCCATCCTGAATTTTCCCGGCTGCGCCGTGGTGATCTCCCATGACCGCTGGTTCCTGGACCGGATTGCGACCCATATCCTGGCCTTTGAAGGCGATTCCCGGGTGACCTGGTTCGATGGCAACTACAGCGAGTACGAGGAAGACTACAAACGCCGGGTCGGCAACACGGCCACACCGCAGCGAATCCGGTACAAGCGACTGAAGTAAACCGGCCGCGGTCCTAGGAGGCGAGCCGGCCGCGGCGCAGGGTGCGCAGCCGTTCTTTCATCCTGGCCATGGATTCCGCCGTGCCGTCGTGCCAGCTCCCGAACAGCTTGTCCACCGGCGTGGGCGTATTGCCGTAATTGAAATGGAAATGCTTGTGGTGCAGGTGATGGAAGTAGTCTCCGGCGCCCACCCTTGCCGTGCCAGTCAATTGAACCCGCTCAAAACCGGAATGGGAAATGGCCGGGCTCAATCCCTGGAAGAAACCCGTAAGGATGATGATGACGGGGTGAACGGGCACGACCCACCAGAGCATGAATACGCTGAAGTAGAGCAGGTGTTCGACGGGATGCATGGAAATTCCGGTCCAGGGCCCGGTATTTACGTTTCGGTGGTGCAGTTCATGGGCCAGGTTGTACAGGGGAGGCCAATGCAGGGCACGATGGACAAAATAGAAATGAAAGGTCGACCAGAAAAACACGGCCCATATCATCACGCCAAAATATACCGGGGCTTCCGCGATGGACAGGACCGGCATCCGGCCGCTGGCGTAGAGCCACAACGTAACCGATTCGTACAACGACCAGATGGTGCACCCGCTGACCACGCTCCAGAACACATTGTCCCGGGCCTGGTTTCGCCAGAGAAATTTCCGGTCGTCGGTGGCCAGCCATTGCCGGTTGAACTTCCGCGTAATACCCTGGGCCTTACGCATGTACAGCCACCAGTGCAACCCCCCCGCAACCAGCGTCAGCAAGACGGCATTTCGCAGCCATACCAACCCAACCCAATCCACAGACCAGGTGGCCATCGATTCCATGGACGGGGTGAAAAAGAACCATGAAACCATGGCCAGTCCCAGGAACACGAATCCCCAGGGAACCAGCATCTGGGTAGTCAGCCACCGAATGGCAGCCACGGGCCTTGGCGGCCAGGCATACAGCGGCGGGACTTCAATGGGATCCGGGGGCTGGTAGCCCCGGGGGCGGCTCGATGGATTCTGGCTCATTGGAACGATCTCGTTAGCAAGAAGTTTTCGGGTGGATGATTCTGCCCAATGGGGATGGTCATGACTAATAAATCCGCTTTTCGCGGGCACCGTGATAAAGGATGCCGGCCCAGTTTTCATTCACCCGGCGGCGGTTTTCCACCCCTTTGGGGTCCAGGTCATGGTCGGGCCGATCCAGATAGACATGATGCGCCGGGTTGCGCTTCCCCCGGATGGGCAACCAGTAGTTTTCCCCCACGACCTGCTGACAACCGGAGGGCGCATAGCACTGCAGAACAGCCCCGATCCTGCGCTCGCCGCTGCAATTCGGCCTGGAACCGTGAATCACTCGGGCATGATGCATCGATATCTGACCGGGCCGCAGAACCAGGTCAACGGCTGCGTCTTCATTGACCTCCAGTATTTCCTGGCCCCGGGTAAGGATATTGTCATCGTGAAACGTGTCTGCGTGCTTGCGGATGCTGCCCTTGTGGCTGCCCGGAATCATGCTCATACAGCCATTGTCCCGATTGCTCGGCGTCAGCGCCAGCCAGGGAGTCACAAAATCATGGGGCGTGAGCCCCATGTAGGTCGCATCCTGATGCCAGCTGACATACTGGCGGCTTTCAGATTCCTTGATGAAGAGCACCGAGCCCCACAACACGATATCCCCGCCGATAAGATCTTCCACCGCGTCCACGATGCGGGGATGATGGGCCAGTTCGTCAAAAAACGGGAAGACCAGATGTGCATTGTTCCGGTTTTCCGCATTGACGGCATCGGGGTAGCGGTTCTCGGCTTCCTCCAGCCGTTCCCGGTAGTGGGCAGCCTGTTCTTCCGTCATGATATCCACCGGGGAAACAAACCCCTGTTCGCGGTAGGCATCCACCTGCTGCTGTGTCAGATACTTGGGCATGGGTTGAGCATGCCATTATTTCGGAATTATTTCGAGAACCCACTGACAAAAACCAGCGGATTTTTTCGGCTCTGGACGGATCAGGAAGTATTCAGGTCCACCTAATTTTCAATGCTACAAGATTTGTTATGGTCATTTCAGCATGATTGCATACTATACTCAAAAAAACGGCTAAAGGGGGTCATCGTGCACAAGGTTTCAACAAAAGCATTTTATCAAGGTTTACGGCAGGCCTTTGCATTCGCTCCATCCAGGAGGAAGCGTACAGTGGTCGTGTTTAAGGATAGGGCAGTGGTTAAGATCGGGGGAGTTGCCAAGAGCTCCGGACTTGAAGAAGACCGGGCAAATCTGGCATCGGATTGGGAAAGAGTATCGGGTGATATGCAGACAACGATAAAGCGCTATGAGTCTGGGAAATCCGACAAATCATCGGGTTAAACCGGATTCTGCTGAGTCAGAGGATTTCTGGCCTGTAACTCGTCTTGAAAACCCGGAATCCTCTGTATCTATTTCAATTACTCAAAATAAAATTGCCGCTATACAATGTAATATGAAAATGGTGGATAACATCCATCCCAACTAAAACATCATGATTAGCTGGATTGTAGGGTAGTCTGCCAACATCTAGCCCGAATTCACCGCGTTCAGTAGAAAACTCGGGCCAGATGTTGAGGCGATCATCGCAACACCAACCACTTTGTCAGGTCCAGTCAAGGATCACCTTTCCGCTGTTCCCGGATGCCATCACCTCGAATCCCTCGACATAGTCCTCAACCTTTAGCCGGTGGGTGATGATGGGGTCGAGATTGATCCGGGTCTGCACCAGCGTGGTCATCTTGTACCAGGTTTCAAACATTTCCCGGCCATAAATTCCTTTCAGGTTGAGCATTTTGAACACGATCTTGTTCCAGTCCACTTCAAAGGCATTCGGAGAAATACCCAGGATGGCGATCTTTCCCCCATTGTTCATGACCTCAATCATGTCCCGGAAAGCCGGTGCGGCCCCGGACATTTCAAGACCCACATCAAAGCCTTCGGTCATGCCGATATTCTTCATCACATCCACCAACGACTGTTCGCGGGCATCAATGACAAACTGTACTCCCAGCTTTTTCGCCAGATCCAGCTTCGCCGGATTGATATCGGTGATCACCACCTTGCGAGCACCCACTTGCTGGGCCACCACGGCCGCCATAATCCCAATGGTCCCTGCACCGGTCACCAGCACATCCTCCCCGACCAGATCATAGCTCAACGCGGTATGCACGGCATTTCCCAACGGATCGAACAAGGCCGCGATCTCATCGCTCACATCCTCCGGCAATGCGAAGACATTGTACTCCGGAATACACAGGAATTCGGCGAATGCACCCGGCCGGTTCACCCCGACGCCAAGGGTATTGCGACACAAATGCCCCCGGCCGGCCCGGCAGTTCCGGCAGGCACCACAGACCAGATGGCCTTCGCCGGATACCCGTTGCCCGGGTCGGTACCTGGTGACCGCATTGCCCACCTCTACAATTTCACCGCTGAATTCATGGCCGGTGACCATGGGGACCGGAACGGTATCGGCAGCCCACCGATCCCAGTGATAGATGTGCAAATCGGTGCCACAAATCGCGGTTTTCCTGATTTTTATTTTGACATCGTTTGGACCCGGATCCGGTTCTGGAACATCCTCCATCCAGATTCCGGGTTCCGGTTTCGCCTTGACCAGTGCTTTCATCCCACCCTCCTGTTCGGTATCCTGTTCAGATTACGCCCCGTTTTTTTCCTGTCAACCCGAACATCTCAATCGCCCGGTCGATATTACCGGCGGTATGGGCGGCAGACATCTGGGTCCGGATCCGCGCTTTGCCTTCCGGGACCACTGGATAGGAAAAGCCGATGACGTACACCCCCTGTGCGAGCAGGTCATCCGCCATGGCCTGAGCGAGTGCTGCATCTCCCAGCATCACCGGTATGATCGGATGCTCTCCCGGCACCAGGTCAAAACCAAGATCGGTCATGCCTCGGCGAAACCTCCCCGCATTCTCTTTCAGCCGGTCCCGCAGCCCCTGTCCGTGTTCAACCATGTCCAGAACATGAAGCGACGTCGCGACGATGACCGGTGCCAGGGTATTGGAGAAAAGGTATGGCCGGGATCGTTGACGGAGCAGGTCGGCTACGGCGGCACTCGCACACACAAACCCTCCGGAGGCCCCTCCCAGGGCCTTTCCAAGGGTCCCGGTGATCAGGTCGACCCGTCCCTCCACCCCACAATGCTCGGGGGTCCCCCGGCCGTTCTGTCCAACGAATCCCACTGCATGACTGTCATCCACCATGACCATGGCCCCGTATTGATCCGCCAGATCACAAATCCCGGAAAGATTCGCGATGGTCCCGTCCATGGAAAACACCCCGTCGGTGGCGATGAGCTTGAATCGGGCATCCCGGGCATGGTGCAGCTTTTCCTCCAGGTCGGACATTTCGTTGTTCCGGTACCGGTATCGCCGGGCCTTGCACAATCGGATTCCGTCGATGATGGATGCATGGTTCAGGGCATCCGAAAAGATGGCATCGTCTTCTCCAAGCAGGGTTTCAAACAAGCCTGCGTTGGCATCAAAGCAGGAGGAATACAAAACGGTATCCTCAAAACCCAGAAACCCGGAGATTCGCGCTTCCAGATCCTTGTGGGGCTGCTGGGTCCCGCAGATAAACCGGACCGAGGCCATTCCATAGCCATGGATTCGAAGTGCCCGCTGGGCCTGTTTGACCAGTTCCGGGTTGTCGGCAAGGCCCAGATAGTTGTTGGCACACAAATTGAGCACCGGTCCACCGTCCTCCACATTGATTTGTGCAGACTGGGCCGACGTGATAACTCTTTCCGGTTTGTACAGGCCGTTCTCCCGGATTCGAGCCAACTCGTCATTGACAAAATCGTTAAATCGGGGTTCCATATATTTTGAACACTAAAATGGGTTGGCTTGGTTGGCTGCCGGAAAACCCGGCAGCCTGGATCTTCACACCGCTTGCACCGGATACTCCGTATAGTATCCAGTCATTGCCTGATTTCCAAACTTTTTTCAAACGGCAGCGTAGTATTTTCCAATCCAGGCCAACTCTGCTACATTGGCATCTGCCTTGTCCGTGACAGAATTTATGCAAGCGTTCCAAACCCTCCTCTACCGCGTGGAAGATGGCATCTGCACCATCCGGCTCAACCGTCCGGAAAGCCTGAATGCGATGAACCGGCAGCTGGTCCGGGAAACCGCTGCGGCCTTTGCACAGGCGAATGGTGATGACCGGGTCTGCGTCATTGTCCTGACCGGTGCCGGCCGGGCATTCTGCGCAGGCGATGACCGGCACGAACATGTGCATCCCGAAAGCGAGAGTGCTGCAAGAAGGTGGGTCGAATCCATACAAGCCGTGACCCGGGAGATTGTGCTGGGAGAAAAACTGGTGGTGGGTGCGATCAACGGCTGGGCGGTGGGAGGGGGGTTTGAATGGGCGATCAACTGCGATTTCCCCATTTGGGCACAGTCTGCGAAGGGGTTTTTTCCGGAAGTCTCCCTCAATCTTTTTGTCACCGGCGGAGTCACCTCCCTGCTCCCCGCATTGGCGGGGTTAAACCGGGCCCGGGAAATGCTGCTGCTCGGTGAACGGTACAGTGCACAAGAACTTTTGGATATGCAGGTAGCCTGGCGGGTGGTGGAGGATGACAGGCTGCTGGATGAGGCCCATACCGTCGCACAGCGGCTGACCGGCCTGCCCCGGTTGTCCAGCCGTGCCATGAAAAGGGTGCTCAACCGGACGGCCCTGCACAACTTCCGTAACGCCCTGGACCTTGAAACGGACGCCACCACCGCGGGTTTCATGGACCCGGAAACCACCCGGTTATTGAAGGATTTTTCCTGAAGCCCCCGCCGGAAGCCGGCATCCATCCGTCCGGGAGGCTACATCCTGGGCCGGGTGTTTTCCGGGTCATAAGGAGAATCCTCAATGACCACCGCCGGTCTTCGTTCGCCAAGAATGGGAATTTCGAGAGATGTCCCGGGTTGGGTGTAGTCGACATCCAGGTAGGCCAGGGAGATTCCATAACCGAAAAAATAGGATTGCCCCCCGGAACTCACTCTCCCCACCCGTTTCCCACCGCAGTAGACCCCTTCATTCATGTAGGCATTCGCCTGCACGCAGTCGACTTTAAGGGTTACCAGTTTCCTCGATATCCCGGTGGATTGCTGTGCCTCCACGGCCTGCCTTCCCGGAAAATCACTCTCCCTGTCCAGGCAGACAAATCGTTCCATCCCCGATTCCAGTATGGAATATTCTCCATTCAGGTCCCGGTACATGGCCCGGTAGGATTTGTCCAGTCGTGCCGATTCAATGGCACGGAGGCCAACCCACCGGAGTCCGTACTCCTTCCCGGCTTCCACCAGGACATCGTAGAGATGATGCTGGTGGTAGATCGGGTGATAACACTCCCATCCCAGTTCCCCTTCATAATTCACCCGCATTATGCGCACGTCGGATGCCCAGCCCATAGTCGTGGTCCGGGCGGTCAGCCATGGAAAGGAGGCATTGGACAAATCCGCTTCGGTGACCGGCTGCAGAATCTCCCGGGCCCGGGGCCCAACCACCGTGAAACAACCCCATTCCCCGGTCACATTGCGCAGGACGACTGTGCCATTGCCGGGCAGCAACCGGCACAGGACATCAAAATCATGGGCTTCGGCCCCCGGGGTGGCAATCAGGCTGTAGAGGCATTCGTCCAGCCGGGTGACGGTAAATTCGCAGCAAACCCCACCGGAGCGGGTCAGCAGGTGCGACAGGGTGACCTGCCCCATCCTGGCTGGACAGCGGTTGGCCAGTATGCCATCCAGCCAGTCCCGGGCCCCGGGGCCCGATACTTCGAACTTTGTCATCGAAGTCATGTCCATCAGCCCGGCGGCATGCCGGACGGCCTGCACCTCCTGTTCCACATAGGGCATGTATTTGAAATCACGATAACTGTACACATCCCGGGGCTCCACGCCTTCGGGTGCGAACCACAGTGGGGTTTCCCAGCCATACACCGACCCCCATACCGCTCCCCGGGCGCACAGGCGGTCATAACAGGGCGCGGTTTTTGAAGGCCGGGCCGACTGCCACTGGTGGTCAGGATAATGAATGCCGAAGTTGTTCCCGAATACTTCCCGGTTCCGGTTTCCGGTCCACTCCCGGTTCGCGAAATTCCCGTATCGACGGCAGTCTATTTCAGCCAGGTTCCATTCCGGTTCCCCCTCGACAATCCATTCGGCAAGCTGGTCGGCCACCCCGCCCCCCATCAATATCCCCCCGGAAAACCCTTCGGCAAGCCAGAGATTCCGCCTGCCGGGGACCGGCCCCACCAATGGCAGGTTGTCTGGAGAAACACAGATGGGACCGCGTACGTTGCTCTTTATTCCAGCCCGGCCCAGTGCCGGAACCCGCTGGATGGCTTCTGCCCAGTTCCGTTCCACCGAATCGAAATCTTCGGGCAACAGGTCTGCGCCAAATCCCTCGGGCACGCCGTCCCGGGCAAAATGCTCCAGGAACCGGGGCCGCTCGTAGGGTCCGAACATCAATCCTGACCGTTCTTCCCGGACATATCCATTGATCGTTTCATCCCGCAGGACCGGCATTTCAGGCAGACCTTCCTGCTGGCGCCGTTCCAGCTCCGGCACAGGCTCGGTCACCCAGTACTGATGCACAACGGGAAAGGCGGGGATATTGATCCCGAGCAGGGAGGCCGTTTGCTGGACATAGTTGCCCGTTGCGGTAATCACGTGCTCGCAGCGAATCTCCCCCGCACTGGTGCGCAATTTCCAGTCTCCGCTTTGCAGGAACTCGTATCCCAGCACTTCGGTATTCCGGTAGATTTCAGCCCCATTGTTGCGCGCGGCCCTGGCCAGGGCCTGGGTGATGTCCGCGGGGGCAATGTGGCCGTCGTCCGGGTTGTACACCCCCCCCAGCAAACGGGGATTCGGGGCCATCAGGGGCCACAGATCATAGACCTGTTCGGGACTCAGCAGTTGTGCGCGAACGCCCTGGGTTTCCGCGATGCTCAGGTAATTCAGGTATTCATCCATGCGGTCAGCGGTGTTGGCCAGCCGCAACTGGCCGCACTTGTGCCAGCCAATCTCCTGGCCGGTGGATTCCTGCACGGCTTCGTACAGTTCGATGGACCGGGCAATGATCCGGCCAAAGGTGTAACTGAAACTGTACAGGGGGACCAGCCCGGCAGCATGCCAGGTCGATCCTGCCGTCAACTCGGTACGCTCCAGCAGCACGGCATCTGTGATCCCCCTTTGGGTCAGGCTATGAAGGATATTTACACCGACACATCCTCCCCCCACCACGACAACTCGGGCTGTATTCTTCATCCTGTCTCTATTTGCTCATGGGTTATACGGCTTGGGTCCTCCACAAAACCGTCCGGGGAGGGTTTTGTGTGTATACCATGTTTTGGTTTGAAGTAGAATCCATATCCCACAAGGTAAATTCTTCGATTCTTCGGATATGAATGACTCCAGCAAAAAAATTGCCATCGTAACCGGGGCAGGAACCGGCGTGGGGCGATCTGCCGCCCTGGCCCTGCTCGACATGGGGTATGCGGTGGCGCTGGCCGGGCGCCGTCGCGAACCCCTGGAAGAAACGGTCTCCATGGCGGCCGGGCGGGCCGCACACACCCTGGTCGTGCCCACGGATGTGGCCCAGCCCAAGTCGGTCAGGAACCTGTTTGACCAGATCAGGAAAACCTATGGGAGGCTGGACCTGCTGTTCAACAATGCCGGCATTGCCGCACCCGGCGTTCCCCTGGAAGAGTTACGCCTTGAGGATTGGCAGGCCGTTGTCGATGTCAATCTAACCGGTCCCTTCCTGTGTACCCAGGAGGCTTTCCGGATCATGAAGAACCAACATCCAAGGGGAGGCCGAATCATTAACAATGGCTCAATATCCGCCCATGTCCCCCGGCCGGATTCCGCTCCCTATACGGCCACCAAGCATGCAATGACCGGCCTGACCCGTTCCACTGCCCTGGATGGCCGACGGTACGACATTGCATGCGGACAAATTGATATTGGCAATGCCGCCACGGAAATGACGGGATCCATGGGCCAGGGGGTCCTCCAGGCAAATGGGCGGATGGAACCGGAACCCACCATGGATGTCGAGGAGGTCGGCCGGGCCATCCGTTACATGGCTGGACTGCCTCGGAATACCAATGTACTGTTCATGACCATCCTGGCCAACCGCATGCCGTATGTCGGCCGCGGATAGCCCGTCATCGATGGCCGGAGATCGTTCCGGCAGGCCCGGGTTTCGGTTGAAAACCCCGGTACAAAGCCTCCCTGCCCTGCCCGCACCGGACGCTTCGCCGGTCCCGGTTTCAATCCTTGTCGAGGGGCCCTATCCCTACTGGACTGTAATGGTGATTGGCTCCGAGGCCACCGCCTTGTTATGGGGAATATGCAGCCAGTCGCCCAGCAACAGTTGCAGAGTATGCTCTCCGGCATCCAGCGCAATGGTGACCTGGGTCTGGCCTTTGCCAAAATGCCGGTAGTGATCGTCTGCCGGGACTGGCAGGTCCAGGTCCGGCAGTGGCGCATCAATGATCAGATGATGATGCCCGGTATTTTCGACATTGATCCCCGCGGGAGCGACTCCCATTCCATCCAGACCAAAAATCACCGTGACGGGACTGGTCACCACAGCTCCATCCGCCGGAGAAACAATGTAGGTGACTGCGTCCGCAGGAGCCGTGGATTTTTCCTGGGCCAGTGCGGACAAGCCGAACAGGGCTCCCAACAACAGTGTACTGGCTGCAATGACTCGATATTTCAGCATAAATCTATTCCCCCGATTTGGTAAATGACTCCCACGGAAAACCGGTCTGTGGCCTAAAGCGGGCACCTCCGAACCATGCTGAAAACTCTGGAGACAACCCATGTTTTCCAGTGGTCAGCCGGACACCGGTACTGTATCACCCCCATTCAGGTTCATCAAACCGGGGGAAATCCCGCAACCTCTGCCGGGTTCCCCCGGAAGGCCGGAGGCAACGAAATGCATCAGCGCTGAATACCGGTCCGGCGCCGTCGGTTCACCAGAAACACTCCTGAACTGACCAGAACCAGGGCGATGAGGATGGAGGGGCTGAGGGCTTCATCCAGAATCATCCAGCCAAACAGAACCCCCAGCACGGGAGAAAGAAAACTGAAGGATGCCATGTCGGATGCCGGGTAAATGGACAATACCCAGAACCAGGTCAAAAAACCGATGCAGACAATGACCAGAACCTGCACCGCAAACAGCACGCCGATATACGCATGATAGTCACGGATCAGTTCTCCGAACAGGGGCGCCAGCCCCAGAAGCAGGATGGCAGAAACCACCAGCTGGTACAGCATCTGCATTTCCGGAGACGATTTTGAAAAGCGGGTCGTGCGGGCAAGAATGACAATTCCGGACCATAAAACCGCCGCAACAAGGCAAAACAGGTCTCCGACAAACGTATGATCGAGTTGCACCACGCCATTGCCCCAAAAGGCCACGACGACCCCGGAAATCGACAGAATCAAACCGATGACCCGGACCAGCGTCAAGGATTCCCCCTCAATCAGGAAATGGCTGGCAATGGCCGTCCAGAACGGCATGGTATAGAAAAATATGGAGGCCCTGGAAACCGTGGTGTAATCCAGTGCCTGAAACAGCAGCAGGAACTCCCCCCCAAAGAAAATGCCGGCAAGGATTCCCGGCCATAAACTGCCATCCGATATGGACAGGCGTCTTTTCATGAATACCGCGAAGGCGAGAATCGGAAGGATGGCACAGGCAGAGCGCAGGCCAGCCTGAAACACCGGATGCAGGCCGCTATTGACAATTTTCACCAGCACCTGGTTGATCGCCATCAGCGTGGAACAAAACAGGAGCAGAAATGTGCCCAGGGCATCAATGTGGTCTTTACGCTCCATCTGTACCGCCTCCTGCAAAAACCCCGGTTGTGTCAGGCACGGTTTCGACCTGGCATCCCGGTTTCCATCCAGGCGGGGACCTATTGTCCAACCAGGTCAATGAGGGCATTATCGAGGGTATCAAATTTGAAGCGGAAACCCGATTCCGCAAGCCGGGCCGGCCGGGCATTCTGACCGCCCAGCAACAGGTAGGCCGATTCGCCCAGAAAAAGCCGGATGAGGGATGCCGGGGCCACCAGAAAGGCCGGCCGGTGCACGACAGCCCCCAGTACCCGGGTAAATTCCGCATTGCGGACCGGGTTGGGGGCGGTAAGATTATAGGCCCCGGAAAATTCCCGACCCTGGATCAGTTGAAGAACCGCTTGGACATGATCCTCAATATGTATCCAGCTCATCCATTGCCTGCCATCTCCCATCCTGGCTCCCATTCCCAGCGCGAACGGCAGCCGCATCTGTTTCAGCATGCCGCCCTGGTCGCTCAATACCAGGCCTGTCCGCACGGTACAGACCCGAACCCCCCACTCTTCGGCCTGCCGGGCAGCCCGCTCCCAGGCTACGCACAACCGCGCACCAAAGTCCCCTGCCGAACTGGTATTTTCGTCGACCACTCTGTCCAGGGTATCCCCATAATATCCCACTGCAGAACCACTGATCAGCACTTCCGGTTTCTTTCGGGCCAATGCAATCTGCCGGACCAGTTTTTCAGTGAGGGTCACCCGGCTGTCCCAGAGCACTTTTTTTCGCTGATCCGTCCAACGGGTGGCAATGGGTGCCCCCGCGAGATTGATCACTACATCAAAATCCATCTCCGGCGTCCATTCCTCCAGGGACCGCATTGCCCGGACCCGGCCCCCGAATCGGCTGACCACCCGGTCCGGGTTCCTGGACAGTACCGTGATCTCATCATCGGGTTTCCGGCACATCCTGATCAGGCTGCTCCCGATCAATCCGGTCCCCCCGGTAATCAGCATTTTCATTTTGTTCTCCGTTTATTCCGAGCGTTTGTTCCTGAGCACTGGGAACCCTGTCTCGATGAAGCCGGGACCATCCTGCCTGAAACCCCGGAATTCTCCGCACCCGACCTCCTGCAAACCATCCATTCATACATGATCGGAATCTCTTCCGGTCCTTCCCGCCAGATTTGAAGAACCCACCATACCCGGAAATTTCAGGGATTTTGAAAAATTTTCACGACTTTTTCAAAAAAATAGTATCCTATCCTTGCCGTTTCAACAACAGGAGAAATTGGATGAAAAAACCCGCCCACCCTGGGATTTGTCCCCCCCGACCCGGCAGGGGCCGGGGTTTGCCCGCCGGGCCGGACAGAGCCGGGGTATAATGGTCATGGGATAAGGGAAGTGCTTGCCAATACATCACGTTCAGGTTGAGAAAACATGACTGGAAAATTCAACGCTCGTACAGGTGATCCAGGTATGTTTTCCCGTTAATCGACCCATGTAAACCGCCATGACCAATACCGACCTAGCCAAACGCGTCTACGATCACACTTTCAAGCTGGACCCCATTGTACGGAGTTTGCTGGACACGGATGTTTACAAGCTGCTGATGCTGCAAACCATCTGGAAAGAGTTTGCCGACATACCCGTTACCTTTTCACTCATCAATCGCAACCGGGATGTGCCCCTGGCCAGGCAAATTGACCTGGGGGAATTCCGCGAACAGCTGGATCATGCCAGAACCGTCTCCCTGACAAAAAAAGAAAAAATATGGCTGGCGGGAAATACTTTCTATGGCCAGGACCGCCTGTTTTCCAGTGAATTCATTGATTGGCTGTGGCACTACCGCTTGCCCGAGTATGAACTTGCGGAAGCCGGAGACCAGATCAAGATAGATTTTCATGGAAGCTGGTCGGACATCACGCTTTGGGAAATCCCGGTGTTGTCCATCATCAGCGAATTGCGGTCGCGTTCAGCACTGAAAAGATACGGCCGGTTCGAACTGGATATCATTTACTCACGAGCCAAGGCCAAGCTCTGGGAAAAGATCGTGCGATTGAAACAACTTCCGGATATCCGGCTGGCGGATTTCGGTAGCCGAAGACGGCACAGCTTTCTCTGGCAAAACTGGTGTGTTCAGGCATTGCGCGATGGGCTGGGAGAGAATTTTACGGGGACCAGCAATATGCTCCTTGCCATGGAACATGACCTGGATGCCATCGGCACGAATGCCCATGAATTGCCGATGGTGCTTGCAACCCTGGCCACCAATGACAAAGAGCTGAAATACGCGCCCTACCGGGTACTGGAAAGCTGGCAAAGAACCTATGACGGCAATCTGCTCATCGTCCTCCCCGATACGTTCGGAACCACCGGGTTTTTGCGCAATGCCCCGGGATGGGTGGCCGGGTGGAGCGGATTCCGGGTGGATTCCAAGGACCCGGTTGCCGCAGGGGAAGAGTTGATTGACTGGTGGAACTCCCGGGGGCAGGACCCTTCCGGCAAGCTCATTATCTTCTCCGATGGACTGGACATCGACAGTATCGAATTGATTCATCGGCACTTCTCGGGCAAGGCAAGAGTGGGATTTGGGTGGGGCACCCATCTGACCAATGACTTCCGGGGCTGTGCTCCGGATCAAAACGACCAATTGAATGCGTTTTCCCTGGTCTGCAAGGTGACCCGGGCAAACGGCTGTCCCACCGTCAAGCTATCCGACAATCTGGAAAAGGCATCGGGTCCGGAAGCCGACGTGCAGCGATATATCCGGGTGTTTGGCCAGGACCAGATTCTGCGCAGAACGGTACGGGTTTAAGGCCTGTGCTGCTTGGACACTCTTTCCCGACCTCGGATGTTTGGACTCAGAAGCCATTTACACAAAATGCATCCGGTTTGTGGTTTTCGGGAAACCTGCAAAGTCAAGGCCCCGTTTCACCACACGCATTCGGACTCCGGGTATACTATTGCGGAGCATGCGCCAGCAACCTCACAATGAACCGTTCGTCCAGTTCGACCAGGCCGGGTTCAGTACCGTTGTGCTCCCTCATACCCCTGACAATCTTCCGGGGAATCCCCATTCCCATGTGTTCCAGATACCGATAGTCGCGCATTACGTCTTTCAATAATGAGTTAATTGATGAATTTGGGTAGGAGTTAAAAATGGACAACAAACTATTCGACGAACTGGAATCAAACCTGAAGAAAGCAGTGCATATTGCCAGGGGCCACACGTCACCAAAAACCATCTACGTGGTGGTCACACCAGCACAAATCAAAGCAATACGACGTAAGACTGGTCTGTCACAAGCTGCTTTTGCACGCACGTTCCACCTGAGCCTGGATACTGTCAAGGGATGGAAACAAGGCAAGCGCAGCCCAGATACAGCGGCCGGCAACTACTTGCGCATGATTCAGGCCGATCCGGAATTTGTACAGAAAACCATAGCTGCCCGATGCATATCAGTAACGTCGCTGCCATTACTTTTAATCAGAGGTTCCTGTCTGTTTCTCTCTAACCGGAGACTCCTGTGGACAGGATCAGCTGAGACTCCTCAACATACCCCAATTTGAATGCAAGCATTCTCAGTTGCTCGTGGAACTGCTCTCTGGATACGCTGCAAATCCTGAGTTTTCGATTTTCATCATCAAATCCCGCCCGGGCATGCATGACTCTATGATTATCAAACAGTACCGCCTCCCCAGCCTCCAGTTTAAACCGGGCCTGGTGTCTTTCATCAAACATCAGCTCGCAAAGTTGTCGATTCACCGCGTACACCGAAAGGAATAAATCGCTGGGCACATCCAATGGGGCCGCTGATCGTGGGTGAAACCGGAATCCAACGATGGTTCCATTTTCATCGAGGGTAAAAACGGGTCCCCGTGCTCGTTGATCAATATTACTGTGGTGTACAACACGATGGTACGATTGCGGTTGTTTAACAAGCAGTTCAAATTTATCCGGATCAGAATGCCTCAATATCTCGCCTAAATTGAATCCATCAACAAGAATCGATTCACCGCCTGATTGTGCCGGATGGATACAATGAAGAATATTGATCCCGGGCGGGTTGCCCCGGTAAGCCTCATCGGTGTGCGGTGGCACAGGGAACATGGTATTCCCGGCCGTCTTGTGCGTGCTTTTAGGAGACAAGTCAAAAAATTTCCCATATGCCGATTCAGCGATCTCCCCAATTAACCCCGCAACCGCCTCAATGCCTTTCTCGTTCGGCGGCCCTCTTTTAACGACGACAAACCCATAATCACGAAGGTGTCGCAGCAACTCCAGCCGTGTATGGTCACACTGGACGGATTCTGTGTATTCGACATTTGGAATGGTCCCGTTAATCTTTGCATCCCAGAGTTTGGGTTGATGAAAACGGAGAGTACGAAAATTGTCTGAATAGCCGTATTGCCTTAGCCATTGAGTGTCGTAGACAGACTTGTGGTGGTCATTTTCCCAAACAATGATGAGGGCATTGGATTTTGATATTTCCAACTGTGCAGGCTTGATATCCAACGGCACCTCATTCGGGTGCAAATACCGGTTACTCGAATAGCTGTCGCCGCAGGATTTGCAGTAGCAACAATCGCGTAACCACACATAGTGAAAAAAACCGGCAACTCCGTCCGACCAGCGAATATCAATGCCGGAATTGCGTTGTGTAATGGTGCAGTCGTGTAATTTCGTCGAATTCATTCACATACTCTTCGGGTCTACATTACTTGCCTCTGGATTTTACCAGGCTGGGCCCACACGCCCTGGCGCCGGATGCGCGATCATTTCCCTGTCCGTTTCTATTGGCTCAGTCAGGTCGATGGAACCAATACACTGTTCTGCCGGAACACCGATGGCAAGTGCGAGGGATGCATGGGCACAGAGCTGGCCACTCCAGGGGCCATCGATACGGATTTTGAGATCGGCAGAAATGCACAGGTCGCGAGCGACTCGTGCGACCGATACGCCACCGAGCTTGGGAGGTTTGATGCATACCACTTCTACCCCATCACAGGTGGCTCTGGCAAAGGTCGACAGGTCGGCGAGGCACATGTCCATCATCATCGGGGTGGGCAATGAACGAAGCACGGTAAGGTTTTCCTCATAACTGGCACAGGGGTCCTCCCACATCAATCGCGAATCTGTGATTCCAGGCAAGGCCGACACGGCCGCATCCACCGTCAACGCACCATTGAAATCGGCCAGAACAAGCTGGTGCTCTTTCAGTACAGACAAGACTTCCCGAACACATCTCACATCGGTGTCCAGATCACTGACACCAAGCTTTATCTGGATGACCGGAGAGATTCCGCCATCGGCGCGAATACTCGCCACTGTGCGCTCTACGGAACCCGCCGAGAGGGATAGGATTTCCGGTACATCGCCGGTCGCTGGTCCGCCAAGCAGGGAAGCAAGCGGCAACCCGGTTTGCTGTGAAACAAGATCGTGCCACGCACAATCGAGGGCAAAACTGATGCCGCGCATCGACATCGGTCGCCGACGCCAATCTTCGAGCAAAGCCGGGACATCCGACAGCCTGAGATTACCGAGTTCTGCCAGCGCTTTGGCTTCCTCCTGCTCGTACTCCCTGCTCCTGGTGGCGGGAAAGCGTGCGACTTCACCCGTTCCGATCAAACCACTGTCTGTAGTGATCCTCAAAAGACCATTGCGAAGAACGGAGTGTTCGGCCGATGACATGACATAGGTCTTTCCGTCTGCAAACCCGGGTTCAAATGGTACAAGTTCTGCGCGGGCGATTTTCATGTGCTTTCGTAACTGGGACTTCAGGGTTTACCATGGAGTATAAACCCGTCCCAAGGTCCTTTGAATGGTCTTGATGGTGCTTTTCTTGATGCCTTGATCTCTGGCCAGGCTGGAAAAACGACTGACCACATCCACCACTTCATGAATGCTGTGTTGTGCTTCTTTCCACGATGCGAAACCGGCACTGGCGGCCAACTTTTGCATGGTTTTTAACGGTGGCTGCCGGCCATGGCCATCAAACACGGTCGCATGCTCATTCAATGGATGCGGGCTGAAGGTCACATCATAGAAAGGAGCGACCTGCCAACTGCCCTCATCGCTTTGCAGAAACGACCAGTTTTTACTGTGATCATCCTGGTTGGCTGTGAACAGGTTAAACACGGCCCGACGGAATTGAAGCTGGCCAACGCTCGGCGCCTTGCACACTTGTCGGCTGGCCTTGATCAGGTCAACGTAATCCAGGCTTGGCGTGCGAAAATCTGCATCCAGTAAGCCACAGGCGCTGTGCATGTGTCGCCGTCCAGGCTGCGTGGCTTTATTTTTGGCATCCGGCCCAACCGGAAGATAATCAAAGCGTTTTACCGCCAGCCAGGCGACGGCGCCGCTTCGCTCCGGTGCCGGGACCAGTCGCCAGGACGGCGGCTGCAGATTGGCTTGTTCTGCCATTTGCAAATACACCGCTTCACAAAGCCCCTCCTCGTGACCCAGTGCCAGATTCCTGGAGGTAAATTTCACCAGCCAGGCCTCGTCTTTCGGGTTTGCGCGGGTGCGGCACTGCTCGAAATTGTCTGCACGCATAAACACCTGGACCTTGGGTCTGACTCCACCGCAGTTCCCCACCGAAGCCAGGGCCCCCAGCACTTCCCCGGTTGGACCATCCAGATCTTCCATCGGTCCTTGATCAAACAGGGTTTGGGCTTCCAGCCCCAGCGTGGCCAAATCGACATCCTGAGGCTCCCCGGGTTTCCATTCAGACACCGGGGAAAACGCCAGCGCGCCCATCCCCTGGGCACCGACAAAGGCGAGCCGGTCCATTGCAGTCAGTTGTGCAGGCGAAATGCCCTGCTGGCGGAAAATTCGATCCTGCAGCAGCAAGCCCCAGCCATCCGGCAAGCTGTCCGCAAAGACCCCATGAATGCCATCATGGGGTTGTCCGGGTGCCACTTGCAATGCCGTGGTCGTGTCCAGGGTGAAGGGTGAGAGGTTGCCAAAGTGTGCCAGGTACTGTGCATCATATTGAAAAAAAACACCCTGGCGGTTTTGTGCGAGGACCCCCACGGGAACCTCTTCACCCGTCGACAATGTCCGGCGAACGATGAGCTTTTGGACCGGTTTAAAACTCATCTTTCAACACCTCATCAATCGTTGTCGGTAACGGCTTTTTGGCCCGCGCATTTTGTCCCCGGGTGAGCTCGTACAACCGCTTTAAATCATCCAGCGACTGCCAAAGTAACAACAACTGCCGAAACGAAATCTTCCCGGTTAATTCGAACTTTTTTATCGTTGGAGCCGGCACGCCACTGCGCCTGGCCAACGCATCACGCGAGAGTCTGGCCTGTTCGCGCAAGCGCCGCAAATGCCCGGCAAAGGCCTTCTGTACATCGGTATCATCCAGCAAGAGAAAACGCGACATAACTCACAAGTATGGATATCATAATATCTATTATAGCTGAAAATACTATTTTTTGGATATTATTATATCCTTAATTTAATCAAGAAAATTTGAGTGGTCCTCCTGATGACAACGGGATGCGGTCAAAACCCGTTCTTCTCAACCTCTGCGTCTTTGTGGGGCATGCCTTGAACGCGTTGCGTGATTTCATATCCATGTGAGGGTCGGTGGGAGCACAATCGGCATGGATGGATTCGGGAAAACCGGACGCGGCCGGGCACCTGGGGAGAAGCCGGGAAATCGAAAGACCCGAAAGTGGAATCAGGGAAATGCTGGAAACTGGTTTGGTGCGCCTGGCTGAATTTTCAAGGCCGGGGGTCCTTGGCTACTCCATTCCCTTCACAGCCGCAGGACCCCCTGGCAGGCGATGCCGGGTATGCGCGGTCCGGCTCAACGGGCGGGAAGGACAACGGACCCTCCTCATCCGGCGATCTGCTGTCCGGGTTCTCGCTGGTATCCCGGCCATCGGTTTCATGACAGGCCGCGCAATTCCCCTGGAAAGGAGAATTTCCCGGATCAACTCCCTGTGCATCATGGAATCGCTCCCCCTGTGCCTGCACGGTGAAAACAGGCCCCTGCAGGAACATTGCCAGCACCGGCAACCACCTGGCAAAACGGGTCAGTGGCATGCCTGTCCCCACTTCTTGAGCCACCAGTCATTGGATAACCAAGGGATTGCCAACCCGGTTGTCAGCATCCGGGCACGACCCTCCCGTTCAACGCGCCCTTCCTGTCATGACCCCATCGACCGCATTCATGGCGATTTTCATGGCAGGCATGGAAACCAGGCTCATTTTGCCCGCAGTGTGGAATGGTCCACGCAAATCCAGGCCGCAGCGAAAGAGAATCGCGGTTTCCAGGACAATGCGGACCAACCAGCCATGGATCATCGCCAGAATCATCCTCCCCGGTGCAGGCACAAAATGCCGAAAATCCGGAAAACACCAGGGTACCCAAGTCCCCGGAACATTCCATCCGGCACCACGGGGGATTGCCCGCGCTTCGACGCCAGGTCGGCGCACAGCACCTGTCAACCGTTCGGAAACGCGCTATGGAGATTTCGGGCATGATGGTTCCTGTTGTCTTTCAGATATTGTAAACCCTGTACTCCATCCCGGCTCAACTGCAATGAAAAAACCCCCGAAATCCGGCACTTTTCCTGCCATGATTCCGATCACGTGCCCAAAACAGTCCTCTGAATTGAAAGACGCGGCCCAAAGGACTGACCGGACAGACCGGAACAACCGTGGGAAGTTGGCTCGAAAAAGGTCGGGCCAACGGCTTTCGCCCCGCCCGGCACCGTACTTTCACCGGAACAAGACATGAAATCGATTGAACACACGAAGGCGTTTGATATGGCCCGCCCCGCGGCGGAACTCTTCCCGCTATTCAGCCCGGAAGGGGAAACCCTGTGGGTACCGGGCTGGAATTACGAGAACCCGATGGAAACCACTGTGCTGTGCGAGGACTATGTGTTTCTGACCAGGACCCAGGACCATGGTTCCACCAAAGCCATCTGGATGGTCAAACGCTATGATCCCGCGGCGTACCGGGTGGAATTCTACCGGATCGAGCCGGACCAGAAGGTGGGCACGGTCAAGGTCCGGTGTACGGCCCTGGATGACGAGCGCACCCGGGTCGAAGTGACCTACAAGTATCAGGCCCTGTCCAGGGCCGGGGAAGGGTTCATCTCCGAATTCAGCGTGGCGGCCTACGACAAATTCATCAATGAGTGGCAGACACTCCTGACGAATTACTTCGCATCCAAGTACGAACGGACTTCAGTACGATAGAACCGCGCGTCGCATTAAGTTGCGATGTGCGACCAGGCGCGGTAGGCCCGCACATGCATGACGGGGTCATGGACACGGAGGATGTCCACACCCTGTTGACACAGGGAAAGTGAAACCCCCAGGGTTTCCAGGTCACGGTCGGAAAACGTGGAAGTGGAAAAAGAATTCATGAACGACTTCCGTGAATGTCCGATCAACAACCTCAATCCTCGGCTCCTCAGCACCTGACAATGCTGAAGCAATTCCATGGACTGCAGCGCGGTTTTGCCGAACCCGATACCGGGGTCAACAATAATCCGGTTCAGGTCCAGCCCCAAAGACAGCCACCCCTCAATTTTCCTGTCCAGCCAGTCGGTCATCTGCATCACCGCTCCCCGGTCAACAGGAAGCAGTTTTCGGGGGTCTGCGGGGACCGAGACACTGTGCATCGCCACCACATCGCATTTCACATTCCTGACCACGCTGATGATCTCCCGGCTGGTCAATCCGCTTACATCATTCACCATACTCACGCCATACCGGAATGATTTTTCAATGGTATCGGCATGACGGCTGTCAAGGGAAATCAGGGGTCGAACCGGGTGGTTCCCGAGTTGCTCCTGTACACGCTCCAGTACAGGCTGAAGACGACCCCATTCTTCCCGTGAATCGATTTGCGAGGCCCGGGGCCGGGTGGACTCGGCGCCAATGTCCAGAATCTGCACATTTTCACTGACCAGGGATTCCAGGTGCTGCTCCAGTACCCTGGGGTCCGTCCACTCCCCGCCGCCGGAAAAAGAATCCGGGGTGATGTTCAGCACCCCCATCCACAAGGGGACCGGAGCCAGGTTCTCGCTGAGTTGAAAGACGGTTTTTTGCTGACCGGGAATGATCAGGTCCGGCTGCAGATGCAGTAACGGCGTCAGGACAAATGGGCGCTCCAGTATCCCGGCATGGGGAATCACCAGGTCTTCCGTATGGACGGTCTGGTCATGCCAGAGCAGGATATCGATATCCATGATCCGGGGGGACCATCGTTCCCCGGACCGGCGCCCCATGTCCGTTTCAATGGATTTCACCCGGTTCAGCCCTTCAGCAGGCGTCCAGCCTGCCTCCCCGGAAACGACACAGTTCAGGTAGGGTTTATTCCACTCCGGGTCCGCCCCGTCCGGCAGCAACGCGGGGGTTTCCACGACCGGGGAAATCCGGGCAATCCTGAACCCTTCGGATTCCAGTCGGTGGATGGCGTTGCCCAGATTGGTTTTTCGGTCCCCTTCGTTGGATCCAAGACCAAGATACAGGGTCATTCGGGCAATCTGTGCAGGGATTCAATGAGGGTGGAAAGGAACCGGTCACATTGATCGAGCTGGTCCAGATCAATGAACTCGTCCGGTTTGTGGGCCTGCTCGATATTCCCCGGTCCACAGATGATGGTGGGAATGCCGGCAGACTGGAAATGCCCCCCCTCTGTACCATAACTGACTTTGCCGGGTGCGGCAGGGATGCCAAGCAGGCCGGTAACCTCGGCAATCAGTTTTTCATCTTTCGGGGTATCCATTCCCGGATATTCTGCGATCGACTGCCAGTCAATGTCCGTTTCCCCGGATATCCGGTGCATATCCGGCAGCAGGGACTTCCCGAAATCCTCCACTTCCCGGAACAGCGGCCCTGTCGGCTGTTCCGGCAGATTTCGGATCTCAAACTCGAATTCACAGTAGCTGGGGATGATGTTGTTCACCGTTCCCCCCCTGATCACACCGGAATGCAGGGTGGTATAGGGAGGGTTGAACCCGGAATCAAACGGGCCTTCTGCCTGGATCCGTTTTTGAATGTTGTCGATATTGGCAATGATCTTTGCCGCAACGGTAATCGCATTCACGCCCTGGTCAACCAGGGAGGAGTGGGCGGACCTGCCATGAATGCAGCACCGCTTGAACAGCATTCCCTTGTGTGCACGAATCACCCCCATGCTCGTCGGTTCACCAATGATGCAGGCCCGGGGCTGTACCGGTTTCTTCTTCAGTTCTTCCAGCAGACCCGTGACCCCAAGGCAACCGACTTCTTCATCGTAGGAAAATGCAAAGTGGACGGGTGTGGCCAGGTCCGCTTCCAGGATATCGCCGATTTTGGTGAGGCAGGCGGCCAGGTATCCTTTCATGTCGCAGGTCCCCCGGCCAAACATCTTCTCCCCCCGTATTTCGGGCTGGAAAGGATCCAGCGACCAATCCTGTCCATCCACCGGCACGACATCGGTATGACCGGACAGTACGATACCCGGCCCGGACCCCCCGCCCAGTGTCGCAAACAGGTTCGCCTTTTTGCGGTTCCGGTCAAAGGTCAATTCCACATCAATCCCGAATGGTTTCAGTGCCTCTCTGACATAATCAATCAGTTCCAGGTTGGAATGCCGGCTGGTGGTATCGAATGCGATAAGCTGAGACAATACCTCTGCTGTGGATTGCTGGTTGATCATGGAACTTGAAATTATCGGTGTTTTTCTCAGAATTCTATCATGGATACAAAAATGAATATTTCGGAAATTTATGTCTATCCCGTAAAATCCCTGAAGGGCGTTTCCCTGGAATCGACATCACTGACCGCTGCCGGACTGGACGGTGATCGCCACTGGATGGTGGTTCGTCCCGACGGTGGTTTTCTGACCCAGCGTGAATGCCCACAGATGGCCCTGGTGGAAACCGCCATGGATCACGGCAAGCTGGTTCTGGACACCTTTGGCATGGAATCGCACACGGTGGAGCCCGTATCCGACCCCAGCCACCGGATATCCACGGACGTATGGGGATATCCGGTCAGTGCCCCTGTGCATCCGGCCACCAACGAATGGCTCAGCCAGGCACTCGGTGTGGACTGCCATCTGGTCTCTTTTCCCGGGGACCAGCCCCGGCAGTGCGACCCGGAAAATTCCCGAAAAGGCGACCACGTCAAGTTTGCCGATGCCTTCCCGGTGCTGGTCATCTCCCAGGCATCGCTGGATTTCCTGAACTCCAAATTAAGCGCCCCCGTGGGGATAAACCGCTTCCGGCCCAATCTTGTGGTAACGGGATGTGCGGCACATGAGGAGGATGGCTGGGAGTCGGTTCAGGTGAATGGCCTGGGGCTGAGAAACGGGACCCCCTGTGGACGTTGTTCGGTTCCCACCGTAGACCCGGATGCGGGAGTACTGGCGGGCCCGGAACCCATCCATACCCTGTCATCCTATCGACAGCGGAACGGTGAAATCTATTTTGGCATGACCTTCATTCCGGATACCGAAGGCCGGATATCGGTGGGGGATTCCGTCTCGTTGCCGACCCTCTGATTCATCCTGCAGCCACCCACCGGCATTGCACATGATCCGGGAGTACCGGGATCAGGCGACCAAACAAACGCGGAACCTTTCGCCTTCTTCAATCAGGTCTGGACTGGTTTGATTGTGTTCGTTCATGCTGCGGACGATTTTGTGGGGCACCCCCATCCTTACGTGCTCCCGGTCGCCGTACTCCCCCATCACATCCTTGAGAAACGGGTTTCGCGTTGCCTTCGCTCCCGCTCGCATTCGTTCCGGCGTCATTCTATCCGGGAGCTTCCCTGGAGAAGGTAAAACAGCCTGTCCGTAATGGCATGAATCAAACTGCTCCGGTCATGTCAGCACTGTTCACTGGAAGAATTGTCCAACGGAAAATGAGCCTGATATCGGAAAGTTCCTTATCAGGCTGTTGTCATCCTAACCGGCCAGCACAGTCATTGCACCGCAACATGGTTCTTTCTGTGACAGTGTTGTCCTTTCGCTTCACGTCGGCAATCACGTTTGAATTGACGAGTACGCTCAATCGTCCGCATGCAGGTCATCCAGAAGACCCTGCACGGTCGCAAAACGGGGCAATTTTTCCCGACGTGCCTCTCTCATCGCTGCGATGGTGGTTTCATTCGGGATCAACGGTTCAAAGGGTAACGCCTTCTCCCGGGCGATGCGAGTGATCAACAGACGCACCGCATCCGACAACGTAAGCCCCATTGCAGCCAAGACAGCAGCCGCCTCTTCCTTGGTTTCGCCATCGATACGAGCCTGTACCAGTTTAACCCTAGTTGGCACTTTTCCCCCCGGATCGGCCTGTTTCTGTTTGATTTTCGCCTTTCCTGATTATTTTTTTGTTTTTTATTAACGATTTATAAATTATGATTCCGTTTGTGGGGCCACGCACAAGGATATATTTATTGCAGCAATCCCCCGCTTCATGTATCCTCTGGAATTGTCCGCCCACAAATCCAAACCAATGCGTTTCAGACGAACCAAAGCCCACACCGATGCCAACGGACAACCCCGGTACGGTGTCCGACTGGTCAAGAGCCAGCGTGTCGATGGCAAGGTCAAACAGATCACTTTGCTGAACCTCGGAACCAAATGGGACGTGCCCCAGACCCTGTGGGGTTCTATCGCCCAGAGGGTGGAAGAACTCATCGCTGGTCAGGATGCCCTGGTGCCCTGTGAAGCGGATGTCGAACAGGCCGCCGAGAAAGTGGTGAAACTGTTGCGCTCCCGGGGCATCCAGACCGCTACCCCCGGTCCCTCCGTGGCTACGGTGGACCTCAATACCATGGAACATCGTGACCCGCGATTCGTTGGCGGAGAACGGTTGTGCCTCCACGCATGGGAAGAACTCCAACTGGGAGAGTGTCTGCAGAACCTGGGCTTTACTGCCCGGGATATCCGGATTTCCCTGGCATTATTGACCGCCAAGATGCTGCATCCCGGCAGTGAACGGGAGACCAGCCGATGGTTGAAAGACGACAGTGCCACCGCGGAAATCCTCGGTCTGGACCAGGATTCCCGGGCCCTGTCGCGTAAAACACTTTACCGGATCGGCGATAAGTTGTGGAAACATCAAGAAGCCCTGCAAAAGGGTCTGTTCGAGCGGGAACGCAAATTGCTGGATATTCCCAATACCATTGTGTTTTATGATTTGTCGAATACGTACTACACCGGAACACAGAAAAACCAGGATACACCGGACTGTGCGCAGAAGTCGCTGCTGCAGTTCGGTCGATCCAAGCAACGAAGGAATGACTGTCCCTTGATCACCCTGGGACTGATGCTGGATGAGTCTGGATTTCCCCGGGCCTGTGAGTTCCTGCCCGGCAATGTAACGGAAGTCGACACCCTGAAGGACGCCCTGGGTCGGTTCGAGGCCCAGGGGCACGGTACCGAAGGGGACAAGCCCACGGTGATCATGGATGCCGGGATCAGCGCCCAGGAGAATCTCGACTGGTTGACGGAACGGGGGTATCCCTGGCTTTGCGTGGCCAAGGGATGCAAGCCGTCCCAGGCCCCGGACGGGGGTCCGGAACTCACCATCACTACCCAGGCCAATCACACGGTCCGGATATGGAAACTGGATACCGATGCCGATGAAACCCGGCTGTATGTGATGAGTGAAGGCCGGCAGCAGACGGCCCGGTCCATCCGGGACCGGCAGGTGGAAAAGTTTGAGGAGGGACTCCAACGGTTGCACGACAACCTGTCCGTGCCCCGGCGCATGAAAAAATATGAACGGGTGGTGGAAGCGGTGGGTCGTCTCAAGGAACGTCATTCGGGGATTGCCCAGCACTATACGGTTCAGGTTCAACGGGGAGAAGGCACCCAGGCCAAGGCGGTGAAATTCACCCGCAAGGCCAGTTTTGATGAGACCGATGAGATGCTCGGAGCCTGTATCCTTCGGACCAGCCACACCGACTGGGACCTGGAGACGGTTCTGCGGACCTACCATCGGCTGGTGGACATCGAAGCTGTGTTCCGGGAATTGAAGGGAGAGTTGGGATTGCGTCCGATCTGGCATACCCGGGAAGACCGCATTCAGGCGCATCTTTTTCTTGCGGTGCTGGCCTATCATGCGGTACAGCTGATCCGTACCCGGCTGCGGGGAGCGGGGATATCGCTACGTTGGCAGAGTATTCGTCGGGTACTGCGCACCTGGATACGTGTTACCACCAAACTCCAGACCGTTCAGGGGAAGCAGATTGTCATCCGTCAGGACATCCATCCCAAGGTCGAACAGGTCGAGATCGTCAAGGCAGCCGGGGTCAAACCCGGTCTGCATCGGGTTCGCATGAGACAGCCTGTGTAGGCAATCCATGTAAGTATTCCGTCATCAAGGCGGGAATACGACTCCACAGAATTCAACAGAAATGTGGGGGGTAGTTCTCTTGCGTCCAAATTATATTACCTATAATCAAGCACTTATAGAAGATCGTGGCCCCACAAGTGCCAACTAGGGTTAAGTTTATTTGCACTCATCAATTGTTCTGCATTGGTGCATGACAATGTAATACATTTCGGTAATACATTTCGTTTCGAACTGTCCATGCGTGTGCAATACCCTGTTGGTAGCAAATGAATTGTCCGCTTTTTCCCTTCATTCCACGACCCCGCGGCGGCGGCTACGGTGGGCATAGTCTGCCATCAACCGGTTCTGAGCATCATACCGGGCCAACTCATGGTTTTCCAGGATGGTGCACGTAAACTCTATACCGAAATTCTCGCCGTTCGGGAATCCGTTGAATCCATGGGCACCGGTCCTGTTCTCACCCGGTCTTCCCTGGTTTCACCGGACCCCCGGCGAGGCCAGGAACAGTGTGCACCCGGTTATTGCGAAGCGACCTCTTCCAGCTTCTTCGCCCGGATCACCTGCCCATCCAGCCCGGCTTCCTTCGCCGAACTGCCATAGGCCACCGCCATCAGCTGGCTGTAATAGACCACGGGCATTTTGAAATTCTTCCGGTAGGTTTTGTTGATCTGGTCCTGGTACACCTCCACGTTCATCTGGCAGACCGGACAGGGGGTCACAATCATATCGGCATCGTGATCGTACGCGGACTCGACAATGTCCTTGATCTGGGCCTGACTTTTTTCGGGCTCTGAAAATGCCAGGGCCCCGCCGCAACAGGTGACTTTCTGTTCATACTGCTCCGCGGGGTCCGCCCCCATGATTTCCACCATCTTGTCGAGATATTTCGGGTTCTCGAAGGATTCCCCGTCAATGCCGAAGGGCCGATTGGTCTGGCACCCCACATATCCGGCGATCTTCAGGCCATCCAGGGGCTTCTTCACCGGTGCGGCCAGCTCGTCATATCCCAGGTCCTCGATGAGGACCTCCACCATGTGCCGGACCCCCTTGGCCGTATTCTTGGTGATATCGACTTTAAGGCCGGCTTCGCTCAGGATATTCTGGGTATCTGCCAGCAACTGTTCCGACTTCGACAGCCGCTCCACGGATTCCTTGGTTCCCAGCCAGCACGCGGCACAGGTGGCCACGATGTCCTGGCCTGTGTTGTGCTCCTGGGACAGGGCAATGTTGCGGGCATTCATGACATGGCGGGGCAGTTCCCCCCCTTCCCCGTAGCCGATGGAGGCCCCGCAACAGTTCCAGTCCGGAATTTCATTCAACTGGATGTCGAGGGTCTTGCACATCGTTTCCACGGAAACCATGTAATTGGAAGCGGATGCATTGCGCTCGGACGAGCACCCCGGGTAAAAGGAATATTCTTTTCTGGCCATAATGGTTATCCGTGAAAACCTGCTTTTGAAACCCGGTTGTCAGCACCCTGCAAGGCCAACTCACAGGGACCCTCCCACGGAAAAATCCCCGCAGGACCCGAATCCACCCCAGGGACGCCACAACAGACACCGAACCGGGAAACGGAACGGAACGGACCCCGTTTGAATTCAGGATTCATTGCGGCAGCCGTTTTCAATGGAACCCCTTGCGCTTGTCTTCGATTTCATACGCCCTCTTCAGCATCTGCTGCAGCTGTGATTTATTCCTGATCCCGCCTGAAGCAAACAGGCCGAAAGGATTCAGGCGCCGGGTCAGCAGCATTCCAAGACCAACCTTTCGCATGGCAAATGCCGTTTTCAACCCCTTCAAAAAACCATCCATGAAATAGAGCCTGATGGACAGCCTGGTCTCATTGACACGTCCAGTGGTGCTGATATTGTCCCAGAAGATCTTTGCGAATCGCCGGGTGGGATTCATTTTCGGTGCCAGGCCCAGTCGATTCGCATAATTCGCCAGGCCATGCATGATATGGGTAATGGGCAGCCCCCGGGGGCAACGAACAATGCAGTTGTAACAGGAGGTGCACATCCACATGGACTCACTGCGCAGCACTTCCTCGCGCTGTCCCGCCCGGATCATCATGAACAGTTCCTGGGGGGGGTGCTCCCAGGCGTTCCCAAGGGGGCAGGACCCCGAGCAGACCCCACACTGCATGCACATTTTCACCCAGTCCCCCTCTTCGACATTGGCTTCCACTTCACGCAGGAAATTATTGCGGTATTTGTCCACCATGGCCTGGTTCGCGGACAAGGGGGGGGAGGCGGTCTGGTTCATGGCATCCACTAGAACCCCCTGAACGGGTTCGGGCCAATTCCTTCCACCGTGTCCGCGTAATCGTTAATCAGCCGGGGGACCCGGTGGATATCCGTGATTTCAACCTCATGCACCTCCACCCGTTCCGTTTCCAGCTGCAACTGGCTTAGTGTGTCGGCAATCTTGCCCATTCTTTCATGGGCGAGTTCCGACCCGCGAACAAAATGGCATTGATAATCCTCTCCCTTCTTGCAGCCCATCAACATGACCCCGTCAAACCCGGCATTCAGCGCATCCGTGACCCAGATCTGGTTGACCGAACCCAGGCACCGGACAGGGACCACGCGTACAAAAGCATTGTATTCAAACCGGTTCTGGGCGGCCATATCCATTGCGGGATAGGCATCATTTTCGCACGCCAGAATGAGTATTCTGGATTTCTCCTCAAACTCATCCGGTATTTCCACGGCCTTGATCTGCTGCCCCACCGAATCCACCGAATAATTTTCAAATGAGATGACCCTCACCGGACAGGCCCCCATGCAGGTTCCGCACCGACGGCATCGGGATTCGTTGAAAACGGGATATCGGTCTTCGTCTTCGTCAATGGCGCCAAACGGGCATTCGACCGTGCATCGCTTGCACTGCGTACATCCTTCCCTGCGGAAGGATGGATAGGACAAATCCCCGGACCGGGGATGGGCGGCCCGGCCCGATGCCGCGCCTTCCACCGCCTGGATGGCTTTCATGGCCGCCCCGGTGGCATCCTCCACCGACTGGACGATATCCATGGGGCGACGAACCGGGCCGCAGGCATAGATTCCGGTCCGCTGGGTTTCGTAGGGGAAACAGATAAAGTGGGAATCACTGAACCCGTGTTTCAACTGGGGGATGTCCGGGCCCTGGCGGTAGTCCAGGTTCAGGATGGAATCCACCGATACCCTGGCCTGCCCCCCCGTTGTGCTTTCGGCGCCATCCGCCGACTCTGCGGAAATATCGATGCCGGAATTGGGGACCTGTCCGGTGGCAAGCACCACAAGGTCCGCATGGATGGTCACTTCCCGGTCAAGGATGTCATCCCTGAACCGCACCGCCAACCGGTCACCCTCCGCCATCACCTGGTCCACCGAGCCATTTGTGAACGCCACACCCTTGAGTTGGGCGGCCCGGTAAAAATCCTCGCCATTTCCCGGAACACGGAGGTCGGTATAGATAATATTGGTATCGACCTGGGGGTTCTGGTCCTTGAAGTACATCGCCTGCTTGATGCTGACATTGCAGCAATAGCCGGAACAATAGGGAAGGTGTCCCGGTTTGTCAGACCGCTGTCCGGCACACTGGACAAACACCACACTTTCCACGGCCCCGCCATCCGAGGGCCGGACCATCCCTTTTCCGTTGGACTGTCGCGCCATTTCCTCCAGTTGGGTGTGATCCACCACATTGGCGGATTTTCCATATCCGAGTTCCGGAAGCTGGTTGGCATCATACCGGGAGAACCCCGTGGCCTGGATGATCGCGCCCACATTTTCCGTCGAGGTTGCTCCGGTCCGGGTCGCGATATCCACGGAAAACTGTCCCGGTGCCCCGCTCGTCCGTAACAGGGTAGCATTCAAAAAAACGGTGATGTGGGGAGAGGTTTCCACCTGGTAGACCAGATCGTCCATGTCATTTTCCCGGGGCCGGGCATAAGGCTCCCGGGAAGGCAGCTTCCGGTGAAGCGTACTGACCCAGCCCCCCAGTGCCGAGGTTTTCTCCACCAGCAACACTTCGTATCCCGCCCCGGCGACCCCCAGCGCTGCAGAAATCCCGCTGATTCCGCCACCTACTACCAGAATCCTTCGGTTCGCGCCCCGTTCCCGGTTGACCTGGGGCGCTTGCATGAACTTGATTTCAGCGCAGGCCATGCGGACATAGTCATCCGCCATCTCCTGGGTGGCCTCCTGGGTTTCATCCCGTTCCGGCTGAGTCCAGATGACTCCTTCCCGCAAATTTGCACGGGCGACGGCAACGGTATCAAACCCGAATGCCTCGGTTTTTGACCGCTGGGAACAGGCCCCGATGACCACATGGGTTACCCCTTCCTTATCGATATCATTGCGGATCCGTTCCACTCCATCCCGACCGCACAGGTAGTCATGGGACCGGACAATGTGACTCCCGCATTCGCCCTGTGCCACCTGCACCAGGCGGTCGGTGTCCAGGCGGTCCCCCAGGGTGCACCCCCGGCAGATATACGTGGCTGTTCTGGGTTCGGCAGACATGATGGTCTTCGTCAGGAAGCGGAAATTCGGTTCACCACCTGGATGGCACGCAGTGCGGCAGCGGTGGCGCTCTGGACAGACCGGTTGACGTCCAGGGGATTGGTGGCACATCCGGCGCCAAACACCCCGGCATTGGCCTCATCCAGTTCAATGAATCCGCTGGCGTCCAGGGCAACCCCATGACCGGTATCGGTGATGGAAGCCAGGTCCAGGCCGGGTTCCATGCCAACGGCCAGCACAACGAGGTCATGGGCATTTTCGTACCGGTCATACCCGTGGGTGTCCACGCCCTGGCAGACCGGCTTTCCCGAATCCGGGTCCTGGATAATGCTCGCGACCTTGGATTTCACAAACCGGACTTTCCGGTCCTGCCGGACTTTCTTTTCAAAGTCCTCGAAACGGTCGATGGTACGAATATCGATATAGTAGATGGTGGCACTGGCCCCGGCATCTTCGCCAAACTGTTCGGAAAGATAGGTGGTTTGCTTTAACGAGGCCATGCAGCAGATTCTCGAGCAATGCGACAGGTGGTTCCGGTCCCGGGACCCTGCGCACTGTATGAAGGCAATATTCCTGGCGTCCTGCCCATTGGATGGCCTTACCAGTTTGCCGCCGGTGGGTCCAAAAGGATCCATCATCCGCTCCAGTTCCACACTGGTCACGACATCAGGGTAACGGTCGTAGCCATAGGGCTCGATCCGGGATGCATCATACGGGCGCCATCCGGTGGCAAAAACCACGGCACCGCAATGGATGTCGAGGGTTTGCTCTTCCTGGTCCAGTTCAATGGCATCCACCGGACAGGCCGCCCTGGCATTTTCCGCTTCCTCGGTGCCGATAATGGATGGGTCGAGGACATACCGCTGGGGATAGGCCATGTTGTTTGGCAGGTAGGCTGCCTTGATGGGGCTCATCCCATAATTGTGGGGGTCGTCAATTTCAGACACCACGGCATTCGCACAGGCGCCGCAGGCGGTGCAATTTTCATTCACATACCGCGGGTGAATGCGGACCGTGGCGGTGTAATCCCCCGCGGTCCCGGACAGGCGGACAATTTCCGCCATGGTCATGACTCGAAGGTTCCGGTTAGCCTTGACCCTTCTGAGATTGATTTCCTGGCCACAGCTGGGGCGGCACAATTTCGGAAAATATTTGTATAACTGGGAGATGCGACCGCCAAGGGACGGATTCTTTTCAATCAGTATGACCTCTTTTCCGCATTCGGCGGCTTCCAGTGCCGTCGTCATGCCACTGATCCCCCCTCCGATGACCAATATGGTCTCATTGCTGGCAACCAGTTCCGTCATCATCAGTGCTTGTTTTTGGTTTAAGGGGGCCGGGTGTGTAATACAGGCTACTATACGGAATTCCCGTTGCATAGACCAGTCAAGAAGCTCTTTTGCCCATAAATATTTCCTACTCATGGATAGAAAAAACCGATACCGCCGCATGTTGACCACTTCCAGTCCTGCAGAGCATCCCATCCCCCAGCGGAACCGACGACTCACCGGGCTCCAGAGCCTGATGGCGTTTGTGCAAGGATACTCGCTGTCCCGAGCCAGAAGGACAGAGGCTGCACCGAGCACCGCCCCTCGGTGATCATCCATTGGTATAACTTCTCCCGGGAACTGGTTCCCCTTCAATGGAAAAGAGGACACCACGGCATTGTGCTGACGGACTTTAGTTTGCGTGAATTCCCCTTTCGTAAAAATGCTACACTCAAACCTGGATTCATAATCGTAATACCACCTATGTCAGCAACCTCCACGGCCGAGGAATTCCGGATTTCGCAGTCCCCATTTTACGCTCCCCAGCAAAATGAAATTGAGGTGTTTGAGGCTGCGTATCACAATCGAATCCCCGTTCTTCTCAAGGGCCCCACCGGATGCGGAAAAACCCGGTTTATGGAACATATGGCCTGGAGGCTTCAGCGACCCCTGTTTACCGTTTCCTGTCACGACGACCTGACGGCGGCGGACCTGGTTGGTCGGTATCTGATCGTCGGCGGGGAAACCCGATGGTCCGATGGTCCGTTGAGCCGGGCCGTCCGTACGGGTGGAATCTGCTACCTGGATGAAATTGTGGAGGCGAGAAAGGATACCACTGTGGTCATTCATCCCCTGGCGGATGACCGACGGGCGCTTCCCATCGAAAAAACCGGGGAATTGCTCGTCGCCCCGAATGAGTTTTGCCTGGCGATTTCCTACAACCCGGGGTATCAGAGTGTATTGAAGGACCTCAAGCAAAGTACCCGCCAGCGCTTCGTCTCCATCGAGTTCAATTACCCCCTGGCTGACCTGGAAACCGAAATCATTGTCCGGGAATCCGGACTGGATGCCACCATGGCGGGACGACTGGTTAAATTTGCCGGAATGACACGGAACCTGAAGGGCAACGGGTTGGAGGAAGGGGCCAGCACCCGGCTGCTTGTCCATGCTGCGAAACTGATGGTGAGCGACATCGACCCTCGTGCAGCCTGCCGGGGTGCCATCTCAGAAACATTGACCGATGATCCAGATATGCTCAAGGCCATCAACGAACTGAGCGCATCCCTGTTCTGATGGTTTTCCGAACAGGGGGATAAACATGTCCATCACTGATCAGAAAAAACGCGTTGCCGAAGCGGCCCTGGACTATGTCCAGGTGGGAGACATTATCGGTGTCGGCACCGGGTCCACCGCAAACTGTTTTATTGATGCCCTGACCCGGATCAAGGGCAAGCTCGACGGGACGGTGGCAAGCTCCAATGCCTCCGCAGAACGGCTGCGTCAGCACGGGATTTCTGTTCTGGATCTCAGCCAGGTCGGCACGATGCCGCTGTATGTGGATGGTGCAGATGAAGCCACCCGGAACCTGCATTTGATCAAGGGCGGCGGCGGGGCGCTGACCCGGGAAAAGATTGTGGCCCATGTCTGCGACCGATTCGTCTGCATCGCCGACCAAAGCAAACTGGTTGACCGCCTTGGTGCGTTTCCCCTGCCGGTTGAAGTCATTCCCATGGCCCAGAGTTCCGTGTCCCGGGAGATGGTAAAGCTTGGCGGACAACCGGAATTGCGACATGACTTTGTCACGGACAACGGCAATATCATTGTGGATGTGCGAAATCTGGATATCGTCAATCCGGTCGAACTCGAACGCACCATCAACCAGATTCCAGGAGTGGTCACTGTGGGATTGTTCGCACTTCGGGCCGCGGATGTCCTGTTGCTCGGAAGCGAAGACGGGGTCGATGTGCTGACCTGATTCGTGCATGGAACCGGATATTTCCATTTCAAGGAACACGCAAAGACCGGGTCTCCTCCACGGTCCGCAAACGGGAGGGTGTCAGGTCATGATCAGGGTCCAATGATCCCAAAATCCCCGCCTTGAGGCTCGCTTTCCGTTGATGAACTAAGCCGCGTTCCGCGGCGGGGACTGTGCGAACCCACCCTATCGTTCAGGCCCATATTCGGTTGAACAACTCTTATCTTCTCAAAAAATGCTATTATTGAGAAGGTGGTGCCAATGTGTTCAATAACGCCATATTTTATTCCATGTCTTTGCCCGTTCTAGAGCCATTACCTCCCAAGATAACACTGGAGTCGCCGAGTGTTTTGCGGGCTCTGATCAGTGCCCATCGCCATCTGGGGGAATTAAAAGGCATTGCCCAGACCATCCCGAATGAAGGCATCCTGCTTTCCTCTTTGCCATTACAGGAAGCCCAGAGTAGTTCAGCCATTGAGAATGTGGTAACGACACAGGATGCACTGTACAAGCACGAACTGCTTCCGATGAAAGCTGACCCCATAACCAAGGAGGTGGCGCATTGTGCTCGCGCTTTACGCCTTGGGTATCGATTGGTCAGACAGCAGGACCTGTTGTCACTGAATACAATCCTTGGAATACAAACCTGCCTGGAAGGCAACCGTGCCGGTTTTCGCAAGCTGCCGGGCACCGTATTGAAAAATCAACAAACCGGGGAAACTATCTTTGTTCCACCACCCCCTGACAAGATTCCTGAATACATGTCAGACCTGGAGAGATTCATTAACGCCGAGCAGGATATCGACCCTTTGATCTGCATGGCGCTCATCCATCACCAATTTGAAACCATCCACCCGTTCTACGATGGCAATGGACGGACGGGGCGTATTATCAACATCCTGTATCTGGTGCTTTCCGGGTTACTGGATACACCGATTCTCTATCTCAGTCGCTATATCAACCAGACCCGGTCTGATTATTACAAAAGGCTGCAAAAAGTCCGGGATGGCGCTGACTGGGAAGCCTGGCTACTTTACCTGCTGCAGGGTGTCACACTAACCGCACAGCATACGACCGTATTGATCAAGAATATCCGTAACTTGCTGCTTGAACATAAAAAACATATACGTGAACGACATAAGTTCTATAGCCAGAACCTGATTAACAACCTGTTCTGCCATCCTTACACAAAAGTTTCTTTTATCGAGAGGGATTTAAAGGTTTCGCGGGCCACGGCAACGCGTTATCTGGATGCTTTAACGGAAAATGGTGTTTTGGAAAAACACAAACTGGGACGCGAGAATTACTATGTCAATTCCAAGTTGGTCGTTTTACTTTTCAACATATCAGAGGTGGAGGTGGAGGAGGCCAACACTGTCAGGAGCAAATAGAGAAAGAAACCCTGTTTACACTTTTTCCTTATTCTGAATTTCAAAGACAGGATTGAGGCTACCAACAGCGATTCGCCTGCTCCGCAGTCGATGGAAAATCGTGAAGCGACCGGGATCTAATGGAATTTATGGCATTCAGCGGATTACAATTGCACTGGAACAACAGAACCCGATTCGAAAATGATGCAAAATATGCGGCCTGTTGTTTCAGGTTCCGGGATTGAACATCATGAAAACCCAGACTAATGAGAACTAAATTGATACCAACCAGCCCATTGCACGATTTCCCCGGGAAACGTGCCGTACTCCATTTTCTTGTGCTTGCGATGATGGTTTTCAGTACTATCGGCCAAGCCCAGACAACGGATTTGCCTGAACTCGGCGACAGCGCAAGCCGGTATCTCTCACCGGCCCAAGAGACCGAGATTGGACAACGTTTTTTCCGGCAGTTGATGCGAAGCAAAAATTTCATCGAGGACCATGTGCTGCAGGATTACCTGCAATCCCTCGGGGAACGGATCGGTGCCAGTGCGCACCTGAGGGGAATGAATCTGTATTTCAACCTGATCATGGACAACCGTGTAAATGCGTTTGCCGTCCCGGGAGGGTACATCACCTTCTACACAGGATTACTGACCCTGACCGAAGAGGAAAGCGAACTGGCTTCGGTGGTCAGCCATGAAATCGCCCACCTGACCCAGCGCCATTTGGCACGATTGATCGCAAAACAGAGCGAAGACAAGATTCCGGCCGTAGCGGCCCTCCTCGGTTCCATCCTGATAGGCGGGCAGACCGGTCTTGCCGGGGCAACCCTGACCTCCGCAACGGTTGCCTCAAACCAGCTCGCCTATTCACGAGCCTTTGAGCGTGAAGCGGATGCGATTGGCATTCAGTTGCTGGCGGATTCCGGTTACGACCCCAATTCCATGGTGCAGTTTTTCCGTTCGCTGGAGTCGCACTCCCGGCATGACCAGGCCGTGGTTTATGAATTTCTCCAGACCCATCCCCTGTCCCTGAACCGTGTCTCGGAATCGGAATCAAGAGCCAGCGAGTATCCGCCCCGAACCCATACCAGCAGTTTCGAATACCACTTGGCCAAAGCCAAAATCCGGGCACTGTACATGGAGCGAAATAACCACCCGGAAATCTTCCTCGAAGACCAGATCACATCCGGTCCGGAAGTAAAAAGTGATGCCGCAAAATACGGGCTGGCCGTTTATCTGACCCGTTCCAGAAATTTCAGCCGGGCACGAAACATGCTCGACTCCCTGGCCTCAAAGTATCCCGGTCATCCGTGGATTGGCGTCGCCCAGGCGGAAAATGAATTGGCCGATGGTCACGCGGAAGTCGCCGTTTCCATACTCGAAAACCTGTTGGAAAACCATGCCCGGCCTTACCTTTACTATCATATGGCGCAGGCATATCTTGCAAACAAACAGCCGGAACAGGCAAAGAAATTTGTGCGATACCAGATTCGGAGAAACCCCCGGCTGTTTCGTCTGTACGAATTTCTTTCCCAGTCCAATGCGGCCCTGAACAACCTGGCAGAAGCCCACCAGGCAAAAGCCGAATATCATGCGGTCCTTGGAAACGGCCCGGCAGCCATCGAGTCCCTGGAACTCGCACTTCGGGAAGCGGAGCCGGAAGGGTATCTTGCACAAAGTCTGTCCGCCCGAATCGCTGAACTGAAATCAGGATATCGCTGAATCAGACATCCGGGGGACTGCCCGGAGGAACCGACACTCCCATGGTGCAGGGTTCTGCTCCATGCATCGGGAATCCGGACATCCTGGTGTGCCGGCTTTCAGAACCCCATCCATTCATCCTTCGAGCCGACTCGGGGGAGCGACCCGGATGGAACCATCCGTGGCAGACGGGTTTCTGGCATAGCCATGGATAACTTCAAAAGTGATCCGATAACCGGAATCCCGGGCCGCACATTGCATGAGAGCCTGCCTGAATCCGTCAAACCGGTTTTTGCCGGTCAGGGTTTTGCGACGGTTGCTCAACCGATTGGTGAAACCTTCCTGCTTCAGGTCCTGGAACAAAAGGTCCACATCCGGAAAATCGATCTGCCACCAGTCGGCATCCACGATGGGCCGGAGGAATCCCAATGCAATCAGCGCATCACCAAGATGATGCATATCCGTAAAGGAATGCACATGGGGCAATGCATCCACCCTGGACCATGCCTGGTGGATTTCCTGCAGGGTATCCGGGCCAAAAGTGGAAAAATAAAAATCTCCGCCCGGATTCAGAATCCGTTTTATTTCCGGCAGGACCTGACCAGCATCCAGCCAGGACAGTTGCAGATTCATCACGACACAATCAAATCTTCCATCCGGGAATTGGGAAAATTGTCCCTGACCGTCGTTCCAACCGTCACCCAATGTGTCGAGCCGGGTCACTGACGGGCCCTTGACCACCAGGTCACCCGTTTTGAAATCGACCAGCAACACCTGGTCATACTCGGCAGAAGTCAAGCGTATTCGTTCTTCCATCTCCCTGCGAATGGGCGACAGCAGGTAGTCCATACCGGTTGATGTGCCTGAATTCTTCTTCACGGCGTTATCAGAAATCGTTCAATTCGCGTTGTGGCTGCATCGTTTCCGGCATGAAGCCAATCTTCATAATACAAGGCTGTTTTCAACAAAAGGCATGCCGTGTATGTTGGACCGATATTTTTGTTGATATAGATATCGATGCTCTCATCATCCCGGATTCTAACCATAAAACCTCCGTTTAATGCCCGGTTTGCATCGGGTCCCGGAATGCATGCCGGACCCGATTGTATACCCGGGTGCTCTCAACAGCTTCCCCTTCCCATGGTTCAGATTGTACAGGACCGACTTCCGCTGTATCCCGACCTGCGTCCAGACCACCCCCCGACAATGGTTCTGATGCAATCGGTATATCTGCTTGAATATCTCGGTGATCCTTGTTCCAGGGTCCACCGTTGTATCGTCGGGCGACCGTGAGGTCAGCTTCGACACCCTGCAATGGGGGTTGGTCAACTTCAGGAACGGCCTGGTCTGCAGATAGGGAGCCGACCTCTGCCAACCTCGATGTAATCAATATCGGTCCATCGATCCTTGTTCAACTGGTTGGCCCTTCGTTCACCAAGCTTGGTCCGTTTCGCATCAGCAATCCGCTTCTTGGGCGGACCATAGATGGGCGATTGTTTGATTCAATGCGTTGTCCAGGGATTGAATATCTCCACGCTGATGTCCTCAAAGTCACGAACATTGCGCGTCACCATCGTCATACCCTGAGAGCGGGCAACCGCGGCGATCTGACAGTCGGCGGGCACGACAGGTCGGCCAGCGGAACGACGCGCCGCTGCAATGTCCGCATACTCTCGCGCTGCATGCCGGTCAAACGACAACACCCGGTGCCCGAAAGCCTCCCGCAGAAAACCTTCGATATCCGTCAACAACGTTTGTCGGCGGCGACCCTCCGGCAGGAGTGCGGCACCATAACGCAACTCCGCTTCGGCAACTGCCGAGAAGTAAAAATCTTCAAGAGCGGAACTGGCCGCCCAGCTTACGACAGCAGGATTGCGTACCCTGCGGATCAGCTCGGACACCACGTTGCTGTCCAACAGGAAGGACATAACCGGGCACTCAACCGAAAGATGGAGGTTCCCGCCCCGGCCCACGCGGCGGCAACTCCAAGTCTATACCGTTGTCCGGCCCAAAATAGGCTTGGGCGATTTCTGCCAAATTACGGGAGCTCGGCCTGGGCCCAACCGCTTCACGCAAGATCACCCGTACTTCCTCTTCCATGGAGCGATGGTGCTCCGCTGCGCGCACCCGAAGGAGCGCCTTTACCTCGTCATCCAGATTGCGGATGGTGATGCTTGCCATGGTCGTGCCCTCCAAAGTGCACAGGAATTCAGGCTTAGTGATTGTAATGAAATCATATTGCTTCATGCGCACACAAAGGTCAATTGGGTGTACATGTCAGGTTTTGGACAGTACGATCAAATCGTCCTCCAGATTGACGAGAACCGTGTCCGCAGCGCCAAACTTTCCATTGAGGATATCCTGTGCAAGCGGATTTTCAAGCCGGGTTTGTATCGCCCGTTTGAGTGGTCTTGCTCCATACACCGGGTCAAATCCAATTTCGGCGAGCTTGTCCAGCGCTTCGTCAGTGATGTCCAGACGGATGTCCCGCTGTTCAAGCCGGTCTTTCAGGTATTGAATCTGGATTCTTGCAATATCCCGAAGCTGGTCCCTGTACAACGGATGGAACACGACCATATCGTCGATGCGGTTGATGAATTCAGGTCTGAAATGGGTCCCGACCACGTCCATCACCGAGGTTTTCATCGCCTCATAGCCCCCGGTACGGCTCATTTTCTGGATCATATGGGACCCCAGATTTGAGGTCATAACAATGACCGTATTCTTGAAGTCAACCGTACGGCCGTGGCTGTCCGTCAACCGGCCATCATCCAGAACCTGCAGCAATATATTGAAAACATCCGCATGGGCCTTTTCCACTTCGTCCAGCAAAATCACAGCATACGGCCGACGCCGGACCGCTTCCGTCAGATAGCCGCCTTCTTCATACCCGACATAGCCTGGAGGGGCCCCGACCAGCCTGGCGACCGCATGCTTTTCCATAAATTCGGACATGTCGATCCGAACCATGGACTCTTCACTGTCGAACATGAATTCCGCCAGTGCCTTGGTCAATTCTGTTTTCCCGACTCCTGTGGGACCAAGAAAAAGAAAGGATCCATAGGGCCGGTTTGGGTCCGAAAGGCCGGCCCGTGAACGCCGGATGGCATGGGATACGGCAGCAATCGCCTCCTCCTGGCCAATCACTCGTTGATGCAGGTTTTCCTCCATTTTCAGCAGTTTCTCCCGCTCGCCTTCCAGCATTCTGGAAACCGGGATGCCAGTCCACTTCGCGACAATCTCTGCGATTTCATCTTCTGAAACACTGTTGCGAAGCAAGGTCATCTTCTGGCCCTTTGCCTGGTCTGCAGTCTCGGTCTTCTGTTTCTCCAGAGCTGGAATCCGCCCATACTGCAACTCGGACATCCTCGCCAGGTCTCCTGCACGGCGGGCGGCTTCGAGTTCCACGCGGGCCCGGTCCAGTTCTTCCTTGATCTGCTGGCTTCCCTGGACGGCGGATTTTTCCGCATTCCAGACTTCTTCGAGATCGGCATATTCCCTTTCCAGCCGGTCGATGTCCTGCTGCAGGTCCTCCAAACGCTTGATCGAGGCCTCATCATCTTCTTTCTTCAACGCTTCCCGTTCTATTTTGAGCTGGATGATGCGACGGTCCAGCCGGTCCATGGATTCCGGCTTGGAATCAATTTCCATGCGGATCCGGCTGGCCGCCTCGTCGATCAGGTCGATCGCCTTGTCGGGCAGGTTCCGGTCCGTGATATATCGATGGGACAAGGTGGCCGCCGCAACGATGGCCGGGTCGGTGATATCGACACTGTGATGCACCTCGTATTTCTCTTTCAGGCCCCGCAGAATGGCAATGGTGTCTTCAATCCCCGGCTCTTCCACCAGCACCTTCTGGAACCGGCGCTCCAGGGCCGCGTCCTTCTCGATGTATTTGCGGTACTCGTCCAGGGTGGTGGCTCCCACGCAATGGAGTTCTCCCCGGGCCAGTGCAGGCTTCAGCATATTCCCGGCATCCATGGCCCCTTCTGCCTTTCCGGCCCCGACCATGGTATGCAGTTCATCAATAAACAGGATGACCTGGCCTTCCTGTTTGGCCAGGTCGTTGAGAACAGCCTTCAATCGTTCTTCAAATTCCCCGCGAAATTTCGCCCCGGCGAGCAACGCTCCCAGATCCAGGGACAATACCCGCTTGTTCCGGATGCCATCCGGAACCTCACCGTTGACGATTCTCTGGGCAAGACCCTCAATAATGGCGGTCTTGCCGACCCCGGGCTCTCCCATCAGGACCGGGTTATTCTTGGTCCGGCGCTGCAATACCTGGATGGCACGGCGAATCTCATCATCCCGGCCAATGACCGGATCCAGTTTTCCCTGTTCAGCGCGCTCGGTAATATCAATGGTATATTTTTCCAGTGCCTGGCGGTTTTCCTCGGCATTCTCATTGTCCACCGTCTCCCGCCCCGCATGGACTGGATGGCCCGTTCTATGGCCGTCCTGGACGCCCCGGCATTGCGCACCAGCTTTCCGAGTTCCCCCTTGTCCTCCACGGCCGCCAGAACGAACAGCTCGCTGGCGATAAACCGGTCATTTCTGTCCTGGGAAAGTTTGTCCGTTACATTGAGCAGTTTCACGAGATCGCGGGACAGGTGAACCTCTCCCTGGTTGCCATCTACCTGGGGCAGCCGGTCAATCACCTCCCCCAGGCCCGACCGCAACTGGTTAACATTCGCATGACCCTGGGCCAGAAGAGAACGGGCTATTCCACCATCCTGATCCAGCAATGCCAGCATCAAATGCACCGGCTCTATAAATTGGTGGCTGCGGCCAATCGCCAGGCTCTGGGCTTCCCCCAGCGCCTGCTGAAACTTCGCAGTGAACTTGTCCATTCGCATGGAACCCCCACATCATCTTGAAAATAAACCTACTGAATAAATGGGGGACAGCGGCGGTTATTCAAGCATATCCATGGATCACAATGCGTGTTTCAGGCCCCTGGTCTGGGTCCGGCTGGCCGGGCCATCAAGTCGTAGTCGGTGGCCCCAGTGATTTCAACCCGAAGGATATCCCCGGGAGCGACCTTCTCCAAAACCTGGCTGACCTCGACAATCCCATCGACTTCCGGAGCATCACCCTGGCTTCTTGCAATGGCCTGGCTGCCATCAACCTGGTCAATGATCACTTCCATCTCTTTCCCGATTTTCTGCTGCAGGAGGGTGGCCGAGATGACCGCCTGGTGCGCCATGAACTGGTCATACCGCTCCTGTTTCAACGCTTCGGGAACATGGCCGTCTATGGCATTTGCGGTGGCCCCCTCCACCGCTGAATACCTGAAACATCCTGCCCGGTCAATCTGCGCGTCGTCCAGAAACTGCAACAGGACCTCAAAATCCTCGTCCGTCTCCCCGGGAAAGCCGACGATAAAGGTGCTGCGCACGGTGAGGTCGGGACAAACCGTTCTCCACCTGTGCAGCCGGTTCAATACTTTTTCACTGTGCGCCGGGCGCCGCATGGCTTTCAATACGGAGCGGCTGGCATGCTGGAACGGCACATCCAGATAGGGCAGCAGCCATCCCTCGGCCATCAATGGAATGAGATGATCCACATGGGGATACGGATACACATAATGCAGCCGGACCCACACCCCCAGCCGGCCCAGGGCGACGGACAGATCCTGGATATGGGAACGGACCGGCGCAGCACCATAAAAATCCGTTCTGTACCGGATATCCAGCCCATAGGCACTCGTATCCTGGGAAACCACCAGCAATTCCCGGACCCCGGCGCTGACCAGTGCTTCGGCTTCCTGGAGCACCTCGGCGGCAGGGCGACTCACCAGCTTCCCGCGCATTTGCGGGATGATGCAGAATGTACACCGGTGATTGCATCCCTCGGCAATCTTCAGGTAAGCGTAATGCCGGGGGGTCAGCTTGATTCCTCCCGGAGGCACCAGGTCCACAAACGGGTCATGGACCGGCGGCAAATGGTGATGCACGGCCTCCATCACTTCTTCGGTGGCCTGGGGCCCGGTGACCGCCAGGACACTGGGGTGGTTCTCCTGCACGATGTCCCCCTTGGCCCCCAGGCAGCCGGTCACAATCACCCTTCCGTTTTCTTCCATCGCCTCGCCGATGGCTTCCAGGGATTCCTCAATGGCAGCGTCAATAAATCCACAAGTGTTGACAATGACCAGGTCGGCTTCGGCAAACCCGGAACACATCTGGTATCCCTGCACCCGCAATTCGGTCAGTATGCGCTCGGAATCCACGGTTGCCTTGGCACAGCCCAGGCTGACAAATCCCACTTTTCCGGGAATGGAACGATTCATGGAAAAGCGGAATGATCAGGCATTTTGTGACCACCCCGTTCAGCAACTTTCTTCCGTTCCATGGCAACCTTGTACCCATTCGGACTCCAGCACCCCGGTAACGAATGTCCCCTGCAAGAGCTGTACACCATCGTGGTGGCATTCAACACCGCCGCCACAAGGTGATCCGGCGGTGGCTTGTTGCAAAGGACGGCGTGGTTGTCCCAGCCGTTCCCTTTACGGCGCACGCTACGGGCCATCAGCAAAATCCGCTGGGTGATCGTCTGCTCCAGCCGCTGTACGGCTCGAAACCCCAGATGCCCGGCCGTCAACATCCCAGAACACGTATATGACCGCCGCGACCATATTCCACTATCCGCCCACCATGGATCGCGAGGGTGTATCCAAATTCCCGGGCCGTAGCGATAAGAATGCGATCTGTCGGATCGGCAGGGGCACATCGGGAAGGATTGTGGGAGCAATCAGCACGGAAGGTGACATCTTTGCCAACACCACACCGGGGAACCCGCAGAAGCGTTGGAACCAGGTGTTGGGACAACTCGACAGTGCTGTTTTCCCCTTTTCTGCAAGCATGACGATTTCCCGCGGAGTCATTGGAGAGACAAGAAACAGTTTAGTGCATACTTCCCTGAACACACTCTTTGCCGGTTCTCGCAAGCGGTTACCGTTCATGATCCCAATCACAGCGCAGGTATCAAGCAGAAAGCCAAACACAGTCGGTTACCGTGCGATATCCCATTCTTCGCCGACAGGCGAAGTCAGATCCGTGCCGATTTTAATGGTCACCGTGCCCTTGAGTGCGCCGAAGATATTCAAATGAAAATCGGCGTTGGCATCTGATTCGAAGAGATGGGATTCTTTTCGAGACGGTTGGCCGCTGTCAGTTCCGGTCGACAGTTCTTCCGGTGAGACCTTTTGGAACTCCAGTTTACGACCCTGCATATCCACACGCGCCGTCTTGTACCCTGCCCCAAGCCAGGCGTTGGTGATCACACTGTTTGCTGGATTGTTCGACCACCATGCCCGATATTCGAATGCCGATCGAGGCAGTTTGGCTCCGATGATCTGTTCGATTTCACCGAAAGTCATGCACAGGGTATCTTGCGACGATTCACGCAGATAATCCGCAAAAGGCTCATATTTCCTCATGAACACCTCTGTCAAAGGTAGTGTTGTTTGTTTGAATACACTCCACAGTAACATTGTCTCTCTGTCAATAGTAAACCCGGTCATCCTGAACAGACTCGGGGGCCGCTCACGAAACGGGAAACACCGTACGCCCAGAACATGAAACAGGTTCCTGGTATCCTCAGGTTTACGTTGTTGTCCCCGTTTGATTCGCCCACCGGGTGAGCAACACTGTCAGGATCAAAAGGGGCGGTCAGCTATCGGTAAAATCGCACACTCGGCTTGATCAGACTCGCCAACAGATTGCTCCTTGAGATTGCTCCTTGAACTGGGGCCAGATGCTGTCGCGGAACGCGGCCCAATACAACGCAAGACCAAAAACATCCTCACTGCTCAAGGTCATCACTTTCGGCTGCAGTATCCGAGTGTTCCCTGCGTTGTATCCTGCGGTCCCGGGCATCGGGCCGGACAGCAATGGATCGCTCTCCGTACAGCACCTGTTTCAGAAAACGGCAGGAAAACTGGAACAGCCGGTCCTCGTCTTCGTTCAATTCCTTCTTTTCGTCCTCTCCCAGATCAAATATTTCGGTAAACCCGGGACTGTTGAAAAATTTCCGGAAACTGTCAATGTCGTAGCTGCACATGTCAAACAACTGCATCGAGCGCGGCGACGGTTTTCCCACCGTCGGACCGGATGAGCGCTTTTTCAGCACGATATCCCGCCAGCTTCGATTGAATTCCTGGTACTCGAGCAATCCCTGTTCCTCAAGATAGGTCCGAACCGTCAGTTTCCGGGGTTCTTCATGGCCCTTGCAGTGTTCCTCCCTGACCATAAAATAAATCTCTTCCACTTCTGCGCTGCCCTGTTTGCGGACACCCATGGAGCCCATGGCATACAGCCGACACGCGGCCGGGCGGTCCTCGTAGACACTGCATCCTTCTTCCCGCAGAAAAACACACGCCGTGGTCCCTGGCTGGGTAGCCAGCTTCAAACCTGGCATCTCATGGGCATCCATGGGGTATGGCAGGGTAAACTGGTTGACCCATTCGGAGGACGACAGGCCGAACCGGCGTTTCAGTCTCAGAATATCGTACGGAGTCAGGGTAATATCGATATTCCGGCAACATTCATTGAAGCAGGAAATCCCCTTGTGGCAGTGAAACTGGATTTCACTGTCCAGGTTCAACTCAACCGGATTGACCGGGCTTTCGAAAGGAATTTCATCCTTTATTTTTTCAAGACCATCAAGTGCCATTTTTTTGTGCAACGTCAGGGAAGCCATGTAGAATCAACCGTATTGGATATTAACGCTTGATTCGGAAGTAGACCATTCAGTATGACGGTTTTAACATGGAATTGGTAGTATTAAGGGCGTGGACCCCGCAATTTAGAGCATTGAATGACCGTGAATTCCCTCAACCCGGGATACATTGTGGAGGGAATCCATTGCCGGTACGGATTGTATCATGACGGTTGAAGCCATCATCCTGGCGGCAGGCCTGGGCAAGCGGATGCACTCCACACTGCCGAAAGTGCTTCATCGGCTGGGGGGGAGACCCCTGCTCCATCATCTCCTCGATACCGTCCGTCGCATCCGTGTGGACCGTATCCATATTGTCGTCGGTCACGGCAAGGACCGGGTGATGGAAAACATCGAAAACGAATACCTCACGGACGAAAAGGCCTCGCTGATCCACTGGGTGGAGCAATCCGAACCCAAGGGGACCGGCCATGCGGTCCTGCAGGCGATCCCGGCCATTGACAGGAACTCAACGGTTCTGGTCCTGAACGGCGACACCCCGTTGCTTCAGGCCGACACGATGCAGGCGGTATGCCGTCCGGGAAAGGCCTTGAATCTCCTCACCGCGAACCTGCCGGACCCGTCCGGCATGGGAAGAATCCTTCGAAACGGCGATGGCAACATCCTTCGCATCGTCGAAGAGAAAGATGCGGACGAGTCGGAAAAATCCATCCTGGAAACCAATACCAACTGCATGAGCACCGAGGCAGGCTGCCTGGCCGACTGGCTGCCGTTGCTGGACAACCGCAATGCAAACCGGGAGTTCTATCTCACAGACATTGTCGAATGTGCGGTCAACCAGGGGGTCCCGGTCCACGGCATTCCGGCACCGGATATTCTGGAAGTCCAGGGAATCAACAGCAAAAAAGATCTCGAAAAGGCGGAACGCATCTATCAGGCCCGCCTCGCCGGAAAACTCATGTCCCAAGGGGTGACGGTCATGGATTCGAGCCGACTGGATATCCGGGGGACCTGTCGGTTTGGTAGGGACTGCACCGTCGACGTGAATGTGATCCTGGAAGGAAAGGTAACAGTCGGCGACGGGGTCCGGATCGGGCCCAATACGGTGATCCGGGATTCCACGATCGGCGACGGTTGTATCATTGAGGCAAACAGCGTCATCGATTCCGCCGCGGTGGGAAAAAAGTGTATGATCGGCCCATTTGCCAGGATACGGCCACAGACCGTTCTGGGGGACCGGGTCCGGATCGGAAATTTCGTGGAAGTCAAGAAAAGTCGCATCGGGGCAGGTTCCAAGGTCAGCCACCTGAGCTACATCGGGGACAGTGAAATTGGCCGTCAGGCCAATATCGGTGCCGGCGTCGTGACCTGCAACTATGACGGCACGAACAAGCACCGGACCACGATCGGCAACCATGCGTTTATTGGTTCGGGCAGCCAACTCATCGCCCCGGTGGTCATCGGGGACGGCGCAACCGTCGGGGCAGGTTCCACCATTACCCGCAATGTCGGGGACGACCATCTGGCGCTTAGCCGGGTCCCCCAGGAAAACAAGGAAAAGCGGAAACACCACAAAAAGAAAGGTAAATAGTCATGTGTGGAATCGTCGGCGCGGTTGCCAAATCGGATGTCCTGCCGCTGTTGCTGGATGGCCTGAAACGGCTGGAATACCGGGGTTATGACTCGGCAGGAATCGCCGTCATCAATGACCGGCACCAGTTATCGAGAACCCGGAGTGCCGGCAAGATTGCGGTGCTGGAAAAAGCGTTGTCCTGCTCCGGCGCGATATCTGGTACCACGGGGATCGCACACACCCGGTGGGCAACCCATGGGCCGCCGACAGAAATCAACGCACACCCTCACATGAGTGGCCAGAGCCTGGCCCTTGTGTGCAACGGCATCATTGAAAACCATGAGATACTTCGGCAGGCGCAGATCAGAAACGGCATCACGTTCTCTTCTGAAACCGACACGGAAGTCATCGTCAACGAGATCCAGCAGCACATTGACCGGGGACTGGACCTGCTCGCCGCGGTCACGGAAACGGTGGGGGTCCTGGAAGGGGCGTACGCCATCGGCGTCGTCAGCACGAAGGAGCCGAACCGCTTGGTGGGGGCCAGGAGAGGGTCGCCGCTGGTGGTGGGCATTGGCGAGGGAGAATCGTACATTGCTTCGGACATGTCTGCATTGATCTCCGTTACCCGGGATTTCTTCATTCTCGAAAATGGCGATATTGTCGACCTCCACAACGGGGACATTACGATCGTGGACCAGTCCGGGCGTCCCCAGTTCCGGGATCGGAAAACCAGCAGCCTGACGGCAGATGCCATCGAACTGGGGGAACACCGGCACTACATGGCCAAGGAGATTCACGAACAGGGAACGGCCATTGCCAATACCCTGAACAACCGGATTACCGGCACCCGGTTGCTTGAAGAGTCTTTCGGTGCCGATGCAGCTCCCATTTTTAACCAAACAAAGGCTGTCCAGATCATTGCCTGCGGCACCAGTTACTATGCCGGCCTGGTGGCACAGCACTGGTTGGAGGAATTCGGCATCCCCTGCCAGGTCGAGATCGCCAGTGAGTTTCACTCGCGACACCACGCGGTCCCGGATGGCTGTCTGACCGTAACCTTGTCACAGTCGGGCGAAACCATTGACACGCTGTCCGCACTGGCCATGACCAGGGAGCTGGGCTACATGAACAGCCTGGCGATCTGTAACGTCCCGGAAAGTTCGCTGGTCCGGGAATCCGACCTGGTATTGATGACCCATGCCGGGCCGGAAATCGGTGTCGCATCGACCAAGGCGTTTACCACGCAGCTGGTGGCATTGCGGCTCCTGGTGATTGCCCTGGGACGGCGGTTCGGGATGACCGAAACCGATGAGGCCCGGCTCATCCGGGAACTGCGGGAACTTCCGACAAAAGTGGAGGCGGCCCTGGCACTGGGGCCCAACATCATGAAAATTGCCGAACAGTTCTCTGACAAACATCATGCCTTGTTTTTAGGCCGGGGTGTGCACTATCCCATCGCACTCGAGGGGGCGCTGAAACTCAAGGAGATTTCCTACATTCACGCGGAAGCGTATCCGGCCGGAGAGCTCAAGCACGGACCGCTGGCCCTGGTGGACAACGAAATGCCGGTGATCTCCGTGGCGCCCAATGACCGCTTGCTGAACAAGCTGAAGGGAAATATTGAAGAAGTCCGGGCGCGGGGAGGGAAACTGATCGTATTTGCCGACACCCGTGCAAAAATTTATGAACAGGAAAACCTGCAGGTCATGCATGTGGCATCCGTAGACAGCTCCATTGCCCCGATTATCTTTACCATCCCGTTACAGATGCTCTCCTATCATGTCGGCCTGATCAAGGGCACGGATATTGACAAGCCCCGGAACCTGGCGAAATCCGTAACGGTGGAATAGCGTTATTCAAACCGGCACCGCCTGTTTTTGACAATGCACCCAGTTTGAGGCAGGATGACCCAATGTCGGAAAAGAAAATAAGCGCCACTGATTTGTCCGATCTGTTTACTCCAGGTGCTGGCGTAGTGCCACCTTATCTGGCAGGTCGCAAGAAAGAACAGGCTTATTTCCAGACTTGTGTCAAATCCTTGAAAAACCGGAGACCCATTAGTCGGGACCTGATTCTCTATGGCCCCCGGGGCAACGGCAAGACTGCCCTGCTCGATTATCTGCAAACGAAGACATCCCGGAAAGAAGCATCAACGCTGGATATTCTATGGGTCACGCCAGACGAAATAGAGACCCTGGCCGAATTGTCTGACCACCTGATGGAAGACCAGCAGACGGTACGCAAACGGTTCAAATCGGCGGAGATTTCCGGTGGGGTCGGATTCATCCAGGCTAAAACGGAAGTGGATTTGTCTCCGACCTCTGCAACCATTCGAAAGCTCCTGCAGGAGCGAAGCCGGAACAAACCCCTTATCCTGATCGTGGATGAGGCCCATACCCTGACTCCGACATTGGCCAGAACCCTGCTCAATGCCAGTCAGTCCGTCCGCAGGGCAGGTTGTCCATTCCTGCTGGTGCTGGCCGGCACGCCGAACCTCAGGGTCACGTTGGGGCAGGCCAACGCGTCCTTCTGGGACCGCAGTGAAATCATTCCCCTGGGGCGCCTGTCATCGAAAGAGGCCAGCCAGGCGATCAGCATTCCATTGCAAGAGGCCGGCATCACCTTTGCCCCCGGTGTTCTCGGGCACATCGTGGAGCAGGCCCACTGTTATCCCTTTTTCATCCAGGTCTGGGGAGATTGTCTGGCCCGAAGACTGGATGAAACCAACGAAACAGAGATCACCTCTGAGACCGTCAAGGCGGTGGAGGAAGAGACCATCACAAAGCGAAACGCCATGTATCAGGTCCGGTTCGATGAACTGGACAGAATGGGTTTGCTGCCGGTGGCCGAGAGTGTTGCGGATGCCTTTATCCGGCTCGATGATCTGGCACTGCATCGCCATGCATTAAGGGAGGTAATTGAAAGAGGTCTGGCGGGGGATGAACCGATCACCAATGATCGGGTGATGGAAAAAGTCGAGCAACTTTCCCACCTGGGTTATATCTGGCCAGCTGGAGCGTATGAGTACGAACCCGGCATTCCAAGCCTGATGGCTTTCGTGCATGGGTATACACTGTCCAAAACCAGAAGAAAAGAGGCTGAACCGCATACCACGCCATCGGGGTGAGTATCACACGGGAACGTTACCAACCCCGGATGACATTGATCGGCGCAGGAGTAAAAACAGACTGTTCCTGATACCGGTATCGACACAGTTTCTGGCAGATACTCCTGGTCCTGTGCTTTGTCTCCTCCCATGTCGTGTTGTGAATGATTCGCTGTGGTCCAGGAGTGAATGCCGGGTCACCCACTTTCTTGCTGGGCATCGGAATACTCGACAAGCGCCGAGCGGCCCACGATGCCGACGATCCGCACGCGCCCAGTGTGACCCCTTCGACATCGGTCAATTTCAGTTCCTCGCCGGGGATAAAGTGGACCGGTTGCTATTTGCCCTCGTCGACCGCAATGTTCGAAGCATAAAGATAAGTCCGATCATGAGTATCGCGGATGGGATTCAACCTGCCCTTCAACCGGAAGATCGCCGGTCGCCTCCGCAAAAATGACACTCCCGCCTTTCGGCAGGGCATCCAGATACGCGGCATACCCCGGAGAGGACAGCACGGGCAGGACTCTGGTCCTGCATCGCTGCAGGAATAACAAGAAGAACCTCCGAATCGTCGACCACCCGGTACTCGGGATACTTTCCGCAAAGTTCCCATGTCTCACTCCAGATAATAGGGGCGCCATCACCGCGGCTCTCCATGAAATATTCCCTGTCTTCACCACCACGGGTTCCGCCGACATACGCGCCAATACGGAGGTCAGAGCCTCATTACGCGTCGACTGTCTTAATGACATGTTCTCCACGAACAGGTTGTTCGGCAAGGAGCCGGGGGACTGAATCTCCAGACGATCATCAAACATGGGCGGGCGAATCTTGCTTCCCCTCATGGAATAGTCGCGATGGACCACTGCGTTAACCAGCGCCTCGAACACGGCTTTTTCGCTGTACGTAAGCGTTCATCCGGCATACACGATGTGGTGGAGCGGGGACCAGGAGTTGCACCTGGGTCTCTGGCCGGGCATCGACCAGTGTCTTATCTCAACTTCCAGAACGAATGCGCTGCATCCTGTTGATTTTCAGGATAATTTAAAAAAACAAAAGAATCGTTAATGGGTACACTTCAAGCGAACACGCAATAACCGGAAGGCTTCACGCTGCAAATCAGTGGGTTGGGCAAGCATTTCAAACGGTTCCGCCCCGGGCAAACGGGGCACCACCCGGTTTTTGGTCAGGGTCGCCAGATTATCCAGCAGGGAGCGAAAACTTTGTGTGGGAAAACCCCCGGCGGTCTTTTTGCGACGGGCCTTGTCTTTGGCCGACGGCGAAACTTCAGCCGGGGCCACCACGGAGGTGCGCAGGGCCTCGGCCTGTTCTGGATATTCATCATCAAACAGCAGCGGTTTGAGTTTCTCCCGCATATGCCATTCCACGTAATACGCCAGCATGCATAAAAACACATGGGCCCGAACCCGGTCCGCCGTGTAATGATAAATTGGGCGTACTTTCAGATCCACGGTTTTCAAACTGCGAAAGGCCCGCTCCACCCGATTCAGACCCTTGTAGGCCGAAACCGTACCCTCGGCATCCAGGGTTTCCTCCGGCAAACTGGTGCGTACCACATACAGGCCATCCAGGGCCCCTTCCGCCTCAATGGCCTCGTCCTTGCGACGATAGGCAAACGACTCATCGGCGATGTCCAGCTCAAAGTGCTTGGACATCTTGTGTTTGTCAATCACCTTGCCCACCCGCAGTGCAATCCTGTCCTGGCCCTTGAGACGGTATTTCTGCCGTCGGGTGGCCTCGACGATCTGATCCAGCCGAACCTCGGTGGCCTCCAGCAAGGATTCCCGCTTCCGTGCCTGTTCATCCGCCAATAAGGGATTGCGACACACCATGAGCCGCTCCCCGGGATAGTCGGGACTCTGGATCTCGATGAGGTCCCGTTCATCAAACAGCGATGTCTGGATGGCCCCGGCTTCCATCAGGGACCGAATGGCCGGTTTGCGCAATGCACTGATCCAGTCCAGCCCCGCGGGTTTCACATCATCACGAATCCGGGCTTCGGTCAACATCCCCCGGTCTCCCACCAGCACGACCTTCGACAAACCAAAGCGATTGCGCAGCCTGTCAATCTGTGGACCCACGGTCTTCGGATCCGCGGTATTGCCGTCAAAGACTTCCACCGCCATCGGACGGCCTTCGACATCACACAACAGTCCGAACTCGATCTGTAGTTTTCCCCGCTTTCCATCCCGGGAATACCCATATTTGGCCAGTGGACAATGACTCCCTTCCACATACACCGAGGTGAGGTCATACAACACCAGGGTCCCTTCCTTCAGATGACGCTTCGCCAACCGTTTCTCGATATTCTCCTGACGTTCCAGCAACCAGTCCATGGCTTCATACAGGTCGTCCTCGTCACACGGACCCAGTTCCAGGGTATCGGCCAGGGAATCCCGGGCGGTGTCTTGTGCCAATCCCCGTGCCGTGGCCAGTTTGGAACCGGGATGAAGGATCCGTTCCACGATCATTGCCAGCACCCGTCGACGGACCGGGGAGTCCGCGCCATCAATGAGCCGATCCAGTTTCAGCTGCCGAATTATCCCGAGCACCGCGGCCACCGCTCCATGGGGCAGGGACCGGACGATGTCCATGGTTTTTTCCAGGCTGGCCACTGCGGTACCGCCCTTGAGCAATACACGCAATCCCTCGACCAGTACAGGGGGCCATTTGGAGAGATTGGCGAGGGTGCGTTTACGGACTTTACCACCTTCACGCCAGCCTTCACGCAGGAGGATGGCGGGGGGAGAGTTGCGATTGGGGACGGATTCGATATACATGGGAACTATTGTATCATACAAACTATTACCAATGAAAAATATATTAATTTAACTACATGGGAACAATTATCCAAGGAAATCCACTCTCTTTTCCTCTCCGATCAACAACTTGGGACGCTTCTGGGGATTACAGCGGGGGGAAGTTCGGTCAAGCCCGGTACGATTGTAGTGTGCGACCGGTGGTCCGCCTACCGCGCGCTGGTGAAGTTGTTGGGCGGGACGGTGCGCCTCGCCATCTGTTGGGTACATGCGAGGCGGGATATCGTCCGCTGTGTTGATGTCCACAAGACCCTGCTGTCCTGGGGGACTGCCTGGCTGGACCGTTATGGAAAACTGTTCCATCTCAATAAAAAACGGCTCAAACACTACCAACCCGGCCGGCCGCTATGTGAGCAGTCGAAGGCTTTTCATAAGGCGCATCAGAAACTGACCCGCAAGGTCGACGCATTCTTTGACCAGGCCGAAAAGGAGTTGATAAAGTATTCTGGGAAGGACCCTCGCATCCGGCCATTGAAAGCCCTGATCAAGTATCGGGAAGGGCTGTGCCTATTCGTGGAACACCCCGAGGTTCCGATGTCGAATAATACCTGCGAGCAAACTCTCAGAGGTCCGGCCATTGGCCGCAAGCTGTCGTTCGGGTCGAACAGCCAGGGTGGGGCGGACTTTACCGCGATGATGTATTCCCTCCTCGCCACCTTGCGATGGCACCATCTGGATATTCGCAAATGGTTGATCGAATGGCTGGGGGCCTGCGCGGCCAATGGCCGCCGCCCCCCGGAGGATCTGGCCTCGTGGCTGCCCTGGACCATGACGCCCGAACGTCGGGCACACTTCGCCCTTGACCCTCCCTCGTTGGAGTCCTCATGAGCGGTATGCCGGAGGACTCCGGGGAGGTCGTGGAGTGCCGCTATCTGGGGCGGGACTTCAGCCGCCGGGAAATGGCCTGGTTGCGGGCACTGATTGCGGACCATCCGACCCTGCACCGCAGTGGACTGGCCAAGGCGTTCTGTGAGTATCTTGGCTGGTTCAAGGCCGATGGCGGACTCAAGGACATGTCCGCCCGGGTCCTGCTGCTGAAAATGCATCGGGACGGGATCATCACCCTGCCGCCCCCCCGGCACGCTCACCACCCGGGTCGCCGCACCCGGTCCTTCACCCCCGCCACGGATCCACCAGAGCATCCGGTCCCCCAGACCCTGACGGATGCCCGACCGCTCCAGGTCTTTACAGTCACCGGTGCAGGAAGCGGACCCAGTCAACGCTGGAATGAATATATTGCCCGGTATCATTACCTCGGCTTTCAGTCCCTGGTGGGTGCACAGATGCGCTATACGGTCTACGACCGCAGCGGCCTCATTCCCCTGGCCCTGCTCGGCTTCAGTGCCGCCGCCTGGAAGCTCGCCCCCCGGGATGACTTCATCGGATGGAGCGCACAACAACGCGAGAAAAACCTGCCACGGGTGTGCAACAACAGCCGGTTCCTGATCCTGCCCTGGGCCCGTATTCCCAATCTCGGCTCCCATATCCTCTCCCTGATGCGACAGCGACTGCCCCAGGACTGGAAGCATCAGTATCACCGTGATCTCTGTCTCATCGAAACCTTCGTCGAACAGCCCCGGTTCAACGGCGGCGTGTATCGGGCCTCTGGATGGCATCCCGTCGGAACTACCCAGGGGCGCGGCCGTAATGACCGCTATCGAACGCAACGCAAACTGGTCAAGGACATCTGGCTTTGTCCCCTCGGTAAACACTGGCAACGAATCCTCAATACCGATTGAGGGCAAAGCCGTACATGCCGATATCGGCATAAATCCGTAGAAAATCACCTGCCCCGGCAGCGGTCACCAACAAAAATCGCTACAATAATGGGGACATCATCACAAGCCTACCGAATGTTTACGTTGGGTCTTATCTGTCAAGACCACCCCCGCAATGAAAAGCACAACTGACCGAACCTTGTATCACTCCCGGTATCACTCCAGAAAATCAGTTGCCGTATTGTTTCACACCTTTTCACCGGAAAACACACGGATGTTTGCTCTATTTTGATTCCGATAGCGTGCATCCATCAGGAGATTTCCGCTTTTGAAGTGAGTATCCCGGCATCGAGCCGTTACAAACCAATCATTCGGACGTTGCTTTCACGCTGGTGGCCGACCCCGGGATAAGGGCAATGTGAGACTGTTGCGGGACCCGGTGGATATCTCCGATCCGGGCATTTTATCCCGGATCGGAAAAGGGTCGAATCCATAAAGCATGGTTGTCCGTTTACCGACCAATTACTCGGTGTTGTCAGTAGCCAATGTCATCCGGAAAAACCCCACGATCCGCGCCGCATCCATGGCCCTGACTACCGACTGATGGGGGGCCAGCCGGTCTGCCCGGATGAGTACCATGGGATCGGTGAGGATTCCCGCAGACTGCTCCAGGGCCCGTTGAAGTGTTTCAAGACGTTGATTGAGCAGTTGCCGTGGCTCATCGTCTTTTGTCCCCTGGACCGCATACTCCCCCCGTTCGCTGATCTGGATGATCAGGACGTTTTCCGCCTCCACCGGCTTTTCCGCAGAGGTCGCCTCCGGCAGCTGCACCCTGATCTGGGATTCCTTGGAAAATGTGGTGGTAACCATAAAGAAGATCAACAGCAGGAACACCACATCAATCAGCGGTGCCAGGTTGATCTCGACGGCTTCGGAAGGGCTGGCCCGAAAATTCATGGCTGATTCCGGACCGGGTCCTGCTGTTGCAGAATTCTCATGAACTTCACTGCCTGCTGCTCCATATCCACCGTCAGTTCATTGATCTTCCCCCGAAAATACCGGTGGAACATCAGGCTCGGGATGCCGACGGACAACCCAGCCGCGGTGGTGACCAGGGCCTCGGATATCCCTTCGGCAAGAGCCTGGGGGTCCCCCACCCCAAAGATCGTAATGGCGGAAAACACCTTGATCATTCCGATCACCGTCCCCAGCAATCCCAGAAGGGGGGTAATCGCAGCAATGGTCCCCAGTGTCTGCAGGTGCTTTTCCAGTTCGTGGACCTCATGACGGCCCGCCTCTTCCACGGTTTCCTTGATCACAACGCGATGCTGGCTGGAAATTTTCAATCCCGCCGCCAGGACCCGCCCCAGGGGGGAATTCCCCTCTATTTCGGCGATGGCCCCTGGAGTCATCGTCCCTCTCACCAGCAGTTTACCGACACTTTCGATCAATTCTGGCGGTGAAACATTTCTCCGCTTCAGCGCAACCATTCTCTCAATGATGATCGCCAAGGCAAGGATGGAGCACAACAGGATGGGCCAGATCAGTAAACCACCGGCCTGAAGCAATTCGAACATCGACTTAAATCACGTTTCTTTCGGAAGAGAACCGGAAAAACCAGTCTACACAAGTGCCGGGTGAATTTCCATATCCAATGAATGGATGACCGTGCCACCAGTATCCATCTGGTTCATTTTAAAAATCCGCGGGTGGTGCCTTCGAAACGAAGGCGGGTCTTAAATATGCACCCCCTGCTTTCGTCGAAATGAGACCGAATACAACAGTCTCCAATGTTTTTTCTTCATGCCTGAACCGAATGCATGACCTATCGTGGATTAGTAATCAAGTTGAATTAATCAATAAAGGTAAATTCTTATGCTTAAAAAAATAGCTATTTTAACGGCCGCTGCGGGGATGTTGTCGACCTCCATGGCGGTGCTGGCTGAAGGGCCGACGGTACATGGTCAGATCACTTTTGGCTTCACGAGTATTAGCGGGGACAAAGATTCCGAGGATTCCCAGCGACTCGAGGACAAAGCTGGCAGTCGATTGGGGGTCAGTGGTTCAAATGATCTGGGCAATGGGATGTCCGTTGACTATCTTCTGGAATACGGCGCAGGTGAAACACTGAAGTTGCGTCATTCCAATATAACCTTGAAAGGCAGTTTTGGTCAGTTCCGGCTGGGTAAACAGACCGGTGTCCTGTACCGCTATATCGGTTCCAACACGGATCAATCCAACGCTGTTTCGAGTGCTAAGGAATACTATTCCATTGCTTCCAATAATATGAACAGTGACCATAGCCTGCGTATGAAGAACATCGCGGCCTATCGTTTCGGTGCCGGTCCGGGTGGAAATGACCCCATTACCTTCGATATCCAGGTGCAGAGTGTGGATATGGACGAAGGGGCAGAGGGCACCAAGGACAACGAATCCATTGATTCGGTCACGATCGGTGCGGCGACCGCACTGGGTCCGGTAAAGCTCCAGCTCGCCTATGTGGATGAAAACAGCAGTGGAGACCACTCCCCGAATCTTGTAGCACTGGGGTTTCGTGTGCCATTGGGTTCTGCTGAAATCCGCGGTCATATGACTGAGGTAGATGCGGATAATGAAATGATGGACGACGATGAAGCTTGGGGCTTGGCCGTCATCACTGATTTCGGCGGCGGTTACTCTGGAGCGATCGGTGTTGGTAATTACACCCACGGCGGACAAGGAGATCTTGGTATGGGAGATTCCCCGGCAGAAGGTGAAGAAGCTAGCGCAGAATACAAAATGCCCACACATGAAGATGCTGGTGATATAACAAGCGCGTTTGTATCACTCAACAAATCTTTTGGCGGTGGTCTGAGTGCTTTTGCTGAATACAGTACCGTCACAAAAACGATAACCGGAGCCGTTCCCCCTAGTACGACAGTGGGAGCAAATGGAGATTTCACTGTGGATGATGATAAAGAAAAAACAAATACGTTTGTCGTTTCTTTGATACAGACTTTCTAAAACCATTTCATAATCTACTGCAAAGGCCCTCTTCGGAGGGCCTTTTTTTGGTGCGCCTGCCTGGCGCACATCGGGTAGGAGGCGGAATCACTTCCGCCGTCCTCCCACACCACCGTACATACGGTTCCGTATACGGCGGTTCATGGCAAGCTCCGCAACCGACACGCTGTATCAAGCAACGATACCAGTCCAAGACGATCAAAATAGACCTTCGGAAATGCCGCGTTCATGTGTGAGGCACCGCTGTTCCACCACGGACCCCGTCCGTTGGTCGCAGATTTCCACGCACGAACCTCCGACAGGCCGGCCTTCATCAGATGTCGTGCTCGCGTGTAAACCCGTTTCCATTGCCGCCACAAGATAGCACGCAGCTTGTGTCGAATCCATCCGTCCAATGCCAAAAAGGGGCGTTTTGCTCTGGCCAAACGAAAATAGGCCGCCCAACCTCTCAACAACGGGTTAAGCGCCTCAATGGCCCTGGCAAGATTCCGTCCCCGCGCTTTGCGCAGTCCGGCCCGCACCTTGTCAGCAAATCGCTGGCGGCTTCCTTTCGCAATACTCAGTCTGGACTCCTTGAAGCCCATCACACGGTATCCCAGGAATTGCCGCTTCCACGGTCTCGCCACCGCACTCTTGGTCGAATTGACCTTGAGCTTGAGACGGGTCCACAAAAACGCCTCCAGCTTCGCCATCAACCGATGGCCAGCCTTCTCGCTTTTCACATACACGTTGAAGTCATCCGCATACCGGCAAAACCGGTGCCCTCGGCACTCCAGTTCCCGGTCCAGTTCCGTCAGCAGGATATTGGATAATAATGGGCTGAGTGGGCCGCCCTGCGGCATCCCTTCCCGCCTCGGCGAAATCAGCCCGTCAGCCATCATTCCCGCTTCCAGATATCGGCGAATCAACTTCAACACCCGTGCATCGCCCACCTCCTGTGCCAGCTTCCCCATCACTATATCGTGATTGACCCGGTCGAAAAACTTTTCCAAATCCAGGTCCACCACCCAGCGATTTCCAGCCGCAACGTGTTCCCCCGCCGCCTCCACCGCCTGATGGGCCGAGCGTCCGGGTCGGAACCCGTAACTCGAATCCGAGAATCCCGGCTCAAACAGGGGACTCAACACCTGATGCAACGCCTGCTGGATCATCCGATCCGTCAGCGTTGGAATGCCGAGTGTCCTCACCCCGCCCTGTGGCTTGGGTATGTCCACTCGACGTACCGGCGCGGGAATATACTCCCCCGCCAGCAATCTGGCCCTGATCGTCGGCCAGTGCCGTTTCAGGTGCTCCTTGAACTCCGGTACCCCGATGCCATCGACACCGCTTGCACCCTTGTTCCGAAGCACCCGCTCGTAGGCCTTCATCAGGTTGCCGCGTTCCAACACCGCTTCCATCAGATCGACCCGCTTCGGCTGCGCTTTCGTCCGCAACAGGCTCGCCGATGTCCCCTCAACACTCAAACCGGCTCCCGCCGGATACCGTCCGGCGTCCTCCGTCTGAGCCCCGCCTCTCCGACGAGCTTGTGTCTTGTTCAGTTTCATCGAGAAATCCCATGCCTACTCACGTCTTGCCATGTTCAGCCCTTCAACTGCCGGTCAGCAGCCTACTATGGCCTCGGCTGACTTCTGCCGTCCCATCCCGATTCCTCTCGGAAACGGTAGCCCAAGGCAGGACCACAGATCTCCCAGGGTAATGCGCGTGACTTTCCCGCTTATGCTCGCCGCCTATACGTCCACGGTGTCCGTACAAGTACCGGGCTTTGAAGATAATGGCCTTCTCACCCACCGTGACCGCCTCATAGGCGATTCGGGTTCGTCGAGCCAGCGGTTTGCCTTCGGCTTCCTTCAGATTCCACCTCTCGGTGGACACCCTTGCCGTTCGGCTAATCGTTCCCCTTGTCGGGCCGACAGCGGACTTGCACCGCCATCTATGGTCCGCCCCCGTTTTGCAAGTGTAATTTTTCGTATGGAAGAGTTGGCTGCAGCCATCTATCCGGCCTATTTGTGAGGGACTTATGCTCTCTGGCCCCGATGGAATTCGCGCCGGTGCGTCCTTATCAAGTCATCGGCTTCAATCAGTTGAGCCTTTGGCGGTATCAGGTTTTCACACTGGCAGGGGTGCCTTTTCTGCCATCACGATTGATTACTCTTAAGCAACCTGGGGGATAACTGTTCTCCTGTGTCTAAGGGTTAAGGTTTCTCTTTGGCATCCGGACATCGCCGGATGCCGGCTTGTTCCTCGGCCGATCAGGCCGGTACATGGTTTTTCTGGTACGGCTTTCCGGAGGTCAACACCGCCCAGGCCGTTCGTGCCATATGGTTGGCTAAAGCCACCGTGGCCACATTCTTGTGTCGCCGCTCCAACAACCTGGTGAGCCACTGACTGCGTCGGTCTTTCTTCTTCGTCGGATCATGTCGAGCCACCACGGATCGGGCCCCATGGATCAGCAGACACCGCAGATAGCGGTCCCCGCGCTTGGAGATACCCAGCAACCGCTCCTTGCCCCCGGTCGAACTCTGACGAGGAACGAGCCCCAGCCAGGCGGCGCATTCCCGCCCATTGCGGAACACCCCCGGATCCCCCATCGTGGACAACATCGTGGTGGCCGTCATCGGTCCGACCCCCGGAATTGTCATCAACAGCTTCGCCTGTTCGTCCTCCCGGGCAATCTTCTCAATTATGGCATCGTAGTGCGCCACCCGTTCGTCCATGTCAAGCAGAGCCTCGTACAGCTCGGCCAGTACCTCGAGAAACCTCCCGGGCAATCTTCTCAATTATGGCATCGTAGTGCGCCACCCGTTCGTCCATGTCAAGCAGAGCCTCGTACAGCTCGGCCAGTACCTCGAGAAACCTCCCGGGCAACGTGATCCGGTCCCTGCCGCCATCACCGAGAATATCCGCCACGACCGGCGCAACATGGCGGCGCCCCTGGGAAATCTCAATCCCAAACTCGGCCAACAACCCCCGAATCTCGTTGACATGTGCTGTGCGATTTCCCACTGCACGGGAACGGGCCCGGTGGGCCGCCTGTTGGGCCTGCTGATCCGGGCTCTTGATGCCCACGAAACGCATGTTGGGCCGCTGAACAGCCTCGCAGATTGCCTCGGCATCTGCCCGGTCATTCTTGTTCGACTTGACAAACGGCTTGACGAACTGGGGTGCCATCAATTTGGTATCGTGGCCCAGGTCCTGAATCTCCCTGCCCCACCAGTGAGCACGGCCACAAGCTTCCAGACCAACCAGGCAAGGGGACAGGTTGGACAGCATAGTTTTCAACTTAGTCCGGGACATCTTGCGGGAAAAACAGATCCGGCCTTTGTCATCCACTGCATGGACATGGACAGTATTTTTTGCCAGATCGATGCCCAGGACTACCGGAACAGCTGGATTTGATTTATGATTCGTCTTGGTCATGGTTCACCTCTTCAGTGTCATTGGTTATTAAGAAAGATCATTGTGGCTCATCGAAGCCGAATCTGAAAGAGGGAACCATGGCCATTTCTGGTTTTTTTGCTGTTCCATCCAAATTAGTAGTAAAGCCGGTGGGGTTTGTGGGCGAGAAGTCCGCGAGTGTGGTCAAGCGGTGGGTAACGCGCAGCGTTATCCACGGGTTGTCCACACGGTCCGTCAGGACGCGGGCTGGTCCGAAGGACTCGTCCACAAATCCACGGGCCCTCCCGGACCCACTCGTGCTGATTCCTGGGGGCCGTCGGGCCGATTCATCGGTGGTCTGTTTCATGGCGTTCAATCTCATGGGGTTTGTGTCTCGATCGAAGGTGGGGGCGGACCATCCCATTAAGTCATCCGGTCACCACCACGTGTACCGGAACAGCGCCAGTCACGGCGCTACGCGCCATGCCTGGCGCACCATGAAAAAAGGCCCTCCGAAGAGGGCCTTTCAATAAATGATAAAACAGCTTTAGAAACTCTGAATCAGGCTGAGGAGAAACTTGTTGGTGGTTTCTTTATCATCATCCATGCCATCCGCTGCCGTTACCGTTTTACTGGTGGTACTGTATTCAGCAATAGCGCTCAAACCACCGCCGAAAGACTTGGTGAGTGATACATACAAGTTTGTCATATCACCAGCATTTTTATGTACACCTGTCTTTTCGGCCACATAGTCCCTATCTTCTATATCATCCGAATGTACTGTTACAACACCTTCACTAGGCGCAGTATTAGCGTTATCATCATTGGAAACTGTAACCATAGCACCAGTATGGGCATTGTAATACACAGAAGGATCATCGGCGTTAGCACCCGGTCCCTCTATCAGCAATATGTTTGCTGCCTCACGCGTCTGATCTATGCCGTCGTCAGTATCATCGATAGTAGTATCGGTCTCTCCAGTCCGGGTTTTAGTAGCATACCTACCACCGAGAACCGCGTTTTCATGCATCTTGCCTTTTCCGCCGTCGGTGTAATTACCGACCCCGATCATCCCAGAGTAACCTCCGCCGAAATCATTCATGACCAGCAAGCCCCAGGCTTCGTTGTCGTCACGATCTTTCATATCCGCATCTACCGAAGTCATATGACCGCGCACTTCCGCAGAACCCAGTGGTGCCCGAAAACCCAGCGACAAAAGATTCGGAGATCGATCCCCGGTAGCGGCACTGCCGTTCTCATCCACGTAGGCCACCTGGAGCTTTACCGGACCCAGTGCAGTCGCCGCTGCAAACGTGACCGAATCAATGGTTTCGCCATCATTCTTGGCTGGTGCAACATCGTCGGCATTGGTAACTCGCGCTCTAACTGTTTCTCCCTGCGCTGTCAGATCGGTTTTTAGTGCACCAAAAGCCGGATCTGGAATATTCTCCGATAACCCCAGCTCGACGAGTTCCGCTTTGAAACCGGCCGCGTCCTCTTTCACCAATGCAGCCACTGGATTACCATGGTCATCCTCTCCTGTATAGGCACCTTCCATTGCAGAAACTTTACCCTTACTCATATCCACACTCTGAATCTGGATATCGAAGGTGATAGGATCATCTCCACCCGGACCGGCACCAAAACGATAGGCCGCGATGTTGCTCATACGCAGACCGTGGTCACTGTTCATGTTGTTTTTCGCAATGGCATACCATTCAGCTCCACCCAATGCCCAGCTCTGATCCGTATTGGCACCGATGTAGCGATACAGAACACCGGTCTGTTTCCCCAGCCGGAACTGACCAAAACTTCCGTTCAGGGTCATATTGGCATGACGCAAGCCCAGCGATTCACCGGCTCCGTATTCCAGGAGATAGTCCACAGACATTCCATTACCCAGATCATTCGAACCACTGACTCCCAATCGACTGCCAAGTTCGTCATCGATTCGCTGGGAATCATCAGCATCGGTTTCTCCGCTAATGCTCTTGAAGCCGAAAGTGACCCGACCATATAGCGTCGGTTCGGCCAGTACCGCCATGGAGGTCGATAACATCCCCGCAGCGGCTGTTAAAATAGCTATTTTTTTAAGCATAAGAATTTACCTTTATTGATTAATTCAACTTGATTACTAATCAACAATCAGGTAGACACAGGTTCGATTCCTTGACGTTCGAAAAAGTGGAGGATTTCGGCCAGACACTAACCCCTGACAGACAGGAAATCATTATGCATTTGAATGAACTATTGAACCTTTATTTTTCGCTGAGGGTTCTTCGCCCAGACACTGAGAAAGCCTACCGAACCACCTGCAAGATGTTTATTGCGGATACGGGGGTCTGTGAACTGGATGAATTGAATGAAGAGGTCTTTATCCGCTGGCGCCAGCAGGTACTGGCCCGGGCCTGTGACACCACCTGGAATTCCTATCGCCGGAGCTTCGGAGTGTTCATGAAATTCGCCGTCAAACGGGAATTGATGCCCATCAATCCCATCGAAGATGTGGCCCCGGCTACGGTTTCGAACGTGAAGAAGAAAACCGTAAATGTGAAGGCCTTGTCGGGGGTAATTGCCGGACTGGCCGAACCCGATTGCCCCGTAAAAAACGGATGGCTCTGGTCCATCTGCATCAAGACGCTGTTCTATACGGGGATGCGTCGGCGCCAACTGGTGGGGCTGTGCTGGAAAGACATTGATTTCCAGAAAAACCTGATCCATCTGGCTTCAACAACCAGCAAGACGAAGCGCGCTTGGGACATTCCCCTGGACGTCCGGTTGTATCAGGACCTGATGACGTTACATCAGGAAACCGTCCGGGTGCTCGGAACCCGGGAAGATCTGTCGGAGTGCCAGGTGTTTTGTGTGCAGCGATTTGATGATCGGGTGGGACTCTCCAGTGACCCGCTAACCGGGGAGCAACTCACGAGCATCTTGCGGAAGATCGGCAAACACTATTCCGTGGAGCTCTCTCCGCACCGGTTGCGCCATACCTTCGGGACCGAAGTGGCCAATGCGATGTCCCAGAATGAGGACATCCCCTTTGGGATCCGGGCCCTGCAGCACCAATTGGGTCATACCGATATTTCCACAACACTGGGATATATCCAACCCAAACCGGAACAGCAACGGCAAATCGTGAACTCCCTGAAAACGATCTGAATCATGACCGCCTGTTTATTGCCGGCAGGGATGAAACGCTGGGTTATGTATTCCCAACCCAGCGTTGGTCTGCCCGGTTATCGGACCGGGCCAGCGTTTCTTTTTTCCAGAATGTTGCGTGCGACTTCAGGTGCTCCATCATTTGTCGACAACCATCAAATGCAGCGGCGCGGTGCGCGGACCAGGCAGCAACCAGCACGATGGGGTCGTTCGGGTAGATATCTCCCACCCGATGAAGGATCAGCAAATCCAGGAGTTGATGTTTGTCAATGACCTGATTCGCAAATGATGACAGTTGGTGCTGTGTCATGCCTTCGTAATGCTGCAATTGCATGTGTGCTACATCATCTCCCAGGTTGCAATCCCGCATTGTTCCGACAAATGTTGCACAGGCACCATAACTGCCCGGCTTTAACCCCGGATGATTTTGATAGGTTTTGAGCTCCGCCCACGGGTCAAAAGGTGCCGGCCTGATCTCGATGCGCATTTTTACCCACCACTCACGGGAGGGAAAAAAGCCACTTCATCCCCGTCTTTGACGATCTGACTGAATTGGGAGTATTCATGATTCAAAGCACAAAGCAGATTTTCCGGAGCTGGCCGATCCGCAATCTTTGTCCATATCTCTTCAATGGTCAGAGGCAATGGGCATTCGATGCTTTTATCTCCAAACCCCAATTCCTCTCTCAAGCTGGCGAAACATCTGACTTTCACGCGCATGATTTCTGATATATTTCTCGAACACAATGGGATTCAGCTACTATATCATTTTTATCCAAAGGAGCCTAAATCAGCCATGACCCAGCCAACCCCCCGGGAATTCATCCCGACCAATATTGCCGTCCTGACTATCTCTGATACCCGAACAGATGAAAATGACAAATCCGGGAATGCACTGGTCAAACGACTCGAAGACGCGGGTCACCGGCCTCATGAGAAACGGATCGTTCCTGACGATATCTATCAAATCCGTGCTGAAGTATCCAGATGGGTTGCCAATCCCAAAGTGCAGGTGGTTATCACGACCGGCGGCACCGGAGTCAGTGGTCGTGATGGCTCCCCTGAAGCAGTGGCCCCTTTGCTGGACAAGGTTCTCGATGGTTTTGGTGAAATGTTCAGGGTCCTGTCCTACGATGATATCGGCACCTCTACCTTACAGTCTCGGACCCTGGCGGGAGTTGCAAATGGAACCTATATTTTTGTTTTGCCGGGTTCGACGGGTGCCGTCAAACTGGCATGGGAGAAATTGATATCCCATCAGCTGGATTATCGTACCCGCCCCTGTAACCTTGTTGAAATGATGCCCAGATTACTGGAGAAATGACCCGAATAGGTACGATTGGTGCAATAACCGGGAGGATGCCGGATTTCGAAACAGTCTGCGATCTCTGCCGGCAGACCTAACGTTCCAACACGTTAAATGGGTGGCCATGCCTCTCCAAAAACTCAAGCAGGTCCTGGGTCCCAATGGTTACGGTTTTGGTATTGTCCAGCGGATGCACATGGATCACAGAATGATCCACTAATATTTCGTCGATATAGAACTCGACTTCACAATGCACGTCATTGAGCAGGGCGAAGGGACTGACTGCACCGGGTTTCACACCCAGATACTGCATCAAACGTTCGCGGCTGCAGAATGAAAAACGTCTGGTTCCGATGCGTTTGGCGGTTTCATTCAGATCAATCTTCCTGTCCTCGTGCAGTGTCAGCAGCCACATCCTGCCCTTTTTGTTTTTCAGGAACAGGTTCTTGACCTGCCCCTGGCCTGACTCATCCAAGGTCCGCATTGCCTTTGCATCGGCAACCGTCATGAACGGCGGATGGCTGGCACAGTGATATTCAATACTTTCTTTATCCAGCCAATGGAGAAGCATTGAACAGGTAACGGTATGATCCGGTTGCATCAAACTACATCTATGGTCGGGCTGCGGTTATCGGTTCTATCCGTCAGCTATAATCGGGATGATTTTGATTTTTACAATCCCTGACCTGTCGAACAACATGACAAGAAACTCTGCATCACACACAGATGTAACACGCCCGGAAACAAACCTGAACTCTCTGCCAATGGCAACGTTCACCGAAAAAGCGTACCTGAACTATTCCATGTACGTGATTCTCGACCGGGCTTTGCCGAATATTGCAGATGGCTTGAAACCGGTTCAGCGCCGTATTGTATATGCCATGTCCGAACTTGGCCTGCATACCACCGCCAAATTCAAAAAATCGGCCCGTACCGTAGGCGATGTCCTTGGAAAATTCCATCCTCATGGAGATTCCGCCTGCTACGAAGCCATGGTGCTCATGGCACAGTCCTTCAGTTACCGTTATCCACTGGTGGATGGCCAGGGCAACTGGGGCAGTCAGGATGACCCGAAATCCTTTGCCGCCATGCGCTATACCGAGTCACGACTTACCCGGTATGCTCAACTGTTGCTGGAAGAACTGGGACAGGGCACAACCGATTGGACCGCGAACTTCGACGGCACGCTGGAAGAACCCAGGTTGTTGCCTGCACGGCTGCCCAATGTGCTGCTGAATGGAGGGTCGGGCATTGCCGTGGGCATGGCGACTGATATCCCCCCGCACAATATTCGGGAGGTAGTAAGCGCCTGTATCCGTTTGCTCGAAAACCCGGATACAACCCTGTCGCAGATTTGTGAGCACATCAAGGGACCGGATTTCCCAACCGAAGCGGAAATTGTATCGACACGGGAAGAGATCATGGACAGCTATCAATCCGGAACCGGATCACTGAGGCAGCGGGCAGTCTGGCAAAAGGAAGGCGGTGACATTGTGATTACCGCGCTTCCCTACCAGGTCTCCGGTTCCAAAATCCAGGAACAGGTTGCGGCCCAAATGCTGTCGAAGAAACTGCCCATGGTCAGTGATCTTCGAGACGAATCAGACCATGAAAATCCGACTCGTCTGGTGATTGAACCCAGGTCGAACCGCGTCGACACCGAAGCCTTGATGCAGCACCTGTTTGCCACGACCGATCTGGAAAGGAGTTATCGGGTCAATCTGAATATGATTGGACTGGACGGTCGCCCTCAGGTTTACGACCTCCGTGCCCTGTTGCTGGAGTGGCTGGACTACCGCATCGCCACGGTCCGACGCCGACTGCAGTTTCGCCACGACAAAGTAGTGGACCGACTCCATCTTCTCGATGGTCTCCTGATCGCCTATCTGAATCTCGATGAAGTCATCCGGATCATTCGCAAAGAAGACAAGCCCAAACCCCAACTGATGCAGCGATTTGAACTGAGCGAGATTCAGGCGGATGCAATTCTGAACACACGATTGCGGCATCTCGCCAGACTGGAAGAAATGAAAATCCGGGGAGAGAAGACGGAATTGGAAAAGGAACGGCGCTACCTGGTGGAATTGTTGAAATCCCCCGAAAAACTCAAACGCCTGGTGCGGGATGAATTGAATGCCGATGCGAGCAAGTACGGGGACAATCGGTGCTCACCGCTCATTGAACGGGAAGCTCCCAAGGCTCTGGACCAGAATGCCTTGATGCCTGCAGAACCGGTTACCGTCATTCTTTCCACCAAGGGCTGGATTCGAGCGGCAAAAGGGCATGATGTTCAGGTGGAAAATTTGAACTTCAAGGCCGGGGATACCTATTTGTGCTCGGTTCAGGGCAAGACCAATGAGAACCTGCTGGTCATTGACTCGACGGGACAAACCTATTCCTTTTCTGCGCACAGCCTTCCATCGGCCCGCAGTTTCGGCGAACCACTGAGCAGCAGCTGCAATCCCAAACCGGGTGCCATCTTCAAAGGACTTATGATGGGAAGTGCCGAAACGGAATACCTGCTCGCCACCGATGCAGGCTATGGATTTATTGCGAAAGTGGGGAAAATACTGCCGCGAAACAAGGCGGGGAAAGGAACACTGACCGTTCCCGAGGGAGCCAATGTATTGATGCCCGGAAAAATCAATGATTACGAAGATGACTGGATTGCAGTGATTACCAAAACCGGTCGGCTGCTCATATTTACCGTCGGAGAACTCGCCCGGCGCAGCAAGGGAAAGGGCCTCCAGCTGATTAACATTCCGAATGCAAAATTCAGGGCCGGGGAAGAATCGGTGGTCGATTACACGATTTTTCAGGAAGGAAACAGCCTGCGAATTTATAGCGGACAGCGTTATCTGAATCTCAAGCCGAGAGACTTTGACAATTATGTGGGCGCCCGGGCGAAAAAGGGAAACTTCCTTCCAAGGGGTTTTCGACAAACCCATTCCATCATCACCCTTAAGAACTGAATACAAACCAATCGTGGGATCGATAGAGCATGAAGTCCGTGCGAAACGGGATCTTTTTGTTACAATTCGCGGTTTGAAATTCAGTGAATAAGACAGAAATCCCATGAATCCACCATTATTCCAATCTGATCTCAGTCACCTTGAGCTCCTGAACCGGGGCAAGGTCCGGGATATTTATGCGGTTGATGAAGATCATTTGCTCATTGTAACCAGCGACCGTCTTTCTGCATTTGATGTCATATTGCCCCAGCCTGTACCCGGGAAAGGAGAAGTGCTGACCCGATTGTCAAACTTCTGGTTTTCGCAAACCCAGGACCTGTTGCCAAACCACCTGAGCAGGAAAACACTGGCTGAAGCCGTCCCGGATGAACACCAGCAGGCGGAACTGGGGGATCGGGCCATTGTAGTGAAACGGCTCAAACCCCTCCCGATTGAAGCGATTGTTCGCGGGTATCTGATCGGTTCCGGATGGAAGGATTATCAAAACAGCGGCGCGGTCTGTGGTATTCCCCTGCCCGAAAATCTCCGTCAGGCAGATCAATTGGCCGAAGCCATCTATACCCCCTCAACCAAGGCAGAACTGGGCGGGCATGACGACAATATCAGTTATGAGGAAACGACCCAGCTTCTTGGAGATGCCCTCGCGGAAAAGGTCCGGACGCTCAGCCTGAAAATCTACTCCGATGCGGCGGCTTATGCACGGAAAAGAGGAATCATCATCGCCGATACCAAGTTTGAATTTGGTCTGGACAACGAGAATAAATTGTATTTGATCGACGAAGTGCTGACACCGGATTCGTCGAGGTTCTGGCCGGCAGACCAGTATCGGCCAGGGACCAGCCCCCCCAGTTATGACAAACAGTTTGTTCGGGATTACCTAGAAACTCTTGACTGGGACAAAACACCGCCGGGTCCAGAACTGCCCAGGGATATTGTTGTCAGGACTGCCGGAAAATATGCCGAGGCGGAAAGAGTCCTCACCGCCTGATGCTCGGTCTGATGCATGATTTTCCCGTTTTGCATATCGAAGCGAAGGACGTTAACTTGAAGGATCGCCCTCCCATCGATCAAGCTCCTTGAATCGATCAAGCAGGGTTGACATCCAGCCTGGCTCGTCATCGTCATTGCCGGGTTCGGGTGTGAGAAAATTGGAAAATCGGGCATCCGACAATTCCATGGTCAGATATTCGCTGTCCGGGTAATTCAGTTCAAGCACCCGCCTGGAATCCTGAGCAAGATCTTCAAAACCCATATGCTGGTAGCTGAACACCAACAACGCAAGGGCCGTTTCGATTGAGGAGCTCTCTGGATAATTTTCAATGATGCCGGTCGCCCGGTTGACCACCGCGACATAGACCTGCCTCGAATAATAGTAATTTGCAATATGAATCTCATTTCTGGCAAGGGCATCCTGCAGATAGTTTGCACGGCGCTTGGCATCGGGTGCATACCGGCTGTCGGGAAACAGGGTGTAGACATCGGTAAACGCCTTCAATGCAGCGTGGATCGGGGAGGGATCACGGTCGCTCAAATCACTCTTGCCCATAAATTGGCCGAGCAACGACCGGTTTTCATTAAAACTCGCCAGTCCTTTCAGATAATACGCGTAGGCCACCGATTCATGGGTCGGGTTCAATGAAATAAACCGGTCAGCCGCCGCGATGGCAAGCCCGGACTCGTCATTGCGATAGCGCGCATAGATCGTGTCAATCTGGGCCTGCTTGGCATAGACACCATACGGATACCTGGCCTCAAGAATTCGCAATTCCTCAATCGCATCGTCCCAGTTTTTTTCAACCAGATTTTCCTTGACGCTCTCGTAAATCTCTTCAGCGGTTGCGTCTTTGAACTTATCCTCCTTGTCCTTGCCAAAATAGGAGCATCCGGAAATGAATACGATGGCTGCCAGAATTAAAATCCTTGTGCCGGAAGCCATCCACTCCCGGCGATGATTTTTCTGAATTACGGTCTTGGGGCTTCGCATTGCAATGTCAACATAGCGTAATATTGGGGGGGTTGGGCAGGTGTCCCTTGACATCCTGTCCACTACAGAATGTAACAGGACCAGTACGCCTTGCCAATTCTATTGTCTCATATTTGACCAGATGATGTTGGATCCAAGTTCCCCTATTTTACTCAGAATCCCGGAAGAAATGAGGGGCATGCGCCTGGACAAGGCACTTTCCAGCCTGGTTCCCGAACAGACACGTTCCACGTTGCAGGGCTGGATCAAACAGGAACGGGTTCGGGTAAACGGAAAAATCGTCAAACAGAAATTCCGGCTTTCCGGTGACGAAATACTGGAAATCAGCAAACCGGAACCCGAGTCCAATGAGTGGCCGGCCCAAAAAATGGATCTGGATATCCTCGACGAAGATGCGGAGATCATGGTGATCAACAAGCCAGCCGGCCTGGTTGTCCACCCTGGGGCCGGGACCCGGGACAATACGCTGTTGAATGGGTTGATTTACCATAACCCGGCCATGGCAGCATTGCCCAGGGCCGGCATCGTGCATCGCCTGGACAAGGATACGACCGGATTGATGGTGGTTGCCAAAACCGAGTCCGCCCGACAAAACCTGATCAGACAACTGGAGACCCGGGTCATGTGCCGGGAATACATCGCCATCGTAAATGGTGTCCTGGTCGCAGGTGAAACCATCAATCAGCCTATTGGCCGTCATCGCCATGACCGTTTGCGCATGGCGGTAACACGCTCCGGCAAGCCGGCCATTACCCATATCCGTGTCCTTGAAAAATTTCGGAGCCATTGCTCGGTACAGGCAGCCCTCGAAACCGGTCGAACGCACCAGATTCGCGTTCACCTGGCCTGGAAGGGATATCCCATTGTTGGAGACAGGCGATATGGCGGCCGCCCACGAATCCCGCCGTCCGCTTCCGGGTCGTTGACCAGGCTTATCCAGGACTTTCCGCGTCAGGCACTGCACGCCAGAAAATTATCCCTGAACCACCCGCGTTGGGGCCAGCCCAGGAACTGGGAACAGGAACCGCCCGGGGACATCACCATTCTTGCGAAGAAATTGGCGGAAAACCGGGTGCCGGACCATTGAGCGGATGCTACAGGGAGTGATCCATGACCAACACGTTTCGAATACTCTTCCCCTCCAGTGTGTTTTTAATGGCATCGTTGATTTCATCCAGGCAATAGCGGTTGCTAATCAACTCGTCCAGCTTCAGCCTGCCTTTGCGATAGTGTTCAATCAGCCAGGGGATATCGACTTTCAACCGGGTCTGGCCCATGAAACTGCCTCGGATTGTTTGGGTTGCACTGACCAGGTTCAGGGGAAGGAATTCACTGCGGACCCCCCTTGCAGTCATGCCCACGAGTACAACCTCACCCCCCCGGCGCATGTATCGGTAACTCTGGTCCATTGCTACCCTGGCCCCCACCGTGACAAATACGAAATCTGCCCCTCTTCCATCGGTGATCTCCAGAATGTGTTTTCTCGCGTTCTCTTCATTGGCATTCATTCCATGGGTTGCCCCGAATTGTCGGGCAATCGCCAGCTTTTCATCTTCGGTATCCAGGGCAATGATGCGGGCAGCCCCGCACAACCTGGCTCCCTGCACCGTGTTCAGGCCGACTCCTCCCACCCCGATGACCACCACGGAGGCACCAGGGTAGACCTTTGCCGTGTTCACCACGGCACCGACCCCCGTGATCACGCCACAGGCCAGTAGCGACGCCGTATCCAACCGGATATCTCCGGGCAATATTGCGACCTGGGAGGCATCAACCACCACATATTCTGCAAATGCCCCCGTTTTCATGCCCTGAATCACCGGGTTGCCCTGGGCATCCATCAAGACATCACCGGAATCCAATGCCGCGGAGTCCCCACACATGGCGGGCGTGCCCTGGTCGCAATAGAAGCAACGGCCGCAGGACCGGATCAGGGTCACCACCACCCGGTCGCCTTCCCTGAGATGCTGCACATCCCCACCCACTTCCACCACGACACCCGCCGCTTCGTGCCCGTATACGGCGGGCAATGGGCCTTTCCAGGCCCCTTGTGCATGATGGATGTCAGAGTGGCAGATGGCACATGCGCCAATTTTGACCTTCACCTGGGTCCCGACCGGTTCCGCAATTTGAATTTCTTCCAACACCAACCGTTTTCCATGCTTGTGGCATACCGCTGCTTTCATATTTCCTGCCTCCAGATTTATAGGATGGACTTCTTCTCGTCCGATGGATTCTGTTTTACACCAAAATAAAGAATTTCTGGCAATCCCCGGGAAACGCTGGATGAATCATACTAAACGGATTGGAGTGGATTTTGCAAAGCGTGTTTGCGTGTCATGCGCGAGCAGCCGGACCCCTTGTTCCGAACACGGTTTGAAACAATGAGACTGCCTCAGGTTTTGATCATTGAGAAGTCAAAGGCTCTGGATGATAGAATCCAGATTCTCGTGCGCCGTGGAAAGGCGCCATTTCCTTGCGGGTGCGAATCCTGTCCGGCAACTGTCGCTCCAGCCGGTAGCAGTCGGAGCGGCTCATAAAGGCAACGATATGGGTTGAAGCACTCTGACAGAAGGACCGCCTTGGGCGGTTCAGCGACCATGCGGGCCATAACGCGAGTAAACGTTGAGCAGGCCCCGAAACATTCAACGTGGAAGCCGACCCGCCGAAAGTCCGGGGAAGGTTGCTACTGGACGGGAAGCGAGCGTCCCACGCACCGTCCGGTTCCGCCGGGGTAGTGACGATAGCACGCATGGAAGATGGAGATGGTAGCAACACGGGAAGCCCTGTTGGTGGTGTTAGCACGCACCAAACCGGAACCCCGCGAGGGGCAGGCCGGGCCGGCAGGGTGGCGGACGGGCCTGTAGTACTGAAGAAGCCGGGTAATGCCGGTGGAGGAAAGAGGCCTGACTTTGAGAACAAAACGTAAAGGGGGAAAGACATGACTACTGACGAAGGTCTAACAGGGTCACCTAGTGTTCGGAGACTCCGGCGCGTTTTACATGCGAAAGCGAAGGAAGAACCCGAAAGGCGATTTCATGCGCTGATCGACAAGGTATGGCGTGAGGACTTTCTGTTTGAAGCCTGGAGGCGTGTCCGTCGTAATGGCGGCACGGCGGGGGTGGACGGGGAGAGCTTCGCGGATATTGAGGCGATTGGAGTGGAACGCTGGATCGGGGAACTGGCGCGGGAACTGAGGGACGGGACCTACGAACCGAAAGCGGTTCGCCAGGTACTGATTCCGAAGAAACAGCCCGGCAAATTCCGGCCCTTGGGGATTCCCTGCATACGGGACCGGGTCGCACAGACATCGGCGTTGCTGGTATTGGAGCCGATTGTCGAAGCGGACCTGCAACCGAAGCAGTACGCCTACAGGCCGGGGCGAAGCGCCCAGGACGCGGTCAAACGCGTCCACCGTCTCCTGAATCGGAGACACAATGAAGTGGTTGACTGCGATCTGGCGGATTATTTTGGCCAGATTCCCCATGCTGAACTGATGAAGTGTTTTGCCCGGCGCATCAGCGACGGGCGGATGCTGAAACTGCTCAAGGCATGGATGGAAATGGCGGTGGAAGAGGATGACGGGAAGGGCGGCAAGCGTCGCACGAACTGGGCGCGCAAGGAGCGCAAGGGAACCCCACAGGGTGCCCCGATCAGCCCACTGGCCAGCAACCTCTACATGCGGCGTTTCCTGCTGGGTTGGAAGAAGCTGGGCTACGCCCGGCGGTTCTGTGCGGAGATCGTGAATTACGCGGATGACCTGCGTGTGCTTGGCAAGGCTCCGGCGGCAGAAATGCTGGCGGCAGTGGAGCGGCTCATGTCGAGACTGAAGCTTCCGATCAACGAACGGAAAACCCAATGCCTGCGGTGCCCGGATGAGGCCTTTGAGTTTCTGGGGTACCGAATTGGACGCAATTACCGCCGTAATGGAAAGGGGTCATATATTGGCAACCGGCCCAGTAAGGCGAGCGTTCAGGGCATCTGCCGCAAGGTAAGTGATTTGACCCACCGACGCTATGGGCTGAAAGACCCGGAATGGATGGTAGGCAGGCTAAACCGGACAATATCCGGCTGGTCACAGTACTTCTATCTTGGACAGGTCAGTCCCGCCTATGCAGCGGTGGACAGACACGCAACCAGGCGGCTGCGACAGTGGCTCTGTCGGAAGCACAAGGTGAAGTCTGGGAAGTATGTGCGCTTCTCGGATGAGAGGCTGTGGAATGACTACGGTCTGGTACACCTTACGCCGAGGACCAAGGGCCTTCCGTGGGCGAAGGCATGATCTCATCGGAAAGCCGGGTGCGGGAAATCCGCACGCCTGGTTTGACGAGAGGGAACTGGAAACGTGATAATGGGAGCCGGACTGAGGACCAAAACGAAAGTGATGGAAACCATGCCACCGGACCCTAAAATTGGCGCGCCAGTTCTCTACTCTACCAATCATTGATAACAACCAATGGAATACATCAGCACCAGAGGAGCCGCTCCCTGCCTGGATTTTGAAAAAGTTACCCTGACCGGACTGGCGAGCGACGGCGGTCTGTACCTGCCCCGGAAAATTCCGCAGTTGGAGACCAATACCATTCGCAGTTATCAGAACATGGATTACTCCGAGCTGGCAACCGCTATCCTCAGCAATTTTACCGGCCGATCGGTGCCCCCTGAAGATCTCAGACAACTGGTGAAAAGTGCCTATGGCCACTTTCACCATGATGCCGTCGCACCGATCATACAGCTTGATGACAACCTGTATTTTATGGAACTGTTCCACGGACCGACCCTCGCTTTCAAGGACTATGCATTGCAGGTGCTTGGCCAGTTTTTCCAATATTTTCTGGAGAAGAATGCCGAAAGCTGCACCATTGTTGGCGCCACCTCCGGGGACACGGGCTCGGCGGCGATCGCCGGAATTCGGGGACTTCAGTCCGTCCGGTTGTTTATGTTGCATCCCCGGGGCAGGGTATCTGAAGTCCAGCGTCGGCAGATGACCACCGTCACAGACAACAATATCCACAACCTGGCTGTGGATGGGACATTTGATGATTGCCAGAACCTGGTCAAGGCACTGTTCAATGATCCGGCGTTCAAGGAACGGTATCGGCTGTCTGCGGTAAACTCCATCAACTGGGCACGGATTGCTGCCCAGGTCGTGTACTATTTCAGAGCTGCACTGGTACTCGGCAGTCCTGATCGCCGGGTCAATTTTTCGGTGCCCACCGGCAATTTCGGGAATGTACTGGCCGGATATATCGCCATGCAGATGGGGTTGCCCATTAAACGGCTGATCATCGGTTCAAACAAGAATGATATCCTGACCCGGTTTTTTGAGACCGGGGTCATGAAGAAAATGGAGGTCATGCCAACGCTGTCTCCGAGCATGGACATTCAGATTTCCAGCAATTTCGAAAGATACCTGTTTTTGCTGCTCGGTCGCGACAGTGCACATTTATGTGAGATGATGGAGGAATTCAACCGTTCAGGTTCGTTCTCCATAAGCCGACGATTACTTTCAAAAGCGCAACAGGTTTTCGGGGCCTATCGACTGGATGATCAGCAAATCTCTTCGGATATCCGGGAAATCTATCATTCCACAGGGGAAATCATAGAGCCCCATTCAATCATAGGGGTTTCTGCGGCAAGGCGGGAGGCGGACGCATCCGTGCCCACAATCGTATTGGGGACCGCTCATCCAGCAAAATTTCCCGAGGCCATTCATCAGTCAACCAATCAAAGGGTCGTGTTGCCTGACCATGCAGGCGACATCATGAATATGGACGAACGTTATTCCTGCATGAAAAACAATCTTGCTGCACTGAAGGCACATATCGAACAACATGCGTAAATCCCGTTGTCCGGGGACCAACCCATCAGTACGTTGAGCAAATGGTGAAGAGGCACTGTGCCGGGGTTCCATTTTTCGTTTTTTCATCGCCCTGATCCTACAAAAATGGTTTTTTGTGTTTTTCACAGGATTTCGGGTTGTTTTTCCAACCCAGGACTCGATATTAGCCATAGCGATAAGGGGTAAAAATGTAAAATGTTCAGAAAATTTGCAGAAATTTACCATTTTTTTCTCAAATATTAAAAAAAGTTAACATTTCTCTGAAAACTTACTTTATAATCCGCATATCGCAAAACAAAGTTGTAGCGATAATAATCTTAATTAGTAATCAGGTTGAATTAACTAAAGGTAAATTCTTATGCTTAAAAAAATAGCTATTTTAACAGCCGCTGCGGGGATGTTGTCGACCTCCATGGCGGTACTGGCCGAACCGACGCTATATGGTCGGGTCACTTTCGGCTTCGAGAGCGTGAGCGGAGAGACCGATGCCGATGATTCCCAGCGAATCGATGATGCAATTGGCAGTCGATTGGGAGTCAAGGGTTCGAATGATCTGGGTAACGGGATGTCCGTGGACTATCTTCTGGAATACAAAGCGAGTGACTCAATGAGCTTGCGTCATGCCAATATGACTCTGAACGGCAGTTTTGGCCAGTTCCGGCTGGGTAAACAGACCGGTGTTCTGTACCGCTATATTGGTGCCAACACGGACCAGAGCTGGTTTCTGGGTGGTTCTGAATACTACGCCATTGCTTCCAATAATATGAACAGTGACCATAGCCTGCGTATGAAAAACATTGCAGCCTATCGTTTCGGTGCCGGTCCGGGTGGGGACGATCCCATCACCTTCGATATCCAGGTGCAGAGTGCGGATATGAGCGTTAAAGCAGCGGATGCTGTGACTGCGAGCACGGCACCACCAGCGAAAGATGAGTTCGGAAATCCCGGGGAAGACAATGATAAGACGACTGTTATAGTAACACCAGCAGTAGCTGCTAAGGACGACAGCGAATCCATTGATTCGGTCACGTTTGGAGCGGCAACTGCACTGGGGCCGGTGAAGTTCCAGTTGGCCTATGTGGATGAAAACGGCAGTGACGCGTCTATGGACCGGTCTCCGAATCTTTTATCATTCGGTTTCCGGGCACCACTGGGTTCTGCGGAAGTGCGCGGTCATATGACTTCGGTGGATGCGGATGTGGACGGTCGTGACGATGACGAAGCCTGGGGCCTGCTGGTCATGAATGATTTCGGTGGCGGTTACTTTGGAATGGTCGGTGTTGGTAGCTATACCGACGGCGGAAAAGGTCGTTCCGGCGCAGCGATGGTGACTGGTACTGCAGAGAATAAATATATGGCTCGTAAAGACCCCGTGCATAAAAATGCTGGTGATATGACAAACGCGTATGTGTCACTCACCAAATCGTTTGGTGGTGGTCTGAGTGCGGTTGCTGAATACAGTACTGTCAGTAAAACGGTATCGGATTTCACGGCATTTGATGACGACAGCGACGACGACGAGGCAACGCAAGTGATGGCCCAGAATGCGTCTTTGGACGATGACGAAGAAACCACAAACACGTTTCAACTCTATCTGGTACAGTCTTTCTAAAGCTGTTTCACCATTCATTGAAAAGGCTCTCTTCGGAGGGCCTTTTTTTATGGTGCGCCAGGCATGGCGCGTAGCGCCGTGACTGGCGCTGTTCCGGTACACGTGGTGGTGGCCCGGATGACTTAATGGGATGGTCCGCCCCCACCTTCGATCGAGACACAAACCCCATGAGATTGAACGCCATGAAACAGACCACCGATGAATCGGCCCGACGGCCCCCAGGAATCAGCACGAGTGGGTCCGGGAGGGCCCGTGGATTTGTGGACGAGTCCTTCGGACCAGCCCGCGTCCTGACGGACCGTGTGGACAACCCGTGGATAACGCTGCGCGTTACCCACCGCTTGACCACACTCGCGGACTTCTCGCCCACAAACCCCACCGGCTTTACTACTAATTTGGATGGAACAGCAAAAAAACCAGAAATGGCCATGGTTCCCTCTTTCAGATTCGGCTTCGATGAGCCACAATGATCTTTCTTAATAACCAATGACACTGAAGAGGTGAACCATGACCAAGACGAATCATAAATCAAATCCAGCTGTTCCGGTAGTCCTGGGCATCGATCTGGCAAAAAATACTGTCCATGTCCATGCAGTGGATGACAAAGGCCGGATCTGTTTTTCCCGCAAGATGTCCCGGACTAAGTTGAAAACTATGCTGTCCAACCTGTCCCCTTGCCTGGTTGGTCTGGAAGCTTGTGGCCGTGCTCACTGGTGGGGCAGGGAGATTCAGGACCTGGGCCACGATACCAAATTGATGGCACCCCAGTTCGTCAAGCCGTTTGTCAAGTCGAACAAGAATGACCGGGCAGATGCCGAGGCAATCTGCGAGGCTGTTCAGCGGCCCAACATGCGTTTCGTGGGCATCAAGAGCCCGGATCAGCAGGCCCAACAGGCGGCCCACCGGGCCCGTTCCCGTGCAGTGGGAAATCGCACAGCACATGTCAACGAGATTCGGGGGTTGTTGGCCGAGTTTGGGATTGAGATTTCCCAGGGGCGCCGCCATGTTGCGCCGGTCGTGGCGGATATTCTCGGTGATGGCGGCAGGGACCGGATCACGTTGCCCGGGAGGTTTCTCGAGGTACTGGCCGAGCTGTACGAGGCTCTGCTTGACATGGACGAACGGGTGGCGCACTACGATGCCATAATTGAGAAGATTGCCCGGGAGGACGAACAGGCGAAGCTGTTGATGACAATTCCGGGGGTCGGACCGATGACGGCCACCACGATGTTGTCCACGATGGGGGATCCGGGGGTGTTCCGCAATGGGCGGGAATGCGCCGCCTGGCTGGGGCTCGTTCCTCGTCAGAGTTCGACCGGGGGCAAGGAGCGGTTGCTGGGTATCTCCAAGCGCGGGGACCGCTATCTGCGGTGTCTGCTGATCCATGGGGCCCGATCCGTGGTGGCTCGACATGATCCGACGAAGAAGAAAGACCGACGCAGTCAGTGGCTCACCAGGTTGTTGGAGCGGCGACACAAGAATGTGGCCACGGTGGCTTTAGCCAACCATATGGCACGAACGGCCTGGGCGGTGTTGACCTCCGGAAAGCCGTACCAGAAAAACCATGTACCGGCCTGATCGGCCGAGGAACAAGCCGGCATCCGGCGATGTCCGGATGCCAAAGAGAAACCTTAACCCTTAGACACAGGAGAACAGTTATCCCCCAGGTTGCTTAAGAGTAATCAATCGTGATGGCAGAAAAGGCACCCCTGCCAGTGTGAAAACCTGATACCGCCAAAGGCTCAACTGATTGAAGCCGATGACTTGATAAGGACGCACCGGCGCGAATTCCATCGGGGCCAGAGAGCATAAGTCCCTCACAAATAGGCCGGATAGATGGCTGCAGCCAACTCTTCCATACGAAAAATTACACTTGCAAAACGGGGGCGGACCATAGATGGCGGTGCAAGTCCGCTGTCGGCCCGACAAGGGGAACGATTAGCCGAACGGCAAGGGTGTCCACCGAGAGGTGGAATCTGAAGGAAGCCGAAGGCAAACCGCTGGCTCGACGAACAGGAATCGCCTATGAGGCGGTCACGGTGGGTGAGAAGGCCATTATCTTCAAAGCCCGATACTTGTACGGACACCGTGGACGTATAGGCGGCGAGCATAAGCGGGAAAGTCACGCGCATTACCCTGGGAGATCTGTGGTCCTGCCTTGGGCTACCGCTTTCGAGAGAAAGCGGGATGGGACGGCAGAAGTCAGCCGAGGCCATAGTAGGCTGCTGACCGGCAGTTGAAGGGCTGAACATGGCAAGACGTGAGTAGGCACGGGATTTCTCGATGAAACTGAACAAGACACAAGCTCGTCGGAGAGGCGGGGCTCAGACGGAGGACGCCGGACGGTATCCGGCAGGAGCCGGTTTGAGTGTTGAGGGGACATCGGCGAGCCTGTTGCGGACGAAAGCGCAGCCGAAGCAGGTCGATCTGATGGAAGCGGTGTTGGAACGCGGCAACCTGATGAAGGCCTACGAGCGGGTGCTTCGGAACAAGGGTGCAAGCGGTGTCGATGGCATCGGGGTACCGGAGTTCAAGGAGCACCTGAAACGGCACTGGCCGACGATCAGGGCCAGATTGCTGGCGGGGGAGTATATTCCCGCGCCGGTACGTCGGGTGGACATACCCAAGCCGCAGGGCGGGGTGAGGACACTCGGCATTCCAACGCTGACGGATCGGATGATCCAGCAGGCGTTGCATCAGGTGTTGAGTCCCCTGTTTGAGCCGGGATTCTCGGATTCGAGTTACGGGTTCCGACCCGGACGCTCGGCCCATCAGGCGGTGGAGGCGGCGGGGGAACACGTTGCGGCTGGAAATCGCTGGGTGGTGGACTTGGATTTGGAAAAGTTTTTCGACCGGGTCAATCACGATATAGTGATGGGGAAGCTGGCACAGGAGGTGGGCGATGCACGGGTGTTGAAGTTGATTCGCCGATATCTGGAAGCGGGAATGATGGCTGACGGGCTGATCTCGCCGAGGCGGGAAGGGATGCCGCAGGGCGGCCCACTCAGCCCATTATTATCCAATATCCTGCTGACGGAACTGGACCGGGAACTGGAGTGCCGAGGGCACCGGTTTTGCCGGTATGCGGATGACTTCAACGTGTATGTGAAAAGCGAGAAGGCTGGCCATCGGTTGATGGCGAAGCTGGAGGCGTTTTTGTGGACCCGTCTCAAGCTCAAGGTCAATTCGACCAAGAGTGCGGTGGCGAGACCGTGGAAGCGGCAATTCCTGGGATACCGTGTGATGGGCTTCAAGGAGTCCAGACTGAGTATTGCGAAAGGAAGCCGCCAGCGATTTGCTGACAAGGTGCGGACCGTACTGCGCAAAGCGCGGGGACGGAATCTTGCCAGGGCCATTGAGGCGCTTAACCCGTTGTTGAGAGGTTGGGCGGCCTATTTTCGTTTGGTCAAGACAAAACGCCCCTTTTTGGCATTGGACGGATGTTAGGAGTTAGTGATCTGTCCGGTTAAGTAGCACATAAACTGTCCGGTTTCAAAAACCCTGATTGGGAGGCGTGATGAAACGGGCAGAATGGCTACAGGAGACCAGGCTAATGAGATTTGAAGAAGCGCGAGAAGGTTGGACGGGGGGTCGTTTGACCCAGGAAGAGGCGGCGGCGTTGTTGGGGGTTTGTTCCCGCACGTTCCGTCGTTATGTGGACCGTTTTGAGGAGGCCGGACTGGAAGGGTTGTGTGATCAGCGGCTGACAAAGGTCTCGCATCGCCGGGCGCCGGTGGACGAAGTGATGAAGCTGGTGGATCGTTACAAGACCCATCACCGGGATTGGAATGTGCGTCATTTCCATGCCTGGTATCGTCGTGACGGGGGAGAGCGGAGCTATACGTGGGTCAAGAACACGTTGCAGGCCGCCAAGGTAGTGAAGCGGGCGCCCCGGCGCGGTGTGCATCGTAAGCGGCGTGAAGCGGCGCCCTGGGCGGGGATGATGCTGCACCAGGACGGCAGCACCCACGAGTGGGTACCGGGCCAGGTGTGGGACCTGATTGTGACTATGGACGATGCTACCAATGAACACTACTCGATGTTTTTCTGTGCACAGGAGGGCACCTGGAGCAGTTTCCGGGGCGTTCGTGAAGTGATTGAATCACAAGGTCTGTTCTGTTCGTTATACACCGATCGGGGCAGCCATTACTGGCATACCCCCGAGGCGGGTGGCAAAGTGGACAAGTCTAATCCCACACAATTTGGCAGGGCGATGAAGCAATTGGGTGTGGAGATGATTGCGGCCTATTCCCCACAGGCCCGGGGGAGGTCGGAACGGGCCTTCAGGACCCACCAGGACCGTCTGGTGAAGGAGTTGGCTGCCAAGGGGGTTACCGACATGGATTCGGCCAATGAATACATCCAGAAGCACTACCTGCCCGCGTACAACCAGGAATTCAGTCATCCGTCCCGGGAAGACGGCAGTGCGTTTGTCCCCTGCCGGGATCAGATGGTGCTCGATGACATTTTGTGCAAGCATCATGAACGGACCGTGGGATCGGACAACTGCGTGCATTATCTGCGTCGTGTGCTCCAGATCCCGGCGGATCAGCACCGGTGTCATTACGTCAAGGTCAAGGTCAAGGTGCTGCACTACGCCGATGACTGCCTGGCGATTCATCACGGGCCGCGGGAGTTGGCCCGGTATGATGCGCAGAACCAGCTGATGGTAGACTATGACACGGCCACCGCGTAGTGCCCACCGCGGGGGCGCCACGGCCCCCAGAGGGTTAACCCTCTGGGGGCCGTGAAATGAAGGGTAAAACCGGACAGTTTATGTGCTACTAAACCGGACAGTTCTATTTGCTTCTAACAGACGGATGGATTCGACACAAGCTGCGTGCTATCTTGTGGCGGCAATGGAAACGGGTTTACACGCGAGCACGACATCTGATGAAGGCCGGCCTGTCGGAGGTTCGTGCGTGGAAATCTGCGACCAACGGACGGGGTCCGTGGTGGAACAGCGGTGCCTCACACATGAACGCGGCATTTCCGAAGGCCTATTTTGATCGTCTTGGACTGGTATCGTTGCTTGATACAGCGTGTCGGTTGCGGAGCTTGCCATGAACCGCCGTATACGGAACCGTATGTACGGTGGTGTGGGAGGACGGCGGAAGTGATTCCGCCTCCTACCCGATTACGCCATGCCTGACGCTTGTTCCGGTAATATCCAGTGCATGTGGTGGGTAGCTGGATAATTTGGACAAATCCGCTGTCGACCCGACTTGTTTTCTGCAACCACCCAGGATAGGCACGACTCGCCCTGAACGATCTTCCTGTAGAAAACCGATCATTTGTCTGCAGTTTGGATGAAAATATTTTCTGGCAGGAATGGCCGGGCAGCGACATCCGTTATGACACAGGGCTGGTTGTGCGGTTATAATCCGGCGGCAATCTGTTATTTGAGGTGCTGTCTGCAACTGTAAATGGCAATAATTACCCTGGATACAATGATGAACAGAACAAATTCTCCATTCAAGTACATTGCTGTTTACTTTGTCGCGCTTACACTGACGGGATGCAACACGATCAGTGAAGAGCGTGAAACCATCGATCTGGGCACTGACCTCAAGCCAAAAAAAACACGTCTTGAATTGCCTCCTGATCTGGTCGACACCACCACTGAGGTGATTGTAAACCGAAACTTTACGGAAGAAGAGGTTGTCCCTCAAACCGTGGGGATTACGATGCTAGATAACGGCACCGAGCGCTGGCTTGAAATTGATGCCCCCGCTGAGCAGGTATGGCCCAAACTGGTAAATTACTGGGGAGAAATTGGCGCACCACTGATTTTGGCGAATCCAGAAACTGGTATCATGGAAACGGACTGGGTCCAGCAGGACAAGAGAGCAGCCAGGAAGAAAAAAGGAGTTACTGGTAATATACTGATCAGCATTTTGACAGACATCACAGACCAGGTAACATCACTGGACAAATACACACTGCGCATGGAACGGAAGGACGATATGAAAACCCTGGTTTATCTGGGCCATCGGGGAAGCAAGAAAATACAGACTTCCAGAGCCACCATGCTAAGCAATGCTGAATGGGACTGGGTTGAAACCGGGCAGGATCCGGAGAAAATCCGATTGGTGATGCAGTCGATACGGTACCGTCTGAAACTGGAAAACGCGTAGCCGGGCCGACCCTGGTGAATAGCCAATCCATATCGGGTGTGTAATTACAAAGGGGTCCTGCCCACTGTATGACAACAGGCAGGATAAAGGGTTTTGTTGAGTTCCAGAAGCTAATAGGTGTAACAGCATTCAGGTATAACTATGTTCTTCCCCGGGGAATTCTCCAGATTTTACCGCCCTGACATAGTCCGACAACGCACCCTGGATGCCGTTTTTATTTCCGGTCAGAAAATTCTTTACAAATTTAGCAGTTTTACCCGGATACAAACCAAGCAGGTCGTGCCACACCAGGATTTGACCATCCGTTCCTGCCCCTGCACCGATTCCTATAACAGGTACATCCAGACTTTGTGCCAGCTTTTTGCCCAACGCAGCGGGTACACATTCGATTAAAATTACGCTGGCGCCGGCTTCCTGAAGCAGTTTGGCTTCATCGATGATCGTCTGCCCTTTTGCAGGGTCCCTGCCCTGGACCCGATATCCGCCGAGATGATTGATTGATTGGGGTGTCAGCCCCATATGGGCACACACAGGGATTCCCCGTTCAACCAGTAGCCGGGTCGATTCCGCCAGCCAGGCTCCCCCTTCAAGCTTCACCATATGCGCCCCTTCACGCATCAGGATGGCAGCATTTTCCAGGCTTTTGGATTCTGTGTAGTAACTCATAAAGGGGAGGTCTGCGACCAGTAATGCGCCATTATTTCCACGTTTGGTACAACGCACATGGTACGCCATGTCATTGATCGTCACGGGTAAACTGCTATCGTGACCATGAATCACCATCCCGAGAGAATCGCCGACCAGCAATACTTCCACACCGGCTTTTGTGGCTGCGAATGCGGTGCTGTAATCATATGCCGTGACACAGGCGAATTTCTCACTTGTGACTTTCATTTTTACCAATGAATTGATCGTGATATTTGAGCGTGAACTTGTTTGTGTCGACATTTTTGTTACCGTTTTAACTCTTGATATTGTTTGTTATTTGTTCAGATTCAGGGCTGTACCTTCGCGAAACAGTACCTGTCACGATGATAGCATTATGGTTGTTCGGATGATTGCGTTTGCAAGGCTTTTCCATGGAATCGCATTTGCTCTATACGCGATTCTTCTTTACACTCTGATTCTCCTATATTTACCAGTCAAATAATGGTTAAAGAAGAAAGCATTGAAATGGAAGGCACAATCATTGAAGCCTTACCCAATACGCTGTTCAAAGTTGAACTCGAAAATGGACATGAAGTCATTGCACATATCTCTGGAAAAATGCGCAAGCACTATATCCGCATCTTGCGGGGTGACAAGGTAACCGTGCAGCTTACCCCCTATGACCTTTCAAAAGGCCGCATCACATACCGTGAGCGCTAACACTGCCCCGAATCCTAATAGCTTACGTTAGACACAAACTCACTGCTGTGATTTCACCATGAAATCATGAAAGATCGCATTGCCGAAATAATGCTCCCGTCTTATCTAAATCTCACAGAATACGCATAAAAGTGGCGAGCGGGCAGGAACACATCAAACGGGAGTGGCAGTTTCATTTTTTGATCAAAGGTTCATCAAGCCTTTGAGGCACACATTACGGGGAAATTCCCTGAATTCCTGCGTCATGGCTATGCAGGAAATTGCGGACATCGTAGATGCACACGGCGCTCGAGTTGGTTCATTGATGACCGCATCCCACATCGGGGCCCGTCACCGGTTTGCCTGGTTACAAAAGCAATGACCTGGAAGAAAGTGCCTTCCGGGCGATGTATCTATACCCTGCACGGCCAATATCGATTCATCACTCCTGAATGGGTGGACGCGATTGCCGACTCCAGTTTGGGAAACTTGGACGAATGGTCGTCTCTTGAAGCAGGGGAAAAACTGGCGGTTGGGGGCAACGATGTATTCAGGGTGAATACGCCCAAGGGGACCGTTATATTCAAAAGATATCGGCTTAGTTTGGGTTGGCGCTACTTTATGCGACCGGGAAGGTCCGCCGGGGAATGGGCGGGACTGAATGCCATGGAAAAGGTCAATATTCCGGTACCTGACCGGATTGGTTTTGGAGAAGATCGTTGGTTTGGTCGCCTTGTTGGAGGCTATATCATCACCTGGGAACTGGAGTCCACCATGGACCTGGCAACGTTTGCATTGGAGGTGTGGTATGCCATGGAACCTCCAGAAAAGCAGGCAGTACTGAAAGAAATTCGTTCAAAGTTGTTTGATCTGGTCAAGCGGGCACATGATAATAACCTGTTCCACCGAGATCTGATCTGGAGAAATATACTAGTACGCAAGGAACCCGACGGGTACCGGCTATGGTTCATTGACTGCCCGCGACTAAGGCACAGCAGGATGAATCGTGCTTATCTGCAGATGGTTGATTTGTCCAGTTTGACCAGACTGGCGTTGAGTGTGTTAACGGTCACAGAGCGATATCGTTCGTTATTGATATTTATGGATGGCGACCGCACTACAACCAGAAAAATGTTCAGGAAGATTACCTCTCATCATGCCAAGCGAGATCACAAGAAGTCCCGGAAATTCGTAACAAAACAGACCTGAATTAACGGTCCTGACAGTTTCTACCCATAGTTGAAACTGCCTTGGCTAACAAAGGATGCTGTTTTCTTATCCGTTTAAGAAGGTGTTGTTCTTTCGACTGTTGCATATCGGCCTTGTCCAAATATTCTCTAATACAATTATCCAATCCAAATTGGCACAATACTTTCTGGTCCTCACTGTAAGACAGGGGGGGCTTGAAATTTCGGGCACGAAAGTCAGTGCTAAGTGAATGGTTGAATACCCTGACGCTGTCCACATCAATCAACCCGAATTCGCCATCCGGTTGCAAAATAATATTGTTGAAGTTGATTCCTCTGAAATACACCCCCTTGTCGTGAAGGGATTCAAGAAATCCGATCCATTTTGAAACTATTTGGGAATGATATCCATTGTGAGCAAAGAAATTTCTTAGTGTTTCTCCTTCCAAAGGTTGGTAATGGACCATGTGGAGTTCCATAAAGGGTATCCAGTACAGCCGAGCATCTCTCACAGTGGGAATGTTTAGATCTGTGAGCTTCTGAACCGATTTGATAAAACGTTTGGGGCGAGGGGAAATCAAATCACTGGAAAAGAATTTTTTGGGTCTAAATATTTTGGCGATTTTACCGTCGGTGGTTCGAACGACGTTAATTCCAGTCCCATTGATTGTGAGAACAGTGCCACCTTTGATTAGATTTAAGCATTCGCTTCCAGTCAGAGTTTCCATGACTTTCCCAATATGGTTAAGTGAACCTTTTCAGGATGGTAGCTACACAAAGAGCACAAAGTAGGCATGGGTTTTATCCGACCCGGAGGAGCTCATGATATAGCAGACAGTACTTGACCAGCCCTGCCGTTACCTCGGATACAAATACCAGGGTCCCATCTCTCTATGATATCAATCCCTATCTCTCCTTTGGGCCAGACAACAACTAGCCTGCCAACCTCCGCGTTATGTTATCCGGTACCCTCTTCTCGTGCTCTCCAGGCCAAAATAAGAATTGCTGCCACTCAATATTTTCCCGCTAAACTAGTACCAAGATACGTATAATATCATTATATTGTTTTCTACAGGGAAAAATGGAAAAACCATGAACAATCTCTCACAATCCAAAGTACAGCGCGACGAGTTACTCGCACAAATCACTCCCGAAGCAGTGCACGATACTGAAGTTCGGAGAAGAGAAGAATAGGCGGCTCTGGGTGTGTTTCACTGACGATGGTACCCAAAAAACCTCTCCCTGTGACTTCTAAGCGCCATATTTCTATCCTAACTCGATCACTGAGGGGGGGGGGGATAGAGCGTGTTACCCTTACCCTCGCATCCGCTTTCCTTGGTCGTGGACACAAAGTCGACTTGCTAGTTCGTGACCTTGTCTGCGATTACCCCCAGGATGTGCCGCTTGGCGTACGGCTGTTCTTTCTTTCGCACGGCAGTCATACGGAGAATTCGGCGAACCTTGAGCAATTACCCGTTACCCCGCAACCACTGAACCGTGCACCTCATCGCTTTCCGCGGTTTGCATTCGCGAAAGTGTTGAGTTTCGACCAGTTGACGCTATTGCGCGGTGCGAAACGAATCCGGTGGGCATTGGCGATTACTGAATACCTGGACAGTGAACACCCGGACGCAATTCTAGCCATGACATGGAGCTCGGGTGCGCCGATAATGATGGCGGCCCAGCTGGCGCACCACAAGCCCAAGCGGATTGTGGGTGTCCAGCACGGTATGCTTAAAACCGAACGTTCGGTTTATGGGGCGGGTAAGACGTTCCCATATGTAGATTCGGTTGTGGGTGTTTCTCTTGGCGTGACCGCTGAATTGGCGACCAAGGTTCCCGGCATATCGCCTGCCCGGCTCCACACCATATACAACCCCATCGTATCGAAAAACCTTGTCGAGAAAGCCAAAGAAACGCCCGACCATCCCTGGTTTAACAATTCCGGGTCGCCGATAATTCTCGCCATCGGCCGATTAGACAAGCAAAAGGATTTCCCAACCCTGCTTGCCGCTTTCGCCCGACTTCTAGCTCAGCGTTCGGCAAGATTGATTGTACTGGGAGAAGGCCCTCTCCGGCCAACCCTGCTAGCACTCGCACATAACCTTCATCTCTCGGAACGCGTTGACTTCCCTGGTTTTGTGAGCAATCCGTTCGCATATCTGGCAAAATCCAGCTTGTTTGTTTTGTCGTCCCGTCATGAAGGTTTTGGCAATGTCCTGGTCGAAGCGATGGCGTGCGGTTGTCCGGTGGTCAGTACCAATTGCCCATCCGGGCCGGACGAAATACTGGAAAACGGACGATGGGGGAAGCTGGTACCCGTAGCGGACCCGGACGCATTAGCGAAAGCGATGGCCAGTGTCCTGAACCAGTATCCTACCACGGCACAGAGGGACGCTATTCGGAAACGGGCGGCATTCTTTAGCGTAGAACGTGCTGTTGATCACTATGAAGAACTGCTTGCCCGATAGCAGACGTACCCTGCCTATCGAACATTTTGCCACTAAACAAATGATTATTGATCGGTTGTGGTACAAGACCATTCAAAGGTTGCAAAGAGTTTTTTGAGTCCCTGAACCAGCATACCCGATGAATTGGGCTGACATTGGGTGGGACTAAAAGCGGAAATTTTCCGCTGAACACGGTAAACTCAGGCTAGGCTGGGAAGTCAAAGTTTCCAGACCGGTAATAAAGATAAACAGACGATGGCAGAACAAGAAACCGAACCGGGCATACCGAGTTATTTTGAATGAAGTTATTTCAGTTATCGGTTTATCGCGGGAAAAAGAGTATTGTCGGCATTGAGCACCAAATAGAACAGGGATTGCCCATCGAAACGTATCGGGTTACTAATGCTTCTCTGGAGGGTGCCGAGACTGAAAAACTAAATCCTTCAGACAATCAAATCAAGGTTTTTAATTTTACGTCCAATCAACTAAGCGGATTGAAAAGGTGGGTAAGTATCTGGGCCGTTTACAGGTATTTGAAAAAACAGGATTTTGATTTGATTGTTGCCCATCGTTTCAAGCCAATCCACATTGCCCTTCATGTCAGCAAGTGGCTTAAAATCCCTATGATTGGGGTAGTCCATGGCAGTAATGATTTCAATAAAAAATACAGAAAAAGGATGATTCAAAAAAACACTTCTTCAATTACAACTTTTGTTGGAGTGTCTGAATCGGTAAAAGACTATTTGATATCTCTGCAATGCGGCTTTACCGGACAGAATACAACCTATGTAGACAACGCAATACCCATTGCCGAGATGAGCAAATCTCAATTAAGCAGAATAGAATCTCGTGAAAATCTGGGCCTGCCATCCGATAATTTTATCATTGGAAGTATTGGCCGAATTGTTTCTGTTAAAGGATATATTTATCTACTCAAAGCGTTTGAAAAAATTCATCTGAATTTCCCGGACGCTAGTCTTTTGATTATTGGTGATGGCAAAAATAAACCTCAATTAGATGAATACGTGGTCAGTAAAAACCTATCAGATAGAGTCTTTTTGGTAGGCTGGAAAGAAGACGCGTATAAATATGTTAAGGCTTTTGATGTATTTGTCATGACCTCATTCAGGGAAGGTCGCCCTATTGCATTACTCGAAGCAATGAGCGGAAGAATACCTGTTGCAGGGACTGATATACCCGCTTTAAAAACTATACTTGATCGATCGGGAGGCCGTGTCTTTCCTCCAAAAAATACAACACGCCTCAGTGGAATTATGAAAGAATATTTAGAAATGTCTCCTATAAAACGGGAGCAATTGGGGGAACAGGCATACCAATTTCTTTTGAATCAAAATTCGTTAGAAGATTTTCATCATAGTTATCGAAGGATCATTGAAAATAGCGTGAATTCTAAGTAAATGTCCTCCTATTTTTTTCAAAGTATAGCCCCTCGTCAACCAGTGACACCTCTACTCGCAGTCCCGTTATTCCGTAAACCCGATTATTCCGGAATCCCAATCCAAGTCAATGATATTCGGGCCTTTGTATGCAAAGTTTCTGGAATAATCACAGGCCGTCCAGATAGGCAGGCAGCTTGTCTTTGGGCTGAAACCGTTGCACTGGCGTTTCAGATGGTACGGTTTTGGCCATGGCCTGTTCCTTAAGTTTGAGATCGGCGTACAGATAGAGATAGGTTGTCTCCAGGGATTCGTGGCCGAGCCACAAAAATCAGTCATGAGTAAGCATCTATTCAGCATTATCGTCCCTGCCTATAACTATGCACACACTTTAGAGCGGACCCTTAACTCTGTTCTTACACAAAAACGAGACAATACAGAGTTGCTCGTAATTAATGATGGTTCCAGCGATAATACAGTTGAGGTAATAGAGCGGTTAAAAGGAACAGCACCAAACGCATTCCGAGTTATACACCAAAACAACAGTGGACCTGCGGCAACAAGAAATAAAGGGATTGCTGAAAGTAATGGCGATTTCTTAATTTTTCTGGATGCCGACGACGAACTTGCTGAAAACGCTCTTGAGTATCTTGAGCAAACCATTGATCAAAATCCTTCTATAGATATGGTCATCGGTGCGCACATTTCAGTGCAACCCGATGGCCAAAAAAAATTACGTTCCAGAGAGCCTTTAGCACAAAATAAAGAACACCAATTCAAGAAGTACCTTTTGGAGGGGAAATTACCTATTTCCAATGGTGCGACAGCAATGCATCGGAAAATTTTTGTGAGATATCAATATCCAGAGCATTTTTGTTGTGTCGAAGACATCCCCGTGTTTTCCTATGCTCTTGCTAACTTTCAGTGTATGACTCTAAATAAACCGATTGCATTGATACATAAGCATGACGATAGTAGGCGAAACAATGCCGCATTAAATTTATCTGTTGGCATGTCGCTTCTGGACGAAATATTTTCTCCACAGCGCCTCCCCGAAAATCTGCTCGCTTATAGAAACCAATATGAAACAATTAGGTCCTTGAGCCTATTCCGGACTCTATATGTTTCTGGTGAGTACGCTAAATCCCTTGAATACTTTATCCAAGCTGTAAACAATTCCCCCTCAACACTATTACGTTTCTCATATTTGAGTAAAGCAATTCGAGCTGTTTTTTACTTATACTCGCAAAAGAAACCAACACGATAAGCTGTGGAAAATCATCCGTTGCAAGGTACCCCGAATTGTGTGTGCCAATTATTGTTCCCACATAGTAAAAAAGGCCCCAGATGAGGCCTTTTTTACAGGGAATCAAACAGAGAATTACATCATACCCCCCATACCCCCCATACCGCCCATATCAGGCATCGGAGGAGCAGGCTTGTCTTCAGGTATTTCTGCAATCATCGCCTCGGTGGTGATCAGGAGACCGGCAATAGATGCTGCATTTTGAAGTGCAGTTCGAGTAACCTTGGTAGGGTCCAGAATACCCATGTCGATCATATCGCCATATTCACCGGTGCTGGCGTTATACCCGTAATTTCCCTTTTTGCTTGCCACATTATTCAGAACAACAGAACCATCATCACCAGCGTTGTTTACGATTTGGCGCAGAGGTTCTTCCAGCGAACGAAGGACAATGGTGATACCAGTATTTTGATCCTGGTTGTCACCCTTTACTTTACTTACCGCACCGGCACATCGCACCAGTGAGGTGCCGCCACCTGGAATAACACCTTCTTCAACGGCCGCCCGGGTAGCATGCAATGCGTCCTCAACACGCGCTTTCTTCTCTTTCATTTCAACTTCAGTTGCAGCTCCGACCTTGATTACGGCAACACCGCCGGCAAGCTTGGCAACACGTTCCTGCATTTTTTCACGGTCATAGTCTGAAGTGGCTTCTTCAATTTGAGCCCGAATCTGGTTGACTCGACCTTCGATTTCGCTAGAACTTCCTGCTCCGTCAATAACGGTGGTATTTTCTTTGGATACCTGAATACGCTTGGCCTGACCAAGGTCTTCCAGAGAAACGGAATCAAGGCTCATGCCAACTTCTTCAGAAATCACCTGCCCACCTGTCAGAATAGCAATATCCTGGAGCATGGCTTTTCGACGGTCACCGAAACCGGGGGCTTTGACCGCACAAACCTTGACGATTCCACGGATGTTGTTAACAACCAGAGTCGCCAGTGCTTCGCCATCCACATCTTCTGCTATTACCATCAGTGGGCGGCTGGATTTTGCTACGCCTTCCAGGGTTGGTAACAGATCCCGTATGTTGGAGATTTTTTTGTCGTGTATCAGAACATAAGGATTTTCCAGGTCAACGGCCATGCTGTCTTGGTCGTTAATGAAATAAGGAGACAGATAACCACGGTCGAACTGCATACCTTCAACCACTTCCAGTTCATTTTCCAGAGTATTGCCTTCCTCAACAGTGATCACACCTTCCTTTCCTACTTTTTCCATTGCTTCGGCAATGATATTGCCTATATTATTGTCAGCATTGGCTGAAACGGTGCCAACCTGGGCAATTTCTTTGTGGTCAGTGCAGGGCCGGGAGAGTACTTTTAGGTCTTCCACTGCAACACCGACAGCTTTATCGATTCCTCGCTTGAGGTCCATGGGGTTCATCCCAGCCGCAACCGCTTTCAAACCTTCGCGGACTATGCATTGCGCAAGTACAGTAGCAGTGGTAGTTCCATCGCCTGCGACATCAGAAGTTTTGGAAGCGACTTCCTTAACCATCTGTGCACCCATGTTTTCAAGCTTGTCTTTCAGCTCGATTTCTTTCGCAACAGATACCCCATCTTTTGTTACCGTCGGTGCACCAAAAGATTTATCTAGCACCACGTTGCGGCCTTTAGGACCAAGTGTCACTCTCACGGCATCTGCCAGGGTGTTTACGCCCTTGAGCATGCGAGACCGTGCATTATCGCCAAATACGACTTCTTTAGCAGCCATAGTTAATTATCCTCAAAAATTGTTCTGTTTATGGATTAGCCTTCGATAATCCCCATGATGTCGTCTTCACGCATCACAAGTACTTCTTCGCCATCTACCTTGACTTCGGTGCCGGAATATTTTCCAAACAACACTTTGTCTCCAACTTTCACGTCGAGACCTCGTTGTTCTCCGTTGTCAAGAATTTTGCCATTACCTACTGCGAGAACCTCACCTTGCATCGGTTTTTCGGTCGCGGAGTCGGGAATGACAATGCCACCGGGGCTGGTGCGTTCGTCTTCGACACGTCGAACGACGACACGATCATGAAGTGGACGGATATTCATACGTTCATTTCTCCTATGATTGTTAATTGAAATTGATATCTTAAATGTTATGCGGTACTACAAAAATATTATTAGCACTCACATTGAGTGAGTGCTAATAATAGTGTCGTCGACAGAAAAATCAATGGTTGGAAAGCAAAAACATACTAAAAATGCATATATTTATTCTTGGTCAAACTATTGGGCCGTGAAAGAAGATGGATATCAGGTTGTTTGAGGATCATTCTGGAATTACAATGCACGCCCAACGCAAAACCTTCAATATTCAAGTTAGAATGCGAAGATATAGATATCTATCAAACTTAAGGCTTCTTCTAATTCATCCGGTAAGAGGAATGAGACGTATTGCATCCAGATATTTGAGGGCAGTTAACATCGAATATGCGAAGAATTACCCTAAAATCGCTTGTTTTTCATCAAATTCTGTGACTATCGATATATTATTAAACGGGTGCTATGCGATTAAAGAATTGGATTTTTTTAGCATCCAGGGTTTTTCCAAAACTCAAAAAACAAAAACAATCAGTGTGTCTGGACATTGGGGCAAACATCGGAAATCACGCACTGTATCTGGCAGACTACTTTGACAAAATAATTGCTTTTGAACCTCATCCCAAAACATATCGGCTTTTGGAAATTAACACAGAACTTGTTGATAATGTTCGTCCCGTTAATAAAGGATGTTCGAACGTTAAAAGAAAGACCTTGGCATTTGAGCCGTTGATGAATGTTGGCGGAACATTTATCTCAGGGGGGGGACGACGACGACTCCATTAGCTCGAATGGCACATTATAATAGAGTTGAATTTAATCTGGATTTACTGGACGATACGAAAATGGTGGACGATGGTCAAACTATTAACTTCATAAAAATTGATGTCGAAGACCACGAACTGGAATGCTATGAAGGAGCTGTTAATCTTCTCAATGAGCATAAATCCGTGATGGCTTCGAGCATATCAAATGGAAAAAGTTCGGCCATCGAGTATTTGAAGAAGAATAACTATAGGTTCATTTATGAGTTGCGAAAAACCAGATCAGGAAGAGAGGCTAATTTTGATCTTTTTCTTACGGATAGGCTGACACATAAACATCACTCAATGGTCATTTGTTCTCAATACAACCTGAACTGAGAAAGTACCCGACCTTCTTTTGCAAGACTATTGCATTAGACAATTTAATCCCCACCGCCACTCCGAGATGCAATCAATCCATGAACCAAAAACTGCTTCGACAGCCCCCATCGCATAAGACCCGCATTACCACAAGTTGTACCACGCTTTGCACGATGCTTGTGTTTGCCGGGACAGGACCAGCCTACGCATACGTTGACCCCGGGACGGCGAGTATTTTTCTTCAGGCTGTGATTGGTGCTATAGCCATTGCGGGGATCTATTTTCGCGGTTGGATATCCAAGATTTTGGGACTATTCAGTCGTAGTCGAAAAAACAAGGATGACCTGTCCCAATCCAATCTGGCGGAGGTTGAGGAACACAACGCCGATGACCGTTGATCCGGCTTCCTATCGGGACCCATCCGGCCATGTTCATATAGAGGGGGAGCGCATATTTCGTACTGTAACGCCACACGGTCGGGCGGAATATGAATTTATTCGTGATAGTGGTGCACTCAATGAATTGATTGAACGTGGTTTGCTGATTGGGGCAACCGAAGTTGAGAGGTCCGTTCTCGCTGGCACTGGTCCGCAAGATTTGATCCTTGAACATCCAAAAATCCCTGTTCTTTCCTATCCATATGAATGGCCTTTCAGGGCATTGAAAGCAGCGGCACTGCTTCATCTTGATATCCAGCTTGATGTACTCAAGAACAACATCGCACTGTCGGATGCATCGGCATTCAATATCCAGTTTCTTGGCGGCAAACCAATTTTTATTGATTACCTGTCGTTTCGACGTTATCAGGATGGTGAACCGTGGTTCGGTCATCGGCAATTTTGCGAACAGTTTCTCAATCCATTAATCTTGCAAGCCAAACTGGGCATACCGTTCCATGCGGCATACCGAGGACGGCCTGACGGAATCGAATCGGTCAGCCTCTCGCCTTTACTCAAGCTTCGACACAAATGGTCTCTGACCGTATTCAGCCATGTGACCTTGCTCGCCCGTTCGCAGAACCGTGTGGATGCGAGCATGCTTAAAGAAGCCCAGGCAGCGCAAGTTCGGGGCATCCAACGTGACCGCTATCGCGCTATATTACTGCAACTCCGCCAGTTTATTTCTCATCTCAAACCTGCGGAAAGAACACAAACGACATGGGAGACCTACGCAAATGACAATACCTACGAAACCGTAGAGGCCGCTGCCAAGCGCGCAGTCGTTGAACGTTTTGTGGCGGACAGTCAACCTAATCTTTTGATTGATCTCGGATGCAATACGGGGGACTACAGCCAGATCGCACTGTCCTGTGGAGCCAAGTATGTGGTTGGTCTTGACAGCGATCACGGTGCCATCGAACGCGCCTTTAGGCGGTCCGTTGATGACGATCTGAACTTTCTTCCACTTATTCAAGATCTGGGAAATCCTACGCCCGGCCTTGGTTGGAACGGCCGCGAGAGACAGAGTATGAGTGGTCGTCTGGCCCGAGCGGATGGTGTGCTGGCACTTGCCCTTGTCCATCACCTGGCGATCGCACGCAATATCCCACTCGATAAGGTTGTCAATGCTATTGTCGCCACGGCACCTCGTGGGGTAATCGAGTTCGTGCCGAAAGACGATCCCACGGTCCAGATTATGCTTACGTTGCGGGAGGATATATTTGCTTCATACAATCGTGAAACCTTCATTAATGTCTTGGAACGTCGAGCGACTGTCATTGCACATGAAACTGTTTCGGAGAGTGGGCGGGAGTTGTTCCGTTTTCACCGGGATTAGCAGTACCGGGATTGGGCAATTTCTGTTTATTTCACATAATACTTTCAGGATAGGCTAACTATGGCGGGTTACTTTACGCGTGTTTGGCAACTAGTCGTTGACTTTATTCTGCGTAACAAGCGCATTCTGGCTAGTGTTTACGGCCTCTACATTTTCTACGCTATTGCCAATCATCTGATATTGCCGAGCCGCTCAATGGACCCGATTTTCATATTGACAGGACTCTCTCGGACCACCCAGTTTTTAGCTGTATCAATGGTATTTGGCATACTGCTATTGATCTGGGGTTTAGCAGGCAAAATGCGGAGGCAACCGATCGACCTGAATTCGAATTGTGCATTCCGACGCGGTATCGTATTGCTGTTCGTCTTCATATTTCTGAATAGTCTGGCAGCATCGCTCCGCGCAGTTTTTGATGACGTATCGAGTGAACACTACGTGCTGCTGTTTACTTGGGTTTTTATCGTTCTAGTGGTTCAGTCCGTAATTATCTACGCCATACTTTCGCTGATACAGAAATCGTGGGTTCATCTTGTTTTGCTGGCGGTGCTCAGTACGTTCAATTTTTTCGCGCTGTATTTGGCATTGTCTGGCCGATTTTCGACGTTACCCATAAATTCCCAAGCCATCCTGGTTTTTTTAATATTTCTGTCTTACATCTCCCTATTCGTACTCATTGGAAAGCATGTTTTGTCCTTGCGCAACGTTAATTTCGTGTTGGGGGTGACCGCATTGAGCATGTTTGTATTCCTTGTGTTCTCGGTGTTTTACGTGCCAAGAAATGACAGTGAACTGGCATCATTTTCCGATATCCAGTTCCGCACTACACCCAACATTCATATCCTTGCAGTCGATGCTCTCATTCCTGCCTCTTTGGCTCAAAAACACATGGGGCTCTCCGATTTACCCTATGACCAAGTGTTGGTGGGGGATGATAAAACCGCCATCGTTTACAAAAATTCTTTCTCAAGCCGTATTACAACCAAACTCTCGCTCAACAGCGTGATGCGACTTGCCCACACTGATTACTATCGCGAAGACCATGCTTATTTCACAGGGCGTGCCAATAGCCCTGTAACCCAGGCATTCCATTCCAATGGATACCGTATCTGGACTGGGTACAATTCATCACATTTTGGAAGGAAAGGACCATTCGTGGATTTTAATCATCCCGGACAAGACTGGCCGCTTCTCCACAGCACATTATGCCGTCTTGCTTTGCAAAACCCATTCAAATATTTTGGGGTCTGTTATTTTATGTCGCTGATTACAGATGAGGGGGAACCAAAGGAACCATGGGCTGATCAAATCATCGACATCATCAGTCGTTCCGCACATGAATATGCGACACCAGCATTCACGCTTCACTATATTAGTGATCAGATTAGCCATGTACCTGGAGATTTCCGTTTATCCGACCAGCGCGCGTTGGAACAGTACATCGAACTATACCGTACTGGTGCACTAAAAATTTCCGAGATGATGGTGCAACTTCGTGACCTAGTCGAAAGCGATGACAAGCCGTCGATATTCATCGTAATAGGCGACCACGGACCGTATCTGAGTTCCGGTATAAATCCTGATGATGACGAATCATTCTTTGTGCAGGATCGATATGGAATTCTGGCTGCGATTCTGATCAACGAAACGGACTGTTCGGCAAAACAACTGAAACACTATACGCCAAGCTTCGCGACTCCGGAACGAATTCTTGCCGGTATTATGCGATGCCTCACCCATGACCCCGTGTATTTCGATACCCTGATGAAGTTTGACGAAGACTTCAACTTCGATGAATTCCTGTATGAATGAAGGTTTGAAGGAGGATTCACGAAAGTGTCTGAATACGATCAATAGCAGACTCTTTTGCATGAAAGTGCCGGAATAAAATGTTTTCACAGAATTTCCACATTAATATTCCACAGATAACCGAATCCATATCCTCATAAAACAGTATGGAAAAAAGCATATTAATCACCGGCGGTGCTGGCTATATCGGTTCACATACCGCGCTTCAATTGACCGAAGCGGGCCATTATGTTGTGGTCCTGGACAATTTGTATTCGGGACATGAATGGGCGGTGCCCAAACAGGCAAGATTTTATGAAGGCAATATATCTGATCGCACCTTGGTACAGAAAATAATCCAGGCCCATGCGATCTGTTCGGTGGTCCATTTTGCCGGATATACGGTTGTCCCGGAATCAATGAACAATCCGGTAAAATATTACAACAACAATGTATTGGGTTCACTCAATCTGATTGAAACCTGTATTCACCAGGGCGTACGTAGCTTTGTGTTTTCTTCCAGCGCAGCGGTCTATGGCAATCCCCTAAGCGTTCCGGTCAACGAAACCATGCATGCCCACCCGATCAATCCCTATGGAACAACCAAACTCATTACCGAATGGACCCTGCGTGATCTGGCCAGGGCTGCATCCGGCACGTTCAGTTTTGTTGCGCTCAGATATTTTAATGTGGCCGGAGCGCATCGGGGAGGACTGTTGGGTCAGGCTACGCCGGAGGCGACCCACCTGATCAAGGTAGCCTGCCAGGCAGCCTGTGGGTCCAGAACCTCTCTTACGATTTACGGGGATGACTATGCAACCTCCGATGGAACCTGCATTCGAGACTATATCCATGTGGAAGATCTGGCGACTGCCCATCTTCTGGCCCTTACCTATCTTGATCGTGGCGGGGCAAATCAAATATTGAATTGCGGGTATGGCCAGGGATTCAGCGTCCGGGAGGTCATCGACTGTATAAAAGAGGTCAGTGGGGTTGATTTCAAGGTCACAATCGGGCCACGAAGAGCCGGTGATCCCCCTGAGCTTATCGCTGACAATACCAAAATAAATCAAGTCTTGGGTTGGAAACCACGATACAACGATCTGTCAACCATTTGTAAATCTGCCTTCATGTGGGAAAAAAAAGGGATGGCATCCAGACGTTAATCTATGCATGAAACTGGCATTTTGCACATTCAAATATTTCCCCTACTCCGGTCTCTCCCGGGATTTGTTGCGCGTTTTGCAGGAATGTCATCGGCGGGGCCATGAAGTTCACGTATATGCCTTTGCATGGGAAGAAGAATATCCGGAAGGCATCCACATCAATCTGCTGCGTGTGTTGCCTCTGGGAAACCATACCCGAAATGCCTCCTTTTACCGGCAGTTCAGAAGAAAAACTGCGGACCGGCAGTTTGATGCGGTCATCGGATTCAACAAGATGCCCGGTCTGGATTTCTATTACGCTGCAGACAGTTGTTATCTCGCAAAGACCGCGCACCATTATGGACCGCTTTACCGGTTGACTCCACGGTACCGTAATTTTTATTCCTTTGAACGGGCGGTGTTTGATGTCCGATCCTCAACCACCATTTTGTCGATCTCCGAACGCGAAAAGGGGATCTATCAACAACACTACGGTACCCCGGAACATCGGTTCAAACCATTGCCACCAACGCTGGACAGCGACCGGAAGCTGAGGGAACCCCACGAAACTGTACGACAAAACAAGCGGAAGGAATTGGGGATTGAAGACCATCAGTTCCTGTTGTTGTTCATTGGATCAGGGTTCAAGACAAAAGGCCTGGATCGCGCAATCAGAGCTATCGCTTCCCTGCCCGGAGAAATTCGAGGTTGGTCCAGACTGATTGTCGTGGGCCAGGACAACAAACAGGAGTTCCAGCAACTTGCGACCGGACTGGGGCTTTCAGAGCACATTCGATTCCTGGGTGGTCGGGAAGATGTTCTGGAGATCATGGCGGCTGGTGACATCCTTGTACACCCTGCGTACAAGGAAAATACCGGGACGGTCCTGGTCGAGGCGATTGTGACCGGACTGCCGGTTCTCGCCACGGATATCTGTGGGTATGCCCCCCATATCACCCAAGCGGAAGCCGGAATCGTGCTGCATTCACCCTTCGATCAAAACGAACTCAATGAACAATTGCACACCATGCTGTTGTCCGATGAGCGTCTTCGATGGCATGAAAATGGCATTGCCTACGGCAAGGACCCCCGCCTGTACCGTATGCCGCAAACGGTCTGCGACCTGATTGAAGAGGGGGTCGGACAGAAAGACAGGATCGCGGGGGAAGACCCCACCCGGGAAATCGGTGATACCTGCATTCACCTGAGAAAGGACCTGCAGGACGTGTTTGATCCCGCGTCTGCTTTTGATCAGATCATGGCATTGGACGGCGAAGAGGTCCGGAACGTACCGGGCAGGCGGACCATCAAACTTAACCTGGGTGATCACACTTTTTATCTGAAAACCCACACGGGGGTGGGCTGGCAGGAAATTGTCAAGAATATCCTGTACTTCAGAATGCCGGTTCTGGGGGCCATGAATGAATGGCACGGCATCCATCATCTGAATCGTCTGGGTGTCGATACGCTGACGGCGGCCGGGTGCGGCACCACAGGGGGTAATCCGGCCAGGCGCCAATCCTTCCTGCTCACCGATGAAATCGTGGACACCATCAGTCTTGAGGAACTGTTTACCCACTGGCTGGAATTTCCGCCAACGGGTCCCGATGAAATCCGCTACAAACGCTGGCTGATTCATCGAGTCGCTCGAATCTCCCGGAACCTTCATAACAGCGGCGCCAACCATCGTGATTTCTATCTGTGCCATTTTCTGCTGAAACAGGGGTATACTGCCGGAAAACCGGACCCGGAAAAATCCCGGCTGTATGTGATTGACCTGCACAGGATGCAACTGCGCAAGCGGACCCCGGTGCGCTGGGCAATCAAGGATATTGCCGGATTGTATTTCTCAAGCAAAGACATGAATCTCACTTCCCGGGACCTGTACCGATTCATGAAGGTCTATCGTTCCGGTTCGCTCAGGGAAGTACTTGGCCACGACCAGCGGTTCTGGAGTCGTGTTTACCGTCGAGGAGAAAACCTGTACCAGTCGGAAAGACAGCGAGTGTGAAACCGAAAAACCTCTTGTCGCCATCATGACCTTAATAACCCGGTGTCTGAATTCCGGGGTCTGCAGCCGCGACCTGAAAACTCTCTGCGCCCACCCGGAAAGCGCGTTTTCCGAGACGGCCGTGATGGTCAAGGATGGCACCCGAAACACCCTTCATCGGGTCACCACCGATATCGGTGACCTGGTGATCAAACGCTATAACACCAAGAATGCATGGCACCTGGCCCGGCGGAACTTCCAGACAAGCCGGGCACTGAACTGCTGGCATATGGGCACATTATTCCGATCCAGAGGGATTGACACCCCGGAACCCATGGCCGTCGTAGAAGATCAGCGGGGCCCGTTCTCAGGGCGGTCCTGGTATATCTGCCGCTATGTGGGCAACACCCTGTTGCCGGATTATCTTGGGTCAACGGATTGGGAGGAAAGATTTGAACTGATCAAAATCAGGGTATGCGAGCTGTTTCAGGCCCTGCAGTCCCACCGATTCTCCCACGGCGACCTGAAAGGGTCGAACCTGCTGGTCCATGAGGGTCGCCTGACCGTGGTTGATCTGGATGCGGCGAAGCAGCACCGGTCCCCCTTGCTGCACCGTTTGGCGTTCGACAATGACAAGGCACGGTTTTTGAAAAACTGGACCAGCACTCCCGAAATACAGCGCAGATTCAGTACATTGCTGAGTGAGAAGGGTCTGTAGCAAATGGGCAGGAAAAACGAAATCAGTCCGGCAATGCTCTCCCACCTGTGGAACCGGGACCCGGCATTGTGGAAAGGGGCTGGATGCGATGAAGAATCCATCCAGAGTCGGTTGGGATGGCTGGATGCGGTGGACTGGATGGAAACCCGGGTTGGCGAACTCTCGGGCTGGGCAGACCGGACCGTTGTGCCCGGCACATTCGATCACCTGGTCTTGCTCGGTATGGGAGGGTCCAGTCTGTCTCCCGGTGTTTTTGCCGACCTGTTTGGCAACCGACCCGGATACCCACGGTTGAGTATTCTGGATACCTCCTCGCCGGATGAAATACGGGGGCTTAAGATAGTTCCCGAAAAGACCCTGTTTATCGTCTCCAGCAAATCGGGGACGACGGTTGAGACCCTCGACCTGTTCCAGTATTTTTACTCATTGCTCCAAACCTGCTCCGATACCCCTGGCCGTCAGGTGATTGCCATTACCGATTCCGGGTCTCCATTGCATCGCACGGCTGAACAACACCATTTCCTGAAGGTGTTCGAAAACCCGGAAAATATGGGCGGCCGCTATTCAGCCCTCAGTTACTTTGGTCTGGTTCCGGCCGCCCTGTGTGGTGTCGACCTCCAGCGGTTGTGGTCGACAACCCGGCACCTGCAAAGCCGGTTCCAGGCGGATGTGGAAAACAACCCGGTGCTTGAACTGTCCCGGTTTCTCGCACAGTGCGCGAAATCGGGGAACGGGTTGTTGCAGTTACACCTGGATGAAAATCTGTGGTCCCTGGGAGGATGGATCGAGCAGTTGCTCGCGGAAAGCACCGGAAAACAGGGACAGGGTATACTGCCGGCCATAGACCACCCGGGTTTTCCCTGCGGCGGCCAGTCTGAACCGGCATTTTCTATCACGATCACAATGGGGAAGACAGATTCCTGCCAGGCCAGGCAGGTTCCGGGGTCACCAACCCATCGTTCCTGGAATCTGGCCACCGCCGATGAGATTGGCGGGGAATTTCTCAAATGGGAGATGGCCACGGCCCTGGTTTCGAGCGTGCTCTCGGTCAACCCGTTTGACCAGCCCGACGTGGAGTCGGCCAAGCGACAATCCCGGCGGTTTATAGACAGCAGAAATGCCTACCCGATTTTTTCCTGCCTAAAACGGGATCACTACGAGGTGTTCTCCAATGCCCCGCACAGAACTCCGGGCGGACCGGACTCACGGGGTACGCTGCTCGCTGCGCTTGAGAAACCTGGTGATATCCAACTCTATCTGGGGCTGCTGGCATATCTGCCCCGATTCCCGGATGTGGAGATTCGGTTGCATCAGCTGAAGCAGTGCCTGGCGCACCGCCTGTCCCGGACCGTGACCTTGGGATACGGCCCCCGCTACCTGCATTCGACGGGCCAGCTCCACAAGGGAGGTCCCGTCAATGCCGGTTTCCTGCAACTGACCGAGGAATGCGTGGAAGACCTGGCAATTCCCGGACGGTCCTACGGGTTTGCCCAATTGCATCGGGCACAGGCGGATGGCGATTATGCGGTGCTGGATTCAAATCAAAATCCAGATGAAACCCGAATAGTGCGTTGGATGCTAAAAGGCGATAGACTTGCAGCCTTGGATGCCCTGATTTCGGATCTTTCCTGAGACGATTTCTGTTGGCGAATCAACTGCAAACACAAACAGCGGCAACTCTGCCCAACTCCAGAATATCGTACACGTCAATACCATGGTGACTTTCCAGCAACTGATCATGACGCTGCAGCAGTACTGGGCAGAGCAGGGATGCGTCATCCTGCAGCCGTACGACATGGAAGTGGGGGCCGGTACGTTTCATCCGGCCACTTTCCTCGCCGCCATCGGTCCCGAACCGACCCAGGCGGCCTATGTCCAGCCGTCGCGCCGTCCGACCGATGGGCGCTATGGCGACAATCCCAATCGGCTGCAGCACTATTTCCAGTTCCAGGTTGTTCTCAAGCCGTCTCCGTTGAATTTTCAGGATCTGTACCTGGGATCCCTGTCCAGCCTTGGCCTCGATATGCTCAAAGATGATGTCCGGTTTGTGGAGGACGACTGGGAATCTCCGACTCTGGCGGCCTGGGGGTTGGGCTGGGAAGTCTGGTTGAACGGGATGGAAGTCTCGCAATTTACCTATTTCCAGCAGGTGGGCGGCCTGGATTGTCGGCCGGTCACCGGAGAAATTACCTATGGACTGGAACGAATCGCAATGTACCTCCAGGGCATGGACTCCCTGTATGACCTAATCTGGACCAAGGGGAAACATGGAACCCGCTGTTACGGTGACCTGTATTTGCAGAATGAAGTCGAGCAGTCCGCCTACAACTTCGAGCATGCCGATATTCCGGGGTTGCTGGATCAGTTCAACACGGCAGAACACATGGCCGGAGCCCTGTTGGACAAGCGCCTGCCCCTGCCGGCCTATGAACAGGTGCTGACCGCCTCTCACACCTTCAACCTGCTGGATGCCCGGCATGCCATCGGAGTAACCGAGCGGGCCCGGTATATCGCCAGGGTGAGAAACCTGGCACGGGGAGTTGCCCGGGAGTATTACGATAGCCGGGAGAAACTCGGATTTCCCGGAGTAAAGAAACCCCGGGCATCCAAGCGTTCCCGGAGTAAACGCTGATGGCAATGACTGGAAACCGAACCGGCAGAGCGAAGAACCTGCTGATTGAACTCGGCACGGAGGAACTGCCTCCGAAAGCGCTTAAAAAGCTTGGCCAGTCCTTTGCCCGGCACATCTTCACCAGTCTGGTGGACGCCGGTGTCATGCAGGACAGTGAGGACGATTACCGGTATTATGCAACCCCCCGACGACTCGCAGTCTGGGCCCGGGGCGTGCATCCCGTACAACCCGACCGGAACGAGGCAAGGCGGGGTCCTGCCATCAAGGCGGCTTTTGACGCAGATGGAAATCCCACCGGGGCGGCCAGAGGGTTTGCCCGATCCTGTGGTGTGGAAGTGAACCAGCTGAAACGCCGGAAAACCGAGAAAGGCGAGTGGCTGGTCCATGAAAACACGGTGAAGGGAAAGCGGCTGGGGGCTATCCTGACCCAGTGTCTGGATGAAGCCGTCAAGGCATTGCCGATCCCCAGGCGGATGCGCTGGGGAGCCTGTGAAGAGGAATTCATCCGACCGGTTCACTGGCTGCTTGCACTCCATGGCAGTGAGGTCATTCGGACCGGGGTTCTGGGGTTGAAAGCGGGTCGAGACAGCCGGGGCCATCGTTTTCATTGCCCGGGAGAATTGAGAATCCTGTCAGCGGACCGATACCTGAATACCCTGAAAACCAGTGGGTTTGTGATAGCTGATTACGAATCCAGGAAATCCACCATTGTCAAGCAGACAACCAGTCTGGCAGGGAAATCCGGGGTCCATGTGGTACTGGATGCCCCGCTTCTGGAGGAAGTTACCGGATTGGTTGAATGGCCCGTATCCGTGTTGGGCAAATACGACGAGCGGTTCCTGAAATTGCCTGTTGAAGTCTTGACTTCGACAATGAACCACCATCAGAAATACTTTCATCTGGTCGATGAGAAGAACACCCCCGTCCCCTTGTTTGTTGCGGTGATCAATCTCAAGAGCAGAACCCCCGCAAGAGTGCGCAAGGGCAACGAACGGGTACTGCGGGCCCGGTTGTCCGACGCGGATTTTTTCTTCGAAACGGATCAGAAAATCCGGCTCGACGAGCGGATTGATGATTTGAAGGGGGTCCTGTTTCATCACAAACTGGGTTCCGTCTACGACAAGTCCCTGCGAATCGAAAAGCTGGCCGGAGCGATTGCAGGGCAACTCGGTGTGGAGGGTCAAAGCGTCCGGGAGGCTTCGGTGTTGTGCAAAGCCGACCTGGTGACAAACATGGTCGGGGAGTTTCCGGAACTCCAGGGTACAATTGGGAAACACTATGCCTGCAACCAGGGCTGGAACCGAAAGATTGCCGATGCGATCGAGGGGCATTATTTCCCCCGCCATGCCGGCGATCAACTGCCTGGGTCAGCGATTGCACAATGCCTGGCGTTGGCCGACCGGCTGGACACGGTATTCGGAATCTTCCTGTGCGGCGAAATGCCCACCGGTGACCGGGACCCCTTCGCCCTGCGCCGGGCCACACTGGGGATTTTGCGCATCCTCGTGGAATGCCGGCTGGACCTGGACCTGTTGGACCTGTATCAACAGGCGTCCAGCCTCTACACGCATGTGGAGATCGCCGGCAACCGAACACAGGAGATTGAACAAGTGATTCAACAGGTTCTGACATTCTCGGATGAACGACTGAAAGGCTATTTCATTTCACGGGGATTTGAGGTTGAAGCCATTGCAGCCGTGCAGGCCGTCCGGCCCACCAGACCGTTCAATTCCTATCTCCGGCTAAAGGCGGTGAGCGGGCTCTTTACAACAGACCGGGCCGTTGCCGAATCCCTTGCCTACTCCAACAAACGCATTGCGAATATCCTGTCAAAGGCCAGTCAACATCACCCCGGTTCACTGGAATTTGACCCCGGGTTGTTGGCGGAACCGGCTGAACAGGCACTTGCGGAATCTGTGGGGAAAATAGAAAAACAGGTCACTGCCTGTTTTGAAAGCGATGATTATGATCGTGGTTTCAACCAGTTGTCTGCCCTGAAGTCACCCATCGATGCCTTCTTTGATCAGGTCATGGTGATGCATGATGACCCGATGATCCAGACCAACCGGCTGGCACTGCTGGCGCGGATACGCCGGTTGTTCCTGGGCGGGGCGGACCTGTCAAAAATGCGGCTGGATTCATGAACAGGGATTCCTACGACGCGATGCTGGCCGCAGTGCAGGCATTTCATGACCAGCATGAATTCAACCGGCATGGTGGGGAGGACATGGTTTATCGGGTTGCGCTGATGACCGAAGAACTCGGGGAGATATCCGCCTGCGTTTCAAAGGGAAAACCCGTTGATGAACTCGCTGAAGAATGTGCGGATTTGCTGATTTTGCTGATCGGAAACGCAATCAGTGCAGAGTTTGATTTAAACCAGGCATTCTGGGATAAAATGGAGACCGTGTCGCGGCGGAACAGTCGAATCATTGATGGGCGGATCCGGGTTTCCAATTTTGGAGAGAAAGATTCGTCTTGATCCAGACATTCAAAAAGGGCAGGCCATGAAAACGAGCAAGCTGGTCATTCTGGACAGGGATGGTGTGATCAATCACGATTCTGCCGACTACATCCGTTCTCCTGACGATTGGCACGCTATCCCCGGCAGTCTTGAGGCGATTGCCCGATTGTGCAGGGAGGATTACCAAGTCGTCCTGATCACCAATCAATCCGGAATTTCAAGGGGATTTTATTCAACGAATCAATTGAATCGGATTCACCAGAAAATGCTGGATGAGTTGCATCGTGTCGGCGGGGAAATCAGTGCCATCTTTTTTTGCCCTCACAGTGACCGCGACCAGTGTGAATGCAGAAAACCCAAGCCAGGAATGTTTCTGGAATTGTCAGAGCGGCTGAAACTGAGTTTGAACGATGTGTTCGCCGTAGGAGATTCATTTCGGGACCTGAAGGCGGCGCAGGTAGCCGGGGCGTTGCCGGTTTTGGTAAAAACCGGGAAAGGTCGGCAAACCTGTCAGGAACGGTCCTTTCTTGATCCTGAAAACGGGATGGACCAGGTACCGATATACGAAGACCTCAGTGGATTTGTTGACGACCTGTTGCTTGCCCCAGGATCGGCATGAATGAATGGCTCATGCTGTTGTTTACACGCTCTTTGATTTATATCACCGGTCAGGTCCTCAGTGCGATTGTCATCGGTATCGTTGCCCTGTTTTTTTTCTTTTCAGTTTCACTGCGTTCACAAATACTCCTGCAATGGGCACGGTTCAATATCTGGACCTTGAAAGTCATCTGCGGGATTCAGTACCGGGTCAGGGGTGCGGAAAATATCCCGAATGAGCCTTCAGTCATTATTTCCAATCACCAGTCAGCGTGGGAGACTCTGTGTTTTCAGAATATCTTCCCGTTACAGTCTTATCTCATCAAACGCGAACTGTTGTGGATTCCATTTTTCGGCTGGGGGCTGGCACTGAATCGTCCGGTGCCCATTGACCGGTCAAAAAAAAACCGGGCGCTGCAACAGTTAATCAGTCAGGGAATGAAGCGACTCCAGGAGGGCCGGTGGCTGGTGATCTTTCCAGAAGGCAGTCGAATGAAACCCGGACACCCGGCCCGTTTTCAGTCTGGAGGGGCAATGATCGCGAGCAAGTTCGATTGCCCGGTTGTACCGGTGTGTCACAATGCTGGGGTGTTCTGGCCGAAGAGGGGATTCCTCAAGTACCCCGGCGTGATTGATATCTGTATCGGCCCAACCATCCTGCCGGAAGGTAGGAAAGTGCGGGAACTGAATCGGGAGGTTGAGTCCTGGATCAAAACGGAACTCCAGACGCTTCCTGACCATCGTTAGGCAATGAGTAGTAACTGACGCAAATCTCCCCCGCAATTCGCCGGAGGGAGCAAAATTTCTTTCACTCCTCCGAACGCTCACTGTTAACGAAACCAGCTTCGACCCGCCCCCATGTCCCGCTCACAGACCGCGCGCGAACCGCAACCTCGGCGATGGCGTCGGCCCGGTCCAGGGCGACTTCCAGATCGACGAAAACCGTTTCGAATTCACTGTCCTTCGCCAGGCGCCGCAACAGTTCTCGCACGAGGCTCGTCTTGCCCATGCGCCACTACGCGGTCACCAGGGTGTGATCGCTGTCCCGCATGCGATCCGTCAGGATCTCAAGCTCCACCTTCCGGTCGAAGAAACGGTCTTCCTCGACCCAGTTGCTTCCGCCCTTTCTCAGCATCGTATAATTTCCCAACTGATTTGTTGGCAACAAGACCGTTGTCAACTATTTTGATGTTCTCACCTGATCGCTCGTAGTACGCGGTTGGGATTTTATCGGCCAAGAATCTGAACAATCACAACCTCGCTGTTCTCAAGTCGAGAATAAGCCGAATTGCTGTAATAAGGCGTGCGACGGTATCCAGCGCGGATTGCATCCCACCTGCGAATAAGGAAACGGACTACCTGCTGTGGCTTGGAAATAGGACACCAGTCCATCGTAATATTTGTTGGCCTGTGTCAGCCCAAAGGCCAATATCCCGTATTCGTATAATCTGTCCAGGTCGGCGAGTGCGTATCAGTCAAGCAGTAACTGACCATTGTTCTGTAATCTCCTTTTCACTGCCGCTTTTACGTCCTCCAGTGTCCGGTCAGAAACCCCACTTTCCTCACCCTCGATGAGTGCGGAGCGTATCGCCAGAATTTCAGTTTTTCTGGTTTGGTCGCGCCGGATCAGATTGCGGATATATTCGCTGTCGTTGGTAAACTCTCCCGTTGCAATCTGCGCCTTAATCCAGTTGTTTTGCTGATTGGTAACGGTAATGGTTTTGCGTGTCGTACTCATAAAACGGCCTCCAAAGGGCATATGGAATATTCATGCTATTGGTGCGGAATAGCACATTATCCTGTGTTCTATATCGTGCTCAGGTTTTGGACAGTGCGATATATTGCTCAGGTGACAGGTTTTCAGCCCGGAGCGAAGGGTCGACCTGTGCACGTTCGAACTGCTTTTCAGTGACCAGGGAGGCCAGGGAATTGCGGAGGGTTTTTCGGCGCTGGGAAAAAGCATTTTTGACAACCCGGTCAAAACGGGCAGGATGATCAATCGGATGCCGGGACGGGTTGGGTACAAGATGGACCAGTGTAGACTGTACTTTTGGCGGCGGATAGAAGGCCCGGGGCGGCACATCGAACAGACAATGGCATTCCAGCGCGAGATTGCTCATGACAGAGAGCCGGCCATAGTTTTTTCCGCCCGGACGGGCACTGAGGCGCAGCGCCACTTCTTTTTGCACCATAAAGACCATGTCCTCAATATGGTCGATGAATTCAAGCAGGTGAAATAACAGAGGTGTAGAAATGTTATACGGCAGATTGCCAATGATCCTGATTTTTTTAGCCGCCGCCCGGTCCGCATGAATGGATGAAAAGTCCAGCCTGAGGGCATCTGCCTGAATCACCTTCAATGTCTCCGGATTGTGGTTTTTTTCAAGAAATTTCACCAGGTCCCGGTCCATCTCGATAGCGGTCAAGCTGTCAACACGAGCGAGCAGGCACTTCGTCAGTGCCCCGGTCCCCGGGCCGATTTCGATAATGCAATCATGGTCAGACGGGGAAAATGCCGCCACAATTCTTTCCAGGACAGCCGGGTCTTTCAGAAAGTGCTGACCGAAACGTTTCCGTGGAACGGGGTGTCTCAAGATACTGAAATCTGGTTTCTGCTCAATTCAATGGCCAGGTTGATCGCTGCCACCAAGCTGGACTCATTGGCCTCACCCGTCCCGGCCAGATCCAGGGCGGTACCATGGTCCACCGACGTACGGATAATGGGCAGTCCCAATGTAATATTCACCACTTCACCAAATCCGGCATGCTTGACTACGGGTAACCCCTGGTCATGATACATGGCAAGAATGCCATGGTACTGTTTCAGGTATTTCCCGGTGAAGATGGTATCGGCAGGGAAAGGCCCATCCACCCAATGCCCCACCTGTTGAAATTTTCGTATGACCGGGATGATGGTATCGATTTCTTCGGTGCCCAAGTGTCCGCCCTCCCCAGCGTGTGGATTTAGTCCACAAACGCCGATTTTCGGTCTTTCAAAGCCAAAAAGTCGGCGGAATTCCTGAAGCATGACCATCAACACCTTTTCCAGACGGTCAGCCGTAATCTGGTCGGGGACATTGCGAACCGAAAGATGGGTAGTCGCCAGGCAGACTTTGATATTGGCTCCTGCAAGCAGCATGACCGGTTGTTCCGCCCCGGTGCGCTTTGCGATCCATTCGGTGTGGCCGGAAAATGAAATCCCCGCCTCATTGATCACCCCCTTGTGCACGGGTGCGGTGACCATGGCGTCAAATTGGCCGGACAGGCAACGGTCTACCGCATTGTCAATACAGCGAACGACATACCGACTGTTACCGGGGTTAAGCTGTCCGGGGCTGGAATGATCTTCCAGTGACTCAGGGATGACCTGCAGAACCCCCGGTTGGTGAATAGCCGTTTCCGAGAGACCATCGTATTCCAGTATCTGGATATCCAGGCCAAGCCGTCGGGCTCTGTGGGCAATCATTTCGGGGTCTCCAATCACAACCAGGGCCGCGGCGAAATTCCGATAACAACCCTTGATCAGGATGTCCGGTCCAATACCCCCCGGCTCCCCCGTGCTGAGGATAATTTTAGGATAGGGTTCGGTCATCTTTCTGTAGTGGAATCCGCCTCAACCTGCATTGGGAAGTACTTTCCTGGTTTCGATAAATGCTGTCATGGGTTTCCGGGGAAAGGATGTCGGGCTGAATCAGAGCGGATATTTTTCCCACTCCAGCGGGTCCGGCCAGTCCGCGGGCCAATCTTCCGGAAGGGAGTTATCCACAAAAATAGTAATACGGGCAACTTCATGCGCATATATTACTGTCCACCGCCGAGCAGCTGCAGAGGGGACCCGTCCACTACGCTTCAACCACCACAGGAGCTTTGCGACCGCTTTCGACGCGCACCCTAAAGCGGCTCGAAATAAGGGCTCGTGCTTGCCTCTCTACTGGTGCATTGAAGTCGTACCGTTGACGGCCAGCTGCACGCCACGCTCCAAATCCCTGGTCCAGAGTAATAACTACTTGGCGGCCATCGCCCAGTCCGAGCTTAAGGCTTCGATCATGAGGAAGTTCTCCCTTGGATTGGATATCCACAGCGGCTTGAGGGAAGAGCCCTTGTAGCAAATCTTGGCGAGAGACATCGCTATCAAATGTGTGATAGACCGACCATCCAGGATTTTTGTTTGTGGTCAATCTCGCGGTGAGCAGGGAGATCTCTGGATTTTTTGCCCCCGGAGCGTTTCTCACCACCTCGAAGAGCAGCCTAATAGCCAGTGGGGTAAGCAGGTATCGATCTGTATAGGCAATCCTTGTCACGCCATGCCTCTCCATTGCCGCCACCGTCAGGGGGACTTCGTCCGCGAGCGCCTTCCAGAATTTTTTCCCGAATGCGGAAACCCACCCATTCAGCCTATCGGATAGTCTTATTACGGTTGCGTTTCCACTGGACAAAAAGATAAGACGGTCACTCGAAAACTCCTTTTCGTCTGGCAATTTACCGGGAGGGCCTTGAACGAGTGGACACTCAGACCCTGCCCCCCAAATTGGACCTGGGATTACATCTTTCTGATCGAAGGCAGCAATCGCCACTTGCCCCGAAGCGCCCGAGATTATCGCTGAAATAAACGCGCGCCCGGCCCGTGGCAGTGAGCGAACGTAAACGAGGGTTGCATCCGCCGATAGTCTATGTAGCCCCAGTTGCTGAGGGAGGCCCAACAGGCTGCTTGTAAGGGTATTACCTTCGATTGCCAGGTTAACGACTACGCCGCGCCGCCTTAGGTTGCCCAACTTGTTTGCGAAATCCCAGGCGTCCAGTTCCCAATCCGATGGTTCTCCATGGAAGTAAATGGTGACTGCGGACAATTCGCCAGAGCGACCCCTCGTTTCAATCCAATCGGGGATACGCGAACTCAAGAGTTGGGTATCAGGGCCGAAAACACGAATCTCATCGGGAATCTGCAGCCGCTCCTTAATCCAGCTCGCCAATTCAAGCCCCCCCTTTCGGTCAATCAAATACCGCTCGAAATTCAGGTCCGGTCGGAGCACACAAGCGGGGCACCCATTTTCACAATCCTCGGGGCAGGTCAACTTCTCTACGGCCTTACCAATGCAAGCGTCGAACCAATGCTGCTCGAACAGTCGCAAGACCAACCCCGCCCCCCCTGAAGCCCTGTCAAACAGGAATGAGGACCACCGAGGTTCGTCGTTAGGGCCGGTAGAGGGGGCGACGGCTACACCAATCTCGCGGGGCTCTGCTCCAATTCGTATAGCAAGCGCTTCTCTTAGAGCGGCAGACAAAGCGAGTCCTTGCTTTGGTGTGGCCTCTGGAGGCAGCTGAAACTCAAATACGTCTGTGGCAGTCGCGTGACTTAGGCGCACGTTTCGCTTGATTCGGCTCAGTTCGGTAAATCCTCCCGGACAGTAACCCTCTACGAGCTTCTTCCTCCGTGATTCTGCCAAGGGGCGATGCTTCTTGATAGCCGTAGGCAATGGGGAAGACGGCATATCTTCCTTTTCGGGTTCTGCCCTGCCACAATCGAGACAGAGTGCGTAACCGTTCCCATGAGCGCCGCTCCCAAGAGTAACCACTTTTCCATTAGGGTTTGCGCGCAGTCGTCCTGCATTGGGATCAGGTAGGGTCCACCAATCAATCCCTCCGGCCGTTAATTTCGGCATTTCGAAGGTCGCGTGACCCAGATTCTCGTATCCCGTGTGAGGGTGTCGGCGCCCCAAAAATCCGGCTGGGATCAGACATGGTTTCCATGTCCTGATAGGGGCTTCGCAATGGGGGCAATTTGCTGGAGCCAAGCGGCTCAAGTCGAAAAATCGACAGCTTCCGCATTCCCAGTAGTCCTGCAGGTCCTCCAGGTTTGAAGTGTCCGCCATAGCACCCCAGGCAGGAAACACGCCCTCTGAACGATGGACTAAACCATCCACTACAACCTCTGCTCCTGGAGCGTATTCGCGAATGGCTATGTCGAGAGTGCGGGAAGGGGCCCCCCTAAATTCTCCAAACGAAATGGCTTCATCTGCGGAGTCTGAGTCGTGTCCGGATAGATGATCAAAAGTCACTACGTCAACCGGAAAACCGTAGGAGGGTGTAAAGCCCCTTCGAGCGAGTTCAGAAAGCAGGAATTCTCCCTTCATGCGGTTCGCGCGCATTCGAAATGCGCCCTTTACTTCCGGCTCGGCCGCCGCCTCGCGGCGATCCAAGATTTCCGCGTATTCACGGCGCCACGTTAGAAGCATCGACTCGAACGACCCAGCCGTCTCTTCCACAAGGTGCTCGACATTTTTCTCGTGTAATACAGTTCGCGCGGTAAGGCGTTTTAGGTTTGACTGGAGTGACTCGTCTTCTAGCCAATCCCCTCGTAGTTTGGCAAGAAATGTGTCTGCCGGCGATTCTGGATTTACAGGTCTGTCCGGGTCGTCTGTCGCACCGAAAAAAGAACCTGTTGATGCTTGCAGCTTGAACCCTTCCGGCAACCCCCTGAGAAACTCCGCCAGAAGAGTAGCATGGACATGTCGAATAATCAGCCTCTCACTATCGAACCGCACGGCCGGAACGGTTACGGGTGCCGCCAACAGCGCCGCGGGATCTGAGAATACGCTTTCGTCCAGGGGGAGATTCCTGCAGAAAGTGACGCCGAAAGACCAGGGCTCACCTCTTCTTCCCCCACGACCCACGCGCTGACGGTAGTTAGATATGGACGGCGGAACGTTCGCGTTGACAACCATTTGAACATCTGGAATATCCACTCCCATCTCCATGGTGGTGGAGCAGTTGAGCAGGTTAATCTTTCCTTTCTTGAACTGGTCTTCGTAGTCGGCAAGCACGGGGCGAAGAATTTGGGCAGAGTGTTCCTGAGCTCGCAAGAACGGTGCGTAAGTCGCGACGCGGTCATGTAGATTTGTCCAAACGCCTATGTTGCGCAGCTTTTCTATAGATTGATCGACCTCACACCATTGCCCTACACGGGACCGAGAACCTCGGTCTAATCCACCAGCGTTGGCCGCTGGTGGACGGGGGAGCGTAATCGGGATAAGGGTTTCCCCGGGGTCGTACGGTGACAACCCCGCAGGCGAGTAGCCAAAGACCCTGCGGCTAACAGGACAAAGCCAAGCGTCTGTCAGGCGTGCTACCGCAGCACGCTCGAAATCCAGCTGAAATGCTCCAGCGCCAATATCCTTCACTACGGTGGATGTCAGCAGATCCCAAAGCTGTGCAAGCACTTCCTCGGCAAGGCCCTGGTCCACTGCGCTCTCCCAGTCTCCACCGATCATCTGGTAGATGAGCCTCTGCAGACGATTTGGCCTTGATGGATTGGTTGGCACGGCCGACGGCCAGGGACGCCCACCCGGCGGGCGTTCGGAACTGTGAAGCGACGGGAGACAAATCGAATTCGGCTGCCTGCCTCGGCGCGGGCTCACAAACCGAAGCATCCATTCATGCGGTATTTGGACCGCAAGGTTTTGACGAAAAACAAAGTCAATCGATGACAATGCTAATCCAATCCACCCGTCTGCATCGATGCCGGCTTTTTCCATTACCCGAGGAACATCTGCGCGCGCCTTTTTTTCCATTGAAGGGAACGATAGACGGGCCAATCCCATGGTCTCGGCATTGTTTTGGATCTTTGGGCGCCGATACAGTTCTCGGTACAGAAACATCATCGCGAGCTTTCTGGGATCGTTAGACATCTCTCGGCCGCCTCCGGCCCGCTTTCGCCAAACGTCTGTGGCAAAGTTGGACAGTTCTACTTGTTGACTGAAACGGTCTAATAGATGCGCCCAATCAATAGGGTGATCGTTGTCTGAGAGCTTAGACTCTAAATTTTGAATCATGTCATCGAACGCTGGATCGTTGAGGGGCCGCAATACTTTTAGCTTGTGTTCGACCTGATTTCGCTCCTCTGGGGTCAGGGCGGTATTTTCCTGAACGACGTGGTACAAAAACGAGCGAGTAAGGTTTCGTTCGGCATCCTGTTGCAGCTTTGCCGCAAGCCGGGCGGTGCCTTGGCGACTATCTGAGAAAGTTAACGCGCGCCGTCCGCCCAACGGTAAGCCAGGCTGCTCCAGCGGATTGGACAGTCTTTCTGCAAACATGGGAACAGTCGTTCCCATAAGAAAGGCCGGGCCATAGCGGTGAGGGGAGAGCGACGAGAACGCAGCTCGAGCTCTACTGCAGCAACCGCGCGCATGTTCATCCTCGTACAGCGATAGGCGCACGGACTTCGAGTCTTCCGGCGCCGCGTTGTCATATACGACTCCATCTTTGATCGCGACAAATCGATCGTTCGAGTCGTTCTTCGAGGGGGACACGATAGCGGTGCCGCGAACTACCTCTCTTACGGTATCCGATTCTTCATCGGGTTCTGCGTCAATCGCAAATTCATCGACTTCGACAGAGCGAAGTGGAACTAGTCTTGCAGTCGCCCCGACTTCTAAGCCAGCCCTCAACAAAGGGGTACCGCAGTCATCACAGGTTACGAGCTCAAACGTCGGCGAGCCGCATGTGCATCTGTCGCGGTGTTTTAGCCAAATGGCCCCGAAATCCCAACCGGAGTCTTTCTCCGCAAGCTCTGCATCTCTGTGCGGACATCCGCCGTCGATACACACCCATATCCCTCCCTGGGAACGAATAAAAACATGTGCGCGCCAAGGAAGAAGGGCCTCGCCAGTAGACTCTGATACGGCCTGGGCACTCGCGTCCAACACAACCTGAGCGTCTTTTCTGCGGCCGCTCGCGTTGTCTCCGAATAGCAATTGCGACACGTCCGTTAGGGAAATGCTTCGTTCAGACAGCGTGTGCTGGATACGTTGAATTCGAGGATGAGGAGCGAGGTGGTGCCAAAGCTGAATTGAATCAAGCTCCTCTAGCGCATGTGGCGAGATCGGGGCATCCTTGCAAGGTTTCGGAAGCTTCGGTTCAACGGGTTGTCCTTCGATGACCTTCACGCGGCCGGCATTAATGCCCGCAAGGTCGGCCATAAACCTGGTCAGCTTGTCCTTACTTCCCGTATCGTCGCTGATGGTTGCCGAGGTGGCCATCAACCTGACGTCATCTGGATCGACACCGAATGCGGCGCGAACACGCCTAAGCAAAAGGGCCATTTCTGCTGCTTGCGCGCCGATGTAAGTATGTGCCTCGTCGAGCACAATCCAGCGGAGCAAGCCGTGTGACCGCTCCAAGATGGACCGATCCTGGGCTCGCAAGAGAAGGTATTCCAGCATGGTCACGTTGGTCACGAGAATGGAGGGTGGCTGTTCGCGTATTTCCCTTCTGTTCCCGATTTCCGCCGAGGCAAGATCGTGAAGGTCTGTCTGCCGACGTGTTTCTGGCGTCAATCCGTTGTAGAGAGCGAAGCTGACCCGGTGCTGTAGATGCTCGGTCCATGCGGCAAGGCGCTCTCTTTGACTTTGAATCAACGCATTCAGCGGATAGATCAAGATTGCGCGAACACCGGATAGTTTTCCCTGGGTGGAATCACGCACCAGATCATCCAAAATTGGCACCATGAAAGCTTCCGTTTTGCCGGACCCGGTACCCGCGGTCACCAAACAGGACATCCCTTGCTGCGCTGCTTTCCACGAATCGAATTGGTGTGTCCATGGCTTTCTTTCAGGCGGGACCCGCTCCTGCTCGGCTACGGCCAACGCATTAACGAGATCCGAGTGCAATAGTTCCCCGGACAGGTCCGCCATAGTGCAGTCAGCCATCTCCCATGTGCGCGAGATCTCAAACTCTGGATCGGCCAAGAGCGAGTCGCCGTCACCCGCGGCGGCTGACAGCCGCCGCAACAGGGCTGAATTTAGACCGGGTGATGCGATGCGCCCTCGTGCAACGATTGCAGAGGCTGCCTTCGTCGTAAGATCCGAAAGCGTGCTATAGAGGTCTGAATGAATCATGCTAAAGGTTCCCCTTGGGCGAGGGCCAATGCTGTCGGTACGGCGTGGTCAAAATACAGCGGATCAACAGCCCGCAGATTGATCAACATCAGCTTCTCATTCAGATTGGGCTGGGAGCGCAAGCCAGCGGCCATCTGTGCAACCACCAGCGGAGCATCAACCACCACCTGTGCGTAGTGGTTGAATTGCCTGCGGGAAGGTCGATTTTCCAACTCAAACTCCTGAATACCAGCGGGCAAACGATCAAACCGTTTTACAGCTTGTTGTGCGAGTTTCTCCAATCGCTCCGCAGGGTTTGGTATCACAAAAGGCTGAATTATTTCCGAAGAATTATGGGAGAGGAGGAACCGATTGAAAATCCCAAGGTTCATCAATGCACTTCCAAAGTGCGCCGCAAGTTCCGGCATCACAACCAACATCTTGGCGATTCTTCGGAGCAGCGCTTCGTCGGCAGTTTCAACGGCCTCCTCCAGCTCATAGAGAGCCGACAACTTCGTGACCAATCGATCATGTTCACAGTGGATCGCCATCTCGAAGTCAGCAATAGGGACACTGGGCCAAAATATCGGAGCCGCCATATCGAGTTCCTGTACCAAATAGGATACATCCGCGCCTCGCATGGACAGCGAAAGCGCAGCGGCCGGGACTCCCGCCAACGCTTGCACCTCATCGAGCGCCCCAGCATCGCCACCTTGCCGAGCGGCGCTGATAAGTTGTTCCAAGCGGCCCCATTCATCGCTTTCACCGTCGCTTAAAAGGCGCCGCAGTTCTATTCTGTAATTCTCAATCCGGCCTTCTCTTGTGCTTGAAGAAGTGCCCCAGACAACCGGGCGCTGAGCTTGGCCTTCATAGCGTGTTTGAATCAGCCAGGGATCTTTGGTCTCGCCCAATAGTTCGACTAGACTGACAACGGCTGAAGTCTCACCCGACTTGCAGGATTCCGGCTTTGACATGTTGACGGCATGGAATGTAATGGCTTGATGCCGCTTTATTTGGGTGCCCAGGTTGTTTGTTGGGGGAGGTGGCTTGTTCCAATCGAGGCCCGTAAGCAAATCCCCTCCCACGATTGCGGCCTCCTTTTGATAGCGCCGGATTTCTAACCGTTTGCTCTGTTCTCCACCCACGACTAACGACAAGTTTACCTGAGCATCTGGTCCGCCCTGAGCCAACATCGCCTGAATCAGGGGTCGATGCGCCGCAAGTGAACATTCGTTAACGACGGGCAGGGCAATTGCTCGCTCCCCCTGAAGACGCAACTGCAAATCGCCGTCACGGCCGTCAGGGGTTATAGCTCTCCAGCCGTATAACGACTCGACGGACAACGGACTATTTTGTTCCAACCGGTTGTCATCTGGGTCGAGGATGACCCCCCGTAGAGCCGGCCACATCGTCTTGAAGGTAACGGACGCGCCTGTTGTGGGGTCTGAGAGAACCGTTTCTACCGTTCCCGGTGGCAACCCCTTTACGTCTAGATTTAATATTGCGGACCCGCGGTTCAAGTCGGCTCTTTCGACCTGACCCCCGGCCGCCAAAGTGATCCGCTTTGCAGAGTGAAATCCGTCCGCCTCCAGTATTAGGCATCCCGGAGCAGTTTCGCGCAGTTCAAGACGAACCGAATCAGGAACACGTACCAAGGTACAACTTGCTAGTGTTTCCTCCCGCTGCACCCACTCTGCCACCACGCCGTAGAGCTGCCTACCCGGGGTGGAGCGTAATTGTTCCTTTGGAATCCGAGAAATACCAGACGAGCCTCTCTTGCCGTATAAGCCGATGTCTCCTCGGAATACGGGCGTATTGCTGTCAAGGCGCCATCCGAGAAGGGTGTTTCCGGTGGCGAACAAGCGGACTTCTATCCCTTCGTTTTCTGATCCAGTGCGAACCCTGAAGTGTCTATCTCCAACGCAAAGCGTCCCTTTACCTGAAAGCCGCCAGAGATATCCGTTGGGGGCTTCTTCTATCTCTTCGAGACGCACATCTCCTTCAACTTCGGGGGCAACTCCTTCAGGAGTCCAAATCCAAAGGCATGGACTGCGAGTCGTTTTTTCGCCACCGACCGGGACTAACCGTGAAGAACTGGTGCCGTCTTTTGGATCGGCAGCCCGCCAAAAGGTAGGGCACTCGTCTGGCCCACTAATACCCGGATCGACCACAGCCTCTCCCAATGGCCGCCCATCTGCGAATGCCGCTAGAGTGAGCGGGGCTTGGGGCGGAAGCGGGAATTGCTCCGAACCGTTCGAGCCGAACCGACGAAGTTGCCAACCGTCCTCTACTGGTGTTCCACTGTAAGTGACACCGTGCATCTGGTGTTCGCCAGTCGGCATTAGTCGAATCCTGAGCTCCGCGGCATTTGGGAACAAGGCACCAGGCAGCCAACCTTCGTCATGGATATCCAAATAGCCTTGCCACTCGCCTGCCTCACCAAGCCTTAGTTCACGATGGCACAAGTTCTCATGCGAACCACTGAACAAGGTGCGTTCGGTTTTAAGCACCGGATGAATTAGCGACTCAGCAACATCACCCGTCATCCTCAACGGGACACGGGTAAGCCAATCTGGCGAGTGTTGATTTAGCCAGGGAACGGCCGCACTTTCTGGAAGGTCGATCGGAAGTTCAGCGCGCAATTCCACCAGAGCGAGCGACAGTTCGGCGAGCAGTCTCCCCACATCAGACGTTTTGAACGTCTGCGGAAGTCGCTGGACCCAACGCCAGGCTATGTCGTAAGCCCACCCTTTAGCACTGGTGCCACCCTCTCTCTCAATTTCCTTCAGAGCGCTCAGGACCACGTCCCGGTATAGCCCGTGGTTTTGTAGCAATGATGCTGGGATGCCCCCTTCTGCCATGAGGCTGTAGAGATACATGTGGGTGTCCGCCTCGGATACCCGAGTGCTTCGGCCCCACCACCGGAGGCCAGAGGCAGTTATATCCCTACCCAGATTCTGGTCCTCCAGCCAACTGATACCATCGAAGACAAATTTCCAGGTTAACGGTCCCCCTTCGAAGCTTGCTCTGATGTGCTCAGAAGCCCAAAAGACGAAGGCCGCGGCTGTGTGTTGCTGACGAGGATTTGAATAAAAGCGGGCCTTTAGAAATTCTTCCAGGGCAAGAAACTGTTCTGGAGTAAAGTTGTACGAGTACAGCGGTCGGCCATCAGGCGCACGGGACTCGCACTGTGTGGTGAGTTGGGACAGTATTTCCATTGCTCAATGGCGAGCTCCATGAAGCAGGGTGATACCCCAGTTCCGAGATTTCTTCGTAACCTGAATGTTTGGATCGGGTTTCTTGGCCGCACGGAATATCGCCTGTGCAATCTCTGATACGGATGCATCTATCTCAACCTTGCGGATGACCGGTCGGCCTTTGGGTTTTGGTTTGTCGGCCATTTGTTTTCCTGATTTGGTGAAACCACTGCCGCTATAAACAATTTTCTCTATGTATTGTTATGGTTTCAGGGAGTTCCCAATGTGCATCACTGTGAGCATCTACAGCACCGCCTATAATTCCACCGAAAAGCACATTTCCCCAAATCATTTCCTCTCTGTTGGGGGTAATACTGCGGACAACATACTCATCACCATCCTTACAACGGATTTTTAATCCCTCATCACTCCTTTTAATCGTCACGGATCCAGGCGCAGTAAATTCCCAAGTGCCATTTTTGTTGGATGCAGTACATTGAGTTGGTTTTCCACAATTTGCAGTCTCCACATTGATTGATTCCTTAGTCCCTCTTGTGATTGAAGCACAACCGCTAGTCAAGAGCAAAATTCCCAATATCGCTATAACGATTTTATTCATGCTATGGGAAATTATGTAGATTAGTTGGCAAAGTTTCTAATGATTACATGAGCAAGCAATGTCAGGATTGCCCCACCAAAAACGACTCGATGCCGTTTGTGTGCGCCATGCCGTTAATGTACTTGGAAACCGAGTGCTTAACTGATTCATGATGATATTCCCTCCCTTTACATGCCAAGTAACCCCTGTGTGCATCGGTGTAGACGGTCGCAGAACTTTGAACAGACACTGCCACAAATCTCGCGAGGGTTCTACACGTGGTGTCCTGGATGGGCTTGGTAATAACCTTACCCCCTCGTTCCTTGGCCCCAGTAACCACTGTTTTGCCCACACCGCCACATCCGGTATCCTTGAGTTCCTTGCGCTTGGCATTGCTCATGTTCTTGCGTTTACCACCGATATAGGTTTCATCGACTTCCACAACACCCTGTAACTTGGAACCACCGACAAAACCCTTCCGGATGCGTTGTGCCAAGTGCCACACACTGAGTTCCCGGATTTTCAAATCCCGATGCAGTCTTAAGCTGGATACTCCTTTCAGGCTGGTAGCGACCATGTAGACCGCAATGCCCCACTTCTGATAACTCAATTTACTGGATTGCATGACGGTTCCTTTACGGACACTGAAATGATGCCGACAATCCTTGCAACGATAAGGCATGGGTTTCTTACTTTTAACCACTGAATAGCGTCTGACCCGCAATCCGCACAATGGGTCCCGTCCTTGCCCCAACGCTCCTTCTCAAACCGCTTTTCAGCTGCTTCATCATTGGGAGACATCTCGATTAGTTCTACGATGCTGATCTCTTTTCTGCAAGATTTACCACTCATTGACGTGTCTTGCTTGATTTAATTTATGGCTAGTATAGCAGTATAAAAGATTAGTCAGATAAAGCCATTTTGGCTAGTTTGATGGATAATTCCCTTCTGGAAAATCACCAACGGATACAATCAATACCAGATCAGGACAACCGAACTCTTCAAAGCTGATCCGCCCGTTCTGGTCGAAAACAATTCCTTCTTCCATTAATTTTCGCCTTTGCCGATCCTTTCCGGCTCCATTCTCGCGTTCGCTGATTTCTCCTTTGCTATTGATGACCCGATGCCAGGGAATGCCGAACCCATGGGGGGTTGCAGCCATCGCATACCCCACCTGACGTGCAGTGCAGCCAACAATTTGCGCAATCCGCCCGTAACTCGAAACCTGGCCTTTTGGGATTCGTTTTACAACCTCGTAGATGTCCTGATTCAAACCCAATGTAATCAAATATTCTTACAGGTCGCAGGGATTTTCCACAACAGGGTGGGCCGCAGCCTGGATCAGTTCACCCGTCAAACCATCATAGGACAATTCAATCCACGGTTCAAAACCACTGGCATAGGTATCAGTCATTCGGACGATCAGTTGTGTTCCGCCTCGTGTAAAATCCCATGAATACAATTTGTCCCAGAGCAGAACACAACCAAAATTTTCAGTAGTATATTCTGTCGCTGCTTCTGCCAGATAGGCGTGGTAGGAAATGGAAGAGAGTACCCTGTACTGCTTCACATCGGCTACAGTGTTGATTCGCTCATACCCGGATTGGTCACTTAACCCGGATGGCAGAGTTGAAATGTTCCCCTCAACCGAGAGAATCAGGCCGGCATGTGCAGGGTCAATATCCCCGTTGACCGCCACCTGGGTAGTCAGATTTTGACCCAGAAGACTGAATTGAGGACCGCATCCCGCTGCAACGGGGCATTTGGCCGGGTCCAGAACGAGCAGCATTCCCGTTAAGGCTGATTCATAGGTATCTACAGAGGGTCGGGTGGATTCCCACTGAGGGTTGATCAATGTAGGGTTCAACCCGATGGTCTGCTCCTTGACTGTGCAGGCGGAGAGCAGGGTTGCACACAGAGCCGCGAAGAAAACAGGTCGAAAATTCATAATCGTTTATGCTGGGCAATAAGCCACGAGTTCAGGCAAGTATAATGAAATTTGTGGTTGAAAGTAACCGATGGTCCCACTGTTGGCAGTGAATGTTTGTGGCTTCATGGTGCCGGCTCCTCATGGGCTGAACCATCCGATTTGACAACGGATCTCCTTTTGTTGATACGTTTTGTGTCGAGTCCTGTACATGCCGATATCAGCATAATCCAGTGGAAAAGCCTTGCGGCATGACGCCCTGATCAGATCGATTGCAAACCCTCTGAAGACTTTCTGAAAAGCCAGCGTCGGGGTCGTGTCAGTCGCCGTAGTGGATCATGGATGCATCTTCGGTGTCGTTGATATCGGTGATCGCGGTTTCGATTTCTGCAATGGCATCTTTCAGATGTTGTGTAATGACCTGTCGGTTGTCGGTAAAGGGGATTTCATCCACCAGCGTCTGGAGTCTGCCCATCGAAAGCCATGCCTTGTGTCGTGCCCATTCGGTAAACAGGACATGATGAGGGTCGACCAGAGATAAATCCGGGAAGCGGCAGACATCGTCAATGGCAGTGTCCAGCGGGACGTAACCATTGACCAGCGTGATGCGTTCCGCAGGCCGGGTAAGTTTTGTAGCGCGATGCACCACCATATTGCCATGCAGTACGATGGCGTAACCCGCACCGGGAAACTCGGGGCTGACCGCACGCTCCTCAGGAATGGATTGACCGCTGTCAGCGATTTGTTTCGCTTCATTACGGGTGCCCCTGAAATACTGAAAATCTCCGCCACCCAGTTGGTTTGGGTCAGATAGCATCAATACATAATCCAGGCTCAACGTATCGTGATGCCATTTGTCAACCGCCCGATTGAGGTCATCCGGGGCATAATTCAGATGACCCAGGTGCAACGGCATGCTGTGCGGGGCCACCGGAGTGCCAAAGATGTCGGAGACAAATTCTGTCACTTCATCACAGAGGCAAAAACTTTTTAGAAAGCGGGATTGATAGGTCCCGCCGCGCACCATATTCTCAATCCGTTCGCAGTTAACCGCGTATTTTCGAAGAGAGCGGGCCTCATCCAACATCACCCGCACTCCTTCGTTCGACAGTAATCGAACTGCACTGGAAACCGCAAAATCCGTGGGGCATTTTTCAATCGCGTCGACATCATAGCCCAGGTCGCTCAATGTCAGAGTGTGTTTTGGCGGCTCAAGCTGGAGATGTATGGCTGGGTCAAATTCGACTGCTTCATCGGTATAGTGATAACCGTCCGGCAGGACAGACGGGAACTTCGGAGGATGGTTCAGATGTCGCATGTTTGTATAACTGTTGGCAAAAAGTGGCACGAATGCATGATGCTCAACTCGTCTTCGGCAAGCTACGATTGGTTTCAGTCTGCCGGAAACCCACGATCAGTTCATTCTAGCATAGTGCTCTGTCAGGATGTGTATTCCACGGAAAAGTAGCCATTTCCACATCGGTCGTTGCACGCGTGATCGGCACGCCGTGTACGTAGTGGAGGAGCCGGGCATGGGCCTGCGCCCCAACCAAGAGAGCCTGCTCCCTACCCCTTGCCACCTGCAGGTCCTGGACGACTGTCGCGAGCCAGCTCAGGTCCTTCTTAGTCGTTAAATCGATCAACGATCCGCTCATGCAACAGGTTCGCCGTCTCTAGACAACGTGCGTCGCCGATCGCGAGCAGGTCCGTATAAACTAGCGGCAAAGGCGCCACCACCGCATCTTCTCCTTCGAAATTCCAGAAGCGCTTCAATACCTCCACCGGACCCCTCGTGTCGGTCCACATTCTGAAATCAAGCAAGAAACGCGGATTTGGCTTGGCACCATAGACTGTAGCCGTTTCGGGTCGCAGATACCGAGCGAGCTGCTCGGCCGCAGGTTCGCCGCCAAGCACGACCCCGTACTCTTGTTGGTCGAACTCTGTCCATCTCCGTCCGATACCGACCCAAGATAAGCTTGGGCCGAGGGTTGCGGGTCGGAGACCTCTTTTCACTTCGACCACATAGGTGATCCCCGTCTTTCCTCGCCCAATGCGGACCACCGCGTCGACGCGTTGGCCATCGAGCTCAGATGTATTTTTGGTGACCCGGACCGGAATACCGATCCGGTCCGCAGCCGTAGCTACGACCCTATGCAAGAGTTCATTTTCAGTTGGCTCGTCCATTATTGTTGATTGCCCATGATCCGTGGACAATCTCCACGGTGCCGGAGAACCCACTGCACACTATTTTCCTGAGACCTGGAAGGTCTCTGCTTCTATCCGGACGCGTTCCCGTGATTAGTAATCAAGTTGAATTAATCAATAAAGGTAAATTCTTATGCTTAAAAAAATAGCTATTTTAACAGCCGCTGCGGGGATGTTGTCGACCTCCATGGCGGTACTGGCCGAAGGACCGACGGTATATGGTCGGGTCACTTTCGGCTTCAAGAGCGTTAGCGGAGAAACCGATGCTGATGATTCCCAGCGAATCGATGACGAACTTGGCAGTCGGTTGGGCGTCAGTGGTTCGAATGATCTGGGTAATGGAATGTCTGTGGACTATCTCCTGGAATACGGAGCCGGTGAATCGCTGGACTTGCGTCATGCCAATATGACCCTGAACGGCAGCTTTGGCCAGTTCCGGCTTGGTCAGCAGACCGGTGTTCTGTACCGCTATATCGGTGCCAATACGGACCAGAGCTGGTCATTGGGTGGAGCTGAATGGTATGCCATTGCGAAAAACAACATGAACAGCAGTCATAGCCTGCGTATGAGCAACATCGCGGCCTATCGTTTTGGTGCCGGTCCGGGTGGAGATGATCCCATCACCTTTGATATCCAGATTCAGGGTGAAGATTTGAGTGTTGCTAAAAAGGGTGCAGTGGAGAGTTTCAATACAGGAGAGGATGATTATGGTAATCCATTGTCGTCATTGGTTGACTCGAAGGGCGACCCCCTGGCGGCGGACAGTGACGAACTCAAGGAGATACTCAAGGAACTGGGGGTAGCGGATGCTCTTATTGAGAATACGGCTGTGGTGGAGTCAGTACGAGGAGACCTGATAGATCAGGCAGAACTAATTAGATCGAAAACCACTGCCGCCGAAGCAGCCAAGGATGATGGCGAAACCATTGATTCGGTCACGTTTGCAGCGGCGACTGCACTGGGTCCGGTGAAGCTCCAGGTGGCCTACGTGGATGAAAACGGCAGTGCCGCTACCGGGGACCGGTCTCCGAATCTTTTGTCGCTGGGTTTTCGGGCACCACTGGGTTCTGCGGAAGTGCGCGGTCATATGACTTCGGTAGATGCGGATATGAAAGATCGTGACGACAACGAAGCCTGGGGCTTGCTGGTCATGAATGACTTCGGCGGAGGTTACTCTGGGATGATCGGGGTCGGTAATTACACCGACGGCGGAAAAGGCAAGATGCACGAAGACGCGGTTTTCGGTGGTATGTATGCTAAAACCCAGACTGGAGAGGTTGATGATGAGAATACGGATGCCGATGAATCACGTTCGACAAAAGAAATATTCCTCGTACAGACCGATTCGGATTCTGATGGAACAGATGAGTATTACAATGTCGAAACTGGTGCTGTGGTTCCAGTTTCCGCCGATACAACTAATGCAGGTGAAGTACAGATGGGTGATATCAAGGAAAGAGACTATGAGGCCGGAACGACAGGTGTACATAAAAATGCTGGTGATATGACAAACTTGTATGTATCACTTACTAAGTCTTTTGGCGGTGGTTTGAGCGCTATTGCTGAATACAGTACCACCAGTAAAACGGTAACGGCAGCGGATGGCATGGATGATGATAAAGAAACCACCAACAAGTTTCTCCTCAGCCTGATTCAGAGTTTCTAAAGCTGTTTTATCATTTATTGAAAGGCCCTCTTCGGAGGGCCTTTTTTCATGGTGCGCCAGGCATGGCGCGTAGCGCCGTGACTGGCGCTGTTCCGGTACACGTGGTGGTGGCCCGGATGACTTAATGGGATGGTCCGCCCCCACCTTCGATCGAGACACAAACCCCATGAGATTGAACGCCATGAAACAGACCACCGATGAATCGGCCCGACGGCCCCCAGGAATCAGCACGAGTGGGTCCGGGAGGGCCCGTGGATTTGTGGACGAGTCCTTCGGACCAGCCCGCGTCCTGACGGACCGTGTGGACAACCCGTGGATAACGCTGCGCGTTACCCACCGCTTGACCACACTCGCGGACTTCTCGCCCACAAACCCCACCGGCTTTACTACTAATTTGGATGGAACAGCAAAAAAACCAGAAATGGCCATGGTTCCCTCTTTCAGATTCGGCTTCGATGAGCCACAATGATCTTTCTTAATAACCAATGACACTGAAGAGGTGAACCATGACCAAGACGAATCATAAATCAAATCCAGCTGTTCCGGTAGTCCTGGGCATCGATCTGGCAAAAAATACTGTCCATGTCCATGCAGTGGATGACAAAGGCCGGATCTGTTTTTCCCGCAAGATGTCCCGGACTAAGTTGAAAACTATGCTGTCCAACCTGTCCCCTTGCCTGGTTGGTCTGGAAGCTTGTGGCCGTGCTCACTGGTGGGGCAGGGAGATTCAGGACCTGGGCCACGATACCAAATTGATGGCACCCCAGTTCGTCAAGCCGTTTGTCAAGTCGAACAAGAATGACCGGGCAGATGCCGAGGCAATCTGCGAGGCTGTTCAGCGGCCCAACATGCGTTTCGTGGGCATCAAGAGCCCGGATCAGCAGGCCCAACAGGCGGCCCACCGGGCCCGTTCCCGTGCAGTGGGAAATCGCACAGCACATGTCAACGAGATTCGGGGGTTGTTGGCCGAGTTTGGGATTGAGATTTCCCAGGGGCGCCGCCATGTTGCGCCGGTCGTGGCGGATATTCTCGGTGATGGCGGCAGGGACCGGATCACGTTGCCCGGGAGGTTTCTCGAGGTACTGGCCGAGCTGTACGAGGCTCTGCTTGACATGGACGAACGGGTGGCGCACTACGATGCCATAATTGAGAAGATTGCCCGGGAGGACGAACAGGCGAAGCTGTTGATGACAATTCCGGGGGTCGGACCGATGACGGCCACCACGATGTTGTCCACGATGGGGGATCCGGGGGTGTTCCGCAATGGGCGGGAATGCGCCGCCTGGCTGGGGCTCGTTCCTCGTCAGAGTTCGACCGGGGGCAAGGAGCGGTTGCTGGGTATCTCCAAGCGCGGGGACCGCTATCTGCGGTGTCTGCTGATCCATGGGGCCCGATCCGTGGTGGCTCGACATGATCCGACGAAGAAGAAAGACCGACGCAGTCAGTGGCTCACCAGGTTGTTGGAGCGGCGACACAAGAATGTGGCCACGGTGGCTTTAGCCAACCATATGGCACGAACGGCCTGGGCGGTGTTGACCTCCGGAAAGCCGTACCAGAAAAACCATGTACCGGCCTGATCGGCCGAGGAACAAGCCGGCATCCGGCGATGTCCGGATGCCAAAGAGAAACCTTAACCCTTAGACACAGGAGAACAGTTATCCCCCAGGTTGCTTAAGAGTAATCAATCGTGATGGCAGAAAAGGCACCCCTGCCAGTGTGAAAACCTGATACCGCCAAAGGCTCAACTGATTGAAGCCGATGACTTGATAAGGACGCACCGGCGCGAATTCCATCGGGGCCAGAGAGCATAAGTCCCTCACAAATAGGCCGGATAGATGGCTGCAGCCAACTCTTCCATACGAAAAATTACACTTGCAAAACGGGGGCGGACCATAGATGGCGGTGCAAGTCCGCTGTCGGCCCGACAAGGGGAACGATTAGCCGAACGGCAAGGGTGTCCACCGAGAGGTGGAATCTGAAGGAAGCCGAAGGCAAACCGCTGGCTCGACGAACCCGAATCGCCTATGAGGCGGTCACGGTGGGTGAGAAGGCCATTATCTTCAAAGCCCGGTACTTGTACGGACACCGTGGACGTATAGGCGGCGAGCATAAGCGGGAAAGTCACGCGCATTACCCTGGGAGATCTGTGGTCCTGCCTTGGGCTACCGTTTCCGAGAGGAATCGGGATGGGACGGCAGAAGTCAGCCGAGGCCATAGTAGGCTGCTGACCGGCAGTTGAAGGGCTGAACATGGCAAGACGTGAGTAGGCATGGGATTTCTCGATGAAACTGAACAAGACACAAGCTCGTCGGAGAGGCGGGGCTCAGACGGAGGACGCCGGACGGTATCCGGCGGGAGCCGGTTTGAGTGTTGAGGGGACATCGGCGAGCCTGTTGCGGACGAAAGCGCAGCCGAAGCGGGTCGATCTGATGGAAGCGGTGTTGGAACGCGGCAACCTGATGAAGGCCTACGAGCGGGTGCTTCGGAACAAGGGTGCAAGCGGTGTCGATGGCATCGGGGTACCGGAGTTCAAGGAGCACCTGAAACGGCACTGGCCGACGATCAGGGCCAGATTGCTGGCGGGGGAGTATATTCCCGCGCCGGTACGTCGAGTGGACATACCCAAGCCACAGGGCGGGGTGAGGACACTCGGCATTCCAACGCTGACGGATCGGATGATCCAGCAGGCGTTGCATCAGGTGTTGAGTCCCCTGTTTGAGCCGGGATTCTCGGATTCGAGTTACGGGTTCCGACCCGGACGCTCGGCCCATCAGGCGGTGGAGGCGGCGGGGGAACACGTTGCAGCTGGAAATCGCTGGGTGGTGGACTTGGATTTGGAAAAGTTTTTCGACCGGGTCAATCACGATATAGTGATGGGGAAGCTGGCACAGGAGGTGGGCGATGCACGGGTGTTGAAGTTGATTCGCCGATATCTGGAAGCGGGAATGATGGCTGACGGGCTGATTTCGCCGAGGCGGGAAGGGATGCCGCAGGGCGGCCCACTCAGCCCATTATCATCCAATATCCTGCTGACGGAACTGGACCGGGAACTGGAGTGCCGAGGGCACCGGTTTTGCCGGTATGCGGATGACTTCAACGTGTATGTGAAAAGCGAGAAGGCTGGCCATCGGTTGATGGCGAAGCTGGAGGCGTTTTTGTGGACCCGTCTCAAGCTCAAGGTCAATTCGACCAAGAGTGCGGTGGCGAGACCGTGGAAGCGGCAATTCCTGGGATACCGTGTGATGGGCTTCAAGGAGTCCAGACTGAGTATTGCGAAAGGAAGCCGCCAGCGATTTGCTGACAAGGTGCGGGCCGGACTGCGCAAAGCGCGGGGACGGAATCTTGCCAGGGCCATTGAGGCACTTAACCCGTTGTTGAGAGGTTGGGCGGCCTATTTTCGTTTGGTCAAGACAAAACGCCCCTTTTTGGCATTGGACGGATGGATTCGACACAAGCTGCGTGCTATCTTGTGGCGGCAATGGAAACGGGTTTACACGCGAGCACGACATCTGATGAAGGCCGGCCTGTCGGAGGTTCGTGCGTGGAAATCTGCGACCAACGGACGGGGTCCGTGGTGGAACAGCGGTGCCTCACACATGAACGCGGCATTTCCGAAGGTCTATTTTGATCGTCTTGGACTGGTATCGTTGCTTGATACAGCGTGTCGGTTGCGGAGCTTGCCATGAACCGCCGTATACGGAACCGTACGTACGGTGGTGTGGGAGGACGGCGGAAGTGATTCCGCCTCCTACCCGATGTGCGCCAGTCACGGCGCTACGCGCCATGCCTGGCGCACCACAAAAAAAGACCCTCCGAAGAGGGCCTTTCCAATGAATAGTGAAACAGCTTTAGAAAGACTGTACCAGAGAGAGGAGAAACTTGTTTGTGGTTTCTTCATCATCATCCAAAGAAGCATCCTGGATCGTTTGTACAGTAACGCCCTCAGCCTCGGTGTCGGCCGTAGGAATATTAGCAGTTGTAGCTTTCGTGAACTTCGATACCGTTTTACTTACGGTACTGTATTCAGCAACCGCGCTCAGACCACCGCCGAAAGACTTGGTGAGTGACACATACACGTTCGTCATATCACCAGCATTTTTATGTACGGGGTCTTTACGAGCCGCATAAGCTACATCATCGGCGGTGCCAGCTTCATTATCCGCGCCAACGCCACCAATAACCGCCGCTTTGGCCATACTACCTTTTCCGCCGTCAGTGTAACTACCAACACCGATCATTCCAGAGTAACCGCCGCCAAAGTCATTCATGACCAGCAAGCCCCAGGCTTTGTTGTCGTCACGGTTATCCATATCCGCATCGACCGAAGTCATATGACCGCGCACTTCCGCAGAACCCAGTGGTGCCCGAAAACCCAGCGACAAAAGATTCGGGGACCGGTCCCCGGTGGCTTCACTGCCGTTTTCATCCACATAGGCTACCTGGAGCTTCACCGGACCCAGTGCGGTCGCCGCTGCAATCGTGACCGAATCAATGGATTCGCTGTCATCCTTGGCTGCGACTGCTGGTATTACTGTATGAACACTTCCTACCGCGGAATCGAGTGTCGTACCATCCCGCACATCCTCTGTGGTCACTGGCACTAAGTCATTATCGGTCGAGTCCCATTTTCTAGGGTTTCCGTACTGATCTAGTGAGTACGTTGCACCCACAGCATCCGCTTTTGCAACGCTTTGATCTACACTCTGAATCTGGATATCAAAGGTGATGGGATCATCTCCACCCGGACCGGCACCGAAGCGATAGGCCGCGATGTTTTTCATACGCAGGCTATGGTCACTGTTCAGATTTGTTCTCGTCGTACTATCGCCAGCAATAGCATACCACTCACTACCACCCAGTGCCCAGCTCTGATCCGTGTTGGAACCGATATAGCGGTACAGCACACCGGTCTGTTTGCCGAGCCGGAACTGACCAAAACTGCCGTTCAGAGTCATATTGGCATGACGTTGGCTCATTGAGTCACCTGCTCCGTATTCCAGAAGATAGTCAACGGACATCCCATTACCCAGATCATTCGACCCCTTGACCCCCAATCGACTGCCAAGGTGGGAGTCGATTCGCTGGGAATCATCAGCATCGGTTTCTCCGCTAATGCTCTTGAAGCCGAAAGCGACCCGACCATACACCGTCGGTCCTTCGGCCAGTACCGCCATGGAGGTCGATAACATCCCCGCAGCGGCTGTTAAAATAGCTATTTTTTTAAGCATAAGAATTTACCTTTATTGATTAATTCAACTTGATTACTAATCCACAATAGGTAATGCACCCGGTTTCGCACCCGGATAGAAATCGGGACCTTTCAGGTTCAGAAAATGGCGTGCAGTGAGCTCATCGACACCAAGGGGTTGTGTGTTCCACCACCGCGATACAGCCGAATTTGTCTTGACCCGTTTGAAAATTCCACCCCTTCTGGAACCATCGAGATCAATCTGACTCCGCTGATTGATATGGTATTCCTGCCGTTGATCTTCTTTATGGTTGCCGCCACATTTTCCAAGGAACCCCAGATCAAGGTGCAGCTGCCGGAGACCCCCTCCGCGAAAAAGCCGGGCGCAGGGGAAAACGTCCTGATCCTCCAGATCAGAGAACTTGGGGAGTACGCGGACCAGGGGACAAAAGACGATGAGCCTCGGCAACTGCTCAATCAACGCCTTGAAACACTTCAACGGGCCCTGGAGCAGTCTGCGGGAAACCTCACCGATCCCGTGGTGCTCATTCGGGCAAACCGATTGACCCCCATGAGTCGGTGGTCAGGGCCATGGATGCCACGCGGCCCCTGGGGTTTTTCCAGATGACATTTTCTGCCGACAACACCGAGTAAAGCGGTCGGCAAATGGACACCCATGTTTTGGGAGTCGATTATTTTCTGACCTGGGATGAAAGCCTGGATCGAAAATATCCACCGGATCCAGCGAGGCTCAGTTCTCGATGCCGTGATCCTTTTTTGGACAGGCCGGACGTCGCTTTTCGACTTATCGGGTCCCCGATGGCGTGGTACGCACATGGTCATCTGGTTGACGGCCTGGGAGACGGATCATCCCATTATTTTTGATCAGGACAGATCGAAGTTTCTCAGAAAATCAGACAGGAAGTTGTTATAGCAAAGGCTGTATCAGACGATCCAGTTCCACATAGGTCAGCTTGCCTAGCGAGGTTCGCACCAATTTCCCATCTCTATTGAAGATGGCTGTAAAGGGAAGTGCTCCCACCTCCGAATTGCCATGGTCTTTCAACAGCTCGCTCCCCCCGGTGACCGCAACCAAAGACGGGTAATTGATTCCGATCTCGTCACCAAATCTCAGGGTGGATTCCAACTGGTCATGGGCAATCCCCACCACTTGAACCCCCTCTTTGACCATGCGATGCTGGTATTCAATCAGCATGGGGATCTCTTCCAGGCAGGGGGGGCACCAGGTCGCCCAATGGTTCACGATTACAATCCTGCCCAGCCATTCTTCGCCGTTCCTGATTTTTCGGTCCACGTCCGGCAAGCGGATTTCGGAAAGCCTGACCTGCGCCAACACCGGATTTTCAGAGTCACTGTTTTTTGAGCCGAGTTGATGGACCCCAAACAGAACCCCCAGTGCCGCTCCGACAATGGCCAGACTTCCCAGCAGCAGGGCCTTTTTCATTTACGGCTGAAACCCGGATATCAGCTGGAAAAAGCGGTCACTATCCAGATAACCATAAAAGTTTTTTTCTTCCAGTATATTGCCGTCCCTGTCCAGGAAAATGGTTGCCGGGGGACCAAAGACCCCAAAATATTGCTTGAGTAACCGGTTGTCCTGATTGGTTGCTTCGGTCACATCAATTTGAATCGTGACAAACTTTTCCCTCAGTAGTGAATCAATGGCCGCGTCCTTGAAAGTGGTCTCTTCCATGCGAATGCAGTCCACACACCAGTCCGCATAGTAGTCGACCAGGACCGGCTTTTTCTCAAGTTTGGCAATGGATAGCAACTGTTCCAATTCAGCGGTATTGGCAACCCGGGTGAATGGATGGGACTCGATGCCGCTGTTTTTAACAGCCGATTGCGAAAATCCGGCAAACAGGTCCTGGGGCAATGGCCTGAACAGATCCCTTTGACCCAGGAACCCGCCGATGAGCAGGACAATTCCCCATACCAGCAGCAAGATACCCACTCCTTTTTCGAGTCGCTGCCAACTGCCAGCGGTTTCCCCGGATTTTTCCATCGCACCCAGAAAGACACCAAGGAGAATAAAAAAACCTCCCCACAACAGCAGCACGGGGACCTGGGGAAGAATCCCCAGCAGGTAGATGGCCGTGGCCACCAGCAACACGCCGAATCCCTGTTTCACCTTGACCATCCAGGGACCCGCCCGGGGGATCAGATGACCCGCACCAAAACCCAGTGCAATCAGCGGAATTCCCATGCCCAGTGCCATGGCCGTCATGAGCAGGGCACCCAGGGCCGGGTCCCCCGTGCTAACGGCGACTCCCAGAAATGAGATGAGTACGGGGGAAACACAGGCACCAATGATCAGTGCGGACAGGATTCCCAGGCACAACACGAGGGGGATGGGACCCCGCATTCTTGTGGGCTGGAATTGCAGTCGGGCCTGGATGAATGTCGGCATCTGGATGTCGAACAGGCCAAACATGGACAGCGCCATAATGAAAAACAGCAGACTCAGGAATCCGATGGCCCAGATATTCTGGAAATACGCCTGCAACTGGTCTCCCGTTGCCCCCGCCAACGCCCCCATGGCCGCGTAGGTAATCATGGTCCCCACGACATAGAAGATAGCCAGCACTCCCCCTTTTGCCGGGGTCAGATGCTTTCCCTGGCCAGCAATGATGCTGGTCAACACCGGGATCATCGGCAAGACACAAGGGGTAAACGTCAGCAACAGGCCGGCAATCATGGCACTGAAAAACAGGAGCACGGTGCGTTTCGGCGGACCAGTCTGCGCTTTCAGCTTTTCCGCCGTGCTCCCCGCATTGTTCAAATTTTCCTGAACGTCATTGGAAGCGGGTTGGGGTAAGGGTTCGGCAGAACCTTGTCCTTCGACAAATTCCACCGTGAACACCGGGGCGGACCCGGCATTCGCATCGAAGGAAAGATCCGTAAACAGGGATGAAAAGTCAAAGGTTTTCGTTACCGGGGCATAACAGATTCCATCCACAGCACACCCCTGGTAACCTGCCCTGAGCACGAAACGGTTCTCATCCTCGAGCAGGGTGTCGAGTTCAACCAGGGCACTGAAATCCTCATCAAAAATCACCACCCCTCCGAAATACTCGTCCACCTTGTTTTTTCCATCGGGCAAAACAACCGGTTTGATTTGGGGGGAGGATTCGCTGGAAAAATGGATTTTGTCTCGGTACAGATAGTAGCCTTCGGAAATGGTGAAAACGGCATGGAGGGCATCACGGGATATGGCGTCAATTCGCAGCTTGAATGCGTCGTCCACATCAAGAAACTCCCGGGGCTGGAAACCCGCGGCAAGCTGGTCTCTCAGATCATTGGTCGGTCCCGGTGAGTTCGGCACCATGGTGCCGGACTGGAAGAATGACGGTGCTTCCGGGGTTTCTTCCTCCTCCCCGTTTTGGCTGAATCGAACCGTTTTTTCCATGGGAGGATAGCAAACACCGACGGGCTCATTGCACCCCTGCCCCGAGGCGATTAACTGGAATTCCCTGGCACCATTGGGAAGAACGGGAATCGCAACCTCCAGAGATTGCGTATAAACCTGTACGTTCCCGAATATGGAATCTTCCTTGGGCGTCCCGGCAGGAAGACTCACCGGTGCCGTGATAATATCGTTTCCGGTGAACCTGAAATCAAATTTGTCCCGGTACATGTAATACCCGTCCGCGATCCTCCAGGCCGCGTCAATCCGGTTCGGGGACACCATTTGTGCACGGAACTCAAACGCCTGGTCAGCAGGCAACAGAATATCATCGTCTGCGAACAATGTTGATGACAGTACAGCCATCAACCCCAGGAGAATATAAGGAACGCTGGACAACGGTCAGGGGATACTGGAGAAGTCGAGAAACGATAAATGGGGATCGAACCGGCTGCCCTGTGGGGACAACACACATTCACCTGTAATGGCGGCGCGAATAATTGGAAATCTCCGGTTTTTCCCTTATATATGTTGCTGCAACCTTATATTATAAGGGATTCAAGACAACCATTGTCAAAGTTGCCTCCGGCCAAACCCGAAATGAAGCCATTACTGCTCATCTTTCTCATCGTTCCGTTGATAGAAATCTACCTGTTGATCCAGGTCGGCAGTGCAGTCGGGGCGGGGATGACCATCTTTCTGGTGGTCTTTACCGCAGTGCTTGGCGCATTTCTGGTCAGGGCCCAGGGGATTTCTACCCTCGCAAGGGTACAAAGGCAAGTGGCCAGGGGGCAGCCCCCGGCCATGGAACTGTTGGAAGGTCTGGGCCTGTTTCTGGCCGGAGCACTCCTGCTTACCCCGGGCTTTTTCACGGATACGTTCGGATTTCTCATTTTGACGCCACCCCTTCGACGGGCAATGATCCTTCGAATAATCCGGGGACGGGTTGTCCAGCCCAATGTCTCATTCCGTGCCGGCCAGGCCCCGGAGGGTTCCCATCCCCGTAAATCCGAACAAAGGGTCATTGACGGGGAGTACCGGAAAATCGACTAGCACTGGCTGGTTGGTCAAGAATGGATGTTGATGGTGCCATCCATCCTGCAATGCTACCGTATGGTTGTGGCATCAGATTCCTCGAACAAGGAACGGAGCAATGAGGTCACATAAAATTGGCAACCCGAGGAGGGTAGTCGGGAGGGTCCTGTTGAGACAGGGTTTTCCGGTACCAGCGAATTTTACGAACTGTTGTTTGAATTGAAGTTTGACCGGCAGAGCCGTGGTATTTTCATTGGCTGATCCAATCTCCATCCAGTCCCTGGGGCACACAGTACGGGGAAGTTCCCTGAATTCCTGCGCTCTGGCCGTGAAGGACATTGCCGATACACCGGGTACCGGTTTCGGTTCATTGGTGATCGGGTCCCATGTCGGGCGCCACCGGTTTGTACTGCTGAAAAAACAATGATCCGAAAGAAAGCCCCTTCCAGGCGTCGTATCTGTACCCTGCACGGCCAATATCGATTCATCGCTCCTGAATGGGAGGCTGCCATCACCCGGTCCAGCCTGGGAAACCGGGATGAATGGTCGGTCTTTGATGCCGGGGAAAGGCTGGTCGGTGGGCCCCATGAGAAAACCCAGGTATCCCGGGTGAATACGGATCAGGGCAGGGTTATCTTCAAAAGGTACAGCATCGGCTCGAGCTGGCGTTATTTCATGCGGCGGAGCAGAGCAGTTGGGGAATGGGCTGGACTGACGGCCCTGGCCGAAATTGGGATTCCCGTCCCGGAACTGGTTGGTTTTGGAGAAGACCGCCGGTTCGGTCGGCTGGTTGGGGGCTATATCATCATACGGGAACTGGAAACCGCCATGGACCTGACAACCTTTGCACGGAAGGTATGGTCTGTCATGAAACCTCCGGAAAAGCAGACCGTACTGCGGGAAATTCGATCCAGGCTGTTTGACCTGATCAAGAGGGCGCATGACCGTCATTTATTCCATCGGGACCTGACCTGGAACAATATCCTTGTGGAGAAGAAAGCCGATGGGTACCAGCTGTGGTTCATTGATTGTCCCCGTTTCAAGCACAGAAGAATGGGTCGTGCTCATCTGCAAATGGTGGAATTGTCCTGTTTGACCAAAGAAGCCATGGGGATATTAACGGTCACGGAGCGATATCGTTCACTGGTGATCTTTCTGGATGGCGACCATGCCAGAGCCAGAAAAATCTTCAGGTGGATCACCGACCGTCATGCTAGGTCCGCCATGCGGCACCACCTCAGGGAGAAAGCACGCCGTTCACCCGAAAACCCCTTGTGATTCTCCCGACTATTTGTGATACGACCAATCATGCCATCCACCTGTCTGTGCGAGAACCTGAATATCCTTCATCCTGTACCGTTTGCCAAAGGCTCCCGTCCCGAGAAAAACCGATTTATCCCAGCCGCTGGACCAGATCCATCACTTACAATCGGAAATAACCATTGGTAATTGATCAGATGACGAACCACAATCTCGAAGCTGGTCAGAACAATGGATAGTCCCGAGATCTGCACACGATTGATGTTTGCGAATGCGACACCACCTGACCTGCCGAAACGCAAGAAACACTCGTCGTCCGAACAAAGCACAGCAGTGGTCCAAAGCGACGGGCCAGCGATGGCACTCGCTAAACTATTCAAATCAGCTCATAGTCATCCAGTCCACGGGCAACCGCTGCGTCCGTTGTGAACATCCCTTTTTCGTCCTTTACTTGATAAATCCCTTGGGCCCGATAGAGCTTGTTTTGAACCAGTCGTCGTTCATAGATTTCCCCGAACTTCCGGTACAGTGCAACGATGATTTGATCGAGCGTAGCCTTCTCTTCATAACTCTTTACAGCAATAAACAAGCGTCTCGTGAGTTCGTCGGGTTTTACAATGCTCAATTCTTCGAACAACTCGTCTGGCAGGTCGGAAAGGTCTCCAAGGTCGGGGGAAACGGGCTCCATTATTTGTTCTAATTCATCGATTTTCTCGCGTAGGCTCGTAATTTCCTCTTCTTGGTTTGTATACTCGAATAACAAATTTCGCACCGCTTCACCGTAGAGTGAGTATTCGTTAGGGCAGAGTGGGATTTCTGGGAGCATGGACTTGTCTTGCTCATCTAACATACCCAGTAGCTGGTTGACAGTATCTATATCAGCAGGCATAATCTTTCTCCAGTAAATGGTGGAGGTGGAGGGAATCGAACCCTCGGGATCTAAGTTTTGGAGACCTGCCCCGACCAGTCCACCCCCATCAATTACGTAATTCCCAAGCACGGGCCGGAATCGAACCGGCATGGTCCATATTTTCCAATTGGATGCCTAACCATTCGAGCCACCGTGCCATCAGAGTACTGAACGGTCCGTTGCACCGCAGCAGACCGTTCAGTGTTTCCGACTCTACCACAATTTGCACCGGACTTCAGCTAAAAATGCTTCAGGAATTAACCATATTTGCCGCGCTTTCTGAACGTATTTTGCGTCACGATATGCCCGGACGGATGAAAGGTGTGCGGTAAACGCGCTCACATTGTTCTATTAGCGTCAATCGGAAAACCCCATTTTTGCAAGTCCTTTTGATCGGGGTTTAAAAGAAGATCCCTAAAATCAATGCCGGGTTCAACGGTTTCCATCCCGTTCCGGAATCAGCGCATTCACAAAGTCCACGGGAACAAACTCCCGTAAATCCTCCAGGCCTTCCCCAACCCCGATATAGCGGATGGGGATGCCGTATCGTTCCGCAACGGCAATGACCACGCCGCCTTTCGCCGTGCCGTCCAGCTTGGTCACACACAGGCCGGTCAGCGGAATGGCCTGATGAAAACTCTCAACCTGGGAAAGCACGTTTTGGCCATTGCCGGCATCCACGGTCAGCAGGACTTCATGGGGAAGCCCGGCACCCGCTTTTTCCAGCACCCGCTTGATCTTCTTCAACTGCTCCATCAAATCGCCGTGGGTATGCTGTCGACCCGCCGTATCGATGAGCAAATGATCCGTTTGCCTGGAGCAGGCCGCCTGGTACGCATCATACGCCACCGCCGCCGCATCCGACCCGTGTGGCTGGGTAATCACCGGCAGTTCAAGCCGGTCCCCCCAGTACTGCAATTGCTCAATGGCCGCCGCACGGAACGTATCACAGGCGGCCAGCATGACCCGGTTGCCGTGGTTCTTATACCGGTGGGCCATCTTCGCCAGGGAGGTGGTCTTGCCCACACCGTTGACCCCCACCATCAGGGTAACCCGGGGCCTGGCAGGGCGGTCATGATCACCCCCGGGCTCCGATGCCCCCAGCACCTCCACCATGGTTTCCCGCAAACCGGCCATCAGCTCATCCGTGGTCCGGTAGCGGTGCCGGTGTGCTTTTCTGCGAAGCGCCGACAGCAGGTGCTGACTGGTCTGTACTCCCAGATCCGCCATCAGCATCTGATCTTCCAGCTCTTCGTAAATGGATTCATCGATTTCCCTGGCCGTGCCGAAAACCCCGAATAACCCAGAAGTCAGGTGTTGCCGGGTTTTGGCCAGTCGGGCGAATAACCCTTCTTTGGACGTCATGGTGCGATTTCAATTATTTTGTTGGAGGACCGACTTGATATCGTATCATTGTACACATGGGATTCATCTGGCAACGTGACCGTATCCATGAAAAAAAGTGGCAAACTCAGAATTATTGGCGGACAGTGGAAACGCAGAAACATCCGGTTTCCCGTCGTGCCTGGCCTGAGGCCCACTGCGGATCGGGCCCGGGAAACCCTTTTCAACTGGCTGATGAACCATATTCACGGAAAAACATGCCTGGACCTGTTTGCGGGAACCGGGGCACTGGGGTTCGAAGCGGCCTCCCGGGGGGCCGGGCGGGTTGTGATGGTGGAATCAAACCGGAAATCGGTCCAGTCCCTCCTCAAGAACCGTGAATTGCTGGGCGCACAGGGCCAGGTGGACATCGTTCACGACCGGGCTCTGAATCATCTTCCCCTGACCCCTGTCAAATATGACCTGGTCTTCCTGGACCCGCCGTTTGAACAAGCATTGATTGGTCCAGCCTGCCAGGCGCTGGTCCAATACCCGGTGCTCCGGGACCGGGCCTGGATCTATATCGAGTCGCCAATTTCCAATACCCCCTTACCAATCCCCCCAACTTGGAATATCATTCGGGAGTCCCGGTGCGGGATGGTGCAACTAACCCTAGCACAAACCTGAAACAGTCATCATGCCGAAAATAGCGATCTACCCCGGAACATTCGACCCCATTACCAATGGCCACTCCGACCTCGTCTTCCGTGCCACCCGGATGTTTGACCAGGTTGTGCTGGCCATCGCCAACAGCCCGGAAAAATCTCCCCTGTTCTCCCTGGATGAACGCATCGACCTGGCAAGGCGGGTACTCCGTAACTATGACAATGTAGAAATTACCGGTTTTTCCGGTCTGTTGATTGATTTTGCCCGGGAATGTCAGGCAGGAATCATTCTTCGGGGTCTGCGAGCGGTTTCTGATTTTGAATACGAGTTTCAGCTGGCCTCCATGAACCGAAAACTCGACAGCAATATTGAAACCGTCCTGCTGACCCCCGCCATACAGCACACCTTTGTCTCGGCAAGCCTGATCAAGGAAATCGCCCGGTACGGCGGGGATGTCAGCACCTTTGTGCATGAACACGTGTACCAGGCACTGGAATCCAAATACCGGTAAGCGAGTCCGCCATGGCCCTTTACATCACGGATATGTGCATCAATTGCGACGTCTGTGAACCCGAGTGCCCCAACGATGCCATTTACCAGGGGGAAATCATTTACGAGATTGACTGGAAATTGTGCACGGAATGTGTGGGCCATTTCGAAACCAGCCAGTGCGTGGAAATCTGTCCGGTGGACTGCATTCCCGTTGACCCGGCGCACCAGGAGTCCCCATCTCAACTCATGGCCAAATATGAGTGGTTGACCCGGAAGCCATCCTGACCCCTTCAACCGTGAACCTGGACGAATTCGGTGCAACCCTGCGCCGTATCGCCTTGTCCAGGCGACACCGCTTCTGCGTCCTGCTCTGCGGCACGTCGGAGTGGGCGGTGGATGCCATCCACCCGTTGACGGGTGGGGGGCAGCAGGACGCGGTTCTGGTGGTTTCCGACCGCCCGGGCATCCTCCCCTCATTCCATGAGGCCGAACGGGTCTCTTTCCACCGGACCCGGCAGATCCTGGGCCGGGAATATAACCTGGTCATCTATGATGGCTTCAGCGGGCTGGATCCCGATGCCCTGGGCAGTGCCGGCGGCACCATCAGGGCCGGCGGCCTGCTGGTGCTGATCACCCCGGATTTCGACCAGTGGCCCGGGTACCGGGACCCGCAATATCTCCGGATCATCTCCCATGGAAAGCCCCGGCCGCCGTTCAGCCACTACATTCAGCGGTTTATCCGGGTCGCCTCCCATTCGCCGGGAGTCTTCATCATCCCACAGGACAAAAAGCTGCCGGACCTGGGGCCGTGGTCACGAAAAAAATCCCGCATTCCCGCCGTACCGGATTTTTCCGACCAGGAAAAAGCCGTGGAGGCCGTCATCAAGGTGGCCACGGGCAAACGGCGCCGCCCGGTTGTGCTCCTGGCGGACCGGGGACGCGGCAAGTCCGCATCGTTGGGAATCGCGGCAAAACAGCTCCTCGACAACGGCATGAACCAGATCATCGTGACCGGGAAAAACCGTCCCTCCGTGGCCGCGGTTTTCCGGCACGCCGGCGACCCCGGACAATTGAAGTACGTCCCCGCCGACCAACTCATTCAGGGGGACTATCACCCGGACCTGCTGCTGGTGGACGAAGCCGCTTCCATCCCGGTTTCCTCACTCCAGAAGCTGCTGGCCCGCTATCCCCGCATTGCCTTTGCCAGTACGGTACACGGGTATGAAGGCACCGGGCGGGGGTTTTTGCTCCGGTTCACGAAGTTGCTGGATCACCAGACCCGGGGCTGGAAAACCCGAGTCCTGCACACCCCCATCCGATGGTCGAAGAAAGACCCCCTCGAGAGGTTCCTGTTCCGTTCCCTGCTACTGGATGCCGAACCCCGCCATCCCCGGGGAACTTCCACCCGGAAACCGGAATGCAGGGTCGAGGCGGTGGAACCCGGGACGCTTTGCCAGGATGAACGGCTGCTCACCGACCTGTTCGGCCTGTTGACCCAGGCCCACTACCGGACCCGCCCCTTTGACCTGAGACACCTGCTGGACAGCAACAGCCTCACCATTTTCCGATCCCACAGGGAAGGACTGACCATCGGTGTTGCCCTCGCTGTCACGGAAGGGGGGCTGGATGATTACGTGGCCCGGGACGTCTGGAAAAACCAGCGTCGCCCCAACGGCCACCTGCTGCCGGAATTGCTGTGTGCCCAACAGGGGTTCATTGAGGCAGCGCGGCTGAAATTCGTCCGGATCATGCGGATCGTGGTCCACCCGGAATTTCAGCGCCGGGGCGTGGGCACGGAGCTGCTGCACCATATCGAGAAGCATTTCTCCAGGCCCACGGATATCACCGGAACCGTGTTCAGTGCCACCCCGGAGGTGATGGCATTCTGGTACCGGTGCGGATACCGGCCGGTCCGGATCGGGATGAGCAACCGTCACCCATCCGGTTCCCCTTCCATTTGCCTGGTCCGACCTGTTTCCGGGGCCAGCAACACCCTGGTGCGCAATGCCGTGCAGAAATTTTCAGACAACCTGGGGATCCAGCTCAAAACCGTGCTGAAGAACCTGGACCCGGCACTGGTTCCCCTGATTTACCGGAGCATGGGAAACTATTCGAAACCCCGGGACCTGACCCAGGCCGAACTGGAAAGCCTGATGGGATTTGCGTATGCCGGACATCCCCTGGACAATCACCGGGCAACCCTGGAACGGGTCTGGGAGACCACCCTTCAACACCCTCTGCCTGCCGAAATCGCCCAACGCGACCTCATCCTGTTTTGTGAACGGGTTCTTCAGGGCAGGGACTGGAAAGCCTGTTCCGCCCTGCCCGCCTCCGCGGGCCGGAAGGAGGGCACCGCCATACTGAGACAGCTGGTCGGGGAATTTCTCCTTCAAGCCGACCCCCAACAGCTCAAAACCATCCAATTGCGGTTCAACCTGCCATGGCGATAACCAACGCCTTGAGAAAGGCTTCATTCTCCACTTCGGACCCAACACTCACCCGCAGGCAGTCGTGAAGGGCGGTCTGTGGCCGATGGAGGTTCTTGACCAGTACCCCCTGGTCCCGGAGCCTGGCATGCACCGTTTCGGCCTCCTGGACCCGAAACAGGATGAAATTGGCCTCACTGGGGAAGGCCACAATGCCGGGAGTCCCCTGCAGTGCGCCGTACAGGGTTTCCCGGCTCGCTACAATGTTCCGCGCCTGCCGGTCCAGCACCTCATGGTGCTTCAGATAGAACTGCATTGAAAGCTGTGTCAGGCAATTGATATTGTAGGGAAGGCGGATTTTCTCGATCTGGGAGGTCCAGGGGCGGTTCGCAAAAAGCATTCCCAGCCGAAGACCGGCCAGACCACTTTTCGACATGGTACGCAATACCATGAGATTGTCGTGACCAACCACTTCATTCATAAATGTTTTCCGGCAAAAGGCGAAGTACGCTTCGTCCAGGACGACCAGTCCCCGGGCCACCTCCAGCACTTCGGCAAGGAGGTCTTCATCAAAGCAGTTGCCCGTGGGATTGTTCGGATACGCCAGGAAAATACAGGCCGGATCCTGGTCCCGGACCGCCCCCAGGAACCGGTCCCCATCCAGTGAATAGTCTTCCCCCAGGGGAACCCCGACAAACTCCGCCCCAAGGGGCCCGCAAATCTGGCGATACATTGAAAAACTGGGATCGGGAGCCAAAACCGGCCTCCCGGACCCCCCGACCAGCATGACAATCATCTGGATGAGCTCGTCCGAACCATTGCCGAACACGATCTCGCAGGCATCGGGCACCTGAAAGCAACTCCGTATGATTTCCCGCAACCGGGTACAGCCGGGATCCGGATAGCGGTTGATCCGGGCACCCCCCATCGTTTCTTTCCATTCCTCCATCAGGGACTCCGGAAAGCCATAGGGGCTTTCCATGGCATCCAGTTTGATCAGCCCCCGGGCAGAGGGGACATGGTAGGCCTGCAAGTCCCGGATTTCCTGCCGCACCAGGCTTTCCGGGGCAAGTCGGTCCTTTTCAGTACGGTCCGGCTTTTGCATCAGTCTGTTCGAATCGGGTCAGCGCAACCGGTATTTTGCGGATTGTTCATGGGCGGTCAGCCCTTCACAGCGGGCCAGGGGAACTGCCGTTCGGGCCATTTTATCGGCCCCCGCCGGCGATGCCTGAATGATACTGGTCTTTTTCTGGAAATCATACGCCCCCAGTGGTGAGCTGAATCGTGCAGTCCCCGCGGTGGGCAACACATGGTTGGGCCCCGCGCAGTAATCTCCCAGCACCTCGGCACTGTACTGCCCGACAAAAATGGCCCCGGCGTGGGTGATTTGATCGAGGAGCGGTCGAGGTTTGTCCAGCATCAGTTCCAAATGCTCCGGGGCAATGCGGTTGGCAACCTGTGCCGCCTCCTCCCAGGAATCCACCCGGATCACCGCCCCCTGGGCGGCGATGGATTGCTGAATGATTTCCCGGCGCTCCAGGTCCGGCAACAGGCGGCTCATGGCATCCAGGATGGCTTGCACCATATGGGCCGAATTCGTAATCGCGATGGACTGGGCATTCTCATCGTGCTCCGCCTGGGCAAACAGGTCCATGGCCACCCAATCGGGGTTCGCGGTTTCATCGCAGATCACCACTACTTCGGAAGGGCCGGCGATCATGTCGATGCCCACCTTCCCGAACACTCTTTTCTTCGCCGCCGCAACATACGCATTGCCGGGCCCGACAATCTTGTCCACCGCAGGAACCGTTTCCGTCCCATACGCCAGGCTGGCAATGGCCTGGGCGCCGCCAATGGTAAATATCCGGTCCACCCCGGCCAGGGATGCCGCCACGATCACGGCTGGGTTGATTTCACCCCGGGGCCGGGGCACAGTCATGACAATCTCCCCCACTCCGGCCACTTTCGCAGGAACCGCCGTCATGAGCACCGAGGACGGATATGCCGCTTTCCCCCCGGGCACGTATATCCCGACTTTTTCCATTGGCGTAATCCGCTGACCCAGCACGGTGCCGTCGGGTTCGGTATATTGCCAGGATGCCTGCTGCTCCCGTTCATGGAAAGCACGGATACGGGCCGCCGCCGCTCCCAGCGGCGCCAGCAGGTCCGGGTCCAGTTCCGTGGAAATCGATTCAATGTCCGAAGGACCCAGTTCCAGGCTCGCTGCATTGTGGACCTCCAGACCATCCAGTTTTCGGGTGTAGTCCACGAGTGCCGCATCTCCCCGGTCCCGGATATCGGCAATGATCCCGTCCACTACCGCTTCAGTGTCCGCGGCAATGCTCTCCCGGCGGTCCAGCAATCCCGCCAGGGTACGGTCAAAGCCCGGGTCACCCACATACAGTTCGCGCAACACTGGATTCAATTCCGTCAATCAATTCCCTCAATCAATTTCTCAATCACATCCCATGGGAGACGGTGAGATTCCCCGCATTCAAGCTCCCCTGGCATCAAGATAATGGCCGGGAACCCGGCGAATGCATGCCCCCATCTGGGACAGTTTTTCTTCAATGCTGGCGTACCCGCGATCGATATGATAGATCCGGTCAATGACGGTTTCCCCGTCTGCAATCAACGCTGCCAGCACCAGGCATGCCGAAGCCCGCAGATCGGTGGCCATGACCGGCGCTCCGTGCAGCTGTTCCACCCCCCGGATCACGGCGGTATTTCCGTCCAGCTCAATATTCGCTCCCATTCGCTGCAACTCGTGGATATGCATATATCGATTTTCAAAGACAGTTTCAATAACCGTTGCCGTCCCTTCCGCAATGGCATTGAGCAGGACAAACTGGGCCTGCATATCCGTGGGGAAAGCCGGATAGGGGGCTGTGCGAATATTCACGGGCTGGATTCTACCTTCCGGCGCTTTCAGATACACCCAGTCTTCTCCCGTCTCAATGGTGGCACCGGCTTCATGCAGTTTATCCAGTACCGCATCCAATTGCTTGGGAATCACGTCCCTGATTTTGATTTCCCCACCGGAAACCGTGGCAGCCACCAGGAAGGTACCGGCCTCGATTCTGTCGGGAATGGCACGGTGGCTGCCGCCGCTCAATTTCTCCACCCCCTCAATGATGATTTCATCGGTTCCGGCACCCTGTATCCTTGCGCCCATGGAAATAAGACAATTGGCAAGATCCACCACTTCCGGCTCTCTGGCCGCATTTTCAATGGTGGTCGTTCCGTCTGCCAGCGTGGCAGCCATCATCAGGTTCTCTGTCCCCGTCACCGAGATCAGGTCCATGAATATCCGTGCCCCCTGCAACCTGTCGGCAGTGGCCTTGATATATCCACCGTCAATAGTGATTTCCGCCCCCAGTGCTTCCAGGCCCTTGATATGCAGGTTGATGGGCCGGGACCCGATGGCGCACCCGCCGGGCAACGATACCTCGGCTTCGCCAAACCTGGCGACCAATGGCCCCAGGACCAGGATTGCCGCCCGCATGGTTCGTACCAGTTCGTAGGGAGCCATCACACTGGTGACATCCCGGGCACTCGCCTCGATGGACAGCTTCTCATCCACCTGCAGGTTCACCCCCAACTGACCCAGCAACTCCATCGTAGTGGTTATGTCATGGAGATGGGGAATATTGCTGATGGTCAGGGTTTCTTCGGTCAACAATGACGCAATCATTAACGGCAACGCGGCATTTTTGGCACCGGAAATCCGTATTTCACCTTGCAGTGGAATGCCTCCGGTTGCGATCAATTTGTCCATGAAGAGGAAAAGAAAACAGAGTTGGATTTTGTGGTATTGTACATCACTTGATCTGGGCCGCTTACAGTTATGATGGGTTTTAAACGACGTATTGTTGCCGGAATCATGGTCGTGTTTTCCACGGTCATCCCGGGAATTGCCGGGGTCTCCATCGCGGATGAAAAGGCCGATGCAGATGTCATCGCAGTGGAAGCCGCTGAAAATGCTTCCGGTGACTGGACATTCCATGTCACCGTGGCACACCCCGACACGGGATGGGGGGATTATTGCAACGGCTGGGATATCGTCACCGACCAGGGCCAGGTCCTGAAACAGAACGCGTCGGACCCGTTTACCCGCCTGCTCCATCACCCCCACGAAACCGAACAACCGTTCACACGCAGCCAAGGCGGCCTGCGTGTCCCCGAAAACGTCCATACCCTGACCGTACGGGCACACGACATTGTCCAGGGCTTCGGCGGACAGGAAATCGTGATGGATCTCTCTTCGGACCGGGGTCCCGGCTATCGGATCACCCGGAACTGAACCACAACCGGATCCCGGGACATGACTTCAGGCCCACCACTGCCCGCTGTCCCGGCAGGCCCGTCTCCTCCCCCGGTCCCTGTCCAGGAAACCCGTTGATGCGCGAAAAACACTACCAGATGATTGGACTGGTCGGCTTTCTGGTTGCCGGGGTGATTTTTATTGCCACGGGGATACCCTGACGATTCTCGGCAGTGTTGTCTGGATGATCTCCTGCCTCATCTGGATGATTCCACTGTTCCAGTCCAGGGACGACTGACCCTGTCGAAGTGCCGGGAATCGCTGGATTTCGTGAAAACCGGACCAAACCGGGATCCGCTGGACCTTGATGGGTCCCGGCAGCCGAAAGGTCCTACCGTGTTGCCCATCCCCGGACCGAGGACGGCATGCCGGATCGTTCCGGGATGAAACCGGCTGATCCCCTGCCCTCCAGGGCCTCTGCGTCCGGGGTGAGAAGGATGCCTCCGGTACCCGGGGCCACTGGAAGGGGGTCAGTCCCAGCGGTCATCCCGTACCTTGATCATCCCGTTGTCCACTTCCACGGGAAAAATATCCACGGGTTCATACGCCGGCGGGGCCGTGACCTCGCCGGTTTTGATATTGAAGCGCGCACCATGTCGCGGACACTCGATGCTGTCGCCGATCAGGCAGCCGCTGGCGATTTCGCTGCCATCATGGGTACACACATCTTCCATGGCGTAATAGCCGCCATCCAGATTGAAGATGGCAATCATCACATCGTCCACTTCGACCACCCACCGCTCTCCCGGACCCAGGTCTTCCGCCTTGCCCGCGATGAACCACTCGCTCATATCAGTCCGAGTTCGAGTCTCGCGGCTTCGCTGATCAAGTCCGGGGTCCAGGGCGGGTCCCACACCAGTTCAACGGCTGCCCCATCGACGCCGGACACCAGGGTCACGGAACGTTCGACCATCCCGGGAAACGTATGGGCAACCGGGCAACCCGGGGCAGTGAGAGTCATGTCAATGTCCACAAACCGGTCTTTCACATCCACCTTGTAGATCAACCCCAGGTCGTAAATGTTCACCGGTATTTCCGGGTCGTACACCGTCTTCAATGCCTCGATCACGCGCTCGCGAAGCACCTCTACAGTCACCGGGTCTCCGGCGTGGGCGTCGGCTTCCACCTCCTGGTCCGCACCCTCCAGCTGTTCCGGCCCGTTATTGTGGTGAAACTGTTCCATAATCTCGGCCTTCTTCTTTTCCAGGTCCGGATCAAAATTCACTCTTTTCATGGTTCAATCCAGCCTTTGGTACGCATCTTCGTGACCCCACTGTTCCCCCAGTACTTTCTCCAGGTACCGGTGCAGGGGTTCAATTTCAATCTGGCTCAACACCTCGCTCACAAAGGCATAGGTCAGCAATGATTCGGCTTCCTTAAGGTCAATTCCCCTGGAACGCAGGTAAAACAGGGCCTTGTCATCCATCTGGCCGATGGTTGCCCCGTGGGAACACTTGACGTCGTCCGCGTAAATCTCGAGCTGGGGCTTGGTATCGATTTCTGCATCCCGGGATAAAATCAGCGTATTGTTGGCCTGCTGGGCATCGGTTTTTTGCGCATCCTGTTCGACCTTGATCCTTCCACGAAAAACCCCCCGGGACCGCTGGTCAAGCACACCCTTGTACAGTTCGTTGCTGGTGCAGTCCGGAGCGGCGTGAATCATCGTCGTATGGTTGTCGACATGCTGCCGCCCCGAAAGGCTGTATGCACCGTACATGTCACAATGCGCCTGCGCGCCCCGGAGTTCAGCGCACAGATTGTTCCGGACCAGGGCGCCGCCCAGGGTCACCGTACGACAGCTGAACCGGCTCCCCGCCTCCTGCCGCACTCCCACCCCGCACACTTGGTACGCGGAATTGGACTGGGTCTGGATAATATAGTAGTCGGCCTGTGCCCCTTCATCCAGGATGATCTCGGTCGCACTGTTTGTCAGGGTAGGATGCGGACCGGTGGACACATACCGTTCGATCATCTGCACCTGACTGCCCCGTTCCAGCAAAATCCGGTTCCTGGGCTGTGCCAGGGCCAGGTTCCCGCCGCTGACAAAGACCAGTTCAAGAGGCTTGTCCATCACCGCCCCGGATTTCAGGGTCATCACCACCCCGCCGTTGAACAACGCGCTGTTTAGGGCCGTGAATCCATGTTCTGTCCCCCCGATGATTTCACCGAACCCGGATTTCAGGGCTTCAGCACCATCATCCAGAAAATCGGAAACCGGTTGGACATCGATATGGTCCCCGAGTTGATCCAACTCCGAGGCACCCGGGTCCAGGATCCCATCCCTGAAAAGAATCCGGTAGCTGTCCAAGCCTGGAATCTCGAATTTCCCGACATCCGTCGGCACCGTATCCGCAGTCGCCAGCTCAAAGGATTTTCCGGTAATGGGCCGCAGGGGCGTATACCGCCAGTCCTCGTCCTGCTGGGTTGGAAACCCGACTTTCCCGAAACGGGCCAGGTTGATTTTTCGCTGGTCCTGAAACCAGGGGTGCCGGTTTCCGGGCAGGCACTGGCTCAACTGGTCAAACTGACCCATATAATGTCCGGTCCCCGGGGCCATCAGGCTGTCAGGCCGCACTGGCATGTTCCTCAATCCAGCTGTACCCCTTCTGCTCCAGCTCCAGGGCCAGGGATTTGTCCCCGGACCGGATGATCTTTCCATCCGCCAGCACATGGATGTAATCCGGTACGACATAGTCCAGCAATCTCTGGTAATGTGTCACAATAATGATGGAGCGATCCGGGCTTCTCAGGGAATTCACTCCGTGGGCCACGATTTTCATGGCATCAATGTCCAGCCCCGAGTCCGTTTCGTCCATGATGCACAAAGCGGGTTCCAGCAACGCCATCTGCAGTATCTCATTGCGTTTTTTCTCCCCCCCGGAAAAACCTTCGTTCACGGACCGGTACAGGAATTCCTGTTTCATTTCCACCAGCGCCGCCTTCTCCTTGATCAGCTTGAGAAACGAGACGGCATCCAGTTCCTCTTCTCCCCGGTGCTTTCGGATCGCATTGATGGCGGCCTTGAGCAGATAGACATTGGTCACACCGGGAATCTCCACGGGATACTGGAATGCCAGGAACACGCCTTCCCGGGCCCGGATTTCCGGCTCCATCTCCACGAGGTCCTGGTCCTGGAACTGCATGCTCCCGGCGGTGACTTCGTACTGTTCCCGGCCGGCCAGCACATTGGCGAGCGTGCTTTTGCCGGCCCCATTGGGTCCCATAATGGCATGGACCTCCCCGGAACCGACTTCCAGGTCAATGCCCTTGAGAATTTCCTTCCCCTGTACAACGGCTTTCAAGCCTTGAATGGACAACATCGTGATCACCCTGACTGCATGTTTTTGTAATGTGATTATATGGGTCTAGCCCACCGCTCCTTCAAGACTGATCCCCAGCAATTTTTGTGCTTCCACGGCAAATTCCATGGGCAGTTCCTTGAAAACCTCCTTGCAGAACCCGTTGACGATCATGGAGACGGCATCTTCTTCTGACAGGCCTCTTTGCCGGCAGTAAAAAAGCTGGTCTTCCCCGATCCGCGAGGTCGTCGCTTCGTGCTCGACGATGGCACTCGGGTTTTTGACTTCCATGTACGGAAAGGTGTGGGCACCACACCGGTCTCCCATCAACAGGGAATCGCACTGGGAATAATTCCGGGCCTTCTCGGCTCCCTTGAGTACTTTCACCAGCCCCCGGTACGAATTCTGGCCCCGGCCGGCAGAAATCCCCTTGGATATGATGGTGCTTTTCGTGTTCCGGCCAATGTGGATCATCTTGGTCCCGGTATCCGCCTGCTGGCAGTTGTTGGTCAGGGCCACTGAATAGAATTCACCCGTGGAATCCTCCCCCTGCAGGATAACACTGGGATACTTCCAGGTAATGGCGGAACCGGTTTCCACCTGGGTCCAGGAAATTTTGGACCCTTTTCCCTGGCAGACCCCACGCTTGGTAACGAAGTTGTAGATGCCCCCCCTTCCCTGTTCATCCCCGGGATACCAGTTCTGTACCGTGGAATACTTGATTTCCGCGCCTTCCAGGGCAATCAGTTCCACCACGGCGGCATGCAGCTGGTTCTCATCCCGTTGGGGAGCCGTACAGCCTTCCAGGTAGCTGACATAGCTGTCCTTGTCCGCAATGATCAGGGTCCGCTCGAACTGGCCGGTATTCATGGCATTAATGCGAAAATAGGTCGACAGTTCCATGGGACAGCGAACCCCGGGAGGGATGTACACAAAGGATCCCTCGCTGAATACCGCAGAATTCAACGCCGCATAGAAATTGTCCCCGGTGGGAACTACTGTTCCCAGGTATTTCTGGACCAGCCCCGGGTGGTTCTGCAGTGCTTCGGACAGCGGACAAAAAATAACCCCGGCCTCGGAAAGCGTCTTTTTGAATGTCGTGGCCACCGATACACTGTCAAAAACGGCATCCACCGCCACCTTGACCCCGGCCAGGGCCTTTTGTTCGTCAATGGGGATGCCGAGCTTGGTATAGGTTTCCAGCAACTTCGGGTCCACCTCATCCAGGCTGTCCAGCAGCTTCTTCTGCTTGGGCGCAGAGTAATAGCTGATATTCTGAAAATCCACCGGCGGGTACTGGAGATGCGGCCATTGCGGTGAATCCATCTCCAGCCATCTTCGATAGGCTTCCAGTCGCCACTGAAGGAGAAACTCCGGCTCCTCCTTTTTCGCTGAAATCGTGCGGATCACCGCTTCATCCAGGCCCGGCGGCAACGTGTCCGCGTCGATATCCGTTACAAACCCCTCCTTGTATTCACGTTGTACCAGAGAGGCCAGGTCTTTTTCCGTGGTCGTCATGATTTTAATTCGTCAATTTATCCGGTTACTGGTTGATGCGAGGCACATCGACGAGGTGCGTGCCCATGGAAACCATGGGGTCCGCCCCGGAGATGCCGCTTTCGCGCATCAGTTGGCCAAGCGGGATGCCGGCCAGAAAGTTATACAGCTGGTCGCTCAGTTCACTCCACAAACCATGGGTCAGGCATCGTTTCCCATCGTGACAATTCTGCTTGCCTTCACATTCTGTGATATCCAGGGGTTCGTCCACTGCGATCACGATATCTGCAATACTGATCCGGTCCACATCCCGGGCAAGCCGATAGCCGCCGCCGGGTCCACGGGTTCCGGTGACCAGGTTTGATTTTCTCATTTTGGAAAACAACTGTTCCAGATAGGACAGCGATATTCCCTGGCTGTCCGATATACTCTTGAGGGTGACCGGTCCCTTCACCTGATTGAGGGACAGTTCAATCATTGCCGTGACCGCATACCGGCCTTTGGTTGTCAACCGCATGGCGAAACCCGGCCAGGATGAAGGACCAAACGGACCTGCAACCATGGCATGAGTGCAAAAACAGTCATAATCCAGTACTCTCCAGATTCATCCATTGAACCCACGACGCACTCCCCGGATCGTGCAAAACGGCGACCTTTCTGGAATGATTCATGCGTACAATGGGAGATCGGTTGAATAAACCAACTATTTTACTGGGTATTTATGATCAGCGCAATATGAAGAAGGCCGTCAGCGGACAACCAGACTGTACGCGGAAACCGGTTTCCATGGACTTTCCATTCGGTTCGACGTGGCCCGCACACGGGGAAAGTGATTCCAGGGCAACGGGATTGGCGACGGTCTTCCCGTGTCATCCCCGGGACATCCCGGCATGGTTCAGGTCCTGTCCGACCATCCCGAAAGGGACCTCTTCCATCCGCACACAGGGCCCTGCCTGCAATGCTAGTAGAACGATTCCATAATAACATTTCAATATATCTTAATCTGTTATATACTGTCTTCCCCAAGAATAAGTGTCTTGGAGGAAATACTATGCCCTTTGAACGTCGACGACCCCAATTGGTTCTCACGGAAGATATCCGTGCTCAGCTGGACACCATTGGTCGCTCGCGCACCGAACCGGTGCACCGGGTGGAACGCGCGAAGATGTTGTTGAGCTATGCGGAGGGGGCCACCATTTCTTCGATTGCCCGTGCGATGAACACCAACCGTCCCAAGGTGGAACGTTGCGTCGACAAGGCCCTGCAACTGGGGGCCTTGATGGCGTTACAGGATATTCCGCGCAGTGGCCGGCCCCGGCAGATTCCAGCACAAGCCCGGGCCTGGGTGGTGGCCCTGGCGTGCCAGAAACCCAAAGACCTGGGATATCCCGAAGAACTGTGGACGACCCGCCTGCTGGCGGAGCATGTTCGCCAGCACTGTCACGCTGCGGGACATCCCCGTCTGTCGAAGCTGGCCCGGGGAACGGTATCGAAGATCCTTTCGCAACAGGCGATTCGTCCTCACAAGATCTCGTATTACCTCGAAAGACGGGACCCCCAGTTCGATGAAAAGATGGCACAGGTGCTGTTGGTCTACAAACAGGTGGAAATTCTTCGTGCACAGGAGGCCTCATCGGAGCCTCCCCTGACCGCCATCCTCTCCTATGACGAAAAACCGGGGATTCAGGCGATCGGGTCCACCGTGGACGATCTGCCACCGGTCCCGGGGCAGTATCCCACGGTCGGCCGTGATTATGAATACCGACGGCACGGGACGTTGACCCTGATGGCCGGGCTCGACCTGGTGACCGGGCACATCCACAGCACCCTCGTGGAACGACATCGCAGCCGGGAGTTCATCGCGTTTCTCAAACAGCTGGATGCCGCTTACCCCCCTGAGACGACCATTCGTCTGGTGCTTGACAATCACTCTACGCATATTTCCAGGGAAACCCGGGCCTGGCTGGCCACCATGACCAATCGATTCGAGTTCATCTTTACCCCGAAACATGGTTCCTGGTTGAACCTGGTGGAATCGTTCTTCGGTAAAATGGCACGGACCTTGTTGCGGGGTATCCGTGTCCATTCCAAGGCGGAACTCAAAGAACGTATTCAGCAGTATATTGATCGCATCAATGCCGACCCGGTGGTGTACCGATGGACCTATAAAATGGATGAAATCTCAGTGGCATAGATATTGAAATGGTATTAAGGAATCGTACTACTAGGAAGGGATTCGGACCATGACCCCGGGCAAGGTCGGACTCACTGGCGGTATCGGCAGCGGGAAATCCACCGTTGCGAAACTATTCGGCCAGCTGGGCATCCGATCCCTGGACGCCGACCGGATTGCACGGCAGTTGAGCCAACCTGGCTCCAGTGAGTACCATCAGATCGTGAAGGCCTTCGGCCCCGGGGTTCTCGACCGCAACCAACTGCTGGACCGTCCAAAGCTCGGAGACCGGGTGTTTAACGATGCAAAAAGCCGTCGTACCCTGGAGAAAATCCTGCATCCTCCAATCTGGAATACCATGATGGAAGCGTTCAGCCAGACCCAGGGGCCCTACTGCATTTTTGAGATCCCGTTACTCATTGAAAGCGGCCAGTACCGGGAAATGGACCGGGTCCTGGTTGTTCAATGCGACCCCGGAATCAGGCTGAAAAGGCTGCTGGACAACCGCGACATGAAACCGGCTGTCATTGAAAAGGTGATGGCAGCACAAATGGACGATGGCGCACGGTCCAGCTATGCGGATGACATTCTTGTCAATGACTCCGACCATGCGAACCTGGAAGCTCAGGTGTTGGCCCTGCACAACCAGTACCTCGAATATTTCAAATAGCCTTCAGGGCATCGAGAATGGGATAAACGGGGGGCAGAACCTCCTTACGCAAAATCTCCTCTCTATCAAGCCACGCAACCTGCTGATTTTCCCTGGCAGTGACTTCACCGGAATAGCTTTCAATCACATACACATCCAGCCAGACCCTGGCATGTGCGTAATCCTGGGAGACATGGGTCAGGGGAGTCGTTTTGTGGATGGAAATACCCAGTTCTTCATGCATCTCCCGTGACAGTGCCTGGTACGGCGATTCGTTGTCTTCCACCTTGCCGCCGGGAAATTCCCACTGGTAAGCACAGGGCTTTCCAGCCGGCCTTTGCTGGAGCAGCCATTGACCACTGGAATTGCTGAGAACACCGACGACGACGTAGAGACGACCGTCAGGACCGGTAATCCGCATTGATCCTGATATAGTCATGAGTCAGGTCGCAGGTCCAGACTGTCGACCTGCCGGTGCCGACCCCCACATCCACCTGAATACGAATCTCCTGCTGTGCAAGATGGCGGGAAACCCGCTCTTCCCGGTATCCCTCCACGACCTCGCCATTTCGGGTAATCTGCACACCGCCGATTTCAATGCCCAACCGGTCTTTGTCCACCACTTCCCCGGATTTCCCCACGGCCATGACAATTCGGCCCCAATTCGCATCTTCGCCGGCCATGGCGGTCTTCACCAGGGGCGAGTTGGCGATGGATTTTGCAATGGTCCGGGCAGCGGTATTGTTTTCGGCATTTTCGACCGTGATTTCGATCAGCTTTGACGCCCCTTCGCCATCCCGGACCACCTGTGTGGCCAGGTCGCGCATGAGATGGCCCAGGTCCCGGGAAAATTCAGACAGGGCCGGGTCCCGATGACTGCGCGGGACTTCATTTTTCGCCTTTCCCGTTGCAAAAAACAGGCAGGTGTCGCTGGTGGACGTATCGCTGTCCACGGTAATCGCGTTGAATGAATCCCGATTTCCCTCGACCAGCAATGCCTGTAAAACCGGTGCAGGCAGATTGGCATCGGTTACCAGAAATGCCAGCATGGTCGCCATATCGGGTTCAATCATCCCCGACCCCTTGGCGAAACCGTTGATCCGAACTTTCCGGTCCCCGATCCTCGTTTCGACGGTCCCCGTTTTCGGGAAGGTATCCGTGGTCATGATCGCCCGCGCAGCAGCCTGCCACTGGTTCGGGTCGAGCCCGCCTTGCAGGCCTGGAATGGCATCCAGTATCCTTTCCATGGGCAGCCGTTCGCCAATGACCCCCGTGGACGCGATGAATACGTGTTCCACCGCGCATCCCAGGGAAGTAGCCACCGCCTCCCCTGTCCGGGCACAATCCATCTTCCCGGCCCGGCCGGTAAAGGCATTGGCATTTCCGGAATTCACAATCAGTGCCCGGGCCACGCCCCCTTTAAGATGATCCCGGCACCACTCCACCGGGGCACTGGCGGTCGCAGACCGGGTCAACACGCCAGCGACGGTGGTCCCTTCCGCAAAGCTGGCCAGCATCAGGTCATCCCGGGGATACTTGATCCCGGCGGAAACCGCAGACAGGCGAACCCCGGCAACCGGCGGGAGTTCTGCAATATGGTCAGGAGCCAGGGGAGAAATGCTCACAGCTCGCCCCTGAACGGCTTACAGCTTTCCATGGCATTGCTTGTATTTCTTTCCGGAACCACAGGGGCAGGGTTCATTTCTTCCTATCTTTCTGCCTGCCCGAACGAAGGGCCGTTCGGGCTCTCCCTGACCCTGAGTCCGCCGTTCCACGGTCTGCACGCCAGACGGGGTGGTCGGGGGGGCGTCCGGCGTAGACGCATCCTGGTGGATGTACCGCCTCTTCTCATCCTGCGCCTGCTGCGCCCTCAACCGACTTTCCAGTTCCCGCATCTCCTCTTCGCTCGGCACCTTCACCTTGGTCAAAATGGAGACGACCTCAAACTTGATGGATTCCAGCAGGGCCGTGAACATTTCGAAGGCTTCCCGTTTGTATTCCTGCTTGGGGTTTTTCTGGGCATACCCCCGTAAACCGATCCCCTGCCGGAGATGGTCCATGTTCGCCAGATGTTCCTTCCATTGCGCATCCAGCACTTTCAGCATGATCTGCTTTTCGAATTGCCGCATGTTGTCCGCACCCACCCGCTCGGCCTTTGATTCAAACATGCCGACGACCTGCTGCAGGACCCTTTCCCGAAGGGGTTCCTCATGCAGTGATTCTTCCTGGTTGAGCCATTGCCGGATTTCCAGGCGGATGCCAAACTCGGTTTCCAGGTCCTTTTCCAGATCTTCAATCCGCCACTGCTCTTCCAGGGTCTGGGCCGGGATGGACCGGTCAATCACCGAAAGGACCACCTCTTCCATGATTTCCCGGATATACTCGGAAATGTCTTCGGTTTCCATGAGGACATCGCGCTGCTCATAGATGACCTTTCGCTGTTCGTTGGCGACATCGTCATATTCCAGCAACTGTTTTCGAATATCGAAGTTGTGTCCCTCCACCTTCTTCTGGGCATTTTCAATGGCCCGGGTGACCCAGTTGTGCTCGATGGCTTCCCCGTCTTCCATCCCCAGTTTTTCCATGAGCCCGGCGATTTTCTGGGACCCGAATATGCGCATCAGCCCGTCTTCCAGGGACAGATAGAAGCGACTCGATCCCGGGTCGCCCTGGCGGCCGCACCGGCCCCGCAGCTGGTTGTCCACCCTTCGGGATTCATTGCGCTCCGTTCCAAGGACATGCAATCCGCCGGCACGGATGACCTGATCATGTCTTTCACGCCACTTTGATTCCGCTATTTCCCGGTCGGATTCATTGTCCAGTCTGCCCAGTTCGATTTCAAGATTCCCCCCCAACACGATATCCGTTCCCCGGCCCGCCATGTTCGTTGCAATCGTTACCTTCCCCGGACGCCCGGCCTCGGCGATGATCTCGGCTTCCCTTCCATGCTGTTTCGCGTTCAGCACCTGGTGTTCGATCCCCTTTCCCTGCAGGACTTTTGACAGGTATTCCGATGTTTCAATGGAAGCCGTGCCCACGAGCACCGGCTGGTTGCGGCTCTGACACTGGTCGATGCCCTCACAAATGGCCGCATATTTCTCCTGGGTTGTCCGATAGACCAGGTCGGTACCGTCGTCCCGGATCATGGGCACGTTGGTGGGCACCACCACCACTTCGAGTCCATAAATCTGCAGGAATTCCGGCGCTTCGGTATCGGCGGTCCCTGTCATTCCCGCCAGCTTGTCGTACAGCCTGAAATAATTCTGAAAGGTAATGGAGGCCAGGGTCTGGTTCTCCTGCCGGACCGACACGCCCTCCTTGGCTTCGATGGCCTGGTGCAACCCCTCGGACCATCGGCGGCCGGGCATCATCCGGCCGGTAAATTCATCGATGATCACGATGCTGTCATTGCGCACAATGTAATCGACATCCCGGTTGAACAGATTGTGGGCACGCAGTGCTGAAATCAGGTGGGACATCAATCCGATATTCGAAACCTCGTACAAACTGCTGTCCGGCGCGAGCAGGTTTGCTTCAATCAGCAGTGATTCCGCTTTTTCGTGTCCGGCTTCGGTGAGTGTGATCTGTCTTGTTTTTTCATCCAGGCTGAAATCCCCTGGTCCTTCGGGGTCTTCCTGTTGAACCAGGCCAGGCACAATGACGTTGATTTTCTGATACAGGTCGGTGCTCTCATCCGCCGGTCCTGAAATGATGAGCGGCGTCCTGGCCTCGTCGATCAATATCGAATCCACCTCGTCCACCACGGCAAATCCCAGGCCCTTCTGATACCGGTCCCTGGACGAAAAGGCCATGTTGTCGCGCAGGTAATCAAACCCATACTCGTTGTTGGTTCCGTATACCACATCGCATCCATAGGCTGCCCGCTTTTCCTCCCGGTCCTGCCCGGAGAGGATGACCCCCACGCTCAACCCCAGGAATGTATAGATCTTTCCCATCCAGTCCGCATCCCTTTGGGCAAGATAATCGTTCACGGTGACAATATGTACCGGCAGGCCGATGATCGCATTCAGGTATGCCGGCAGGGTGGCAACAAGTGTCTTGCCTTCCCCTGTTTTCATTTCCGCGATCTTCCCTTCGTTCAGGATCATTCCACCGATCATCTGAACATCAAACAGCCGAAGACCCAGTGTCCGGACACCGGCTTCGCGAACCACGGCAAACGCTTCGGGGAGAAAATCCTGCGAAGACTCGCCCTGGCGGCTACGCTCCCTGAACTCGGCGGTCTTCGCCGCCAGTTCCGAATCGCTGAGTGATTTCAGTGTATCTTCAAGCGCGTTGATCCTTGCGACCGTTTTGGACAACTTCCTGAGCAGTCGCTGGTTGCGATCGCCGAAAACTTTTTTCAATGCAATGTTGAGCATGGATGTAGTACGATATGCGGTTAGGCGGATTATGCCAGAGTCAATACTTTACAATAAGACCATGTCCCGGTTTTGAATAATTTCAAGCCAATCTCCAGCATCCTCAAGGAGTGTGTTCCAGACACCAAAGACCCGTTGGCCAGTGAACCGGCCCAACGGCGGCTTGCCAAGTCATGGCACCGGTATGCACAGTCCGCTACGCTCTACACGTATCCCCTGCTCTTCCAATCTCGACGCCTGGTGGTATTCTGTGATTCATCCGCATGGGCCACCCTGATACAGCACCGGACACCGACGATGCTTAAACAGATGAAAGCCGATGGCTTTGATATCGCCTGGATCAAGGTCAAAATCCGGCACACCCCCACGATCCGGTCCATTCCCTCTGCCCCACCGAAACCTGCCCGCCTGTCTCCTGACCAGGCCCGGGCCATTCGCGACCTGGCAAAAACCATCCGCCACAGGAGGTTACGGGAATCCCTGATCAGGCTGTCAGGCACAGCGAAAAAGAACTGATCTGCAACGGTCAGTCTGTTGAGAGCTGGGGCTGAAAACGGTCACCTGGGGTGTTCGACCTCCGACCAGGGCAGGTGCCGGTAAAAGGAAGCAACATTTTCAAAGCAGAGGTCGAAATCCGGTAGAGGTTCGGAGCCAAGTTCCGGTTTCAGTGTATCCCAATCAGTAGAGGCACATTCCCTGACGATTGGTTCGTCGATCGATTTTGGAGATGGAAACAGGTTTCGGGATTTGCTTTTTTCAGTGAATGCCTTGAAAATTTCAGACTCAAGATTCCTGACTTAAGACATATCGATGCAAGCTGTTGACTTTATTGGGGTCAAATAGAACTAGGGCACTACATGAGGACTTTCTCCAAAACCACCCCGGAACCCGCATAAAATCTCAATCAGAAAATGGGGGGGAAATGTCTTAACTCAGGAGGTCCGTACTCATCGAAAATCCCAATCGCTGGATTTTCCAATAACCCGAATCAGTCTTTCAGATTCGCAAAGGGCCGTCTACCCCTATACTTCGACTTGAACTGTTCGAGGATATCTTTCTTGACATCGCCTGGTTTGTTGCCCACCACTTTCTTCCAGCAAACCTGCAATTCCTCCGCCTGGGCATGCTGCCACATCAGCCTGCCACCCCGATGGCCAATGTCAGCTCCCTGGCCAAATTGAATCAGCTCGCCAATTCGCCTCTGGAGATTTCCCGTTTGGCCAACATAAACGACAATGGCTCCCTCCACCCATTCCTCCCGTAACCTGGAAATGGGCACATTCGGGTTTTTCCCCTTGAAGTATCCCCCGGTGCCGGGAGTGCGGAATTTCGGGAAGGAGGTCGTCCCGAAGGACAAGATAAACACCGGGGGAGGCGGGTATTCCGGTCATGCCTCCCTTTCGCAATCCGGCAACCGTCACAAAACCCCGGAAACCCTGTCCTGCAGTTTGGAGCGACGGGAGATCAGGCTGTTTTGCACCGCCGGTCCCGGCTGGAATTCATCCTTTCAATAACCAGAACCATCCCCATCAGGTGTCCCGGCAATGCGGCACAAGGCGAGCTAGAAAGCCGCTGCAGTCTGACCGAATACAATGGGCGCGTCGGCCTCGTTTCCAAAAGACACCAGTTCCCAGGCCGAGGTCTTCGCCATCAGCTTTCTCAGCAGTTTGTTGTTCAGTGCGTGCCCGGACTTGTAAGCCTCAAAGGCCCCGATCAGCGGATAACCGAGCAAATACAGGTCCCCCACCGCATCCAGGACCTTGTGTTTCACAAACTCATCGGCATACCGAAGCCCGTCGCCATTGAGAATATGGAAAGCATCCATGACAATCGCATTGTCATAGCTTCCTCCCTGGGCCAGGCCAGCGTTGCGCAAGGCCTCCAGATCGTCCATGAAACCGAAGGTTCTGGCCCGGCTGATTTCCTTGACATAGGATGTCGTGGAAAAATCCAGCGAAGTCACCTGTGTGGAGTTCTTGAGAATAGGGTGATCGAAATCAATGGCAAAGGAAACCTTGAACCGGTCGCAGGGTTCCAGCTGTACCCACTTGTCTTCTTCCTCGACCCGCACCGGCTGCTTGATGCGGATAAACTGCTTGAGTTTCTCCTGGGGCAGGATGCCGGCGGACTGAAGCAGAAAAACAAAGGGGCCGGCACTGCCGTCCATGATGGGGACTTCCGGAGCACTCAATTCCACGATGGCATTGTCAATGCCCAGGCCCGCGAAAGCCGACATCAAATGCTCCACGGTGGATATTTTCACGCCGTCCTTTTCAAGCGTGGTGGACAACCGGGTATCGCTGACATTTTCCGGTCGAGCAGCCACCTCTACATCCGAACCCAGATCCACCCGCCGGAAGATAATTCCGCTGTCGACGGGGGCAGGACGCAGGGTTAAGTAGATTTTTTCACCGGTGTGCAAACCGATGCCGGTGGCGCGAATAATGTTTTTCAGAGTACGCTGTCTGATCATCCGGATGGTAAACTTCGTAGTATTGTTGTTATTTTTGACTAAACAGTCAGATAGTACAGTAAAACCGGTTGGAATAAAATCCGCTTACCCCACTTTTTCCCGGTACGAAACCTTTTTCACCCGGGTGAAAGCGACTATTCCGGGGATTCCATCCCGCCGGCAAACCCGGAGCCGGACCCGCTCCGGGAGATTCCCGCAGGACAAGGGAGGTGGACGGCCCATCCATGATCGGCACCGCCCATCTGTATCGGCCTGGCCGTCCCGCCGTCGTGAAGGGGAAATGCCCGATCTACCGGACCCCCGGGACCGGGATGGCAAAGTGGGGAGGCATAAGGGAAGCCCGGGGTCGGTCTAGTCCGCCTGCTTGCGCAGGAATGAGGGGATATCCAGGTCCCCAAGATCCATTTGTTTTGCGGCGACAGCGGCGCCGCCTTTCCCCAAACGGTGCTGGGAGATTCCCCGGACTGGCGGCAACACGGGATTTTCCACCGGCTGAACCGGTTTGTCCTCGGACGGAACGGGTTTTATGGACACCTCCTTTTCCACGGACTTGGCCGATGCCTTTCCCGATATCTTCCCCTGTGCATCCATCAATCCGGTGGCAACCATGGTAACCCGCAATTCCAGATCCATTTCCGGATCCACCGCGGTGCCGATCACCACGTTGGCATCGGAAGCAGCATACTTGGATACCTCTGTGCCCACCTCGGTAAATTCACCAATGGTCAGATGCGGTCCGGCGGTGATATTCACCAGCATTCCCTTGGCGCCATGGAGATTGATATCTTCCAGCAAGGGACTGGAAATGGCCTGTTGGGTTGCTTCAATGGCACGGTTTTCACCGCTGACTGTGGCGGAACCCATCATCGCCATCCCCATTTCCGACATCACAGCCCGGACATCGGCAAAGTCGACATTCATCAAACCCGGCCGGGTGATCAATTCCGAAATGCCCTGTACGGCATTCTGCAAGACCTCGTTCGCCTTGTTGAAGGCGTCCACCAGCGTGGCTTCGTGTCCCATAACGGCCATGACCTTTTCATTGGGGATGATGATCAGGGAATCCACTTGATCCTGCAGTTCCTTGATCCCTGCGTCCGCAACGGCGTGCCGCTTGCTGCCTTCAAATGGGAATGGCCGGGTAATGACCGCCACCGTCAGAGCCCCTTTTTCCCGGGAAATTTCGGCCACCACCGGCGCGGCACCGGTACCCGTCCCGCCTCCCATGCCGGCAGTAATGAAGACCATGTCCGCCCCGTCGATGACCGATTCAATGCGGTCCCGGTCATCAATCGCCGCCTGGCGGCCCACTTCCGGGTCCGCCCCGGCCCCCAATCCCTTGGTCAATTTCTCACCGATCTGCAACACGGTATTGGCATTGGATCTCGACAACACCTGTGCATCCGTATTGGCATTGATGAAATCAACACTGTTGAAATCTGCGGTGAGCATGTGCTCAATGGCATTGCCACCGCCCCCACCGACTCCGATTACCTTGATCACGGCTTGCTGACTGACTGTCTCTACCAACTCAAACATTTCTCTACCTCCCTCGGCAAGATATATAAAAAGACAGGGCCGTGAAGAACCCGGTCTTGTAAATGAATTTTGTCATCGTCTAAAAATTACTCCTGAACCAGCTTTTCAATTTCTCGACCAGTGAACCGGCCCAACCCTGGGGAACGTTCGAAACCGTGCTGACCCGGTTTTTGTTCGCCTGCCCGAACTGCACCAGGCCGATGCCGGTGGAATAGATCGGGTTGCAGATCACTTCACTGAGATTCCCCCGATAGCCCGGAATGCCCTGCCGGACCGGCAAATGGAAGATTTCCTCGGCAAGCTCGGTCAGGCCCTCAATGCGCGAACTGCCCCCGGTCAGGACGATCCCCGACCCGATGACATCCCTGAATTCGCTTTTCCACAGTTCGGCCTGGACCAGCATCAGCAGTTCTTCCATCCTCGGCTCAATGATTTCAGCCAGGTTCTGCCGGGAAAGGGTTCTGGGCGGCCTGCCCCCCATGCTGGGGGTCTCGATGATCTGGGTCTCATCCACCAGTTGTGTCAGCGCACACCCGTATTTCATCTTGAGATCCTCGGCAGCCTGGCTGGGGGTATGAAATGCCACGGCAATGTCATTGGTAACCTGGTCCCCCGCAACCGGAATCACCGCCGTATGCCGGATGGCCCCGCCGGTATAAATCGCGATATCCGTGGTCCCGCCGCCGATGTCGATCATGCAGACACCCAGGTCCCGTTCGTCTTCGGTGAGCACCGCTTCTCCCGATGCAATCTGCTGGAGGATGATGTCATCCACTTCCAGCCCACACAGGTGAATACACTTGATGATATTCTGTATCGCACTGACATCCCCGGTGATCACATGCACCTTGGCTTCCATCCGCACCCCGCACATGCCCTCGGGTTCCCGGATACCATCCTGGCCATCAATCACATAGCCCTGTGGCAGGACATGCAGGGTCCGTTGCTCATTCGGCATGGCCATTGCCTTGGCGGCATCGATGACACGCTCGATATCCTGTTGGGTCACCTCATTGTCCCGGATCGCCACCACCCCATGTGAATTGATGCTGTTGATGTGCGCTCCGGCAATGCCGGTGAATACGGAATAGATTTGGCAGCCGGCCATCAATTCCGCTTCTTCCACGGCTCTTTTGATGGACTGGACCGCCGCCTCAATGTTGGAAACCATGCCTTTCCGCAATCCCTTCGTCGGATGATGACCCACCCCCACCACTTCCATTTCGCCGTCCGGTCCGATTTCCACGACAATGGCCAGCACCTTGGAAGTACCGATGTCGAGTCCAACTACCAGGTTGTTGTTTGCTTTTTTTCCCATTGTCATTCCCCTGCCCTCGCCTGAGCATCCCGCCCCAGCGTGGCCGCGGGCTCTCCAGACCAGGGCACTGCCCCGCGAAAGCGCACGGCAAACCCGTTGGCATATCTCAAATCGATTTTTTCCATCTCTGGAAACCGGCTCATGAGTCCCTGGTTCAGTGCCGCAATCAGGCGATCAAGCTTGACGTCGGCCTTGTCCTGGTCCACCACGATCTCAACTTCCGGATTTTCAATCCCCCCTGAAATGGATTCTGCAGTCTGAGCCGTGTTCAGGCGTAGCGCACTGCGGGAAATCTTCAGGGTCCACAACCCCCGTGAATGCAGTGAAATCTCATCCACCACCAGCCCGTTGCTGGACAGTTTTTCCGACCAGCGCTGAAAGGTTTTCCAGACCAGCGGGGCATCCCGGTCATTGCCGTCCAGCCGGGGCAACCCGACATCCCGGGCAACGCCTTCCATGGGCGAAACAATGACCGGGGCCGCTTCGGAAAACTTCAGCCACAGGTTCTCCCCCCACCGGGCAACCGGCTGCATCTCCTCAATGTCGACGACCAGGGTAGACGGCCATTGCCGGCGCATCGTTGCCGAAGAGACCCAGGGCAATTGCCCCACCTCTGCTTCCAGCCGGGGCAGGCTGGCGGAAAAATAATTGCCGGTCAACGATGCCCTCACCACATCCCGAACCTCGCTTTCCTTCACAAATTGCAGATCACCCTGGATTTCGATGTCCTGGAGCGGGAACCTCCCCGGGTGAAACAACTGGTCCACCAGATATAACAGGCCGAGCCCGGACAACAGGACGGCTACCGTTACCACCAGCCATTTTGGCTGGAGTACCCGGTTTTTCCGGTACAGGACGGATCTCGAGTCCAGCTGCATTTCAGCCTCCATGACAATACCGGTATTCATGGGGCCTCTCCAATAATCCGCACTTCGGTTTCGAGTTCGACCCCGGTGCAGCGCCGGACTTCATTCCTGGCCAGCCGGATCAGATTCTCGATATCCGCCGAGGTGGCCGCCCCCCGGTTGATGATGAAATTGGAGTGAACCTCCGAAATCACGGCATCCCCGGATTCCGTGCCCTTGAGGCCGGCCTCTTCGATCAATCTGGCGGCATAGTCCCCGGCGGGGTTGCGGAATACCGACCCCGCATTGGCACTTTGAACCGGCTGGGAGGCGGCACGCCGGTCCAGAAAGGTCCGGATCCTGTCTCGCCCCCGGTAACCGGAGCCCGCTTTTTCCAGTGCGAGCCACCCCCCCAGTATCCAGGTCTGGGCCGGCAACTCCACTTCCCGGTAGGCATAGCGGATCTCGGTGGCCGGATGGATACTGACGTTCCCAAACCGGTCCACCCATTCGACCTGACGCACCCACTCCCAGGTTTCCCCGGAAAATGCCCCGGCATTCATGGCCAGCGCTCCACCAAATGAACCCGGCACCCCGGCCAGGAATTCTACCCCCTTTAAATGGTATTGGGCGGCCCGGCGGGCAATTTTGGCGCAGGACACGCCGGATTCGGCATACAGTACCCGGTCGTTGTGCAACGATATTTCTTTCAGCCCTTTCGCAGTGCGGATGACCATTCCGGGCAGACCGCCGTCCCGGACCAGCAAATTGCTGCCCAGCCCCACCCAGTGGATGGGGAGGTCCCGGGGAAGCTGCGCCAGCAGGGCCAGCAAATCCTGCCGGTCAGCCGGCGTATAGAAATACTGGGCTGCACCTCCAGTCCGCCAGGTGGTATGCCTGGACATGGGTTCATTGACCAGCAGCTGTCCTTTCAGCCCCTGAAAGAATGCGGGTTCACGATCCATTGGTTCAACCATCATTGGCGGCCTCCTCAGGGATTCCGGCTTTCATCGCCAGGTGCTGTGCAAAGCGTCCGATGTCTCCGGCTCCCAGGGTCAACAGAATGTCCCCGCTTTGCACCAGACAGGACAAGACCGCTTTCAGTTTGCCCAGAGACGGGACGAACACCGGGTCGGACCCACGCTTGCGAATGGCCCGGCACAGTGACCGCCCGTCCGCCCCGGTAATTATTTTTTCACCGGCGGAATAGACTTCCGTGACCACCAGGTGTTCCACCCCGGCCAGTACCTGGGCAAAATCATCAAACAGGTCCCGGGTGCGGGTGTAGCGATGGGGTTGGAAGACCACCACAAACCTTTTGTCCGGCCAGCAATCCCTGGCCGCCTGGAGCGTGGCCATCAGCTCAGTGGGATGGTGGGCATAGTCATCCACCAACTCGATGCAATGTCCGCCAACCTGAACCGTACCCAGCTGCTCGAAACGCCGGCCAATCCCCTGGAATCCGGACAGTGATCGCCGCATGGCCTCCACCGGCAACCCCAGGGTAAAGGCAATGGCCAGACCTGCCAGGGCGTTCAACACGTTGTGCCGTCCGGGAATGGACAGCATGAATTCACCCGCCGGCTCACCATGCCGAACCAGTGAAAAATAGTTTTTCGTGCCCCGCTGGACCAGATTCGTCGCCCGGTAGTCCACGTCTTCGGAAAATCCGTAACTGATGAACGGTTTGCGCAGTTCCCGGGAAATTTCCCGAATATCCCCATCATCAAAACACAGGATGGCCAACCCGTAGAAAGGCAGGTTTCCCAGAAAAGCGAGATACGTCTGTTTCAGGTTGTCAAAACTGCCGCCGTAGGTTTCCATGTGATCCCGGTCAATGTTCGTGACCACCGCCATCAGGGGCTGCAGGTGCAGGAACGAGGCATCACTTTCATCGGCTTCCACCACCATGTATTCTCCCTGCCCGAGCCTGGCCGTGGAATGAACGCTGTTCACGACACCGCCAACAATAAATGTCGGGTCCGACCCCGCCGCCCCCAGTATGGAGGCCACGAGACTGGTGGTAGTGGTCTTCCCATGGGTTCCGGTGATGGCAATGCCTTTTCTGAATCGCATGAGTTCACCGAGCATGGCGGCTCGGGGCAACAGGGGAATTTTTCCCTCCCGGGCAGCGATGACCTCGCAGTTGTTCTCATTGATGGCGCTGGAGGTCACCACGGCATGGGCCCCATGGATATGGGCGGCCCGGTGCCCCAGGTAAATGACTGCACCCGCTTTCCTCAACCTGTCCAGTGCCGGGGATTCCGCAATATCGGACCCGGAAACGGTGTATTTGAGATCCAGCAGAACCTCTGCAATTCCGCTCATACCGATACCGCCGATGCCAATGAAATGAATGTGACTGATAAACTCACGCATGCATCGCCTCCATGCAGACACTGGCCACCCTGCCCGCCGCATCCGGCCTGGACAACCCCCGGGCCCGGTCCGCGGTTTCGATCAATGGATCCCGATTGCCATGAAATTGTGCGAGGAGCCGGACCCAGTCCCCCTGCAGAAAGTCTTCCTGGCTGACCAGATACGCCGCGTTTTCCCGCACCAGGTACTCGGCATTCCGGGTCTGGTGGTCATTGACAGCATGGGGATAAGGCACAAAAATGGCCACCACGCCGGCGCTGCAGACCTCGGATACCGTCATGGCACCACTGCGGCAAATCACCACATCACACCATTCATAGGCGGTCTTCATGTCCTCGATAAACTCAAAAACCCGGCACCGTATCCCGCGGTCTTCGTAGGCCTTCCCGATGTCTCCGAAATCCCGTCTTCCTGCCTGGTGCCAGACCTCGGACGGAGCAGCGAAACCCGATTCGAGGAGCCGGGGAAGCTGCTGGTTGAACACCTCGGCTCCCCCGCTTCCACCCACCACGAGGATTCGCAGCCCTCCCTCGCGATGGGACAGTCGCCGGGCCGGAGACGGAATGTCCGCAATGTCCCGCCTGACCGGGTTGCCCACCCATTCAAACTCCCGTATGCCGTCAGCTTTCGGAAACCCGGTCAGGGTCCGGTAACTGAACCGGGACAGCCACCGGTTGGTCAGGCCGGCAACGGAATTTTGCTCATGCAGGATGAGTGGCAACCTCAGGACCACCGCCACCAGCCCCCCCGGTCCGGAAACAAATCCCCCCATCCCCAGCACCGCATGGGGTCGCCGTTTGAGAAAAATATACAACGACTGGCAGATGGCCCGGGACAGCATCAGCGGCATGAGTATTTTTCGCAGGACACCGCTTTTGCGCAGGCCCTTGATATCAATGGGGTTGAAATCGATTTCACTGGGATTTACCAGCCGGGCTTCCAGGCCATGGCGGGAGCCCACCCAGCTGATTTCCACTCCCTGGCAGATGAGTTCCCTGGCCACCGCCAGGGCCGGAAGGATGTGGCCCCCGGTTCCACCCGCCATGATCAGCATCCTCATGCCCGCTCCCTCCTTTCGATATGACCCGGCCCTCCGGGGGGCCACAAAACCGGGGGGAATGCTCGGGTCTGCTGAAGAAGAATCATCGGCGGATTGCCTCCCTGTACGGGTAGCTTCCAGACGGAGTAAAGCGCTGGTGGGTGCGGTTCTGCCGGTCGACGGCAAACAGCAGCCCGATGGCCACCAGGCTGCACAGCATGCTGCTTCCCCCGGTACTCATCATGGGCAGAGTCAATCCCTTCGTTGGCAACAGCCCGACATTGACACAAATGTGGATGATGGCCTGGAAAGTAAGGAGCACGCCGATTCCCTGGGCCAGAAACCCGGAAAACCGTTCCCCCAGGTAAAACGCCTTCCGTGAAATGGAGAAAGCACGAATCAGCAGGAGGATATAGAGAGTGAGCACACTGAAAATGCCCACCGCACCCAGTTCCTCACCGATAATGGCGATGAGGAAGTCGTTCCCGGCATGGGGGAGGTACGATATTTTCTGGATGCTGTTCCCGATTCCCATCCCGAACCATTCCCCCCGGCCAATGGCAATGAGGGATTGCCACAACTGGTACCCGGACCCCAGGGGTTCCGCATTGTCCAGGTCCAGATAAATCTTTATTCGTTCAATCCGATGGGGCTTCATCGCGATCATGAGTGCCAGCAAACCGCTGGCAACCAGGACCACCACCGAGATGTGCCAGAAACGGACCCCCGCCAGCAGCATCATGGTCAGCACCGTAATGATAATCAGTGCCGTGGTGCCGAAATCGGATTCAAACAACAGCAGGCCAATAATGCCCAGAACCACCCCGACATTGATAATGCTGACTTTGAAAAGATGCAAATCGTCTTTCTTTCGGGAAAGATAGTCCGCAAAATAGATGACCGCGGCCAGCTTCATGAATTCCGAAGGCTGAAACCGGAACCCGGCAATTTCAATCCACCGTCGACCGCCATTGACTTCCACTCCCAGGTCCGAATAGAGCAATACCAGCAAGGCCAGAAAACCGATGAACAGCAGGGTCCTGCCGGCCAGCTGCAGGTGGGAAACCCGCACCGAAACCACGGCCAGCAAAAGGACCAGCCCGATTGCGATGTGCATCATGTGCTTCATCAACACCCCAAAATTGGTCTCCAGTGCCTCCATGTATCCGGGCACCACCGCGGAATAGGTCATGACGATGCCCATGGACAGCAACGCCGCAACCGTCACACCCAGCCAGATATCCGGTCCCGTGTGAATGGAATGTCGACCCACCTTCAAGGTGCCGGATTCAACATTGGTCAGCGACGGATTCAATGGACTCCCTCCAGGACCAGGTTCCTGAAAACGTTCCCGCGATGGACATAGTTGTCAAACAGGTCAAAACTGGCGCAGGCGGGGGAAAAAAGAACCCCCCAGCCGGGCCGGGCCCGCCTTTTGGCCATGGATACCGCTTCTTCCAGGGATGCCACCCGGGTGTACTCCACCGACTCATCCGTCCTGGCCGCAATGGCCGACGCAATGGTCCGGGCATCTTCTCCAAAGAGGATGGTATGTTTCACCTGCTGCGCGATGACTTCGACCAGGGGACCAAAATCCGCACCTTTTCCCTGTCCCCCCGCAATCAGGATCAACGGCAGGCTGAACCCTTTGATTGCGGCGATGGTGGCCCCTACATTGGTTCCCTTGGAATCGTTCATCCATTGCACTCCGTTCGCCCGGCTGACGATTTCACATCGATGCGGCAACCCGCCGTAACCGGCGGCAGCGTTGACGACCCCGGGGGTCAGGGCCACGCCAGCGGAATCCACCAGGGCCATGGCGGCCAGGATGTTGGCAATATTGTGGTCACCCGGGAGGGTCAGCCGGTCCGCATCCACCAGGTCCCGCTTCCCCTTGACCAGAATTCTCTTGCCATCTTTGGTTCGCAGGCCAAAGTCAAAATGGTTTTCCGGGGGACCCAGTCCGAAACTCACCGGGGAGGTTCCGCAATGGAAGCAGGCCCTGGACAGCGGGTCATCCCGGTTCAGGATGGCCCGCCCGGCATGGCGGAAAATCCGGTTCTTTGCCCGGGCATACTCCTTCAGGCCGCCATAGCGGTCCATGTGGTCTTCACTCAGGTTCAGCACCGTTGCCGATACGAGATCCAGGGAATGGGTGGATTCCAGTTGAAAGCTGGACAGCTCCAGAACATAGAAATCCGTCGGCTCCCCATCCAGCAAATCGAGTGCCGGGGTTCCGAGGTTGCCCCCCGCCTTGACCTGCTTCCCCGCTGCCTGCAGCATCGTTTTCACCAGCATCGTCACCGTGGATTTTCCGTTGGATCCGGTAATTCCGATGCTGGGCGCATCAACCTGTCTGGCAAACAATTCGATGTCCCCCAGGACCCGGGTCCCCGCAACCCCCAATTCACCGAGGTCCAGTCCGGGACTGGCCACAATTTGACTGAAGCCCTGGAATCGACCATAGGGGATTTCTCCGGTAATGATCTCCACCCCGGGGAATTCCTCCTTCACTCTTTTCAGATAAGGGGGAAATTCCCGGCTGTCCGCCGCGGTGACCGCCGAGCCTGTCCCGGCGAGGTGCCGAATCACCGAATAGCCGGTTAACCCGAGTCCAAGCACCAGGGTCGGTTTCGATTCGGCCACCATTTTGCGTGCTGCGTTCACGATCATGCTCAACGTATTTTCAGGGTTGCCAGTCCGATCAGCACCAGAATCAGGCTGATGATCCAGAACCGTACAATCACCCTGGGTTCAGGCCATCCCTTCAGTTCAAAATGGTGATGAATGGGTGCCATGCGAAAGATTCTTCTGCCAATCAATTTATAGGACGCCACCTGGAGAATCACCGATACGGTCTCCACCACAAAAATCCCCCCCATGACCACCAACACGATTTCCTGGCGGACAATGACCGCCACCACCCCAATGGCTGCCCCCAGGGACAGTGCGCCAATATCCCCCATGAATACCTGGGCGGGATACGTGTTGAACCACAGGAAGCCCAGACCGGCACCCACCAGGGCAGAGCAGAACACCAGCACTTCCCCGGCCCCGGCAATGTACGGGATGCCAAGATAACCGGAAAAAACAGAATGCCCCGTGGCGTAGGCAAACACCCCGAGCGCCCCGGCAACCATGACAACAGGCATGATCGCCAGTCCATCCAGGCCATCCGTCAGGTTGACGGCATTGCTGGTCCCCACCACAACCAGGTACGTCAGCAGGATGAATCCCCACCCCAATGGAACCGCGACCTCCTTGAACAGCGGCAGGAGAAGGGCGGTTTCCGCCGGGGTGCTGGCCGTCCCGTACAGAAACCCGGCCACGAGCAATCCTGAAATGCTCTGGAACAGGAACTTGTTTCGCGCACCCATTCCCCGTGGATCCTTGTTCACCAGTTTCTGGTAGTCGTCGACCCAGCCAATGGCTCCAAATGCAATGGTCGTGAACAGGATTGCCCAGATATAATGATTGCCCAGGTTTCCCCACAATAGCGTCGCCACCACCACGGAAACCAGGATCAGTGCTCCCCCCATGGTGGGCGTGCCCACTTTGGAAAAATGGGTCGGCGGACCGTCATTGCGGACCGTCTGGTTGATCTGGTAGTCGCTGAGCTTGCGAATCATTCCGGGACCAAACAGGAAACAGATCCCGATCGCCGTCAGGGTTCCGCAAATGCCGCGGAAAGTCAGGTATCGGAATACGTTCAGAAAACTGTATTCCCCGGACAGGTTTTCGAACAGCCAGGTCAACATGGGCGGTCTCCCCGGGCCGGGTTGTCCGACCCCACCAGCCGGTCCACGACCCGTTCCATTCTCGAAGACCGGGAGCCTTTGACCAGCACCGTCAGGTCTTCCCCTGGAATGGAACCGAGACGGCGGACCAGGGCCTCCATGGAACGGAAACGGGTGGCACCCCGGCCAAAACCCTGGCAATACCCCTGGGTTTCCTTTTCCTGGCCGGTCACCAGGCAAAACAATTCATCAATGCCTTTTTCCCGGGCATACCCTCCCACCTCGGCATGCAGCTGTTCACTTTCCGCCCCGAGTTCCGCCATCCTTCCCAGGACCAGGATTTTCCTCCCCGGGAACATCGTCAACACGTCAATCCCCGCCTGGAGCGACCGGGGATTGGCGTTATAGGTATCGTCAAGGACCCGGGCCCCGTTGCGTCCCCGTTTCAAATTTAACCGCCCCGGTACCGCCTGGACGCTTTCCAGCCCCCGTTGAATGGCGTCGTGCCCTGCCCCGGCAGCCATGCAGACCGTGGCGGCAGCCAGGGCATTGGCCACGTTGTGGCGTCCCGGCAACGGCAGGTCAACTCCAATCACCGCGTTGCCATGCCGGATCTCGAATCGACTGCCCAGGGCGCCGGTTTCCAGGTTGTCAAGGGTGACCTCCGCGTCGTGTTCAATCCCGAAAGTCACGGGACGGCAGCCCTGGGGCAGGGAGGAAATCCGGGCCACCCACTGTTCCGCGAACGGATCATCGGCGTTGACCACGGCAATGCCCCGTTCAGCGAGGCCGGCATACACGGCGAATTTGGCCCGGGCAATGTTCTCCACGCTACCCAGTCCTTCCAGGTGGGCGGGGGCCACATTGTTGACCAACGCGATATTCGGCTTGACCATTTCAGCCAGGTATTGGATTTCCTTCGCCTGGTTCATACCCATCTCCAGGACGACAAAATGGTGATGATCCCGCAATTTCAATACGGTGAGGGGGACCCCCCACTGGTTGTTGAAGCTCTTTTCGGGAAAGAGGCAGTTTCCACCGTGGTTCAGGATGGAAGCCACCATGGAAGTCACCGTGGTCTTTCCATTGCTGCCGGTCACCGCAATGACCGGAATCCCGAATCTTGACCGCCAGTCAGCGGCCAGCCTGCCAAGGGCCAGGGTGGTATCCGCCACCCGGACATGCGGAAACCCAGGACCATACCGCCTGGATACCAGGGCCCCCACCGCTCCGTTTTCATCCGAACGGGATACAAAATCATGGCCATCGAAGTTTTCCCCGGGAATCGCCACAAACAGGGCCCCGGCCTGCAATGAACGGGTATCCGACGAAACCGACGCAAACACGGCATCGTGGCCGGCAAGAATGCCGTCCACCACATTGGCGGCTTCAGACAGGGTCATCATGGAGCCCCTCCCAGCAATTCCGGAACAATGCGCCGGTCGGACAGCGGCCTGGTCCCAACCCCGGTGGTCTGGGTGGTTTCATGGCCTTTCCCCGCCACCAGCACGATATCCCGGGAAGACAGGCCTTTCACCGCATGGGCGATGGCGGCCCTCCTGTCGTGTATGACCGTGACCGGCCGACTCAATCCTTCCTTGATCTGGTTGACGATCTGGTCCGCGGGTTCCGTACGCGGATTGTCATCCGTCAGGATGACCTGGTCGGCAACCGCCTCGGCAATGGTTCCCATCATTGGACGTTTACCCGGGTCGCGGTCGCCTCCACACCCGAATACGGTGACCAGCTTTCCCCGGCACAGCGGTTTGAGGGACTTGAGCGCCCGCTCCAGCGCATCCTGGGTATGTGCGTAATCCACGATGACCAGCGGTTTTCCGGTGCCCCCGCGAAACGCTTCCATTCTTCCCGGGGGAGGTTCCAGCCGCTCCATCACCGGCACGATGTCCCGGATATGGAATTTCAGACCCAGCAGTGTGGCGATGCAGCACAGTATGTTGGGGACATTGATCCTGCCCAGCAGCCTGGAAGTGATTTCCCACCGATTTCCTTCATATTCCAGCTGGAACCGGATGCCCTGATCATCCACCCGGAGGTTCCCGGGTTGCAAATCACCGGACTCCAGGCCAAAACCCAGGCAGTGCACGGCCTCCTTTCGCTGCTCGCAAAACCGGTGCAGTTTTCTGCCAAACCCGTCATCCAGGTTGATCACGGCGGTACTCAGGGATTCAAACTCGAACAGCTTTTGCTTGGCTTCACCATATCTTTTCATGGAATGGTGATAATCCAGGTGATCCCGGGTCAGATTCGTGAAGACCGCAACATCGAAGTCGACACCATTGGCCCGTCCCTGGTCCAGGCCATGGGAGGAAATCTCCATGCACACGGCTTCGGCTCCGAAGCCCAGTATCTCAACGAGCCGGTGGTGCATCCGGATGGGGTCCACCGTGGTGAGGCCGGATTCCTGCAACTGGCCCAGAAACCCGATGCCCAATGTGCCGGAGTAGGCACATCGCATGCCCAGCAGTTCCAGTGCCTGCACCAGAAGAAATGCCGTGGTGGTTTTGCCGTTGGTACCGGTGACCCCCACCAGCTTCATCTTCCGGGAGGGATGCCGGTAAAAGCGGGATGCGATCCGGCCCAGCTGGTTCCGGAGGTCCTCCACCGCAATCATGGGCACCCCCCCTTCCCGGCCCGGACGGGTCGATGCCCCGGCACTTTCATACAGTACTGCAGCGGCACCGCTGTCCCGGGCCGCCTCCATGTAGTCCCGGCCATCCACCGTCCGGCCCACCAGGGCGATGAACAGACTGCCTGGAGTCACGTCCCGGCTGTTGAGCTGCAGCGACGTAATCCACCGGTCGTCTTCTCCCTCAATGGCCTGGATTTCAGCCAGCAATTCCTTCAGCCGGATGGCGTTTGCCGGGCCTTTACCGGGATTTTTTATGGGTTGGGTCATTCCTCGATTCCTGACGGTGCACTCAGACATTGTTGTCGGCTTCGGATATGGAGGTGACCCGGGGGCGATCCAGGCCATCCGGCTCAACGTTGTACAACCGCATCAAATCCGACACCAGGGCGGAAAACACGGGGGCGGCCACGGCCCCGCCGTAGTAGTGCTTTCCCTGGGGGTCATCAATGACCACCACCACCACGAACCGGGGACCGGTCATCGGGGCCAGTCCCGCAAACAGCGACAGATAATGCTCCGTGCTGTATTTGCCGTTGACCAGTTTCCGGGTTGTGCCGGTTTTTCCACCGGTCCGGTACCGCGCGATGGCCGCCTTTCGCGCCGTGCCTTCCGGTGTCGCCACCCTTTCCAGCATGCCCCGTACCCGGTGCACGGTATCGGCCCCAAATACCCGGGTCCCGCGGGCACGATACCCCGGCTCCCTGGGCATCAGGGTCACCGGCAGAACCTCCCCATCGGTGGCAAATACCGTGTAGGCCCGGGCCAACTGCAGCAGGGTGGATGAGAATCCATACCCATAGGACATGGTTGCATGTTCACTGGTTTCCGTACGCCGGGCCAGCAGGCCGGAGATTTCCCCGGGCAGCCTGCCGCGGTCCGTCCCATCCTGTCCAAGCACCTTTTCACCAAACCCGACCCGTTCCAACGTGTCAAACAACTCATCAAAAGGCAGTCCCAGTGCCAGCTTGGCAGCGCCGACATTGCTGGAACGTATCAGGATGTCGGAAACAGAAATCATTCCGTGATTGTGGGTATCCTGGATGGTGTAGCCACCGACATCCAGGGTGCCCGTTCCGGTATCAATCAAGGTCGCTTCATCCACCTCCCCGTGTTCCAGCACCATCGCAATCGTGAAGGGTTTGATCGTCGAGCCCGGTTCGAAGACATCGGTGACCGCCCGGTTCCTGAACACGTTGTCCTTCAGGGTACTGCGATTGTTGGCATTGAACCGGGGGGAGTTCACCATTGCGAGGATTTCACCACTCGGTACGGCCAGTACCACCGCGCTGCCTCCGGAAGCCTCGTGCTCCAGAACGGCGGCTTCAAGGTGCCTGCTGGCCAGGGACTGCACGCGCTGGTCAATGCTGATTCGCAGGTCTTCTCCATGCCGGACTGGCTTGACGCTCCCCACCATTTCCACATTGGGTCCTCCCGGACCCTGGAGAACCAGGTAACTGCCGGCTTCCCCTGTCAGCAGGGAATCGTACGCCCGCTCGAGTCCTTCCTGACCCTTGTCGTCAATATCGGTAAAACCCAGCAGATGCGCGCTGACGGTCCCTCCGGGATAAAAGCGTTTTTGCTCAATGTCGGACCGCAGACCGGGGATTTCCATGGCCATCACTCTTTCAGCCGTCTCAGGAGGCAATCCCCTTTTGATATACATGAAACTCGCCTTGGAAAATCCCTCGCATTTTCGGGACAAAACCTGTTCGGACAACCCGGTTTCATCCAGCATGGCCTGCCGTCTTTCCCGGTCCTGGTCCGGCCAGTTCGAACAGAATTCCCGTGGATTGGCGGTCAGGGCCCGGACCGGAGTACTCGCGGACAGGATTTCACCATTTCGGTCCATGATTCTTCCCCGGTTTGGAAGCACTTCGATTTCCCGCAGATACTGGCGATCCCCCTTGGCGCGTAACCCTTCCGTGTCCAGGAACACGATTTTCAGGGCAATCACCATGCAGGCCGAAATCATGACTCCCAGGACTACATTCTGCCGGCGGACCAGGATTGCCCCGGACCTTGCTTCTCGGATCATTTCCCGCTCGTTCTGGTTCACTTCAGTCCTCCAGTGAATGCTTCTCGAGATAGAGACTGACGATTTCCCCCGATGGGGGTACGATCATCCCCAGATGATGGTGTGCATCGTCAACAATACTGTTCTGCATCCGCCACGTCTCCTTCTCCAGGATCAACTGCCCCCACTGTGTTTTCAACGTATTCCCGCGGTCCTGCACCGCCTGCAGTTCGATGAACTGCAGGCGGTTTTGATGGCGAACCGTCACCACTGCCATGGCACTGATTACCACCAGAAAGAACAAAAGGACCAGAGTCCACCAGATCCCGTGCAACTGCAGCAGACTCACTGGCTCACCTTTTGTGCCACCCGCATCACCGCACTTCTCGCCCGGGGATTGCGGGCGACTTCCTGTTCGGAGGGCATGACCGCCTTCCCAATCAATCGAAGCCTTGGTTTCAGCATGTCATGGGTCACCGGCAAATCCCTGGGATAGGGATCTCCCCTGGATTGTGTTTTGAAATATCGCTTGACGATTCTGTCTTCCAGGGAATGAAAGCTGATAAAGACCATTCGCCCGCCCTGGGACAGCACTTCCAGTGCCTGGGGCAGGACCGCATCGATCTCCTGCAATTCGTCATTGACCGCAATACGGATGGCCTGGAAGGACCGTGTCGCCGGGTGCTTCCCCTTCTCCCTGGTGGGAATCGCCGCACTGATGAGCCTCGTCAATTCCCCGGTGGAACGAATCTCTTTCTCTTCGAGTGCTTTCTTGATGGTCCGGGAAATTCTTCTGGCGAATCGTTCCTCTCCATACACCCTCAGCACTCTGGCCAGTTCCTTTTCATCCACATGCCGGATCCACGCCTGTGCAGTGACCCCCCGGGTCTGGTCCATCCGCATGTCCAGTGGCCCATCCCGGGAAAAGCCGAATCCCCGTTCTGCCTGGTCCAGCTGTGGCGAGGACACCCCCAGATCAAACAGAATACCGTCCACCTTGCCCACCAGGTTCCGCCCGGCAATAATCTCCGATAACCGGGAAAACGGGGCATGAACCGCTTCCACCCGCCTTTCCGAACCCCATGTGACCTGGGCCTGTTCAATGGCTGCGGAGTCCCGGTCGATGACTATCAATTGTGCGTCGGGGGAAAGCTGCCTGAATATGGCCTGCGCATGGCCTCCACGGCCATAGGTGGCATCCACCACCAGTTTGCCTTGCGCAAGGTTCAATGCCTGCAGGGCCTCGTTCAGCAGTACGGGGATGTGGGGGGTTGAAGTCATGGGCATTACAGCGTCAGCTGTTCCATTTCCACGGATATTCTTTCCAGATCCATGTCTTCTTTCAGCCACTGCGTCCTTTTCGCATTCCAAAGCTCTTTGCTCCAGACTTCAAACTTGTTTCCCTGTCCGACCAGAAAAACCTCCTTGGTCATCATTGCGAATTCACGCAGGGGGGCAGGGAGCAGGATTCTGCCGCTGCCATCCATTTCCACATCGCTGGCATAGCCAAGAAGAAACCGCTTCAGTCTCTGGTGGTTTTGATCGAAGCTGGGCAGGGCCACCAATTTTTCCTCCACCTTTACCCATTCATCCATGGTGTATAACCACAGACAATATTCCTTCGTATTATTGACCGTGACAACCATTCTTCCATCGCAACGCTCGACAATACCCTCCCTGAATCGGCTTGGAATCGCCAACCGGCCTTTTGCGTCCAGATTTAAAGAATGTGCCCCACGAAACATTGCTATCAACCCACCAAATAAGATATTTTTCCCACAATCTCCCACAAAATTGCACTATATGACCGCTACCCGTTTTATGTCAAGGAAAAGCAACGGTATTATGGGTGGGAATTAATGTTGAGCCTGAAAGAAAACAAGTGTTATTGTCTGTTTTTAAAGTGAATTCTAGCTATGATCTTCAACCTTCCATTGTTAAATAAAATATATGAAAATCCAGCTTGTAATATTTGATATTTCACCATCACGGGGGTTCCTGAAATTCAGAATCTGATCTTGCTTTTTCGACAAATCATGGATATTGGAGGGACCTCGGAAGGCAACCGAATCCCATCCAGAACCCTTTTACGAGCCCGGTGAGACCGAATATCCCGGCTTTGATAATTTGTGATTTCCACCCTGGCGGAGGGATCGATTTTTGGTAACGGTACAGAAGACCGCCGGAAATGCCGGGAAGCATGCACATCGATACCCTCGGCCTGCTGTTACCGCATACAGCACCATCCGGGCTCCACCGGACACCCCTCCCAACCTTGGCACCTTTGTGGTCGACCTCCCGCTTTGCCGGCTTTGCACCGAGAAAACGGCAGCTACTCCCCGACGATGCCCAAAAAATCCGGCAGGCCTTCTCCATCCTCAATCACGCTGTCCCACTCTTAATAAAGCCCATCAAACAACAACCATGAAACCACTGTTGTGAAACCATGGAATCTGAAAGTCAATTGTGGGAGGTTGCAAACACCAGGATCACCTGTGGGTCTTGAAGGCCCGTTCCAACCTCCCTCGCGCCTGTGGTGAATAGGCCGGGATCATCTCGACACCCAATTGCTTCATCGTCCTGCCAACGGGTGGTTAACCCTTCAATACAGGGGACTTTCACCCCCTATCTTTTGCCAGTTCGCCTGGCGTACCAGTCCCATTGTTTTTGACAACGTCATGGATTTGAGGCAGGATGATATGTCTTGGGAGGGAATGTGACATGAGCACACCTGATTTGAAGCATCTGTTCGTGCCCGGTGATGGCAATGTGCCTCCGTATCTGGCTGGCCGCAAACAGGAACAGGCCTATTTTCAGGATTGTGTCGAAGTCCTGAAAAACAAAAAACCCGCCCCCCGCAATCTGATTCTCTACGGCCCCCGAGGCAACGGCAAGACCGCACTGCTTCGTTATCTGCAAACGAAGACACGCCAAAGGGAAGGAGCAAGCCTGGGCGTTGTATGGGCAACACCGAGAGCACTGGAAAATCCGGGAAAGCTGGTTGATCTTCTTGTTGGGGATTATGCAGTGCTTCGGAGCAAGATCCAATCGGCGAGTTTTTCGTTTAATTTCAGTATCGCAAAAGCCGATACGCAAATTGATTTGTCCAGACGAACCCTGACCCTCGGTGATCTGCTGCAGGAGCGGTGTCAGCATCAACCGCTGATTCTGATTGTTGACGAAGCGCACCGCCTGGACCCGCAGATGGGAGAGGATTTTCTCAATGCCAGCCAGGAGGTACGCGCAGAGGGCTACCCATTCCTGCTGGTGCTGGCTGGCACACCGAACCTTGAAGCCACCCTGGGTAAAGCCAATGCCTCATTCTGGGACCGCAGTGAACTCGCTCCTTTGGGGCGCCTGTCACCGAAAGAGGCCAGTCAGGCAATCAACGTTCCATTGCAGGAAGCCGGTATCACCTTTGCCCCGGGTGTCCTGGAGATCATCGTGCAACAAACCCACTGCTACCCCTTTTTCACCCAGATCTGGGGCGATCGCCTGGCCCGAAAACTGGACGAAACCAACGGAACAGAGATCACCTCTGAGACCGTCAAGGCGGTGGAGGAGGAGGCCATCACAAAGCGAAACGCCATGTATCAGGTCCGGTTCAATGAACTGGACAGAATGGAGTTGCTGCCGGTGGCCGAGAGTGTTGCGGATGCCTTTATCCGGCTCGGTGATCTGGCGCTGCATCGTCATGCATTAAGGGAGGCAATTGAAAGAGGAATGGCGGGGGATGAACCGATCACCAATGATCGGATCATGGAAAAAATCGAGCAACTTTCCCACCTGGGTTATATCTGGCCAGCTGGAGCGTATGATTACGAACCCGGCATTCCAAGCCTGATGACTTTCGTGCAGGGGTATACACTGTCCAAAACCAGAAGAAAAGAGGCTGAACCACATCCCGCACTGGCAGTATCTGAGCCCGTCGAAAAGTAAGCACGCGCATGGGCTTCACGGTTCGGATGGTTTCCAAAAAATGCCGCTGCCGCATCAATTCGAGTCCTGGGAAGAACGAGTGCAACAACGGGGATCGGGTGATCAATAATCGGCTGACCGCCGACGATGAGATTCGGATGTTCCCGGCTTGCAGACAACCCGGGCACCCGATTATCGGATGACCTCCAAAAACTTTTCAACGAAACGGAAAGTCAGCCCCCACAACACCCGACCGCATGGAAATTGAATGCCGGGATAGGGGTCGGGTGAATAGGGTGTGTCGTACAGGATTCGATGGGCGGGATTCAGCAAGTGATCGAGGCTGACCCAGAAACCATCTCCCACCTCACGATGATTGATGGAGACCTCATCGACATCGACATGGAAGACAAAACAACTGATGGCCAGTGGAATTTCCCGGTGATTGTTCCGGCCCTGCTGGTCATCCAGTCGACCAAGCCCTGCACCGGCATCCAGCACCAGACCCACCTCTTCAAGGGTTTCCCGTATTGCCGTATCCCGGACATCCGCATCCTGGGTTTCCATGTTTCCCCCGGGAAACGCAATCTGACCGGACCAGGGGTCCTTCCTGTTCCGCGCACGCTCAATGAAGAACACCTGGGGACCCCTGTGAATGTCTTTCAATATCAGCGCCACCGATGCCAGCCTGTTTCTTTCCGATCGAATCAGGGCCGGCCGGTATTCCCTGATTTTCTGTACTATATGCCCGTATTCCATATTCGTTCGCTTTTGCCCGAAACTCATTTCATTTTGCGGTCTGCCATCTACCATACCACGGTGGACACCGGGAGAAGTGGCAGGACATCCCCGGGTCCCTGGGGAAAATCGTCCCCGACCAGTCAAAACGACCCGGCACAAGTACCCGCAGTGTCCCCGGGTCGCAGGGCGCAGAGTCCGGATGGCGACGAGGGTTCCGGAATCCGCTCAACCTCCAGAAGCCCGCAGAGTGAAGGGGCTCCTCCAGGACCCGGTCCATACAGGCTCCCATCCAGTGGAACCATCGAACCCGATCCATCCAGTATTGTAAACATCCAGGCGGCAAACCGGAAAGAACCATTCAGCAATGGTTGGTTTCGTGGTAATTTACCCTGTAGACCCCAATGAAGAACCCACCTCAATCCATGAACCCGAAACCATCCCCTGCTGAAACTGGCCCATTGGCTGCACAGCGGCTGGACAAGTGGCTGTGGGCAAGCCGGTTCTTCCGAACACGCCGGCTTGCCGCCGAGGCAGTCGCTGCAGGGCATATACAGGTCAATGGCCGCCGAAGCAAACCCGGGAAACCGGTCAGACCCGGGGACCATCTGGTCATTCGGCGTCAGCAAACGAAATATCACATTCTTGTTTCCGGAGTCGCCAAAACCCGTCAACGGGCACAATTGGCACAACACCTCTATGCAGAAACCCGGGAAAGCATCCGGACCCGGGAAGATCAGGCAGCACTTGCAAAAAACCACCGGCTCGGTATCCGGTATGATCGGGGGAAACCGGGAAAAAGAGACCGCGCGAAACGATTGCAAATCAAGCAGCATCGTCAATATGCCGATTAGCCAGACCTGGAATTATGCAAGGCACCATTCTCGACCTGGACACCTTTGACCGGAACGATGTGAATCTGGGCGCTTTTCTCGATTTGCCCGTCCAGTGGGATTTTTACCGCAGCACCTCCCCGAAACAGGTGGTTGAAAGAATCCGGCATTGTGACCTCATCGTCACCAACAAGGCCATCCTGAACCGGGACAACCTGGCCTCGGCAAAGCATCTGAAACTGATCCTGATCGCGGCCACCGGCACGGATAATATTGATCTTGCTTTTTGCCGGTCCAGTCAGATTACCGTCTGCAACGTCCGTCATTATGCTACGCCTGCGGTGGCCCAGCATACCCTGGGGCTCATTTTGAACCTGCTCACCAGCCAGATCCGGTACACCGGCGACATCCGGTCAGGAAAATGGAGTGACAGCCCGATATTCTGCCTTCTGGACCATCCCATCACGGAACTCGAGGGCAGGACTCTGGGGATTATTGGCTATGGCGTGCTGGGGAGGCGGGTGGCCCGGCTTGCGGAAGCATTCGGAATGCGGATTCTGATTGGCCAGCGGCCGGGAGGGACATCGGTTCCTGGACGATGGCCGTTGCATCCGTTGCTGGCCCAATCCGATATTGTCTCCCTGCATTGCCCCCTTACCCCGGATACCCACCACCTCATCGGCCGGGATGAATTCACATGCATGAAACGCACCGCGGTGATCATCAATACTGCCCGGGGGGCCATTGTTGACAGCGAGGCGCTGGTGGCCGCACTGAAGCAGGGAGAAATATACGGAGCCGGAATCGATGTCCTGGAAAGTGAGCCACCTCCCCGCTCCCATGTTCTGTTACAGCCGGACATCCCCAATCTGATTGTGACTCCTCACAATGCCTGGGCCAGCAGGGAGTCCCGGCAGCGGCTGGTGGATCAACTCAGGCAGAATCTCGCGGGCTGGCTGCAGGGCAGTCCCATCAATACGGTCTAGTGGATGGGCATCCCCCCGACCTCGCTGTATGTCCATTTTCCCTGGTGCGTAAAAAAATGCCCGTACTGTGATTTCAATTCACACGCCCTGAAACAGGCTCTGGACGAGCCCTCCTACCTGCGCGCATTGATCGCGGACCTGGACCGTGAAATGCCCCTTGTCCAGGATCGGAATCTCGAATCCATTTTCCTGGGCGGCGGCACTCCCAGCCTGTTTTCTGCCCGGGCAATCTCCTCCTTCCTGCAGGCCGTCCGGGACAGGTTTCCCTTGTTGGAATCAACCGAAATTACCATGGAGGCCAATCCGGGCAGCCTGGAACATGACCGATTTGAGGGCTATCTTCAGGCTGGCATCAATCGGCTTTCATTGGGAATCCAGAGTTTCAACGATGATCACCTGAAAGCCCTGGGCCGAATCCACGACTCGCATACCGCGGAAAAAGCCATCGCCGCGGCCCGGCAGGCCGGCTTTGAAAACCTGAATATTGATCTCATGTATGGGTTACCGCATCAAACCGTGGACATGGCGATCGCGGACTGCAACCGGGCGATGGAACATTCTCCGGCACACATATCGTATTACCAGTTGACCATTGAGCCCCAGACCCGTTTTTTTGTCGACCCGCCTGAACTTCCCGGAAATGATCTGCAATTTGAAATGCAGATGGCCATTCAACAACGGCTCCGGGAAGAAGGGTATTTCCAGTACGAGGTCTCTGCGTATTGCGTTCCGAATCAGGAATGCGTGCACAACGTCAACTACTGGGAGTTCGGGGATTACCTGGGGATCGGTGCGGGGGCCCATTCGAAAATGACCGACAAAAACCGGGTATCCCGGTTCTGGAAACAAAAACATCCTGAAACCTACATGAATCAGGTGTGCAGCAATGGGCCCTACCGGACCCGAACAATGGTCCAGACCGAAGACCTGCTCTTCGAGTTCATGTTGAATGGACTGCGGCTCAAAAACGGGGTGGAACTCGCAAAATTCGAACAAAGGACCGGGCTGCCGGCCAGTGAAATCCAACACCGGTTATCCGGTGTCCTGGATTCCGGATGGGTCCACATGACGGATCACCACATCGCCTGTTCTGACCAGGGCTACCTGTTCATCGACGAGATACTGCAAACCCTGCTTCCCGAACAGCAATTCTAATTTTAACGGATTTATCTTTTTTAGTTTCTCCTGTACGGGTTGAATGGATGGGGTGTTGGGGAGGTTCTGTGCGCGATGACCCGGAGCGGGAGTCAGGGAGGTCGTTGGGGTGGATCGGTGGTCAGCAGGGTGAACAGGTCGTCCCAGGAGGAAAAGAGTTGATAGACGGTTAGCACCCGCAGAGCCTGGAACAGGCCAATGCGAGTGCCGGCCCGTGCACGGGCCACTCGCCAGGCGGTCTCGATCAGGTCGCCAGCGGTATGCATGGCAAAGGCCAGCAGGTTCAATACGACCAGCACACTCGCCAGGGTTTTCTTGCCATGCCCGAAGTTGTGCTCAAAGTGATACCCTTTATGCTTGATTCAGACATCTGAAAACCTCTGTTCTCAATATATGGCTACGGTTGTATTTCGGGGCATGGACCTGCTTTGGGCAATGACTGTTGAAGCATGCTGTCCATCAGCTGGACGCGCCGGTATTTTTCGGACGATACATGGAAAAGCTTCTCGGTCCAATCGTGAATGTTGTCCGCTCGACCCAGGTGCCACGATAACTTCTCGCCCTGAGCGCGCGGACCCCAACCCCGAGCAGAGGGCTTAATTCCTCCGCAGTATACCATCCCTGCTCACGCAGGGCCTGTTGCCGACATCGCAGATGACTCGACACTCCGTAATAGTTCCGCATACTGACCACCTTCATCCGTGTATAGGGTTTACCATTCCCACTTGACCAGCCCTGACGGTTGAGATGTTCAGCGACGGCTTCGTCGGGCATGGTAGTGATGAGGCGGCGGACTTCTGTGAGCACTTTAGGGGGGGTCTTGATGGTATAGTTGCCCGGTTGATTCAGGGTGACCGGTTCCAGTTCCACCGTTCTTCCCCCCCGCATGCGCAACTGGATCAGAACCGAATAATCCGTCCGGGTCAGGGTCGTATCTTCCACCAACTGTGCGAGCAGGCGTTTGCGGTCCGCAGGGCTGGTGGTCGACGCATACCAGGCCCGGGCAAAATCTTCCGACAGATCCCGGAGTCGGGAAACCTGTTGTGCGGTCCCCTGGGATTCAAAGTGTTCGCGGTGTTGACGACGTTCGGTTTTGGCATCCTCGAGCTCGCGCAGGGCTTCGTTCCACGACTTCTCAAGGGAGGCGGCCACCAGACGATTGGCGGGGTCCACCTCGCAGTAGCGCCGCCGGGCCAGGTCGACCCGGTATTCAATGGCCTCGACCTGTTGTCCCCGTTGTCGGTCGGCCTTGTCGAAATCCGCGTTGATTTGCTTTTGAACTTCAAGGGCCAGATCAATGTTATGCTCATTGACGCTGTCCACCACAAAGCGGGATACTGCCTCATCTACCCGTTCTCCCCGCAGGACCTGGCACCGCTTCCCGTTTGTCAGTGCTCCATCGATACAGACGTAAAGTATTTTCGCCGCCTGATGCGGGTGTGTAGGGGCGGCGTATTGGTTCTTCATTCGATTTCCGCACCGACCGCAAATGACCCGTGACTGCAACAGTGCCGTGCCCTTGCGGGGTGAGAACCCGTTCGGTGCAAACAGCATCTGGTTCGCAACCAACTGCTTCTGATTACGTTGATATTCGTCCCAGTCGATATACCCCGCATGGGCATCGGGAATACAGACCTTCCAGTCCTCGGGTTTCAGGAGGATGCGCCCCCCATTCGAGCGAGGCTTCTTCCCGGTCCGACCCCAGACGTAACAGCCGGCATAGCGCGGGTTCTTGATCAGGCCCAGGACCCGGGGATAGGACGCTCGTAACCAGAACAACTCCCGTTCGACGGTGTTGGCTCGCCCAGGTAACTGCAGACCATTTCTCAACAGCCACTTCTGGGTTGCGTGGGCGGAACCGGTCCGGCGAAACTGTTCAAACACATGCGTGATGGCTTCCCTCACCCGGCTATCCGGATCCAGAACCACCTGATGATCCGGGGCAATATGTTGCGGATTTGATTATGTTGCAAATCTGCGAGGAACACTTGAGTTTCAGGACTACCTGGTCATATTCCGCACCATAATCTTTGACGCAACCTGTGTCATCATGGTCGGTTTCCCACAAATTAAGGAGACCCGACTATGTTTGAGGCGATATTTTCATGTCCAATTACCATTACCGCATGCCGAACAGCACCGCTTGTCGATGACCGACAGCACTATCTGACGCATTGCATAGACCATGGCGCTAAACGAGGGACGTTGCGGCAGGTTGTGCGCACTCAACTGCACCTGGTCGATTGTCTTGATTTGCAGATTGGCGAGTGCGTCAGTCTTGATCAAATTGAGTCGGCTGCGCGATCGCCGGTAAAACCTGTTGGATACCACACCAAGCGATTGAACTCTGCCCGTATGATCAAAGCATTTATCCATCAGGCCATCCGCTGGCTGAGATTTATCGATCGATACGAAGAACCCAACACGCTACACCATTCCCAGGTTGCGGAAATCACTGCCTTTGCACAATGGATGCGATGCGAACGCGGCCTGGCCGAATCAACGATTAAAGGCAGATGTGGGGTAATTCATCGATTGTTCGAGTGGTGGCATGAATGCGGCGTCACCCTGGCTACCCTCCAAATCACCGATATCGATCAGGCCTTGGCGCGGTACCAGGTGACCGGTCAATACCGTCGTTCCACCATCAATCTCTATGCACAGATAATGTGTGCATTCTTTCACTTTGCCGAACATCAGGGCTGGTGCAAGGCAGGCCTCGCCGACAGCATTCTACCTCCTCGGTTTTTGCGTGACGACCCGATTCCGAAAGGATTGACCCGGGAAGAAGTGATGAAGCTGCTTGCGACCACCGAGGGCAAGAGTCCAACTGACCTGCGTGACCGCGCCATTTTAATGCTGCTGATCACCTATGGTCTTCGATCAGGTGAAGTCTGCGGCCTGCAATTGGACGATCTTAGCTGGCAAGAAAACATGCTGCGGGTGCATTGTCCCAAGTCTGGAAGAACCCTCTATCATCCCTTGTCTCGCAGTGTCGGGGAATCCATCATCACTTATCTTTGCGAAGTCCGACCTCCGAGCTCGCAACGTGCCTTATTCCTGACGCTGATGTTCCCGATTGGCGCCATTAAAAGCCGTGCCGTCAATGCGTTAATGCGCCGACGAATGAAGAAAATCGGCATCACCCGGAAGAGAACAGGTCCCCATTCATTGCGCTTTTCAGCCGCCCAGCATTTACTTGAACAGGGTCTGTCGATGAAGCAGATTGGAGACTATCTCGGGCACCGCAGCACCAACACGACGGCTGTGTATGCCAAGGTAAATCTTAACGCCCTGCGTGAGGTTGCCGAGGTGGATTGGGAGGGTTTGATATGAATCTTCGAGAAGCTATCCCCCATTACATTGCCTGGCGACGAACCCATGGTGCCAAATTCCAGACCGATGAAATCATACTGCTTCAGTTCTGTAAACAGATTGATCCGGAGGCTGACTGCGATACCGTCACGAAGGTGCAGGGGAGGAAATTCCTCGCCGGCAATGGGACGCTGACCTCTACCCGAATAAGGAAGTACTCGGCTCTCACGGGTTTTTACCGCTATGCGATGAGTCGAGGGTATGCCAGTCGGTCCCCCATGCCAGCGCCGGATGAAGAACCAAGGCCACCCCGGTCACTGTCGCCGTATGTGTACTCTCAAGACGAACTGTATCGGTTGTTCAAGGCGGCTCAGGATAGTCAGAAATCCGCTGGAAAACTGGATACCTGTACCTTCCATACATTGCTTTTGCTGCTCTGTGCAACCGGCTTAAGATTCGGCGAAGCACAGCGCCTTACGCTGGCGGATGTCGACCTTGAGGACGCGGTGCTGACGATCCGTGACACCAAGTTTTACAAAAGCCGGCTGGTGCCCATCGGCACTCAAATCACCGCTGCATTGAAAACCTATGCGATACAGCGTTCCAAGCGACCTTTACCGAAAGGCATCGACTCCACGTTCCTGGCCTATCTTGACGGCGCACCGCTGAAACACAGTACCGTTGCCGGCGCTTTTTCCAGGCTTCTGCTTACTACAGGAATCCAGGGTGCCAATGACGGACGACAGTCCCCCTGTTTACACAGCTTTCGGCACACATTTGCCGTTTACCGATTAACTTCCTGGTATCGCAAAGGCGCGGATGTGCAGAAATGGCTCCTGGTGCTCTCGACCTATCTCGGTCATACCAAACTCAACGGCACGCAGACCTACCTGTCCATGACCCCTGAACTGCTGCAGGAGGCCTCGGCTCTTTTCAATCAATATATCCATGGAGAAAACCAATGAGCCATCTACCGATACTGGCCCCCTGGCTGCGACGCTTTTTTATTGAATACCTTAGCAGCGAACGCAATCTTGCAATCAACACGCAAAAAAGCTATCGCGACAGCTTTATGCTGCTACTGCCTTATCTCAGCGACAACGCCCGCAAGCCGGTGGAACGGCTTTCGATTCAGGACATCACCTCCAAGCGCGTCCTTGGGTTCCTCAATCATATTGAAACCGAGCGGAACTGCTCGATACAGACTCGCAACCAACGCCTGTCGGCGATTCGAGCCTTCGCCCGCTTTGTCAGCAGTCGGGAACCCGCCTGTGTCGAATGGGCGAGCGGGATTCGTGCGATTACCACCAAAAAAGCCACCCCGGCATCGGTGTCGTGGCTGACCAAAGATGAGATGGAAGAACTGCTCAAGGTGCCTGATATCCGCAAACCGAAAGGCCGAAGCGAACACGCTCTTCTGCTGTTTCTGTTCAATACCGGTGCCCGGGTCTCGGAGGCTATCGGAATACAGGTCAAGGATATTGAAGTCGACCCGCACAATGGTCGAGATGCGCTGGTTACTCTCCATGGCAAAGGGGGCAAGACCCGTCGATGTCCGTTGTGGCCACGCACTGAAAAGGCACTCGCCGAGTTGATTCGGAACAAACCTTCCACCGAGTGCGTTTTTATCAGCCAACAGCGAAAAGCGTATACGCGCTCAGGTGTATACCGACTGGTCGAACGCTGCGCAGCCAAAGTGTCCTCCTTGTCTGGGCGATCGGTCACCCCACACGTACTGCGGCATAGCTGTGCCTGTTTTCTGTTGCGCTCGGGAGTTGACCTCAATACGATCCGGGCCTGGTTGGGGCATGTACACCTTGATACCACTAACATTTACGCTGAGATCGACCTGAAAATGAAAGCTGAAGCGGTGAAGCTTTGCGATGCGGCAGAGCCCGTATCGGCCGATCCGTGGCAGGATAACGCGAAACTCATGACGTTTCTTACGTCACTGTGAGTGCAAAAGATTATGTTGCAGAATATGATCAGGCAGCCCTGAGATTCAAGCGTTCCTCGCAGATTTGCAACATAATCAAATCCGCAACATATTGGACCATATGTTGAATTCAACATATCGCCCATAAACCAGTCCCACCGGTAACTGCATCCTCAACTCCCCTCGCCGGGCCTTGTTCTGCTTTCCCCCGATCAATCGCTGACGAATCCCCTGCAGTTCAAATTCATACACCGAACTCTTGATACCCAGCAATAGCCGATCATTGCTGTTGTTGGGATCATGAATCCCGCCTTCGTCCAGAATCAGCGTGTCAGACATCGCCGCCACCGAGAACAGCCGGTGCAGGTCAGTGTGGTTGCGACCCAACCGGGAAATCTCCAACGTGAACACCAACCCGACCTCCCCCGCCGCAATCCGGGCCATCAGGTCCTGAAACCCATGGCGGTCGCCGGCCTGTGCTCCAGACTTTCCCTGATCCTCATCAATCACCCGGATCTGATCGTCCTGCCATCCCAGTGCCTGAGCCCGATAACGAAGGTCATACTGGCGTCGGGTACTTTCGGTATGGTGAAGCACCTGCCCCGGAGTGGATTGGCGAATGTAGAGACAGGCCTCCCGGGCAAGATGACTGGCCGCAATTCGGTCCGCCGCAGACGGGTCAGATGGGTTCATCTCATTCTCCACAGGGTCTGTCTGCCCCCAGCGTTTGCCGGATCATGACGGTCACCTCCTCGACGAAAGTCTCCCCGGACGGTGCCCCTTCCCACTCCTTCCCCGGCCCGCACAGGGGTTGACGGACCGCGGTCAGAGAAAGCGCCCGGGCCATGCCATGACGACACAGCACGGGGTTCGGGGAACCGGGGGCGCCCGCCAACCAGTCCTGCCGCCAGTGACCATACCGCTGCAGGGCTGCCTCCTCCAACTCCCTGGTCCCTTCAGACACTTTTTTTTGACCGTTCAAGGGCCTTGGTGAGGCTGCGGGGATGCAGTCGAACCCCAAAGTGCTGTTCGATGATGGGCACCAACCGACCCGCACCCACCGGTCCGTGCTCGAACCGGTAATCCGCAATGAAATCGAGAATTTCCGGGGTGACCTTGTACGCCCCCTTCGGTCCCCGGGCCCGGGGGATCAATGCCTGCAGTCCCCCCTCACGGAATCGGCGCCTGAGACGCACACAGGTGGGCACCGAAACCCCAAAGGCCTCCGCCGCCGATCCCAGTGAACCCTTTTCAGATCGCCGTATCATTTCGTAGCGAACCTGCAAAATATCGCTGGAGTCGAAAAACACGCTGTCCCGGAAAAGAGGGTCCACCACTCTCTCTGGACGAAGATGGAGGGTTCCAGCAGCCCGAAGACTCTGTTTTTTTAGGGGATCATCTGGCAGATCATTCATGGTATTCAAAAACGGATCAATATCTATTACCTGTATTGTTGTTGGAACTCCCTATGTTTGCAAGAAGAATTCCATCATTTCTCATGATAAAGGCATATATTTTCATTTCGGGTAATCTTTTTTGATCATTTCGAGTAATCATTTTTGATCAATTCATCCACCAAAATCCGAACACAGATCAACTCATCAAAACGAAAAAGGGAACGACCGGCGGACACCGTCTCAAAAGAGTCAACCTGGCGAAGCCCGGTCCAGGCGACCGGCACACTGACCAGGAGATCCGCTTCAACCCTCAGACGTATGTTCTTCAGACCGAAATACTTGCTGTGGGATTCAACCGGAAAACAGCGCCCTTTCCACGGATGAAAGGGGTGGGTGATTTCCACAACTTCCCCGGCGTCCGGGCGTGACCCTATGTGGAGTAAGGGTGTATTCGGTAATGTGCTCTTTGAGCACATTGAATGTTTCGTTTTCTATCTTCCAGCGGGCACGGCCAGCGGCGGCGAGGTCTGCGATGTTATCCTCGTTGACATCCAGATCGGTGACGAAGGCATTGCGGTAAGTCACCTTGCCCTGGGGGTTGACGATTTCGATTTCGAGCCAGTTCACGTTCAGTGCATCGGACCCATCCCGCAACGGGACCTCATGGGTCCAGCGGTAGCGGTAGGTTCGTTTTCGGGAACCGGTCCCCCGGGTCTGCTGACAGGTCTTCGGATCATGGATGAACTCATAGAGGGTTGAGTGACTGCTGGGTTTGCAGTTCAGGATGAAACTGCCCTGGGCATCGAGGATGGCCTTGACGATAGGTTGACAGGCATACAGGTCATCGGCAAGGTAGAGCGGATTGAGATTGACCACCTGGGGTCCTTGTTGGGCCAGCCAGCGTTTTGCGGCCTGGCGTTCGCAGTCCTGTTTCTTGTGTCCGTTCTGGGGATAGATGAACTCCGGTGCCAGGGGAATGACCTTGGATTGCCCCGGGGCGACCACGGTGGCGGCGAGGACCTGGTGGTGATATTGTGTTCGGCCGTCACTTCGTTTGCGCGTAGAGCAGTTTTTGCAGTGGACCTGGTACGAGCTGAAGTATTCTGAGCCATCGAGCGCAATAAGAAGGCGATCATCGAGACGACGCATGGTCTGGAGGCCATGGTTCGAATCGATATCGTTGATAACATGGTAAAAGACATCATCAAAGTGGTTCGATGGCACGCCGTCGAGCTTTTTTCGGATATGGTTGTCGCAGGGAATCTTGTGCAGACCGAACAGGGTGTGTGCATTGCTGCGGCCATTGCGTTCGACCCACTCCCGCTGGAAGTGCAGGAACGAAGGGCATTGCATAAAGAACAGCGAAAAGACCGCCATACCGATATCCCGCATGGTGTACTGGATATTCTGACCACGGCGGTCATCCGGCAGCCGGGCACAGGCCTCGCCCAGGGTTTCCAGATACCGGGGGAGATGCTTCATGCCGGTTCGGCCTCCACGGCGAGAATGGCGGACAGCACGGCGAGGCGTTCGGCCGGTTCCATTGCCTCATACCGCCGTCCCCAGTTGGCCGCCTTGCGCTTGACCTGCTGACGATGAGTGAAGTTCCTGCCGGCATACCGGCACCAGTGGACCCGGTCCGGTTCGAAGTTGAACCACACCTTCTCGGTGACCACCCCGGCCTGGTTCATCACCTGCAGCGACAGGCTGTACCACCGGGATAACCGATCGTCATACAGTTGTGATGGATACCCCGAGAGCATCACCGCACAGGGCAGGGTGAGCAGGAGGTCGAGCAGGGCTTCATGGTCCGCGTCCTCGTAGTCATAGCGGTAGTACTTTCGATCCGACTTGCGGGTGTGTTGCAGGTACGGGGGATCACAATAGACCAACTCGGTGCCATCGAACTCGAAGGTGGACAGATAACGGTGGGCGCAGTCATGGATCAACTCCACCGAATAGTCACAAGAGAAACGGGACAGGGCCCGGGCATTGAGATCAATCCCGATATTGCGCAATGCCGGGGGCTTGCGTTGCATGATGGCTCCACCGCCCAGATGGGTTTCGAGATACACACTATGTGGGGGCATCAGGGCAATTAGGGGCTGACACAGCCCCGAGGTGCCCTTGGAACCGATATAACGATGACCCATGCTTCCACCCGTCACAGATAAACAACTCGACCATAGTCCTCAAGGGCTATCTTGTCAAGGGTTGATCCAAATCCAGTACAATTCCGTCCATCGCGACCGCTCAACCGGGCATCGACTCCTTCAAAATGGGTGTTTCAAGGGGGAGAATTCCAAAATTAGAATTGCTGCTTCCCGAACCGGACCCTTGACAGAACCGGGAAAGGGGTTCCGCTACGAACTCCATCCAGCACTTCGAAGGAACCCGGGGAGCCGCTACGCTCCGAATTCAGCTTTCTTTGTCCCGGTTCGCATTGTCTGGTTCAAGCCGACTCCGGCAGTAAGCAGTCCCGGGTTGCGTAGGGCGAGGGCGGCACATGATTTTGCGTGCACACAAACTCATCTTTACCCCCAAATATTACAGTGCGACTCCCCGGAGGAGTCAATGAATGTTTGCAATACTTTTCAGTTCTCGCCACATGACACAGCGCCAGAAGAAGGGTCATACGTCACTGCAACGAAAGCTACTTCCTGAGGGTTGCTGATAGATGCTCTTGTAAATACTGGAACATTTGTCCCGTTCTCATTTCTTGCTGCAGGACTAAGCAAACCATCAAGTTGTAATTCTACAGCCTCGGCGCCCAATTCACTACAAAATTGGTAGTCATCATCTATAAGTTTTGGCCATGCCTCAAGCATTGGCCTTAAGTCCTTTGTTGATCCGTCAAATCTGCAACTGAAGCATACATAATAGGCTGTTCTTGGTCCTTTCGGACTCCCGGCAACCCTGGGAAAGTGATGGCAAATTTCTGCCTTAGCAGTATCTGTCTCCAGGGAGCTATAAAATACAGGGAAACTGCCATTGGAAAAGCGGGTTGCCTTTTTCAGTCTCTTTTTTAACCTGAATGGTGCGTCACAAAGTTCTTCCAGCGTATCCGTAATACCACGAGATTGTAGTAATTCCTCCATTTCCTTGATGGCATTTTTATCAAGTCCTTGTTCTTTGAGGAAGTCTGCATGTGTTGGCTGAGTAGCCAAACGAAATATTCTGAGTGAAACTTCGTTAGTTTGTATGGCTTCGAGTACAGTCATTTCCCTGCTGCGGTATCAACGTACTCCTTGACAAGCAACAGATTTTCCATCGTACCTTCCAGCATCAACTCCATGGGCGCAATGTTATTCAGCATGGCGTGCTTTTCTCTAAGCCACTCATTCTCGACCTCCTCGTTCAAGAATAATGCAGACAAAGTCTTCCGAATTTCCAACAAATAGGTAATCCGATCTTTCACATCGCGACCCGAGAGGGCAACATTACCATTTAAAAGGTTGCTAACGTATTGTCGATCAGAGTCTTCGAATCCGAGCAAGGGCAGAGCATCATCTTGTGTGAGTCCCCAGGTTTTCAAGAGGCTCTGGACAAACTTGACTGGGCCAGACAATCGTCCTTGAGATCGCGGCTCCTTGGCACGAACTGCTAAAATATTTGTTTGGTCAAAAATTGTTTTATCAAATGCCACAAAAGCTTTGCGCTTTTCAATGGGTTCATTACGGAATACGGATGCTTGCAGGTCTCCCCAAACTTGACCAGGGGCACCAATACTTAACCACACAAGAATTCCTGGATTTATTGTTTGGCCAAATCCTTCCTGATAATACTCACCTCCCAGTAAGGATTTTTTCCACTGGACTGCAGTATGGGGGCCTGGGCTTTGATCCGAAATAGAACGTGGTTGATGAAATCTATCTAACTGAACAACTTCATAGGCCGCAGCACGCTTACCATATTCATAGGCCGCAGCACGCTTACCATATTCAGAGGCCGCAGCACGCTTACCATATCCAGAGGCCGCAGCACGCTTACCATATTTTTCTGCATGTATCATGACTTTCCCAAATACAACCCTGAGACCTCCAATCCAGTTGTGCGAAGAAACGTGCTGATCAAGTGCTGCAGATGCTCTGTTTGGCGCTCAAGTCCACGAAAAGTTTTCTGCTCACCGTACAAAGCATTACACAATACCACTAGAGATGATCTTTCTTCACGATTTCGAAAGGTATTCAGAATTACATTCCACCCTTCCTCTTCATTTTCAATCTCAAGATTTATACCATGATGCAAGGTGGCTTCATCAAAATTTTCCAAGCCAGAAAGGTTCCCAGAGTACCTTAAATTTGCGAGGTAACTACTGACATCTTCTGTTCCATTGCCAAGTTCAAGAAACAAAGTGGGCCTGATCGCAGCAAAGCTAAACTTCAGACTCGGAAGTGTATCGTGTATAGCCTGTTCAGCCAGTGAGATACATACCTTACATATGTGCAGGTGGGCATCATTTTCCAGGCTGACAAAGTTTATCAAATATTTTTCCGTTGTGACCTCAACCTTTGCATTGTCATTAAACATGGAAATGCGTGCACAAACATCTGAGAGAGTATTTCCTCCAAATATCTGCATGTCGGTGGAAGCAATGGGAGATACAGGGTTCAATTTTGCATGAAGAGATTTGAGTAGGGCAACCCCCTGCTCGGCCAAATCAAACGATGGTTCAGAGAATACCATCTCGTATATTAAGTCCATACGATTGAGTTTAGCTTTCATTACGGTATTACCTGAATTCATACCCAAAGGGATAAGTGAGCCCTAATTGCCCGTATAATCTAACCTGAAATAATATCAATATCTTACATTACCATAAAAGTGGTTGTCTCGCTCGCACTACCTGAAGGCATTAGCAGTGCACGTCACCGAGAAACTGTAGGCGAGTTGGAGCGTTAAAGCCAAGCCTTGAAGCCCCAATATGCCCAGCTCCACAGCAGCGTTTTGTCGGCTTACGAGTTGATGCGTTTTCGTTGTCAAACCGATTTTCCTACTGAACATCTCGTACTCATTTCCCTCTTTGCTCAGCCTGACTACTCCTGACTCTGGGTTGCGATAGCTCCAGATACGACTTTGGGAAGGTCTTTCACCTCTGCATCGATTTCCCCTGAAAGCATATACTCAAGCGGCGAGTCGCCATAACCAAATGCCCATAAAAAGAGTTCGGCTCCTAGTGCCGAGGGCGTACACACAATTCCGGGACTTGGAGCCCTCGCGAATATTTTTTTCAGTGCTTCTTGATTTCCAAATCTCCACTGGTCCTCGATCAGATCGTCCGAGAACAGTCCGTGCCAAATATGAGTTAAGATTTGTGGATTGTCCCACTCTTCCTGAGAGAACATCATTGAATCCACATAACCTTGAATGGGAAGAAATACCTGCAATTGCCTACGGGTCTCTGAAGTCCCAAATCGTTTTCCGGAATACGAGAAAAGAGTCGCTATTGTGGAATACAGGAGATAGTGTGTTCTGATTTGATATACAGAAAGGTTGTCCACGACTTTGGCCAGACGCACCCCCCGATCATCTCGACCACTCTCCGTCCTTGAAGAGGCCAATACTCCGCCGAAGTACTCCAAAACCAAAGGGTCTTCACAATACGAGGCTTCGTTAATTACCGCCTTGAGAATTCTGGGTGGCACTTGACCGGGTTTCTCAAGCTGACTGTCTAGCTTTTTAGAGGCGTTCGAAAGTACTTTCCCGATATTTTCGATGCGATGCTGAGTAAAATCCTTTAAGCCCGTGCCCAAGTAATCGGCAGTAGGACCGAGTAGCTTGGCAACAACATCTTTCGCCAGATACGCTCCAATCGCCCCCAGCCCGACAGTCGTTGGTTCCACAATTAGTCTCCTCAGTGAGTAAGTTTGTCAACAGTATATCGGCACACGGCTTGTTTTCAATCCTGGGTGTGCATTTGTGTGTTTCAGTGCGCACGATCAACATCAATATTTTTAGACCTTTTTTTCCTTCAAAGTATGATTTTATCGCAAACTACTAGTTCGTTTCATTAATAAGTTTACAAACAATTGAAATGGATTTATGATCGCCCCTCATTCCATCATTGTGCAGGTACATGGCCAGACAGACAGAAAGGGCGAAATTGGTGTTATCGGACTCGGATAAAACGATGCTGACGACATTGAGTCGTTCCGCGAAGGCCCCGATGCGGGAGGTAACCCGGGCGAAGATACTGCTGCGGTATGCAGCGGGGTTATCGATCTCGCAGATCCAGCGGGAGGTCGGAGTATCGAGGCCGACGATTTACAAATGCATGGACAAAGCCCTGGCGGCGGGGGTCCGTGCGGGTCTGAAGGACCGTTATCATCGCCCGCGGGACCCCGAGATTCTGGCTGATGCCAAAGCCTGGGTAGTCAGTGTGGTCTGCCAGTCCCCCAAGGACCTGGGATTGGCCGCACAGTTGTGGACGTTGTCGGCGTTGACCCGTCATCTCCAACAGGCGGCGGAGGCGGCGGGATTTCCCCGCCTGTCCAGTATCAGCCGCAGCAGCGTCTGGCGTATCCTGCAGGAGAACAAACTGAAGCCCCATCGGGTGCGGTATTATCTGGAACGGCGGGACCCCGAGTTTGACCGCAAGATGCAGGAGGTTCTGATGGTCTATCGGGAGGTCTTTTTGAACCCGGACCCCAAGGACCCATCGACCCCCGTCAGGTATACGGTGTCCGTTGATGAGAAACCGGGGGTGCAGGCCCTTGGCACCACGGCACCGGACCGGCCGCCTGCCCCGGGGAAATCGTCAACGTGGTCCCGGGACCCGGAATATGTCCGTCATGGTACCTTGTCGATTCTTGCGGCCCTGGACCTGCACAGTGGTGAAATCATCGCCAATGTCGAACCGAGACATCGCAGCTGCGAGTTCATCGCCCTACTGGAACGATTGCATCAGCATTATCCTCCCGATGCCGTTATCCGCGTGGTGCTCGATAACCACTCCGCCCATATTTCCAAGGAAACCATGGCGTATTTGGAAACCCGACCCGGCCGCTTCGAGTATGTCCATACCCCGAAACACGGTTCCTGGCTGAACCTCGTTGAAGGGGCCTTTTCCAAAATGGCCCGCACCTTCCTGCGTCATATCCGGGTGGCATCCCGGGATGAACTCAAGTCACGGATCCTCCAGGGGATTGAAGAGATGAATGCAGCTCCGGTTCCGTTCCGATGGAACAAGTTCGATCTGGACCTTGCCTAATGTGTCAATATTTTAATGAAACGAACCACTACCTCCTTTTATTTTTTATATTTCACAAATGTATCAAAGATAAATTCCCGGTCTTGGCTATCGATGGCCATAAATCCTTGCCTCCTTTAACCTACCGATTTCTAATCCTTGGAATCCCCCTTCGATTATAGCTCTTACCTGAATCGACAGAATTTAAGTTTTTTTGTACATACCGAGGAATACTTCCAATGATGTCAAACAAAGAATCCAAAACGGAAAACGCTAACCAGAAAATACTGGAGAATAACTCGAATGTTTCCACATCAGTTGTCACGCAATATCGTAAACTGGAGAAAGAATTAAAGGAACTGGGTGTAGATACTAAACCACACTACACACTATCACCTTTGCTTGGTAGGGTCGTTTCCAATGCGCCAGAAAAATGAGTTCGAATGAATAATAAATATTGGTCAGGCCAAAGCTTTATCCGCTTCAACGTTCTGTAAAAAGCAGGTCTCGGATACGGCGAATACTTCCGTTGCGGACGGAATATTCTTCCGCAGCATGCTCGCGACGTTGAGCGTCTAGCTCGGAGACTGATCACATGGCAGGACACTATTTTCCCTTGCCCCGATCCGCATTGTCCGATTCAAGCCGGCTCCGGTAATGGGCAGACCCGGGACCGCGGGGAGCCCGGACACCGCGAAATTCCCAGTCCCCCCCCATGGCCGTGGACACGACTTCTTCCGTGGTCATGGGCTGGTGACCAACATCCTCGCGAATGGGGGTCGGACCCGCCACGATGGTATTGGTCAGGGCGCCGAGACCTTCGACTTCAACGGTCACCACATCACCCGGCTCCACCGGACGACTGTTGGCGGGGGTCCCGGACAGCAACAGGTCTCCCGGTTCAAGGGTGATGGTCCGGGCAATATCCGCCACCAGGTAATGCATGTCCCATTCCATTTCACCGGTATTGCCGTCCTGTTTGATTTCCCCATTCACCCGGGTACGAATCCATTTGTTCCGAAAATCCCAGTGGGTAACCAGCGCTGGCCCCACCGGGCACAATGTGTCGGCACCCTTGACCCGCAACATGGAACCGGCATCGGTATCCCGAAAGTCGTGCAGACCGTAGTCGTTGGCAATGGAATAGCCGGCGATGTAATTCCCCGCCTCCGACGGGCTGATATTGCGGCAATGGCGTCCCATGACAATTGCGATTTCTCCTTCGTAGTTGAGCCATTCGCATCGCCCGGGCCGAACCACGTTTGCGCCATGTCCGCACAACGCCGTGACCGGCTTGTGGAAATAGGTGGGGGTGGCAGGCAGGGTGGTCATGTATTCATCCACCCGGCTTTTGTAATTCAGATGAACACAGATGATTTTCCGGGGTTGCACCGGTGGCAAGTGTATGGCGTCCTCCACAGCGACCCGGCGCCCGTCGCCGGCCACCAGTTCGTTTCCGTCGGCCTGGACGACAACCGGATATCCATCCAGCAAAATGCGGCGGTACTCGCTCATGATTTCTCCATGGGTCAGTGGTATCTTGATTTCGTTAGGAAACAAACGATATGATACTACCCGAATATCGGCTGGTTGAAAACCGTCAACATACCCCGGACAAGACACCCATCCCCACACCAATCCAAATTCAGGAGCAAGAATGATGTCTCTCAAAGGTTTCATGTTTCCCCGCAGTGCCACCGGCAGGGCTTCGCTGCTGCCCAACACGCCGTGGCACTATTCCGGCACGATGCTGACGGTAGAATACCGCACCCATCCCCGGAGAGTAGCAGAACTGCTTCCCGACTGCCTGGAACCCGCCGACGACGACCCCGGGGCGGTGGCCATCATCTGGGCCGAGTGGCAGAACTGCAGCGATGACTACAATGAAATCCTGGACCCCGCCCGCAGCCAGTACAAGGAGGCCTTTGTCGTGGTCAGGTGCCGGTATCAGGGCAGGACCTATTCCCGTTGCGTGTACATCTGGGTGGACACCGATTACGCCATGGTTCGCGGCCATTACCAGGGCTACCCGAAAAAACTCGCCTCCATCTTCGTGTCACGGCCAATCACCGTGGGGCAGGCCGGGCCCCGGCTTGAGGTCGGCGGACAGTTTGGAGCCAGCGTCGCAGCCTATGACCACAAGCTGATCCACGCCACGTTCGAAATAACCGGCAAAAGTGACCACGCGGGTTTTGTCAACAGCCACCCCATGATCCACAACCGCTGGATGCCGGCAATCGAGGGAGACGGCCGGGACAGCCTGGACGAACTGGTGACCATGAGCGCCTACCGAAGTGAGGCGGGCCGCTGTTTCTCCGGTGATTTCGAACTGCAGCTGTCCGACTCCCCGGTGGAGGAACTGACCCGGCTGGAACCGCTTGAAAAAATTTCCGGGTACTGGCGGGAAGTTGCCTTTTCATGGCGCAGCGGCACCACCCTGCGGCGGCACAGCCTGCCGGGCATGGAGTAAGCCTTTCATGGCCGCAAAATCCCGGAATACCTCGAAAACCATCCAGGAGAGTATGGCCGCCACCCATGTGGCGGCACTGGATGTGGACCTGGATGCCATGGCGGCGATCTCCAATGTCTTCCGGGTCTCGGTACTGTTTCGCAACCAGGCTGAAAAGCGGTTCCTTCTGCAGCACAGGCTGTCGTTTTCCGGGTTCACGGTCCTGTGGGTGCTCTGGGTATTCGGCAAAATGGAGTCCTACCAGCTCGCCGAGGAATGCGGGATTACCAAGGGCACCCTGACCGGGATTGTCAGCACCCTGGAGAAATACGGTTTCGCCGAACGCAGCATCCATCCCAGCGATGGCCGGCGCAGACTGGTGCGGCTGACCCGAAGCGGAAATGTTATGATGAAGAAACTGTTTCCCGCCATCAATGCTCTTGAGCAGGAGTTCGTGGCCGGGCTCACGAAGGCAGAGCAATTGGAATTGAGCCGCATGCTGCGCATCATCCTACACTGCCAGGACCCGGTCGAATGACCCTCCGCCCTCCCGGTGACGATGGTTTCTCGGACCTGTCCGATCACGATTCGTTTGTCCAGGGTCCGCCTCACAAGACCTTTGCACGCCTGCGCCGGGAGGACCCCCTGGCCTGGACCGACGGCGGCCAGTACAAGGGGTTCTGGTCCATGACCCGTTACGCGGATATCATGGAATACAATCGCAATACCCAACTGCTGAGTTCGGCCCGGGGAATACGTATCGAGGACCAGAGCCACGAGGAATACCTGGCCCGGCGCACTTTCCAGGAAACCGACCCCCCGGAACATACCCATACCCGCATGCTGGTGGCCAGGGCCTTTTCGAAACCGGTGATTGCCGGGTTCGAGGAGACCATCCGCCGGTTGTGCAGGGATATCCTGGACAGGGCCCTTGCCCGGGAAGAGCTGGATGCCGCCAGCATGATCAGCCGTGAACTGCCCATGCGCATGCTCGGCCAGATACTGGGCATCCCGCCGGAAGACCTCGACTGGCTGGTGACCAAGGGCGATGAACTCATCGCCAACACCGACCCGGAATATACCGAGCATGTGCTGGACAGGGACGACACCGATGCCTTCAGGCTCATGCCTTTCCGCTCCCCGGCGGGCGCCGAGCTGTACCGGTATGCAAAAAAGCTGATGGAAGACAAGGCCGCCAGGGGGGATACCGACGGGGTCCTGCACCTGGTGCTCCAGCCCAATGCGCAGGGAGACCTGATCAGCGACACAGAATTCAGGAATTTCTTCTGCCTGCTGGTCGCGGCGGGGAACGACACCACCCGCTATACCCTTTCTGCCGCCATCCATGCCCTGGCCCATCAGCCGGAATTGCTGGAACAGCTGCAGCAGGGGGAGGGCACGATCTGGGACACTGCCGCCGATGAATTTATCCGCTGGGCCTCTCCCACCATGCACTTCCGGCGCACTGCCACGGCGGAGTTTGAGCTGCACGGCAGGAAAATCCGGGAAGGAGACAAGGTGGTATACTGGTTCGTGTCGGGAAACCGGGATGACTCCCGGTTTGACCGGCCGTTTGAAATTGACCTGCACCGCTCCCCCAACCGGCACATGGCCTTTGGCCAGGGCGGACCCCATATCTGTCTTGGCATGTGGCTGGCCCGGCTGGAGATACGCGTGCTCCTGCAGGAACTGGCCAGGCGGGTCCAATCCATCCGACAATCCGGTGATCACGAATACGTACGGTCGAATTTTGTGGGGGGGATCAAACGACTGCCCATCCGGGTGGTCCTGAAATAACCCCGCCGGCCGGGCTGAATGATTCATCGGACATCCATGAAAAAATCGAGGGTACCATGATAAAAGAGAGACTAAGAGTCCTGTTCTGCGACCACCTTAACCTGGCCCGGGGAAAGTATCTTCCGGGCAGTCACGCCCAGGGAGGAGAAACCCGGCTTTGCCGGGGCATCTATGCCCTGACCTATGACAAGGACCTGTTGCCCGCCCCCTGCTCAACGCTCCTCGAGGGCCTGCCGGACATGATTGCGCGTTTCCGGGGCGCCGATATCCGCCAGGGCTGGCTCGGGAAAGAACGGGTGGTCATTGCCGACCAGTTCGACAGTGCCGGGAACCCCCTTCCGGTCTGCGGCCGAAGTCTGCTTAAGCGGACGGTGGATGCGTGGCAGCAAATCGGCTACAACCCGAAAGTGGGGATTGAGCTGGAGGCCTATGCCTATACCCGTGACCAGGAAGGCCACTGGCAGCCGTACGACACCCCGGGATCATTTGTCTACAGCACCGGGCCGTTTTCAGACCCCCTGGGATTCATGGATGCCATTTGGGAAAAGGCCGATGAATGCGGTTTCGACCTTGAAATGGTCACCTCGGAATTTGATTCGCCCCAGTTCGAGTTTACCCTCCGGTACGACGATGCCTTAAAAGCGGTGGATGATGTTTTCCTTTTCAGGCTCATGGCCCGGGAGATGGCCCTGGAACAGGGCATCCTCCTCACCTTCATGCCCAAGCCCATTGCAGAGTTGAGCGGCTCCGGGGTGCACGTCAACTTCAGCCTGTGGGATGAACAGGGCACCAACGCCATCGGGGACCCGGACGCTGCAGACAACCTGTCCGCGCTGGGGCGGTCCTGTGTGGCCGGCCTCATGCACCACCACCGGGGACTGGCGGCGCTGCTGGCCCCCACCGTCAATTCCTACGCCCGCCTGCAGCCTGCCAGCCTTTCCGGTTACTGGAAAAACTGGGGGGAAGACCACCGCGGGGTGACCACACGAATCACCAGCGAAACCGGTTCCCATGCCCGCATCGAACACCGCATGGCAGATGGCGCATCGAATCCCTACACCCTGGTCGCCGCCGTGCTCCAGGCCGCGCGCCTGGGGCACCGGAACCGCTATGACCTGCCCCCGGCGGAAACGGCGGACTGCCTGGAAAACCACGATGCCGAAGAGGGGGTGCCGGAGGACCTTGGCGCGGCCCTGGAAGTGCTCCAGGCGGACAGCCCGCTGGTGGCCGCCGTGGGCCCGGACCTGGTGGGAAACCTGGTGGTCATCAAGGAGGATGAAATCAAAAAAACCGCCGGATTCAGCCACCGGCAGTTGCGCGACTATTACCTCTACTATATATAGCCATACCATGACACGCATCACCTGGAAAATCCAAGGCGACCGGGATATCCGGGCGGATGTCCCGGACGGCCTGACCCTGATGGAAGCTGCCATTGCCCATGACGTCCCGTACATTGAGGGAGAATGCGGCGGCTGCCTGTCCTGTGCCACCTGCCATGTATTCGTGGACCCGGCGTGGCTGGAAATGACCGGAACGATGGAGGATGTGGAGGACACCATGCTGGAAATGACCGATGTCGAACGCCGGGAGACCAGCCGCCTGAGCTGCCAGATCAAAATCACCCCGGAGCTCGACGGGCTGGTTCTCCGTGTCCCCGTTCCCGAGTGAATGAGTCTGAACACCCGCCCACCCATTGTCATTGTCGGCAGCGGCCAGGCCGCCGCTTCGTTCATATCGAGACACGCCCGGCTGGATGACCCCCCGCCCCTGGTGCTGATCGGTGAGGAACCGTATGCGCCGTACCAGCGCCCACCGCTGTCCAAGAATGCCCTCCTCGGCAGCCTTGACCTGGACCGCCTGTTTATCCGCACCCCCCCGTGGTACGCCGAACAGGGGGTCGTCACCCGGTTCAATACCCGCATCCGGGAAATCCGCAGATCACAGAAACAGGTGATCTGCGACCAGGGTGATTCTGTGCAGTACAGCAAGCTCATCCTGTGCACCGGGGCCAGGGCGAGGACCCTGCCGGACAGCATGGGGGGGCACCTGGACGGTGTGTTCACGCTGCGGACCATTGCAGACATGCAAAGACTCCAGCCGGTTCTGCAGCCCGGCCACAGGCTGTTGATCGTCGGCGGCGGCTATATCGGCCTGGAAGTCGCCGCCACTGCACGCCAGCTCGGACTGGAAGTGACCCTGCTGGAAATGGCGGACCGCATCCTCCAGCGCGTCGCGGCCCGGGAAACCTCCGATTTTTTCCGGGCCCTGCACCGGGAGCACGGCGTGGACCTGCGGGAATCCACCGTACTGACCCGGCTGACCGGGGTGGAGGGCCGGGTCCGGGCCGCAGAACTGGAGTCCGGAGAAACGATGGACACCGACCTGGTCCTGGTGGGCATTGGCAGCCAGCCCAACACGGCCCTTGCCGACTCTGCGGGCCTGGAATGTGACAATGGCATCGCGGTCACGGAGACCGGCCAGACCTCGGACCCGGATATCTATGCCGCGGGGGACTGCACCAGCTTTGTCCGCAACGGGGTGCGGGTCCGGCTGGAATCCGTGCAGAATGCCGCGGACCAGGGAGACCTCGTTGCCCGGGTGCTCGGCAAAGAAGAGGCCCGCTACACCGCCGTCCCCTGGTTCTGGTCCGAACAATACGACTGCAGGCTTCAGATCGTTGGCCTGAATCATGGCCACAACCGGACCGTTGTGCGTCCCGGCGGAAAACACCGGAGCCAGTCGGTTTGGTACTATGCCGATGAGCGGCTGCTTGCAATCGATGCCATGAACGACACCCTCTCCTATGCATTCGGCAGGCGGATGATCACCCTGGGCAAACATCCGTCCCCCAGCCAGGTCGCAGACCCCGGGGTGGACTTAAAGACACTGTTCCGGGAGTTGAGCCGGTGAAAGCGGCCCCCGCCTCCCAAAGATTCCCGTCACCGGGATGGCCGGGAATTACCAGCGACCGATGATGATCCCGTATTCCTCGTCCCGCTCCGGCCCCTGGCCCTCCATGACACCATATTCAAGACCGACTCGACGCTTGAGTGAATACTGCCATTGGAAAATGGCTTCTTTCATACGCTGGCGAATCGGTTCCAGCCCGGGGTCCCGGCCCAGGTCAACCAGTTCATCGGGGTCGGTTTTCAGGTCAAACAACTGGGGAGGGAATCCCGGGTAATAGATGAATTTCCAGTCGTGGTCCCGGACCATGGTGGCCCGGCACTGGTCGGGCTCAATCCCCAGAATGCCCCGGGCCCCGCGTTCCGAATAATCGATTTCGCTGATCGCAACCTGGCGCCATGGCCGGGGCGGAGACGGTGATCGCAGAAGGGGCAGGAGGGAACGTCCCTCAATGCGCTCCCGGCACACCGTGCCGCCTGCGAATTCCACAAAAGTCGGGACAATGTCCACCGACTCCACCAGTTCCCGGCGCACCGAGTTGCGCGTGAAATCGGCTTCCCGGCCGGGGTCCACCACGATCATGGGAACCTTCACCGATGGTTCATGGAACAGGTCTTTTTCTCCCAGCCAGTGATCCCCAAGGTAATCCCCGTGGTCTGAAGTAAATACGATGAGGGTATTTTCCAGCAGGCCCCGGGTGTCGAGGAATGCCATCAATCCGCCGATGTGGTCATCGATCTGCCTGACCAGTCCCATGTAGGCCGGGATAACGGTGTCCCTCACTTCCTTTCTGGAATAGGACACGCTGTATTCCAGCTGCATGAAGGCTTTCACCACGGGGTGGGGAACGTCCCGCTCGGTGTCGCTTCGAACGACCTCCTGGATATCCTCCGTACCAAACATGCCCCAGTACGGCGCCGGGGCAATCACCGGCCAGTGGGGCTTGATGTAGCTCAGGTGGAGGCACCATGGCCGGTCCCCGGCATCCGTGATGAAGTCCATGGCCCGCCGTGTGGTGAACGCGGTTTCCGAGTGCTGTTCCGGGACTGCCGCAGGATATGCCGAGCTGCGAAGCGCCCATCCCGAATGCAGTCTGCCTGCGTGGTCCACCCCGCTGTTTGCCCGGCGGTCCCAGGGATTCGCATCGTCATACCCCACGGACCTCAGGTACCGGGTATACCCCTGGTTTTCGGGAAGGATCGGATCAGGATACAGTCCCTCATGCCATTCATAGGGCTCAAATCCCCCGCTGGCGGCTGCCCGGGCGTATTCCGAATCCAGGCTGATGCCGGCATCCCGCATGTCCGCCGGGTCCTTGCGGCTATGGGTTTTTCCCACCACCGCAGTCCGGTAACCCAGGGGTCGGAGATAGTCCGCCAGCATTTTTTCACCCAGCCCGGTGGCATCCTCATTGCCCATTACACCGTGGCTGGACTGGTAACGACCGGTGTAGAAACTCGCCCGGGACGGCGCGCACAGGGGGGCCTGGCAAAAAGCATTTTCAAATCTCACCCCCTTTTTGGCAAGTCCGTCGATATGGGGGGTCTCCAGGGACCGGTGCCCATAGCAGGACAGGTAGTCCTGCCGCAGCTGGTCGCACATGATAAACAGGATATTGGGGGAGGGTTTCATGGAGGCACTGCTAGCGGACGGAACCCTCCAGTATCTGCACGGTCTTGAGATCACTGTGAAAGTCCAGTGCGTAGTCCCCCCCTTCCCGGCCGATCCCGCTGATTCCACAACCCCCGAACGGCGCGGTGAGGTCCCGGACCAGAAAGGTATTCACCCAAACCGTCCCCGCCCGCACCCCCCGGCCCATGCGCTCGGCGCGGTCCGCATTCGACGTGTAGACGATTCCGGACAGGCCATACTCGGTGCTGTTGGCCAGCTCGATGGCCTGGTGTTCACTGTCGAATGTCTGCAGGGTCAGGACGGGACCAAAAATTTCCTTCTGCACCACTTCGGACTCATTGGAGACCGGTTCAATCAGGGTAGGCTGGTACCAAAGCTTCCCGGCCTCGAATCGTTCACCGCCGAAGACAATCCGGTCCCCGGCATCCCGGGCTCTTCGGACAAACCCTTCCACCCGTTCCAGGTGGGCAGGATGAATCGCCGCACTCAGGGTGGTCGTGGGGTCCCGGCTGTCTCCGTATACATGCTGCCGGGTGTGCAGGACAAAACGTTCCATGAATTCGGATTTCACCGAAGACTCCACGAGCAATCGCGTTCCGGCAAGACAGACCTGTCCCGAATCCTCAAATTGCGCCGCGGCCTTCCCGGCGGCGGCTTCGATGTCGGCATCCGCAAAAACGATCAATGGTCCCTTCCCCCCAAGTTCAGCAGTGAACGGGACGATGTTTCGCGCCGCAGCCATGCCAATGTGCCGTGCGGTTTCCGGCGATCCGGTGAAGGAGATGCGGCGCACCCGTGGATCTGACACCAGGGCAGCTCCTACCTCGTTGCCCAACCCCTGGACGACGTTGAAGGCCCCTTCCGGGAACCCGGCCTCGTTGACCAGGTCCGCCAGCATGCTGGCGGACAGCGGGGACCATTCCGCCGGCTTCAGGATAACCGAGTTGCCCGCAGCCAGTGCCGGCGCCAGCTTCCAGGTAGACAGCATGAACGGGGCATTCCAGGGAGTGATGATGACTGCCGGTCCGGCGGGATCACGGACCACGCGGTTTCGGGTGCCTTTTGAAGACCAGCAGCGTTCCTCGTACCCGGCCACCAATTCAGCATAGTTGCGAAAGTTCAGGGCCCCCCGGGGGACCAGCCGGCGCCGGAGACTTTCGTGCAGCATGGCCATGTCCAGGCATTCAATGGCCGCGATCTCGCCGGCCCGGTCATCAATCAGGTCTGCCAGTCTGCACAGGATCGCGATTCGCTGGGATTGCCGGAGCGCCGACCATCGGTGGAACCCCTTGACTGCGGCGGTCACTGCGGCCTGGGCGGTACTGCGGTCTCCCCGGGACACATCCGCCAGCTTGAGGTTCCAGTCCAGGGGGGAGCGCACTTCAAACGTCTCGGCGGAAGCCACCCGCCTGCCGTCGATGAAATGGTGGGGGGAGACGGCTATCCCGTCAATATCGGTTCTGTCGAGTGGGTCAGGCATATCGGGTCCGGCTCCGGATTCTGTTAATTCGTTTGGTTGCAAACAATATAAGTGAATGATAAGCTCCCTGAAGAAAATGTCAATTATGGCAGACCAATCCCCGTTTCACAGGAAAGTTTTCAGCTATGGGAGAAATTGTCGGTGCCGGATTTTTGTCCCATGCACCCACCATCATGTTCCCGGAAACATTGCGGCACGCCATCAATGGTGGCCGGGAAATCAGCCTGGTCCCCGGGCTGCACCGGCTGCGTCGTGAAGTCCTTGATGAACTGAAACCGGATACCATCCTGTTGTTCGACACCCACTGGTTCACCACGGTGGAGTTTGTGATCACGGCCCACCCGTGCAGAAAAGGCACATACACCTCGGACGAACTGCCCCGGGGCATGGCACAGATCCCCTTTGAGATGAAAGGTGACCCCGGCTTTGCACGGCGGGTTTGCGCCCGGATCAATGCCCGGGGGATATGCTGTCATGCCAGCGAGGACCCGGCCCTGCCGGTCCATTACCCCACCATCAACATTGCCCACTTTCTCAATGCCGGAGAGGCCTGGGTTTCAATGGGCATCTGCCAGACCGCCCGGGACCCTCATTTTCTGGATGTGGGCCGGGGAATTGCCGAAGCGGTGGCACAGTCCGGCCAGCGGGTGGTCCTGATTGCCAGTGGCGGCCTGAGTCACCGCTTCTGGCCCCTGGACGAGCTTGCGCAGCACGAGACCTCGGACCCGGTCCATATTTTCACTCCCGAGGCACGGGCTGCGGACGAGAAACGCCTGAAATGGTGGAAGCAGGGGGATCATGCATCGGTGGTGGACAGCATGGATGAATACCGCAGGCATGCCCCGGAAGGCCGGTTCGGCCATTACCTGATGATGATCGGCGCCCTGGGAGGAAAAGACTGTTCGGCCAGGGGAAGGCTGTTCAGCGACTATGAGAATGCAACCGGCACCGGCCAGGTCCATGTCTGGTTCGACCGTCCCGGGCCAGGCTGGCACTAAACAATTTCCCATAAGAGATGCAAACGACATCTACCCTTTAATCAACTGGTTTACCAACCCTGGAGGAATCATGAAAAAACTGTTCATCACCCTGATCGTAAGTGTTGCATTCCTGGCACCCATCGCCCAGGCAGAATACCCCGAAAAACCGGTTTCCTTTGTGGTGCCCTGGCCCCCTGGAGACCTCGAAGATGTGCTGACCCGGATGATCGCCGACGAGTTTCAGACCACCTACGGAGTCGCAGCCGCCGTGGTCAACAAGCCCGGGGGCGGTGGCGGCCCCTTCCCGGGGGCGGTGGAAGTAGCCACTGCGCCGGCGGATGGCTATACCGTTGGATCCTTTATCATTGCAGTTCCCACGGTGGGACCGAATATCGGCATCCCGGAACTCAGCCCGAACCCGTTTGAGCCATTGGGCAATTTCCTGACCTATCCCTTTGTCATCGTTGCGGGAGAAAATGCGCCCTATGACGATGTCCAGGGTCTGGCGGAGTACGCCCGGAACAATGAGGTGGCCCTGGGCCACTTTGGTGCGCCCCTGATTCCAACCCAGGTCACCCTGGCCCTCGCCAGGGTGCTGGGATTCAGTTACAGCTCCGATGCTGCATTCGATGCGCTGGATTGCAACACCCTGGCATCCGGAGATGTGGATGTCATCAACACCACGCTGCAGCTGGTGCTCCCCTGTCTGGACCGCATCAAGGTCCTGGCGTCTGTAGGAGACGAGAGGATTGCATTGACCCCGGATGCCCCGACGGTGGCTGAAATTGCCCCGGAATTGAATATTGCCCTGTGGAATGGCCTGTTTGTGCACAAGGATACGCCGGCGGATGCCCGGGACAAGATCATCGCCGTGGCGAAAAAGGTCGCACTGTCCGAGGCTGCAAAAAAACTGGCCGCGGAGACCGGTGCATTGATCTACTGGCAGGATGCGGACGCTGCGAATGCCCAGATCGCCGATGATATCGAAGCCCTTGGGCGCATCGACAAGCTGCTGGAGTAGTTTCCCCGGACCCCGGGCGGCCTGAAAGGGCCGCCCGGGGGTCTGGAGCCGTCTCCCCCCGTCCATCCCTCATTGCCACCGATGCCCGATCCCGGTCCAAGCAGGAAAACTCTTGAGCATGACCGGCGCCCCGGCGACCGGGTCTTTGCGGTTTTTTTCCTGGTCGTCTCGCTTTTGCTCCTGTCCCAGCTTGGCAACGAAACGAAATGGATCCGGGGCACCCGGATTTTCACCCAGCCCGCATTCTGGCCCGCTGTGAGCCTGGCAGGCATGGTGCTGTTTGCCTGCCTGCATTGTCTGGGCACGGTATTGTCTTCCCGGACAAAGGGCAACGCCCGGGAAACTGCCTTCTGGTTCCGGTCCCTGGAATATGCTGGATGGTTCATGGTGTATGTCTGGATCGTCCCCCTCATCGGCTACCTCCCCGCCACCGTGTTATTTGTCGTTTCCCTGGCACTGCGCAACGGCTACCGGGACCCCCCCATGCTGCTGAAGGCCGCCGGGATGGGTCTGCTCATCGTGGTGGTCTTCAAAGGCCTGCTTTCCGTAAAAATCCCGGGGGGACAATTCTATGAACACCTGCCGGACGGGATGAGGCACTTCATGCTGCTGTACCTGTAGGTCCTGGTCATGGAATTGTTTTTGTCGTCCCTGGAAATACTGGCCCGGTGGGATGTCATTGCGGCGTTGTTCATCGGGTCCATCGGGGGGGTCATCATCGGTGCCATCCCCGGAGTGGGGGCGGCGGTGGCCATTGCCATCCTCTTGCCGGCAACTTTTTCCATGGACCCCATCGTGGGGCTGACGGTCCTGCTGGGCATCTACGGATCCTCCATGTACGGCGGTGCAATTCCGGCCATACTGATCAATACCCCGGGGACCGCAGTCAATGCACTCACCACGTACGATGGCCATCCCATGGTCAGGAATGGAAACCCGAGACGGGCCCTGTCCCTGGCCTATTCCGCCTCTTTCTTTGGCGGCGTCTTCTCCGTCATCAGCCTGATCCTCCTGTCCCAGTTGCTGGCGGTTATCGCCCCTCACTTCGGCAGCCGTGAAATATTTCTCGCCGCCCTGCTGGGTATCGTTCTGGTGGTGCTGGCGCATCGCGGACAGGTCTTCAGTGCCGGCATGCTGGCCTGCTTTGGCATCTTCCTGAATACCGTCGGGTTGGAACCGGTCAAATATACCCGCCGGTTTACCTTTGACCAAACCTGGCTGGCTTCGGGCATCGACCTGATTGTGGTGGTGCTGGGCCTGTTTGCGCTGTCCCAGGCCTTTCTCCTGCTGGTGCAGGGGGATGAACGGCCCCGGCCCGGCCGGGTCACGGGGAGCCTGTTTGGAGGACTGAAAGAACTCCTTGGCTTCAAGCGGGTGGCCTCGGTTTCCGCGTCATTCGGGGTCTTGATGGGAATGATTCCCGGGGTCGGTGAATTTACCGCCCAGTTCCTGTCCTATACCTATGCCCAAAAAACATCCAAACATCCGGAACGATTCGGGAAAGGGGCCCCGGAAGGACTGATTGCCTCGGAAACCGCCAACAACGCCATTCCCGCCGCAGCGATGATCCCACTGCTGGCACTGGGGATTCCCGGGGAAGCCCTGACGGCCATGATGCTGTCCGTGTTCTATGTCCACAATGTGATCCCCGGCCCCCAGCTGTTTGCCAACCAGATGGACTTTGTCATGGCGCTGTACATGGCCCTGTTCCTGTTGAACCTCATCGTCCTGGTATTCCTGATCTTTTCCACCAACACCATCCTGCGGCTCGTGCAGATTCCCACCCGGTTTTTGGGGACCATGATCCTTGCGCTGGGGTTTGTGGGGGTCTATTCATTGCGCAACTCCATGACGGACTGTGCCATAGCGGCGGGATTCGGGATCTTTGGACTGGTGCTGAAACGCCTGCAACTGCCCGTTGTGCCCATCGTGCTGGGAATGGTGCTCGGTGGCATCATGGAAGTGAAGCTGCGGTCCTCCATGGCCCGGGTGAAAACCCCCCTGGATTTCATTGACCGACCCATTGCAGCCATCCTCTTCGGCCTCATCGTGCTGGTGATCGGCATTCATCTCCACACTTACCTGAAACACCGGAAAACGGGGGGGCACACCACCGGCCGGTAATCCGCCACAAGGGGCCCCGGCGGCGGCGCAGGCCCGGATTTCCGAAGAGACTTCACGCCGGCGAAGGGGAACCCGGACACCCGGCAGGGACCCGGCCCGGGGGACGCCGGGTCAATCCGTCATCTGGCCGTCATCTGGCCGTCATCTGGCGGGCATGAAATGCAATGTGCTCTTCGATGAAGGTGGCAATAAAATAATAACTGTGGTCATATCCCGGCTGCAGCCTCAGGGTCAGTGCCTGCCCCGCCTCGTCGCATGCGGCCTGGAGCAGCTCCGGTTTCAGTTGTCCCTCCAGAAAATCATCGTCAGTACCCTGGTCCACCAGAATCTCCCGGCTTCCCATCCCCTGCCTGATCAGGGAGGTGGCGTCATACGGTTCCCAGCCGGACGGGTCATCGCCCAGATAGCCACTCAATGCCTTCACACCCCAGGGGCATCGCATGGGAGAGCAGATCGGGGCAAATGCCGAGATGGACTGGTATTTTTCAGGATTTCGAAGGCCAATGGTGAGAGCTCCATGGCCCCCCATGGAATGCCCGGTGATCCCCTGCCGATGGACATCCCCATTGAATTTCGAGAATACCAGTTCCGGCAACTCCTCGGTAATATAGCGGTACATCCGGTAATTCCGGTCCCAGGGTGCCTGGGTGGCATCCACGTAAAAGCCCGCTCCGGTACCGAAATCATAGTCCTCATCCTCCCCCGGTATGCCGGCTCCCCGGGGACTGGTATCCGGGACAACCAGCATCCAGCCATGGTTGGATGCTGGACGCTGGGCACCTGCCTTGGTGGTGAAATTTTCTTCGGTACAGGTCAACCCGGACAAAAACCACAATACCGGAACGGGGCCCCGGTGGATCCCCGGGGGCTGGTACACCGAAAACTGCATGGGTGTCCCCGTGGCTTCGGATAAATGGCGGTAGGTCCCCTGGACCCCGCCAAAGCAGGACTGTTCACTGATAATTTCCATCTGGAAAACCCCGGAACTCACGAATGGAACTTATATAGTGTCTGGCAGAAAAACCCCCTCACGAATCATACACCACCACGCTTCGGATGGATTCCCCGGCGTGCATCAGGTCAAAGGCATCGTTGATCCGGTCCAGAGGCATGGTGTGGGTAATCAGGTCATCGATATTGATTTTTCCGTCCATATACCAATCCACGATTTTCGGGACATCGGTCCGGCCCCTTGCTCCGCCAAATGCGGTCCCCCGCCATACCCGGCCGGTGACGAGTTGAAATGGCCGGGTGCTGATTTCCTGACCGGCCCCGGCTACCCCAATGATGACGCTTTCCCCCCAGCCTTTGTGGCAACATTCCAGCGCCTGGCGCATCAATTCAACATTGCCGACACATTCAAAACTGTAGTCTGCCCCACCCCCGGTCAAATCCACAAGATAGGCCACCAGGTCATCCTCGACCTCCCCGGGATTGACAAAATGCGTCATCCCGAAATTCGCCGCGAGGGCTTCCCGCCCGGGATTGATATCCACCCCCACAATCTTGTCCGCCCCGGCAAGCCGTGCACCCTGAATGACATTCAGGCCAATCCCCCCCAGGCCGAAAACCACCACATTGTCCCCGGGCTGAACCTTCGCCGTGTTGATCACCGCGCCGATCCCCGTGGTGACCCCACAACCGATATAACAGATCTTGTCAAACGGAGCATCTTCCCGGACCCTGGCAACCGCTATTTCGGGCAGGACCGTATAGTTCGAGAAAGTCGACGTTCCCATATAATGAAACAGTTTCTGCCTGCCAATGGAAAACCGGCTCGACCCATCCGGCATGACCCCTTGCCCCTGTGTGACCCGAATCGCCTGGCACAGGTTGGTTTTTCCGCTGGTGCAATACTCGCACTGCCTGCATTCAGGCGTGTACAGCGGGATAACATGGTCCCCGACCTGAACACTGGTCACCCCGGGCCCTACCTCCACGACAACCCCCGCGCCTTCATGTCCAAGCACGGCGGGAAAAAGCCCCTCGGGATCGGCACCAGACAGGGTAAACTCATCGGTATGGCAAATTCCCGTTGCCTTGATTTCAACCAGCACTTCACCGGCCCTTGGGCCTTCCAGCTGCAGGGTTTCAATTTCCAAAGGTTTGCCGGCCTCGTAGGCCACTGCTGCTCTTGATTCCATCGTTTTACTCCGCGTATTGAGGTTACAGGTTATTTTCTGACCGAATGACACGGTTCCGGGTAGGTGGTGGCTTCGACAATTTCTCTGTGTCCACCTCGCTCATGGCCCGTCGACGGGGTTTCCCAAGGGCCTGCCCTGACCGGATTCACCGTATCCAAAGTTTTGATTCCACTTCGGAACCTAAAGTCTATCAGCTTCAACTTTGCGGATGTCAAAAAAATTTCCCGTTGCCGGATTCCACGACCGGATCCCTGGACTCTCCATCCTGAAACCGGTGCATCCATACCGGCTTCGGGATTCAATCCCCCCGCCCGGACCCATTGAAGTGGCCGCGAACCGGGAGCGGGTTCGTTTCCGAAGAAAATGGAACCATCCATCTATCGGTCCAAATCCGGTATGATTGATCCTTGTACAGGGGAGAGGGGGCAACACCCTGAATTCAGGCAATGAGTGGCGATGGGCAACCCATGCCTTCCAAAATCCCCTGGACCGAACCCAAAACAATGACTGAAGCCGTGCTGGAGACCAATAGGAATATTGAATTGTAGAGCCCCCCTGATTACGCTGTTTGGCAGTTTTCGCGACCTGCTTCCAATCCTGGTCGTGGTTGCATTCTTTCAACTGGTGGTGCTGGGCCAGCCTTTTCCGGATTTGCTGGGCCTGCTGGTGGGGACCGTACTGGTACTGCTGGGCCTCACGTTCTTCCTGTACGGCCTTGAAATCAGCCTGTTTCCGCTGGGGGACAACATGGCCTATGCCTTTGCCAAAAAGGGCAGCGTATTCTGGCTGCTGACCTTCGGGTTTGCACTGGGGTTTGGCACCACCATTGCAGAACCCGCATTAATCGCCGTCGCGGATGAAGCCTCCAAAGTGATGGCGAATGGAAATATCATTCCCGATACCGAACCTTCCCGGCAGCGATACGCCGATGGTCTTCGGGTCACCGTGGCATTTTCAGTGGGTGCAGCCATCGTCACGGGGGTCTACCGGATCGTTCGGGGGTGGCCGATCCATATCATGATCATCATCGGATACCTTTTCGTGGTAATCATGACGATTCTGGCTCCCAGGGAGATTATCGGGATTGCCTACGATTCAGGCGGCGTCACGACGTCAACGATTACGGTACCCCTGGTCACGGCACTCGGGGTGGGGCTGGCCTCTTCCATACGGGGCCGAAATCCAATGGTGGACGGGTTTGGGCTGATTGCCTTTGCTTCTTTATTTCCCATGATTTTTGTCATGGGTTACGGGATGCTGTACCGATGAGTCTGCCACTCCATATTCTGGACACCATGCTCGATACCGTGGTCGATGTATTGCCGATCACGGCAATCATCCTCCTGTTTCAGGTCTGCGTGATCCGCAAGGCACTGCCGAATATCCGCCGATTGCTCATCGGCTTCGTATTTGTACTGGTGGGATTGACCCTGTTCCTGGTGGGGCTGGAAAAAGCCCTGTTTCCCATCGGCCGGTTAATGGCGGCACAGCTGACGGACATCAGTTTTATCCTCAAGGATTCCCTGTCGGCACAGCCCACCTGGTCCTCCTACTACTGGGTCTATATTTTTGCGTTTTGTATTGGCGCCAGCACAACCATCGCCGAACCGTCATTGATTGCAGTGGCTCAAAAAGCCAACCAGGTGTCCGCCGGTTCCATTGGAATCTGGGGATTGAGAACCGCGGTGGCACTGGGAGTTGCAATCGGAATATCCCTGGGGACCTGGCGGATCGTGGTGGGAATCCCCATTCACTATTTCATCATTCCAGGCTACGTATTTGTCGTCATTCAAACCTACTTTTCACCCAAGATGATCGTCCCGCTGGCGTATGATTCCGGGGGGGTGACCACTTCGACGGTAACCGTCCCCATTGTCGCAGCACTGGGCCTGGGACTGGCGGAAACGGTCCCGGGGCGAGACCCCGTTCTGGACGGTTTTGGCCTGATCGCCTTCGCAAGCCTGTTTCCGATGATCACCGTCATGGGATATGCCCAGGGTTCGACATGGCTGGCATCTCGGAAGCGGGTTAAACCACAACATTCCAAACAACCGTAAGTAAGGGAGTCCAATCATGCATTTTAAATTACTCGTTACATTCGTCGATAAGGCACAAACCAAGGCCGTCATGCAGGCCGCCCGGGACAAAGGGGCCCGGGGGGCCACCGTCATTACCGGCGCAAGGGGGGAGGGCCTGAATGAAACCCCCACATTCCTGGGCCTTACCCTTGAAACCCAGCGAAACGTGATCCTGTTTCTGGTGGAAGAACATATCAGCCGGGAAATTCTGGAGCACATTGCTGAAGTCGGTGAATTCGATAAAACACCCGGAACAGGGATTGCCGTACAGATTGATATTGAAGATGCGGTGGGCGTGTTACACCAGGCCGCAACACTGAACGAAATCGTGGAGGAAAACCTATGAACAGGCGAAATAAAATTCGGGTCAGGGAGATCATGACCGACAAGTTCAAAATGATGGACGGGATGGCAACGGTCCGGGAGGGTCTGGACGTGATGATCAGTTCGGACACCGATGCCTTGATCGTGAACAAGCGGACGCAGGACGATGCCTACGGAATTGTCCTGTTGTCGGATATCGCAAGGAAAGTGCTGAGCAAAAACCAGTCCCGCAGCCGCACCAATTTGTATGAAATCATGTCCAAGCCGGTCCTTGCAGTAGAACCGGACCTGGATATCCGGCATTGTGCCCGGTTGTTTGACCGCTTTGGGCTGTCACTCGCACCGGTCCTTGATGAGGGCGAGGTGATCGGTGTGATCAGTTACCAGGAAATTGTTCTCGAGGGTCTCGCAAAATTTGAAACCTGACGTATCCGGAAACCGACCATCGGGTTTCCAGTCAACATGGGCTCGGGCCATGCCGAACAAACCGGAGGTTTCTCTGGATAGACACCACGGGAGAAAGGGAAATGGGCCATCATTGCTGGAGTGGATCCAGTATTTTCCCGCGCAATTTCCAAATCGGTGAAGATACCGCCTCTCCCACACATTCACGGGTAATCACCTGACCCTTCTTGACCGGCCGGACCATCCGGATATCGCTGGCAAGGCCAATGGGCAGGGAGCGGGCCAAAATGCTGGTCTTCGCCGGCTGCAACTTTCCCCACACAGTATGACCACCTTCCCCATCGAGCATTTCTCCAGCTGCCAGGTCGCGCTTGGCCACCGCCGCAACATCTGCCTTGAATAACCTGGGCGAACCGGTGGGTTGCCGTCGCAGTGCTGCACTGAATATGGAGATATTCAATTCAAGTCCGATGAGATGAAAGGGCTTGAACATGGCCGAGTACCGACCGGTGGAATCGGTATTCATCCCATATTGGCGAAAACAACCCGCCGTGTAGTCATTGGGCGCCTCAAATACGCAGTACACTCCCCAGCGCAAATCCCGTGGTACCGGCCGGCCATCCCGCTCCAGGCTGGATACCACCTCAACCTGGCCATCAAATTCCAGTTGGCCACCCTGCTCCTTCGGCCTCAATACCCGGGCAAGGTCGTCCGTACCGCAGGGTGGAAATACCAGCCCGTTCGAAGGCACCTGCAGGTCCGCTGCATTGGCAATGGCCGCCATTTCGATGGCAGACTTGGTCCCATCCAGAAAAGAATTGAACATTTGGTCCCGCATCCCGGCGGCAGCGGCCTGTTCCGCAGTCAACCCATAGTGCGACCAGACCGTATCCGGGGTGGACTCATGGTAGTGCGGCAGGTATTTGGTGCCTTTGCCGGCGGCCACCACCTTGAATCCACAGGCACGCGCCCAGTCAATCATTTCCAATGTCAGGGACGGCTGGTCGCCATAGGCCATGGAATACACCACCCCGGCCTGTTCCGCCTGCCGGGCCAACCAGGGTCCAGCCAGGACATCTGCTTCCACATTCACCATGACGATGTGTTTGCCCTGTTCGATACACATCCGTGCATGCTCGACACCGGAAATGGGGTGGCCGGTTGCCTCCACCACCACCTCGACCTCATCGCTCCTGATCAGCCGTTCTGCATTGTCACCGAATCCTGTTTTCCCGATCCGGCCCTCATCCCATCCGACCTGTCTGCACTGTTGAACGGCGCGCTCCACATCCAGATCGGCAATCATCGTCACGGACAGCCCCGGGGTAGTGGGCACCTGGGACAAAAACATCGAACCGAACTTCCCCGCTCCAATCAAACCCACCCGAACCGGGTTTCCCCGAGCTTCCCGTTCCAGCAGAGACTGATGCAGGTACATGACAATAAATGCGTTGCCCGGATGATCCGGGTTCAGGTTTCCAGATCCATCAACGTATCGTCCGCCAATGGTTCGATGGCGGTAAAGTCCCGATGGGCAATCCATTCCGGCCGCTTGAATCGCTGGATGTGGTTGTCGACATGACACAGTGACAGGTAAACAATGGTTCGGTCCATGGGGCTGATATTGGGCGGACTGGCATGCACCAGCAGGCTTGAAAACATGATGACCGACCCGGCATTCCCCGTGGGTGCAACACAGCCTCCCTGCTCGTACAGCTGCACAACGGTTTCCCGGTCAAGGGTCCACAGGGGATAACTGGTGGTCTCCAGGTCATGTCCGGCCACCACCACGCCCTGTTTGTGGCTCCCCGGAATAAAGAGCAGCGGACCATTTGCCGCGGTCACATCATCGACAAAGACCGCAATATTCATTGCCCTGGGTTCCGGCATCCAGTCATCTCTTGCCCAGGTGCCGTAATCCTGATGCCATTGCCAGACATCCCCGTCAAAAGCTACTTTTGCATTGACTTTGTACTGGTGGATATAGACCGGCCCCCCCAGCAGGGCCATCACAGGATGAATCAACCGGGGATGTGCACCGAGCCTTCTGAAGCATTCATTGTACGTGTGTGCCGAAAAAGCGGTCCGCGCCACCCCGGAACTTTCCCGCCAGACTTCTTCGCGCTGCTCGGCATATACAGCGGTGGCCGCCTTCTTCAGGACTGCCACTTCCGCCGGGTTGAAAATGTCCGGGAAAAACAGGTAGCCGAGTTCGTTGAACTCGTCAATTTGATGATCGGTGAGCCGCATGGGTACGGGATGAAATCTCCTTGGTCAAACAGGATTCAATGTACCCGATCAGGCCGGCTTTGCACAACCTCTTCCACACAAAATCGCCACTACTCGTCTTCTTCGTCGAGAATCCGGTGCGCCGGCCCGGTCAGGTCATCAAACTGGCCACTGTGTACCGCCCAGACCACGACGCCGACCAGCACCGTTACGAGAACAAGAGACAGGGGGATCAGCAGGTAAAGAATCTCCATTAGACCGCTTCCACTTCGCAAAGAGCCGGGGTTTTTCCCGTCAGGCGGCCTTTCCCGCCATCTCTTGACAACCGGACTGCATTGACGCTGACCACCACCGAACTCAACGACATGCCGATTGCGGCCAGCCAGGGGGGGACCAGTCCACTGACCGCTGCAGGCAGGGCCAGCAGGTTATAGCCAATCGCCCAGGCCATGTTTTGTTTGATAATGCGGCGAGTCCGTCTGGATGCATCGAAAACTTCAATCATGTCAAACAGGCGATCATTCAACAGCACGACGTCGGCATGCCTCTTTGACAACCCGGCCCCCTGTCCCATGGCCAGGGACACCGTGGCCGATGCCAGCACCGGGGCATCGTTGAAGCCATCCCCAACCACGGTCACTCCCTGTCCCCGGGCGATGCGTTCCTTCACCGCTTCCTTCTTTCCGTCGGGGGAAAGCCCACTTTGAAAATCTGCAATCCCCAGCTTTTCTGCCACCGCTGCCACCGCGTTTTGATGGTCGCCGGACAACAGCGAAATGGAGAACCCTCTTCGCTTCAGGGCCGCGATGGTCTGCACGGCATCCTGCCGGAGAGCATCCGACAATTCAAACCGGGCAATGACCCCGTTCGAATCCCCAAGCAGGCACACACTGTGCACGCCGTTTCTTTCCGACCATTCCGGGGGCAGTGCCCCGGGCAACTGCGCGCCGACGAACTCCGTGGACCCGATGCAATACCATTCCCCGTTGATCCACCCCGTCATGCCACTGCCGGCGGTATTGTCGATGTTTTCGGCATCCAGTTCCCTGCGGCCGGCTGCCTGGCCGCGAAAGGCCTTCGCAAAGGGGTGGCTCGATGCCCGGTTCAGTGCCGCGGCAATGTCCACGGCTGCTGACTGGTCCCGGCCCGGGACCACGATAACCCGGTGAATGCCAGGTTCCCCAGTCGTCAGGGTGCCGGTCTTGTCAAAGCAAATGTGTTCCACGGCGGCGATATCTTCAAGAAATTCTCCTTTCACCGGGACAATACCGCGTTTGGTCAGCTTCCCCATGGTGGCGATGAATGCGGTGGGGGTTGCCAGGGATAGCGCGCAGGGACAGGCGATCACCAGGGTGGAAATGATCACCGACAGCCACATGGATTCATCCCTGAACCACCAGTAGCCTCCCGCAACCACCGTGAGCAGCAGAACAAAACCAACAAATCGGGATGCGATGCCATCCGCCAGTTTTGCCATGCGGGGCTTGGTGCCCTGCGCGGATTCGGCGAGATGGGCAATCTGGTTGACCGTGTTGTTTTCCGTCAATTCGCTGACCCGCACCCTAAGATCATTGTCAAGGTTAATGCTCCCCGCAATGACCCGGGACCCGGTGGATTTGTGCACCGGCTCGCTCTCCCCGGTGAGAATGGACTCGTCCACAGTGGACCGGCCCCCGACCACGACCCCATCCGCAGCCACGGCCTCCCCCGCCCCGATAAAAATCCGGTCTCCGATCTGAAGATCCTGGATATCCACACGCTCTGTTTTTCCGGATGTGGTCGATTTCAAGGCCATTTCAGGAACCGCTTTTTCCATTTTGAAGATGGCATTCAGGCTGTTTCTCCGTGCCCCGAGTTCCAGGAACCTTGCCGACAGCAGCAAAAAGACAAACATGGCGATGGATTCGTAATAAATCTGGCCCGGATACCCGAATGTCGTGATGGCACTGCCGAAGAAAGCGGTCAGCAGCGCAATGGAAACCGGGACATCCACCCCCACTGTCCATCTCCGAAGATTGCTGGCCGCTGCCATAAAAAACGGTTTGGCGGCAAAAACCATGATGGGAAGGGTCATGAGCATGGCTGCGAATTCCAGGGCCGACTGATACCCGGGATCCATGCCATACGCCTCTCCAAAATACAGGGCCACGGAGATCATCATCACCTGCATGCCCAGAGCCGCTGCAACACCAATCCGGACCAGCGCCTTGCGCCGTTCGGACTCTATGTCCTCCTCCTGCCGGCTGGCCTGATAGGGGACCGCGGGATACCCCGACTCGGAAAACAACCGGATCACGCGTTCGAAGGACAGTGCGTCACCCTCCCAGCACACCGACGCCCGGTGCGTCGCGGGATTGACTTGTATGCTTTGAATGCCCGGGTGTCGTCGGATTTTTGACTCTATGGAGGCAATACACCCCGAACAGGTGATCCCGGCAACACTCAACGCCGCCTCCCGGGAGCCGTTTCGCCCTTGTTTTACGAAACGCTCAAGCAAAACCGCAGGATGTCATCCACACCGGGAGGACCGGGGGCCGGGCGTGGCTTGTTTTGGGAATAATCTCTCCCTGACGGCCCAACGGGCAATCCGCATCCATGTTGATCGTTCATCAAAGTGTCATGCCAGCGCACCGTTCGTCCGGACATCCCGTCCCGGCAGTCTGGACCTGCAGGAGGAGCCGGTCCTGGCAAAGACCCGTCTTTCCCCGATCCATGGAAAAACACAGGCCAAGGAGAAAATACCCTGGAATACGCTAGCTGGCCTTCGGGACCCAGGACTTGCACCAGCCATCGCCGCTTACACTGACGCCGGGGAAAATGGCACAGGGGCCCCATTCCGCATCCGCTGCACCCGTAAACAATTGACACCCCGTGCAACGCTGCTCATCAATCGCCGTTTGATGAACATATTCCAGGGCAATGGCGGTAGGATTGCTTTCCTCCAGTCTGGGCAGGTCACTCGCTCTTGCCGAGACAGAAAAAATCGAATGGAGGGGAACCGCCACAACAGCGGTCATGAAGAATCTGCGGGAATTGTTTTTCATTATTTGTTCTCAGTTGGATACACTTGTAAAGTCGCTTCTAAGGGCCGGGAGAGGCCATAATCGGGCACCATAACAAGGTTGTTTCATGATTTCAACCTGGCTTCCAGCGAAGAAACCACCCGACAAACTGACCCGTTTCCGGAAGCAAGAGTATACCCGGGTTTGCCCGGCATAAACTTGATCCAGATCAATGATTCGAAACCGCCCCTGGACGACAATCGGATTTTTGCAGGCCCTGCGCTGTATTTTTGATGGGGGCTTGATAAAATTCCGACGACTCCTGGATAGTGTGCGACCATGTTTTTGAAATACATCTGGCAAATCTTGACTGAACCCGGGCTTGCCTGGCGGAACATCAAGAAGCAAAACTGGACGGTCCCGGCACTGTATCTCCACGTCGTCATTCCTCTGGCACTGATCTCCCCCATCGCAGGATATATCGGCACCACCCGGTTCGGCTGGAAAATCGGAGCCGGAGACCCCGTCAAACTCACCGTTGACAGCGCGCTGCCCATCAGTATTGCCTTGTTCCTTGCGATCCTTGTCTCGGTATTTGTGATCGGGAGGCTGGTTCACTGGATGTCGGATTCCTACGGAGAGAAAAAATCACTGGAGCCGTGCATGGCCCTGGCGGCCTATTGTGCTGTCCCGCTGTTTCTGGCCGGGTTTTTTCAGTTGTACCCGGTGCTCTGGGTGAATTTCCTGCTGGGTCTGCCAGCCCTGGCCTATTCCGTCTACCTGCTGTACACCGGGGTCCCGGTTCTCATGGAAATCCCGGTAGAACGCGGCTTTGTTTTTTCCAGTGCCATTCTCGCAATGTGCCTGGTGATGCTGGTCGGATTGCTCGTCTCCACCGTGATACTGTGGAGCTACGGACTGGGTCCCTCATTTGTAAATTGACCGGCCATATCCTTCACTGAACCCATGAATCAACCAACTTCCTACAACTACCGGGTCGTCAAGCAGTTTGCCATCATGACGGTGGTGTGGGGGGTTGTCGGAATGCTGGTGGGCGTCCTGATTGCAGCACAACTGGCCTGGCCAATACTGAATTTTGACATTCCGTGGCTGACCTACGGCCGCCTCCGACCCCTGCACACCAATGCGGTGATCTTTGCATTTGGCGGCAGCGCGCTGTTCGCCACCTCCTACTATATTGTGCAGCGGACCTGTGGCGTCCGGCTGATTTCCGACTGGCTGGCCGGTTTCACCTTTTGGGGATGGCAGTGCGTCATCGTGCTGGCGGCAGTCACCCTGCCCCTGGGAATTACCTCCAGCAAGGAATATGCTGAACTGGAATGGCCCATCGATATTCTGATCACCGTGGTATGGGTGGCCTATGCCATTGTGTTTTTTGGCACGATCATGAAACGGAAAATTCCTCATATTTATGTTGCCAACTGGTTCTTCGGCGGATTTATTCTCACCATCGCCGTATTGCATGTCGTCAACAGTGCTGCGCTCCCGGTCAGCCTGTTCAAGTCCTATTCCGCCTATGCCGGCGTTCAGGATGCCATGGTCCAGTGGTGGTACGGCCACAATGCGGTGGGGTTTTTCCTGACCGCCGGATTCCTGGGGATCATGTACTACTTTATTCCCAAACAGGCCAACCGGCCGATTTATTCCTACCGGCTGTCGGTGGTGCATTTCTGGGCCCTGGTGTTCACGTACATCTGGGCCGGACCCCACCACTTGCACTATACGGCCCTGCCGGACTGGGCGCAGTCACTGGGGATGGTGTTCTCCGTGATCCTCCTCGCACCCTCCTGGGGAGGCATGATCAACGGCATCATGACCCTGTCCGGAGCCTGGGAAAAACTCCGGACCGACCCGATTCTCAAATTCTTGATTGTTTCCGTTTCCTTTTACGGCATGTCCACCTTTGAAGGTCCGATGATGTCCATCAAGACCGTGAACGCACTGTCCCACTATACCGACTGGACCATTGGCCATGTCCACGCCGGAGCACTTGGCTGGGTCGGTTTCATTTCCATCGGTGCCATGTATTACCTGATTCCGCGACTGTTCAACCGAGAACTCTATAGCCTGAAGCTGGTGGAAACCCATTTCTGGGTCGCAACCGTCGGCATTGTCCTGTATATCACCGCAATGTGGATATCCGGGGTAATGCAGGGTCTGATGTGGCGGGCGATCAACACGGATGGAACCCTGACCTACAGTTTTATCGAAAGCGTACAGGCCATGCATCCCTATTACATTGTCCGGTTCCTCGGCGGTTTCCTGTACCTGCTGGGCATGCTGATCATGGCCTACAATGTCGTCCGGACCATTTTGGGCGCCCCCTCTGTGGTAACGATGCCCGGTACGACAAAAATGGCAAGTTAAATGTCCTTTCACGAAAAAATCGAGAAGAACGTTGGGTTGCTGATTGTGTTGACCATGGTGGTGGTCAGCATCGGCGGCATTGTGGAAATTGTTCCGCTGTACTTCCAGAAAACAACCACCGAACCCGTGGCGGGTCTGACCCCCTATTCCGCGGTTGAATTGTCGGGCAGGGATATTTATGTCCGGGAAGGGTGCTACAACTGCCATTCCCAGATGATCCGTCCCTTTCGTGCGGAAACCGAGCGGTATGGCCATTATTCGGTTGCGGGGGAATTTGTCTATGACCGGCCTTTCCAGTGGGGCTCCAAACGGACCGGGCCGGACCTCGCCAGGGTCGGCGGCCGATACAGCGATGAGTGGCACCGTGTACACATGATCAATCCCCGGGATGTGGTCCCGGAATCCATTATGCCGGGATATCCCTGGCTCGCGGATACCGTTGTCGACCCCCGCCATATCCGGAAAAAAATGGAGGTCCTGAGGACCCTGGGAGCCCCCTATACCGATGAAGAGATTGACCAGGCGCCCCTGGAACTGGAAGGAAAAACCGAACTGGATGCCCTCATCGCCTACCTTCAGCGGCTGGGCACGGTCATCAGGTCGAGGTAACCGGGAAATGATTGCCTTTCACAGTTTCTGGACCCTCTCGCTGTTGATCCTGTTTATCGGAATCATCGTCTGGGCCTGGAGTTCGAAGCGCAGGGAGGATTTTGAACAGTCCGCCCGGCTGCCTCTTGACGACGACCTGCCGGAGGAGAAAGGGCCCCCTCATGGCTGACTTTACAAGTCCATTCTGGCACTGGTTTGTTGTCATCGTTTCCCTGCTGGGAATACTGGTTCTTTTCCCGCTGATCTACAAGAACCGGGGGAACAAACCCTCCGGAACCCTGGAAACCATGGGCCATGTCTGGGACGACGACCTGGAGGAATACAACAATCCCCTGCCCGGCTGGTGGTTGAACCTGTTTGTGGTCACCCTGGTTTTCGGCCTGATCTACCTGATCCTGTACCCCGGACTCGGGCATTTCCAGGGCATTCTGGGCTGGAGTTCCAAGGGCCAGTATGAACAGGAAATTCAGGCCGCCAGCGAGCAGTATGATCCCCTGTACCAACATTATGCCTCCATGGATATCCGCACACTGGGCACCCACCCCGAAGCACTGAAAAGCGGGAGACGGCTTTTTTCAAACTACTGTGCCGCCTGTCATGGCTCCGATGCCCGGGGTGCCCGGGGATTTCCCAACCTGCGGGACAATGAATGGCTCTATGGCGGCGAACCCGATCAGATCTATCGGAGTATTCTGGATGGTCGGTCCGGCGTGATGCCGGCCTGGGGGCCGGCCCTGGGAGAAGAAGGCGTGGAGAATGTGACGCATTATATCCTCGCTTTGGGCAACCGCGAACACGATGGCGCGCTTGCCGAGGCCGGTCAACAGCAATACCGGCAGTTTTGTGTGGCGTGTCACCAGGAGGATGGAACCGGGAACCAGCTGCTGGGGGCACCGAACCTGAAAGACCGGATCTGGCAGTACGGCGGGTCCAGGGAAACCATCCGGGAATCCATCGCCAATGGCCGACATGGTGTCATGCCGGCCCATGGGGAATTTCTCGGAGCAGAACGCGTCCATCTGCTGTCGGCCTATGTCTACAGCCTGTCCCAGGAATACGAACAGGAATAATGCGTTTCACCCGGGACCCACGATATTGAGAAATCCGACTTGATCACGGCATCCCCCTCCGGCACCCGGACGCAAACCCGCCGGAATCGAAATACGGATTCGCAATTCGATCAATCGTTGTACGCCAGACGGGAAAAAATCCATCCCCGGGAAGTGCACGGGCTGTTTGCCCGGCTGCGGGTCATCGGGGCTTCGGTGTTGATGGGGATTTACTATGGCCTGCCCTGGCTGACGTGGGACCAGCGCCAGGCGGTTTTGTGGGACCTGCCCCAGCGGAAGTTCCATATCTTTGGTCTCACTTTCTGGCCCCAGGACTTTATTTATCTGGCCACCCTGTTGATCATTGCGGCACTGACCCTGTTTTTCTTTACCGCCCTCGCCGGACGGCTCTGGTGCGGCTACGCCTGCCCGCAAACGGTCTGGACAGAAGTCTTCCTGTGGATCGAGCGGAGAATCGAAGGAGACCGGTCCAGGCAAATGAAACTCGACAAGGGGCCGTGGAATCTGGACAAACTGACCAAAAGAACCACCAAGCATGGGCTGTGGATCGCGCTTTCGCTGTGGACCGGATATACGTTTGTCGGCTATTTCTCCCCGATCCGGGAACTGGGTCAACACCTCCTTTCCTTCGGCGCCGGGCCCTGGGAATCGTTCTGGATCCTGTTTTACGGATTTGCGACCTATGGCAATGCCGGATGGCTGAGAGAGCAGGTCTGCACGTACATGTGTCCTTATGCCCGTTTCCAGAGCGCCATGTTTGATCGTGACACATTGATTATTTCCTATGACCGCGCCCGGGGGGAACCCCGTGGTTCACGCCGCAAGTCCCAGGACCCTGGGAAGTTGGGTCTCGGCAGTTGTATCAACTGCACGCTTTGTGTGCAGGCCTGTCCCACGGGGATCGATATCCGGGATGGGCTCCAGCACGAATGTATCGGCTGTGCCGCCTGCATCGATGCCTGTGACGAGGTAATGGGCCGGATCGGATATGACCCCGGGTTAATCCGCTATACCACCCAAAGAAGTCTTGAAAACGGGACCACCCGGATTTTCAGGCCGAGAATCCTGGTGTATGGCCTGGTTCTGGTCACCCTTCTCACCGCATTCAGCTACAGCATCGGCCAGCGCACCCCTCTTGGCCTGGATGTTATTCGTGACCGCAATTCCCTGTATCGTGAAACGGAGGAAGGCTGGATCGAAAACGTCTATACACTGAAGGTACTGAACAAGGATCATCAGGATCATTTCTATACCCTGGCAATCAAGACACCATTGCCGATCACCCTGTTGCTGGATGCCCGGGAGATTTTCGTCCCCGCCGGCGAAGTGGGAGAGTTGGCTGTCCGGGCCCGGATTGACCCCGCTGACCTGCCGAAGCAGAGCGTTGAATTTGATTTCGTCCTGACCACCCGGGGTCATCCCGAAACCACTGCAACGGAAATCGCCCGGTTTGTCGGTCCCGGATAGCACCCGCACAGCTAAAGAGCCATGGAACAGAACAATTCAAGATGCTGGTACCAGGAACCCATGGTCTGGCTGGTGATCGCCATTCCGGCCACCGCCGTTCTGGTCGGGATTGCATTGCTGGGGTTGTCCATCAAACACTACGACGGACTGGTCGCAGACGATTACTACCGGCAGGGCCTGGGAATCAACCGGTCCCTGGAGCTCCGGCAGCAGGCTGCCGCCCTGGACCTGTCCGGCGAAATCGGTTTGGATCACGGCTCACGCCAGATGACCATTGCTCTTCAAGGCAACGATTCATTCCGGATACCTCCCAGCATTGCCATGCACCTGCGCCACGCAACCCGGTCAGGACTGGACAAGCTGAGCCAGCTGGCTCACACCGGGAATGGCGTTTTTACCGGTGAGCTGCCGGAACTGGCGGACGGGAAATGGTATGTGCAACTGGAGTCCGAAGAATGGAAAATGACGGGAGTACTGATCCTTCCCCTGACGGGAAAAGGGGTCCGGATCCGCGCCGAAACCCATTGAGAAATGATCGGGATAGCTCTGCTCAGCATGTTTTATTGGTACTGGGAAAATCTAGCCCGAGTTTACCGCGTTCAGTAGAAAACTTCTGCTTTTAGCCCCGCCCATTTCGTTCTTTCCGTTTTAAAATCTCCGCTAAATCATAGGGTTACGAGTCCCGTGGATTCGGATCCGAAGCCGGGTTTTTATCTGTGGTTTTGTATGACCTAACTTATTTTGATTTTCATTAGCTGAAATACAGTAATAGGGGAAACCCGTATCACATTGATTTTATTAACACATTTGAGATATGAAACGACCAAATATGTTGACACAACTAGATTTTTTGGTTTACAATTTTATTTAAATATAAAAATTTGTAAATCATCAAGTCAAATAATAGAGATCAAATGTTTGGAGATCGTTTGAAGCTCGCCAGAAAGAAGGCCGGATACTCCTTGCGGGGCCTGGCAGAGGCACTGGAAAAAGAGGTCTCAGCACAAGCAATCGGAAAATACGAGCGCGGCGAAATGATGCCGAGTTCGGGTGTTTTGCTGCGCCTGACGAAGCTTCTGGATGTATCAACCCAATACCTGCTTAGTGATCAGGTTGAGAAACTTGAAGCTGTCGAGTTTCGCAAGCTTTCCAGAACGAGCGCAGGAGATCGCGCAAAAGTCGAGGCAACCGTCATCGACCACTTGCAAAGATACCTTGCAATCGAGGAAATCCTAGATATCGGCAGTAGCGCATGGCAGGAGCCCCGATGCGGAAATCGCAGTCTCGACGCGGAAGATGACGGTGAAACGCTTTCCAAAGACTTGCGCAAAGAATGGAAACTGGGGCTGGGTCCTATCCCCAACATGACTGCCCTGCTGGAGGAGCAGGGTATTAAAGTGCTTGTAATTTCCCTACCGGAAAAGGTTTCCGGCTTGACGTGCCTTGTTCGTCGACCGCGGCACAAAAATAAGGTTCCGGTCATTATCGTCAATCAGAATATTACGCTTGAAAGGCGCAGACTCACGCTTGCACATGAGTTGGCCCATCGACTGTTTGACGAAATATCGCCTGTGGACCACGAAAAGGCGTCGAACGTATTTGCCGGAGCTTTTCTCATTCCGCAGGAGCATCTTGTCAGGGAAGTCGGCCGGCATCGCAATGCGCTTGGTCACAACGAACTCATTCAACTAAAACGCATGTATCGTGTGAGCGCCGCTGCATTGCTTGTACGCTTAAAGCAAATCGGTGTCATCAATAGTTCTACTCTTGCGTATGCTTTTCAGAGGTTTGCCAGAAAGTGGAGAAAAACCGAACCCGTGCCACTGGAAGGGCCCGGCAATGAGGGAAAATTTGAACTTCCCCGGCGTTTTGAAAGGCTTTGCTATCGGGCTTTGGCGGAAGGGCTTGTTTCATTGGGCAAAGCAACCGAGTTGCTACAGCAGCCCGCATCAGTAATCGAAGAAGGATTAAAGGGGCCCGCTGGGAGCAATGCGGATAGTCGTCAGTGATACATCATGTATGATCGATCTTAAAAAGGCATCCCTCCTGAAGGATTTCCTGCGCCTGCCCTATTCGTTCGTGATGCCCGACATACTGTTCGAAGATGAGTGGCTATGCATCAGTGATGGCGAAAAGATTGCTCTGCGGCAATGTGGACTGGAGGTCCGCGAATTGCCGGGCGCTTCGGTTACAAGAGCACAACGATATTTCAACGAACATAATCCGCTGCAATTGAATGACTGTTTCGCACTGGCTCTTGCCGAAGACATTGAAGACAGCATCCTGCTGACAGGAGACGGACCGTTGCGAAATATATCAAGGGGCAAAGGGATAGAAGTTCGAGGTGTACTGTGGATTACAGATGAACTGGAGAAGCATGATATCGTGCCACTGCCCCGGCTTTATGACGCGCTGCAACTTTTCCACGATGATGGTCTTGTCTTTCTTCCCAGAAACGAAATAATGCCGCGTCTTAGAAGACTGGGGAAGTTTCTGTGACGGAGACATGGGTAGTACCATCGCTTCAGGATGTGTTGAGCTGGTAGAGAATATTGCCTGCGGGTGTGAGGGAAAGTCGTTTCTCCGATACTGCCGACCTCGTGACATCTCAGCAAAGCCTCTCTGGTTTCTGCCATTCCCAGACCTGCGCCGCAGCTCCGGCGTACAAACTGAAGCCAAATTCCCTGGCCACCTGGGCAAAGCGGTAACTGACCCGGTTGCCCCGGCCACTCCGGGATTCCGGTTTTCAACGCTCCCGCTCTCATTGTGGGGAATACCGCATTTCGTCCAGTCCGTCCCCGCTGGTCGCTGAGATACAAATACTGGACAGGGTGCGCGCTTCCCGGTAGTTCCACGGCACCCCCCGATGCAGGATGGCCCGCTCATCCCAGATCAGCACATCACCCTCTTTCCACTGATGAGTATGGACATATTGTTCCCGGGTACACCACCGGGTGAGTTCATCAATCAATGCCAGGGCGTCCCGGTCCGACATGCCCACCACACCACAGGCGTGGGAAGCAATGTACAGGGCTTCCCGACCATTCACCGGGTTGGTCCAGACCGATTTCCAGACCTGCTGCCCCCAGTGGGTGAATTTTTCTTCCTCGGCCAGAGCCGCATCCACCTTGCGCCTGGAATACGTATAGTCATGCCTGAAATAGAGGTTTCTTGCCCGGTTCTTCAGTACTTCCGGCATCTCCTCCCAGGCAATACGGCTGGAAGTGAATTCAGTGGCGGTTCCCGAAGGCGGTACAACCCGGGCAACCAGAAGATTGGCCAGGGCCGGTACGGGCAGGAAGGTACTGTCCGTGTGCCAAAGCATGTTGGATTGCAAGTCGAGTAATCGCCGGTCCCCTTCCCGATAGACACGACCGTCTTCCCGAACATTGGAAACCAGTGAAACCGCCGGGTTCGGCTGGTCCGGTCTCAACGAACGGTCTTCCCGGGGGCCAAACAATGCACCGAGTCGCAGGTGCCCGGCATCATCCAGCAACTGGTCCGGAAAGTGCAGGAGGGAATGCTCTTCAAAGGCCCGGCGAATTTCCGGATATCCCTGTTCAGCCGTGATATCCGCCAGCTGAACATCGTGGACCCGAAGGCCATACCGGGGATGCAGTAAAGTGGTGTCAAGCATTGTACAGACCGGTTTCGTGTCTCCTGTGCGATCCGAAAATTCTCCCGAGTGTCACCGCAATTCCAAACTTGACGTAGACATTCACCCGACGTGTGGGAGTGGGAAGTTGGATCAGGCGTTGAACGAAATCCGCAGCCCGGGCAGGATTCCCCCTCCCCGGTTCACCACGACCAACAATGAATCATCATACGTCGCCATGACGTGAATTTACCACATTGGAAAACGCTACGAGTTATCAACTTCAAAGGACCAAACCCAAGGGGAGGGCTGAAGGCCAAAGCACGGGCCAGACGCAGGGCCGGGGAGCGTGCCACAAACGGCTGCTTGAAGACGGAATCTCCTGTAAATAGAACAGGAAACGGGAGGCACGGCGATGATCCATGGGGATAAAATACCGAGAGACTAAGCTCGAATCGGTATGTCAAGAATTGGGCGGAGGGGCTCTATTTGTGTCGAATACTGGCGCACGACCTGATTGTAGAGGTCTAGAATGCTTTTCGCCTGAACCGTTACTATCATGGCATATTTCAGCCTTTCGGCAAGCGTAAAATTCCTACTTTCAAAGCGCGCATTGTAGTGAAGATCGAAACAGGGGTTCTGCAAGGAACTTCCTCGTTTGCGAACTTCGGCATGCAGGCAGTTTTCCCATTTCCAAGCATCGCGTCGCAGTTCTTCTTCTGTAGCACCAGGCAGGGAAGATCCAAAAAAGCGCGCGGAATTCGGATGAATTTGGGTATCACGAGAAAATTTACCATCATGAGGGCGGAAAACGACTTCAAGACCCGCGCGAGTGTAATTTCCTGGGTGATGTGGATCCGTTTGAGACTTGTAACAGATGGTCGCCTTAATCGAAACATTACCTTGCAATGAGCCGTTCGGGACAGGGATTGCGGTGCGCATGTACTTGGCCGGTGATATCTCTCCCTGGTAAACAACGCACACAGTATCATCGTCACAAAGGACAATGTCATTGAGGTTTCGGGCAACCCGCCCCCAGCCAATTTCCTTATGGTCGTACTCCCCTTCTTCACATGTATGGACGAGAAGAGCGCGAATCGCCAGGTGATCCAGATTGGGTCCGAAGTGTGCCCGAACACCGCTGGCAAGGCGCATGACACTCGGTGTCGAAAATGATGTTCCGCCAGTGGTAGCCAGGACCGGTTGCGGGCCGGGAGCAACCACTACAAACGGTCGGCTGATGACGCCTCCGAAATCAACCAGATCGGGTTTGACTAGACCTGGACTGCGACCAGGTCCCTTCGAGCTGTAAGATGCTCGCTTCCAGTCTTTGTCCGGGGTATCGCATGCACCAACGGCGAGAGCATTCACGCAATCAGAAGGCACCTGAACGCGATCCAGACCGAGTAACGTGTCGCCTTCACCATCATTTCCCACTGCGATCATCGCCAACGACGAGATCCGTGAAAGTCGATCATCGAGAACTGCCGTCCATGCGTGTATATCGTCATCCTGAATTGGCAAGCGCGGTCCGAGACTCAGGCTGATGAAGTCATATTCATGGCTCGAAAGGATGTTCTCGATCCGGTTGAGTACTTCGTAGAGTTCATGCGGGTCCTGGCCGGGCGCATCGTCGAGGATTCGGTGATGGTCGATGAAGGTGTAGGGTCTCGGGAGGGGAGCACGAGGATCGATGTGTCCGAAAAGGGCGGCGGAGGTCACGCCCACGCCGTGAGACAGGAACTCATCCGTAACGGGTTTCATGCCCTGCACCTCATGCGGAATCACCCATTGCGTGAGAGGATGATCGTCGGGCACGCCGCCGTCGAAGATCGCAACACGGACATCCTCGGAAACCGGTGCCTCGTCAGGAAGCTGGACCGCGGTAGACAGACTGCCTTCCGACCGTACGACCGGACGCAACACTCGCAGGTCGGGCATTTCTCGAAGCGCCCGAACACCAGTGAAGGCAACGATTTCGTCGGCTCGTTCCGCCGGCGCGTCCATTTCGAGAAAACAAAGGCCCTTTGCAAAGAATCGATGACCAAATTCCGCTTCAATACCGCACCAATCCAGATATGAGGCGAATGCCTGAATATATGTATGCGCTTCTAACTCACTGGCATGGAGAACCGTTTCGAGTACAATTCGGCCGAAATCCGGTAGATTCCCCTTGATCTTGTCGCTCGGAACCGGTGCTGTGATCTGTTCGATGGAGACAAGATCTTTCGCGCTGCGACGATCATCTTGCCAGTGCGGCAAGGTTTCGCTCCAAACTCTTATCATCGACCTCCTCCCCTTGGCAAATAACTCGGTCGTTACTGTTTCAACAGATTCGCGGCCTCTGGAGCGTTTTTGTGGGGTGGTTCTTCGGGGTCGACTGCCGATGACTTCTATGTCTACGTCGCGCAACAACTCTGAGGGAAAATAAGACTTTGCAATGTATTCCGGGTTGAGGGTAAGCGAGATAACCGCTTGGTCGTCGGGACAAGCCTCCGGAGGAAGGTTATCAATCTTTGCCGCGGTGTTCGCTACCATAGGTGCAAGGCGCCCGCGCGCTTCGGTGAAGGTGTAAGGTGCCTGTTTGGGACCGCCGCCGGATTTCATACTGATCTCCGCCGTCATTCGTTCGCCCTTTCCCAAGAGGAAGTTTTGCTGTGCCATTGGTTTCCAGTCAACGCTGTGATGTTAAGATTTCTTCAGGCGCACGCGGATGGTGTCGCGTGCAACACCAGTAAGTTCGTGCGCCTTACGTTGCGTAACCAAGCCATTTCTTACTAGGCGGACAGCGATTTCAATTTGTTCCTGCTTGGAGCATTGTTGCGTGCGGATCAGATCAACGAGATGGTTACTGAGGTCTTGTCCGTTCAAAGCGGCTGCGCGACGCGCGTTCGTCACATCCCGTTCAATATCACCGAAAGAACGGTCGACCAGAGACAGTGAGAGAACATCGGCCCAGGGGATAGCGTTGGGAGCGATCTCGGTAAAAAGGCAATAAAGGTATTTGTGAACGCTCTCTCGATCAGGAAGTGGAAACTCAACCAATTGCTCGAACCGTCGCCACACGGCCGGGTCAAGCAGATCGGAATGATTGGAGGCGGCGATCAGCAGTCCCGAGGACGGCCAGTCGTCGAGCTGTTGCAAGAGCACGGTCACCAACCGCTTTAGTTCACCAATTTCACCTGCATCGTCCCGTCTCTTGGCAATAGCATCCAGTTCGTCCAAGAGTAGAACGCAATCGAAGGACTTCGCATAGTCCAGAACATGACGAAGGTTGGCGCCGGTACGGCCCAAATAACTGCTCATGACTGCCGAGAGATCAAGGATCAACAGCGGAAGATGTAGCGCGCGGGCAATCCAGCGCGCCGAGAGTGTTTTTCCGACCCCTGGCGGGCCGGTAAACAAGACCGTGCCGGTCGGTTCCAGGCCAGCCTCCAGAAGCAACTGCAAATTGCGGCGCTCTTCGACCAGACGACCGAGGGTCAGTCGGATTGATTCGGTGTAAACCGGCTCCCTCGGCAAATACGGGTCCTGCTCCACGCGCAGAAGCTGGAAGCGCGAATCCGTGTCGGCTGGCACGACCGCACCACTATCGCGGCGCAACGGCGTTGACCGTGTGGGATTCTTGCGGAGAAGTTGGACCAATGCCGATGTCAGTTCCGTACTGGTCTCCTTTCTCTTCGTGATCCGGTACAGGAAGGCCTGTACATCCTGGTTCCGGTCTGACAGGGCAACCCTTGCCAAGTGGACGAAATTTTTCTCTAATTTTTTTATTTCTTCCATTATAGGATATAATAGCCAATATACTTGAATATCAAGATAGCACCAAGTGGACGAAATATCAATGTATGCATTATATTTCTTCCGATCTATCCTTCACATGGGTATTACATGGAAAATGCCAAGTCATGGAAAATTTTCACTCAATGCACGCTCAAAGTGGCCGGAATGCTTTCCCGGTTGGTAGAGGGAGTCCCACCTGGAGAACGGATCGGGCAATCATCCGGTGCTGATCACATTGGTTTGTGATTAATCCTGAATAAAGTTGGTTGCAGGGCCTATGGAGTTGTGGTCAGGAAACCCACAGTCTGCAGGGCCGACATCGCACAGGCATGCAAGGTGTGCGGGGTTCAGGATGAACGGATGGCGATGCTTGGCGGGAACAGGCGTCAAATAAAGAACAAGTAAACGTTCCGGAAAACCACATAGGCAAGTCATTTTCGACAGGCAACTTGGGATTTGTGAGGAAATCCAGCAATTGGGGTTCCCTCACCAACAGGTCAGATACCGTAGCAGCCTAACTCTTCCAGGTCGAAAATTGTTCCTGCAAAACGGGTGCGGACCATCGATATCCCCTTTGACTCCACAGGGAGGCCCCGATGGAAGACTATCGCGACAGGGGCGCCAAAATGGCACATGGCATCCGTCTGGAGAAAAAACCGGGCTGCATTGCGGCCAGCCGGGCAAAATCCATGTATCGGGACGTCAGCGCTTGGAATACTGGGGACGTTTTCTGGCCTTGTGCAGGCCCACCTTTTTCCGTTCCACTTCCCTGGCATCCCGGGTAACAAAACCGGCCTTTCTCAGGGCACTGCGCAATCCCTCATCGTAACAAAGCAGCGCCCGGGTGATTCCATGACGAATCGCGCCGGCCTGCCCGCTGTTGCCGCCACCGCGCACATTCACTTTCACGTCGACCTTCCCCAGCATTTCCACCAGTTCGAGCGGCTGGCGGACAATCATTCGTGCGGTTTCCCGGCCAAAATACTTTTCCAGGGGAATCTTGTTGACGACGATCTTCCCGGACCCCGGTTGCATGTAAACCCGCGCTGTGGACGATTTTCGCCTCCCGGTACCCTGATAGGTTGCTTGTGCCTGTGCCATAAAATGTGATTCCGATTAAATTTCCAGGGCCTTCGGTTGCTGGGCCTGGTGATTGTGTTCACTTCCCGCGTACACTTTCAGTTTGGACAGCATCGCACGACCCAGTTTGTTCTTTGGCAGCATGCCCTTCACCGCAGTCTGGATAATCCTGGTGGGATGCTTCTCCTGCATTTCGCGGAAGGAGGCCTCCTTGATCCCACCGGGATAACCCGTGTGGTGATAGTACCGTTTGTCGCGGTACTTGTTGCCGGTCACCACCACTTTTTCGGCGTTCACGACAATAATATAGTCACCGGTATCGACATGAGGGGTAAATTCCGGCTTGTGTTTTCCCCTCAAAAGACGGGCAATCTCAGCCGATAACCTGCCAAGCACCTTGTTCTGTGCATCCACAACGTACCATTCACGTTTGATTTTATCGGGATTTGCGGAAAACGTCTTCATCAAGCTACATGTGTACGGGTAAAAAAAGGGACCGCGGATAATACTGGACTGCGGAGCGGGTTACAACCATTTCTGGTGTTTTATTGACTTTTTCCGGGCAAAACCAAGGGTTTCAGGGGGAGCACCCCGCCCTGTGAAAAAAACAGCGCGGTATCGTATGAAATACCGCGCCGAACCACTAGAGGAGAGTATATATGAAACTCGGTGTATTATCCCAGTCCGACCATGAACGGAATATGAACATCCGGAGTCCGAGTAAGAGGGAGCGGTAACGCCCCCTCTTACTCGGACCATCCGGATTCCATTCTCCCGGGCGGACATCCTTTTCCAGACATGGATTAAACCAGCAATTCAACCCAATGAATTATCGGCTGATCACAACCCAGGGCAAGATGCGACTGACAGCCCACATTCGCCGTACAAATGACCTCCGGCTGATTCTTCCGCAAATCCTGCAGCTTCTTTTCCCGGAGTTGGTCTGAAATAACCGGATGGAACAATGAATAAACACCGGCAGAACCACAGCACGTGTGAGAGTCGGGGACCTCAACGATTTCATACCCCGCTTTTTCAAGGATCCCTTCCACCCTGCCCTTCAGTTTTTGGCCATGCTGCAGGGTACAGGGAGAATGAAACGCCACTTTTCTGGGCGTTGAATCCATGGTATAGCGATCATCGATCTCCTTTTCCAGTATTTCGCAAAGATCGAATGTCCGCCGGGATATTTGGGTTGCTTTTTCACGGTACTGCGCATCCTCCCTGAACAAGTGGGGATATTCCTTGATCGTGACGCCGCACCCGCTTGCCGTCATCACGAACCCTTCCACCCCCTGGTCCAGGTACGGAAACCAGTGATCAATTAAAGCCCGGGCTCTTGCTCTTGCCCGGTCTTCACTGGTCGTGTGCAAATCCAGCGAACCACAACACCCGGCCCCCGGCACTTCCACCAGCGAAATGCCCAGCCTGTCCAGCACCCGTGCCGTTGCCCGGTTGGTATCCGGTGCCAGCGTGCCCTGTACGCAGCCGCTGAGCGCAATCATTTTCCTTGGATGGGCGGCCCCTTCGGTACGGCGGTATCTGGAAATACCGGGCACGGGGACCCTGGATTTCAGGAACTTCGGCATCAGCGGCCTAAACAGCCCACCGGTCTTGAGAAACCACCGGAAAAGCACGGGATTTGCAATGATCCCCGCCAACCCCCTGTGAATCCAGTGCCAAACGGACCGGCGGGAATGGCCCTGGCTCAGGGTCTCACGCCCGATTCCCAGAAGTTTGGAATATTCAACGCCGGAGGGGCAGGCGGTCTCACAATTTCGACAGGTCAGGCAGCGGTCCAGATGCAACGGGATCTGGTCCCCCGGTTCCTCCCCTTCCAGCAGCTGCTTGATCAGGTAAATCCGGCCTCTTGGCCCGTCCAGTTCATCCCCCAGCAGCTGGTACGTGGGGCAGGTTGCATTGCACAAGCCGCAGTGAACGCATTTTCGCAGGATAGCATCCGCTTCTTTTCCCACGGGTGAGCGGGCATATTCAGGGTCCAGAAAGGTCTGCATGACTAGATTTCAGCGTACAGCCGCCCGGGGTTGAGAACCTGCGCGGGGTCGAATGCTGTTTTGAGCCTTTGATGAAGACCCATTTTCCCGGCCCCCGGGGGGGCAAAGACTTCACCGGCCCGGTTGCCGTTGCGGAAATGACAGCAGTGCCCCCCCGCATTGTTTGCTTCCCGGGAAAATTCCCGGTGGTCCTCCGGGAAACAACCCCAGCGCAGGGCCCCGCCCCAATCAACCAGCTGGGGCCATTCCCTGCAAAATGCCCGGGAGTCACTCGCCACCGAGGCCCTGTGGAGCCATTGGTCATTTTGAAAAAACTCATGGGTCTGGTCCCGGATACCCGTCCAGAATGCCTGGCCATTCCCATCCTGCTGACCCCCGATTTCAGATTTCGCAGCCTCCACGCCCGGCTGACTCCCGGACAGTCGAATTCGGGTCAATCCATCCAACCAACTGGCCGATGTAATGGGCACGGGCATACCCGCCAGCCGGTTCATGGCCAGGATTGCATCGTCCTGGTCCGCATGCTCAAGCACGAGGGTAATCTCATGTTCGGGCCTTGGGACCACCTTGATGGACACTTCCAGCAGCACGCCCAGACACCCCAGCGCCCCCACCATCAACCTGGAAAGATCAAATCCCGCCACATTTTTGATGACCTGGCCACCAAACCGCAACACCTCGGCCTTTCCATTCAACAGCTTGATGCCAAGAATGAAATCCCCCACCGATCCGTAAAAGGGTCGGCCCGGTCCCGCCAGCCCGGCGGCTACGGCACCCCCTATCGTTGTGCCCGGGGAAAACCGGGGAGGGTCAAACCCCAGCATCTGGTTGTGTTGTCCCAGTTCCTGGTCGATCTCGTCGACCGGGGTCCCTGCCTTGACCGTCATGACCAGCTCCGTGGGCTGGTATTCAACCACCCCCCGGTGAGCCGTGACCTCAAGGGGAGTCCCGGTAATTTCCCGGCCATAGAACGACTTCGTGTTCCCCCCGGCAATGGCCAGGGGACGACGGGTTTCCCCGGCCTCCCTCACCTGCTCGACCAGCTGCAACTCGGTCTGTTCAGCCATCAGAACCTCTCCAGCTCCGGAAAGGGCAGCTCGCCATGATGAACATGCATGGCATTGTGCTCGGCACAGCGGGCCAAGGTGGGAATCGCCTTGCCCGGGTTGAGCAGTTTCTTTGGATCAAAACATTCCCGCACTTCATGAAACTGGCTTCTCTCCGCATCATTGAACTGTACGCACATTTCCCCGATCTTTTCAACGCCCACACCATGTTCCCCGGTAATGGTACCTCCCACACTGATACACAATTCCAGTATCCGGCTTCCCAATTCTTCGGTTTTTTCGAGTTCCCCTGAACGATTGGCATCATACAGAATCAACGGGTGCAGATTGCCGTCTCCGGCATGGAAGACATTGGCAACCCGCAGTCCGTATTGTTCTGATAGCCGGTAAATTTCAGTCAGCACCCCGCCGAGGGATTTCCGCGGTATGGTGCCATCGATACAATAGTAGTCCGGGGAGATTCTGCCCACCGCCGGGAAGGCAGCCTTGCGACCCGACCAGAACAGGGCCTTTTCCTCTTCGTCCCGGGCAAGCCGGCTTTCTGTCGCACCGTGTTCACTGAAAATCTCCCGGACAAGCCGAATCTGGTCATCCACCTCCTCCTCCGTCCCGTCGAGTTCACACAGCAGCATCGCCTGGGCATCCACCGGATAACCGGCCTGGACAAAATCCTCGGCAGCACGAATGGCCGGTTTATCCATCATTTCAATGCCCGCAGGAATGATCCCCTTGCCAATAATCGTGGCGACGCTGTCCCCGGCACATTTCACCGAATCAAAAACTCCCATGATGACTTTTGCCGACTTTGGGATGGGGAGCAGCTTAACGGTTACCTCCACCACGATTCCCAGCATTCCTTCGGATCCAATCATCAGTGAAAGCAGGTTGAACCCCGGGGAATCCAGACCCGCCCCACCAAGGTCAACCAGCCCTCCTTCCAGGGTAACCACCTTCAGGCCGAGAACATTATGCAGGGTAAGACCATACTTCAGGCAGTGCACCCCCCCGGCATTTTCTGCAACGTTTCCACCGATGGTACAGGCTATCTGGGAGGATGGGTCGGGTGCGAAATACAGGCCCAGGTGTTTTACCGCTTCGGAAATTGCCAGGTTTCGCACACCGGGCTGAACTCTTGCTGTCCGGTTCAACCGGTTGATTTCAAGTACCCGGTTCATTCTTGCCAGGCTCAGGACAATGCCATCCCTGTGGGGCAGCGCCCCCCCTGACAGGCTGGTGCCCCCACCCCGACCGACAATGGGGATGGCGTGCTTCTGGCACAGTGTCATAACACTCTGGACCTGGGAAATGGAATCGGGCAACACCACCAGCCTGGGTATCTGGCGATAGGCGCTCAACCCGTCACATTCATAGGCCCGAAGAGCGACCCGGTCAGAAATGATTGCTTTGGCAGGCAGTACGCTACGGAACAATTTGACAAAAGACGGGTCGTTCACGGTCACTCAACGCCAGAATAATGATGGATGAATCCGGGTGCCGGATCCCGGAAAACCTGCCCGGTCGGGACCCCGCTGCAATGTTGAAGTCTACCATCCTTGCCCGGGCAAATGACGACTCCAGGGGTGTGCGGCCGGCGCCGGACTCCAGCATGCGGTGCCGGTTTGCAGAGTGAGGGAAATCGCGTCATTTCTGGTGTAATATGGAACCCTTGTGAAACGGTCGACTACGATTATAGCCAATGAACGAACGGTCATACAGCCCAACCGATAAAGTTTTGATTTGCCTCAATGATGCCCTGGATACCCTGTTCGCCGGCAACCCCCCCGGGGAACGCCGCTACCCGGGAGAAAATATTCCCGAAGGAGAACTGTCAAGCCGTCAACAACGCCATTCCGCCAAGTTGATGCGGGTCAACCATGTCGGTGAAATCTGTGCCCAGGCCCTGTATCAAAGCCAGGCCATCACCGCCCGGGACCCGGCTACCCGTGAGCAGATGCAACAGTCCGCCAACGAGGAAAAGGAGCATCTTGCCTGGTGCGAGAGGCGAATCAATGAACTGGGTGGACGGAAAAGCCGGCTCAATCCCCTGTGGTACGCCGGCTCGTTCGCCATCGGAACGGTTGCGGGCATTGCCGGTGACAAGTGGAATCTCGGTTTCGTCGCCGAAACCGAAAAACAGGTCGTGGATCATCTGGAAGACCATCTTGGGGAGCTGCCTGAGAATGATTTGCGCAGCAGGAAGGTTCTGGACCAGATGAAACAGGACGAAAGCGACCATGCCGAGCAAGCCCGGGAAGCGGGTGCCGCGGAGCTGCCCAAACCCGTGAAGCAATGGATGAAGTTCGCTTCCCGGACCATGACCCGCACCGCATACTGGGTCTAGATGATCCGGTGTTTTATTCCGGCCTGAACGGCTTCGGCCGGGGAAACCTGGACAGGATGTCAAAACGGGTCAGGTCCATGTGACTTCGCGTGTACTGTTCCGACGGGTCCCGTGCAGGATTGTAGTCCCAACCCTGATACCGTCCGGTCCGCAATGCACCGTAAACGGCCCGGCGCCGGGCCTGGTCTGTCATCACATCTTCCCGTACCCGGTCAACATCCCAGTGTTCTTCGGCATCCTTCCGAAAACTCTCGAGTACGGCGGCATGCTCCGCCTCCCCGACAAGGTTCACCTGTTCATCGGGGTCGTTGTGAAGGTCGAACAACTGTTCCGGGTCCGTAGGGCAACAATTGTACTTGTAGCGGCCATGCCGAATCATCAGCATCGGCGCTCCCGTACCTTCCGCCAGATATTCACTCACGGCCCGGTCCGGGTCCCCGGGGTCCTCACCCTTGCACAATGACCACAGCGAACGGCCATCCAGCGGATCGATGGGCGGTGGTTTTTGTGCGCCGGTTTCCTCGGCAGCAATATCCATCAGGGTAGGTAAAATATCCACATGGGCCACCGCCTGGGGCACCCGATGCGGCACCATGGTGGCTGGATTGTAAATGATCGTGGGGATACGGCAGGACCATTCCCGGAATGACATCTTGTACCACAGGCCGAACTCTCCGAGCATGTCACCATGATCCGAGGTCACAATGAGGGTGGTATTCCCGGCCATGCCGCACTCTTCAAGGGTGTCCCGCAATCGACCGAGCCACTCATCCACATAGGAAACATTGCCATAATACGCTCTTCGTGCATGGATGATCTCTTCGTCGCTGATCGGGATGGCATCCAGATCGATCACCTTTTCAAGTCTCCGGTTGTGGGGGTCCCGTTGATCCGCCTCCGGTCTGGGCACCGCGGGCAGTGAAATGTCCACCTGCTCGTAGAGGTCCCAGTATTTCTGTCTGGTTGCATAGGGATCATGGGGGTGGATAAAACTTGCCACCAGACACAGCGATCTCGGGTCTTCACGGCGGGCATGATCATAAATGGCATGCCGGGCCTGATGCCCGACCTCGTCATCGTACGCCAGCTGATTGGTGATGGCCGCGACCCCTGCCTGGGCAACGCTGGACATGTTGTGGTACCACAAATCAATGCGTTCATCCGGATTCCTCCAATCCGGCACCCAGCCAAAATCCGCAGGATAGATGTCCGTGGTCAGCCTTTCCTCGAACCCATGCAATTGATCCGGACCCACGAAGTGCATCTTGCCGGACAACACGGTGCGGTACCCCATCAACCGCAGGTAGTGTGCAAAGGTCGGCATGGTGGCGGGGAGATAGGCGGCATTGTCATACCCGGCGCAACGCGAAATATTCTGTCCGGTCATGAAAGCATATCGAGCCGGCGTACACAGGGGGCTGCTGCTGTAGGCGTTCTCGAACAGCACGCCCTGGCGGGCCAACCGGTCAATATTCGGACTGACGACTTCCGTGTTGCCGTAACAGCCCAGGGCCCTGGCAGTGAGCTGGTCCGCCATGACCACCACGATGTTGTGCTGTTTTGATTTGGAATTCATACCGGGACGCCATCCGTTCAGGAAGGGGAGATCCTCCGTTTCTTTGATTGATTAACGCATTGGGGTGATTTTCATGGCGGGCCGCAGGTTTTTATAGTCCAGGGAAGCCGGGTCGGCATACACCTCGCCGGGAGAGGCAACAATCATGATGCGACTCGACAGGGCTTCGAAATCATTCCTGAAATGGACCGAACTCTTCACCACCACCAGATCCATGGTCTCCGGTTCAATACCAAGATGCCGGAAATGCGCCTGGTCGGCGGCCTGTATGGGTTTTGAGCAGAAGATTGCCTGAATACCGGACAGGTCGATCAATGCGGTCAGGCCCATCTCCATGTTCGCTCCCCGGTACATGGGCCCGGTGGCGGTAAATCGTCCGTCACTCAAGTTTTTCACCCGGCCGTGTGCATGCAGGGGTGCCTGGCCGGTCTGGTCATCGATGCTTATTTCGATGGAGCTCCCAATCCCGGATTCATGGGCCGCGGCGGCCACCGCTTCGTTATTGATCACCCCGATGACGGCATTTTGCACAGTGTGTTCCATCATGGACCGCAATATACCAATGGTATTGCCGGCTCCACCGCCCCCGGGATTGTCCTGGGTGTCCGCCATCACCACCGTTCCGCCATGACTGGAAACGAATGTCATGGCTTCCTCGATACCTTCGTCTGCAGCCCAGATCTTTTCTGAAAAATTCGGCTGCTCCTCCTGTATCCGGATAACCAGGCTGTCCACAACCTGGTCCACCTCTTCGCGGCAGTGGCCATACCCCACCACCGCGGGGCCCGCATCATGGATATCCGAAAGATGGAATCCACAGGCGAACGACAGGGACGGTATGCGGGAAGGGGTCCATTGCGACAACGCGCCATAAATGGATTGGCAGGGTTCGATCAGCGTGCAACCGGTATTCAGGGGAATGAGAAAATCAATCTGCCGGAAAGATTTGAAGATTGGGCGGGGATTGTCCAGGTGATCGCATAAATATTTCGCTACCCGATACCCCGTCAATCCCATGTCAACATGGGGGTATGTACGGAAAATATCCATCACGGTTGCATGGTCCACCATCCGGGGGGTCACATTTGCATGGAGGTCAAGACTGACGAATATGGGGACATCACGGCCCACCAGGCGGGTCACCCGGGACAGGAATTCCCCCTCACCGTCCTGGAGATGTTCGCATACCATGGCACCATGCAGGTCAAGGTAAATCCCGTCCACGGGGAGTGCCTGATCGAGAAGACCCAGCATCTTTTCACAGATTCTTTCAAATGCATCTTCCGTCACATACGAACACGGAGTAGCGGAACACCACAGCAGCGGGATGATCTGGTGGTGCGCTTCCTCCAATGCCTGGATTGCCCCGGCCACCGGCAGGTGGATGTCCCGGACCACATCCAGCATGGGCGGGCCCACAGCCATAGCGGGCCATTCATCGGCACAGACGAACGAGTCGTATTCCGCCCGGATCGTTGCGAACGTGTTGGTTTCATGTTGCCAGCCGCCTACGGCTATTCGCGCCATCTTCTTGACCCCGGGATCAATGCGTTTCGGAATTTCTGAATCAAACAGTCCGATTTGTCCAGACGAAGGAAAGTGGGGGTGATTTTACCCCAGAACCACCCCCCCGGGCGATTTTCAGCATCGGTCCTGCCGTACTGAATTCAACCGGGCCTCTGCTGGCAGCGGTCCGGGGGATTTCCCGGTTCGGGGGTGGCCGCCCACATCGCAGCAAAAACGATGCTCAGGAATGCGCCAATCCCCACGGTGAGGCCGATCGCTTCCAGTGGAGGGGCCTGGGAAAACATCAGAATGCCGAAAACCAGGACCGTGGTGACACCGCAGACCCAAAGAGACCGGAAAGTCGTCTCCCATTCGTCCCGGTTTTCCGGCAACCGGTTAAAAAACAGGGCATAGTCCAGGCCCAGCCCAACCACCAGCAACAATGAAACCAAATGAAATATGCTTAATGGATTTCCGGAAAAAACCAGCACGGCCGCGGTCACCGCCGCCGCGGCAAACGCCGGCACTATGATTTTCAGGGGGCGTTTCATGCTTCTGAAAGACAGGGCAAGAACCAGGTAAATCAACATGACGCACAGGATCATCGCTTTGGATACCCGGTCCACGCTGCGTGTGACCATGTCGGTTGACGCGGTTTTGAGGTGCATGTAGTACACGCCGTCATGCTGGTCGACGAAGGCCTGCACCCTGGCATTGTCCCGGACATCATGCAGCAGAATCACTCCCCCGGCTTCCCCTTCGAAATCAAACAGGAGAGGTGCCAGCTTTTTGTCCATGGTCGTCCCTTCCAGGGTGGCCGGGTCCACCAGCGCCATCCCGGCAGTCCCGGCCACTTCCTCCAGAAAAGGCTCGAAAACACCGGGGCGAAAGGGGAAATCCTCCAGGGCTTCCTCCAGGCGTCGGCGCAGGGTTTGCTCATCCACAATCTGTGATTTTCTGGACAGTTGCGTTTTCCGGCTCGGCAAAAAGTGTGCCGCCATGTCGTAGCTTTCCATCACATCCTGTTCCACCAGGCGGTCGAGGTGAACCTGCAGTTTTTCGCTTTCCTGTAACACCTTGTCCTTGTCGGGCGCCACAACCACCACCATGCTCCCACCGTACCAGAACCCCAGGTCATCCCTTAAAAGTTTACCGTCTGCCCGGCGTTGATCCTTTATGGGGCTGAGGGAATCCACGTTCAGATGCAAAATCGGTTGGCCGGAAACCATCATGCCGGCCATGGCCAGGACAAAACTGCCGACAACCACCCATTTCAATTTTTTTGCACGCTGGCCAACTTGTTTCAAAAGACGGTGCAACCCGGACAGCCCCTGCCTGGAATTTTCATCGTGGCGATCCAGGAACGGTAACACCCATCGTGCAAAAGCCGCTGCCGTAATCAGCCCGACAATGGTGAACCAGCCGAGTTGCTGCAGGCCGCCAAATCCGGAAAGCAGGAATGCCGCGTATGCAATGACCGTGGACACCACCCCCAGCCGGAGGGTGCGCCATATTTTTCTGATCCGGTTTTGGCGGTCTTTTCTTTTGCCCCGGAAGCCGGTCAGCAGATGGATGGGATAATCCACGGCAACCCCGGCCAGGGTGATTCCGAAGGCCAGCGTAATCCCATGAATCCGGCCATGGACAAGCAGTATGGTTGCGGTGGCCACGATCACGCCGGAAAACAGCGTACAGGCGATCAGGGCCAGGGGGCGCACAGACCGGTAAACCATCCACAAAAACAGCAGCACCATGGAGACCGCCATCAGCGTCAGTCTTTTGATGTCCTCCCGAATGTCCTCGCCGCTCTCCACGGCAAACACCGCTGGACCGGTCATGGTCATTTCAAGCCCGGGTATCCTGATCTGTTCATAGGTCTCCCTGATTTCCATCACCGCATCGACCTGATTCTGCAGTTTGGAAATATCCGAAGCAATCTCCACCAGTATCAGCGTCCTCGACAGGTCATCGGAAAACCAGACTCCGAACGTTTCAGCCGGGCGCTTGTGCCGGCTTATTTTTCCCTGCCACTCTTCCAGCAATGCGGTCACCTCCCCGGTGGGATCGTTGCGCAGGTACCTTTTTTCTACGGAGGGCGAGGAAGAGGCCAGTCCTTCCAGTCGAGCCTGCAAAGCGGACTTGAGCCCGGAAACCGAAAACTGTTCAGTGAGATCATTGTGGGTCAACAGATAACGGTGCTTTTCCAGAAACTCCAGTGCACGGGTGCTTAAACTACGGGCGTTGTTCGTGACCCTGCTGAATGTGCCGGATTGCCCGAGCCGGTCCGCCGCTTTCTTGTTAAAGTCCGACAGTGTCTGGGTATCCAGCCCGGAAAACGCCAGAAACAGAATATTTGCAGAGGCCCCATTGTCCAGCTGATATCGCAACAGCCGTTCAAACTTGGAATCCGGTTCAGGCAGGAACAGTGCGAGGTCGGTGGATACCCGGAATTGGGTCAGGACAACGAAAAGGGCGGCGATAATCCCACAGACGATTAAAACCCCCTTGGTACGCGCTGCATTCACAAAAGCGGATTCAGTATTATTGAAGCAACCGGTAAGTCAGATGAAGCACGGTTTCATCGCCATCGGCATGGGTGGTGACAATCTCATTCACCTGGATGCCGGCTCCAGACAGTATTATTTTCTCCACCGACTCAAGGATTACCGCTGATTTCGGGATCAGGCTGAGTTGCCAGTCACCGCGTTCCCCTGAAAGATCCATTTCAAATTTCTCGAGCAACCTGCCGAAATCCCCCGCCAGCAATGCCTTGATGCTTTCCACGGTTGTCTGCAACAGGACATGGGACTGTACGGAATATCGCCGGACCAGCGTATCCTCCTCCCCTTTCCCCTCATCGATAACCTGTTTGACCACCATTTCATCCCCACTGATCAACACCGTTTCCGTGACCGGCTTTACGGTATTTTTCAACAGATAGCCGGGGGCTCGATATTCCATGTTTCCCTCCACAACCAGGTCAATGAACAGAAACGCGGATGCCCGGGTCTCGACAAAATCCAGTTGTACGCGGGTGACCTGTGAAAGTTCTTTCATCAGGATTTCCACATTCCAGTCATCGTTCGACGCGATACACGGAACACTGGCTGCAAGATACAGGGCCAGTGAAAAGGCATACATCCTGTACAGGCCGGTCCGGGGAATCCTCGTCAAGACCGGAATTTTTTCAAGAGATGACACAAACGAACCTTATGGTGGTCGTGGGAATGCTCGGGAGCAAAGGGGCTGATTATAGGGTGGCCGGGCCGGTAATTATAGGGGGAGGTTGTCCAATGGAAGATGAGCCTGAACAACTTTGTATTTTTTTAACGAAAAGCGAGGCGTACGGCGGTAATTTTGGGATCATTAAACAATGATCCCAAAATTAAAGCCCCCCCGGTTACAAACCGTGGAGGAGACCCGGGCCTTTTTGGCCAAACGACCGCTGGTTTCGGGAGATGGGGTGCCTCGGGGCACCCTTTTCCCGCCGCCCTACGCCCGCTTCCTTTTCTTCTGCGCGACAGCTTTCTGACGCTTCGGGACCGGCCTCGGCGAGAACCGCAGTTCCGCAGCCCGTCTCTCGTTCTTCCCGATCTCCCTTTCGATCTCGAGGACCGTCTCCTTCATCGCCATCGTGTATTCTTTCAGAATGCCTTCATCCACCGCCTTGGCGCCCTTCTTGTCCAGATAATCATTCAGTCTTCTGTTCATGCGTTTCCCCCTAATTCAGGCATATCCGCGGGTCGTCGGAGCGCGATTCCGCGCCCCTTCGGGACTGGCGAAGATCAATCAAATGCGATTGCCAGCTCGTGATTATGGAACAGCCACATGGGCTGTTCGTCCTTGCGGCTCGCACTGGCATTCAGCAACAATTGCTGATATCACTGGCTTAACAATCTCTAGCTTTTCACCCATCGTCTTTTCGGAAAATACCCCGGTCCAGTGAATTCCCGACGACCACGAGGGTTAACAGCAGCATGGCACCTGCCTGGTGCGCCACTCCCAGAACCAGGGGAACACCGGATAACAGTGTGGCGATACCCAGGCCCCACTGGACCGCTACAGCCAGGACCAGGAGAAGCGCAATGGTTTTCCCTGAAGGGACGGTGGATTGCCCCAACTGCCAGGCATATCCCAGGACGGCGATCAATACCCCCACCGCCAGCAGCCGATGGAGAAACTGGATGGCCACTGGATTTTCAAGGAAATTCCGCCACCCCGGAGACAAAGCCATGACCTGGGCAGGCACCCAGTCCATCCCCATTTTCGGGAAAGTGTTGAACATGAATCCCGCTTTGGTTCCGGCGACAAAAGCCCCGCTGACGATCATCAGCAATACGATGGCAAAGGTGATGGTCCCCATGGTCCCGGACCCCGGGTTCCGGGGCCTGCGGTGAATGACCAGTCCACACACGATCCGGACCATGTACGCGTAGATGAGCACGGCAACCAGCAAATGCAGGGCCAATCGGTACTGGCTGACCCTGGGATTGTCTACCAGCCCGCTTTGTACCATGTACCAGCCGATCAATCCCTGCACGGCACCCAGAAGAAGCAGCAACCAAAGATGGTTCGACAATCCCGGCAAAAGCTTCCCTGTACAGAGAAAAACCAGGAACGGAACGAAGAATGCGATGCCGATGATACGACCAAGAATCCGATGGGAATACTCCATATAGTAGATGAACTTGAATCCTTCCAACTCCATGCCCCGATACACAAGCTGGTATTCCGGAAACGTCTTGTATTTCTCGAAGACATCCGTCCAGGCCTGTGCATCCATGGGAGGAATCATGCCCGTCAGGGGTTTCCAGTCCACCATGGACAACCCGGAGCCTGTCAATCGAACCGCCCCGCCCAACAGCACCATGGCCAATACCAGGACGCAGCAAACCACCAGCCAGATGACAACCGGGCCTGGGGATTGTGCCTTGGACTGAATCATGCTTGAAAACCGGGAAAGCACCCTTGCAGTGCCGACGGGCTGCCGTACCTGCCCGGGGATTATCAGGAGATTACGGGTTCCAGCGCTCGAAAACCAGGGAACAGTTCGTACCGCCAAAACCGAAACTGTTGCTCATTGCGACATTGATTTCCACGTCCGTCATGGTATCCGTGACAATGGGAAATCCCGCCGCCCCTTCATCCAGGTTTTCTATATTCGCCGTTCCCGAGATAAATCCGGACTCCATCATCAACAGCGTGTAAATCGATTCATTGACACCCGCGGCCCCCAGTGCATGCCCGCTGAGGGATTTGGTCGCACTGATTGGCGGGCAGTCTGCATTGAAGACTTCGGCAATGGCCTCAAGCTCCCTGATGTCTCCCACCGGGGTGCTGGTTCCGTGGGCATTGATGTACTGGACCGGCTTGTCAATGGACTGCATGGACTGACGCATGCAGCGCACTGCGCCGTGCCCTGAAGGCTGGACCATGTCATATCCATCCGAAGTCGCCCCGTATCCCGTCAGTTCCGCATAAATCGGCGCCCCCCGGCGTTGGGCATGTTCCAGGTCCTCCAGCACTACCACCCCGGCCCCTCCGGAGATCACGAACCCGTCCCGGTTCTTGTCATAGGGTCGGGAGGCGGTTGCCGGGGCATCGTTATAGTTTGAAGACAGGGCACCCATTCCATCGAACAGTACCGACAGGGACCAGTGCAATTCTTCGCCGCCACCGGCAAACACAACATCCTGCTTGCCAAGTTCAATGAGTTCCGCGCCATGTCCAATGCAGTGGGCGCTGGTGGAACAGGCCGAACTGATGGCATAGGAAACCCCTTTTATCTTGTAGGCCGTTCCGAGGCAGGCGGGGATCGTACTGGACATCGTCTTGGTAACCATGTAGGGCCCCACCCGCCGGACCCCCCGCCCACGCAGGGTATCCGCAGCCTTGACGATATTTTCCGGTGAAGCCCCCCCTGTTCCCATCAACAAACCCGTTCTTTCGCTGCTGATGATGGCTTCGGTCAAATTTGCATGCTCAATGGCTTCCTGCATGGCAATATAGCTGTATGCCGCCGCATCCCCCATAAATCGATACAGCTTCCGGTCAATCATGGACTGTGCGTCCAGTTCGATGGCACCGTGAATCCGGCTGCGCATTCCAAGATCGGCATAGTCCTGGCAATGTACGATTCCGGATTGACCCGTCATCAGTGCCTGCCGGACCTCGTCTTTATTGTTCCCCAGACTGGAAACAATCCCATACCCCGTAATCACGACTCTTTTCATGTCAATTTCACCAGGGGTTCAGGCCGTTCGGAGTGTTTCAAAAAAGACATTTGCAAATCATAACACGGGTTCAATGATGGAAAATCCAGGCTGTTCAACACGACTTTCAACGATCCGATTAAAGAGAGGTCAAGCACCTGCGACGAGTCCGAGAATCAGAAATTCTCGATGTTTTTGAACAACCCCACCCGGAGGTCCTTGCAGTCATAGACCGGGTGATCATCCGCGTACACCTTGCCGTCGGCGATTCCCATCACCAGTTTTCGCATAATGACCCGCTTGAAATCAATCCGGTAGGTAATTACCTTGCAACTCTTGGTAATCTGTCCGCTGAACCGGATCTCCCCCGCACCCAGGGCACGCCCGTGCCCCTCACCCCCTCTCCATCCCAATGAAAACCCTACCAGCTGCCACAATGCATCCACTCCCAGGCAGCCTGGCATGACCGGATCGCCTTCAAAATGACAGGCAAAAAACCACAGGTCGGGGTGGACATCCATTTCAGCGATTACCAGTCCTTTTCCATGCGTTCCACCATCATCATCAATGTGGATGATCCGGTCAAACATGAGCATGTTTGGCAGCGGCAACTGTGCATTGCCTGGCCCAAACAACTCCCCGTGACCACATGCAAGTAATTCTTCCGTGTCGTACTGACTCTTGTCCTGCTTCAATGGATTTCCTCTTTCCCCAAAATAATGGGAGCCTCTTATGAGATTTAGATTCGATTTTACCCCAAACGGGAGAACGATAGTATCTCGGCGTGGTGCGCCCGTCCTTCCCGCCGGAAAATTTTTCTCCAGACAACGGCAAAGGGTGGTTTTTCTGCCGCCGGGCTTTTCAGGGAAACCGGGCAGCACAAAACCTGCCAAGGGTCTCCGGGTGCCGGGGTGAAGACAGGCCATGGCAATGGCACACATGGAAGAAGAGGAGGGGCCCTGCCTATCCTCCGATATAGGACATTTCGACTTTTTGCGGCTGCTGAACCATGACCTGCCCCGCCGGGTTCAGGCTCCGCATCATCGAATACTGATCGTTCCGGTTTTTCCAGATTGCCGAGATTCTCTGCCGGATTTCATTCGCGGACATGCCGGCTGCGAGAAATTTTTTCAGGTCCACGCCACCGCTGGCAAACAGGCAGGTGAACAGTTCTCCCTTTGCGGACAGTCTTGCCCGGCTGCAGTCTCCACAAAAAGGCTGGGTGATGGAGGAAATGATGCCGATTTCTCCCTGACCATCCTTGAATCGCCATCTTTTTGCGACTTCCCCGTCATATTGCCCGTCCAATGGTTCCATTGGAAACACCCCGTTGATTTCCCCAAGAATCTCCCTGGCGCCAAATACCCGATCCATGTTCCACTGGTTGTGGTTGCCGACATCCATAAACTCAATGAATCTCAATATGGCGCCGGACCCGCGAAAATACGTCACCATGGGCAGGATGTCCGTTTCGTTCACCCCCTTTTGGACCACCATGTTGATTTTAACAACCCTGAATCCCGCTTCCAGTGCATTGTTGATTCCTCCGAGAATAGTTTCGAGGGGGTAGGGGACTTCGTTGATTTGTTCATAAATGTGCGGCGTCAGCGCATCCAGGCTGATGTTGACCCGTTCAATCCCGGCTTGTCTCAGGGATTCCGCGCGTCTTCGGGTGAGCAGGGACGCATTGGTTGTTATTGCAACATCCTGGATCCCCGGTGTACCGGCAATCACAGAAACCAGTTTTTCAAGGTCTTTTCTCAACAACGGCTCACCGCCCGTGAGGCGGATTTTCTGGACACCCAGTTCTGCAAACACCTTTACCAGCAACTCGATTTGTTCATGGGTCAGCAACGCACTGGATTTCAAAAAGGGGTACCCCTTTTTGAAAATATCCTTTGGCATGCAATACCCACACCTGAAGTTGCACCGGTCCGTGACCGATATTCGCAAATCATGGAGTGGGCGCTTTAAGGAATCCCGTAACAATCTGATAACCCGATAACCAATACATTCAATCCGTACAGCGGTATTCTACCCCGACTCCGCAACCCGCCGCATGGAATATTTTTGACCGCAAATCCCGAGTGCGGCTTTACCCGCCCTGGATGGATGGCCAGACGGTGAGCAGATCCCCCTCTTCCAGTGGCTTGTCCCGGTCCTCTTCAGGCAGGAAGACACCGTTTCGCATCACTGTGCGAACCTCTTCTTCCGGTACCCGGTATCGCGCCAGAACCTGCCGGGGGGAGGTGCCCGGGTTGACCTGCACAACCATGGAATTGCCCTCAACCGACCTCGGCAGGTATTCCATCAAACTCGAGAAAAATTTTACCGTTATATTCACCTTCAACCCCCTCCCCGCTGCAAATATTGCCTGAAACGATCCAGGAATTCCTGGTATTCAACGACATCGAAATTCCTGAACTCAATGTTAACACGGGTGGCGGGAATCCTGATTGAGGCGATCCGGCGCACCGACTCCGGCTCCAGGGTCAAAATGGCAACCCGTCCACCGGGGTCCGCGTCCACCGTCATGGAATAGGAATACTCGGAAATCCTCCGCACCGCATACGGCACCACTGCGGATTCCAGCTCCCGCAGCAATTCTGCATGGGAGTATCCCATCTCTGCCTGGTATCGGAATACTTCGTGGTCCCTCATCCTCCCGCTACAGGGGGCCAGATTGCCAGGGTGTCGTTGGGTTTCATTGGCAGGTCCCGGCTTTCTTCATCCACATAGACCCCGTTCACCAATACCAGATGGACCTCGGACCGGGGGACCCGGTACCGGTCAATCACCTGGTAGGGCGTGGCGTTTTCTTCGACCTGGATATCAATGGTGTTCTTGACCGCACCGGCGGGCAGATACTCCATGAGCGTGGCAAACATTTTAAAGGTGATTTGCATAGTTGCCTCGATTTCCAGATCAGGGTCCATGGTTGTCGGCGGTGCCCGGTCGTCCTGGTCACCCGGCACGCAGAACAATACGCCGGGGACCCCTCCACCCAAAAAGCAGGGGTCGCTTCCTACCCCTGGCTCACCGCAAGATAAGCCTCCATCACCAGGAGGGGATTTTTCATTAACCGGTCTTTCCAGCGGCCAAGATGGAATCGCCCCTGCACCAGGCCCCGGATAACACCAATATGCTGGGTCATCCCCAGGGTATTGGCTCCCACCAGCTGATCGCCGTCAAACTGAAGCTGGATATAGCGAAAGGCCTCTTCATCCACCAGCGTTGCCGACTCCCCCCCTTCTACGCCTTCCCACTGGCCATACGACGATGAAACCAGTCCGATGGTATCCAGGACATTCATCAGCACACTGCCCTGATGCGTCACCGAGCCATGGTTGACCATATTGCCGGCCGCTGCCCGGCCATGCTCAACCGCGGTGGGCTGAATGGCCTGGACGCTGTACTCTCCCGTGGAAAAATCACGCCCGCACGCCACATCCCCCGCTGCATAGATGTCCGGCACGGACGAACACATGTGCTGGTCCACCACCACTGCGCCGTCGGACAATTCCACTTCGGAGCCTTCAAGAAATTTCGCATTGGCCCGGACCCCCGCGGCAGAAATGACCAACTCGGCATCCACCTCTTGCCCACCGCTGATCTTTACCTTCACATGATCCCCGGCATCTTCAATGGCTTCCACCTGGGAACTGGTCATGACGTGGACCCCCTTTTCCCCGCACCATCGTTGCAGCAGCGTGCCGCAGGTCTCATCCAGCATTCGTGGCACCATACGGTTGCCCATTTCAATGACCGTCAATTTCACTCCTGCCGATACCAGCGCTTCCAGGATAATACAGCCAATAAATCCGGCACCGATCAACACAACGGATGCACCGGGCGCGCATCCCCCGGCAATCTTCCTGGCATCTTCAAGGGTCCAGCAATTGGTCACCTTTTCATGGTCAATCCCGGAAACGGGAGGCAGGATGGGAACCGAGCCGGTGGCCACCAGCAGGCGGTCGTACGGCACAGTATCGCCACCGGTCAGCCGCAACTGCTTGCCCTGGGTATCCACCGATGCCACCGTGCCCGCCACAACCTCTATGCTGCTGTGGGCGAAGTGACCGGATTGTTTGCGCAGGTAGGTCCCCTCTTCATCAATGTTATCACTGAGCAAATAGGGAATGGCCATCCTCGAATAGGGGGGCTCCGGCTCGTCCCCGATCACCACGATCCTGGCATCAGGGTCCAGTTTGCGCAACGTTTCCGCGGCCACCACCCCTGCGGGCCCGGCCCCGACAATCACATGTTTCATGCCGGTAACGAGAATTTCTGTCGGGTTTCCCCGGTCACCTGACCGTCCGGCGTCCATCCACGCAACGAATAGTACTCCGGCAGCATTACATCCAGGCCACACACCTTGCCTTCTGCCGGTCCGGTTTTGGCCGCTTCTTTCAGGAGCCTTTCCGGCAGGTTGTCATCGGCACCGGTCAGGCCGGCTTTCATGTTGTAATCCCTCTCCAGGTTCCAGATACGCTCACCGGCTTCCACCAGGCGCTCAACGGTCCACTCGCCGTCACAGGCCGCATCCAGCTGCGGAGCCATGTTGTCCAAAGACCACGCGAAAGTGGTGAAAACACACAGTCCCATGGAATCCACGGCAGCGGTGGCATCCTGAAACGCCTTGACCAGGCCGGCTTTGCCTTCGGTTTCGAGGGGGTCGGTCTTTTCCGGAATCCCCAGAATTTCCGAGGCAACGGTATAGCTTCGAAGGTGGCACGCCCCGCGATTGGATGTCGCGTAGGTCAGTCCCATGCCCTGTATTCCCCGGGGATCATAGGCCGGGAATTCCTGGCCCTTTACGGACATCGACAGACCGGGATGTCCATACTTTTCGCACAGCCTCTTGGAACCCATTCCAATCTCCTTGCCGAATCCCTCGCCGGCCGCCACTTTTTCAACGCACCAGGTGAGGGCTTCTGAAGACCCGAAACTCAGGTCCACGCCACCGGTATCCTCAGTGGTAATGGCGCCCAGATCAAACAGATCCATGGCCGCTCCCACCGTGGCCCCGAATGAGATGGGGTCCATTCCGTCTTCATTGCATACAAAGTTGGCATAGGTCAGGGTGTCAAGATCGTCCACCCCCGTGGCCGCTCCCAATGCCCAGGCCGCCTCGTATTCCAGGCCGCCGGAGTTGCCCCAGTATTCGGGCTTGTTCTCCACCGTAAAATGCCCCTTGTCAATGGTGGAAATCCGTCCGCAGGCAATGGTGCAGCCAAAACAGGCCGCATTGGTCGTGAGGTTGGGCTTTCCATCACTTTCACGCGCCTCCAGCATCGCCTCGCCGGAAATATTGTTCGCACCATCGAACTGGACATCCCGCATATTGTGAGTCGGCAGGGCTCCCACTTCGTTGATGACATTCATCAATACCTGGGTGCCCAGGGCCGGCAGACCCTGGCCGGTGACCGCATTTTCCGCAAGCACCTGCTTTTGTTCGGCGACACTTTTCATGAAACGGACCGGGTCCTTGATATTGCCAACCCCCCGTGTTCCCCGCACCGAGACGGCCTTGAGGTTTTTGGATGCCATCACCGTGCCCACGCCGGAGCGCCCGGCGGCACGGTGGAGATCATTGATAATGGCAGAATACAGACATCCTGCTTCTGCGGACCGCCCCACTGCGGCAATCCTGACCTGAGGGTCCTGGACCGCTGCATGGATCAGTTTGTCGGTTTCCCAGACGGTTTTTCCCCACAAATCATCCGCTGGAATGAGCTCCGCTTTTTCGTTCTCAATATGCAGCCGTACCGGAGACTCGGCTTTTCCTTCGAAAATGACCATGTCCCAGCCGGCGGACTTCAATTCCGCACCAAAAAACCCGCCGGAATTGGAACACGCAACGGCCCCGGTCAGGGGGCTTTTGCAAATCACGGAATATCGACCCCCGGTGGACACTGCGGTCCCGGTCAGGGGCCCGGTGGCAAAGATCAACTTGTTGTCCACACCCAGGGCATCGCAGGTGGGGTCGGTCTCTTCAACAAGGTACCGGGTTCCCAGCCCTCTTTGCCCAATATACTGCTCTGCCCAGTCCATGTTGAGCGGTTCTTCGGAAACCTCACCACGACTGAGGTTGACGCGTAAAACTTTCTTGGTCCAACTCATGGTTTACCCCCTTGCAGACGCTGCATTATCGGTTTTAGCCGCCCAGGCACGCATTTTATCCAGGCCGGTGGCATCGGCATCGACATAGATAATGGCATCGGTGGGACAGGCCTCGGCACACTTGGGGTCCCCCCCACAAAGATCACACTTGATCACTTTTCCCGTATCCTGGTTGTAGTTGACCGTGCCGAAAGGACAGGCAATGGTACACACCTTGCAGCCCACACAGACCGAGTCCGCCACTTCCATGGCCCCGGTTGCCTTGTTCATGGTGATGGCCTCCACCGGGCAGGCGTGCAGACACCAGGCCTCATCACATTGTGTACAGGTATAGGGCACAAACCGGCCTTCATCATGAAAGGTGAAGACCTTGATTCTGGATTTTGCCGGATTGAAAACCCCTTCGTTTTCGTAGGAACAGGCCATCTCGCACTGCAAACAGCCCGTGCATTTCTCCGCGTCAATAGAAAGTGAACGTAACATGCTGGTTCTCCTGCGTCATTGTCATTCTGATCACCCGTTGCAACCAAGTGTTACAACCGATTTTTTTGTATACCGGAGACAATATCACTTCTATCCGGGAGACTCAAGAATGAAAGGCCTTCCCTCCACCTTGCCGTGCGACCCCCCAGAGCTTTTCCAAAATGGGCCCGGTCAGGGGGATGCCGGACAGGTTCGGGGCCGGACTCCACCGTCGCTGAACGCACAGCGATGCCTCTCCAGGATCAACCCTGCAGGGATCGTACTACCTGACATCACAGCCTGCCCGGACTCCCGGAGAATCGCTTTATCGCTATTCCGCCGGCTTGTCGATCGGGAGGTAGTCCCACTGCAGGGTGGTACAGTGCAACGCCTGTACTACCAGGGTGGTTTTGCCGATTTGGCGGGGGCCGGACACGACGATAAGCCGCTCCGGACATTCTTTCAGGCGTTCGAGAATCGTGGTGACGTGGTGACGGATGTACTCAGGCATGGGCTGATATTACATCATTGAGTAAAAATACTCAGTGATGTAATGTATCTCTTTCGAATCAATGCCGCCCCGTCCGAACACCACCGGGCTGTCTGCGGTCATCCCGTCGCGGACCCATCCCTGGAACTGCCCACCCGGTGTTCCATTCAACTTCGCCCCGTACAGGAAACGGGGCCGGGAGGGTCCCGTTTTCCGGGAAAAAGATGCCCTCCCCCTTTTTTGCCCTCCCTCCAATCAGCAGGAACCGGGACCTGTTGCCATGGCAAATTCCACCGCGTCCTTGCGTGGCAACCGGTTTAAACCGGTTGCATCCCGGAATCGATTGGTTTCTAATGTCGGACATGAACGCAAATCAGCAAATCAAGATAACCGTAACCCCCCATTATCTGCAGGAACAGTCCGAACCGGAGAACAATCAGTACATTTTCGCGTATACGGTCCACATGGAAAATCAGGGGGATACCGCGGCCCAGCTGCTGACCCGCCATTGGATCATTACGGATTCCGAAGGCAAAACCGAAGAGGTCAGGGGCCCGGGGGTGGTGGGTGAACATCCGCATTTGAAACCCGGGGAAAGTTTTGAATATACCAGCGGCGCCATTTTGCAAACCCCGGTGGGTGCCATGATGGGGAGCTATCAGATGCGGGATGAAAACGGAGACCTGTTTGATGCCGTCATCCCAGCGTTTACCCTGTCGGCAGAAGTCGTATTCCATTAAACCCCGGACCCGGGGACCGGGCTGGCGGGAATTCAATCCGTATGACCGACGCATCCTGGCAGCATTTATCGGGTTTTTTCTGAACACAGTTCAATGACGGCGAAATTTGGTTTTATCGTGATTGGGGCCGGCAGCGGGGGAATGGCGGCAGCAAGGCGGGCCTCGGAATATGGTGCCCGGGTCCTGCTGGCTGAATACGGACCCCTGGGCGGCACCTGTGTCAACGTCGGCTGTGTCCCCAAAAAAGTGATGTGGACCACCTCCCAGATCAATGAAACCCTGGAATTGGCCGGCAACTATGGGTTTGACATTGCACGCAGGGGGTTTGACTGGTCCACCCTCAAACAGTCCCGGGATGGTTATGTGAGGCGATTGAACGGAATCTACGGACGCAACCTGGACCATGCCGGCGTGACCCTGGTCCGGGGGGAAGCCGATTTCCGTTCTGCAAACTGTATCGGCATCAACGGCAGGGAATATCATGGGGACCATGTCCTGATTGCCACCGGCGGCCGGCCGAGTGTGCCGGACATCCCCGGCGCTTCCCTCGGAATCACCAGCGATGGCTTTTTTGAACTGGAAAAACAGCCGGAAAACATCCTGGTAATCGGAGCCGGATACATTGCCACCGAATTTGCAGGACTGCTGCATGGTCTCGGCAGCCAGGTGACCATGCTACTTCGCAAAGACCGGCTCCTGAGGACATTCGACCAGGATATCCACCAAAAGGTGATGGATGACATGCGCGAAAGCGGAATTGAATTTCTGACAGAAGTCGATTTGCAGTCGCTGACAGATGAACACAATGCGCTGGGATACCGGGATTCGGATGGCGCTGGTAAAGACGGCTATGACTGCATCATCTGGGCGATCGGACGGCATCCCAACATTGCCGGTCTCAACCTGGACGCCGTCGGGGTAGAGGTGGACCAACACGGATTTATCCAGGTGGACGACTTCCAGAACACCTCGGTCCCGGGCATTTATGCCGTGGGCGATGTCACGCCCCGTGCCCAGCTGACCCCGGTCGCCATCGCCGCCGGGCGCAGATTGTCCGATCGGCTGTTCAACAACCAGCCGGATTCCAGGCTGGATTATGAAAACATTCCCACCGTTATTTTTTCCCACCCCCCCGTGGGGACGGTTGGCCTTTGTGAAGCGGAGGCCCTGGAAAAATATGGCGGTTCTGAAATCAGGATTTACCAAAACACGTTCGTCGACATGCGGTTCGCCATCGGCGAACACAAGCCGCGCACCCTGGTCAAGCTCATCGTCCAGGGCCCGAACGAGAAAGTGGTGGGATGCCATGTGGTCGGTCATGCCGCAGATGAAATGATCCAGGGGTTTGCCGTTGCCCTGAAAATGGGTGCCACCAAGCAGGATTTCGACCGCACCGTGGCCATCCATCCCACCGCAGCGGAAGAACTGGTGACGCTCCGATAGACCCGGACATCCCTATGCCGGAAAAACCCGTTTCCATGGAGTCCCTGGTGGTCCAGGCCTGCCACTATATTGACAAAACCACCGGAGGCATCGTCCCCCCCATCCACCCCTCCACGACCTACGCACAGACGGACGGACCGGACCGTCCCGGGGAGTATTCCTACAGCCGGGCGGACAACCCCACCTACCGGCAGGTTGAACACCTGGCAGCGGTACTCGACGGCGGGGAAGAAGCCCTGGTCTTCTCTTCCGGCCTGGCCGCCGTAAACGCGGTTTTCGAAACCGTCAACATGGGGGAACATATTGTTGCGCCCCGGGTCATGTATCACGGAACCCAGGACTGGCTGAGACGCCTCTCGGAAAAACGGAATATTTCGGTGACCTTTTTTGAGGCGGGCAATATAGACACCCTGGAAAAGGCCCTTGAGCCCGGGAAAACCTCCATGGTCTGGATAGAAACCCCCATCAACCCGACGTGGGAGGTCATTGACATCCGCGGGGCAGCGGAACTGGCACACAATGCGAATGCGGTCCTGGCCGTGGATTGCACGGTCAGCCCACCGGTAACGACCCGTGCGCTGGACCACGGTGCCGACCTGGTGTTTCATTCCGCCACGAAATATCTGAATGGCCACAGCGACGTCATCGCCGGCATCCTTGTAAGCCGGGCCCGTACTGAGCGCTGGGACGAAATCAAGCTGGTACGAACCCTGGCCGGGGGAGTCCTCGGCCCGTTTGAATCCTGGTTGTTGCTGCGGGGCATGCGAACCCTTTTTCTGCGATTCGAACGTGCCTCGCAAAATGCACTGGGATTGGCCCGGGCCCTGGAAAATCACCCCGGGCTGGAAGCGGTCCTGTACCCCGGCCTTGAAAGCCATCCCGGCCATGACATTGCAAGGCGACAAATGGTGAATGGTTTTGGGGGCATGATCTCGTTGCTGGTGAAAGGCGATGCCGAGGATGCAAAACGGGTAGCCTCCAGCACGACTTTATTTGTTCCGGCCACCTCCCTGGGCGGAGTGGAAAGCCTGATTGAACACCGCGCTTCCGTAGAGGGTCCGCACAGCCGGGTCCCGGAAAATCTGCTGCGGCTTTCCGTGGGGATCGAAAATCAGGACGACCTGCTTGCGGACATCACCCAGGCACTGGACCGGCTGTTGTGACCGCGGACCCGACCACCGTTCCCGGGGGCAGTGGAACGGCCCGAACCCTTGCCGTCAGCGGACTCCGGCTCTCAGGCCGCCTCCCTGACTTTCCTCAAATGGACCAGTAACAGGGAGATGGCCGCAGGGGTCACCCCGGGAATCCTGGCAGCCTGGCCAATGGTCTGGGGCCGGGCTTCGGAAAGTTTCTGATGGACTTCGCTCGACAGGTTGCGCACATCGCCGTAATTGAAGTCCACCGGAATTTTCACCCCATGGCTTTTCTTCAGGCGTGCGATTTCCGCAACCTGGCGCTCGATATAACCGCTGTAACGGGCCTGAATTTCCAGTTGCCGGATACTCTGCATTTCCACAAGGGGATGCTCCAGGCCGCCCAGTGCAACCACATCCTGGTAGCTGATTTCGGGTCTTCGGAGCAAATCCATTAAATTGGCTTCCCGCTGTAATGCCTGGCCAAGGATGTTCTGTACCGTTTTCCTGTCCGTTTTGTCCGGATGGACCCAGGTTTTTTCCAACCGGGTTTTTTCCTTTTCGATGGCGTTTCTCTTGTTCTCAAGAATCCGGGCCCGGCGGTCACTGACCAACCCCAGCTGGTGTGCCTTATCCGTCAATCTCAAATCCGCATTGTCTTCCCGCAGTTGCAACCGGTATTCCGCCCGGGACGTAAACATCCGGTATGGCTCCGCAGTCCCCCGGGTTACCAGGTCGTCAATCATCACCCCGATATAGGCTTCATTGCGTGCCGGACACCACGGGGCCTTGCCCTGGATCCTCAATGCCGCGTTCAGGCCCGCAATCAGACCCTGTCCCGCGGCCTCTTCATACCCGGTGGTCCCATTGATCTGCCCGGCAAAAAACAACCCGTCAATACATTTTGTTTCCAGGGACTCCTTCAATCCCCTGGGATCAAAGAAATCGTATTCAATGGCATAACCCGGCCGGGTAATCCGGGCATTTTCAAACCCCCGGATGGTCCTGACAAAGGAAAACTGGACATCAAAGGGCAGGCTGGTAGAGATTCCGTTTGGATAAATTTCAACGGTATTCAACCCTTCCGGCTCAATGAATATCTGGTGGCTTGCATGCTCGGCAAAGCGCACCACCTTGTCTTCGATGGAGGGACAGTACCGCGGTCCCACGCCTTCAATGACCCCTCCGTAGATGGGGGAGCGGTCCAGGGCACCACGGATGATTGCATGGGTTTGTTCGTTGGTATGGGTAATATGGCAGTGTATTTGCCGGGGGTGCTCGGACGGGTCACCGGTAAATGAAAACACGGGGACCGGGTCATCCCCGGGCTGGACTTCCAGGTTGTCGTAGTCGATGGTCTTTCCATCAATCCGGGGCGGCGTACCGGTTTTCAACCGCTCGACATTCAGCGGCAGTTCCCGCAACCGATGCGCCAGGGCAATGGAGGGCGGGTCCCCTGCCCGGCCTCCCTGGGCGTTGTCCATCCCGACATGAATCCTTCCGTTCAAAAATGTCCCGGCAGTGAGCACCACAACGGGGGCTTCGAATTCCACCCCCAACTGGGTCCGGACACCGGTAATCCGGCCTCCGCGTACCAGCAGGTCATCCACCCCCTGCTGGAAAATGGTCAGGTTGGCCTGTCGTTCGACACACCCGCGTATCGCCATTTTATACAGTGCCCGGTCGGCCTGGGCCCGGGTGGCCTGAACCGCGGGACCCTTGCGTGCATTCAATACCCGAAAGTGGATGCCTGCCTGATCAATGGCCCTGGCCATCACCCCCCCCATGGCATCAATTTCCCGGACAATGTGCCCCTTGCCGATCCCCCCGATGGCCGGATTGCAGGACATCTGCCCAATGGTTTCGATGTTGTGGGTCACCAGAAGCGTCCTGCATTGCATGCGTGCAGCCGCCAGCGCAGCCTCCACACCGGCATGACCGCCTCCAATCACGATGACTTCAAATTTTTCCGGGTATTTCATGGCATCACTGATTCACGTTCTCGGGAGAAATCCACTTTTCATCTACTGGTAATAGTAGTCGTACTTCCGCAAAATTTCCCAGGTAAACTGCCAGGCCTCATTGTGGGAAAGCCGGTTGTTTTCGGGAATGACGATTTTGGTGTAGAGGGATTTCCCCTTCTCTGTTTTCATGGCCTGCAACGTCTCCTCCAACCGGGCTTTGGTTACCACCACCGGGGCGCTGTCCCCGGGTTCACGTATCCGGTAAACAAACCCTGCCGGGGATTTTTCCAGCCGGACTTCCACCACATATTTCCCCGCCGGACTCCGCGCTGCCCGGATGAGCCGGCGATATTCTTCGGTCAGCCGGTCGTATTCATCCTGCAGGGATTCAAATTGCCGGCTGGAACTTGCGGACCGGGCCGCAAGATCTGCATTTGCGGATTCCCGGCGCCGGACCAGTTCCTCGAGTTTCAGGATATCTTCCCGGGCAACCGTATAGCGCTGCTCGGCTTCCGACCGCCCGGCCTGCAAGGCCTCCACTTCCCTGGACAATTCCCGGTTTTGTGCCTGGGACTGCATCAATTGTACCTTGAGGGCCTCCAGTTCCCCGGAAACAAGGTCCAGGTTGGCGCTCAGGCTGCGTCTCTCCTGGGAAATTACCGTGATCTGTTCGCCGGATTCGATTGCCAATGCCGACAATTGCTGACGTACTGTTTCAATTTGCCGGTTCAGTGCCTGGACATTGGCATTTAATTCACCCATTTCCACCCTCGACGCTTCCCGGTCCGCCTCCAGGACGACTATTTCGGATTCCCGGCGCCAGACCAGTTCCTCGAGTTTCAGGATATCTTCCCGGGCAACCGTATAGCGCTGCTCGGCCTCCGACCGGCCGGCCTGCAAGGCCTCCACTTCCCTGGACAATTCCCGATTTTCCGACTGGACCTTCGACCATTGCACCCTGAGTTCTTCCAGCTGCCGGGAAACCGTGTCCAGTTTTTCTCCCAGGCCCTGTTTCTGTGCCGTCAACGATGCAATCTGCTCGTCCGACTGGACCTGCAGGGTCGCCAGTTCCTGGCTCAGCGCATCCAGTTGCCGATTCAGCATCTGTGCATTGGTGTTGAGTTTGACGATTTCCACCAAAGAGGCTTTCCGGTCGGCTTCAAGCCCCAGGTTTTCCTGTTCCAGCTGTTCACGTTGCAGGACAACTGCTTCATGTTCCGAGGTCAGCGACGTATGTTCCGCAGTCAGTGCGGCCAGTCTCCTGAGCCCCGACTCCAGGTCGGCCTGTAACAATGCACCCCGATTTTCGGCATCCTCCAGCAACCCGGACAGTTCCGTGAGTTCTGCTGCAAGCTGCTCGCTGGCCCGGGTGGTGGCTTCCTTGGCGGAAATCGTGGAGACCAGCTCACGGTTCAACTCGAAATTCCGCACCATGATGATTACCAGCGCCATCATGAATATCATGACAATCACGGTCATGATGTCCGTAAAAGACGGCCAGATACTCTCGTCGCCGATCCCGGCGGCGCCATGCCCGATCCTAAGATCGATAAATCCCCTGGATTCCGGCACGGGATGCGCCCCTACCCGTCAGACCGGAGACGAAAACCCCTTCTCAACAGTGCGACGACTTCATCCATGTTTTCTGCATTGTGTCTGGAGGTGTTTTGCTGTTGCTCAATCATGTCATGGATCCGGGGCAGCAATTCCTGCAGGTTCTCGTGCTGGCCGGTCACTTGGGCCGCCTGGTCCGTCAGTTCCTGTGCGGCCAGTCGCAGGGAATCCGCAGACTCGGCATATGCCTTCTGGGATTGGGTCAGGTTCTTGACCAGTTCAGTGGCCGCAAGAATACTGTCGGAATAATCCTTGAGCACAACATCCTGGTTCAATTGCAAATGCGGCAACAATGTCGTGGCCGTGACTTCTTCAATTTTGCTGATCAGAAACGTCTGGGTATCTGTGAGCTTGATGTAGAAATACCCGAAAAACAGGTACGCCATGATGGCCGTCAAGGTGGTGGACAGGGCCGTGGACATGCCAAAGATCATCGTCCCCAGACCCTCCGCCTGCCCGTTGCCCGCCGCCGGAGCAACCTGGCCGCTGCTTTGTAAAATATCCGAGGCCCCCAACAGGGCAATGGAGAGGGAAACGATGGTGCCAAACACACCGGTCAGGATCAGGACGTTGTGAACAAACTTGAGGAAACTGTTGCGACTTGATTCCGACGCCAACAGGGTCGCTGCCAGGGCGCTTTGGTTGATATTGGCCCGGCGGCGGTTCAGGGACTTCAGCGTCAGGAACCGTTTCGCCACCATGTCCGACTCCTCAATGCCCAGCAGCGGATCTTCATTGTGGGTGACGTTGGCGATGAAACGATTGATGGACAGTTCCTGGTTGCGGTATTCAAAAAACCGTCTGACCAGCTCCACCAGCCCGCTGACAAAGAGGAGGGCAATGCCTCCGTTTATTGCCCAGCCAACGGTATTCACCTGGTTGGCAAAATAGATCTGGTGGACGATGTCCCGTTGCCATATGGTCACCACGGCAAGCAACATCAGCACCAGGATCATTTGCAACGGGATGTTTCGAGTGTAACTGTGTTGTGGCGTGTTCGTTGTCATCTTGATTTGTTCCACGGAAGCGATCAATCCCCGTACTGTCCAGACATTCGCATTATATATCAAATACTTTACTTGCCGATGCAAAAGGAACTGAAAATCATGCCGAGCAAATCATCGCTGGAAATCTCCCCGGTAATTTCACCCAGGGCCTTTTGGCAGGAATGCAGGTCATCCGCCAGCAGTTCCCCGGCCCGGAACTCACGCTGCTGCTGAAGACCGCTTTTCAGAAAGCTCTCTGCCCGGTTGAGGGCATCCAGGTGTCTTTCCCTGGCAATGAAACAGGAATCATCCAGGCTCCGGAAGCCGGCGATTTCCTTGATCCTTTCCTTGAGATCCGAAAGCCCCTGGCCGGTCAGGGCGGAGATACACACCTCATTATCACTCTCCCCGGTGGTCCTGTGACTGAGGTCGATTTTATTCCTGACAACAATCTTCCGGGCCCCGCCGGTCGGTGAGTTCATCAGGGAATTGAATTCCTCCTCGCTGATTCGGGCATCGTCAACGACAACCAGTATCAGGTCTGCCGCCTGTTGTGCATGCTGGGCCCTGCGCACCCCTTCTGCCTCAATTTCGTTGGTGGTATCGCGGATTCCCGCCGTGTCAATGATTTCCACCGGCAGGCCGTCAAGGAGTATCGTCTGGTCAAGGGTATCCCGGGTTGTCCCCGGCAACTCGCTGACAATGGCACGCTGTTCTTCGGACAATGCATTCAAAAGGCTGGACTTTCCGGCGTTGGGCAATCCGGTCAATACCACCTTGAGCCCGTCCCGCAGCCGCTTTCCCAGCTGGACCGACTGCCGCAATGCTGCAAACTTTTGCACGATCCGGTCCAGGCGCTGTATCACGTTGCCGTCTTCCAGAAAATCGATCTCCTCCTCGGGAAAGTCGATGGCGGCCTCGATAAAGAGCCGCAGCCCACAGACCGCATCCACCAGATCGTGAACGCGAACGGAAAAATTTCCCTGCAGGGACCGAAGGGCGGATTGTGCCGCTGACTCATTGCTGCTTTCGATGAGGTCCGCAACCGCTTCCGCCTGGACCAGGTCCAGTTTGCCGTTCAAAAATGCCCGTTCGCTGAATTCCCCCGGCCTGGCATGCCTGCACCCCAGTTCCAGGCACCGGCGAAGCAGGAGGCCCATGACCACTGGACTGCCATGCCCCTGTATTTCCAGGACATGCTCCCCGGTATAGCTTTCCGGAGCCGGGAAATACAGCGCGATACCCTGATCAATGGGGGTGTGGTTTCCGTCCCGAAAAGCCGTGCACTGCGCCATCCTGGGCGCCGGAAGCCCCCCCGTCAGCCCCTGGGAAATTTCCGGAACCCGGGGTCCTGAAACCCGAACGATGCTGATCCCGCCCTTGCCCGGAGGGCTTGCGACCGCGGCAATCGTATCCGTGTCTGGTACAGCGGTCCTGTCCGGTTGGTCAGGAGTCCACAAATTTTCGGGTGATGTAGTATTGCTGGGCAATCGAAAGCAGGTTGTTGACCACCCAGTAAAGAACCAGTCCTGCCGGAAACCACAGGAAGAAAACGGTAAAGACAAACGGCAGCGCCATCATGATTTTTTTCTGGAGCGGGTCCACCGGGGCGGGATTCAGGAAATGCTGGGCGAGCATCGAGACCCCCATGATGATGGGCAACACGAAATACGGGTCCGGAAGAGACAGGTCCGTCAACCACAGCATGAAACTGGCCTGGCGCAATTCCACGCTTTCAAGCAACACCCAGTACAGCGCGATAAACACCGGAATCTGTACCAGAATGGGAAGACACCCCCCGGCGGGATTGACTTTTTCAGCCTTGTACAGCTTCATCATTTCCTGTTGAAACTTCTGCTTGTCGTCGCTGTAACGCTCTTTCAGCGTGGTCATCCGTGGCTGCAGCTTTTTCATCTTTGCCATGGACTTGTAACTTGCGGCGGACAGGGGGTAGAACACCAGCTTGACCAGGAAAGTCAGCAGTATGATGGCCCAGCCCCAGTTTTGGGTGAAGCCGAAAATCTTGTCAAGCAGCCAGAACAAGGGGTTTGCAACCGGCGTCAGCCACCCGTAGTCCACCGTGAGCTTCAGTCCATTGGCCCCCTGCTCATCCAGGCGGTGCTGTTCCTTGGGGCCCACAAACAATACCGTGTTGACCACTCCCTCGTGACCCGGTTCCACCACGGTGGGGTCCGTGGTTTTGTATCCGATCCGATACTGGGGGTTTCCGGTATCCCGGTTGATCCCGGAATAGAGCTGGTAGTTTTCCGACCCCACCGGCAACCACGCTGAAACGAAATAATGCTGGAGCATGGCGACCCAGCCGTCCGGAGTGCTGACATTCAGGGGGCCTTCCTGGATCTCGCCGTAGTCAATTTTTTCGTACTTGTCCGCTTCCGTATAAATTGCCGCGCCGTTGTAGCTGGGCAACCTGCCAAGAAAGCCCATTGAACCCGGGGCTTCCACTTCGGTTTGCTTGAGTTGACCGTAGGCAAACCCCGTCCAGGGCGTATCGCTGTGGTTCTGGACACGAAAATCGATCTCCACACGGTAACTGTCCCGCTTGAAGTGGAAGATCTTGTCATAGACAACCCCGTCCGGGGACGTCCAGTTCAGGACCACATCGATGCCGTCGGCATCACCGAGGTGATAACTGTAGGTGGAGGTCGTGTACTGTGTATTGTGGTTGGGGTATTCCCGGTCCTTTCCAATCAGTCCGTTTTGTGCAACATACAGCGAGAAGGGATCGCGATACATCAGTATGAAAGGCTGGTCCGGGGTATCGACACTCACGGGATGCTGGAGCAATTCCACCCGGACCAGGTCACCCCCCAGGGTATCAATCTCGGCATTGACCAGGTCTGTGGTCACCCTGATCAGTTCCCCCTGGTCTCCGCTTTCCCCGGCAACCGGGACGGGTTCCGGGGAGACGGTTGCCGCCGAAGGGGTCGTGGCTTCCGGCGCGTCGGGAACATCCTCGAACCTGTCCACGGCCTCGCCATCGGCTCCCCCGGATACCTGGTTCTGTTCGCTGGACCCGGTATACGTTGCCTCGAACTCTACCCAGGACTGCCAGAGCATGACCAGTACCAGGCCCAGTGCACCGAGCAGCATGATTCTTTGAAACTGCATGATTTATCCGACTCCCAAACCCGTTTTTCTTCGCGGCATTCCGTCAGGGAGATGGCGGAACGGGGTCAACGCCCCCTTCATGCCACGGATGACATCGTGCGATCCGCTTTACCGTCATCCAGCCACCCCGCAACGCACCGTATCGACCAATGGCTTCCCGGGCATAACTCGAACAGGTTGGATGGAATCGGCAATTGCGCCCAAGATAGGGGCTGATACCCAGCTGGTATATTTTCAGCAACAGTATTAAAAATTTTCGCATTTCTTGTTCGCTCTCGACCACAAACCATCCAGTTCGGTCCTCAGCACCCGGTTTTCCTGGTCGGCGCACCCGATTTTCGAAACCACCACACAATCCATGGGAACCAGGGTGTCCTGGCACAACCGGAACGATTCCCGGATCTGACGTTTTATCCGATTTCGCTGCACCGCTTTTTTACTGACTTTTTTCGATACTGCCATCCCCAGTCTCGGGTGGTTCAGGCGATTGCGGATCACATGCATACCAAAATACTTGCCATGTATGGATTTTTTTTGACTGAAAACCGAATTGAACTGTCCACCATCCAGCAATTTTCGATTTCGCCCCAGCTTTGCCGCGGCTTGCGGCATGGAATAACCCCTGTTTACGCGCTCAGGCGGGTCCGTCCCTTGGCACGCCGGGCATTGATGATGGCCCGTCCACCTCGGGTACGCATGCGCGCACGGAACCCGTGGGTTCGTTTTCGTTTCACTCCGCTCGGTTGAAAGGTACGTTTCATGGTTTTAATTCAATGACCACCAAAGGGTTGCGGAATCTAACCTGTTTAGCGCAACAATTCAAGCCGAATCAGGGGATTTGTCGGCGCAATTCTGTAATGTCCCCTTTTTTATTGAGGAGGACCCATGACAACAGAGACCGTTACGTTGAGCAATCGAGAGCTGGATCGGGTATCGATCATCCGGGACATTGTGGACAGGCGACTGCGCCAGTCCCAGGGAGCCCAGTCGCTGGGCCTGAGTATCCACCAGCCAGGCCCGCACATTCCCAATACCGTGTGCATCGTCGCCTTGAATTCAGCCACTTGGACGCTGTGGTAACCGAAAGCTGAGCTTGCGCCCAATGATCCACTCCCGAAGGGTCCTTTCAAAAATAGGCTTCTATTGGTCATGCCGATATAGGCATAAAACCACAAGGGATCGATATAAATGGAAGAGGTTTACCCGAACGGCAAACCGGGAGAAAGGGCGAGACGCGAAGGTTGTAATCGGAGCGGCTGATCCACATGAAAACAGGCCGTGTTCATGCCCCGTCAGCCTGCTGGTGCTTCTGCGCCAGATAAGCAGCGAAGGATGCGCAGGCCCCGAACATGAACACAGCCTCGGACAAACCGACATCGGCGGTATTCTAGTCAAGAAGAGCATGGCGCAGGCCCTGTTCATCGCTGGTATAGCTGTATAGTTTAAGGAACGCCTGCTTGAGTACTGGATGATTCAGCACATTGGCCTTTTCAAGGGAATTCAGTGCCGGTCCCAACGTGGTGCTGGATTTGGGGTCGATTATCCGGGCCACGGACTCAACCGCATGAATGCAATCGGTAATCGCATCAGCATACTGGCGTGCGTTGATATGTTCCGCCGCCTGACGCAAATGTGTTGTGGCACCAACCATATTACCTTCATGGAGTATCTGGAGAGCATGTTGTGTTGACTCACTCTGTTCTTTACTTGCACTTGGGATGAATCGATAGGGAGTACTTGAAAAATCCAGCCGATAAGCGGCTCCATGCTTTTCAAATAATCTCCCAATTTTCAATCCGACGTTCTTAGGAATAACATTTTCTTCAATTATAATTTCAATGAAATCCAAAACCTGATTGAAATCATGGCCCATCATGATGGATTCCATATCCCTCACTACCAGGATGTAGTTAGTGTTAGTTTGACTCTCCGGCTTCTTGTAATATCTTCCCAATGCAACTTGTATGCTTCCACGCATAGGTCCATATACAAGAGGTTTATTTTGTAGAGAGTGGAAGAAAGAATAAACACCGTTCCAAATTTCGCGCCTCAAATCATCCGAAATTTCCTCAAGCCGCATTGGCCCTGGTAGTGGTTCGTATCCATAGCGTTGCGAGAATGTGGCGTGGGCAGGAAAATCGCGATTGTCGGTCATCGTATTCGTCCACCATTTCCTGATACACCAGTTCGGCTTTCATATCGACGTACATCCGTAGCAATTTTATCCGCCAGACGTCGCATGCGTGCAACGTCATGCCAGGCCTGCATCCGCATCAACAGATCCATATGGATATCGAAAGCCTTTTCAAGACGCAACGCCATTTCGGGTGACAGGGCAGCCTTGCCATTCAGCAAGGCTGAGAGTGTTGCCCTGCGTACACCAAGAATCTCTGCGGCCGCCGAAATGGTCAGATTCAGGGCTTCAATGATTTCAAGCCGAACGAACTCCCCCGGGTGGGAAGGCGTCATCCGGATTTTAATGGCGGCGGTGTTCATCCTTCCAGATTCAGGGTTATTGATCGACTACTTCATCCCCAGAGCGGGGGAGTTCACCACCGGGACGAAACAGAATCGCCCTGAAGGCTTCAAGATCCGAGCCTTTGGCGCGTTCAGCAAAAAATTGCCCGGTTTCCAACGCAGAGATTTTTTCAGCCACCGCAATGGCGATAAATTGATTCATACTTGTCCCGTCTCGTTTGGCCACTTTGGCTACTTCATCTTTAAGCGATTTGGGCAACCTTAATGGATAGGTGGACTTCTCACTCATTTTCTTACTCTCCTGATCGCGGTCCCCGGTCTCAGAACCTCAATATTGAAACGGTCTGGCACCCTACCATAGTCACGCAAATTGAAGGTAACAATCGCGTCAGCACGTCCATTGACGGCCGTTTCCAACACCATTTCGTCATTGGGGTCCCGTAACGATGGACGCCATAAATAATGTGTTTTCACCGGTGTGATCAACGCCGCCAAGCCACTCAAAAATGCACCCGCTTGCTCTTGCGTTAATCCTGCGGCGGTCCAATGTAGGGATGATGTACACTTCGCTTCATATTCAAAAAACAGCGGCACACTGGTCAGCATCGTGACCCGTTGGTCCAGCACTTTTCCCAATAAAGCCGCAGATGCCCCACTTGGGCTCCGCATGGCCGCCACGACAACGTCAGTATCCAAAACGAATCTATGCACAACATTTAATAGTAGATCACATCGTATACGATGTCAAAATGAATCCTGTTGCGTGTCAGCGCAAAACAGTGGTACGCCCTGAAAGGGCGCACTGTCACCGCCTCCTCAACCGCCCATTTCTGCACCAAAAAAGGCCGGGGCCCCAATCACGACCAGAATGTCCCTTGGACCCGGAACAATCCGTCCCGAACCGGGAATCTGCCCTGCCGGAATGCACCCGCTTCGTGATCTTCCATGCAATCAGCCTGTTCATCCTCCACCGCCCGGCTGCCGGCACCACCGGGTTGTGCGAAGTTGCGGTGATTCCCAGCCCCGGTACCGCCTGGGATTCCCTCATCGGTACGCCGACGAACGAGAGATCGGGAAGGGGTTGGTTCCGGCAGTACCGGCAAGTCACTGAATTAACCGATCCCCGCACAAAATGAACCGCATCAGAAATGCCTTTTATGCCCAGTCCGGCGGGGTGACCGCGGTCATCAATGCTTCCGCCGCCGGCGTCATCGAAACGGCCAGGAAACACCGGGACAAAATCGGCAACGTCTATGCCGGCCGCAATGGCATCCTCGGTGCCCTGCACGAAGACCTCATCGACACGTGGTTATAGTGGAACCGGCCTGTTTTTTTATATGCTCGCAGCCTATTTTTTACCGTACGTGATATAAAATCCATCCCTGAATCAAGATTACGTACAATTATCACGTACGGTATATATTTGTTGCTCTGACATCATACACATGCTATTTTTTACCGTACGGTAATTTTTTGCAGGTGAAAGATGAGAAACGATCCGGTGCAATACAGTGCGGTTCGATCGGCTGAAGACCTCGGCAAGCTTGTGCGTGCTCACCGAAAACAACGGAAGCTGACACTGGAAACGATTTCCGGACTGGGCAATCTGAGTACCCGCTTTCTATCTGAGTTTGAGCGCGGCAAGGAAACCGCAGAACTAGGCAAAGTGTTGCAAGCACTGCGCACATTGGGGCTGGAAGTGGTGGTTCAGCCTCGTGGGGACACGTCATCCAGACCGCAATCAAAAAAGGATGGAGGACGCCATGCTTGACCCCGATGGCCTCAATGTCTGGAGCGATCAACGACTCGTCGGCTACCTGTGGCGAAACACCCAGGGACTGATCGGCTTTCGTTACGAAGAGGAATGGCTGGCACAAGGTGAATTTGCCATCTCCCATACACTGCCTCTGCGCAAGGAAGATTTTACGCCTGAAGAATATCTCGCTCACCGCTTTTTCGCCAATCTGCTGCCAGAAGGAGGCGTCCGCTATCAGATAGTTCGCGACCTCAAAATCGCCAATACCGACTTTGATCTGCTTCGCGCCATTGGCGGTGAATGTGCGGGTGCGCTTTCCATATTACAAGCAGAGCATCAACCCTCAACGGAGCACGAGTACCACAAAATCTCGGACGAAGAACTCACCAATCTGGTTGCCCGCCGGGGTCAAGTGTATACCTGGACTGTCAATGAACGCCCCCGGCTGTCTTTAGCCGGCGTTCAGGACAAATGCCCTGTATTGGTGAAAGGCGACGACTACTGGCTACCCAAGAAGGAATCACCCTCCAGCCACATCCTGAAATTTGAATTGTCCGATTACCGGCACCTGCCAGCCTACGAGACTTTTACCACCCTGCTGGCAGAAGCCATCGGCTTGCCAGTGGTCGACATTCAGCTGCGTTCAATAGCTGACACACACTATGCTTTGATTGAACGTTATGATCGACACCCACTTGAAAATGGCCGGATTGCGAGGTTGCATCAGGAAGATTTTTGTCAGGCGCTGGGTTTCGGGCACGAGCGCAAGTATCAGGAGGACGGTGGTCCGACATTCGCCGACTGTTATCGGCTGATTCAGGATGTCTCCACCGACCCTGCCAACGACATGCAACATTTACTTCGCTGGCAAGCCTTCAACGTCCTGGCAGGCAACTCGGATGGCCACGCCAAAAACCTTTCTCTACTGCATCAGGCCAATGGTGAAATCCGATTAGCGCCGTTTTACGACCTCGTTTGCACCTGTGCCATAGAACGTATTGATTATCACCTGGCTTTTTCCGTAGGCGATGAAAGAAATCCGGGGGTTGCAACCCTGAAGCATTGGAACACACTGGCAAACCAGTGTGGATTGCGTCCTCAGTTCCTCCAGGACCAAGTTCTGGATGTTGCTGCAAGGCTGCTGGAGAACCTGCAACCTGTGAGGGAAAACTTTGAAAATCTTTATGGCGAGTATGCGGCACTGCAACGGATTGAACAGGTTGTAACCAAGCAATGTCAGCGCACGATCAACAGAATAGAAGGAGGTGCCACTTTATCCCAGGTGGCCAGGGCAAGGAGCCGATAATTGTCGGCGGTATTAATCCTCGTTTGGGTAGCAGAATGGTGACCACATTGGATTTATTGTAGAATCCAGAACGAACCGTGCCTTTCAATTCCCAGAGAATGACAGAATTTACCGACACTGAACTTCATGGCATCCGGGAGATGCTGACCCAGCGATACAAGAAGGATGTTGAAATCCAACTCGCGGATTGTGAGATCCAATTGGGCAATGACGATGCGGACCTCACCGCGTGCCCCACGGTTTTCTGGCATGAACGGGGCTGCAATTTCGTTGTTTTCAAAGTCGGGATGTTTGCTTTTCGAACCCAGTTTTTCTACACGCCCCATGATCAGTTCGGAACGGGCATTGAGGAATACAACCAGCTCGATGAATGTGTCGCTGCCGTTCTCCAGACCCAGTCTGACCATGAAAGAGAGCGGGAAGGCGTGGGTTCCGGCAGTACCGGAAAGTCACTGAATTAACCGACCCCTGGAAAAATGAACCGCATCAAAAATGCCTTTTATGCCCAGTCCGGCGGGGTGACCGCGGTCATTAATGCTTCCGCCGCCGGCGTCATTGAAACGGCCAGGAAACACCGGGACAAAATCGGCAATGTCTATGCCGGCCGCCATGGCATCATCGGTGCCCTGCACGAAGACATGATCGACACATCGGCAGAACCGGCGTCCGCCATTTCAAAACTTCGCCACACGCCGTCGGGTGCCTTTGGTTCCTGCCGATACAAACTGAAGAGCATCGAAGAAAATCGCCTGGTATACCAACGGTTGATGGACGTTTTCAACGCCCATGATATCGGGTACTTTTTCTATAACGGCGGGGGCGATTCGGCGGATACGTGTTTGAAGGTTGCCCAGTTGTCCACCGAGACAAAATACCCCATTCAGGCCATCCACATCCCCAAGACCGTGGACAATGACCTCCCTTTTACGGACAACTGCCCGGGGTTCGGGTCCGTGGCCAAGTACATCGCCATCTCCACCCGGGAAGCCAGCTTTGACGTGGCTTCCATGGCGGAAACCTCCACCAAGGTCTTTATTCTGGAAGTGATGGGACGCCATGCTGGATGGATTGCGGCAGCCGGCGCAATGGCGTCGGATGACCGGACAAAACTTCCCATCCTTGTGCTTTTTCCGGAAATCCCGTTCAACCGGAAGCAATTCATCGCGGAAGTCCGTCGAAAAGTGGAACAACACGGCTATGTGTCGGTCGTGGTATCGGAAGGGGTCTGCGGCCCGGGCGGCGGGTTTCTGTCTGACCAGGGCCAGGTGGACGCTTTTGGACATGCCCAGCTCGGTGGCGTGGCCCCGGTAGTGGCGAACATGGTGAAGCAGGACCTGGGATTTAAATTTCACTGGGCGGTGGCGGACTATCTGCAGCGGTCCGCCCGGCATATTGCATCCAGAACGGATGTGGAACAGGCGTACGCATTGGGCAAAACCGCCGTGGAACTGGTGCTCCAGGGAAAAAATTCCGTCATGCCCACCATCGACCGGGTCTGCAACCACCCCTATGAATGGAAAATTGGCACCGTTGAGCTGAGCCGGGTGGCCAATGTGGAAAAGAAACTGCCCAGGGACTATATCTCAGAGGATGGTTTTGGTATTACCCAAAAGTGCCGGGATTACCTGCAGCCGCTTATGCTGGGGGAAGACTACCCTCCCTATCAGAGGGGCCTGCCGGACTATGTTCAACTGGAAAACCATCCGGTCCGGAAAAAACTCGACACGGACTTCAGCCTGTGACCCTGGACAAGGCCCGGCAGCTCATTCAGGTACAGGCGGATTTCGGAGGGTCGTACAACCGGCATTCCGCACAGCTCATCCTCACGGAAGTATCCAAAGAGCATGGCCAGGCGGCGGTTGATCAACTGATCACCGAGTTCAGGCTCAACGAAATCTTTGATTTTGAAGTGGGGCAGGAATTTACCTAAGACCCGGTCTGCCCGAGACCCTGCCCGGAACCGCCCGTGCTTCCGCCAATGGGAAGGACGGGACCGAAAACAGGACAGCAGGCCGCGGATGCCTTTCCCGCTACAGGAGAGGGGCGATCACCAGGCTGACAATGGCCATGACATTAATCAGGATGTTCATGGACGGTCCGGAGGTGTCCTTGAATGGGTCCCCTACCGTATCACCGACCACCGCCGCGGCATGAACCTCCGAGCCCTTGCCCCCCAGGTTTCCCTTTTCGATGTATTTCTTGGCATTGTCCCAGGCCCCTCCCGCATTGGCCATGGTCAAGGCCATCAGCACACAGCCAAGCAGTGCCCCACCGAGCATGCCCCCCAGGGCGGTCGCCCCAAGGCCAAACCCGACCACGGCAGGCGCTGCCACGGCCAACACTCCCGGCAAAACCATCCGCTTGAGTGCGGCCCGGGTGGCAATGTCCACACACCGGTCAGAATCCGGGTCCGCAGTCCCCTCCATCAACCCGGGTATTTCCTTGAATTGACGACGAATTTCATGAATCATTTCGAACGCCGCACTGCCCACCGCATTCATCGTAATACTGGAGACCAAAAAGGGGAAGATGCCACCCAGGAACATGCCGGCCAGTACCCTGGGGTCACTGAGTTCCAGTGAAAAACCCGGGTTCAGATTAGAAACGGTTTCGATAAAAGCGGAAATAATGGCCAGCGCCGCCAAGGCGGCTGCACCAATGGCAAAGCCCTTTCCAATGGCGGCGGTGGTGTTGCCCAGTTCGTCGAGAGAATCGGTGATTTCACGGACTTCCTTACCCATGCCCGCCATTTCCGCGATCCCGCCTGCGTTGTCGGCAACCGGGCCATAGGCGTCAATGGCCATGGTAATGCCGACGGTGGCCAGCATACCGACTGCGGCGATGCCGACACCGTACAGGCCGGTCAGGTGGCTTGAGATCAGGATGATGGAGGCAATGATCAGCAACGGAACCACCACCGATTCCATCCCCACCGCGAGGCCGGAAATCATGACGGTCGCCGGACCGGTTTCCCCGCTTTTCGCAATATCACGAACCGGTTTTCCACCAGTATAGTATTCGGTAATCAGTCCAATACCGATTCCCCCCACTGCGCCCACCGCCACGGACCCCCATACATTCACACTCACTCCCATGTACCGAATCACGAAATAGGAAACCACCATGAACAGGACGGTGGTTCCGATGGTTCCAATTCGAAGCGCGAGCTCTGGAGACCTGGCGGTATTCATTTTCACCAGCCCGATCCCCAAAATGGCACAAACGAGGCCAGCGGATGCCATGGCCAGAGGGAGGAACATCAGCACCTGCTGCTCTCCCAGCAGGTTGAACATTGCCGGAGGCAGGGTGGTGGCAATGGCGATGGTTGCGATGATGGAACCACAATACGACTCGAAAATATCCGACCCCATTCCTGCAACATCGCCAACATTGTCCCCGACATTGTCCGCAATCACTCCGGGATTTCGGGGATCATCTTCCGGTATTCCGGCTTCCACTTTCCCCACCAGATCAGCCCCCACATCGGCGCTCTTGGTAAATATTCCACCCCCGACCCTGGAAAACAGCGCAACGGAAGAAGCCCCCATTCCAAACCCGTGAATCACATGGGCCGTCTTCGGGTCACCACCAAACAGCAGGTAGAGAAACCCGATTCCCAGCAGTCCCATGGCCGCCACGCACAACCCCATCACCGAGCCCCCGAAAAACGCCACTGCCAGCGCGCTTTCCGCCCCCGCCTGTGCAGCCGCCGTGGTGGTTCTGACATTGGCGCGGGTCGCGGCATACATGCCAATATAGCCGGCCACCCCCGAACACAACGCTCCAATCAGAAATGCAAGCATGGTCTTGACACCAAGGTCAGAGATGAAAATCAGCAGTGCGACCACCGCGACAAATATAATCAGATAGCCATATTCCCGGCGCATGAAAACCATGGCACCCCGATGGATCTTTTCTCCGATCTCGGCAACCTTGCCTTCCCCCGCCGGGTACCGCAATACCATTTTGTATACCAGCAATGCGACCAGCAGGCCGACAACCCCCATTATCATGGGCAGTGAAGTAATCATTGGGCTATTTCCTGAACTAAGATGAATGAAACATTAAAAAATGACGGCGGACTATATCCATGATGTGGGCAGATTTCAACGACGGGTAGCCGCGTCCGATCAGGAATCGCGTGATTTTCGCACTTTTTTTGCCCTTGGATGGGCTCGATCGTACACTTCCGCCAGATGTTGGAAATCCAGGTGGGTATAAATCTGGGTGGTGGCGATATCCGAGTGCCCCAACATTTCCTGGACCGCACGCAGGTCGCCGCTGGATTCCAGAACATGGCTGGCGAACGAATGCCGCAGCATATGGGGGTGCACTTTCCGGTTGATCCCTCTTTGCTTTGCCCACTGGTTCATCCGGTACTGGATTCCCCGGGCGCTGATTCGGTGACCGGCCTGGTTGACAAACATGGCAACCTCCTTCGGATGCGCCATCTGCGGGCGGTTGTCCAGCCACTTGCGTATCGCCTTGATGGCCATCCTGCCAACCGGCACCAGTCGCTGCTTGTTTCCCTTTCCCACCACTTTCACCTGGTGCTGGGTGAGATCGACGGAATACTTGTCCAGGGATGCCAGTTCCGACAGGCGCAGTCCCGAAGAATAAAACAACTCCAGCATGGCATGGTCGCGCATGGAAAGAAGGGTGCCATCGTGGGGTGCCAGCAGGGTGTTGAGCTCATCCACACTCAGGGTCTCGGGCAGCTTCTTCCCCGATTTGGGTGCGCGGACTCCCTCAAAGGGGTTCACGCCCCCGGACTGCTGCTGCAGCAGGTATCGGTAATAGCCCCGGCAGGCAGACAGGGTACGCCGGATACTGTGCCCGGAGAGCCCTTTTTGATGCATTCTTGCCGGAAAATACCGGGCATCCCGGGTAGACAGCCGGTCCCAGTCGGTCAGCCCTTTTTCACGGACAAAATCAACCAGCTGCGCCAGGTCCCGTTGATAGGCGCGTATGGTATTTTCGGACAGTTTCCGCTGGCGTTCAAGAACCGTTATATATTCCCGCACCTTTTCGTTCAAATGCCCCATCCCGTCACGGCCGGCCATGCAGAAAACCCGCAATCAACTGTCCCAGCCGGTCAAGAAACAATACCCCCGCACCCGGCGCAAACTTTTCAGCCCTGTTCGAACCCAACACCATGACCCCGGTGATCTCGCCTTCAAATGCCAGGGGGACAAATGCACAGGATTGAATCGCCTCACCGTCCGCTCCAAACAGGGAAACCCGCAGTTTGGTGGATATCCGGTCATCACAGACACTGCTCATGTGAAGCACTCTTTGCCTGAGCGCCTCATATTGCGGGTCCGGGGACCCGCCGTCATCCGGCTCCCGGAAAATGACGACTGCTTTCACATTGAACTGGCTTCGGACCAATATCGATGCCTGGTCCACGGATCGGCTGTTCTGATGGTCGCTCAGCAGGCAGATGGCCATTTGCAACAGTTCGGATTCCAATTGTTGATTGCTGCGGGCACCGTCCACGATCATGTCAATCTTTGCCTGCTGCTGTTTTTCACGATCCTGGAGCACCTGGATCTTTCGTTCATAGAAACAGGCCAGGTCCTGTCCATCGCTGATCGTCATGTCCAGCAACAGGTCTTCATTCTCCTCAAAAAATGAAGGGTTGTTTTTCAGGAAATCGATGACTTCTTCGGGATCAGGCATGATGGTGATGATACTGGATTTGGGATTTGGGATTTGGGATTTGGGCGATGATTATACCCGGCAAAATACCGGAGTCCCCTGGATTTTCAACCCGGACAATCAATGGTCCCCCTGAATACGGTTGTCACGGGCCCCCTCTGGTAGACCGGGTGGTTCTTGCCCTGCCACTGAACATCAACACTGCCGCCGGGCAGGTTGACTTTCACTTCATTTTCCAATAACCCGAGCCGCATCCCGGCTACCGCAGCGGCACAGGCACCGCTGCCACAACCCAGGGTTTCTCCTGCACCCCGTTCGTATACTCTCAGATGAATCTCATTTTCTGACACCACCTGTGAAAATCCGATATTCGCCCTTTGGGGGAAGAGTTCATGGCATTCCAGTAATGGGCCAACACGGTGCACTTCAGCAGTCGCCACGCTGTCTACCTGTAAAATGCAATGCGGGTTGCCGATGGATAACGCACTGAATTTGAATTCCCCCAGTGCGGTGTCTACCGTGTAAACCAATTCCTGCCGTGCCCGCATCAACGGAATCTTTTCCGGCGCAAATTGGGGACATCCCATGCCGGCAGTCACACTGTTGTCTTCATTGAGTTTCAGGTGAACAGTGGTTGTATTCGTGGTAACCTCGATATTTGAATCACTGGTTAATCCCTGATCATACAGAAATCGTGCGAGACAACGGGCACCATTGCCGCATTGACCCGCTTCACTCCCATCACTATTGAATATTTTCAGCCAAAACCCATTTTCATGACTGTCCCGGGGTCCCACCACCAATATCTGATCGCACCCGATGCCGAAGTGGCGATCGGAAATCGTTCTGGCTGTTTTCTCGGTAATCCGAATGTGTTCAGTCGCGCCGTTGAACAGAACAAAATCATTCCCGAGGGAGTGCATTTTGGTGAATTTGTAATTCATGGATTCAACTGATCTTCCTGGTGTCTTGACCCCAATACTACAATCCAGGCTTTGCGTCAGCGTCGCACCGGACCGGATTTCACAATGAACCCGAAACTACGGCCCATGCTCAAGCGGTTCCGCACCATGCCGGCCTTGCCAAGGCAAATTCTCGGAGTGGCATTGCTTTTGGGTGGCTTCTTCTGGTTTTTGCCGGTGCTGGGATTGTGGATGATTCCTCTTGGGCTAATGATTCTGTCCCTGGACTTTCAATGGGCCCGGCGGTTCTCCCATAAAATCAATGCCTGGCTCAAAAAACGGCGAACCCGCCAATAGAGCGGAAACAAAATCAAGGGAGGGACGAGAATCAACCACCCGCTGAACCCGACCTCGTTTTGACCAGCGACATGCCCTTGATCAGGCTCACCGCTTCCCTTAACTGGCGATCTTTTTCCATGAGATCGGCCATTCTCACTCCGGCTTCACTTTCACCGTCCGGGTCCGATCCTTCATTCTTCAAGTGGCCAAACAAATCGGATTCACTGATTTCGTCCCGGGGGTTTTGATTCGCCACCCATTCGGCCTGTTCCGTTACGATATCCGGGGTAATTCCCTTCGCCTGAATCGATCGGTCGGAAGGAGTGTAATAGCGTGCAGTCGTCATTTTCAGTGCGCTGCCATTGTGCATGGGTATGATGGTTTGCACGGAGCCTTTCCCAAAGGTCTGGGTTCCCATGATAATGGCTCTTTGATGGTCCTGGAGAGCACCGGCGACGATTTCCGAGGCGGATGCAGACCCACCGTTGACCAGTACTACCATGGGTGCATTGTCAATGACATCGTCTGGTTTTGCGGTAAAACTACGGGCTTCGGCCACTCTTCTGCTCCGGGTTGAAACGATTTCCCCCTCATCAAGAAATATGTCGGTCACCTCCACCGCCCCGGTGAACACCCCTCCCGGGTTGTTTCTGAGATCCAGAATCAGGCCTTTGAGGGGCTGACCATAGGAATCTCTCAGCAACTTTATCTCATTGCGCAGACTCTGGGCCGTTCCGCTTTGAAAACTGGATACCCGGACGTACCCGATCCCCTCTGCCAGCACTTCCCCCCGAACGCTGATCACCTTGATGATCGAACGGACGAGGGTGATATCTTTCGGGGTTTCGAAGCCTGCCCTGGAGACCGTCAGACTGATCTCTGATCCCGGAACCCCCCGCATTTTTTCCACAACCTCCCGCAGGCTCATGCCGCGCAGCGGCTGGCCATTGAGCATCAGGATAAAGTCCCCGGCCTGGATCCCCGCCGCGTAGGCGGGGGTTCCGTAGATCGGGGCCACCACCTTAACCAATCCGGATTCAGTGGTCACCTCAAGACCCAACCCGCCAAACCTGCCATCGGTTGCGGTCTTGATTTCCTCGAAATCCTCAGGGTCCAGAAATTCAGAATGCGGGTCAAGCCCGGCAAGCATGCCTTCAATCGCGTCACGCAACAACACCGTATCGGACACTTCATCCACGTATTCGCTTTTGATCTTCCCGAAGACTTCTGCAAAGACCTGCAGGTCTTCCAGAGGGAGCGATGCAGGTTCCTGGGCATACAGCCACCTGCCCTGGGTGGCAATGCATCCCAGAAGCAAAAAAATTACGATTTTGTATTTCATTGATACCATCCCGTTCAAACCGGCACTACGATACAGCAAGTCTCCGGGAGTCCCCGGGAATCATCCAATGATACACCCTCCAATGCTCACATCTGCGTCGGGTAACCTGCCCTGCGCCACCAGACAACCGTGGCGGGACCTCTTGCATCCCGTGCGAAAAATGCCCAACGCAGTACTTGTGCTGACAGACATTGCCGCCGAAGAGCGTTTTGTGCTGTCCCGGCACCCCCGCGGATCAGTGGCTTTACACTAACACAAAACACAGGGTATTTGCTATCCATCCCCCCCCGGCTCGATGGACCCGACGGGTGGATGGACGCGGTTCCGGCTCCGGCCCGCGGGGCCGTTTGGCCGGCATCTGCTGACCTCCCGGCCACCCCGGTCCGTGATGCCTTTCTTCGCGCTTCAAAGTCCGTACCACGGCGGCGCCCCGAGTGCCGGGCTGAAAATTCTGAACCCGCCTGGACTGCCAATCGGGGAACTTCCACCCGTAAAGGTTCCGGCACCCGCCGCATTCCTGCACCATGAACCTGGCCGGCCTGATGCCCCGGTCCTGACGGGGTCCGGGGAAATTTTTCCCGGGCAAAAACACTATCCAGAAAGAGTTGGTGTATAATCCGGCGATATAGTGTTATGCGTTTTATCTCCTCCGCTATCTGGAATTTTACAATCCCCCAGGCAGAGCCTCCAAACCACTGTTAACCGATTTAGACATGTATATCGATTTTATGACAGAGTACTGGTACCTGTTTGCCATGCTGATTGTCATTGTGTTGCTGCTGAGTTTCGACCCTGCATCCAAAGGGGTAGGGGGCTCAAAAATTGTGACCCCTGCACAACTGCCCCCCTTGCAGTCACGGAATCATGCCGTCGTTATTGACCTGAACGAAAAGGACCGTTTCAAAAAAGGTCATATTTCCCAGTCCATCAACATCCCTTTCAGCCGGTTTCCCGACTCACTTGGCAAGCTGAAAAAGTACCAGAAAAAACCAGTCGTGCTGACCTGTGAAACCGGTGCAAACTCCAAAAAAGCGGTTTCGGTTCTGAAAAAAAATGAATTTGCGGATGTGTATGTCCTGTCAGGTGGTTTAAGCGGGTGGAAGAAGGAAAACCTGCCCCTGGAAAAAAGCTGATGTTTTCAACACGCCCCGTGGACAGGACGAATCATGGCCGATAACGGCAGCAACCCGGATGGACCCGTTCAGAAAGACTCTTCTTCCGAAAAACCCGCCACAAGACTTGACACCATCAAAGTGTATTTGAAGGATGCGTCCTTTGAAGCCCCCTCCACACCGAAAATATTCACCCAGCCTACGGGGAAACTCACCCACGATATTCAAATTTCCATCGACTATCAACTGGTTGATGAAACGAACAGCATCTCCGAAATCATTCTCAAGGCAACGGTGACTGCGACACATGAAAACACCACGGTCTACCTGGCAGAAGTGCATCAGGCCGGGGTATTCAGGATACAGCACCCGGATGTGAATACCCGGCAGATTCTGATCGAGGCCGCCTGCCCGGGGATTTTACTGCCGTTTGCCCGTGAGGAGCTGAACAACCTGATTACCAAAGGCGGGTTCGGTGCATTTCTGCTGGCTCCAGTCAACTTTGAGTCGCTCTATCGTTCAAAACAGCAACCGAAAGATGCCTCTCCGCAAACGCACTAGCCGCCCTTCCAGTACGATGGCGGCATCTGTCAAAGGCCAACGCATCCACTCGAGCAATCCATCTGTAGTAAAATAATATACCGAAACACGAGGATTATTTTAAATGTCTACAGCAACCAAGCACTCGAGCCGGGAACAGGCACATGCTGAGATTCTAAAGGAGGCACTTTCTCGTCCAGGTGTGCACGAAGCCATGCAAGTCTACGGTAATTGGAACGAGAAGAACCAAAACTTGAAATCCTGCCGCTCTGCCATTCAAAAACCTGCAATAATCACGACAACAAACTCCTCAAGTATTTCTTGAATTTAGAAAATATCGGATTCCGGAAATGCCAGGTTGGAGTGAGATTCTCAAAGAACTGACTGCTGCAGAAAAACACGGACAACCGTCCGGGTCAAAAGACACCCCACCCCAGGTGCCCCCGGTGAAATGGCCGTCCACTGCTGAGGATACGGGCCGGGCTCCACAGCCTTTACCCGTCAATATCCGTCCGATGGCGCCCCGGTTTGTCCAAACCAATACACTTTTGAACGAGACCCGATGATGCCTCTTCGCACTGTTTCCGTACTGGGCGCAGGGTCCTGGGGTACCGCCCTGTCCCTGTTGCTGTCCAACAATATCGAGCGTGTGGTACTTTGGGGCCGAAATGCAGATGAATTGTCCCGGGCCCGGAAGAATCGGTGTAATGAGCGTTATCTTCCCGGTGTCCGATTGCCGGACAATCTGGAGATTGAAGTGGAATTTGCCCGGGCCATTCATGAAACGCATTGTTTCGTCATTGCCACCCCCAGCCATGGTTTCAGAAGTACTCTTGAAGTGCTGAAATCCCAGATTTGCTCCCAGGCCGGGTCACTGGAACAAACCACGCTCATCTGGGGAACCAAGGGGTTCGACGGTACATCCGGCGAATTGCTCAGCAAGGTTGCGAACGATGTGCTCGGGCAGGAAACCCGGACCGGGGTCATTTCAGGACCAAGCTTTGCCCGGGAGACCGCCATGAACCTGCCAACGGCTCTCACGGTTGCCAGTGACCGCTCAGCCGATGCCGAAATGATGGCCAACTGGTTTCGTACCCCCACCACCCGGGTTTACTACAGCAACGACCTGATCGGCGTCCAGCTTGGAGGCGCCATCAAGAATGTCATGGCGATCGCAGCGGGGATCAGTGATGGACTGGGCTATGGCGCCAATGCCCGGGCTGCGCTCATCACCCGGGGACTTTCGGAACTTACACGACTGGGGCTGGCCCTGGGAGGCAAACCGGAAACATTTTCCGGCTTGACGGGTGTGGGAGATTTGATCCTGACGTGCACCGACGACCAGTCGCGCAACCGGAGATTTGGTCTGGGCCTGGGGCAGGGCCGGGCAAGACAACAGGTGATTGATGACATCGACCAGGAAATCGAGGGGATACTGACTACCCGGGAACTGTATGCCGCGGGCCGCAAACATGGCATTGACATGCCCATCACGGAACAGACCTACCGCATCATTTTTGAGAACACCGATCCGGCCAGTGCGGTCAAATCCCTGCTGTCAAGAGGTCCAAAAGCCGAAACTCCCTAAAGCGGCCGGTTGCTAAAACCATTCTGGCGCCAGGCCTCATACACCGCGATGGCAACGCTGTTCGACAGATTCAGACTCCGGCTGTTTTCTTCCATGGGGATGGTCAACCTGTTTTCTTCCTCGACCCGCTCACCGAGCCATCCGGGCAACCCCCTGGTCTCTGAACCGAACAGCAGGATGTCTCCCGCGAAGAACCGAAAACTGCTGTAACACCGATGATTCCGGGTGGAAAAGGAAACGACACGGACCGGGTCTGGATTCTCCCTCCTGAATGAATCCCAGTCGACCCAGGTTTTCACCCGGGTGTACTGGTGATAGTCCAGACCGGCCCGGCGCAGCTGTTTTTCATCCATGTCAAATCCCAATCGGCCGATCAGGTGCAGGATGCAACCCGTGTTTGCACACAACCGGATGATATTTCCCGTATTCGGCGGAATCTCCGGCTCGAACAACGCAATCCGAAACATGGCATCAAACGGGTTTGACGACGGCCAGCAGGACAATACCGATGAGAAGCAAAACCGGCAACTCATTCATCCACCGATAGTAAACATGCGTTTTGGTATTTGCATTGTTTTTGAAAGCCGTCAATGCCCGGTAACACCAGATATGATGGAGAACCACCAGTGCCACGAGTACCAGTTTCAAAATTAACCACGTGCCGGTAAACCCATAGCCGACCCAAAGCCAGACACCGAACAGGAGGGTCAGGACTGCAGCCGGGGTCATGATGCCGAAAAACAGTCTTCGTTCCATGGTCTTGAAAAGCTCGATACTCGGTCCATTGGTGGTCTGGGCATGATAAACAAAGAGCCTGGGCAGGTAAAACAACCCCGCGAACCAGGCGACCATGGCAATTATGTGTATTGATTTAATCCACAACATCAAGGGGTATCCGTCGGTACATGGGTCTATAACGGAGGATTCTAACAGCCGTTCATGGCAATGTGCATTTTTAGCCGGATGATACCGGGGAGAACCGGGTCGCCCAATGACCGCTCGTTGCCCTTCGTCTGAACAATGGCGGCGGGGGAGCGGGCGCGACGGGCCTGTTGGCGCATGTGGGGTTGTGTGCTCCCGCACCCCGGTGTCCGCTGGGGTCTTTGAACTCAATGCCACGCAACGGGACCCGCAACCGAAGGAGCGAGCGCACAACAGGAAAGTATCCGCTGGCACCAAGAGTTGGCACGGACCGGTGAGCTGGAGGCGGCTGTCCCGACAGCCCACGCGCCCACGCGAACTGTGGAACTTCAGCCCAAGGCAGGACCACAGACCTCCCAGGGTAATACGCGTGACCTTCCCGCTTATGCTCGCCGCCTATACGTCCACGGTGTCCTACAAGTACCGGGCTTTGAAGATATTGGCCTTCTCACCCATCGTGACCGCCTCATGGGAGATTCGGGTTCGTCGAGCCAGCAGTTTGCCTTCGGCTTCCTTCAGATTCCACCTCGCGGTGGACACCCTTGCCGTTCGGCTAATCGTTCCCCTTGTCGGGCCGACAGCGGACTTGCACCGCCAGGTCATCCGGCCACCACCACATGTACCGGAACAGCGCCATGCCTGGCGCACCAAAAAAAACGGGGCGCTCGGAAGAACGCCCCAAATAGACAAACACCTATGGAGAAAAACTGGTTACGCGGCCTTGCGGAAATCTTCTTGTATTCCCGCTTCGGGACGGTGCCGGGTCATCGCAACCCCGGCGTGCGAATGCAGTTGTCTGACTGCTTCGGCGATATTCTGACGCTCAATTCCAATATCCCGCAACAGCCTGTCCGGCAGAGCGTTCAATTGATTCATTGCGATCCTGTTTTCGTTCCAGGTTCTGATCCGGCCAACCAGCCGAACCAAAACGCCGCGCTGAAACCGGCCCTGTACAACATTGTCGCGGTGGCTGGAAATGCTCTTTGCGCTCATGATAATCTCCTAATGTACAATGGTCATTATGATAGCCATTAATGCCAGGGCACCGATATAAGCGAACCCCACCTTGATTACCGCTTGGTTTGCCATGATTAGAATCCTCATCGTTTATGTTGTTGATTAATAATAATGCTACTTGAGTAGCTGGCAGGAGGAATATAGGGGGAATCCCGCTTGTGGACAAACGAAACTTTTTCATACAATACATGAGCAAACACTCATGTATGAAAAATGACTGTCCGATACCCTTCAATGTCCGCCCTGCGTGCGCTTGAAGCCGCAGCACGACATCTCAGTTATACCCAGGCTGCTGAAGAGCTTTTTGTGACGCAAAGCGCCATCAGCCATCAAATCAAGCACCTGGAAGAGCTCTGGGGCATCAAGCTTTTTGAGCGACGGGGCCGCCGGTTGATACTGACTGAAGCCGGACATGCGCTGGTTCCCGTTGTACGGGATTTTGTCCGACGCCTTACCTCCACCCTTGAAGAAGTCTTGCACAAGGGCGAGGGCCCGGCAGCACTTCGTGTCACCCTGTTACAGTCCTTCGCGTTCAAGTGGCTGGTCCCCCGCCTGGGCCATTTCAATCACGAATACCCTGAGATTGATGTGTGGATTTCCACCTCCGATGAACTGGTGGATTTCGATGCGGAAACCGCCGATGTCGGCATTCGCCTGGGGTATGGCCACTGGACCAACCTGTATGAAGAGTTGCTGTTAAGTGAATATATTTTTCCGGTCTGCAGTCCCCATTTCCTCCATACGCACGGGACCCCTGAAAAACCGGAGGATTTGCTGAACCTGCCCCTGCTCCGGCGAAATGCGGTGGACATCCTGCAGCGCTGGCGTGACTGGTTCAAGGATGCCGGTGTCACGGTGGGGAAAATGCCAAAGGGCACGCAGTTTCCCCAGACCAGCCTGGCTCTTCAGGCGGCGATTGACAATCAGGGGATCGCGCTGGCCCGCAGCGCTCATGTCCTCGACGACGTCAAGGCCGGTCGACTGGTGCGTTTATTCCCGCAGGTCAAAAGCAAATCCTATGTCTCGTATTTCCTGGTATGCATGCCCGGCCGGGAAACCGAACCCCAGATCGCCGCTTTTCGCAGGTGGCTGAAACGTGAAGCTGAAAAATCGGAACAGGAATTCGAGGAAATGCTGAACTGAACTCCGGGTTTTACCGGTGATTTCGGATCGCCTGGGTCACACGGTGGGTATCCAGGCGGGAAAGGCAGTATCGTGGGCAATTCCGTTGGTCACAGACGGTACAGTCATCCACCCGGATGATGCGGTCCCGCTCCCCCAGCGGTCCTACTCTTCTCTCATCCGTAGGACCGAACAAAGCGATCACGGGGATTTTTTTGGCCCCGGCCACGTGCATGGGGAAACTGTCGCCGGTCAGCATCAGGGTCGCCCGGCCAACCAGTTCAGCAAATTGCAGCAAGGTGAGCTTTCCGGCCAGATTCAGGCAGAACCCGGCATTGGCACGGCCCAGAGCCCGGTCGATTTCAGCCTGTCGTTCTGAAGTTCCCGTGAAGACGACCTGGTAGGTGTCGTGAACACGGACCGCGACTTCGATGAATTTCTGCAGGGGCCAGTCCTTGGATTTCCATCTGGAAAAGGGGCTGATGATCAGCACGGGTTTCTTTCCGGCCTGGATTCCGGGCCGCAGTGCATCCACAAATTCCACCTCATCCTGGCCCGTAAACAATTCCATGGAGGCATCCTGAACCGGAATGCCGGCCATTCCAAGCACCTGGCCCATTTCCTCAATGGCATGCATCTTCTTGTCCTTGAATCCAGGGATGAACGGCCAGTTGCCCTTGACAAATTTTTCCGTTGATCTGGCCACATACAGGAACCATACCGATTTGGCCAGGCCCTGTAAATCGAATGCCAGGTCAAACTGGTGCTGGCGGACCTGTGCCATCACACGCCGGATTTCTCCGGCCACCCAAAGCGGCCTGGTGGACCAGTTTTTCTTGCACCCGTCGCGGTCGATGAGAATGATTTCATCCACCCATGGACTGTACCGGTAGATTTCTGCCGGACCCGGTGCGGTCAACAGGTGCAGCTCACAGTGGGGGAAATGCTCCTTGATGCTCCGGATAGGGCCGCTGGCATGCAGCACATCCCCCAGGGAAGTTTGCTTGATCACCAGTATTTTCATGGCTCCATCACGCATTCACCGGGTCAACCGTACGGGTTTTCCATTTCCCCGGGCCGGGTTTGAAACCATCGGAACGTCCACAGATACTGTTCCGGGGCTTCATGAATCAGTTTCTCCATGGCTTCGTTCATGGTCGAGGCATCCCGTACCTGATCGCCGGTGGGAAAATGGTCGAGGGGCGGCAAAAGCGTGGTCACATAGTACCCGGTTTCCGGTACGAGGCGGCAGATTCCCGGAATGACCACTGCATCCGTGATTTTTGCCAGCCGGCCCACGGTATTCAGGGTGGCCCGGTCCTGGCCGAAAAACGGTGCGAAAACCGTGTGCTTGCCGGCCCCCAGGTCTTCATCCGGCACCAGAAAACAGGTCCGTCCTGCATTCATGCCATGGATGATGCGGCGCAGACCCTGGTCCCGCATGTATACCTTTACCTTCCTGTAGCGCATCCTGGAACGGTACATAAACCAGTTCAGAACAGGATTTTTATCTCGTTTCATCATGGAAACCAGGTCAATTTCCGTCATAAAGGACATGGAAAACATGTCCAGGGTGGTGGTGTGGTAGGTGATGAGAATTTTTTTTTGCGTCTTGGGCAAGCTCGAAAGATTTTCCATGCCCCGGATACTGGTGAATTTCCTGATTCGGTTGATGGGGCCCATCATCGCCAGCCCCATGTCCATAAGTCCTTGCCCATAACACCGGAAGTGCTCCTTGAGCATGGCCTGTCTTTGGTCATCGTCCAGCGCAGGAAAGCACAACCGGAGGTTGGTTTCTGCGATCTTCCTGCGCTTTGAGTTGTGCTTTCTCATTTGATCGCCATAAAACCCTCCAATCCCCATCACCCATTTCCGCGGCAGCCACATGACGAGCCATAACACGCCGAGCAGGCACCAGGTGCCCCAATACCCGGGTTTCAGAAAACCCGGGCTGAAGTACTCTGAAGCGGCATTATGACGGTTTTGGGAAGCGGGCATCAGATTTCTTCACCGGGGTGGCAATACCTGTTTCAACCGTGCACATATGGGATGAAAACCATGCTACGGGCCTGCAAATTCCCGGTATCTCGGGTCGTTTTCCGCCAGCCAGCACAGATCATCCCACGTATCGATATCCCTGAATTCTTCGCAGCTGGCCAGCACCAGCCCGCAGGCAGAAAAATTGGCGCGAACCCTGGCCAGCACCGTGGATTCCCCCCAGACAACATCCTGAAAAATACGTTCATCCTCCTGGTCAACCCCCAAAAAATAAAATCCCCCATCCATGGCCGGGCCAATGACATTTCCGCAGGTCAGTAACTGTTCATAGGCCTTTTTCAGCGCACCGCCGGGGATATGGGGAACGTCACAACCCATGACCGCTGCATATCCGGTCTCTTTCACCCCCTTTTTCAGCACATGCATCATCCGCAGCCCCAGGTCCCCGTCTATCTGAACCTGAATCTCCATGTTCACGGAAGACCCCAGTGATTGGAATACCTCGAATTGTGCATGGGGGGACACCGTCAACACCAGCTTCCCCGGCCAGTGCCGAAGAATGTTCTCCACGGAATGAATCAGCATCTTCGTGGCCAGCCGCGCACAGCTCGCTGCATCCATCCGGGGATGCATGCGAGTCTTGACCTTCCCCGGAACCGGGGCTTTTGCAAACAGGTGCAATGGAACGGGGGGGTTACCGCTCATCCCCGTACATGACTGCCAACCGTTCCGGAGCCACCCCGACCCAGAACAGAAAACGAAGTTTCCACATAAGCATCACCGTTTTAAGCGGGCCACGATTCTGCCAGCGGCGGGCGGATGTGATGACGGCCTGTTTGATCAGGCCGGGCCTGGAATAGCGATTCAGCCTCTTGGACAATGCAATGTCTTCCATCAGCGGCACCGGGGGATATCCCCCGCATTCATGAAATACCTGGCTCAAGACATAGATAGCCTGGTCTCCGGTTCCGATCCGTCTCAGCCTGGAACGCAGGTTGATCATCTTTTCGATGACCCGGTAAACCAGCCCGGGGGCTCCCAGCCGGACATCAAACCGGCCCCACTTGACCCCGGTATTGATGTTTTCTTCGATCATCCGCATTGCGTTCGCCGGCAATCGGGTATCACAATGCAGGAAAAGCAGCACCTCCCCCGATGTCAGGCTGGCGCCTGCATTCATTTGCGAGGCCCGTCCTTTGGATGTGCTCCGGATATAGTGGATTCTGGATTTGCCTTCAATGTCCAACTGAACATCACTGGCAATGGCCCGGGACTCCTCGGCATCGCTGGAATCAATGATGAAGACCTCATCGTAGCCCTCCAGGGCCTGGATGTGGTGAATCAGGCCGCGCAAGTTCTCTCTTTCGTTGTAGATGGGAACAACCATGGAGATGGAGGGGGCAACACTCACGGTTCAAAAAAATCAATTGCCGGGTCCCTGGTTCCGGTTCCCGGCAATGCGCAGGCGCAAGGCATTCAAGCGAATAAAGCCCGTGGCATCCGACTGGTCGTACGCCCCGGCATCCTCTTCAAATGTGACGATCTTTTCATCGAACAGGGAATCCGAATCCGATCTGCGCCCGAGAATCGTGATATTGCCCTTATACAGCTGGACCCTGACTTCACCGTTGACCGTCTTCTGGGATGCGTTGATCATCTCCTGCATCATCAACCGTTCGGGACTGAACCAGTACCCATTGTAGATCAACCGGGCATATCGCGGCATCAAGTCATCCTTCAGGTGGGCCACCTCCCGGTCCAGGGTGATGGATTCCATTGCACGGTGGGCCTTCAGCATGATGGTTCCACCGGGGGTTTCATAGCACCCCCGGTTCTTCATGCCCACGTAGCGGTTTTCAACGATATCTGCCCGCCCAATGCCATGCCTGGACCCCAGGGCATTCAGCCTGAGTATCACCCCGGCCGGGGACAGGGGCTGCCCATTGACGGCAACGATATCCCCACCGGAGAATTCCAGCATGACGATTTCCGGTTCATCCGGCGCATCCATGGGGGAGACCGTCCACTCCCAGGCACCGTCCCCGGGGGTTGTCCAGGGATCTTCCAGCTCATTTCCTTCATGGGAGATATGCAGCAGGTTCGCATCAATGGAATAGGGGGAGCCGCCGCCTTTTTTCTTTTCAACCTCAATGCCATGGCGTTGTGCATAGGCCATGAGCTTTTCCCTGGAAGTCAGGTTCCATTCCCTCCAGGGAGCAATGATCTGGATGTCCGGGCTCAGCGCATAGGCAGACAACTCGAAACGCACCTGGTCGTTCCCCTTGCCGGTGGCACCATGGGAGATGGCATCCGCCCCGGTTCTTTCAGCAATCTTCACCAGGTGCTTCGCAATCAGGGGGCGGGCAATGGAAGTGCCCAACAGGTATTCGCCTTCATAGACCGCATTGGCACGAAACATCGGGAACACGTATTCCCGGGCAAATTCCTCTTTGAGGTCTTCGACAAAAATCTCCTTTATTCCATACTTTTCCGCTTTTTTTCGAGCCGGTTCCAGGTCTTCGCCCTGACCGATATCCGCGGTAAACGTGACAACTTCGCAGCCATATTCATCGGCCAACCATTTCATGATAATCGAGGTATCGAGACCTCCTGAGTAGGCGAGAACGGCCTTTTTGATACTGGACATAATCTTTAGCTTTGTCTGCCGGAAGGGAAAACGGTGATTATATCATTGGAAATTACCGCCCGCTTTAGTAAACTTGTCTATCGATGAGTGCCAGGGCCAATGGCGCTCTTCAACCGGAATTACAATTGCTTGCCATGCGCCACTTCTTGAGTTTAATGGATTTGTCCCCCGGGGAAATCCGGCATGTCATCGCCCGTGCCATGGAGTTGAAGGCGCAGACACGGGGGGGAACGGCTTCCTCCTTGATGGACCATCGGACCGCGGTACTGGTATTCGAGAAGTCCTCCACCCGCACCCGGATATCCTTTGAAGTCGGCATTCGCCAGCTGGGGGGAAGTTCGATCTTTCTGTCCCCGTCGGACTCCCACCTTGGCCGGGGCGAGCCCATTGAAGATACCGCCCGGGTATTGTCCAGGATGACGGATCTGATCATCATGCGCACCGGCCCGCACCAGCGAATCGAGACCATGGCAGAACATGCCAGTGTTCCAGTGATCAATGGCCTTTCAGACTTCAATCACCCGTGCCAGCTGCTCGCGGACATCCAGACCTTCACGGAACACCGGGGGGATATAAAAGGAAAAAAAATCGCCTGGGTCGGCGATGGCAACAATGTGTGCCACTCGTGGATGAATGCTGCCCGGCAACTTGATTTTTTTCTGTCCATCGCAACCCCTGTGGACCATCGCCCGAATCACGCTGTAACGGATGCCTGCCAGCCCAACATCGAACTGACCACAGACCCGGTGGAAGCGGCAAGAGGAGCCGCCCTGGTGGTCACAGACACCTGGTCCGGCATGGGCTATGAAAAAGAAAAAGAGACCCGGTCCATCATCTTCGGTGGCTATTGCGTAGATGAAGCGTTAATGTCCATCGCCTCTGACGATGCCCTGTTTATGCACTGCCTGCCGGCTTATCGAGGCTGTGAGGTAGCGGCCAGCGTCATTGACGGCCCCCAAAGCGTGGTCTGGGATGAAGCGGAAAACCGGCTGCACGCACAAAAGGCGTTGATGGAGTTCCTGATATCGGGTTAAATTCTCCCTGTAAATCCCATCACCCGGAAAGCGCCGGGACCGGGTCGCATCCCGGTACAACACCCATGCACAGATTGACACGTTGAAAGATGGGCCCAAACACCGTCGATCATGGTGACATTCCACTATGATCCCCCTCACTCCGTAACCCCGCATTCTCTCCATGATGATAAGAATTCTCGTTCTGTATTACAGCCGCCACGGTTCGATTGCAAAACTTGCCAGCCACATCGCTGCCGGGGTGGAAAGCGTCCACCACTGTGAAGCCGTATTGCGAACGGTCCCGCCGGTTTCAACGGTGTGCGAAGCAGTGGAAACCGAAATTCCGGCCAGTGGGGACATTTATGCCACCCCGCATGACCTGGAAACCTGCGATGGAATCGCCCTGGGAAGTCCGACCCGCTTTGGCACCATCGCTTCGCCCCTGAAATATTTTTTTGATCAAACCACCCCCCAGTGGCTGAACGGGGCACTGAATGGCAAGCCGGCGGCGGTATTCACCTCCACCGGGAGCATGCATGGCGGACAGGAAAGCACCCTGTTGTCCATGATGTTGCCGCTCATTCATCACGGCTCAGTCATCGTTGGCGTGCCGTTCACCCGATCTCCTCTTGGCAGAACCCAAAGTGGCGGCACGCCTTACGGCGCCAGCCATGTTGCCGGCAGTGATGGATCCAATCCCATTACGGGTGATGAAAAGGAGATTGCCGGGTTACTGGGGCGGAGAGTCGCCCGGTGTGCGGCAGCACTGTCCGGGTCCACGTTTTGAGCGACAATGAATACTCCGATTCGGTGGTGTCTCGGTTTAAATTTTTAAATCTGCCTTGAAAACCATCATATTTGGCATGATTCACGGCTGTGCCCAAGGACCACAAGGCATGGGGTTGCCTTCAATGCGTTGGCGTCCCCGTGTGCAGTACCGGGATTTGCCGGGAATGGTTTTTTTCATGAGAATGAGCCTGTCAGGTCATAGGAAAATACAGCGAGAAACCGCCTCCGTTCCGGGTCCACGGGGATCAAGGCAGAATTTTTCCATTGACCCCGGCAAACTCCCGCCCGGGGGATCAGATGACCCTCACCAAAACCCAAGAAACGCAACCCTTGCAAAAACCGAATTTCAACCTGGGGCCTGCCTCCGATTCACAACAGGGACCGAACGAAGGGAATGGTCACCTTCCGCTTGGCCTGCAGCGATGCGGCATCGAGTTTATCCAGTAACGCAAACAGCGATCCGGTATCCCGCCGGTAGTGTGACATGATAAATGCAATCACATGATCGTCCAGCGCAAACCCGCGATTTTCCGCCCGCATTTTCAGGGCGGCCATCTTTTCACGATCATTGAGTGCATGCAGAGGGTACCCCCCTCCGGAAGACAGCCTTGAGGTGAGATCATCCAGTTCAAGACGGATTTGATCCAACGGGGCATTCCCGCTGGCAAGGATGCTGCCCGACAGGCTGATCACCTTTTCATACAACCCGAGAAGCTGGTCCTGGACCTCATGCAACCCCTTGACATTCTGGATATCATCGAAACAAACCAGCATCCCGGGCTCCACCTGGTCCCGGATATCCAGAATGGAATTGACCTGCCCCATGGACAGAAACTGGAAGGGCTCTCCACGGTGTTGTTTGGCATTGCAGCAGGCATTTAGCAGGTGGGATTTTCCGCTGCCCTGTTCCCCCCACAAATAAACTGTCCGCGTCTCACCCGGGCGCTTCAGCAGTTTTCCCAGTTCCCCCACCAGCAGTCCGTTTTGGGCAGTACTGAAATTGTCCAGGCTGGTCTCGTCAGCCAGCCGGGCAGGGATAACCGTCTGCCTGTACATTATCCTGAAGATCCGTCCATTTCCTGCCGTATCCCCCATTGCCAGATATACTGCACGCCACTGATGATGGTCGTAAACAACACCGCAATGATGAGCAGATCAATCATCCAGGGAATGGAAACAATGCTCGCTTTTTCAATCAGAATGCACACCATCAGGGATATTTGGGTAAAGGTGTTGACTTTGCTGATATAGGTGGGATTCATGAAATCCCGGGTGCCCATTGCCACCAGTATGAGGTAGCCGGCAACAATGACAAGGTCCCGAAACATGACGACGATGAGCAGCCAAAATGGAATATCCCCCAATACGGCCAACATGATATAGGTACTGGCAATCAGTAATTTATCCGCCAGGGGATCCAGCACTTCCCCCAGGCTGGAAACACAGTTGTAGCGTTTGGCAATGTAGCCATCCAGTCCATCGGTAATCCCCGCGAAAATGAACAACGCCAACGCGAGGGAATAATTCCCTTCCTTGAGCAGCAGGATCAGGATCGGGCAGGCCACAATCCGGACCAGGGTCAATAAATTGGGGATTTGTGACAGCACCTTGATAACCGTGTAATGTTGGACCGTTGGCAGCAAACCGTTTTGCCGGATTGGAACCAGACGACGCCATCCGGGCAATGTTTCAACATACCGATTGTACGACCCTTTTTTCCACCGGTCATCCTTAATGTTATCCACCAATTGGATGTCCCGGCAAAGAACCCGTTTCCCACTGGCTCCTGCCCGAATCAGCCCTGCACCCGGCAGTGGTGCCGGGGCAGCCGTGCCAACCGGGACACCGGAAACCTTCCGGGCGGTTACCATGGAGGCAAGCCGTTTCATCTCTCCATGGCAGGCCGATTCATCCTTGCTGAATCCATGACCACACTGGTCAAGAATCTTTGATCCCAATCAGGCATAATCGTCTCTGGGGAGCGCAATCCATTCCAAACACAAGAGATGACATGAGGCAACACAAACCCGTCCTGACTTATCAGGACAGCGGCGTCAGCATTGACAGGGGTACCGCGCTCGTGGACAGAATCACTCCACTGGTCAAGCAAACGGCACGGCCGGGTGTGCTCCAGGGGCTCGGTGGATTTGGCGCGCTGTTTGAACTGCCTGCGGACCAGTACCGTCATCCGGTCCTGGTGTCGGGCACGGATGGCGTGGGCACAAAACTGAAACTCGCTGCCCGCCTGGACCGGCACCATACCATCGGTATCGACCTTGTTGCCATGTGCGTGAACGACATCGTGGTCTGTGGGGCGGAACCCCTGTATTTTCTTGACTATTTTGCTTCCGGCAAACTGGACATCAATCAGGCGGAATCGGTGGTCCAGGGCATTGTAACGGGTTGTGTATCCGCCCGGTGCGCACTCATTGGCGGAGAAACCGCGGAAATGCCCGGCATGTACCGGGACGGTGACTATGACCTTGCGGGTTTCGCCGTTGGCATCGTCGAAAAGGAAAGGCTGATCCTGCCGGAGCGGGTGCAACCCGGGGATATTCTCATTGGCCTGGCATCCTCCGGCCCGCATTCAAACGGTTATTCCCTGATCCGAAAAATTCTTGAACACACCGGTGCGGACCTTGGCGGCCCGTTTGGTGGTTCAACACTGGGGGACAAATTGATGGCCCCCACCCGCATTTATGTGTCCTCCATCCTGAAGCTTCTCGAATCCGTTCCGGTCCATGCCATTTCCCATATTACCGGGGGTGGTCTGCCGGAGAACCTGCCAAGAGTCCTGCCCAAAGGGGTCTGTGCACGCATTTCCACTTCCGCAATTCCGTTCCTTCCCATATTCAGATGGCTCCAGGAACAGGGCAACGTGATGGAATCGGAAATGTACCGTACGTTCAACTGCGGCATTGGCATGGTGGTCTGCGTGGATCCCGCAGAAGCCGAAACCACCCGGACAATACTGGAGTCGGAGGGGGAACAGACCCATGTACTGGGCGAGATTGTCGACAGGGGTAACTCTGCCGTCATTTTTGCCCCCTGACCGGTCCACACGAATGATTCGTCTTGTGGTGTTGATCTCGGGAGGAGGCACCAATCTGCAGTCCATCATCGATCATGTACAACGCGGCACCCTGGATGCCGACATCGCCGGGGTCATCAGCAGCCGGGCAGATGCGTACGGACTGCGCAGAGCACAAGAAGCAGGCATCCCCGGTGAAACCATCGTTCCGGGCAGATACCCGACCCGGCAGGAATATGACCGGGCCCTGACCAAAATGATTCATCGGTACGAAGCCGATCTCGTCGTGCTGGCTGGATTCATGCGCATACTCGGAACCGAATTTGTGGAACATTTTGCGGGCAGGGTCATCAATATTCATCCCTCGCTGTTGCCCGACTACAAGGGAATGAATACCCATCAGCGTGTCATTGATGCCGGGGAAAAACACCATGGCGCCACCGTCCATTTTGTCACGTCCGAACTGGACGACGGACCCATCATCCTCCAGGCCAGGGTGAGCATCCACCCGGATGATGATGCCGGATCACTGCAACAAAAGGTCCTGGAACAGGAGCACATCATTTACCCCAGGGCCATCCAGGGGATCGCTTCGGGAAAGGTCAGCTTTCGGCATGCCCGGCTCCCCGATGGGGGGGACCGGGCATGAAATCACGGGATCCCGACACCGTTAAATGGATGGCCTCGGTGGTCCTGGTGGCTCTGCTGGCGTTGGGGCCGGTGCCGCTGTCCCGGGCATTTGAAGTTCCGGACCAGTCCCTGGTCTATGAATTCGTCTACAATGGACATTCTCTGGGTCAACTGGAAATTCTCATTGAAAGAAAGGATCCTTTCGTCAAGACAACCGCTGTCAGCCATCTCAATGCCATTGCGAAACTGTTCCAGCCGGAGTTGATCGAGGAAACGCGGTTCCGCATCCATGGCGATACGCTCAGGGTGGAAAACGGAGCCACCCTGTCTCATGACGGGAAGACCGTCCTGCGCAGTTACGTCATTGACCACCCGGCGGAGGTGATCCAATTCAGTTCCGGCAAGGAAGTCCCCATCGAACCCGGGGACCAGTTCGAGGCCACCTCGTTCCCCCTGGTGCTGTGGACAAGCGAAATTGGCACCCTGAGTGGGGAACACATCCGGGAAATCAATGCCAAACGGGTTCGTTCCTATATTTACCTGCCCCCTGAAATGGAAATCATCCACATTGATGAAGCCGAGTACAACACCTGGAAGGTGACGCGTCACAAACACGGAGACCCCGACCGGACCGTAACGGTCTGGCTTGACCGGGAAAATCACAACATTCCCGTGCAGATCACCACTCGGAAACGGAAATCCGTCTCCGTATTCACCCTCCAGCGCGCTTCCTGAAAATATTTTTTGGGCCCACACCAGTCTTGTCTTGTAATTTCCCGGATGGGTGCCATCTTGCAGGGAGTACCACGATTTTTAACGGCCTCCCTGTCCGTGAATACCCGGGGCCCGGGAGGCGGGGATTTGCGGGATGCCGGGCCTCACCGCGTCCAGGCTGCCCATGGGGACCTTTTTTGTGAAGAATCAATTGAAAGACTCTTTGAGACCAGCCCCCGCCTTTTGCAGTAGCCCCGGAGGGCACTCATGACCGCCGCCCTTTCCATCTCGAATCTCAGGAAGTTCTATGACAATGGCCATGAAGCCCTGAAGGGAATCGACCTGCGGGTTGAAACCGGTGATTTTTTCGCTTTGCTTGGCCGCAACGGTGCTGGCAAATCCACTGCGATTGGAATCATTTCATCGCTGATCAACAAGACTTCCGGGGTTGTCAGGGTGTTTGATGCGGACATTGACGAAGACTTTGCCAGGGCGAAGTCCTATCTCGGCATCGTTCCCCAGGAAATGAATTTCAGTGTGTTTGAAACCCCGCTCCAGATTGTGATGAACCAGGCGGGGTATTACGGCATCCCCAGAAAGGAGGCCATGCAACGGGCAAACAAGTATCTCGATCGGCTCGGGCTGGGGGACAAGAAACAGGAGTCTTCCCGGGCGTTGTCCGGGGGCATGAAACGCAGACTGATGATTGCCCGGGCACTGGTCAACGAACCGAAATTGCTGATCCTGGATGAGCCCACCGCGGGGGTGGACATCGACATCCGAAGGACGATGTGGGAATTTTTGAGGGACATCAATGAACGCGGTACCACCATCATCCTGACGACCCACTATCTCGAAGAAGCCGAAAGCCTGTGCAGGAACATTGCCATCATTGAAAATGGCGAACTGGTAGAGAATACCAGTACCAAGAAATTGCTTTCGCAACTGCAGCAGGAAACCTACGTCCTGGACCTGGAGGAACCACTGGAAATCCTGCCCGAAAACCTGTCTTTGGCCCCGGACCAATCCTGGAATCTGGTCAACAACATGACCCTTGAAGTCAGCGTACCCAAAACCCTCGGGATCAACCTGATTTTTGATGTGCTCACGAAACACCATATCCAGGTCCAGAGCATGCGAAACAAAACCAACCGGCTGGAACAGTTGTTTCTTGAAATCACCAACGAAAGAAGGGCCCAGCTGTTATGACCTGGCAACAGCAATGGTTTGCCCTGGCCACCATCCTGCGCAAGGAAATCACACGCTTCATGCGGATATGGCAACAGACCATCTTTCCTCCGATGATCACCACATCGTTGTATTTCATTATTTTTGGCAATCTGATCGGTCCCCGCATCGGGGAAATGGACGGACACTCCTACATGGATTTCATCGTCCCCGGATTAATCCTGATGTCGGTGATTACCAGCTCCTATGCCAACGTGTCGTCCTCCCTGTTCAGTGCCAAATTCCAACGCTCCATCGAGGAATTGCAGGTCTCCCCGGTGCCAGACAGCATCATCCTGCTGGGGTATGTCGGGGGCGGCGTCGTCCGGGGCGTGCTGGTTGGGGTCATGGTAACCCTGACATCGCTGTTTTTCAGCCAGCTTTCGGTATATAACTTCCTGGTCATGGTCAGCGTCATTGTGTTGACGGCCACCCTGTTTTCACTCGGTGGGTTTCTCAATGGCATGTTTGCCAAAAAATTTGATGATGTCACCATCATCCCGAATTTTGTGCTCACCCCCCTGACCTATCTGGGGGGAATTTTCTACTCCATCAAGCTTCTCCCGGATTTTTGGCAGTCGGTCTCGCACATCAACCCCATTTTGTACATGATCAATGCCTTCCGGTACGGTTTTCTCGGGATTACGGATATTGAGCTCGGCATTTCCTATGCCTTGATTTGCGTTTTCATCGCAGTGCTTTTTATGCTGAATCTACGGCTTTTGCATATCGGTTTCGGCATTCGCCAATAACCCGGTTTCGACTGCGTGGACGGGGTCGGCGACCAGCCCGGGTGAAAACCCGGGTCTGCCGACCGTTCAGGTTTCCGAGAAACGGGTGACTTTCGCGATGTCGTCCGCAGCCTGTTGCAGGCGCGGGATATATTCCCGCGCAGAGTCCAGGGACATTCGCACAACCGGGGCGTGAAATGCCACGGAGGCATAAAACCGGCCCCGGGTCTCCCTGACCGGAACGGCCAGCGCAATCATGCCATCGACAAATTCTTCGTTGTCAATCCCCACCCCTGATTCCCGTACCGCCTCAAGTTCGATCTTCAGCGCCTCACTCTCCACAATGGTGTGTGCGGTGTACGCGGATAAATCCAGATGCTGGATCAGTCGCTCCCTTTTCTTCCGGGGCAGACTGCTGAGATACAGTTTTCCGCTGGCCGTACAGTGTACCGGTACCCGGGTTCCTACGGGAAGTTGGAGCCGCAGCGGCCATTGCGTTTCGACCCGGTCCGAATAGATCATTTGCGACCCGTCCGGATAGGCAATATTGCAGGTCTCTCCGATCTCCCTGGACAGGGACATCAGTATGGCATGGCGTTGGGCACGGTGGGGAGATTGGGACAACACGCCGACGGCCAGGGTTTGCAGCCGGGGACCCGGGGTATAGCACTTGCTGTCCAGTCGCTGCAGGTATCCGGCCTGTTCAAGCTGGTTACAGATCCGGTGGACCGTTGCCTTGGGCAGGCCCAGGGCATGGTTGATTTCCGTTGCACTTTGCGGCCGGACACTGTTGGACACCTGGTCGAGGATGTTCAGCACCCGCACTATGGTGGACCCCCGGGTTCTTTTCGCCGTGCTCATCGTTGCATCCATCGTCAGGTTTTTCTTTTTGGGGTGGCAGGTCACTGTAACTGCGGCCTGCCTGTTCCATTATATTTTTCCAAACAAACTAAAGTGATGAATATAATGAGACTCGTTGTGCCATTATAAGCCATTTCACCCTTGAAAATGGTTTATCATTGCCGCTTTAATCCCCACGAAGAAATTTTCACGGTCAGATGAATCGGGACAATCAGAACTTTGACTTCATAATTGTCGGTGCAGGCTCCGCCGGCTGTGTGCTGGCCAATCGATTGAGTGAAAACCCCGACCATCGCGTACTGTTGCTGGAAGCAGGGAAGGCAGACACCAATCTCTGGATCCATATTCCGGTGGGCTATTTCAAGACCATGCACAATCCTAAGATGGACTGGTGTTACGTGACGGACCCCGACACCGGACTGAACGGCCGACAACTCAAGTGGCCCCGGGGGAAGGTGCTGGGCGGGTCAAGTTCATTGAATGGGCTGCTTTATGTCCGGGGCCAGCCTGAAGATTACGATGAGTGGGCCGACGCGGGGAATCCGGGATGGTCGTTCGATGACGTTCTGCCGTACTTTGTCAAGTCCGAAGACCAGGAGCGCGGGGCCAGCGCCTATCACGGTACGGGGGGGCCACAGAAAGTTTCCGATATCCGGCTGAGAAGAAAAATCACGGACGCGTTTGTGGAGGCCTCCGTACAGGCCGGCATCCCGGCGAATGATGATTTCAATGGCCCCCATCAGGAAGGGGTCGGTTATTTTCAGCTGACCGCGCACCAGGGCAGACGGTGGAGTACCGCGAAAGGCTACCTGGACCCGGTCCGCCACCGCAAAAACCTGGTCATCGAAACCGGCGCACACGCGACCCGAATTGGTTTCGAAAACCAGCGTGCCTGCGCGGTGCACTATCACAAGGACGGGAAAATGTTCCGTGCCCGCAACACAAAAGAAATCATTGTCTCTTCCGGTGCGATCGGCTCACCACAAATCCTGCAGTTGTCCGGTATTGGCCCGGGCCGGCTGCTCAACCGCCTGGAGATTCCCGTGGTCGCCGATTTGCCGGGTGTCGGGGAAAATCTCCAGGACCATTTGCAGATTCGCGCGGTATACAAAACAACGGAACCCACGTTGAATGATGAAATCAGCAACCCCTTCCGAAAATTCATGATCGGCCTTGAATACCTGGTCCGGCGCACCGGACCCATGACCATGGCAGCCAGCCAGATTGCAATTTTCACCCGCTCAAGGCCTTCCGTGAGCAGACCGGATATCCAGTTTCACTACCAGCCCCTGAGTTCGGACAGCCCGGGAGAAGGGACCCACCGGTTTTCCGCATTTACCTCATCGGTCTGTCAATTGCGGCCTTCCAGCCGGGGCAGCATCCAGATCAAGTCCCCGGATGCGTTGGAATATCCATCGATACAGCCCCGTTACCTGTCCACCGAAGAGGACTGCCGGGTAGCCGTCGATGCCATGAAGGCGTCCCGTCAAATCGCATCCATGCCTGCATTGAAAGACTATATCCTGTCCGAATTCGATCCGGGGCCGAAGGTGCAGTCTGACGAAGAGTTGCTGGAACATGCCCGCAATACTGCAACCACCATTTACCACCCCAGCTGTACCTGCAAAATGGGGGGAAAGTCGGACACACAGGCGGTGGTCAATCATGAACTCCAGGTCCACAATGTCGAGGGATTGCGGGTTGCCGACGCATCCATCATGCCTGGCATTACTTCGGGAAATACCAATGCGCCCACCATCATGATTGGGGAAAAGTGTGCGGACATGGTGCGGGTAGCCTGGAAATCATGACACCCGACCTTTCAAATTAACCGAATTCAATCAAATCCCAGGGGGAGGGTTCGATAAAAATTGCGAAATCCGCGCGATTGTGCCAATATGGAACGTGCAGTACCATTTTAACTGTTTTTGTTGTTTTCCATATGATCCAATGAATATGATCGGATGATCGGTCTGCCCTGAACCTCAGAAACAATTGATAGCGAACCGTGGTGATTGGCATAATAGGCATTCCTTAATCGGTATAATCTATGCCGGACAACCAAACGTTCAACACAGATTATGTGTCGGGAACCATTGGACAAATCCTTCATCCCGAATTGCATAAATACAACTACTCTATGAGGAAAATCCAGATGAAAAAACTATTTACCCTGTTCAACTGCTTTGCACTGGCTGTTGGACTGTTGCTCACCGGTTCTGTGATGGCCGCTGAGGTCAAAATCCGGGTCCAGTCGGTCCTGCCAACCAAGGCGGATGAAATCGTCATGTTGAAGGATTTCGCTGAAAGTGTGGCCACCCTGACCAATGGTGAGGTGCAAATTGAAGTCCTGCCGGATGGCGCCATCGTGAGCGGCCGGGACATCCTGGATGCCGTGGACAAGGGACTCGTTGAAGCCGGTTTTGCCTGGACACATTACTGGTCCGGCAAACATCCTGCCGCCATGCTGTTCGGATCACCCGTCGCAGGGGCTGGTGTAGGCATCGACAACATCGCTTTTGTTTCCTGGCTGATGAATGGCGGTGGCCGGGAACTGTACGACAGGCTGTGGGGCGAAATGGGCATGAACATCCACGGACTGATGCTCCAGCCGGTTGGCCCGGAAGCACTGGGGTGGTTCAAGGAACCCATCAACAGCATGGAGGATTTTCGCAAATACCGGTTCCGTACTCCTCCGGGAATTCCTGGACAGACCTACAAGGATATCGGCATTGCTTCCGTAGCCATGGGCGGTGGTGACATTCTTCCGGCACTGGAAAAAGGAACCATTGATGCAGCGGAATGGTGTTGTCCGAAGCCCGACAGCGTTTTCGGTTTCCAGAAGGTGCTGAAACACTATTATCTCCAGGGCCTGCACCAGGTAGTCGTCAATGCGGACCTGTATATCAACGGCGATGTCTGGAACAGCCTGACGGAATTCCAGCAACAGGCCATGAATATTGCGGCAGACGCGTCCCTGATGCGTGCCATGAGCTATCGGATTTATGAAAATGGCAAGGCACTGAAGGACCTGGTCGAAAATCATGGTGTGCAGTTGCACGACACGCCTGCTGATTACTTCCCCGCGTACATGAATGCCGCCAGGGCAAGTCTTGAGAAAAATGCAGCGGAGAACGAATTCTTCGCAGAAGTCTGGAACTCCCAGATCGAGTTTGCAAAGATTGCGGTTCCGTTCTGGGCCGGAGCACAAACTTCCAATGCAAAGCTGGGCAAGGCGTTCGCGGACTCCCTGAAACAGTAATCCTGGTAAACCGGGCAGAAACATCGACCCGGGTTTTGGATATCAGGCGGACCCTCCGGGGTCCGCCTTTTTTTCTGAAACGGGGACTGGAGAAGCCCGGCCAGGTGCCCTCCTGTCCATTGGAACATACAAAAATTCCGGCAAACGACGGAAAATTGTGGTATATGTATGGCACGACGTAACTGAAATGGCCCGGATTGACACCACCGTTGAACTGGGCACACCACGCGACTCATTTGGAAATGGCTGAAGAAATCGACCCGGATGATCTTGAAATCGCAGACGAGCTGATCGCTGAACGGCGCTCTGCGGACCCGGATCATCTGCCGGAAGACATGCCGCCCTGGATGTCCTGCCCCATTCGCGTGATCGACAAGATCAACCTGTGGGTCGGCAAAATGGTCTGCTGGATGCTGGTGCCGATGTGTCTGGCCATGGTGTACGAGGTGGTTGCGAGAAAATTCTTTGTGGCCCCCACCATGTGGGCCTATGACATCAGCCGCATGCTGTACGGGGCCCTGTTCGTGCTGGGTGCCGGCTATGCACTGCTGCGAGGTGTCCATATCCGGGCCGATTTTCTGTATCGCAACTGGTCCCCCCGGACCCAGGGCCGGGTGGATGCAACACTGTACCTCCTGTTTTATTTCCCCGGCCTGCTGGTCTTCCTGTGGATGTCCATAGACTATGCCTGGACTGCTGTCGAACGCGGTGAAAGGGGGATGGACACTGCCTGGATGCCCTACATGGGCCCGATAAAAAGTGCGTTGCCCATTGGCATCGTATTTCTGCTCATTCAGGGTGTTTCGGAATTTCTTAAAAGTATCTATGCCGCAACCCGTGGAAGGTGGCCCGTCTGATGATTGAGGCCATCATCAATTTTCGACCCGAATACATCGGCATACTCATGATCGCGAGCATGCTGTTTGCCATATTTATCGGCTTCCCCATTTCATTCACCCTGATTTTCCTCGGCATGGTATTTGGCTTGTGGGGCTTTGGGAACCTGGTGTTTTACCTGATGACATTCCAGTTTTCCGGTGTCATGCTCGAACAGACCCTCGCTGCGGTGCCGCTGTTCGTGTTCATGGGAATCCTGATGGAACAGGCCGGGCTGATGGAACGATTGTTCAACGCCGTTCAGCTAACGCTGTCCCGAACAAAAGGGGCCCTGTATATTGCCGTACTTTTTGTGTCCACCATCTTTGCCGCCGCCACCGGAATCGTAGGCGCTTCGGTGACCATTCTCGGTATCATGGCCGCCAAGACCATGAATCGCTCCGGATATGACGTGCAACTGTCCGCGGGTTGTATCACCGCCGGGGGCACCCTCGGGATACTCATACCCCCCAGCATCATGCTGGTGGTCATGGGGCCCATCCTGGAGGTTCCGGTTACCGACCTTTTTGCGGCCGCAATCATTCCGGGTTTCATGCTGGCGTTTTTGTATACCGGCTATGCCCTGATCCGCTGCCAGATCAATCCCAGTCTGGGCCCGATACTGCCCGAAGACCTGCAGCCGGAATCCATGAAGGAGGTCTGGAAAGAGTTCTTTCTGGGCCTCGTGCCACCCGCTGCACTGGTGGGCTTTGCCCTGGGGAGCATCCTGTTTGGATTTGCAACGCCTACGGAAGCCGCCGGAATGGGGGCATTCGGATCCTTTCTCCTCGCCGCCGCATACAGGAAACTGACTTTGCCGGGGTTCAAGGACGCCCTCATCAAAACACTTGAAATTTCGGCCCTCATCCTGGTTCTGGTCGCAGCTTCCAACTTCTTCGGTGCCGTATTTTCAAGGTTGGGCACCCCCACCATGCTGACGGAATACCTGCTGACACTGGATCTGCCTCCCTATGCCATACTGGCGATGATCATGGCGCTGATCTTTCTTTTGGGCTGGCCATTGGAGTGGGTCCCCATCGTATTGATTATCGTCCCGATATTGTTGCCGCTGGTTGACCAGCTCGGATTCAACCTGGTGTGGTTCGGCATCCTGGTCGCGGTCAATTTACAAACGGCCTGGCTATCGCCACCCGTGGCGTTATCGGCCTATTTTCTGAAAGGAGTGGTCCCGGAATGGGATCTCAAGGATATCTATAAAGGAATGATGCAGTTCATGGTGATTCAACTGATCGGGTTGCTGCTCATCATTTTCTTCCCCCAAATCGCCCTGTGGCTGCCTGAGTATTTCAATTCTGCAGCGGGATAACCCTCCCGTCACAACTTTTATCCTGGAGTCGTTCGCATGGCGATCCGTGTTATCAAAAAAGCAATCAAGACGCCGGCGTCGAGCCAGGACGATACCCACCGGATCGTCCGCAAGATGCTGGAGGAAATCGAGGGAGGGGGCGAAGCAAAAGCCCGGGAATATGCCAAAAGTCTCGACGGCTGGGAGAAGGACGTGCTGGTGACCCCGGAGGAAATTGAGCAGGCCACGGCTTCATTGCCTGACCAGACCAAACAGGACATCCGGTTTTCCCATGCCCGGGTCAAGGCTTTTGCGGAATGCCAGCTTGCCAGCATGCGTGAGTTTGATGCCGAGATTTCTCCAGGCCTGGTCTGCGGACAGCGGCTGATTCCGGTGAAGACCGCAGGATGCTATGTCCCGGGTGGAAGATACGCACACATTGCATCCGCCATCATGAGCGTGACCACCGCCAGGGTAGCGGGCGTACAGAACATTATTGTGTGCTCGCCGACCCACGGCGACCGCGGTGTCCACCCGGCGATTCTTTATGCCGCCGATATGGCGGGGGCCGATACCATACTGCATCTCGGCGGCGTCCAGGGCATTGCAGCCCTGGCATATGGATTGTTTACCGGCAATTCAGCGGATATTCTGGTCGGTCCGGGAAACCGGTTCGTTGCAGAAGCCAAGCGTATCCTGTTTGGCCGGGTGGGCATCGACATGTTTGCCGGCCCCACCGAAGTCCTGATCATTGCGGATGAACAGGCGGACCCGGACCTGATTGCCTGCGATCTTGCGAGCCAGGCGGAACACGGGCCGGACTCTCCCGCGTGGCTGATCAGCACATCACAACCCCTGGCCGAACAGGTGATCTCCCGGATTCCGGACTATATTGACCGGCTCCCGGAACCCAATCGTTCCACGGCACAATCCGCCTGGGAAAACTATGGTGAGGTCGTGGTGGTGGATACCCGGGAAGAAGCGGTCACCGTCAGTGACGAATACGCCTGTGAACATCTCGAGGTGCACTGCGGTGACCTCGACTGGTGGCTGGCCCATCTGGGCAATTACGGCTCACTTTTCCTGGGTGAGGAAACCACGGTTTCCTACGGTGACAAATGTTCCGGAACCAACCATATCCTGCCCACCAAGAAGGCCGCCCGGTACACGGGAGGGCTCAGTGTCAGCAAGTTCATCAAAGTCCTCACGTGGCAGCGCATGACCCGGGAAGCCAACCGCGATGTCGGTGCGGTAACGGCACGTATTTCACGCGCCGAAGGCATGGAAGGCCATGCGCGCAGCGGCGATGACCGCCTCTACAAATATTTTCCTGACGAAAGTTTTGACCTTGGTATCGACGCATAAAGCCTCTGCCTGATGGTTGACCATGCTTCTTCGCATCACCCCCTGAATCGTCCATTTTCCCTTGACGACCGGGTATTCGTGGTTTCGGGTGCGAGCTCCGGAATCGGCCGGGCGATGACCGGGTTTTTGATCCATGCCGGGGCCAGGATCATCGGAATTGCCCGGAGGCAACATGAACTTGAATCCCTTGAAGCCAAGTGCAACGGCTCAAAACCCCGGTTTTTTTCCCTTTGCGCCGATCTCAGTGACCGCTCCGCCATACCGGCAGTGGCAACCCGATGCATGGACGCTTTCGGACGGGTGGATGGCATCGTCAATGCGGCTGGCATCAACCTGCGTGAACCGGCGGAAGAGGTTTCATTCGACAGTTGGGACCGCACCCTCAATCTCAACCTGTCCGTTCCTTTTTTCCTGAGCAGGGAGTTTGTTCCCGGCATGAAAAAAAACGGCTACGGAAGAATCATCAATATTGCCTCGCTGCAGTCCTCCCGGGCCTTCCCAAATGGACTGGCCTATGGAGCTTCCAAAGGGGGCATCTGCCAGTTGACCCGCGCCATGGCGGAGGCCTGGTCCCGGTATGGCATTACCTGCAATGCCATCGCCCCGGGATTTTTCCCCACGGACCTGACTGCACCCGTTTTTTCGGACCCGGAACAGGCGCAGTGGGTGAAAAACCGGACATTGCTCCGCCGCCATGGTGAACTCGGGGACCTGTACGGTGTCACCATATTCTTTGCCTCGGGGGCGTCTTCATTCATTACCGGGCAAACGTTGTATGTGGATGGCGGATTTACTGCCCACTGAGCCCGGATGAAAGCACTCGTTTACACTGCCAGCCAGGAAATGGTCTTTCGGGAGGAACCGGAACCACAACCTGTTGCCGGGGATGCGCTGGTGAGCATTGAATCCGTTGGCATCTGTGGATCGGACATGCATGCTTATCTCGGTCATGACCCGCGCAGGGTTCCCCCCCTCATTCTTGGACATGAAGCAGTGGGCACCGTCCTCCAGGGAGATTCCCCGGGAGAACGGGTAGTACTGAATCCCCTCATCACCTGTGGAGCCTGTTCTGTGTGCCTGGGCGGTCGGCAAAATCTTTGTGAAAAACGGGACCTGATCGGCATGTACCGGCCCGGGGCATTCGCCCAGCAGATCACCCTCCCTGAACGCAACCTCATCAAGGTGCCCGATGACATGGACCCGAGCAAAGCCGCACTGACCGAGCCCGGGGCGACTGCCCTGCATGGAGTATTGCTTGCAGAAAATGCGGCTGCACGACCGGTCAGCGAATCCCGCGCGCTGGTCATCGGGGCAGGTTCGGTGGGATTGCTCACTGCCCTGATTCTCCTGGACAAGGGGGTGCTCCAGGTTGACCTTGCCGAAACCAATCCGCTGCGCCGAAGAACCGTCCAGACCCATACAGACTGCCACACTTTCGACCCGATGAAGACGCCCCCCGGTGCCAATGCCTATGACCTTGTCTTTGATGCGGTCGGCGGTGCCGTTACCCGCCAGACCAGCGTGCAATGTGCAAAACCTGGGGCGGTCATTGTACATATCGGGCTCATGGACAACCAGGGAACCCTGGATGTCCGCAGAATGACCTTGCAGGAAATCACCTTTATCGGATGCTATACCTATACACCCGTGGATCTTCGTGTCACCCTGCAAAAGCTGCACAGCGGGGCCCTCGGTTCCCTGGACTGGATTGAACTTCGGCCCCTTGAAGAGGGCGCCGGGGCATTCAATGAAATTCATCGTGGGAATTGCGCAGCTCCGAAAGTGGTACTTCAGGTTTGAAACCCGGAAACGGGATAATCCCGCCCGCCCATTGGTGATCGGTGGCTCGGCCCCGGTATACAGGACGACCCATTGTTTTTTGAGTTCCGGCGTTTTCGCCTGGGATTCAATGCGGGAGTTACCACTGTTCGCGAAAACCATCCGGGTGACCTTGCCCGGAGCCAGTGGTTGCGGTAGTATTTTCCGCAGACAACTCCTTTTCCTCCTGTGACCGGGTGTTCTGATACCACGGGGGGAGTTCGATGTGTTGAGACGGTGTAACCCCATCTTTCCATCTGAGAACTTTTTGCAACGGACCATCCATGAGGCCATGGACCTGAGACATGACAACTGACCAGTCCGAGCAGCCCACGGGCGTGCGCTACCAACCTGACGAAAAACCTCCCGCCATGTTTGCCTGCGGCCTCGGCCTGCAGCTCGCTACCCTCTGCTCCGCTGGCATCGTTCTGACCCCGGCACTCGTGGTCCGGGCCGCCGGCGGACCCGAAACGTTCCTGGTATGGGCGGTCTTTGCCGCGGTTCTGGTCAGTGGCATCACCACCATACTGCAAGCAGCCCGGTTCGGGCCCATCGGTGCCGGCTATGTCCTTGCCATGGGCACTTCCGGAGCCTTCATCGCGATCTGCGTCTCAGCAATCGCCGAAGGCGGTCCGGGGCTACTCGCCACCCTGGTAGTCATCTCGTCTCTCTTCCAGTTTGCACTCGCCTGGCGGCTTTCTTTGCTCCGGCGGATCCTGACCCCCACCGTTGCGGGGACAGTGATCACATTGATACCCGTCACGGTGATGCCGATTGTCTTCGATATGCTGACCCAGGTCCCGGACGGGACCCCGGATATGGCCGCTCCGCTGTGCGCCCTCACGACCATGCTGGTTATATGCGGTATTTCACTGTCCACAACCGGCACACTGCGCCTGTGGGCACCGGTCCTCGGCGTCATCGTCGGCTCAGTGGTTGCCAGCTTCTACGGTCTCTACGATATCGACCGCATTGCCAATGCCGAGTGGGTCGGGGTTCCCGAAGGGGGCTGGCCAGGTTTCGATCTCAGCTTCGGACCCGCCTTCTGGGCGCTGCTTCCGGCCTTTGTGTTTGTCACCCTGGTGGGAGCCATCGAGACAATCGGCGACGGCATTGCTATCCAGCGTGTGTCCTGGCGCAAGCCACGGGCGGTGGATTTTCGCGCGGTACAGGGAGCGGTTGCCGCAGACGGCATGGGCAACCTGCTGTCCGGCCTGGGAGGGACGGTGCCGAACACCACCTATTCGACGAGCATTGCGGTCACTGCGCTGACTGGTGTCGGAGCGCGTCGCGTGGGAATTGCACTGGGCTCGGCATTTATCCTGATGGCGTTCCTTCCCAAGGTGCTCGCCGCGGTACTGGCCATACCAAGCCCGGTTGCGGCGGCCTATATCACCGTGCTGCTGGCACTTTTGTTTGTGGTCGGCATGAAAATCATTGTCCAGGATGGAATGGATTATCGCAAGGGCCTGATTGCCGGGGTTGCGTTCTGGACCGGGGCGGGCTTCCAGAACGAATTGATCTTTCCCGAGCTTGTCTCGGGATTTGCGGGGGGGCTCCTGCAAAACGGCATAACAGCCGGAGGACTGGTGGCCATCCTGCTGACCCTGTTCCTGGAGTTGACCGCGCCCCGCCGGCGCCGGATTCAAGTGGATTTCAACGCCAGGGCGCTACCGAAAATCCGGGAATTCCTTCTTTCGTTTGCATCCCAAAATGGCTGGGATGATGACATGACGCACCGCCTCGACGCGGCTTCGGAGGAAACATTGCTGACGCTTCTGCAACAAGACGAGGGAGCATTCACAAGTGAACGCCGGCGCTTGCTCCTGACCGCATACAAAGAGAACGGCGGAGCAATCCTGGAATTTATCGCCGCCTCGGGTGAAGAGAATCTCCAGGACCGGATCGCACTCCTTGGCGAACGGACAACCGATGAAGTGCCGGTGGAGCGGGAGGTCTCGTTGCGGCTGTTGCGCCACCTCGCATCCTCGGTTCACCACCAGCAATACTATGATGCCACGATCGTTACCATTCGTGTGGATGCCCCGGTGGCATCCCAGAGATAACCCCCCGTACTGCCAACACAGCGCCTCCACCGGGGCCCCGCATACCGGGCAGGGGCTGCCGAATGGCTTCAGAAAGACTTTTGCGGCTTCGGTGGTTTCCACAACCCCTGCCGGGTCGGCACACAGTACCCGGTAACGGCCCGTATTTCTCGTTGACTCAAAAACATCGCCGGAACAGTTCAATCATCGCATCCCATGATTCGCTGTCTGCCTGGGCGTTGTATCCAACCGGCAATCCATATTTCCGGTTCTTCTCATCAGCGCCCGGATTGCTGAATCCATGCTGTGCGTTTGAATGAACGATCACCTGGCAGTCCACACCGGCCGCATCCATTTCTTCCCTGAACCCGGCAACATCACTCATGGTCACCATGGCATCGGCTTCACCGTGACAAACCAGCACGCTGGCGCTTACTCCTCCAGGGGCCGGGGGATGGAAAGACCCGAGGGCACCATGAAAACTCACCACCGCATCCAGTTCCAGGCCGATCCTTGCCATGTGAAGCACCATGGCGCCACCGAAACAATAGCCGATTGCCGCGGTCTTGCCTGCAGCAACCTGATCCTGCTCGAGCATGGCGGCATAACCCGCCTTCAGCCGGGCGGTGCCCCGTTCCATATCACCAAGCACTGCATTCATCAACTCTCCTGCCCTGTCAGGGTTGTCCGCCGTCTCGCCATTGGAATACATGTCCACGGCAAAACCACAGTATCCCAGTTCGGCCAGCATATCGGCCCGGCCACGAATATAGTCGTTCAGCCCCCACCATTCGTGTATCACCATCACCCCGGGCCTTGGCCCATCCACATCCCGGTCCCAGGCCATGTAGGCGTGGTGCGAGGTACCGTCCACTTCAAATTCAATGGTTTGATTGGATATGTTCATTTTGATGCCTCCAGAATTTTGCATACATTGTAATGGAAATTACACTGGATGGAAGGTCGATTCAGGGGCGTATGCTTCCAATCCTGGTCATCCACAGCACTGGAAACAACGCGCCCCGTGTACCGCTTCGTATGCATGGTGGTGTGGGCAGGATAGAACCGCGCGGGTCCCCTGTCCCAATTGGGTCACCCGGTGGTCTCGGCACCTGCAGCCTGTGATATCGCAATCGGCTGAACCTCAAGGCGGTCGGCAATCCTGCGTGCCTGCACCAGGTCGTAAGCGGCCTGGCGCCGCACCCAGAACCCGGCGTTCGACCAACCGACCTTCTCCAGCCGAATGGCCATTTCCGGGGAAATGGCGGCATGGCCATTGAGAACCCGGGAGAGTGTATGACGGGCCACCCCCAGGGCTCGCGCCGCCTGGGTGACATTCAGTCCGAGTGGCTGGAGGCAATTTTCCCGAATACTGCATCCGGGATGGGGTGGCTCGGTCATCGTCATTTTTCTCTCTTCTGTTCAGTGGCAGTCAATCAGGCCGACATCGTGGGCATCGCCCGCCTCGAAACGAAAAATCACCCGCCAGTTTCCGGAAATGGAAATACTGTGATATCCCTTGAGATTGCCCTTCAGCAAATGTAGCCGGTAGCCGGGCAAGTCGAGGTCCGAAGCACTGCTGGCGGCATCAATGTCCGCCAGTGCGACTCGGTTTACCAAGTCCGGATTGATCTTCCGGGTTTCACCTCGGTCATACATGCGTTTCAGACCGCGATGACGAAAACTTCGAATCATGCTTGAAATGTATCGCATACCGATACACATTCCAAGTGCTGGAATGGTCCGCCTCAACTCCGGTAGCGACATGAACCACGATGAGCTTGATATCCGGGCAAGAGGGGCGTGGGACCATCCCCTCTTGCCCGGATATAACGGGGACGGGCCACAGATGCCAGTAATGGATTTCTCGACGCACGACCAACCTGGGTGAATGCGCTCAGTGGTTGACCCGTGCCAGAATGGATTGAATCTGTTTCGGGTCCGTGGTTTTCAGCAGCCTCTCCACCGGCGGCCGCACCCTGGAGACATCTGTCAAGCGTATCTGCTGTTTCACCGGGAGTATGGCAGTGGGGTCCATGCTGAAATCCCTGAGACCCAACCCCAGCAAAACACGGGTGAAGCGCACATCCCCCGCCATTTCTCCACACATCGAAACCGGAATATTCGCGGCTTTCCCGGCGTCCACAGTCATTTTGACCAGTCTCAGGATAGAAGGGTGCAACGGATCATACAAATAGTTGACTTCATCGTCCACCCGGTCAATGGCCAGGGTATACTGGATCAGATCGTTGGTTCCGATGGATAAAAAATCCAGGCGCTGGGCAAAAAGATCGGCGGCAATCGCAACCGCAGGCACTTCCACCATCCCGCCCACCGGCAGGTCTGGATCAAAATCAATGCCCTGGCACTGCAGTTCCTGTTTGACTTCGTCGAGCAGGAAAAACAACTGGTCCAGTTCCTCCACTCTTGAAATCATCGGGATCATCATTTTGACGCTTCCATGTACGGAAGCCCGATAAATGGCCCGCAACTGGGGTTTGAACAACCCCAGATCGTTCAGGCAAAGACGGATGGCACGTCGTCCCATAGCCGGATTGGTGACAATGGCACCCCTTGTCCGACCACCATCCACCTGCTTGTCCGAGCCGAGGTCCAGGGTCCGGATGATCACCGGTGACGAGGTTTGTTTTAACAGCCCGGCATAGACTTCATACTGTTCTTCTTCATCCGGGAAGTGCTCACGGTTCATATACATGAATTCGGTTCGATAGCATCCTACTCCCGCTGCATTCTGGGATTCACTCTCCCGGATATCTTCGGGCAACTCAATGTTGGTATGGAGTAACACTTCAACGCCATCCAGGGTCACCGCACTGGCATTCACCAGCAAATTCAATTCCTGGGCCCGGCGTAAAATTTTCAGCTGGCGACGACGATAGGTTTCGAGGGCGACTTCATCCGGATTGACCAGCACCACCCCGCGCCTTCCGTCGATGACAAGAAGATCACCCGTGCGCAAATAACGCACTCCCCCACGCAATCCAACAACTGCCGGGATTTTCATGCTGTGTGCAACGATTGCCGTATGGGATACCGGACCGCCCAGGTTGGTAATGAAAGCGCTGATCCGGTGCTTTTTGAGTTCTATGGCATCCGCGGGGGACAAATCATTGGCAACAATGATCTCTCCTTCATAATTTCCTTCATGCTGGGCGATGAAACCAACCTGGTCATCCACGAGTTCGCCCTGGATTCGATGGATGATCTGAGCCATGTCTGCGGATTTGCTGCTCAGGTACGGGTCGTCGATCTTGTTGAAGGTCCGATGCAGTTTCTCGGCATATTGCTGCAAAGCCGCTTCCGCGTTAATTTGTTGCCCCTTGATGAGTTCCCTGGGTCCCTGGCTCAAGACGGGGTCCTGCAAAATCAGCAAATGGGCATCCAGGATCCCATGGGCTTCACCGAGGCCTTCCCCGGGCAATTGTCCCTTGATCGAATTCAGGGCCGCTCCCGCATTGGCGAATGCCTGGTCCAGGCGGGAAATTTCGTGACTGACCTGCTTTTTGCTGATTGTGTATCTGGGTATTTCCTGCCCTGGCCGATGTATTATTCTGGCAATACCAATGGCAATCCCCGAGCCAACGCCATTACCATGCAGTGTAAACACGATGACCTCCTTTTCTATTCCCCTTCACCAAAATAATCTTCAAACAGTTTCTCAACCTGGTCGGCAGCGACCTTGGCATCTTCACCCTCTGCGACCAGTGTCAATTCGGCACCTTGTGCAGCGGCAAGCATCAATACTCCCATCATACTCTTGGAATTCGCGCATTTTCCGTCTTTCTGCAGCTTTATACTGCTTTGGAACCCTGTGCACAGATTCACCAACTTGGCGGCGGCCCTGGCATGCAAACCCAGCTTGTTCACGATTTTGAGCTGTTTTTCCACCTTCATTCCACCAGTTCCCGGTGTCTGACCTGAACCTTCGTCCCCTGCTTTGAAAACCGTGTGCGCAGTTGCTCGCTGATGAATACTGACCGATGCTGACCCCCTGTACAACCAATTCCCACGGTAATATAACTTCGATCCTCATTGGTAAACCCTGGCAGCCATCTGCTCAGGAAATTGAATATTTCGGTGGTCATGGAGTGTACTTCCGGCTTCTCCCTGAAAAAATCCTGGACGGGCCGGTCCAGTCCCGTCAGGGACGCCAGGTCTTTCTGCCAGTATGGATTGGGCAGGCAACGAACATCGAAAACGAAGTCCGCCTCCTTTGGGGTTCCGTTTTTGAAGCCGAACGATTCGATCAGGAACAACGGACCGGCAGCGAGTCCTCCCCCGGCAAAATCACGAACCAGGCCCCGCAGTTCGTGCGGCGTTGTATCGGTGGTATCAATGACCTTTTCTGCCTGGTCATACAACGGACGCAACAGTGCCCACTCCTGCCGTATCCCTTCGACGAGGGGTGTTTCGGTATCCGTCAAGGGGTGTTTTCTGCGTGTCTCACTATACCGGTGAACCAGCTTTTGTTCTTCCGCCTGCAAAAACAGAATTCGATACCGGATTCCCTGGTTCTCCAGTGCGGAAAGGTTGGCTTCCAGTTCCGATAGAAAATGCCGGTTCCTGGAATCGATGCTCACAACCGGATTCCACAGGAGATTGGCAGTGAAAAGAGCCTGATCCTGTTGCAGCTTTTCCGTAAAGTCCAACAAAAGCACCGCAGGCAGGTTGTCGATGCAATAGTAGCCGATGTCTTCGAGAGACCGCAACGCGACACTCTTTCCCGAGCCAGACAGGCCGCTGATGATAATGATGTCTGTGTCTTTGGTTTCCATTTGCCCTGTCCATTTTACTCATTTTTCTCTTGTGGCGTTTGTATAAATCCACCTTGCCATCCCATCGTGTTTTGGAACCCCCTTGATATTGAGTACCGGGAAGCCTGGACAAAGGCCGGAACACCCACATTCCCGGCGCATCCGGGGCCGATATACCGTACCACATTGGAGAGTGAGCCCCGCCGGGAGGGTCCAGTGATGACGCTGTTGGCAGGTCCGTCCCTTCCATTCAGTCCGGGGCACCAGACAACCCCGGGAAACCCGGCCGGATTGGCGAAACCAGCACGGTCAGGTCATGCCCGGATCCATGGACCATTTCCCCCGGACCATTTCCCCGGTAATCGGCCCCAGGCCTGGCCCCAGGCCGTTTCGCTCCACCCCCGCACACGGACTGCCGTCCCGTCAGGGGGCGGCAAAAAGGTCATACAGTTCCTTGTGGGTACGGGTGGCCTGGACTGCAACGACAAAGCTGTCATCTTCAAATCGGGTCACCAGGCTTGCAAGCAGGTTGAGGTGCAATTCACTGGCTTCGATGGGCACCAGCAGACAAACAACGAGCCAGACGGGGACACCATCCGGCGCATCATAGTCAATTGGATTTTCCAGTGAAACGATGGCCATAATCGGGTCGACCAACCCGTCAAGCCTCCCATGAGGCACTGCAATTCCTTTGCCAAGAGCTGTGCACCCAAGTCGCTCCCGGTCGTGAAGCGTGGTAAATATCTCTTCCTGGTCAATGTCCCTGTCCTGGTCTAATTCGACCCCTGAAATGAGTTCCGACAGGTACTCAAACAGACGCTTGCGACTGGTTATTTCCCGTTTAGAAACGACCAGTTCCGGCCGCAGAAAATGGATGCCTAGCATTGAGGATGATATTTTTGACCGGGTTGGTGTGCCAGCAGGCACGGGGCTACAAAGAAACTCGATACTCGCTCCCCGTCATCCGGGGATCTTTTTTATCGACTCGTCATTCCGGTAATGAGAGGTCAGTTTTTCCTTGTGTTTGATGACCTGCCTGTCCAGTTTATGGGCCATTGCGTCAATCGCAGTGTACATGTCTTCGGCTGTACTCGAAGCATGGATCATCGCACCTTTCGTGTTAACTGTTGCTTCCGCAACATGGCGGGTTTTTTCCACATGCAATACGACATTGGTATTGGTGACATGGTCGAAATACCGGGTAATTTTTTCTACTTTTTCTGAAACATGGTTGTGTAAGGATCGGGTGATCTCCATGTGTTGCCCAGTGATTGAAATTTGCATAAAACATACTCCCAGGTAAAGTGTTGTCGGTCTATGTACTAAAAAAAGAATCCGAAAATCCGGCATCAATGACTGGCGTATGACCCATTGCCGCCTTTCCGGGTATTGGGTGGAAAATGGAACCGTTGTTTTTTTGCAGTATTTTGCCATGGATTTTCGCCCCCCTGCACCTTGGTCCGGCAAAGGATCCCCGGCTCTCGATTCGGTTCCGACCAGGCTCACGAGAGGGGATTCCAGAGACTTCCTGTCCATTGCTTTCGCCGGCAACCCGCAAAATGCGTCCTGTGGTCATCATCCTGCCTGCCCTCTGCGCCCACCGGCAGTCATTGCTTCCCGGGTTTCAGGCAAAGGAGCGATTTCGTGAACAGGGTGAATTGCAGTGTATAAGCCGATGCAGGGCAGTGATAACAGCCTGGTCGGCTGCAGAAATGATGGCATCACTGCTTCTGGCTTGGTTTGTAGGATTAACGATTGATTCATCAAATCATGAATGCATCAAACCCGCATTTCGGGTTCCTGAAGATAGTTTACCCCAAAAGGGAATGACACTTTTGTGTGCTATACTTTCGGGCTTTAAAGTGATGGTTGTCCAACGTTACATTTCGAAGTCATGCCCCAGATAGGCTTCCCGGGCCTGTTCATCCGCCATAATCACCCCGGGATGTCCTGAAACCAGCACTTTTCCCTTGTGCAGAATGTAGGCACGATCACAAATCCGCAGTGTTTCCCGAACATTGTGGTCGGTAATGAGCACACCGATTCCCCGGCTTTTCAGCATCTCAATGGTATGCCGGATGTCCCGGACCGCGATGGGGTCAATGCCGGCGAATGGTTCATCAAGCAATATAAATGAGGGTTCAAGGGCCAAAGCCCGGGCAATTTCCACACGCCGTTTTTCACCGCCGGACAACTGAATCGTCAGCTTGTCCTTGAGATTGCGAATACCCAGTTCCCCGAGCAATCGGTCACAGATTTGATTTTGGGTTGATTTTCCGTGTTTCCCGGTGGCTTCCAATACCGCAAGGATGTTTTGCTCCGCGGTCAGTTTTCGAAAAACCGAGTGCTCCTGGGGCAGATAGCCAATTCCCTTTCTCGCTCGCTCATGCATCGGCAACTTCGTAATGTCTTCCTGATCAAGGGATATCACGCCTTTGTCACTGCGAACCAGTCCGACCATCATGTCAAAACAGGTGGTTTTACCTGCGCCGTTGGCCCCCAGCAATCCCACAATTTCCTTGCTCGCCACCACCACATTCACATTGTTGACAATGGTGGTTCTCCTGTAGCGCTTGAACAGGCCCTTGGCGGACAGTATTCTCATGGGTGGCGGGGTTTTCCGGCAGAGAAGGAGTCCGTGGTTCTGGGAATTGACTCCACCAGCATCTTTTTTTTATTCGGCGTTTTTCTTGCGCGGTTGTAGCACAATCCCGGGGCGGCTGCTTTCATCGGATTCTTCCGTTCCCTGTCCACGTAGTGACCCCTCCCCTTTGACATTGGTTTTTTCGGTCACCATGTCATAGACAATCGTCTTGCCCGTCATGGTCATTCCACCCTGAATTATTTTTGCCTGTGTACTCAAGGTGATAACCTGTTCCACCTGGTCCATGGTGATTTTGATTGCCGTGCCCACCACCTCTTCCGTATGTCCTTCCGGCAACTGCTTGTATCGGCCGGGATTTCCCAGACAGATGGCCTGTTCAATCCTTTCATTTTCATCCAGATATGTCGTCAACTCCTCACAATTCAGTCGCAAAGTGCCTTGGCTAAACTCCACATTCCCACGGTAGGTCCGTATCCCGGAAGAAAAATCTATTTCAAATTCATCGGCATACAGGGTGGCGGGTTGTTCTACATCGTCCTGCAACGAGTGGGCAGATGGAATCAAACACCCCAGTAAAAGCATGGTCACCACCCTTTTCAACATTTTCAACCCCTGTTTTCTTTAAGATGAATGGTCATTTTCTTACCGGTGGCCAACAGTTCAGAGTGAACGGACCTACCCTGCAGGACCCGTACATTCCCGGTAAGCAATATCGTCGACCGGTTGTTGTACAACCACCCTGAATCAGCATAAACATGCCTCAAACCGGTTGCAAGGTTGTGCTGGATGATCTGGGGATTGTCCAGCAAAGCCCGGTCACCTTCCGGATAATGCACCAGCCTGTCTGCGATGACCTGGTATTTCTTTCCGGCCTTGTCCATCCCCGTGGAAATAAAATTGTTGATGTAATAGTCCGGATCATTCTTCTCCAGCACGACGCTCCTTTCGTTCTCGTCTTCGTCCTGCAAAACCTCAAACTGCATCCATACCGTCAGTGCTGCAAGGACAAAGAAGAAGACTCCAATGGCGATATTGTCCTTGTTGACCATCTGTCGACCCGTGATGATTAAATCACCCCTGCGCGCAACAAGTCATGGGTATTCAGGGCCCCCACAACCTCTTGGTTTTCATCCACAACAAAAATACTGTTAATGGCATGGGGACCATGTTGTGCATGGTCGCGCATGGTTCGTACAATGTCTTCTGCCAGGGTATCGGGACGAATGGTATAGGGGTGGGTGTTCATAAGATCACTCGCCTTGCTCCGGTAGATATCGACTTTATTGCCAAGTGCCCTGCGCAGGTCCCCGTCGGTAAACATTCCCAACAGCTTCCCGTTCTGACTCACCACTCCAACCATTCCCAGGGACTTGGATGTCATTTCCAGCAGCAGGGCAGACATGGTTGCCTCTTCATTGACCAGAGGCAAATCCTTCCCGGTGTGCATCAAATCCCTGGCAAACAGCAACAGTCGCTTACCCAGCATACCACCGGGGTGTGTTCTGGCAAAATCCTGTGCAGTGAATCCCCGCATGCGCTGTACCACTACCGCCAGTGCATCCCCCATGACAAGGGTCGCGGTGGTGCTGGCCGTGGGTGCAAGATTGTTCGAACACGCTTCCTGGTCCACACTGACATCAATACAGGCATCCGACTGCCCGGCGAGGCTGGACCCGAGATTGCCGGTCAGGGTAATAAGGCCAATACCAATTCGCTTCACGATGGGCAAAATCGTGATGACCTCGGCGGTTTCACCGGAGTTCGAAATGGCGATGACCAGATCCTCCGTGGTGATCATCCCAAGGTCCCCGTGGCTGGCTTCTCCAGGATGCACAAAAAATGCGGGGGTCCCGGTGCTCGCCAGGGTAGACGCGATTTTTCCACCGATGTGCCCGGATTTTCCCATACCCGTTACCACCACCCTGCCCCGGCACCCAAGAATCATTGTACAGGCTCGATCAAAATTGTCGTCCAGTTGACCCGACAACGCCGACACAGCCGACGCTTCAATCTGAATCACAGCTTGTGCATGCCGTCTGGCGTCAGTGGTGGAGTGGATATCTGTCATGATTGCAATCATTGACCGTACAGTATAACAAATCGGAGGGGCCGCAGAACCTCTGAGTCTTGTCCGATATGAACCCAGGCTTCCGGTTGTCGGGAACCTTGCAATGACCCCTGCCCTGCAGGGAGTGGATGACGGCACGGCTGATGCCGGCACAACGGGAATGGCTGTGATGACAAAACCGGAATCCGCCTATCGTCTAAGCAGGACCTGCATCCGGATGTCCGGATTGGTCAGGTCGTCTACAGACCATGCTTTCCCGGCCTGCATGAGACGTTTTGCCACCCGGAGTTCCCGTGTATTGTTGACGGAAACTGCACCAATGATTCGACCTTCCTGGAGATACATCCTGAGAAAGGCGGTTTCACCGGCTTTTTGCCGGGTCGCGGTTTCATCCCAATTTTCCGGCATGCCAATCATCTGGATGTTCGCATCATGCTGGTCTGACCAAAACCAGGGAATTGAGTCATGGGCGACCCCTTTTCCCAGCATGGATTTTCCTGCGGCAATTCCCTGGTTCTGGGCATTTTCCCATGATTCCAGGCGAATCCGGCGACCCATCCAGGGACTGGGATGATTGGCCACATCCCCGGCAGAAAATATATCGGGGTCTGAGGTGCGGCAATGGTCATCGACGAGGATCCCGTTATTCACCCGGATTCCCGCGGATTCCGCCAACTCGGTATTGGCCAACACACCAATGCCGGCAACGGCAGTGGTACAGTGGATGATTTCACCATTTGACAGTACCGCGCGCTCAAGCCTGCCGGACCCCTCAAATCTTTCCACCCCGGTCTGTAGCTTCACCTGCACCCCATGCTCTTGATGGAATCCCAGCATCCACTGGCTGATATCAGGTGGCACGGCCCGTGCACAAAGACGGTCAGCCATCTCAGCCACTACGGGCCGACAGTTGAGCTGGACAAGGGTGGCCGCCACTTCCAAGCCGATCCACCCACCACCAATAACCAGTACCGTTGACCCCTCCCGGATCTCATTTCGAATGGCCAGCGCATCGTCAATGGTGCGCAAGTAGTGGATACCTGCCAGGCCAGCCCCCTCCACGGGCAGCAACCGGGGCCGTGCACCGGTGGCAATGGCCAACCGGTGATACCCCAGCAATTCACCGTTATCCAGCGTGATTTGCCTGGCCGCCCTGTGAATGGCCGTCACGCACCGGCCAGACAGCGCTTCGATTTCCAGCGTATCATAAGACTCCGGGGGCCATAGCCGGGTGCTTTCCATGGTGGCTGCGCCGAGCAGGGCCCCCTTGGACAGCGGCGGGCGCTCATAGGGGAGATGCCTTTCTTCACCGATTAATACAATTCGCCCCTCGAACCCTTCCATGCGGACGGTTCTGGCGATCCAGCCGCCAGCCTGGCCGGCACCAATGATGATGAATGTTTGTGTCTCCTTCATTCGCAATGCTCCACCTGGTGGTTTGTCGGATTCCGGAACAGCCCCTGACGTTTCAGACAACCGCCTGTCAGACTTCACGCCTGGGCAACGATGGCAGAAACCGGGAGCACTGATCCCCCCGCATCCATCCCGGTGTCCATGGTCCGCCCCGGGGCATAACCGGACATGTCCCGGGATGGGCCCTTGCAGGCGGGCTCCCCGCTTCTGTAGGCTGAATACTAAAACAGGTATTGTGAATGTTCAATTGAAACCGGACGCGCATTCCGTTGTGACCATCGCCAATACTTCGACAATACGTGATAATAGGCACGATACCGCACTGTACAGATTTTTTGTTCCGTCTATCATACGCGCTGACGTGTTGGCGGACAGTGGTATTTGAATTCAACCTCACTACAATACCCTTGAGGGGACAACCGATGACTTATGAAGCACGCCGGGCCGCCAACCGTAACAAATTCCTTGCGAATGTGGTGGACGAGCTGAAGATCGGTCAGATACAACGGCATATCTTCCTGTGCTGTGACCAGACCAAACCAAAATGTTCCCTGCAGGACAAAAGTCTGGAATCGTGGAATTATCTGAAATCCCGGCTCAATGAACTTGGACTGGTTGAAAAGGGAGTGGTTTTCCGCACCAAGGCCAATTGCCTGCGGGTCTGTACACAGGGTCCCATTGCCGTGGTCTATCCTGAAGGGGTCTGGTACCGTTCCTGTACCCCCGAGGTCCTCGAAAGAATCATCCAGGACCACCTGATCCGGGGCCAGCGGGTGGATGAGTTTGCATTCATGACCCATCCCCTGTCTCCCCCGGCTGCACAGTAGAGGGTCCGGGCCCTTTCAGCCCCCGAGTTAACACGGTAAATTTATTTTCCGTCTTTCCTGGACGGGGTGGTCAGGGTTGGGGAGGGAGCCCGAGCCAGCGAAGATGGCTCAAGCTATAGCGGGGAGACGGGTCCCGTTCGAAATCCTGCGTCGCACACGGTGAGGTCCCCCCATCATCCCGATCCGTCGGTGGAGTGGGCGGCATCCCAGGCGGCAATGGTCTGTACGCTTTCCTGATAGATGCGCCAGGCCTGCCAAATCTTTTCGGTCCCCGGCAGCGGCTGGCGCTTGCTCGGAAGGAACCCGACCAATCGGCCCAGATCGATCACCAGGGCGCACAATCGTAGTAAAGGACACGAAGGAGAAGCTCGTCCTTTCGACGCATGCTTTGGCAACAGCCTCAATATAGTCGGGGCTGTACTGCTGACCAGCCTGTTTGACCAATACTCGAAGATGGCCGCCTCTATCATTATCGCTGTCTTCAAGTAAAAAGACCTCCCAAGGTTTACACCCGGGGAGGTCTGCGTATAGATGCCCGCCTACGGGCGTTAGCGGATAGTAACGGCTAATGCTACTCCATTTTCCTACAGCTGCCCATAATTTTTGGCTTTTTTGTTAGGAGGACACGATCCGAAACGGAAAATCGATTCTTTTTTTGCGGTCGGCTGGAAGTAAGGGGCCCCGGCACTCAAGCGTTCAGTACTCGATTCAGGTTCATTCGGGTGACGCCAAAGTGATTGGTCACTTCGGTCTTGGTCATCCGGACTCCGATTCCCTGGATTCCCTGTCCTTGCGCTCCTTCTCTTCTTCTTTTTCCTGGCTTCGAACCTGGGTAAGCGCTGAAGAAATGATCCCTGCCGGTGCAGCCACGATGCCCAACCCGAAAATCAGCACAATGAACGTGAACAGCTTTCCACCCATTGTCACGGGATAAATGTCACCGTACCCCACGGTGGTCAGCGACGCAACGGCCCACCACATCCCATCGAATACCGACACAAAATTCTCCGGTTGTGCCCGGCTTTCAAAAATATATACGCCAACGGCGGCCAGATACAGCAATACAAGGGTTGCCAGCAAAAAGACCACCACTTCCCCCTTTGCGATGGCAAAAGCCTTGCCAAGACGGATCATCGCGACACTGTATCTCGTCAGTTTGACAATTCTCAAGACACGAAGTGCACGAATAACGTACAGGTCAACGCCGAGAAAAACCAGGTAGAACGGAAGAATGGCCATCAGGTCGATAAACCCGTAAAAACTGAAAATATAGGAGGTTTTCTTTTCCGCGGTGAAAATGCGCAGAACATATTCAATGGTGAACAGAATGGAAATGACGATTTCGGAATAATGCAGGTATTCGCGCTGCTCATCCGTCAAACCCGGCAATGTCTCCAGAGAAAAGGTGAACAGGGAAAGTATGATCAAAAAGAAGATGAAACCGTCAAACACACGGCCGGCAACGGTATCATTGTTGTTCACAATTTCTGAAATGCTCATCTTTTCGCTCTTTTCGCTGTCACGGAAATTTTTATGTCCGGGGGTTGCATTGTCGGCTCAAGAAGGAGAAATCGGGGAGTACCACGGGAAGGGAATCAGACGGAGAAAGGAACGAAAACCAACGATCATCTGACTTTGATCGTGCTTTGCTTTGCTTTGCGGAATTTCCACAACAACTATTCATACAGTGGCCTGTCGCATTATTATTATTACTCCCAACCTGAGGTAAAGTGCCCAGATTTCCTTCGGGACCGGGTTGGATCTTGGCCATGATTGACGGTAGTTCGGTCCGCTCCCCAACGTGTCAATCTGTGAATTCGCGCTTTCCTGGATGCCACCAACACCGGGACAGATTCCCATTGGTTTTGGATTTGTCCATCCACCACGCACACCACCTCCGACCCTCCCGGCCGTATGCTGAAAGATATTACCACAGCGGCAGCCGATTTGACACCTGAAGAGTTTGTGCAACCCAGGATGATCCCACGCTAATTTTGTTCGATTTTTCCTGGGTTTGTTTTTCGGCGCGCATTTTCTGCCCTGTAGTGACATTTTGTGCGACTTTCCCATTTTGAGTATGCTACAAGAAGGGCATGTCCCTTCGATTATGCCGATATCGGCATAATCGAAGGGAGCTGTTCTCGGAGATGGCGACGCACAAGGGCACCATGACCGGCGTTGTCGAAAAGAACTCATTCCAGGGCGGAATAGAAGTGTAATGATAATGTTCACTGAACCACGAAAGAGGCTGATCGACTGGGTGCGCAAGCAGCTAATCGGTCCGCCTGAGTCGGCGGCTGATGGCCCGGACCTCCGTGGTGTGCTCCCTACGGAACGTTTCCCATGCGGTGCGCTCTACCCTACATCCAAATGGGGCGAAGGCGTCGACCCTGCCAGTGAAGATGTCGATGAAGCTGATGGTGCTACTGAGGTTGCTGGTGAAAGCTTGGCCGAACCTGCCATTGTGCGACGTTACATTCCACCGTCGTCACTGGGCTTCTCGTTTTTTATTAAGGGTGAGGATATTCGGTTCCAGGTGTTGTGCCGTGCCGCCAAGTATGAACGGAAAGAACGAAGCGAGGGAGGACAATGCAAAAACGACTGGAAACGCAAGGAACTGATTTCCGGGCAAGGAGACGAGGAGGGGTTCGAGGACATCAGTTGTCCTGGGAAAGACCAACGCCAGAGTTTTTCCAAACTGGCAGACAAGGCACGCGTTGACGTTCAATGGCGTCATTTCGTAGATGGTTGGATTGTCACAGTTTCTCTTTGCAATGCGCAGGAGCTTGCAGATAGCGCGACAGGCAGTGACTACGTCTATGACCGCGCGGGAAAGACCCTGTTCGAGGCCAGCCTCCGCTGCGTTATCGACGCCGGCGATGTCGGCGTCTATCCCCGCGTTGACCGAAGCCTGCTAGACCAGGAAGAACAGGAAATTGAACTCCAGTACGCCCACCGGTACATCTACGCCATCGGACATGGCTGCGCCGCCAACTGGGAGGTAAAGGACGGAAAGGTCGCTGAACTGCGCTCCGAAACGATGCCGGCGGTGGAAGTACCGCAGATGACGGCAGATACTGGATCGGGGGGCGAGCCTGTACTGTCGCTGGCGAGACTGGCTGACATCGACAACGCTCACACAATCCTCCTGCCCGAGTTGGCCGATTTCATAAGCGGATACGCGAGCTGGGTTGCCAGCCAACAGGGTAATATCCCAGGTCTTCCGGCCGACGACCGCGCAACTGCAGTCCGCATGGTCGAGCGCATGAACACAGCCGTCTCGCGCATGCGTGTGGGTCTGCGCCTGCTGGGCGACAATGCGCAGGTAAGGCTGGCCTTTGCCTTAGCCAATCGCGCCATGTTGGATCAGATGCGCCAACATGATCATCTTCAGGGTAAGCCTCGCGCCGACGATGCCTATCGTTGGCGTCCTTTCCAGTTGGCCTTCTTGTTGACCACGCTTGAATCCACGGCGGATGAGAACAACGAACATCGCGATACGGTTGACCTGATCTGGTTTCCGACGGGTGGCGGTAAGACCGAAGCTTATCTCGGTCTGATAGCATTCCAGATAGCACTGAGACGACTCCGTCATTCTGATACCGGGAGCGGAACAGCTATCCTGATGCGCTATACCCTGCGCCTGTTGACCCGTGACCAGTTCATACGTGCCACCCGGCTAATCTGCGCGTTGGAGCTGATACGGCGTGAACGTGATGATCTCGGTGCCGCGCCGATTACCATAGGCATGTGGGTGGGAGAGGCCACCAGCCCCAACACCTTCCAGAAAGCGGCAGAACTTGTAAAGAAGGCGATTGCTGCCAGCGAAAAGCCCGAACTGGTGCTCGGCCACTGCCCCTGGTGCGGACAGGACTTTAAGGCTGACCGTAACTACGACAGCACCACGAAGCATTTCCATTTCCTTTGCCGGAACCCGGACTGCGGCTTTGGTGTGTCCCCGGATGGCGTACTGCCTTGTAATATCGTTGATGAAGCTTTGTATGCCGAACCACCGACCATGTTGGTCGCCACGGTGGATAAATTCGCGAGACTGGCCTGGGTGGAACGTGCCAATGCGTTCTTGGGAGGCACACGACATCGACCGCCGGAACTCATCATCCAGGATGAGTTACACCTGATTGCTAGCGCGTTGGGCTCGGTGGCTGGTCTGTACGAAGCCGCCATCGACACCGTGCTTCAATTGCGTGGCGTGTATCCAAAGTACATTGCATCGACAGCCACCATTCGCATGGCGGACCAACAGGTGAAACGACTGTATGGACGCGAAGTCGCCGTGTTTCCACCGCCGGGACTGGACTGCGACGATGCCTATTTCGCCCGTACCGTCCCACTGGAGCAGCGACCAGGCCGAATCTACGTGGGCTATCTGGCGCCGATGCTGAACCGTCAGCAATGTCTGGCGCCGTTGGCGGCGGCATTGCTGTTGGCCCCGCACGTGCTGTTCGAGGGTGATCAGCACGAGTTGGAACTGCTGGATGCCTGGTGGACCCAGGTGGTGTATCACGGCAGCCTTAACGGGGTAAGGAACAGCCACACGGCTTTTGCGAGCGATGTGCGCGATTTCATGCAGTTGTTGTCTGGCACATCGGACGCACCGGCCCAGGAAAACGAAAAAGCGAAGAAAAGAGAACGCTCGACGCCGAGCATTGCACAACTTACCAGCTTACAGACTGCGGCGCAGAATGCAGACATTTTCGCCCGGTTGAGCAAAACGCGCGACGAGGCAGGCTGCCTGGATGCCGTGCTGGCCACCAATATGATCTCGGTCGGGCTTGATGTGGCTCGGTTGGCTCTGATGATTATCAACGGCCAGCCGTTGACTACGGCGGAATATATTCAGGCCAGCAGCCGCGTGGGCCGGAGCGAGGCGCCCGGTGTGGTGTTCGCGAACTATTACCGTGAACAGGCACGCAGCCTGTCACACTACGAGAGTTTCCGCCCTTACCATGAAGCTTTCTACCGTTTCGTCGAGCCTACCAGCGTCACACCTTATACCTACCAAGCCCGTCTGCGTGCCCTGCCGGCAGCGCTGGTCATCGTAATGCGACACGGTGGGTTTGGATTGTTGAAGAACGATGCAGCTGCCAATTTTGATCCGAACGATTCGCAAGTTTCCAAAGCTGTTGAACAACTCAAACGACGTTGCGTACTGTCATCGCCCGTTCAGGTTGATGGGGTGAGCGGGCATATCGACGCTCTAATTGCTGATTGGCAGACCGAGGTCGAACGCTGCCGGTCAGCTCGAAGACAATTGGAGTATCAAGTTCCCGAAAAGGACAATGGGCGCGATCGCCTGTTGTACAACCATGATGATCGGATCCGTGGACTGTGGCCGACCTTGCAATCCCTGCGCAATGTCGAAAACACTGCCCTGCTCAAGGCGCTATGAACTATGGCCAATGAACTGATTCCGATACGCCTGTCACACTTGCTCGGCTATAGCGGTGTCGGGGCCATCGTGCGAGGCGCGAATGGGCTTGTGGTTGTTCAGGACACCCGACAATGGACAGACCGCCAGGGCATCTCCGCGGGCAAGCTGATTCCGTATGTGGAGCGCGTCCGTGCCGCGCTGGGTATCGAAGAGCGACTGCGCGAGCCGCCTGTGGCGAAAGAGCTGGTGAATGGACAGGTAGATGGCACCAGTGTACCGACGACGCGATTTCCATCCTGGATGCGCTGCCCATCCTGCGGCTCCATGTATCGTTGGCCGTGGCGGAAAGATCAGCCCGATCACGCACCCCATTGCAATCATCAAGATTGCAAACATCACCCGAAGCTGGAGCAGGTGACCTGGGTGCTCGCACATCTAGAGGGGTACCTTGCCGATGTGCCGTGGTATTTTCTCGCACATCGGGGGGCCCGTAATCCCTCGCAACGCAACTGCAAAGTACACGATCAATTACGGTTAATTGAGCGTGGCTACGAAGAGCGCATATTAAGGTGCAGCGCCTGTGGCGTTGAAGCCCCGTTCCGTGGTGATGAACCAGTGGGCTTAGGCCGGGGCCGTCCTATGCAGCCATGGACCAAAGACGATCTGGTTCCGTTAATGGAGGTCGGGGAGGAAGGTGACAAAGACCAGGCGCAGGTTCTGGTGATCAATGATACGCGGGTTTACGTGCCCGTCGCTGAATCCGTTCTGGTGATTCCACCAGAATCCCGTGTACGCAAGGGAACCGTCGTGGATCGCTTGTACCGCAATTCCGGTGACCGTAGTCGCATAGACGGTGCACGAATGCCATTGGCGAGGAAAGGCATCATACGAACGCTGGCGACGGAATATCGCTGTACCACCAACGATATCCAAACCGCATTGGCTGATCTTGCCCGTGGCTATCCCTTGTATGGCGAGAACCTTACACCCGGGCAATTGCGGGAAAGCGAGTTTAAGGCATTCCTGGAGGTGCTGCCCGATCAGCGCGAGGACGAGGACCTGGTGACTCGCAACAGAAGTGATGAGTGGCGTGAACTGGGAAGCGCGGTCGGTGTAAATTCTGAGGAACGGAAAATTGTTCACGGCGTTCGTCACCTTGTCCGCGTGGACCGCCTCAAGGCGGTGAAGGTATTCAAGGGCTTTACCCGCCTGGGAGGAAAGGAAATAGTACCACCGGACATCGTAGGGGAATCGGATTGGTTGCCGGCCATAGAGTTGTACGGAGAGGGCATTTTCCTCGTGCTTGATGAGGACAGGCTCAAGGTGTGGGAGCAAACACCGACGGTTGTTTCGCGACTGAATCGACTACTTCCCCGATTCACCCAATCCGGTCGTGATAACCCTAATCCATTGACCACACGCTTCATGCTATTACATACCCTGTCACACCTGCTGATGCGGCAAATCGAGTCCGAGGGCGGCTACCCGGCAGCATCGTTAATCGAGCGAATCTACTGTGCCAATGCACCGGAGCCCATGGCCGGTATCCTTATCCATGTCGCTGTTCCCGACATTGCCGGTTCGCTAGGCGGCCTGGCTGAATTGAGCGAGCCCCGGCGCTTTCTGGGTATTCTGATTCGAGCGCTGGAGCATTCACGCTGGTGTTCGCTTGACCCAGTATGCAGCGAGCATGAAGGTCAAGGACCGGGTTTGCTGAATCGCGCCGCCTGCCATGCCTGTGCGCTGGTACCCGAACCTGCCTGCGAATATCACAATACTTTGCTGGATCGAGGCTTCGTCAAGGACGATGCCGCCAACGGACTGTCTTCTTTCTTTGAGATGACCTGAATATGCCAGTTGACCGCGCCCGCCGATTCCGTCTCCCCGGTATTCATGACCTGAACAAGGATCAGGATGAGGCGCTGTCGCTGCCAGTGGAGGGGCAACACCTGATCGTCGGTGGCCCTGGCACAGGCAAGTCGGTAGTGGTATTGCTACGGGCGAGGCGCCTCGCACAAAACGACAAGACCTACCGAACGCTCGTTTACAATCACTTGCTGGATCATTCAAACCGTCATTTGTTCGGTAGTGAACAGACATTCTCCGCCAAGACCTGGGATTCCTGGTTTCGCAAAATCTACAGGCATTTCTTCAGCTCTGTTCCTACGCTTGAACCAGATTGTCCAGGAGGATATCACCCAATAGATTGGGATGCCGTCGATCAACAGGTTCAATCTCTGGATATCATCGAAAATCAAAGCGATAAATTTCTGGTGATCGATGAGGGACAGGATATGCCGCCAGCCTTTTATCGAACGCTGACTCATCTGGGCTTCGAGAACTTCTACGTGGCAGCCGACCAGAACCAGCAGATTCACCCCGACAGGTGTAGCTCACGTCAAGACATCGAAAACACGCTGGCAATTGAATCCGGTGACACGCTGGAACTGAAAACCAACTACCGGAACACGCGTCCTATCGCGCTGCTCGCCCGGCACTTTTACCCAGCGGACCCGGCCAGCCCAGGCCCGGACCTGCCCGATCTTATACCGGCTGCTGCGACGCCGGAGTTATGGACTTATGGCACGGCAAACACAGCAACACTGGCTGCGATTGCAGACAATGTCCTCCAGTTGAGCGACCGTAATCCACGCAAGTTAATTGGAATCATTACTCCAGACAACAAAGTACGGACGAAATTCAATGAGGCGCTTAGTCGTGCCAATCCAAAGCTAGACAATGACAAACCGCCGGTCCAGACCTTTGTTTCTGGCCAGCGGGAATTACCGAACTTCGATCAGGGCGGGATAATGATCATAAACGCCCAGTCCTGCAAAGGCCTGGAGTTTGATACCGTCATCTTGGCTGATATCGACCAGCACCAACCCAAACACGATCCTTATACTCTCAAGGCAAGGTTTTATGTAATGGTGGCGCGTGCCCGAGAACAGATCATACTGCTCCGTACTGGCTATACTTGTCCCGTCGTGGATGGGTTGGTGCCCACCGATCCAACTATTCTTGTCAGGAAGTAGGCAATGACCACGAAAACAGGTACTCCAAAGAAGCCACGAAGTCGACGAAAACCGGCGCGCATATGGCACCTGGTAACCAACCATCAAAACATGCTTTACATGCTGGCTGCCGGTATGGTGATGGGCCCTGCGGGTTTTCGAGGCAAGCACTATTCCGATCCGTTGAGTGTCTATCCGGGCTGGATTCCCTTGTTCCGTGACAAACGCAAGATTTCGGCCGACGTTTTAAATCACGCGACCAGTGAGCGCAAGCATTTGTTGCCCTGCATCGCATCTTTCGATTTGAGTGCTCTGTCCGGCCCTGTTCGGATGCTGTCGCGGGATGGAGGTATGCGAGACGTCGCATCAGTAGCCGCGAGAAAGCGCAAAGACGACATTGCTATCCTCGTCCGTGCACCATTACCACCAACATTGCTATTGAGCGTCAACTTTTGCTCATCCGAGGACCGACAAGCATTCGAAAGTGCTGCCAACGATGTCTCGAACGTCGATCTGTTCCCTTATCGGGTTGAGATTGCGGAAGCGCTGTTTTCCTCCGACACGGAGGTAGCGTGGCCAGCAGAGCAGCCACAAGAGCTGTTGATTGAGGATGACGGTGATCCTTATCCCGCTTTTGGACAGGCACTTGGCGGCATGCTTGCGATGTTGTACCACACTGGCAATCGCAGCGATCTGGGGCTTGCGGCCTTTAGATTGGTAACTGGAGCCGCGCGCGACAAAGATAATGACCTGGTCCAAATCGATCCCATACTGGCCGAGCTTCCTAACTGGATGGACGGGGGTGAGATATCCGAGCAAGCAGATACCCGTGCCCGGCTCTTTTGGGGCGTTATCCAATCGTTGGTTACTGCGCAGGCGCGGGAACGTCCGCAAACGCCCATCGATGTGGCGCTTGCGTATCTGGAGAATCAGCTTGATCTGCTGCAGGAAATGGAATTCCGTCCACGCCTGGAACGATTGATCTCGGACATGCGCAGGTCCCTCGGCCTCGGTGGAGGAACAATTACCGAACTGCTTGAGCGGCACAAGGGGTCTTTATCGAGACCTTTACTACTGTTCTGCTTGCGTGAGCATTGCACGGACCTGCTGGAATTTTCACATCCATTATTAAACGATGCCGAGTATATTCTTGCTGGAATCCTGTTTGGCGTGCGCGATAGCTGGCTGCGGTTACCCAAGGATCTGCGCAATCAGGATCTGTCTGCCTACGTGTCTTTTCGGATGGCAGGTGCTGAGCACCGTAAACAAGGTGAAAACCTTGCCATCAGCCCGCCACTGCGTCCGAAACCCTTGCGAGAACTATTTGCTTCACCAAGCGGTGAGTGGAGCAGCATGAAGCGGAACGTAGCCGTAGAACTCGCAAGTAAATGCAATTGGAATGATTGTTTTCGGACACGCATCACTCTAGCGGAGAGTGATTTACCTGAGAGCTTTGAACGTAAAGGCTTGCAGGTGGTGTTATCAGGCAGGGTAAAGACTGTTACGGAAGAAGTGGATGAGACCAAATTTTTGCACCGTTTGGGGCAATGGCCACCGATCGCGCCCCAGACCGAATCCGAAACACGCAAGAATCTTGGAAGTTTGCAGAAAATCGAAGAAAAGGCAAACGGAGACGGTTGATCATGCGAATGATTCCTAACCAACCCCTGGGCACCAGTAGTAATGCGGAAATGCGCATGTTTGACCAGCTGCGCTCTGCATTTCCCAGGCCGGACCAGAATGGTTGGTTTGCCATGCACTCTCTTAACCTCCCGCGGCATGAATATAAGCGGTTTGGAGAAATCGACTTTGTTGTATGCGGGCCGGGTGGCCTTTTCGTGCTGGAAGTCAAAGGCGGCGGAGTATCCTGCCATGATGGCATCTGGGAAACTACGAACCGGTATGGTGAAATCGGGCGATTGCGGGAGTCACCGTTCAAACAATCGGAGGGGGCGCTGCATGGTTTGCGGGGGAAGCTTCCCGCTTCTCTTTCCAGTGTTTTTGTGGTCGGTTACGGTGTGGTCATGCCGGATATCGAGCGCCTTCCCGATAGCGCGGAGTGGGATCGCGCCGTTCTCGCGGACGGTCGTGACTTCAGGCAGTTCGAAAAGTGGTTGGAACGATTTATCAGGTACTGGCGTGCGAAGGATACTCGTAAGCCTGTAGCAACCCCTTCGCAGTTAAATGAATTGCAGCAACACTTGCGACCCGATTTCGAAGCTGTTGTGCCATTGCATGTTTCTGCCCATGAGGTCGAAAGGCGCATTGCTCACCTGACAGAGGATCAGCTGAGGTTGATCGATGTCGTCGAAGCCAACCCGCGGGTAATATGTTCCGGAGGTGCTGGAACAGGGAAAACAATGCTGGCGCTGGAACTGGCGAAACGCTGGGGCGCATCTGGAATGAAAACCGCGCTGACCTGTCATTCGCCTTGGCTAAAGCGCTTTCTGGAACGGAACGCCGTGCCCGGGCTGATCGTCAGCCTGGCGGACTCACTTCATGTTGCCGCTAAGCGTGCCAGTATTGAAAGATTCGAGGCATTAATCGTCGATGAAGGTCAGGACATATTAAACATGGATGCGCTTGCCCAGCTGGATAGCTGTCTGCATGGTGGCATAAGCGAAGGCCGTTGGTGTTTTTTTCACGACGCCAACAATCAATCCGGCCTGTGCGGGTCCTATGTGCCCGATGCCTATGATTATCTGGAAAGTATTGGCCCGGCACGAATCCCGCTAAAGACGAATTGCCGGAACTCACTGCCGATTCTGCAACGGATACAAGGTGATCTGGACGCTGATGTGGGTAATTCAGGAGTTGGTGATGGTCCTGCGATACGTGAAGTTTGTGTCGCGGACGCAGATAGCGCTATCCAGGCTCTGGAGAAAGAGCTACACGCCCTGGTGGATGTCGAGGGATTCAGCCCGGGAGAGATCGTCGTACTTTCGCCCTTGCCATTTGCACAGTCCTGGACATCCTCTCTTTCCCAGAATTTGCGAAATTCCATCTCCGTTCTGGACGATGCCTCGCCCCGTAACATGAATCGCCATTCCATCGGTTTTGCTCAGATTGGGGATTTCAAAGGGCTTGAGAGCGAGGTGGTTGTTCTTGTCGATATGCCAAGACCTGGGCATAGCGAGACCCTGCGTTCGCTTCACTATGTTGGGATGAGCCGGGCGCGCGCGCTGTTGAGCATGATCTGTTGCTGATGGTGCTTGTGGGCATGGTCTCCTGTCTATACCGGATCTAATTCAGCAAGGACGGGAACGGTGGGTGTTCTTCCGAAATGAAGTTCTGTATAGAACAGGTTCGGGTTCCCGCGTTTGCTTTTTGGATCGGGGCTGACTGTAGAAATAAACGGAGAGGGGTCCTGAGTGGTTATGCGGGTCCTTCCGTCTTTCTGGTTCCAGAAGATGCCTGCCTTGTCAAATAGGCTGTCTTTTTATTCTGTTTGCTTTTTTTCATGAGAGAAATATTACAACCTCATCTTGATGGCTGCACTGGCAGAGCTTCCTTTCCGTGATCATGGGATCGCACCCATGAGCCAGGCGACCTTCTGCTTTATAATCGTTGTTGTCGTACTTGCCGACCTCTGCAAGGCAAAGACGCCTCTCGCTTGATGGGCAGCAGTCTTATCAAGCACCCGTTTCACCGATAACTCAATATTTATTATGTCCGACTTACCTGAAATAAACGATGAACAGCGCACAGCCATTGAAGCGGCTGTATTTCGCAAAATGATTGGCCACTTTCGAAAATACCCTGAAGTGCAGAATATCGACCTCATGAACCTGGCGTATTTTTGCCGCAACTGTTTTTCCAAATGGTATATGGGGGCTGCCCGGGACAATGGAGTTGAACTGGATTACGACCAGGCCAGGGAAATCGTCTATGGCATGCCCTATGCACAATACAAGGCCAGCCATCAGGAAAAAGCAACGGACGGACAACTCCGGGCCTTTGAAGAAAGCCAGAAGAAGGCAACAGAATAATCACCCGTCTACGGGGTATTCACCCCTTCTTTGGAAGAACATCCCGGGAAAAATTCGGGGCCGGGATTTCTCCGGCCTCCGGCGCGTGGCGCCGTCCCGGCATCCCCCTCACCTTCTTTGGCTATGGTGGTGGACGGCATCCACCAGGGTCTTGACCCGATCGGGCTGGATACCTGGATGAATACCATGTCCGAGATTGAAGACATGGCCTTCAGCCTGCCCGAAATCATCCAGAATTCGTTTCACTTCCCGCACCACTTTCTCATTGGAGGCATACAGTACCGTCGGGTCCATATTCCCCTGCAGGGCCACTTTGTGGCCCACCCTTTTTCTCGCCGCGGACAACGAAATGGTCCAGTCGACACCAATGGCATCACAGCCTGTTTCGGAAATTTGTTCCAGCCAGTTGCTGCCGCCCTTGGTAAATAAAATAACGGGGATGTCCCGCATGTGCCCCATTACCTTTAGTGCCGAGACAATGCGATGCATGTATCGAAGGGAAAACTCAAGATAATCCGGGGTGCTCAGTACCCCGCCCCAGGTATCAAATATCATCAGGGCCTGGGCACCGGCTTTCGCCTGGGCAGACAGGTAGTCAATCACGGTATGACAGACCCTGTCCAGGAGTTCATGCATCAATCCGGGCTGGTCATGCATCAGCCCCTTCACCAGTCCGAATTCCTTGCTTCCACCCCCTTCCACCATATAGGTGGCCAGCGTCCAGGGACTGCCGGAGAATCCCACCAGCGGGACTTTGCCGCCAAGTTCGGATCGAATGAGTCGAACCGCCTCCATGACGTATCCGAGTTGATCCTCAACATCCACCCCCGGAAGATTTTCGATGTCTTTTTGGTTTCTGATCGGGTATTCAAAGCGCGGGCCAATGCCCTCCTGGATACTCAATCCCAAACCCATGGCATCGGGGATCGTCAAAATATCGGAGAACAGGATGGCGGCATCCACATCAAAACGGCGCAACGGCTGCAAGGTCACTTCACAGGCCATCTCGGGGGATTTGCAAAGCACCAGAAAATCCCCGGCCTGGGCCCGAAGCTGGCGGTATTCCGGCAAATAGCGCCCCGCCTGGCGCATGATCCAGATCGGCGTGCAGTCCACGGGTTGTCGGCGTAAAGCTCTCAGGAAACGATCATTCATTTTTGTTTGTCATCACACCAAAGCCAGGGCTGGAAAGAACAGCAGCCATTCATCCGGAACCTGTGCAACGGGACAAGGGCCCGGGGTTGGGTTTCACCCGGACATCACCCACCCGCAGCCAAAACCGGCACTGTGCACTGCGAAGAAGGTCTACTCCGGGAGCTCGCTGTGCCCCTGCAGAAACCGATCCACTGCCCGGGCACATTGCCGGCCCTCCCGGATCGCCCAGACCACCAGGGATTGACCCCGCCGCATATCCCCCGCAGAAAAGACCTTCTCAATATTGGTCTGGTAGGCGTTCAGGCCACTCACCGGGGCGGCCACATTGCCCCGGGGGTCGCGCAACACACCCATGTTCTCCAGCAGGCCCTGGTGCACCGGATGGGTAAATCCCATGGCCAGCAGCGCCAGGTCTGCCTGCAGTTCAAATTCAGTCCCCGCAATTTCACGCATCTGCCACTGACCACCCACGTTGTCCCAGGCGACCTTGACCCCGCTCAATGCGGTGAGCCTGCCCTGGTCATCCCCCACAAATGCCCGGGTCTTGATATCCCAGATTCGAACGCACCCTTCTTCCTGTGAAGAAGATGTGCGCATTTTGTGGGGCCAGTTCGGCCAGGTCAGTGCCTTGTTTTCCTTTTCCGGGGGCTGGGACAGGATTTCAATTTGCGTCACGGTGGCCGCCCCCTGGCGTATCGATGTCCCGATACAGTCGGAACCCGTGTCCCCACCGCCGATGACCACCACCTGTTTGCCTTTCGCAGAAACAAACTCTTCATCGGGTACCACGTTGCCCTGAACCCGCCGGTTATTGGGCTTCAGGAAATCCATGGCAAAATGGACGCCCTCCAGGTTTCTCCCTTCCACCTCCAGGTCCCGGGGCTGTTCCGACCCCCCTGCCAGCACGATGGCATCGAAACTCTCGAACAAATCCGAAACCGGAATATCCACGCCGATATGGGTGCCGGTGTGGAATTTGACTCCTTCCGCTTTCATCTGTGCCATGCGCCGGTCGATCACCTTCTTGTCCAGCTTGAAATCAGGAATCCCGAAACGCATCAGCCCGCCGCTTCGTTCCTGCTTTTCATAAAGGTGCACGGAATGACCCGCCCGGGCCAGCTGTTGCGCACAGGCCAGTCCAGCGGGCCCTGCACCGACAACCGCCACATATTTCCCGGTGCGGTGGATGGGGATTTGCGGTTGAATCCAGCCTTCTTCCCATGCACGGTCTGCAATGCTTTGTTCAATGGTCTTGATGGTCACCGGCTGATCATTGATATTCAGGGTACAGGCCTCTTCACAGGGGGCGGGGCAGATTCGTCCCGTGATATCGGGAAAATTGTTGGTGGAGTGCAACACTTCGCTGGCCTGCTTCCAGTCTCCCCGGTAAACCAGGTCATTCCAGTCGGGAATGATATTGTTCACCGGGCACCCGGTCTGGCAATAGGGAATCCCGCAGTCCATGCATCTTGCTCCCTGATTCCGGAGTTCCTCTTCACCCAGGTCCAGCACGAATTCCCTGAAATGCCTGGTCCGGTCATCCACGGGCAAATACGGTCTTTCCCGACGCTCAAATTCCATAAATCCGGTGGGCTTACCCATGTTGCACCTGCCTGTATTCTTCCGTCTGGATGCCGGCATTCCGGAGGCTTTCCAAGGCACTTTGATATTCAAAAGGCATCACCCGTACAAACCGCGACCGGTATTCACTCCAGCGTTGAAGAACGGTTTCCGCAATCCGGCTGCCGGTCAACTCAAAATGCCGGCGAATATACCGTTTGAGTCTCGCTTCATCCGCCTCCAGCATGTTTTCAATGTCTTCACTCCCCCTGTCTTCGTTTACCGTTTCCAGGTAGACCATTTCCTGGTTGCACTTCTCCTTGAACTGGCCGTCTTCATCCAGCACATAGGCCACACCGCCGGACATGCCGGCAGCAAAATTCCGGCCGGTGGACCCCAGGCAAACCACGACCCCCCCCGTCATATACTCGCATCCATGGTCCCCGACACCCTCTACGACGGCAACCGCGCCGGAATTTCGGACGCAAAACCGTTCCCCGGCAACCCCGTTGAAAAAGACCTCGCCGCTGATCGCTCCGTACAGCACGGTGTTGCCGACGATGATGTTCTCTCTTTGGTCCAGGGTCCCGCTGTTGGCCGGCGGATAAATGACCAGCCTCCCTCCGGAAAGCCCTTTCCCGACATAATCATTGCCTTCCCCCTCCAGCTCCACCGTGATACCCCGTGCCAGCCACGCGCCCAGGGACTGGCCCGCCGTCCCCTTCGCCCGGATGTGGATGGTGTCATCCGGAAGGCCCTGATGACCGTATTCCTTTACCACGGCGCCGGACAGCATGGTCCCGAACGCCCGGTTGGTATTATTGAGGGCCGTCATGATCCGAACCCTCTGTTTGTGTTCAAGAGCCAGTCGTGCGGCCTGGATCATCTCCTGGTCCAGAACATCCTCAATACCATGATCCTGGTCTTCACAATTGAAAATGGCCACTTTCCCGTCCACCTCGGGTTTGCACAGAATTCTTGAATAATCCAGGCCCCGGGTTTTCCAGTGATCAATCGCCCGGTTCATCTCCAGTCGATCCATTTGCCCGATCATCTGGTTCACCGTGGAAAATCCAAGACGGGCCATAATCCTTCTCAACTCTTCGGCGACAAAGAAAAAATAATTGACCACATGCTCCGCCTGGCCGGTGAACTTTTTCCTCAATTCCGGGTTCTGGGTGGCAATCCCAACCGGGCAGGTGTTGAGATGGCATTTCCTCATCATGATGCAACCCTGAACGATGAGTGGTGCGGTGGCAAATCCAAACTCATCGGCACCCAGCAGTGCCGCGATGGCGATGTCCCGTCCGGTACGCAGCCCACCGTCTACCTGGACCGCGATCCGGCCCCGCAACCGGTTCATGACCAGGGTCTGGTGGGTTTCAGCCAATCCGATTTCCCAGGGCGACCCGGCATGTTTGATGGATGTCAGCGGACTGGCCCCGGTCCCGCCTTCATAACCGGAGATCGTCACATGATCCGCGTGGGCCTTGGACACCCCGGTTGCAACCGTACCCACTCCCACCTCTGAGACCAGTTTCACAGAAATCCTGGCCTGGGGATTGACATTCTTGAGATCAAAGATCAACTGCGCCAGATCTTCGATGGAATAAATATCATGGTGGGGGGGCGGGGAAATCAACCCGACACCGGGGGTGGAATGCCGGACACTGGCAATTTGTTCACTGACCTTGTGGCCGGGCAGCTGTCCCCCTTCTCCGGGCTTGGCTCCCTGGGCCATTTTGATCTGGATATCGTCCGCACTCACCAGGTAGTCCGCGGTGACGCCAAACCGGCCGGATGCAATCTGCTTGATGGCAGACCGCTTCGGGTTTTTTGAGCCATCGGCCAGGGGTCGGTATCGGGATGCTTCTTCTCCGCCTTCACCGGTATTCGACCGTCCTCCGATCTGGTTCATCGCCACCGCAAGCATGGAATGTGCTTCATGGGAGATGGAGCCGAACGACATTGCCCCGGTGGAGAACCGCCTGACAATTTCAGCAGCGGGCTCAACCTCTTCAATGGGAATGGGAGCGTCTGACCACTGGAAGTCAAACAGGCCTCTCAGGTTGTACAGTGCCTTGTCCTGCTGGTTGACCAGTGCCGAAAATTCTTCAAATGTCCGGGGGTTGTTGGACCGTGTGGCATGCTGCAGCCGGGACACGGTCTCCGGGTTCCAGACATGCCGTTCCCCCCGGGTCCGATAGGCATAGTCCCCCCCTGAATCCAGCTGTTTCCGGTAAAGCGGGTGGTTGCCGTAGGCCTGATGATGCCAGGTGAAAATATCCCGTGCAATTTCATCCAGCCCAATGCCCTCAATGGTAGAGCTCGTCCCCTTGAAATACGCCTCCACAAAGGCCCGGGACAACCCCACTGCATCGAATATCTGGGCACCGCAATACGACTGGTACGTCGATATTCCCATTTTCGACATGACCTTTTTCAGCCCCTTGTTGATGGCCCGGGTGTAGCGCTGCTGGACTTCTTCAAAATCCGGGCGATCTTCCAGGTACCGCCGCATCTCATTGATGGTATCAAAAGCCACATAGGGATTGATGGCTTCCGCCCCGTATCCCGCCAGCGTGGCAAAGTGGTGCACCTCCAGGCATGCCCCGGTCTCCACAACCAGGCCCGATTCCGTACGCAGGCCCTTTCGGATCAAATGATGATGCACCGCCGAGGTCGCCAGCAATGCGGGGATCGCAATGTTGTCCGTGTCCATCCGGCGATCGGACAGGATCAAGATGTTAAACCCCTTCTGAAGGACCGCCTGTTCCGCTTTTTTGCACAACAACCGGATGGCCGCCCCCAGTCCGCGCTGGCCGGCAACCTTGGAAAAGCACATGTTCAGGGTTTTGGTGCGAAAGGCCCCGTTGGTATGGTCTTCGATCTGTCGAATACGCTCAAGCTGATTGTTGGTGAGCAATGGCTGGGGAACCGTGAGCCGCATCTCCTTTCCTCCATCGGCCTGGCCAAACAGGTTGGGCCGGGGTCCGATCAGGGACAACAGCGACATGACCAGTTCTTCCCGGATCGGGTCGATGGGGGGATTGGTCACCTGTGCAAAGTTCTGCTTGAAATAAAGTGAAAGATTCTTCGGCTTGTCGGAAAGCACCGCAGGGGGCGCATCGTTGCCCATGGACCCAAGCGCCTCTTCCCCCTTCTGTATCATCGGAGTCATCAGCATCTTCAGGTCTTCCTGGGTATATCCAAATGCCTGTTGTGTTTTCAACAGCGTCTCCGAATCCGGGGACATGGCCCCCACAGCAATCCGCAGGGACCCCAGTTCAATCTGGGTGTTGTCCAGCCATGCCTGATAATTGTTTCGGGAAGCAAGCTGATCCTTGATCTCCTCATCGTTGATGATTCTTCCCTGTTCCAGATCAATCAAAAACATTTTCCCGGGCTGCAGCCGCCACTTTTTGCGGATATTGCTTTCAGGGATATCCAATACCCCCATCTCCGAAGCCATCACCACCGTATTGTCATGGGTGATCAGGTAACGCGCCGGCCTCAGTCCATTGCGGTCCAGGGTTGCACCGATTTGCCGGCCGTCGGTGAAGGCAACCGCCGCCGGTCCGTCCCATGGCTCCATCAGCGCGGCGTGGTACTCATAGAATGCCCGGCGCTTTGAATCCATCAAATGATTGCCTGACCAGGCTTCGGGAATCAGCATCATCATCGCATGGGCCAGGGAATATCCCCCGGCTACCAGCAACTCCAGGGCATTGTCGAATGCCGCAGAATCGGACTGCCCTTCAGCGATGACCGGCCAGATCTTGTCGATATCATCCCCCAGCACATCGGAATAAAGGGTGCTTCTTCTGGCCGACATCCAGTTCACATTGCCGCGCAATGTATTGATTTCGCCATTGTGGGCAATCATTCGAAAGGGATGGGCGAGCTGCCAGGTGGGAAACGTGTTTGTTGAAAACCGTTGATGAACCAGGGCAAGGCCGGACTCCATGTCATTGTCGAGCAAATCGAGGTAGAACTCTCCCACCTGGTTGGCGAGCAGCATCCCCTTGTAATTGATCAGTCTCGAAGAAAAACTGCTGAAATAAAAACAGGATTTGTCCTCCATGTCCGACTGTTCTACGGTCCGTTCAATCTGCTTGCGAATGACGAACAGTTTTCGTTCGAATTCATCGCTGTCCTGAACCCCTGCACCCCGTCGGACCGCCACCTGCCAGATATCCGGGACGGTGGGCTTGATACTGACCCCCAGGTTGGAATGGTCCACGGGAACTTTTCGCCAGCACAACAGGGTCTGCCCCTCAGCCAGAATATGGTGCTCCACCATCGCTTTCGCCTGCGCCTGCTGCCCCGGGGATGTGGGCAGAAAGATCATGCCAACGGCATACTCACCCGGAGCCGGGAGGTCCACGGGCAGGGCCTTCCGAAAAAACCGGTCGGGTATCTGCAGCAGTATTCCGGCCCCGTCTCCTGCCCCGGGGTCCGCGCCAACCGCTCCGCGGTGGGTAAGATTTTTCAGGATCTGCAGCCCATTGACAATAATGGCATGGCTCCTTGCGCCATCAATATTGGCAATGAACCCCACACCGCAGGCATCGTGCTCGTTTCCAGGGTCATACAAACCGGAGGGGGTGGGGCTGGTTCGGTTCAAATCGCGCTCCTGATCGCTGGACTAAATTTGCAGAAAGAAAAGCCCGCTAACCAGGGCCGGTGCAGCGAGCATTGTCAACCTTGCGGACTGAACAGTATTGCATCCGGGATGCATCTCCCTCCAGCCCGCAACAGTGCCCTAGAATATATCAACCCGGAGTAAACGACAATACACATTTGAAAGAGACCCCTGCAACACTTAAAATTTACAATCACTTAGCCTTGCCTGCAAACCGGCTCCAGTGCGGTTCGGGGCTACACCTGGCCCCTGGCATATTTTTGCAACGTATCATTGAGAGCGGATTCCGGGTACTCGCTTGCAACAAACGCCTGGCCGATGCCATTGAGCAGGACCAGTCGAATGGCCCCGTTTTCCACTTTTTTGTCCAATTTCATGGCCGCTTTCAGCGCATCCGTGCATAAAGGGGTCTTCGCCTCAACGGGCAGTCCCCCCCGCTCAAGGAGGGATACGACACGATGCATGTTTTCCGCTGCCAGCAATCCCATCCTCACCGACATGTGGGTTGCCATGACCATGCCCAGGGCCACCGCCTCCCCGTGCAGCCATGTCCCGTACCCCGTTGTGGTTTCGATTGCATGACCAAATGTGTGGCCAAGATTCAGCAATGCGCGAATGCCACCTTCCCGTTCATCCTGTTCTACAATGGCTGCCTTGTTTTCACACGATTTTCCGATGCAGTACTCCAGGGCCGCCTCCTCTTTCTCCATGACCCGCTCCATGTTGTCTTCCAGCCAGATGAAGAAATCCGGGTCGTTGATCATTCCATACTTGATCACTTCGGCAAGGCCGGATGAAAACTCCCGGGGCGCAAGCGTGGACAGGGTGGCAAGATCGGCGATCACTCTCTTTGGCTGGTAAAACGCACCGATCATGTTTTTTCCAAGGGGGTGGTTCACCGCCGTTTTGCCGCCCACGGATGAATCGACCTGGGACAACAGGGTGGTGGGGACCTGAATGAATGGAACACCACGCTGATAACAGGCCGCAACAAATCCTGCCATATCTCCGATGACCCCCCCTCCCAGTGCTATCACGGTGGCGGACCGGCTCAGGGGGACCCCGAGCATTATGTCAAATATCCGGGTAGCGGTTTCAAGGTTCTTGGTCTGCTCTCCATCGGGCAACACCATTTCATGAATGGTATGGCCGCGGAGGGCTTTCCTGGTTTTTTCCAGGTACAAGGGCGCCACAATTTCGTTCGTGACAATAAACACCTCGGAGCCGCCAATCCAGGGTTGAAATGCTTCGCGGTGATCCAGCAATCCCGCTCCAATGATGATTTCATAACTCCGGGGGCCAAGGCCCACATTCACCGTTTTCATTTCGCTCTCATGATAATTCGTCCAGGACCCGGGCTGCCGTCCGTTGCGCCGGGGCCAAGCCCACCTGCACGATCACATCCGCGACCTGCCTGTACAGTGGGTCACGTTCCTGGAGAAGCTGCTCCAGGATCGCTTCGGGGTCGCCGGACTGCAGCAAAGGCCGTGTCTTGGAATTGCTCAGCCGGCGCAACAGGATGTCAATGCGTGCCTGCAAATAAACCACCTGCCCCTGCTGGCACATGATTTGCCGGTTCCCTTTCCTCAGGACAATGCCGCCTCCCGTGGCGACCACGGTTTCGTGATACCGGCTCACCTCCTTCAATATCCTGCCTTCACGGTCACGAAATCCATCCTCTCCCTCAATTTCGAAAATATGACTCACCGTCACCCCGGTGCGCTCTTCCAGCAACCGGTCCGTATCAACGAAATCACAATGCAGCAGCCTGGCCAGAATACGACCCACCGTGGTCTTTCCGGCTCCCATTGGCCCAACCAAATAGATATTGCCCTGCAACGCTGCGCATGAATGATGTGGTGATTGTCAACCCAAAGACTACTGGAACCGGGGAGTTTGATCAATCATTCCGGCCGAAACAACCGGCCGGGCCCACCGGTTGTTTCGGCCCTTTTCCTTCCCGGGCAAGGGCCGCATTCCTTGTCTTCCGGCTGCACCCCTGCACGACCCAAAGGGCACCGGGGTCAGGATTCCCGGTGAAATGTTGACAATGCATGCTATCCCCGAATTGTGATACCCCGTATAAACCATGCCTGACAGGAGAACGATATGAAAAAACTGGAGGGGCTCCCATGAACTCCGCACAATGGGCAATCAGCATATCAATAACTCCAGGATTGGCTGCTATAGCATTTGTGTTTAAATTTGGAAGTTGGTATGAGGAGGTGAATAATGACCGAAAACGGCTCAACGGATTCATAGGAAAAGTCCGACAGGATATAGAAGGAATCCGGCAGGATATAAAAGATATTCTTGGCAGACTCCCGCCTTCTCCAACCACAAGTGCAGGTCCAGTTCGGCTCACCGAAATGGGAGAGCGTGTTTCAAGTAACATACGTGCCAGGTCCTGGGCTGAAAAAACTGCAAAGGAAATCGTTGGTGAGACTGCGGATATGGACTCGCTTCAAATTCAAGAGTTGTCGTTTGAAAAAGCCAGGGAATTTCAACCCGATGAAGTGTTGCTTAAAAAATGCGGGAATCCGCATTCCAGGAAGGCATTAAACTCGAAGGAACAAGAGATGTTCCTGATGTTGAATTGAGAGATCGATTGCTCCAACTGAACAGTCTGACCCGCTCATCCCTCGACAAATAGCATCAAAATCCTGTTTCGAGCGGCCTTGATTGGCCGCTTCCCGGGGCTCAATCACCCTCCAGGTGCTGCTGGTTATACACTTTAAGGTCGGTCACCTTCCATTAACCGTATCCCTTCGCTTTTGCTGTGAGCGATCACTCCATGTTGGATGATAACCGCTATAATCACCCTGTAACACGTGGCGAATACTACTCCTCATTGCTGTTGAAGGCACCAATGAAACACCGGATGTCCCGATAATCCGCCCCACGCAAGACGACAGATTATGAAATTGATTGGCAGGCTCTTTACCAGGCTGGTTTATATCGGTTTTATTGTGGTGGTTACCCTGGGAATGGGTCTTGGGTTCTATGCGTCCGCCCTGCTTGCGGAATTGCCCACTGTGGACGAAATCCGGAAGATCCCCTTGAATATCCCGCTTCGGATTTACAGCTCAGACAACAAACTGATCGCTGAATACGGAGACGAAAGACGGATTCCCCTCAAACTGGACGATGTGCCTCCCCTGCTCATTGATGCGATTCTGGTCACCGAGGACGACCGCTTTTATCATCATACGGGGGTGGATTTTCCCGGCCTGGCCCGGGCGGCAATCAGCAATTTTTTAAGCGGGTCAAGAAGTCAGGGAGCCAGCACTATCACCATGCAGGTTGCGCGGAATTTTTTCCTTAATCCGGAAAAAACCTACACCCGCAAACTCAAGGAAATTCTGCTTGCGTTCAACATGGAAAGGGTTCTCACCAAAGATGAGATCCTGGCGCTGTACCTGAACAAGATATTCCTGGGCCATCGTTCCTATGGATTTGCGGCCGCCGCCCAGGTTTATTATGGGGATGACCTGCTGAATCTGAGCGTGCCGGAAATTGCCATGCTGGCCGGGCTCCCCAAAGCCCCTTCCACCAACAACCCGATATCGAATCCCGGGGTGGCCCGGGAAAGAAGGGGGTATGTGTTAAAACGGCTTCATGAACTTGGTCGCATTGATGATCTGAGCTATCAAACGGCCATCAAGGCCCCCATTACCGCCCGGCGACATGTTGCGGATGTGGAGCTTCAGGCCCCATACGTTTCAGAAATGGCCCGGCAGCTCGTGTTTGAGCGTTTCGGTGATGACGTCTACCAACGGGGATTGAATGTCACCCTCACGGTAAACAGTGAATACCAGGCCAGGGCGAATCAGGCACTGCGAAAGGGTCTGCTCGACTATGACCGCAGACACGGATACCGGGGGCCCGCAGACAGGGTCGACCTGGCCACCATCCCGGATGAAAACCGCAACGAACAGATCCGAAGCCTTCTTCAGCGATACCCGTCAAGCCGGGAAGTGCTTCCCGCCCTGGTGCTGGAAACCGATGACAAAACCGCCACCGTGATCCATTCACAGGCACAGACCGTGACATTGCCCTGGGAGGGTCTGAAATGGGCCCGGAAACACATCAATCCAAACTCCCTGGGGCCGGAACCGGACAGCGCCGATGCCATACTGCATCCCGGTGAGATTGTATATATCCGCCCAATGGATGAAGACGGGTGGATGTTGTCCCAGTTGCCGGAAATATCCGGGGCGCTGGTCAGCCTGGACCCCCATACCGGGGCCATACGGGCTCTCACAGGCGGGTTCGATTACTTTCTTAGCAAATTCAACCGCGCGACCCAGGCCAAGCGCCAGCCCGGGTCCAATATCAAACCGTTCATTTACTCCGCCGCCCTGGACAATGGATTCACAACAAGCAGCCTGGTCAGCGCCGCGCCCATTGTCATTGAGGATGACCTGGAAGGAATCTGGCGGCCGCAAAACTACAGCAAAAAGTTTTTTGGCCCCACCCGGTTGCGCAAAGCGCTGAGCCTTTCCATCAACCTCGTTTCCGTTCGTCTGCTGCGGGCACTCGGTATTGACAACACCATCGAGCATCTTGCCCGGTTCGGGTTCAGCCCACAGGACCTTCCCGGAAATCTCTCCCTGGCACTCGGCAGCACCGCGGTTACGCCGTTGGACCTTGCGTCGTATTTTTCCGTGTTTGCCAATGGCGGCAACCGGATTTCCCCGTACCTGATCGAGAAAATCGAAGACAGAAAAGGAAATCGTCTGGCACTGCCTCACCTTGCCTGCGTTGACTGCGGGGGGCCCGACAGTGAAAAGTACGCCCTTTTTCCTGCACGGCAGGAAGAAACCACCGGGGAGGACCCGGCGGACCGGGAGACCGGAGAAACTGCCGGGGAAGCCGGGGAAGGGGCCATCTCCCAAAGCGGGGAAAACCAGGGAATCTCCCCACAGAATGCATTTTTGACGACGAGTCTTTTGCAGCAGGTCATACAAAGCGGGACCGGCCGGCGTGCATTGCAGCTGGGCCGCTCGGACCTGGCCGGAAAGACGGGAACCACCAATGACTTTCGGGATGCCTGGTTTTCCGGGTTCAACCCCGACGTTGTCACCACGGTGTTCGTTGGATTCGATGAACCCGCCCACCTGGGCAGACGCGAATCGGGGGCCACCGCCGCATTGCCCATCTGGGTGGACTACATGGGGCAGATCCTGCAGGATTTTCCGGAGCAGGCACCGATCATACCGAAGAACATCACCACCCGCTTCATCAATAAAGAAACCGGCAGGGTCACCTTTCCCGAGGACCCGGAAGGCTATCTGGAGTACTACCTGGTCGGAACAGAACCGAATAACCCCGTGGGAAGGACGGACCCCGGCAGCGGTTCCGGTTCCACCGAATCCGTTTCTGAATCCTTGTTTTAGGTAACCCGTTTCAGGGTGACCGGGTGCCGACCCGGCCCAGGGAGAAGGCTGGCCACCCGGTACAATCAGGTCCAGTCCGGCAGTGCAATCACTTTTTTCATTTTTTCCATGGCCTGTTTCTCGATTTGACGAATCCGTTCTGCCGAAACCGCATATTCTTCCGCCAGGTCGTGCAGGGTGGGCTTGCTATCGCTTAACCACCGCCGGGTCACAATGTCCCGGCTTCGGTCATCAAGTTCATCCAGGGCCCGGGTGATTTGTTCGGACCGGCCCTTTTCAAGTTCGTTGTTGCTGGCGACGATGGCCGGATCATATCGGCTGTCCCCGAGAAACTGGGAAGGCGCAATACAATGGTCGTCATTGTCCTGGTCCAGCAACACATCAAACGACACATCGCTGCTGCTCAACCGGGATTCCATTTCCCGTACGGTCTTCGTTTCAACATCCAGATTTCGGGCAAGCTGATTCACCTCATCATCGTTCATCCAGCCCAGCCTGGCCCGGGACTTGCGCAAATTGAAAAACAGCTTTCTTTGTGATTTGGTGGTGGCAACCTTCAGCATGCGCCAGTTTCGCAGCACATAATCGTATATCTCGGCCCGGATCCAGTGCACGGCAAAAGAGACCAGGCGGACATCCCGGGTGGGATCAAATCGCTTGACCGCTTTCATCAACCCGATACTCCCTTCCTGGATCAGGTCCGTCAGCGGAAGCCCATAACCCATAAAACCCCTGGCCACTTTCACAACATGACGCAGGTGGGACAGGACCAGCTCCCGGGCGGCATCCAGGTCTCCCTCATTGCGGTATCGCAGTGCCAATTCATACTCCCGCTCCGCAGTCAGTATGGGGGCCGCATTCACGGCACGCATATAGCTGACCATGCTGTCACTGGCGGATACATCCATCGGGATCGGTAAACTCTGGGCCATCAACGGTTTCTCGTTTTGAAATCAGGCCTTATTTTAGCACTCTATGGGGTAGAGTGCTAATTTTTTTAAACGTTTCCCAAAATGGGGATTTTATCCCGGTCCGGGGCTTCAACCCGGTATCGGACTGGTGGCTGCCTCCGGGGGATTTTCCACCCACCCCTTGACCAGGCGTTGTGTCTCCTTGCTGAGGGCGTCCCGCCGGGCATCGGCCAAAATGGGGTCAAACAGGTGCACCTCGACATAAAACGGTTTCCCCCGGGTGGCCGCCCAGACACTCTGGATCAACGTGATGTCCCCGTCAAACCGGGGCCTTGGCTCCCGCACACCGGAGGCGTCCACGTACCGAATGCCAATGGCCTGGATTCGGGCACCGGCATCAATGGCGGACTGGAAAAGCCGGGGCTGAAACCGGATCACTCCCGTCCCGTCCGTGGTCCTTCCCTCCGGAAAGATGAGAACAGACTGGTGGCTTTGCAGGGAGTTACCCAGGTCGGTGATGGCCTTTGCAGCCCCGGATCCTTTTTCGATAAACAGGGTCCCTGCTTTCTTGATGACCCAGCCGAGTACGGGCCACTTCACAATAACGCTGTTCGCCAAAAAGACCACCGGGAACCGGGAACCAATGACGGAAATATCGAGCCAGGAGATGTGGTTGCAGACGATCAATGCCCCCTGTTCAAAGTCTGCACCGCTGAACCGGCACCGCACCCCGACAGTTTTCGTCACGCAATAGTGCCACAGGGCCGCTACCTTCATGTATTTTGACGTAGAGAGAAACCCCGAAAAGACCCCGGCGATGAGCCCCAGAAATACCAGCAGCACCAGCAACAGCATTCGAAACAGGGCAATGCCCCGGTAAGCGATTCCCACTGCTCAGCCGACCCTTTCCTGCACGGTCGCAAAGACGGATATTCCCGCAGTCGGCGGTAGAATTCCTGAGCCGGAATGGTTCACGGTCAAGCCGGAACTAAAGAATGTAGCGGGACAGGTCCTGATCATCGGCCAGGTCTTTGAGATAATGATCGACATATTCAACATCCACCACAATGGTCTGACCGGATTTGTCCGCCGCTTCAAATGAAATGGTTTCGAGGAGCCTTTCCATCACCGTGTGCAGTCTGCGCGCCCCGATATTTTCAGTTTGTTCGTTGACTCTCCAGGCCACCTCGGCGATACGCCGGATGCCTTCCCCGTCGAACTTGATGCGCACGCCTTCGGTCCCCATCAAGGCTTCATACTGTTCGGTCAGCGAGGCATCCGGTTCCGTCAGTATGTTCATGAAATCTTCCGCGGTCAGGGCTTTCAGCTCCACCCGGATCGGCAATCGCCCCTGCAGTTCCGGTATCAGGTCCGACGGCTTGGCCATCTGGAATGCACCGGAAGCGATAAACAGGATATGGTCGGTTTTGACCATCCCGTACTTGGTAGACACCGTTGCCCCTTCGACAAGGGGCAACAGGTCACGTTGAACCCCTTCCCGGGAAACATCCGCGCCGCTGTACCCGGCGGTGGACCGGCCGACAATTTTGTCGATTTCATCCAAAAAGACAATCCCGTTCTGCTCCACTTTCTCCACGGCCTCGGTCTTGATCTCTTCATCATTGATCAGCTTGGAAGCCTCTTCTTCCGTCAGTAACTTGAGCGCTTCACCCACCTTGACTTTTCTGCTGCGGGTCCGCTGACCCCCCATGTTCTGGAACATGCCCTGGAGCTGGTTTGTCATTTCTTCCATGCCCGGAGGCGCCATGATTTCAACCCCGATGGACGGGGAGCTGACTTCAATCTCGATTTCCTTGTCATCCAGCCTCTTTTCCCTGAGAAGTTTTCTGAACCGCTGGCGCCCCGCACCATCCTGACCGGTTTCATCCCCCCGGGCCGGGGGCAGCAGGATGTCAAGAATCCGTTCTTCTGCCGCATCTTCGGCATGGGTGTTGACCCGGGCCACCGCCTGCTCCCTGGTCATCTTCACCGACATGTCCATCAAATCCCGGATGATGGTGTCCACTTCCCGTCCAACATACCCGACTTCGGTAAACTTGGTGGCCTCGACCTTGATAAAAGGAGCATTGGCAAGACGGGCCAGGCGCCTGGAAATTTCTGTTTTGCCAACCCCCGTGGGACCGATCATCAAAATGTTCTTGGGGGTAATCTCTGCCCGCAGTTCCTCGTTGACCTGCATTCTCCGCCACCGGTTGCGCAGGGCAATGGCCACCGCCCGCTTGGCTGCTTTTTGTCCGATAATGTGCTTGTCGAGTTCTTCGACAATTTCTCTGGGGGTCATTTCAGTCATTGCCCGCTCCTGCCTTGATGTCCAGGGCTTCGATGGTCAGATTGTGGTTGGTATAAATGCAGATATCCGCCGCAATATTCAGGCTTTTCTCGACTATTTCCCTTGCACCGAGCCCGGTATTCTCAACCAGGGCCAGCGCCGCGGATTTTGCATAATCGCCCCCGGACCCGATGGCCATGATTCCGTGCTCCGGTTCAATCACATCCCCGTTTCCGGAAATAATCAGGGAGGACTCCCGGTCCGCCACCGCCAGGAGGGCCTCCAGCCGACGAAGCATGCGGTCCGTCCGCCAGTCCTTGGCCAGCTCCACCGCAGAACGAACCAGTTTCCCCTGGTATTTTTCCAGCTTGCCCTCGAAGCGCTCAAACAGCGTAAAGGCATCCGCCGTCCCCCCGGCAAACCCCACCAGCACCTCATCATGGTACAGACGCCGTACTTTCCCGGCATTCCCTTTCATCATGGTACTGCCCATGGACACCTGGCCATCTCCACCAATGACCACCTGGCCGTCCTTTCGTACCGACAGGATCGTGGTCCCTCTAAACTGTTTCATAAAAGCTGTCCCGATTACGCTGTGGTCCCAAACCCCTTACCATATGGTCAAAGCGGAAAATTTCAAGTTCTGTCCAGGCGGTTGATGAAAACGGCGAAACAATTATTCAACCAGCTTCAGGTGCCCACCGCCTTTGGGACGAGAGGTTTCCACAGGAGGGTCGGTGGGGCCACCATCCGGGTGCGAGAAAACGATTTCTTCCTCCTGGAAAACGATTCCCCTCCCGGTTTCCCGGCTGAAAATACCAATCACCGAGGAGACCGGCACCGTCACATCAAATGGCTTGCCGCCAAACCGTGCCGTAAAGACCACGTACTCATTCCCCATTTCCATGTGCTTCACCGACCGGGGATGGACATTCAAAACAATGCGGTTGTCCCGGATATACCGGGCCGGTACCACCACTTCATCCCCCCGGGTGTCCACCAGGATCTGGGGGGTGTCCCCACAATCCACCGACCACTGGTAGGTTGCCCGCAACAGGTACGGCCTGAATGAGGGAAGGGGGTCTTGACTGCCGGGGCCGCCGCTGTGCCTGGAATTCGCCATACCGCTACAGGCCCCGTTCACCCCGGCTGCTGAAACACTTGCATGCGGGCATCCACCAGTTCACCGGGTCCACGCCACCCGTCATCCCGTCCCTATTGGAGTTCTGCTTCAAGTTCACTCAAACTTTCGTGGAATGTCGGGCGCTGAAACAGGGAGGTGCCATACCGCGTCAGGGGATCTGCCAGCTTGGGCAATTCAATCCCCAAAACCGGCAGACGCCACAACAATGCCGCAAAGTACGCATCCACGAGGGAGAAGTCCGTCCCCAGGAAAAAAGGCTGATCCGTAAAAATGGAGGAAAGCGAGACCAGGCCATCATGCAGGCTCTTTTGCAATTCCGGGGATGGCTGGGGAGAGACGGTTTCTCCCAGGGCACTGATGGGTTTCAGCCAATCCCTGGACAGTCGTGAAACAGTCAGGCGGGTTTTCGCCCGGGTAATGGGGTCCACCGGCATCAGGGGGGGGTGGGGGAACCGTTCATCCAGATATTCAATGATGACACACATGTCGTAAAGCGCCACATCCCGATCAACCAGCGTCGGGGTTTCCCCGTATGGATTGTGCTCGCCTATTACCGACGGGTCATCGCTTGCCGTGACATACTGTATCTCGCAATCAACGTCCTTCTCGAGCAGAACAATGCGGCAGCAGTGACTGAAAATATCCAGGGTCCCCGAAAGCAGCACCATGGATGGCCGGCGATTCGTGAACGACAAGTTAGAATACATGGGGCATCATCCTGCCTGGAGGGCTAGTGCACATCCCGCCAGTATTCCTTCTTCAACAGAAACGCCAGGATTCCCAGCACGAACAGAAACGACATCGTCCAGATGCCATACTTGATTCGGACCATCCGGGCCGGTTCGGCCATGTAGTACAGGAAATTCGTGAGGTCCCGCATGGCGCGGTCGAATTCTTCGGTGCTCATGGTCCCCGGCTTGACCAGTTCCAGCTCGGTAACCTGCTGCTCATGGCCCTGTTCATCCACACGGGTGGTGACCCGGGCCTCTTGTATTCCCTGCAGTTCATACATGACATGGGGCATGGCAACATTCGGATAGACCGTATTGTTCCAGCCGCTTGCCGTACTGTCATCCAGGTAGAATGAACGAAGATAGGTATACAGCCATTTCGGGCTGAACAACTTTCCGATGAGGCTCAAATCCGGAGGGGCCACCCCGAACCATTCTTCGGCATCGTCCTTGGACATGGTAATGTTCATGGTGTCGCCGATCTTCCCACCGGGAACGATCATCTGCTCCATGACCAGATCTTCCGGTATTTCAAGGTCTTCTGCCATGCGGTTGTAACGCATGTACTTGGCGCTGTGGCACGACATGCAGTAATTCACAAACAGCTTGGCACCATTTTGCAGGGAGACCTTGTCATTCAGGGAGACCTCCACATAGTCGAGGGCAACCCCTGCACTGGCGGAAAACCCGGTCACCGGGAAAAAGGCCAACCCCAAAACCAGCAATATCCGTTTCATGATGTGATCCTCTCTGGGACAGGCTTGACCGGGTCAGCCTTGATGTATGCCGGCACAATTCCGAAAATCAGCAGCACCCCCACAGACAGGAATGTGTAAATCAGCTTCAGACTGGCCGGGGGGCCCCCGCTCCATCCAAACCACCAGTAAAAGATGGTGCCCAGCAGCAGGAGCACCGAAACCAGAAGCAGCAGCTTGCCGCACACCGTCAATCCCTCCCCCCCCGAACTGAAACATGGAAACAGAAAGAAAAACAACAGATACACCAGGGTAAAAAACTGGGCCATGATGGTCAACTCCGTTGTCGGCGCCTGGGTACCCAGCCATCCCAGAACAATGAACACCACCGCAAACACCATTAATGCCAGTTTGGTAATCGGCCCTTTGTAACGGATGGATTTGACCGGGCTCCTGTCCAGCCAGGGCAGGAAGAACAGTACCGCAATGGCCGCAAACATGACCAGAACCCCCCAGACCTGGGTGCCGGCAAAACTCGGCACGGCACGCAAAATCGCATAGTAGGGCGTGAAATACCAGACCGGAGCGATATGCTCCGGGGTTTTCAGCGGGTTGGCGGGTTCGAAATTGGGCTGTTCGATAAAATACCCCCCCATTTCCGGGAGAAAGAAGACGATTCCAAAGAAAACCGCCAGAAACACCACCGTCCCCAGAAGATCCTTTACGGTGTAGTAGGGGTGGAATGGAATCCCGTCTTTGGGGGCCTGTTCACTCCACCGGTTGCCTTTCGGGCCTTTTTTGATCTCCACTCCATCCGGGTTGTTCGAACCCACCTTGTGCAGGGCCACCACATGCAAAAAAACCAACCCCACCAGGATGAATGGAAGCAGGTAGTGAAAGGCATAAAACCGGTTGAGAGTAATGTCCGAGATGACATAGTCCCCCCGAATCCACTCGGAAAGCACACCTCCGATCAGGGGCAGGGTCTCGAACAGGTTGACAATGACCTGGGCACCCCAATACGACATCTGACCCCAGGGCAACAGATAGCCGAAAAAGGCGGTGGCCATCATGGCAAGATAAATGACGACGCCAAAGATCCACAGCAGCTCCCGGGGTTTCCGGTAGGATCCATAGAGCAGGCCCCGAAACATATGCAGATAAATCACGACGAAAAACATGGATGCGCCGGTGGAATGCATATATCGAATGAACCACCCCCCCCACACATCCCGCATGATGTACTCCACCGAGTCAAAAGCGAGCTTCGCATCGGGCTTGTAGTTCATGGCCAGCAACACCCCGGTAATGATCTGCAGGGCCAGGACAACCATTGCCAGGCTGCCGAAAAAGTACCAGAAGTTGAAATTCTTTGGCGCGTAGTATTCGGTGATGTGCTCTTTGGTAACTTTGGTTGCCGGAAACCGATTGTCCAGCCAATTCATGAAACTCATCAGGCCACCTCTTTATCCGCACCGATTAACAACACCGTATCAGACAGGTACTGATGTGGTGGAACAACCAGGTTCGTTGGCGCGGGCACACCGCTGTAGACCCTGCCGGCCAAATCGAACTTGGACCCGTGACAGGCACACAGAAACCCGCCTTTCCAGTCATCGTCAAAGGAGACGGCGCCGATCTGGGGTTGGTACTTGGGTGAACACCCAAGATGGGTGCATATCCCCACCAGCACCAGAATGTCCTCCTTGATGGACCGATAGACATTCTGGGCATACTCCGGTTGCTGGTCTGCCTGGGAGTCCGGGTCCACCAGGATACCCTCCATGCCGGGCAGGAAATCCAGCATCTCTTTCGACCGCTTGATGATCCAGACCGGCTTTCCCCGCCACTCAACGGTGATTTGCTGGCCGGACTCGATCTTGCTGATATCCACCTCTACCGGGGCGCCTGCGGCTTTCGCCCGTTCACTCGGCATCAGGCTTCCGACAAACGGCACCGTCATCCCCACGGTCCCCGCCAACCCGACCCCTGTGGTCGCAATCGTCAACATCCTTCGTCGTTTGTTATTCACATGATGATCGGTCATGTTTAACCTCTGAAATGGGAAAAAAGTCTGCTTTGCATCCGGAAATCAAACTGAAGCTGATTTCCTGAATCCCGGACAATTCTCTGGCTTTTGAAAATCGCCGATTATACCAGAACCTTGAATTTGGGGGGCAAGTTTAAATCTCCGGATTGAGGGCCGGACATCCGGGCAGGAAGGCCGGTGCGGCATCCGGGGATGCGGACTGAACAGGGGGGAATGGGGGTGCTTCCGGTTTCAGCGGTTTCACTGCCCGACTCCCCCGGGACCAACACCGCCTGGTGCGGCCCGGGGTGGCGATGAAATGCCCCGTTATCAAAATCGGACAACCACCCGGTATCCGTTTTGTGATTTAATCCATGGTCAGAATCGCAATTCCGCAATGTGCCTGTTCATGGAACTTGAAAACAAAATTGCGCTGGTCACCGGGGCTGCCGGAGGCATCGGTCTGGCCATCGCAAAGTGCCTGGTTGCCCACGGCGTGGGGGGCATCGGCCTGGTGGACCGCTCCCCGTCCTGCATCGAAACCGCCAGGGAGATCAATGCCCTGGCCGACAGCGAAAAAGCCCGGGCTTTTTGCGGCGATGTGACGGACCCCGGGTTCCGTCGGTCTGTATTCGACGACATGCGGGTCAGGTTCGGAGGCGTGCATGCCTGCATCCCCGCCGCAGGGATTCTTGCGGATTCCCTTGGCGTGAAGGTGGACCGGGACAGCGGTGATGTCGTGCTCTACCCGGAGTCGACATTCAGGCGCCTTATGGAGATCAATTGCCATCATCCGACCTATTGGGCCCTGGAAACCATTGGCGGAATCGCCAGGGAGCGGTTTCACCAGGGACGGGGGAAATGGATGAGCAGCGAAGGCGTCCAGGGGGTGGTCATTCTGGTCGGTTCGGTATCGTCCAGGGGCCAACGCGGTCAAGTGGCCTATTCCGGTGCCAAATCGGCATTGATTGGCATTGCCTCCACCCTGAACCGGGAAGGCCTTTACCACGGGGTGCAGACCAAAATCATACACCCGGGATTCGTCGACACCCCCATGGTGGACTCCATTGATTCCGATTATTTCGAAAAGCACTTCAGACCCCGGATTGGGCTGGGCAGAAAAATACGGCCGGATGAAATCGGGGAAATTGTCTGTGCGATGATCGAAAACCCGGCTTTGAGCGGCGAGGTCTGGGCGGATGCCGGCCTGACTTAGCGGGTAAACCCACAACTGGAGAGAGCAAATGAAAAAACCCCTGCTGGATAAAAGAGAACGGGCCGTTCAACTGGAGGCCCTGAACCGGGAAACCACGACTCCCTGGGAAGCCACGTCGGATGCCATCTGCAAAACCTTTGTATTCGAAAATTTCATTGAAGCGATGGGCTTTATGGTCCAGGCCGCCATCATTGCGGAAAAAATGAACCATCACCCCGACTGGTGCAATGTATACCGGACTGTCATCGTCAAACTTTCCACCCATGAAAGTGGTGGTGTCACGGAACTGGACTACGAACTCGCCAGACAGATGGATCGGCTCACCAGCCCCCCCTGAACTGTCTTGACCCGGCCTGCATCCCTGTGAACCCCCCTTTTTCCGGCATGGTCGCATCCGCTGGATGCCCGGCTTCAACCCGGCCTGCCCGGGGTGGCCTGATGGATTTGTCCAGGGTTTTTGCCGTCCGAACCCCTGTCCCGGCATCGCGGTTTCATGACTGAGCCGCCGCCGCCCTCCCGGGTCTTGCCCGATGCCGTGGATGTAGTGGTGATTGGCGGAGGGATTGTCGGGGCCAGCACGGCATACTACCTGGCCAGGGCCGGGGTTCGGGTCGCGTTGTGCGAAAAAGGCGTGATTGCCGGTGAACAGTCGAGCCGCAACTGGGGATTTATCCGCAAGCAGGGACGCCATCCGTCCGAAATTCCACTCATGGTCCTTGCCCTTGAGTGCTGGCATGACCTGGTTGGGGAACTGGAGACCGACATTGGTTTTCGTGTCGGCGGCACCCTGTATCTTTCGGAAACCGAACAGCGCTACCACGCCAACCTGGCATGGCTTGAGCATGCCAGGACCTTTGGGCTTGATTCCACCTTTCTCAGCGTATCGGAGCTGAAAACACTGGTTCCGGGGATGCAGAATCAGGCCCGGGGCGCCCTGTTCACTCCCAGCGACGCCAGTGCAGAACCCGCCCTGGCGACCCGGGCCATCGCAGAAAAGGTCCAATCCGCCGGCGGAATTCTCCTGCCCCGGTGCGCCGTGCGGGGAATTGATCTTGCGGGGGGCAAGGTGGCCGGCGTGGTCACTGAACACGGCCGCATTCGATGCCCGGTTGCGGTGTGTGCCGGCGGCGCGTGGTCCGGGTACTTTTGCAGGCACCTGGCGCTGGTCTTTCCCCACCTCAAGGTGATCAGTTCCGTCATGGCCACCGACCCCACCGGGGTCCGGGTCAGCGAGCAGAATATCTGGAGCACCGGGCTGGGGATGCGGCGGCGGCGGGATGGCGGGTATACCGTTGCCTATGGAGGGGGCTCCAGCTGTGAAATCACGCCGGACCTGTTCCGGTTTTTCCGGGCTTATCTCCCCGCCTATCGCCATTCAAAGGAAATCGTGACCCTGAAGCCCGGCAACCGGTTTTTCCGGGAACTGATGTGGCCTTCAACGTGGCCCCTGGACAAACCGACCCCGTTTGAAAAGGAGCGGGTGTTGAATCCGGACCCGGACCTGGCCATACTGGACAGGGCGTACAGGCTGCTCGGTGAGACCTTTCCGGAACTTCAGGGCATTGGGATTGCGCAGCGCTGGGCAGGCATGATTGATGTCACGCCGGATGAGTTGCCGGTGATTTCAACGGTGAACCAGGTTCCGGGCCTGGTAATTTCCACGGGATACAGCGGACACGGCTTTGGCATCGGTCCCGGGGCTGGAAAGGTCACTGCCGACCTGGCGATGGGAAACACCCCGGACACCGACCTGTCTGCATTTTCCCTGAACCGTTTGCTGTAAGGCCGGTTTGCGCCGGCCCGCCGCCAGGGCTCAGACCGCCAGATCGAATGCCGCGGACAACAGCTCCCGGGTATAGGGATGCCGGGGAGTGCTGAAAATGGAATTCGCATTGCCCTGCTCCACCACATCCCCGGACTTCAGCACCATGAGATCATCGGCAATGGCCCGAACCACGCTCAGGTCATGGGAAATGAACACATAGGCCAGCCCATGTTCGCGCTGGATCCGGTTGAGCAGTTCCAGCACTTGGACCTGGACCGTCCTGTCCAGGGCGGAAGTGGGTTCATCGAGAAACAGGATTCGCGGCTCCAGTATCAGCGCCCGGGCAATGGCGATACGCTGGCGCTGGCCACCGGAAAACTCATGGGGGTACCGGAACCGGAGGGCAGGGTCAATCTCCACTTCTTCCAGCATGCTCACCACTTTCCGGTCTCGGGTTTCGGGGTCCGTGACCAGGCCGTGGGCATCCAGCCCTTCGCTGACAATATCGCCGATGGTCATCCGGGGAGAAAGGGAGCCATACGGGTCCTGGAAAACGATTTGCATCCTGCGCCTCATTTCGGGCATGGAATACCCACCCGGAACACCCACGGCTTTCCCGTCCAGGAGGACCTTTCCTTCGAAATGGACCAGCTTCAGCAGGGCCAATGCCAACGTCGTCTTCCCGGACCCGGATTCCCCCACCACCCCCAGGGTATGTCCCGGCTTCAATCTCAAGGAGGCACTGTTGACCGCTTTGACGTGACCCACCGTTCGTTTGAGCAGCCCTTTTCTGACGGGAAACCATACCTTCAGATTCTCGACGCACAATACGTCCTCCTTCCCCCCTGACGGCGCCCGACGAATCGGCGGTTCCGCTGAGAGCAGTTTCCGGGTATAGGCCTTCTTTGGGGAGGTGAAAATCTGGTCCGCCGTGCCTCGTTCCACCAGTCTTCCTTCATTCATGACCAGCACCCGGTCCGCCACTTTCCTCACCATGTTCAGGTCGTGGGTGATTAACAGGATGCCCAGGTTCTCTGCCCGCTGGATCTCTTTCAGCAACGCCAGGATTCTTGCCTGCACCGTCACGTCCAGTGCCGTGGTCGGCTCGTCCGCAAGCAGGACATCGGGGCGGTTGGCCAGCGCCATCGCAATCATGATTCGCTGTCGCTGCCCACCGGACAACTGGTGGGAATACGAAGCCAGGCGGGTTTCCGGGTCTTGAATCCCGACACGGTCGAGCAATTCAATCACTTTCGCCCTGGCATCCTCTCCGCCCAGGTTCTGGTGAAGAGAGAGGGATTCACGGATTTGTTTTTCGATGGTGTGCAGGGGATTCAGCGCGGTCATGGGCTCCTGGAAAATCATGGAGATATCGTTTCCGCGAATCCTTTGCAGCGTTGCCTGGCTGGCTCCAAGCAGTTCGGTGCCCCGGTACCGGATCGACCCGGTGGGGTGGAAGGCATGGGGATAGGGCAGCAATTGCAGAATCGACAGTGCCGTCAGCGACTTGCCGGAACCCGATTCCCCTACCAGGGCCACGGTCTCGCCGACATGCAGCTCGAAATTCACATCCCGAACCACTTCGGACAGGACCTCCCCGCCCTGTTCCTGGCGCTGAAAACTGACCCCAAGGGCCTGAACACTCAAGAGCGGTTGATCCATGGCCACCCTCCCTCAACGAAACAGTTTTCGCGGATCAAAGGCATCTCTCACTCCTTCACCGATAAAAATCAACAGCGACAACATGGTGCCGACAATGAAAAACCCGGTCACCCCCAGCCACGGAGCCTGCAGATTCGCCTTGCCCTGGGCCAGCAGCTCTCCAAGGGAAGGGGACCCGGGTGGCAGGCCAAAGCCCAGAAAATCCAGGGAAGTCAGCACCGTCACCGATCCGGCGAGGATGAACGGCATGAAGGTCAGGGTGGCAACCAGCGCATTGGGCAGGATATGGCGCAGGATGATGCGGGTGTCTCCCACTCCCAGGGCCCGGGCTGCCCGCACATATTCAAATTGCCGTGTTTTCAAAAATTCCGCCCGGACCACCCCCACAAATCCCATCCAGGAAAACAACAGGAGAATGCCCAGCAGCCACCAGAAATTCGGTTCCACCACGCTGGCCAGGATAATCAGGATATACAGGGTGGGCATGCTGGACCACACTTCCATGAACCGTTGCACCAGCAGGTCGATCCAGCCGCCAAAGTATCCCTGGATGGCCCCCGCCCCGACCCCGACCACGGCACTGATCAGGGTCAGCAAAAACCCGAAAAGCACGGAAATCCGAAAACCATAGATGACCCGGGCCACCACATCCCGGGCCTGATCATCGGTCCCCAGCAGGTGCCCGCCCCCTGGGGGGGCAGGCGCCGGGTGCTCCAGGTCCCAGGCCACCGTGGTATGGTGAAACTCAATGATGGGCCAGATGGCGAAACCGTGGTCCTGAATGTGCTGCTTCAACCAGGGATCCCGGTAAACTGCCAGGGTCGGGAATTCCCCATCAAAATCGGTTTCGTGGTAGTCCACAAATGCGGGCCAGTACCCCTCGCCGTCATACCAGACAAAAAATGGCCGGTCATTCGCAATCAGTTCGGCAAACAGCGAAACCACGAACAGAAAAAGAAAGATCCACAGTGCCCAGAAACTGCGGCGGTTGGCCTTGAACAGGTCCCACCGTCTTTGCCCAATGGGGCCCAGGCTCCACCGTCCGGCTGCCGGCGCAGCCGGGTTGTGCGACGTTGCGGTGATTTCCATCATGACCCCCTGGAATCGAAATCGATTCGCGGATCAATCCAGGTATACATCAGGTCCGAAACAATACCGAGAATCAGGCCCAGCAGCGTGAAAAACCACAAGGTGCCGAACATCACCGGATAGTCCCGCTGCAATGCCGCTTCGAACCCCAGCAAACCCAGCCCATCCAGGGAAAAGATGATTTCAATGAGCATCGCACCGGTGAACAGGATATTCACCACCGCAGCCGGAAATCCGGCAATGACGATGAGCATGGCATTTCGGAAAACATGCCCGTACATAACCCGGCGTTCCGACAGCCCCTTGGCCCGTGCGGTGAGCACATACTGCTGGCTGACCTGGTCAAGAAACGAGTTTTTTGTCAGCATTGCCAGGGACGCAAACCCGCTGATCGTCAGGGCGATCAGCGGCAGGGCAAGATGCCAGAAATAGTCGGCGATTCTTGCCGGCCAGGACAGGGTTTCCCAGTTGTCAGAAACCAGCCCCCGCAGTGGAAACCAGTCCAGGTAGACGCCTCCCGCGAAAATGACCAGCAGCAGGACCGCAAACAAAAACCCGGGAATGGCTACCCCCACCGTCAGCAGCACACTGGTGGTGATGTCAAATCGGCTGCCATCGCGCACGGCCTTGCGGATTCCCAGGGGAATGCTGATCAGATAGACCAGCAATGTCGACCACAATCCCAGGGAGATGGACACGGGCATCTTGTCCAGCACCAGGTCCACCACCGAACTGTCCCGGAAAAAACTGTCACCGAAATCGAAACGAAGGTAGTTTCCCATCATCTCGAAAAATCTCTGGTAAACAGGCTTGTCGAAACCAAACCGTTTTTCGAGCTCGGCAATGTATTCCGGGTCCAGCCCCTGGGCTCCGCGGTACTGGCTGTCACCCGTCCCCGCACCGCTTTGCACCACGTTTTCCGACGTGTCCCGGGTGACCCGTTCCGCCGCATCCACCCCCGTGCCCGTGATATTTGCAATGGCCTGTTCCACCGGGCCCCCGGGGGCAAACTGGATGATGACGAAGTTGAAGAGCATGATGAAAAACAGGGTCGGGATGACCAGCAGCAGCCGTTTGACGATGTAGGGACCCATTACGCCACCTTCCTCTTCATTGCCCGGTGTATGGTATACCCCCCCACGGCCAGAACCCCGATGAGCAACCCCAGTTTCCAGCCACGTGGCCGGGTGCGGTCCGCTCTTTCCGCATCGCTGTCGCCGCTGCCCCGCTGGTTGATTTCTCCTTGCTCCCGGGCCCGGACAAGTTGTTCCGCCCTGGCACCATCGACCCACCAGCGGGAGATGTCCACGCCATTGCGCAGGGGGGTGTCGGGACGATCAAACTTGTTCCACCATAAAATCCGGTTCGCTGGCAAATGCCAGTTGGGCACAATGAAATGCTGCCACAGCAGTACACGGTCCAGCGCCCGGGTCACCGTAACCAGCTCTTCCCGGGTCCGGGAGACAATGAGCTTTTCAATCAGCGCGTCCACCACTGGATGGCAGATCCCCGCCGTATTGCGGCTGCTGGGGCGTTCAGCGGCAGCACAGCTCCAGTAATCCCGCTGCTCGTTTCCCGGGGTTTCACTTTGGCCCCACCCTCCCACAATCATATCGAAATCGAATGCCCGCAACCGGTTCACATACTGTCCGGTGTCCACGATCCGAACCTTCATGTCAATGCCGATGCGTTTCAGGTTGGCCACATAGGGCAGAATCAGTCGTTCAAAGGAACTGCTGTACAGCAAAAACTCAATGGTCAGCTTCTGGCCCTGGGGGTTCTCGAGTTTGCCGTCCCGAATCCCCCATTCGGATTCCTCAATGAGGGTCAGGGCCTTGCGCAGGTTCTCCCTGGACCATCCGCTGCCATCGGTTTGTGGAACCATGAACGGGCGGGTAAACAGCGCCTCCGGCAGCTGCTCGCGATATTCCTCCAGCAGGGCCAGTTCGTCGTCTTCGGGAATCCCCGAAGACGCCAGTTCGGAGTTGCTGAAAAAGCTTTTTGATCGCGTGTATTGATTGTAGAAGATATTCTGGTTGGTCCATTCAAAGTCAAATGCCAGGGCAATGGCCTGGCGAACCTGCGGATCCTGAAACTTGTTGCGACGAAGGTTCATCACGTAGGCCTGCATCCCCTGGGGGGCGGAATGCTCCACCGTTTCCTTCACCAGCCAGCCGGTCTGCACCGCGGGAATCTCAAATTCCGTTGCCCAGCTTTTCGCGGTATTTTCATAGTAGTAATCGATATTGCCCGCTTTCAGGGCCAGGCGGATGGGAATGCGGTCACGAAAGAAATCCACCCGCATGGTGTCGAAATTGTTGATCCCGACATTCACCGGCAAATCCCTTCCCCAATAGTCTTCAACCCTTTTCAGGGTATAGAACCGCCCGGCATCGAACGCCTCGACTTGATAGGGCCCACTGCCCAGGGGCGGGGTCAATGTGGTTTTGGTGAACTCGTTTTCCTCCCTTTCCCAGTAGTGCCTGGGCAGGATCGGCAGGTCCCCCAGAATCAGGGGAAGTTCCCGATTTCCCGTATTCTTGAACCGAAACCGGACCCCGTTGTTTTCAACCACCTCCACCTCTTCGACATCCGCATAGTAGAAATGATAGAACGTCTGGCCTTTTTCCAGCAAGGTATTGAATGACCACACCACATCTTCCGGGGTAACGGGATGTCCGTCGTGCCACCTCGCCTGTTCCCGCAGATAAAAGACAATCCAGGACCGGTCCTCGGGATACACCATCTCTTCGCATAACAGACAATACCGGGTAAAGGCCTCGTCCCGGGATTGCACCGTCAGGGTCTCAATGGACCCGGGGGAGACCGGGGTGCCCTTGTCAATCCAGGGATTGAAACTGTCAAAGGTCCCCCGGGCACCCTGACGGATACTCCCCCCTTTTGGCGAGTCTGGATTGACGTAGTCAAAATAAGGAAAGTCCGCGGCATATTTCGCCTCGCCGTGCATGGCAATGGCATGGCTGCGAATCGGGTCGGCCTGTGCCGACCCCATCACCGGAAACAGGAAAACGCCCAGCAGCAGGAGTCCCCTGGATGCAAACACGATGATTGCCGGATGGCACAACAACGCGGCCTACCCCCGGGGTACCGGAGTAATGGGTGCCCTTGAAGCGCAGAACCCTGCCCGGAGAATGCTCCCGTATCGCGTTTTGCCGGATGGCTTCAGAATCCGGCCCGGGCCCGGTTGGCGTGCACCGGTTTCCATGGCCCCGGCCATGCCCGGACCCCCAGCATGACTCATCCCGGGTGCCGTTGCTTCCAAGTCATCGGTTTCCCACCGTAACAAAACCCTGATTTTGTATACATCTTTTTTTGTTAAACCTGCATTTATTAATCTACCCCCTCGTCAATGCTTTCCATGGGGACCCCTGACGGGAAAATCCCACACATCGGGGGCGCCGGGCCGGGCTGTTGTGTGCACTTTTTAATGATCCGGGTACTGGTGGCCGTCATGGTAAAGGCCTGGCCGTACGTTACGGCCTGTTTGGTTCTTGTCCTTGGGTGTTTTGTTTCCCTGCCTGAAATTATCGCTTTTTGGTTTCGGTCCCACTAACCCGCCCACGGTCCTTCCTCCGTATATGCCCCTTTTTCTGGGTTTGCCCCTGTTTCCCCTCTCTCCTGATTTTCTCCATTTCCAGGCATCTGGTCCTTGCGTCCATGCCTTCGCCATCTGTCAGTATCATCATCCGGGTTTTCATATTCATGTTCTGGCCCTCGGTTATGGAATCATTATGCGGTAATGATAATTGGACATCAAAATATCTTCTTGATGCAACCGCTGCTAGGAAAATCGCAGTAATCAGGTATGATGCTGTATACAGCATCATCTGGAATCACTGACCCAGGAAAAGAATCTCCGTTGAATGCGGCCCATTTTCTAGGTTTTCGAGGATCATCGATGGGTAAACGAATCGGCATCGGCCATCGCCAGGAAACCGGTTTCTTTTTTTCCGGGAAGGTTGGCGACGGGCTGGGGGCGATGACGGGCTTAAATTTTACAAGCCCGAATGGTTTTTGCGAGCCAATGGGCAAGGTCACTGCGGTGGCTGTTTCAGCCAACAGAAAAGTCACGATTGCGGCTGTTGCAAGAAAACGACGAACCGCCGGTAGAAAAGTATTTGTCATGTAAATCCTCGGATAAAATATCAGTTTGATGAATTCATAATTATAGCTCATTTCCCAAAACGCGAGTCTCCATACGCAGCTCACCATAGCTTATCGGTAGCTCACCATAGCTTATCGGTGGACCGACCACTGGCCAACGATGCCTATCTTGGGGAAGGGGCATCTCCTCTCAATCATGATGGAGATGACTGAATGTCTTTCATAACGGACATAAGAAGACAAACGCAATGAGAAATAACATCAGATGACACGTCATCCCCTTTTTCCGTTCGCTCCACATGATCAAGCATCATCTGTTTTGCAAGCATATTGAATACATCCAAAAGGACAGGGCCTGCCGATCTACTCCCTAATCCCTGAGCAGCGTCATGACCAAGTTGTGCAATCATCCGAGTTAGAACAACAATCATTTCTAGTGCTACCGTATTAGATATCTCCATGTCTGGAGGAGAAAGGGCCTTGGAAATCGCTCTATATGCAGAGTGTTCCGCCTTCGTAATACGAAACGACATATCATCAAAAGCTTCCCCCTTATTTAATACGAAACTCAGCATATCGTACCCAAGAGTCTCAGAAATATCCTTGACAGCATATAATGACATCCGTTGCCCTGTTTCGGCTTGTTTAATCGTTGTTTCTGTATACCCGGATTTTTTTACAATATCCTTTATTGACATCCCCCTATTTTTTCTAGCCTGTTTTAGTTTTTCTCCACATAATCGCAAAAAAGGAGAAACCTCTGTCATACTATTGTCGATTGCATATCTAGTATCATCCCCTGTCATAATGCCTAATTCTGCGACGTCTATGCCGAGTGTGTCTGCGATCTTTTTAGCTGTTTTAAAAGTAATGGGTTTTCCGTAATCAGCCCTTCGGATCGTATTTTTGTTTAGTTGCGCTTGACGTGCCAACTGACACTGCGAAATACCCCGTTCGATCCTTAATCGACGGAGCCACTTTCCATTGATTGTTACGATTGCAGACATCGAAGTTGATCCGATCAAGTGGCACTATGTGGAGACTGAATGAATGCCTTCGGAATTCTCATTTGTCGCCTTGACGCTTTCCCCAAATCAATCTTGCAATTGGTCTGGGTGCACCGCATTGGCCAAGAGCTTAAAGTGGTAGTTTTCATAAACTCCTTGTACCAATGCGTTCGCCGTCGCTGCTATCGCGTCAACTATAAGGACGTCATATCCATTTTCACTCATACCCTTGGTACTTTGCCCGTAAGCATATGCAACTCGTGATAGAAGTAACGCTAAGACCACTGCCAATTCGGACCGTCTGCACAGACCCACCTTATCATTAGAGTCCAATATTCCTATATCCAATACTCTTTCCAATGCAGCTACTGTATTTACAAGCCGTGATTCCATATTTCCATCGTCGCCGTCGTGTTTAAATTGGAGGACATGAGCACGTAGATCAGCCAGTAATTCTTCGTGTGAGTCGAATGCCCCAGGCGTGCTAAGATCACTCACGCTGATGCCGAGTACATCTGCGATGCGCTTTACGGAAACAATACTCACCATGTGACCGCTTTCTGCTTTTCGTACCGTTGTTCTGCTCAACTTAGCTCGTACAGCGAGTTCTCGTTGCGAGAGACCGTGGGCACTCCGTCGATCACGCAACAAGTGCGGCTCTAGGGTTATGGTGAACATCGAAAGTCTCTAGAGCGGCATTGTAGGTTTGGAGTCATAGGTATTACTCTCCAGATATTGGTGCATACAACAAGCATCCATCCGACCGAACACCGTAGAGTGTCCAGCCAGCTTCAGTCCAATCTCCCATATTATAGTAACCGTTGTATTTATAACAAAGATAGAAGGGATATCCTGTCGGGATAGTACCACAACGCTCACTTGTGTTGCCTTTGCGGTCTTTAATTTTGCAAAACGCGGCGGGGACTGTGCGAACCCACCCCCGTTCTCTGTCCGAACGTTAACCCAGCACAAGCGGCCACGACCATCGCCACCCGGGAACTGAGCGCCCTTTTTATTCTCCTCCCTTTTCTCGATCTCAAACCTGTGTTCTCCTGATCCCCGAAGGGTGCACCAACCGGGTGTGCCCTCGTCAACGAAACACTTCAGGAGATCATTATGACCCCTCTTCGAAAATATGTGAACCTTATGTTTATGGGAACCCGATCTTGCCGGAAACCCTTGAAAGAAGAGGGTTCAGGGTGGTAGGGTTCACATAAAGTTGGCTTCTTCTTGGTTGACCCCCTTTGCTCTACCCACTCCGCCGGGGGAACCCCCCCTTTGTTCACCAGCTTCATCGCTCGTATGGAGTCATCCGACTTCTTCAACTCGTTTATCACTTGATTCAATTTCCTCTCTTCTCATGCAGCCCCACGACTCGGGGCAAGTTAAAGACCTCCCAGGGTCCCGACGGTAGGCGTACAAAATCCCAAGCTTGGGATTTTGTATGAAATGCCAAGTTGTCGGCCAGGAATGGCTTAACCATGCGGTTTTCCGGGCATTTTTACTTGGCATTTTATTTGACGACTGTTCTCCGGGTAGAGTGGTTCTTCATTTTAACCAAATGGAGAACCAAAAATATCCTCAAAACCCCATTGCCAGGCCCTGGCAACCCCTTTACAGATTCACCATGATGCCCTCATTGCTGGCTTTATCGATGTCTCCGGGCTGTCCGAGCGCGTGCCCGAGAAGAATCTCGGTCAGTATCGATATCCCGCTCATCATTTCCTCGCCTGGCTGGCGTGCAATGATATTGCTCTTGAAACCATTGATGGTCCCATTATCCATCGTTTCCTTCAGCACGATTGTGATGGTTGTGCACTCGTCGCGTCGTCGGCTCGGCTCCGTGTTTGGACCAAGCGTCGCACTTGCCCCGAACTCATGTACTTTGTTCGCTATCTGGAGCAGGAAGGATGGATTGCCACCCCGGGAGACTTTGGTGACAACCGCTGTTTCCTTGCTAATTTTCTCGACCGATTACGCACGGATGGTTATGCCCCTTCCACCATTCTGGACTATCAGAAGATCTGTACTGGACTGATTGTTTGGCTCCATTTCTCCCGGCTTCCGCTAAGCGAACTTACGCGCCCGGTCAACCGGGCATCAACCCCTTCAAAATGGGTGTTTCAAGGGGGAGAATTCCAAAATTAGAATTGCTGTTGGACAACCAGCAATTCTAATTTTAACGGATTTATCTTTTTTAGTTTCTCCTGTACGGGTTGAATGGATGGGGTGTTGGGGAGGTTCTGTGCGCCGGAATCATCCGTGCGCGATGACCCGGAGCGGGAGTCAGGGAGGTCGTTGTGGTGGATCGGTGGTCAGCAGGGTGAACAGGTCGTCCCAGGAGGAAAAGAGTTGATAAACGGTTAGCACCCGCAGAGTCTGGAACAGGCCGATGCGGGTGCCGGCCCGTGCACGGGCCACTCGCCAGGCGGTCTCGATCAGGTCGCCAGCGGTATGCAGGGCAAAGGCCAGCAGGTTCAATACGACCAGCACACTCGCCAGGGTTTTCTTGCCATGTCCGAAGTTGTGCTCAAAGTGATACCCTTTATGCTTGATTCAGACATCTGAAAACCTCTGTTCTCAATATATGGCTACGGTTGTATTTCGGGGCATGGACCTGCTTTGGGCAATGACTGTTGAAGCATGCTGTCCATCAGCTGGACGCGCCGGTATTTTTCGGACGATACATGGAAAAGCTTCTCGGTCCAATCGTGAATGTTGTCCGCTCGACCCAGGTGCCACGATAACTTCTCGCCCTGAGCGCGCGGACCCCAACCCCGAGCAGAGGGCTTAATTCCTCCGCAGTATACCATCCCTGCTCACGCAGGGCCTGTTGCCGACATCGCAGATGACTCGACACTCCGTAATAGTTCCGCATACTGACCACCTTCATCCGTGTATAGGGTTTACCATTCCCACTTGACCAGCCCTGACGGTTGAGATGTTCAGCGACGGCTTCGTCGGGCATGGTAGTGATGAGGCGGCGGACTTCTGTGAGCACTTTAGGGGGGGTCTTGATGGTATAGTTGCCCGGTTGATTCAGGGTGACCGGTTCCAGTTCCACCGTTCTTCCCCCCCGCATGCGCAACTGGATCAGAACCGAATAATCCGTCCGGGTCAGGGTCGTATCTTCCACCAACTGTGCGAGCAGGCGTTTGCGGTCCGCAGGGCTGGTGGTCGACGCATACCAGGCCCGGGCAAAATCTTCCGACAGATCCCGGAGTCGGGAAACCTGTTGTGCGGTCCCCTGGGATTCAAAGTGTTCGCGGTGTTGACGACGTTCGGTTTTGGCATCCTCGAGCTCGCGCAGGGCTTCGTTCCACGACTTCTCAAGGGAGGCGGCCACCAGACGATTGGCGGGGTCCACCTCGCAGTAGCGCCGCCGGGCCAGGTCGACCCGGTATTCAATGGCCTCGACCTGTTGTCCCCGTTGTCGGTCGGCCTTGTCGAAATCCGCGTTGATTTGCTTTTGAACTTCAAGGGCCAGATCAATGTTATGCTCATTGACGCTGTCCACCACAAAGCGGGATACTGCCTCATCTACCCGTTCTCCCCGCAGGACCTGGCACCGCTTCCCGTTTGTCAGTGCTCCATCGATACAGACGTAAAGTATTTTCGCCGCCTGATGCGGGTGTGTAGGGGCGGCGTATTGGTTCTTCATTCGATTTCCGCACCGACCGCAAATGACCCGTGACTGCAACAGTGCCGTGCCCTTGCGGGGTGAGAACCCGTTCGGTGCAAACAGCATCTGGTTCGCAACCAACTGCTTCTGATTACGTTGATATTCGTCCCAGTCGATATACCCCGCATGGGCATCGGGAATACAGACCTTCCAGTCCTCGGGTTTCAGGAGGATGCGCCCCCCATTCGAGCGAGGCTTCTTCCCGGTCCGACCCCAGACGTAACAGCCGGCATAGCGCGGGTTCTTGATCAGGCCCAGGACCCGGGGATAGGACGCTCGTAACCAGAACAACTCCCGTTCGACGGTGTTGGCTCGCCCAGGTAACTGCAGACCATTTCTCAACAGCCACTTCTGGGTTGCGTGGGCGGAACCGGTCCGGCGAAACTGTTCAAACACATGCGTGATGGCTTCCCTCACCCGGCTATCCGGATCCAGAACCACCTGATGATCCGGGGCATAAACCAGTCCCACCGGTAACTGCATCCTCAACTCCCCTCGCCGGGCCTTGTTCTGCTTTCCCCCGATCAATCGCTGACGAATCCCCTGCAGTTCAAATTCATACACCGAACTCTTGATACCCAGCAATAGCCGATCATTGCTGTTGTTGGGATCATGAATCCCGCCTTCGTCCAGAATCAGCGTGTCAGACATCGCCGCCACCGAGAACAGCCGGTGCAGGTCAGTGTGGTTGCGACCCAACCGGGAAATCTCCAACGTGAACACCAACCCGACCTCCCCCGCCGCAATCCGGGCCATCAGGTCCTGAAACCCATGGCGGTCGCCGGCCTGTGCTCCAGACTTTCCCTGATCCTCATCAATCACCCGGATCTGATCGTCCTGCCATCCCAGTGCCTGAGCCCGATAACGAAGGTCATACTGGCGTCGGGTACTTTCGGTATGGTGAAGCACCTGCCCCGGAGTGGATTGGCGAATGTAGAGACAGGCCTCCCGGGCAAGATGACTGGCCGCAATTCGGTCCGCCGCAGACGGGTCAGATGGGTTCATCTCATTCTCCACAGGGTCTGTCTGCCCCCAGCGTTTGCCGGATCATGACGGTCACCTCCTCGACGAAAGTCTCCCCGGACGGTGCCCCTTCCCACTCCTTCCCCGGCCCGCACAGGGGTTGACGGACCGCGGTCAGAGAAAGCGCCCGGGCCATGCCATGACGACACAGCACGGGGTTCGGGGAACCGGGGGCGCCCGCCAACCAGTCCTGCCGCCAGTGACCATACCGCTGCAGGGCTGCCTCCTCCAACTCCCTGGTCCCTTCAGACACTTTTTTTTGACCGTTCAAGGGCCTTGGTGAGGCTGCGGGGATGCAGTCGAACCCCAAAGTGCTGTTCGATAATGGGCACCAACCGACCCGCACCCACCGGTCCGTGCTCGAACCGGTAATCCGCAATGAAATCGAGAATTTCCGGGGTGACCTTGTACGCCCCCTTCGGTCCCCGGGCCCGGGGGATCAATGCCTGCAGTCCCCCCTCACGGAATCGGCGCCTGAGACGCACACAGGTGGGCACCGAAACCCCAAAGGCCTCTGCCGCCGATCCCAGTGAACCCTTTTCAGATCGCCGTATCATTTCGTAGCGAACCTGCAAAATATCGCTGGAGTCGAAAAACACGCTGTCCCGGAAAAGAGGGTCCACCACTCTCTCTGGACGAAGATGGAGGGTTCCAGCAGCCCGAAGACTCTGTTTTTTTAGGGGATCATCTGGCAGATCATTCATGGTATTCAAAAACGGATCAATATCTATTACCTGTATTGTTGTTGGAACTCCCTATGTTTGCAAGAAGAATTCCATCATTTCTCATGATAAAGGCATATATTTTCATTTCGGGTAATCTTTTTTGATCATTTCGAGTAATCATTTTTGATCAATTCATCCACCAAAATCCGAACACAGATCAACTCATCAAAACGAAAAAGGGAACGACCGGCGGACACCGTCTCAAAAGAGTCAACCTGGCGAAGCCCGGTCCAGGCGACCGGCACACTGACCAGGAGATCCGCTTCAACCCTCAGACGTATGTTCTTCAGACCGAAATACTTGCTGTGGGATTCAACCGGAAAACAGCGCCCTTTCCACGGATGAAAGGGGTGGGTGATTTCCACAACTTCCCCGGCGTCCGGGCGTGACCCTATGTGGAGTAAGGGTGTATTCGGTAATGTGCTCTTTGAGCACATTGAATGTTTCGTTTTCTATCTTCCAGCGGGCACGGCCAGCGGCGGCGAGGTCTGCGATGTTATCCTCGTTGACATCCAGATCGGTGACGAAGGCATTGCGGTAAGTCACCTTGCCCTGGGGGTTGACGATTTCGATTTCGAGCCAGTTCACGTTCAGTGCATCGGACCCGTCCCGCAACGGGACCTCATGGGTCCAGCGGTAGCGGTAGGTTCGTTTTCGGGAACCGGTCCCCCGGGTCTGCTGACAGGTCTTCGGATCATGGATGAACTCATAGAGGGTTGAGTGACTGCTGGGTTTGCAGTTCAGGATGAAACTGCCCTGGGCATCGAGGATGGCCTTGACGATAGGTTGACAGGCATACAGGTCATCGGCAAGGTAGAGCGGATTGAGATTGACCACCTGGGGTCCTTGTTGGGCCAGCCAGCGTTTTGCGGCCTGGCGTTCGCAGTCCTGTTTCTTGTGTCCGTTCTGGGGATAGATGAACTCCGGTGCCAGGGGAATGACCTTGGATTGCCCCGGGGCGACCACGGTGGCGGCGAGGACCTGGTGGTGATATTGTGTTCGGCCGTCACTTTGTTTGCGCGTAGAGCAGTTTTTGCAGTGGACCTGGTACGAGCTGAAGTATTCTGAGCCATCGAGCGCAATAAGAAGGCGATCATCGAGACGACGCATGGTCTGGAGGCCATGGTTCGAATCGATATCGTTGATAACATGGTAAAAGACATCATCAAAGTGGTTCGATGGCACGCCGTCGAGCTTTTTTCGGATATGGTTGTCGCAGGGAATCTTGTGCAGACCGAACAGGGTGTGTGCATTGCTGCGGCCATTGCGTTCGACCCACTCCCGCTGGAAGTGCAGGAACGAAGGGCATTGCATAAAGAACAGCGAAAAGGTTGCCATGCCAATATCCCGCATGGTGTACTGGATATTCTGACCACGGCGGTCATCCGGCAGCCGGGCACAGGCCTCGCCCAGGGTTTCCAGATACCGGGGGAGATGCTTCATGCCGGTTCGGCCTCCACGGCGAGAATGGCGGACAGCACGGCGAGGCGTTCGGCCGGTTCCATTGCCTCATACCGCCGTCCCCAGTTGGCCGCCTTGCGCTTGACTTGCTGACGATGAGTGAAGTTCCTGCCGGCATACCGGCACCAGTGGACCCGGTCCGGTTCGAAGTTGAACCACACCTTCTCGGTGACCACCCCGGCCTGGTTCATCACCTGCAGCGACAGGCTGTACCACCGGGATAACCGATCGTCATACAGTTGTGATGGATACCCCGAGAGCATCACCGCACAGGGCAGGGTGAGCAGGAGGTCGAGCAGGGCTTCATGGTCCGCGTCCTCGTAGTCATAGCGGTAGTACTTTCGATCCGACTTGCGGGTGTGTTGCAGGTACGGGGGATCACAATAGACCAACTCGGTGCCATCGAACTCGAAGGTGGACAGATAACGGTGGGCGCAGTCATGGATCAACTCCACCGAATAGTCACAAGAGAAACGGGACAGGGCCCGGGCATTGAGATCAATCCCGATATTGCGCAATGCCGGGGGCTTGCGTTGCATGATGGCTCCACCGCCCAGATGGGTTTCGAGATACACACTGTGCGGGGGCATCAGGGCAATCAGGGGCTGACACAGCCCCGAGGTGCCCTTGGAACCAACATAACGATGACCCATGCTTCCACCCGTTACAGATAAACAACTCGACCATAGTCCTCAAGGGCTATCTTGTCAAGGGTTGATCCAAATCCAGTACAATTCCGTCCATCGCGACCGCTCAACCGGGCATCAACCCCTTCAAAATGGGTGTTTCAAGGGGGAGAATTCCAAAATTAGAATTGCTGTTGGACAACTCTCCAGCTGGCGGGAATCCCGGATTTTTGGTACACTTGGACCCCATTCAAATATTTTGGGGCCAATATGCGTTTGATAATTGCAGCAATTCTTCTAACCATGTCCATGGCTGGAACAGCCTTAGCGGTCACTTTGCCGATGGGCAATCAAGTGCCATTTGGACCGGTGAAATTCCATCCTTTCGGTCCGCCGGAACCCTCTCCGACATTTCCAATTCCGCCCGGGGAAGAAATGGCCAAAACTGAAGCAAAATGTGAGATAGAAGTTAAATGGAAATGTGAGGTGAAAAAGGAGGTTGCTTGGACATTAATTACTTGCCTTCCATGCAAAATCATTTTTTACGATTCAACTAAATGGGCCTAATGAGAAAATTTTCTCCATTCCATGAATCGAGTTATGGCGAGCTACCCCGTTAAGCGCCGGGTCCTAACCCTTCGGGATCCAGCGCGATCAGTTACTTCGCGATCAGTTACTTATGGCACTGATCGGCGTCCAAGCGGCGCGCCGAGCAACAGCCGGAGCAACCTGATTTCGTTCAAATCTTAGGTTCCAAGAGGTAGATTACTCGATAATCCCCATGGAACCACAAGCGCTCGAAGTCATCCCAACCAGTGACATATTGCCTTCCCCACGTATTGTGCACCACGGTTTGGGCGGACACATCCACACGCACTACTGTCGTAACATGGCCAGCCTTTCCAGTATGGTCGTCCAAAAAAACCAGCACTGGGTTGAAGTTCCAAGGCCTAAGATTTGACGGTGACGCTCTGTAATCTTGAATTTTCCACTCCAAAACTAAGTATTCCAGATTTTTCAACGTTGGCTTTTTCCCTCTCAGTTCTGAGAGCCAAGTGCTACCACCTAATAACCAGTTGTACCCTCCGTTTTTTGGGCAAGCACTGTCCTTCCTCTTGTCGCTCATCTTGTCACTTTGCAACGCACTCCACAAATCACCCCCTGTTGTTCCGCCTCCAACGCGGAGGCCAGTCAGAGCAAGCCATTTTATTGCCCCTTCGCATAACTTGCACTGCATGCAAAACAAATTTGCAAGCGCCGTAGGCCCACATACGCCTATATCAAGGTATCTATCTCCACCGGGCGTTTTTTGGTATGGCAATCCATCGGGTTGTACGTATGAAACGGTCCCGTCGTCGCAAACTCTGTAATCATCACTATCGGATCTTCCCGATCTTCCCTCAAGTTTACTGCACTGTTCCACGGACTCCGAGTTGTCAAGTGTGTCAACAAGGCCTGGCACTAAAACTACCGTCTCAAACCTAACTGTGTTTCCGAAAGTAAAGCTTTGCGCAGGATCGCCCAGAACTGCCGCCAATAATGCAACGATTGCACACCGAAAAAGAGAGCCCGAGCCGAACTTATTTCGTCGCGCCGCCCGCGCGCTCCCGACCGCCGTGAGCGTCGATTCCATACGTACGCTCGGCCGCCCTTCGCTCATCATGTCGACGTACCCATCCGAATCGTCCTGCATCTTGGGCCGGTCGGGCCGTTCCTTCGACCCATAGACCAGTTCCGCTTCCTTCCAAAGAAACCTAGTAAGGCCGGACATGGTTAACTATGCTTCCAGGGAACCGGGGGCAGTGGTTCCGGCGGGAAAGGAATTGTCGGCCATGGGTTATCCGCCGCGTTCCAAAGAGGGATGGACACCTCCGAGATTTTTTCGGGTTTGGATTTGGGTGGTTCGAAGGGCGACTGGTTTCCGATAAGAAACATTGTGGCTCTGGCGACACTGGAAAACATAAGAGTGAATCCGATCAGCAGTGAAAGCAACTGTTTCATGGTTTTTGGTTTCGATTTTGAAGAATTTGTCGAAGAGTCTAGCCCCAATACTGTTGCTTTAAGCAGATATTCGAATAATTTCCGGATCCCAGAGCTGTATTTCCCGTGACAGCGGTCCCCGTTTTCGCAATGGATAATTGCTCATTTTTCTTTTCACGCCACGGGGTTTTTTCTGTCCGCGACTTGAGACGGTCCGTTCTTCCAGGATTTCACGGATCAGATGATCCGTCTGATACTCTGGGGGGGAAACCGCCGGGTTGTATGATCCGGCGGCGCATGACCCGTGTGGCATGTACGAAGGATAATCGGTCGGGATCTTCCCGCGCCGTTCCGGCGGCTTCATGAATCAGCCGTCGAACCGCGTAGTGGGCCAACATCAGGCCATCGATTTCCTGGTAGACAAGTTCCGGGGTTTTGCTTCTCAGGATCGCTCCGGGTCCAAGAAGATGGGTTTTGATTTCGTCGTAGGCGGTCTCGATTTCCCATCGTTCGTGATACAGCGCAGCCAACTCTTCGGCCGGGGCCTGTTCCGGGTCCAGGATCGTGGTGGCCAACCGGTAGATTTCATCCCTCCCATCGAACCGATAGGCGATGATTCGGATCGGGCGCTCCCCGGTGCTTTTTCGGCGGTCCCGACCACTACCGCGGATCACGCTTCGCCACGATCCATCCGTCAAGGCTTCGTGCACTGGAAAGGCATGATTTCCCTTGAGCCGCCACAACAGGTCAGCACCGGTCTCGGCGGCACGGCTCCACAACGGAAAACCACAGTAATAGCGGTCTGCCAGCACCAACATGCCCGGAGAGAATTCGTCGAGCAGACGCTCCGCCTGTTCCGCTTCGCTCTCACGCAACGGACCCGCCGTCCAGGCCAGAGCGGCCCGGGTGCCCAGTTCCACCATCATCGTGACCCGGGCCTGGGGAAATGCCGAATCGCCGCGACTGGATGCTGGCAACCCGAATCTTTCCCGGTTGCGCACTTCATCTGGCAAATTCAGCGTCGAACCGTCAAAGGCCACCAGACGCCATCCCCGATACCATGATCCAACGGTTTCACGGGTGGCCAACGGAACCACGCAACGCTCCCGCAAGGCCGAAAACGGCCCCGTCCCCAGACGAGACCGGGCCCGGGAAATCGATGACTTCCCCGAAACCCGCATCGGCAGGTCCGCACAACTCCAACGCAAACCATCGACCAGACAACGCAAGACCTCCCGAGTCGATACCGAACGAAACAGGGCCATCACGATGACGTAATACACCATCACCTCCGCTGGCAAATCCCGCCGACGGCGACTTTCCTGTCCTCCAGAACTTAACGCCGAACAGACCACCTCACGCGGATAAAACCGCGAGATTACATTGATACTCATATAGTCGGAAAGACGCGCACCACCTGGAAGTGTGGCCTGCGTGCGGGCCATGACTATCCTCCTCATGCAAAATCGAATGAGGAGGATTGAAGCATAAATATTTCCTTAAAGCAACAGTATTGAGTCTAGCCCGAGTTTACCGCGTTCAGTGGAAAATTTCTCCTTGAGTTCCCCCCATTTCGTTTTTTCTGTTTAAAAATCCCCGTTAAATCATAGCCCTAGTTGGCACTTGTGGGGCCACGATCTTCTATAAGTGCTTGATTATAGGTAATATAATTTGGACGCAAGAGAACTACCCCCCACATTTCTGTTGAATTCTGTGGAGCCGTATTCCCGCCTCGATGACGGAATACTTACATGGATTGCCTACACAGGCTGTCTCATGCGAACCCGATGCAGACCGGGTTTGACCCCGGCTGCCTTGACGATCTCGACCTGTTCGACCTTGGGATGGATGTCCTGACGGATGACAATCTGCTTCCCCTGAACGGTCTGGAGTTTGGTGGTAACACGTATCCAGGTGCGCAGTACCCGACGAATACTCTGCCAACGTAGCGATATCCCCGCTCCCCGCAGCCGGGTACGGATCAGCTGTACCGCATGATAGGCCAGCACCGCAAGAAAAAGATGCGCCTGAATGCGGTCTTCCCGGGTATGCCAGATCGGACGCAATCCCAACTCTCCCTTCAATTCCCGGAACACGGCTTCGATGTCCACCAGCCGATGGTAGGTCCGCAGAACCGTCTCCAGGTCCCAGTCGGTGTGGCTGGTCCGTAGAATACAGGCTCCGAGCATCTCATCGGTCTCATCAAAACTGGCCTTGCGGGTGAATTTCACCGCCTTGGCCTGGGTGCCTTCTCCCCGTTGAACCTGAACCGTATAGTGCTGGGCAATCCCCGAATGACGTTCCTTGAGACGACCCACCGCTTCCACCACCCGTTCATATTTTTTCATGCGCCGGGGCACGGACAGGTTGTCGTGCAACCGTTGGAGTCCCTCCTCAAACTTTTCCACCTGCCGGTCCCGGATGGACCGGGCCGTCTGCTGCCGGCCTTCACTCATCACATACAGCCGGGTTTCATCGGCATCGGTATCCAGTTTCCATATCCGGACCGTGTGATTGGCCTGGGTAGTGATGGTGAGTTCCGGACCCCCGTCCGGGGCCTGGGACGGCTTGCATCCCTTGGCCACGCAAAGCCAGGGATACCCCCGTTCCGTCAACCAGTCGAGATTCTCCTGGGCGCTGATCCCGGCATCCATGATCACCGTGGGCTTGTCCCCTTCGGTACCGTGCCCCTGGGCCTCGAACCGACCCAGGGCGTCCTTCAGGGTGTCGACTTCCGTTACATTGCCGGGCAGGAACTCACAGGCCCGGGGAAATCCAGACTCATCCAGCATCAGTCCCAGGGTGATCAAGGGACAGTCATTCCTTCGTTGCTTGGATCGACCGAACTGCAGCAGCGACTTCTGCGCACAGTCCGGTGTATCCTGGTTTTTCTGTGTTCCGGTGTAGTACGTATTCGACAAATCATAAAACACAATGGTATTGGGAATATCCAGCAATTTGCGTTCCCGCTCGAACAGACCCTTTTGCAGGGCTTCTTGATGTTTCCACAACTTATCGCCGATCCGGTAAAGTGTTTTACGCGACAGGGCCCGGGAATCCTGGTCCAGACCGAGGATTTCCGCGGTGGCACTGTCGTCTTTCAACCATCGGCTGGTCTCCCGTTCACTGCCGGGATGCAGCATCTTGGCGGTCAACAGTGCCAGGGAAATCCGGATATCCCGGGCAGTAAAGCCCAGGTTCTGCAGACACTCTCCCAGTTGGAGTTCTTCCCATGCGTGGAGGCACAACCGTTCTCCGCCAACGAATCGCGGGTCACGATGTTCCATGGTATTGAGGTCCACCGTAGCCACGGAGGGACCGGGGGTAGCGGTCTGGATGCCCCGGGAGCGCAACAGTTCCACCACTTTGTCGGAGGCCTGTTCGACCTCCGGTTCACAGGGCACCAGGGCATCCTGACCAGCGATGAGTTCTTCCACCCTCTGGGCGATAGAACCCCACAGGGTCTGGGGCACGTCCCATTTGGTTCCGAGGTTCAGCAAAGTGATCTGTTTGACCTTGCCATCGACACGCTGGCTCTTGACCAGTCGGACACCGTACCGGGGTTGTCCGTTGGCATCGGTGTGGGCTTTGGTTCGTCTGAAACGCATTGGTTTGGATTTGTGGGCGGACAATTCCAGAGGATACATGAAGCGGGGGATTGCTGCAATAAATATATCCTTGTGCGTGGCCCCACAAACAGAATCATAATTTATAAATCGTTAATAAAAAACAAAAAAATAATCAGGAAAGGCGAAAATCAAACAGAAACAGGCCGATCCGGGGGGAAAAGTGCCAACTAGGGATAGGGTTACGAATTCCGTGGATTCGGGTCCAGCGTGTTTTTCTGCCTCGGGTTTTGTATGACCTGATGTTTTATTGTGTTTTATTGACTGAAGTACGAATATAATATACTGCAAATAAAAGATATTTTATTTGATGTTGGAAACAATTGATGTTATTGTATGACCTAATATGGTCAGCCTAATCAAAAAAACCATTCGCGGTAAACCCTATTACTACGCCCGCGAATGCCAACGCATCGATGGCAAACCCAAAATCGTCTGGCAGAAGTACCTCGGCAAGGCCGATGACATCCTCGCCGCAGTGCAGGGTCCATCACTGCGCGATCAGACCGATGAACCCAACGCCGCAGTGGTCACCGACTTCGGTGCCGTCACTGCCCTGTATGACCTCGCACAACGGTTGGGCCTGGTGGACCATATTGACCGGCATGTCCGCAAACGCGGGTCCGGACCAACGGTGGGAACCTATCTGTTGGTGGCCATCCTGAATCGCTGTGTGGCACCCCGTTCCAAGGCGGGCATTGCCCAGTGGTTTCAAGGCACCGTGTTGCGACGCCTGATCGGGATCGAAACCCGGCAGCTGACCAGTCAGCGCTTCTGGGACAACATGGACCGGGTCACAAGCCAGGCTTTGGTGGACATTGAGCGCGATGTGGTGGGACAGATGGTGCAGGAATTTGACATCGACCTGTCCCAGGTGCTGTTCGATGCCACCAATTTCTTCACCTATATCGACACCTTCAACGAACGCAATACCCTGGCCCAGCGGGGCAAGAGCAAGGAAGGGCGCAGAGCCCTGCGCATCGTCGGGCTGGCGCTGTTGGTGGCCGCGGATGGACAGGTGCCCTTGCTGCATCACACCTACCCCGGCAATCAGACCGATGCCCCCACCTTCCGCAGTTTGACCGATGCCCTGGTCCGTCGGTATCGGGAACTGGTCAAGGGGGCAGAACATGTGACCCTGGTGTTCGACAAGGGCAATAACGCCCAGGACAACCTGGAGGCCATCGCCGACAGTCCCTACCATTTTATCGGCTCACTGGTGCCCACCCACCATATCGACCTGCTGGAGGTGGACCGATCCCATTTCCAGACCCTGGAGGAACTGCCGGGGGTGCGCAGCTATCGCACCACCCGCACGGTCTTCGGAGTCGAGCGAACGGTATTGGTGACCTATAACGAGGCGCTCTTTGAGGCTCAGTCCCAGACTTTACTGCGGGAGATTGCCAATCACCAGCGGTCTTTTCAGGAACTGCAGCAACAGTTACAGCGTTGGCAACGGGGAGAAGTCCGTGGCGGCCAGCCACCCCGCCTCGACAGCGTGCAGCGGAAAGTGGATGGCTGGCTCAAGGCTCAACACATGAAAACCCTTTTTGAGGTCACCCTCACACAACGGCAGGGACGGGTCTGGATGACCTACCGCTTTGATGACGACGCCTGGGAGAAATTGCAGGAGACCTTGTTGGGAAAGACCCTGTTGTTCACCGATAACACGGACTGGAGCGATGCCGACATTGTGCGCGGCTACCGTGCGCAACATCACATTGAGTCCGGGTTCCGCCGCATGAAGGACACCCACCATATCAGCCTGCGTCCGCAATACCATTGGACTGATCAGAAGATTGAGGTCCATGTCTTTTGCTGTGTATTGGCGTTGATGCTGTGCAGTCTGTTGCGGCGGGAATTGCTGCGGCAGGGGATCGATCAGTCGATCCCCGTTTTACTCAACCAACTTGGCAACATCCGCGAAGTGGATGTGGTGTATCCTGCCACCGACAAGCGGCGTTCACCTACCTTGAAAAGGGTGATGTCGAAGATGTCAGACGAACAGAAAACACTATACGAAACGCTCCAACTCAGTCGTTATCTCGCCCCGTAGGTCATACGGAAAACCCCATACAACTATTTGTTAATATGGCTATTTATGGATATACGCGGTAAACTCCCGCTAGCAGCCAACCATGAACAAAAGCTGAATTGTTCCCGAAAACCTTCAAAAAAGGGAATTATCCAGCAAACCAGCCAAAATAATGGCTGAATGGTAAGGAACCACGGACAAATGGAGGAAAACTTTGCCCGCCGATTGCTGGACTGGCATGCCATGTCCGGTCGAAAATCCCTGCCATGGCAAATCAACCCGGATCCCTACCGGATCTGGGTGTCCGAAATCATGCTCCAGCAGACCCGGGTGGATACGGTTATTCCGTACTATGAAAAGTTCATGGCCCGATTTCCCACCCTCCCGTCCCTGGCGGATGCGACCCTGGAAGAAGTCATGACCTGCTGGGCAGGACTGGGCTATTATGCCCGGGCCCGGAACCTGCATCGAACCGCCCGGATCATCCGGGATGAACACGACCGGGTTTTTCCGCACAGGTTTGAGGAGGTCCTGGCATTGCCCGGGATCGGCCGTTCCACTGCGGGGGCGATTCTGGCCTTTTCCCGGAACCAGCGGCATCCCATCCTCGATGGAAATGTCAAGCGCGTACTGACCCGCTGTTTCGCCATCCCGGGAAACCCCGGGGACCGGGCCGTGGAAAAGCGGTTATGGGAAAAGGCCGAACGGCTGACCCCCCGGACCCGTGTTGCGGCCTATACCCAGGCCATCATGGACCTGGGAGCGATCCTTTGCACCCGCACCCGCCCCGCCTGTACCGCCTGCCCCCTGAAACAGTCGTGTGCCGCCCTTGCACAGGGGGACCCGGAAGCGTATCCCCGACGCAGGGCAAAACCCCGGAAACCCAAACGGGTCATCCGCATGCTGGTTTTGCGAAACCGGGAATCGAAAATCCTCCTCATCAAACGCCCTCCCAGAGGTATCTGGGGCAGCCTGTGGGCATTGCCTGAAATTCCCCCGGAAGTCCGGGAGTATGAATCCTGGTGCCACACCAAATGGGGGGTACGGGCGGCCGGTGGCCAGGAAATGCATCGCGTTCGCCATGAATTGACGCACTTTCAGATGGAGATCCTGCCGATTGTGTGCGAAGTTGCAGATACCACCGCGATGACCATGGACAACCGCCGGGTTCTCTGGTACAACCCGCAATCAGAAAATCCGGTTGCCCTTCCCGCAGCCATGAAGAAAATTTTTAAGCAAGTACTTTAGACGAGACCGCCGATGACCCGCATGGTGCAGTGTACAAAACTGGGCAGGGAGCTGGAAGGGATGGACCATCCCATCTGGCCCGGAGACCTGGGACAGAGGATCTTTGATGAAATCTCAAAAGAAGCGTGGCAGGACTGGCTGCGGCAACAGACGATTTTGATCAACGAATACAAACTGAATCCCCTGAATGCAGAACACAAGCAATACCTGGGGAGCCAGATGGAAGCCTATCTTTTTGGAGCTGGTATCGTCCTTCCTGATGCCTGGAAAGAGGAGCAATAACCCTGTGATGGTTTTGCCGGGAGCGGTCCGGCAATAACGGTCAATTCGGGACAACTGGAATGAAACCCAAAGCGGCTTCGTACTACAAGCAAAACCGGCTCAAGCAACTCCGGGCTTTCTGCTACACCTCAAAAACCGGCAGCATTTCCCGGGCAGCAGAGCAACTCTACCTGAGTCAGCCTTCCGTTTCCCTGCAGATCCAGGCACTGGAGCGGGAACTGAACACCCTGCTGTTTGAGCGGCGCGGACCCAAGATCAACCTGACTCCCGATGGACGGGCCCTGCTGGATATTGCCCTGCCCATGGTGGAAGGGATGGATTCTTTGCGCGATACCTTTGCGGCGCGGTGCGGGGACCTCAACAGCGGATACCTGAACATCGCTGCCGGGGAATCCACCATCCTGAATGTGCTGCCTGCACATCTGAAGCGATATTCAGAGCAGTTTCCCGGAGTTAAGATCAGGTTGCACAACGTCACCGGGGCTGATGGACTGGCGATGCTGCGGGCGGATGAAGTCGATTTTATCGTGAGCTCCATGTTCGACACTCCCGAGGACCTGAACTACTATCCGATCCTGACCTTTTACCCGGTCCTGATCACCCCCCCTGACCATCCCCTGGCAAAACGCAGGAAAGTGACCCTGGAGGACATTGCCGGGTACGATTTGATACTGCCCCCCCGTTATTTGAGCACCTGGGGCCTGGTCAAATCCATTTTCCAGCAGCACAACATCGAACACCGGGTCATTCTTGAGACCGGCGGATGGACGGTCATCAAGCGCTACGTCGAAATGGGCCTGGGGATTTCAATCGTAACCGATGTCTGCCTGGAAGAATCCGACCGCCTGGCCGTCCTCCCCGTTAAAGAGTATTTTCCGGCCCGAAACTACGGAATTGTCCTGCGCCGTGGAAAATTCCTCCCGGCACAGGCAAAACGATTCGTTGAAATCCTGGCCCCTGATTTTTTCAGGCGCTACGGCGCCAACATGCCCCCCAACCCGGTGCAGCCGCATAGTGAATACAATTGAATCCTCCTGGGCCAGGGATCAATGGCACCCCCATGTCACCGTCGCATCCCTGGCCACCCGGGATGGCAGGTATTTGCTGGTACAGGAAACCCATAACGGGAAAAGTGTCATCAACCAGCCCGCCGGCCATCTCGAAGAGGATGAAACCCTGCTCCAGGCCGTGGTGCGTGAAACCCTGGAGGAAACCGGCTGGAATTTTGTGCCGAAGTTTCTGTGCGGTATCTACCAGTTCGTTGCCGCCAACCATGAAACCTATATCCGCTTCACGTATGCCGGGGAGCTGACATCGAAATGTGAAAACCACCCCCTGGACCCGGTCATCGAGGATGTGTTATGGCTGGACAGGGCTGCCCTGGAAAAACGACCGGACCAATTGCGCAGCCCGGTTGTTTTGCAATGTATTTCCGACTTTGAAAATGGAAACCAACTCCCCTTGCACTGCGTACAACGATTAGAATAGACCATGAAACCGACTGCACTGCTGATCTGCCTGCTCCTCTCTCCGCCGCTTCTTGCGGGCCGGTCCCAGGGCATGGAGGCGCCGTCCTTTATCTCCCTGGATGCCATACCCGTGTGTTACGACTTCGGGTGCAAACAAAGTACCACGGTCAGTCTGTCCCCGGACGAATGGCAGCAGATCTCCGGGTGGTTCCATCCACCCGCCGCCAGCCCGGAAGAAGAACGCCAGCAAATCAAGCAGGCGATTGGCTGGATGGAAGTCATCATTGGGCGGCACACCCCCACCTATAAGGATATCGCGTTTGATTTACCGATCAACGAACAGGATAGAGCGGACCTGTTTCCCGGCCAGCAGGATTGCATTGATGAAGCCGTCAACACCACCACGTACCTCCGACTGCTGGAACTGGAGGGTGAGCTCACGTATCACACCGTCATCGAGCAGGCCTACCGCAGTGCTGTGCTGGACCAGCACTGGGCGGGGCAAATACGCGAGACAACCACCGGAAAACGATATGTGGTGGATTCATGGTTTCAGCCAAACGGATTCCTGCCCGTCATCCAGGACAGTACAGACTGGGAAAATATCTCCCCGTTGACCGCCGTTGTGGACAATTCCTCCAGGGAGGAGCGGTACTGAAGCCCCCGGTTCCACCCGGACCGGTTTTCAGCGCCGAGCGACCATCAAAAAGGAGTCCCTTCGTGGATAACATCATTATCGGCATGTCAGGCGGTGTGGACTCGTCGGTTGCCGCGGCAAAACTGATCGAGCAGGGCCACCAGGTCACGGGCCTGTTCATGAAAAACTGGGAAGAGGAGGATGATGAAGCATATTGTGCTGCAGCCCAGGATCTCGACGATGCACAGCAGGTTTGCGAACTGCTGGGAATGGAACTTAAAACCATCAATTTTTCCCATGAGTACTGGACCCGGGTTTTTCAGCAGTTCCTGGAAGAATACCGAAGCGGGCGCACACCCAATCCGGACGTGGTCTGCAACCGGGAAATCAAATTCAAGGAATTCCTGAATTGGGCCATCCATCTCGGTGCGGACTGCATCGCCACTGGCCACTATGCGAGGATTGGCCGGCAAAACCGCCACTGCCTGTTGAAAAAAGGGGGCGACCACAGCAAGGACCAGAGCTATTTCCTGCATACTCTCGATCAGGAAGCGCTCCGCCTGACCCGGTTTCCCATTGGCGAAACACACAAAAAACAGGTCCGGGAAGAAGCCCGCAGACTGGCCCTTCCGACCCATGACAAGAAAGACAGTACCGGAATCTGTTTTATCGGCGAACAACGTTTCCGGGATTTTTTAAGCCGGTATTTGCCTCCCCGGAAAGGCCGGATCAAAACACTCGACGGCCAGGTCATTGGCGAGCACCCGGGCATTTATTACTACACCATTGGACAACGTCAGGGCCTGGGTATCGGCGGAAAAGGCGACGCCTGGTATGTTGCGGACAAGAACGTCAGGGACAATATCCTTTATGTGGTTCAGGGACATGATCATCCGGCACTGCTGAAACGGATTGTGCTCGCTGAGCAGCTTCACTGGATCACAGGAATTCCTCCCTCCCTCCCGGGTCACTACAAGGCGAAAACACGGTATCGCCATGACGAACAGGATTGCACCATCACCCTGATCGGCCCCACGTATACAAAAATTGAATTCCAGCGCCCTCAATGGGCGGTCACGCCTGGCCAATCCATTGTTTTCTATGACGGCGATATCTGCATCGGAGGTGGCGTTATCCGGGCTGCGCTCGACACCTGACCCCGGGAACAATGCCGTTTTCCCAAACCGGCAGATGCCTTCGCATATGTTAAAATCCAAAGGTTTCCCAACGTATACTGAATTTTGTGGCTACCCGGACAATCCCGCTCAGCGCACTGACTGCCCTGTCTCCCCTGGACGGGAGATATCACAGCAAAACCGCTGTTTTAAGCGCGCATTTCAGTGAATACGGATTAATCCGGGCACGGATAAACGTTGAAGTCGAGTGGTTGATTCATCTCTCGAATAACCCGGATGTTGCGGAAGTCCCGGGGCTGGCCGACCAGGATGTCCGTTTCCTGAGATCCCTGGCCGGGAACTTTGACCCGGCGGCCGCAGAGCGGGTCAAGGAAATCGAGCGCATCACGAACCATGATGTAAAAGCCGTTGAGTATTACATCAAGGAATGCCTGGGGGGCCATCCCCGCCTGGAACCGATCCGTGAGTTTGTGCACTTTGCCTGTACGTCCGAAGATATCAACAACCTTGCCCACGGGCTGCAACTGAAGGCCGGCCGGCAGGAGGTGCTGTTGCCGGCAGCCGGCCGACTGGTGGACTGTCTGGACGCCATGGCACGAAAATATGCCCGCAATGCCATGCTGGCCCGGACCCATGGCCAGCCCGCGAGCCCGACAACCATGGGCAAGGAGCTGGTGAATGTGGTTCACCGACTCAAAAAAGCCACCGACCAGCTTGCCGGAGTGCAGATATACGGTAAGCTCAACGGTGCCGTGGGAAATTTCAATGCCCACTACGCCGCATACCCCGAAGTGGACTGGCCAGCCCGGGCAAGTGAATTTGTCACGAATCTGGGGTTGACCTATCAGCCCTTTACCACACAGATCGAGCCGCATGACTACATCGCAGAATTTTGCCACGGGCTCATCCGGTTCAATACCATTTTGCTGGACCTTGACCGCGATATCTGGGGGTATATTGCACTGGGATACTTTAAACAGAAGGTCGTTTCGGGTGAGGTGGGATCCAGCACCATGCCCCATAAAGTCAATCCCATCGATTTTGAAAACTCCGAAGGGAATCTCGGCCTGGCGAATGCCATCCTGGGACATCTCGCAGTCAAATTGCCCGTAAGCCGCTGGCAACGGGACCTGACAGACTCCACCGTGCTGCGGAACATGGGAGTCGCCATCGGGTACAGCCTGATCGCCATGGAATCCACCCTGAAGGGGTTGGGAAAGCTGGAGCTCGACTGCCAGGCACTGGAGGCGGACCTGGACCGGAACTGGGCGGTCCTCGCAGAGCCCATTCAGACCGTGATGCGTCGCTACGGGATCCCGGAACCCTATGAGCAACTGAAGGGGCTGACCCGGGGGAACCGGGAGATCAGCCGGGAATCGCTGCACCGGTTTGTCCAGAACCTTGATATCCCGGTGTCCGTGAAGACACGTTTGATGGAAATGACCCCCGGGAACTATATCGGCAATGCGGCCAAAGCCGCACTGGACAAATAAAATCCCCCTTGCCCACCGCGATTCGACTCTCAAAACTGATGGCCGAACGAGGCCTGTGCTCCCGCCGGGAAGCCGACCGCTATATCGAAATGGGAGGAGTCAGGGTGGATGGGGCCGTTGTCTCCGTATTGGGGACCCGGGTCTTTCCGCACCAGGAAATTACCCTGAGCCCGGAAGTGACCCACCTCCAGGCCGCCTTGGCGACGGTGGTGATCAACAAGCCACCCGGCTATGTGTCCGGCCTGCCGGAAAAAGGCTACCCGTCTGCGGTCATGCTGGTGAAAAGCGGCAACCGCCAGAACAGGCGCGAGGCGGTGCCCTCCAGGGCGGGGCTCGCCCCGGCTGGTCGGCTGGATATCGATTCGACGGGGCTCATCGTCTTTACCCAGGATGGACGAATCGCCCGGCAACTGGTGGGTTCCGACCATCACATGGAGAAGGAATACCTGGTTCGATTTAACGGAAAAATCGGAAAAAACGCGCTGGACCTGCTTCGCCATGGTCTCAGCCTGGACCAAAGGGAATTGAAACCGGCGGATGTCGTGGTGCTGAAAGACAATCTGCTGCGCTTTGTCCTGACAGAAGGCCGCAAGCGGCAAATTCGCCGAATGTGTCAACTCGTGGACCTGCAGGTCACCGGGTTGAAACGGATTCGTATCGGCAGGGTCCGGCTGGGAAATTTAAAACAGGGACAATGGCGCCTGCTCCGCCGGGACGAACGCTTTTGATGTATTCCGCGCTCAGGCGCCTGTTGTTTCTCCTGGAAGCCGAACAAGGTCACGACCTGGTAATGGCGACACTGGCGCTGGCTTCCCGTTCAAAATCCATGTCCTCGCTTTGCGGTTTTCTCGGGGGAGGGAAACCGCCGTCCTGCCCGGTGGAAGTGATGGGCATCCCGTTCCCCAATCCGGTGGGCCTGGCCGCCGGCCTGGACAAGCACGCAAGGGCCGCCAACGCGCTGGGGGCCATGGGGTTTGGCTGGGTTGAACTGGGCACGGTCACCCCCCGGCCCCAGCCAGGCAATCCCCGGCCCAGGATGTTTCGAATCCCGGAGCATGAGGCCATTCTCAACCGCATGGGTTTCAACAGTGTTGGCCTGGAAATGTTTTTGAAACACTGCAAGGGAGCGGCCCCTCACCTGCTCAAGGGAATCAATATCGGCAAGAATGCAGCAACCCCCCTGTCCGGTGCGGTGGACGACTATCTCACCTGCCTGGAGGCGGTCTATCCGTACGCGGATTACATTGCCATCAACATTTCTTCTCCCAATACCCCGGGGCTGCGGGGACTGCACCAGGACGAGGCACTGAACCAGCTGCTTTCCAGGCTGAACCACCGGCGCCGGGAACTTGCGGACTTCCATGGAACCCGTGTCCCTCTCGTCCTGAAGATTGCGCCGGATATCGGCACTGGCGAAGTGGATGCCATCGCCAGCCTCCTGCGCCAGCACCAGATGGATGGAGTGGCCGCGACCAATACGACTGTTTCCAGAAACCAGGTCGAGTCGCATTTTCTTTCCGGGGAACCCGGCGGACTGAGCGGACCACCGCTGCGCGAAAAATCAACCGCTGTGGTCGCCGCCCTGTACCGAAACCTGCAGGATGAAATACCGATTATTGGAATCGGCGGGATTAACACTGCAGAGGATGCCATGGAAAAGTTCAGCGCCGGCGCAAAACTGGTTCAGCTGTATACCGGGTTTGTCTACCACGGGCCCGGGTTGATCCGGGAAATCTGCCGGGAGCTGTCTTCCGGACAGAACCCCTGACTGGAGGGCTTTCGCACCTGCCCGGGGGATGAAACCAGAAACAGCGGCCAAGTATCGTCCTGGCCCCGGGCCACGTGCTCCATGCGGTTGTGGAAATTCAGATGTGGGCCCTCTTTACCCCTGAACACTTCACCGAGCAAATCGAGTGGGATCCCTTGCCCCCAAAGGGTTGGGGCCGGATTCAGGGTGTACCGCTTATGGCAACATTGATGGTCCGTCCCCATGGACCGCGATTGCTGGTCATCTCCCGGGAAATCGTCCGCAAGAACATCCCAACCGGCGCATAAATCTGGTATCTTTTTGCATCGGGCCGGGCAAACACGGTCCGGACGCAGTCAAAATCGTGGATAACCGCGGGATCGAGAACCTGAAAATTGTGGGGTTGCCCGAATGAGCCAGCTTTCCAGGAGTGTTGTTGCATCCGCCCCTGAACACTTCACCGATCAAATCGAGTGGGATCCCTTGCCCCCAAAGGGTTGGGGACGGATTCAGGGTGTACCGCTTATGGCAACATTGATGGTCCGCCCCCATGGACCGCGATTGCTGGTCATCTCCCGGGAAATCGTCCCGCAAGAACATCCCAACCGGCGCATAAATCTGGTATCTTTTTGCATCGGGCCGGGCAAACACGGTCCGGACGCAGTCAAAATCGTGGATAACCGCGGGATCGAGAACCTGAAAATTGTGGGGTTGCCCGAATGAGCCAGCTTTCCGGGAGTGTTGTTGCATCCGCCCCGAACACACCTCAGCTTGCGTCTCGAATCATGGTCTCCCCGGAGTTGATTGCACAATTATGCACACGCTGGTGCACCCGGGAAAGGGCTCTTTTTGGTTCGGTTCTTGCACAGCGGTTTGTACCAAAATCCGGTTTTGCAAGTCCTGAAGATCATCGGCGAAGCCGCTCCCGAATCCGCACGATACCAAAACAGCTCATCCGTGAACCGGCACGCTGGATAATTCCCTGTCCCGGATTGCAGGCTGGCTAATGAAATTTGCCAATTGATGACCGACAACAGATAATCGGTGTCCAACCGACGTGGAAGTGTCTGAATCCCAGGCAGAAAATGCGGTTGTTGAACTCAACATGAAAATATGAGGAATGATTATGAATCGTCCATTAAGTAACGCCGCACTGTTGCAGAAAGACCATCAGCATATGATTCATCCCCTGCACCATACCGCCGGCCATGCCGATGGCAGGGTCTGGACGAAAGGGGAAGGCTCGCATTTGTACGATGCGGACGGAAACCGGTATATTGATGGCCTGTCCTGTTTATGGAATGTCAGTGCCGGTCACGGGCGCCAGGAACTGGCAGATGCTGCCCACCGGCAAATGACGGAGATGGCGTTCTGTTCAAGCTATGCCGGCGGCTCAAATCGCCCTGCCATCGAACTGGCAGAACGTTTGTCCACGATTGCCTACCCGAAAATCAACAATTTTTATTTCACTTCGGGAGGGGGAGAGTCCACGGACAGCAATATCAAGCTTGCGCGGTTTTACTGGAAAGCGAGAGGCAAACCGGAAAAGGTGAAGGTCATTGGCCGGGACTGGGGATATCACGGAGTCACCTTCGCCGCCATGTGCGCCACCGGCATCAAGGGATACTGGCCGATGTTTGAGCCGAGGATACCCGGGTTCAGCCATATTGCCGCACCGGACCCCTATCACTATCCCGTGCCGGAAGACGGGACGTCACAGGGCATCGCCGCGGCCAATGAACTGGAGAAGGAAATCCTGGCCCAGGGCCCGGAAACGGTCTCCATGTTTATCGCGGAACCGGTGCAGGGGGCCGGTGGCGTCATTGTTCCGCCGGACGACTATTTCGGACGAATTCGTGAAATTTGCGATGAGTACGATGTCCTGCTGGTCTCTGACGAGGTGATCACCGGTTTTGGCCGCACCGGGAAGATGTTTGGGCTGGAGCACTACGGCATTGAACCCGACCTCATACAGTTTGCAAAATCAATCACTTCCGGCTCTGTCCCCCTGGGAGGCATTGGCATGAGCGATGAAATTGCAGAAACCGTGACCTCCAGCAAAACACCCTGGATGCACGCCTATACCTACAGTGGCCACCCCACCACCTGTGCAGTGGCCCTGGCGACCCTGGACATCATCGAAAGGGAAGACCTCCCCGGGCAGGCCGCAACAAAAGGGGAAGCCATGCTGAAAAAGCTCCATGATGCACTGGATGACCATCCCCATGTTGGAAACGTCCGCGGAAAGGGAATGATGCACGGCATCGAGATCGTCCGGGACAGGCAAACCAGAGAGGCCTTTGACGCCGACTTTGGCCTGGGCCCCAGGCTGACAAAAGCATTAATGGATCGAGGGCTGTACACGAGAGTGCGAAGCGAAGTCATTTGCAGCGCACCGCCTCTCACTACGGATGAGTCCACGCTGGATGAGATGGTTGGCATCTATCGGGATGCCATTGTCGAGGTGGTTGGGAGGTAACCGGTCCGTCACATGGATGCGCCATCCCCGACGGCAACGGGTTCGAAATCCAACGGGTCGACCCCCTCGACACAGCCGATATTGAACCCGTATTCGTCGGGGTTGCTCCTTCTTTGGTGGTGGGTATATATCCCGCAGACCCTGCAGAAGTAGTGTTTGGCCACCTGCGTGTTCCACTGGTACATGCCGAGGTTTTCCCTGCCCCGGGTCACGGTGATGGCCGATAACGGGGCAGAGCCCATGATCGCCCCCTTGCGTTTGCACAGGGAACAGTTACAGCGCCGGAGATCTTCCAGCCCCCCTGGCAGGTCAATGCTCAACTCCACTGCGCCACAATGGCAGGATGCTTTTGTGATACTCATTATCTGGTTCCGGTTGGTGTTGGATGAAAGGGAACTGCGGACAACCCCGGTTCTGACTGGCCGGGCTGCCGGCATGGTCTAAAAGAAGGCCTGCAATCCCGTCTGGGCCCGGCCCAGTATCAGGGCGTGTATGTCGTGGGTTCCTTCATAGGTGTTGACGGATTCCAGATTACACAGGTGCCGGATGACATGGTACTCATCGGACACGCCGTTCGCACCGTGGATATCCCGGGCATTTCTGACAATATCCAGCGCCTTGCCACAATTGTTGCGCTTGACCAGCGACACATTTTCCACGGGGCAGGTGTTCTGGTCCATCAACCGCCCTACCCGCAGGCAGGCCTGGAGTCCCAACGTGATTTCGGTCTGCATGTCGACCAGTTTTTTCTGTATGAGCTGATTGTTCCCCAGGGGACGGCCAAACTGTTCCCGCTCAAGGGAGTAGTTGCGCGCGGCGTGCCAGCAGAACTCCGCCGCCCCCAGGACCCCCCAGGCAATGCCATACCGGGCCTTGTTCAGGCACCCGAAAGGACCTTTCAGGCCTTCCGCATGGGGTAGCAGGCCGCTGTCGGGAACAAAGACGTCTTTCATCACAATCTCCCCGGTGACCGATGCCCGAAGGCTCATTTTCCCCTCAATTTTCGGCGTGCTGAGTCCGTCCATGCCCCGTTCCAGGATAAAGCCCCGAATGACCCCCTCCAGCTTGGCCCAAACCACCGCAATATCTGCAATCGGGGAATTCGTGATCCATGTTTTGCTGCCATTGAGCCGATACCCTCCTTTCTCCCGGCTGGCCCGGGTTTTCATTCCTCCGGGGTCGGACCCATGGTCCGGTTCGGTCAGGCCGAAACAGCCAATGCGTTCGCCGGTTGCCAGCCCGGGCAAATATTTTTTCTTCTGCGCCTCACTTCCATAGGAAAAAATCGGATGCATCACCAGGGAGGACTGCACGCTCATTGCCGAGCGATATCCACTGTCCACCCGTTCTGTCTCCCGGGCAATCAACCCATAACAGACATGGCTCAGGCCGGCCCCTCCATACTCTTCGGGGAGAGTGCTCCCAAGCATGCCAAGTTCGCCGAACTGTTTCATGATGTCCGGGTCGAACTGTTCCTTCCGGTTGGCCTCAACGATTCCCGGCATCAACCGCTCCTGGCAAAACTCCCGGACACTGTCCCGGACCATGCGCTCTTCTTCCAGCAATTGTGATTCAAGATCAAAAGGGTCCTGCCATTGAAATGGGTAAGTCACCATCGTGTGCCTCCGAAGTGAGAACGTTATTTCCTGAAATTTCCGGAAAACGCGGCTTTGAGCAACAGCAGCAACCCCGCGGTCAGGGCCAGCCTGCCTGCCACCGGCATCGTCGTGATTTCTGCCGGGTCCGGGAGCAACAGGATTGAAATGCCCACCAGCCCCAGGCCCAGAACCGCGCCGATTGTGTTCCGGTGATTGGCCGCAACCTGGTGTTTCAGTTCCGTGATTTCGCGGTCACGGGTCTGTATGACCAGTTCGTCATTTTTCAGGCGATACATGAGCTGGTGCGTCAGGCCCGGAATTTCGGGTGCGAGGGTAAACAGGTTGGGAAGCTCCCTGCGAAAGGTCCGGATGGCCGCTTTCGGTCCAATCTGTTCGTTCATCCATTTTTCAAGAAAAGGTTTTGCGGTCTCCCACAGGTCCAGTTCGGGATAAAGCTGTCGACCCAGTCCTTCGATATTCAGGATTGTTTTCTGCAACAGTACCAACTGGGGCTGCACCGGCATCTGAAAACGGCGGGCGACACGAAAAAGGTCCACCAGAAAGACCCCGAACGATATTTCGGCAATGGGCCGGGCGAAAATCGGTTCGCATACCGTGCGAATCGCCCCTTCGAAATCCTCGGCACTGGTGTCTGGGGGGACCCAGCCGGCACGGATATGCGCTTCGGCCACGCGATGATAGTCCCGATTGAAAAATGCCAGCAGGTTTTCCGCAAGATATCGCTTGTCAGCGGTGTTCAAGGTGCCCATGATTCCAAAATCCACCGCGCGATATTGTCCGGTTTCCGAGACAAAGATATTGCCCGGATGCATGTCGGCATGAAAGAACCCGTCACGAAAGGCTTGGGTAAAAAAGATTTCAACTCCGGCATGTGCCAGTTTTTTCATGTCGATTCCAGCGGCTTTGAGCGCATCAATGTCGCGGATCGGAATCCCGCGAATGCGCTCCATGACCAGCACACTGCGACAGGTATGTTCCCAGTAGACCGTAGGAACGTAGACAAGGGGAGAGTTGCTGAAGTTGATCTTGAGCTGGCTGGCGTTTGCGCCTTCCCGCATCATGTCCAGCTCATCATGGATGGTCTTGTCGTAATTGGCAACGATCTCCCTGGGTTTGAATCGCCGGCCCTGGGACCAGTACCGATCTGCATAGCCCGCCAGGGCGTGCAACAGTTCCAGGTCGCGGTCAATCACCGGTTCAATGTCCGGCCGCAATACCTTTACGACGACCTCGCTGCCATCCTTCAGTTTGGCATAATGCACCTGGGCCACGGATGCCGATGCCGCGGACTCCCTTTCGAATTCATCAAAGTGTGCCTCAAGACCGTCGCCGTAGGCCTCTTCGATCATTTTCACCGCCCGGTCTCCAGAGACAGGAGGAACCTGGTCCTGAAGTTTTGTCAGGGCACTGGCGATATCCCCGGGCAACATGTCCGGCCGGGTGGACAATACCTGTCCAAACTTCACGAATACCGGACCAAGTTCCTCCAACGCCATGCACAGGCGCTCGCCCCGCGGCCGGTCCCTGATTCGGCGCACCGGAATCAGTTTGAACAAAAACGCATAGGGTCGAAACAGGTGCAGCGCAGACACCAGCTCCTCCAGCCCATACCGGGTCAGTACCCGGGCAATACGAAGCAGATGAAACAGGTTTTTGATCCGCATATCGGATTCCGGGTGTGAGGAATAATGCTAGGTGTTTTCTTCGAGAGAGTGCCGGAACGTTGAAATTCGCTGTTCCAGGCGATCCACATCCGCGCGCAATTCGTTCACCGAATGCCGGAATCTCTCCGCCGCCAGGGGGGTGGCCAGCATCTCTTTTTCTTCCTGAAGATATTCCGCCGTATTCTGCCTGGAAAGATCAGCGGACTCACGGGCCCATCTTCCCATTTCCCGCACGAGATTGCCTGCCTTGCGGGCGGGGGTGTCTCCAAGGTACCGGGCAACCAGCTCTTCCCAGTCCAGGTCCATCCGCGACAGGATTTTCTGGAACCGCTGTCCCGTTTCAACATCTCCTTCCATGGTGATCTGGGTGTCCGTCACCACCGTGCTGTCCAGCCCCGACACCCCCAGTCTTGCGAAAGACAGTGCCGAACCGCGCAAGGTCACATCGGCCTCTCCGTCACCGGACTGACTGATCTCCAGGCCCTGGGGCCCGGGGCACAGATAGAGCGTCATGTCCGGAGCGCTGCACTGCAAACACAGCGTTTTTCCCTCCAATTCACCCAGTTTTTCTGCCGTCTCCGGGTCGAGACTGAGCACTGTTTTCAGGGTGCGGTTGAGAAAATCAAAGAACGCGTCCATCTCCCGGCCCTGTCCAGGCTAGAACTTGTACCCGACATGCAGGGCGACAATGCCTGCACTCAGGTTGTGGTATCTCACTTCGTCGAACCCGGCATCCTGCATCATCGTGCGGAGGGTTTCCTGGTCCGGATGGTTTCGGATGGACTCCACCAGATACCGGTAACTTTCCTCGTCGTCCGCCACCAGCCGACCAATCCGGGGAATCCCCTGGAAAGAATAACAGTCATAGGCCTTGCCCAGCATCGGCAGTACCGGCTTTGAGAATTCAAGGACCAGTCCCCTGCCCCCCGGTTTCAGGACACGACACATGGAGGCCAGCGCTTTTTCCTTGCGTGTCACATTTCGTAACCCGAAACCGATTGAAACGCAATCGAACCCGTTGTCATCAAATGGCAGATTTTCTGCATCGGCGAGGAGATATTCAATGTTGCCGGCGTACCCGGCATCCATCATTTTGGCCTTGCCCAGGGCGAGCATGTCCCCGTTGATGTCCGTCAGAACCACCCTGCCGGCCCGGCCAACGATCCCCGCGAAATGCCGGGACAGGTCCCCGCTGCCCGCCGCCACATCCAGCACCGAGTCTCCGCTGCGCAGGCCGGACTGGGATACCGCAAAACGCTTCCAGAGCCGATGCACTCCCCCTGACATCAGATCATTCATGAGATCGTACCGCAATGCCACCGAACTGAATACCTCGCCCACCAGTGCCGCCTTGTCGGCCTCCTCCACAACCCGGTTGCCGAAGTCTGTCCGGCTTGAACCTGGCTGGTTCGAATTGTTTCTGGGTTCCGTCATGATGCCTGGATCATGCATCCAGTTTTCGGGGTTTTCCGGCTTCATTCAGGCGATTCAGATATCGCTGCCAGTTTTCATCCTGGGATTTGCCAAGCCTGTACAGCGTGTCCCAGGAAAAGATGCCGGTGTCGTGCCCATCATCAAACACCGGTTTGATCGCGTAGTTCCCCACCGGTTCGATATTATCGATGTTGACGTCTTCCTTGCCGACCTGTAACACGTCCTGGCCTGGACCATGTCCCTGCACTTCAGCCGAAGGGGAATGTACCCGCAGGTACTCGCAACTCATTTCAAAGGTTTCATCCCCAAACGAAACCGTCAGCATCCGGGTACGGCGGTTCAGGTTGATTTCCGTAGGTGTGTGCTCGCTCATGAACAAATCCGGTCGATGGTAAAGCGGCTATTGTACCTGAATGGAGCGAACCCGGTATGCGGTTGCTCCGCTGGCCATGGTGAACAACCGGTCCGTCCCTGCACCCGCCCGCAAAAAGATGCTCTTCCACGCTCCCGCTCCAGGGGCCTGAAATTCCGGGTCACCCGGAGAACCATTCCGTGGGAATCAGGGTATTCGAGGGACCGACCCCGAGGGAACCATCATTCCTCACCCAGCCACTGCGCGATCTCCTGGGCATAGTAGGTCAGCACTCCATCGCAGCCGGCCCGCTTGAATCCCGCCATGGCTTCCAGGACCACGGGCTTTTCTTCGAGCCATCCCTGCCTCCCGGCGGCTTTGAACATCGCATATTCGCCACTGACCTGGTAGGCAAAGGTGGGCATGCCAAACGCCTGCTTGACCCGCCATATGACATCCAGGTACGGCATGCCGGGCTTGATCATGACCATGTCGGCGCCTTCGGCAATGTCCATCGCAACCTCACGCAACGCCTCATCTGTATTGGCCGGGTCCATCTGGTAACTGTACTTGTTGCCACCTCCAAGATTGCCTGCAGAACCCACGGCGTCACGAAAAGGCCCATAATAGCTGGACGCATATTTTGCAGCATAGGAAAGAATCCGGGTATTGATGAAGCCGTTTTCCTCCAGCGCTGACCGCATGGCCCCAACACGTCCATCCATCATATCGGACGGTGCCACCACATCGGCGCCCGCCTTTGCATGGGACAGCGATTGTTTGACCAGAGCCTCCACGGTCCGGTCATTGACCACATACCCGGACTCATCCACCAGCCCGTCCTGCCCATGACTGGTATAGGGGTCCAAAGCGACATCCGTAATCACGCCAATTTCAGGGACGGCGTCCTTGATCGCGGATATCGTGCGTTGCACCAGTCCATCCGGATTCCAGGCCTCCTGCGCATTTTCACTTTTGGCCCTGGCCGGGGTGACCGGAAACAGCACCACGGCCGGGATGCCCAGGTCCCGAAGGATCCGGCACTTCTCCACCACCTGGCCCGGGGACAATCTGAACACTCCCGGCAAGGAGGGCACGGCTTCTTTCCCGGTGCTTCCCTCTTTCACAAAAAGAGGTTGAATCAGGTCGTTTACAGACAGGGCCGACTCCTGCATCAATCGCCGGCTGAAAGGATCGGCCCGCATCCGCCTGGGGCGGGAAAACGGGTAGTTTCCCTGTTGCGGGTGATCCACCATCGGAGGGTCCGTGTGCTAGGGAGGTTTCATGGCCGCCGATTCCCTTTTACGGCTTTGCAGAAGGTTTGCCTGCGGCGTTCTTTTTCGTGGTTTTTTTGGCCGTTGTTTTCCTGCTTGCGATTTTTTTGCTTGCCCGGGCTTTTTTCGCAACGGGGGCGCGTTTTGATACCTTCCTGGCAGTGGTTTTCCGGGCAGTCGCTTTTTTGGCCGTTGTTTTTTTGGCGGTGGTTTTTTTCTTCTTTGTTCTCTTTTTGCGCCTGACCTTTCCGGCGACCTTCCCTGAAACGATGATCTTTTTCTTCCTCTTCGTTTTCTTTGACCGGGTTTCGGTGACGACCTTGTTGATCTGCCCCCCCGCGATAATGGTCGATTCTTCCTCTTCATCGCTGTCCGGATCGATTTCCAGCGTCTTGATTTCCAGGGGCCGGATTTCCAGGTCGACCAGGTCCACGAGCTTCTGGTGAATCTCGTCCATGTCACCCATGCCGGACAGCGTCCGCAATTTGTGCTGGGCACGATAATAGGTGATCAGGGGGGCGGTTTCGTCATGGTAGACCTGGATACGGACTTTCACCGTCTCCTCCGTATCGTCCACTCTCGATACCAGCGCGCCGCCGCACCGATCACAGACATCGGGATCGCTGGGCGGAGAAAAATAACGGTTGTAGATCTCGCCGCAATCTTCGCAAAGCAGCCGGCCAACAATGCGCTTGACCAGGGCACCATCGTCCACCTCGATATTGATGGCGATCTGCAGGGTTTTCCCAAGCATGCCCAGCAGGGTATCCAGCGCCTGGGCCTGTGGGATACTCCTTGGATAGCCATCCACAATAAACCCTCTTTTGGTATCCCGCATCCGCAATCTTTCTTCCAGAAGACCCAGCACCACCTCGTCGTCCACCAATCTCCCCCCGGCCATGGCCTGCCTCACTTTCTCGCCAAGGTCCTGATCGGTTTTTAACGCATCCCTCAGCAGGTCCCCCGTAGAGATTTGGGGCACCCGATAACGTTCGGCCAGCATTTTTGCCTGGGTGCCTTTACCTGACCCGGGTCCACCCAGTATCGCTACTCGCATGATTGGTTTCTCAGATTTATGTGCGGGAAATCAGTAGGACAGACTACTCATTGTTGACACTCAGGTCAACCTCCATAATTCAAGCTTGGAAAGCTCGGGGTTCTGTGGAAAGCCGGCATATCAGTGGTTTTGGGTCTTTGTTCCCAGAAACCGGGTCCAGTCCACGGTCGGATCTCCCCCTGCCAGAAACCAGGGGTTCAATATATTGTCCTTATTGTACACCAACGACTGGCCCTCAAGATCGGTCAGGGTGCCCCCCGCCACGTCCAGAACACAGTGCGCGGCCGCGGTATCCCATTCGGACGTGGCCCCCAGCCGCGGATAGATATCCGCTTTCCCCTCGGCCACCAGGCAGATTTTCAGGGAGCTCCCCATGCGGAGGATGCGCGCCGTGCCATTTTCCTCTTCAAGGTTCTTCCGATACTCATTGACCTCAGGGCCCGGATGGGAACGGCTCACGACCATGATGGGGGGTCTGCCTGAAGACTTCCTGACCCGTATCTCCCGGGTGCCATCACTGCCATCGGTCACGAAAGCGCCGACACCCCGGGCGGCATAGTGGCTGGTGCCGGCCACGGGGGCATGCACCACACCCAGTACGGGGGTCCCTTTTTCGATCAACGCAATATTCACCGTGAATTCACCGTTTCGCTTGACAAATTCCCGGGTACCATCCAGTGGATCCACCATCCAGAACGCATCCCAGTTTTTTCGTTCTTTGTAGTCTGTAACCTTGGATTCCTCGGAAATGACCGGCGCCGGCAAAGAAACCTTTTCGAGTTCTTTGCAGATCAGCCTGTGCGCCCGTTTGTCCGCCACTGTAAGCGGCGAACCATCGTCTTTATAATCGACGTCAAATTCGTTTTCATATACTTGGAGAATTTGCCCGCCGGCCTGGACAGCGATGTCGAGCACTTCTGCGAGAAGTTGTTCCATTGAATAAAATAAGTGAATGTGTTGAGAGCCGCTACGCTATATTTTAACCCCGTCAACTGCAAGAAACTTTTCAGCCATACCCATGAATGATGCCGATTCTCCGCTGGGGATCTACCAGGCAGAAATCGCCCTGGGCACCCTGGTGCCGGACCGGGGACAATTCAGGGTCGTGCGTCGCCTTGATTCCCTGTACCGGCAACTGCGGTCGCCAACGGGGCGAGACCGATGGTATCACCGGTTTGTGAAGCGTGATAATCAGAACTGCAGGGGGTATTATCTCTGGGGTGGTGTTGGCACCGGAAAAACCATGATGATGGATCTCTTCTATCAGGCACTGCCCGACGGATCTGCAAAACGCATTCATTTCCATAAATTCATGCAGGGTGTTCTGGAACGCAAGAACGAAATCAAGGACCAGCAGGACCCATTGGCCGTCATCGTCAAAGAATACGCATCGAATATTCAGGTACTGTGCCTGGACGAGTTTTCGGTAACGGATATTGCCGATGCCATGATCCTGTCCGGGCTGCTTCATCATCTGTTCAAGCGGAACATTGTGCTGGTCACCACCTCCAACACCCGGCCGGATGACCTGTACTGGGATGGGTTGCAACGGGCCCGTTTTTTACCGGCGATTGAACTGCTCAAAACACACACCCATGTATTGAATGTGGACGGCGGAAAGGATTACCGGATGGAATACCTGCAGGACCGCGCCATTTTTCATACGCCACTCGGAACCGAGGCAGATATCGCATTGCGGGACTGTTTCAATGGACTGGCGGGGAAAAACAGGGGTGGGACCCGAACGGTCACCATCACAGGCCGTGACATCGAAATTGTCGCCCTGGGCCCGGGGGTCATCTGGTTTGATTTTCACATTCTGTGCCAGACTCACCGCTCAAAACTGGACTACATCGAAATCGCAAAACAGTTCCATACGGTCCTGCTCTCCAACATCCCCTCCCTGGGCGATGATCAAAACGATGCCGCCCGGCGGTTTATCGAACTCATCGATGAGTTCTATGACCGCAACGTCAACCTGGTGGCCTCTTCAGCTCAACCCCCGGACCGGATTTACACCGGAAATCGGCTCGCCGGGCCATTCAAAAGAACCGCAAGCCGGTTGAATGAAATGAGTGCCCATGCGTACCTGTCCAAACCGCATCTGAGTTAATGCCCGTCCGAAAGGGGTAGCCGTGGGTCGGCAGCACTTCCCGCATCTGGGGAGTCGCGCATGACCCCATGACATCTGGGTCATTTCAACCGCTTTTATTTGCAACGCGCTGGCTGTCCCGACAGACCCAGGGGATCATCCGGGTCAACGCCGTCCATAAACACTTTTCTCCGGTCCCGGTGCGCCGTCTGGTAGACCAGCCCGAGCCAGTTGTTGACAATGGCCTTGCCGGTATCGGACCACGTATTGTCGACCCGTTTTTCCAGCTCGGATTCCGGAAAATCCTGCAACTGCACCGCTTTGTCCGGATGCCCCTGCAATCTCTTTTCGAACGTCTGGATGATTTCCCGGGCCTCATCGAAAAAATAATTTTCCGGGGTCGGCGGCAAATCTCTTGCCCCGCTCAAATAACGGGAGACTTCCCGTTTGTATTCTTTCAGCAGGCTGATTGCATCGTATTCGGGATGCCCCTGAAAAAAAACAAATCGCAACCCATCCGGGCTGACCGCCAGATGGAAATCAGACTGTTTGCTTTCTGCCAGGACGAGGAGGCCCGCTTCCCGGCACTGCACCGCGTTCACTTCGTAAACATGGGAATGCGGCGCATCGAATCGTGTGTCGATATTGACCGTCAGCGGGTGGGGTTGCTGAGTCACCCGGTTCGAATAGACCCCCCACCTCTTCCGGGGCAACGGGTATCGGTAAATTCCCCACAACTGCTGCACAATCGCGTGGGTCGCCAAACAGGAGCACATGACCGAGCACACATTGTCTTTGGCCCACTCCACGACTTCCACCAGGGGGTCCCAGAACGGTTCCTCGGTGATTTCGCTTTTGGCCGGGTTCGCACCGGACAATATCAGCGCATCCAGCCCCTGCTCCCGGAGTTCCTCAAAACTGCTGTAATACCGGTCGATATGCTCCCGGGTACTGGCACTGCGGGGGATTTGCGGAAAAGTGAACGGATGAACATGAAACTGGGCGATTCGATTGCAGGACCCCACCAGTCGCAAAAACTGCCTTTCTGTGGCCTGGACCGCTGCATCCGGCATCATGTTGAGCAGGCCGATATGTAGCTCCCGGATATCCTGGTTTTGCGCGCGTTCGGGAGACAGGACTTCCTGTCCCTCCTTGCGCAGCCTTTCAAAGTTAGGCAGACCGGTATTGGCAACCAGAGGCATGGTTCAACCGGGCTCCTGCCAGGAAAGAGCGATATGATAAAATGAATGGATCATCTGTTTTTCCTCCTCCCTCAACCCATGCTCTCGCAAATCAGGTCGATAATATCTTTTTCGTCACGCATGTCAAAGATTCTGTCGGCTTCAATGACATACCCATATTTCTCCGCCAGCAATTCGTAATGGGGCTTGCGATACATGATCAATTTCGGAAATATCCACTGGGCGAACTCGTCCGGCACAATTTCATCGGTAGACCGCAGGGCATTTTCCTCAAGATAGGCTGAAAGCTGGCTGTCCAGGAATCGTTCCCCGTAAAACAACGGTTTCGGCTTGTGCCGGGCCCGTTGGATCAGGGTGTGTTCCATGTCGTCGCTGGCATGCAGATACAGTACTATGGTTTTTCGGGACAATTCCGACCAGCATTCTTCGTCGGACAGGGTGCAGATGCTGCCCCCGGCATCGTTGACAAAGTGGGAATAGCCATAAATATTCCTGGCTTTTTCCATGAACACCGGCACATCCGCCATTGCACGAACTTCTGCAGCCCGGAACAGTCCCTGGCGCCGCTTGAACTCCTCCACAGACAATCCATCCAGCTCCGGGTTTCCAATCTTGCCGAGAAAACAGGCCAGGGGGTGCAAATGATCAATGGTGATATTGTTGCGAATATAGATGGAATCCGTTAGCAGCAACTGACGTAAATAGCGGTTTTCCATTGCCTTCTTCTTGACATCGTCCAGGATCGGTTCATCCAGATATTTGGTGCCGATGCGGTAATCCCCTGAAAAATGAAACCAGGAACTGCGGGGTAGCTTAGCGGATATGGTCGTCTTGCCAACCCCCGACATTCCCAGCAGGGTAATCGCCTTGTTGGGACACTGTCTGAATTCTTTGGCCGTCTTCTTCATGCGAACCGATGGATTGATAACACGAGAGGGGATTCTACAGGAAGACCACCAGTAAAATCACACCAAGTGCCACCCGGTACAGGGCAAACGGGGCCAGGCCAAACTTTTCCAGGTAGCGCATGAAATAATGGATGCACACCAGGGCCACCAGGGCCGCGATACCGGTTGCGAATGCGAGGATTGGCCAGTTGACCGGGCCGGGCTCGGCCACCAGGCCCCGTGCCTGCCAAATACCGGCCATGGCGATCACCGGGATGGCCAGCAGAAAAGAAAACCGGGCCGATGCCCGTCGGTCCAGGCCCATCATCAACCCGGCGGAAATCGTGACCCCGGAGCGGGAGGTCCCGGGAATCAGGGCCAGTATCTGTGCACCGCTGATAAACAGCACATCCTTCCAGTTGATGGATTCGACCTGTCTTTTTTTCGTTCCGTACCGATCAGCCAGACCCAGCAAAATCCCGAAGAAGATGGTGGCAACCGCGATGGATACCGGATTTCTCAACCTTGTCTCGACAAAGTCCTCCAACACAAACCCGGCCAGTCCAATCCACACCGAGGCAAAAACGATGCACCAGGCAAGATGGCTGTATACGGTGGTTGGACCACCGGTCAGCGACCGGAACCAGTGGCTCAGAATCAAGCCGATATCCCTGCGAAAATAGACCACCGCCGCAACCAGAGTCCCCACATGAACGGCCACATCGAATGCCAGTCCCTGGTCCGTCCAGCCGAACAGGGACGGGGCCAGCGCAAGATGCCCGGAACTGGAAATCGGGAGAAACTCCGTTACACCCTGGACCAAGGCAAGCCAGAAGGCATGTGACCACTCCATTACAACCGCCCTACCCGATTATGCATTGCAAATCCACGTAAACTCCGAGCATGATTTTTACCAAAAGCAATCACTTTAAACAACTCGCCCATCTCGTGAGGCAGGGTAAGTTTCTTGATTTCCTGGGCAACTCTCAGCGTGTCCCGGGTTGGGTGGTGGTCATCCTGCAGGTCCTGCAGATCATCCAGCAGTCCCAGTAAAAGCAGGAAACTGCCTTGCGTCGTATAGCCGATGGTTTCCAGCCCGGCGCGTTGTCCGGCCTGCTGAATGGCCGTGAAATCGACATGCGCTGAAATATCCTGTATGCCGGGATAAAAAAAGGGGTCGGTGTGGGCCACGTGCCGGTAGTGGCACATCAGCGTGCCATCGCTTCGGTCCGGATGATAGTATTCGTGCCGGGGAAACCCATAGTCACACAATAGCACAACCCCGGAATTCAGCTTTTCTCCAACGGTCCGAACCCAGGCTTCGGCGCAGTCTCCGATTTCACTCCGGTACCCCGCCGGCAAAGCATACCGGGACAATCGGTCTGCGTGGGGTGCCGTCAACCGGTTTTCGCTCACGGCCCACACAAGCCCGTTTTCGCCATGCATCACTCCGACTTCCCGGGGTTCCCCCTGAGTGTCCACCTCAAAACGGGTGACCGGCATGGCATCCAGAAGTTCATTGGCAATGATCACGCCGCTCACACCGTCCCCGGGGAGGTCTGTTCGCCAGGAAACCCGGTCGGCACAGGTCAGGGTTCCCTTCTCAATCGTGCGTTGCTGCCTGGCCCTGAGGTCCGGGCTCGGTTCAATGATCCAGTATTCGTCAGGCAGCCCTCCGGCCGCTTCAGCCGCCTGAAGAAAATCCCGGGAAAACTCCCCGGTCCCGGCACCATATTCCACAACAATCCGGTCATCGGCGGGTTTCATGGTCCGGAAGATTTCGCCGCATTGCCGGGCCATGCACCGGGCAAAAAGCGGTCCCATCAGGGGGGCGGTAACGAAATCCCCTGCATTGCCGAATTTGACAGCCCCGGCACTGTAGTATCCCAGCCCGGGGGCATAGAGCGCCAGCTCCATATACCGATCAAAGCCCATCCAGTTTCCGTTGGCATGGATCTCGCTGGAGATGACGTCATGCAGCATTGATGAATGCCGGACCTGGTCTTTGCTGGGTTCATGGAACATGGAATACCGACACCTTGAGCTCGGGGTTGGGCCATAGCGACCCTGTGGACTGGACCTGTGAACCTTACGGGATTCGTCCGGGTCAATCAATCCGCATTGCCGCAATCAAAACCTGACGGGGTATAATCCACGCCAAACCTCCTGCAAGGAACATGAAAAAACTGGAAGACAACGTCGCGTTAATCACCGGCGGATCCCGCCGGATCGGGGCCTGTACGGCAAGGTACCTGCATTCGAAGGGCATGCGAATCATCCTGCACTATCACCGCAGTTCCGTGGATGCGGAAAACCTGCAGACAGAACTGTGTGAAATTCGGCCCGACTCGGTGGTCTTGATACAGGGCGACCTGAAAAGGATCTCGGAAATGAAATACCTGGTCCGTGAATCCGTACACAAACTGGGAAGGCTGGATGCCCTGGTAAACAATGCATCCGCTTTTTACCCGACCCCCCTGGCCACCGCCACCGAAGACCAGTGGCAGGCGATCATGGAGACCAACCTGATGGCGCCTTATTTCATTTCCCAGGCCGCCGCCCCCTATCTGGCGAAAAACAAGGGGGTCATCATCCACATGACGGATATTTACGCCGGCCGCCCGCTGCCCGGCCATTCCATTTATGCCGCATCGAAAGCGGGACTGGTCTCCCTCACCAAGTCGCTGGCCCAGGAACTGGGTCCGGACATCCGGGTCAATGCCGTGGCCCCGGGTGCCATTCTCTGGCCGGAACATGCCACGGATGAAATTTCACAGCAACGAATGATTTCCAGGACCCCCCTGAAACGCGCGGGGGAGCCTGAGGACATCGCCAAAACCATCTATTTTCTCATTGCCGGTTCCCAGTATATCAGCGGCCAGGTCATCCGCGTCGACGGAGGACGTACCACGATGCCCTGAAGCATGTCCGATCACTGCCCCGGGAAACAAACCGGCGGTGCGCTTTTCCCTGGAAGGTCCTCTTTGAGCCTGGGCAGTTGTGCCGAAGTGCCCTCGAAACTGGTGTTCGTGAGATCATACAGACGCTTGAGCGCAACAGCTAAAGACCGCTTAACCCTGTGAATTACCAAATCACAAACACATGCTGCACTATGCCGATTTTCAATTTCCCGACAGACAAGGTCAGGTAACAGGGTCATCCGTTCAGGAGACTGCTGCATGAGCGATTTCATGTTAATGGAACCCGCCAATCAAAGTCTGGCGGAACTGCTGGGTACCGGGGTCAAATATGTCGTGCCGCGTTTTCAGCGGGATTATTCCTGGGAGCAGGAACAATGGGAAGACCTGTGGGCGGATATCCAGAATCTGGAGCGGGAAGGCTATCACTACATGGGGTATATCGTCCTGCAGAGAAAAAGCCAGCATGATTTTGAGGTGATTGACGGACAGCAGCGTCTCGTTACCCTCTCTTTGCTGGTTCTGGCAGCAATGCGGCACATCGGGCAACTGGTTGATAAAGATGGAGAGGTAGAAAATAACCAGGAGCGTTTAAAAGAGATTGCCGGACGCTACATCGGCTCAAAAGATATTATTTCGCTGCGAGTCAGCAGCAGACTGACGCTGAACCGCAACAATGACCACCTCTACAAGGACATATGCTCCAATCTCCGTGTGCCCCAAAGCCGGGGGGGCATGGTAACCAACAGGCTCTTGGGCAGGGCATTCAGATTTTTTTGCAACAAGAAGACCGGGGCCTGCGGTGAGGACATTGCCGCGTTCATTACCCGGTTTTCATCCAGGCTGATTTTCACAAAAATCGTGGTGCAGGACAGTCTGAATGCCTACAAAGTATTCGAAACATTGAATGCCCGAGGGGTGCAGCTTTCCACCCCGGACCTGTTGAAAAACTACATTTTTTCAGTAGTCAGCCAGAATGACAATGTGCCCGATGAAACACTGGATGATCTTGATGAAACCTGGTCGATTATCCTGGGCCAATTGGGCGGAAACAACTTTACGGATTTTGTCCGCTATCACCATAACTCCCACAGGGCGTTCTCAACCAAGAGAGAGCTGTTCAAATCGGTCAGGCAACTTTACACCCTGCCTGAACAGGCGCATGGCTATCTGCAGTCATTGCTGGATACTGCGCCTGTATACGCCTCCCTGTCTGAACCTTATGACGAATGGTGGCAACGGGATGACGGAAGGTGCCGGGATGCCGTACATTTTCTTGAAGGCCTGAAGCTGTTCAGGATACGCCAGCCTTATACCGTGCTGATGGCAGCATTCCAGCAGTTCCAGCCAGATGAGTTCATCAAGACTTTAAAATATATCTATAGCCTGTCTATCCGTTACAATGTGATTTGCGGCTATTCGGCAAATGAGCAGGAAAAGCGCTACAACAACATCGCCATGCGGATATCTTGTGGCAAATTCCAGCGTGCAAGTCATGTCAAGAATAGCCCTGACTATCAGGCTATCTATCCCGCAGATGAAACATTCAGAAATGCCTTTGAGTACTACAAAATGCCAAGTCGGCGCTCATCCAAAAAAATCCGGTTTTTACTGGCTGACATCGAAAGCCGTTCAGGCCAGCGTGTCAACTACCTGGACACGACACTTGAACATGTCTGCCCCTACAATCCAGACCAGGACTGGCATCAGTATTTTGGGGAGGGAGCCAATGATATTGCAGACCGCCTGGGCAATATGGTGTTGCTGCAACAAGACGACCTTGGCCGCACAGATTTTGCTACAAAAAAGCCTGTTACCGTGACACTCCGTTCACTCTGGCTAAAAAGGTTGCCGGGTATGGAGACTGGGACTTGCCGACCCTGAACCGCCATCAATCCTGGCTTGCAGATCAGGCGGTGAGAGTCTGGCGTGTAGATTGACCCGCTTCGTTTAAATGATTTCCATGAATTTCACTCCTATGGAACGAGAGACCACGGCGAATGGAACAGTGAAGACCCCGTGCTACGGCAGTGGCGGGTTGTGGAATTTTCCGAGACGAGCGAATGAAGACTGACGTCGGAATCTGGAATATCGACCAGAAATGCCGGGCCGGACGCAAGCTTGATGTCGCCGACCGGCTTGAGACGGAAGAGATGCTGGAAGAGGTTCTGGTGAAGAATCCCGACATGCTGATGCGCGGACTCACGCTGATTGGCAGACAGGTACCGATAGAGACCGGATACATCGACCTTCTTGGTATCGACGAGGACGGGCGACTGGTGGTCTTTGAACTAAAGCGCGAGAAGCTCAGGCGCGATGCCGTGGCACAGATACTGGATTACTGCACTTGGTTGGAGACCCTGGCGGATTCGCAAATCTCAGATCTTATCGCCGAGGAATCCGGCAAACATGGGACGACAAAGATTACAGACTTTGATGAATGGTATGCAAACCAGCCCGGAGACAGCATCAGGCCCATCAGGATGGTGCTGGTCGGCTTGGGAATCGATGCCAGCGCCGACCGAATGGTTGAGTATCTGGCAGCACGGAACATCGACATCAGGCTCTTGACCTTCCACGGCTATACACTTGGCACTGGCTTGCTGTTGGCCAGGCAGGTACGGACCACAGCGGATGCCCGTCCGTCCACCGATGGTCGCCCAAGCGCCAGCACCTTGAATCGAAAAGCCACCGAGTTTGGCGTGGCCGATATCTGGCAGGACGCGCAAAAATCATTGGACTACGGAACCGGAAAGTACTATACACAGTCCGGCATTACCTTCCAGCAGCGAACGATCACACTCCCCGACAAGGTGCGTGCCCGCGGATCGCATTCCATATCAATCGACAGGCCGGAAATGGTTCGAATCACTTTCTATCCAGCGGCTGTAGACCTCGGTTGGAAACGCCTAAAAGAGTTGAAGAAGGTAATTCCGTTCAAAGAGGAGAAGCCGCCAAATGCACCCGCCACGCGTCGGGCCCCGAAGCAATGGTATTGCCACCTTGACGAGGATTCCTGGAACAGCGGAAAGGCCCATCTAGTCGAGTTCGTGGGGCACATAGACGACGCCTGGCGCGCCCGTGAACACACTGTTTCCGAAGAAGCCGAGGAATCCTGACGAAAGAAACACATACTCGGACCCATGGCAATACGAGACAGGTTCAGGGCCTGGTACGTGCTGTTCGGGAATGGCCCGGCTTCGCAGACAATCCTTGTTCGTGAATATTTCGAGCGGCACTGGGCGTGCTTCAAAGTGGAGGCGCAAAAAATAACCCCTTCACACAACCATAACAACTATTCCGCCACGAGCTAATAATCTGTCTGGACCGGTTATTCCCCTTTGGTATTCAGGGAATCAGAACCGTAGACCCCGTGGTCGCCCGTTCTTCCAGGTCGCGGTGAGCCTGCGCGGCTTCCGATAACGCGTACGTCTGGTTCACGGCCACCTTGACTGCCCCGCGGCCAACCGCCTCAAACAGGCGCCCGGCGCCCTCTTCCAGCAAATTGCGGGTGGCCGTGTGGCTTGCCAGCGTCGGCCGGGTGACATACAGCGACCCCTTGGGTGCCAGTATTGCCGGGCTGAACGGCTCAACCGGTCCAGAAGCGTTACCGTACGTGGCCAGCACACCGAAGGGCCGAAGGGAATCCAGGGATGCCTCAAACGTGGCCTGGCCAACCGAGTCATAGGAGACCGCCACTCCTTCTCCCCCGGTGAACTCCCGGACCCGTTCCGCGATGTTCTCTTCGCGGTAAAGGATAATATGTTCAGCCCCGTTGGCCTTGGCCAGTTCCGCCTTTTCCTGCGAACCCACACAACCAATGACCCGGGCGCCCAGATGCCGGGCCCACTGGCAAAGGATGAGCCCGACGCCTCCTGCCGCCGCCAGCACCAGAATCGTGTCGCCCGCTTTGACCGGGTACGTCCGAAACAGAAGATAATGCGCCGTCAGCCCCTTTAACATCATCCCGGCTGCCGTCCGGTCATCAATGGCATCCGGCAGTTTCAGCAGTTTCTCCGCTGCGATTCGCCGCCTTTGCGCATAGGCGCCCGGCACCATGGCATACGCAACCCGATCGTTGACCTGCAGCCCTTCGACACCCTCACCAAGGGATTCAACAACGCCCACAGCTTCCATGCCCAGCACGGCGGGCAACCCGGCCACGGGATAAAGACCGGTACGCATGTACACATCAATAAAATTCAGACCCACTGCAGACTGCCGGACCAATGCTTCTCCGGGTCCGGGGTCCCCCACCTCAATTTCATCCCAGCTCAATTGCTCTGGCTCCCCTGGTTGATGAATGCGTATGGCATGGGTCATAAGTCAGCCCTCTGTATCAGGTTTGAATTTGAATTGAAATAACGGGAGCCCGCCTTGAATTGAAGCCCTTTTCCCTGGAGATCCACCCGGCTGGTTCCTGCCCGTCAAGTGTATGGCGTATCGGCCCGGTTGGCAACGCATCTCCCCCGGAAACCGGGGCCACTTCCCAGCAGCTGGCTGCACCGGACCTCCACGGATTCCCGGCATACAGAATCGGATGTTGATCTGCTCAATAGTTCAAAGCATGGCTCCCTGCTCATGTAAAATCAGAAGATCACCCTGTTTATCGACAATCATTTTCCAGGCCATGTCCAGTCGCATCATTTCCTTTGCCGGATTCATCACCTGCTTCGCGCTTATCGCCATTGCCCTGTACTTCCAGCATGTTGAAGGGCTCGACCCCTGCCCCCTGTGTATTTTCCAGCGAGTAGCTTTTATTGTCATGGGCCTTGTCTTTCTGGTTTGCTTTTTGCACAACCCCCGAAGGCTCGGACAACGCATCTATGGCCTGCTGGCAATCCTCAGCGGACTGTCTGGCGCCGCCATTGCGGGCCGGCATGTCTGGCTGCAAAACCTGCCCGAAGATCAGGTTCCGGAATGCGGACCCAGTCTCGAATTCATGCTGGATGTCTTTCCCCTGGTCCAGGTACTGGAAACCGTGCTGAAAGGTTCCGGAGAATGCGCTGAAATCTCCTGGACCCTATTGGCGATTTCCATGCCGGGATGGAGCCTGATCTGGCTGATCCTGCTCACATTGCTGTCCCTTCGACTGGTATTTCCCAGACCATAGATGTCCCTTGCCACCCTGACCAGAGAGATCCGGCGGTGCCGGCTTTGTGAACCGGTGCTTCCAGAAGGCGCCAACCCGGTTTTTCGTGCCGCACCGGGTGCAAGAATCCTGGTGGCGGGCCAGGCTCCCGGGATTCGTGTCCACAACACCGGGATTCCGTTCAACGACCCCAGCGGTGACCGGTTGCGGCAGTGGATGAACGTCGACCGGGCCACCTTTTACGACCCCGGCAAAATCGCCATCATTCCCATGGGGTTCTGTTATCCGGGAACGGGAAAGAGTGGCGACCTGCCCCCCCGACCGGAATGTGCCGACACCTGGCGGGCAAAACTGCTGGGCTTTCTTCCCGCAATCACGCTGACTCTTGCCATCGGCCAGTATGCCCATCGGTATCATCTTGGCCGCCAAAGAAAGAAAACCCTGACCGAAACCGTCAAATGCTGGCGAATCTATGGCAAAAACATGCTGCCGCTGCCTCATCCGAGCCCACGCAACAACATCTGGTTGAAAAAGAATCCGTGGTTCGAAGAAGAGGTCATCCCCGAGTTGCGGGACCGGGTGGCCGGGCTGCTGAACGACTAATCCGTCCCCCGCTTCTGCTATGAAACCATGCCGGTGCGTTACTGTGTCACGGCGGCATACCAGCAGGCAAAGTTGCCCACGCTGGGCTCCAAAGCCGAAAACCGTCCCTGGACAGCAAAGGGGGATTCCATACCCGCCTGCTGTTTTTCAAGCGCCGGAATGTCTTCATTGATGGCAATGTCAAATCGGGAGTAGTACGTCTCAGCCGTTGCCCGAAACGCTGGCAGCCGGGTCGTCTGTGATGGGAAACAGACCGTCTGGACCGCCCGGGTGCGGGTCGCTGTCAAGGGATAGACATGATACATCCACAGGCAATCAGACCCGGCCGCGAACGTCATATTCGGGTAAACCCAGGTATAACGGGCTCCTCTTTTTTCCCGCTCCCCCAGGGACTTGATCCGGGGGAAGGAACAACCCTGGTTTTCTTCGAGGAGTGCGGGATTGGCGGTGGTTGGACCAAACTGGGTCGTGTATTCCCCCATCACGTCATCCGCTGGGTCCGGTTCCGGGTAATAGTGGCTGATGGACTCCGGGTGAACGTAAGGGAGATGGTAGTACTCGTTGAATACCTCGAGAAACAGCTTCCAGTTACAGTCCACATCCAGGACCCGCTGGCGTCCCGTGACCAGATCATCCGGCGACCAGGGCGCATGCATCTGCGGAAAATCCCCCAGCCACTCATCAAGGGGACCCGGATTTTCCTCCAGGCTCAGGAATACGAAACCATCCTGTGTGACCACATGAAATTTTTTCAGCCCCATCCCCTTTTCAGAAAACCCCGGTGCATTCTCCATTCTGGACGCGGACACAAGTCGCCCTGAATAATCATAGCTCCAGCCATGAAATGGGCACACCATGGCCCGGCAGTTGCCTTTTCCGCTCATGATCTGACTGGACCGGTGCAGGCAGGAATTCGACATGGCCTGCAATGCGCCGTGTTCGTCCATGATCACCACGATGGCGATGTTTCCGAGGTGGATCGTTTCGTAATCCCCCGGCCTCTTCCACTGGTCGCGACGACCGATGCCCAGCCAGCCATGCCTGAACACACGCTCCATTTCATGCCTGAACCAGCCCTCCTCGTGATAGCAGGGCGGCGGCAGGCTGCTGGAGGAGGCAATGGGATGTTTCACCCTCTCCAATGCTTGTTTTATCCGATCTGCAGACATGGCCAATTCAGGATTATACGGTTTCATTCACACCAATTGTTGCCGTCCCTATTGTAGGGGCATTGTTGTCTTGAGGTGAAGCCATTGAGGACAGGCCGCTGAATTCTGCCTCCCCGAACCCCGTGCCGGAAAAATCACGGGCATTCGGCCTGCACCCCTCAACCCCCGGGCAGCAGCGAATACAGATAGAACAACAACAGGGTGATGCCCAGAAAACCCATGGCAATCATCACCGTCTCCCGTGCAGACCAGGGCATGAGCAAATGATAGGAATACCGTCGTGCCATGGGTGTGAACACATCGGCCAGCCCCGTCACGGCATGATAAAACCTCTTTCTGACCCGCTGTGCGCTCCGATAACAGACCCCGTACACGGCGGGACACACTTTCCGATACAGCCACTCGCTGTCGAGGTTGGTGGACCGGAGTTCCGGAGGATAGATCCCTGACAACTGCAGCCAGACAAATGCCAGTGCGGAAAAAAACAGGAGCTGGAGCTGCTCTGTCACATGGGGAAGGTCAAACGGCAGGTAATCCACGGCAAAGGGCAGGTGACTGTACAGGAGCCACGGATAGCAACCAATATAGATACACAGTGCAGCGGCCAGGAACATGGCCACCAGCATGTGGGTGGGTGCCTCGTCCGGTCGTTTCCCGGAATCGTGGGCAAAAAACGCAAAGTACGGTATTTTGATTCCTGCGTGATGGAACACCCCGGCCGAGGCAAACAGCATGGCAAACCATAGGATTTCATGGTGCTCGATCAGCAGGGCCGCCATGACCATGGACTTGCTCACGAAACCACTGAAAAGGGGGAATGCGGAGATCGATGCGGCGCCGACAATGCAAAGCCCCGTGGTTTTCGGCATTGTCCTGGCCAACCCCCCCAGTTCTGACCCCCGCATCTCGCCGGTACGAAACAGTACCGCACCCATGCTCATCATCAACAGGCCCTTGAACAGGACATCATTGAAGGCATGGGCCACGGCACCGTTGATGGCCAGTTCCGTGCCAATGCCAATGCCACACACCATGAAACCGATCTGGTTGATCATGCTGTACCCCAGCACCCTTCGCAGGTCGTTTTCGATCACCGCGTAAAAAATCGGGAAGCAGGCCATGATGACCCCGATATAAATCAGCAGGTCCAGGCCGGGAAAGGTGCGGGCCAATACGTAGATGGCCACTTTGGTGGTGAATGCACTCAGAAAGACCGTGCCGCTGGGGGTTGCTTCGGGATAGGCATCGGTCAGCCAGTTGTGCAGCATCGGGAACGCCGCCTTGATTCCAACGGCCAGAAGCAACAGCTTGGCTCCCGGGTGAGAGATGTCCACGGGGCCCACCGCAATCTGGCCGGAATGATTCAGCATGATCAGTGCGCCACTCAACAACAGCACCCCTGAGAGGACCTGAATAACCAGATACCGGATGGCCGCCTGGACCGCACGGGGGGTCCCCCGGGCGGTGATGAAAAAAACCGAGGACAGTGCCAGACATTCCCAGAACACGAACAGCGTGAGCAAATCCCCGGCGAAGACCACGCCCAGGGCGCTTCCGGGATACAGCAGGGCAGCGGCCTGCTGGGGCCGGTCCTGCACATGCCAGGCAAAAATCGTCGCCAGGATGGCCGCAAGGTGAAACAGCACACCAAAAATAAAACTCAGACGATCGCTGACAAATGGCACCAGCTGAAGCCCCACCCACTCAATGGTCCATTGCAGGGACGGGTCCATTGTCAACAGGTTCGCCAGCCCGATCACGGGGACGGCCAGCAACACCCCGTTTCGCCATCGCAGCGGCACGATCATTGCGATGACCGCCCCGACAAAGAAAATCAGAAACGGGGCATTAATCATAATAATCCTCATCACGCATCACGATGCGCCGCATCCAGGTTGCCACCACCACCAGCACGACACAGGCAATGAAACCATACCAGCTGAAGAAACCAAAAAATGCCCACCAGTGCTCGGCGTGCTCGGGGTGCTTTGGGACAAGAAGGTCGAGCAACGTCACCAGGGCACAGAGTGCAAAAAACACCTGGAGTCCACGGCGCAACCGGGGAGAAAGGGACCTGAATTTTTCAATGGGACTTGTATACATAATCAAGCCGTATATTCTGTTGACGGATCATTGAGGTTGCCAACGCAATCGCCTCTGTCCCGCCCAACCGCCTGAGCCCCCAAGGCTGCCTCTCGGTTATAAGTGAGTGGAATTTGAATAGAATTGCACATCAGATGACAAGAAAGTGAAATTGCCTGGTAAAGTATATAATTCCCTTTTCAGTCATGTCTTGATCTCTGTTGCCAGAGCGACCAGATCGCTGGCGAAAAAGAACAGCAACACGCTGATGGCGGCGGTGATAACCAGCGCCGCAATCATGGATGCCCGGTTTTCCAGAAAACCACTGTCCGCATCCCCAGGCAGGAAAAATGCCCGGAACGGGATGGCGGCGAGATAGTACAGGTTCAGCAGCGAACTCACCATCAACACCACCAGCAATCCCACCTGTCCCCGTTCCAGCGTTCCCATGGCCAGGTACCATTTGCTCCAAAGACCCCCCGTCGGTGGCAATCCGCAAATGGACAACGACGCCACCAGAAATGCCCCGAACGTCCATGGCATCGCCCGGCCCAGGCCATTCATTTCAGAAACATATTTTTTGTTCGCAAAAACCATGATGGCCCCCGCACAGAAAAACAGGGTGATCTTGCCGAAGGCATGCATGGTGATGTGTATGCTGCTGCCCACCATGGCCACCTGGTTCGCCAGCAGAGCCCCAAGAACGATATACGAGAGCTGGCTGACTGTGGAATAAGCCAGCCTGGCCTTGATATCATCCTGCTTCATGGCAATGGCGGATGCCAGCAGGATGGTAACCGCGGGAATCCACAGGATGAAATCATGCCGCAGCACGGATTCCAGGCTGTCAAAGCCAAAGGTGTACACGCTGATCTTCAGGATGGAAAACACCCCGGCCTTTACCACGGCCACGGCATGGAGCAGGGCGCTCACCGGGGCCGGGGCAACCATGGCATTGGGCAGCCAGCGGTGAAAGGGCATGACCGCCGCCTTGCCAATTCCGAATACAAACAGGAGCAGGAGTGCCGTGGTTGCCACCGGGCCCAGTGAACCGAGCACCCCGCCTGGCCTGAAAGACAGGGTGTCGCCGAAATTTCCCACAACGACCACCCCAAGCAGGAACATCAACACCGAAGTGGTGAGCAGCACCCCCAAATAGACCCGGCCCGCCGAGACGGCAGCGGGGGTACGGCTATGCGTTACCAGGGGCCAGGTGGAAAACGTCAGGATTTCATAAAACAGGAACAGGGTGAACAGGTTTTCAGCGAACGCCACCCCCATCGCACTGCCCACAGCAATGCAGAACAGGGCATGAAACCGGGTCCGGTGTTCATCCCTGCACGCGTCCATGTACCCAATGGCATACACCGAAGTAATGGGCCACAGCACCCCGGCAGTCAGGGCGAAAATCAACCCCAGGGGCTCGACATGAAAGGCAATCCGCAGACCCGGCAGGGTTTCCAGCAGGACCTGGGCTTCGGCATGGCTTCCCCGGTCAAGGGCAATGCAGATCAACACCGCCAGGTTGGCACAGCCGGTGGCGATCAGCGAAAAATTTCGCAACCGCCATGCCCGGCCGCCGGCAGCAACCACCAGTATGGCGCCAAGAAACGGAATGAAAACGGCGACGGCGGGGGGGATCATGGCCAGCCTCCCGGATTCAACAGGCCCAGCGCCGCGGACGACGCAAGTTCCGTAATCAGGGAGGCATTCAGCCCAAACCAGAGCGCCAACCCGGTCAGGATGCCCAGCGGCAGCCATTCCACCCAGTGGAGCGACGCCGCGGGGGTCTGCGGTTTCAGGATGGCGGGTTTTGCCCACATGATTTCGACGATTCTCCAGACATAGGCGGCACTGGCCAGGGACCCGGCGAGTATGGGGATGGCCAGCCACCACCAGCCCTTGTCAACCGCAGCGGTAACGAGCACCCATTTGCTGACAAAACCCACCGTGCCTGGCAGGCCAATGAGACTGAGTCCACCGAAAAGCATGATATAGCTGGCAAACCGGTGCTGATGTGCCATGCTGCCGAGGTGCTTGATCCGTGCCGTCCCGGTCCGGGCAATGATAATCCCCACCGCCATGAAAATCGCCGTCTTGACAATGGCATGGTTAAACAGGTGGAGCAGGGCCGCCTCGACCCCCAGCCGGGTCCCCAGACCGATTCCCATGACGATATACGAAACCTGGGCCACACTGGACCAGGCAAACATTCTTTTCAGATTGGACTCCCGCAAGGCAATGAGCGGCACCACCAGCAACCCGAAAATCGCAACGATAATCAAGACCGTGTCCAACGGCATTTCGATCAGGCCGAAATCCGCACCAAACAGGTCATGCAAAAACCGGATCATCACGTACAGGCCAACTTTCGTGGCCGTTCCCGACAACAGCACAGTCACGGAATTGGGAGCAAAGCTATAGGCATTCGGAAGCCAGTCGTGGAGGGGAAACAACGCACACTTCACCCCGACGCCGATAATGAAAAAAGCCAGAGCCAGGACAATCGTCCGGTCCGAACCCCTTTCCGCAATGATCCGGGACAGGTCTGAAATATTCAGTGTCCCGGTTTGCATGTAGAGCAATCCGATGGACAACAGTATGAAGGTGGCCCCCACGGCTCCTGCCACCAGGTACCGGAATGCGGACAACAAGGCGAGGGGGTTCCGGCCACAACTGATGAGTGTATAGGTGGCCAGGGAACTGATTTCCAGAAACACGAAAACGTTGAACGCATCGTTGGTGACCACCATGCCATTGAGACCGGCGATGCACAACAACCAGGAAGTATAGAATGCCGGCCTGGCGGCGGCCCCCAGATTGTCGTCCTTCCTGCCCAGGCAAAATATCGATGCCAGCATATGGACCAGGTTAATCGTAAACAGGACAAAAACGGTCAGCATGTCGACCCGGTATTCGATTCCCCAGGGGGCGGCCCACCCCCCCAGATCATAGATGATGACTGGCTGCTGCTGCACCAGCCCTGCCAGTCCCAGGGTCATCGCCAGCATGGTCCCAGCGGTCAGCACCATGATCCCCCGGGCCAGCCTCCGACTGCCCAGGATTACGCAAAACGGGGCGACAAGAAGCGGGACAACAACCTGCAGGACGGGCAGGTGGTTCTCCAGCAGGGGGATAAATGAATCCATCAGGGGACGATCTCCGGCTCTACTTCCGGTTTGTCATCGATTTCATCTTCGTCAATCGTGCCATATGCGTGGCGTATCCTCGTGATCAGGGCAAGCCCCACCGCTGTGGTGGCCACGCCGACCACGATTGCGGTGAGAATCAGGACATGGGGCACGGGGTTGCTGTAAACGGATACCGCCGCATCCAGGATCGGGGCACTGCCGCCTGATTTCTTGCCCATGGAGATAAAGACCAGGAACACGGCAGACTGAAAAATTCCCAGACCCACCAGTTTCTTCACCAGATTGCGGCTGTCAAGGACAATGATCAGCCCGCATACCAGCAGTATCAGCGCGACCCAGTAATTCAATAGCCCGGGGAAACTCATTCTTCCCCCTGTTTGAAACAATAATAGAGGGACACCATGGTGCATGAAACCGTCAAGCCGACGCCCAGCTCAATGAGGATGATCCCCAGGTGCTGTCCTGCGGTCCGGGTGTCCCCGAGGACCGAATAGTCCAGAAAATTGGCTCCCAGAAACAACCCTGCAACACCAACAAATCCATACAGCAGCACCCCCAGTGCCATCCCCAGGATGACCCACCTGTCTGAAAGGATTCGTTTCAGCCTCGTCGCGGTGGAAAGCAAGCCATAGGTAATCAACCCGGCCCCCAAAATGACCCCCGCCTGGAAGCCGCCCCCGGGACCGTAGTCCCCGTGGAACTGTACGTACAGGCCAAACAGGACCACCAGGGGGATCATTCGAAGCAGAACGGTTTTCAACACCGGGTTCGCCATCAGTTCCGGCCCGGCCCGGCCCTGGGCCCCGGGTGTTTCGGGCGCCTCCCTGTCTTTCGAGCGCAACAGCAAAACCGCCATTCCTGCGGTAAAGATGACCACGACTTCGCCGAGGGTGTCATACCCCCGATAGCTGGCCAACACCGAAGTGACCACATTGGGGATTCCGATTTCTTCCATGGATTGTCCCAGAAACCGGAGGGCAAGATGCTGGTGCGCCGGCGCCATGGGGTCCCCGTACATCGGCATGTCCAGCGTGCCGGCCAGCAACAGCACGCCCACCCCCACACCGAGCAGTATGGCCCGGGAAGACGGCCATGAAACCACCACCCGGGGTTCATCCTCGGGACGGATCACGGCAAAAAACAATATGGAGGAAATCCCTGCGCCCACCGCCGCTTCCGTAAACGCAACGTCCACGGCATCGAGGATGACAAACAGGGTGCAAATGGTAATGCTGTAAATTCCGGACAGAAGAACCAGTGACACCGGGCTTTGAATGTAGACAATGACCAGGGTGACCGTCAGCAACAGACAAAGCAGCCCCACATCCGCGACAAGATTGATCATCTCGTGATATCCGTGGAACCGCCGCCGCCGGATTGGTCCCGGTCCATTCCAGGTCGCAATGCGGCTTTGGCCAGTGCATGGGTGGTCATCGGTGACAGAAAGAATATCAGCACACCAATCAGTGCAACCTTAAAGGCAACCACAACCGATCCGGACAGCACCAGCATGCCGAGCAACATCAGCCCGGCCCCCAGGGTGTCAACAATGCTGGCACTGTGCAGCCGGCAGAAAAAATCCGGGAACCGAAGCAGGCCGACCCCCCCTACCAGCACCGTCAGGACGCCCAGAAGAAGCAATATGCCGCCGAAAATGTCAATCATTGGCGGACACCGTGTTTCGGTTCAGGTAATTGACCAGGGCCAGGGAGGTGACATAGTTCACCAGTGCATACAGCAGCGCGATGTCAATATATTCGGGGTGTCCCGTGGCAAACAGGTAAACCGAAATGAAAAGAATGCTCTTGGAAGTGAATGTATTGGCGGCCAGCATGCGGTCAAACCATGTCGGACCGATGCCGGCACGCCATAGCGAGAGCAGCCCTGCAATCAACAGCAACACCAGCACAATGAGATAGAGGGCTTCCATCATCATTCCGGCTGGTCCGATGCCCCGGGGTTTAAATGCAGCACTTTCCCGCGCATCTTGTTGTCCGCCAGCCCCTGCCGGGAACTTTCAAGCAGGGCGTGAACCTGGATTTCATTCTCGCCGACATCCGTACTCACGGTCCCCGGGGTGAGGGTGATGGAATTCGCATAAATCACACGGCCGATTTCATCCAGGGACCCCGTCTTTACCTTGAAGAATTGCGGTGAAATTTTTCCCGGGGAAATCACGGCACCGATCACCTGCACATTCGATTTGAATATCTGCACCAGCAGCCAACCCAGGTAATTCAGCTGCCTGATGGGGTGGAACCTGATTTCCGGATGGGATGAATCCATGGAAATCCTGTGGTATATCCAGCAACAGGCCAGGCAGGACGCCAGGCCAAGAGAAAGCAGCAGACCGGTATAGTACCCGGACAGCAGACACCAGATTCCCGCGAGAACGATGAGCAGAATGGATGGACGACGCATCAGCCGTTTACGCCCGGGATTTGCCGGTCTGGTCCACCTTGCATTTCCTCAACAAATCCCCGTCCCGCCCAGGGGTTCCGGATCACCACGGCAACCCCTGTCATGACCCACGGCGGGTCCGCAGCCTTGCCGCCCTCGATATAGGTCTCCTCCACATACCGCACCATTTTTCGGATGTGAAGCGTCATGCCCTGCAGACCCGGAAACCCGGACCCCTGCCCCAGGCCGACGACTGGCCCGGAGCTCGACCAAACAGAAAACACCTTGATTCAACCTGTACCATTTTCCTGTCTATTAGGGCGTTATGGTAGTGTGCCTGACTCAACAGCCCGGTACATCAAAAGCCTTTACATATCCATCCATGTTGTGGCGACAAAAACGATAAATCCAATATATACCGTTGCGGTGAGAATTATAACAATTCTCAGCCGTGTTGTTTTTACCCGTTTGGTTCCGTTTCCTTTTCCCCTCCAGAGAAAAACAGCGCCAAAAAGGAAGCTCGTCATTTCCACGAAAACGACGATGTTGCCGTAGTGCCCAGGGTCCCAGTAGGAAACCGGGCTGCGGAACCGGAACTCTGAAAACGGAAAAAAATGCCGGTGACCATCATCATGGTGAACCGGAAAATCCAGCAGACAATGAATCATCATGCTGGCAAACAGCAGGGCCCAGGCCCTGTGCTGTTTATACCAGGCAACGGCCAGGGCGATACCCAGCAGCGGCAGTGAATTCGTGGTATCAAACAGGTTTTGCCAGAATGGCCGGTAATAATGATCCTGCCAAATCACCTGCTCCGGGATCCCCAGCAATTTTTCGTAGGCGTAAAACAGAATCATGAACAGATCCGGCAACACCGCCCCCGCTGCGATGGCCAGGGCAAACTTCGCGGCATTCTCCCGGCCAAGCAGGACCAGGCTGTAAATCACGTGGGCGGGGGTATTCATGTCAATGGTTTGTGCCGGCTTCTCATGTTGCGGTTTAAAGTGATACCCGTTGCCCCGGTAGTGGATTAAAATAGGTCACCGCAACACATAGTGAACCGTTGTTCCTTCCAGATTGCCATTGACCCGGAAACTTATCCATGACTGATCCCGTAATTGATTTGAGAAGCGATACTGTAACCCAACCCTGTGCAGGCATGAAACGCGCCATGCTGGACGCTGTCCTGGGGGACGATGTATACGGGGAAGACCCCACCGTCACCGCTCTTCAGAAACACCTTGCAGGGTTAACCGGGCATGAAGCGGCCCTGTACTTTCCTTCGGGGACCCAAAGCAACCTGGTTGCCCTGCTCAGTCATTGCCAGCGCGGCGATGAGTATATTGTTGCCCAGAATGCGCACACCTACCGATACGAAGGCGGTGGCGCAGCCGTGCTGGGGGGCATTCAGCCCCAGCCTCTGGAACGGCAGCCCGATGGCATTCTCGATCTGGCACAGGTTGAACAGGCCATCAAGACCGAAGACATCCATTTCGCCAGGACACGACTCCTGGCACTTGAAAACACCACTACCGAAGGACGGGTGATCCCCACGGCCTACATCCAGGAAGCCCGGGACCTTTGCAAGACACATCATCTGGGCCTTCATCTCGATGGCGCCAGGGTCTTCAATGCGGCGGTACAGCTTGGCGTGGAGGTTTCCGAGATCACCCACCTGTTTGATTCCGTTTCCGTTTGCCTTTCCAAGGGGCTGGGCGCCCCGGTGGGATCGGTGTTATGCGGATCAACGGATTTCATCCGGCGGGCCCTGCATTGGCGAAAAACCGTTGGCGGCGGTATGCGACAGTCCGGAATGCTTGCCGCTGCGGGGCTATTCGCCCTTGAAAACAATGTTGGCCGCCTGCAGGAAGATCATGATCTGGCCCGCTGTTTGTGGGAAAAGCTTAAGCGGTTTCAGGACATTCATTTTATCCATGGAAGTGCCCATACCAACATCCTGTTCCTTGAACTCTACAGCGGCCAAAATGAAGGGTTTCTGGAATTCGGCCGGGACAACAATGTTTTGTTTGGTGGTCGCAGCCCCATGCGTATGGTGACCCACAAGGACCTCTGCAGGGAGGATATCGAAATGGCCGTAGATCGGCTTTCCGGGTTTTTTCGTTAAGACCCCGACCCCGGCGGAATGCCGGAAGCGTGGTGGGAGCTCCAGGCCGCAGAAGGCAAGATTCTCCCCGTCAATATCCCCTGGCTGTTCATGATTTCCGGCTGGAAATACCGGCTCAAGCCCTGATAGGTGGAATCGTCCAGCACCCCCATTCGTTTCAGCAGTGCCCCCAGAGCCACCTCGCTTCCCCGGGATGCCCCATCATCGATCTTGAGTGCAAATCCCAGTCCCTGCCCTGGAACGATCCCCGTATAAACCGCTTCGGCACCGGTTTTAACAATGATTTTTCCTGAAGTTGCCACCAGGACTGCCGTATCGCATCGGTCCGTGCCCGCGATCATCCCGGGGTGGGAAACAATGGCCTGGATTATTTTCAACATGGCCTGCCCCCTTCTGCCCCCCACCCTGCCCGGCCTGGCAAACAATGCACACCCATGTGCCAGCCGTTCCATGGGCATGCAAAGGGCAGGCAACCCGCAGCCGTCCCGTTCCCACCCCAGCCCCCGGACATCCGTCTCCACCAATTCGGACAGGGTGTTCATCCAGGCAATCTGGGTGGGATGGTCATAGTCGCTGTAGCCCCGGGTGCCGGCCTGGATATATTTTGAAAGCGTAAGCATGCCCGCATGTTTTCCCGAGCAGTTGTGGTGCACCCGGGTCGGGCCGGATTGACTGGAAATCATCCGGGATTTTGCCGGATCAAACATGGGGAACGCCGGCCCGTTTTCGAGATCACTGGCTGACAGGCCCAACCGGACCAGCCATTTTTCCACCCCGGACGCGTGCCTGTCCTCACCATTGTGAGACGCACAGGCCAGCGTGATCTCTTCGTCGGTCAACCCGTATTTCCCCGCCGCGCCCGACTCGATCAGGGGGATGGCCTGAAACAGCTTCAGGGCGGACCGGGGATACAGGTTTCGTTCGATATTGCCAATTGAAAATACCGTTTCCCCGGTGTCCCTGACCACGATGGCACTGCCGCGGTGGCAGGACTCCACCTCATTCCCGCGATAAACCTCAACCAGGACCGGGTTCATGTACGGCCCTTCGCCCAATGATTTCTTTGACTGGTGGTTCCACAACGCAATTTCTCCCCCGGGACAGTACCCACAACATGTCAGCACCATGGCCGACTGTACAATCTTTATAGCACATGTCAAAACAGGGAGGCGGCGCAAAATCGGCCGCGGCAATGATTGCATCCACATGCAATAAACCGTATAACGTAACGTCCCGTTTACGATCACACTGCCGACCCCCGAGAACATGCGCACCTCACAATTGCTGCTGGCCACCCTGAAAGAGAACCCCGCCGATGCCGAAGTCATTTCCCATCGGCTCATGCTGCGGGCGGGACTGATCCGCCAGGTGGCCGCCGGAATCTATAACTGGCTGCCCATGGGCATGCGCGTCCTGAACAAGGTAAAGAATATCGTGCGGGAGGAAATGGACCGTTCCGGGGCCCAGGAAGTGCTGTTGCCGGGTGTCCAGCCAGCGGAGCTGTGGCAGGAATCGGGTCGGTGGGAAGCGTACGGCCTGGAACTTTTACGGCTGAAGGACCGGCACAAGCGGGATTTCTGCCTCGGCCCGACCCACGAAGAAGTCATTACCCAGGTCGTGAACAATGAAATACGCAGCTATCGGCAACTGCCACAAAACTTCTACCAGATACAAACGAAATTCCGGGATGAAATACGACCACGTTTCGGGGTGATGCGTGGCCGTGAATTTATTATGAAGGACGCGTATTCCTTTCATGTGGACCGGGCATCTTTGCAGGAAACCTACGATGTGATGTATCAGACTTATTGCACCATCTTTGACCGACTGGGCCTGAAATATCGCGCCGTGGCGGCAGACTCCGGCAGCATCGGTGGGGATACTTCCCACGAATTTCATGTGCTTGCGGATTCAGGGGAAGATGCGATTGCGTTTTCCAGTGGCAGCGACTACGCCGCCAACATTGACCTTGCTGAAGCGGTTTCCCCGGCCCGCAAGCGCACGGCCCCCAACCAGAAAATGGAACTGGTCGACACCCCCAACACCAAGACCATTGCCGCGCTGACGGAAAAATTCGGTTTGTCCATCGAAAAAACCATCAAGACACTGGTGGTAAAAGCCTCTGAGCCCTGTGAACAACCCGTCATCGCCCTGCTGGTCCGGGGGGACCACCAACTCAATCCGCTTAAAGCAGGAAGACTGCCAATGGTCGCTTCACCGCTTCGCATGGCAGAAGAAAAGGAGATTCGGGCCGCCATTGGTGCGGGACCCGGCTCACTCGGACCGGTCAATCTGCCGATTCCGTTTATTGTGGACAGAGCAGTGGCGGAAATGTCGGATTTCAGTGCCGGGGCCAACATTGAGGACAAACACTACTTCGGCATTAACTGGGACCGGGATGTCCCGTTGGAAAACATCGCGGACCTGCGAAACATCACGCAAGGCGACCCCAGCCCGGACGGTGCAGGCACAATCCGCATTGCCCGGGGGGTGGAAGTGGGCCACATCTTCCAACTTGGCAAAAAGTACAGCGAAGCCATGCATGCCACGGTGCTGGACGAAGGCGGCCGGGCCGTCCACATGGAAATGGGATGCTATGGCATTGGGGTGACCCGTGTGGTGGCGGCGGCCATCGAACAAAACCATGATGACCGGGGCATTCTCTGGCCCGCCTCCATATCACCGTTTGACATCGCCCTGGTCCCCATTGGCCTGGGCAAATCCGCGGCGGTGAAGGAAAAAACCATGGAAGTCTATGACCAGCTGCAACGATGTGGATATGAAGTGCTGCTGGATGACCGCAACGAACGTCCAGGCGTGATGTTTGCCGACATGGAGCTCATCGGCATTCCCCACCGCCTGGCCATCGGGGACCGTGGCCTTGGGAAGGGCCTGGTCGAATACCATCACCGCCCCACCGGCAAAAACGAAGAAATCCCGCTCCATTCCCTCATTGATACGCTCTGTCAGCGTTTAGGCAGCACCAGATCCGGATAGCCCCCGCAGGGTTGCTTTGGGTGCACGGGGCAGGTGGACGATGGATTGTCACCGCCATGCCGTGCCGGATGTCAGGGCATTACGTCACCCTGGATCCATTGGACACTTTTTGGTCGGGTGCGAGCAGGACCACACCTTCAGGGGTTGCGACACCCAGCACCAGAACTTCCGATTTAACCCCTGCGACCCGCAACGGCGGCAAACTGGTGACGGCCAGGACCTGCCTGCCAACCAGGGTATCCGTGTCATAAAAGTCCGTGACCTGGGCCGAGGTCATCCGCGTTCCCAGACTTTCACCAAAATCAATTTCCATCACATACGCCGGCTTTCGTGCCTTGTCATGCTCCCGGACGGACAATACGGTCCCTGCGTGAATTTCCACTTTCAGGAAATCGTTGAATTCTTTACTATTGCGCACGGCCATTGCTCACGACAAAATACCCACAGCTCCTGGCTGTTTCAGAAATCCCGGATTCTTGCAATTGTACCATTCCTACAGGACCTCCCATGATTATCAATCTTGAAGAGCTTTCCACCCCCCAGGTGTACTTCACCATGACCCAGACCATATTGCCGCGCCCCATCGCCTGGATATTGAGTGAAAACAGGGCCGGGGATTATAACCTGGCCCCTTTTTCATATTTCAACGCCGTTTCCAGCGACCCGCCGCTGGTGATGATCTCCATTGGCCTGCAGGACGATGGCACGAAAAAGGACACGCTGGCCAATGTGATGGATCGTCCGGAGTTCGTCGTGCACATCGCCAGCTGCGAGCATTTGCCTGACCTGAATCTTTCGTCGGCTACCCTGCCCCCCGGCGAATCGGAAGTCACCCGGGGCAACCTGAAGACCGAAGCTTTCCCGGGCTGTCGCCTGCCAAGACTCAAGGCGGCAAAGATTGCATTGATGTGTACGGTACACACTGTCCAGAAAATCGGCAACAATCATCAAACCCTGTTATTTGGCAAAATCCGGAATATATATGTCCAGGACGGGTGCGCGGAGGTGAATGCAAAAGGACGCCTCGAAATACTGCCCGATAAAGTCCGGCCGCTGTCACGGCTGGGAGCAAACCAGTACTCCACATTCGGTGAAGTGCTGTTTGCCAAACGGCCGGCGTGACCACCGGTTGCGGCATCAGGCAGACCGGTGACCCTCTCCATGACCAACCGGTGGGAAACCGTGACCATCCCTGAAATCATGCAGGCCGTTCTTCTCACCGGGCATGGCGGTCTTGAGAAACTGGTTGTCGTCGACGACCACCCGGTACCGGTTCCAGCTTCCACAGAAGTACTCATCGAGGTCGCGGCCTGCGGCATGAACAATACGGATGTCTGGGTGCGTCAGGGGGCATACGGCACCGACACCGACCCCGGTGCAACGGCCAGCTGGCGTCGGGGTCATGCGTCCACGCTGGAGTTTCCCCGGGTCCAGGGCACCGATACCGTCGGACGCATTGCCGCGGTGGGAACCGGGGTGGACCCCCGGCGCATCGGGGAGCGGGTTCTCGTCGATTTCTCGATCTACAATACGGAAACAGACAGCCTGACGGACATTGATTACTTCGGACACGGACGGGATGGCGGATATGCCGAATATGTCACCGTCCCCGCTGAGAATGCCTGTCCCATTCAATCAAGGATGACGGACGCGGAACTGGCAACCTTCTGCTGCGCCTACATGACCGCTGAACAGATGCTCGTCCGTGCCCGGGTTGCCGAGGGTGAACGGGTTCTCGTAACCGGCGCATCAGGGGGAGTGGGGTCTGCCCTGGTGCAGCTTTCCAGGGCCCGGGGCGCCCGCCCCATTGCGGTGACATCGCAACCGAAGGTGGACGCGGTCTCAACACTCGACCCGGAAGCGATCGTCGTCCGGGACGGTGGGAACCTGTTTGATGCCGTCCGGTCCGCGGTTGGCAACCGGCCCATTGATGTCGTGCTGGACGTCGTCGCAGGCCCCCTGTTCCGGGACATCATCAATCTCCTCAGGGCCGGGGGGCGCTATGCCACCAGCGGCGCCATGGCGGGACCCAATGTCCGGCTGGATTTGAGGACGGTATATCTGAAGCACCTCGAGATGCATGGTTCATCGCAGGGTACGCGGGCCGACTTCCGGAAACTCGTCGACTTGATCGAGACCGGCAGACTGCGGCCCTTGCTCGCGGATACCTACCCGCTCTCGCGGTTCCACGAAGCCCAGGAAATCTTCATGCGAAAGGCACACTTCGGCAACCTCGTCATGCAGCCGGATGCGAAATGGCCGGCCACGGCACACCCGGAAGGCCGAAAGACCGGTGATTGATGTCTCCCCGGTGCGGACGCCCGGTCAAAATTGGCATTTGGGAGACAACCGCATAAAACCCGGCGCCTGCTCCCTCATTTTCGGGTTTTCAGATGGGACCGAATCTCCTGTAACATGTTTTCGGGATGATAGTAGTCAATGCGTACCGGCGTAATCCGGTTGTTTGCCGCGAACACCATGCCGGGGAACCCCTGGATTCCGATTTTTCGGGACAGGCTGATCTCCCCAAGGAGGATATCCCTGGTTTTTTCCGAAACCAGTGCTGCCAGAAACCGGTCGACGTCCAGACCAAGGGAGTCGGCCAGTTTCGCCAGGGTGGCCTGGTCTGACGGGTTTTTCGCCTGCAGGTAGTACGCCTGCTGGATCGCGTAGGTCATCCCTTCATCATGCCCGGCACCCTGTTCCCTGGCGGCAATGACGCCCCGGCATGCGGGATAGGTGGACCGCCTTGGAATGCATCGGGTCCAGAAATCATAATTGAATTCCGTTCCGGGAATATGCTCCTCGATTTTCTCCCAGGTGCTTTTCAGGTATCCGCACATTTCCCCGGACATGGGCACCTCCGAGTCCGGAGCCAGCCCCCCCAATAGCCGGACCATCGTTACCGTATCCGGCAAACCGGTCATCAGCACCTGCAATGCAGGCCGGAACCCCCAGCACCAGCTGCACATGGGGTCATGTACATAGATCAGGGTCGGGGGGTTGTTAAACAAGTCGTTTTTCATGGCCAGTCTGTGGCCGATGCCCTGCCGCCTCATCGCCCGCCCGCACACTCCAGGAACGCCCCCGTACAGTAAGAAGCCTCCTCCGACAGCAGCCACACGATGGCCTCGGCCACCTCTTCCGCCCTGCCCGGCCGTTTCAACGGAACATGCTGTTGAAGACGTTCAGCGCGTCCCGGTTCTCCACCCCGGGAATGTATTTCGGTTTCAATCAGACCGGGGCGAACCGCATTGACCCGAATACCTTCCGCGGCCACTTCCCGGGCCAGGCCAATGGTCATGGTATCAATGGCGCCCTTTGAAGCCGCATAATCAATATACTCATGCGCCGACCCCAGCCTGGAAGCCGCTGAAGACACATTGACAATGACCCCTCCATGGCCACCGTGTTGACTGGACATTCTCTTCACCGCTTCCCGGGCACACAGGAAACTGCCCCGCACATTGGTGGCAAAAACCCGGTCCAGCCGGCCCCCATCCATGGACTCCAGTTTCATTTGGGCCTCCAGTATCCCTGCATTGTTGACCAGACCATCCAATCGACCAAATTCCGAATCCACGATATTGAAAAGATTGATCACGGAATCCTCATCGGAAATGTCGGCCTGGGCGCAAAAGGCAACTCCGCCATGTTGCCGGATCGTTTCGGTTACCCGGGTTGCGGAGAACTCATCTTTGAGGTAATTGACGACCACTCGCCATCCCTGGCTTCCGGCCAAAACCGCCGTAGCGGCGCCAATCCCCCTTCCCGCCCCGGTAATCAGCAAAACCCTGTCCGACTCAGATGAATTCATGCCCGGCTGTCCTGGTCCGCGCTTGTCCGTGGTCCGGCAAAACAATGCATGGGGGCTTGTGGTGTTTCGATGGTTTTCGTTCTCAAAGGCGTCCCGCGGGTTTCCCCGCCGTACGATCTCCTCCAATGTACCATAACCGGTTCAGGACTGGGGGAAGACGAACCCTTCCCGGGTCCCCCGGGCCGGTGGTCGGTCACCATGCCTCCCGGAAAGACCCTGGAGGAGGCTGGGCCGCTATCTTCAATCCGGTTTTTTTCCAAGAAAAAAACTGATGCCTGGTTTGGTATTGCAAAAGGACTCTGGCCGGTCCCAGTCCGAAGCAATCATTTCGAAGTCCGAAAATCGCTCATTGAGTTCCCCGGGTTCCACCACATACGCAGGATTAAATCCTGGATTGATGGACAGGAATTGCCGGTTGAATGTCTTATAAAAGAGTATCCCACCGGGTTTTAACCAGGTCCTTATCGGATCAAACAAGGCCCGTTCCAGGTAACGCACTACGCAGACCAGGTCAAAGGTGTTTGGAGGAAAGGGGGACCGGGTAAGGTCACATAACAGCGGGTACACCGGCAATCCCCGTTCCCGGGCCACCGGGAGACATTGAACCAGGCCTGACAGGGCAAAGTCACAGGCCACGACATCATATCCCATGGCCGCCAGGTGCAGGGCATTTTCCCCTTTCCCACAGGCAAGGTCCACCGCCAGCCCGCGTTTTGGCAACAGGGGTTCATGGGCCACCAGTTCGGGTTCACCCTGAACCCGGACGCCCCGGTTTTGGCGGGCAGTGTTTTGGTATTTGTGATTCCAGCGCTCAACGTCCGGATTGGGCTGGAGGAACCGCATCCCGGTCACGATATAAATGGCTGCACCTCGACCCACTCCCCGGCGCTGACACCTGCCGAGTCGTCCGGCAGGACAATGAAACAGTTTGCCCGGCTCATGGAACTCAGGATCCCCGACCCCTGCTCCCCGGAAGAACGCACCACGGTTTCGCCCTTTTCATTCAGGAACATGACTCCCCGCTGGTACTCCATTCTCCCCGGCCGTTTTTTCAGGGCGGTCAGGGTGCGCATTTTCAGCACCGTTGGCACGTCAAATCTTTCTCCTGACAACTGCTTGATCGCTGGTTTCAGAAAAACCTGGAAGGTCACCATTACCGAAACCGGATTGCCGGGCAACCCAAAAAACAGGCTTTTTTCAAGCCTGCCGAACGACAGCGGCCGACCCGGCTTGACCGCTACTTTCCAGAAGCTCACCGTGCCGAGCCGGGTCAGAATTTCCTTGATGTAGTCCGCATCCCCCACCGAGGCCCCCGCGGTGGTAATCACGAGGTCTGCCTGACCCGCAGCCGACTGAATGGCCGCGGCAATGGCCGCCCGGTCGTCCCGGACAATCCCCAGGTCCGCTTGTTCCACACCCAGGCTACGCAGCATTGCGTACAGGGTATAGCGATTTGAATCATACACTTCACCCAGGGCCAGCGGCGTACCCACCGAGCGCAGTTCATCGCCGTTTGAAAAAAAGGCAATACGCGGCTTTCTGTAAACCTCGATTTCCGGACGCCCCATGGACGCCAGTAGCCCAAGATGGGAGGCTCCAAGACGGGTGCCGACTGGAATCACCACATCCCCCGCCTTGATATCTTCCCCCGCGTACCGCACGTTCGAGGCCTTTTGCTCTCCAGCTCGAATCGTAATCGTGTTCCCCGCCCGGTCCACTCGTTCCTGCATCACGACACTATCGGTCCCCGGGGGCATCACCGCACCGGTCATGATGCGAACGCACTGGCCGCTTTTTACCCTGCCGTGGAATGCGGACCCGGCGAACGATTCCCCGATCACCCTGAACACCGCGGTGCCATGGTCCGGAAGCTCCTCACCCCATACCGCGTACCCGTCCATCGCCGAGTTCGTATGATTCGGCACATCCGAGGGGCTCACCACCTCCTGTGCGGTAACCCGCCCCAGCGCGGAATGCAATCCCAGGGTTTCGGTATCCGCCACCGAGACCACGGTCTCCCTGATATGAGCCATGGCCTGACTTACCGTGATGGATGCGGGGTCGAAATCGCAGGATATCTGTTCAGGCTCTGGTTTCATGCTGGACCCCGCACCCTTTCAGTTCGCTGATTCACGGTTCCAGGTTCCGGAACGGCCACCGGACTTGTGAACCAGTCGAATCCCTTCCATTTGCATGCTGCGGTCCACCGCTTTACACATATCATAGATGGTCAGCAACGTCACCAGCACCGCGGTTAATGCCTCCATTTCCACCCCGGTGCGCTCGGTGGTCTGGGTCGCCGCGATACACACCACGCTGGAATGCTCCGGGTCCAGTTCGAGGTCAATATGGATCTTTGTCAGCATCAACGAATGACAAAGAGGAATCAGTTCAGAGGTTTTCTTTGCAGCCATGATCCCTGCCGTCCTGGCAATTCCCAGCACATCCCCCTTTTTATGTCCCCCGCTGCTGAGCATTGCCAGCGTTTCAGCAGCCATTTCAATCCGGCCTTCGGCAACGGCCTTGCGGCCCGTGACTTCTTTGTTTCCGACATCGACCATGCGGACTTCTCCCCGGTCGTTAAAATGTGTTAAACCTCGCTTGCTAGACATACCGTCGCTTCCACTGTGCTGGACCATACGTGATATTGTAGTGTGGGCGGCGGGGCATTGAAACCACATTGATTCATCCTGTCGGTGAATAGGGCCGCCATTTCGGGCCCACAGCCCGGCGGGTGCGCAATCCGGGCATTTTCCGATCTGGCAGGATCTTTCTTCACTTTTTCCCCGGACCCATTTGCCAGCACCCGGGGGTTCCTGCAAATATATTCCCGTAGGCGTACAATTCCTTGCAAATGAACCATCCATACCAACCCCTCGCCGAGCGACTCCGGCCCACCACCCTGGACGAGGTGGCCGGCCAGCGACATATCCTCGGAAAACAGAAGCCGCTTTATACCGCCATTGACTGCGGGCAGATTCATTCCATGGTTTTCTGGGGCCCCCCCGGCACGGGAAAAACCACCCTGGCCAAGCTTCTTGCGGAGTATTGCGATGCGGCCTTTATTGCACTGTCCGCCGTACTGTCCGGGGTGAAGGATATTCGCCAGGCCGTGGAAACAGCAAAGATTCGACAGGCTGCCAATCAGGGCAAAACCGTTTTATTCGTGGACGAAGTTCATCGTTTTAACAAAGCGCAACAAGACGCTTTTCTCCCCCATATCGAAGATGGCACGGTCATTTTTGTGGGGGCAACCACGGAGAACCCTTCCTTTGAATTGAACAATGCACTGTTATCGCGCCTGAGGGTGTATGTATTGCAACCCCTGTCCAGTAACGACATTGCAGGCCTGATTCACCGGGCCTTGAAGGATGCCACCAACGGGCTGGGAAAATTGAACCTTGAAATGCCGGCGGATGGGGTTGAACTGCTTGCCCGGGTAGCAGATGGCGATGCAAGGCGGGCGCTCACTTTTCTGGAAATCGCGGCAGACCTTGCCCAGGAGGGTCGAATCACCCGGGAACTGATCAGTGAGGTGGTTGCCGGTGGCCTGGGACGGAGATTTGACAAAGGCGGCGATACTTTCTACGATCAGATTTCCGCATTGCACAAATCGGTTCGCGGCTCGGACCCGGATGCCGCTTTATACTGGTTTTGCCGGATGGTGGATGGGGGTTGTGACCCGATTTACATCGCTCGACGTGTGGTGCGGATGGCTTCCGAGGATATTGGCAATGCCGACCCCCGTGCCCTGCGGATCTCCCTGGATGCCTGGGAGGTACAACAGCGTCTCGGCAGCCCTGAAGGTGAACTGGCGATCGCCCAGGCCATTGTATATCTGAGCATTGCAGCAAAAAGCAATGCGATTTATACGGCATTTAACCAGGCCATGACCACGGCTAGGCAATCCGGCTCCCTGGATGTCCCGTTGCACCTGAAAAATGCCCCCACCCGGTTGATGAAAGAACTCAACCATGGAAAGGAATATCGTTATGCACACGATGAAGCCGGGGCCTACGCAGCCGGAGAGAATTATTTTCCTGGCGAACTCGGCAACCCGTCATTTTATCATCCCGCAGACCGGGGCCTGGAAATAAAAATCCGGGAAAAACTGGCGAAACTGCGGCGATTGGACGAGCAGAAAAACAACCGCTGAAGTGAAAAATAATCGATGTATTTCAATCATTTAAAACTCTTCCGAAAACCGACGTGCCCCCCCGGGGCCTTCAGGAGAAATGCCGGACCCCATGGTGATGACAATCCACGAGGGAAATTCTATTGTCCACTGCCCCCCCTATCCCCGATTTCAGGAAAGCCCTATGGCCATTGAACAGCACATCGCTCCCCTGTTCCGACTGAACGGAAAAGTTGCCCTGGTTACCGGTGCCAGCAAGGGTATCGGTGAAGCCATGGCCCGGGGACTTGCGGAGTTTGGCGCCAAGGTCGTCCTGAGCAGCCGTAAACAGCATGCGGTGGATGAAGTCGCTGGTCGATTCAATGCCGAAGGACTGGAATCCATCGGCATTGCCGCGAACATGGGCAATCCGGATGAAATATCGGCGCTGCTGGACCAGACTGTCGACGCCTATGGCGGCGTGGACATTCTGGTTAACAATGCGGCGGCCAACCCGGTCTTTGGGCCGATACAGGATACTGACGAAGGGGCCTACAACAAAATCATGGACGTCAATCTCAAGGGACCCTTTGAATTGTCCAAAAAAACGTATCCGATCCTTAAACAGCGCGGTGGGGGCTCCATCATCAATATCGGTTCCATCGGGGGACTGACACCGGAACCGGGCATCGGCGTCTACAGCATGAGCAAGGCGGCCATAATCAGCATGACCAGGGCCATGGCCCAGGACTGGGGTCCGGACAATATCCGCGTAAATGTGATTTGTCCCGGCCTGATAAAGACGAAATTCAGCGAGGCCCTGTGGAACGATGACAGGATACTCAACCGATTTATGGAGAAAATCCCCCTCAAGACCATCGGGGACCCGAAAGACATTGCGGGATTGGCCGTTTATCTGGCTTCGGATGCCTCTTCGTACTGCACCGGGGGCGTTTACCTGGCCGATGGAGGATACACGTCGGTATAATTGAACCACCGATACCTGTACTGGCGACCAAACCAATGAAAATTCTGATTAGTGACAAACTTGATGATGCCGCACTCGACCTGCTGAATAACCGTGGATTCCACCTTGACCTGCAAATCAAGGTGGACAGGGAGACCCTTGCCAAAGCATCCCAACATGCGGATGGGTGGATCATCCGCAGCGGGACGACCATCACGGGAAAAATGCTTGAAAACGCGAAGGCATTGAAGGTAATCGGCCGCGCCGGGGTCGGTATTGACAATATTGATGTGAACAGTGCGACACGCCGCGGCATCGCGGTCATCAATACACCAACCGCCAATACCATGGCCGCGGTGGAACACAGCATGGCCCTGCTGCTGTCCCTCGCCCGCCATATCCCGGCTGCCCACCAGTCTCTGGTCATTGATGGGAACTGGGAACGGGCAAGGTTCACCGGGGTTGAACTCTACGGAAAAACCATCGGCGTACTGGGTCTGGGCAAAATTGGCAGCCGGGTGGCTATGCGGTGCACGGCAATGGAAATGACCGTGCTTGGATACGACCCCTTTCTCTCAGTTGAACAGGCGAAGTCCATGAATGTTGAACTGATCAGTGACCTGGATGGGTTGCTGGAGCAATGTGATTTCCTTTCGCTCCATTTGCCCAGCACCGTGGACACCAAAAAGCTGCTCAATACAGAACGCCTGGGCCGTTGCAAACCCGGTGTCCGGATCATCAACTGTGCCCGGGGCAACCTGGTGGATGAAAATGCCCTTGCCCAGGCCCTCAAGGACGGTCATGTCGCAGGCGCTGCCCTGGATGTTTTCGACAATGAACCGCCGACGGATTCGCCGTTGCTGAGCGCGCCCAATCTTGTGGCCACCCCTCATTTGGGGGCAAGCACCGTGGAAAGCCAGCTGAATGTGGGCTTGCAGATTGCCGAACGGGTGGCCGATGCCCTGCAGACCGGGGCATTTCGGGAAGCCGTCAATATACCGGTGAAAGACTGGCGTACCTTTGGCCGCATCAAACCAACGCTCAATCTTGTGGAACGGCTTGGCTGTCTCGCCCAACAGTATACCCAGGGCGGCATATCCGATGTGCAGGTCGAATACTGCGGAGATGAATACGATGAAATACCCGCCATAAACAACACCTTGCTCAAAGGGATGCTGCAGCCTGCGATCAGCATGTCGGTCAATGCCGTCAACGCACCGGTTCTCGCCCAGGAGCGGGGGATTTCATTGTCCTGCACCGAAAGCGGAAGACCCGGCAACTATCGATCACTGGTGAAACTGCAAACACGGGGGGGGGGCCAAACACACACTTTTTCCGGAACCACGTTTGCGGATGACGTCCCCAGGCTGGTGGAAATCGAAGGCTTTCAGGTTGATTTGTTTCTGGTTGGCGTGCTGCTGGTCTTTTCCACTCTCGACCTCCCCGGTGTAATGGGTTCCGTGGGTTCGATTCTTGGCAGACATGACATCAACGTCGAACACTTCAGTGTGGGTCGGCAGCAACCCAGGGGGTCGTCATTGGGTTTGGTTGCCGTGGATGAAGCACTCAGCGACGAAATCATCCTGCTGATTGCCGATTTGCCAAATATCCAGTGGGTCAGGCAAATTATATTGGACGAGACACGGCTTTTTGAAAAGGCCACCGGAGCTTGATCTGCGTTCTCCCGGTCCCTGACGCACTATTGCTGTGGGGTTCCCCGGTCCGGCTAATACTTGGGATTTTGGCGCACCACAACGGGCTGGTCCAGGGACCGGGCAACGATGATTCCGCTTGCCACGATCAATCCGATACCGAGCCAGGAAACCCAGTACGGCAGGGTTCCGAAAAAAAGATAGCCGATCAGTATGGCCGCAACAATCTCCAGGTATGTGAAGGGGGCAATCGCCGAGGCTTCCGCCCTGGAAAAACCATATGCCAGACAGACCTGGGTAACCGTCCCGGTGAGGGCCACCAGGCACAGCAGCCAGAACTGCCGAGTGTCTACGGGTCCCCAATAATATGGCAGGACCAAGGACAGGGAAACCGCAGCGAAAAACGACCCCCACAATGCAGTTACCAATGGATGTGAAACCGCCCCCAGTTTCCGGTTTATCGCCATTTGTATGCTGATGATGACGGCACACAAAAATACAAAATAGGTTCCGGTATTGACGGTATCGAATCCCGGGCGCATCACCAGCAATACTCCGGCGAACCCTCCAAACAACCCGACCCAGCCACTCCCGCGGACCTGTTCGCCCAAAAACAATACCGCAAGGACGGTCAGTAAAAACGGGTAGGCATACAAGATGGCAATGGCATCGGAAAACTCAATGGTGCGCACACCCATGACAAAACAAACCGTTGCCCCGGACATGGTCAGCCCCCTGACAATCTGCATCCCCGGGCGTGCGGGTCTCAGCGCTGCGGGGCGCAACACCAGTGCCGCGATGGGCCACAGGAAAAGAAAGGAAAACATGAATCGGAACCAGGCAACCTGGTAGACATCCAGGTCCTCGGACAACAGCTTCATCAGTGCGCCACTCAAGGATGCGGCGCACAACCCCACCACCACCAGGGCAATGCCAAGACGGGTATCCATGGGATTCCGGTTGTTCCGCGGGTTCATGGTCCGGTACAGGTTCGAGCAAAGCCATCCATCCTGTCACATCTTTCCTGTCAATGTGTTGACGCGTGTTTTCCCCTGGATGCCAGCCCTGGTGTCCGACCCGGACAGTCAGGCAACCCCCCAACCCACCGTTTCCCCCGGGTTTGAATATTCCCTTCCTGGTCCGGGATGCCCAGGGTCCACGCTGCACAGCGAGTCACCGGTCCGCACCATTTGAGTTTCTTTTTTTGTCGGCCCTTTATTGCCGAACCGGCTAGATATCCAGGTTGGAAACCGAAAAAGCGTTTTTCTCGATAAACTCCCGTCGGGGCTCCACCTGGTCTCCCATCAAGGTTGTAAAGGTTTCATCCGCACCGATGACATCTTCAATCACCACCCGGACCAGGCGTCTCACCGACGGATTCATCGTGGTATCCCACAACTGTTCCGGATTCATTTCTCCAAGCCCCTTGTACCGCTGGATATAATAGCCTTTCCTCGCCTTGCCCATCATCCAGTCCACCACTTCGGTAAAACTGGAGACTTCGGTTTCGTTTCCATTCCATTTTACGGTAAAACCGGCGGCACCGGCTCCATTCGCTTGTGCCGGCACCCCTGCGGACCCATTTTCAAGTTTGTTCAGCCGGGTGTTGTGTGCAACCAGGTTCCGGTACTCGATGCTGTTGAAGAAATGGTCCGTCAACGCGGTTTCTTCGCTCAAGCCATATTGATGACGCGTCACAATAATGGCCTGCGCCTCGGCATCCCCCCGCACGGAATAGCTGACAATATCCGATTCTGTTTCGTTCAACCTGCTTTCCAGGTCGGCGGCCAGGCTCCGGACATGCTCCGGTTTGCTGAAACCGTCCCCGACGGAGCCCATGGACACCAGCGCTTTCAATATATCGTCACTGATTTTCCTGGATAACCTCTGTACCGTATTATTGGTGTTTTTATGGTCTAATATCAATGACTTGAGTTCACTTCCCTTCAGGACGCTGCCGTTCGAGAGGATCACTTCCGCATTGTCAAGGGCGATATCCAGAAGGTGCGTGGCCATTTCGGAATCGTCTTTCAGGTAGGTTTCCTTCTTTTTCCTTGCCAGTTTGTACAGGGGGGGCTGGGCAATATAGATATGCCCCCGCTCGATCAGTTCCGGCATCTGTCGAAAGAAAAAAGTGAGCAGCAATGTACGGATATGGGATCCGTCCACATCCGCATCGGTCATCACGATAATCCGGTGATAGCGGAGCTTGTTGATATCAAACTCATCTTCACCGATTCCGGTTCCCAGTGCCGTGATCAGCGTTGTCACCTCGTCTGAAGTCAGCATTTTATCAAACCGGGCCTTCTCCACATTGAGAATCTTGCCTTTCAACGGCAAGATGGCCTGAAATTTCCTGTCCCGGGCCTGTTTGGCGCTGCCCCCCGCGGAATCTCCTTCCACCAGGTAGAGTTCACACAATACCGGGTCCCGTTCCTGGCAATCGGCGAGTTTGCCCGGCAGGCCACCGAGATCAAGGGCGTTTTTGCGTCGTGTCATTTCCCGGGCTTTCCTGGCGGCTTCCCGGGCCCGGGCCGACTCCACGATCCGATTGGCGATGATTTTCGCTTCACCGGGATTTTCCATCAGAAAATTGCCCAGGGCTTCGTTCGTAAACGATTCCACGGCTCCCTTGACCTCAGAGGACACCAGTTTGTCCTTGGTCTGGGATGAAAATTTCGGGTCAGCGACCTTGATTGACAAGATGGCGGTTAATCCTTCCCGACAGTCATCGCCGCTCAGACCCACCTTTTCATTTTTTGCAAGTCCGAGTTCATTTACATACCCATTCAGTGTCCGGGTCATCGCTCCGCGCAGACCTGCCAGGTGGGTGCCGCCATCCCCCTGGGGGATGTTGTTGGTGTAACAGAATGTGTTTTCCTGGTAAGAATCATTCCACTGCATGGCCAATTCGATCTGTACACCGTCCTTGTTACCGCTGACCGCAAACACGGTGGGGTGAAGAGGGCTTTTTTTCCGGTTCAAATGGCTGACAAAAGCGGCGATGCCTCCTTCATATTCATACTGATTGTTGGTTCCGGTCCGTTCATCTTCGAGTTCAATACAGATTCCCGAATTCAAGAACGACAGCTCCCGGAGTCGTTTGGCCAAAATATCATAATGATATTCCACCTGGTTGAATGTCTTCCGGCTGGCCCTGAAGCTGATCGTTGTCCCGGTTTTTCCGGTGTCGCCAACCACGGCCAATGGTCCCTGTGGATGGCCCTCGATATACTCCTGCCTGTAAATATTTCCAGACCGGTAAATGGTCATGGTCAACTTTTCGGACAACGCATTCACCACGGAAACCCCCACACCATGGAGCCCCCCGGAAACCTTGTAGGAATTCTGGTCAAACTTCCCCCCCGCATGCAGCGTGGTCATGATCACCTCCGCAGCGCTTTTGCCCTCTTCCTCCAGGATACCGGTGGGGATGCCTCTTCCGTCATCGGAGACGGTAATGGATTCACCGGCATGAATCGTGACCTTGATCACACTGCACTGCCCCGCCAGCGCCTCGTCGATGGCGTTGTCAACCACCTCGAAGACCATATGATGCAACCCGGTTCCATCATCGGTATCACCGATGTACATCCCTGGCCGTTTTCTGACCGCATCAAGCCCCTTGAGCACCTTGATGCTGCTGGAATCGTATTTGTCTACCATGAATCTGATTGGCGTGTATAAAGCGCCCATTTTATCATGCCTTCCCCTGGAAAGGGGATAGTTATTTTCCTGCTGAAAATTATTTTATCCTTATTAATCAAATGTTTATGGTTTACCGGATTTTCAGAGAAATTCAGGCGGGGCCCCTTTGCAGCAGGGAATTCCGGCAAACAGCCGCCTGGTTTTTTGCTGGCCGTTTCTGGATTCCCGGCCACCGGGTTCCGGTGTTCTTCGTCATTGTTTCACGTGAAACAGTGGGGGATTCTATATTTGGCCTGCCAGACAAAAAGATCACGGGCCGGTTTGTTGATCACTACACCGAGTACAATTCGAGACATGGAGTACCGGGCATCCGCTATCGTCTTTATCCCAAGACAAAATAAAAGGCCGACATGCTGCATCAGTGCCTGGGGGCCACCCGTTTTGTGTGGAACCATTTCCTTGCCCGGAACAGGCAAAGAATGAAAGCTCACCGCAACAATGAGTCATTGCCCCGCCCGAAGGGTTCGTTTTTCTCATTGGGAAAAAGTCGGTCCAGTCAAGACGAAAAACCGGGTGGCTGCAGAAACTCCCCTGTGCGCCGATTCGATATACCCTGAAATACCGTTCGGATGCCAGGAAGCAGTCTTTCGAGTCGGGAAAGGGGTTTCCGAGGCAACTGGCTTCACACCGAATCGAGAAAGATTGCGGATCAATCCCCGTAAGCGATGGCAATCCCGGATACACCATAGCACCCGTCACGGGGCGGGACTCTGGACTTTCGGTCCATTTGATTCCTCGGAAACAAGGGGCAGGGCAATCCGGCAATTTTCCAGCCGACATGCCATGGGGAATTGCGGGAGGTTTCCGGTCCGCGGACCAGCGGGCCGAACACAGGGGGTGGGTTGTGCAGATTGTTTCACGTGAAACAATCGCATGTTGTGGACCCCTTCGTACTGCCCCGGCGCTCTGCCCGGCGCGGGACCGGCAATCCGGGTCAGGAACCTGCCATTTCAAGCAAACCGGACAACCACCTGTCCCGGCGTCCCGTCTGCGGTCTTCCCTGGCCCGGGGTTTTCCGTTGCCTGCTACATTCTCATGGGCATCACCAGCCACACGGAATGTTTGTCTCCGGGTTCCCGGAGTACGCAAATTCCATTGTTTCCCTGAAAATGCATTTCAATTTCGTCTGTTTTCATTGCCTTGGCGGCTTCAACCAGGTAATTGAGATTATACCCCATTGTAAGCGGTTCTCCGGAATACTGCAGTTCCAGTTCTTCCAACGCTTCTTCATTGTCGGGATTGGTGGAGGTAATTCGCATTACGCCGGGTTCCAGCGCAACTTTCGCTCCCTTGAACTGGTCCACCGTCAATACAGCGATCCGGTTCAGGGTTCCAATCAATTTCTGCCGATCCAGAACAACCGATTCCTGGATATCCGTTTCCACCACTTCCTTGAATTTCGGAAAATTCCCGTCGATTAATTTGGTGATAAGCATGGTTTTCCCCTTGCTCACCTTGAGGTGATTCTTGTTCATCTCCAGCGTCAATTCCTGGTCTTCGTCCACATCCAGAAACCGGTTTATTTCCGTAATGCCTTTTCTCGGTATAATCAGTTTCCGGTGGTCTGCGGAATCCAGACTGGTCCCCACATCTGTCTGGGCAAGACGGTGTCCATCCGTCGCAATGGCACGCAGCGTATTGTCATTCAATTCGAACAACAACCCATTCAGGTAGTACCGGACATCCTGGACAGCCATGGCAAAAGCGGTTTTTTCCAGAATGGTTTTAAGTGATATCTGCTTGATTTTAAACCTTTCTTCCCAATTGTGAGCCTCAATCCTTGGAAAATCATCGGCTTCCAGTGTCCGCAGTGTATAGCGGCTTCTGCCCGATGTGACGGTCAGGTTCAAATTATCACGTACTATGGAGATAACGGCATGTTCAGGTAACATACGCACAATATCAAGGATTATACGGGCTGATACGGTAATTGCGGAATCTTCCCCTTCAACCTGGTCTATGGTTACGGAAATCTCGACTTCAAGGTCAGTTCCCACCAGAGTCAACTGGTTGTCCACCAGACTCACATGCAGATTGGACAGGATAGGAAGGGTCTGTTTCTTCTCGACAACGTTTGTTACCAGATTCAGCGCTGGAAGAAATTTTGATCTCTCTATAGTTATATTCATGTCATATATCTTAAGAATAGTTATAGTTAAGCACTGTGGGTTTGTGGGGAACTTCAATATAACGCATTTTTTCAATTACTTAAAACCGGAACGTCTTGTGGACAACCCCTAGTATAAGGATTGTAAAACGAAATAACATCTTGTGGGAAACTCTTTTCCACCGGTCTGTCCACAACCATTGCCAACTTATACACAGGCAATCAACAGGGTCCGGGGACAACAATCGCAACGGTATGGCACAGCCTTCCAGGGGGGAAGGCACACAAACGATCGTCAAAAGGCACGCGCCGGAAGGGAACTAAACGCTGAACAACCTTTTCAGGTTCTTGTAATCTTCCTGGATTTTCAAATCCGTTTTTCTGAGATCGGCAATCTTTCTGCAGGCATGCAACACCGTGGTATGGTCTCTGCCACCGAACCGGTCTCCGATCTGGGGCAGGCTCAGATTGGTGTGTTCCTTGGCAAAGGCCATGGCCAGCTGCCTGGGCCGGGCAATTTTACGGGCCCGGTTCTTTGAAAGGATATCCGCAACGCGGATTTGGAAATATTCCGCGACAGTCTGCTGTATGTTCTCAATGCTGATCCGGCTTTCACGGTAAAGCAGGATATCCCGGAGAGCCTCCCTGGCCAGATTGACATCGATGTCCCGGTCGGAAAATCGGGCGATGGCGAGAATCTGATGAAGAGCGCCCTCAAGGTCCCGGACATTGGAATGTACCGTATTGGCTACGAAGAAAGCCACGTCATTGGGGAGGTCAATGTCGTGCTTCAAGGCTTTCTTTTTCAGGATCGCGACCCGGGTTTCCAGCTCGGGAGGGTCGATGCTGACCGTTAACCCGGAACCAAACCGGGAAGTCAACCGTTCTCCCACATTGTCGATGGCCTTGGGGATGCGGTCACTGGTAATAACAATCTGACGCTGACCCTCAAGCAGGGTATTGAAAGTGTGAAAAAACTCCTCTTGGGACTGGGTTTTCTTGGCAAAAAACTGGATATCATCAATAAGCAGGGCGTCCAGTGAACGATAGTACCGCTTGAACTCGTTCATGGTATTGTTTCTCAGGGCCTTGACCATGTCGTTGACAAACAGTTCCGAATGGATATAGATCACTTTCGCTGTGGGATTGGATTTTAGGATCTGGTTTCCGGTTGCCTGCATCAAATGGGTCTTTCCCAGACCCACCCCACCGTAAATAAACAGGGGGTTGAAAGCCATCCCCGGACTTTGGCTGACCTGGATTGCCGCAGCCCGGGCGAGCTGATTGGACTTGCCTTCCACATGGGTGTCAAACACATACTCCGCATTCAGGCTGCCACCCGTATATGGAGCGGGGGTCTCAAAGCGCCCTTTTGCCAGGTCCCGGCCGGGGCCATCATTGATATCGGGTTTTTCCAGGCCATGACTGCCGACTTCAACCTGAACCTGCTTGATGCCGTGGTCCATTCCGATGATGGTTTTTTCAATCTGGGTATAGAGATTATCCTTTATGTAATTGAGCACATACCGGTTGGGCGCCAGCAATTTCAGGGTATCTCCCGAGGACAGGGCATGCAGTGGACGGATCCATGCGTTGATATCATCCGCTGACAATTCATCCCCCAGTTTATGGAGACAGCTGTCCCAGTGTTGAGTTTTGCTCAAAGTTTAACCACTATCGGTGAAAGTTCTACATGGTTGTCCCCGGAACACAGACGATTACCCGGCAACAAGTTATGACAGAGTCGCAAGCTATTGATGTATAAAGAAAAACTACCGGAATCTTTAAATCAATACTTTTCGACTTCCGATTTGATATAGTCCTAGTCTAATCTGAAAGACGTAAATTTTCCACTTTGTGCTGAAAATTTTTCCATCAAAAACGGGTTGTTTCACATCCATGGGATTTGTTGACTTTGAGATTCGCAACAATCGAATTGACATAATTCCATGTCTCGATAAGGGCTTGTTGCACGAATTATAAGTGAGATGTAAGCATAAAGTCATAACTCAACGAATTGTTAAAAGGTACCATCTATGAAATCAGAGACAAAAGTGGTTGTAATCGGTGGCGGAGTAGTCGGCGTCAGCACGCTTTACCATCTCGCCCGCAAGGGCTGGAAGGACTCGGTCCTGTTGGAACGAAAGGAACTGACATCCGGTTCAACCTGGCATGCGGCAGGCCTGCTGCCACTTTTTAACATGAGCTACTCCGTAGGCAAGCTGCACCAGTATTCGGTGAGGTTCTACCAGGAACTGGAAGAGGAAACCGGGCTGTCCGTAGGGTTCCAGCAGGTAAGCAACATCCGGCTGGCCTGTACACAGGACAGAATGGATGAATATCGATATTATGCGGGAGTCGGTAAAACGGTGGGGGTAAAAATACGGTTTTTAACCCCCGAGCAGGTCAAGGAAGCCTGGCCGATGTGTAATATTGAAGGCCTGGTGGGGGCCATTCAGCATCCGGAAGACGGGTACATACAGCCCAATGACTTGACCACCGCACTGGCAAAGGGAGCGAGGAACCATGGGGCGGAGATTTATCGGCATACCTGCGCCACCGGCATCCTGAAACAGGGAGAAGGCTGGCTGGTACAAACGAATCAAGGCGATATCCGCTGTGAACACGTGGTTTCCTGTACCGGCAATTTTGCCCGTAAAACCGGTGAAATGGTGGGCCTTGACATCCCGGTCATTCCGGTGCAACACCAGTATATCGTCACCGAGGCCCATCCCGACATTCTTGCCCGAAAAGAGAAGGGACTACCGGAGCAGGGCGTGTTGCGGGAATCGGATGCCGGGTATTATCTCCGGGAAGAAGCCGGGGGGTTGCTGCTCGGGCCCTACGAGGCCGGGGCACCGTGCTGTTATGTGGATGGCCCGTCCGAAGATTGTGAGAACGAATTGTTTCAGGAAGATCTGGACAGGCTGGAGCCCCATATCGAAGCCTGTATCAACCGCGTCCCCGCCTTTGGGGAAAGCGGAGTAAAACAGGTTTATAACGGGGCGATTGCGTATACCCCGGATGGCAATCCCATTGTGGGCCCGGCCCCGGGATTGAAGAACTTCTGGTTGAATGAAGGGCACAGTTTTGGCATCACTGCCGCGGGGGGGGCCGGGTGGCAGCTTGCGGAATGGATGGTGGATGGTGAGCCGACGGTGGATATGATGGGGGTCGACCCGCGACGATTCGGTCCGTATGCATCCCGGGGCTATCTGAAGGAAAAAAACGAGGAAGCGTATCGAAACGTTTTTACCAACCATTTCCCGGATGAGGAAAGAGCCACGGCAACCCCGCTTAAAACTGCTCCCTGCTATGACCGGATGAAAGCCCTGGGGGCCGTGTTTGGGCATATCTATGGCTGGGAACGGCCCAATTGGTTTGTCCCGAAAGAGTATGAATTGCCCAAAGCGGAAATAGGCAGTGGCGATGTGCTCCTGGGCCACAATCATTCGCCGCCACTGGAGGATGGGCGCATCGTGGAAAAATACTCTTTCCGGCGGTCCAACTATTTCCCGTTTGTCGGCCAGGAGTGCAGGCATGTGCAGGAGAAAGTGGGCCTTCTGGACATGTCCGCTTTCTCGAAATTCATAGTGAGCGGCCCAGGCGCAGGGGCCTGGCTTGAATCCCTGGTGTGCAATCGCATTCCCAAGGGCGTGGGTCGGATTGGGCTGTGTCACATGTTGACCCTGCGGGGAGGCGTGCGCTCTGAATTCACGATATTCAAAACCGGACAAAACCAGTATTACCTGGTTTCCGCCGGAGCGATGGAACGCCACGACTGGGATTATCTGATCAAAAACCGGCCCCGGGACGGAACGGTTGATGTGCAAAAAGTCACCACGCAGTGGGGGGTGCTGGTGCTGGCGGGACCCAAGTCCCGGGCGGTGCTGCAAAAAATCACGGACACGGACCTGTCGGACGAGAAGTTCAAATGGCTGACGGGGAAACCCATCAACGTGAATGCGGCCAACGCCTGGGCGTTGAGAGTGAATTATGTCGGTGAACTCGGGTACGAGTTGCATCACCCCATTGAAATGCAGAACTATATTTTTGATGCGGTCATGGAGGCGGGAGAAGAATTCGGGATTCGGCCGTTTGGTATCCGTGCCATGGACAGCCTGAGGCTGGAAAAATCATACCGGCTGATTCCCAGGGAAATGTCCATCGAGTACAGCGCATACGAATCCGGGCTGGACCGGTTTATCCGCCTGGACAAGGAAGAAGACTTTATTGGGAAGCAGGCCTTGATCGATTGGCGGAGTCAGGGATTTGAAAACGCGTTCGTTACCCTGGAGGTCCATGACGTGGTGGATGCCGATGCGCGGGGGTCCGAAGCCATCTACAGGGATGGAAAACTGGTTGGCAGGGCGACCTCCGGGGGCTATGGGTTCCGGGTGGAAAAGTCCCTGGCCCTGGGCCTGGTCTCCCCGGAATGGGCTGGAGTGGGGACCGGACTCCAGATCGAGATTCTGGGCCGGCTGTACGATGCCACGGTTATTGCAGAATCGCCCTACGACCCGCAGAACAAGGTGCTTCGGTCGTAGAATATCCGCAAAAAGGCTGGCCGCCGGCGTTAACCGCAGTGGTGGGGTGACAGAAGGACCGAAGTAGAAACCGTCTACGGTCCCGGTCGGGTGGAGCCGGATTCCCGAATCGTCTCCCGGATGATCCCCCCGGCTTTTTTGATTTGTTCGTCGGTGATTACCAATGGCGGCAGCAACCGGATTACCGTGGGGCCGGCCGGAAGCACCAGGACCCTTTTTGCGACCAGGGCTTCAATGACCGGTTTGGCTTTTGATTTGAGCTCAATCCCGATCATGAGGCCCATCTGGCGGATTTCCCGGATGGGGGCCGGCAGGGGCCGCTGCGCCAGGATATCCCGGAAAAGCTGACCCTTTCTTCTGGATTCCCCTGCCAGGTCGTGGGTTTCAATATACTGAATGGTTGCCAGCGCCGCGGCACAGGCCAGCGGATTTCCGCCAAAGGTTGAACCGTGTTTCCCCGCTGCAGGGCCGATGTGGTCCGCACACAGGACCGCGCCCATGGGAACCCCGCCCGCAATCGCTTTGGCCAGGGTCATCATATCCGGAGAAACCCCGGCATGCTCGCACGCGAACATTTTCCCGGTTCGGGCAAATCCGGTCTGGACTTCATCAATGATCAGCAATATACCGTGGTCCCTGCAAAACCGGCGGACCTGTTTGAGATAAGGAATTTCAGCAGGGCGTACGCCGCCTTCACCCTGTACGATTTCCAGCACCACCGCAGCGGTATCCCGGTCCGCGGCCTCCTCGATTTTCTTCAGGTTGTTAAAGGGAACGAATCGATGTCCCGGGACCAGGGGTTCAAATTCATCCCGCAACCGGAAGGTGGCGCTCAGTGCCCCCAGTGTCCGGCCATGGAATCCGCGCATGGCGCTGACAAAACCGTGTTTTCCGGTGGTGAGACGTGCAAACTTCAAAGCGGCTTCCATGGCTTCGGTTCCGGAGTTGCATAGAAATACGCGGTTCAGGCCCCGGGGCGAGAGGGAAACCAGCTTTGCCATCAACTGCCCGCGAATGTCGTTGTAAAAGATTCCCGGACAGGTAATGAGTTTTTCGGACTGCAGGGCGATGGCCTCGGCGACCGCCTGGTTTCCATGCCCGACACTGGCCACGCCGACGCCGGCGGCACAATCGATGTATTCATGGCCGGAGGTATCCCAGAGCAAGGCGCCCCGCCCCGCTGCAATGGATACATTTCGCTTCGGGTAGACCTCAAACCCGAACCGGTCTTCCAGCCTGGAGTGGTCAGCAGGCGAAGTCATTCGACCTGTGTCCCCCCGCCTGCGAGCCCGGTGCTGACCGGGTTCTTGATTCGGCCATCGCAAATGATCACGCGCCGGACACCGTTTTGCACGAGCTTGTTCAGGGCATGTATTTTTCTTTTTATCCTCCCCGTCGCATTGTGTTCCATCCGGGCGAGGTCCGGACCGCTCAGACTGGGAATCAGGGAATCCGGATCGTTGATGTCTGCCAGCAGGCCCTTCGCCTCGATCAGCTGGATAACGGTCTCAGCATTCAGGGCTTTTTGAAGTTCACAAACAATGTCGTCATTCTCGGAATTAATGGCAAAGCCATTTTCGTCACAGATGGGAATGGTGATTACGGGGGTGTATCCCCGGGAAATCAGCAGGTCCAGAAGATCGGTGTTGATGGACCGCGGTTTTCCCGAAAAATCCCGCTTCAACATTTTTTTGCCGTTTTCCATCACCCGGATTCCCCGATTGCGCCGGCCCTGCACAAGACGTCCATCCAGGCCCGTAAGCCCCACGGCACTGATGTTGTGAAGGAGGCAAAGTTCCACCAGGCGCTTGTTTCGCAACCCACTGTAGGCCATTAAAATCGCATCCACGGCATTTTTGTCAGAAAAAACACTGCTGTACCCGGAAACAGAAGTAATGACTTCCTTGGTAAAACCCATTTTCGAGGCGACCTGGTCACGCAATGCATTGGCACCATGGACGATCACAAAGGTTTCTTCCCGTTGAGCCAGGTCCCGGACAATCTCCTCGAGGCGGATACCTGCTCCCCCACCAATTTTTACGATGACCATTGGAAACCTACTTCAGGTCGAAAACACCAATTTTGCGGTTGGCCACCGGCTGCCAGCGGCCATCGGATACGGGGTAAGGCTGTGAACAGATGATCCGGGTATTCCCGGACCTCGACGCATGAAGCTGAAAGTAATCCGGGTCTTCATTGAAGTGGCAGCAGTAATGAACCTGTTCCCTGTTTGCGAGAATAAAATTGAGGGCCCGGATGTGGCGCGTCCGTTTGCGGATCACCGCCACACTTTTGGTGATGGCCTCAGCGCGATTACCCCGGTCAAACCGTTTCAGGGTATTGAATACCTTTTCTGCACCAATGCGGCCCTCCGCCTTGATCCGGACACCGCGCAATTCACCGTTAAACAGAAAAACCGCCTCCCCGTCATAAAAGGGCATATTGTTTTCCACGGCGATGCCTTCATTTTTGAAAGCACTGCGGGCATGGGCCATAAACAGCCGGCTCGGCGGAAAGGTTCTGCGGTCCTCCCAAATGGGCTGGATGTTGTGGTGGAGCCGCCACTGGTCGTTGTCATCAAGCCATGCACATCCCCATCCATGTCCCTGGTATTCCCGGCTGTTTTTTGAGAGCGCCTTGAAGTGGTCGAGATGGGGCAGTGGATTGATTCCATCCGGGTTTTCAACCAAAAGAAGTCGGCACATGGGGTTCGTATGAAGGCGTCAGATCGGGTGTAACCCAGGGAATCCCAAAGCCGTGTTTTCCTCAAAACCGTGCATGATGTTAAATGCCTGGACAGCCTGCCCCGACGCACCCTTCATTAAATTGTCGATTGCACTGATGACCACCAGACGATCATGATGCGGGTCGATTTCAAAGCCGATGTCGCAGTAATTGGTGCCGCTGAGCAGCTTGGGTTCAGGATACCGGAACAGGCCGGTTTTTTCCTTGACAATCCGGACAAAGGGTTCCATGGAGTACTCATCCCGATAGATTTTCCAGACATCCTTTTCGGTGAGGGGCTGGTTGAGAAAAACATGACAGGTTGCCAGAATTCCGCGTACCATCTCAATCGAGGTCGCCGAAAACAGAATTTTGGAATCCTTGCCGAGTTCCTGAAGCATTTCGGCGACATGGCGGTGCCCGGTGGGCTTGTAGGACCGCACCGCCCCGCTTCGTTCAGGGTGATGGCTGGCATCCGAGGCGCTGTTGCCGCCTTCGCTCGATCCGGCCTTGACTTCAATGACGGACTGGTCGGCCAGGCCGCGCTTGAAAATGGGTCCCAGGGCAAGCAGGGTTGCCGTGGCATTGCACCCTGCGCCGGTGACGTACTGTGCGTGGCGGATTGCGGACCGGTTGATTTCGGGAATCCCGTAAACGAATTCCTTCAAAACCGCTGGCTGGAGGTGGGGGTGGCCGTACCATTTTTCATAGGCTTCGGCATCATTCAGCCGGAAATCGGCGCTCAGGTCGATGATTCGGGGGGCGAGGGTTTTGAAATAATCGAACCGCTTCATGGCCTGCCCATGTGGAAGGCTGAGGAACAGGACATCACACTCACACAGGTCTGAAACCCGGCAAAACCGCAGGGAGGTCACTTTGCGCAGGTTTGGGTGGACCCGACCCACAAGCTTGCCGGAAAACCGTTCCGAGGTCACCTGGTGGATGTCGACATGGGGGTGGTCCAGGAGGAGGCGGATGAGCTCTCCTCCACCGTACCCGCTGCCGCCGACGATTGACACACGAAGCTTTCGGGGGGGTGCCGACCCCGGCGAGTGCTTCACCCCCGGCAGACTAGTCACGGGTGGCCCGGGAGAGGATGTAATCCACCACCCTGCCGGGGATGTTGACCCCGGTCGTGTCAATACTGTTTCTGAATTCCATGGTGTAGTTGACCTCGTTCACCAACAGGCCGTCTCCGGATTCGAACAAATCCACCGCCAGCAGTCCGCCGCCAACGGCCCGGGCGGCTTTGGCACAGATCTCAGCGAGGTCATGGTCCACCGGACAGTTCGTTGCGGTGGCCCCTCGCGCGGTATTGGTAATCCAGTGGTCAGAACGCCGGTAAATGGCGGCAATGCACTGGTCATCCACCACGAATGCACGGATATCGCGGCCTTTTTTGGCGATGTACTTTTGTATAAAAAATATGGAATGGTGATAGCTGCCGAGAACCGTCTTGTGCTCAAGAATGGTTTCCGCGGCGTCCCGGTCATTGATTTTTGACAACAGCCGGCCCCAGGATCCCACCGCCGGCTTGAGCACGACCGGATACCCCAGGTTTTCAATGGCCTCAAGAGCAGATTCCTGGGTAAACGCAATTCTCAACTCAGGCTGCGGGACCTGGTGGTCCTTGAGCGCCACCGCCGTCAGGATCTTGTCTCCGCAGGTATGGGAGACCTGGTAACTGTTTACACAGGGGATACCCAGGCTCTGGTACAGACGCAATGCATGCAGGGCCCGGGAGTGGTTGATGCTGCGTTCAATGATCACGTCCAGACTGCCGGGGGTCTCTTGGTCCAAATGAAAGATGAGCCGCCTGTCATCCAGCATGACAAGGGATACATTTCGGCGTTTGTTGAACTCGCTGATCAGCAGCTTTTCTTCCTTGCGGATTAAAGAGTGAAGAAAACCGACTTTTACTGGCCCCAATCTTCTTCCTCCTCGGGGGCCTCGGCCAGTGTTGCGGGATCCGTGGAAATAACTTCCAGTTCGCAGCCACAATCGTCACACTCCAGCAATTCACCTTGGATGGTATCATCAGCCAGCCCAAGGCCGGCACCGCATACAGGGCATTCGGTCATGATTTTTCCCTCATAATATTTCTCGTTATGGCCCATGGGCCGACAGAAATCCGGATTGTACGTCAGTAATACGGTTTGACAAGCCCTTGCGTAAAACTCAAACTATCCGGTTTGGCTATTATAATTGCCGGAACAAAACAATTTGAATTTTTTATTCAACAGAGTCAATGACAAAATGATGCATCAGATTGATCTGGAAAGATATGGCATAACAGGCACCCGGGAAATCGTCTACAACCCGTCCTACGAGTTGCTTTTCGAGGAAGAGACCCGGGAAGGCCTGACGGGTTATGAGAAAGGCAGGCTGACCCAAAGCGGCGCAATTGCCGTGGATACCGGAGTGTTTACCGGCCGGTCCCCGGATGACAAGTATATTGTCAGAGACGACATCACCAGGGAGACCTTCTGGTGGGCGGACCAGGGCCAGAACGACAACAAGCCCTTGTCGGCGGAAAACTGGGACGGGTTAAAAAACATTGTAACCGGCCAGCTGTCCAATAAAAGGCTGTACGTTGTGGATGGGTATTGCGGGGCAAACGCCAACAGTCGATTGAGTGTCCGGTTTATTGTTGAAGTAGCGTGGCAGGCACACTTCGTGAAAAACATGTTTATTCGTCCCGGGGAAGAAGAGATGGAGGGATTTGAGCCGGATTTTATTGTCCTGAACGGCGCGAAATCAACCAATGCCCGGTGGAGGGAAATGGGCATGAATTCCGAAAACTTCGTTGCCTTCAACCTGACCCAGAAAATGCAATTGATCGGTGGCACATGGTATGGGGGGGAGATGAAGAAGGGCCTGTTTTCAATGATGAATTATCTCCTCCCCCTTCGCGGCATGGCGGCCATGCATTGTTCGGCCAACGTCTCGGACAACGGTGAGACAGCCATATTTTTCGGCCTGTCCGGCACCGGAAAAACGACCTTGTCAACCGACCCCAAACGCAGGTTGATCGGTGACGACGAACATGGATGGGATGAAGAAGGCGTATTTAATTTTGAGGGGGGGTGCTATGCCAAGACAATCGGGCTGAATGAGTGTTCCGAACCCGACATCTATCATGCCATCCGGCGGGATGCATTGCTGGAAAACGTGGTGGTTGATGACCATGGCACCATCGATTTCAAAGACGACTCAAAAACCCAGAACGCCCGGGTTTCCTACCCCATCTACCACATTGACAATATTGTAAAGCCGGTTTCCAGGGGGGGCCATGCAAACAAGGTGATATTTCTTTCTGCTGATGCATTCGGGGTCCTGCCCCCGGTATCCAGATTGACAGAAGCCCAGGCAAAATATCATTTTCTGTCTGGATTCACCGCAAAGCTTGCCGGGACGGAAAGGGGGGTGGACGAGCCGACACCAACCTTTTCCGCCTGCTTTGGTGCGGCATTTCTCAGTCTGCATCCGATACGGTATGCCCAGGAACTCGCGAAGAAGATGCGGGTTGCCGGGGCACAGGCGTATCTGGTTAACACCGGCTGGAATGGAAGCGAAAACCGCATTTCGATCCAGGATACCAGGGCGATTATCGATGCCATCCTGAACGGCGAGATCGAAAATTCCGCATTTAAAACCATTCCCTATTTCAATCTTGAGGTCCCGAAAACCCTGCGGGGAGTGGACACGGACATTCTGGACCCCCGGGATACCTATCAAAATCCGGAGGCATGGGACGAAAAGGCCAGGAAACTGGCTAGGCTGTTTATGGACAACTTTCGCAAATATGAGGATATGGAAGAGGGCCGGGTACTGGTTTCAGCTGGCCCTTCGCTGTAGTTTGGCCGGGGATGGCAAAAGACCTCCCCGGGTGGACCCGCTTTCCCTGCCGGACGGGGATATCGGTCTGGTGCGGCGGGGACAGGTTTTAATTTGCTATACTGCACACAAGAACCCCCGAGGCAGTGTGGCAGTGAAACCGAATGCAATTTGACGAAGAAAAACTGGACAGGGGATGTTCGGCCCTGGGCCTGGCACTGTGTGAGGTCCAGATACAGCAATTCCGGCACTATTCAGGGCTGCTTGCCAAATGGAGCCAGCGGCTGAATCTCACCACGGTCCGGGCACAGGACGACATTATCGTCCAGCACCTGCTGGATTCTCTTTCGATACACGGGTTTGTTTCCGGGGGGACGGTGATGGACATTGGGTCCGGTGCCGGATTTCCCGGGTTGCCACTTGCCATGGCCCGGCCGGAGCTGAAGGTGACCTTGCTCGACAGCCGGAGCCGACGCATTGAATTTCTCCGGCATGTGGTCATCAATACAGGGGTCCGGAATGTGGCCCTGGCGAATTGCCGGGTTGAACGTTACCGGTCCGTGGACAAATTTGATACGCTTACTGTCCGGGCCGTTTCATCATTGGACAGGCTGTTGAAATTGAGCAAAACCCACCTTTTGCCCGGCACCCGGCTGATTTCTCTCAAAGGCAAATTGCCCCGGGCAGAGGTGGACCGGCTACCCGAAACCCTGCGTGAACGGACCAAAATCCATGCCGTGTCGGTTCCTTTTTTGAAAGCGGAACGAAATTTGATTGTTGTTGACTTCTGAACCATGACGCGAATCATCGCCATTACCAACCAGAAAGGCGGAGTGGGAAAAACCACGACGGCCATCAATCTGGTGTCTGCACTGGCGCATGCCGGGTACCGCGGCCTGTTGGTCGACATGGACCCACAGGGGAATGCCACGGTGGGCTGTGGGGCTGCCATCGGGGAGACGCAGGCCAGCATTTATGAAGTATTGATTGGGGAAGCCGAACTGGCCGATACGGTCATCCGTACACAGGGGGGCTTCCGTCTGTTGCCTTCCCATCCGGACCTTTCCGGTGCCCAGGTAGAGCTGAATGTGCTGGACCGCAGGGAGCACCGCCTGGGGGCCGCCCTGGCTGCAGTCATCCACGAATATGATCATGTGCTGATTGATTGTCCGCCGGTGCTGAACATCCTGACGGTAAACGCGCTGACAGCGGCCAGGGAAGTATTGATACCGGTGCAGTGCGAGTATCTCGCCCTGGAAGGTCTGGCGAGCCTGATGAAAACCATCCACCTGGTAAAGGAAGGGCTGAACCCGGAACTGGAAATCGTCGGGTTGGTGCGGACCATGTTCGACGGACGGAACACTCTGGCCAAGGAGGTGTCGGAGCAGCTGATGGAACATTTTCCGGACAAGCTGTTCCGCACCGTTGTGCCCAGAAATATTCGACTCGCGGAAGCCCCGGGGTATGGAATGCCCGTGCTGGACTACGACCGGCGTTGTGCGGGGTCCCAGGCGTACTTGGCACTGATGAGCGAATTGTTGCGACGAAGACCAAAATGACGAGAGGGAGGGTGTGAAATGACCAAGAAGAAACCCCGGTTGGGAAGGGGGCTCGGGGCCCTGCTGGGGGAGGTAAGAGCTACCACCCGGGACAATCCGGCAACGGTTGCACCCGGAAAACCCGGGACCTCTGTGCCCGGAGGCGAGGAGGCCGGACAGGGTAAAACCGGATTTCACGAGATCCCGATAGAGTGGCTGCAAAGAGGGAAATACCAGCCCCGGGCCCGGATAGACAAGGAGGCTCTCAATGAACTTGCGGAATCCATTCGTTCCCAGGGTGTCATACAGCCCCTGCTGGTGCGGCCGACGGGAGTGAATCGCTTTGAAATCATTGCCGGCGAGCGCAGGTGGCGAGGTGCGCAGCTTGCGGGGCTGACAACGGTTCCGTCGGTTGTCCGGGAAATTCCGGATCACACGGCGGCAGCTGTCGGGCTGATTGAAAACATGCAGCGTGAAGACTTGAATGCCATGGAGGCAGCCCGGGGGTATCAACGGTTGCTGGATGAGTTTGGTCTCACCCACCAGGAGGTTTCCGAGGCCGTCGGATATTCGAGAACGGCGGTGAGCAATTTGTTGCGGCTGCTTTCCCTCCACCCCGCGGTGCAGAAAATGGTGGAAAGCGGTGAAATTGATATGGGACATGCCCGGGCGCTGCTGGGATTGCCGGAAGACCTGCAGCCTGAAGTCGCGTTGAAAATTCATGGGAAAGGGCTTTCCGTAAGACAGGCGGAACGCCTGGTCAAGGCATTGGGCCGAAAGAAACCGGGTGGACAAACCAGCCCCGGTGACCAGGACAATGCGGACATTGTCCTGCTTGAGGATGACCTGTCCAAAAAGATCGGTGCAAAAGTGAAAATCGAGCACGGCAATAAAAAGGGCAGGCTGATTATTCATTATCACACCCTGGACGAGCTCGATGGTATTCTGGAGAGAATCAAGTAGGAAGCCCGGACCCTGGACACTGTACGCAACCCGAACCCAATTGTGTGAACAATCAGGGTAATATCCGGGAAACAGAAAAACGGAAAAAATCATGTCTCTTAAAACCCGCAGACCCGTACCGGATCTGGCCGTGGCGACCCTTGGGGGGTCGCGGTGGGACCTTGCCGAACAACGGCCGGAAAACTTTTCCTTGGTGGTTTTTTATCGGGGAGTGCATTGCCCGAAATGCAGGACATCCCTCGCGGACCTGAACCGGAGAGAAGCCGATTTTGCCGAGATCGGCGTTTCGGTCATCGTGGTCAGCTGTGACGATGAGGACCGGGCCATGGCCGCCAAAAATGACTGGGGACTGGATAACCTGAATATCGGGTATGGCCTGACCATTGACAAGGCCCGGGAATGGGGTCTGTACATCTCCACCAGCAACGGGGTGACGTCCATAGGGAAAGAAGAACCGGTTTTGTTTTGTGAACCGGGGTTGTTTGTCATACAGCCGGGAGGGAACCTGTATATGACGGCGGTTCAGAGCATGCCGTTTGCACGGGCGCATTTTGAGGAGGTCCTGCAAGGAGTCCGGTTTGTGATTGAGACGGGATATCCAGCCCGGGGCGAAGCCTAGTAAAGAGGCGGCACCCTGTTCGTATTGGCCAACCATTTCGTCTTTGGCAAAGGGAGATCATGATTCCCGCCCCCACACACCGGAAGCCGGCCAGTCTGAACGAGCGGCGGGCAAGACAACCCGGACTTCCACCTTGTTAAAAAAGCACCCGGGTCCCCGGACAGGCTCTTTGGGCAGGAAGCCGCCTTTCAATGTTCAGGCCGGAACAGACAAAGTGGAGAATATAATGCCCTCCCGCTCTTGGCGGAAAGCCGGATAATTCGCTACAATCAGCGATGCATGAAAAGTGGCGAGAAGCAACCCGCAACAGTGGCATCAAGCGGGTTTTGGTGTTACAGTGTATCTGTGCTGCAATTTTAATGGTTCTGGCTGGTGGGCTCGTTGTTTTCAAGGGTTTTCATGCCAGTCAGGATGCGGTTTCCCCGATCCTGTTTGACAGGCTGATGTCGGTTCTCTATGGTTCGATGCTTGCCATTGCGGGCACCGTACTCAATGCAAGGAGTGTCCGTCAGGCCAGTGAAGGCGCGGGTGGACCGGGCCTGGCTGGAATGGTGCCGATGTACGTGGGCCTGTTGAACAAACTGGTGATCGTGGGCGGTGGGATTGCAGTCGGGTTGATAGGCCTTGGTCTGGAACCGATCTGGCTGGTGACCGGGTATCTGGTGGTCCAGCTGTCGACCCTGCTGGTGCTGTTGCAGCCGGAAAGTTAGTTTACGGGATGATTCACCTCAGGTGGAATCACCCGAAGTGTTGATGTATCAATTTTCAAAACATGATTTAAGACATGGCTTCTTCTGAATCCATCACGTCCAGTGAGTTTATCCGACACCACCTGACCAACCTGACTTTTGGTCGCCATGCCGATGGCAGCTGGGGGATGGCGCAGACCGGGGCGGAAGCCGCTGAAATGGGCGTCATGGCAATTCATGTAGACAGTCTGTTCTGGTCCTTTGTACTGGGGGCCGGGTTCCTGTGGATGTTTCGGAGGGTTGCTGTCCGGGTCACGTCGGGGGAACCGGCCATGCTGCAAAACTTCTGTGAATGGATCGTGGAATTTGTCGACGAAAATGTACGCGGCTCGTTTTCAGGAAAGAATGACCTGGTTGCGCCCATGGCATTGACGCTGTTTTGCTGGATATTCCTGATGAATCTCATGGACCTGGTGCCGGTTGAAGTCATTCCCCGGTTCCTTGCACTGTTTGGGGTTCACTTCCAGAAAGTGGTGCCCACCACGGACCCCAATATTACGTTCGCTCTGGCGTTAAGCATATTTTTCCTGATGATCTACTACAGCATCAGGGTGAAGGGGCTGGGAGGGTTTGCCGCAGAATTGACCATGCATCCGTTTGAAGCAAAAAACCCGGTGCTGAAAATAGTGTTCATACCGGTGAATTTCTTTCTGGAATTCATCAGTCTGATCTCAAAACCCATTTCTCACTCGTTGCGGCTATTCGGGAATATGTACGCTGGCGAGATGATCTTTATTCTTATTTCATTGATGTTTGGAGCGGGAATCACGATCACCCTGTTTGGAGGGGTCCTGCAGTTTATCTGGGCGGTATTCCATATACTGGTCATTACCCTGCAGGCCTTTATATTCATGGTCTTGACGATTGTCTACATGGACATGGCGCACCAGCACCATTAGGCACATCAATGAACGAGACAGCTTTATTCACTCATTTCTAAATCCAACTTCTACTTTCGGAGATTAAGATGGAACAAGCACTTTTATATATCGCAGGCGGGATTATGATGGGCCTGGGCGCGTTGGGTGCCGCCGTCGGCATCGGAATCCTTGGTGGTCGCTTTCTGGAAGGCGCTGCCCGGCAACCGGAGCTGATTCCCATGTTGCGCACCCAGTTCTTTATCGTCATGGGCCTGGTGGATGCGGTACCGATGATTGCCGTGGGTATCGCGATGTATGTCCTGTTTGCCGTGGCCTGAGGTGGTCCCGGCATTCTTGACGACTATTTACACACGAGGAAACGAGGCGAAGCAATATGAATCTTAATCTCACATTGGCTTTCCAGGTGTTGTTCTTCATTGTTTTTGTCTGGTTCAGCAAAAAGTTTGTTTGGGTCCCGATTATCGGTGCCTTGAACGAACGCAAGACCCGGATTGCGGATTCCCTGGCGGCGGCTGAAAAAGGCCAGATGGCCGAACAGGAAGGCCGGGACCAGGCGATGAAGGTGATTTCCGAGGCAAAGATCCAGGCCAGTGAAATTATTGGCAAAGCCGAAAAGCATGGTGCCAAACTGGTCGAAGAGGCGAAGTCCGACGCCAAGCAGGAAGGAGCCCGAATCATGGCGGCGACACAGGCCGAAATTCAAACGGAAATCAACAAGGCAAAGGAATCGTTGCGCGGCCAGGTCAGCGAATTGGCGGTTGCAGGGGCCCAGCAGATATTGAAACGCGAGATCGATGGCAAGACACACGCCAGGCTACTGGATGAACTGGCCGCGAAACTGTAAACCACGACGATAAACCATGTCCGCTCAAAGTAACATTGCAAGACCCTATGCCCAGGCGTTGTTTGAACTTGCACAGGAACAGGATGACCTGGCAGGGTGGAACGAACAGTTGTGTTTGCTGGCCATGGTCATGCGGGACCCTGCCGTCTTGGACATGGCAAACAATCCCCATGTCCCGGCGGATCAATTGACCGGCCTGCTCATTGATGTTTGTGGGGACAGGCTGGGCCGGGAAGGAAAAAACCTGGTTCGTTTGCTGGTAAAAAACGGGCGGGTTGCGGACATGGCGGATATTGCGGAAGCCTATGCGGAACGAAAAGCGGAAGCGGAAAAAGTCATCACCGCCCGGGTGATTACAACCGTTGCCATGGAAGACAGGCAGCAGGAACAGTTTGCCGGGGCATTGCAGGAAAAACTGGGTCGCCGCGTTGACCTGGAATTCGGGGTTGATGAAACGCTGATCGGTGGCGCAGTGATCCAGGCGGGAGACTGGGTGGTCGATGGCTCGGTAAAAGCACAACTTGAACAACTTGTCGGGGCAATAGGGTCTTAGTTCAGGACCGAAGATTGGCACACAAAAACAAGAGGAAATTTTAACAATGTCCATTCAACTGAATCCATCTGAAATCAGTGAACTGATTAAAGATCGAATCAAAAATTTCGATGCGGATGTCGAAGCCCGTACCGAAGGTACGATTGTCATGCTGACCGATGGAATCGCCCGAATCCATGGACTGAGCGAAGCCATGCAGGGGGAAATGCTGGAATTCCCCGGAAACACGTATGGCCTGGCACTGAATCTCGAGCAGGATTCGGTGGGGGCAGTCATCATGGGGGATTACAAACACCTTTCGGAAGGCGACACCGTGAAATGTACCGGGCGGATACTGGAAGTTCCCATCGGTGATGACCTCCTTGGTCGGGTGGTGGATTCCCTTGGCCGGCCCATAGACGGCAAGGGGCCCATCGAAGCCGTGGCGACTTCCCCCATTGAAAAGATAGCGCCCGGGGTAATCGCCCGAAAGTCCGTTGACCAGCCCGTACAGATCGGGTTGAAATCCATCGATTCCATGGTTCCCATTGGCCGGGGACAGAGGGAGTTGATCATTGGAGACCGGCAAACCGGCAAAACAGCCGTGGCCGTGGATGCCATCATCAACCAGAAAGGCACCGGGATCAAATGTATTTACGTCGCAGTGGGGCAGAAAGCATCCAGTATCGCAGCGGTGGTGCGCAAGCTGGAAGAGCATGGAGCGATGGAGCATACCATTGTGGTTTCTGCGGCGGCATCGGACACCGCCGCAGAGCAGTTTATCGCCCCGTATTCGGGTTGTACCATGGGGGAATATTTCCGGGACAAGGGTGAAGACGCACTGATTATTTATGATGACCTCACCAAGCAGGCCTGGGCCTACCGGATGATTTCCCTGTTGCTTCGCCGACCCCCGGGCCGGGAAGCCTACCCAGGGGATGTGTTCTACCTCCACTCCCGGCTGCTGGAACGGTCCTCCCGAATCTCCGAAGAGGAAGTGGAGAAGATTACCGATGGCAGGGTCAAGGGCCAGTCCGGGTCGCTGACCGCCCTTCCCATCATCGAAACCCAGGCGGGAGATGTCTCCGCATTCGTTCCCACAAACGTGATTTCCATTACCGATGGCCAGATATTCCTGGAAACCGACCTGTTCAACGCGGGGATGCGTCCTGCGATTAACGCGGGCCTGTCGGTGTCCAGGGTTGGCGGGGCGGCACAAACGGGAATCATCAAAAAACTGGGCGGCGGGATCCGGTTGGCACTGGCGCAGTACCGGGAACTGGCGGCCTTTTCCCAGTTCGCTTCGGACTTGGACGAGGCCACTCGGAAACAGCTGGAGCGGGGGGAACGCGTCATGGAAATGATGAAACAGCCCCAGTACCAGCCGATGTCAGTGGCGGAAATGGCGCTTTCGCTGTTTTCCGTCAATGAAGGCTACCTGGATGATGTGGCCGTAGGAAAAGTGGTTGCTTTTGAATCCGCCATGCAGGCCTACGTCAAATCAAACCATGGCGCAGTAATGGAGGACATCGAAAAGGACCACCGCTACAGCGATGAAATTGTTGAGCGGATGGCCGTTGCGGTGGACGATTTCAAAAAGAATGGCAGCTGGTAACGTGGAAACCATCTCGGCAGGGTAACGGACATGGCAGGCGCAAAAGAAATTCGCAACCAGATCAAGAGTATCGGCAGCACGCGGAAGATCACCAAAGCGATGGAAATGGTGGCCGCCAGCAAAATGCGGCGCGCCAAGGACAGGATGACCGCCGCGCGGCCCTATGCATCGAAAATGCGGACTGTGGTGGCACACCTGGCGCACGCCCATCCCGAGTACAAGCATCCCTACCTGATGGAACGGGAGGTCACGGCGGTGGGGTTCATCATTGTCTCCAGCGACAGGGGTCTTTGCGGAGGCCTGAATGTGAATGTGTTTCGCCGGGTGGTCAGCGCCATGTCCGACTGGCGGGACAAGGGGGTGAACATCAAGGTTTCCGTCATCGGAAAAAAAGCCAGCGCCTTTTTCAAACGACACAAGATTGAAATCCTGAGTGAAGCCACCGGTCTGGGGGATGCCCCGGAGATGGAAGAGCTGATCGGTTCGATCAAGGTGATGATGGACGGGTACCAGGAAGAGAAGATTGATCGCCTGTTTATTGTGAGCAATGAATTTGTGAACACCATGACCCAGACACCCGGGGTAGAGCAGTTGATTCCCATCATTCCCAGCGGTGAAGAGGAGCTGACCCATTACTGGGATTACATTTATGAACCAGATGCCAAGGAAGTGATTGATGTGCTGATGGACCGGTATATCGAATCCCTGGTTTACCAGGCAGTGGCAGAAAATTCCGCATGTGAACAAGCCGCAAGAATGGTGGCCATGAAGGCGGCCACGGACAATGCGGGCAAGTTGATTGATGATTTGCAACTGGTTTACAACAAGGCCAGGCAGGCGGCGATTACGCAGGAACTGTCTGAAATAGTGGGTGGTGCAGCGGCCGTGTAGGCGGATGCCATGGAGCACCTTTTAACGAATTTGAACATTAAACAGAGGTTTTTCTAGCCATGAGTTCTGGAAATATCGTAGAAGTAATTGGCGCAGTCGTTGATGTACAGTTTCCACGGGAGGCGGTGCCAAAGGTGTATGAGGCACTGGTCGTATCGGGTGCTGACCTGACTCTGGAAGTACAGCAGCAAATGGGGGATGGGGTGGTACGATGTATTGCCATGGGCTCATCGGATGGCCTGAGGCGAGGAATCGAGGTGAACAATACCGGGGGGCCCATCATGGTTCCGGTAGGGGAAGGGACTCTGGGCCGAATCATGGATGTGCTCGGGAACGCGGTGGACGAGGCAGGTGAAATCCTCAGCGAAAGCCGGATGCCCATTCATCGGCCTGCGCCAACCTACGAAGACCAGGCGGCCAGTGTTGAGTTGCTCGAAACCGGGATTAAAGTGGTTGACTTGATCATGCCCATTGCGAAAGGCGGCAAGATCGGGCTGTTTGGAGGGGCCGGGGTTGGGAAGACCGTTACGCTTCTGGAACTGATTAACAATATCGCCACGGCCCATAGCGGCCTGTCCGTGTTTGCCGGGGTGGGAGAGCGAACCCGGGAAGGGAATGACTTCTACCACGAAATGCAGGAAGCCGGGGTGGTCAATATCGAAGACTTCACCCAATCCAAGGTTGCCATGGTATACGGGCAGATGAACGAACCCCCGGGCAACCGGTTGCGGGTTGCCTTGTCTGGCCTGACAATGGCGGAATATTTCCGGGACGAAGGCCGAGATGTTTTGTTGTTCATAGACAACATCTACCGGTACACGCTGGCGGGAACCGAAGTCTCGGCACTTCTCGGCCGCATGCCCTCGGCGGTGGGCTATCAGCCCACCCTGGCCGATGAAATGGGGGCCCTGCAGGAACGCATTACCTCCACCAAGACCGGCTCCATTACCTCCTTTCAGGCCATTTACGTTCCCGCAGACGACTTGACTGACCCCTCGCCGGCGACGACATTTGCCCACCTTGATGCCACGCTGGTCCTGTCCCGCCAGGTTGCGGAGCTGGGAATCTACCCTGCGGTGGACCCCCTGGATTCCACATCCCGGATGCTCGACCCCCTGGTCATTGGAAACGAGCACTACGATACCGCCCGGGCGGTACAGGGCACCTTGCAGCGGTACAAGGAACTCCAGGATATCATTGCGATACTGGGGATGGACGAATTGTCCGAAGATGACAAGCTTGCGGTGGGCCGGGCCCGGCGTATGCAAAGATTCCTCTCCCAGCCGTTTACGGTTGCCCAGACCTTTACCGGCACACCGGGGAAATATGTCACCCTGAGCGACACCATCAAGGGTTTCCAGGGCATTGCAAATGGGGAGTACGATCACTTGCCGGAACAGGCCTTCTATATGGTTGGCAGCATTGATGAAGTCGTGGAAAAAGCCAAGCAACTGAGCTGACCCACTGAACTGACCCACTGAACTGACCAGGAACAACACATGTCCACAATACAGGTCGAAATTGTAAGCGCCGAGGAAGAAATCTGGTCCGGCGAGGGTGCCATGGTCTTTGCGCCGGGGATTTCCGGGGAACTGGGAATCGCGCCCAGGCACACGCCCCTGATCACACGGTTGAAGCCCGGGGATGTCCGGGTACAGCAGGAGGATGGCGAACAGCAGTTTTTCTTTATCACGGGGGGGTTGCTGGAAGTACAGCCCCATCTTGTCACCGTACTTTCCGACACGGCAATGCGGGGGGAAGACCTGGATGAAGCGTCTGCCCGGGAGTCCATGAGAAAGGCGGAAGAGAAGCTCAGGGAATCCAGTGCAGACGACCAGGATTATGCGCAGATGAAAGCGGAACTGGCCGCCTATGCGGCACAGATTCGCGCCATTGAGAAGCTCAAGGAACTGAAAAGCTAGTCTCTGGATTCCGAACGCAACGGAGTTCTTACGGGGAGCGGTTCCGGGTCCCGTAATCCTTGAATCGGGCGACCACCCGGGTCATCTCTGCATCGTCCAGGATGGCGGGTTTGCCGATCTGCAGTGCGCTCCAGTACATCTGCGCCAGATTCTCCACCTCATGGGCGAGATCAATGGCTGAAGCCAGGGATTCTCCATAGACGAGCCCCCCGTGATTTTTCAGCAGGCAGGCCCGGCGGTCTGCAAGGGCTTCAATGGCAAGCCGGGCGAGTTCTGTACTGCCAAAAGTGGCATACCCGCAACAGGGGATGTCTTTCCCGCCGCCTGCCGCAACCATGTAGTGAAAAGCGGGGATGGCCAGGCCATGGCAGGCCAGGGTGGTGGCATACAGGGAATGGCAGTGTACCACCGATTCCGCGGTGGAATGATGGCGGTATATGGAAGCATGGAGGCGCCATTCCGAAGACGGGTTTCGTTCCTTCCCCCGGTGGTCGCCCTGGAAACCAAGGAAAACAATCTCCTCCTCGTGGAGGTCCTGATAGGCAACGGCAGAGGGAGTAATCAACATGCCATCTTTGTGGCGCACGGAAATGTTTCCCGACCGGCCAGGAGAAAGTCCCGATTGCACAAGGCCCCGGGCGGCCCGGACCAGGTGGGCCCGCAGCCGGTGTTCCTTACGCATGCGGGTTGAATTCGGGAAACATCCGGGAAAGGGCGGCTTCATTCGGGGGGACGACCCCCCGCTCGGTGATCAAGCCGTCAACCAGTGCCGCAGGGGTAATGTCAAAAGCGGGATTTTCAGCAGGAGACCGCATCGGGGAAATCCTGATTTGTTCCAGGTTTCCGCTGGAATCGATGCCCGGGAGATGGGTGATTTCGGTGGGTGAGCGATGTTCAATGGGGATTTCGGACCCGCGGGTGCAATGCCAGTCGATGGTGGAAGACGGCAGGGCAACGTAAAAGGGAACTCCATTGTCTTTGGCCGCCAATGCTTTCAGGTAGGTGCCAATCTTGTTGGCGACATCCCCGTTTCGCGCCGTTCGGTCGGTACCGGTAATCACCAGGTCTACCCGGCCCTGCTGCATTAAATGTCCCCCGGCGTTGTCCACAACCAGGGTATGGGGAATGTGTTGCTGGTCCAGTTCAAAACAGGTCAGGGATGCCCCCTGGTTCCGGGGGCGAGTCTCGTCGACCCAGACATGAACGGGTATTTCTTCGATCTGGGCATGGTAAATGGGAGAGGTGGCGGTTCCCCAATCAATGGTCGCCAGCCATCCGGCATTACAATGAGTTAAAATGTTTACGGGGCGGTCCGGCTGTTTGTGGTGCAGTTTCCGGATGATATCCACCCCGAATTCGCCAATGCGCTGGCAGACCCGGACATCCTCCTCACAGATTTGGCCTGCTTCCAGGTAGGCGGCCCGAGCCCGGCGGTCTTCCGGGACAGGCAGTACTGCGGACCGCATGCGGTCCAGGGCCCATTGAAGATTCACTGCAGTGGGGCGGGTCCTGCCCAACTGCTCGATTGCGTGGACAAGGGATGGGTTGGACGGGTTCTCGTCAAGGGCCAGGCAGATGCCGTACGCCGCCGCGGCACCAATCAGTGGCGCCCCCCGCACCTGCATATGCGTGATCGCAAATACCACTTCGTCAAGGTGGTTCAGCTGCCGGATTTCAAACCGGTGGGGCAGCAGTGTTTGATCGATGATATGGATGCAGCCCGGGTCGGCATCTGTCCAGATGGTTTTGAATGGTTGCCCTTCTACCAGCACAGGATATTGCCGTGGCCGCTAGCTGCCGCCGAGATCTTTTCTGAACAAGCGGGTTACCAGGCTGGAGGTGTCATACCGGTCACCGCCTGCTTCCTGGACCTCTTTGTAGTAGGCGTCCACAATGGTGGTTACCGGGAGTTCTGACCCATTGGATTTCGCCTCGTCAAAACACAGGCCCAGGTCCTTTCTCATCCATTTGACGGCAAAACCAAATTCAAATTCATTGTCGAGCATGGTCTGGTGCCGGTTGACCATTTGCCAGGAGCCGGCAGCGCCTTTGGAGATTACATCAAAAACCTTTAAACCATCCAGGCCCGCGTTGACGCCGAAGGCCAGACCTTCGGACAATCCCTGTACCAGGCCGGCGATGCAGATCTGATTCACCATTTTGGTAAGCTGCCCGGACCCGCTGTCCCCCATCAACAAGGCAGTCTGGGAATAGCAGTCAAAGAGAGGCTTGCTTTGGCCAAAGATATCCTGATCACCCCCCACCATTACGGTGAGAACCCCGTTTTCGGCCCCGGCCTGCCCCCCGGAGACCGGTGCATCCAGAAAGCCGAAGTGCCCGTCTGCCGCGATGGAGTAGAGTTCACGGGCGACCGTCGCCGAGGCGGTGGTATGATCGACAAAGATTGATCCGCTTTTCATGGAGTGAAAAGCGCCGTTATTTCCAGTGGTTACACTGCGCAGGTCATCGTCATTTCCCACGCAGGATAAAACGAAGTCTGCGTTGTCCGCGGCTTCTGCGGGGGTTCTGGCCAGGGAGCCGCCATGCTGCTCCACCCATTTTTCCGCTTTTTCGGTTGTGCGATTGTAGACACAGACCGAATAGCCGTGACGTGCGAGATGCCCGGCCATGGGATACCCCATGACACCAAGGCCAAGAAAAGAAACATTGATATTTTTCATGAAATTAGTTTGCCGCTGGTAATTCACATCCTGTGACCGCTGTGATATGGAAACACAGTGAGTCACAGGCACGGATTGGGTCGTTGCCGGGGCCGGTAAATTGGTTATTCAATTAGTCGCATCATCACCATTGCCAGCATCAGAAATCCAATGACCGGGAGAGTTGCACCCAGCATCGGAGAAAGTTCATATGCAAGAACCAGGTAACCAATGCTTTTGTTTGCCACATAAAACCCGATGCCCAGCATAATACCAAAGAACAGGCTTTGCCCCAATGTTCCCGAGCGAATATTGGCGAAAGCGAACGGTATCGCCAGTATGACCATTACCGCAGTTGAAAGCGGCAACATGATTTTATTCCAGAAGGCCAGTTCATACGGGGCGGTTTTTTGCTTGTTATTTTTCAAATGGTTGATATAGCGACTCAATTGCAGGAAGGACAGTTGATCGGGTTGTATCAGAAAAACCGACAGGATTTGCGGGGTGATGCTGGTCTGCCATTTTTCGGCGGGTCTGAACAGGGCGGTCGTCTCCCCGCCGGGCTCAATGGTGGTCTGTTGCACCCAGTGGTTTGTCCAGTGAGAATCTTCAAAAGTCGCGCTTTTGGCTGAAACCAGGGAATGCAGCTTGTTGGAGGCGTCGAATTCAAACCGTTTCAGCTTCGACAGGGTCAGATCGGGGAAGATTTCTCCGATGTTGACATAGGTCTGCCTGTCCCGCACCCAAAGACCAAAAGGGGTCTGTTGTACGAGTTTTTTCTGCAGGGCCTCGGCTTTTCCCCGTTGGGCCCGGTTTTCCGTGTAGGGGGACACCAGTTCACCAATGAGAATAGAGGCGATGATGAACAAGCCGCCCATTTTCAATGCTGCGGAAGTGATCTGCAGGATGGAAATACCACTGGCCCGCATGACAATTAATTCGGAATCACTGGCCAGTATTGAAAGGCCAATGATCGTGCCGAGCAGAGCCGCCATGGGAAACAGTTCATAAATGGTTCGGGGGATGACCAGCAGGACGTAGCGGGTGGCGGCGTACAGGTCATACTCCCCCTTGCCCAGGTCCCCCAATTGATCGATGAAAGTGGCAAAGGTGAATAACCCAAGCAGCGTTACCATGCTGATCAGGGTATATTTGAGAATGATGCGTCCCAGGTAGCGGTCGAGAATGTGCATCAGTCTGGCAACCCCGGAATCAGCCGCAAATTCAGGTGCCGCCGTCTGAACATATACATCGCAAGCAGGAAAAAGACCAGATGGGTGACCCACAGGGACAGGTGCGGATGAGCCGTTCCCTTGCGAATCAGGGCAACCACCAGCCCCAGGACATTGGAGTACCCGAAGTACACCAGCAAAGCGGCCAACACCCCGGGGAAACGGGTTTTGCGGTATCGAATCGATGAAAAGGAAAGCGCGAAGAGCATCAGGACCGGCAACATGGCTATTTTCGCAATGCGCCAGTGAAATTCACCGGTGGCGGATCGGCCAGGGTCTTCGAGCAGGACCAGGGTGGGCTTGGCTTCCACGGGTAGCCGCAATTCGGTTGTGGCAGGTTGTTTCAACCGGACCGCATAGTTTTCAAAGTCGATCATGGAATAATCGTTCGAGCCGGCCACGGCGCGGTACTGGGTTCCGTTGGTCAAAACAAAAAAATCATCGCCGGTCTTTTCGTCTACCGTTTTATATCCACTGCTTGCGATAATGATTTCATCCTCGTCCTCGCTTTCGTTATAGACAAAAATGTCGAAAAAGACATCCGTTTGGCGGTTGTAGTGCTCCACAAAATAGACCCCGTCAGTGGTCCGGGCCCCTGTGAAAACACCGGGAATGATTCCGGTGGTGTCAGCCCGGCTCCGGTGTTCATGTTGAATCGACTGGAAAACCTCTGCGGACAAAGGGGATATATACAGGGAGAGGGCCGCGACCATCGTGCCGACTATGGCAAACAGAACCAGGGCCGGCTTGATGAATTCCTGTATGCCGATCCCGCACGCACTGATGACGGTGAGTTCGTTGTCCCGGGCCCACCGGCCCATCACCAGGAGAATGGAAATATACAGCACCAGGGGGATCAGGATGTCCAGATACGTCATCATCTTCAGCAACAGGAGCAAAAACACATAATCCAGGGGGACGTCCCCCGCAACCGCCTCGTTGAGAAACCCAATCAGGCGCGTAACCAGAAAGATGGAAAACAAAATGGCCATCACCGCCGTACAGGTCTGCAGCACCTCACGAATGAAAGCTCGATGGATAATCATTTTCTGGTTTCCCGGGATTCAAATTTTTTCTGTCCTGCCGGTAAAGCCCGGGCCACAAACAACAAACCGATGATCCGGAACAATACTTTCAGATTTTACAGGGTGGTAGAATTGTCTGAATATGAATTTTCCAGTTATTTTCGTTTTCCAGTACTGATTGAGAGGGTGCCCATGGATTACTCCACCAAAGCCGTAGATTTGATTCAACAACCATCATCCTGTTTGGTCGTGGGGGTCTACCAGACCAAAAAGCCGCGGTTATCGCCCTCTGGAGAAATTCTCGACAAGGCCGGGGGCGGACAGCTCGGCGCATTGGTTGCCCTGGGGGATTTGACGGGGGAAAACGGGTCGATGCTGATGCTTCGCAAACCTCGCGGCGTCAAGGCACACAGAATACTGCTGCTGGGGTTGGGGAAAAAGCAGGCAATCACCGGAGTTTCGTTCAGGAATGCGGTACAGGCAGCCGTAAAGGAGATCAGCCGGAACAATATCCGGTCCGCGGATTTCACGCTGCTTGACGCGTTTGACAGTGAATCCACAAAGATGCGGCAGGCACGCAACCTTGTGGAGGCTGCCGAGGAGGCGTTGTATCGGTATGACGACACAAAAAATATGCGGAAAAAACCGCATCGGCTAAAAAAAATAAATGTACCGGTGGAACGAAAATTCCTGACATCAGTCCGCGCAGGGGTATGCCAGGGCGCGGCGGTGGCGGCAGGAGTGAGTTTTGCGAAAACCATCTCAAACCTGCCCGGCAATATCTGTACCCCCGGCTACCTGGCGCGCCAGGCGAAAGCGATGCAGAAAAGCCATGGGGTCAAAACCACGGTGCTGGACGAGGCCCAGATGAAACGTCTCAAGATGAATTCACTGCTGTCGGTTTCCCGGGGGAGCCGGGAGCCGGCGAAACTGATTGTTATGGAATACCAGGGCGGGGAAGACGGTGAAAAACCGGTGGTTTTGGTGGGCAAGGGCTTGACCTTCGATGCGGGGGGGATTTCCATCAAGCCAGCGGCTGCCATGGATGAAATGAAATATGATATGTGCGGGGGTGCCAGCGTGTTTGGAGCGATTCGGGCCGCCGCAGACCTGAAACTCGGGTTGAACATTGTGGGGATTGTGCCCAGCAGCGAGAACCTGCCCGATGGGGCGGCAAACAAACCGGGGGACATCGTCACCAGCATGGCCGGTGTGACCATTGAAATACTCAATACCGATGCCGAAGGCAGATTGATTCTGTGCGATGCACTGACCTACGCGGAACGCTACGACCCGGCGGCGGTGGTGGATGTTGCCACCTTGACGGGAGCCTGCATTATCGCTCTTGGCCACCATGCCAGCGCTCTGTACAGCAACAACCCGGAACTGGCCAAAGAGTTGCTGGAAGCCGGGGAGGTTTCGGGGGACCGGGCATGGGAAATGCCACTGTGGGACGATTATACAAAACAGCTCAAGAGCAACTTTGCAGACCTGGCAAACATTGGCGGGAGAGCGGGAGGTTCCGTGACAGCGGCCTGTTTTCTCAAGAAGTTTGCCCAGTGTTATGACTGGGCCCATCTGGACATCGCAGGAACGGCGTGGCGCAGCGGCGGAAGCCGAAAAGGCGCAACAGGAAGACCGGTGCCGTTGCTGGTGGAATTTCTTTTGGGAAGAAATGGACGCGGCAGTTCACCGGACACTGAATGATGGAACAGGTGGACTTTTATATTCTGGGCCGGGGGGGTCCCATGGACAAGCTTAAATTTGCCTGCCGGGTTTCACAAAAGGCCTATACCCAGGGCCTGACTGTCTATTTGCAAACGGAAACGAGGGAGCAAAGCACCCGCCTGGATGCCCTGTTGTGGACATTTTTGCAGTGCAGTTTTGTGCCCCATACCATTGCGGACCGCCCGGAAGGGAATTGGGATGATTTCCCGGTGCAGGTCGGAGCTTTCCTGGATGGCAGCCGGGAAGCCGATGTGCTCGTCAGCCTGGTTGAGGGCGTTCCGGAAACCCATTCCCGGTTTCGGCGCATTGTCGAGGTGGTGGCGGATTCCCCCTCGGAAAAAGCAGCGGGGCGCAAGCGGTTTCGCTATTATCTTGAACAGGGCATCAAACCCAATACACATCATATTGCATAGTCCGGGGACCGACCTTTCCGGTTCCCCAAGGTTGGTCTGGAGGTGGGCGTAGGGTACTATCCAACCTCGGCAAACACCGCCGCAATGAAACCTGGACACGGAAATCATTCAATGACGCTGGACAAATCCTACAACCCAAGTTCCATAGAATCCCGCTGGTACCGGTTTTGGGAACAGGGGGAGTATTTTTCGCCCAATCCGGGGACGGACGAAACCGGTTCCTACTGTATTGTTATCCCGCCTCCCAATGTCACCGGAAGCCTGCACATGGGGCATGCCTTCCAGGATACAATCATGGATGCGTTGATCCGGCACCACCGGATGAAAGGGGACCGGACCTTGTGGCAGGCAGGAATGGACCATGCGGGAATTGCCACGCAAATGGTGGTGGAACGGTTGATCAATGCGGAAGGGAAAACCCGTCATGATTACGGCCGGGAGCCCTTTATTGAAAAAATATGGGAATGGAAATCCGAATCCGGGGGCATGATCACCCGGCAGCTCCGGCGCATGGGGGCGTCTCTGGATTGGGAGCATGAGCGATTTACCATGGATGAAGGATTGTGTCATGCGGTCAGCGAAGTCTTTATCCGGCTCTATGAGATGGGGATTCTTTATCGCGGGAAGCGGCTGGTGAACTGGGACCCGGTTCTGCACACTGCGCTGTCTGACCTGGAAGTGTTGTCGCAGGAGGAGGATGGAACCCTCTGGCATCTGCGCTATCCCCTCTGCACGGGGGGGCAACATGTCACGGTGGCGACCACGCGCCCGGAAACCATGCTCGGAGACAGTGCCGTTGCGGTGCATCCGGATGATGACCGGCACCGGAAGCTGATAGGGAAATTTGTGGAATTGCCGTTGACTGGCCGGAAAATCCCGGTCATTGCTGATGAATACGTGGACCCGGATTTTGGTTCCGGCTGCGTCAAGATTACACCGGCCCATGATTTCAATGATTATCAGATGTGGGTGCGGCATCGGCACCAGGGATACATGCTGGACCAGCCGCACCATGGACTGATCAATATTTTTACGGAGGATGCCGGGATCCGGGATAATGTCAATGACGGCGGACTGTGTGAGGGGGCGCTGATTCCCCGGGCCTACATCGGGCTGGACCGGATGGAGGCCCGGACCCGAATCGTTGAAGACCTGGAAAAGGCCGGGCTGCTGGAGCGCACCGATGCCCACAAGCTTATGATGCCCCGGGGAGACCGGTCCGGGGCCATTGTTGAGCCCTATCTGACGGATCAATGGTTTGTAGACATGACCCGGGACCGGCTGGAGGATGGCAGGCCGGGAGGAAAGACCGTGATCACGGACCCCTGTATTGAGGTCGTGAGGAATGGGGACATCGAGTTTGTACCCGGCAACTGGAGCAAGACCTATTACCAGTGGATGGACAATATTGAGGACTGGTGCATTTCCAGGCAAATATGGTGGGGTCACCGAATTCCTGCCTGGTATGATGAGGATGGGAACATTTATGTTGGCCATGATGAAGCGGATGTCAGGCGGAAACACAGTCTTTCCCGGGACATTGAACTCGTACAGGATGCGGATGTTCTGGACACCTGGTTCAGTTCAGCGCTGTGGCCGTTTTCAACCCTGGGCTGGCCTGAAAAAACCCCTCGCCTGTCCACGTTCTATCCCACCAGCGTGCTGGTCACCGGGTTCGATATCATCTTCTTCTGGGTGGCCAGAATGATCATGATGGGCATTGTGTTTATGGACGAAGTGCCCTTTCATCAGGTCTATATCCATGGCCTGATCCGGGATGCCCACGGACAGAAGATGTCCAAGTCCAAGGGCAACGTCCTGGACCCCATTGACCTGATTGACGGGATCGACCTGGAGTCTCTGGTGGAGAAAAGGACCCGGGGAATGATGCAGCCGCACCTCGCTGAAAAAATAGCAAAACAGACCCGAAAGGACTTTCCGGGAGGTATCCCGAGCTTTGGGACCGATGCGTTGCGTTTCACCTTTGCCTCCCTGGCCTCCAATGGCCGGGACATCAATTTTGACTTGAAACGGATTGAAGGGAACCGGAACTTCTGCAACAAGATATGGAATGCAGCCCGGTTTGTATTGATGAACACCGAGGGCATGGACTGCGGTCAAACGGGAACAGGCTTCACCCTGTCCGTTGCGGACAAGTGGATGATTTCCCAATTGCAAAGAAGTGAACGGGCCATTGACGATGGAATCCGCAGATACCGGTTTGATCATGCCGCACAGGAGCTCTATGACCTCATGTGGAACAAGTACTGTGCCTGGTATCTTGAGTCATGCAAGGCGGTGCTCAACGACGAACACAGCACGGAACAAGCCCAGGTAGGAACCCGGCACACCCTGGTCAGGGTGCTGGAAGCCATGCTTCGGCTCGCCCATCCTTTCATGCCGTTCATTACCGAAGAAATCTGGCAGCGCATTGCCCCGTTGGCCGGCAGGGACGGTGCCAGCATCATGATCCAGCCGTACCCGGAGTGGGACCCGGATAAAATCGATGAAGGTGCCGAAAGAGAAATGAACCGGGTCATGGAATTTATTCTTGGCATCAGGAATATCAAGGGAGAATTGAATGTGGCCCCCGGGAAGCGGGTCCCGGTCATGGCGGCCAATGCTTCCGGGCAGGACCGTGGCTGGTTGGGACGGAACCGGGTTTACCTGGAAGTGGTGGGGAAAACGGCCCCCATCCGGGTGCTGGACCCGGGTGAGGAGGAACCGGAATCCGCGGTCACCATGGTGGGCGGGATGCGTATCCTGGTTCCCATTGCAGGCCTGATCGACAAGGATGCCGAACTGGAACGCCTGGAAAAGCAGCTGGCGCGGTTTGCCGATGAAATTCACCGGACCACAAAGAAGCTGGACAACCAGGGGTTTGTGTCCAAGGCCCCCCGTGCCGTAGTGGACAGCGAAAGGACAAAGCTGGCCGATCTCCATACCCGGAAAGCGGGGATTGCAGAACAGATCGAAAAAATATCGGCGCTTTGAGTGGTGGTATGAAAGAGCCCGGCGAAACAGGATAATTCTGGCCGGATGCCGGCCAGGTCAGGAATGGGTTTGCAGGGGGAACCCCGACCTCGGGAGAGTCCGGGGAGCCGTTACGTGAGATAACGCACCGGGATTCTGATTTCCCAATGCTCATTTCCGAGGGAGTGTTTTGATTTGTATCCGGCCTTCAGCTTGCAGTCAAGGCGAACGGCCAGAGTTTCCGATGCAATGTAGTCCCCGAACCGGTCCAGGGCAGTCCGCACCTTTTCCGAGCCGGTGATGCCGAGATCAATCCGGTCTGAAATTTCCAGCCCGGCGGATTTTCGCGCATCCTGTACGGTGCGCACAATTTCCCTTGCGATGCCCTCCAGAACGAGGTCTTCGGTCAGGCTCGTATCCAGGGCCAGCAGAAAACCCTCTGCTCCGCAGGATTCAAACCCCTGTGCAGAGGTGGTTTCAAGGAGGATGTCTTCCCTCTCGAAGTTCACGGGGACGTCATCAACGAGCAGTTGAAACGGGGGGAGGTCCAGGGAAGGGTCGGCGTTCTTGAACCGGATTATTTCCGCAATCTCAAGGTCGGTGGCCCTGGACAGTCTTTCCTTGATCCGGGGCATCCGTTTTCCATGGCGTTTTCCCAGGCTTGGGAAGTTCGGCTTCACCGAATGGCGGACCAGCTGGTCCCCGGAATCAATAAACTCAACCTGTTTGATATTGAGTTCTTCCGTAATTTGGGTAAGGTGTTTTTCCACAATGGATTCCACGGCAACATCCGGAGCGGCAAGGAGCATCCGGGAAAGCGGCTGTCGAACCCTGATCCGGCTTTTCTCCCGTGCGCTGCGGCCAAGGCCAACGACGGTCTGTACTACGGACATTTCATACACCAGGTCGTCATCCAGGCAATCCGGATTGCATTTGGGCCAGGCGGTGAGGTGAATGCTTTGTTTGGCCTGATCATCAAACAGGGATAAGTTTCGATACATCGCTTCGCTCAAAAATGGCATAAAGGGGGCGATGATGCGCTGGGTAATGTCCAGACACTCAAACAGCGTCAGGTAGGCGGACTGCTTGTCGTCTCCGCTTTCCGCTTTCCAGAACCGGCGGCGATTTCTCCGGATGTACCAGTTGCTCAACTGGTCGACGAGCTTTTCGATGGCCTGCCCTGCACTGAACGCATCGTATTTTTCCAGAAATTCCGTGGTCTGCTGCAGGGTCCGGTGTGCCAGGGCCAGAATCCAGCGGTCGATTTCCGGTCGACTGTCCAGGGGGACCCGGTGGTTCAGGTCGACCTGGTCAAGGCGTGCATACAGAACAAAAAAGGAGTAGGTGTTCCAGAGGGTATTGACAAACGTTGCGGCCACTTCCCTGACAATCCCCACGGAAATTCGTTTTTGCACATCCGGCGCTGTTCTTGCAAGAAAAAGCCAGCGCAGCGCATCGGTGCCCACCGTGTCAAACACATCGTAGGGATTAACGATATTGCCCTGGGACTTGGACATTTTCTTCCCGTGTTTGTCGACGATGTGGCTCAGACAGACGCAATTCCGGAATGCGATGCTGTCGTCGACCAGGGCCGCAATCGCATGCAGGGTATAGAACCAGCCCCGGGTCTGGTCGATGGCCTCGCAAATGTAGTCCGCCGGGAAGTGTTTTTCAAAAATGTCCTGGTTTTCAAAGGGATAATGCCATTGTGCATACGACATTGCCCCGGAATCAAACCAGCAGTCGATGACCTCCGGGACCCGGCGATATTCCTGTCCATTGAGTTCAAACGTGATTTCATCGATGGCAGGACGATGCAAGTCCACCTCCTGCATGGAGCGTCCGGTGAGCTCCTCCAGTTCGTCGAGTGAGCCGATGCAGATGCAATCCCCCTGTGTGCTGGCCCAGACAGGCAGCGGCGTTCCCCAGAACCGTTCCCTGGAAAGCGCCCAGTCAACGTTGTTTTCAAGCCAGTTTCCAAACCGGCCATCACGAATGGTTTCCGGAACCCAGTTGATGGTCTGGTTGAGGGCAACCATGCGGTCCTTGATCTGGGTCGTTCGAATATACCACGCCTCCTTGGCATAATAGATTAACGGGTCGCCGGTGCGCCAGCCAAACGGATAATTGTGCATAACCTTTTCTTCCCGGAACATCAGGCCGCGGTCGCGCAGCAAAGTGCTGATCACCGGGTCCGCATCCTTGAAAAACAGGCCGGCTACCGGTGCCACCTCTTCCTTGAAGCAACCATCGAGTCCGATGCCGTGAACCACTGGAAGACCCTCGCGTTCGCCCAATGACAGGTCATCGACCCCGTATGCCGGGGCGGTGTGAACAATGCCGGTGCCGTCTTCAGTGCTGACGAAATCAGCTTCCACGACCCGAAAACAATCTCCGCATTCGATTTCCAGGAAATCAAACAACCGCTGGTAACGCATGCCAGCGAGGTCTGCGCCCCTGACGGTTTTGATTACCTTGTGGGGTTGTTCGTGGAAACAGGCCTCTACCCGGGACCGCGCCAGGACCAGGGTTTCATCGTTGTGCTGGACAAAGTCATACTCAATGTCAGTGCCCACCGCAAGCAACAGGTTGGAAGGCAGCGTCCAGGGGGTCGTTGTCCAGACCAGAAACGAGGTGTTCTCTTCCCCTTCAATGTTGAATTTGACGGTGATGGAAGGGTCCTCCACTTCCCGGTAACCCTGGGCCACCTCGTGGGAGGACAGGGTAGCCCCGATGCGAGGGTCGTAGGGGACCACCTTGTATCCTTTATAGATCAGGTCCTTGTCCCAGATTCGCTTGAGCAGATTCCAGGTTGATTCGATATACCGGTTGTCCAGGGTGTAATAGGCTTCGTCCAGGTTGACCCAGTATCCCATGCGGCGGGTCAGCTGTTCCCATTCGCCGATGTAGGTCATGACGGATTCCCGGCAGCGGCGGGTAAATTCGGCAATGCCTACCTGGCTTTCGATTTCCTTCTTGTCAAAAATGCCCAGTTGCTTTTCGATTTCATGCTCAACGGGAAGACCGTGGGTATCCCAGCCCCCTTTGCGCGGGGCGTGGAAGCCCTGCATGGATCGAAAGCGGGGGTAGATATCCTTAAACGTGCGGGCCAGAACATGGTGTATGCCGGGCCGCCCGTTTGCGGTTGGCGGGCCTTCGTTAAAACTGAACCGGGGTCTTCCTTCGCTTTGTTCCAGGGTTTTTTCGAAAATGGCATTCTTTTCCCAGAATTCGAGTATTTCCTCTTCCAGTTCAGGGCCGTTGTATCGACCTCGTACTTCTTCAAACATGATCCGAATCCACCTTCTGTTGTCCAACATTCTTAACCAGCCAGAAAACAAAAACCCCGGAGGGGCCGTTTTGTCAGCCTTCTCTCCGGGGCGATGTTCGTTCGCGGTACCACCCGAAATTCGCAGGTTGCTCACGCTTCCTGCCTTGGCAAGAGACATCTCACTACGGATGACCGGGTTGAAATATCACTCTTGTTTTGTATCGGAAACAAACCGGCTGAGTCTACTTGGAGTGACTCCTTTCTTTCAGCGGCTCCGGGGTGATGTTCATCGGAATCGTTGACTGGGCTTCCACCATCCCCAACTCGCTGACTCCTGGGCATCACCCAGGAATATCCGGATCTGGCCGATTACTCGTCCCCATCTCTGCCTTGGTGGAATTTAACGGTTGCGGCCATACAAAGCAAGTCCTGGCTCGCCAGCTTGCCAGGGCGAAACCCCGGGTCAAAATGATTTCTCCGGGTGCGGCGTACCGGATATACGGACGAAGAAGTGCCCGGATATGAATGCCCGTGACCCGGAGTTGTTTGCAGCCGGGTTGCTACAACCTTTCCTATCCCGTATCCCCAAACACGGGTTCTGGTTTGGTTGTTGACGGGCGCTTTATTTGGAAGGTTGACCGAAAACTCCAGACCGCATCCACAGATGACTCGCAGGCCTGTCCCCGGACAGGTGCTTCGGGGACGATGGATTCTCTTCCGGAATCTGTCCTTCAACGCCGGCAACCCCTGCCGCGCGGAAACGGCAGCGGTTGCCGGGTCAGCCCCCCCGGTTTCCCCGGATATTCCTTTGGACAATACCGCTCACGATCAGGCTGACGACCATGCCGCTGATCAACCCGGCGGTGTGTGCGGTGTTGGCAATGGCGATGCCGAAAATTGTCTCAAGAAGCCCCGTCCAGCAAATCACAAACCATCCGAGCATCAGCTTGACGATTGCCGGATTCAACTGAACGCCAAAACGGGGATTGGTCAGGTTCTGGACCCATACGTAGCCGAAATAACCATAAATTACCCCCGACATTCCGCCAAACAATGGACCGGAAACAAAATACTGGGCGAGGTTTGCAACGATGCTTACAATCAGGGTCAATGCCCCCAGCTGCCAGATTCCCTGGCGCCATTCAATCAGGCGTCCCAGTTCCCAGGTCCACAACATGTTAAACACGATGTGGAAGATGCCGAAATGGAGAAACACGGGGGTCACCAACCGCCAGACCTCCCCGGTAAAAATTTCCGGAAGCGTGGGCTGGAGGTATTCCGAAATAAGCAACGGTGGAATGATGATATGCTGCAGCCCCAGGTTCATCATGAGGTAAATGAGGATGGATGCGGCCACCAGGCCCATCGTAAGGGGAGGGGTTTTGGGGATTTCCATGTGACTGGAGTCCGTTGGTTAGTTTTCCATTTCAACCCGGTCGCTTTCACCCAGCGCGACCTGTTTTCCATCCAGGGTGAGGAACTGCCTGCCCTTGATATCCTTGTGCCGGGCCTGGTAAAGGGTGCTTTCGCCATCTTTGGCGATCACAGAAATATTGACAATCCGGTTGTCTGACTGATACTTGATGACAAAGATGGCAATGGAAACGAGCATCAGGACCCCCACCAGGCCATAGGCAACCACCCGGGGTGGCAATGAGCGTGTATCCACCGGGTCATTGGCCGAAACCGATTGGCTCGCCCCCTGCTTGGTACGGAAAACCAGGGCAACAACGATGATGACCAGAAGCGTGAACAGGATTTTTACGAGCATATCCGGTCCGGGCTCTCCTTTGCGGGAGGGAGTTGCAGATAATAGCCTTCCTCCTTCAATTGCCGGATCACGGTGCTCACATCCGCCTGTGCCAGCCGGCGATTTTCCGTCAGCTCGGTATGCAGGACAAGCTCCAGCTTTCCGAGCAGGTCAATCAACGCTTCCGGAACCCGGTCAAAATGGTCTTTTGCAGTTACGTATAAATAGGTATTTTCCTTCCGGCTGCCTTTATAGACCCAAGTGTGCATAGTGCGATTTCAACCGTTGCAGGCCTTGTGGGCGCGGCAAACCAGAGTCCGGGCCGGGATTGGTTTGAATCCAATCCGCGCAGTGGGTCCATTCACTTCCCCCATAACCATGACCAGCTGGTCTTCTTGGACGTATGGCCCCGCTTGTCAAGGGGGATGTATTTGCGTTGTTTCTCCCCGGTATACAGCTGGCGCGGGCGTCCGATGCGGTGGTCTTCATCCACCAGCATCTCCTTCCAGTGAGAGATCCAGCCCACCGTCCGGCCAATCGCAAACATGACCGTGAACATCGAGGTGGGAAATCCCATGGCTTTCATGATAATTCCCGAGTAGAAGTCCACGTTCGGATACAGTTTCTTTTCAATAAAGTAGCTGTCCTTGAGCGCGATCTCTTCCAGTTTCATGGCAAGTTCGAGTTGGGGATCATGAATGCCAAGCACTTTCAGCACGTCATGGCAGGTCTTCCGCATGACCATGGCTCTTGGGTCATAATTCTTGTAGACGCGATGCCCAAAACCCATCAAGCGAAAACTGTCGTTTTTGTCCTGGGCCTTGGCGATATACTTGTGCACCCGGTCTACCGACCCGATTTCATCCAGCATTTTCAGCACGGCTTCGTTCGCCCCACCATGGGCGGGACCCCAAAGGGAGGCAATACCTGCAGCGATACAGGCATAGGGATTCGCGCCGGAGGAGCCGGCCAGGCGCACGGTCGAGGTGGACGCATTTTGTTCGTGGTCGGCGTGGAGGATCAAAATCTTGTCGATGGCCCGGGCCAGCACCGGGTTGATCTTGTACTCTTCCGCCGGATTGGAGAACATCATTTGCAGCAAATTTTCCGAATAACTCAGGTCGTTCCGTGGCGTTGGAAAAGGGAGCCCAAGGGAATACTTGTACGCGCAGGCACCGATGGTGGGCATTTTGGCGATCAGTCGGTGAGCCGCAAGCCGCCTGTGCGCAATGTCCGTGGTGTCGGTGTTGTCATGGTAAAATGCCGAAAGTGCCCCCACAACCCCCACCATGATGGCCATGGGATGCGCGCTGCGCATGAATCCCTGGTAAAACCGGGCAAGCTGTTCATGGATCAGGGTGTGGTGCTTGATATCGTTGATAAAGGAGACCCGTTGTTCCGGAGTGGGGAGTTCAGAATACAAAAGCAGATAACAGGTTTCCATAAAATCGCTTTTGTTGGCCAACTCATCAATGGAGTATCCGCGATGAAGCAATACACCCTTTGCCCCATTGATATAAGTGATGCTGGATTTACATGAAGCCGTGGAAGTGAAACCCGGGTCATAGGTCAACAGGCCCGTATCACCATACAGCGATTTGACATCAACCAATCGGTTCCCCATGGCGCCGACCCGGGCGGGGATGGTCCAGGTTTCATTGGTACGGTTATCCGTTAGCGTGAACGAATCGGTGGAACGGTCGTCCACGGGTTTATTTTCATCTCTCATACGATCTTCTCCATTAATAATTTCTTGCAACAAACCAACCGGCCAAAATTTCACATTGCGTATAATAATCTACCACATTATTGAAAAGTCTTGGCATGACAAACGCGTGTTTGCCCCGGTTTTGTTCTTCATGAAAGAAAAAATATTTGCCCGCAATGATGCAGGAAACTGAAACCACTGTTCGGGGGTTGACCGGGAACATCGCGGCGCTCCAATTTGGCGGTCAGAGCGGTTTTCCGGCCCTGTGCCTTCATGGATGGCTGGACAATGCGTCCAGTTTCACGTCGGTATGCCGGGCCATTCCCGGTCACCGGTGGATCAGTATTGATCTGCCGGGTCACGGCCATTCAGCGCATCGGCCCCCCGGTTGCATATACCATTTTACGGACTATGTCGCGGATGTACACCGGGTTGTCAAAAACCTCGGCTTCCACCAGTTCAACCTGATTGGGCATTCATTGGGAGCCGGGATCGCTGCAGCGGTTGCCGCGTCATTTCCGGCGCGCGTAAACCGCCTTGTCTTGATTGATGGTATCGGACCCATTTCCGGAGAGGATGACGATACCCTGGATCAATTTCGGAAATCCATGGCATTTCTGGACGACGGGGAGAGTCTTGCGTTATCGCAATACCGTTCCTGGGATGCCCTGGTGGACAAACGACTGCGTGCCGGCCGCATCAACCGAAGCAGCGTGGAAACACTGCTGCACCGGGGGACATTCCGGCGAAAGGGAAAAATCATGGTTCGCAGCGACCCCAGGCTCAAGCAGCATTCTCCGATCTACATGAGCCAGGACAAAGTGGTGTCGATCCTCCAGGGTATTTCAGCCCCGACACTGCTCATTCTGGCCAAAGACGGACTGGTGATATCGAGAAAGTCGACCAATCGACGACTCGGGGCAATACCCGGCCTGGTCATTGAAGAAGTCCACGGGCATCACCATGTGCACATGGACTATCCCGAGAGGGTCGCCCCGCTTATCGAACGGTTCATCCGTCCCCCGGCAGCCAGCCAGCCCTGAAGCCGCTTCGGCCGCAGGTCGGCGGATGACGGAAAGGCAGCGCATCATCGGGCTGGAAGATCGTAGACCCACTTCAGGAGGGCATCCTGTATGCGATTTCCATCCTTGTATCGTATCGAACCGGATTCGATTATCAACGTCACCGAGTACCAGGCGCCATTTCGGGCATGGACATAACCCGTCATGCTCCGAACCCCTTTAAGCCATCCGGTTTTTATCCGGGCACGCCCCGCCAACTGGCTGTCAACCAGTCGTTTTTTCACGGTCCCGTCCAATGCCACCAGAGCCAGTGAAGACAGGAATTCTGCACGAAAGTTGCTGTGCCAGCCATATTGCAACAGTTTCTCCAGGTCGCCGCTGGTGATCTGTGTCTGCCTGGACAGGCCAGAGCCGTTGTCCAACTTCAGCAAGGGCATGGGCAGGTTGTTGGCCTGTAGCCAGTCTCCGATGGCACTGCGGGCGCCCTCGATGGTTGCCGGCCTGTTCTCGTTTTGGGCATCCAGGCTCAACATCAATTGGCGGGTCGGGGCATTGGTGCTGAATTTGTTGATTCCGGTAATGATGTCTGCCAGGGGCCGGGACGCATGGGTGGCCAGTGGTCTGGCGGTAGACGGCGTCTTTTCCACGCGATATCCGCCGTTGAAGCGTCCCCCGGTACTGGTCCACAGATAGGCAAACAGGCGGTAGGTATATTCGAGATTGGGCACGATGGACCGGCCGAACGAGTATTGGTCGCAGCTTCGACGATACTCGCCTTTGAAACGCGCGATTATTTTTTCATTTTTCCGATGGATGCCATATTGCCATCCATGTCCCGGGTGGTAACACTTTCCATCGGACAGCGTCAGCTGGTTTTCGATTTCCAGGCCCGCCATGGGAGGGGATGCAAAAACAATGGCGCGACCATCCAAGGATTGAATCACGAAGTTTGTGGCCGAGGAATTCACCAAAGCGGCATCCGGGCCCACATTGTAAAGCCGGGCCGGTTCATTATCGAATGCCGAGCGGTCATGTCTGGGCAAACGAAACCGCGTGTTGTCAATGACCAGGTCCCCGGTGATGGTCTGTATCCCCCGTTGGCGGATATCCAGCACCTGTCCCCAGAATTGTTCCACCGTCAGGAAAGGGTCTCCGCCTCCCTGGAAAACCAAGTCCCCGTGCAGCACACCCTGTTTGATTTGACCGTCAGCCAGGTACCGGGTTTCCCATTGGTGATGCGGTCCGAGTATTTCCAGAGCCGCCAGTGTGGTCAGGACCTTGATCACGGAGGCCGGTGTTCTTGGAACATCGCTGTTCAGGCTCAGTACGGACCTCCCCGTTTCCATTTGGCGCACATCGATGCTGATCGCAGAGACCGGAATCCGGTAATCCTGTAGCAATCGGGTGACACGGTCAGGCAGTGAATGTGCAAACGCGGTGGCGGCGAACAGCAAAAGAGCCGGGCAGACAACAAATCGGGACAGATGATTGAAAATGTAACGAGAAAACATTAGCGACAATTGAAGTAATGATATAATCCGGCGGCGGGCATATCCGGAATTCTATATCATGGGGTCCGTCGGCATGGGCAAAAATAAGCGATCAAGAGTAAGCAGTGAGCAAAAAAAACAATATTTATAAAATACAGTTCCACAGTCAGGGAAAGCTTTATGAACTCTATGCCCGGGAAGTCACCCAAAGCAACATGTATGCGTTTATTGAGGTGGCCAGCATCATTTTTGGAGAGAAAACCCAGGTCGTCGTGGACCCCTCCGAGGAAAGGCTGAAGCAGGAATTCAGCGCAGTGAAGCGGACCTATATCCCGCTGCACTCCATCGTGCGAATTGATGAGGTGGAAAAGGAAGGCATCAACAAAATTCTGGACAGCGCCGGGAACAAGAATGGGAGCAATATCGCGGCCTTCCCCATGCCGCCCCTGCAGCCCAAAAGCGACTGAACCTGCTTAACAGAACAAAATCGGTTCATCACGCCGGGGCGGGTGGCTGGACGTTTTCGCACAGGAGTGGAAACAAGGGAATGAAGGGAATGGAAACGCAGGGCAGGGGACGGCCCCGCTTCCATCACACTACCCACAGGGCACGCCGGTTCCGCGAAGACCACAGTAGCCGTTGGGAATTTTCGCCAGATACTGCTGGTGGTACTCTTCCGCATAGAAAAAACCGGTCTCTTCCCGGATTTCCGTGGTGATACCCGGAAATCCCGCGGCTTTCAGTCTTTGGTTATAGGCGGCTTTTGATGCCCGGGCTTCAGTCAATTGCTGTTCATCCCGGGCATAGATTGCGGACCGGTACTGGGTGCCTATATCGTTGCCCTGGCGCATCCCCTGGGTTGGATTGTGGGATTCCCAGAATACAGACAAGAGCGCTTCAAAGCTGATTTTCAACGGATCAAAGACCACCATGACCACTTCTGCGTGACCGGTCCTTCCGCTACAGACATCCTGATAGGTGGCATTGCGCGTTGTGCCGCCGGCATATCCCACCGCGGTGGTAAAAACACCGTCCAGTTGCCAGAACTTGCGCTCTGCTCCCCAAAAACAACCCAACCCAAACACGGCGGTTTGCAGGTGATCTGGAAAGGGGCCCTGAATGGGGTTGCCGTTGACATAATGCCGGTTCGTTACCGGGATGGCCTGTTCCCGGTGTGCAAGGGTATCCGGCCGGGAGGGCGTGGTTTTGCGTTTTGCGAAGGTAAACATACAGGTTCCGGTTCAATCAGGTCGTGGCGGTATTTTAGCGGTTTTCCCGAAAATTAGCACTGCGAACCTGACCGAGGGGCCCGTCTGGCCTGCGACTCCCGTGGATGGGTATTTTCAGCGCATTGCTGTTTGGTGCATGGACCACGAAAACAACCCTGGCCGGACCGGGTTGTTTTCGCGACCGGAGGCCGGAGACCTTTCGGGGTCAGCCCGGATGCCTAGAAAGGCAGGCCATGCATGAAACCCACCATACACATGATCATGGGGATGGAGAGCATGGTATTGGTCCGGGATGCCAGCAGGGCGACATTTTTCGCCTTGGCAATTTCTTCGGGGCTGGCGGAGACCATGCCCAGGATTTTTTGCTGGTTTGGCCAGATCAATACCCATACGTTGAACAGCATGATGGTCCCGAGCCAGGCACCAATCCCGATGACGATCACGGGCGTAGGCCCGCTAAGCGTAAACGCGGCGATGAGGCCAGCTCCGGAAGATTCCAGCGCAATAGCGCCGGTGACCCAGGTTGCCACCGCCCCCCAGCGAAACCACAGCAGGGCCCGGGGAGCCACATATTTCGAAATCGCCGCTGGCCCGGGGCCATCGGTATCTGCTGCGCCTTCTGCGGCAGCAGGCACTTGGACGAAATTGAAATAGTACAGCAGACCAATCCAGACTATCCCTGCCAATACATGTAACCAAACTACGAGAGACCAGGTATTCATTGTTCTGTAAACCTCTTGACTTAATATTTAATCCGGCTTTTCAGCGGGACAGGGGAATTGCCTAAAGGACAAGGGCAATGACTATGGCAATAACGAAACCGGCAATAATGGTTCCGGGAATACTTTTTAGTGGGTTCATATTTTACACTCCATGAGATCAGGGTTAAACACGCGACCATGTCTGCGGTTGACGACATTGACCAGTTCATCTGGTTGAAGAATAAATCCAGTGCGGTCTTTTTGCAAGACTTCCGGCAGGGCTAACGCAATTCTGTAATGTCCCCTTTTCATTGAAGGGGACCCAGTTCCCGGGAGACGTTACGCCAATGGATGATCACCGAGGGGGTGTGTGCGGTGTAGCCTCTGTCCTTCTGGCTCGGGACAGCGAGTAGCCTTGTACAAAAGCCATCAGGCTCGGGATGCCCGGTTCGTACGCATACCCTCCAACAGGCCAGACGTAACCCAGGTGGGACAGTTGTTCGAGTTTTTCCATGATCCGCTCATTCGTGACCGGTTCATCCCCCGGCATTCCTTTTTCAATTGCCTCCCTTAATGCGTGACGATGCAGCGCCGGCTCACCAAGCCGGATGAAGGCATCCGCCACACTCTCGGCCACCGGCAGCAAACCCATTCTGTCCAGTTCATTGAATCGGATATCATACATCGCGTTGCGTTCGTTTATCACTGCATCTTCCACTTCCTTGACCTGCGCCAGGGTGATCTCTGTTTCCTTGGTTTCATCCAGTCTTCGGGCCAGGCAATCTCCCCAGACTTGCATGAAAAAAGGATAACAGTGGGCCTGTGCAACGATTTCTGCAACGACACCGGGGGCAAAGGTGATGCCAGCCTCCTGTAATGGAATGGTAAGCGCGGCGCCAGCTTCGTCCGGCGACAAGCGTCCCAAAGGCAATTTTTTGCTGCGGTCCCAGAAGGACGCATTGGCTTTGCCCAATGCGGCGCTGAGATTCGGTGTGCCGGCCAGCACGAGCAGGAATGGATTGCCTGCGTTGCGTACGACCTGGCTGGCATTGAGCAAGTCCTCTCCCAGTTGCGGGCTCAATCGGTGCGCTTCGTCAATGATCAGAATCAGGGGCTGATGCTGACACCGCTCCTCCAGTAGGTCATCAAGGGTCAGGGTTCGTTTGGAAAAATCAACTTGTGCATTGGCTTTGGCGATGCCAACATTAATCGAAAAATCCGCAGATTGGATCTTGCGCCGAAGGGCGGTATGATCCCCAACAATCAGATCGACCAGCTTTCCCGGGTTGTCCAGCATCCCCGGGGTTGTCCACAGAATGTCCGGGTTGGAGGCGTCTTGCTGGTGGGTCTCTTTTTGCAGATAACGAAGCAGTGCGGTCTTGCCGTTGCCCCGGGGGCCGTAGAGAATCAGGTCCCGACTAATAGGTCTCCGGTTTTTCAAGGATTTGACACAAGTCTGGAAATAGGCCTGTTCTCCCTTACGACCCGCCAAATACGGAGGGACACCGCCAGCACCGGGCGTAAACAGATCGGACAAATCAGGGGCATTCATTTTCTTTTCCGACATTGGGCCATCCTGCCTTAAATCGGGGGTATTGTCAAAAATCAAGCATCGCCATGCCAGCGCAAAATGACCCCGGCCCGGTTGAAAACCGTGCTTCCCAACCTGTGATCAATGGGATATGGGAACGTTCTCATAAACATAAGGTTCCCATAAAATCGGAGTGGCTTCCCTCGGGTGGAAGGTGTTGGGCAGGTCCGTGGGTTGGAGGATGACTCTGTCAGTATTTCCCAGAGTTGAGATGGCCCCACTTGTGAGCGAAATCAGCACTCCGAGGTGCTGATTTGTCCGGTGCCGCCACGGCGGGTATTGCGCTTCGGAGTGGAGACAGGGGAGTATGAAGGGGACATTTCTATTTTGCGTCGACAGACTTCCGGCGGGGCAAACGGGGCAAATTCTTCCTCAATACCCCTGCTCCATATTTACCACATGGGTCAGTGGCTCGCGATTTCGATACCGCAGGATATTGTTGTAAACATGGGCAGAGCTGGATGCGGGCACGGTCATGCTGGCAATATGGGGGGTGATGTACACATTCTTGTGGTCCCACAGGGGATGATTTTCAGGCAGTGGCTCGGTTTCGAACACATCCAGTGCGGCACCTGCCAATTGCCCATTGTCCAGTGCGTCCAGGATGTCCGATTCCACCTGGTGCCCTCCCCGGCCAGCGCTGATAAGGTGTGCCCCCCGGGGCAATTTAGCCAGGTTTTCTGCATTCAGGATATGACAGGTTTGATCCGTCAGGGGCAGCAGGCAAACCAGGATTTCACTCCTCGACAACAGGCTGTTCAGCTGGGAAGGACCCACATAACCGGTCACTCCCTCAATGGTTTTTTTACTGCGGCTCCAGCCAATGACATCAAACCCGAGGTTGACCAGTGCCCGGGCCGACGCCTGGCCCATTTCTCCTACCCCGAGTATCCCCACCGTGCGCTCACAGGCTGGGACCTGGCGGATGGGCCGCCAGGCATATTCCGCCTGGTGCTGTTCATATTGGGGCATGAACCGGTGAAACCTGAGCACATGAAACAGCACATATTCAACCATGCCGGCGGTCAGCAATTCATCCACCATCCGGATAACGGGAATCCCGGGAGGCAGAATTCCGTCTCCCGTCAGGTGGTCGATGCCGGCACCGACAGAAAAAATGATCTTCAGGTTGGGAAACCGGGCAAGGGCCCCGGGGGAAGGCTTCCATACCAGTGCAAAGTCCACCGCATCGTGGTTGGTGACACAATCCCAGGGTATGATCTCCAGGTCACAGCCTGCGAGGGCATGCTGCCAATCCTCGAATTTTTCATTGTCGGTTTTGACCACCAGTGTTTCGCGCATAATCATCCGGATTCGTAAAAGGGAAGGATTATACGCCTGTGGGCCGTTCGGTGAGAATGCCCGGTGCGCTGCCAGGGCCGCCGTCAGGGAAGAACCTGAATGGGAGGGCCGGAACACTCCAGGCATGCCAACTGGCCGGGGGGCCTTGTTTTTCTGCCGAGGATAAAAAATTTTGGTAAAATCCCCAGTCCCTAATCTGATGTGCTGCACCCAATCCGGCCATGTCTTCACGCCAGTCCGAATTTATCATTCGACCAAACGGTTCCTTTCATTCCAGAAACTGGATTTGGCTGGTTGCGCTGCTGGCGATCATTGCCCTGGGTATTGCCCTGAGATTCGCCATTCTGGGCTACTGGCTGATTTTGCCCTTCGCGCTGCTGGATGTGTTGGCGGTGGGGACCGTGTTTTTCCTCATTGCCCGGCACTCCGCGTATGTGGAAAGGGTGGTGATGTCTGAAAGCCGGGTTGAAATCTTCCACATCCAGGAAAATGCCGATGCAAAGTGGGAATTTCCCCTGCATTGGACGCAGATCAGGCTGGAACACCCAAGATATCGGGGGTATCCCGCCAGATTGCTGTTGGGGTGCAAGGGAAAATGGGTGGAAATAGGACAGTGTTTGACTGACCGGGAAAGAGGGGCGCTGACCCAGGCACTTGAAAGTGAATTCCGTCGGATTTCCGCTCACCCTGGCGTGGGGTTGCCTGAAAGGGGTTTTGCGGATTGATGGTCGAGGCGATACATTCGCGAATTGACTGGAGGGAATTCCTGGAGCTGTGCAAGCCCAGGGTGGTTGTGCTTATCCTGTTCACGGCCCTGGTGGGCATGTTTTTGTCTACGGACGGGCTGGTCCCGTTCCAGGCATGGTTCTGGGGGCTGGTTGGCATTGGCCTGGCGGCTTCCGCCGGGGCGGTTCTGAATCACTGGGTGGACAGGGAAATTGACATCCGCATGGAACGCACCCACCACCGGCCTCTCCCCGCGGGGAATATCAATTCCCGGCAGGCCGTTGCATTCGCATTGATCCTGGCGGCGGTATCCATGGCCATCCTGTTCACTTTTGTGAACGCACTGACCGCCATGCTGACCTTTGCCTCCATGTTTGGATATGCGGTGATTTATTCCATGTTTCTCAAACACAGCACGCCGCAGAATATTGTCCTTGGCGGTGCAGCGGGAGCGGCCCCCCCGGTGTTGGGCTGGACGGCGGTCACAGGGGAGCTGCACAGCGAAGCACTGCTGCTGTTTTTGATCATTTTCATCTGGACGCCCCCCCATTTCTGGGCGTTGGCCATCAAAAGGGTCGATGATTACAAGAAAGCGGACGTGCCCATGTTGCCGGTCACCCACGGGATTGCGTTTACAAAACTGCATGTGCTGCTGTACACCATCCTGCTTGTAATTGTCACCATCATGCCTTTTGTGGTGATGATGAGCGGTACGATCTACCTGGCGGGGGCCATCACCCTGGGCGCCGGGTTTGTATTCTATTCGGTCAAGCTCTATCGCTCTGATGGCGACCAGTTTGCCATGAAAACCTTTGGGTACTCCATATTTTATTTGAGTGCGCTTTTCGCCTTTCTGTTGCTGGACCACTACGCCCGGATATTCATTCGCACGTTTATACTGGAGACATGATCTGCCCGGCCATGAGTACGCACAACCAGCCCCCTGCTCCGGATGAAACACTGGAAAATCACCGGGAAGTCACCTTTTTCACCATTGTCAAAAGTGTTTTTTCGTCCTTTATTGGCATACAGAACAACGCCAACAGGAAAAGGGATTTCGAAAGCGGGAAATTCTGGCATTTTTTCTTTGCAGGGTTGATATTCGTTGCCCTGTTTCTGGGCATGGTCTGGCTCCTGGTGAACTATTTGATTGCGACCACACCATGACCCCCCATCCTGTGGCCAGGGAAAAAGCGGTGCAAAGGGAAAGTTTGCAAGGGAACCGGAACCGGGAAATCGACGATGCGGGTGAAGAGACATTGGTCACAACACACAAAAACGTTGAATCTGGCTATAATCAGCCTGTAAGACCACGTGTCAGGGATAAGTACAACCGATGCTTGTATACTGAACTTAATTTAGCTACCATGCCGCCTTTTTCGGGTCTGCCGGGCAGGTCTGGCCAGTACGGAATAACGGAATACCCGGTACGGAATACAACGCAATGATGGAATGGATCGAGGTATTCCTGAAGAAAGACAGACCTTCCGGCATGGCCGGTTGCAGAGAACGAAACGTATAAAATGTCGTTTGACAAGGCGGTACAATGTGGCTCTTAGTTAATTTTTATTGTCGGTGAGGATCCATGCAATTGATGAAGAATATTCGACGAATTCCCATAGCCTTGCCGAGTCTGGTGTTGTGGGCAGCAAGTTTCCCGGCCGCTGCGGACTGGCAGCTCAACCTGACCGAAGGTGTGACCGAAATCAGCCGGGAGGTCTACGACATGCATATGTTTGTCCTGTGGATTTGTGTGGCCATCGGTGTGATTGTTTTTGGCGCCATGGCCTACAGCATCTTTTATCACCGCAAATCAAAAGGGGCTACCCCGGCAACCTTTCACGAGAGCACCACGGCGGAATTAATCTGGACAGTGATACCGTTTATTATCCTGGTGGCCATGGCGATTCCTGCCGCCAAGACACTCATCGTAATGGAAGATACCAGCGATGCAGACATCACCATCAAGATTACCGGCCATCAGTGGAAATGGGAGTATGAATATCTTGAGAGCGGGATCCGGTTCATCAGCAATCTGCATGCTTCCAGTCGGGAAGCCGCTGTCCTGGATTCGGGAATTGATCCCAACACCGTGGAAAACTACCTGCTTGAAGTGGACAAGCCGGTGGTTCTGCCGGTTGGCAAGAAAGTTCGTATCCTGCTCACCGCCAGTGATGTCATACACGCGTGGTGGTTGCCCGCGATTGCCGTCAAAAAGGATGCCATTCCGGGGTTTATCAATGAAATGTGGACCAAGATAGATGAAGTCGGCATCTATCGGGGCCAGTGTGCAGAGCTTTGTGGACGGGACCATGGATTCATGCCCATTGTGGTAGATGCAAGATCCGAATCCGATTACAACGACTGGGTCACCGCGGAGCTGGCTGCTGCCGAGGCCGCGGCCAGTTCGGCAGACCGGGAGTGGGAAATGGGGGAGCTCATGGAGCGTGGACAAGGGGTCTACGCTACCTATTGTGTCGCGTGCCACCAGAGCAATGGCGAGGGAATCCCGGGGATCTTTCCTTCCCTGGTCAACACTCCCATGATACTTGAGGACATTGAAGCCCACGTGGATATCGTTCTTAACGGCAAGGAAGGGACGGCAATGCAGGCGTTTTCCAGCCAGTTGAACGATGCTGATTTGGCAGCCGTGATTACCTATGAACGAAATGCATGGGGTAACGACACGGGGGATGTGATCCAGCCGTCCGCCATCCGGGCGATGAGGGTCCAGTGAGGGACAGTTGAAACCAAGACAGAACAGATTTACCTGAGGTTACCAAGATGAATGCACAAGCCGCTGATTTGTATCACGACGATCACGATCACCATGGACCGCCCCCGGGATTGTGGCGGTGGGTGGTAACAACCAATCACAAGGATATTGGAACCCTGTACCTCTGGTTCTCCCTGATCATGTTTTTTATCGGGGGTGCCATGGCGCTGGTCATTCGCACCGAACTTTTCCAGCCGGGACTGCAGGTGGTGGATCCCCATTTTTTCAATCAAATGACCACGCTCCATGCCCTGGTCATGATTTTCGGGGTGGTGATGCCGGCATTCGTCGGACTTGCCAACTGGATGCTGCCCATGATGGTCGGCGCACCGGACATGGCATTGCCACGCATGAATAACTGGAGTTTCTGGATTCTGCCGTTCGGTTTCGGGATGATGCTTTCGACATTGTTTATGGAAGGAGGCGGCCCTTCTGCCGGATGGACGCTGTATCCTCCCCTGTCACTGCAGACCGGCGATGCCCTGCCTTACCTGATTTTTTCCATCCATCTTTTGGGGGTGTCTTCCATAATGGGTGCGATCAACATCATTGCCACCATCATGAACCTGCGGGCCCCTGGCATGACATTCATGAAAATGCCGCTGTTTGTCTGGACTTGGTTCATCACCGCCTATCTGCTGATAGCGGTCATGCCGGTACTGGCCGGGGCCGTGACCATGATGCTCACAGACAAGTTTTTCGGCACCAGCTTCTTCAGTGCCGCGGGCGGTGGAGACCCGGTCATGTTCCAGCATATTTTCTGGTTCTTTGGTCACCCGGAAGTCTACATATTGATTTTGCCCTCCTTTGGTCTGGTCTCTGAAATCATCCCGACCTTTTCCCGGAAGAAACTGTTTGGCTACAGTTCCATGGTGTACGCCACGGCTTCCATTGCCTTCCTATCGTTTATCGTCTGGGCGCATCACATGTTTACTGTGGGCATGCCGTTGGTGGGAGAGCTGTTCTTTATGTTTACCACCATGCTTATCGCTGTGCCCACGGGAGTGAAGGTGTTCAATTGGGTATCCACCATGTGGAAAGGGGCCATGACCTTTGAGACCCCCATGCTGTTTGCCCTGGGTTTTGTCATCATGTTCACCATTGGCGGGTTTTCCGGGCTGATGCTGGCAATGACTCCCATCGATTTCCAGTACCACGACACCTATTTTGTGGTGGCCCACTTCCACTATGTACTGGTCCCGGGTGCGATATTCGGGATTATCGCCGGGGTCTACTACTGGCTGCCCAAGTGGACCGGGAATTATTACAACGAAACTCTGGGCAAGACCCATTTCTGGTTGTCCACCATTTTTGTGAATCTCCTGTTTTTCCCCATGCACTTTGTGGGACTGGCCGGTATGCCAAGACGAATCCCGGACTATTCCGTGCAATTTACGGACTTTAACCAGATTGCCACCATTGGTGCCTTTGGATTTGGGTTTGCACAGATCCTGTTCCTGGTTTTGATTGTGAAGTGCATCAAGGGGGGTGAAAAGGCAACCGACCAGGTTTGGGAAGGCGCTGAGGGGCTGGAGTGGACGGTTGCGTCACCGCCGCCCTACCATACCTTTTCTCCGCAACCCATTGTCAAATGACGGGTACGGAAAAGTAGTGGAAGCCCGGGTTTAGTGAAGAAACAGGTAAAAAGGACGGTGAGTATCCTCGTGGTCATTGCAGGGTTGTTTTACCTGGCCTTCATCTATATGGCCCTTACTGGAAAAGTGGTGCTGTAATGAAAAAGCGGTTCCGCATCGCACACCTGTTCCTGATTCCGGTGGCCATGTTCGGATTTGGTTATTTGATGGTGCCCATCTACAATATTTTCTGTGAGGTAACCGGGCTGAATGGCAAGACGGGCAGAATCTCCTTTGAGCAGGTCGAGGAGTTGGGTGTGGACGACCAGCGCCAGGTCAAGGTGGAATTTGACAGCGTTTTGAACCGGAAGGCACCATGGGATTTTGACCCGGAAGTGGACAGCATGATGGTCAGTCCCGGAAAGTCGTACCAGACCAGCTATATCGCAACCAATCAACTGGGCAGGGAAATGGTGGGTCAGGCCGTGCCAAGCGTGGCCCCTGCGAAAGCGGCTGCTTATTTCAACAAAACCGAATGTTTCTGTTTTAACCGGCAGGAATTTGAGGCCAATGAACAAAAACGCATGCCGCTTGTTTTTGTGGTGGACCCGGATTTGCCCGAGGAGGTGAATACGGTGACGCTGTCTTACACGTTTTTTGACGTCAACAGTAAAATAAACTAGAGATTACCCGAGGTAGCGCTATGGCAGAGGCCACACAAGACCACTATTACGTTCCCACGGCAGCAAGATGGCCCATTGTCGGTTCCGTTGCCCTGACTCTGGCAGTCTGCGGATTCGCTGTTCATCTGAACGGTGGTGACATCGGAATGAAAATCACTGCCCTGGGACTGGTTCTGTTCGTCGTCATGCTGTTCGGCTGGTTCGGGACGGTCATCCGGGAGAGTGAATCCGGGACCTATCGCTCCTGGGAAGATGTTTCATTTCGCATGGGAATGAGCTGGTTCATCTTTTCCGAGGTCATGTTTTTCGCAGCGTTTTTCGGAGCACTGTTCTACGCCCGGGAATATTCCGTGCCCTGGTTGCTGGGGGAGGGATCCGGGGCCAGTACCCATACCTACCTGTGGAATGACTATACTGAAATTTGGCCGACCAATGGGCCGGAAGATTTGGGGGGAAGCGATTTTCATATGCATTGGTGGCCGTTGCCGTTTATCAATACGGTCATTCTGCTAACGTCTGGAATCACGGTAACCTGGGCGCATCACGCCATCAAGGCACAGCACCGTACGCAAATTGTGCTCGGTCTGTTTCTCACGGTTTTCCTTGGATTTCTTTTCGTGTTTCTTCAGGGGGTTGAATATGTCGAGGCCTACCATGAAGGCATGAAGCTGAACAGTGGCATATACGGGTCGACGTTCTTCATGCTCACCGGATTTCACGGCATGCATGTTACCCTCGGCGCAATCATGCTGACGGTCATGTTGTTCAGGGCGATGGCCGGTCACTTTACGGCGGAAAAGCACTTTGCGTTTGAGGCCGCGGCGTGGTATTGGCACTTTGTGGATGTCGTCTGGCTGGGATTGTTTATTTTCGTCTACATCCTCTAGAAAAGGCCCCGCCCCTTGTGAATCCGGTGCTGTACAGTCAGCCCTGGGCGGTCAGGGTGGCGGCAACCTGCGCAAAGCCGGATGATGGTCCAAATGATGGATTTTTGTACTGAAGAGGCCGGTTGACGGGTTGTCAGGACACGGGTGACTGGAACCCTTATCCCGGGGTTACAGGCCGAATTCGTGGGGGGCGATCCAGCCCATTTTTGTTCCCACCAGCAACAGCACCATGATAAACAACGAAAGTCCTACACGGAAAAACAGTGTCTTGACGATCCGGGTGGAACGGGGAGGGTCCTTGACAAGGTAATAAAACGCGGTAAACAGGCTAACAATTACGAACAGCAGTAGCGCGATAACAATTACTTTAAACAAGGTGATATCAGAATAGGCCAGATACCGATATTATGAGCATGAATAGGGTCAAAAGACCAGACATAAAACCGGTCATGGTGATTTATTTCATCAGTTTGTCGATCCTGGTGGGTCTCGGTGCATGGCAGGCAAAAAGGGGAATGGATAAAAGGGCGCTGGAAAAGCAGATATCCGAAAGCGGTTTTCACCCGGTCAATCTGAACGAATCCCCGGGGCCGGTTGAAAACCTGAATTACCGGAATGTCCGGGCAACGGGCAACTGGCATTGGGAACATGTCTTCCTCCTTGACAATCGGGTCCATGCCGGAAAAGTGGGGTATGAAGTCTTTGTGCCCTTTGCCCTGGCCAATGGCGAGACCACTTTTCTGACCAATGTCGGCTGGCTGGAAAAACCGGCAGCCGATGGCCTGAGGGACACACTCCCGGCAACGGCGGAAGAAGAAATTCACGGGCAGTTGTATTTCCCGCAGAAAGGGTTTGCCCTGGGGCCGAACATGACCAATTCGACAACCTGGCCAAAGGTGGTTCAGACACTGGATATCCCGGAGCTGTCCGCCGTTTCCGGTCGAAACCTGGAATCCGGGGTGATCGTCATGGAGCCGGATGCTGATTCCGGGTTCATTAAAATCTGGCAGCCCTATGTGGTCAATGCCACCCGGCACTTTGGCTATGCGGGCCAGTGGTGGGGGCTGGCGGTGGTGCTGGTGGTGTTTGGCGTGATCTGGTACCGAATGGGTAAAAAATCGCATGAACCATGAAAACAGTACGGTAGCCAGGGGCAAGCAGCTGCGTTCGCGGCTGAAGTTGGTTGCGGTCTTTCTTTTGTTTGCCGGACCACTGTTGTTTGCCTTCATATGGTACTACGGGATGGGGGCGGTGCTGGCACCAAAGGAACAGGCCAACCATTCCCCATTGATCAATCCCATCGTTCCCCTGGAAAGTTTTGAGAATCCGGTGTTCCCGGAAGGGGTGCTTGAAAACGAATCTTTAAAGCGATTGTGGACCATCGTCCATCTGATTGGTCCCGAATGTGCGGAGCGTTGTCAACAGTCACTGTACAACACCCGACAGGCCCGTCTCGCGGTGGGAAGGGATGCACGAAGAATACAGCGCGTCCTGCTTTTTTCCGGCCCCGGCATTGCCGGTGAATTTGAAACCGGCCAGCCGGACGCTCTTTTCGCCGGACAGGCTGAAAAGGGCCTTGAATTGCAGCTGACGGAGATTGCCCGGCAACGCGGGCTGGGAAATGACGATGCGATATTGATTGATCCGCTGGGTAACGTGATGATGGCAATTCCGGCGGACCTGGATCCCAGGCTATTGATCAAAGATATGAAAAAACTGCTTAAACTGTCCAGGATCGGCTGATCGGGCCGGGTTGAAACCCAGGCCGGAACGGGGTGCGTTTTCCCGGGCGTTTTCAGCCAGTGACTCCCGGCATGGAAAACAGGGCGGTTGTCCTTCAAAGCAGCGACCCGTTGGACATACAAAATGGTTGCACCATGGACCACAGGTTCTGCCGCAACCGATTCCCAGGCCATGTGATGACCGGGTTTTCCATATTCGTTACAAAGAGCCAGCGACATGTGGTGTAATTATCAACCAGTACAGAACGACGGGCTTAAAGCCCCGAATACCGGCCAACAAGGCAATGGAATCACAAGATGACTGCTGAAAAGAAATTGTGGGGAGGGCGCTTTTCTTCGTCTACAAGCCATTCAATGGAGACATTCTCTGCCTCGGTAGGATTTGATCGTCGACTCTATCAACAGGATATCGCGGGTTCCATTGCACACGCACGCATGTTGCATACCCAGGGAATCATCTCCAGAAAGGATTTCTCGGACATCCAGGCGGGACTGCTGGAAATCCGGGAAGAGATTGGCCGTGGAGAATTTGACTGGTCCGACGCCCTGGAGGATGTGCACATGAACATCGAGCAGGCCCTGACGGACAAAATAGGAGAAGCGGGAAAGAAACTGCACACCGGTCGTTCCCGCAATGATCAGATCGCAACGGACATGAGGCTGTATCTGCGGGACGAAGTCGACCAGATCTGTGCAATGCTGACGACTCTGCAACATGCATTGATTGACGTTGCGGAACGGGAAGCGGCCACCCTGCTCCCTGGATTTACGCATATGCAAACGGCCCAGCCGGTGACCCTGGGCCACCACATACTGGCCTGGAACGAGATGTTTCAACGGGACTATGAACGATTCCAGGATGGCAGGAAACGAATTAACACCTGTCCGCTTGGAAGTGCTGCCCTGGGGGGAGTTTCGTATCCCATTGATCGCGAGATGACCAGCGCGGAGCTCGATTTCGGTTCGGTTTCGAGAAATTCCCTGGACGCAGTTTCTGACCGGGACTTTCTTGTCGAATTCGCCGCCCATGCATCCTTGATGATGGTGCATTTGTCGAGAATCTGCGAAGAACTGGTATGGTGGTCCTCACAGGCCTATTCTTTCATTGATTTGGGAGAGGAGTTTTGCACCGGTTCCAGCATTATGCCCCAGAAAAAGAATCCGGATGTCGCAGAGTTGATACGGGGAAAATGCGGGCGGGTAAACGGCAGTCTGGTGGCACTGTTGATGCTGATGAAAGGCCAGCCATTGGCCTATAACCGTGACAACCAGGAAGACAAGGAACCCATTTTTGATATCGTGGATACCGTGCGAATGTGCCTGGACGTCTTTGCACAGCTGGTTCCCGTGATTACCTTCCACCGTGACACCATGGAAAACGCTGCAGCAAAGGGATACGCAACCGCCACCGACCTTGCGGATTATCTGGTCATGAAGAATGTGCCTTTCAGGGATGCGCACAAGGCGGTTGGAAAAGTCGTGGGCTATGCCATTGAACAGGACTTGTCCCTGTCCGATATTGACCTGGAGAAATTGCAAATTTTTTGCCCGGCTGTGGAAAAGGATGTCTATGAAATCCTGGATGTCCGGGGATCGGTCCGGTCCAGGGACCATGTGGGAGGGACCGCGCCAGGGCGAGTGAAGCAAGCCGTTGTGGAAGCCCGGGAATTACTCCATGCAAGAACGGCCAAAGCGGGTTAGAATGGAGTTTGTTGAAATCATGTCAAGGCGAATCAATCCAATGGGAAAATTACGGTTCTTTGTCCTGGTAAGCCTGTGTTTGGTTTCCGCCTGTGGTCAAAAGGGGCCGCTGTATCTGCCGGTTGAAGAGCCGCAGGCAGTGGAAGCTGCAAATCATGAACAGGCCGGACAGACCGACGATACGGAAGAGGACGAAGCGGTCAATGAGTAACCCGGGTTGACCGGGGGTCGGCCGGATCGGCCGGATTCATCGGATACCAGGGAATCAGGAGGTTGTCGGTGTACAGACGTTTTTTGGGGCATTGTGGTCTCTTGTTCCGGGTTGATCTCCCTGGATTGACGCAGATGGCGGTCTCTTTGCGTGGACGGGATCATCTGGAAAGTCGCGTATTTCCCCCTGGAGAACCAACCTGATGGATTACTTCAATTACGAAAACGATTGCCTGCTCGCTGAGCAGGTTGAACTTTCCAGGATCGCAGACGAGGTGGGCACACCCTGCTATGTGTACTCCCGGGCCACCCTGGAGCGGCACTGGCACGCCTTCGACAATGCCTTTGGCGATTATCCTCATCGAATCTGTTATGCGGTCAAGGCCAACGGGAACCTGGCCGTTCTGGATATCCTGTCCCGGCTGGGGTCGGGGTTCGATATCGTTTCAGCCGGTGAATTGCGAAGAGTGCTTGTGGCGGGAGGCCTGCCGGGAAAAACGATATTTTCCGGCGTGGGGAAGCAACCGTGGGAAATACGTGAAGCACTGGAAGCGGGAATCCACAGTTTCAATATCGAATCCCAGGGAGAGCTGGAGAAAATCCAGGAAATTGCTGCTGAAACCGGGAAGACGGCCCGTATTTCAGTGCGCATCAACCCGGACATCGACCCCATGACCCATCCCTATATTTCTACTGGATTGAGGGAAAACAAGTTTGGGCTCACCGCAGACAAGGCGCTGGAAATTTACCAGCTTGCAGCAAGGGATAAAAATATCCACATTAGTGGGGTCGCCTGCCACATCGGTTCCCAGTTGACAGAACTGGCGCCGTACCAGGATGCCCTGGCTAAAATTCTCCATTTCACCAACCGGCTTGAAGCAAAAGGCATCCATATTGAGCACATCGATTTTGGAGGGGGCCTGGGGGTTCGCTATAACGATGAAATGCCCCCGAGTCCGGCACAATACTGCGCGGCCCTGTTGGAAAGACTGGAAACTTCCGGAAAGCGATACCCGATTACCATCGAGCCTGGCCGGGCAATCATGGCCAATGCGGGGATATTGCTGACCCGGGTGCACTATCTCAAACAGAGCACTGAAAACAGTTTCTGCGTGGTGGATGCCGCAATGAACGACCTGATTCGCCCGGCACTCTACCAGGCGTACCAGGAGATCATCGAAGTCAACAAATCCGGCGACAGGGCCGCAGCCGTGTATGACGTCGTAGGCCCGGTTTGCGAGAGCAGTGATTTTCTTGGCAAGGGCAGAAGGCTGTCTGTCCGGGAAGGGGATCTCCTGGCAGTTCGTACTGCCGGGGCCTATGGGGCCGTGATGAGTTCAAATTACAACGCACGTCCACGCCCGGCTGAAGTGATGGTGGACCGGGACACCTTTCATGTTGTTCGCCAGCGCGAGTCTCTCGACAGCCTGCATGCGGGGGAGTGCAAACTGCCGGAGTAGAAGCGGGTCTGCATCGGATTCCCACAAGGCAACCCATGGCATTCCGTCATCGCAGCGGGAATGTCGCCTTGCAGAATGTACAGAAATGTGGGGCCAGTTCGCTTTCTGCAGAATTATATTCTCCTGCAAACAGGTACATAGAGAGGCCCTTGACCCCGAAAGTGCCAACTTTTGGGGGGTGAAGGGGTCATGTCATTCTCCTGAAGAGCCCCCCATGTGGCCGAGGCTGTCCGGCAGGGGTAACTCGATCAGATTTTCAAGCGCGGGGTCTTCGATCCCGGCCGGGGCGTCTGACAGTGGTAAACAGTGGTTGAAGCCGCAACGGGTCAGGCTGTCCAGTTGGTCCGGAAGAAATTCTCCCACCGCAATCAGGCTGCCCTTGAAACCCGCGATCCGGACCTGTCGTCCGAGGCTGAAGATCCTGCCGTCATCAAAGTGCCCGGTGTAAATGAAGACACGATGCTCCGGAGTCAGGGCCTCCATCCAGTTACGGGTTTTGATGTCGGCCGGGACAACCACCATGTCAGACTGCTCCCCGCCCTGACCGAGTTTGACAAATTGCGGTTGCACCGGGACAGGCCGGTGAGCGCTATTTCCCATAGATAACCTCCTTGAAGGGAGCGGCCCCCACTCGCTCGAAGGTATCCGGAAAGGTTTCGTCGGGTCCGGATCTCAGTTTCAGGTAGTGTCGGATGATCAATTCAACACACCCGGCGATGTCATCCCGGCTCACTGCAGGGCCCAGTCGTGTGCCCAGCTTGAGATTCTGGTCAGCGCGACCTCCGAGGGTGATCTGAAACCACTGCTCGCCTTTTTTGTCCACACCGAGTATTCCGATATGTCCAATGTGGTGGTGGCCACAGGCATTCATGCATCCGGAAATCTTGATCTGGATATCCCCCAGTAATTTCAGTTCCAGCGGGTCCGTGAACCGGTTCTGGATCTCCATTGCGATTGGAATGGAGGTGGTGTTCGCCAGGCTGCAGAACTCCAGGCCCGGGCAACAGATGATATCCTGCACAGTCTGTATATTCGTATCCGACTGGCCGGATGCCCGAAGATCCTTCCAGAGGGAATACAGATGGTCTGCGTGAACCAGGGGCAATAACAGGTTCTGCCTGTGGGTGGTGCGTACACGGCCGCCGGAGTAACGGTCGGCCAGGCCGGCCAACACATCCATTTCATCCGCAGTAATGTCCCCCGGTGCTACATTTTCTTTTTTCAGGGAGATGAAAACAGAGCTGAACGACGCATACTTGGAAAGGCGGGTGTTTTGTATTTTCCAGTTTTCAAACGCATCCCGGTCCGGCGCAGTGCTGCCAGCGCCTGCCGTGACGGGATGAATCCGGGGATGAAATGCCACATTCATCAATGGACTGGGAAACCGGGCCTTGATCTGTTCGATCCGGTCAGGAGTCAGGGTAAGGTCCCCGTCCCTGATTTCCTGGAACCGATCATTCACAGCCTGTCCAAATGCCTGGATTCCCATGCTGTTGACCAGAATTTTTATTCGGGCCTTGTACTTGTTGTCCCGTCGGCCGTTCAGGTTGTATACGCGCAGGATGGCTTCAAGATAGGACAACAGATGGTGTTTCGGGAGGAATTCGTGAAGCAGTTTTCCGATTACCGGGGTACGCCCCAGGCCGCCCCCTACGAACACCTGAAAACCGGTTTCCCGGGTATTCCGCACAAGCCTTAACCCGATGTCGTGCGCCAGAATCGCGGCCCGGTCGTGTTCAGACCCGGTGACTGCAATTTTGAATTTCCGTGGAAGGTACAGAAATTCCGGGTGCACGGTGGCCCATTGCCGGATGATTTCACACCACGGGCGGGGGTCTTCGATTTCCGCTGCATCAATCCCCGCTAGGGGGTCAGAGGTGATGTTCCGGATACAGTTGCCACTGGTCTGTATGGCATGCATTTGCACCCGGGACAGGTCGGCGAGCAAATCCGGAACCTGTTCCAGTTTTAACCAGTTGAACTGTATGTTTTGCCGGGTCGTAATGTGCCCGTAACCCCGGTCGTATTGTCGTGCGACCCGGGCCAGCATTCGCAATTGCCTTGAATTCAGTTCTCCATAGGGAATGGCAACGCGCAGCATGGGTGCATGCCGTTGGATGTAGAGGCCATTCATCAGCCGCAGGGGCCGGAACTGGTCTTCGGACAAATCGCCGTTCAGATAACGGTCGGTCTGGTTTCGAAATTGAACAACACGTTGATCAACTAGGTGTTGATCGGTTTGGGAATATTGATACATCTTGCAGCGCTCCGATAGTGAAATAAAAGCCCAGGAACTGGGACCTGAATCGGGTTTCGGGGAGCGTCAGATGTAAATTCGGGGACTTAAAATCTATTGAACACGCAAAATGGACAAGCCGGCGCTCCCCGTTGTACAGCAACAACAGGCTCGCATAGACTCGGTAGAGGGAATCAGATTGGCTACAATCAAGTTCATGGGCCGAGTGTATCTCTATGAATCTCTCCCGGCAAGCAATATTTTTATTATTTCAGGGTCTGTGCAGGGATGCCGGGAGGAGGTTGCCGCAGCCTGCCCTCCCCGGTCCTCAACCTTTGTCGACGGGTTTGTGAAGGACCGCTTCCCAAGGTGTGCAAAACCAGGTTCCGGTCGTATTCAGCCCCGGAGTGGCAGGCAACAGAATGTTCTGGGGCAAGGAGTCATCAGCGTGGGTTGCCCGGGGCCGGAGGGACGTCATACTCCTTTCTGATGGCATGGATCACGGACCGGCTGTCCGGGCGTTGCCGGTGCCAGATACAAAAGGATTCCGCGGCCTGTTCCACCAACATCCCGAGGCCATCGTGGGCATGCGCAGCTCCGTTTGACAGCCCCCATTTCATGAACACCGTAGGCTGGTCCGCATACATCATATCGTAGACGGTGGTTTGGGCGCCGAGGCATTGCCGGTCAATTCCCGGCAGTGTGCCATCCAGGCTGGCAGCCGTCCCATTGATGACCAGGTCGAATTCATCGTTGGGAACACGGTTCAGCCCCATCCCTTCCACCCTGTGATCAAATCGTTCGCTTAAACGGACCGCCTTGTCCGCGGTGCGATTGGCAATCACCACCCGTTCCGGGCTGCATTCATACAGGGACCCCAGCACGCCGCGGACGGCACCCCCCGCACCAATCAGCAAAATGGATTTGTTCTGGATGCTGAACCCAAGGTTGTTTTGCAGGTCGGCAACCAGACCCGGACCATCCGTGTTGTCTCCAAAGGTGGTTCCATCGCCATTGAATTGCAGCGTATTGACGGATTCAGCGTGTTGTGCACGGGGGCTGATCCGGTTTTTCCCCATCCGGCACAGTTGCCAGGCCTCAACCTTGAATGGCACGGTAATATTCAGGCCTGCCCCGCCATTTGCAGAAAAATGGCTGACGGCCTGCTTGAACCCCCCCACATCGACCTGTATCCGGTCATATTGAATCGCTATGCCGGTTTGCTGTGCAAACAGTTGGTGGATCCGGGGAGATTTGCTGTGCGCCACCGGGTTTCCCATCACGGCATAGCCCGCCGGCCTGGCCTTGAAATCAAATATATCGCTCATCGGGTACGGTTTCGTATGGATCGTTAGTGTTCAAACGTCCTCAAAGAGGATAAAAAACGGGCCTTCGCTGCTCACATCGATGGTGCCGGTCCCGATATTGCTCAATCCCAGGGAAGAGAAGGGCTTGAATTCGGTCCCATCGACACAGGGGTACCGGCAGGCGCCAGTCATCCGGACGCGGGTGGTTTCAATCACTGCCAAACTGAACAGTCCGCTTCGGTGGAAGGCCCAGTCCCCCATGGTGTATCCGGTGATTTTCCCATCAAAATCGATAGACGTCGGGTGGGTTCTGGATTTCAGGAAGTGGTGGGTTTCTCCCAGGTTGAACATTTCATGGTCCCTGCGGCCGCCGAGGAAACCGGTGGCAACAATGGTGTCATATTCCCGGGGAATGTGTTCGAGGGCGAACGCAAAGTCGGAAAAATCCTTTTCCGGGTTCAGGGGAACATCGATTTCCCCATCAAATGAATCGCCATCCCCCACCGAGAGGCCCTCTCCCTTAACCCGAAAGCAGGACCCGCCATCCACGAATATAACCGGTTCAGGAATCTGCCCGGGCGGTTCAGCCAGGGGACCCACCAGCGTGACCGTTCCGGTGTGTTTGAATTTTTCCAGGTATTGAAATAGTCTCATGCAGCACCGTTTCGCGGTGGAATTCAAAAAAATCTAAACCGAAACGCCGGCACCGACGCGCCGCCTGCCGATCTTCGCCACTCCTCCAACCATCCATCCAAACCGCCGGACCAGGGGGTTCGGGGGAGTTGGAGGCCTGTCTGCCCCGCTTTGTCTTGCACGCTTTTTCTGTCCAATGGAATCGCAAAGGGGTCCGGACAAATGCCTTTATGGGGCGCCAACTTTCCGGGAATCAAACAGTCTGCCCGAAGAGCGCCCCTTTTTCTTTTGCAGCTTTTTCACCACCCGGTACCCCAGCAGTATCGTCAGAATCGAACCGTAGAGGAAGGGTTCGGTATCGTCAACCCGGGTAATCCACAGAAAATGGACCACACCGAGAATCCCGGCTACATAGACGGCTTTGTGCAATCGGGTCCAGGCGCGTCCCATCCGCTGCCGGACCGCCAGGGTTGAGGTGGAGGCAAGCGCAAGCAGGATCAAAAACCCACCGAAGCCGACGGTGATGTATGGCCGTTCGATGATGTCTTCCAGCAGGAATCCGAAATCGAACGAAAGGTCAAACAAAAGATAGGTAAGAAAATGAAGCAACACGTAGAAGAAACAGTACAGACCCACCAGGCGCCGGAACTGGATCATCCAGCCGGAACGGGTCACCCTGGCCAGGGGGGTGATGGCCAGGGTGACCAGGAGGATCCGAAGCGTCCATTGTCCACTGGTATGCGTAATGGACTCTACCGGATTGACCCCCAGCGAATGGGTGAAAAAGCCGATGAGCAGATACGCAAACGGGGCCAGCAGAAGAATATGGACGATGGGTTTGTACACCCACCGGATTTTCCGGATGCCGGGAGAACGCATCAATAATTCTTTCGCAAATCCATGTCCCAATAGAGATCGGCAACCTCTTCATATCCATTGAACATTAACGTATCCCGTTTGAACAGTTCTCCTACCCGGCGCTCCTTTTTCTGGCTCCAGCGGCGATGGGCAACCTCCGGATTCACATTTGAGTAGAATCCATATTCCCTGGCATTGGCCATGTTCCAGCTTGTCGGGGGCTCATGTTCCGTAAATTCGATTTTGACAATGGATTTGATACTTTTGAAACCATATTTCCAGGGCACAACCAGCCTGAGCGGTGCGCCGTTCTGATTGGGCAACGGCTTTCCGTATAACCCCACGGCCATGAACGTAAGGGGATGCATAGCTTCGTCCATTCTCAGGCCCTCGCGGTATGGCCATTTCAGGATGGGACTATTCTGTCCGGGCAGGGGGTCTCGGACATCATAAACGGTTTCAAACGCCACATACCTGGCGGCACTGGTGGGTTGATACTGCTTGATCAGGTCGGCCAGCGGGAAACCGACCCATGGAATCACCATGGACCAGGCTTCCACGCAGCGCAGCCGATAAATACGTTCTTCCAACCCTACGGGCTTCAACACATCTTCCAGGGCATAGGTCCCGGGTTTTTCACACTCGCCTTCAACGGAAACGGACCAGGGGTCGGTCACCAATGCTTCGGCTTTTTCGTGGGGGTCTTCCTTTCCAGTGCCAAGCTCATAAAAATTATTGTAATGGGTGATGTCTTCAAAGGAATTCAATTCGTCGTTTTCATCCAGAACGCGTGTGTTCGGGGCACCGGAAATGCGCTCCGCCAGACTGCTTACGGCGGCACTGGCCAGAACCGGGAAGTAGCTGGCCAGCGAAATGCCCGCACCGGTGGCAATGCCGGATCGAATGAACTGGCGCCGTTGCCGGTAAATTTTCTCATCGGTGACTTCATTCTCATTGATATCCGAGTTGCGGGTGGTTTTGATATGAACCATATTGAGCTCCTGTATATTTCAGTAATATCGTTGGTAACCGTGCATCAGGGGTAGCGCACGGGAATCCTGGCGAAGTTGACGGGGGTTACCCCGTTGACTTGTTCCAAATTTGTACACGTGGGCACATCCACGGCATCCGGTTTCCGGTTCGCACACACGCATCCCCGTCATTACGCCGTCCTCCCGTAGAAGCCGAGCCTCTCCTGTTCGCTGAACCTTTTTCCCTGAAATTCATAATAGGAAAACACGGCAATGATCCGGGCTCGATTTCCTTCAACCGGGGTCAGGCGATGGGCCGTGTTTCTGCCCCGGAAAATATTCAGGGTGCCCGGGGGAAAGGCCAGTCTGCACTTGCCGGGGTCACGGCCGGCAAGCAGCCGGGCCACCCCATCGTAATTGGGGTCCTGGTCGCTGCGCAAATCCGCACGGTATTCAAAATGACCCCCGGCCCGGGGGGATTGCAGCAACAGCGTTACGGTGAACTCTGACCGGTCAAAATGCCAGTTGAGCGCTTCGCCCTGTCGGTATGCCATGACGTTCACCCGGGCCAGGGGATCGTCCATGGTGAAAAGCCCGGATTTCCCCAGAATGCCGGCAAGAAAATGAACCAGGGGGGGATATTCATAAATCCGCGTCACAATGCAATGGCCCAGCTGGTCAGCGCAGACGGTATGGTTGATGGTTTCGCTTTTCTTCAACGCGGGATGATTCCGGTCCACTTCCGGAACATCGTCCAGAAAATAGACATTGTGTTTCCGCCGGTGGGTAAAGGATTCGCTGTCCATGATGGGCGCGATTTCATTCACCGCCGCCCGGCAGGCTTCGGGCTTGAGAAATCCATGCAGGCCAATATTGCCGGACCTCGACAATTCGTCCCTGCAATGTGCCTGCAGGGAATGAAAGGCATGGTTTTCCGGCCGATCCAACGGGAATTTTTCCAGGTTGACCAGATGGCGCATGGGGGTGGTGGCGGATAACATGGGCCATAGTCTATCAGATATGGAGGCCCCCCCAACGTCTGGCCGTGGATTCGTCATGGGGAGATTTCCCGGGGCCGGGAAAAACCGTTCAACCCCGGTCTAGATAACGGCTTTTTCCAGAAAGGGCTCGTTTTTCAAAATTCTTTCGTAACCCAGGGGCGACAGGTCCAGTGCCCTGAATTCGCCATAGGTGACCAGTTCGCTGACACCCCGGCCCATGGCAGGGGATTGCTGAAAGCCGTGACCCGAAAACCCATTCACGAAGATAAAATTGGTTTTTTCAGGATGTGCACCAATGATGGCATTCTGGTCGAGAACGTTGTAGGCATAATGCCCGACCCATGAATTGACCACTTTTATGGCTTCAAAAGCAGGAATCCGGGTCGCGATGGCAGGCCAGAGTTTTTCTTCCCAGATAGAATGGTCAAACTCAAAGTCATCAAATTCGACGGCCGGATCATTGTCCGGTGGACAACCGCACAGATAGTAGGCCCCATCGCTGCGCATATGCACTCCGGTGGGGTCGATGGTCAAAGGCAAATCCCTGTCCAGGGGGTTTTGCGCATCAAAGACAAAGGTGTATCGCTTTCTCGCTTCCACAGGCAGTTCAATTCCGGCCATTTTGGCGGTAACTGCGGCACGGGGGCCGGACGCGTTGACAATTTTGCCGGCAGAAATGACTTCTCCGGATTTCAGCGTAACACTGTCCACGTTCTCCCCGGCCCGGCCAATGCCGACCACTTTGTTGGTGATATATTCCACGCCATTTTGTCGGGCCTTTCTTTTCCACCATTCAAACATGGTGTTGCCGTCAAAATAGCCCTCATTGTCGGTGTTGTGGCTTCCGAGCACGATATCGTCCAGATAATAAAAGGGATAGGCTTCGGCAATCTCTTCCGGCGTCATGATGCGGGTGTTTACACCGCAGGCCTGTTGCAGCGCCTGATTTTCCCGCAACACCTCCGCAAAATGCGGGCTGCCCGCCAGAAACATATACCCATAACTGTCCAGGGTAATGTCCGGAATGGTCTCGTCCCCTCCGAGCTTCTCCCGAAAACTGTTAATGAATTCGACGCCGAACTGGGAAATCCGCACATTGATGGCGTTGGAAAACTGCTTTCGGATGCAGCTGTTGGTGGTTGCGGTGGATGTCCACTGGTAAGTAGGGTCTCGTTCAACCACCAATACTGTCCCGTTAAAATCCGGATTGGCAGACAGGAACCAGGCCGAAGCCGAGCCAATCACGGCACCGCCAATGATGACAACGTCATAGGATTTTCGCGTCGGGGATGCGGCGATAGCGGCTGGTTTCATAGTTTGATCGTTGGTGATGATTCTTTTGGGAAGGGCCCCGGCTCTACTGCCCGGTGCCTGGGCAGCCCTTCTTCCGGCACGGGTGGCCGGTATTGCCACCGGGTATGCCGCCCGCCTTCACATCGGCTTGAACAGGCGGCGGGCAAATCAGAAATAGGCCACTTTCCCGTCTTTTTACTTTGTCTTCTCCGTTACAATGTAGGTTGCGGTTGTTCTTTGTTTCCCCGGAAGTTGCCCATGCACGGCATCATTCGGCAGGAAATCGGGTCCCCGCTATCACATCAGAGATATTCAACACAGTACGGTAATTATCTATGATTTTTACATACAAGACAAAGGACTTCGAACTCCTTTGTTGACGACAGAAATCACAAAGATCAAGCCATCCAAATCGCCCAATGCAAACAAATCACGCGTATCCGCGAATCCAGAAAAAGATAGAACAGGATGAATGCATCATTCTTGATGGCGCGATTGCCACGGAACTGCAACGCCATGAACTCCAGGGTTTTAAATTAAGCGACGACAACCACTGGGGTTTCGATGCATTGCACCGGTCACCGGAAGCCGTCCAGGACGTCCACCGGCAATACCTGGCATCCGGCGCGGATATATTGACCACCAATACCTATTCCATTTTGGACGCGCCGACGTATACCGGGCATTACGATGCCCATGTTGGCCCCATTCACTGGATGGAACTTGCGCGTCTGGCAATCGAATTGCCCAGGGACGTTGTCGCGAATGGCGACCCGGACCGGGCCGGCGCGGTTGCGTTCAGTATTGGAGGAGAAATCGAGACCCCTGACCATCTCACCACCATCGATCTGTTGTTGAAAATTTTCAGGGACACCCCGCCGGACCTGGTTTTGTTCGAAACCATTTCGCTCATCGAAGACAATCTCACCATGGAAGCGATTCAGAGGGTCCTGGACAGCGGGGTGCCGGTATGGACGAGTTTCAGGCGTTGCCGAAAAGGGGTCTGTGGGATCCATGGTCAGCTTTGGGGTGGGCCCGAAGGCGACCGGTTCGGGCGACTTGCCCAGAGCCTGGAACGCATGGGAGTGGGTGCCCTGCTGATCAACTGTCTGCCCGCGAACCGGGTGGAAGGGACGTTGCCCTGGTTGCGGGATTTCTGTAATTTGCCGCTTGGGGTCTACCCGAATATTGGACGGTATATTGAATCAAACTGGCAGTTTGACCAAAAAATGAGACCCGAAGATTACGCAGAAATGGCCCGGGAATGGCGAAATGACGGAGCACAGATTATCGGGGGCTGTTGTGGAGTGGGGCCGGATGAAATCAAGCGGGTTGCCGAAAGCCTGAATGGAGCGCCCCGGGGTGGTACAGACCGGAAGCCGAGGCCGGATTCCGACCGGCATGGCCATCCACCTGCTACCCCTCGGGCTGCCCAGTGGGTGGATGGCAGGGGGCGGGAACTGTATCCATTGCCATTGCCGAAAATTGTGGTGGATGAAGGCGTATTTGTGCCGACCCAGGGCAGTTACCTGATATGGAAGTACCTGTTCAACAATGCCATTGGCGAGGACAAATCCTGCCTCGACATCGGCTGTGGTGTTGGGATTCTGGCGATCCAGCTTGCATTGAACGGTGCCCGGGATGTGACCGCTATCGATATTCTTCCAGAAGCCGTGGACAACACCATGACGAATGCTTTTCGCAATGGTGTGGCGAACAAAATGACAGCGGTTGCCGGAGACCTGTATTCTCTTCTGCCCGAGGAGAAATACGACATTATTGTTGCCAGCCTGTACCAGATGCCGACAAATCCAAAGGGTCAATTCCGGGGCCATCGGGACATTGATTACTGGGGACGAAACCTGTTTGATCACTTCATCAAGAACCTGGACAATTACCTGGATGAAGAGGGTACGGCCTATCTCATGCAGGTCTCCATGCTTGGGAAGAAAAGAACGGAAGACCTGTTGTCGAGATATGGGTACCGGTATCGGGTCGTGGATTTCAATTTATACCAGTTTAACCCGGTATTCAGCGAAAACCTGGAACAGATCGAAACGGTGGAAAGCCTTTCCGATGCCTACCATTTCAAATACAGGGAGGATGAACACATCATGGTTATGTATCTCCTTGAAATCAGGAAGGGGTAAGGCCTGCCGCTTGCCGTTGATAATGCCGTCGTAACAGGTAGGCCGCGATCCCCAGCGTGCCCATATTGAAGGCCACCGCGTTCAGATAGGACAGCGTATAGGAACCGGACAGATCATATAGAGCCCCCGCCATCCACCCCCCCAGGGCCATGCCTCCCGTGGTGGCAACGGATGCGAGCCCGATCCGGCCTCCAGCTTCGTCCGGGGAAAAATATTTTCGTATGATAATGGTATAGGATGGCACGATCCCGCCCTGGGACAGGCCAAAAGCCACCGAAACCAGGTACAACCCTGTTAAGGTATCCACGAACCAGAAAAGGACAATGGCCATTACCTGGAGACTGGCCCCCAGCAATAACGTTTTCAAGCCCCCTATCCGGTCCGAAATCCATCCGGAGAGGACCCGGCTCACAATGCCGAATCCGAGCATCAGCGCCAGCATATACGCACCGTCCTGTGCCGTAAATCCAAGATCAATCGCATAGGGAACAATGTGAACCTGTGGCATCGACATGGCAACGCAACAGCCAATTCCACCGAAGCACAGGCATCCCTGAAGCCGGGACTTGGTCATGCCGAGCGGGTTTTCCCAGTTGCTGGGCCGGAAGTCGGTACCGCTGGCTTGATCGGACCGGGTTTTTTTCAGGTAAACCAGCGACAGCGGTACCATGGTAAGCACGCAGAAAATGGAGAGGTTGATAAAGCCTGTACGCCATCCGCCCGCGCTGGTCCAGCCTTGAATGATCGGAGGCCAGATGGCTCCTGCGATATAGCTGCCACTGAACACAATCCCCACGGCAAGTCCACGGTGCCGGTCAAACCAGTGAGAAATATCCGCCACCAGAGGGCCAAATGCAAAAGCGCCCCCGAAAAATCCACATAAAACGGCCAGGGTGATGGAAAATGACCAGAGGGTATTCATTTCGGTGGCCAGGTACAGACCGGCCGGGAGACATACCGAGCCCACCAGGGCAAGTACCGCGATTCCGCACCGATCCATGATCTTTCCGAGAAAAATATTGCCCAGTCCAAAACCAACCATATACAGGGTATAAGGCAATGCCCCGGCTCCCCGGCCAATCCCAAACTCCCGGGTGGCAGGTTCCAGCACCATGATGGAGGCATACATGCCTGACATGGCAACGGTCATGATTACCAGGGAATTGGCAACCCTGAACAGCGGATAAAGCGAACCTGAAGACGGAGAAAGCATTGATTTTGGGGTCGGCAGTCAAGGCAGACAGCCCTCCCGCCACGGTAATGGGAAAACAAGTGGTGGTTAGCGTACTGCCTGCAGGGAGGATTGTAAATGGAGAACGGGTCTCATTTCGTACGGAAGCACGCCTGTTTCTTCAGCGCCTGCTTGTCAATTTTTCCGATGGGCAATTTCGGCAGTTCTTCCACGATCTCGAAAATTTTCGGCACCTTGTAATTGGCCATGCGCTCCTTGCACCAGCCTTCAATCTCCACAGGAGTAACCCTCGCCCTGTGCTCGCATTGAACAAAAGCATGGCCCACTTCATGATAGAGGAGGTCCGGAACCCCGATCACAGCACTCATCGCCACGCCGGGGTGTTCTTCAATGGCCATTTCGATTTCTCTGGGGTAGATGTTGTAGCCACCGGATTTATACATTTCCTTGATTCTTCCAACCAGTTTCCAGTTTCCGTCCGGAAGCAGTTCCGCAACGTCCCCGGTCCGGAACCAGCCGTCTTCGGTATATGCGTTACGGCTGGCTTCGGGTTGCCTGTAATACCCGTTCATTAACCACCGGCCCCTGGCCTGAATCTCCCCACTTTCCCCGGCATGGGCCCGGGTGCCGTCCTTTTTCATCAGACGAAGGGCATAGCGGGGCTCAGGCCGGCCAATGGTTTGGGCCAGTGTTTCGGGGCCTGCATCCAGGTCGGAATAGGTGACGTACGTGGTCAGTTCGGTCATGCCGTATGCCATGGCCAGGGTGGCACCCACCCCATGAAGGAACTCAACGAGATGCAGGGGCATGGGGCCGCCGCCCCAGATGATGTATTCGAGGGAAGACAAGTCAGCCTGTTCGAAATCAGGATGGTTTATCGCAAGGTGGAACATGGCCGGAGCCTGCAGCCAGAAAGTGATTTTTTCCTGTTCAATGGTGCGCAGGATTTCTCCGGGCTCAAAGCGACCCATGAATACCAGCGTTCCTCCGGCCACCAGTGCATAACTCGACATCATTCCGATGTTGGCGATATGGTTGATCGGCATGTTTTGCAATACGCGCATGGCCTGGCTGGGCCAACGGCTGAATTCTGTCTGTGCGCCGTACACCAGGCCGTAGTGACTGTTCATGGCTCCCTTGGGTTTTCCGGTGGTGCCCGAGGTAAATATGATCACAGCCGGATCATCAGCGTTAACGCGCTCCCGGGCTGAACGCCATTTCGATTCGGAAATATTCCCGGCGCAGCCGAGGAAGTCTTCGAGCCTGATCCCTGCAGAAGAGGTTCCGGCATCAATAGCGATGACCTGGTCAACACAGTCAAATTCGACCAAGAGGGTGGAAAGCTCATCGCCGTAGTCCCGGCCATCGATGGGATTCTGGGCAAAAACAAGCTTCGGTGAACCCTGGTTCATCACATGACGAAACTCACCGATTCGATATCGCGGGTTCAGGCCAATCCAGATGGCACCAATGTCTACCGCCGCCATCATGACAATGAAATATTCGGGTCTTGGGGTTCCCAGAAACGCGATGCGGTCGCCTTTTTTGATTCCATGGGACAACAATGCCCTGGAAACCGTTTTGACCTGCTTTGCGAATTCGGAATACGTGATCCGCACAGATTGCCAGACCAGCGCTTCGTGGTTCGGCTGGTGTTGCGCGTAGTGATAGACGTAGTCGCTGACCCGCTGGAGGTCGGGCAGTTTTTGGACGGTCTCCATAGGGACGGTTGCGGTTACAGGATTGGGGCAATCAAGTATAATTCAATTTCCCGATTCTCTGTGTGCGAGAGGACTCTTTCACGCAGCACAAGAACCAGACGATGATTTCGGACCGGAAAATTCAGGAATTTCACACCAACGGCGCTACACTGCTTCGAGGCATCCTGGTGGATTGGGTCGAACCACTGCGCGCCGGAATCGAGAAAAACATGGCGAACCCCGGGCCCTATGTACGGGACTACGGCAGTCAAAAGGAAGGACGGTTTTTTGGTGATTTTTGCAATTGGGGCAGAATCCGGGAATACGAGAAATTTGTTTTTGAGTCTCCCGCGGCAGATATTGCCGGACAGTTGATGGAATCGAAACAGGTCAGGCTGTTTCATGAACATGTTCTGGTCAAGGAGCCGAAGACCGGAATCCCTACACCGTGGCATCATGACCAACCCTATTATTGTGTCGACGGTCGGCAGACCTGCAGCCTGTGGCTCGCGCTGGACCCTGTTCCCAAGGAAAGTGCCGTAGAGTTTGTCAGTGGGTCACACGGTTGGGGAAAATGGTATAAACCAGAACGGTTTGACCGGTCCGCCTTGTATGAAGGTGATTCATCCGAGCGGGTGCCTGATATCGATTCTGCCCGGGACAAGTACAGGATATTGAGTTGGGCAGTACAGCCGGGTGATGCGATCGCCTTCCATTTCCTGACGGTTCATGGCGCGCCCGGGAATTGCTCAAAGTCGGTTCGGCGAAGAGCCTTTTCCAGCCGGTGGGTTGGCAGCGATGCCACCTTTGCGGTGCGGCAGGGGATGACCTCGCCGCCGTTTCCCCATTGCCGGCTGAAACACGGAGAACCGTTGCATGGCCCGGAATTTCCTTTGGTGAGAGGCGGACCCTCCCGTGAGGGTGGGCCATGAACACGGGGGCCTTCGCGGGGGGCGGGCACAAGGAAAACAACCCGGCCGGGTCCGGTCATGAGCAAATAGCATGAAACCCGTTCCCATCCCCACTGAGCAGACCCGAATCTTTCATCCGCGCCCCGAGCACTTGGCATCCAGTGTGGGGAATCATGGCGTGGATGTGGTCTCGACAACCGCGTTGATACTGTTTTTTGAGGCCGTGTCGAACGATCTTGTGTCCCCGTACTACGATGGTGGTGAAATCAGCGTGGGGACCCATGTCAGTGTGGACCATTTGGCTCCCGCCGGTGCAAATGAATCCGTGGCCATCACCGCCATTGTTGTAAAGCAGCAGGGGAGACGGCTGGAATTTGAACTCATTGCCAGGCAGGGGGATACCCTGGTTATGCGCGGCAAACACCATCGGGCAATCCGGCATCGCGAACAATTCAGTGATGCCTCCAAAAAGACCCCGAAAGTGGTTGAAGAGATCGATTTCTGGTTCGATTTTCACAGTCCATGGTGTTATTTGGCCAGCCACAGAATAGGGGGTATTGCAATGCAATTCGATCTGAAGGTCAATTGGAAGCCGGTGCACCTCGCCAACCTGATCCAGAGGGTGGATGGTCGCCGCCCACTGGAATCCAACCCGCGCTTTCTTGCCTGGTACATGCAGGACCTGCAGGACGCGGTGGCATTGCAGGGATTGCCATATTGCCCTCACCATGACTACCCGAAGCGGCCCTCCAGGGCATTGAGAGCCGCCATGTACGCCCATGACCAAGGCCTGGGCGAACCATTTGTCAAAGCAGTCATGAAGGGGTATTGGTCCGAGCAACAGGATATATCCGACCTAGACTGGCTGAAGCTTGAAGCGGATTGCGCGGGTCTGGATGGGGATGAACTCGCCGAAGCGGCCCTGGCAGATGAATATAAAAACAGGCTACATCAAAATCTCGCCCAAGCCGCAAGGCAAAACCTGTTCGGTTTGCCTGCAGTGGTTGCAGGGGGAAAAATATTTTTCGGCAATGACCGGCTGGACCGGCTTCGGCATTTCCTGTCAGCCCGGCCTCCACACCTCGACATTCAGAACGACCCGGGTTTTGACGGGGACACGGCTTGACCACATAATCGGATCCGCCCATTCCCCAGAGGAACAACCCCCCTGGCTTTGACGGAGTTGACTTCGTCGTTTTCAGGGATTACTGTCGAATTTTTGGTGAGTGGACACGGGTTACCATGGGCGGGTCCGACGCATTTATCGGTTTTTCGCCATACACCCTGTACTCGGGGTTTAACCGGGTAAACCGACTGGCTGGAGGACTGTTGTGACCAATATCGAACCCAAAAACATGATGCATGCCTTCTTGTATTTCCTGGTATTGTCAGGGTTTGTTCAAACCGGACACGCCGATACCATAATGGTTCAGGACTCCTGGGTACGGGAAGCTCCACCCGGGGCGCCCATGGCCGGGTACATGGTGCTGCACAACGGTGGTACCGGGGAGAAAACCCTGGTTGGCGCATCCTCCGAAGCATTTGAAAAAGTAATGATGCATCGGTCGTTTGTGGAAAATGGCGTAGCGAAAATGTCGGCAGTTGATTCTGTACCCATCGGGCCAGGGAATAAAGTGAAGTTTGAATCCGGTGGCCTGCACCTGATGCTGATGCAGGCCCGGCAGACATTCAAGGCCGCAGACACGATCCGCATTTCACTGGAATTCGACGATGGGTCGGTGTTTGACGCCCGGTTTACGGTCCGTTCGCCAGACATGGGTCAGGGTGATTCACAGGGTCATGCTGAACACTGAATACAAAAGGATTGATCGAATCACGGATCGGCAAGTCTCTGGTCGACGTACTTCTGCTTCAGGAATTCCTTGGCTGAACCAGATATAACCCTGCCAACATCATAATCAGGGACAACCAGATCCATGCGCTGTGAGTCTCGCCGAGAATCAGCATCCCCCAGAATACACCGGCAAGGGTGATGACATACGCCATCTGACTGGCGAACACCGGGCCTGAATGGGTGATCAGATAGATAAACGATCCGTACGCAAACACGTTGATGAACGCCATGGAAACCAGAATCAGGCCGCGCCAGTCCCATATCCAGTGCATCGGCACGGCACTGTCGGTGAGCAGGACCAGTGGCAGCAGAACGATTGCAGCAATGATCTGCATTCCGCAAAGGATGGTCAGTGCATCGGTATCCGCAGGCTTTCTTAGCGTGATGTAAATGTTCTCTACACAGTACAACAGGGACGCGAGAACGGCCAGCAGGACCCAGATTTGGCTTTTCGGGTCGGGCAGGCTGGTTTCCGGAACGGCCATGAGAATGATGGATACCGCACCCAGGAGTACGCCCAGAATCCGTTTGAACAGAAAACTTTCAATGTTAAATAGCAGGGCGGCGACAACAGTGAGGATGGGGACGGTTGCGGTGGTGATGGACAAGACTCCGGCGGGAAGATAGAAGGAGCAATAAAACAGCAAGGTGCCGGGTATGACGGTCCCGGTGAGACTGCAGACAAAATAGAAAACAAGATGATGGCGGTCCACCGGCAACCGCTGCCTCTTGATGGCCAGCAGCAATGCAAGAACCCCAGCTCCTATGGTAGCCTGCCAGAGATTCATCCCTATCGGGTGCGCCCCGGCCTGGGTAATGATTTTCGCCAGCGTAAACGTGATGCCCCAGACGCTGCCGGAGAGCAGAAGAATCGTCCAGCCCTTGCTATTTGCATGCATGATACAACGGATTCATTGGTTCTGGAGCTTCAGAATGCGGTCCATGGGAAAAAGGGGAAGTTTATGGCTTTTTCCGGCACCGGGTGCGGGGGCAAATCGGGGGTGCACGGTCCCTCAAAGGGCCATGTCGGGTGATCCGGCATGTGCAGGGTTTGCGGGGGCAATCGGGTTACGCCCTGCAAACAACCAGCCTGACGGGAATCTCGACCCTGCCGTCGGTTTCATACTCCACGAATCTGTCCGCAACTTCATTTTTTATTATTTCATGGTCCTGTACCGTACCATTTTTTTCTTTCAGTAACCGGACCGCCGGGCCAAGGTTGCATGCCAGGTCAGCCATCTTGTCCACGGACAGCCGGGTTGCAATAAGGTTGTCTTCTTCTTCCACGGAGAAATTTCTGAAACCACTGTCCCGGAGAATCTCATCCAGGTAATCGAGGTCAGCGAATGCCATGGGGCCCGGTTCACGGGGGGAAGCCGGTGTGCCTTTCCCGAGCCGGGAAATGGCGGCAGATTTTGGAATCCGGAACCATGGATTGTTTTCCACGGTTGACCAGGCCACGAAAGCCATGGACCCATCCGGATGCAATGACCTTTTCAGGTTTCTGAATGCCGCATAGGGGTCGGCAAAAAACATGACTCCGAATCGGGAGACCAGCTGGTGATACACAGCAGGCTCCAGCGGGTCATTCTGGACATCTGCTTCGATCAACCGAATAGGCGTGGACATCGGTTTGCCGGATCGGATTCTCCGGTTCGCATGTTCCAGCAATGGTTTGGACACATCGACCCCTGTGATGGAAACCGTATTTCCATATTTTCTTGCCAGGACGATGGAGGTTGCGCCGGCACCGCACCCGATATCAAGAATACGGTGGCCGGGCTGGATGGCGCACAGTTCGAGCAACCGGTTATTGATGTTTTCAAAGCATTGATCCAGTCCCTGCTGGTATTTGACCCAGTTGCTGCCGGGGCCGTGGTTCCAGAATCGAATCTGGCTGTCGTTGGATTGGGTAGTCATGTTGCAGAAAAGGAAGGTTTTGTTGTGGGCATGCTGGACAGATGCGGTAAATGGGCCGGTTTTGTCCTCCTTTTCTTCCATCCGCCTGTAAGGAGAAACGGGATGCCTGGAACCCGGCTCTTGATTCGGGGCGGTTGCGCCTGATGGATTATATCAGTTGCAACCGGTGTTTGAACCGGTTTTGCAGCGTACCCGATGGGCGGGTCAATGCCTGCGTCCCGGGGTGCCCGGTCATAAAATGATTACTAATTCTGCCCGGGTCCTGTTATGCTTTTGTCCGCATAGACGGAGGAATTCAACTCTCCGGTGGACAGAAAGAATTCAAAAAACATGATTTCAATCAGCGAACGGCTAGAACAGGACCGGATCATTCTGCTGGATGGTGGTGTCAGCACCGAAATTCAAAAACGCGGTGTATCCCTGGACCCCAATGTCTGGAGTGGGCTGACCATCAAGACCCATCCAGACCAGGTTCTGCAGGTGCATGAAGACTATATCCGTGCAGGGTCCCAGGTCATCACGGCAAATACCTATTCCACGGCCAGACATGTGCTGGAAAGTATCAATCTTGGACACGAGGCGAAACTGCTCAATTACAAATCGGTGCAGACAGCCAAACAGGCCCGGGACAATGCTGCCGACCGGGATGTCTGGGTCGCAGGCTCCATGTCCAGTATGCCGCCATTGATGGGGAGCCACGATATTTCCCTGGGCAAGCATGCCAGGGTCAGTTACCGGGAACAGGCGGATGTTCTGGCAGAGGCGGGCGTTGACCTGATTATTGTGGAAATGATGCGGGACATTGAGAATGCCGCCATCGTGATTGAAGCCGCTGTTTCCACGGGGCTCCCGGTGTGGATTGGTTATAGCACGATGATGGATAAGGATGGCATTGGTGTTAAGGGTTTGCGCTGGCTGGACCAGGGAAAATATTCCATTTCAGATGATTTTTCGGCAATGATCAAAAAACTCAGCCCGCTCGGTGGCCAGGCTGCAGGGATCATGCATACCAAAATCGGCAATATTGAGCCCGCCCTGAAAGTGCTGAAACAACACTGGAAAGGGCCCCTTCTCACCTATGCTGAAACGGGGCGGCTGGAATTTCCGGACTGGCATTTTGGAGATGCCTGTGACCCGGACAAGTATGCGGCACAAATCAAGGGTTGGGTGGAAAAATACGGAGTAAAAATCGTTGGTGGCTGTTGTGGGACGGGTCCCGAACATATTCGTGCTTTGCGGGATTGTCTGGGGGACTTCTAGGTTGGGGAGCTCCAGGAATGTGTTGGACTGTCAACAGTCGGTTCGGGGAAGCAGGCAGACGTGGTCTACAGGGGGAACTACGCGGATACGCGGATTGGGCCCGGCTGCCGTAGCAGGACCCGGCACGGGGACGCTTCGGGTTAAAAGACGGGTTAAAAAAATACCGGCGGAAACAGGGGATTGACCGGAACGTCAGAAGAACAGCGCAAGCAAGACAATACCGATTACTCCACCCACCATAAACCCGATGGCAGCAACCATGCCGGAAACCGTTGCGAAATCGGCGATTCGGAAAGTCTGGTTTTCGACTACAAACAACACCTGGGTACGGTCTATCTCACCGTCCACAAACCGTTTTAAACCGGTCTCGGCAGAGTGAGCTTCCTTTACCGCTACGAAGGTGACCAAAACCATTGTCAAGGCCGATGCCAGGGTGCCCAGTCCGAAAATAAACAGCGCAGTGATCGCCAGCCAATGGAAGACAGAGGCGTCGTTCCCGGATGATGCGCTCATCAAGCCAATGACCAACCCGGCCCCACCGGCATTTCCGAACAGTAAAATTCGCGCAGACTCAGTGATCATCTGGAACATGACTCCCCGCCGCCGGGCGATCACTTTATAGAGTTCACGCAACCATTCTTCGCTGGTCTCTTCAGTGGTAAAGCTGTCGATCTTTTTCAAACCCTACTCCTCTCTTGCATCTTTGTGATCACCCAGAGCAATCATCCGTACGTAGTGGGAACCGATATTCGTTCCTGGCTCGAATTCAATAATCCAATCGTCAAGAGCGACGGGTTGGGACGACAGTGCTTGAGCCATGAAGTTTTCACGCGTGAACGTATTGTCCATACGCTCCAGCACGTTGATCACAAACCGGCCAAGGATGTAGCCTTCCAGGGACACTTCATTGAAATCCTGTGCAGTGGGCCGGGTTCCGAGCGTATTGTATTGTGACTCACGAGCCTGGTGAAATCGGCGCACGATCGCATGGCTGGTATCCATCGCATCCGGCACGACTTCGGTGACCAGGATTCGGTCGGTTGGATTGTTGACCCTCTTTTCAAGCTCGCGGGAAAGTACGAAAGAAAGATTGGCGATGATGTAGTCGTGACCAAGATAATCTGCCAGGTTGATGATTTCCGAATTGCTGGCATAGGTCCCGACGATCAGGATGGCGTCCAAATCAGCCTTGCTTAATGCAAACAGGGCTGCATGGACAGCATGTGTGTTACGGGAAAAGGAAGCTTTGGCCAGAATCGGGATATCCAGTTCTTCCAGCACATTCTTGTAGTTTCTCAGCACAGACCGTCCAAATGCATCATCCTGATAAATGATTCCCAGTCGATTCAGGCCAAGGTCATTGCTGATGTGGTCCACCAGCCTGCGGGTTTCATCAAGATACCCGGCACGTAAATTAATGACATTGGGGAATTTCTCGGCATCGCGTAGAAAATCAGCACCTGTAAAGGGACCTACAAACGGGATGCCGGCTGTTTTTAGAACGGGTGCAATGCGTTTTGCCGTAGGAGTTCCCACACCGCCAATTACCGCAAGAACATTGTCATCCGCCACAAATTTCGCTGCATTTTCCGCCGCCAGTTCGGGCTCGTAAGCGTCATCGACGGAGGACAGCTTCAGCAATCTGCCCTGGATGCCTCCCTGATTGTTTTGTTCCTCGAACGCTGCCAGGATCCCGGCCCGGTAATACACGCCGAGATTTTTGCTCGGGCCCGAAAAGCAGGCACTCTGTCCGAATACGATCTCATCGGCAGTGACTCCCGTCTCAGCCTTGGATGCCGGGGCCCAGAACAGGACGAGACAGATTGCCAGCAGATGCTTCGCGCATCGCGACACATTATTCCTTCGATGCATCGTGCTGATCTTCTGCGGTTGCATTGGTTTCTTCGGTGGTTTCAACACTTGCCGGCGGCGAAGTGGTGCCGTGTTCCGCACCGCCGGATGCAAGCACTTCCACCATTGGCTTTTCGTTGTCCTGCTGTTTGGCAATGTTGCTTTGGCGGGTCAGGTGATCATGGGACAATACCGACGGCGTATCGAAAATAAGCGAACGTGGAGTGGCCAGGTTGACGTGGTCACGTTCGACGCCGGGTTTATGAAATTGCCCTTCCAGAAGATGTTTGTCCTGACCAGTCTTTTCGAGTGTGTGCAGGGGTTCGGTTAACATGGTGGAAAGCAGCGGCCGATCAAGTGCTTCGTCGGCCGTGGCAGCGGGCGGGGCACCCCGCAGTACCCGTGCAGGGGAAAATCCGGCTGGACTGTCGATCATGTTGATGTCGATGGTCGATTCGTTCCCTGGATTGACCGCAGCCAGGTTGGCCTCGCTGAGAATGGTGCGCATTCGCTGCCAATAGCGTGTAATCGCAACCTGAGCCGGTTGTTTCCAATATTCCTCCAGCAATGCGATGAACATGTCTGCATTGCTTTTGGCTTGCAGCAAACGCCCTTCCGCTTTGGCTTGAGCACTCAGGACCAGTGCTTCTGCCTGTCCCTTGGAGTGGGAAATGGACCTTTCCTTGGCGCGGTGGGCATCATTGATCCGTTGTGTGCGTTCCGCAATGGCATCGCTGACGTCACGAAATGCATCCAGGGTTTCTTCGATGGGTCGAACATCAACGATCTTCAATGCGATGATTTCCACACCGATATGGAAAGGCTCGATCTGCCGGACGACTTCATTGAAGAGATGCCGCTCAATGATGTTGCGGTTGGAAGTGAAAATCAGGTCGATGAAGTTCAACCCGATGACCCCCACCAGTTCTTCTCTCGTGATCATGGTGATCAGACTGATCGGATCAGATGCTGCGAACAAATGGTTCTTGAGATGGTTGATTTTGTATTGCAGGGCAACATCTATTTCCAGCATGTTGGTATCGCCGGACAGGATCGTGAAATTGACCTTGCCAGCGTCATTGCTGACAATCTGCATGCGGTTGATTCGTCTGATCTTGCGAATGTGCGCCTGATCAATGAATGGAATGTGGTAATGGATGCCTGGCCCGATTTCCGTTTGGACAACCCGGCCAAAGCGGGTCAGGACCCCTTCCTCCTCCTTCTTGACGATATAGATGCCGCTTGCAAGGATCCCGAAGATGATCAGCATGACGGTGATCGGCAGGATCCGTGTCATGCCATGCTTTTCAAAGAAGTCAAAGGAGCTGTAGATGGCCTGGGTACTTCTCGGCAAGGGCTGATTTTCGCTCATCCGCTTACCCCCTGTTTCACTTGGGTAATTCCTGGCTGTCAAGGTACTTGAACAACTCGCTGTCAGCCGGCAACATCAGCGTGGTGTTCTTGTCGATGATCAGGTCGTAGCTGTCAAGGGCGCGAATGAATTTGTAGAAATCCGGGTCTTTTTGATAGGCCTTTCCCAGCAAAGCGATGGCCTCGGCTTCGGCCTTGCCCAGAATCCTTGTCGCTTTAGCGTGGGCATCCGCCAACAGTTTCTCATGCTCGTGGATGGCCCTTGCTTCGATGCGGATTGCCATTTCCTCTCCTTCACTTCGATAACGTGCGGCAATGCGTGCACGTTCCGAGATCATGCGCTGGATAACACTTGGCCGGTTTTCCAGCGGCAGCGTGTATTCCACCAGGCCGGCCTTGAGCACCTCGATCCCATAATTTGCCTTGGCGACCGGCGCGACTCTGGCAAGAATTTCATGGAACAACGCGGACGAGTCTTCATGCTCCAGCCCCAAGCCAATAAAGGCATCCCTGGACCGGTTGCTGATCACGACGCCAATACTTGAAAGATAAAGACCCTGCAATCTTTCCACCGCGTTCTCATTGGTTCGTATTGCCTCAACAAACAATACGGGATCTTCAATCCTCCAGAGAAGGTAGCCTTTGACGAGGATATTCTTCTGGTCATCCGTAATGAGTTCATGAGGAGGGCTGGTGTAGGTATGGAGGCGCCGGTCAATTTTGTAGATTTTTGAGATCGGTGGTGGCCATTTGAAGTGAAGCCCAGGTTGTTTTATCGGTCCGGATATTTTCCCGAAGTGCGTAAGGACGCCTTGTTGCGTCTCATGAATGGTGTAGACGCTGCCGTAGGCTATTGTCCCAAGAACGATCGCAATCGCTGCGGTCAGAGTCAGTTTTCTGGAAAAGGACATTATTTTTCACTCCGTGTATTCGTGGCTGCAGGCAAAAGGTTCTGCTTCCAAAGCGCAACTTTATTGAGACTTTGCTGGTTGGGCATGATGATTTTGGGATTTGTCGCCAAGGCCGTTTCCAGCTTTTCCCGCCACAGCATGTAACGCAGCACATCGGGGGCACTTTGAACCGCAACGGACACATCCGAGATCGCATCGGCTTCCGCGGCTGAAACGGTTACTTTTCGATAGGCCCCGCCTTTCGCTGATTCCAGCTCATACTGGGCATTGCCATGTGCCTGGGGAGTTAACATGGCAAAAAATCGCTGGGCATTGACGATGATTCGTTCCTGGTCTTCCTGGGCACTGGATACTTCCCGAAATGCATTGATGGTTTCCTCAATGGGATTGATCCCCAGGAGATTGACCTTCACCAGATCAATGCTGTTCACCACCGTATAGGCGTCATGGTCCGGCTCGACAACAAACAGGTCCTTGATGTGCTGTTCCAGGTTTTCCCGGTGAATATTGAGCAGCTGATCAAGACTCCGGGCCGACACAAAAGTACGCAGGTTGTTTCTGACAATATTTTCAATAACCTCTCGCGGGCCATCAATGGTGTAATAATAGGCATAGGGGTCCTTGACGCGGTACTGCATGGTCATGGAGAGTGCTGCCAGGCTGAGGTCACCGGTAATGAATTCATACGAGGCGGAAACCTTTGCGGTTTTCACTTCCTTGATGGACCACTTGTCCGCCTGTACAAAGGGCCAGGGTCCAAGGTAGTGCAGTCCCGGTGGCAGGTCCTTCTTATAAACTTCACCAAACAGGAGTCCATACCCGACATATCCGGGGGCGACTTTCGTGAATCCGGTTCCAAGGTAGACCGCAAAGACCACAGTGGCCAGTAGCGCGGCAGTCCGCTTGCGGTTACACATCATGTGTGACCATGCACGTTTTGTGGCACGGAATACCGGTTTCAGATTGAGCAACAGATCGTCGTAACCGCTTTTCAAGGCTCCAGCGCGGAAGCGCCAGACAATCAAGGCGGCCAGGGCCAGGGCGCTTCCCCACTGCAGGAGTTGGATGACCGGTTGGTCCGAAGCTTCGAGGTTTACCGAGATAGACAGGCCTGTGGCGAGAAGCAGCATGTCAATGGCTATGCCAAAGAGAACGGTGACTGCAATGACAATTCCGACATAAATGGAGGCGAATTTTGCACCAAATTGGCTGACGATGATGGCAATCGTTCCGGTATTGGTAGCGGGGCCGGTCATAAGAAAAACCAGGGCGGCACCCGGGCTGAACCCTTTGGCAACCAGTGCAGCAGCAATGGGAGTGCTCGCAGATGCACAGATGTACAGCGGGACGGCGAACAGTACCATCACCGGATACGCCAGCCATTGTGCGTATTCGTTGGACATTAAGTCGGTGGGAATCGCCAGAAAGAGCAGGCCTCCCAATGCGAGACCTACCAGCAGGGCGAAGAGGATATCATCGGCAATCTCAACGAATCCATATCGAAAAATGTGTTTGACGACTTTTGTGAATGTCAGACCGGTTGCTGTGTTAGGAGTGTCCTCTTGCCCGGGGAGTGCCTGGTGGGTAGGAGCACCTTCCTGGTAGAAACCGGGTTTGACCCAGGATACGAACCTGAGCGCGCTGATGGCGAGCAAAACACTTTTGAACCAGTTGGCCGACAATTCCTTGAACTGGGCAGGACTGATATAGCAATCGTCGCTTTCTGAAAGCAGGGACTGGTGACCATGGTCATGGTGGTGATCATGGTGGTGATCGTGAGTATGGTCATGGCGGTGATCGTGGTTGCTTGGCTTTGCTTCATCGCGATCATCGCGTATCAGTCCGATGCAGAAAATTCCCGCGACGACTGCCGTGATGAAACTGATGATCGGGCGGACGATGGCAACGATCCATCCAAAAAAGGCATTCGTTACCAGGATTGAATCTGCACCGGTTTCCGGCGCGGTGATCAGGAACGACATGCACGAAGAACGTGAAGCCCCTTTTCTGCGCATTTCAGCGACTACCGGCACCACTGAACAGCTGCAAAGGGGAACCGGTACTCCGATGGCTGCACTCGTGCTGACGGATTTCAGACTGTCATCCTTGCACCACCTGAGAATAGCCTGGCGTGAAATGAAGACGTGAATCAGGCCGGACAGGAAAAGCCCCAGCAACAACATGGGTGCCAATAATAGAGAAGCCGACCAAAGAAAATCGAAGAAACTGAGAGTTCCACCAAGAGGCGGCTTATCCACTGTGAAGTCTCCACCAGAGCATGTTTTTGAATGGTCAAGTCCAAATCAAATAGAACCCTATTATACAGGGTCCAGAACCCAGAGCCAGAACCCAGAGGGCAGGACGATCCCACGCTAATTTTGTTTGATTTTTCCTGGATTTGTCTTTCGGTGGGTATTTTCTGCCCTGTGGTGGAAGATAGTACTGGCTTTCCCATTGTGAGTATGCTACAAGGATGTTCATGGCACCTCAATCCCACGACTGCGACGAAGATATTTTCCTGGAGAAGCCCGCTGATTTTCGTCTGGAGGAAGTAGAGGTTCGCCTGATCACCCCCATGGAGCGTCTACGGTGGGACGCGGTGATGAACAAGCATCATTACCTGAGATTTCATCGTTTTGCGGGCCAGGGTCTGCGTTATGTGGTCACCTGGCGGGGGCAGTGGCTGGCCCTGTCCGGCTGGCAGGGCGGTGCCTTCAAGTGTAAGCCACGGGATCGCTGGATTGGCTGGAAGCAGATCGATCAATTTCGTCGGTTGGACCTGATTGCCAACAACACCCGCTTTCTGGTATTGGCCAACCCCGGGGTCTTTTGGAATCTGGCTTCCTTTTTCCTGTCGACGATGACCCGTCGGCTCGCGGCAGACTGGCAGAAGATTTACGGTCACGGTGTGCTTATCGCCGAGACCTTCTGTGACCCCGAACAGTTTGCCGGAACGATGTACCAGGCATCGGGCTGGCAGATGTTGGGTGAGACCAAGGGATATGCCCGCTCCAATGGCCGCTACACCGACCCCCACAACAAACCCAAGCAGATATGGGTCCGCACCCTGCGCCGGGATGCCCAAAAGCTGCTTGCAAACCCGGAACCCCTTCCCCTGGCGGTGAAGCCGCTGTCCGGCCCGGACCAGGTGAGCCGGGACCCGGAACTGATGCGTTCCCTGTATGCGGAACTGGCCGCAATCCCGGACTATCGCCGAGCACAGGGGCGCAAGCACACGGTGGCCTGTGTGCTCACCATACATCTGCTTGCCACCATGGCCAACATGAAGGGATGCCTCGCAGCGGCACAGTTCGCCAAGGCACTGTCCCAGGACGAACTCGAGGCCGTCGGGGCCTGGAAGAACCCGAAGACCGGCCTGTACGAACCCGTGGCCAAATCCACCCTCCACCGGGTGGTGCAATCCGTGGACCCCGAGGCCCTGGAGGCGGTGCTGCACCGCTATGCACAGACCCGTATTCCATTGGCCCGGGCCCTGGCCGGAGATGGCAAGCGAATCCGTGGCGCCAATCGCAACGGCGACGGCCACCACGAGACCGTGACCCTGGTGGACCACACCTCCGGGGCACCGGTCGCCATGCTCGGCTTTGCCGACCAAGGTGGCGAGTTGGCTGCCCTGCATGATCTGTTGGAACGCATTGACATTCAGGACAAGATCATCACCCTGGATGCTCTGCACACGGTGCGCAACACTGCACGGCGGATCCTCAGCGGGGACGCGGACTATGTCATGGCCGTCAAGGGCAATGCACCCGAAACCTTCAAACACCTTGATCTCATCGACTGGAAACAGGTACGGGATGGGCACTATGCCGAGGAACCGACCAAGGCCCACGGCCGACTCGAACAGCGTACCATTGATGTCATGACCCCGCTGCCCAAAGCCATCAATTACCCGGGAGTGCGCCAGATTGCCCGGGTCCAGCGCTCCCGGGAGACCCTCAAACCGGAGGGCCAGACACCGAGCAACGAGACCGCTTACCTCATCACTTCCCTCAGTGCCTCCGAGGCTTCTCCCGCCGACCTGCTGGCACTCAATCGAGGACACTGGAGCGTGGAAAGTCATCACCGACAGCGCGATACCACCTTTGGCGAGGACGCTTGCATGACCCGAACCGGAAACGGCCCCCTGAACCGTGCCAGTCTCAACTCCATCGCCCTGGCCGTGGTATTCACAAACCAATTCGAGGGGGAAAAAAGCCTCGCCGAAACCCTGCGACGGTTCCAACTCCGACCCAGGGACGCGATCCGGGCGGTCTGCGAACCCTCTCCAGACCCCATCGACTGAATCACAGCACTGGTTGACCACCGACCATAACCAGTCGGCACCCTGCTGGCGCACTGCCGTTGTCAAGACCCTGAAATCAGGCAGACAACGCCCATACCCCTCCACATCCAGACTCCGCCTACTCTTCTATCAAGGGGAATCCAGCATGCTGCCCTTTGTTACCTCATGTAGAATCAATCCACCATGCCAAAAAGCGCTAACGACTCTTTAGCGTGGGATAGTCCTGCCCAGAGGGTGTGCGTCATATTTTTTTAATTTTGGAATTGTATAGCAGGCATGCGAGTGTAGTGTTTTATTGATTGTTTCTGTACGTGTATAATACGCATATATTTCAATCGTACCCAGACGATTACCGTGCCTACCATCGAACAACTTGAATCCAAGCGAGATTCATTGCTCAAACAAGTCGCGGATACCAAGGAGTTCCGACCGGGCAGTCTGTCTCCGTACTTCCGCAAATGCGGCAAGTCTTCGTGCCACTGTGCACAGGAAGATGCCAGCGGCCATCCGGGATGGCAACTGTCCCGCAAAGTCAACGCCAAGTCGGTCTCTCGCGGTATTCCCGCCCATGCCCTGGAAGCCACCCGGGAGCAGATCGAGCACTATCATCGTTTCAAGGATTTGGTCCGAGAGTTAATCGAAGTGAACGAATCGTTGTGTGACCTGCGTCTGAAGGCGGGGCGGGGTAAAAAAAACCTCCGCACCAAACCCTCTTAAATGAACCTTCGAGGATGAGGCCCAAAGGGAGATGGTTGCTCGGTGCACAGGATTTTTCAAAGCGCGTGGATTTCGAAGCGATTGAAACCACCATCAAGGCCGAGGCCATGGATTTTTCCGCTTCGGTGCTGGAAGTATTCCTGAATAAAGACACCTCGGACCATACCGAAGACCTTCTCCCCTGTCCGTGCGGTTGCATGGCCCACTATCGGGGTGTCGGCAGCAGGCAACTGGCCACCGTGGTCGGGAACATTGAATATGAACGGGCGTATTACCATTGCAAGCAGTGTGGCCACGGTTTTTATCCTAAAGACCAGGCCATGGGCCTGGATTCAAGCGGCGTGTCCCCCGGGGTGGTTCGCATGATCGGTCAAAGCGCGGCCAGGGAAAGCTTTGCGTATCCAGTGCGGCGGTCGAAGCAGGGTGTAAGATGTCATAGGCGCTCGCTTGAAGCGCAGCGGAATGCATTGGAGCAAGGCGGGAGCAAACAAAATTGCGGCGCTTCGATCGTGCGTAATCAGCAACCGGTTTGATGATTTTTGATACGATAGGGCGATAAATTCGTAGATTTTGAAAAATTTGACGCACACCCTTTACGGATTGTTTCTGTACGTGTACAATACGTACATATTTCAATCGTACCCAGCCCAGTACCATGCCTACCATCGAACAACTCGAATCCGAACGAAATTCACTGCTCAAACAATTCGCGGACATCACAGAGTTCCGGCCGGGCGGTCTGTCTGCGTACTTCCGGCAAATGCGGCAAGCCTTCGTGCCACTGCGCCCAGGAATGGCGCATGCTTAAAATCCTTGAACATACACTTTTGGAGCGATGAAGATGAAAAATTGTAATCTGTGGGTGTGCGCAATGTTGGCGGTTTTTGCGTGTAATGGACCGGTAATTGGCTCGGACATTCGTGTGGTTGCGAGCATCAAGCCGGTACATGGCTTGGCCAGTGCAGTGATGGCCGGCGTCGGGTCTCCTGCTCTTCTGATAAAGGGGACAGATTCGGTGCATGGCTATCAGTTGAAACCATCGGATGCAAGGATGATCGAAAATGCCCATGTCCTGTTATGGATCGGCCCCAATCTTGAGTCCTCTTTAGCGGCTTCGATTTCGAACCTGGCCCAAGGCAGGAAAATAGTCGAATTGAGCACGGCAAATGAATTAACGCTGCTTCCAAACCGTGAAACTCCGGGCGCACATGGCGAAGAAAGCAAAGAGGAAGAAGATCACGATGATGAGGATGAGCACGGGCACGATGACGAGGGCGAGGATGAGGATCACGACGAAGAAAGCAAAGAGGAAGAAGATCGCGGGCACGATGATGAGGATGAGCACGGGCACGATGACGAGGGCGAGGACGAGCATCACGACGAAGAAAGCAAAGAGGAAGAAGATCGCGATGATGAAGATGAGCACGGGCACGACCACGATCATGGGATGCAGGATATGCATATTTGGCTGGACATCGGGAATGCAAAAGTGATGGCACGGGAAATTGCCAGGGCTCTTCAGAATGCCTTTCCCGAGTATCAAAATGAATTTGAAATGAACCTGGACAATCTTCTGCAACGGCTCGATGCCCTGGAATCTGAACTGCAGGAACATGCTGAACCGATTGCCCGTTTCCCTTATATCGTCTTTCATGACGCTTACCAATATCTGGAAAGAAAATTGAATCTGAATAATGTTGGATTGGTGACCGTCAATCCGGAACGTACTCCGGGGGTGAAAAAAATCAGGGAGTTACGCGAAACGATCCTGGGTGTCGGAGCAGTTTGCGTGTTCAGCGAGCCACAATTCGACGCAAAGATTCTGCAAACAATCGCCGAAGGAACGAATATCCGGTTCGGTGTGCTTGATCCGCTTGGTTCGGATATCGATGCGGGGCCGGACGCCTATTTTCAAATTATGCGGAGTCTGGTCGATTCTTTGCAGGACTGTCTGAGTCCAGCCATATAAATACCCGGCGAATACCTGGCTGCAATCCGGTCAAATGCTGCACAAAAGTCTGAACAGGTCCGGTTGATGAGTATGGTACTTGCCAGCATGCAGTCAGTGGGAGTTCGACGGGGCAATCGCTGGCTGCTCCACGATGTTGATCTCACCATTCGAGCTGGTGAGATTGTATCCATGATCGGACCCAATGGAGGGGGAAAAACCACTGCCATCAAAGTGCTCGCCGGTTTTTTGTCTCCGGATGTTGGAACGGTGGAAAGGGCAGGAGATATTTGTGTCGGGTATGTGCCACAGCGAATCCATATCGATTCTACCTTGCCGATGACCGTTCGGCGCCTGATGAAGCTGACTGGAATGGAAAACGATGGAAGAATCGACGAAAAACTGTCTGAACTGGGTGTGCTGAATTTGGCTGAATCTCCCGTTCAGAAGTTGTCCGGGGGGGAGTTTCAGCGCGTACTTTTTGCCCGCGCCCTGCTCAAGAACCCCAATCTTCTGATTCTCGACGAACCTTCCCAGGGCCTGGATTTGCCGGGGGAGGCCGAGTTGTACAACCAGATTGTCGAAATTCGTGACCGCCTGAATTGCGGAATACTCCTGGTCTGCCACAACCTGCACATTGTCATGGCAAGAGCCGATACGGTGGTGTGCCTGAACAGGCATGTCTGTTGCGTCGGGACGCCGGGCCACATCACCCACAACAAGGAATTCGTACAGTTGTTCGGTGAGGACGTTGCACAATCCCATGCGCTCTACCAACATCACCACAACCACCAGCATCGACTCGATGGGGACACGGTTATCTGACAATGGTCCCCGGCAGACGAAGGCCTGATTGCCGCTTCAACAGACCCAGGTGGTGATTGTTATTTTCGACGATTTTCTCAGTCGCGCAATGATCGCCGGAATTGGTTTTGCCATCGTTGCAGGACCGTTGGGGTGTTTCGTTGTATGGCAGCGGCTTGCATATTTCGGAGATGCGATGGCACACTCAGCGCTTCTTGGTGTGGCACTTGCCCTTGCGTTCGAAATCAACATGCTCATTGGAGTATTCGGTGTCTGTCTTTTGATCGCGCTCATACTCGGACGGGTCAGTGATCAATCCAGGTTGTCAGGGGACACGGCTCTTGGAATCCTGTCACATTCGACTTTGGCGGTTGGGCTGGTTCTTGTTTCACTGATGTACTGGGTTCGCGTGGATATTCTGCATTTTCTTTTTGGAAACATCCTTGCAGTCACCAGCACCGAGATCATTATCATCTACGCGGGAGGTTCCCTCGTGCTGGCCGTGCTGTTGTGGAAGTGGAAGCCACTCATCAGCCTTACGGTCAGCGAAGAGATTGCAGCGGCGGAAAACATGCAGCCGGTACAGATGCGATATCTCCTGGTGATTCTGATTGCAGCCATTGTTGCGTTCGCAATGAAGATCGTTGGCATCATTCTGACCGTCTCATTGCTGATTATTCCCGCCGCTGCGGCTCGACAGCTTTCCCGGACACCTGAGCAGATGGCTGTGGGGGCATCCATAGTCGGTGTACTGGCCGTGGTCGGGGGACTCATGACTTCACTTGAATTCGACACGCCTCCTGGTCCAAGTATAGTTGTCAATGCCTTGATCTTTTTCCTGCTGGGACTGATTGGCTCTCGACTGATGGCCCGGGATGGCTGACTGTCAAAGCGTCAGGCAGCTGCTGGATGGGACGGGCATTGATGACACCGATATCATGCTGCGCAAGCAAGGAGGGGCGGGTTATCCCAGTAGTAATCCCGGCGTGGCCCAGTGGTTTTGGCGGGGATTTTCAATCCAGTTCAGCCGATTCAGGGGCCTGTGCCGGAATCCTCCGTTCCAAGCAATCCACCCGGGCAATCCGCCACTGTCTCCGTCGATACGGAGACACTGAAACGGATCAGGGGATGGGCCAAAGCGGCGGTGTCCCGGTCGGACCCCGGGACCGGCCCACCCGGTCGCTACCGCTATACAAAATGCATTTTTGGTGTAGAGAATACGCGTTCTACCATGGGACGAAAAAACTCCAGAGGCTTTGATTCAAAATCCGGGTCGAAGCAGTTCTGATCGTAATTTTCGCAAAAGTTCACACAGTCCTGGTACCAGGAGGTATCCTTGAACTGGTCCCGTGCATACCGGTCCTTGCCAAAATAGTGATGGTAGTAATACGTCTGAAACAGGCCGTGGTGTTTGATGATCTGATAAATATGATCCGATACATACGGACGTAGAATGGAGGCAGCCATTTCACTGTGTGACACCGGGGCAAGTTCATCGCCGATATCATGAAGCAGGGCAGCGACCACCATCTCTTCTGGCTCTCCCGCATTGTATGCGTGAGTCGCGGACTGAAGCGAATGCTCGAGCCGGCTCACCTTATAACCCGGCAATGTATTTTGAAGCCCTTCCAGTGTTTTCATCAAACGATCTGGAAGAGACTTGACATATTCCTTTTCAAGGCCGAAAAGAAATTCATATTCCCTCGCGGTTCCTTCTGACATGTGAACAAAATCCACGGTTTTCATGGGCGTATCCTCAGGATGATTCTTATAAAATGGAGAGTATATTTTCCGGAGGTCGTCCCACAGCCGCACGGCCATTGTGGACGACAATGGGTCGCTCGAGAAGCCGGGGGTTGTCCACCACCACCTGGATCAAATCGTTTTCGGACAGATTCCGGTTGGCGAGATTGAGTTCCACGTAAAGATCTTCCCCGGTACGGATGATATCGTGAATGGAGCAACCGAGTTGCCCGGTCAGTTCTTTCAGGGCCCCCGCATGGGGAGGGTTCTCCAGGTAATGGACAACCTCGGGTTCGATTCCCCGGTTGCGCAACAACTGCATCGTTGCCCTGGACTTCGAGCAACGCGGATTGTGGTAGATGGTGGTCATGGACTTGCTTGAAACTTGAAATGCTATACTCCCCCTGCACAGCTGAATATAAATCCCTTTCAGGGAAATAGGCAAGTAGATTTATGGAGAAGTGGCAGGAGAAATCCGAAAATTTCAAGGCGTTCATGGTTGATTTTGGCAGACGATTCCACCATGAAAGATGTTTTAGTGTGGCGGCGGCCCTTGCGTTTACCTCCCTGTTGGCGCTGGTTCCCCTGGTTACGGTCATTGTGCTGGCGCTTTCGCTGTTTCCGGTGTCGGACAAACTGGTCACGGGGATCGACCACTTCCTGTTTGAGAATTTTATCCCGGCCGCAGGGGAAACCGTACAGGGGTATTTGCGGGAATTTTCAGCCAAGGCAGGCAACCTGACGGCAGTGGGCCTGGGATTCCTGTTTGTCAGCAGCCTGATGCTGTTGTCCACCATTGAAGACGCGTTCAATAAAATCTGGAAAGTCCCCAGGGGAAGGCAATGGCTGCAAAGACTGGTGACCTATTGGGCTGTACTGACTCTTGGTCCCCTGTTGATTGTGGTCAGCCTGTCCATGACATCCGCTGTGTTGTCATCCCAGGCATTGTCCGAGCAGACGCTGATTGCAGGGGTGACCCAGGTTGCCTGGAAATACCTTCCAATCCTGTGTGAATTGATGGCGTTCATACTGTGCTACCAGGCGATTCCCAATGCGGAAGTAAGGCTGGGGGACTCTTTCGTGGGCGCGTTGGCTGCCACCATCCTGTTTGAAATTTCAAAGTTTGGATTTGGGTTCTACATCCTCAATTTTGGTTCTTACCAGCGTATCTATGGAGCGCTGGCCGCGGTTCCCATTTTTTTTCTCTGGATATACCTGTGTTGGCTGGTCCTGTTTGTCGGTGCCCTGATTGCGGCCACACTGCATGAGCGGCGCCAACCGGTCTTGCCGGGTGCGAACTGACCCCGTCAGCCGTAGGTTCAACTCCGGTTCATTTGCATCGGACCATTGCGGCCCGGTTTTTTCATTTCAGGTTGAACCAGGAGTTTGATTCTGTGGTCAGTCCGGAGCACGGTGAAAAGGATTCGGGTTCGGACCCGCGGACGAAGGGCAGGGACAGGCGGTCAGGGCACCGGGAATTGGCGACCATTCCGTTGTTGGGGTCGATGTCCACAAACACGATATCGTCCGGTTTCGGGGAGTCGGTGGACCGGATGTCCAGGTCCATCATGATTTTTTCCCAAATACGCATGGCGCCACTGGAACCGGACAGCTGGACCGGCTGATTGCCGTCCCGGCCCACCCAGACGACCCCCAGCAGGTTGTTGCCATATCCGGCAAACCAGCTGTCCCGAAAATTATCCGTCGTGCCGGTTTTCCCCGCGAGAACCCGGTCGGGACCAAAGCTTCTGCCCAGTCCCGCCGCAGTGCCCTGTTGCACCACCAGTTTTAATGCATGGTTGATCAGATACATGCTGTCCGGGTCGAAAACGCGGTCTCCGGAGGGTGTAAATTTTGCCACCGTCTCGCTGCGCTGATTCTGGATGGAAAGGACCGGCCGCAGGGGTATTCGCACCCCGTTGTTTGCGATGGTTTGATACATCTGGGCAATTTCCAGGAGGGTGTGTTGACTGGCGCCAAGCAGGGTAGAAGGATAGTTGTCGATTTCCCGGTTGATTCCAAGACGGCGCAGGGTATCAATCACCTGCTCAACCCCGATTTCCATGCCCAGTCGTACCGTTGGAAGATTCCGGGAGTGAACCAGTCCCTGGTACATCGGCAGCGGACCCAGAAATTCCTTGTCATGGTTTTGTGGCGACCAGGGTTTCCCCCTGTCAGAACGCAGCGTGAGCGGGCTGTCCTCAAGCATGCTGACCAGGGAATACTTCCGGTGTTGCTCCAGGGCAGTGAGATAAACAGCGGGCTTGACCAGCGAGCCGATGGGGCGCTCTGCATCAATGGCCCGGTTGTATCCGGAGAAACCCGGTATCCGATCGCCAACCATCCCAAGAATGTTTCCCTGCCGGGGGTCGACCACGATGGCAGCCCCCTGGAGCGTTCCCGAACCCATCTTTTTTTGCTTTTCCAGTTGTAACAGGGTATCCGTCAGCATTTTCTGTGTGTGTTGCTGGATTTCCACGTCCAGGGACGTGTAGAGTTTCAGGCCCCGGGTGCGCAGTATTTCCTCCGGGTAAAACCGGCGGAGCTGTCGGTGCAGATAGTCCAGATAGGCCGGATACGCACTGGTGTCCCGGGACCTGTATTCCGCGATGCCAAGGGGCAGGTCAGACAGGCTCGAAGCCGTGTAAGAGGGAATGCCGCCCAGGCGGGCGAGGGTATTCAACACCAGGTTTCTTCTCATCATCGCCCGCTTGGGGTGGCGTCTCGGATTGTAGTAGGAGGGCGCAGGGATGATGCCCACCAGAAGGGCTGTTTCATGGAGCTTTAACTGGTTGAGGGGACGGCCGAAATAAAACTCGCTCGCCAGCCCGAAACCATGCACGGCGCGATTGCCCGATTGTCCCAGGAAAATTTCGTTGATATACAGTTCAAGAATTTCTGCCTTGCTGAAGCGAAGTTCCAGCAGTATGGCCATCAGGGCTTCGGTCACCTTGCGTGTGACCGTTCTTTGTGGTGTTAGAAAAAGGTTCTTGACCAGTTGCTGGGTTAATGTGCTGCCACCCTGAACAGTCCTGCCTTCGCGTAAATTGGACCACATTGCCCGAAGGATTGCCGAGGGGTCGAATCCGTAATGGGACTCAAAGTGCCGGTCTTCCATGGCAAGCAGGGCCTTGATCATCGGTTCCGGCATTTCGTGGAGCTTGAGAGAAATCCGGTCCTTGTAGGAGCCCAGCTGCAGGCTGCCAATAAGCATCGGCTCAACAAAAATTTGACGGACATCGGAGGAGGAGCCGTGGTCAATGATCCGGGCAATGGTGTTTCCCTGGAAAAACACCCTGACTGCCTGGGACGGCTGTTCCCCGGAACCATGCTGAAAACGGGTGGTAAATACATCCAGGGCTCGGTCCCCCACCGCGAAGGTGCGGGGTTCGGCAATATTGTTGACCTGTTTGTAGCCCCGCTCCCGAAGGTTTTTCGAAAGCCTGTTCAGGCTGAGTTCCTTTCCGGGAAAAATGTGAAGCGGACTGGAATAGACATGCGCGGGCTGGGACTGAAGATTGCGGTCGAGCCGTTGCCTGATCTCCAGGTCAAGGTAGAGCAGAAAGATCAGGGCTACAAAAAACAGGCCTCCCAGCATTCGGGTTGAGAGAAAGAAAATGAAATTGCCGGCAGGCCCCCCGCCGGGCTTTTTGCGATACCGGTTGTGGTGTCGCTTTTGCGAGAGATGTTTTCTGCTCAATGACTCAGGGCTACTTTACGGGCAGGGCAAGGGCGCCATCTCCGGAACCGTGCACCGGCACCGGCTGGACGGGTCCAACCCCATCTACGGGCCTTCTTCTGCCCTGGAATCTGCTGGCCAGGAAAGAATGATTGCATGGACCAGCGTTGCCAGGGGAATGGCAAAGAAGATACCCCATATCCCCCATAATCCCCCGAAAAAAAGCACGGCCACAATGATTGCAACGGGATGAATGTTGACTACCTCGGAAAACAGCAGGGGTACCAGCAGGTTGCCGTCCAGTGCCTGAATGACAAGATAGGCGACCACGAGTGTAATGAAATCGCTTCCCCATCCCCACTGGAACCAGGCGATCAGGATGACCGGGATGGTCACCACGGCAGCGCCTACGTAGGGTACCAGAACGGACAGTCCCACGAGGAAGGACAGCAACATCGCGAATTCCAGGCCCAGAAAGGCGAATACGACGAAGGTGACACTCCAGACGATGAGAATTTCCCAGATTTTTCCGCGAATGTAGTTGGCGATCTGAACATCCACTTCCCCCCATATGCTGAGTGTGAGCTGGTTGTCTTCCGGCAATAAATCCTTGATCCAACCCGTGATCAAATACTTGTCCTTGAGAAAAAAGAAGATGAGAATAGGCAGCAAAATCATGTAGATAAGAAGGGTAACCACGCTGGCTGCACCCGTCAATATATTGGTCACAAGGCTCTGTCCATAGTCCGTCAGCCCTTCACGCAAGCCGGCAATCAGTGCCTCGACCTGCTCGATGGAAATCAAGTCAGGATAGTTTGAAGGCAATGTCATCAACGTTGCCTGACCGCTTGCCAGTATGTTGGGGATTTGCTGTACAACACCGGTCAGCTGGTTATACAGAATGGGAAACAATCCGAAAGTAATCCCGGTCAGAAGGAACAGGAAACTCAGAAAGACCAGCCAGACGGCCACCATCCGGGGGACCGACCACTGGATCATCCGGGCAATCAGGCCGTCGAGGAGATAGGCGAAAATCACCGCAGCGATGACGGGTGCCATCATCTTTCCGGCATACGAGACAACGACCAGGATGCCGACGACTGCCAGCGCGAGGAAGACGACCTGTGGATTGGAAAGATGGCTTTTAAACCAGTTGAGTATTCTATCCATGAATAAGTTATATCAGTTTTGACTAAAAACCACTAGTTTCCTTCCGGACCAATGGTGTATTCGTATGAAATGGTTGCGGTTTTTTCCAGCATCCGTGTGACAGAGCAGTATTTTTCCACGGAAAGGGAAACCGCCCGGTGTACCTTCTCGGGTTCAAGGTTGCGTCCGCGGACATGGTAGGAAAGGTGGATTTCAGTGAAGACCGGGGGCACCGAATCTGCACGCTTGGCGGTGACTTCCACTGTGCAGTCATGCACCACCTGCCGGGATTTTTTCAGGATCATCATCACGTCTATGGTGCTGCAGCCCCCCAGCCCCGCCAACACCACTTCCATGGGACGGGCGCCCAGATTCCGGCCGCCGGCCTCTTCGGCAGCGTCCATGTGGATGGGATGGCCGCTGGCCGTTTCGGCCAGAAAGCCGGTCCCCGGCTGATGTTTGACAATAATTTTCATGGGTTCAGGCAAGTGAAAACAGCTGTTGCAGTTTTTCCCCGGGGGACTGCGCACGCATAAATGCTTCTCCCACAAGGAACGCGTTGACATGGTGGGACCGCATCAGGGCAACATCCTTCGGGTGAAGAATGCCGCTTTCGGTGACCACGATTCGATCGTCGGGAATCCCTGCCAGCAGGTCAAGGGTGGTATTCAGGCTGGTTTTGAAAGTTCGAAGATTCCGGTTGTTGATTCCAAGCAGTCTGCAGGGAAGCGCAAGTGCCCGGTCCAGTTCATCCTGATTGTGGACTTCCACCAGCACATCCATGCCCAGGGACTCGGCAAGGCAGGCGAGGTCCTGCATCCGGCGGTCGTCCAGTGCGGCGACGATAAGCAGGATGGCGTCTGCACCGATCACCCGTGATTCATAGACCTGGTAGGGGTCGATGATGAAGTCCTTTCGAACGGCGGGCAGGCTGCAGGCTGCCCTGGCGGCCCCGAGGTAGTCGTCATGGCCCTGGAAATACGGTACGTCCGTGAGTACAGACAGGCAGGTCGCACCATGTTCCGCGTAGTCCCGGGCGATTTCCGAGGGATTGAAATTTTCCCGAATGACCCCCTTGCTTGGGGAGGCCTTCTTTATTTCGCTGATGATGGCCGGGCACCCGATGGAAACCTGTTCGTGGATTGCGCGCTCAAATCCCCGGGGACCGGGCAGGTTTTCGCATTTTTGCTGCAGCTCGGACAGTGGATGCCGCTGTGCACGAAGGGCAATCTCTGACCTTTTGGAGGCCAGTATGTTCGAAAGAATATCAGTCATCTCTATTGGCCTGGGAAGGGCCCTCCTGGCGCATTGCCCGGGGCTGCCATCCCCATCACGGAGGATGCCCCGTGTTGGCCCGCTCCCGGGGATGGTTCAAGGCAGCAAAGCGGAGCCGGCACCATTCGAAGCTTCTCCAAGGAAATTCCTGAGCAGCGCATGTCCGTGTTCGGTCAGCAGGGATTCAGGATGAAACTGTACCCCGTGAATGGCGAATTCCCGGTGACGGACCGCCATGATTTCACCATCGTCTGTCCAGGCCGTGACCTCCAGGCAACCCGGAATGGACTGTTTTTCGATCACCAGGGAGTGATAGCGTGTGGCCTGGAACGGGCTGTTGACTCCGTCAAAGACCCCGGTTCCCACATGGGTGATCAGGGATGTTTTCCCATGCATTATTTTCTGTGCATGTATAATCTTTCCGCCAAAGGCCTGTCCGATGCTTTGGTGACCCAGGCATACGCCGAGGATAGGCAGCCGGCTCTTGAAATGGGCAATGGCTGCCACGGAAATCCCCGCTTCACTGGGGGTACACGGACCCGGTGATACCACCAGGTACGCAGGGTCCAAGGCCTCCAGGGCGGCAATATCGATTTCATCGTTGCGAAAGACCCGGACCGTCTGCCCCAGTTCACCAAAATACTGCACCAGATTATAGGTAAAGGAATCATAGTTATCTATCATTGCCAGCATCGTTAGTCCTCCTTGTCCAGAGGGGTGTGCAATCCGGCATGGGCCATGTCCACCGCCTTGAAAATGGCGCGTCCCTTGCTCATGGTTTCTTCCCATTCAGTCCTGGGAACTGAATCGGCAACGATGCCCGCACCAACCTGAATGAAGACGGTCTCGTCCTTGATTACCGCGGTCCGGATTGCGATGGCGGTATCCATGTTGCCGGACCAGCCGATATATCCCACGGCACCGGAATAAATCCCTCTCTTGTCCGGTTCCAGTTCTTCGATGATTTCCATGGCCCGGAATTTGGGAGCACCGGATAACGTGCCCGCAGGGAAGGTTGCCTTGAGCACATCGATCACATCCAGGTCATCCTTGATCTGCCCGGTGATATCGGAAACGATATGCATGACATGGGAATATTTCTCGATGGTCATCCTGTCCGTAACGCGGACGGTGCCGGTTTTGGATACCCGGCCCACATCGTTTCTCCCCAGGTCGATGAGCATCAGGTGTTCGGCGAGTTCCTTGGGGTCCGCCAGCAGCTCCTCCTCCAGTGCTGCATCCTGTTCCGGGGTTTTGCCCCGTGGCCGGGTACCGGCGATGGGACGCAGTGTAATCTCTCCATCTTCCACGCGAACCAGGATTTCCGGAGAGGCCCCGGCAATATGAAACCCGCCAAAATGAAAATAATACATGTAGGGCGAAGGGTTCAGGGTTCGCAGGGATCGGTACAAATCCAGCGGCCGGGCGGAATAGGGGATCGACAATCTTTGGGAAATGACGATCTGGAAGGCATCGCCGTCATAAATATACTGCCTGCATTTTTCCACGGCTCTTTCAAACGCCTCCTGGGGAAAAGAGGATTCAAGTTCTGACTCATCCAGCAATTTCCGGTTGCCCGGGATATGGGGCATGGAAAGAGGGGAGTGCAGCTGGTCAATGAGTGCCTGCAGCCGGGCCACTCCCTTTTCCCAGGCATTTCCCCCCCGGGACTTGGCATGCACGAGGACGTACAGGCGTCCGGCCAGATTATCGAATACAACCAGTTCCTCGGAGAGCATCAACAGCACATCCGGCGCATTGACCGGGTCGGCTACCGGGTTTGCGCCAAGACGGCTTTCAATATAGCCAATGGTGTCATAGCCGAAGTATCCCACCAGGCCACCACTGAAGCGGGGAAGCGTTGAAATTTCCGGTACCCGGTATTGGTTGCGAAACTGCCGAACCTCATCCAGGGGGTCCTCACAGTCCCGCTGGTCAATGGTCACACCATTTGCAATGACCGTTAACGATTTGCCCCGAATTTCAAGGCGTTTGTTACAGGGAAGACCGATGATGGAATACCGGCCCCATTTTTCCCCGCCCTGCACGGATTCAAGCAGGTAGCTGTAGGGTTGGTGGGCGAGCTTGAGATAGGTGCTCAGGGGGGTTTCAAGGTCCGCCAGAATTTCCCTTACAAGGGGGATATGGGTATAACCGGCGGCAGAAAATTGATTGAATTCTTGTTTGTTGAGCATGGTGAATCATCGCGATAAAAAATAGAAAACGGAGCCGGCAGGGCCCGGATCAAGTCCAGAGGGGCCAGCCACGCCAAGGCATGGTTTGCGTGAGCCGTGTCTTCGTGTTTTTTGCGATGAGCGGAATCATCCTGTGCAGAGTACCGATGGATAATGGAATGGAGGCCATGATGGATTCCCCTGCCCGTTCCAATAAAAAACGGCGATGGAACTGCCCATGACCAATACAGCCGGTGATTGTACTGATTTTAGAGGGAAAGTACAGAACTATATGGCGGCCAGTTGTTCCCGCATTTTGCCGATGACGGTGTCATACCGGTTGCGGTCATCCGGGTTTGAAGCGGAAAAAACAGCACTGCCGGCGACAAAGGTATCCGCACCGGCGGCGGCTATTTCTGCAATATTGTCCACATTGACGCCACCATCGACTTCAAGCCGGATACTCCGGCCACTGCGGTCAATTATGGACCGCGCCTGGCGGAGCTTGTCCAGCGTCCCGGGGATAAAGCTCTGCCCCCCGAACCCCGGATTCACGGACATCAACAGGATCATGTCCAGCTTGTCCAGGACGTATTCCAGGCTATCCAGGGGAGTGGCGGGATTGAATACCAGGCCCGCCCTGCAGCCGCATTGCCGTATCAGCTGCAGGGTCCGGTCCACATGTTCGGAGGCCTCGGGATGAAAGGTGATATAACTGGCCCCGGCATCGGCAAAGTCCGGAATAATTCGATCCACGGGCTTGACCATGAGATGCACATCAATGGGAGCCGTGATTCCATGATCAACCAATGCCCGGCAGACCATTGGCCCGATGGTCAGGTTGGGCACGTAATGGTTGTCCATGACATCAAAATGCACCATGTCCGCCCCCGCAGCCAGCACATTTCGCACCTCTTCGCCAAGACGTGCGAAATCAGCAGAGAGGATGGATGGCGCGATGATATGGTCTGTTGGGGGAGTGGTCTTCATTTTTCGAAAAAGTTTATTGGATGACTAATAGTAACGTACTTTCATTTCGGATCAATGTGATGGCCAGCCTGCCCACCGCACCGGCGGTAATCCGCTTCATGTCATCCAGGTTGTTCACGGCCTGCTGGTTGATGCCGACAATGATGTCGTTCTCCTTCAGCCCGGTTGACTCCGCCGGGCTGCCCGCAGTGATGTCAATCACAACCACCCCTTGTTTGTTTTTTCCATCCGGGGCAACGTTCTTGAACTTTGCGCCATGCAGCCGGCTGATCACATTGGGGTCCGGGGAGGCTGCTTCCTTGAACGCCTGGATCCTGACGGTGGCGGATTTCCGGACCCCGTCCCGGTAATACTCCATTTCGGCTTCCATGCCGGGACGGACCAGTCCCACGGCATTGCGCAAATCCGCACTGTTTTCCACCGCAGACTGGTTGAACAGGACGACGACATCTCCCCCCTTGAGCCCGACTTCGTCTGCAGCCGAGCCCGGGATCACCGCTGATATCAGGGCACCCTTTTTTCCGGCGATGCCAATCGCACTGGCAAGGGGAGGGGTGAGGTCCTGCATGCGTACCCCCAGCAGGCCCCGTTTGACTTCACCGTGCTCCAGCAGCTGGTCCATCAGGCTCTTGACCATGTCAACGGGAATGGACAGGCCAATGCCGACACTTCCACCTCCCCGGGACAGGATGGCAGTATTGATGCCGATCAATTCCCCCCGCAGATTGACCAGCGCACCGCCGGAATTTCCAGGGTTGATGGACGCGTCGGTCTGGATAAAATCCTCATATCCTTCTATTCCCAGGCCACTTCGGCCCAGGGCGCTGACGATACCGGAAGTGACCGTATGGCTTAAACCAAACGGGCTGCCAATGGCCACAACGAAATCCCCCACCCGCATTTCTTCGGAGACCCCCAGAACGATCTCAGAAAGATGATCACCGTCCACCTGGATGATCGCCACGTCGCTGGCCGTATCGGAACCGACCAGTCGGGCATCCAGCTTGTGTCCGTCCTTGGTCGTGACGATTATTTCATCGGCTTTGTCGATGACGTGGTGGTTGGTAATGACATATCCGTTGGCGGCATCCACAATAACCCCTGAGCCCAAACTGCTGCTGGGACGGGATTGTTGGGGGATATTGAAAAACCGGCGGAAAAACGGGTCCTGCATCAAAGGGTTTGTGGTGACCCGGACCTTGCTGCGGGTTGAAATGTTGACCACCGCCGGCAGTACGTCCTGCAGCATGGGGGCCAGGCTGGGCAACTCCCCTCCATCCGGGGTGGCCAGGGGGAGGGCCGACTGGATGGCTTGAGCGAACAACAGGAGGTGCAATGCAGTCAAAAAGCGGAGGAACCGGGACATCACCTGATTGGAGTCAATAAGATTTGGAGGATATTCTAACCCAACCGGCACATTCAGGGGGTGGTTTCGGAATCCGCCGTGTCGCGGTGTATCGGACAATCGCTGACATCGTCACCGCGCCCGTCGCCGGGAGGGATTTTTTCCTCCCTGTGTGCAGGGGGGGCAGGACACAGAAGCTCTTCGAGAAATCCGGACCGATACCCGGTTTCGCTGTAAATGACCGGGAAATAACTTTCCTCCATTGCGGTGCTGCCGTATTGCCTGTAGCGGCTGTATACTGGACTTGTCCTCACGGGATGAAACCGTGTCTCCGACGACATGCAGTGGGCAACGACGGAACGCCTTGGTTTGCGAGTCGAATTGACTCCGGAACCATGCCAGGTCCGGCCGTGATGGAACACTACGTCTCCGGCCTTGATGCACAGCCGGTCGATTTTACAGTCCGCTATGCCCATCTGGTTCATGGAAAACCGCAATCCCTCCCGATACTCTTCCGGGGCATGAAAAGTGAATTTTTTCGGTTCTACCGGCCAATGATTGGATTTTCGGACATATTCGATGGTGCCGCCTTCTTCACGGGTATCGTCCATGGCCATCCAGCAACTGACCAGGGAGGGTGGATCAATCCAGTCCTGGTAGGCATCGTCCTGGTGGAAACCGAGGGGTTGGGCACCCGGTGGTTTCCAGATCACATTGTCCTGGTTGATCCGGGTGCCGGGCCAGCCCATCAGCCGGGCGCAGGCCTGGCCGACTTTCGGGTTCAGCACCAGCCGCGCGATGGCCCGGTCAGACTTCCAGCCATTACAGATTTGCCGGGTGTGGTCTTTGGGGCTGGTCCCGGCCCGCCAGTTCCATTCGTCCGGCTGCACACCGGTTTCAAATTCTCCGTGGAAAAGGGGCTTGAACCGTGCCTTCGCCGATTCAACCAGGTGCGGGGCATTGAAATTTTCCACCACCAGGTAGCCGTTTTTGTGAAACCGGGCAATCTGCCGGGGGCTGATCAGGTTCATTGGGGTTGGGCTTGTTCGGAGGTCACGGATTGGACGGAGGCAAGGCAGACCGTTACAGCAGGTGCTGGAGCAGGACCTGCCGGGTATCCGGGGTGACCCGGGATGGATCAATCTTCAAGGCCGCCTCGATTCCAACAAATTCTGCCGAAGCCACCTCTTCTTTCTGGAGGACAAACGGGCCATCGCACACACAGGTATACACCCGGCCCCAGTTTCGGTTTCGGGGCAGCGAATGAATGTCTTCAAAATACAATTCGAACGCGTATTCCAACGGCACGACGATCCCCAGTTCTTCATGGAGTTCCCGTTCGGCGGATTGCGGATAGGTTTCCCCCGCCAGCACCACCCCGCCAGCCGCGAAATCCAGCAGTCCCGGGAAGATATCCTTGGTGGCCGTCCTGGTCTGTACCAGAAGCTCTCCCCTTGAGCTGAAAACCAGCAGATAGGTCGTACGGTGAAGCATCCCGGTGGTTCGCATCATGGAACGCGGCGCGGCGTCGACCACCGTGTCGGCACCATCGACAATGACAACGGTTTCGTTTTCCGGATTATTCATGCGGGGACCCCGGGAGCTGGAACCGCGGATGGTCGCCACCGCCACAAGAGACCATTGCCGAGGTGCGGCCTCCCGGAATCATGGGATACCGGTTTGCTGGATGGCGTCTTCACGGGGCGTTCAAGGCGGTCGTACCCGGGTGATCAGGGACTGACCCATCCACCGGAGGCATCCAGCACTGCACCAGTGATGTAGGAGGCCTGGTCCGACAGCAAAAACAGGGCGGCACTGGCGATTTCCCCCACTTCCCCGGGTCTTCCCAGGGGAACCTGTTCCATCACCCAGTCCAGCCACTCCGGATGGTCCTGTGCATAGACAACACTGAGTTCCGTCATGCTGGCCCCGGGTCGAAGACAGTTTACCCGGATTCCTTCTGTGGCCTGTTCCTTTGCCAGGCCCACTGTAAAGGTATCCAGGGCCGCCTTGGAGGCCGCGTAGTCGGTATAGCCCGGACCGCCATGACGGGAAGCAGCGGATGAAATGTTGACAATACGGCCGCCGTTGCCTCCATACCGTTTTGCCATCCTCCTGACCGCATGTTTTGCGCAGTACATAGCGCCAAAGACATTGACCCTGAACAGTCTTTCTATTTCCCCGGGGTCGATATCATCCACGCGCACCCCCCCTCCATTGATGCCCGCATTGTTGACCAGACCGGCAATGGGGCCGAGTTCATTGTCGATACGCCGGAACATTTCAATCACTTCGCTTTCCCGTGCGATGTCGGCCTGGCATGCAATGGCCACCCCGCCTCCGGCCCGGATCGTCTTCACCACTTCCTGGGCTTCGGATGACGATCGGGCGTAGTTGACACAAACGGCCCATCCCCGGGTTGCGGCCAGCCGACATATTTCGGCACCGATGCCGCGACTGCTTCCGCTAACAAGTAACACTCTCATAATGATGCCTCCCCTGACAGGTTTCTGGAACGGGTATCCCGGATCAATACGACCCCCGTAGAAAAGGGTTGTCGTCACGGGGCGCGCCAAGATCATCGCTCAGGACCCTGATGCGGCTGTAAAAGTCACCGCGTTCGACCTGGACCCACTGGAGCCACCGTCGTCCGGTCAGGGTCAACCTGGTCCGGCCATGCAAAATACGGTGGTTGTCAAACACGGTCATGTCTCCCGGGCTCAAAACCCGTTCGATCATGCGATCCGGATCTTCACATAATTTCAGCAGCCCCTTCAGCCCCCGGTAGTAGGCATTCACATTTTCAGGTGGAATGCAAAGCGGGGCGGCCACCCGGTCATTGATGCGTATTCCCACAATATTCCCGAACTCATCCAGCGTAATCAGGGGAAATTCTGCAATCAGATCCACCTCACCGGCAAAATGCCGGCGAAACCGCTGGGGATTCCGGCAAAGGGCCTGAAAACCCTCCGGGTCTTCTTCGCGCAGGGTGGATGCCGCCTCAAATCCATCCAAAAAAATGGATGCGCCAACCCCCGCGCGGTCCGTTTCCAGGCAGTGAAACATCAGCACACCGGGTGGAGACGCACGATAGGGTTCATCCGTGTGTGGTTTCAGTCCTTCATAACTGTTTGCAATGCTTCTTTTGGTGCTGTCAATGACCAGGTCCTGGACGCGCCCGAAATTGCTTTCCTGCAATGGCCCGATCCTGGAGGCCAGCGCTTCGAGCGTTCTCGGTTCCGCCGGGGCGTTTTGTATAAAGCACAGACCCTGGTCCCGCACCACCTCCAGCATTTCAAGAAATTCCCGGTCGCTGGTCCGGATGGCATCAAAGGCAAATGTCGGGGGATTGCTGATGTAGTCTTTGTCCCACAGCTGCACGGGGTGAACCCGGGCCCTTCGGTGTTTGGTGCCATAGGCATGTTGACGCAACCAGTTGAATTCGAAGGTGCTGACATGCCCATCCTGCCACTGGATTTCCACCGGGCCTCCCGGGTGCACAGACATCCTGGAGGGGGAGTCGTCAAGATTCAATGACGTTAGCCGGGATTTTCGCCTGCCGATTGCCGGGTTCCCGCAAAGGACACATCGACAGTTGTCCCGAAGCCAGATATAATGAAATTCTGCCTGGTGTCCATCATTCCACTGTATATGGACGGTCTGGTCAGACTGCCTGACGATTGCGTCGCATTTCTCTGGCTGGACCGGGGTTTTCACGTTGCGGAATCAATGGGAGGGGGAATACGCTTCCGGGTCAGGAAAATGGAAAACCGAAAACGGAAAACCTGAAAAGGGATGGCCGTGGAGGGTTGCATGAGGGGTTGTATCCGAGGTGTATTGCGGAGTATCGAAAATAGGTCCATCGAAGGCAACACCGATATTGAAGTGGATGGCGAAAAACCGAAGTGTACAAGAGTCTGCCCGGAAATTAAACAAATGGCACGCCAAAAAAAAATCGTATAGAAAAATCGTATAGCAATAACAACAGCTTATGCAATCTGGCATAGTCGTTCGAAGCGATTTGGTACTAGAATCTTTTTGCTGGAATCACTATTTTTTTCGCGCCAATGCACACAGCATTGAATTACATAGGCCGGGGTATACCCGGGCCGTATACTCTGAGGAATTGACATGTTGGTCGGTGTCCCTAAAGAAATAAAAAATCATGAATACCGGGTGGGTCTGACCCCCACCAGTGTGCGTGAAATGATCAAGCAAGGACATGAAGTCATCATTGAAACCAATGCCGGCACCGGCATTGGTGTGGTGGACGGGGAATACCAGGTTGCGGGGGCACAGGTGGTGGATTCTGCCGAGGAAATTTTTGCCCGGTCCGAGATGATCATCAAAGTCAAGGAACCCCAGGCGGTAGAACGTGCAATGTTACGGGAAGGACAGATACTGTACACCTACCTCCACCTGGCCCCGGACCCGGCACAGGCCAAAGACCTGGTGGACTCCGGGGCTACCTGCATTGCGTATGAGACGGTGACGGGCCCATTCGGCGGACTCCCCCTGCTGGCTCCCATGTCCAAGGTGGCGGGACGGATGTCCGTCCAGGCCGGTGCGTATTGTCTCGAACAGCCTCATGGCGGAAAAGGGATGCTGCTTGGCGGAGTCCCGGGTGTTGACCCGGCCAAAGTGGTGGTGCTTGGCGCAGGAGTGGTGGGTACCCATGCCTGCCATATCGCGGTTGGAATGGGGGCCGACGTGTGGGTCCTCGACAACAACCCCTATGCACTCGAACGCCACTGGCAACAGTTCCAGAGAACGACGAATTCCGTATTTTCCACTGCGGATGCACTGGAACAACACGTGTTGGCTGCCGATCTTGTGATTGGCGGGGTGCTGATTCCAGGAGCGGAAGCTCCCAAGCTGGTTACCGCAGAAATGGTCAAAAACATGAAACGCGGGTCGGTCATCGTTGATGTTGCCATTGACCAGGGCGGTTGTTGCGAGACCTCCCGGGCCACGACCCACGCCGATCCCACGTATATCGTGGACGATGTCGTCCATTACTGCGTGGCGAACATGCCCGGAGGCGTACCGCGCACCTCCACCTTTGCACTGAATAACGTAACCCTGCCTTTTGCCATTGCCCTGGCGAACAAGGGGGCCCGGGACGCGCTGATGGAAGATGAGCACCTCAGAAACGGATTGAATGTGTGTGCCGGGAAAATCACCTACCGCGAAGTTGCTGAAGACCTGGGCTTCGAGTATCACGATGCGGTGTCTGCTCTTGGGGGCATATAACCCCCATCCGTTTCGATTTATCTAGTATCAGGGGAAAATCCGATGACAAAAATGACCACCTCCGAAGCATTCGTGGAAACCATGGCTGCCCAGGGAGTAACGGAAATGTTCGGCATCATGGGGTCCGCATTCATGGATGCCATGGATATCTTTGCACCCGCGGGAATCCGGCTCATCCCGGTGGTACACGAACAGGGGGCTGCCCACATGGCGGATGGGTACTCCCGGGTCAGTGGGCGTCACGGGGTGGTCATCGGTCAGAATGGCCCCGGGATCAGTAACTGTGTCACCGGCATTGCCGCCGCATTCTGGGCTCATTCCCCGGTGGTGATGATCACGCCGGAGACCGGCACAATGGGCCAGGGCCTGGGGGGGTTCCAGGAAGCCAACCAGCTCCCCATGTTCCAGGAGTTCGTCAAGTACCAGGGACACGTAAACAATCCGAAACGCATGGCTGAATACACGGCCCGCTGTTTTGACCGCGCGCATTCGGAACTGGGTCCTACCCAGCTGAATATCCCCCGGGATTATTTTTACGGTGATGTGGATATAGAAATACCCCAGCCCATGGTGCTTGACCGGGGCCCTGGTGGAGAAAGAACGCTGAATGAAGCCGCGGACATGCTGGCAAAGGCAAAATTTCCGGTGATTGTCTCTGGTGGCGGGGTGGTGATGGGAGACGCCGTGGAAGAATGCGTTGCCCTGGCAGAACGGCTGGGTGCGGCGGTGGTCAACAGCTATCTGCACAATGATTCCTTTCCGGCCAGCCACCCGTTGTGGTGCGGTCCCCTGGGTTACCATGGTTCCAAGGCGGCCATGTCGCTGATTTCAAAAGCGGACGTGGTCCTTGCCCTGGGAACCCGGCTCGGGCCTTTCGGCACCCTGCCCCAGTATGGCATCGATTACTGGCCCAAGGATGCCAAAATTATCCAGGTGGATGCGGATCACAAAATGCTGGGCCTGGTGAAGAAAATCTCGGTGGGAATCTGTGGGGATGCAGGGGCTTCCGCCAAGGCTTTGCTGACCCGGATCCAGGGCCGGGAACTGGTCTGTGATGCAACCCGGGATGACCGCGCCCGGGAAATCGCAGGGGACAAGGCAGCCTGGGAGGCGGAACTGGATGGATGGCTTCACGAAAAAGATGACTACAGCCTGGACATGATCAAGGAACAGGGGGAAGAGGCGGGCAACTGGCTTCATCCACGGCAGGTGTTGCGGGAACTGGAAACCGCACTGCCTGCGGATGTGATGGTTTCCACCGATATCGGCAACATCAATGCCATTGCCAACAGCTATCTTCGATTTGAGCGGCCCCGGAGTTTTCTGGCGCCCATGAGCTGGGGGAACTGCGGCTACGCCCTGCCCACCATGATCGGGGCGAAATGTGCGGCCCCTGAACGCCCGGCGGTGGCCTATTCCGGGGATGGTGCCTGGTCCATGAGCATGTCAGAAATCATGACCGCAGTGCGGCACAATATTCCGGTTACAGGGGTGGTATTCCACAACCGCCAGTGGGGGGCGGAAAAGAAAAACCAGGTGGATTTTTATAATCGCCGGTTTGTTGCCGATGAACTGGACAATCCGAGTTTTGCCGAGGTCGGAAAAGCCATGGGCACCGAAGGAGTGACCGTAGACAGACTGGAGGAGGTCGGGCCGGCATTGACCCGGGCCATTGATGCCCAGATGAATGACGGGAAAACCACGGTGATTGAAATCATGTGTACCCGGGAACTTGGTGACCCGTTCCGCAGGGATGCGTTGTCAAAGCCGGTACGCCACCTGGCGAAATACCGGGACTTTGTATAAGTTGCCTCCAGGCCAGGACCCGGTTGCCTCCGGGCCCCGACCGGGACCCGGGCCGGAGAGGTCGTGGGAATGGCCGAAGGCAGGGAAACGGCAGAACACGACACCATCGGCTGATCCGTGAAACGAGGGAGTGGCACAGGCAACGGTCCGATCTCCCGGTGGTCCGGCATCCGGCAAGGGGCGGTGCAACGATATGCCGGGTAAAGCCCCCGGTTTGGCTGAATGCGTCCCGGACTGTTCGCGGTCCGTGCCGGAGCGCCGAATATCCCTTGTATTTTCCATTCGTTGATGCGAATTTTCCGCCATGAGCGCCCTGGACCGAATTACTGAAATCGCCCAATCGGTTTCCAGTCGAATCGTATTGCCTGAATCCGGTGACATTCGAATCCTCCAGGCCGCCTCGATCATCACGCGCCGGAAAATCGCCCGGGTCATTCTGGTGGGCAACTCCCGGCAGATTGCCGACGTTGCCCGCCGAAGCCGGGTCGATCTCTCTTCGGTTGAGATCATTGATCCGGAAAGCAGCCCCAGAACCGGGGGATATCAATCACGGCTTCTCGCATGGAGAAAACACAAGGGAATGACCGAAGGCGTGGCGGCTACAGAAATCATGAATCCGCTGGTTTACGCGGCATGCATGGTTCGCAGTGGAGATGCCGAGGGATGTGTTGCCGGTGCAGCGAATACGACCTCGGAGGTTGTTCGCCGGGCATTGCAGGTCATTGGAATGAAGGCGGGTGCAGGACGGGTTTCAAGTTTCATGATTATGGAACACGAGTTGTCTCACCAGGCCATGCAGGGGACGGCGCTGTATGCCGATTGTGCCCTGATCATTGACCCGGATGCACAACAGCTTGCCGACATTGCCATTGCCACGGCGGACAGTGGCCGCAACCTGGTCAGCCTGGACCCCCGGATCGCCCTGCTTTCGTTCTCCACTTCCGGAAGCGCCTCTCATCCGAATGTAGAGAAAGTACGGGAAGCGGGAGAAATCATTTCACGGCAGCGGCCGGACCTGTCGCTGATGACGGAAGTCCAGTTTGATGCTGCAGTGGTGCCCCGCATCCTGGAGCAAAAAGCACCGGGAATCAAGGCCCGGGCCCCGGCCAACGTGTTTGTTTTCCCGGACCTGCAGTCGGCAAATATCGGGTATAAAATCGCCCAGCGAATCGGGGGGGTTCGGGCCGTGGGACCGGTCCTGCAGGGACTGAAGTGTCCCGTCAATGATCTTTCACGGGGGTGCAGTGTAGACGACATCGTGCAGCTCATTGCGATCACGTCTGTCCAGTCGAAAGCAGACTACCGGTTGTGAAAGTCAATTTCCGGATCATTCCTGTGCACAAGCGGTTTCCCCTGACCATCAGCCGGGGAACACAGGCGGGTTCGCACAACCTGTTCATCTCCCTGACCGAAGACGGCATCACCGGCTGGGGGGAGCTTTCCCCGGGTCGGTCCGAAGGAGCGGACACCCCGGAACGGGCCCGCCGTGCGCTGGAAGATTTTTGTCGCCCCGGCTTTGAAACCCTGTCGGTCTGCCAGCTGGTTGACCGGGGGCGTGAACGGGGCGTTCCGCCCTGTGCAATGGCTGGATTGGACATGGCGCTTTGGGACTGGCTGGGCAAGAAAGCCAACCTGCCCCTGTACCGCCTGCTGGGCCTTGGCAAACCCACGGTTCCCACGTCGGTGACCATCGGGATCAATCCCCCGGAGGTGGTGAAAACGCGCATACCGCTGCTGCTCCGGGAAACCGGCACCAGGTGCCTGAAGATCAAACTCGGTTCCCCGGAAGGGATTGAAGCGGATCAGGACATGTATGCCCAGGTGGTGGAAAGTACCCGAGCCCATAATGTCACGTTGCGAGTGGATGCCAACGGGGGGTGGACCGCAGACGAGGCCATATTCATGATGAAGTGGCTTGCCGGGAGAGGGGCTGACTATGTCGAACAGCCCCTTGGGGAGGGGGAAGAAAGTGAATTGCCCCGCATTTTCAAGGGCCGTCCCCTGCCGGTGTATGTAGACGAATCCTGCCGGAATTCCGGCAATATCCCCGGCTGGGCAGATTGTGTGGATGGCGTCAACCTGAAGTTGATGAAGTGCGGTGGAATTACCGAAGCACTCAGAATCATTGCGGTGGCCCGGGCCCATAACCTGAAAACCATGATTGGATGCATGGGGGAATCCTCCATGTCGATTTCAGCCGGAGCTGCGATCAGCGGCCTGCTTGACCATGTCGACCTGGACTCCCATTTGAATCTGTCTCCGGACCCCTGTACGGGGGCACGCCTTGTTGACGGGATTGTCATGCCCAATGAATTGCCCGGCCATGGTGCCCGGATCATCGGTGACTGACATGCTCAACAAGGATCAGAAACTGGCAATTTACATGGAGCAGAACCTGGATACCGACTATGGAAAGATGGGTTTTGGAATCATGCGATTCAGCAGCAATCCCATCGTTTGTGTTATTGATTCCAGGCATGCCGGGAAAACCGTGAACCAAGTAGAGGGTCTTCCGTTTCCCTATCCCGTGGTCAGCAATGTGGATGAAGCGGTGAGGCTGGGTGCGGAAGTGCTTGTGCTGGGAATCGCCCCGTCCGGGGGCAGGCTGCCGGAAGAATGGCATGCCCCGCTGAACCGGGCCATTGAACAGGGCCTGTGCCTGATCAACGGGTTGCACGACAGGCTGAATGACCGGTTTGGCCATGGCCTGGGGGATCGGCAATGGATCTGGGATGTCAGACAACCCGCCTTCACCCCGGGTATCGCCGCTGCCCGGGCCGCTTCACTTCAAAACAAACGGGTTCTTTTGGTTGGAACCGACATGGCCATCGGAAAAATGACGGCGGGGCTGGAAATTTATCATTGGCTGAGAAACCACCACCCGGAGGTGAAAACAGAATTTCTGGCCACCGGGCAAATCGGGATTACCCTGACGGGCAAAGGCATCCCCCTGGATGCCTTCAAGGTTGATCATGCCTGCGGGGCAGTAGAAACCATGGTTCTGGAAGCCGCCCGGAATGATCTGGTTTTGATCGAAGGCCAGGGGTCACTGCTGCATCCGGGCAGTACGGCAACCCTGCCATTGATGCGCGGGAGTTGTGCAACGCATCTGGTGATGTGCCATCTTGCCGGCATGACACGCCTTCGAAAACCGGAATCCATCTCCATCCCGCCCCTAGGGGAATTCATACGGCTGAATGAAGAACTCAGCGCAGTATGCGGCTCCCTGACCCGGGCCCAAACGGTGGGGATTGCCCTCAATACCGCTGGGGTGGACGAGAAGGAAGCCATTTCGGAAATCCGCCGGCTGGAGGATGAAACCGGACTGCCGGTGACTGATGTGGTCCGGTTTGGAGCAGAAAAACTGGGGGCAACCCTGGTCTGAAACCACGTTCGAAACCGTGATTTTCCGGCATTTGTTCACCCCTGCAGTCAGGCTGCCGGGTGGGCAACGCTTCCCATGCACACTATTTCAGCCCGGCGTTCATCCAGGGCAAATTTTTCAGGGAAACATTCCCTCCCGAGATCAGCACCCCCACCCGCTTTCCTTCAAACAGCCACCGGTTGTTCAGGATGGTCGCCAACGGCACCCCGCTGCTTGGCTCGATGACCATTTTCATTCTTTCCCAGGTGAGGTACATGGCCTGGATGATCTCGTCCTCCGTTGCGAGCAGCACGTCTTTCACATGCCGGGATACGAAATGCCACGTCCGTGGACGCAGACTGGTCCGTAATCCGTCCGCCACCGTCATTGGAGTGTCGTCCTCGATCATCCGTCCGGCCCGCAGTGAGCGGCAGGCATCATCGGCATTTTTTGGTTCTGCGGCATAGATTTGGGTATCCGGGGACATGCCGGACATGCCCAGACAGGTGCCGGATATCAATCCACCCCCACCGATGGGGGCCACTACGGCATCCAGGGGACCCACTTCCTCGTGCAATTCGCACGCACAGGTTGCCTGGCCCGCAATGACCCGGGGGTCGTTATAGGGATGGACAAAATGCGCCCCGGTTTCCTCCACCAGTGCTTCCAGCAGGGTTTCCCGGGCAGCGGTGGTTGGATCGCATTCCAGGATTTCACCACCATAGTCCCGGACCGCCGCTTTTTTTTCTTCCGGGGCATTTCGTGGCATGACGGCCGTGGCCTGAATTCCGCGACATCCGGCGGCATAACTCAGTGCCGCGGCGTGATTGCCGGAGGAGTGGGTGGCCACCCCTTTTTCGGCCTGTTCCTCCGACAGGCTGAAGACCGCATTGGAAGCACCCCGGACTTTGAATGCCCCGGTTTTCTGGAAATTCTCGCACTTGAAAAACAAGGTGGCCCCGGTGAGCTCATCGATGTAACGGGAGGTGACAACGGGAGTGGTATGGATATAGGGTCTGATTCGCTCCCGTGCCCCAAGGACATCTTGGAAGGTGGGGAGGTACATGTTCTGGATGGTTTCGCAGTAATCAGGCGGCCAGACGAGCGGTCTGGCGATAGTATTGCTGGGCTGCGGCCACACCGGAACCGAGGGAGATGGGATAGTCCAGGTCTTTCATTGCCATTTCAATGGCCGCCAGGCCGGAGAGCATCGTGACATCGGACAGTGCCCCCAAATGCCCAATCCGAAAGGCTTTCCCTGCCATTTTTCCAAGCCCGACACCAAAGGACAGGCCATATCGTTCATAGACATGATTGGTCAGCACATCACTGTCCAGGTCCTCGGGAACATAAATGGCACTGACCGTATCGGAATACAGATCACGGGATTTTGCACACAGCTCCAGCCCCCAGGCCGCCACCGCCGCGCGGACACCTTCGGCGATGCGGTGATGACGGGAAAATACGTTTTCCAGCCCTTCCTCATTGAGCATGTCGAGGCTTTCCCGCAGGCCGTTGATGAGCTGGACAGGGGGGGTATAGGGATACCCCCCGTGTTGGTTCAGTGCCAGCATGTCACGAAAATCAAAAAAACAACGGGGGCACTTTGCACGGTGGATGGACTCCAGTGCCTTGCTGCTGGCCGCCACAATGGCCATCCCCGCCGCCAGCATGAACCCTTTCTGGGAACCGGATACCGCCAGGTCGACGCCCCAGTCCTCCATCCGGAAGTCCATGCTGGCCAGGGAACTGACGCAGTCGACGTACAGCATTGCCGGGTGGTGGCTGTCATCCATGGCCTGCCGGACACCGGCAACATCACTGCGCACCCCCGTGGCGGTTTCATTGTGCGTGACCAGTACCGCCTTGATTTCATGGTTGTCGTCCAAGGCCAGTCTTTCCCGGTAATAGTCCAGGGGGGCACCGGTACCCCAGTCACAGTCGACAAACTCCACGTCCAGTCCGTGTCGAATGCACAGGTCGATCCACTTGTGGGAGAACAGGCCGTATCGGGCCGCCAGCACCCGGTCCCCCGGCGACAGGGTGTTGGTGACGGCTGCCTCCCATCCCCCGGTGCCGCTGGCCGGAAAAATAAAGACTTCGCCCTCTTTCAGCCTGTAGATTTCCTTCAAATTTGCCAGCAACGGCAGCAGAACATCGATGTAGTCCGGGGCGCGGTGGTCCCGGGTTGGGATGTTCATGGCGGCCCGAAGGCGTTCAGGGATATTTGTCGGCCCGGGTATAAACACGGGATTTTGTGGGTTCATGGCAGGATCGGGTGTTTTCGGAATCTGAAGTATAGGGGGCATCCAGACAGGAATCAATTTTTTTAAAATATATTTCCATTTTAGAAATAAATTCGTATAATATTGATATATAAGTAATAATATTTTCCATAAATCCGTTTATTTCAGCACGGAAAAATAATTTTTCATAACCTGCTCTTGGATTTCAACCGGCATCGCTGTCACGTGATAAAACAGAAAACACTCTCAAAACGGCCCAGGGGCCGGCCAAGGCTGCAGCCGGAGACCAAGTCTTTTAATTCGGTCCGGGCCCTTGACCGGGGCATGACGCTGTTGCGTGCTCTTAGCGCGGATACCGGCATGATCCTGACGGACATCGCACTGACGGTTGAGCTGCCTCCATCCACAACCCACCGGATGCTCATCACACTGCAACAGCAGGGGTTTGCGGAATTCAACGAATCCACGCAAAAATGGTCGGTGGGCCTGGAAGCGTTTCGCGTGGGTAACGCCTACCTGAACAATACCAACCTGGTGGAAGTGGCCCGAAAAACGCTGTACCGGCTGATGGAAGAAACCGGAGAAACGGCCAACCTCGGAATCGCCAGTCACGGCATGGTGGTTTTTATCAGCCAGGTGGAAACGGAGAACCCGATCCGGGCATTTTACCGGCCCGGGACACGCAGTCACATGCATGCGTCCGGGGTTGGCAAGGCCCTGCTGTCCAGTTTGCCCCGGTACGAGGTGGAAAGAATCCTGAAAAAACCCGGTTTGCCCGAATTCACCCCCAATACATGGACTTCCCTGGATGCATTGCATGCGGACCTCGAAATTTCAAGAAACCGGGGATGGGCCCTGGATGATGAAGAGCGGTATCTGGGCATGCGCTGCATCGCGTCCAACGTTCACAATTCATTCGGTGAAGCGGTTGCCGCAATTTCCATATCCGGCCCCACGGTGCGGTTCCCGGTGGACACCATCCAGAAACTGGGTCCCAGGGTCCAGCAGGCTGCCCGGGCAGTGACCGGAATGATGGGCGGGACCGCTCCGGAACCGGCGGTTTTCCCGAAACCGTAGCCGCGGAAACGGAACGCAGCGGTCCGGGCTACAGTCGGGCTGCCCTGCGGGCGGCACGGTTCGAGTGGGAGAGAATGTACAACCCGGACCCGGCGATCAAAGCGATTCCGGTTACCATGGAGGCGGTGGGAATCTCATCCCATATGGCATACCCCCAACCCACTGAAACCAGGATTCCGGTAAACAGGAAGGGAGCGATAAACGACAGTTCCCCAAGCCGTATGGCCTGGATCTGGAAAAAGAATCCGGTGCTCAACAGCACCGAACTTGCGAACAATCCGGCGAGATGGCGGAATTCCACGGGATGCCAGTCGAATGCGGAAACAGCACCCCCTGCCAGTGTGACCAGAACCAGAGTAGAGAGCACCACATGCTTGGAGTCAATTCCGGCATCGAGTTGTCGGGTAAGAAGGTCCCGCATCACCACGAAACCAGCCGCCGCCAGGGGCAGAAACATCGGCCATGAAAATTCCGATCCAAACGGGTTGGTGACGCACAGCACGCCCGCAAACCCTGTGATCACCGCAAGCCACCGGGCCAGGGCGACTTTCTCCTTCAATACGAGTGCAGAACACACGGTCAGCAGTATGGGGGAAGTCCAGACCAGGGTGGATGCGGTTGCGATGGGAAGCATGCTCAAACCGGTAACGAAGCAGACCGTCGCCAGGCATTCAGCCCCGGCCCTGGCCAGGTTGAACCGGTCCAGCATGGACGGTGACAGCAGTTGATTTCCAGTGACCCGGATCAGCAACCCGAATACCACCACCGCAATGGTCCCTCGAATGAAGAGAATCTGCCCAATCCCCAGGTCTTCACTGGTGACTTTGAGTATTGCATCGTTGGATGAAATCATTGCCATGGAGGCGACAATCATCCAGGCAGCCCTTGCGTTGGCATTCATGATGGTCAGGGGTTGAAGTATGTCGGAAGCAGGCACCCGAAAGGAAGCCCCCGGATCCTGGAAGCCCGGCCGGAATGCGCCATTTCAGGGTGTCAGGACCGTGTCGCCTTGAATTCCCTGCGGCGGGTGTGCAGGACCGATTCGGTGTAGCCGTTGGGGATGTCGCGACCCCGGAAAACCAGGTCCAGTGAGGCCTGGAAAGCGATACTGGTATCAAAATCATCCGACAGGTTCCGATAGTCCGGATCGCGCGAATTTTGCCTGTCCACAACCCCGGCCATTTTTTCAAAAACCTTTCTTACCTGGCTTTTGGTGGTCAATCCATGATGCAGCCAGTTGGCAATGTGCTGACTGGAAATGCGCAAGGTGGCCCGGTCCTCCATGAGGGCCACATCACTGTTATCCGGAACCTTGGAACAGCCCACCCCGGAATCAATCCATCTCACCACGTACCCCAGGATACTCTGGGCATTGTTTTCCAGCTCCTTCACCACCGTGCTGTGGTTGACGGTCCGTTCTCCCAGAACCGGGATGATCAGAATGTCCTCCAGATTGGTTCCCCCGCTGTCCGCAAGGGCCAGCTGGCGGGTCGCCACATTGACCTGGTGGTAATGCATGACGTGGAGGGCGGCGGCAGTGGGGGAAGGTACCCACGCGGTACTGGCCCCGGCCCTGGGATGTGCAATTTTCTCTTCCATCATGGCTCTCATGTTGTCCGGGGCGGCCCACATGCCCTTGCCAATCTGCCCATGTCCCGGTAACCCGGTCTCAAGGCCGATATCCACGTTCCAGTCTTCGTAGGCCAGGAGCCAGGGAGCATGCTTGATATCGTTCTTGGGAATCACTGCACCGGCTTCCATGCAACTGTGAATTTCATCCCCGGTGCGGTCCAGAAACCCGGTGTTGATGAAAACCACCCTGTCCTGTGCCATGCGTATGCATTCCCTGAGATTCACGGTGGTGCGGCGCTCTTCATCCATAATGCCGATTTTCATTGTTTTTCTTTCGAGGTTCAGGGTCTCTTCCACACGCTCGAACAATTCAACGGCCGCGGCCACCTCTTCCGGCCCATGCATTTTCGGTTTGACCACATAGATACTGCCGGTGCGGCTGTTCCGAAATGGTCCCTTCCCATCCAGGTCATGCCTGGCCGCCAGGGCGGTGACCATGGCATCAAGAAAAGATTCCGGGATCTCTTCGCCATTGCAGGTCACCGCGTCCGTGTACATGTGCGAGCCGACATTGCGCACGAACATCAGACTGCGACCCTGCAAGGTAAAGGGTTTGCCGTCCGGTCCGGTATATTCGCGGTCTGGCTCGAGCTTTCTGTCGAGCATCTTGCCGTGTTTCCGGAAGGTTGCCGTGAGGTCGCCCCGCATCAGGCCGGCCCAGTTCCGGTACACCCTGGTTTTGTCCTCGGCATCCACCGCGGCCACGGCATCCTCGCAATCCATGATCGTGGTCAGGGCGGATTCGACGATGACATCGTAGATGCCGGCCAGGTCGCCGCGACCGATAAAATAGCCTTCGCCGATGCACAGATCAATATGGAGGTTGTTGTGCCGGAACAGAATATTGGTTGGCGAGTCCGGGTCTCCGCAAAATCCCGCAAAACATTCACGCCAACCCAACCCCGTCTCGCTGCCATCTCCCATCACCACCACCAGCTTGCCTGACTTCACCTTGTATTTCACCGCGTAGGCATGGCTGCCCGTTGCAAGGGGTACGACCTGGTCAAGAAACTCCCGGACATACCGGATGACCTGGACACCCCGGACCGGGTTGTATTTTGCGGTCTTTTTGCACCCTTCCACTTCCAGGACAATGTCTGAACCGTACAACGCATCGTACAGGCTGTGCCATCTCGCATTCGCGGCATTCAATGCATAGCGTGCATTGTCCAGGGGAACCACCAGTTGCGGTGCGGAGATTTCGGCAATCTCGGAATCGACGTTTTGCGTACTGACCTGGAAACGGTCTCCATCGGGGACCAGGTATCCGATGGTTTCCAGGAATGTCCGGTAGGTCCCGGTATCCACGGGTCCGGGGTTGGCCTGGTGCCATTCGTCCAGTTGCCGCTGAAAGTCGTCACGTTTCTCCAGCAGAGCCCTGTTTTTGGGAGCCAGGTCCCGGGTGATCTCTTTCAGTCCGCTCCAGAATTGATCCGGGGCCACCCCGGTACCGGGTAAAATCTCATTCTGGATCAACGCATGCAGTCCCGGATCAATGCTTAATCCACAGGTTTCGATTCGTGCTGCCATCTTTTTGTGATGTATTATCAGTAAAACTAATGAATACGCCAAATTAAACATTATAGTTGTAAGTTTAACAAGCGAATTATCCAGGAAAGTCATGCCGGAGGATGGCCTCTTCCCGTGCCGGGAAAAAGGTGGGCAATCCGTCCATGGCGTTGATTCAGGCAAAATGGGACGCTCTTCAACCGTCGTATTTGCGCATTTGGTCGTCTATGCCAAGCCGGCCGGATAGTGGGGTTTTCGGGCCGGACGCGGTCAGTGATCGAAATACACCGGATAAGATTTTACGATTTTGAGGAAAACCTGCGAACTTAAGCTTATTTCGATATGAAGTGCTGACTCCTTCCTTTTGTATTACCCCCTCGGGGGGAAAGGGTCTTTGCCATAGGTATTGCGCTCGCGGATTCGGCCATTTTTGCCATGGATAAACATCTCGGAACCTTGTTTGCGCGCGATCTCACGGGCTGCTCCGATAGCTTCCCTCTGTGTTGAGTGGACGGAAGTAGCTCTCCCATTACCCGCACCCTTCACGGCCCAACCACGAGAATGGGGTACAACATGCTGATTTTTCTCACACATCTTGCCTCTGAAATGTTGATTCAAGTTGAAACAATTACAATCCCTGGTTTAATTTTATATTACAATATTGCGTATATCAACCTTTTATAAAGTGGAGGGCGAAAACGGTGTTTGGACAAAGATTGCGGTTGGCAAGAAAGAAGGCTGGCCTGTCGATGCAGGCGCTGGCCAATAGTATTTCACCAAAGGTCAGCGCACAGGCGATCAGCAAATACGAAGCCGGCAAGATGATGCCGTCCTCGACTGTTCTGGTTGGTCTCGGCAAGGCCCTCGGGGTGTCTCTCGATTTCCTGATGGGTGGGCAGGTCGAAGAGCTAATCGGAACCAAGTTTCGCAAACACTCAGGCACCTCGGTGCAAGATCGGGCAAAGGTTGAAGTGGTAGTAATCGAAAAGCTGGAAGACTATCTGGCTATTGAGGATATCCTTGAACTGGTACCACCCGATGATCCGTTCAGGGACCTCGTTGTCGATCAGATTGAAAGCCTTGATGCGGTCGATGAAATTGCCTGCGAGTTGCGAAAGGAATGGAGGCTCGGGGTCGACCCGATCCCGAGCATGACCGCACTACTCGAAGACAAGGGGATCAAGGTGATCGAAGGAGACCTCCCGGAACGTTTTGATGGACTGGCTTGTGATGTGCAACGGAGTGGCGAAAAACCTCAAATACATGTCATTGTTGTGTCCAGCCGGACGAATATTGAACGCAAACGGTTCAACCTTGCCCATGAACTGGCGCACCGTGTTATCCGTGCAACCGGCAATCCCAATATCGGTCTCGAAAAAGCGATGAACCGTTTCGCAGGTGCGTTTCTCGTACCGAGCAAACATCTGGTCAATGAAACCGGCCCGCATCGGTGCAGGTTGACCTATCATGAGATCATGCATCTGAAACGATTCTATGGGGTTTCAGCAGCGGCGATGCTGATGCGCCTTGAGCAGGTTGGTATTCTGCCACGAACCGTTGTCGAATATGCCTTTCGCACCTATGCCCGCCCTTGGCGAACCGTAGAGCCCGAACCGTTCCGCGACGATGAAGGCTTCGGAGCTTTTGAGCGGCCGCAGCGTTTCGAATGTCTGGTCTGGCGGGCATTGGGAGAAGAACTCATCTCCCCTGTTCGTGCAGCACAACTCCTTCGTCTCACCCTTTCCTCCGTCGAACAGGAGATCCGAGGGCCGCGTGGACAGTGACTCCTATCATTGTCAATGATACATCTTGCCTGATTGATCTTCGCAAAGGGCGATTGTTGCGCTTTCTATGTCGTTTACCTCATCGCTTGATCGTACCCTTGCCGATCAGAGAATCCGAACTTCTGAATTTCACTGCACAGGAATGGGCACTGCTCGACAGCAACGGCATGGAAACCTATGACCTGCCACCCGAGCAGATGGTAGATGTATTCGCGCTAAAGCGTCAGCATAGCCGCTTGTCGGGCAATGACTGCATCTGCCTCGTCACCGCACAATGTCATGAGAACAGTATCCTCCTGACCGGTGACCGCTTGCTCCGCAAGGCCGCAGAAGCAGTGGGGATACGGGTTCAAGGTGTACTGTGGGTCGTCGATGAGCTAAAGGCCGAAAATATCTGTGATGATGCTTTCCTGGTCTCGGCACTGGAAGTGTGGAAAGCGGACCGGTCAGTATTTCTTCCCGGTAATCTTATCGATCATCGGCTTCATCGGTTTCGGTAAGTGCGTCCGCCTTCCTCCATCTGTTTAATCGTTTGTGGGATGGGAATCTTCCTGACATAGACATCTTGATTTTTGAGTCAGGACAAAACGGAACACTCTTCAACCGCCGTAAATGCGTGGCTATGAAAAATGCTCCGGAATCCAGACGGGCTGATCGGCGACGGGAGTTTCTACAAGATTGTTTCCCTTGCCGCCGCGGTCAACCACCAGAAAACTCTGGGTTCTGTCCAGGACAATCTGGAAATGATGCCAGGTGTTTTTCCGCAGGTTGATGCCCTGTTTTCCATTTGTGATGAACAGGCACAGGTCGGCAGCACGGACTGTCTCCACTGCCGGGGCAACCAGCACCAAAAATGGATCGTGTCCAAGGGGGATAAAGGCCTGGCTGCCCAATGGGTGGCGTTCCATCACCGTGACCCGGTGAGGAAGCGGCAGGGGTGCGGTGCGAAAGACACTGACGATGGGTTTCCCGCCCCGGGCGCTGGCATCGATTTCAAACAAATCGTGATAGCGGGTGGTCAGGCCCTGGTTGATCTGGAACTGCCTGGCCGATTCCAGCTCGATGACTTCCCCGAAGGACGCAAATTTTTCTGCGCTCAGGGGAACAGGCTGAAGTTCCATGATCTGTCTGTTGATCCGTTTATTTCGAGATTTCTGCAAACATTCGCAGGCGGCTGATGCCGCCGTCCGGATAGATATTCAGACGGACATACCGGACCGTGCCGGTCTCCCTGATTTCATCGGTGAACCGGTGCTCGCAGTCCGCCTGAAGTTTGACCGGCGGCAACAATTCATTCCACGATTCACTCTGTGTTTCCATGGAAACGGAATGGTCCAGGTCCAGGTTGGTTCCCTGCACACTGCAGGTATCCGGATAATTGCCCTTGAAATGAGCGGTGTCCACGTCGATACGCCGGACCATCCCCGGTCTGGCCAGTGCGATGACGACCCAGTCATGGCCGGGTTCCCGACGTCGCCGGGTTTCCCAGCCGTCCCCCATATTGACCCCCCGGCCCGGTGCCAGAATATTCCGAACCGAACCATAATGTTCATTGTTGCACGCCATGGCAACCCCGCCGTTCAGGGACGCGGCAAGGTCCACAAGGTGTCCTTTGGGGAATGTCTCCCAATCCACCCGGGGTTCCGCAAAAACCCGTAACCGTGCGATCCCTCCATCGGGGTAGATGTTCACCCGGACATGGGTGAAGGGATTCGGGTTATCCACGGAAAAACGGTGTTGACAGTCCCCTTTCAGGTCCTGTTTTTCCAGGAGGGGGTGCCACAGCGTGTTTTCATCCGGGTCATTGGAACCCGACACACACGCATCCATGGACGCTGCGGGCGGATAGTTTCCGGTGAAGTAGGTGGTGTCGATTTCAATGCCATGGATCACTCCTGGCCTTGCGAGTTTCACAATGCACCAGTCATGGCCGGGTTTCCGCCGTCGCCGGGTTTCCCAGCCGTCCATCCATTTCCCGTGGTCATCGTACTTGCCGTCAATAAAGACCGGAGGCAGGTCATTCAGCATCCGCTCCATGGGGGCAAAAAATTCATCGCTGCAGGACAGGGCCTTTGCCCCTAGCTTGGATGAGGCCAGGTTTACCCAGCGCCGGGAAAAATTGTTCATTTGACTTTACCATTGCAGGGAAAACGGCGGTGCCAGTGATTGGCAATGTCCACTCTTCGCGACAGCCATACGTACTCTTTGGAAAGAATGTAATCCAGAAACCTGCCCAGCGCCCTGGCCCGGCCGGGCCGCCCGACCAGCCGGCAATGCAGACCGATGGACATCATTTTCGGAGCCACCCGGCCCTCTTCGTACAGGCAATCGAAGGTGTCCTTCAGGTAACTGAAAAACTGGTCCCCGGAATTGAACCCCTGGGCGGTGGCGAACCGCATGTCATTGGCATCCAGGGTATACGGTACCATCAACAGCGGTTTGCGGTAATCGGTTGACCAGTAAGGCAGTTCGTCCGCATAGGTATCCGAACTGTATACAAACCCCCCGAGTTCCGCGGTAATACGATGGGTATTCGGGCTGGTACGGCCCAGGTAGTAGCCTTTTGGACGGGACCCGGTCAACCGGGTGTGCAGGGCAATCGCTTCGTACATGTGTTCGATCTCCAGGTTTTCGTCGACGAACTGGTAATCGATCCACCGAAGCCCGTGACTCGCAATTTCCCAGTCACTGTCCAGCATGGCTTCAACCACCCGGGGATTTCTCTGGATGGCCATGGCCACGGCAAAAACCGTGACGGGGACTTCTCGTTCCGTAAACATCCTGTGGAGCCGCCAGAACCCAGCCCTGGACCCGTATTCATATATCGATTCCATGTTCATGTGGCGAACCCCCTTATAGGATTGCGCACCCACGATTTCAGACAGAAAGGCCTCAGACCCCCTGTCGCCATGCAGGACACTGTTTTCCCCACCTTCTTCGTAGTTCAGCACAAACTGCACCGCAATCCGTGCATTGCCCGGCCAGGCAGGGTCTGGAGGCTTCGGGCCATAGCCCGCCATATTCCTGGGATACGTCATGGGCTGTTCCGGTCCGTATTTCGCGAAGAATACCACAATGAAATGAGGTTCCGTTCTTCATCGGTCATCCCGGTGAGGTTTCCGATGGGCATGGTTCGGGTGACCACGGTGGCCTGGTATATCTGCAGTGAATTGGTTTCGATCTGCTCCGGGGTATCCAGTACCAGTCCCACCGGCGGTGAGGTGAACCCCCGCTGGGTCGGAGTTTCGGAATGGCAGACCGTACATCGCTCCTGGATCAGGGGCAGGATGCTTTGGCGGATGTCCCCCTGGACAGGTTCCGCGGGTTTCAGTGTGGGGGCCGTCCACCACATCACCCCAAGCATGCCAACAAATGCCACGGGCAAAATCCACCACAGGGATTTCGTTGTCCGCCGGACATTGTAATAGTGCCGGACGGCGACACTGGCCGCCGAGATCAAAAAAAGGATGGCCCAGTTCCAGTGATGTCCATAGGTACTCGGGAAATGACTGCTGATCATCGTGAACAGAACGGGCAGCGTAAAGTAATTGTTGTGGGTAGAGCGCAGCAACCCGTTCGCACCGACTGCGGGATTCAGGGGCCGTTTCTGCGCCAGGGCCCGGACCATTTCCTTTTGGGACGGGATGATGACAAAAAAAACATTCCCCACCATCATGGTTCCCATGACGGCACCGACATGGATGTATGCGCCGCGTCCACTGAACACTTCGCTGAGGAACCAGGCCAGCAGGACCAGATAACCGGCAATGGTGATTCCGAGCAGTGCGGCGGATTTTTGCAGGGGGGAGCGGCACAGGATATCGTATACAAACCAGGAGCCCAGAACCGAAACGGTGGACAGGATGATTGCTTCCGCCGGGGACAGGTCCCTGACCGCGGGGTCGATGAGAAACAACCGGGCGTTGAAGTAATAGACAATAATCAGCAGGGTGATGCCGCTCAGCCAGGTGAGGTAGGCCTCCCATTTGAACCAGTGCAGTTCCACCGGCAGCTTTTCCGGCCCGGTCTTGAACTTTTCCAGGTAGTAAAACCCCCCGCCATGGACGGCCCACAGATGCCCGGCGATGCCGGCCTTCCCGGGGGATTGCCGGTTCAGGTTGTTTTCCAGCCAGTTAAAATAAAAGGAAGCGCCGATCCACGCTACCCCAACGATGAAGTGAATCCAGCGTACCAGCAGGTTGCCCCATTCGTGTAGGTGGCCTTCAATCATTTTATCCCGGAAGCCGTCTCAATCATCCGGGCACTCATCCAGGCCGCAGATTCGCAGCACCATCGTGGTCAGGGAGGTGGACTGGTCGGCAAAATCCCGTCGGGTCAACTTCGGTTTCTGATACACCGACTTGATCTGGAATTCAGAGCAGGCAAAATGCTGGGTGCTGGCCCAGATCATGAATATCAGGTGATAAGGGTCTACGGGGGCAATTTTCCCGTTTTCCACCCACTGTGCAATGACGCTGGCGCGGGTTTGGGTCCAGCGGTTCATTTTGTCATTCAGCTTCTCACTCAGATGGGGGGCGCCATGAAGCATTTCACTCGTGAATATGCGGGTGGCCTGGGGGTGGAGCCGGGTAAATTCCACTTTCATCCGGACAAACTCCGACAGCACAATCCGGGGGTCGTCGTTGGCATCCAGGGTTTTGAATGTCTGGTCCCACAGGTCCACCACGCCTTCGAGTACCGCGTTATACAGTTCGGACTTGCTGCGGAAATAATAATGCACATTTGCCTTGGGCAGGCCGGCCTGGTCTGCAATGCGCTGCATCCTGGCACCGCCGTAGCTGTATTTCTCGAACTCGTTTTCAGCCGATTTGAGAATCAGCTGTTTTTTCTCCAACCCGATGCTGGTGGTTTTTCTTCTCGGTTTGGACACGGGAGCGGAATCCATACTTTCAGACAAAGCCCTTCATGCATGAAGGGCTTTGCAAACCTGAATCAAACAGGGCTATTGCCCTCCCAATTCTCCCTGAACGCCTTCGACGTACCAGTCCATTCCAAGGAGCACCCCGTCATCCAGGGTTTCCCCTTCACCAATCACCTGTTCTCCGGCCTGATTGTTGATCGGGCCATCAAAGGAGTGCATCGTACCGTTGACAATTCCTTCCCTGACCGCATCCGCCGCCGCACGCACCTCGGCAGGCACGACATCCCCATACGGGGCAAATCCCACCATGCCGGACTTGATTCCATCCCAGACATCCTGGGATTCCCAGGTGCCCTCCATCAGTGCCCTGACCCGGCTGACATAATAGGGATTCCAGTCATCAATGATGGAGGTCAGTTGTGCACGGGGTGCAAACGCACTCATGTCCGATGCCTGCCCAAACGCATACACTCCCCTTTGTTCGGCAACCTGGAGTGGCGCGGGTGAATCGGTGTGCTGGGTAATGATGTCGGCCCCCTGGTCAATCAGGGCCTTGGCGGCATCCCCTTCCTTGCCCGGGTCGTACCACGAATTCACCCAGACCACCTTGGCCACTGCATCCGGATTGACTTTGCGCATGGCCAGCATAAAGGCATTGATTCCCCGAACCACTTCCGGAATCGGGAACGAGGCGATATACCCGACAACGCCGGTTTTGCTCATGTGGCCTGCAATGGTACCCAGAACCGTCCGGCCTTCATAGAATCTGGCGGAATAGGTGCTCAGGTTGTCCGCGCGCTTGTACCCGGTTGCATGTTCGAATTTGACATCCGGAAACTGTTTGGCAACCTTTAAAGTGGGATTCATATAGCCAAACGAGGTGGTAAAGATGATGTTATGCCCGGTGGTTGCCAGATTCCGGATGACACGCTCGGAATCGGCGCCCTCTGCGACACTTTCGACAAACGTCGTGGCCACTCCCAGTTCCTTTTCAACGGCCAGTCGGCCCTGGTCGTGTCGGTACGTCCATCCATGGTCCCCCACCGGGCCGACATAGACGAAGCCCACTTTGATATCTTCGGCCTGGGCGCTCGTGCCGGCGACCATCATTGTTGCCGCCAGAAAGAGCGCAGGGATGGATTTCAGTATCCTGAACAGACTAAGGTTGATTTTCATTTTGAATTATCCTCAAGGTTGAATTTAAGTGAAGGTTTAAGTGGTATCAGGGTGTTTGCCCGCCACCGCGGCGGACCCCCGGAAGTAACTGGAATGGATCATCATGCTGTGGGATGAAAGGGCTTGCCGATGCACATGGGGGCATTGAGTTTAATCTTGTTGACATCACGGGAAATGATCACAAGCACCAGGATGGTGGCCAAATACGGCAACATCGACATGATTTGAGCGGGAACACCCACTCCAAACGCCTGGGCATGCAGTTGAAAAATGGTAATGCCACCGAATAAATAGGCCCCAAAGAATACACGCCATGGGCGCCAGGTTGCAAAAACCACCAGTGCCAGGGCAATCCAGCCACGACCGGCGCTCATGTTTTCTATCCACAGCGGGGAGTAGGCGAGGGAAAGATAGGCCCCTGCCAGGCCAGCCATCCCGCCGCCAAACAGTATGGCCATATACCGGATTCGGATCACCGGGTAGCCAATGGCATGTGCCGCATCGTGGGAATTTCCCACGGCGCGCAGAATCAGTCCCGGCCGGGTGTTTTTGAGAAACCAGGCCACAAGAAACACCAGGACAAACGAACCGTATACCAGGATATCGTGCTGAAACAGCAATGGCCCGATCACGGGGATGGAGGACAGAAGCGGTATGGAGAGCTTGGGAAGGCCGTCGTACGCGATTCCCACCAGGTCCTGCCCGATCAGTGCACTGACGCCAATCCCGAAGATCGTAAGGGCCAGACCGGTGGCGACCTGGGTCGCCTGAAACCCCAGTACCAGCAGTGCGAAAATCGATGCCAGCAACGCGCCCGCCGCCAGCCCGGCAAAAATCGCCAGGGTTGCACTCCCTGTGCTGTGAATGGTGGCGAATCCGGCCACCGCGCCAACCAGGATCATTCCTTCCACCCCCAGGTTGAGCACCCCGGACTTCTCGGTGATCATTTCTCCCAGGGAGGCATAGACCAGAGGGGTCGCCGCCGTGATGATCGTCAGGATTGCCGCAACCAGGATATCAGCCATACCTTTCTCCCCGGGTCATATTAAAACGGAACTGGTAGGCAATGAGCACATCGCAGGCCAGCAGGAAGAAAAGCAGCATTCCCTGGAATACGCCGGTGACGGCCAGGGGCAGGTTCATGGTGATTTGTGCCGATTCCCCACCCAGGTAGGACAGGGCCAGCAGCAGACCCGCAAAAAATACCCCCACCGGGTGTAGCCGGCCCACAAACGCAACAATAATCGCCGTAAAGCCGTATCCCGGTGAAATGACCGGCAGCAACTGGCCAATTGGCCCGGAAACCTCAAACAAACCGGCCAGGCCGGCCATTCCCCCACCGAGCAGCAGGGAAAACCAGATGACCCGGTTAACACTGAATCCCGCATGCCGGCCAGCCAGGGGAGCCTGGCCCACCACCTTGATCTGGAATCCAACAATGGTCCTGGACATGAGGACCCAGACCGCTGCCACCGCTGCAATGGTAATGATCCACCCAAGATGCAGCCGGGTGCCCTCCCAGATAACCGGCAACGTAGCGGAATCACTGAAAATCCTGGATTCCGGGAAGTTGAATCCATCCGGGTCTCTCCACGGACCGTGCACCAGGACGCTGAGCAATAACGTTGCCACATAGGTCAGCATCAGGCTGGTGAGGATTTCGTTTGCATTGAACCGGGTTTTTAACAATGCCGGGATCGCTGCCCACATCATACCGCCGAGAATACCGCTGATCATCATCAACGGCAGCACGAAAACAGAATCCACCCCGTAAAACAACAGGGCGACTCCCCCGCCACAAATGGCCCCGAGTGTCAGCTGGCCCTCTGCGCCAATGTTCCAGACGTTGGCGCGAAACCCCACGGACAAAGCGACACCAATCAATATCAGGGGGGTCGCTTTGACCCCCAATTCGGCCCAGCCGTATTTGTGCGTGATGGGTTCCACAAAAAACGCATACAGGGCCTTGCCGGATTCCACGCCCATGACCTGGAACAGGACAATGCCTGAAATCAGGGTCATGACCAGGGCGATGACCGGCGACAGGTACACCATCAACTGTGAATGTTCGGGTCGTTTAACCAGGCTGACAAACATCGCGGCTCTCTTCGGTTGCCGGGTTCTCAATCCCCGCCATCATCATTCCGATTTGCTCAATGGTAATTTCAGATGCCGGGGCAGTCCCGGTCAGTGTGCCGGCACAAATGGCGGCAATCCGGTCGCAAAGACTCATCAATTCATCCAGGTCCTGGGAGATCACCAGAACTGCGGTGCCATTTTCCGCCAGCCTGTGCAGTGCGCGGTGAATGGTTTGTGCTGCCCCGGCATCGACTCCCCAGGTCGGTTGTGAAACCACCAGCACCGAAGGGGTCTGGTTGATTTCCCGGCCGACGATGAACTTTTGCAGATTGCCCCCGGACAGGCTGCGGGCTTCGGCAGATATCCCGCTGGACATGACGTTGAAGCTCTCCAGGATCTCAAGGCAAAAAGACTTGCAGCGACGGGTGTCGACAAATCCTGCCTTGACCAGGCCCAGCCGTTGAAAAGCCGTGAGCAGGGTATTGTGCAGCAGGGTCATTCCGGGAACCGCGCCGTAACCCAGCCGTTCCTCCGGGATGGAAGAGATGCCGAGACCCCGCCGTTGATTCGGGCTCTGGTCGGCGCAGGGTTTCTGATTGATTTTAATGGCCTGTGCAGGCTGGCAGACCTCCTCGCCATTGATTGCCCGCAGCAATTCATCCTGACCGTTTCCGGCAACCCCTGCAATGCCCACAATCTCGCCGCTTTGAACCTTGAGCCGGATGTCTTTCAGGCTGATACTGAACTGGTCGGTGGCGGGATGGTGCAATCCATCGATTTCGAGGCGTACTTCCCCGACGGTGCGGTGATGCCGGGCCGGGGCGGCCTGGAGGGCTTCCCCCATCATTTTGGCCGCCAGGGATTGCGGGGTCTCCCTTTCCACTTCGACGCTTGCCACCACTTTGCCGCTGCGCAGAATGGTGGCCCTTCGGCACAGTGCCTTGATTTCATTCAGTTTGTGGCTGATATATAAAATGGCCACCCCTTCCTCGGAAAGCCGGTTCAGGGTCTCAAAGAGCTTGGTCACTTCCTGGGGGGTCAATACCGACGTGGGCTCATCCATCACCAGGAGCTGGGGGTCCTGCAACAGGCACCGGATGATTTCGATTCGCTGGCGCTCCCCCACCGAAAGGGTGTACACATGTCTTCGCGGGTCCAGGGGCAGGCCGTAGCGGTTGGAGATCTCGACAATTCGATTTTCCAGTTCGGACTGGTTGGTTCCCCGAGCCATCCCCAGGGCAATATTTTCCAGCACGGACATGGAATCAAACAGTGAAAAATGCTGGAAAACCATGACAATGCCCAGGGCCCTGGCTACCGCAGGGTTTCGAATGTTGACCGGTTCGTTTTTCCATGACATGACCCCGGCATCGGGTTTCAGGATGCCGTAGATCATTTTTACCAGGGTGGATTTTCCCGCTCCATTTTCTCCCAGCAAAGCATGGATTTCTCCTTCCATGACCTCCAGATCCACGGCATCATTGGCAAGCACGCCGGGAAAGGATTTGGTCATTCCCTGCAGCTGCAACAGCGGCGGCATCATTCGTGTCTGGTCATGCGGCATTGTTTTCGACAGGGCGTAGGCGGCAGGTTCTTCGCCAGTATATGTGATATTTTTTCCAGATACAAAGTTTGACCAAACAGTCAGAAATCAGGCGCATTGTAGACTATAATTCGGGTTCTTTTCAAACTATTTGAGTATAGTAAAATGAATGGGAGCCGATTGTATCCAAAACCGCCACTGACACAAAATTCAGTGCCAATCCATTTTGTACAATGAGAACCTGGATCAAATCCCCCCTCAGGATATTTACCGGCTCCGGGTCGGATGCCGGCAATGGTGTGGTTATCAGCGGGAACCTGGTGGAAGAACTGGTCGCCACGGGGCACCAGCCCAGTACAGCAGTGGACGAGGTTTTTGATGCCTCTGGATGGGTGGTCATTCCCGGGCTGGTCAATACTCACCACCATTATTACCAGACCCTGACCCGTGCGGTGCCGGCGGCCCTGAACAAGGCGCTGTTTCCCTGGCTCAAAAGCCTGTATCCGGTTTGGGCGGGGCTGAACGAGGACATGGTGTTCAAATCCACCCAGTTGGCCTGTGCCGAGTTGCTGTTGTCGGGATGCACCACCAGTGCGGACCATCATTACCTGTTTCCGGAAACGGCCAAAAGGGCGATGGATGCACAGGTTGCAGCCCTGGGTGAAATCGGGATCCGGGCCACCGTCACCCGGGGGTGCATGAGTCTTGGTGAAGAAGATGGTGGCCTGCCTCCACAGGAAGTGGTCCAGGAGGAAGAGGATATCCTTCGGGATTGCGAACGGGTCATCCGGAAATTTCATCACCCCGACACCGGAAGCATGATGCAGATCGCCCTGGCACCGTGTTCACCGTTCAGTGTCTCGAGGCGCTTGATGAGTGAGGTGGCGACGCTGGCCCGGGCACATGGGGTGCGATTGCATACCCATCTGGCCGAAACCGTGGATGAATCCCGTTACTGCCAGGAGAATTTTGGTTGTACACCGCTGCAATATCTGGAAAGTGCAGGCTGGTTGGCCTCCGATGTCTGGTTGGCCCACGGTATTCATTTCAGCGACGATGAAATCCAGGCGCTGGGCACTGCGGGGGTTGGCATTGCACATTGCCCCACCTCAAACATGGTTCTTGGTTCCGGTATCTGCAAGGTTCGTGCGATGCAGGATGCCGGCTCCCCGGTGGGGCTGGGGGTGGACGGGTCGGCTTCCAATGATTGTTCGAACATGATTCAGGAAGTCCGCCAGGCCCTGTTGTTGCAGCGGCTTCAGTATGGACCGGACCATTTCACCCATGTTGATGCACTTGAAATGGCGACCAGGGGATCTTCCCGCTGTCTGGGACGAACCGACATTGGAGAATTGTCGCCGGGAAAAATGGCGGATCTGGCTTTGTTCAGCATGGATGAATCCAGGTTCACCGGCAGTGTGGACAAATTGGCTGCCCTGGTACTCAGTGGCGCCCATCGGGCGGATTACGTGATGGTCAATGGCCAGTGGATGGTCCAGGATGGAAACCTGTCTCATCTGGACTTCGACCAATTGCGCCATGACCATCGTGAACTGTCCAGGACCCTGACCCGTGTTTCGGTTGCCGCGTAGTCCGGCATGGAACCCTCCGGCTGGAGATTCCGGGACAGGGCCCGGGGATGAACGGGCGCGGTTTCCTTTTTCGTGGAAAGGTGGCGGTGCGTGCCCCGGGAATGGCTGCCCGGCGGAATCGGGAGTCACCACGTCCAGCACTGATTTTCAATGGAATTCGATTACAATATCCTTGAATATCCCGCAGGGATGATTTTCACCCGATGCAGCGATTAAGCACCCATAGGTCCAATCACAAACACAGCAGGGCATCCGCAATGACTACCAAACCGGGCAACCCCGTGGGGGCCAGTGACTTCGTTACCGAGGCCTATAATGTGCACGGCAAAAAGGACCTGAAGAAATTTTATGGAAAATGGGCGAAGGAGTATGACCATCAAATGCTGGGAAAACTGGATTATGTTTCCCCGGGTATCATTGCAGCACTGCTGCAGCGTTATCTGCCTGACAAAGCGGCCCGCATCCTCGACATCGGTTGTGGTACCGGGCTGACTGGCAATGGATTGCATGAGAATGGATACACCGCCATCCATGGAATCGACCTGTCTGCAGAGATGGTGCGGGTCGCAGGGAAACGCGGGATATACCAGGGGCTGAAGACGGCGGATGTCACCCAACCACTGCCATTCGAAGACAATGAGTTTGACGGCGCCATCTCGTCCGGCACATTTACCCACGGGCATGTTGGCGCGGAGTGCCTGGAGGAAATCTTCCGGATCATCAAACCGGACGGGGTGCTGGCCTGCACGGTAAATTTTGATATCTGGGAAAGCGCAGGGTTTGCCGAGACGTTTTCCCGGATGGAAGGCGACCGGAGGATCCGGTGCCTGGCCCGGACCGCGGATAAATTTTACGAAGGGAAGGATTCCGCAGGCTGGTTCTGTGTCTATCGGCAGCTGGTAGAGTAACCCCGGCATTCCCGGTTCTGGACGAGACGGGATTGTATTGTTAAAATGTTGACCAAATAGTCAAACATTGTGCGCAATACTCAGTCCTGTGATCGAATTTATTCTCAACCGCGAAGTCGTGCAGGTCGATCACGAAAGGGCCGACCTGACCGTGCTGGAGTACCTGCGTGAACAGCGCCAGTTGTGTGGTACCAAGGAAGGGTGTGCCTCCGGGGACTGTGGTGCCTGTACGGTGGTGGTGGCAGACATCCTCGACAATCGGTTGAACTACCAAAGCTGCAACAGCTGCATCACTTTTTTGGGGGCCCTGCACGGCAAGCAGCTGATCACGGTGGAACATCTGAAACAGGAGGGCCAGCTGCACCCGATGCAACAGGCCATGGTGACCAACCATGGTTCACAATGCGGGTTTTGTACTCCGGGGTTTGTCATGTCCCTGTTTGCACTGTACAAGAATCCGCTGAACCAGGGGTCCATGGCCCGGTCCAAAGCGGTCACCGACGAATATATTGGTGGAAATTTATGCCGGTGTACCGGATACAAGCCCATTGTCAAGGCCGCACTGGAAGGAATGGACTGTGCCCCGGCCGATCATTTCAGCCCCTCCGAAACCGTCATCCTCGACACCCTGGCGCGCCTGAAACGGAAAAAAAACCCGGGTACGGAAAACTTTTATATCCCCTCTACCTGCCGGGCGCTCGCTGGGTTGTGCAAGCAAATGCCCTCGGCCCGGATGCTGGCAGGGGGCACGGACCTGGCCCTTGAAGTCACCCAGCAACTCAGAACGATTGATCCGGTCCTCTATCTTGGAAATATCCAGGCACTCCAGAAAACCAGGGTCACCGATGATTTTTTCGAGGTGGGGGCTTCGGTGAGCCTGAGCCGGCTGAAAGACCTGGTCGAGAAGGACTATCCCGACCTGTCCGGCCTGTTGCTGCGTTTCGGCTCAAGGCAGGTCAGAAATCTGGGGAGCGTGGGCGGAAATATCGCAAATGCCTCCCCCATTGGCGACCTTCCGCCGGTATTCCTCGCCCTTGGGGCGGAACTTGGGCTGCAAAGCTCCATGGGGAGGCGCCGGCTTCCCATTGAAGATTTTTTCGTTGACTACAGGAAGACCCGGCTTGGTGCCGGTGAATTCATTCGCTCGGTCAAATTTCCCAGGGCGGGGAAGGGCCGGCATCTTAAAGTCTACAAGGTAAGCAAGCGCATTGACGATGACATCTCTGCGGTATGCATGGCGATCGATATTGAACTGAATTACAACCGGGTAGACACAATCCGCATCGGGGTGGGGGGCATGTCTGCAATCCCCAAACGGGCCATGGCGTGTGAGACCTCACTGCGGGGGGGTCCATGGGATGCGGAATCCATAGAACGGGCCCAGGAGGCCCTGCTCGACGATTTTCAACCCATTGATGATGTGCGTGCCTCGGCAAAGTACCGGATGATTGTGGCGCAAAATCTGCTGAGCCGGCTCTTCATTGAGCTGAGCAGTCCGAAGACCCCCACCCGGGTGTATGTCCATGACTGATGTACAACGCCAGGGGACCGGACAGGCAATCCCCCATGAAAGTGCCACGAAGCATGTCACGGGAGAGGCGGTCTATGTGGACGACCGCCCGTTGCTGCAATCCCAGTTCCACGTCTGCGTTGGCGGCAGTACCATTGCCCACGGCAGGATTGAAAACCTGGACCTGGACAGGGTAGCCCGGTCCCCGGGGGTCGTCGATGTCATCACCGTTTCCGAGATACCGGGGAAGGTGGACATTGGCCCGGTCTTTCCCGGTGACCCCCTGTTGGTGGATGACCGGGTGGAATATCTTGGGCAGCCCATTTTTGCGGTGGCGGCCACCAGCCATGCCCTGGCGCGCAAGGCGGTGACCCGGGCGGTCATTGACTACCAGGAGTTTGAGCCCGTTCTGGACCTCAGGGAAGCGGTCCGGAAGAAATATTATGTCAGACCCCCGCACTACATGAACCGGGGGGAGGTTGAACAGGCACTGCGCGAGGCCCCCCATCAAGTCCGGTCCTGGCTGGATGTGGGCGGCCAGGAACAGTTTTACCTGGAAGGTCAGGCGTCCATCGCGGTGCCCGGTGAAGATGGTGGAATGACGGTGTATACATCGACCCAGAATCCTACTGAAACCCAGAAACTGGTGGCCCAGGTTCTCAATGTTCCGATGAACCGGGTGGATGTGGTGACACGACGCATGGGCGGGGGATTTGGCGGCAAGGAAACCCATGCTGCGCCCTGGGCCTGCATCGCTGCGGTCTTTGCAAACCGGATGGGTACCGCGGTTTCCTGCCGGCTGTCCCGGCGGGATGACATGATCATGACCGGAAAGCGCCACAATTTTCACAATGTGTACCAGGCTGGTTTTGGGGAGGATGGCCGGATACAGGGAATCCGGTACTCCCTTGCCGGGCAATGCGGTTATTCTCCGGATTTGTCGGATGCCATCGTTGACCGGGCCATGTTTCATTGTGACAACGCCTACTATCTTCCCCATGTCAGCATCGAGGGGCTGCGGTGCAAGACGCACACGGTGTCGAACACCGCTTTTCGCGGTTTTGGCGGCCCCCAGGGAATGATCACCATGGAGACGGTCATTGATGAAATTGCCTGCTTCCTGAACAGGGACCCCCTGGAAATACGCAAGGCCAACCTGTATGACACCCGGAACCGGAACATTACCCCCTATCACCAGAAAATCGAAGCCTTCAACCTGCCCCGGATCATTGAACAGCTCGAGTCGGAATCCCGGTACTGGGAGCGCAGGAATGAAATCAGGGCCTTCAACCAAAACAGCCCGGTGATCAAGAAAGGCCTTGCCCTCACGCCGGTCAAATTCGGCATTTCCTTTACCGTGTCCCATTTGAACCAGGCCGGGGCCCTGGTGCATGTGTACTCGGATGGCAGTATCCATGCGAATCATGGCGGAACCGAGATGGGCCAGGGATTGATGACAAAGATTGGACAAATCGTTGCCGAGGTATTCCAGGTTAAACCGGACCGGGTCATTGTTTCGGCCACGCGGACCGATAAAGTCCCCAATACCTCCCCCACTGCCGCATCCGCGGGGACGGACATCAACGGGATGGCTGCGCTGAATGCCGCCAGAACCATCAAGCGGCGCATGATCCGGTTTTTGTCGAAAAAATATGATGTTCCGGAAACCGAGGTGGTTTTTGCCAATGGACAGGTCCGGATACAGAACACGATACTGCCTTTTGATGCCGTTGCCGGTGAAGCGTATCTGGGGCGGGTGTCCCTGTCCTCCACCGGATTTTACAAAACCCCGAAGATCTACTATGACCGGGAAAAGGCGGCGGGAAGACCCTTTTATTATTTTGCCAATGGGGCAGCGGTTTCCGAGGTCTCCGTGGATACGCTGACGGGCGAATATAAACTGGACCGTGCGGATATGATTCATGATGTGGGCAACTCCATCAACCCGGCAGTTGATTTCGGCCAGATTGAAGGAGGCTTTATCCAGGGGGTAGGATGGCTGACGTCGGAGGAGCTGGTATGGGATGAAAGAGGCAGATTGCTGTCAGATGGACCGGCCACGTACAAAATCCCTGCGGCCAGCGATGCGCCGGAAATATTTAACGTGCGGCTGATGGAGAACGTGCCCAATGAAGAGGCCACCATATTCCGGTCAAAGGCAGTGGGGGAGCCTCCATTGATGCTGGCCATTTCAACATGGTGTGCAATTCGCGATGCCATTGGTGCGGTCGCGGACCACCGGATATTCCCTCGCCTGGATGCGCCGGCGACGCCAGAGGAAATCCTGAGAGTGATCCGGGAAATTCAACACGCCATGGCCGGCTGAAGCCATGAACTGGGTCGAAGCCATTTACAGACTGGATGCAGACGACTGCAGCATGGTCATTGTCACGATACTGTCCGTGGAGGGGTCATCGCCGAGGGCAGCCCAGACCAAAATGGTGGTCAGCGAACACGGGGTCTACGATACCATTGGTGGGGGAAACCTGGAATTCAGGGCCATCTCAAAAGCACGGGATTTGCTCGCATCGGCCACTCCGGCGGCAGTCAGGGAATGGGTGACCCTGGGAGCGGATTTGACACAGTGCTGCGGCGGGCGGGTGGAACTGTTGTATGAATGTCTGCCGGCCCGGCATTTTGACGTCGTTGTATTCGGGGCGGGCCATGTGGGAAAGGCTCTGGTCAAAATCCTGTCAGACCTGCCCTGCCGGATACGCTGGATGGATTCCCGGCCCGAGGTGGTGGAGCAGATACGTGACGGGCAAAAACTGCCTTCCAATGTCCGCATCAGACAGATGAAAAGGCCGGATGTGGAGGTTGACGAGTATTGCCCGAATGCCTATTGCCTGGTCATGACACACAGCCACGAACTGGACCTGGAACTGGTCCAGGCCATCCTTTCGCGCGACGATATTCCGTACTGTGGTCTGATCGGTTCAAAATCAAAGGCCGTCAAGTTCAGAAATCGCCTGAAGCGAAAACAATTTTCCGACGAGGAGATTGCCCGGTTGATTTCGCCGATTGGACTCAACGAAATCCCGGGGAAAAGGCCCATGGAGGTGGCGGTGTCCGTAGCAGCCCAATTGATAGCGCTGCACAATGGGATTTCATCAACCTCCGCTCCCGCCCTTTCAAACACGGTGGCGACGGCGGGTCAGGCGGGTGATTGTACAGGGCCCTGACCTTGCAGGTTCCGGGCAATCGGGGCAACTGCCCGGGACACTCCTGCCCGATGGTATCGTGAGGAGGGGGACAAGTGGACCTTTTTTCAAACGGCAGAGGTTGCCACGAGTGGTTGGAGCCGAAAGCGGTCAGGGTGACGCCGATGCTGAACCCGCCACACCCGGGCGAACTGCGGTGCGGGGGGCAGACGTTGGTGCTTTCCAAATACGTTGATGGACATGGTACGATACGTGAAATTATATCTGTGCAACTCCAGGCGCCATTGCGTCGTTACGCCTTGATCCGGGGATGGCAACGTTGAGCGTGGAATCATCGGCCACTTGCAGTGAATACCCAATCAACCCGAAGGGAAGGGGTGCCTGTCTGGAACCGGTCAACAGTACTACATGAAAATCGCTTGTGCACATGAAATCAGCAGCGTTGGATGGAGCGGTCACAGGATGCCCGGTTGATACCGGGCAAGGGGTGGCAGTTTATAACGCTTTCGCGACACGTCGGTCAGGCTCGCCGAAGCCATGAAGTTATGAAGCCAGGAACGCTGAACCTGTCCCGGTCCTTGAGGAGGATTTACCGGGACTGGAACGTTAATGCCCGGGTAGCCCGCCTGAATGCCTGGGTGGACCGAAGCAGGGAGTCCGAATCTGGCGGCAGTTCCTATGACCATACCGAGACGGTGAGGGATTACTACGATCTGTGCAGCGAACTGATGCAATTTGGTTGGAATGAGTCCCTGCACTTTGCGCCGTTGACACCGGAAGAGACGCTGGAGGAGTCTATCGTCAACCATGAGCGTCTGATGATCGAAAAGCTGAGACTGCAAGAGGGGATGAGGATCGTTGACATCGGCTGTGGAGTGGGGGGGCCTATGCGACGAGTCGCCGCAGAGTCCGGCGCGAAGGTCGTCTGCCTTAACAACAACAAACAACAGCTGGAAGAGGCCAGGCGGAGAAATCTCAAGGCGGGGCTCGATCATAAGGCGGAGTACATTGAATGTAACTTCATGAATATGCGCGTTATCGAAGCCAACTCGTTCGATGCGGGTTATGCAATCGAGTCGACCTGTCACGCGCCTGACAAGGAAGGTGCGTTTGCGGAGATCTTTCGTGTGCTGAAACCAGGAGCGCTGTTCTGGGGCCAGGAAATGTGCATGACGGAAAAGTTCGACCCGGACAACAGCGCTCACCAGGCTGTCAAAGATAAACTTATGCTGGGAATAGCGTTGAAAGACATTGCCACGTACTCAGAAGTCAATCGTGCGCTCGAGTCCGTTGGATTCCAGGTCATCGAAGCGATGGACAGGAACATCAGGGATGGTCCGAGTACACCCTGGTATCAGCCCATGGAAGGACAGAGCGGGTCTTTGCGCAGTGCATTTCGCAGGACGCCGTTGGGTCGCAGGGCAGTGATAGCCAGTCTGCGTCTGGCGGAAACTTTCAGGTTCTTTCCCAAGGGTTCCACAGCGGTTGCCCGCTTTATGGACAGAACCGCTGAGGCATATGTCGCAGGGGGCAAGATGGGAATATTTTCACCGCTTTACTGCTTCCTGGCCCGCAAACCCGATTGAGTCGGCGGGAGCATGCCCCAGAGCGGCGGCGCAGGAATATACACCATGGACTTGGGCGGCAGTTCAGGCGGGTGAGTGTGCAGGGCCTTGACTTCACAGGTTTTGGGTAATTGGGGCACCCGGGACACCCCCTACCCGATGGTATCGTGAGGTGGGGGCTGGAAATGTGGCCATGGAAGCCGGACCGGGGACCAGAGCGAAAGCGATGGAAACCACGCCCCTGGACCCCGAGGCAGGTGTGCCAGTGCTCCACACACCACCTTAGTGATCTCCACCGGTCAGGCAGGGGGTTGAAAGCTACCGGCTTGATGGGACGCCGCGGCAACCCTTACGACAACGCGATGATGGAAAGCTCCATGAAGATGCTGAAGGTCGAGGGGCGGGTATCCCATGGTCTTCGAGAGCACCGAGGATGTTGCCGAGCGGGGACCCACTCCAATTTCGGGCCAACTTTGAAAGCCGGTTGACACTCCCGATGAGGGGAGCTCCGGGACGTCGGGCACCAGCGGCCGTTTGCCCCTCATCCCGAGTAGCGACGTTGGCCGCGTATCGAGGGAGGTGGCCCCGCCGGGGTCCAGTCTGTCGGGGACTTTCCGGTTACAAGGCTGGCGCGATCAGGCGCGCCGGACATTCTCCTCCGGGCGTGAATAGGGGTTGAATTCTGCTCCGAGATTGGACATCAGGAAGAAGGTTTCCTCCACCGCATTGGTGACAAGCAGGATATTCGTCAGTTCCCGTTGCAGCAGGGGTGAGTCCAGTTCCACATAGCGGGCGCGCATCTCGCGCATCTGAGTACGCCGGTCCCCGATGAGTTGCGCTGCCATAGTCCAGGAGACCTCGTCGCCGGACTCCATGGCGACATTCACCGACAGGAACACGGCGTCCACCCCCTCGCAGATATCATTGCGGAATTTCTCCAGTCCCGGCCGGTCGTTCAGGTCCAGCAGGGCCTTGCACATGGCCCCCACCGCACTTTCCATCCAGAAAAGCAGTTTCAGGCGGCTTATCATCGCATTGCGACTTTCCATGCCCTGCAAGGGGCTGGACGCATGCAGTTCGTCCAGAAAATGTCCGATCTCGCCGAGCACATTCCGGCACGCATTCTGGACCGGCACCAGGTCCGCGCCTTGCCGCACAACGTCGAAATATTGCGAAAAGATTCCGAACACACGCTTCTGTTCCAGGTCGACCAGCATCGCCGAGGTGTCCAGATCCACCGACGCATGGTCGTAAATGAAATGAACCTTGGACATCTCGTCGATGGGTGAAATCGGCCAGAGCCGTTCGAAGAGTCGGCTTGTCGGATTGATCAACAGGAGCAGCACCGGAAGCAGGGCCAGGGAGCCGATCATATAGACAAGCGCCAATTGCTGGTCCAGCTCGAACGGGAGGGAAAGAACCAGGGTCTTGACCGCCGGCACACCGAAATAGAGTTCAGCGTAGAACAGGGGAATCATCACGGCACAGATCACAATATTCAGATACACCAGATACATGGCGACCTGGCGGGACTGGCCGGTCAGGTTCGCCGACAGGATGTACATGATGACGCTCGACCCGATGAAGGTGCCGTATATGATCATTATGGCCTGGTCCATGGTGAGGACCCCGACAGAGGTAAGGCTGATGCCAAATACGGATACCGTGCTTGAAGACTGCACGGCGGCTGTCAGCCCCATCGAGATCAGGAACGCAAGCAGCAGCGAAGCCCCGGTCTCTTCCATCATATCCAGGAACCAGGGCTGATTGGCCAGCGGCGCGGCTGAATCCTTCAGTAACATCAGCCCGAAAACAACCATGGTGCCGCCGAAGAACGCCGCCGCGACCCGGTGGTATTTCGACAGGGACTTGCTGGTCAGGGCAAGGCCGGAAAGGCCGAGCAGGAACAGCGCAACCATCCTGACGTCGAAGGTGACGATCAGCACGAGAAGCGTCACGCCGCAGCCGCCGCCGAGAATGAGCGCGAATGCGCTCTTTGTTGTAATCATCCCCGAGCGCAGGATGCTGACCACGATAAAGGCCAATCCGCTCATGCTCTGGGTGGCACCGCCGGCGAGCCCGCCCCAGAAGAAGGCACTCAGGGGATGCCCTGTCAGGCGCTGCGCGGTTCGGCGCAACCGCCGGCTCGCCAGTTTCTTCAGGTTCTCCGTAAGGAACCACATTCCGGCAACAAACAGCCCAAGCCCGCCGATAACGCCGGCAAAATGTTCCATAATTTACGTCCTCCTCAAGGTGGCGTTAGCAATAGGCAACACTGCCCGGTTCTGTAGCAAATGAACGGTACGCCGACCAGCGGGTAGGACGGCAGTATACCGAAAGATGAGGCTCATCTTCAACAGCTTGGAACAAGTGTGGTCTATTGAAGGGGGTTATTGTGAAATCCCCGTGTCCCGGAAGGAAGCCGGGTTGGATGAATATGCTTCCACCACCGTAGACAGTATCTTTCGGATTTCTCCGTTCCCCCCCTGCTTGACCTGGCGGTTGAGTTCCCCCAGTTTCTTCTCGATTTCTGTCCAGGGCACAAATTTTTCACTGGCCATCATGATGCGGTCATGCTGTGTCTTGGCCACGTTATCGCCGATCAACAATTCCTCATGCAGTTTTTCTCCTGGCCGCAGCCCGGTAAATTCAATCCCGATATCGCCGTCAGGGTTCCGGTCATTTTTCAGTGTCAGGCCACTCAGCTTGATCATTTTTACAGCCAGATCATAAATTTTGACGGAGTCTCCCATGTCCAGCACAAACACTTCGCCCCCCTTTCCCATGGCTCCCGCCTGAATCACCAGCTGGGAGGCTTCCGGGATGGTCATGAAGTAACGTGTCACATCGGGGTCGGTGACCGTTACCGGCCCCCCCACGTTGATCTGGTCGCGAAACAGGGGAATGACGGATCCGGACGAATCAATCACGTTGCCAAATCGCACAATGATGAAGCGGGTCCCTTTTCCAAGGGGGGTATTGTCGAGTGATTGCAGGATCAGCTCGGAAAATCTTTTCGTCGCACCCATCACATTGGAAGGGCGTACGGCCTTGTCCGTGGAAATCAGAACGAATTTGTTGACATTCGCCTTGATGGCTGCGAGGGCAACGGAATGGGTCCCGAAAATATTGTTCTGCACCCCCATTTCCGGATTGGCTTCGACCAGGGGGACATGTTTGTATGCCGCCGCATGGAACAGGGTGTCCACCCGGTAACGCCGGCACTGTTCCGCCATATATTCGGTGTCGTATACGGACCCCAAAATGGAAACATAATCCACCTTGCCCCGGCCGAGTTCCCGGTCAATGGTATACAGGTTAAATTCGCTTTGCTCGAAAAGCACGATCCGTTTCGGATTCAGCATTGCAATTTGCCGACACAATTCCGAGCCGATGGAGCCCCCTGCGCCGGTCACCATGACGATTTGATTGTCGATATTTCTGCGCATCAGGTTTTCATCCGGCGGGACCGATTCCCGGCCGAGCAAATCGGCGATGTTGATCGCCCTGACATCCTGAACCTTGACCTTTCCCGAAGCAATCGACGCAATATCCGGCAGGGTCCGGACCTGTACAGGAAGGGGTTCCAGTGCAGTGAGGATCTCGGCACGTCGGCCCCGGGAAACCGACGGCAGTGCCAGCAGGATTTCCGAAACTGCCGTGGAGCGGACCAGTTCCTGCAAATTCTCCGACGAATAAACCCGGTGCCCCCGGATATACTGGTTGTACAAGCGGGAAGAATCATCGATAAACCCGGCAACTTCGGTTTGATGGTGAGAGGCCAGCCCGGCGGCAAGCTGGATGCCGGCTTCCCCCGCTCCATAGATGAGTACTTTCTTTATATCGGTCTTTCCCCGGGTTTTGTGCAGCGAGTGCATATAGATATTCGTCAGCCATTGCGCAGTCAACCGTGAGCCGCCAATAAATATAAGCGCCATCGCCCAGTTGATGAGAATGAGTGTGCGCGGAATCCCTGAAACCCCCGAGAACTGTACGATGACTGCCCAGATCAGGCTGTATATGGTCACCGCGCTCAGTACTGCCCAGATGGTGTCCCGGGTCATGTGGCGGATGACCGCACGGTACAGGCCATTGCGTACAAATACGGGAATCGCCACTACCGGCGCCATCATGCCCAGCCAGACCCATTGCGCATCCGGCACATCAAAGGTATCCATCCTCAGGAAGTAGGACAGCCAAAGTGCCATCAGGACCAAACCGGAATCAATGGCCAGGAATAGGGTGGTTTTGGCCTGGCGTGAAAGATTCAGCAGTGAGGAAATGGATCGGTGGGTCGGCATTCGGGACGATTTGGTCAAGGTGCTGGACGGGTATTGATGGGTTCGAAATGCGGTTCAGGCCGACTGGATCGGGAGATATATTCTGTCAATTGCCTATGCATGTTTTCCTGTTACCCCGTACTTTGCATGCCGTCCCCCATTTCAGCGTGGGGACAGGCGTGACCACTTGATTGTGCCCGCCCCGGAGGGAAGTCTTCTGCAATGGATGCGCTCAATGCCTGGAATGTTGTTTGACGCCCATGATCCAGGTTTCCCGGATGGCACGGTCATCCCCCAGCATTTGTATGGCGAACAACTTCTCTGTCAGGCTCCTGCAGCTTGCGAGTTTGCGTTCGAGCAACGGTGTGGCCCGGTAGTCCAGTACAATAAAATCGGCTTCCTTGCCTTTCTCGAAATTTCCGATCTGTTGCTCAAGGTTCAGTACACGGGCGCCTCCCAGTGTGGCCAGGTACAGCGAGCGCAGCGGTGACAGGTTCGCCTGCTGGAGCTGTTGGACCTTGTAGGCCTCATTGATGGTTCTCAGGATCGAGAAGCTGTCACCTCCGCCCACATCCGTGCCCAACCCCACCGGCACGCCATACTTGTCGGCAGATTCCAGGTTGAACAGTCCGCTGCCAATAAACAGGTTTGAAGTCGGGCAAAACGACAGGCTGGATTCCGATTCTCCCAGGCGACTCCATTCCCGGTCTGACAGGTGAATCCCGTGCGCAAATACCGACCGTTTTCCCAGCAGTCCATAATGCTCATAAACATCCAGATAATCGGTCCGGTCCGGAAACAGGTCCCGGACCCATCTGCACTCTGCCTGGTTCTCCGACAAATGTGTGTGCAGATGCACGCTCCCGTTTTCCTTCAGGAGTTGCCCGGCCAACGCCAGTTGCTCCCCGGTGGAAGTGGCTGCAAAGCGGGGGGTCACGGCATATCCCAGCCGCCCCTTTCCATGCCAGCGCCTGATCAGTTGTCTGCTCTGCTCATAACCGGATTGTGCCGTATCGAGCAACTCATCCGGGGCATTGCGGTCCATCATCACTTTCCCACAGATCATTCTCAGGTTGCGGGCCCCGGCGACGTCAAAAAATGCTTCAACGGACTGGGGATGAACCGTTCCGAAAACCAGCGCGGTGGTGGTTCCGTTTCGAAGCAATTCATCAATGAAAAATTCCGCCGTGGAGAGGAAGGACTGTTTGTCCCGGAAACCGGATTCTGCCGGGAACGTGTGGTTGTGCAGCCAGTCGATCAACTGTGTGCCATACGATGCAATGACGTTTACCTGGGCATAATGAATGTGTGTGTCAATGAAGCCGGGTACAATCAGTGCATTGGAATGTGAATAAACGGGGACGTTGTCCGGCAACCCCGGGGTCAGGTCCCTTGCCGGTCCGCACTGGGTCACATACCCTTCTTCAATGACCAGCAGGCCGTCTTCAAGGTATTGTTCCGGAGCGTCCCGGCGGTGGGCTGCACCATGCCGGGGATCATCCATGAAATGTAAAATTTCACCGCGATGTGCCGTTATACTCATACTATCTGATTGACAATCGTCACCTATGACCTGTTCTGGACCGATTGAGCCCGCTCGTGGGTTCCAGGACCAAGTATAAACAATCCCTGCACCGGACTAAAGGAAACATGTTGACCATCTGGTCAATAAATATTACATTGCAAAGATGAACATTTCAGCATTGAATGCATTGGGGGCAAAAAGCGCCAATGAGACGTTTATGCAATGCTGTACCGCGCGTCGATGGGCACTTGCCATGACCGGTTCAAGACCCTATCCCTCGAAAACCGCGATTCTTGAGCAGGCGGAGATTGTTTGGGGCCAGATGGAGGAGCCTGATTTTCTGGAAGCATTTGATGGGCACCCCAAAATAGGAGACCCCGGTTCCCTAAAGGAAAAATACGGTACGACGCGTTCCATGGCGGGTCACGAGCAATCCCGGGTGGAACTGGCATCGGCCCGGGTACAGGCCGAATTGGCGGCCTATAACCGACAATACGAAAAGGTGTTCGGTTTTATCTTCATTGTCTGTGCAACGGGAAAATCCGCAGAAGAAATGCTTGAACTGATCAAGACCAGGATAGACAATCCGGTCAGCAGGGAAATCGCCATCGCGGCGGCGGAACAATCCAAAATAACCGCCATCAGAATCCAGAAGATTTTCGAGAACGATGGCCCGTCCACGGGAGAAGGTCCATGAGCCAGATAACCACCCATGTCCTCGATACATCCAGGGGCCAGCCAGCCCCGGGAATCACGGTAAAAATCCATTGTGAGACCAATGGAAAATGGTCGGAACTTGGCAGGGGCGTCACCGATTCGGACGGGCGGGTTGCCAACCTAATGGACAGCGCACGGGTATTGTCGGCAGGAAATTACAAGCTTTGTTTTGAAACAGGCCCTTACTTCCAGCGCGCAGGACAGCCTTCCTTCTATCCCCGTGTAGAAGTCATTTTTCAGGTTGCCGGGGATGGTCAGCACTATCATGTTCCCCTGTTGCTGAACCCCTTTGGCTATTCGACCTACCGGGGGAGTTGATTCGGGCCCGGCTCATTGTCCGGCAAAATCATGACCGAATCACCGGACCGGCAAACAAACCGGACCAGTGGTCCGGGCAGACCGATTCAGATCAACGCGGCGTTCCCGTGGTCCGCAGAGGGTTCACGGTCACCTCGTACCCCGCAAATTTCCGTATGTTCAGAACACCGGTATCCAAAATCAGGTACTGTCCCTTGATGCCATCGAGTGTGCCCGATATGGCGGGGGTTTTATCGAAACTCAGGCTGGTCACCCTGTCCGGAAAGCGTGCGACCGGGTAGTTGATCTCTACCGCCGATTCGTTGAGTGGTCGCAAACGCAAACCGGGATATTTGGACTGGAGGTGGTTCAAATCCGGCTCCGCCTGCTGTAGCAGATGGTCCATCGCTGCTTTCATGTCAACGGCTTCCGCGTTCCCTTTCAGCATCTTTCTCCAATCCGTTCGGTCACTGACCCACGTTTTCAGGGTGGCTTCAACCAATCCCGAGTGATAGCGGCTTTTTACCCTGAACAGGGGGATTGCCTGGGTTGCTCCCTGATCAATCCATCTCGTTGGTATCTGGGTCCCCCGTGTAATGCCCACTTTCAGGCCGGATGAATTGGCGAGATAGACACAATGATCCTGCATGCAGTATCCATCGGCCCATGTCGGGTTGCGGCAGGTCCCATGGTGGTAATGGCAGGTTTCCGGCCTGACCATGCACAGGTCGCAACTTGCCAGGGTCCTGAAGCAGGGGAAACAGTGGCCCTGGGAGAAGCTTTTTTTGGTGGCTCTGCCGCATTCCGTGCAAAATATCCTGCCGCTGTACTGGATATCGAGGGGTTGACCCAGGTGCCGGTCAAGGGGATACATCACGTTGCCGACCGGGAGCTGATAGGAGACCGGGTCGCGGTAATCCACCCCCATTTTGCGCAGTACACCAGAACAGATTTCAACCATACAGATTTCTCCCGAGATTAAGGATGCCGCCGGCCATTGGGCAGTGAGGCAAAGGGTCATTGATCCGTGATCAACCCTGCATTTTTGATATCTCAAATTCCGCCAGTCGGCAAACGGAAAACCCGTGTCGAGCGGGATGGGTCCGCAATCGCCGGGTAAACCAATGGTACAATAGTCCCATTAAACCATACTACCCAAATCTGAAATATGGGAAAAACCGAATCAATCGCCCAACACTACCGTTCCCTGTTGCAACTGATCGGGGAAGATGCGGAACGGACCGGAGTGGCGCAGACGCCATTTCGCGCGGCCAAGGCCCTGGAATACCTGACCCAGGGGTATACGCAAAACCTCGATGACGTGGTGAACCAGGCCATTTTCCTGTCGGACAATGACGAAATGGTCATCGTCAAGGATATTGAGTTGTACTCATTGTGCGAACATCATCTTCTGCCTTTCATCGGCAAATGCCACATTGCCTATCTGCCTGCGGGAAAGGTGATTGGATTGTCGAAAATGGCACGGATTGCCGATATGTACGCCAGGCGCCTCCAGATACAGGAAAACCTGACCGAGCAGATTGCAAGTGCCCTTGAAGCGGTGACCGGGGCCCGGGGGGTCGGTGTGATCATCGAAGCGCAACACCTGTGCATGATGATGCGAGGCGTGGAAAAGCAGAATTCCATCATGAAAACCTCCATGATGCTTGGATCCTTCAGGACGGACCCCCGCACCCGGGCCGAGTTCCTTACACTGGTGGGAGGCTGATTCCAGCCGTTATCGGGTGCTCATGAAAGCGTTGCTGATAGATGGTCTCAACATCATCCGACGAATTTATGCCGCGGTTCCTGAAAACAAACCGGGTTACCCGGATTCGGGCCATATCCAGCGGGTTATCTCTTCCAGCAGTGCATCCATAAAGCGCGCACTCCATCAACATGGTCCCAGCCATTGTGTTGTGGTGCTGGAAGCCGGAGGACAAAACTGGCGCCATAAAATCTATCCGGATTACAAGAAAAACCGCCGGCCCATGCCCGGGGAACTGAAGCAGGCACTGCCGGAATTCAACCGGCATTTTGAGGAGCTTGGCGTGGCTGTACTCACCCTGCCGGGATTTGAGGCGGATGATGTTCTGGCGACCCTGGCCACAAAAATACAAAAGAGGCAGGGCCGGTCCGTCATTCTTTCCACCGACCGGCTCCACTGCCAGTTATTGTCACCCGGCATAGAAGTATATGATCACTTTGCTCAGCGCGCCCTGGACCACGGTGTGGTTCAGTTGAAATACCGGGTAGAGCCATCGCGTATCCCCGATGTCCTGGCATTGGCCGGTGACCGGGGCCTGTCCATTGCCGGGGTGCGGTCCGTCGGGACCCGGACCGCCGCAACGCTGGTCAACGAACATGGAGGTCTTGAATCGGTTCTGGCTGCGGCGGACTCCATGCCGGGCAAGCTTGGCCAAACCCTGAAAAGCAGTGGTGAAGAAGCCAGAACCGCTTTCAGGCTGTTTTCACTGAAGACGGATATTCAGTTGGGTATCAATCTTAAGGAATTGAGGTGCAGGCCGTGAATTCAACATGAAACTGGTACGGTTCCTGCCCTGGTCCATCGTCTTTATCGGGCTCATTGTGGCCATCGCCTGGTACTTCAGAACGGAGATTGTCTCGTCCATACTGGACAGGGTGGTCAAAACCACGGAAATCCAGCATCTGGAGTATCAACTGGAATCGGTGAGTACATCGTCGGCATTGTTTTCACACCTGGCCTTTGAAATTTCATCCCAACAGGCCCGGTACCGGATTTCATCTGAACATCTGGAGGTGGGTTTCACGGTGGACACCCTGGGGTCCGGTCGTGTGGACAGCGTGCATATTTCAAACCTGGCCATCCGGGAAGAAAGGGGAAGGGAGAACCGGGGCCCGTTGAACAGCGACGCATGGTTGTTCGCGCTGGTCTCAGTACTCGACCACTCCCTGCCATTCCAGTCCATTGAGATTGACGAACTGTACCTCAGCAGCGGTGCGCTCAATCCAACCCGGTCCCAGCCCATACGGCTGCACGCCTATTCGACTTCCACCGGAACGAGTGTGGAGCTTTACCATCATCAACATACACTGGGGATCAAAACAACCGGCAATACGCTGGACCTGAGCCTGGAGGACCTGGCGTCACAATCCATCCTTGAATTGTTGTTGACGCTGGATTATTCGGAAGTCGGAGGACTGAAAGAAATTTTCGGCAACCTGGATTTACAGGCCGGACCCGTATTGGATTGGTGGCAGACCTTTGTCCCCACAGCTGACACCGCCATGGAAGGAGGGGTTGCAGGCCAGTTTCATGTGGAACCGGGGGATGGCGGCTGGCGGCTGAGGGTAAACGGCACCGCCGGCCATCTGGTCTGGAAGGATTCCGTGATTCGAAATGGTGTCATCATTCTTGATGCGGAAATTCCTGGCATGCTGGATTTTGACGACCTGGTGGTCCGGTTGAATACCGGCAGCCAGCTCACAGTTGAAAACATGGAATCCGAATCCTTCACCATGGCGGATATGGCACTGGTGTTCAACGGTGATTTGGCAGTGAAAAAAAATTTTGTTGAATATGTGACCGACAACCACAATTCATTGGCGTTCAACCGGCTGGACTGGAAGGACAATCATTTCAGCAAACTGCACATCAGCCCCATCCTGGGACTCCGGTATGATCCGGATGGATGGGTCGTCAATATCCGTGAGGGATTTGTCACCACCCGTGAATCCCGGGTTGGCAACTACCGCCTGACCAGCGGCAAGGCCCAACTCCAGTCTCCCATGAGGCTCGCAATGCCCCGGGATGCCCTCCGGCAGGGGTGGGTCATCGACCGGGGAAGGATTGCAATTCCCGATTTCAGTCTGACCGGGGATGACCTGAGTGTGCACAGCGAGGACCTGACCCTGGAAATCGAAGCCCTGACACCGGGACGCTATCAATTCAACCTTTCCGCGATGAATACCGGGGCAAGGAAAAATTCGACTGGGCTGGATCTGGAGTCGTTGAATTCACGGGTGGAACTCCATGACCATGAACTGGGTGCCCACGGCAGTTTTGTCCCGGCTCATTTCCCGGGACGCTACCAGTTTCAGTTGCATGCGGACTTCCAGGGAAACACGGGGGATTATACCGTCAGGCAAACCGACCCCGTGGACATCCTTGAAGATGCCGCGAAAGTGAATTCCCTCCTTTCAGGCTGGGTGCCGGATCTGCACGTGACAGGGGGGGCAGTATCCTTTGCGGCCAGCGGCCAGTGGAAAAACAGTGAAGCGGTTTTCAATCGGGTGGATGTGAATGCCCGGGGTGTCTCGGGTGGGTATTCGGGATTGTCATTTGCCGGGCTGGACGTTCAGGGTCCCCTGTATTTTCCGCCGGTACCGCAGTCGGAATCCGCAGTGGTTGAGGTGGAAACCATTGCCTATGGTGTGGCCGCAGAGAATATCGTGTCCGAGGTACGCCTGTTGGCATCGGAAACCGGAACCCGGCCAGGGATCCATATCGACCGTCTTGAAGGAGAGGTGCTGGGCAGCCGGTTTGCCTGTGAAAACTGTTCATTCCATCCGGGGTCTTCGGTGAACAGGCTGGGTATTGCGCTGTCAGGACTGGATATCCAGGAGCTGGTCAAACTGCACGAAATCAATGGCCTGGAAGCTCATGGGAAAATAGATGGACAACTGCCGGTGGAGATTTCCGGTGACGGTGTTCATATCAGAAACGGAAAAATCTGGAACCAGCAGGATGGTGGTACAATCCGGTACCGGATGGGACCGGATCAGGCTGAATCCATGTCGAGCCTGTTGACCGATCCGGTGATCAGGGCCCTGGAGGATTTTAACTATGATGTGTTGACGGGTGCGGTAGAATATGAACCGGATGGCAATTTGCAGGTCAAGCTCCATATCGAAGGAACCAGCCCCGATATAGTGAACAGCCAACCCGTACATCTGAACATCAATACGGAACAAAATGTGTTATCGTTGCTCAAAAGCTTGGGATACGCAGACAAACTTGGAGATCAACTGGATGAAACCATTCGTGACCAGGTGGATGTCCAGTTGAACCCGGACCAGGCGAACCAAACCAGAGAACCAATCGAATAACCCGGTACCCAAAGGCAAAGACAAAATGAAGAAACTGCTGGTTATACTATACACTGTGGTCGCGGTCCCGTTACTGGCAGGGTGTTCACCGAAAATCGAAGTCAGCACACCCACAGAGCCAGTAACCATCAATCTGAATGTAAAAATTGAACATGAAATTCGCGTCAAGGTCGAAAAGGACCTGGAAGACATTCTCTCGGAAGACAGTGGATTATTCTAAATGAGGCCATGTTGAAATGAAAAAGTTACTATCAACCCTATTCCTGTTGTCCCTGCTGGTCTCTTCCAACTCGTGGGGACTGGGGCTGGGTGAAGCCAAAAGCCAAGGATTGGTTGGAGAAACGCCCAGTGGATATCTTGAACCGGTATCCGGGATGACCGATGCCATCCAGAACTTGATCGGGGAAATCAACACACAGCGAAGGGAACACTACAAGAAGATTGCAACGCAAAACAATACTTCTTTGGAGGCCGTGGAATCCCTGGCAGGCCAAAAAGCCATGGATAACACCAAACCCGGACACTACATCAAAGTGGGCGGCAAGTGGGTCAGGAAGTAGTGCCAAAGAAATCTTCCTGAAGCAGGGGTTTGCCTCCCGCAACCCCCGGATTGCCTGACCTGCCATGGAAACCTGGGAAAAACTGGTCATCGGGGCACTGGCCCTGCTGGTGCTGTTCTGGTTTTCTCCGGGCATCAAGCCCATGATGGCAAAAAGCAAGGAAGCCCGACAGGACTGGCCAGGCCTGCTCATCCCCATCGGGCTGGTGGTTGTTTTTGTCCTGTTCTTGATTGCGTCGGTCTGATCTGCTGTGACGACTGTGCGGAATCAAACGGTATTGCACAGACCGCTCGGCTTGTGCAGCGGCGGTTCGGGACTTTTCTGAAGACCGGAGGGTAGATATTCAACCGGATTGATTGCGGAACCAGTGAAAAATGCAGGGTAAACAAGCTGAAAATGTGACCATGTCCGAAGGCGGGCTGTACTCTCTGGCAACGCGTGGTGCCAAGGATGTGATCGATTTTTCCATGCCGAGAGTGTTGCAGGCACTGGACGGCATGAAGCCGTACTCCCACCGTTTTACGATTGCAGATCTGGGGTGTGCTGATGCCGGCACATCCCTGGACATGATCCGTGGTGCAATCAACCACATCCAAAAGGATTCCCCGAAAACCCGGATTACCGTCATCTATGCGGACCAGCCCGCCAATGACTTCAACGCCCTGATCCGCATCGTCCATGGAAGAACCCGGTTTGAATCCTGGGTCGGTCAATTTGACAATGCGTTTCCCCTGGTATCGGGGTCCTCCTTTTATCTGCAGACGGTTCCGGAAGAAAGTCTTGACCTGATTTATTCCGCAACCGCCATGCACTGGCTGTCGACAAAGCCCTGCAACATCACCAATCACGTTCACATGGTCGGGTCCTGTGGCAGGGAATACGATGCCTTTGCCCGACAGGCCAGGGAAGACTGGAAGACTATACTGCTGTGCAGGGCCAGGGAAATGAAACGCGGAAGCAAAATGGTGCTGGCCAATTTCTGCCGGGATGAACAGGGCCGTTATCTCGGGAATTCCGGCGGGGTGAACATGTTTAACACCTTCGATGAAATCTGGAGAGAATTCGTTTCCTCCGGGCGGATCACCCGGCCCGAATACGAAAACATGACCCTGCCCCAGTATTACCGTACTGTAGAAGAGTTTTCCTCGCCGCTGGTGGACCCCCAAAGCCCCTGTCATCAGGCGGGATTACGGCTGGACAGCCTGGAAACCCGGGTCATCCCGTGTCCATTTTCGGAAACCTTCAAGCAAAACAACGACGTCAGGGCGTTTGCGGACGGACTGGTCCCCACCGTGCGCAGCTGGAACCAGAGTATTTTCAAGGCCGGCCTCGACAGGGAGAGAGAAGAAGAAAACCGCAATCAAATCATTGAGGACTACTATGCCGCCTATCACCGGAGAGTGCTGGACAGTCCTGAAGGCCATGGAATGGATTACGTTCATGCATACATGACGATTTCCCGGGTGTAGGTGACCGAAAATGGCTGCTTTGCCGTTTCCCGCAAATCAGCAATGCCCGGTGATGGCCGGATAGATGGGGGGGTCATTCCGGCAAGGCATTTGCCCCGATAGATTTGATTTTATGGAAACCAATCGCTTACAATTCGGTCTTGAGCGCGAGCCGGGTTCAGTCATAAAAAGCGAACGGTCGGACGACTCGCTACAGCCTGTGGAGGAAAATGCGGGAGCGTGTTCCGTAAAGCAGGAGCCTGGGTAGCCAGGCGAATGGTTGCTCCCTGGATGACCGGGGACTTTCTTTCTGTAGGCAGGAAAGGATGTCAATGCGCAAGTTTAACGGTGTTTTCCGATCACATATAAATGCCTAATCAGACCGAGGAGAATTTCAATATGAAACGTCGTGAATTACTTAAAGGTGCAGCGGGAGGAGCGCTGGCAACTGTTGCCGTAACCTCCCTTACCGGTTGTACAGATGATACCGCCACAAAGCAGGCAATGGAGGAAGCGTCCAAATTAAAAACCGAACTCGAATTGGCGAACAGCAAGATTGCAGAACTCGAAGAGGCGGCAAAAGCGGCAATGGAAGCCCCGGCAGTGGTCAAGGACCGGATTGAGATCGCAGTGGTTTCCACCTGGCCCCGTGACTTCCCGGGACTGGGTACCGGTGCACAGCGTTTTGCACAGCGGTTGTCCGATATCAGCGATGGGCGGTTTGTGGTTGAGTACTTTGCTGCGGGAGAACGGGTCGGTGCGTTCGATTCATTTGACGAAGTCGCGTCGGGCAACGCCCAGATATACCATGCGGCGGACTATTACTGGAAAGGCAAGCATCCTGGCTGGGCCTATTTCACGGCAGTACCCTTTGGTCTGACCTATACTGAAATGAATGCCTGGATCCGTTTTGGCGGTGGCCAGGAATTGTGGGATGAATTGGCAGGCGCCGCTGGTCTGAAGAACCTGATGTGCGGCAACACCGGGGTGCAGATGGGCGGCTGGTTCAGAAAAGAGATGAATTCTGCGGATGACTTCAAGGGATTGAAAATGCGTATTCCCGGTCTGGGCGGCGATGTGCTGGCCAAGCTGGGGGCCTCTCCGGTTTCTCTTCCTGGTGGCCAGATATATGAAAACCTGATTTCCGGGGCCATTGATGCCACCGAATGGGTCGGACCCTGGAATGATGAAGCCATGAAATTTTACGAAGCAGCAAAATATTACTACTACCCGGGCATGCATGAGCCGGGTCCCATGCTTGCCGCAGGCGTGAACAAGGATTTCTGGGAAAGTATTTCTCCATCCGACCGGGTCATGATTGAATCCGCGGCATCCATGGAAAATGATGTCATGATGGCTGAGTTCAATGCCAACAATGGTTCGTCCCTGACACGGCTGCTGAATGATCAGGGGGTGCAGCTGAAAAAATTCAGCGATGATACCTACGATTCATTTGGTGAAGCGGCGGTGGAGGTATTCAAGGAAACCGTTGCGCACAGCGATCTTGCCCGACGGATCCATGAAAGTTTTGTCAGAGCACGTGCCGATGTCGGAGGGTGGGCCAAAATCGCGGACCAGGAATACCTGCGCCAACGAAACCGCGTTCTTGGCGTTTAATCCCGCACTTCATATTGCGACAGAAACGGAGCCTGAAGGCTCCGTTTCTGTCTTGCCATGACCAGGTTCCCCGGGTTTCTCATGAGAAACCTGTCCTTCCCGGTGTCAATACCCGGTGGGAAGATGGTTTCGAGAATGCTGGCTGCCTGGATGGTGGTCATGCTCTTCCTGTTCCTGCTGGACAACATCCTGATCTTCTGGTTTGACTGGCCGGGCACACGGCATTTTCTGACCCACCTGGGGCTGCTCAGCGAAACCCGGACATCTCCGTTACTGAATGACTCCCAGCGCCTGTTGGGGTGGATTCAGTGGATCGTCTCACTCTCGGTTTTCCTGGTCATCTCCGCAGCAGTCCTCTATGGCCACGGCCGGGACCTCAAGCAGGATGCCATGCTCTATTCCCGCATGGCGGCATTCATTACCCGGGCGGCCTTCTGGGCGGTATTGCTGGTGGGGGTCGCGGATATGCTGATTTCATTTTTGCGAATCGAAGGGATGTTAAGCGCGATCGTCGGGGAACACCTGACAACCCAGCTGGGCAGGTCGATTTTTCGCGGGACCTATGTCCACTTCCCCCTGATCCTGGTTGCGGTGATTGTCGCTGCCTTTACACGCACGTTGGGTTTCATATGGCTTGCGTTGATGATCGTGGCCGCCGAATTTTTAATTGTACTCACCCGGTTTGTATTTTCCTATGAACAGGCATTCATGGGGGACCTGGTGAGATTCTGGTATGCGGGGCTGTTTTTGTTCGCCAGTGCGTACACTTTGCTGCATGATGGCCATGTCAGGGTGGATGTCTTTTATACCAATTTCAGCAAAAGAGGCAAGGCGCTGACCAATGCCATCGGTTCCCTGTTATTGGGCCTGCCGCTATGCTGGTGTATTCTGGTTTACGGGATGTTCGGGAAAGGCAGCATCATCAACAGCCCCCTGCTCAGTTTCGAAATTTCACAGAGCGGATTTGGCATGTATACCAAATATCTCATGGCGGCCTACCTGCTGGTTTTTGCTGTGAGCATGGCCATTCAGTTTGTAAGTTTCATCTTGAGCAATCTTGCCGACTTTCGGGAAAGTGGCTGGAGCCGTGAAACCGTGAACCAGGAGTCCTGAAGATGGAACTGGTATTTTTGGGAGTCCTGGTCCTGCTGATGATCGTTGCCCTGTCTTCCGGATTTCCCGTGGCATTTGCACTGCCGGGGTCCGCCATTGGGTCCATTGGTCTCGCGGCCCTGTGCGGCTATCTGTTCGCAGGAGACCCCGGGGCGTACTTTGCCCAGGATGGGCCGGTACAGTGGTTGACCGCCGGCATTACCAATTTCAGGAGTCTGTACTGGGAAGTGGAGCGGGACACTTTGATTGCCATTCCGCTGTTTGTCTTCATGGGGATCATGCTGCAACGTTCGAAGATCGCCGAAGATCTGCTTGTCGCCATGGCGCAATTGTTCGGGCCGGTTCCAGGGGGTCTGGGAATTTCAGTGGTATTTGTAGGAGCCCTGCTGGCTGCAACCACCGGGATTCTCGGTGCCACGGTGATCGCAATGGGCCTGATTTCATTGCCCGCAATGTTGCGCAACAATTATTCCAAACCCCTCGCCACGGGGACCATATGCGCTTCGGGTACCCTGGGGCAGATTATTCCCCCCTCCATTGTCCTGATTATCCTGGCGGACCAGCTGGCGAATGCTGCCGACCAGGCACGGACAATCCGTACGTCGGAATACAAGGATTCCACGGGTGAGTTTTCCATGCCTGCTGAGTTGGATATCACTTCCGCCAGCGCCGGGGACATGTTCATGGGCGCATTGATCCCGGGCATCATCCTGGTGGTTCTTTATATGCTGTATATCCTTGCCCGGGCTGTCCTGCAGCCTGGGACGGCTCCCCCGGTTCCGTATGCAGGCCAGTACGACAGGAAGTTTGTGGTCAACATTGCCATTTCCCTGATCCCTCCTTTGGCGCTTATTTTTGCGGTACTGGGTTCAATTGTGATGGGTATTGCCACGGTTAACCAGGCAGGTGCCATCGGTGCAGTGGGTGCTATTGTGATGGGGGGGTATCGGTTGGTGGAACACAGGAAACATCGTTATACCCCGTTGGTTATTGCGGTTCTCTCGGTGGCCTGTATCCTGCTGTTCCTGCAAATGTTCGATCTGAATGTGAAGAACATTACCAATCAAAGGGACTTCATTGGGGTCATCTGCGCCGCCGTTGCCGTCATCGCCTGTCTCGGTGCCATAGTATGGAGTGCCTGGCGAACCTTTGTGGTGGACAATACGCTGGTCAATGTAATGATCGATACCGCAAAAACCACTTCCATGGTTTTTATTATCCTGATCGGGGCAGCGATGCTCACGGCTGCGTTCCGGGGCTTTGGCGGGGAACACCTTGTCCGGGAGTTTCTGACCGGGTTGCCCGGGGGGTTCTGGACCCAGTTTCTGGTGGTGATGCTGGTTATTTTTCTCCTTGGATTTTTTCTCGATTTCATTGAGATTGCGGTGGTGGTGGTCCCCATCGTCGCTCCCATACTCCTCGCCGACCCTTCGGCCAATGTGACCGCCGTGTGGCTCGGAGTGATGGTCGGCCTGAATATACAAACATCGTTTCTGACACCGCCGTTCGGGTTTGCGTTATTCTATTTGCGGGGAGTCGCATCCCGTGCAATCAAAACCACTCATATCTACAAGGGTGCCATCGCGTTTATCATATTGCAGCTGGCAGGGCTGGCAATCGCCGGTTATTTTCCGGGCCTGGTCAACTACATGCCCAACCGCACCTACCTTACCTCGGACAATGCCCCGCCGCCGGTGAATCCGAGACTGCAGTATTGTATTGAGGAACAGGTGTTTCCCGAATATACCCGTGAGAAAGCCGTTATACTGGATGGGATTGACCGGATTCGAAATCAGGATTTTTCAGGATTGCCGAACACGTACAGGGACTCGTTGATGAATAGTTTTGTGCTCGCGGGAGAGACCTTCGAACTGGTGGATCACGCGGTATCGGCAAATTCAGCGCTGGAACACTATGAAGCGGAATACAGACCCCTCCACCAGGGGATGCGTCAATTGAAAAACCAGTTAAGAGCGATGGAGATCCGGCAAGAGCTGATGGAACGCAAAAAGGACCGGTTAGGCCGAACCCTCCAGACCGCACCGGAACAACTGGAATCCATGGAGCTTGAAATCCTTGAGCTGGAACGGGAGCAGGCCTCTCTCATGGAAAAAATTCCTGCCAACTGGGACATGGCAAAGGCACGGTACGATGAATTGTACGACCTGGCAAACCGTGCGAAAGTGGCCTACCGCCGGAATGTCGATGCGGCATATGAACCGTTACAAACCATTCGGGCACTCCTGTACGACATCGAAAATATTCGCCAACTCCGGCCGGCCATGGAAGAGCTGGAACCTGTTCTTGGGTCACAGGGGGATATCGAAACGATCATGGAGAGGTTCAGGCAGGTGGAGTCCCGCCTGAATGAGTTAATCGGAGCAACGGAGACAAGAACCATGCTTTCGAAAGCCCGAAGAGCCCTGAAAGGCGACAGTCCTGATTTTCAGGCTGCAGAAGAGTTTTATCAACAGTCCCTGGTGTTATTCGATCATGAAATTCGCTGGAGAGACGAAGCACTTCCCCTGCTGGGTGAATTGAATACCTATAACGATTTGATCAAGGGAAATATCGGGATCAGACTTCAAAAAAGATTTACCACAGACCAGGCAAAGGCTCTCGCTGCCTGCCGGTCTGCACACCGGGATGTTTCCCTCAGGTTCTAGTATCCCGCTTGTTGCCTGTGCAGGGGGAGCCCATGACATCCATGAACGGTCCGCTTCCCGTCTGAAATCCCTGTGGATGAGGACCGTATACCCGGTTGTTTTCTGACTTCCGGTATTTTAATTTTAGCGGGTTGATGCCGGGATTGTTCGAGGCCAGGGAGGGTGGCTATGGCTTCGGATTGCGGGTTTTCCGTGTCTGTACCGGCACCGGAAACGGTGCTTCGTTCCACTTGAGTCCCAGACAGCGATAGATGCGTCTGGCCTCGGCCGTGGCTTTGCTCGGCATCGCAAACTGCTTGCCGGTGCCTTGTTGTGTCAGGATGCTGAACTGCAGGTCATTGAGGGCCCGACGGATTTCATAGGGACTCATGGGATGATCCATTGCGGTCAATCGATGGCGTAAATGCTGCAGGCAGCAAAAGGCCATGTAACAGATGGCAATGTGGGCCTGGATCCGTTGGGGTTTCCAGTGGAAGATCGGCCGGACTTTCAGATCGTGCTTGTTGGTGCGGAAGTGCTCTGCAATCCTCCACGGACGGCGGTATTGGAGGATCAATGACTGAGGGTCCTGGTCCTCCAGGCCCCAGGCCTTGATACCACGTAATCCATCCCAGCGGGCGGCCTCGGCAATCCTTTCTTCATTCAACTCAATCCCCCCGTGGGGAAACGACAGGAACCGGGCAGCGCCGGACGTACCGGGCGAGGCGGGGAGGTCGCTCTTCTCGAGCCGTTTCCTGAGCCGGGTGATCTGTGTCCAGCGTGATCGGGCATCCTGGCTGGTCTGGCGGTTGCTATGGGTCACGATCAATTGGGCCTCGTCCGCCGTGCGCACCTTGTACCGCAACCCCGACTTCGGTTTGCGTTTCGCTGGAGGACTGTTTGTCCCCTCCCAGGGTAAAAACCCCTCCTTGTCGAGGACCCATTGCTTGATCCCGGCTTTCTGTGTCCTGAGTCGGTCATCCAGGCCCAGAAGATAGGGAATCCCCCGGTCCCGTAGCAGCGCCTCATTGTCGGCACTGATCATCCCGGCATCCGCCACCAGCGTAAAACGCATCTTTGGATGATTTTTCTGTAACTGCCCAATGGCGGCCATCAGCGTGGTCCCTTCCACGGTCTTGCCCGGAAACAACTCGTAACCCACCGGAATGCCATCAGCATTGAGCAGCAGCGCCAGTATCACCCGCGCCGGATGGGGCGTGGCTTCGGACGCATTGTCCAGCTCATCCACCCCCCGTTCACTGGTAAAGGATAACTTGGTGGTGCCATAAAATACCACGCTGACGGGGTCGTCATGCAACGCCCGGGTTGCCTCCAGGGATTGCCTGCGGATCCGGTCAATGAGGGGCTCATCGAGACAGTCCATCGTCTGATACACCCGGTCCAGGTCCAGCACCACGCCGTCGTGTTCCTTCAGCTCCCGCACCGTGGCCGGTTCGGGCAGCGATTGCGCCAATCGGTTCAGCACCAGCTCCTTCAGCATCCGGTTGTCACTCATCCGACGGGCTCCCAGTAACCGGTCCCAGCCGAGCTGGCGGTACAGTTCGCTCATCGCTTCGCGCATGCCCGCGCCCACCCGGGTGGTCTCCCGGCACCTCACCAAATCAGACCCGAACGACACGGGATTTTTCGACTCCCTGGTCGCCAGCAATGCCGCCTGGGAGTACTCATACAACTCGGTATACGGTTTGGGAGTCAATACAGACTGCCGGGGAGATGCCTTGCGCAGGTCCTTGATCATCGTTTCACCGAGGACCCGCAACTGGCGCAGTTGTTCGTCGCTGTTCGCGGTGCCGACATGGCGGATCAGCTTCTGGGTGACCCGGGTGCCGCTGCGCACGGACTTCACAATCTGAACCCGGGTTCTGCCGGACGATGTGGAGGTTTTGATGCGCAGGAACATCGGGGAATGTTCCTTCATTTCGGTTCAAATGTGAACACCAAGCCAGCCAAAACAAATGTCAGTGCCATTCTAAAATGCCCCCCTTTTTTATTGAGGGGTGTATGACAAGGGAGATCGTCACAGGGGGTTTTCGCCAAAATCACCCCGAAACCCGCATGAAACCCCAACCTCCATGAAGAAATGGGGCGAAAATACCGGAAGCCGGGACCAATGAACGGCCCCGCTTCCGTGGTTTCTTCGGTGAAAAGCCGGGGACTCCCGGTCAGTAGTGTAGCAGGCGGCAGGGATGACCCGGCTGCCTGCCCTGCCCATCAATATCGGTAGTGGTCTGCCTTGTATGGACCTTCCACTGGAACATTGATGTAATCCGCCTGCTGTTGGGAAAGGGTGGTCAAATTCGCACCCACTTTACCGAGGTGCAGGCGTGCCACTTCTTCATCCAGATGCTTGGGCAAAACATACACCTTGTTTTCGTATTGATCTCCCCCTGTCCACAGTTCAATTTGTGCCAGAACCTGATTGGTGAAGCTGTTGGACATGACAAAACTCGGGTGACCGGTTGCACAGCCCAGATTCACGAGGCGGCCTTCGGCCAACAGGGTAACCCGGTTTCCGTTTGGAAGGATAATCTGGTCAACCTGGGGTTTTACATTTTCCCATTCGTACTTTTTCATGGAAGCAATGTCGATTTCATTGTCAAAATGCCCGATATTGCACACGATGGACTCGTTTTTCATCTGTACCATGTGGTCATGGGTGATGACGTGGAAATTTCCGGTCGTGGTCACGAATATGTCACCTTCGGTGCAGACATCATCCATGTTCACGATCCGATAGCCTTCCATCGCGGCCTGCAGTGCGCAAATGGGATCGATTTCCGTTACCCAGACCGTGGCCCCGAGCCCCCGCAGTGACTGGGCGCAGCCTTTGCCGACATCCCCGTAACCCAGTACAATGGCGATCTTGCCAGCGATCATCACGTCGGTTGCGCGTTTGATTCCGTCCACCAGTGATTCACGGCAACCATACAGGTTGTCAAACTTTGATTTGGTGACCGAGTCATTGACGTTGATCGCCGGAAAAGGCAGCCCGCCTTCGGCAGCCATCTGGTACAGTCGGTGAACCCCCGTAGTGGTTTCTTCCGTTACTCCCCGTATTCCCGACAAACGCCGGCTGTACCAGGTTGCATCGATCCGAAGCCTGGACCGGATTGCATTGTACAATGCCACCTCTTCCTCGCTGGAAGGATCATCCAGAACAGAAAGATCCTTCTCGGCCTTGGAACCCAGGATCAGCAACAGCGTTGCATCGCCGCCATCATCGAGTATCATGTTGGGCCCGGGGGCATTGGGCCAGTCCATGATTTGATGGGTGAAGGCCCAGTACTCATCAAGAGATTCACCCTTGTATGCAAAAACCGGAATGCCCTGGTCCGCCACCGCCGCGGCTGCGTGATCCTGTGTGGAAAATATGTTGCAGGATGCCCATCGTACTTCCGCCCCGAGAGAGACCAGGGATTCAATGAGCACGGCCGTCTGGATGGTCATGTGCAGTGAGCCCGCAATCCGGGTGCCTTTCAAGGGCTGTTCCCGGGCATATTTTTCCCGGATGGAAATCAGCCCCGGCATCTCCGTTTCCGCGATGCGAATTTCTTTTTTGCCCCAATCGGCTAAACTGAGGTCCGCGACATGGTAGTCCGCCTGAACCATTGCTGCAGTTTGTGTAGACATAATAGTACCTTCTGAATGTAAAATGATTAGCTTAAAGTCCCGCCGCTGCTTTCAAAGTTTCGGCTTTATCTGTTTTTTCCCAGGTAAACGCGGATTCCGTCCGGCCAAAGTGCCCGTATGCCGCACTGTGGCGGTAGATGGGCCGTAAAAGGTCGAGTTCCTGGACAATGGCCTTGGGGCGCAGGTCAAAATGCTCGTTGACCAGGTCCCCGATTTTGTCATCCCCGATTTTCCCTGTCCCAAAGGTATCCACCATGACCGATACAGGTCTGGCGACACCGATTGCATACGCCACCTGCACTTCGCATCGATCGGCCAGGCCCGCTGCAACAATGTTCTTTGCGACATACCGGGTCGCATAGGCAGCAGACCGGTCTACCTTGGAAGGGTCTTTTCCGGAAAATGCGCCGCCACCATGGTGGGCAGAGCCGCCGTAGGTATCGACGATGATTTTTCGACCCGTAAGGCCGCAGTCTGCAACGGGGCCGCCGATAACGAATCGACCGGTGGGATTGACCAAAAACCGGGTCTGGGCAGTGAGCATGTCTGCGGGCAGTACCGGCTTGATGATTTCCTCGATCACTGCCTCAGACAGATCATCATGGGAAATGTCATCATCATGCTGGGTGGAAAGGACAATGGTATCCACCGATACGGGCTGGTCCCCTTCGTACCTGACCGTAACCTGGGATTTGGCATCGGGGCGCAACCAGGGCAGTATCCCCGCCTTGCGCACTTCAGACTGCTTCGCGACCAGACGATGGGCATAGGTGATGGGGAATGGCATCAGCACATCCGTTTCGTTACAGGCGTAACCGAACATCAGTCCCTGGTCCCCTGCACCCTGATCAAGGTCCAGACCTTCGCCTTCGTTCACCCCCTGGGCAATGTCCTGTGATTGCTTGTCCAGTGAGACAAGTACCGCACAGCTTCCACAGTCAAACCCCATTTCAGAGGAGTTGTACCCGATTTCCCGTATGGTGTTGCGCACGATGCTGGGGAAGTCCAATACGGCATTGGTGGTGATTTCACCGGAAACAATCACCATTCCCGTATTAATGAGTGTTTCGCAGGCCACTCTGGATTTGGGGTCCTGGGCAATCAAGGCATCCAGAATAGAATCCGAGACCTGGTCTGCAACTTTATCCGGGTGGCCTTCAGAAACCGACTCCGATGTAAACAGATAAGATTTTGTCATGATGTATGCTCCTCAAACTGGGAAGTTTACGGCTGAAACAGGGGCCAGCCATTAAAAACGTTAAAAAAGGTTGTGGTAAAAAAGAAAACGCCGGGTATTACAACATAATAACATAAAGATATCTTTATATCATTGTATATTATCACAGTTCATTGCCCGGTGGTACCGGTCTGGACCAGGAAATATACTTTCTTCGAATCAAATTTCAGTGTTCATGGGGTAGAATACGGCTGCTCCCCAACCGGTGTCATTTCCCAGCCATGAACAACCCGAATCCGCAATCCATTGCACAAATACTCACCGAGGCATTGCCCTATATCCGGCAGTATCAGGGCAGGACCATCGTCGTCAAATATGGCGGGAACGCTATGGTCGATCAAGAGTTAAGGAATGGATTCGCACGGGACATCATCCTCATGAAACTGGTGGGAATGAATCCGGTAGTGGTCCACGGAGGGGGGCCGCAAATCAGCAAGACACTGAAAAAAATCGGCAAGGAGTCCACTTTTATCGACGGCATGCGGGTCACGGACAGTGAAACCATGGATGTAGTGGAAATGGTCCTGGGGGGGCTGGTCAACAAGGAAATCGTAAACCTGATCAACGCCCTTGGTGGCCGTGCGGTGGGATTGACCGGAAAAGACGGCAACCTGATCCGCGCCCGGAAACTGTATGTCAACAAGGATGACCCGATTCTCGACCGGCCGGAAATCATCGATTACGGGCAGGTCGGCGAAGTGGAATCCATCGACCCACGGATTGTGCAACTACTGGAAACCCAGTCGTTTATTCCCGTGATCGCCCCCATTGGTGTGGGCGAAGACGGCCTGACATACAATATCAATGCCGATCTTGTGGCGGGCAAGCTCGCAATCACCCTGCGGGCGGAAAAGCTCATGCTGCTCACCAATACGCCTGGAGTCCTGGACAACAACGGCCGGTTGATCGCCGAGTTGAAAACGGACCAGATCCCCGGACTGGTAAAAGGCAATATTGTCTCGGGAGGCATGATTCCAAAAGTGGAGTGTGCCGTTGATGCCGTTCAAAATGGTGTCGGCAGCTCGCTGATCCTGGATGGGCGGGTCAGGCATGCATTGCTGCTTGAATTGTTTACCGATTCCGGAGTGGGGACCCAAATACAGACCTGAGGCGGAACTGAACCCACCGCAGTGACCGTTCCCGACAATCGGAATGTTCCCGATTCCACATCCCCGGGAAAACGGTTCCCCCGTTCCGGGTTGGACAGCTGCCGATAAAATTCAACCCCATAGTGGCGGTGCCCGGTCTTCTTCCCGAACGAAGGTATAATCAAATAGACAAAAATAGGATCTTGTAGTAGTTTTGAAGGTGCGATTTCCTGAAAATCAGCCTTGGATCAACACCCGGCAGTTTCCTGCCTACCGGCATCACCGGGTCTGGATGGAGACAGCCCGGAAACTGCTGCGGTGGCCGCCCAGCCGTTTGATTTCCGGAGTACGCACCCCACATGACATATGATTAACCTGGGTCATTAAAATTCATGGTTCAAGCGCATACCGAAACCGTTATTGGTGTACATCACTGGTCGGAAAAACTGTTCACGATCCGGACCACCCGGGACCCGGCCCTTCGCTTTCGAAACGGCGAGTTTGTCATGATGGGATTGGAAGTGGATGGCAAACCACTGCTTCGTGCATACAGCATGGTGAGTGCCAATTATGAGGAGTATCTGGAATTCTACAGTATCAAGGTCCAGGACGGGCCCCTGACATCAAGATTGCAGCATGTTGAAGTCGGGGATACATTGCTGGTGAGCAAGAAACCCACCGGCACCCTTCTGTGGGACCATTTGCGGCCGGGCAAACACCTTTACATGCTCAGTACGGGTACCGGGCTGGCCCCGTTTCTTTCCATCATCAAGGATCCGGATGTGTATGAGCATTTCAGAAAAATCATTCTCGTGCACGGTTGCCGCTACAAAAACGAATTGACCTATAACAAGCTGATTACCCGTAAATTGATCGACAACGAGTTTATCGGGGACCGCGTCCGGGAAAAATTGATCTATTATCCCGCCGTGACCCGGGAACCGTTTAAAAACTATGGCCGCATCACCACGTTGCTCCAATCCGGAAAACTGCTCCAGGATATCGACATGCCGGAGTTGAACCCGGAGGATGACCGATTCATGTTGTGTGGAAGCAAGGGCATGCTTGAGAGCCTGGGTACCATCCTCAAAGAGAAGGGATTTACCGAAACCAGGAAAAGCGATTTCAGGGAATATGTCATTGAACGGGCCTTTGTAGGTTGACCCGGCCGGGTCCATTCACGATGGCCTGTCCCATCCCGCATCCATGGCAGGCATGGGTTACGGGGACGGTGTTGAATCGGCAACGAAGTTGCGGACGGCGGTTTCAAATCTCTCCAGTCCCTGGTCCAGTTCGGCCGTACTGATATTCAATGGAGGGGCCAGCCGGATGACATCGGGTCCGGCGACCAGAACAAGCAATCCAGCCGATATGCCGGTAGCCAGCAATTTTCTCGCTTCCCCCTTGTAACGGCCCACCAGTTCACAACCGAGCAGCAACCCGGTTCCCCGGATCTCCCTGAACACGTCGTACCGGTCATTGATGGACCCCAACCCGTTTACCAGATGTCTGCCATGCGCTTCAATCGCCGTGAGCATATCGGGTTGGCTGATGATTTCCAGGATCTTCCCGGCCACGGCACAGGCCATGGGATTGCCACCAAAAGTGCTGCCGTGGGAACCGACAACCAGGTCCTTTCCGATTTCTTCCGTGGTAAGCATTGCGCTGATCGGAAAACCACCCCCCAGTGCCTTGGCGGTCGTCAGTATGTCTGGAGTCACCCCTATTTTCTGATAGGTATAGAGTTTTCCGGAGCGCCCGACTCCAGTCTGGATTTCATCGAGAATCATCAACGCGTCATATTGGTTGCAGCAATCCCGGATCGTTTTTACAAACTCTATGCTGGCAGGCACCACCCCGGCCTCACCCTGGCAGGGTTCCAGTATTACGGCACAGGTGGTCTTTCCTCTTTCTTCGAAAAACTTTCTCAGGGAATCCGGGTCGTTAAAGGGCCGGTGGGAAATGCCGGTGGGTTTCGGGCCAAAGCCATTGCTGTAAGCCGGCTGTCCACCGACATTTACGGTAAACAGGGTGCGTCCGTGAAAGGCATTGTCAAAGGCCAGAATTTCATGTTTCTCCTCACCATGCCGGTTGAACGCATACCGTCTTGCAAGTTTCAGGGCGGCTTCATTGGCTTCAGACCCGGAATTCGCAAAGAATACGCGTTCGGCGAAAGTGAGCTCGCACAATTTCTGTGCGAGCTGGATGGCCGGCTGGCTGGTGAGCACGTTGCTGACGTGCCAATACCGGCCTGCCTGTTCAACCAGCACCCTGACCAGTTCGGGGTGGGCATGTCCCAGGGCGGAAACGGCAATCCCCGATGCAAAATCCAGGTATTCCCTGCCTTCAATATCCCAGAGATAAGACCCCGACCCATGGTCGGGAATGATGGCCATGGGGGCATAGTTGGGGGTCATGTACCGGTCATGCAACTGGCGGATTGATGCCATGTCGGAGGTTTCCGGATTCGATGGTTTGATCTTGCTCATTTGAACCAAAATGGGTTGCCGGTAGAAAAGGCTAGAATTTTACCTTTATCGGTAGGAGAATATCAGCCTATGTTTTTCTGATCCTGTAAACGACCGAGAATTGAAAATGTCTGAGCAAATACCTGAACGCGAGTCAATGGAAGTGGATGTGGTGATCGTGGGTGCCGGACCTGCCGGGCTTTCCGCCGCCTGCAAATTGATGCAACTGGCCCAGGAAAATGAAAGGGAACTGTCCGTGGTCGTACTCGAAAAAGGGTCGGAAGTGGGGGCGCATATCCTGTCCGGGGCCCTGTTTGAGCCCAGGGCCCTGGACGAACTGTTTCCTGACTGGAGAGAGCGGGGTGCGCCACTGGACACCGCGGTGCAAAAGGACGAGGTGCTGATGTTCAGGAACAGTGAAAAAGCGACCAGCATCCCGCTGTGGATGGTGCCAAAACCGATGCACAACGAGGGCAATCACATCATCAGCCTGGGAGCATTGTGCCGTTGGCTTGGGGAGCAGGCCGAAAGTCTGGGCGTGGATATCTTTCCGGGTTTCCCCGCTTCAGAAGTCCTGTATCATCCCAACGGGGATATTAAGGGGGTCGCCACCGGAGAAATGGGAAAAGATTCGGATGGAAAACCCAAGGCATCCTATGAACCGGGCATGGAACTCCATGCCGGGGTTACCCTTTTTTCCGAAGGATGCCGGGGTCATCTCGGGAAGCAGTTGATTGAGAAATTTGAGCTTGACCGGGAAACACAGACCCAGCACTACGGGATTGGCATCAAGGAATTGTGGAACATTGATCCCGACAAGCACCAGCCGGGACTGGTCGTCCATGGGGCCGGGTGGCCGTTATCCGAACATGGTGCAACCGGAGGGTCGTTCCTCTACCATTTCGGTGACAACCTGGTCTCCATGGGATTGATTACCGACCTGTCTTATGAAAATCCGTATCTGAGCCCATTCGACGAGCTCCAGCGTTTCAAGCACCACCCTCGAATCCGGCAATACCTTGAAGGCGGAGAGAGGATTGCGTACGGTGCCCGGGCGATTACGAAAGGGGGGCTGAATGCCCTTCCCAAAATGTGTCTGCCCAACGGATTGCTCATTGGATGTGATGCCGGCACCTTGAATTTTTCCAAGATAAAAGGCACTCACACGGCCATGAAATCAGGCCTTCTGGCAGCGGAAACGGCATTCAATGCCATTCATGGTGATGGGACCCTGGGGGATTACGAGGAAAACTTCAGCCAGTCCTGGCTTTACGAAGAATTGCACCGGTCCCGGAATTTTGGTGCCGCAATACACAAATTCGGAAGCTGGCTGGGCGGTGCGTACAATTATATTGACCAGAATTGGTTCACGGGCAAACTGCCATTCAATCTTACCGACCCGGTCCCGGACCATCAGACACTGAAGCCGGCCTCCGGTCTCCCGCCCATCAAATATCCCAAACCGGATGGCAAAATAAGTTTCGACAAGACTTCCTCGGTTTATCTTTCCAGCACCAATCACGAGGAAAATCAGCCCGTCCACCTCAAGTTGGGGGAAGAATCACTGGCTGTGGAAACCAATTTCAACATCTATGCCGGCCCGGAAGAGCGGTTTTGCCCGGCCGGGGTCTATGAATTCCTGAATACCGGGACCCGTCCGGAATTGCAGATTAACGCCCAAAACTGTGTACACTGCAAAACATGCGACATCAAGGACCCGGGCGGCAATATCAACTGGGTTGCCCCGGAGGGAGGTGGTGGCCCAAACTACGCGAACATGTAGTATGCATCCCGGGAGCACCCTGCGGCCCCGGGTCTCTGGAAGCCCTGTGGAGTTGAAGCCGTCCATTTGAAAGCCTGTCCGGGATGGACGGAATCCAAAGCCAAAGCCCTGGTTTCGGTTTTCAAGTGGCTTGCCCTACCCAGTGGTAGGCATTCTGGAAAATTTTTATCCAGGGGCTGTATTCCCCCCACCCCGGCGGGTGCCAGGAATTGGACACTGTCCTGAAAACCCGCTCCGGGTGAGGCATCATGATGGTAAACCGGCCATCCTCATTGGTAAACGCGGTGAACCCGGAGTCCGAGTGGTTGGGGTTATAGGGATAGACATGGGTCGCCTGTCCGCGGTGGTCGACATACCGCAGGCAAACCTGGTTGTTTTCATCCATCTCATTCCGGTTCTGCGCCTCCTCAAAGACCGCCCGTCCTTCACCATGGGCCACGACGACCGGCAATCTGGAGCCACCCATGCCGGTAAACAGGATTGATTTTTCCGAACAGATTTCCACCATGACAAACCGTGCCTCGTATTGCTCTGAACGGTTGCGCAAAAATCCAGGCCAGTTCTTCGCTCCCGGTATCAGGTCCCTGATGGCAGCCATCATCTGACAACCATTGCACACCCCCAGTGCAAAGGTGTCCTTGCGATTGAAGAATGATTCAAAGACATCCCTGAGTATCGGGTTGTACAAAATGGATTTGCCCCATCCTTCTCCAGCACCCAGGACATCGCCGAATGAAAAGCCTCCACAGGCGGCGATGCCTTTAAACTCTTCCAGGGTTTTTCCATGGGTCAGGTCAGTGGTCGTGACATCCACCGCTTCAAATCCCACACTGTCAAAGGCAGCAGCCATTTCCAGTTGGCCGTTGACTCCCTGTTCACGCAGGATGGCTATTTTTGGGCGGCAGGATCTTGAAGCCCGGGCAGATTTTCTCACCTTCTGGCTGATTGTTGCATTGTGCTCAAAACCCAATGCACAAAATAATCCCGGATCATTCGTATCCTGGATGCGGGAGTATTCCTGGTCTGCACAGACCGGGTTGTCGCGCAAGCGCTGCATCTGCCACCCGGTGCGTGACCAGAAGGCATGACAGACCGACCGTTTTTGATCATAGAGGGTCTTTCCCGTACCCATGATATGGATGCGGTTCCCCGGTACGGGTCGACCGATCCAGTGAAACAGGTTTTCCAGCCCCCATGCCCGGACGACTTGCCGGATACTTTCCCTGTCATCCTGGCGGGTCTGTATGACTGCCCCGATTTCTTCATTGAACAGCACCCCGAAATGATCCGGGCCCAGTGAGTCGAGGTCAAGCTCCAATCCGCAACGCGAAGCAAACGCCATTTCGCACAGTGTGGTGACCAGCCCCCCATCAGAACGGTCGTGGTAGGCCAGCACTTGTTCCCGCCTGATCAACTCCTGGATGGTGTGAAAGAAGTTTTTCAGTACCCGGGCGTCCTCAAGGTCCGGTGCGGTTTCCCCCATCTGTCGGGTGGTCTGAGCGAGAATGCTGCCCCCCAGCCTGTTTTTCCCGTCCCCCAGGTCGAATACCCACAGGTCCGTCTCCTGCCCCGACATATCCAGGACGGGTGTCAGGGTTTTGCCGACATCCTCGACAGGGGCAAAAGCACTGACGATCAATGACAGGGGTGAGACGACTTTCCGGGCGTTGCCGCGGTCGTCCTGCCAGACGGATTTCATGGACATGGAATCCTTGCCCACCGGAATGGAAACGCCAAGGTCCGGGCAGAATTCCAGGGCCACCGCCCTGACCGTGGCATACAGGTCTGCGTCATGCCCGGGTTCTCCCGCTGCCGCCATCCAGTTTGCCGACAGCTTGATATTCGAAATATCACCAATCGCGGCCGCAGCAATATTGGTTACCGCTTCGGCAACGGCCAGCCTGCCGCTGGCGGGTGCATCAATAATGGCCACCGGAGTGCGTTCTCCGATGGCACAGGCTTCCCCGCACTGGCTTCGATAGCCGGAAGCCGTCACCCCGACATCCGCAACCGGCACCTGCCATGGACCGACCATTTGGTCCCGGGCGATTAATCCGGTCACACTCCGGTCACCGATGGTGACCAGAAAAGTCTTGTCCCCCACGGCCGGGAACATCAAAACCTGTTCTATCGCAGTATCCAGTGCAATGTGGCCCAGGTCGAGTTTTGCCGTTTCCTTGTCCATAGAGCGGGCGGTACGCTGCATTTTCGGTGGCAGGCCAAACAGCAGGTCCATGGGCAAATCGATGGGTTTGCCGTGGTTTCCATTCCCCTTGGGAAAAAACCGATCGTTCAAGACCAGTTGATTTTCTGCTGCCGCCACGCCAACCTGGCTGTACAGGCATCTTTCCCGGGCACATATTTTTTCAAAATCCCCATAGCGTGCCTGGTCGATCGCCAGCACATATCTTTCCTGGGACTCGTTGCACCAGATTTGCATGGGGGACATGCCGGGCTCATCGTTCAGGATATCCCGCAATTCAAAATGTCCACCACACTCTGAATTGTGTACCAGCTCGGGCAAGGCATTGCACAACCCGCCTGCCCCGACATCATGGACCGATAAAATGGGGTTCTCCTTTCCCATGGCGCAGCAGGTGTCAATCACCTCCTGGCAGCGGCGTTGCATTTCAGGGTTGCCCCGTTGCACCGAAGCGAAATCCAGGGATTCGGAACGGGAGCCGGAAGTCACGCTGGACGCTGCGCCGCCGCCGAGACCAATCAGCATCGACGGACCGCCCAGGACAACAATCGGGGTATCGACGGGGATTTTTTTCTTGTGTACATGCTGCGGCCGGATGTTGCCGACCCCCCCTGCGAGCATGATGGGTTTGTGATACCCGTACGTGGTGGTTTTGCCGGTGTATTCCAGATTCCTGAAATATCCGCAGATATTGGGACGACCGAACTCGTTGTTGAAAGCCGCTGCACCAATCGGGCCTTCGGTCATGATCTGCAGGGGACTCGCGATCCGATCCGGTTTTTGTTCCTGGCCTTCCCATGGCATGGGAAACCCGGGAATTCGAAGATGGGAAACCGAATATCCCACCAATCCCGATTTCGGCTTTCCGCCCCGCCCGGTAGCGCCTTCATCCCGGATTTCACCGCCGGACCCCGTGGCGGCGCCGGGGTAGGGAGAGATGGCGGTTGGATGATTGTGGGTTTCCACCTTGGCGGTAAAATGAACGCATTCACGGGTGTACCCATAGCGATGGTTTTCAGGGTCAGGGGAGAAGCGCTCCGCTTCGGCTCCCGCCAGTACGGCCGCATTGTCACTGTAGGCGACCAGCGTTCCCGAAGAACTTTTTTCATGGGTATGGCGTATCATCGAAAACAGGGACTGTTCCATTCTTTCGCCATCCAGGGTCCACTCCGCATTGAAAATCTTGTGGCGGCAGTGCTCGGAATTGACCTGGGAAAACATCATCAATTCCGCATCGGTGGGATTCCGCCCCAGCGTGCGGAACTGTTCCAGGAGGTAGGCCTGTTCCTCGTCGCTGAGTGCAAATCCGAATTCAGTATTGGCGGCGCTGAGGGATTGACCGCTTCCTGCCATAAGATCAACATGGCGCAACGGGGCGGGGGTGGCCCGTGTAAACAGTTTTTCAGCCTGATGTTCATCGGACAGCATGGATTCTGTCATGGGATCAAAAATCAAACCGGACAGGGCCCGGTCCATGGATTCCCGGTCCAGCCCGGGAAATCGGTTTTCCATATGGAATGTCCAGCCGGTGCCACGTTCAATTCGCAAGACCTGGTTCAGGCCGCACTGATGAAATATGTCCGTGGCCTTGGTGGCCCAGGGGGAGATGGTGCCAACACGGGGGACAATGACCCGAAACAGGGGATTTTGCTCCGCCCCGGAACGCTTCCCCGGTTCCGGGTCCAGGCTGGAAAGGGTCACGCTTAACAGTTGGGCCACTTTCCGTTTGTCTGCAGCGTCCAGCGACCCCCTGATGTCCAGAAAATAGACTAACCGGGTTTCAATTTCATGGCAGTGGGGGAGGTCGTTCCGGATCTGCAAAAGGACCTTTTCCCTGCGAAAATCAGAAATCGCGGAAGGACCCGGAATAACTAGCATGCAATGAAAATTTCAGGGCTCGATCCGAAAAATCGGGGGGATGGCACGGGTGGGGCCTAGATGACTTCAGCCGTTCTCATCGCTTGCCGGAGCTCCTCATGGTATTGCTCGGAAAAAACGGTCAACGGCAATCGGATACCCCTGGTCACATACCCCATCTCATGCAGGGCCCACTTTGCCGGGATCGGATTGGATTCAAAAAACAGGGCATGGTGCAGGGGGTCCAGCCGGGCATTTAGTTTTCTTGCGTGTTCAAGGTCTCCGGAAACGGCTGCACTGCACATTTCATGCATCATGCCCGGGGCCACATTGGCGGTTACGGATATACAGCCATGCCCGCCCGCTTCAATGAGCGCCAGCGCGGTATCATCATTTCCAGAGTAGATGGCGAATTCATTGCCACACCGGGCTTTAAAATCCCCCACCCTGGGAATGTCTGAGGTGGCATCCTTGATGCCGACGATATTTGGAATTTGCGCCAATTTCACAACGGTATCATTTTCCATGTCCAGGGCGGTCCTGCTGGGAACATTGTAGAGGATTTGGGGCACATCCACGGTTTCGGCAATCTGCCTGAAGTGTGCGTACAGACCATGCTGGGTGGGTTTGTTGTAGTACGGGACAACGAGCAGACACGCGTGTACGCCCAATGCGGCGGCTCGTTCGGTCAATTCCAGTGCCTCAGAGGTGGAATTGCCCCCGGTTCCGGCGATGATCGGGATCCGTCCCGCTGCAAAGTCGATGGTTTTGCCAATGACATCAATTTGCTCGTCAATGTCCAGGGTCGCAGATTCTCCCGTTGTTCCCGTGGAAATGATAGCATCTGTCTGGTTTTCGACATGGAAATCGACCAGTTTCCGCAGCCCGTGATCGTCAATGCCGCCCTCTTCGTCCATGGGAGTAATCATGGCGACCAAACTGCCTGTAAGCATTTCTTGAACCGTTGTAGAGATGAATTTAGTACCAAGGGATGGTACTGTTAGTGCGTAGATTTCACAAGTGGATTATCATGGCCAGCGGAATCCCTTTTTGGATCAGTCGTTTTAAATGGGGTTCCATTGGGGTAGTATCGACATGCCTTTTTTTAATATCACGGACAATCCGCCTGCATTGAGTTGAGATGACCGATCCCCTGAACATAGGACTGCTGTTGTGTGATGATGTGGCCCCGGAAGACCAGCCACAATATGGCACGTATGCAGACATGTTCCAGAACAGCCTGGACCCGGATGCCAGGTCCATTGTGCTTACGCCGATCCGGTGTTTTGAGGGAGAAAGGCTTCCCGCCCCGGAGCAATACGAGGGTTACGTCATTTCCGGGTCCCGGTACAGCGTGTATGAAAACCAATCCTGGATAAAGAGGTTAATGCAATTTGTCCGGGAGTGCTGGGACCAGCGCGTAAAAGTGGTCGGAATCTGTTTTGGACACCAGCTCATTGCCCATGCCCTGGGCGGGAAAACCGTCAAGGCGGACGCGGGGTGGGGGTTTGGTATTCAAAGCGTTAAAGTCACCGAAAAACAGCCGTGGATGACAAACTTTGGCAATCTGAACGGCGACCACTACAATCTGGTGGTGATTCACCAGGACCAGGTACTGGAAATGCCGCCACACTTCCGGTCTGTGGCGGAAAACGATTTCTGCCCGAACAGCATGATTATTGGGGGAAATACCATGCTGGGCATTCAGGGTCATCCCGAATTCGGCAAGGAATTTTGCGCCTTTCGAGCCGAATTCAGGAAAGATACCATCGGCCAGGAACTCTACGAGTCGACATTGCAGTCCCTGGCGGAAAATGATCTTCACGCAAGTGCTGTTCTGGGGTGGGTCAACAATTTTCTGCATCAGGCCCATGATGGCTGATCCGGATTCGGATCGGACACGACTGGATCATTTTCCCTGAAAATATCCACAGGCATCTTCTTCAAAACTGCGGGTTGCCGATACGCACTCGCCTGGAGGAGTGGCTTTGGTCAGGCAGGAGAGATTTGTCTCCCCGGTTTTGTTGTATAGTCACCTCCTGTTCTTTCATTTATCTCCAAACGGGGAATGACCATGATCGTAAAACAAATCTGGACTGGAAACGCATACCGGAATTTCAATTATCTGATTGCCTGCCCGGAAACCGGGGAAGCCCTGGCCGTTGACCCCCTGGACCACCGGAAATGCCTGGCGGCGGCCAGGGAAGAGGGCTGGAATGTCACGCAGATTGTGAATACCCATGAGCACAGCGACCACACTGGCGGCAATCGAAAAATGGTCGAGGCCACGGGGGCGAAAGTCCTGGCCCACCATGGGGCCGGGACCGCTATTCCGGAGATGTCCCGGGGGTTGTCAGCAGGGGAGATCATCCGGGTCGGCAACACCGTGGAGCTGGAAACTCTGGATACCCCGGGCCATACCATGAGCCATGTCTGCCTGCTCTCCAGAACCGATAATCCGGCGTTATTCTGCGGAGATACCCTGTTTAACGCCGGGGCGGGAAATTGCCATAATGGTGGGCATCCCGATGAACTCTATGACACGTTCGCCGGCCAGCTCGCCCGACTTGCAAACCATACGTTGATTTATCCGGGGCACGACTATCTGCAAAACAACCTTCAGTTTACACTGGACCGGGAACCGGGTAACCATGTCGCGAAAGCCCTGCTGGAAGAAGCATTCGATCAGGACCCGGCGAACGCGCTGGTGACCACGCTGGCCCAGGAAAAGGAAATCAACACCTTCTTCCGATTACAGAACCCGGATGTGATGGAACAGCTTCGTCGGGTATTTCCCGAAATCGGCCATTCTCCGGATTCGCGGACCGTGTTTCTGAAACTCCGGGAGCTCAGGAACAGCTGGTGAAGTAAAAGGAGGCGGGTATTCTCCCTGCAAAGAGGAAAGCCATCCTGGCGGGCCCGGCATCAATCAGGCACTTCCGGTGGAACCGAACCCTCCCCCACCCCGGTCGGTAGACTCGAAATCGTCCACCAGATTGAATTCGACCTGTACAACGGGTACCACGACCATCTGTGCAATGCGGTCTCCGGGCTGCACCGTGAAACTTCGGTTCCCCCGGTTCCAGCAGGATACAAACAGCTGGCCCTGGTAATCCGAGTCGATCAGCCCCGTGAGATTTCCCAGGACGATACCGTGTTTGTGCCCCAGCCCGGAACGCGGTATCAATACTGCGGCCAGGTTCGGATCGGCAATGTGAATGGCGATACCCGTAGGAATCAACACGGTCTGTCCTGGCTGGAGATCCACGGGATCATCCATACAGGCACTCAAATCCAGGCCCGCAGACCCTTCCGTGGCGTACCTGGGCAGGCCGTGCAGGGTGCGGATTCTTTCATCAAGAATTTTGACATCGATTTTTTTCTTCATCTTTGAATTATTCCGGGTTCATCAGAACGGCGATATTTTCCATGATTCTTATGGCCAGGCGGTACTTGTCCGTTCGTTCCAGCTTGACCACCCCGTCCCGGTGAATCAATGATGCGGCATTGGTATCATTGTTGATGGCACCGTCATCACCAGACACATCATTGGCCACGATGGCATCAATTTTCTTGTTCCGCAGTTTTTTCCCTGCATTCTCCAGCAGGTTCTGGGTTTCCGCGGCAAACCCCACGGTAAACGGCGGGTCCTCCAGGGCAGCCACGTCGGCCAGAATATCCGGGTTTTTGATGAGCTTCAGGATGATTTCATTCTCCTTCGCCTTGATTTTCTGATCTTCCTGCAAAACGGGCCGGTAATCCGCCACCGCCGCCACGCCGATAAAAATGTCGGTACCCGGGACTCGGGACATCACCGTATCGCGCATTTGCCTTGCCGACTGCACATCGACGCATTCAACTCCTGAAGGCGGGGTTGCATTCATCGGCCCACACACCATGGTCACGGTAGCACCAAAATCCCGGGCCGCCGAGGCCATGGCAAAGCCCATCTTTCCGGAACTGCGGTTGGAGATTCCCCGGACCGGGTCGATGGCCTCCCACGTTGGGCCCGCGGTCACCAGCACCTTTTTCCCTGAGAACAGTTGTGGAAACCCGTCGCCGAGCAGGTGTTGGGCAATCTCGTCGGGCTCGGTCATCCGTCCAAAGCCCACTTCGCCGCAGGCCTGCTTTCCCTCGCCGGGGCCAATGATGGATACGCCTCTGTCCACCAGCACCTTCAGGTTGTTCCGGGTAGCGGGGTTCTGCCACATTTGCCGGTTCATTGCCGGTGCGATGGCCAGGGTTGCGTCGCTGGCTACCACCAGGGTGGACAACAGATCATCTGCCTCGCCATGAACAATTTTTGCCATGAAATGGGCCGTTGCCGGGGCGATGAGGATGATTTCCGCCCAGCGTGCCAGCTCGATATGCCCCATTCCGGATTCCGCATCACAGTCCAGAAGGTGCTGGTACACTGGATGTCCGCTCACTGCCTGCAGTGTCAGTGGCGTAACAAACTCCATCGCCGCCCGGGACATGACCACCCTGACTTCGGCGCCACGCTCGATCAGGCGTCGAACCAGGTCCGGGGACTTGTACGCGGCAATGCCGCCGGTGATGCCGAGTAAAATTCTTGTATTTCTGTGCATAGCCGTTACTCCATTTACCGGGTGGAGTTTACCGTATCCTGAAAGGACTGTATGGATATTCGAAATAAAGTACCCTGGCAGGCGGCATGGCTATCCGCGGCTTCAGGCTGTCAACGCAAAGTAGAAATGTCCTTTTTTACTCCCTCGCCTCCACTCCGGGGTTTGCTGTCGGTGGCCGAGAGTGTTGCGGATGCCTTTGTCCGGTTCGGTGAACCGGTGCTACATCGTCACGCATTACGGAAGGCAATTGAAAAAGGAATGATGGGCAATGAGCCGGTCACGAATGAGGGGATCATGGAAAAACTCGAACAACTGTCCCACCTGGGTTACGTCTGGCCTGTTGGAGGGTATGCTTACGAACCGGGCATCCGGAGCCTGATGGCGTTTGTGCAAGGCTATTCGCTGTCCCGAGCCAGAAGGACAGAGGCTGCACCGCACACCACCCCTCGGTGATCATCCATTGGAGTAACGTTTTCTGGGAACTGGGTCCCCTTCAATGGAAAAGAGGACACCACGGCATTGTGCTGACGGGCTTTAGTTTGCGTTGACAATCCGCGGCTTCAGACTCGCAAGAAACGCGCACTGTGTGTAAACTCGGCTTTCCTGCAATCCACCTGCTTGCAATCCGTATCCCCTGTTATCCACAATGCCATGAAATCACGAGAACGAAGAGAGGGCATCACCCTGGTCCATACGGGTGATGGAAAAGGAAAATCTTCCAGCGCATTCGGGGTGGTATTTCGCGCCGCCGGATGGAACATGAAGGTGTGTGTCATTCAATATATCAAGGGAAAGTGGAAAACCGGAGAGCAGCTCGCGGCACAGGAATTTGACAACATAGAATGGCATGTTATGGGAGATGGTTTTACCTGGGATACCAATAACCCCGTACAGGACATTAAAACCAGCCGCGCAATCTGGGAGTTCAGCAAGGAAAAAATCACATCAGAAGAATATGACCTGGTATTGCTTGATGAGATCAATTATTGCAGTAGCCTGGGCTGGCTGACGGGGGAGGAAATTGCAGGTTTTATCCGGAACCAAAAACCGGACTGGCTACATTTGATCCTGACGGGGCGGGGTGCGGCCAAGGAAGTGATCGAGGTGGCGGATACGGTGACTGAAATGACGAAAATAAAACATGCCTTTGACCGGGGCATCCTGGCCGCCCAGGGGGTTGAATTCTAGTTTGCGGGCATTCTCCGTAATGGAGGACCCTTGAATACATTCCTGGCGTGCCAGTTCAGGTACTCGGGGGCTGGCCGGTATCGGTCCTGCTCCGGTTTGACCAGGAGCGACTTTTTCTGAAAAAGGGTCATTGCAGTTCCCCGGGAATGCTCAAGCACAGTGGTGGCAACGACGATATCGAGAGACCCGGGATGGATCGTAAAAACCCCCCAGTCAAACAGTTCATGGTGTAACACGCAAAGAGACAGGCCGTTCTTGGGTTCATCGGGCCCCTGGTGGCTGTGCCACTTGATGTGGGCCGCTTCGAGCGCAGGCCAGTTTCCGGCAGGAAATTCAAATGAGTATTTGCATACCGCACATCGGTATCCGTATGTCTCAAGGATCTCTTTCCTGAATTTCGGGTTGCGGGTGCGTCGCCGCAGGGCGGATTCCAGAATTGGCGACTGACTCCTCACAACGGGCTGGTGATCCGTCCACAGGTCATGCACCGCCTGCTCCCCCAGTGTCGCTTTCAGCACGGCTGCATGCATGGTTTCCGGAAAATGGGCGGCAACAAGCTGTTCGGCCACCTCAAGGGCGGCTGCCCGGTTGCGACGGAACCATTCGTCGAGGGGTTCCGGAAAGCCACCCTGGACCTTCAATTCTCGAAGCACAGTGGGGGAGACACTGCCGCCGGGTTGCACGGGCACTCGGTTCGCGCCTGGAATCTCCCAGATTTGGTCCTTCTGCATCCGCCAGAACGGCTCCTGGGGAGTGTGGTGTTTTCGACGAGGGCCGAAAGTCTTCAACAGAGCGAGGAGTGCCTGGTGTGCGGTGTCGTAATTCACCAAACGGTCTTCCCCCTGCAGGCACCGCCCGATGGACCAGAGGGCCAGCAACGGTTTGTGGGGGGCCCGTTCACCATTTTTCTTCCAGATCTTAAGCTGTTGAAAATGCTGGAGGTAGGCCGGGTTCATTGGGGTCCCCTTGAAAAAGTGACAATGGTTTCCACGCATGGCGGGGGCGGTTGGGACGCTTCCTTCCATGAGGACAGGCAGCAAGCCGTTCGCAACTGCGAGTCTCAAGTGTACCGGACTTGCCGGTGGATTGCTGTCGGTTGAGAGAATTCGAGTCTTATTGGCAATCCACTTCAGTCCTGACCAGGGACCGGTCCATTCACCGCCGTGCCGATTTCCCAGGATTGGCGAATTTATTGTTCATGCCAATTCAAATAATGGCTATAATGTGTTCGCAAAGCGGGTCCTTGCTTTGATGCCGTCATCCGCCACAACCAGATACGTCAACCTGCATACGGAATCCAGTGGAGGTTCCAGGGTGCTTGGCAGCAAAATCCTGGCCATCGTTCCAGGCGTGAATGAACCGGCCGGCTTGTTTTCCTTCAACGAGGGAAGCCATGGAGGTTTGAACGGAAACGGGGCCGGGAATGCAGTGATATCTGCCCCGCAGGGTTGATATAATCCAATCAGGGACCACCATCCGAATGACCCAACTGAAATCATCCTGACCCATGAAGCGTTACTCTGTCTTCAGCCTGATCCGCAATGCGGTCAGCTATCACCAGAATTGGCAACGTGCCTGGCGCAGCCCGCAACCCAGGAAGCAATATGATGTGGTGATTGTCGGCGGTGGCGGACATGGCCTTGCCACCGCTTATTATCTTGCGAAGGAACACGGCATCACCAATGTGGCGGTGATCGAAAAAGGCTGGCTCGGAGGGGGCAATACCGGTCGAAATACCACCATCGTGCGTTCCAACTACCTGTGGGATGAGTCCGCCCGTCTCTATGAACATGCGATGAAGTTGTGGGAAGGCTTGAGCCGTGACCTGAATTACAATGTCATGTTTTCCCAACGTGGATTGCTTCATCTCGCGCACAATGTGCACGACCTCCAGGAAATAGGAAGGCGGGGGAACGCCATTTACCTGAATGATATCGACTCCGAATTCCTGTCGCCGGAGCAGGTAAAACAGAGAGTGCCCTTTATCAACCTGAACTGCCGTTACCCGGTTCTTGGAGCGGTATTGCAGGGCAGAGGCGGTACCGCCCGCCATGATGCGGTGGCCTGGGGCTATGCCCGGGGGGCGGATGACCGGGGGGTGGACATTATTCAGAATTGCGAAGTTACCGGATTCAAAATAGAACACAATACCGTGCAGGGGGTGGAAACAACCCAGGGATTCATCGGGGCAAAAAAAGTGGGATGTGTCGTGGCGGGACATTGTTCTGTACTGGCTGAAATGGCGGGTTTCCGCCTTCCCATCGAGTCGTTTCCCCTCCAGGCTCTGGTCTCCGAGCCAATCAAGCCAATCCTGAACTGTGTGGTGATGTCAGGAAGCATACATGCTTATATCAGCCAGTCTGACAAGGGGGAGCTGGTCATTGGTGCGGGGTCCGATGCCTACAATTCCTATTCACAACGGGGCGGGTTTGATGTGATCGAGGAAACGGTGGGTCCCGTCATTGAACTGTACCCTGTTTTTTCCAGGTTGAAGATGTTGCGGCAATGGGGCGGAATTGTGGATGTAACCGTTGACCGATCGCCGATTATCTCCAAAACTCCCGTTGAGAACCTGTATTTCAACTGCGGCTGGGGGACGGGGGGGTTCAAGGCCACCCCGGGGTCCGGGAATGTGTTTGCCCACTCCATGGCCGGGGGAGAAATGCACCCCATCGCCCAACCGTTTTCAATCAACCGGTTCAATACCGGCGCGCTGGTGGATGAAGGGGCCGCGGCCGCGGTAGCGCACTGATGTTCATTATTGAATGTCCCTGGTGCGGGAAGCGCGACCAGTCAGAATTCACGGCCCATGGAGAGGCCCATATCTCCCGGCCCAGGGACCCGTACAGGCTTTCGGATGAGGAATGGGGAGATTACGTGTTCTTTCGGACGAATCCGAAAGGCCTGCATTATGAGCGCTGGGTCCACAGCCATGGCTGCAGGCGATGGTTTAACGTGGTGCGCAACACCGCCACGGACCATATCCATGCCACCTACAAGCCGGGTGATGCGCGCCCTGAGGCGGAAGAATGAGTACACAGGTTAACCGCCTTGGGCAGGGAGGCCGCATAGACCGGAGCAAACCGGTCCGATTCTGGTATGACGACAAGGCTTATGAGGGTTTTTCCGGCGATACCCTGGCTTCTGCGCTGATTGCAAATGGCGTGATGCTCGTTGGAAGAAGTTTCAAGTATCACCGCCCGAGGGGGATCTACTCCGCCGGGTCGGAAGAACCCAATGCCTTGGTGCAACTTGAAAGCGGCGCCTATACCGAACCCAACCGGCGGGCAACCGAAATCCAGTTATACGACGGACTGCACGCCAGTTCACAAAACTGCTGGCCCTCAGTCCGTTTCGACCTCGGCGCCGTCGCTTCCTGGGTTTCCCGTATCCTGCCTGCGGGATTTTACTACAAGACGTTTATGTGGCCTTCTTCGTTGTGGATGACGTACGAAAAGTACATCCGCAAAGCGGCCGGACTTGGAAAATCCCCGACAGACATTGATCCGGATTTCTATGACAAGACCCATGCCCATTGTGATGTGCTCGTTATCGGTGGTGGGCCGGCTGGCCTTCAGGCCGCCTGTGCCGCTGGAAGGGTGGGCGCCCGGGTGGTGCTCGTTGACGAGAAGAATGAATTCGGCGGGGCACTGCTGAGCGGTCCCGAACAAATCAACGATTTGTCTGCGGACCAGTGGGTAAGCGAGAGGATTTCCGAACTGCAACGCATGGCGGAAGTCAGGCTCCTGCCCAACACAACGGCGACCGGGTACTACGATTATAACTTTGTCGTCGCCAATGAAAGGGTGAATGAGCATCTTGGGCCCAACCAGGCCGGCAAAGCCGTGAAGGAGAGGCTGTGGAAAATACGGGCGAAACAGGTCGTTCTTGCCACCGGGAGCATCGAGCGACCCCTGGTCTTTGCAGACAATGACCGCCCGGGGGTCATGCTTGCCAGTGCCATACGCAGTTATATCAACCGGTATGCCGTTGCCCCCTCCAGGCGGATTGCCCTGTTCACCAATAACGACAGCGCCTATTGGACGGCAGTGGATGCCAAAAAAGCGGGCATAGAGGTCTACATCGTCGATGTTCGGGATAACCCCCAGGGAGAGATCGTAAAGCGAACCAGAGAGCTTGGAATCCGGATTATTGAAAATTCCACCATAACCGGTTTGGAATATTCCCGGGGAAAAATCAGGAAAGTGCAGGTGATGGAAATCGATGGGAGCGGGAAAGAGGTGCGTGGCGAGGTACAAACCATCGACTGTGAGGTGGTGGGGGTATCCGGGGGCTGGACCCCCACTGTGCATTTGTTCAGCCAGGCAAAGGGAAAATTGAAATATCTACCGGACCGGCACTGTTTTGTTCCGGACCATCCCTGGGGCAACAATCCGGTATCCGTTGCCGGATCATGTGGCGGTTCCGAGCAGTTGAATGACTGTTTGGCGGAGGGATTTGATGCGGGTTGCTCGGCGGCACAGGGGGCGGGATTTGATGCCGGCCATCTGGTTTTGGAGGCAACATCCACGGACCCGGTGCCGGGCCCCTCCCGCCCCATTTGGGTCCTGCCCTGTGACCATCCCGTGGGCCAGGGCCGGAAAAAGCATTTTCATGAACTCCACAACGATTCAACGGTCAGTGACATTGAACTGGCCGCAAGAGAGGGATTCGAATCCGTGGAACACCTGAAACGGTATACCACGACGGGGATGGGCACTGACCAGGGAAAGACGTCCAGTGTCAACGCCCTGGCCGTGATGGCGGATATTCGAAACACCACCATACCAGAAGTCGGTACCACTACATTCAGACCCCCCTATACACCACTGAGTTTTGGCGCCATCGTCGGTCATGACCGAAGAGACCTTTTTCTGCAGAGGCGCAAAACTCCCATGCATGCATGGCATGACCGGAACAGTGCCGTCTATGAAGATGTCGGCGACTGGAAACGGCCCAGGTATTTCCCCAATATGAGAGAAGACATGCATGCCGCGGTCCAGCGCGAATGTCTGTCGGTGCGGAAGAATTGTGGTCTGCTGGATGCCACGACACTGGGAAAAATCGATTTGCAGGGGAAGGACAGTGTCCGACTGCTGAACATGTTGTACACCAATGCATGGGACCAGCTTGCACCGGGACGTTGCCGCTATGGGCTGATGCTGAATGAGCACGGCATGGTATTCGATGACGGGGTAACCACCTGTCTGGGGGAAAACCATTACCACATGACAACCACTACCGGTGGAGCGGCCCGGGTCATGAGCTGGATCGAGGAATGGTTGCAGACGGAATGGCCGGATATGGAAGTCTACGCGACCAGTGTAACGGAACAGTGGGCTGTGGCCGCTTTAAGTGGACCCAAATCAAGGAAGGTGCTTGAGAAACTCACGGATCATCCACTGGATGACCAGTCCATGCCGTTTATGACCATGGTCAACGCCGAGGTCGCAGGCATTCCGGCACGAATATTCCGAATCAGCTTTACCGGCGAACTTTCTTTTGAAATCAATGTGCCGGCAAGATACGGGCTTTCTTTGTGGGAAGCACTTATGGCAGCAGGGGATGAAGACGGATTGTGTCCCTATGGTACGGAGGCCATGCATGTACTGCGGGCGGAAAAAGGGTTCATTATCGTTGGCCAGGATACCGATGGAACGGTTACGCCAATGGACCTTGGCATGGATTGGATTGTTTCCAAAAAGAAAAGAGATTTTCTGGGCAGACGTTCCTTTTCAAGATCCGACACGTCCAGAGAAGGCCGGAAACAGCTGGTCGGGCTATTGACAGAAGACCCTAAATTTGTGCTTCCGGAAGGGGCCCACGTTGTTGAAAACCTCCGGCCCCGTCCTCCCATGGACATGCTGGGCCATGTCAGTTCAAGTTATATGAGCCCAAATGTCGGTCGTTCCATTGCATTGGCCCTGCTCAAGGATGGATTCAATCGAAAAGGCCAAATGCTGGATGTGCCGTTGATGGACGGGTCCAGTCAGAAGGTAACCGTCACCGATACCGTATTTCTGCCATAGACGAAGAATGCCCCCGTGAACGAGATCAAAATCACATCTCCGGTCTATAATCGTGTGCGGATTGACGGGCCAACCCGGCTCGGAGAGTTGCCGCTATGCGGGAAAATAAACCTGCGCGGCGACGCCGGGAACAAGCCATTCCTGGCCGCCGTGACATCCGTCCTTGGGATTGTTCCACCCATCAAGCCCAACACCCGGCACATGGGAGACATCACCACCGTGTTCTGGCTTGGCCCGGATGAGTGGTTGTGTCACTGTGACCTCCCACAAACCCCAATGCTTGTCGCCGACCTTCAGTCCCGCCTGGCTGGCATTCACAGTGCGGTGGTGGAGGTCAGTGACTACTACACGGTCCTGAGACTGGATGGCTCCGGTTCCGCCGATTTGTTGTCCAGGGCCTGCCCCCTGGATTTGCATCCCTCGGTATTCAACAAGGGGGCGTGTGCGCAGACCCGGTTCGGGCACGCCAGTATATTGTTGCACAAGATCAGCAATGCGCCTTCGTTTGAAATTCAGGTAAGATGGAGCTTTGCAGAGTACGTCTGGGATTATCTTGTCAGTGGAATGCGGGCACTGGCGGTCAGCGATTGATATTCGATACGCATTCCATGGGTATGGGGTTGTCAGTGTACCGGCGGAAACCGGCGGGGCCGGTGTCGGATACTTTTTACCGCTGCAAATCCAGTCAGTTTTTGTTGTGCCTGCCATTTCTGGTTTTGCTCGACTGCCTTTAACCATTTGATCTCTCCTGAAATGAGGGTTGCCACCAGTTCACCATGCTGAAACAGCAATCGGTTTTTCCTGGTTTTGGGCACCCGGTCTCCCGGGAGCACCATTCCAGTCAGATTCAGGGGATCGGCCGCGCTGATGGAAACCAGTGCCGGTTCACCGTCCTTCTTCTCCATATGGCGCAGTAGCCCCACCGCTTCAGGCAGGGCAAATTGTTCTCCGGAAAACCCATTGACGAAGCGACCGCCCCGGACATCCCCCCGGGCTTCCATGCGCCGGTAAACGTACTGCAGTTCCCGCCAGTTTGGAAGGCCGGGTTCTAGGTCCAGTAAGCGACGAAAGACGACCCCGTACCGGCCGAGCAATATCCCCGCGATGTATTCGATGGAATCCCATTGCGGTTCATCATTTTGGGTTTCCTGGAATTTGGTTGGAGCCCAGCGTCCTGCGTCCAGCATGACCGTTTTACTGACCCGTTTCCGGTTCCTGGCTGTCCAGCCGGATTGCGAAGAAGACTGGATCAGCGCCCGAAGCCCGGCAAAGTTGTCACTGCTGACCATTCCCAGTCCTGCGAGTTCCGCCAATCCCTGCTCAACATCGAAGGCCATCTCACCGTGGCGAACCAGATCATCAAAAAACTGGGGACCATTAGCAGTCAGCAGGGTATGGATATTTCTTCCACGATGGGACAGCAAATGATGCTCTTCCGGTGCCCGACCGGAATCCAGCCAGTGGTCCCTGGTTATCCTGGAAAGCAAGGCAATGGGACTTTGTTTGTTGAGTTTCGGACTGACCGAAATTTGATTGGCTGATCGGTTTAATCGCAGCCAGCTTGCCCGGCCACTGGCGCACAAAATGTCCAGCCAGTACGGCTGGTAGTTATTCAGCCTGGCCGGCAACACAGATTCCTCCCAGGCTCCCGCAGCTACCTCCACTCCCTCCAGTTGCCTGAGAACCCCCGCAAGGGTTTCCGGGTTGCCCTGCACGGAATCGTTGTCTCCATCCAGCCCCTGCCACCGGAACAGGAATCGCATGAATCCCGTGATGGAAGCGGGTTGTATATGCCTGCGTAAATTCCGGATGGTTCGACGATGGATTCTTGCCAGAATCCCCCGTTCACACCACTGCATTTCATTTCCGTTGGAATCCGAACCCGCTTCGAAATTGCCGGACATGACATATCCTTCCTGTTCCAGCAAAAACAGGCTGGCCCGGACGGTTTTTTCAGCGACCCCGAAAAACCGGGCCAGCTGTTTCCCGGTAATGGGACCGGTTCCCTGGAGCCGCATTCGAATCAGTTCCGTTAATCCGTCTCTCGGGTCCCCGGAGTCCGGGACCGGGACGCCCCCGGGAGCGGCGGGTATGGGGAGATCCGTGTGAACCCCCCGCCACAAATGCAATCGTTCCGATGCGACCCAAAATACCGTGTCCTTTATTGTCAGTTCACAAGCGCGATTGTCCCGGGCAAGCCTGCCCAGCCAGTCCAGCCACCCGTGCACCGCCGCCTCCCGGGCAGTGATGCCCCCCAGTATAAGCAGGGCATCGTGACATTCATCCGGATTGCCGGCATCCGGCCAGGTTTCCTGCCGGATACTGCGGATCACCTGCTGGTCGAGCACACCCAGGGCGACGGCATCTTCAGGGTGCAGGAACTGCCGGGTGCGAACCAGCGATGTTCGCCGTTCCTCTGCGGGGGTATCGTCCAAAAATGCATAAGGCTTGGCGACCAGAATTTCTTCGGCCAGCAGTGAAGGAGCCGTCAACTCCCTGCAAACCAGTGCAATGTTTCCGTCATGGAGATTTTCCAGGATGTTCTTTAACCGGTTCACATCCATCAGGCGGTTCAGGCAATCATACAGCGTCTGTGCCACCAGCGGGTGGTCGGGAATTTCCCGGTATCCGGCGAGATTTTCCGCACAGGCAATCTGGTCCGGAAACACCAGCGCCATCAGATCTTCAGCGTTGCTGCGCTGAAACTGCGGCGGGGTCCTGGTCCCGTTCGAGAAGCGCCTGATCGCCAAGGCAATGGACGCATTCCAGCGCCAGTGTGTGGGGAACATCGGGGCATCCAGCAGCGCCTGGGTGAGTATTTCCTCTACGGAATCCTTTTTCAGATATCCGGCCGGGTCGCTCAAGGGGAAACTGTGGGTGCTTCCCAGTGACAGTACAATCGCATCTTCCAGTGCGGCGGCCTGGAGCTCAAAATTAAACTTTCTGCAAAATCTTTTGCGCAGTGCCAGGCCCCAGGCCCGATTTGCCCGGGACCCGAAAGTAGAATGAATGACCAGATGCTGATCCCCCGCTTCATCGAAAAACCGCTCGAAAATAATGGTGTCCGTTGTCGGCAAGGCCCCTAAAGCGGCCTGGGCGGCTGCCAGATAGTTGACAAGCTGGTTTGCTGCATTGTCCGATATCCGGTAATACTCCTGCACTTTGTCTCGAGCGCTTTCCCTCCCGTCCGACAGCGCAATCCCCACAAATTTTCTCAATCGGGAAACAGCATGGCTCACAACGTCTGTTCGACCAGGGGCCTCTCCGAACCAAAACGGAATATTGGGGGGTTGACCCCGGGCATCCACCACAAAGACTTTTCCGGTCTCCACTTTCAGTATCTGGTAGGAAGTGTTCCCCAACTGAAAAATGTCCCCGGGCAGGGATTCGAATGAAAAATCCTCGTTCAGGGTGCCGATTTTCAAGCCGTCAGGCTGCAGGACCACATCGTAATCAAACTGATCGGGGATGGTTCCGCCATTGGTGATGGCAGTTAATCGGGCACCTTTTCTCGGCCCGACCACTCCATTGACGGCATCAAGATGAAGGTAGGCAGAACGGCGGCCCCGTCGGGTATTAAATCCTTCCGCCACCATGTTGACAACCTCGTCGAACCGGCCCCGCTCCAGTCCGGCATAGGGGCTCGCCTGCCTGACCATCTGGAAGAGGTCCGCGATTTTCATTTTTCCCGCAGACACTTCCGCAATGATCTGTTGGGCCAGCACATCCAGGGGAAGGGGATAGATTGACAATTGGTCCAGGTCGCCCTCTCTCACCGCTCCCAGTAACGCCACGCATTCAACCAGGTCATCCCGGGAAAGCGGGAACAGAATCCCCTTTGGCGTCTCTCCCAAACTGTGGCCGGACCGTCCTACCCGCTGGAGAAAAACATTCACTGACCGGGGGGACCCGATCTGACAGACCAGGTCGATCTCACCAATATCGATGCCAAGTTCCAGGGAGGCGGTTGCGACAAGTGCCTGGAGGCGCCCTGTCTTTAACCGATGTTCTGCAGAAAGCCGGTGCTCCCGGGCCAGGCTGCCATGATGGGAGGTTACCGCATCTTCTCCAAGACGCTCCCCCAGTGCTTTGGACATGCGTTCGGCAAGTCGGCGGGTGTTTACGAAGATCAGGGTGGTTCGGTGGGACAATATCCGTTCTTCCAGTTTGCGGTACAGTTCTGCCCAGACTTCTCCCGGCATGACCGCCTCCAGGGCAGAATCAGGCAGACAGATTTGCAGATCACAGTCTCGCAGATGTCCGCTGTCGATCACGTTGCAGTGGTTTTTGCTGCCCGCGCCGGTCAGGAACTGCACGACGGTTTCAATGGGTTTTTGGGTTGCAGACAGGCCAATTCTGGTGAGCGGCTCCCCGCACAGGCGTTGCAGTCTTTCCATGCTTAATGCGAGATGGGCCCCGCGCTTGCTGGAAACCATGGTATGTATCTCATCAATGATCAGTGTTCTCGCGGTCCCCAGGATCTTCCGGCCAGAATCTGAAGTCAGCAGGATATACAGGGATTCCGGGGTGGTGACAAGAATATTCGGGGGGGTCCGGATCATTTTGGTCCGTTCCCGTTGCGGGGTATCACCGGTACGGACCGCTGACCGGATTGGGGTCGGATTCTGACCGGGCAATGCGGTATCACTTCCCAGGTTTTCCTGAATCGCTTCCAGGGGTTGTTCCAGATTCTGGTGAATGTCGTTTGAAAGGGCCTTGAGCGGAGACACGTATACCACCGTAACCTCTTCCTTAAGCAAACCCTGAACTGCCTGCTTCACCAGCCCATCAATCGCAACCAGAAACGCGGCCAGTGTTTTCCCCGAGCCGGTGGGCGCCGCAACCAGGGCATGGTTGCCGCTGGAGAGGGCATTCCATGCCTCTGTTTGAGACGGGGTTGGTGATTCAAATGATTCCCGAAACCATTTGGAAACCGCTGGATGGAATTGGTCCATGGTGCTTTCAGAAAAAAAAGAACATGTCAGCCCGCTCGACGAGGACAGTTCCATGTTGCTTTGACATCGGGTCTCCAGACTATCCCATGTTAAAGAGTTGATGAATTCCATAGGATGGGGAATTGATTATACATGGATATGGGCCCGTTCCCATACTGGGAGATCGATCAGGTTTCGAATGGCGGCTGCTTCGTCAGTGGTGGTCAATCCGTGTAACCGCACGATACAAGGATGCGGCAGTCGAAGCGAAAAAACGAGCCCTCAAAGTCTTCGTCCTCGGTAATCAGTACGCGTTCTTTCCGGTATGCCAGGTCGAGCAACGTCTGGTCGGAGGCACTTGCGTATCCATCCCGGGCTGAAAGGACATCGTGTCCGAGGTCGTTCAAGGTCTTGTGCAAAACATCCGATGCGACGCATACATCGAGAAGGAATTTCACAAAGCCTCTCGGATAGGGATGCGATCATAGACATGCTCGCCGGCCATCGAGCGATGGGCGAAGACTAGGCATGCCTGGATGTCGGCCGGTTCGAGGAATGGGTACTCGCTGAGAATCGTCTCAGCCGTATCGCCCGCAGCCAACTTTCCAAGCACATGTTCCACGGTGACCCGCATGTCGCGGATGATCGGCTTGCCGCCGAAAATCTCGGGGTGGACGGTGATGCGTTCGAGCAGTTCAACCTCTTGAGTCATTGTCCTTTCCTTCATTAAATCTTATCACCATGCGATTACCCTGGTACGGCCAGAAGCATGGCGTCCAGTAGCCGCTTCTCGCGGCTACTGCGTGGATAGAGTGCGGACAGTGCGTTCGAGAGACGCAGGAAGTCCGGTGCCCGTTCCTGCTCCGCGACGATCAGCATCCGCAAAGCATTCGCTCGACCGTCTGTTTGCAGCAACATCGCGGCATGCACGCGGTTGAGCACCGTGGCGTCCGGTGACTCTAGGACTTTCTGATTTCATTGATGTGTAATCCGGGTAAATCATATGGAACCCGGACATGACTACTCAAGCCCCCATCCTCCAGACCCTGCGTGCACCAGCCTCCCAATCAAGGTTTTTGAAACCGGACAGTTTATGTGCTACTTAACCGGACAGATCATGAACTCCTAACACCGTCTCGGCGAGAAGGTGTGTGCCGCCTTCGGCTTCCAGGATGCCGGGGGGCGGGATCAGATCATCGGCTGTATCAAGGCATTGCGCCAGCTGGAGGGCGATGGAAAACCCCAAGCCTGGGATTTTCCATCGACTCTTTAGCGTGGGATAGTCCTGTCACGCCCTGATCGGACCTCCCTCTGCTATTGCTTCGGTATGGCAATTGGGTTACCCTGCGCACCGCGCAAATCTGATTACGGCTACGTAGCTCAGCTGGTTAGAGCACATCACTCATAATGATGGGGTCCCCTGTTCGAGTCAGGGCGTAGCCACCATTTTCCCTTTCCGTCCCGGACCATTTTTTTATCGGGGTACCGGGTGAAACCAAAATACCGTTTTCTCCGCTGCACCGCAAAACCCCTGTTTGGGGGCACATGACGCAGACCCGCATCCCCCCGACTGGATCCGGACTGTCAGTCTCCTCCACAGCGGAGAAGGTTGTTTTCAGGGCTGAATTTTCGCCAGGGCGTTGTCTATAGCGTTGACGATCTCGTCGATATCATCTTTCGTACAGACCAGTGCCGGGCTCAGGCACAATGTATTGTTGAATTCGGGAAAACTCCGGGTGGTGCGTCCAATCATGACGCCCTGTTGCAGACAGTCGGCAACGACCCCTGCCGCAACAGACTCATGGACCGGTTCCCGGGATTGCTTGTCTTTGACCAGTTCGGCCCCTACAAACAGTCCCTTGCCACGTACGTCACCCACTGTCTCGTGCTTGTCCTTGAGCGCCTGCAACGCGTCCATCAGGTAATTTCCCATTTGAGTGACATTTTCCAGAAGATTTTCCTCTTCGATGATACGCATGTTTTCAAGTGCTGCCGCCGGGCCACCTGCACAGCCTCCGAATGTGCTGATATCACGAAAATATTGCAGGGTTTCACCGGGTTCGGCAAGAAATTCCGAAAACAAATCTTCCGTGGTTACCGTGCAGGAAATGGCGGCATATCCGCTCGCAACCCCTTTGGCCATGGTAACAATGTCCGGTTTGATGCCGTAATGTTGATATCCGAACCATTTGCCGGTCCGCCCCATTCCGCAAACCACTTCATCAATGTGGAGCAACACCCCGTATTTCGTGCAAATTTCCTGTATGGTTTCAAAATATCCTTCCGGAGGGGGGATCACTCCCCCGCCGGCGGTGATCGGCTCCAGGATCACGGACCCCACGGTATCCGGGTCCTCTTCCAGTATGACGCGTTCCAGTTCTCTGGCTGCCTGTACGCCATAGTCCGGGTCGTCTCCATTTGGCGCCCTGTAGGCCAGGCAATGGGGGAATTCCACAAATCCGGGCGTGAACGGGCCGTACTGGTCTTTGCGCTGGATTTGTCCCGTGGCACTGAGCGCGGTGATGGTGGTGCCATGGTAGTCCCGCTCCCGGAAAATGATTTTGTGTTTCTGGCCGTTGTTCTTTAATGCTGCCAACTGACGGACCAGTTTGAACCCCTTTTCATTCGCCTCCGACCCGGAATTGGAAAAGTACACCCGGCTCAATCCAGGCATTTTCTCGGTCAACCGACTCGAAAACAGGGCACCCGGGACATTTCCTGCGGAATTGGCGAAATAACACATTTTCGCAATCTGGTCCCGAACCGCATTGGCGATACTTTCCCGGCCATACCCGACATTCACCGTCCAGACACCGCCAGAGACCGCATCAAGGTATTCCCGGCCATTGATGTCTTTGACTCTTAGTCCCTTTCCCTCGACAATCACCATGGCCCCGCTTTCCAGCATGGGTTTGTGCTGGACGATATGATGCCAGACATGGTCTTTGTCACTGCTGATTATTTCAGCGGCACGTTCGGTATTGGTCAGGATTTTGTTCATGTATGGGTACCCAGGGGTTCGGGTTGGTTGGCGAACATGTTCAATCTTACTCTTGAATCTTACTCCTGCACCTTACACCCAATTGGGATTTACAATAGAACCAATTCATCCAAAAAAACCGGACCACCCCGGAAAACCCGCTTTTCCGGCGGATTGTCTGTATGCTATTGGTTTTCCCGGATACAATCAACCCATGGACATTTCCTACATTCTGGACCCCCTGAACAAAGCCCAGCGGGCCGCGGTCGCCGCCCCGTTCGGACCGGCGCTGGTGCTCGCCGGTGCCGGAAGCGGTAAAACCCGGGTGCTGACACACCGCATTGCGTACCTGGTTCGGGGGCACGGGATTCCACCCTATACGATTCTTGGCGTCACCTTTACCAACAAGGCCGCCCGGGAAATGCGGGGGCGAATCGAAAACCTGTTGCAGACCCCGTTTGGCGGGATGTGGCTGGGTACATTTCATGGGTTATGCCACCGTATATTGAGATTGCACTTCGAGGCTGCCGGTTTGCCTGAAAACTTTGAAATAATGGACAGCGATGACCAGCTCCGGTTGATTCGCCGGGTCCTGAAGGAACTGGACCTGGATGAAAAACTCTGGCCGCCCCGGCCCATGCAGTGGATGATCAACAAGCACAAGGATGCATCCATGCGCTCGGCAGGGCTGTCGTCCGGGCGCCAGGACATGCAAAGCAAAACGCTGCATCGGGTGTATGCCGGGTATGAAGAGATCTGCCAAAAATCCGGGCTGGTGGATTTTGCGGAACTGTTGTTGCGCACACTGGAGCTGTTCCGGAATAACCAGGAGATTCGTGAGCACTACCAGCAGAAGTTCCAGCACCTCCTGGTGGATGAATTTCAGGATACCAATACGGTTCAGTATCAATGGCTTCAGATTCTTTCTGCCAAGCACCGGAATTTGTTCGTGGTGGGGGATGATGACCAGTCCATTTACGGATGGAGAGGGGCAAAAATTGAAAATGTTCTGAGCTTTGAAAAGGATTTCCCCGGAGCCAGTGTCCTGAGACTCGAACAGAATTACCGTTCCACGGGGAATATATTGACCGCGGCGAACGCGGTCATTTCGCACAATTCGGGTCGACTTGGCAAGAACCTGTGGACCAATGGTTCAGAGGGTCCCCCCATTCGGCTTTACGAGGCCAGCACCGAAATGGACGAAGTGCGCTTTGTCGTGGAACAATTGCTTTGCTGGGTAGACCAGGGTCGCCGCCGGGACGAGGCGGCGGTACTGTACCGGTCCAACGCACAATCCAGGGTTTTCGAACAGGAACTGGTCCGACAGGGTATTGCGTACCGGGTGTATGGCGGCCTTCGTTTCTATGAACGCGCGGAAATCAAGAATGCGCTGGCCTACCTGCGGTTGCTGTCAAACCGGGGTTCCAACCATTCCTTTGAAAGAATTGTGAATCTGCCGGCACGGGGGATTGGAGACAAAACGATGAATGCCATACTGGAGCACGCCCGCCTCAGGCAGGTTTCGATGTGGCAGGCCTGTACCGAAATCATCGCTGAGAAAAGGATTCCCCCCCGTGCGCTCACGGCATTGAGCAGATTCCAGGACCTGATCACTCAAATGGACGAAGACACGGCGGGCCTTGGATTGGGGGAACTGACTGATCGTGTGCTCAAGCGAAGCGGCCTGTTTGAGCATCATAAAAAAGAACGGGGTGAGTTGGCCCGGGCTCGGGTGGAGAACCTGCAGGAACTGGTGAATGCCACGAAAAACTTTGTTCCGGATGAAAACGAGACCCTGGACGATTTGTCGGCATTCCTGGCAAACACGGCGTTGGAGGCCGGAGAAGGGCAGGCGGAGGAAGGGGAGGACTGTGTACAACTGATGAGTCTGCACTCCGCCAAGGGTTTGGAATTTCCACTGGTTTTCATCTGCGGGATGGAAGATGGCCTGTTTCCCAACCGGAAATCCCTGGAGGAGGGGGCCCTGGAAGAGGAACGGCGCCTTTGCTATGTGGGCATGACCCGGGCAATGAAACAATTGGTCATGAGCCGTGCCAAATACCGCCAGCAGTACGGGCAATCACATTTCAACCCGGCATCCCGGTTTCTTTCTGAAGTGCCCGGGGAGCATGTTGAGAAAGTGCGTTCCCCGGCATCAAGCGGGCGGTTTTTCCGGAAAGGTACCCCTTCGAAAGACGCCTCATCGCAAACGGCGGATTTCAACGGCATCGGGCTGGGGCGTCAGGTCCGCCACCGTAAATTCGGATTCGGTACCGTGATCGGAATGGAGGGCCAGGGAGCCCATGCTAGAATACAGGTCCACTTTGCCGACGCGGGGAGCAAGTGGTTAATCTGCTCTTATGCCAATCTGGAACCGATTTGAGTCGTGGTTTGATCTGCGGCCAGTGTATTGCCGTACCGCTTGGACTGGATTTCCTTGCCATTGGTATCGTCAGCGGACTCAATGGTTGCCATCCAATGAAAGCAGGGATTGTCGACGTGGTACGGGAGCAATGGCGAGGTGATCAGTTCCGGATAGTCATAGAGAACTTCATCAGTGATGGGTATGAACAATTTATGACTCATTGAAACAATTTTCCGTCAGGTATTGGTCAAGCCCAATTACACCTTTTCAGGGTGGTATCAAGGGGGGGAACTAATGGTAATATTATGACGATATGACGTATGGCCGAAATATCAGGTAAGATCGCCCGGTATTCATCCAGAGGCGGAATCCGTTATACTGTCTTCTACAAACCGGCAACATGTCCTAAACCCATGTCCAGAGTCATTGCAATTGTCGAAGACGACATCGATCAGAGAGAAAACTATTCGGACATCCTGATTGCCCAGGGCTACATCGTGCATGCTTACGGGAACAAGGCCGAAGCGTTGCTCGGGTTCGCCAGGTCATTGCCGGACCTTGTCATTCTGGATATCATGCTGGAGAATGAAATGGATGGTGGGTTTGATATTTGCAGGGAACTGCGCCAGAAAAGCCCGCAAATGCCCATTATTTTCCTGACTGCCCGGGACAACGATATAGACCGGGTGTCCGGTCTGAGACTGGATGCCTGGGATTACATTACCAAACCGGTCAATCTCCAGTTCCTCGCTGAACGGGTATCTTCATTATTCCGAATTGCTTTTTCCGTCCAGGGGGACCCCGCCTCGCTTCCCGTACTGGTTCTGGAGGAACTGGAAGTCGACCAGAACAGCATGTCGATCCGGTGGAAAGACAAGTTGTTGAGTTTGACGCTCACCGAGTTCTGGCTGATTGAGGCACTGGCCCGGAATCCCGGTCACGTCAAGACGTACGAAGCATTGATGCAGACAACACGACAAAGCTATGTAGAAAAAAACACAATCAACGGGTATGTTCGGCGCATCCGGAAAAAATTCAAGGAAATCGACAAGTCGTTCTCGAAGATTCAAACGGTATTTGGCGTGGGGTACCGCTGGCAGTCGGATGATGGATCTGTGGAGTAGAAATTCCGGGAAATGCTGAGATCATTGCGCACACTAAGCATCCGCACAAAATTGTTGTGGTTGGTTATTGCGTTGCTGATCATTCCCTGGATGGGGTACTACTATGTACTGGAAATGAAGCAATTCCTTGTCCAGGGTCAAAAGGATGCATTGCTTTTAACTGCAAATGGTATTGCAACCGTACTGCATGACCGGTCAGAATTGTTCAACCCGGAAACGGGTGTTCCGGAAGTTCTGGGGGACAGCAGTGACCTGTATGCCCATGAACTGGACAATTTCATACAGCTGGATGGAAACGCAAGTGACTGGGAAGCGGTCAAGGAGTATGTAAATTTCTATACCGGAGATGAGCTGTTTATCTGCAACAGTGATTATGACCCCCGGTCATTTTCACTCATGAATGTGATGGGGTATTTCGACCAGTACCTTTACGCACTGTTCGAAATAAATGATGAAAATGTCATTTATCGCGACCTGGATAAACTTTCACTGGATGCCAGCGATCACATCAGAATGTTGCGACAACTCCCCAATGGCGACCTGGAGCATTATCTGATCGTTGTGGCAAAACCGGGCCGCATGAGTGTTTTCCTCGTGGACAAAGAATGGAAACTTCCCCTCACTGGAGAGGATGTCACCGAATTCACCGCAGAAATGGCAGAAACAGAATGGGGGTACCGTATTGAACTCAGAATCGAAAGGGATATGGTCGGTCCCCGGTCCCGCATCGGTTTTTTTGCTGTGGATGTGGACGACCCGGAGACCCGTGAGATCAAAACGGTGTATTCCATGGCGCCTGAAATTTCAGGCAAGGAACAGCCCAGCCAGCTGTTCATTACTTCTCCCGAGCTCACGAAAATCCTGCAAGGCCTGGACCGGCCCCAGTCCCGGATCTGGATACTTGACAATTTGCAACGGGTGCGGGCGGTAGTGGGTGGCCTGTCTGCCCAGCCCCCGGCCGATTCCGATGTCGAGGAGGAAAGAGGCTGGTTGATCAGGATGTACCAGGGAATCCAGGAGCACATCGATGCGTTGCTGAAACGTCCGCCGGATCAATTTGCCGATATCCTGCCAGAAGTTACCCATCGTCCGGATAAAATTTTTACGGCCGTTCTGAAAGGAACCCCCAAAGTTGAAGAGCGCCCGTCTCTGGATGAGAAAACGGAAATCATTGTTGCCGGTTATCCCATCAGGTCAGGGAACGAGATTATGGGAGCGGTTGTGGTGGAGCAAAGCAGTCATGCGATCCTCGCCCTTCAATTCCGACTGCTCAGGAGTCTTACGATCGTTACCATCCTGGTGTTTTGTTTTGTGGTGCTCACGTTGTTTATATTTGCCTGGAGGCTGACCGTCCGCATCAGGCGGTTGTGTACCACCACGGAACGGGCAATCACCAGTGAAGGAAGGGTGCTGGAAGAAAGAATTCCCGACCGGGTGTATGCGGCGGATGAACTCGGGGAATTGGGTCGGAGCATTACCAGCATGTTAAAACGCCTTTCCAGTTATACCCGTTACCTTGAAGGGATGCCCGACACACTGGCCCATGAGATGAACAACCCCCTGAATGTGGTCAGTTCGTCCCTGGAAATTCTCGAGGGAGAATTTCCGGAAATTGACCAGAACAAGCATATGCAACGGGCCAGGAACGGTATAAACCGGTTGCGCTCATTGCTCAACAACCTGACCGAAGCCGCCAATCTGGAAGAGGCGCTGAAGGACGAATCAAAAAATCGGATCAATCTGTCCGGATTGATCACAGAATATGTCGATGGGTATCGCAGCAGTTATCCGGAGTACCAATTTCTGATACAGACCGGTTCTTCACCTTTGGTGGTCAACGGCAGTCCCGACCATCTGGCACAGATGCTGGACAAACTGGTGGACAACGCGGTCCAGTTCAGCGATACGTCCTCCCCGATTATTGTCAAAACCCATAAGTCGGGGGGCAACGCAGAAATCACCGTTTTGAATGAAGGGCCTGAAATACCCGAGGAGATTGCAGAACGCCTGTTTGATCCAATGGTTTCCTACGGGAAGACCAATGCCATGCAATCCCATCTCGGATTGGGACTCTTTGTTGTCCGGTTGATCGCAGAATACCATGAAGGCACCGCCCGGGCGGAAAACCGCCAGGACAAGCGTGGTGTCGCAGTGACCGTGTCGCTTCCAATACGCGGTACCAATCTCTCCGACCCGGGATAGATTTCCTGTATTGCGTGCGCCGTGGAAAGGCGTCATTTCCTTGCGGGTGCGAATCCCGCCCGGCAACTGTCGCTCCGGCCGGTTAGCAGTCGGAGCAGGCCTGCTCCCCGTAATCAGGCGAGGGTTCTGTCCCCGTTGGGCGAAACCGTGTTAGGTGTACATGATCTGCCCGGTGCTGTTACCAACCACCGATTCGCCACTGCCTGGTGTTTTGCACATCGCCGATTTCCGCCTCATCGGCTGCCCACAATGTATCGTTTCTTTGGTTGCGATAGATCTCTGTAACGCCGTCGTCCCGTCGGACTATGAGCCTCTCAAGGCGGCCGCCCACTCGGTACTCCTCGACGACAAATTCCCCTTTTTGATCAATCGTCAACTCTTCCGGCACAGGGGGTAGGGTGGCTTCATTGGTTTCCTGGGCACTGGCAATGGATACCAACAGACCCACCGCGATCAAGCCGGCAGTTCCAAAACGGATCAATTTCATTTTGCACACTCTCATCACTGCATAATTTTATAACCGCACAACCATCCCGATATCATCGATACTGGTTGGGTTGATAGTAACACGACCGGCCGTCGATGGTTCACCCTGACGAGCAATGGCCCCATTTCCCCTGGTTGTTCCGGTGTTTCGATGACGAAACCCGGGGCTGTCAGGCCCGATGCCCTGCGCTTAATCCATACAGCATGAAAAAATAGTGACATAATACAGTGCACACCGAACTTCTCCAAAATACTTATGGGTCCTGACAAAGCAATCGTTCTTGTAGATGGTTCCTCGTTCCTGTTTCGTGCCTACCATGCCATGGGACGGACCGGGTTGAGCACTTCTGACGGCCGTCCGACCCAGGCGATATTTGGCATGATCAACATGCTGCGTGGCCTGCTGAAAGAATATCGCCCCACCCATGTTGCCGTGGTGATGGATGCCAAGGGAAAAACCTTTCGCAATGATCTGTACAAGGCATACAAGGCCAATCGTCCCCCCATGCCCGATGACCTGCGTGAGCAACTCCAGTACATACTGGATATTATTCCGGCAATGGGGTTTCCCCTGCTCTCAATTTCCGGTGTGGAAGCCGATGATGTAATCGGGACCCTGTCGGTAGAAGCGACGGAACAGGGGTTTCACACATTGATTGTGAGTTCGGACAAGGATCTTGCGCAGCTGGTCAATGATAAAGTGGAAATGGTGGATACGATGAAACAAATCCGCCTGGACCGCCAGGGGGTGATGGATAAGTTTGGTGTCCCGCCGGAAAGGATCATCGAGTACCTTGCGCTGGTCGGGGACACTTCAGACAATATTCCCGGGATTCCCAAGGTGGGCCCGAAAACTGCAGTGAAGTGGTTCAATGAATATGGCACATTGGATGATATTGTCCGAAATGCAGCGGAAATCAAGGGCAAGGTAGGGGAAAATTTACGTGAAAACCTGGACCAGCTGGCCCTGTCCAGACAATTGACCACTATAAAATGTGATGTAGAACTTGCTGACACTCCCGAGACGCTGACCCTCCGGCAAGTGGACCATGACGCTCTGCGCTCATATTATGCAGACTTGGAATTCCGTTCCTGGCTGAAAGAAATGGATGGTCCGGAAGAAAGCATCCAGGCAGCGAACCCGGAACCGGCACAGGGGCCTGCGGTGGAGTATCAAACGATTCTGGACAGGAAATCCCTGGATAGATGGATCAGTAAACTCAAAAATGCCCGCATTTTTTCCCTGGATACGGAAACCACCAGCCTGGATGCCCATCAGGCCCATTTGGTGGGAATTTCTTTCGCTGTGGTCCCGGGAGAGGCCGCTTATCTTCCCCTCGGTCACACTTATACCGGGGTTCCCGAACAACTCCCCCTGGAAGAAACACTGGAAAAACTAAGACCTGTATTCGAAAACCCGGATCTTCCCAAGACCGGGCAAAACCTGAAATATGACATGGAAGTGCTGCACTACCATGGCATTGCATTGCGGGGGATCACACACGATACCATGCTGATGTCGTATCTCCTCGATGCAGGCAATGCAAGCCATGACATGGATTCCCTGGCATTGAAACACCTTGGCAGGAAGACCATCAAATTCTCCGAGGTTGCCGGATCAGGGAAAAACCAGTTGACATTCGATCAGGTGGGCCTGGACATCGCCACGGGTTATGCCGCCGAAGATGCGGACATTACACTGCAATTGCACCAGGTCCTGTTGTCACAGATTGAAAGGGAAAAAGGTCTGCATGCTTTGTTCCGGAAAATTGAAATGCCAGCGATGACGGCATTGGCCCGGACCGAAATCAATGGCGTAAGGATTGATCCCGGCCTGCTTCGCAGGCTAAGCGCGGATTTTACTCAACGCCTGGCCAGGCTTGAAAGAGAGGCTTACGAAATCGCGGGAGAACCCTTCAACATCGCCTCTCCAAAACAAATCCAGACGATACTTTATGACAAGCTGGGATTGCCTGTTTACCGGAAAACCCCCAAGGGTCAGCCTTCCACCGCGGAAAGTGTAATGCAGAGACTGGCCCAGGAGCATGTGTTGCCTCTGACCATTCTGGAGCATCGGCGCCTTGCAAAACTGAAAAGCACCTATACGGACAAATTGCCTGAATTGATCAATCCGAAAACGGGACGCATCCATACGTCCTATCACCAGGCGGTGGCCTCCACGGGGCGACTGTCTTCGGTGAATCCGAATTTACAGAATATCCCCATACGTACCGAAGAAGGGCGAAAAATTCGCGAAGCGTTTATTCCCGAAAGCGGGAATGTACTGGTGGCTGCAGACTACTCCCAGATTGAACTTCGGATCATGGCCCACCTCTCTGCGGATGAAGGGCTGGTCACGGCATTCAGAAACGGGGTTGATGTGCACAGTGCGACGGCGGCTGAAGTATTCAATGTGTCCCCCGGTCAGGTTGATGACGAACAGCGCCGCAGGGCAAAAGCGATCAATTTCGGGTTGATCTACGGCATGTCGGCATTTGGCCTGGCACGTCAACTCAAGATCGACCAGAAAGAGGCACAGGGTTATATCAACATTTATTTCGATCGTTATCCCGGAGTCAAAAGGTACATGGAGAGCACCAAGGAAAACGCCAGGACCAGGGGCTATGTAGAGACCCTGTTTGGACGGAGACTCAATTTGCCCGAAATCAATGCCAGAAACCGGACCCTGCGTCAGTACGCCGAGCGCACTGCAATCAATGCGCCCATGCAGGGAACGGCTGCAGACTTGATCAAGCTTGCCATGGTGGCCCTGGATCATTGGATTGTCCGCAACCGGTCATCCAGCAGAATTATTTTGCAGGTACACGACGAGTTGGTTTTTGAAGTCGAAGAAAACAGGGCAGCGGAAATATCCGATGTGGCAAGGGAGTTGATGTGTGGCGTCGCAGAGTTGAAAGTACCGCTGATCGTGGATATCGGCATTGGCAGAAACTGGAAAGAAGCCCATTAGGTTTCTGTTCCAGTGGGATGAAGAATTGGCCCCCGGGCCGGGTTGAAGCACCCCCTGTCACATCGTTTGGATGGGCAGTTCGGGGGAACGGGTTACGACCGGGAGTAGAGGCGGAACTATGGAACAGGGAGCGAATAACGGTTATCATAATGCCTATGGTCGTTGCTCCTCGACATGGGCGGATGCAATATAGATAAAAAATTCGCAGTTGGATCGTAAAACTACTATTTCGGGAGAAACTTGATTTGACGGACTTCACATCGGATCAATTTCAGAATCGTCCTCCTGGCTTTGCGCAGGGCAAAGTCCAGAGCATGCTGGCTGAGGCAGGGGTCACCCTTGACGGTCCCAACCCCTGGGACCCGCAAATCCGCAACCCATCCTTTTACAGGCGGGTCTTGTTAAACGGTTCATTAAGCCTGGGGGAATCCTACATGGACGGATGGTGGGAATGTTCCCAGATCGATGAACTGGTCCACCATATATTACGGTCGCCGCTGGGAACAAACCACCGGTTTTTGAGTCACTTCGTCACCTGGATACAGGCAAAACTCTTTAATCTGCAAAGCACCTCCAGAGCATTCCAGGTTGGTGAAGAGCACTACGATATCGATAACGATTTATACACCGCCATGCTGGACCGGAACATGGTCTATACCTGTGGTTATTGGGCACGTGCGGACAATCTTGATGACGCACAGATTGAAAAGCTGGATCTGGTCTGCAGAAAGCTGGACCTGAAGAAAGGCATGAAAGTGCTGGATATTGGTTGTGGCTGGGGGAGTTTTGCGAAATATGCGGCGGAAAACTATGGGGTTGAGGTCGTTGGGATTACCGTGTCAAGGCGCCAGGTTGAACTTGGCGATGAACGCTGCAAAGGTTTGCCGGTGGAATTGAGGTTACAGGATTATCGTGAGATTGATGAAAAATTCGATGCCATCGTGTCCCTGGGCATGTTTGAACATGTCGGGCATAAAAATTATCGAACGTATATGGAAACGGCGAAAAAGTGTTTGAAGAAGAAATCGCGGTTTTTGTTGCACACCATCGGGAAAAATGACTCCCGTTCGGGTGTGGACCCCTGGATCGCCAAATACATTTTCCCGAATGGTGAGATTCCGTCCCTTTGTCAAATTTCCGGGTCCCTGGAAAACCTCATGGTCATTGAAGATGTACACAATTTTGGGCCGGACTATGATCGGACATTGATGGCCTGGTTTCACAACTTTGATGCGGCCTGGCCGGAACTCAAGGACAAATATTCAAAACGCTTTTACCGGATGTGGAAATATTATCTGCATGTGTGTGCAGGAGCGTTCCGTGCCCGGGACCTGCAGCTTTGGCAGATTGTCATCTCCAAGGATGCCTCTTGCCCCGTGTATCGTCGACCGGAATAACAAAAAAGGGGAGCAGGCAACCGTTTATACCAACGGTTGCCGGGAAGCCAACAGCAGAAAAGCCAGCCGAAAAAAAACCCCGCACCAGGGCGGGGTTATAAGTTTAATTGCCTGGCAATGTCCTACTTTCACATGGGGAAGCCCCACACTATCATCGGCGCAAAGCGTTTTCACTTCTGAGTTCGGGATGGGATCAGGTGGTTCCCGCTTGCTATGGTCGCCAGGCAAACCGGTCTGAGGAGTGGAAGACAGAGCAGGTCAGCCCTGGCGGAGGTTCCGGTTTCCACGCCTCGAATTCTTGCTTCAACTTTTTGGGCAAACTGTTTCGGCACCCTGCCCGGGTCCGTGTTCGGACTGGGTCAAGTGCCGCAAGTCCATACAGCAGCCAACAGTTTCTTCTTGAAAACAGGGGCCAGAGAAAATACCCTGGCCCCGATTTCCAACATCGGGTAGTCATCGACGATTATCTTTAAAGGATGCCTGTTGCATACAACTCCTTCGAGGTCAGGCCTCTTGGGTGTTATATGATCAAGCCTCACGGGCAATTAGTACTGGTTAGCTTCATGCATTGCTACACTTCCACACCCAGCCTATCAACGTTGTAGTCTTCAACGGCCCTTCAGGGGGTTCTAGACCCCAGGGAGACCTTATCTTGAGGGGGGCTTCCCGCTTAGATGCTTTCAGCGGTTATCCCGTCCGTACATAGCTACCCAGCAATACCATTGGCATGATAACTGGAACACCAGAGGTACGTCCACTTCGGTCCTCTCGTACTAGAAGCAGCTCCTCTCAAGTCTCCGGCGCCCACGGCAGATAGGGACCAAACTGTCTCACGACGTTCTAAACCCAGCTCGCGTACCACTTTAAATGGCGAACAGCCATACCCTTGGGACCGGCTACAGCCCCAGGATGTGATGAGCCGACATCGAGGTGCCAAACACCGCCGTCGATGTGAACTCTTGGGCGGTATCAGCCTGTTATCCCCGGAGTACCTTTTATCCGTTGAGCGATGGCCCTTCCATACAGAACCACCGGATCACTAAGACCAACTTTCGTTCCTGCTCGACGTGTCTGTCTCGCAGTCAAGCACTCTTGTGCCTTTACACTAACCGTACGATTTCCGACCGTACTTAGAGTACCTTCGCGCTCCTCCGTTACTCTTTGGGAGGAGACCGCCCCAGTCAAACTACCCACCATACACGGTCCCGGACCCGGATAACGGGCCTCGGTTAGGGCCCCAAACAAACAAGGGTGGTATCTCAAGGGTGGCTCTGCGAAGACTGGCGTCTCCGCTTCAAAGCCTACCACCTATCCTGCACATACTTGTTCAAAGTCCAGTGTAAAGCTGTAGTAAAGGTTCACGGGGTCTTTCCGTCTAGCCGCGGGTACACTGCATCTTCACAGCAAGTTCAATTTCGCTGAGTCCCTGGTGGAGACAGTGTGGCCATCGTTACGCCATTCGTGCAGGTCGGAACTTACCCGACAAGGAATTTCGCTACCTTAGGACCGTTATAGTTACGGCCGCCGTTCACCGGGGCTTCGATCAAGAGCTTCGCACAAGTGCTAACCCCATCAATTAACCTTCCGGCACCGGGCAGGCGTCACACCCTATACGTCCTCTTACGAGTTTGCAGAGTGCTATGTTTTTAGTAAACAGTCGCAGCCACCTCTTTATTGCAACCGCCTTCTGCTCCACCCGCAGGGGTTTCACATACCAGCGGCACACCTTCTCCCGAAGTTACGGTGTCATTTTGCCGAGTTCCTTCACCAGAGTTCTCTCAAGCGCCTTAGGATTCTCACCCCACCCACGTGTGTCCGTTTAGGGTACGGTCGAACATAACCTGAAGCTTAGAGGCTTTTCCTGGAAGCATGGCATCAATTACTTCGTCCTGAACAGGACTCGTCATCACGTCTCAGTCTTGTGAGGGACCCGGATTTTCCTGAAGTCCCAACCTACGCGCTTAAACCGGCATCCAACAGCCGGCTAACCTAGCCTTCTCCGTCACCCCATCGCAGCTATGTTCGGTTCAGGAATATTAACCTGATTCCCATCGACTACGCATTTCTGCCTTGCCTTAGGGGCCGACTCACCCTGCGCCGATTAACGTTGCGCAGGAAACCTTGGGTTTTCGGCGTGCGGGCTTTTCACCCGCATTATCGCTACTCATGTCAGCATTCTCACTTCTGATACCTCCAGCAAACCTCACGGTTCACCTTCTACGGCTTACAGAACGCTCCCCTACCATGCCAGTAAACTGGCATTCGCAGTTTCGGTACACACCTTGAGCCCCGGTATATCTTCCGCGCGGACCGACTCGACCAGTGAGCTATTACGCTATCTTTAAAGGATGGCTGCTTCTAAGCCAACCTCCTGGCTGTCTGAGCCTTTCCACATCGTTTCCCACTGAGATGTGTTTAGGGACCTTAACTGGCGATCTGGGCTGTTTCCCTCTCGACGACGAAACTTAGCTCCCGCCGTCTGTCTCCCGTGATAGTACTTATAGGTATTCGGAGTTTGCTATGGTTTGGTACCGCTAGATGCAGCCCTAGCCATGACAGTGCTCTACCCCCTATAGTAAGTCACGAGGCACTACCTAAATAGTTTTCGGGGAGAACCAGCTATCTCCGGGCTTGTTTAGCCTTTCACTCCTAGCCACAGCTCATCCACTAATTTTTCAACATTAGTTGGTTCGGTCCTCCAGTCGGTATTACCCGACCTTCAACCTGGCCATGGCTAGATCGCCCGGTTTCGGGTCTAATCCTAGCAACTGTTTCGCCCTATTAAGACTCGATTTCTCTACGGCTCCCCTAAACGGTTAACCTTGCTACTAAAATTAAGTCGCTGACCCATTATACAAAAGGTACGCAGTCGTCCATCCGAAGACAGACTTCCACTGCTTGTACACACACGGTTTCAGGTTCTATTTCACTCCCCTAACAGGGGTTCTTTTCGCCTTTCCCTCACGGTACTGGTTCACTATCGGTCGACAAGTAGTATTTAGCCTTGGAGGATGGTCCCCCCATATTCAGACAGAGTTTCACGTGCTCCGCCCTACTCGATTTCACTTTATAAGCCCTTTCGTGTACGGGGCTGTCACCTTCTATGGCCAGACTTTCCAGACTGTTCTACTAGAACTTATAAAGCTTAAGGGCTGATCCCCGTTCGCTCGCCGCTACTAAGGGAATATCGGTTGATTTCTTTTCCTCCGGGTACTTAGATGTTTCAGTTCCCCGGGTTCGCTTCTTGCACCTATGTATTCAGTGCAAGATACCCGCAAGCGGGTGGGTTTCCCCATTCGGAAATCCCTGGGTCAAAGCTAGTTTGCAAGCTGACCAGGGCTTATCGCATGCTACAACGTCCTTCATCGCCTCTTGTCGCCAAGGCATCCACCATGTGCGCTTTTGTGCTTGATCATATAACCCCAAAAAGCCTGTCTGCTCGCTCATTCCCGCTGGGCCGGTTGTTTTTCCTGCTTATTCGCCACGTCCCAGGGACATGCCGGATTGGCCGGTGGAACACCTCACCATCGAAATCGAGCACTTCGCATGTATTCCAGAATGGAGATTTTGTAAAAACCTTTCGCCTGAAACATCAGCCTGTTGAAGCTATTAGCTTG
>OZ243931.1:1435000-3136434 GCA_965214055.1 Candidatus Poriferihabitaceae bacterium
ATGAAGAGCTTTTCCTCGACGATGAAAAAGTGGACAATGGCGAAATCATTGCAGCAGAACTGGTTGTGTCGGGAAAGAAGCTGCAGGGGATACGTCATGTGGATGAAGATGGCAGCGTGAATTACTACTCTCCAGATGGAGAGGGGATTCGAGGCACCTTTTTGAGGACGCCGCTGGAGATTGCCCGAATTACCTCAAAATTCAGCAATCGACGCCTGCACCCGATCAAGAAAGTCTGGACTGCACACAAGGGAGTCGACTACGGAGCCCCCACGGGGACGCCGGTCCTTGCCACCGGAAAGGGAAGAGTCATCAAGGCCGGACGACAAAATGGGTACGGCAAAACCATACTCATTCGCCATGGTGCAAAGTATCAGACGCTCTACGCCCACCTGAGCAGGTATGCCCGGGGGATTGTGAGGGGTGCCCAGGTGGAACAAGGGGAAGTAATCGGATATGTGGGCAGTACAGGCCTCGCTACGGGCCCGCATCTGCACTACGAGTTCCGGGTGAACGGCGTACACAAGAATCCAGTGACCGTACAACTCCCAAAATCGGATCCCATTCCCGATAAATACAAATCGGATTTTCTGAGGTATGCGGCAATATGGGTATCTGAACTCGACTATCTGAGTCGGATATACCTGGCTCAAAACGAAACATACCAGTAGGGCCGTCCTTCCCATTGGTCCGCAGTTCCGGGGATTGTCATGCTGATGCCAGACCCAGAAGGCCCGACGCAATAGTTTTAGTGGTCCCATGCCCCCCGCAAAACAATCTGCGCTGTCCATCGGACTGATGTCCGGCACCAGTGCAGATGGTGTCGATGGCGTCTTGCTTGGGCTCCATCACCAGGCCAAACCAGTACTTCACGCAACATGCAGCCAGCCATACTCGGACTCAACGAAAAAGAAAATCAGGAAAGTAACGAAAAGGAAAATCAAAGAGGCATCGGAAGCTGCTGAACTGGATGTCCAGCTTGCAGGAATTTGTGCCGGCGTGGTCAACCGGCTCATTGAGCACGCCGGCCCGGCAAGGATAACCGTGGTGGGCTGCCATGGCCAGACCGTTCACCACAGCCCAAATTCAAAAGAGCCTTTTTCGCTGCAGATTGGCAACGCAGCAGAACTTGCCCGCTTGACAAATCTCCCGGTGGTTTCCGATTTCAGGTCTGCCGACATCAAGGCGGGGGGCCAGGGGGCTCCACTTGCACCCGCCTTTCATCAAGCGGTATTTGCCAGCCCCACGGAAAATCGCAGTGTCATCAACATCGGTGGAATTTCGAATATTACCTGTTTACCCGCTGACCCTGCACTGGAGGTGACCGGTTTTGATACGGGCCCGGGGAATACATTGATGGACAACTGGTGTCGAACCCGTTTTAACTGTGCGTTCGATAAAAATGGGGACATTGCAAAAACCGGGCAGGTCCAGCTGGACCTCCTCAACATTTTGCTGCAGGACCCGTACCTCAGGCTGGGGACCCCGAAAAGTACCGGACTGGAGTATTTCAACCTGAAATGGTTAAAGGAAAAACTGGGGATATGGGAAGGATATGGCCAATGCAGTGATGCCGACATTCTTACCACACTGACTGAATTTACCGCCATATCCATTGCCCAGGCGCTCAACAGTTTAACCCCCGGAGTGAATCGTGGATTCCTGTGTGGAGGGGGTGCCAGCAATCCACTGCTGGTTTCCATGCTTGAACGGCGGACGGATTTTGGTCTCGAACCGACGACCAAGCTGGGGATTGACCCTCAATGGGTCGAGGCGGCAGCCTTTGCATGGATGGCTTATCGAACAATGCAGGGGCTGACTTCGACGTTGCCTTCGGTTACCGGAGCATCCCGGCCGGTCATTGCAGGGACCCTTCACACTCCTTTCCCGACATCCGGGGCGGGTTGAACCCCGCAATACTGAGATTTGCCATGATTTTGTGGTTAAATCCAACCATCAAAACAAAACCCAAGAGATGCCAATGAACAATAAAGAAATCATCGCTACCAAGAGTGCACCCGGAGCAATCGGCACGTATTCCCAGGCGGTAAAGGCCGGAAACACGGTTTACATTTCAGGGCAGATTCCCCTGGATCCGGGAACGATGGAGATCGTGGACGATACCTTTGAAGCCGCTGCCAACCAGGTTTTTGCAAACTTGGAAGCGATTGCGGCGGCGGCTGGAGGTTCATTGGCAGATGCGGTCAAATTAACCATTTACATGACCGACCTGGGGAACTTCGCTGCCGTCAATACGATTATGGCGGAACATGTCCCGGAACCGTACCCGGCCCGGGCGGCAGTGGGAGTGGCCTCGCTGCCCAAAGGTGTCCCCATCGAAATCGACGCCATCCTGGTGATTGGGTAATTCAAGGGATCAGGCACATTTCCAATCACGTCCAGCCCGTTCTCTCCCGGCCCACATCGCCGTTGCAGTCGCTTTGCGGGGTGGGCCCACAGCTGGCGGAAAAGCTGGAAAAAATGAATATTTTTTCCCCCGAGGACCTGCTGTTTCACCTGCCTCTGCGGTACCAGGACAGAACCCGAACCAGCTTGATCGGCCACCTCAAGGCCGGGCAGGAAACCATGATTGCCGGTATCATCAATGCCGCAGGAATTGGCTTTGGAAGGCGTCGCAGTCTACAGGTCAGCGTCAGTGACGGAACCGGTTCCATGGTATTGCGCTTTTTTCATTTTACCTCCAAACAGCAACAGGGATTCAAGGCCGGGATGTGGATCCAGTGTTTTGGTGAAACAAGAAGAGGCCCGCGTTCACTGGAAATGGTACATCCGGAATATCGACTCCACAAAGAGAAACCTTCCGTTGTGCTGGAGAAATCCCTGACCCCGGTTTATCCGTGCACGGAAGGCATTCCCTCCTCAAAAATCAGGAACCTGGTGAACCAGGCCCTGGAAAAACACGGCAAAATGCTGCAGGAACTGATGCCCCGGGATTTGCTGGTGGAATTCGGGTTGATGCCCCTTGGCGATGCCCTGGAGTTTGCCCACAACCCCCCGTCCGATGTGGAGACTGGTTTGTTGCGGGAGGGCACGCATCCGGCACAAAAGCGACTGGCGCTGGAGGAATTGCTGGCTCATCACCTGGCACTTAACCGGTTGCGCCGGCATCGGCACCGGGAATCCGCGCCGGCTATTTTGCAAGCAGGCAACACCTGGAAACGGCTGAAAGATTTGCTTGGTTTCGAACTCACCGCCGCCCAGGAACGAGTGGTCCGGGAAGTATCGGAAGATATCAGCCAACCCCGGCCCACCTTGCGCCTGATCCAGGGCGACGTCGGTTCCGGCAAAACCGTGGTTGCCGCCGCCGCCGCACTGCAGGCCATTGACAATCGCTACCAGACGGCATTAATGGCTCCGACTGAACTGCTCGCGGAACAGCACCGGAAAACATTTGTTTCATGGTTTGCTGACCTGGGCATCGAGGTGGTCTGGTTGACCGGAAAATTGTCGGCCACGCATAGAAGGCGCGCTTTGGCCCGGATTGAATCCGGTGACGCACAGATGGTCATCGGCACACACGCCCTGTTCCAGCAGGAAGTCAAATTCAATCGTCTCGGATTGCTGATCATAGACGAACAGCACCGGTTTGGTGTCGACCAGCGGCTGGCACTGCGCAACAAGGGAAATCCGGGTGTCTCGGTCCCGCATCAGATCATCATGAGTGCGACACCCATCCCCCGTTCCCTGGCAATGATTTTCTATGCGGACCTGGATGTTTCCAGTATTGATGAACTGCCCCCGGGGAGGCAGCGCGTCCAAACCATTGTTATTCCCAGCGACCGCCGGCATGAAATTACTGCCCGCATCAGCGATGTCTGCCGATCAGGACAGCAGGTGTACTGGGTTTGTCCCTTGATCGAGGAATCCGATAAACTCCCGGCCCAGGCGGCAGTGGAGACTTGTTCAGTATTGTCGAAAGCCCTGCCGGAGTTGAGGATAGAGCTGATACACGGGAAGTTGAAATCCATGGACAAGGAACAGATCATGCAACGGTTCAGCCATGGCGGGATTGATCTGCTTGTCTCCACAACGGTGATTGAAGTCGGCGTGGATGTTCCGAATGCCAACCTGATGGTCATAGAAAATGCAGAACGTCTTGGCCTGGCGCAACTGCATCAATTGCGGGGCCGGGTTGGCAGGGGTTCCGGCAAGGCAACCTGTGTACTGATGTACCAACGCCCCCTTGGCAGGCTTGCCAGAAAACGCCTGGGCATACTGCGAAAGACCAATGATGGATTTGAAATCGCGCAAAAGGACCTGGAACACCGGGGTCCCGGGGAATTGCTCGGTACCCGGCAAACCGGCCTGCAGAATTTGAAAATCGCTAACCTTGCCCGGGACCGGGGTTTGCTTCCCGGCATTGAAAAAATCGCCAGAAAATTAAACCGGAACCATCCGGAACTCGTGCAACCTCTTGTGGAAAGATGGATCCTGAACAGTGAGCAGTATGCAAACGCTTGAATCCGGACCTCCCAGGCTGCTGGATTACCTGCAGCTGATGCGGGTTGACCGGCCAATTGGCTGCTTTCTCCTGTTGTGGCCCACGCTCTGGGCACTTTGGTTTGCAGGCAAGGGGAATCCGGATCCCACCATTGTCATGATATTTCTGCTTGGAACGTACGTCATGCGCGCCGCAGGGTGTGTCATCAATGATATTGCCGACCGCAAGGTTGACCCCCATGTGAATCGCACCAAAAACCGACCCCTGGCAAGAGGGGTGATCCGGGTCGCCCATGCGAGGGTGCTTTTCATGGTCCTTCTGGTGATTGCGTTCCTGCTGGTACTCCAGTTGAATCGCGAAACCATCCGGGTCGCTGTGATTGCGGCAACCGTCGCGGTGGTCTATCCCTACCTGAAACGGTTTACTCACCTTCCTCAACTGGTCTTGGGAATTGCCTTTTCAATGGGGATCCCCATGGCTTACACGGCATTGACCGGTGAGATCCCGGATATCGCCTGGGTGCTCTTCGCAGCGAATTTTCTCTGGATTGTTGCCTATGATACCCAGTACGCCATGGCGGACCGACAGGATGATCTGCTCATAGGAGTCAAATCCACTGCCATTTTATTTGGTCGGTTCGACAAGCGGATCGTGGGGGGGCTGCATGGGGCCACCCTGGTCCTGCTGGCCGTGTTTGGCGGGATGAATGACATGAGCTGGCACTATTACCTCGGATTGCTGCTGGCGTCGGGCTTTGCCATTTACCAGCAGTATTTGTGCAGGGACGGCCTGCCGGAGCGTTGCTTCCAGGCGTTTCTCAATAACAACTGGTTTGGCGCCATGGTATTTATGGGAATCGTCCTGGGCTTTATGCAATAACCCATACTGATGGCTTGAATATGATCGAAAAAATCAGGTACTGCACCAACTGTGGTAACCCGGTGGTCCGTGAGATCCCCCCGGGGGACAACCGGGAACGTCATGTCTGTACATTCTGCGGCTTCATCCAGTATCAAAATCCGAAAATCGTCAGTGGCTGTATTCCCTATTGGGAAAATCGAATCCTGTTGTGCAAGCGGGCAATTGACCCCAGGAAAGGACTCTGGACGGTTCCTGCGGGTTATCTTGAAATCGGTGAAACCATTGAGCAGGGTGCCCGCAGGGAAACCCTGGAGGAAGCCTGTGCGGTGGTGGGGGACCTGGATTTGTACCAGATTTCCAATCTGCCCAGAGTCGGCCAGATCTACATGATTTTTAAAGGCAGGTTAAAGGATCCTGATGGATTTGGGGTGGGAGAGGAAAGCCTGGACGTGAGGTTGGTGGAGGAAACGGAGATTCCCTGGGACAGGCTGGCGTTCAGGGTGATACGCAATGCGCTGTCGCGGTTTGTGGAGGAACACAAACAGGGTGAATTCTCATTCCAGGTCGACAGCACGAAGTACAAGTGGTAAGGGGTTCCACCCCCAGGCAGCACGTCCGCTTCCCCCCGGGACCGGTCCCGGCCGGTTTCGGGTCGTTGCGGGTTTTGTTTTGGAATGGTGTCCGGGGTGGGCTGGCAGGCCTGGCCTGTCCCGACGGTGGAACCTCGCTGATTCTATCCCCATGGTTATCCACAGAATCTGTGTGTAACCGCCCGGTCATGGAATGCACGGCTGCCGGGTCCCGGGTCCGGTTTCCTCAAACAATACACGCAGTCCATTGAATTCCACCGATACCGATACAGGTTCGGATTGCCAGATTCAGGTAGCGGTTCCTGTTCCCATGAGGCAGGTATTTGATTACCTTTACGGCCAATTGATTGTCCCGGGTATTCGGGTATTGGTCCCGTTCGGCAAACGAAAACTGGTTGGGATGGTCGTTTCAAACCGGAAGAGCCCCCAGGACAGGAAGCTCAAGTACATCGAAGAGGTCCTGGACAGCCATCCATCCATTGACCCGGCCCTGTTCAACCTGTTGCAGTGGGCTTCCGGGTACTACCATCATCCAATTGGAGAGGTTTTGAATACGGCTTTGCCCAATCGGCTGAAGCGATCCGGGAGGCTGGAAAACCCCCTGGTTGAAGATCAATTCCGGGCACACCCGGGAGTGAGCCTCGCCGAGGCCGAAGCTGTTCTTCACAGGGCACCGCAGCAAAAAGCACTGTTTATGCTGATTTCGAAAAACGAATGGATTTCCCTGGTGGGGATAAAGAATCATGCTGACGGGCCAAAAAACAAACCCTGTACCACGCTGTTGTCCAAACTTCATGGCAAGGGCCTGATAGAGAAACGAACGGGTATGCCCGGACCGGACCTGGATACCCGGAACGTTCCCGATACCCGGCTCACCGAAGAACAACAGAATATCGCAGACAGGATTTCCCTTTGCCTGGGGTCCTTCAGCTCCCACCTTCTGCATGGCATAACCGGCAGCGGAAAAACCGAAGTATACATACGGCTGGCAAAGCATTGCATTGAGCAGGGCCGTCAGGCCCTGGTGCTGGTTCCTGAAATCGCCCTGACCCCCCAGCTTGCCCGGCGGTTTTCGGATCATTTCGGAAACGGGGTCTGTATGTTTCATTCAGGGATGTCCGATGTGCACCGGTATCAGACCTGGTGGAAGGCGCGGCAGGGGGTTGCCACCGTGATTCTTGGAACCCGGTCCGCAATTTTTACACCGCTCAAATGTCCCGGAATCATCATTGTTGATGAAGAACACGATGGTTCATTCAAGCAAAATAGCGGGTTCCGTTACCATGCACGGGATCTCGCAATCAAGCGGGCGAGCCTGGAAAAGATCCCGGTTTTACTCGGTTCAGCCACCCCGTCCCTGGAATCCATCAAAAACGTGGAATTCGGAGTGCACCGGATTTACAGGCTGCAGACCCGCATCGGTTCGGCTCAATTGCCGCGAATCGAACTTCTGGACCTGAAACGGTTGCCGCGATTCGAGGGATTGTCCCCGCCATTGCTGGAAGCAGTGAGCAGGGTGCTGGCGAACCAACAGCAGGCGATCCTGTTTATCAACCGCAGGGGGTTTGCACCGATTGCCAAGTGCCGTCAATGTGCGTGGCAGGCCCGGTGTGATCGCTGTGATGCCTTTTTGACGTACCATCGCCAAAGCAACACCTTTCGTTGCCACTATTGCGGAAAAATCCAGGGAGCCCGGTCACAGTGCCCGAATTGTTCAAAGGATATTCTCCATCTTGGGGTGGGGACCCAACGAATAGAAAAGATGCTTCGCCGGCAATTCCCCCAGGCCAATATCTGCCGGTTTGACCGGGACGGGATTTCTACCCAGAGAAAGCTGGAAAAAACCCTGGAAGAAATCAGGGAGAGACGCATTGATATTATTGTGGGTACCCAGCTCATTTCCAAGGGCCATGACTTTCCGGGAATTTCCCTGGTGGGCGTCGTCGACCCGGACCAGAGCCTTTACAGCACAGATTTTCGGGCCCCCGAATATTTGTTTCAACAATTGATCCAGGTGGCGGGACGGGCAGGACGCAGCAAAGACCCGGGGCAGGTGCTTATTCAAACGTCACACCCTGAAAACCCGTACCTGCAAATGATACTCAACCAGGACACCGACCGGTTCTATGCCCAGTGCACCAGCGAACGCAGGCAAACCGGGCTGCCCCCCTACGGGTTTATCGCCTTGTGGAGAGCCGAATCAAAAAATGAATTGGCGGGACAGCAGTTTTTGCAGTTTGTCCGCGGACTCGGGATGCATTGGCTGTCCGAGTTGCACCTGAGAAGTGTGCACATCATGGACCCGGTCAGCTCACCCATGGAAAAACTGGCGGGACAATACCGTGCCCAACTTCTGGTACAAAGCCGGGACCGAAAATCATTGCACCGGTTGCTTGCCCGCTGGGTAAGGCAAATTGAAACGGCACCCCGGAGCCGCCGGGTCAGGTGGTCCATTGATATTGATCCCATGGATATGTTCTGACCGATGCAGGGCATTTCCTATCCACGGTTGTGATGGGGTTGAAATCGCGGGAAAGGCCCGTTTGATGTGCTTACACAATGATGATATAGTGCCGATATCTGGCGGATTCGCAGGGGTACCGCGACGGGGTCTGGCCGGGGTCGGGCCTGGGTTTGACATGTCCAGCGCAGTCTGCAGGAAACCACGAAACAGCAGAATCAATGGCCTGGATGCGGGCATACCATGTGCTTATCCTGTTCCCCCGGTCTTCAATTCGAGAAATGCCCGGGCCCGATGTGGTACGAAAAGAGCGGTTCATGACTACATTTTCTTTGTCCCAAACCGTAAACAAAAAAAGAGAAAATGCAAAAGTTTGACGTAGTGATCATCGGTAGCGGCCCTTCAGGCAAAGCCGCTGCAATTCAGGCAGCGAAACTGGGAAGAAAGGCGGCCATTGTGGACGGGATGTTCCAGGTTGGTGGGGTGTGTGTTCATACCGGAACCATCCCCAGCAAAACGATGCGGGAAACCGTGTTGAACCTCACTGGCTGGCGTGAAAGGGGATTTTACGGCCGTGCGTACCGGGTAAAGGCCAATATCCGGGCTTCGGACCTGATGCAGCGACTTCAAATGACCCTGCAAAATGAAGTGGATATCCAGCAGGATCACCTGTTGCGAAATGGGGTACATATCATGCAGGGCCATGCCAGGTTTGTCAGCGACAAGGAAGTGGCGGTGGGCGTCCCGAATGGCGATACGGTGTCACTGACTGCGGACAAGTTCATCATTGCAGTGGGAACGAAAACCTATCGTCCGGACTACGTGCCTTTCAACGGAGAGACGGTCATAGACAGTGATGAGGTGACCTGCATGACGGAGCTTCCGCGGTCACTCACGGTGATTGGCGCAGGGGTGATCGGTGTGGAGTACGCGACCATATTCCAGACACTGGATACGAACACAACCCTGGTCGAGCCCCGAGAAACCATGCTTGATTTCATGGACAAGGAAATTCTCATGCATTTCCGGCATGATGTGGTGAACGATGGAATGAGACTGCAGTTTGGCCAAAAGGTCAAGAAAATCGAATGCCGTGACAATGGTACCTGTATCGTGTATCTTGACAGCAACCGTGCGATCGCATCCGACATGGTGTTGTTTGCCGCAGGACGTGTCGGTGCGACCGGGGACATGGGCCTGGAAAAACTGGGTATCAAGGTTGATCATCGTAACCGGATCAGTGTAAACAAGAATTTCCAGACCAGTTGTGCAAACATTTACGCCGCCGGGGATGTGATCGGTTTCCCGAGTCTGGCATCCACCTCACTGGAGCAGGGCCGGGTCGCTGTCCTCCATGCCCTGGGAGAGAAATCCCATAAAACCCCGGAGTTTTTTCCTTTCGGGATTTATGCCGTACCGGAAATGTCCACCGTGGGCATGTCGGAAGAAGAGGTGATCAGGAGAAAAATACCGTATGAAGTCGGTATCGTCCAGTTACGGGAAACCTCCCGGGGCAAGGTAATGGGATTGCAGTCGGGATTGATGAAGATGATATTCTCCAGCAAGACCCGGCGTCTGCTTGGGGTGCATATCGTTGGGGAAGGTGCGACGGAACTGATCCACATTGGCCAGGCTGTTCTCACATTGAAGGGCACGCTGGATTACTTTCTGGAAAATGCGTTTAACTATCCCACCTTGGCGGAAGCGTATAAAGTGGCGGCATTGCATGCGCACAATCGCATGATGGCATTGCAGGAATAAAACCATGGGGATTATCAAATCATTGTTCGGGGGAGGCCGCAAAGACAGCGAAGAGGAAAACTCCTTCGTATACCAGGGATTTACAATCCGGCTGACACCCAAACAGGGCAATAACGGCTGGTCCACAGAAGCCATGATCTCGAAGGAAGTGGATGGAGAGCTCAAGACCCATCATTTTATTCGCGCTGATACCACCGGGCACAAGGAGGGTGCCATGGAACTGACCACCATCAAAACCAAAACCCTGATTGACCAGTCCGGGGAACGCATTTTCAGGTAGTTCCGGATCGTACTGTGCAGCGGTACCGAAGAATTTCCAGTGACCCTTTTGCCCGGAGTGGAATGCCTGCCCGGGAAACCTGCTTTTTTCCTTGAAGTGTCCAATCGGCCCGGTATCCCTGCGTGAAAGGGGACGGGGCGGCGTGATGTCTCATTTATGGTGGCCAGTGATGGGTGGGGCACCCCCCGGAATGGCCGGTTTGGGTGAATTGAAACCCAATTACCCTGTAATCGCTGTTTCGCGGGCATCATTGCCATTGTCAAATTTCTGACAAACCGCTATTTTAGTACCATGAAGTGAATCGATTCAGGAGTGTATGCCCATGCAATGGGTTTTGCCGGTGGTCATTGTAGCCGCCCTTTTGTATTTATCCCGATATTTCCCTAAAGTTGCGTTCAGTGTACTGGGACTGCTCGTTCTGGGTGCGGGGTTCATTGTTTTCAGCACCACGGATGACACGTATACCAAACTGCCTTTGGAAAACATTGTCGTAGAAAATCCGGTGATGAAACTTGCCTATGGGGGAGGATATCGCCTGAGTGCCCGGCTGGTGAATCGTGACGAGAAATTTGTTCTCAAGAATACGATCGTGAGCGTGACCATGCTGGACTGCCCCGGAAAAAACGATGAAGGTTGCGAGGTGATCGGCCAGGAAGATGAACGGATCATCGTTCGCATTCCGCCAAGCCAGTCCCGGGACATCTCACACACATTCAACTTCGGTCCCGCCAAGCCTGTCAATGACTTGCGCTGGCAGTTTAAGATTACCGAAACCAAAACCTGAAATCCAGGGTCGAGTACCGGGTCATCATGCAATCCATCGCGCTTACCTTACACCTTCTGGCCGCCGTGATCTGGGTCGGCGGGATGTTCTTCTCTTATGCCTTGCTGCGACCGGTCCTGGGGACCATTGATGAACCCCGGCGTCTGGTCATCTGGATGAAAGTCTTCAAAAAATTTTTCCCCTGGGTATGGCTCAGTATTGCGGTCCTGCTCGCCACCGGGTTTTACATGATATTTGCCATGGGAGGGTTTGCCGTGATCAGCAACTCCGTGATCACCATGATGGTACTGGGGATTGTAATGATGATGATATTCAAGTTTATCTATCTGGCGCCCTTTCCTCACTTGTGTCGTGGAATCAAGGAAGAAAAATGGAAAGTGGCAGCGTATGCCCTGGGAACGATCCGCAAGCTGATTGCCGTGAATCTCGTATTGGGAGCATTGATTTTTGTGGTGGCCGTGGCCCTGGCCAATCAATTCTAGTTTTTGTACACCCTGTGAAAGATTGGCCGCGACCCTGCTGGATGGTCCTCTGGCTGTTTCTTGGCCTGGTGCCGGTCAAGATGCTGCCTGCCGGGGAAATGCCGGAGACGATCCCATTGTTCACGCTCTTTGACCGGGACGGCAATCCGGTGGCGCTGGAAAATTTTCGCGGAAGCGTGGTGATGATCAACTTCTGGGCAACCTGGTGTGCGCCGTGCATTGAGGAAATGCCCACCATGCAGGCGCTGAAGGAATCCCTTTCGGATGAGCCGTTTGAAATCCTGGCCATCAATATGGGTGAAGACCCCGCCGCCGTCCAGTCATTTTTCGAACGGACCGGTTTCGATTTCAGCTTTCCAATACTGCTGGACCCCACTGCAGAAGTGGCCACGCTGTACAAGGTACAGGGATTGCCGGCAACCTTGCTGGCAGACAAATCCGGGAAGTATGTTTTTGGCGGTGTCGGGGCCAGGGACTGGAATGGAAGGGAAGCCCGGGACCGGATTTCGCCCCTGCTCGCACAATAGAAACATGCATGGGTCAGCAGGGTCCATGTGCTGGAATATCAAGACCCAAGGGTGTTATATTGCACATCAATGACATCTCCTCTTTACGGCATATTCGGTGGCACATTTGACCCGGTCCACAATGGTCATATTGAAACGGTCTCCGGTGTCCTGAAATCCTGCGGGTTGGCGTGCGTTATCTTTGTTCCCGCCGCTGTGCCGCCGCATCGCCACCCCCCCGCGGCAAGTGCCGGGCATCGGGTGGAAATGGTCAGTCTTGCCATTGCCGGGATTGCAGAATTCGGTCTGGACGACAGGGAAACGAAGCGTGACAGCTTTTCCTATACCTATGATACGGTGGCATCACTGAAAGCTGATTTCCCGACTAGAAAGTATTGCCTGATCCTGGGAATGGACGCGTTTCTTGAACTGGAGAACTGGTACCGCTGGAATGATCTGATGGACACCGTCCATTTTATTGTGATGTGTCGTCCCGGCTGGTGCAGGCCTTTCCAGGTTCCACGCTGGTGGAATGAAAGTGAGATTGTCTCGGCCCATGAGTTTGAGTCGTATCAGGCGGGTAAAATCCTGCTCGTCGATGTTCCACCCAATCCGGTTTCCGCCACGGAAATCCGTCATGGGATTTCCCAGGGCATTGATGTCCGGTCCCTGGTGGCAGAACCCGTGTGGGAATACATCTGTAAAAACAAACTATATACCCAGGTGAACAAGTGACCCAACATAAGAAAGATCTTTCAGAAGATACGATGGAATTGTGCAACACCGTAACGGCTGCATTGGATGAAGCCAAGGGGGTGGACATCAAAGTTCTGGATGTCCGCAATCTGACGGATATCACGGACTACATGGTAGTGGTTACCGGGACATCAGACCGTCATATCAAAACCCTGGCTGCCCGGGTACAGGAATTCATGCTGGAGAAGAACTGGAAACCCCTGGGAATGGAAGGCGAAGAATCCAGGGACTGGGTTCTTGTGGATTACGTGGATGTGGTCGTTCACATCATGCGGGACAGGGTACGGAAACATTATGACCTCGAAAACCTGTGGAATGAAACGTTCAGCCGGGGCAATGCGGCGGTGGACCCTGACCCGCCGGGGGACTCCGAAGCCGTGACGAAACAGGCGGACGTCTTCAGTTAAAGGGGCGCCATGCACAAGATTTTTGTCATCGCCGTGGGCAAAAGGATGCCGGGCTGGATTGAACAGGGATATGCGCACTACTCCAGGCAAATACATCGTCGGGTCAAGCTTAAACTGATCGAGGTCCAGTCGGTCAAGCGGGGCACGAATCCCGATCTTCAGCGCCTGGTCCGGCTGGAAGAAGACAAAATCCGCAGGGCGATTCCTGATCGTGCCCGGGTGATCGCTCTGGAACGTACAGGCAAATCCTGGTCCAGTATCGTATTGTCCCAAAAGCTGGAAGAGTGGCTGAACCTCAGACAGCCCGTCGCGCTGGTGGTGGGGGGACCGGAAGGGTTGAGCACGGACTTCCTCGGACAGGCGGATGAGATCTGGTCGTTGTCTGAGCTCACCTTGTCCCACAGCCTTATCCGCCTGGTCCTGGCAGAGCAGCTTTATCGCAGTGTATCTATCCTGGAAGGTTCTCCATACCACCGATAGTTCGCTAGCCATGAGCCTGGTCCTTGCCTCCCGTTCTCCACGCCGTCAACAGCTACTGGCCGCTTTGGGTCTGGAGTTTGAGGTGGTGACCGCTGATATAGTGGAAGAAGCAAAGAAAAATGAAGGACCGGAAAACATGACCCTGCGCCTGGCTGAATCCAAAGCCAGGCAGGTATTCCATATTGTGGGAAAGGGCCACCGTGTCATCGGAGGGGACACGGCGGTTGCTCTGGATGGAAAAATCATGGGCAAACCCCGGGACCGGGAACACGCCATCGCCATGCTCTCCGCACTCTCTGGACGGACACACCGGGTTCTTTCCGCAGTCGCCCTGGTTGAGAACAATCATTGCCGAAAGCGGTTGAGCGAATCCAGGGTGACCTTCGCCGGGTTAAGCAGGCAGCAGATTGCGCGGTACTGTGATACCCCGGACCCGTATGACAAGGCGGGAGCCTACGGGATACAGGGGGAAGCCGGAAAATTTGTCACGGGCCTGACAGGCAGTTACAGCGGTGTCGTCGGATTGCCGTTGTGGCATCTTCATCAACTGTTGTTTGGATAGGTCAATTCATGATGCAGGAAGAAATTCTGATTAATTGTACCCTCCATGAAACCCGTGTTGCGGTTGTGAAAAACGGCATGCTGCAAAAGATTGATGTGGAGCGAAGCCGGAACAGGAGTATCACCGGAAATATTTATCTTGGGACCGTTGTCCGGGTGTTGCCGGGCATGCAGGCGGCTTTTGTTGATATCGGGCTTGAACGCAGCGCATTTTTACATGCCCAGGACCTGGTGCCCCAGCAGCAGAAAATAAAAGGCCTTCAGCAATCGGACCCCAAGGCGGATATCGCGGCGCTGCTCACAGAAGGCCAGAGAATTCTCGTCAAGGTGGTCAAAAACCCGATGAGCGGAAAGGGAGCCAGGCTCACCGGCCAAATCAGCATCCCGTCCTGCACCCTGGTGTATCTGCCAGACACCGATGGCCTGAGAGTGGCCCAGAGCGTACAGGACATCGGGTACCGGGAACGACTCCTGCAACGCCTGGAAGAAGCGGTGGAAAATTCCGGGGCCGGCGGGGGGTTTATTCTCCGTACCGCCAGCTTATCCGCGTCAGTGGATGAAATGGAATCGGATATCGGTTTTTTGACAAGGATGTGGAGTCGTATCCGCCAGCAAATCAGCACGAGCCAGCCCCCTGCGCTGATTCATCGGGATTTCCCCCTGGCCGTGCGGACGGTTCGCGACCTGATGTGGGAAAACGCGGGGAGGGTGCGAGTGGATTCCATGGAGATGTTCGAACAGATGCACCAATTCTTGCAGGAGGTAAAGCCCGGAGTGCTCCGGCGCGTGGAATATTACCCGGATGCGGGTTCCATATTCGATTTGTATGGGATCGAGGATGAAATTGAAAAAGCACTGTGCAGGAAGGTGATGCTGAAATCCGGGGGATATTTGATCATTGAGAAGACGGAAGCAATGATCACCGTGGACATCAACACGGGGAGCTTTGTCGGCAGGAAAAATCTGGAGGAAACCATATTCCAAACCAACATGGAGGCCGCGGTGGTGCTGGCCCGGCAGCTGAGGGTGCGGAATCTGGGGGGGATCATTCTGGTGGATTTTATCGACATGGCCATGGCCGAACACCGGGACCAGGTGATGCGGACCCTGGAATACGAACTCAGCCGGGACAGAAACAAGGCCCAGGTCAACGAGATGACGGCCCTGGGGCTGGTGGAAATTACCCGGAAGCGCACCAGTGAAAGCCTTGAAGAAGTGCTGACTGAAATCTGTCCGGCCTGTGACGGGCGGGGTATTCAAAAATCCCGGCAGACCATATGCTACGAAATATTTCGGGAAATGTTGCGTACAGCCAGGGAATTTCATGCAGCAGAATACCGGATTGTCGCATCCCAGCCCATTGTGGATTGGTTGCAGGAGGAAGAAGCCGCCGGGCTCGCTGATCTCGAGGCGGTTCTGGAGCGCAGGATAACCGTCCAGGTGAAGCCCGGATACTACCAGGAACAGTATGAGGTGGTCCCACTGTGATCCCGGGTTTTTCTCCGGGTTATAATATCGGCGCTGTGAAAAAATTTCTGACAAGCCTGATCGGGGTCGCCCTGCTTTGTGTAAGCAGCATGGGTCTGGCGATTACCGAACATACTGAAACACTCAGCCGCTCGGACTGGCCGGAGTATGTCAATGGTCCGAGTATCCTGGGTCTTCCGCCAGTGCATCGGATTCTGCAGAAATTTGAAGAAGATGAAAAAATCATCGTGGAAATCCGTTATCCCGGGGGTGACCTGGGCAAGGCCTGGGCCGAGTCCCTGGCCGGTTGGCTGGTCACTTTCGGTATGCCCGAAAAATACATTGAATTGTACCCGGGTTCCGGGGTGGCGGACCTGCTCATTATTTCCTTGATTGACCGGCGTTGAGGACTCGTCTTCGTGGATGGATTCGGATGGTTGCTGGGCATCCTGTGCTCTGTTTTGTGATGACCATGGATTGAAGATGAAAATACCGGTTGGGGAGGATGGAGGACAGGGTCTGTGAACGGTAATCCGCAGGGATCATCCCCCTGTGGCCGGTATGCCCCCAGTCCCACGGGCCGGCTTCATCTCGGAAATCTCAGAACGGCCTTGCTGGCGTGGTTGCAGGCCCGTCTGGCGGGGGGCCGGTTCATCCTCCGGATGGATGACCTGGACCAGCCTCGTGTCCGGCCCGGCGCTCAGCAGCAGATACTGGAGGACCTTTCCTGGATGGGCCTGGACTGGGATGAGGGACCCGATGTGGGCGGTGAAAATGGCCCTTACCTGCAAAGCCAGCGTATCCGGTATTATGCCGATGCGTTTCACACGCTGGGAAAGAGCGGGAAGATTTTTGCATGTTTCTGTTCGCGCAGGGATATTGCACTGGCGGTGGGTGCGCCCCACCAGACCCGTCAAAATTCACCTTATCCAGGCATCTGTCGGGCCAACCTCTACCCGGAAAGGCCCGGGACCGGGGGCCTGGATGCACAGGGGCCCCTGTCCTGGAGATATCGTGTCGGTGACCGGAAAATCGTGTTTGATGATGTCCTGTGCGCAAGACAGGAGCAGGACCTTGCCCGGGAGGTGGGAGATTTTGTGGTGAAAAGGAAGGACGGGCAATTTGCCTATCAGCTGACCACGGTGGTGGATGATTATTTTATGGGGGTGAGTGATGTCGTGCGTGGAGTGGATCTCATGGACTCCACCCATAGGCAAATTGCCCTGATATCGGACCTTGGCTTCCACACGCCACGTTTCTGGCACATGCCCCTGGTGTACGATTCCCGGAACCGGAGAATGTCCAAGCGGGATGGGTCCGACTCCCTTGAACAATGGCGCTCAGCGGGTAGGACCGCCCCTGAATTGGTGGGTAAATTCGCCGGTCACCTCGGTCTGGTGGATCGAACGGAGATGCTGAGCACCCGGGAATTGCTCTTGAGCCTGGACTCAACCCGGTTTCGGGAAGCCCTTCGCAGCCCCCGGGACAGGTAAAAAAGGCCCGCTCACCCGCCAGGGCGGTCCGCTAAAATGGCCAGGCCCTGTACTGAAGAAATCCCGCCAGGGCCTTGCACAGGTACCCTGCGTCCTGGACACCAGCCAGTTCCCTGACAGAGTGCATGGCCAGCTGCGGGACGCCCACATCCACCGTTCGTACCCCGAGCCGGGTGGCGGTAATGGGTCCGATGGTGGACCCGCAGCCCATATCTGACCGAACGACAATGGATTGGCAGGGAACACCGGCCGCTTCACAGGCGGACCTGAATACCGCTTCGGTTTCGCTGTTGGTGGCATAGCGCTGGTTGTGGTTGATCTTGATGACCGGCCCCTTGTTGATCAACGGCTGGTGGGCCGGTTCGTGGACTTCAGGGTAGTTGGGGTGGACACCGTGTGCATTGTCGGCGGAAACCAGCATGGAATGCGAAATGGCCTGGGGCAGGGCCTCGCCACACAATCTGGACAGGGCGGAAGAGAGAAACGGGCCGTCTGCTCCGCTGGTTGAACCGCTTCCGACCTCTTCATGATCATTGAGTACAACCACCTGGTTGCTGGTATTTCCTGACTGAAGCAGTGCTTCAATGGCCGCATGGCAACTCAGCAGGTTGTCCAGTCTGGCGGAGGCAATAAACTCCTGGTTCAAGCCCACCAACGATGGTTTTTGACAATCGTACAACGAAAGCTCAAACCCGAGAATGGATTCAAAGGCCTGGTGCGAATGCTGTTTCTTCAGCTGTTGGTGGAGGACGGAGTTGAAATCCATGGTTTCCATGGTCGTTCGGCACAATACCGCGGGCAGGTGCTTTTGTTTGTCAATGCTGCGATGCTCATTGGCTTTGCGGTCCAGGTGAATGGCCAGGCTGGGTACGAAAGCAATGGGGTGGTCAATGTTGATCAGCAGATTCTTGATCCCGCTATTTTTCAGCCCCACCGTAACCCGGCCCGCCATCCCAAGGTCTCGGTCAAACCAGGGATTCAGCAGCGCGCCACCGTACACTTCAACACCGAGTTTCGCGTACCCGTTGTTGACGCTGATTGCATTGGGTTTCACCTTCAGGCAGGGGCTGTCCGTGTGGGCCCCGATCAGCCTGAAACCATTCCGGGCGGGAGAATTCGACAGTTTTATCGCGATCAGCGACGAGTCGTTTCTGCTCAGATAATATTTTCCGGGAGTCGGGGACCAGGTGTCGTGTTCGTACAACCGTTCGTAACCCGCCTGTTCCAGTTTGACAGCCAGATTTTCAACCGCATGGTAGGGGGTGGGAGAGCGGGCAATGAAATCTATGAGGTCTTCAACGGGTTTTGGCATGGCAGGCATCCATCATGGTTATGCAGCGATGATTCAGGACAGGGGGTGCATACGGATTGGGAGGGCAATGAATGGTTTTGCCGCTACCGGAAAGTCGTGAAGGGATGGGTGTTGATCCAGGCCTTGCACCCCACGGAGGTTTTCGGCGCGATATAGTCCGCGTCAAGCTGTACAGCCGTCAGCTTGCCGCCCCAGACGCAACCACTGTCCAGGCTGATCAGGTTCCCGCGTTGCAAATATCCCAGGGACGACCAGTGACCAAATACAATCCGCCATTTCCTGCATTTCAGGTCCGGATGGTCAAACCAGGGAATAAACCGCTTTGGCTGGCTGCCAGGGGGTCCCTTTTGTTTGAAATTCAGTCTTCGGCGCCGATCGCAATACCGCATTCTGGTCAGGGTATTGAGAATGAACCGTTGGCGCTCCCAGCCCTCAAGGTTCTTGTTCCAGAGCAAGGGAGTCTGTCCATACATGCGCTTCAGGCATTTCCTGTACTTTTTACCCTGAAGGGTTTTTTCTGCCTCCCCCGCATATTCAAGCAACTGTTTCCGGGACCACCCCGGGTACACCCCGGCATGCACCATGATGACCTTCAAATCCTTGTCACAATGGACCAGGGGGCGGTGTCTCAACCAGTTGGTCAATTCCTGGATATCGTCTGCCCTGGAAATTTTTTGCAGGGTGTCCCCCTTGCGATTCCGTTTGATTTTCTCGGTGATGGCCAGCAACAGAAGATCGTGATTGCCCAGCACGGTGACGGCACTTTTTCCGAGACTTTTGACCAGTCTCAATGTTGCAAGCGAGTTGGGACCACGGTTGACCAGGTCACCGGTCAACCACAGCCTGTCAGAACCGGGGTCGAACTTTATTTTCTCGAGAAGTTTTTCGAAAGGGTAAATACAACCCTGCACATCTCCAATCGCATATACCGCCATCTACTCTTGTTCATCTTCCAGCAAAGAATCAATTAACCCATCTCCTGAATCTTCATCATCCTCAGCAGGCGGATTTCCATCATAAATCAGGTTGTTCCGGTCAGACCGATAGGCTTCCCTGAGAAACAGGTACTTGTCAGGCTGCAGTTCAAAAACATCTTCTGCATCCAGCCACCTCGATCGCACGTCCACCAGCCTAAGCCCCTCCGCGTATATTCGTTCAGGGGAGTCAACCCGGGCCACCGGGTCTCCGTATTGATACTGTGGGATCAGGCCTGCGGCATCCCGCAGGGTGCTAGGTCCCAGCAGGGGGAGCACCAGATAGGGTCCTTCAGGCACGCCCCAGACCGCCAGGGTCTGCCCAAAATCTTCCTTGCGACGGGGCATATTCATGTCCTTGGCGACATCGAAAATTCCAGCCACGCCGAGGGTGCTGTTCGAGACAAAGCGCAGAGTATCCCGGGCTGCATAGCCAATTTTTCCCTGCAGGAGATCATTGGCGATGGTCATCGGTTCCCAGAGATTCGAGAAGAAATTATTGACCCCGGTTTTCACGGGTTGCGGCAGGTGGCGGTCATAGGCCTTCGCAACCGGTTTCAGCAGGAGTCGGTCCGCCTCCAGATTGAATTCCAGCATATCCCGATTGAACTTTTCCAACGGGTCGTTCTGTTCAGCCGGGTTTCCGGAGGTGGCGCAGCCGATCATCAGCGATACGAAAACCAGGACCGTCAGGGTGGTGAACCACCGATTAAGATTTTTCATTTCGGGTTCTTGCGGAAAATCGATGAGGACTGGAAATACAATAACGCAATAAAACCCGACATCCGGCCAGTTTGTCTGAGGGCTGTTTCACGAAAGCCATGTTGTTTTTCAGTTTTTGACAATACCATACTTCCGGTCTGATGTCGTTCCGGGTATTTCCAGCCAGCGCCCACTATTGGGGTTGCCCGATTGTTCACAGAGCCTCAGGCCATGCAATGTTTTTCTTCGTGCTTCACCGATTTCAAAGTCCTTCTGCAAAGACACCACCGGGCCATGCCCTGGACATTCACTGCTGAGTTGAATGTTATTGGATTCAGGTTCCGTTGTAAATGCATGGATCGTTTTTAAGGTTTGCGGTTTGGGATGCAGGGCCCAGGGTCTCGTCCGCTGTACACAAAATCCGGTGCAGATATCCGGTTTTTTGCACATATGATCCGGGGTCGGTTTGGGGTAAACTCCGCTCAGGGCGGAGCAGGATCAGGATGATTGCCGGGCAATGGAAAAAAGGAAGTGAGCCTGAATGTACGGGGGCGCCATGAAGACGAAGCGGCCGGAGTCCATTCAGATACTGGACCATTGATTGACAGCATGATCAGCTTTGACAAAATTGTGGAGAATATTTTTGTTGGTGCCTGCCCCGTCAGCGGTGCCGATGTTCTGTGCCTGAAGCAGGCGGGCCTGACCGCTGTACTCAATCTGCAGTCACAGGAGGACTTCTCAAAGCTTGAAATTGACTGGCCCAAAATGGAGCAGTACTACCTTGAGATGGAAATCGCCGTATACCGTTTTGGAATCCTCGACTATGACGATGATGATCTCCTGGAAAAACTGCCTGGGGCAGTGAACCTTCTGGCGGAAATCATTTCAGACAAACACCAGGTCTATGTGCATTGTACTGCGGGCAAGCAACGTTCACCGGTTGTCGTTGCAGGGTACCTGGCCTGGCCGGGACATTGGGGGCTGGAACGGGCGATGAAGCGGGTGACCACGGCGAGGGACTGCGACCCGCCCTGGTCAGTATTGAAGGCCATCAATACCCGGTAAGGGTTTGTCTTTTGGAGCTTCCCCCTCTCTTTGAAGGCCGTATCCTCTCCCGATACAAGCGGTTTCTTGCGGACATCGAACTGCCTACGGGTGAAATCGTGACCGCATATTGCCCCAACACCGGGGCCATGACCGGGTGCTGGTCTCCCGGTGCTGCCGTCCAGGTCAGTGCCAGTGACAACCCGAAACGCAAATTGAAATGGACGCTGGAGCGGGTCGATATGGGGGTGGGTTGGGTCGGTGTGAATACCGTTCGGGTCAATCAGTTCATTCGCAGTTTCATCGAAGAAAACGCCATTCCTGCTTTTCACGGGTATCGGGAGTTGAAATCCGAACCGGTCTATTTCCACGAGGGGTTCGAAAAATCCCGTTTCGATTTCAGGTTGTCCGGCGGCAATCGGCCGGATTGCTACCTTGAAATCAAGAATGCAACGCTGTTTCGGGACGGTCGGGTGCTTTTTCCGGATGCGGTGACAGTACGAGGCAGAAAACACCTGAAACTGCTGCAGCATGCCGTACAGCAGGGCCATCGGGGGATCATGCTGTTTGCCGTCAATCGACCGGAAGGGAATTCCTTTGGTATTGCCGGGGACATTGATCCGGCATACCACCAGACGCTGTTGGAAGCGAAAGACAGCGGCGTTGAGATTCGTGCTCTTCGTCTTATACACAATGAGACGGGGGTGATTCCAGGTGAATGGCTGCCATTATTCCTGGACTGGTGAGTGGCTGCGAAGGCACCCGACCGGGGTTATCGGGCATGGTGGTCCATCTCAAGGTGTAACCGTTTTCCCCGGTAGGGATTGGCCTCGGCAACTGCTTCATTCAGGCTGACGCCAAGACCGGGTTCCGTTGGCGGAATCACATAGCCGTTGTCCCACTGCATGGGTTTCTCCAGTATTTCCCGATGAAAGCCCCCCCAGTCCTGTATGCTCTCCAGAATCAGGAAATTGGGGATGCAGGTGCTGAGTTGTACATTTGCCGCCCCCTCGATTGGGCCGCAATACAAATGGGGGGCGATTTGTGCATAGTAGGTTTCTGCCATCCCTGCAATCTTTTTCGCTTCGAGGATACCGCCCACTCGACCGAGTGCCATTTGCAAAATAGACGCTGCCTGGTTTTCCAGGACCCGGGCAAATTCATATTTGGTGGTAAGACGCTCTCCCGTCGCCACGGGAATGGTGGTCTGCCTGGCCACTCTTGCCATTTCTGCCGGATTCTCGGGGGGGGTGGGCTCTTCCAGCCACAATGGATCGTACGGTTCCAGGCGTCTGGCCAGGCGTATGGCCCCGGCGGCAGTAAACTGTCCATGGGTACCAAACAGCAGGTCAGCACGGTTTCCCACCGCTTCCCGGATTCTTTTGACAAACTGTTCACTGCGGTGGAGGTCTTCCAGAGAGGGTTGGCGACCGTCGTACACCGTGTAGGGTCCAGCCGGGTCGAACTTCACCGCTGTAAAACCCTGCTCAACGCAGTCCAGTGCCCGTTGCGCCGCCAGGTCAGGGTCCGTATAGACATCGGTTTTGTCTCCTTCCCGGGGATAGAGATACGTATAGCTTCGGAGCCGGTCGTGTATCTTGCCACCGAGTAACTGGTAGACGGGTTTTTCCACGGCTTTGCCAATGATATCCCAGCACGCCATTTCAAGTCCGCTCAGCACCCCCATGAGGGATACGTCCGGCCTGAGGTTGTAGCCGCTTCCGTACACCTGGCGCCAGAGTTTTTCGATTGCAAACGGGTCGGCACCCAGAAAGTACCGTTCGGCAACATCCGCGATCATGATTTCGATGGTGCGGGGGCTGAATGTCGCTGCATACACTTCCCCCACGCCCTCAATACCATTGTCTGTGGTCAGTTTCAGGAAAATGAAATACCGGCCGCCGAAGTGAGGGGGTGGATTCCCCACCACCCAGGTTTTGAGGTCCTTGATGTTCATTGATTTGTCAGGTGGTTTTGTGCAGGCCTGTCTCGGTCGGGAAGGTTGATTGTGGCATGGTCCGGTGCCGTCAACAATCCGTAATCCACAGATTTGTACTCTCCCGTCAATCCAGTCCGATGCCCACATCCGCGCCCTATACTTTTGCATCTGTGGTACTTTTCTGCTGGAATACATCAAAACCCTGGAAATCGCTGATGACCACAAGATCTGAATTCGAATCCCTGGAGTCCGGCTGTGCCGGCACACAGGATTACATTGCACTGGCCACAAAGGTTGCCGGGAACCTGTCGGACAGGGAGTATGTCAGACACCTGCTGACACAGGCTGAAATGCAGTGCCAGTTCCCAAAGGAGTATGTCATGACCGCAGAGGGATTCAGCGACCTGCTGGAGGACAAGGCCTATGCGGCAGACCTGCTTGAGCAGGGAGAAGATGCCTGTTTCGAAGGAATGGAATATGTCGAAGTGGGCAGTGCCATTGCCAGTGTGCTGGGGGACCGGGACAGGGGTGCCGCATTGTTCAGGCAGGGGATGGAAGAGATTACGGACCCCCTGCAGTGGGCGGTGCTGGCGGGCCTGGCAGAAAGCAAGCTGGGGGACAGCGATCTCGCCAATTCCCTGTATGCCCGGATTGAAGGGGACTGCAATACCGTTGAAGCCTATCTGGAGCTGGCCCGGAGCATGGTGGACAACGGTGACCCGGGTAGCGCCAGGGCCCTGTATGGAAAAGCGGAACGATATTGCGAGGACATTGGGCAGACGGTGGACTTTGCAGGGGGGGCCCTGTCGGTGTTCCAGGACAGCGAATGGGCGAAAGACATTCTCGAAGAAGCCGAAACGGATGCCCAGTTTCCCAGGCAGTTTGTTCAACTGGCCGAAGGTTTCAAGTCCCTGCTCAACGATGACGACAAGGTGGACGCCCTGCTTGAAGAGGGCCTGGAATTCGCCATGTCCGGTGACGAATACATTGACCTTGGGGACGGATACTGGGATCTCAAATCGGACAGGGAAACCGCGGCGGAGCTTTACGAAAAAGGCCTCCCGGATGTCCATGACAGGGATGCGCTGCTGTTGTTGGCAAGGAAGGCGGCCGTCGATCTTGGGCACCCCGAACTGGCCAGGTCCATTTATGCGAAAGCAGAAAGCCGGGTCACCGGTCCGGGAGAACTGATCAAACTGGCCGAAGCCATCCTGTCTGATACCGGCGACAGGGAATTGGTGGGCCAGGTCTATCAGCGGGCCCAGGAGCAGACCGTGGGGAGCCATGGCCTTTTGAGCCTTGCGGAGCAGGTGTGGAATCATCTGGGTGATGACGGTTGGGTGAACCAGATACTGGCCAGGGCCATTGGGGAGGCATCTGATTTCAATGGGATTTCGAGGGTGCTGGATGCCATGGCTGGCCCCTTGCCCGGTGAGGCCGGGCTCGTTGAATCGGCCCTGGATAAACTGCAGGGTGCCGCGGATTCTTCCCTGGACTATCTGGCGGTACAGGAGAAGTCAAGGTTGATCCTGAACGACCGGGAGAGGGAAACCGGTTTATTGCTCAAGGCGGAAGAATCGGTAGAGAGCCTGGCTGAACTCAAGAAGGTTGCCGAAGCCGTCGCAGCCCATAGCGAAGACCGGGACTGGAATGAACGGTTACAGGACAAGCTTCGAAAACGTGAGGCGAACCAGCAGTTGTACCGTGAATTTCAGGAGGCGGAAAAATCCTGCAGGGTTTCCAGGCATTTTATTGAGCTTTCCGCAAAGGTGGCTGAAAAACTGGAAGACAACCATTACGCGACAAAGTTGCTGGAGAGTGCGGAACGGCTTCTGGACTCCGCCAATTTTGATTTCTCCCAGTACAGGGAACTGGTGAAAACAATCGACCGGACCACGCAGGATGTCAGCTGGTTGCGCAAACTGTTTCGGAAAATGGCGGACCGGACCCGTCATTTTTCCGAGATAAACCAGACGGTCAAGCTGGCGCTTGATCTGGAAGACCGGGAATTGGGCAGAACCCTTGCCGGAGAGATCCTGGAATCCGCTTCCCAAACACTCCGGGACAGCGGTTCCGCGAGAACCCAGGACTTTGTAAAATTTTCGGGTGCGGTAATCGAGCATCTCCCCGAAGCCGGGTTGGGGAAGGAACTGCTGGAGGACGCAAAGGGGGTGGCAACCGGATTCCTGGACCTTGCGTGTCTGTCCAGGGCCTATGGGGATATGGGGGATGCACAGACCGCGCGGGTTCTTCTGGAGGAGGCCGCTGAAGCGTGCAAGACCCCCGGCAATTTGCGCACCCTGGTGGGCAGGATGAGAAGTTACGGGACCGGCGAGGCGCAGGTGAGGAAAACCTATGATGGGTGCCGTGACCGGTTTACCGACAAATTCGACAGGCTGGCCTGGGTGGAAGGATTGTCAGAGTTGTTTGATGATCCAGATGCCTTTGACGAGGCCTTTGATTCGTTGCGGGACGAGTTTCCGGATGAGGTGAACCAGGCAGCCTTTCAGGCCCGTGTTTTCGCTCTCACCCGGTCAGGCAGGGACTACACCCGGCCCCCGCGTTCCATTAACTGGCGCTGACCCGGGTATTGTCAACGAAATATTCGTACGGGTAACCCGGAAAGCATTTCCCGTGTGTGCAGTACTTCCGGGATGGATCAGTGTTATATTCCATCCTGCTGCTTTCAATGGGTTCAACCGAGAGCCCGGGGAAAACCATGACATTTCAAACCATAGAGATTGAACAGGCGAAAGAATTAATCGCAGCCGGGATGGTGACCGTCATAGACATCCGGGATCATGCGTCTTTTGATCGCGGACATATTGAACAGGCCAGACATGTCCACCGCGACAATGTCGAAGCATTTGTCGAGGAAACCTGTCATCAGATCCCGCTCATTGTCTGCTGCTATCATGGCAACCTCAGCCGGGGTGCCGCGGAGTATTTCAATTCCCGTGGATTCGTCCGGTCCTACAGCTTGAACGGTGGATACACACAATGGGCTGAGCAAACCGGCAATGAGCAGTAAGCGGCATCCGAATCCGTTGTCAGGCTGGCCGCCTGCCCGGAGAGTTGCCCATTCAGTTTCGCCCGGGGGACAGCAATGATGGCGGTCCGGTCCATCCACGGACCGGCGTGCAACGGGCCCAATCAAACCAGAATACCAATCCGAAACCAACCTATTGATCCATGGAATTCATCCATAGCCTGACCACGGAATTCAGCACGGGTACAACCATTGCCAGAATCCTGATCGTACTGGGAATCACTTTCCTTTTGAGCCTCGCGAGCCGGTTTTTGGTCCGTCGCCTTGCCGGCCATGCCGATAAAACGGCCACCACCTGGGACAATGCGGTGATTGATTCCGTGGGGTCGCCATTGCGTGTGCTGATCTGGATTGTCGGGGTGTCGGTGATGGCCAACATCGTGCTGGCGTCGGCTGAATCTCCTTTGCAGGAGTATGCGGGATTGGCAAGGAAGGTGGGGGTGATCATCGTTTTCGCCTGGTTCCTGTTGCGATTGATCAAATCCATGCACGCAGGGTTCCTGGCCAGGAAACGTGACCGGGGGGAGGAAATCAACCAGTCGGTTGCGGATGCCATCAGCAAGATATTGAGGCTGTCGGTATGCATTGTTGCCGGGCTGATCGTGATGCAGACACTGGGGTTCAGCATGGCAGGTGTTCTCACTTTCGGCGGAGTCGGAGGCATCGCGGTGGGGTTTGCGGCACGGGACATGCTGGCAAACTTTTTCGGTGGATTCATGCTGTACCTGGACCGCCCATTTTCCGTGGGTGACTGGGTACGTTCTCCGGAACGTGAAATCGAAGGGGTGGTGGAAGAAATCGGCTGGCGGATAACCATTATCCGAAATTTTGACAGCAGACCGCTGTACGTGCCGAATGCCGCCTTTTCCAGCATCGCCATAGAAAACGTGTCGCGCCAGACCAACCGGCGAATCTACGAAACCATCGGGATTCGTTACAGTGATGCCACCGCCATCAATTCAATTGTGCAGCAGGTGACCGACCTGATTGAATCGCACCCGGAAATTGATCAGGAACAAACCGTCATGGTCAGTTTCACCACCTTCGCACCGTCTTCCTTGGACTTTTTTGTCTACTGTTATACCAAAACCCGGGTGGGGACGGAGTTTTTCAGCACCAAGCAGCAGATCATGCTGGAGATATTGAAAATCATTGAAAACAACGGTGCGGAATGTGCGTTTCCAACGACCACTGTTCATCTTCAGGGCCCGGAGCCTGGGGAGGACAGGGTACCGGAGAAAAACCCATAGCGGGTTTCATCAAGGGAAAATTTCCGAACCGTTTCAGTTTCGCGGCACACGGCCTCCTCATGGGGTTTCCTCATGTACCTGGGCCAGGAGGAAATCCCTGACAGGTGGCAGCACTCTTTGTGGTGCTTCGACCAGGATGGAATGCTTGAGGCGTTCCAGTATTACCAGCTTTGAATCCGGCAGTTTTTCTGCTATTGATCGGTTCAGGCTGGGGGTGCACGCACCGTCCAGTTCCCCGGTCAAGACCAGGCACGGGCAATGTATTTCATGGAGCCAGGAGGCCATCTCGGTGGTTGCGTAGATCCGAAAGACGCTCAGGAACACATTCTCCGGCGTGCCCTGCACCTCCCGCTTGCGTCGCTCGATGAGGTCGGGCCGCGCTTCGATGAACGCATCGGTGTACCATCTTTCCACAAGAGTATTGATCACAGGCATCACCCCATTGGTTTCCATCGCCCGGCCCACCACCTGCAGTTTCTCCCGGTCTGCATGAGTTCTGTCTGCGGCGGTACTGAGGAGCCCCACACTGAGAACACGATGGGGATAGCGACGGGCATAAGCGGGGCCAATCATGCCGCCGAGGGAGTGCCCCACCACATGAATTTTTTCATGGCCAAGATGTTCCCGCAATCCTTCCAGGTCGTCCACCAGCTGGCCAAGATGATAGGGTGTCGGGGGGACCGGACTTTCACCATGTCCCCGCAGGTCATGGGTAACACAGGTAAAGTGTTCTTTCAGTCCGTCCACGAGAGCATTCCAGGTAGTCTTGCGGGCCCCGATACCATGAACGAGATACAACGCCGGGCCATGGCCCTCAATCCGATAACTGACTTTGACCGAACTCATCCCCCTTGACCGGCCCCCCTTTCCCGTCTTTTTGCTGTCCCGCGCATCATGAGAAATGAGGCAGGATGTCTTCGCCAAAATGTTGAATGGAATCCAGCGTTTCATTTTGGCCGGCACCAAAATTGATGTTCAGGATAAACCGGTCTACCCCTGCTTCAGCGTAGAGGCTGAGCTTGTCAATCATTTCCGCGGGCGGGCAGATGATCAGGTTTTCAGCCGTCTCCCGGATCGTCATTTTTCTGGGCATGGCTTTGATCATGCCGCTTTCCACGATTCCATCTCCGGTAAATACATTGTCGAACATGCCATAGTAATGATGGGCAAGTCTGATTTTCTCCTTCTGGTCTGCCGCATCCCGGGCAAGATAGGCAATCCGGGAAAGGCTGAGGCTGAGGTGGTCACCCTGATGATCCAGTTCTTCCCTGCCGCGCCGGAACGCGTCCACCTGGTGGTGCATATGCTGTTCGTTGGCGGAAAGGGGGGTGGTCTGGATATGGAATCCGCGCCTGGTACAATGGTAAATCGCCTCGGGTCGGATGACCCCCATCATTAATCGTCGATGCGGCTGGTAGACCGGTCTGGGCATGATGGTGAGGGGATCGAACTGGTAGTATTTGCCATCCCACGATACCTCTTCCTCGGTCAATAGCGCCATCAGCAGGTCCAGGGATTCATCGAATTTCTCACGACTGATATCCAGCGGTACCCCGAGACGGTCCATCTCAAAGCCAAAAGCTCCCCGGCCAACGCCGAAGAGCATCCGACCCTCGGTGAAAATATCCGTGGCGACCAGTTCGCCGGCAAAGGTTCGCATATCATGGATGGGCAACACCAGCACAGAAGTCATTATTTTCAGGTTTCGCGTTTTGCTGGCGATAAGCAGGGCAAATTGCAGTGGGGCGGGCATCATCAGGATATTGATAAGATGATGTTCGGTGAGCGATACCGCGTCGAAGCCAAGCCTGTCGGCCAATACCGCCTGCTCCAGCATGTCATGGTAAATACGGTCTCCGCCATATTGCTTGTCCGGGTAAAAAGCGGAAAGTTGAATACTGAACAGCACGGGGTTGGTCCTTTTGCAATGGGTTTTCCGGATTGTGCAATACCCGGTGTTTTTAGACAATGGTGGATAACGGGGCGTGGACACCGGCGGAACCACAAAACCCGGTCCGGCAAAAGACTATACTATGACCAAACCGTATCTGTTTTATGTCCACCGTCCTCACACATATCGTTGTCCCATTGGCTGCCGGCGCAGGATTGGGTCACCGGATCATCCCGGCAAGATTATTGCTGTTGGGCTGTTTGTTTGCGGTGCTCCCGGATCTGGACGTGATCGGTTTTTACCTGGGTATTTCCTATTATTCCCCCTTTGGGCACCGGGGGTTTACGCATTCGGTCACGTTTGCCGTGTTGGCCGGCATTCTCGCTGCAACGGCCCACCGGTGGATGGGAGCCCGAAAATTGAATACGGTCCTGTTTCTTTCCTTTTCCATGGTTTCACATGGTGTGCTCGATGCCCTGACCAATGGGGGGTTGGGGGTCGGGTTTGCCTGGCCATTCACCAATGAACGGTACTTCCTGCCCTGGCGGGAGCTGCCCGTGCCATCCATGGGCATCCGATACCTGTTGGGTAGCTGGAATATATACGTGCTGAAAATGGAAATTTACCGGGTCTGGGTCCCCATGACCCTGATTTTTGTCGGGTTGCGGGTCCTGCGTTACGGGTATTTCAAACGGTAGCGCCCAGGGGCGGCCAGCCAATTCATTATTTTACGGTCAAAACCCGGATCAAATCCGTGCTGCCTGCCTGCTTGGAACTGCCTGCCGTGAGAATCAGTAGGTCATTGTCCTTCAGGTAACCGAGTTCCTTGGCCCGTGAGGTTGCAAAGCTGATCTTGTCGTCATCTCCGCCATCTCCTTCGTACAATATGGGCAAAACGCCCCAGTTCATTGCCAGCCGGGTGACCACGGGTCTGGACGAGGTAATGGCGAGGATGGGGCAATCAGGACGGTATTTGGAGATCAGTCGGGAGGTAAAGCCGGTTTCGGTCAATGCGATGATTGCTGCGGCATTCAAGTGGTTTGCCATGGTAATGGATGCCTGGGCGACCGCTTCCGTTACTTCGTTTGAAGGGTGGGGTTCAATCCGTTGCAGGTAGCCATAGCGCCGCAACCCTGCTTCCGCTTCCCGTGCCAGCTGGACCATGGTCCGGACGGCTTCAACGGGTCTTTGCCCGGCGGCGGTTTCTCCGGACAGCATCACCGCCGATGTTCCGTCGAAAATGGCATTGGCAACATCGCTTATTTCGGCCCGGGTAGGCCTGGGACTTCGTTCCATGGAATTCAGCATCTGGGTGGCGGTAATCACCGGTTTGCCCTGGGAGACGGTGGCGTGAATAATCTGTTTCTGGATGGTGGGGCCTTCTCCGAGTTCCAGTTCAACACCGAGGTCGCCCCGGGCAACCATAATGCCGTCCGCTGCTGCAATGATGCTGTTGAGATTGTCAACGCCTTCCCGATTCTCGATTTTCGCGATGATCGGGATATCGGTCCCCCGTTTCAAAAGCGCATTGCGAAATTCCACGACTTCGTGTGCATTGCGGACAAATGAAGCCGCGACATACTGGACATCATGGTTCGCGGCAAAATCGATTTCCCGGATGTCATCGGAGGGCATATGATTGAATGCTGTTTTGTTATCGGGGAGGTTCACGCCCTTGTTGTTCCTGAGGATACCGCCACAGTCGACACGGCACCGGATTTCGCTGTCGATGACTTTTGTCACGACGAGTTCGATCTGGCCATCATCCAGTAAAACGCGATCATCCGGCCTGGAATGGCGATACAGCTGTCCATACGAAATCGAAACCCCTTTCTCGTTGCCGGTGCGCCCATCGTTGTACAGGGTAAACTGCTGGTGATGTTCGAGCAGAGCCCGGCCGGTTTCGAGATTCCCCGTCCGGATTTCCCGGCCCCGGGTGTCGATCATGACGGCAATGGGACTGTCGACCATTTTTGCAGCCTGACGAATTCGTGTCAGGGTGGCGGAATGGGACTGCGCGTCTCCATGGGACATGTTCAGACGGGCTACATTCATGCCGGCCTGGATCATTTTACAGAGGGTTTGGATGTCGTCACAGACAGGGCCGATGGTGGCGATCACCTTGGTTTTTCGCAATTTGGGGGTCGGATTCAACTGGATTCTCCGGGTAAATGGGCGCGGGCAGGATTATAATCCTGTTTTTAATACCGGACCCTGGAAGGCAGTGCTCCGGATTGGCTGGGTTTCGTCGTATCGATGAACTCTACGGAGAATTGTACCAAATTATGTTGTTGCAGATGGGTTTCCGGCCCGATTCCGCCGGAATTCGGGTATCGCAACCCCGTGGTCGTGGAGGATGCCGGGCAACGGGTACGCGGATCATGGCTACGCCGGGAGAACCAGGAGGCACAGGAAATAAAATTTTTTCCGGACAGTCGGGAGGCGCAGTGATGCATGGCGGATAAAACTTCTTTTCGACGCTGGTTTCCCCTGATGTTTGGTTTGGCCTGTTATTTCGTCTTTGCCTACCCGCCATATCGGTTGGGCAACTGGTACGGCGGACCGGTGGCAATCCATGGATATCAGTCTGTGATCATCTGGCTGGTCGGGATGCTGGCCATGCGTTACTCGTTCAGTGGACCCAACATGAAAGTGCGCTATGTCGTAGTGCACTGGATGGGGATCAGTTTTATCTTTGCCACGCTGGTGCTGCTGGCGGAGCCGTTCCGTCTGCTGTGGCCGGGAAATGACAGGCTGTTCGCCCAGATCATTGCTTTCACCGGGGGAACACTCAGTCTTGGGGCCATTGGGTTCTCCCATCACCTGTCCATCAGGCATTTCGATATCCACAGCAGGAAAGTCAGTCGAAACTATCGAATCGGGCAGATCAGCGACGTTCATATCGGTTCCAGGCAGAGCGGATACCTGCAAAGGATTGTAAACAAGCTGAATGCCCTGGCACTGGATTATGTCGTGATTACCGGGGACCTGATTGATTCCAGTGCAGTGGACTATGCCGCGCTGGAGCCGTTGAGGTCGCTGTCTGCAAAAACTTTCTTCACCATTGGGAACCACGAGCGCTATGCTGACCTGGAAAAAATACTCGATATTGCGGATCGCCTGGGGATGGTCACCCTGAGGCAGGATTCGGTAAGCGAGGAGGAATTGCATTTTATCGGCATTGATGATTCCGATGACCCCGACCAGGTTGCGACACATCTTCCCGGGATAACCCGGGATGCATCCAAATTTACGATTCTGCTGTATCACCGGCCCGTGGGGTGGGAAGCCGCGATCCGGCACGGGGTGGACCTGAAGTTGTCGGGACACACGCACAATGGACAGATATTTCCGTTCAACTATGTCGTAAAGCAGCAATTCAAACGCATTTGCGGCATGTACCGGCAGGGGAACTCCCGGCTTTATGTGTCTTCCGGCACGGGGACCTGGGGGCCGCTTATGCGGCTTGGGTCGACAAACGAAATTTCTGTGTTTGAAATCAAGCCCGGATGAATTCGCTAAAGGCGGACAGGGTCCCGGTCCGTGCAAATATCCTGTATCCGGTTTCCTGCCAGGGCGATTGAACCGGTGTGCCGGTCGGCATTATTCAGGGAATAGTCAAAGTGAAAGTGAAAAACCACTGCCAGCTGGACCCAGTTGAAATGGCATCCCCGAAAGGCCACGGTCCCATCCAGAAACTGCAAATCATGTTGTTTGCAGTGGCGCTGGGCAACCCTGTTCGCCAGCTCCCTTTGTTGCTGAATTTTCAGAATCAGCAGCAAAAAACCTGAAACGGTTGCGATCCCGAAAAACTGAAACGGCGTGACCGGCATTTTGTTTCTATCCGCATTGATGCCATCGAAGTGGAAAATTGTTATATTATCATTATAATAAGCGTAAGTTATCATTTAAGTATAGAGGGCGTTGATATTTGAGAAACAGGTTTGCCCATTTTCTGGTCGGTTTCTGTCTGCTGCCATTTTCTTTTGCAGTCGCACAGAGTGCCAATGCGTCTGGTGAATTCGATGTGTCGGAGGAATTCAAGGTCTGCTTTGGGTTTAGCTGCAAGAGCAGCCAGTGGGTCCGGCTGAGTGAGGGAGAATGGCAGGAGATAAAAAACCTGTTTAGCCAGGTCCCGGATGCCCGTACGGAGCGAAGGCGCATAAAGGAGGCGGTGGCCAGGATGGAGGCCCTGGTGGCCCAGTATTCCCCTACGAACCAGGACATTGGCAGAAACTGGTTGTTTTCCAACTACAGGGCGGCACCCAGGGGAGGGCAGATGGATTGCATTGATGAGTCCCTGAATACCACAACTTACCTGAAACTCATGGAAAATGTAGGGATGCTCAGATATCACCAGGTGCAGCGCCGAGCCTACCGAACCAATTTCTTCTCCCAACACTGGGCCGCTGAAATTCTGGATATCGCGACGGGCCAGAACTATGTGGTGGATTCGTGGTTTCGGGACAACGGTGAACTGCCGTATCTGGTAAGAGGCGAATCGTGGTACAACTTTTGAGCCCATACCGGGCAAGCAGGTCGGTATCCATGATGTTCAACCCCGAAAACAGCGGGTTTTGTGCATGTCGTGTCAATGTCCATCGATACCCTGTTGTTTCCGGTCCTGCCCGGGGATAGCGTTGTGAAAGTACACGCCGATATTTGTGTGATTCCCATGGGCGTTGGGGTGTCGGTGTCTGAATATGTGGTAGCGTGCCAGGAAATTCTGATCCGAGCCGGACTGAAGACCCACCTGCATGCGTACGGGACCAATGTAGAAGGGCAGTGGGAGGATGTGATGGCCGCATTGAAGCAGTGCCATGAACGGGTTCATGAACTCGGAGCACCCCGGGTCACCACGACAGTAAAGCTTGGAACCCGGACGGACCGGGAACAGTCGCTGCAGGACAAGGTAGACAGCGTTACCTCAAAAATGCAGGCCGGGAGCGGATAAACCAGTGTTCCGGGTCAGGCAATACGGCAGTGAATGTCGTGGTGGTGGTCTTTCTTCCAACGGGTTGCATGGACCGGATGGCCATTAGATTGAACCGTCATTGAACCGGGTTGACCTGGAAAGGGATTGGCCTGGCGAACACAAGTAATCCGGATGCTGTGTTGTACAAAGACGATCTTGACCAGGGAATGGGCCGACCCCTGGATGTTGTAGCCGCTGTGTGGCAAACGGCTGTGAACCCCCCGCCGGCACAGGGGGGTGGGTGGACGGCCAGCCGCCATCCCACCCTTTTCTTCATTGGGGAACCGGATATCTTCCCGGGGAATTCCGGAGGCGGCCCGGCAGTGTCGAGTGGAGCAGCAGGGAATGTCCGGTTATCCGGACAGGGAAGAACAGGCGACTGGTCTTGAAGGCCCTGTTTCCGTAAGATATCAAGTTGTACGTTCCCGGGGTCCCAAGCCGATGAAAATGACCATCGTAATGGTTGCAGCCTATATTCTCGACTGTATCCTGGTGGGTACCAAGCCCTGCAAGTACTTCCAGCTGAATTCCCTTTATTTCAACAATGAAAAAGGGGTGTTTTCCAAGATTGATCTTGACAAGTTGATTCCGATAGAATGGCGGCTTGCCCAGCAGTATGATGATGCAGCATATATCCCCGAGCATTTCCCGGTATTTTTAAAACCGGAGTGGGGGCAAAATGCATCGGGGATTTACCGGGCGGACGACCTCATATCGCTGCAGGAGATCCGGGAACAGGTACATCATTCCCGGGTGCCGTATATCATTCAACAAGGTGCATTGGAGACCAGGGAGTTTGAAATCTTCTCGTTGCAACACCATGCGAACAGGGAAGAGTATTCCGTATTCAGCGTGACCGAAGTACTCAACGAAAGCGAGGAAAATCCCATCAATGGAATTCACAATCCGGAAACCGTGTATCACGACATCACAGAGCAGTTTTCAGCGTCGCAAAAACAGATTTTGTGGAAGAAGGTTTGTCGAATTGGCCGATTTGGAATTTCCCGTTTAAGCCTCAGGGCAGATTCAACGGAAGACTTGTTGACCGGCAGGTTCCATGTCATTGAATTGAATCTTTTTACGCCCATGCCGATTCATATGCTGGACCCGGGGTATGCATTCCGGGACTGGCTGGGAATGAGCCTGGGATACATGTTGAAACTGGCCAGATTGACCCGATGCCGGGACAAGACCCTTGAAGAATATCCGATTTATACCAAAATGATGTTTTATAACCGGGAAAGCCGCCTGGCAAATTTAATCAGAAAAAACGCATGAGAAAACTAAAGGCACTGCTCTATGCCTGGATCAGTGGGCGCTACATGCACGGGTGCAGCAACTACAATACGCTGGAGGTGAGGAAGAGTTGCCGTTCGAAAGAGCAGGGCCGGGCGGTTTTTGAAAAAAACAATATCCCCCATGCTCGAGGGAAGGTTTTTTTCTGGCCCTGGGAAGCGGTTAAATTTGTTCGGGAACACGGTTTCCCCGTTGCCGTCAAACCCAATGTCAGCGGTTATTCCCGGGGCAGTTATTTCCCCGTCAACAGTTATCCGGAACTCTATCGCGCCCTGTTTTGGGCAAAGGCATGGTGGCCGGTAACGGTCATTGAACAGTATTTAAAAGGGTCCAACTACCGGGTACTGACCACCGGTGACGGGCTGGTCTCCGTCATTCAGCGCTATCCCCCCTTTGTCATCGGAAATGGTTCCGACACGGTCAGTGCCCTCATTGACAGGGAAAACCAGGTCCGAAAGGAGATGAGGCTGCATCCCACTATTTTCCCGATTTCAAAAACCGACAAGGTTGACAGGCATCTTGGGAAACAGGGTCTGACCTTGAGTTCCATACCGGCGGATGGTGAGCGGATTGAACTGTTTCATCGTGTTGCCCTGGCCCCGGGAGGGGTGGTTGAAACCATCGATCAAAGTCGAATTCCTGAAGAGAACAGGTTGCTTTTTTTTCGTGTCGTCAGCCTGTTCGGTGCGAATGTATTGGGGATTGACGTGATTTTTGAAAAAGGGATCGAAGTCCCCTACACAGAACAGGAATGCATTTTCATTGAGGTCAATTCCAGACCGTACATCAAGATGCATTACTACCCGAGGTATGGCGAAATTGAGGATTTCAGCGGTTCTCTTGCCAAGTTGGAAAATCTCGAGATACCGGACCAAGACATATTTTGAATGCTGCCTACCCGTAAGACTTTCTATCAGTATCTGGGCCTCCATTCCCTGCTGATAGGAATTTTTCCTTTCTACATTCCCGTTTACATCTGGAAACAGGGTTTCGGCGTGGGTGAAATATCCCTGTTTATTGCCCTGGCTGGACTGGGATTCTGCGGTGCTCTTTGGGTCTGGGACCGATTGCGGTTCAAGGTCAACCTGACCACGCTCATCGGCATCTCCCTGTTGCTGGAAATCCTGCTGCTGTACAACGTTCATGTGATGCACATGAGCCGGCCCATTCTCCTCGTGCTCGGGATTACCTACGGCCTGTACAACTGTTTTTACTGGACCACCCAGCGCGCCTTGTTTTTTGATCTCATCGATATTGAAAATTCCGGGAAAAAATACGGGAATTTCCAGATTTTTGTCGGGGTTCTCCTGCAGTTGGGAATATTGATGGGGGCCTTTTTGCTGGAGCGGACAAATTTCGTTTACCTGGTCTGGGCCTCTGTGGTGATTGCCGGGGCCGGCTTTTTCATTGTCGTGCGGACCAGGCCGCTGTATCCGGTCACATTGTCCCGGCACGCCAGTCTGACTGTTCGGGATATCCTGGGCTTTCGGGACAATGAGAATTCAAGACTGGTGTTTGTCATCGACGGGCTTTTCCTGTTTGCCGAGAGTTTTTTCTGGTTGATTACGCTGTTTATGCTCGCCCATGAGAGCTTTACCACCCTGGGCCTCATGGTGTTGTCCCTTGCCGTGATTTTTGGGATCCTGTTTTTTCTGTTGAAAAACACCATCGACCGGCTGGGAAGAAAATACGTGTACACCTTGTCGGTGGGCCTGTATGCACTGTCCTGGGCCCTCAGGGCAATTACCGACAACGAGTATTCCCTTGAGTTTCTTTTCCTGCTTCTGGTGGTGATTACTTTCAGTACATCCTTTTTCAGGCTGGCCATGAACAAGCGCTTCTACGACATTGCCAAGCTCACCCGGTCACATGACTACCTTGTGCTGAAAAGCTACTATACCCAGATGGCGATTGTGGTCATATTTGGCGCATTCGGGTTTGGTGTTCTGGAAATTCCGGACAGCGAAGTGGTGCTCGTGCCCGTCTACTGGGCCTGTGCAATCCTCGCCTTTCTGTATCTTCTGTACGGAACCAGCCGCTACAACGGGGAATGTCCCAAATCGGGACCGGAAAGACCGTCTCCGTAACCTCCCGGTCAGGACGGAGCTATAACTGAATTTGGTGTATGGCCGAATCGACTCAGGCGAGCCGGCCGTGAATGGCATTGAGCGCAATCTGGCGGTAGGTCCCGGCATCAAACGGGAGGGGATTGGTGGCCGCTGACGGGTCCGCCACCGCCATCTGGCCAATTTCATCCGCCCGGTCATCACCGATACCAATCTCCTGCAGGGTGTCCGGAATTCCAATACGGGCCCGGAGTTCCATCACCCACTGCAGGAACGGGTCGAATCCTTCCTTGATATCCAGATAACGGGAAAGGCGGTTGACGGGTTCTTCGATGGCACTTCGGTTGGCCACCAGGACGTACGGCATCAAGATGGCATTCAATGTCCCATGATGGGCATCGTAGACCGCCCCCAGGGGGTGGGCCAGGGCATGCATGGCTCCCAGGCCGCGCTGAAAGGCAGTCGCCCCCATGGAAGAGGCCACCAGCATCTGGGTCCTGGCCTGGAGATTGTCGCCGTCGACCACTGCGGCAGGCAGGAATTCCTTGATCAATCGAATTCCTTCCACGGCAATGCCCTCGGCCATTGGATGGAACAGCGGAGAACAAAATGCTTCCAGGTTGTGAGACAGGGCATCCATTCCGGTTGCGGCGGTGAGCATGGGAGGCAACCCGATGGTCAATTCCGGGTCGAGAATGACGCAGTCCGGGCACATTTTGGGATGAAAGACAATCACCTTGCGATGCTCGTCTTCCTTGACAATCACCGCTGCACGACCGACTTCCGAACCGGTTCCCGCCGTGGTAGGGACCGCGATGACAGGTGGAATCAGGCTGGCCTGGGCCTGTTTCCAGTTGTCACCAATGTCTTCCAGGTCCCAGATGGAACAGGCTTGATTCACCCCCACCGCCACGGCCTTCCCTGCATCCAGTCCACTGCCGCCGCCCAGTGCGATGACCCCATCATGGTGGCCGGATTGATAGGCGGCAATTCCCATGTCAATATTCGTTCCCGTTGGATTGGGCTTTATGTCGCTGAAAATGCGGATACTCAACCCTGCATCGGTGCAGGTGTGCACAATGTCCCGGGTCATGGGCAATGCGGCGACCCCCGGGTCGGTGACCAGCAGTGGGGCGGACAGGTTGAACTGCGCGCAGACTTCGGCAATTTCTCCAATTCGGCCGGCACCGACGCGCACGGCGGTGGGATAGTTCCAGTTCATGTTCATGGTCCGGGAAAGTGATAATTCGAACAATCAGTCGACAACCAGGGAAAGCGGACAATGGTCGGAACCCATCTGGTCATTCAGGTAGGTCACGTCCTTGACCAAAGGCATCCTGGCATGGTCCATCAGAAAATAATCGATGCGCCAGCCCACATTCCGGTCCCGGCCGCGGCTGATCATATGCCACCACGAGTAGACATCCGTGAGTCCGGGATTGCGTTCTCTCCAGGTATCGGCCCAGCCATCTTCCACCAGCCGGTCCATCCAGGCGCGTTCCTTTGGATGAAAACCGATTTTGCCATCATTTTCTTTCGGCCGGGCGATGTCGATTTCGGTGTGGGCGACATTCATATCTCCCCCCACGATGACAATGTGTCCGGCTTTTCGGAGGGCATTCATATGGTCATGTACACGGTCGTAGAACACCAGCTTTTCTTCCCAGGCCTGTTCACTTTTTCCCCCGTTGGGGAAATAGATGGAAAAAAGGTCCCATATCTTCCCGTCCTTCTCAAAACACAGGTGCGCGATACGGCCCTCATCGGCGTTGGGTGCACCGGGTATGACCGTGTTGAAAGTGAGCCCCCCGGTCTTTTGTTCCAGTGCCCTGGTTATCCAGATGGAGGTCCCTGCATACCCTTTTTTCTCGGCACTGCTGTAATACTGGTGATACTCTTCGTGTGCTGTCAAAAACCCGCTGAACTGGTCCCGGGACCCCTTGATTTCCTGGACCATGAAGACATCCGGCGTGTGGTCGTTGATAAACTGCTGTAACGCGCCCTTGCGTTCCACTGCGCGAATGCCGTTGACGTTCCAGGTAATGAGTTTCATTGATGGCGGATGCTCGAATATAAACACTGGATTTTACACAGCCTCATCATTTTCGGATACAGTATCATGGTTTGAAAACAGGCCAAACAGCCCCGAATATTTACCGTTTTGCCCGCCATTCCACAGTATCGGCATACATTGAAATGAAAATCCAGTTACAAAGCAAGCTGCCAGCGGTCGGTACGACCATTTTTACCGTGATGTCCAAACTTGCGGTTGACCATGATGCGATCAACCTTTCCCAGGGATTCCCGGATTTTGAGCCCGACGAAGGGCTCATCCAGCGGGTGGAACATCATCTTAGAACCGGGAAGAATCAATACCCGCCCATGATTGGTGTGGCCGAACTGCGTGCAGGAATTTCAAGCAAGCTGCAATGCAACAGCCACATCAACGTGGACAGCGAAACCGAAATCACCATCACCAGCGGTGCCACGGAAGCCCTGTTCAATGCCATTCAGTGCCTGGTGCGGCCGGGTGATGAGGTGGTTGTATTTGATCCGGCCTACGATTCATACGAACCGGCGGTCTCCCTGGCCGGGGGGCGGACCATCCACATCCCCCTGACTCTCCCCCATTACCGGATCGACTGGGACCGCCTGCAGGCAAGTCTTTGCGACCGGACCCGACTGGTCATCATCAATTCTCCCCACAATCCGAGCAGCAGCATCCTGAAAGCGGAAGACCTGGACAGGCTGGCGGAAGCCATCCGGCCCCTGGACTGTTATGTGCTCAGCGACGAGGTGTATGAACACATTATTTTTGACGGGGAAACCCATGCCAGCGTGCTGACCCACGACGAACTTCGCGAGAAGGCCATGGCGGTGTTTTCCTTTGGAAAAACCTATCATGTCACGGGGTGGAAAATCGGATATTGTGTGGCACCGCCGGCACTGACCGCGGAGTTTCGCAAGATACACCAGTTCAATGTATTTACGACTGCCACCTTCCTGCAATGGGCCATTGCTGATTTCCTCGAATCGAATCCACAGAATTATCAGCAGCTCGGCGGGTTTTACCAGGCCAAGCGGGACCTGTTCTGTTCTCTGGTCAAACCGTCCAGATTCCGTCTGCTTCCTTCCCGGGGAACCTATTTCCAGTTGGCGGACTACGGCGAAATTTCAGACAGCAAGGATATGGACTTTGCCCGCTGGATGACCGTGGAAAAGGGCGTCGCGGTCATTCCGCTGTCGCCGTTCTACCAGACACCCCCTGATTCAACCATCGTGCGATTCTGTTTTGCCAAGCAGGATGACACCCTGAGACAGGCTGCGGAGATCATCAATGCCATCTAGGAGCAGTCTGCCGTGAATGAAAAGCTGACAGTGTCTCTTGTCCAGGACGAGATTGTCTGGCAGAACCCGGCCGCCAACCGTGTGCGGTACCAGGAGCATTTCGAAGCCATGGACGATACGGACCTGGTGGTGCTGCCGGAGTTTTTCAGTACCGGTTTTTACCTGGACCCCAAGGAAAGGTTTGAAACCATGGATGGAGAAACGGTGACCTGGATGACCGGGTGTGCCAAGGCCCTGGATGCGGTGGTTACGGGGAGCCTGGTCATGAAGCTGGAGGAAGGATATGTCAACAGGATGATCTGGGCCCGGCCCGATGGAACCCTGGATTGGTATGACAAGCGACACCTGTTTCGGTTTGGCGGGGAGCACCAGAACTTCACCGGAGGTACTCGACGGGTTGTTTTTGAAGTAAACGGCTGGCGGGTGGCATTGTTTGTCTGCTACGACCTGCGTTTTCCCGTATGGTGCCGCAACACCGGAGACCACGATGTTGCGTTGTATGTGGCAAACTGGCCCGATGCACGTCAGTACGCCTGGAACACGCTGCTTCGGGCCCGGGCCATCGAGAACCAGGTGTATGTGGTGGGGGTCAACCGCCTGGGGGAAGATCCCACCGGCAATACTTTTTCAGGGGGCAGTGTCATTCTGGATTTTCTGGGTAAACCCATGGAAGACTGCCGGGACAGGGTGCGGGTGGCCAATGCAGAACTGTCCCGGAAAGCCCAGGAGGAATTTCTGGCCTATTTTCCGGCATCCATGGACCAGGATACGTTTCAGATCAGGGACTGAAGCCATTCTACGGATCGGTCCCACTTCATGAGCACAAGGGTGTTTTACAGGGCGCCGGACCACCCGCGGTTCCGGGACAGCGACGCGCTTTGCTATCCACGGCCGCTTCAACCTGCTTGCCCGGGCCACGCAAGGAAGAAGGTCGAATCCCACCGTGGTATGCTGCAGGAACCAGCACTTGAACCGATGGGCCGGGCTTCATTTTCCAGGAGGGGGGCGGGGTGGCAATCGGGTAGTGGACATGGCGGTTTCGCTGGCGGCCGGGTTTTTCAGGTCAGTACCTCGCAAACGACTCAACTGGTATTCCATGCGACCCACATTGGTTACCACTGACCGGAAAGGCAACTGGCGGGTTTCCAGGCGGTTGCTGCCGTACCTCTGGAATTACCGGATTCCCATTGCGATTGCATTGGTTTGTCTGGTGGTTGCACGGGTTGCGAACGTTGCCGTGCCGCTTGTATTGAAGGAAATAGTCGACCGCCTCGAAATGCCGGACAGGGAGTGGCTGGTGGTTCCCCTCGCGCTGTTGATTGGCTACGGGGTGTTTCGTTTCAGTGCCATTTTGTTCAACGAGATGCGAAATGCCGTTTTTGGACGCGTGGGCGTGCAGATCATTCATCGTATTTCCATGGCGGTTTTCAAACACCTCCATCAGTTGCCATTGAGATTTCATCTGGACCGGAAGATGGGGGCATTGTCCCGGGACCTGGAACGTGGAAACATGGCGATCACCAATTTTTTGCGCATGATCGTCTTCAACGTTGTTCCCGTGATTATTGAGATCATCATGGTGCTGGGTATTCTATGGCGCCAGCTGGATTTTCGTTTTGTCGCCGTGACCCTCGTTGTGATTGCCGTTTACTGTATTTTCACCTTTTCCATCACCCGCTGGAGAACCCGGTTTCGCGTACAAATGAACGTATCCGATTCCGCGGCCAATACACGGGCACTGGATTCGCTGATCAATTATGAGACGGTCAAGGTCTTTGGAAACGAGCAGCTTGAATACCGGCACTATAACCGGTCGCTGCAGGACTGGACGAGTGCCTCGCTCAAGAGCAACCTGTCCCTGTCGTACCTGAACACCGGGCAGGGCCTGATTATTGCAACCGGTCTTACCGGGTTAATGATTCTTGCTGCGCAGGGCGTTTCCAGGGGCGAGTTGACCATGGGTGAATTCGTCATGGTCAATGCGTTCCTGATCCAGTTGTATATTCCTTTGAATATCCTGGGTTCGGTATACCGCGACCTGAATCATTCCCTGGTCGATATGGAGCGGATGTTCGACTTGCTGGATGAAAACCCGGAAATCCTCGAGCAGGACAACGCGAAACCGCTGGTGCTGACCCGCGCAGCGGTCCGTTTCAAGAACGTCCATTTCGCCTACAGCCCGGACAACCCGATACTTCAGGATATAGACTTCACCATTCCCGGAGGCGGGACGCTTGCCGTGGTGGGGCCTTCCGGTGCAGGGAAAACCACGTTGTCCCGACTGTTGTTCCGTTTTTATGACCCCGACCACGGAAGTATCTCCATTGATGGCCAGGATATACGCAGCGTTACCCTGGACAGCCTGAGGGGCACGATGGGGATGGTGCCCCAGGATACGGTACTGTTCAACGAAACGGTGGGATACAATATCGCGTATGGCAAGCCCGGAGCCAGTGCCGATGAAATCATTGAGGTTGCGCGGATTGCACAGATTCACGATTTTATTGAACAGCATCCCCAGGGCTACGGTGTTCTGGTCGGGGAGCGTGGGCTGAAACTTTCCGGGGGGGAAAAACAGCGGGTTGCCATCGCCAGGGTCGCGTTGAAGGGGGCTCGCATTCTGGTGTTTGATGAGGCCACTTCATCCCTGGACAGTCGTTCGGAAAAAGCCATCCAAAAAGCGCTGGAAAATGTTTCGGAAAACTGTACGACCCTGGTGATTGCCCACCGGTTGTCCACGGTGACCGGTGCGGATGAGATTATTGTGCTGGACAAGGGCCGGATTGTGGAGCGGGGGAATCACGAAACCCTGGTGAATCGGGAAGGATTGTATGCGCAGATGTGGGAGATACAACAGCAGCAGGACGGGCGGACCTGGTGATCACCGGAAAAAAAGGAGCCCGGGGCCCGGTTTCACCACTGAAACCGGCCGGAATACCGGGAAATCAGGATGAAAATAGACCGGCAGGATTCTCCTGTGGTAGCCTGCCGGGAGGAATCCATACACCATGACCGGTCATTGCAAGCCATCATGACAACAAAATTTTCTTCAGGACTGGAACGGTTTGATCTTTCCGGTCAAACCATTGTCGTCACCGGGGGAGGATATGGTTTGGGAAAGACGATGGCCCGGGGGCTGGCCGCGGCAGGGGCCAGTGTGATGGTGGTGGGCCGGACTGAAAGCCGGCTGGTGGAGACCGTGGAAGAGATTGCGGAAAATGGCGGAGCTGCCATGTATCAGGTTGCCGATGTCACGGACCGGGACAGTTGCAGCCAAATGGTGGCCGCGGCGGTCCGTGAATATGGAAGTATCGGGAGTGTCGTCATCAATCACGGTGTGATTGAGGTGGCCACCCCAACGGATACTTCGGAGGAAGCATGGCACCGGGTCATTGATACCAATTTGACGGGTTGTTTCTATTGTGCCCAGGCGGCGGGGAGGCAGTTCATTGATCAGGGGAACGGCGGGTCCATTGTGATGATCTCTTCAAACGGCAGCCTGGTGGCATTCGAGGGGTTGACTGCCTATGGCGCATCCAAGGGAGGGGTCGATATGATGTGCAAGCAGATGGCCGTGGAGTGGGGACGGTACAACATTCGGGTGAATACGGTCAATCCGGGCTACACCACCAATCCCATGGGAGGAAAATACGAAATTTGCACTCCTCCCAAACTGGAAAAAGAGATCCTGAAATGGACGCCCCTTGGGAGAAGGGGCGCTCCGGAGGATTTTGTCGGGCCGGTGATTTTTTTGTGTTCGGATGCGTCCAGCTTTGTCACTGGACACCTGCTGGTCGTGGACGGGGGGTACTGTGCGCTGTAAAGGGACCTCCCTCGAATCGATGAGAGTCGACGCCGTTGCGTTGCGGGGATTTCAACGGTGCCGGTCCGCTCCCCGGTATCCTGTGAATCCTGTTTTCCCGGGGCGGGCGGTGGTCGGCGGTGCCTGGCCGGAACGGGAGGGTCCAGAACATGAATAAATTGAAAGGCAGCGAGGGCGGGTGTCTTTGCGGCGCGGTTCGATATCGTCTTGAAGAAAATCCGATGTACGTCCAGGCCTGTCATTGCACCGACTGCCAGACCGTCAGTGGCAGTGCGTTTGTGGTCAACCTGTGGATCGAGAAAGCGAATGTGACCCGGCTCGGCGACCCCCCGGTGTCGTTTATGAACATTGCGGGCAGTGGAAAGGGCCATGAGATATTTCATTGCAAAAAATGCGGTACCGATGTATTCAGCAAGTATTATGCCTCCCCGGGGGACGATCTCATGGTTCGTGCAGGGACCCTGGATGATACGTCCGGGGTCGAACCCCTGGTCCATATTTTCACGCGGTCGAAACAGCCCTGGGTCCGGATTCCCGATGACAAGCCGAGTTTCAAGGGGTTCTACAGGGTTTTTGATCTGTGGCCGGCACACAGTGCGGAGCGTTTGACCCGGTTGGTGAAACAGGCATCCGGCCGGTAATGCCTTGAACACAAGTAGACAGAACATGAAAGCGATCTGGTATGAAACACAGGGCGAGGCCCAGGCGGTACTGCAGTATGGGGACCGGGAGCAGCCGGTGCCCGGAAAAGGGGAAGTCCTGGTGAGACTTCGCACGTCTGCCGTGAACCCCTCCGACGTCAAAAAGCGGGCGGGAGCCCAGCCGGCGGGATTTGTCGAGGGGTATGTGATCCCCCACAGCGATGGCGCCGGAGTCATTGAGTCCGTGGGAGAGGGGGTGTCCGGCGATCGCGTTGGGCAGCGGGTATGGGTTTACCAGGCACAATTCGCCCGTCACTGCGGGACCGGCGCCCAGTATGTTGCCCTGCCATCCGTACTGGCGGCAGACCTGCCGGAGGATACGGGGTACGACATCGGAGCGTGCCTCGGCATCCCGGTGATGACCGCGCACCGCTGCGTGTTCAACGCGGGTGACTTGTCGGGCAGAAACGTGCTGGTAACCGGGGCATCCGGCCGGGTGGGATACTATGCCGTGCAATGGGCAAAAATGGCGGGTGCCCGGGTGATCGCAACGGCAGGCAGCGATGAACGCTGCAGGGTCGCTGCACAATCCGGTGCCGATGAAGTATTGAACTACCGCAGTAACCACCTGGTCAGTGAAATTCTTGATCGGACCGATCAGGAGGGGATTGATCACATTGTGGAGGTGGAATTTGGAATGAATGTCCAAACCAGTGCCGCGGTCATCAAAAATCGGGGCACCATATCGACCTATTCCTCTTCGCTGGCGCCGGAAGCGACCCTCCCGTTTTATCCATTGATGTTCAAAAACGTGTCGATCAATCTGGTGCTGGTCTACAATATGCCGGATGCGGCAAAAGAGCAGGCCATCGAAGACATCTATGCCGCCCTGGAACAGGACAGGTTATCCCATCGAATCGCCGGAACCTGGGCTCTGGAAGATACCGCAAAGGCCCACAGGGCGGTGGAGGCAGGGGGAATGGATGGCTGTGCGGTGATTGAAATTGAGTAAGGGATGGACCCTCTCCGGTCAGGAGAAAATACAATGCATGTATCATCGATATCCGTCGCTCTCCACAAAGAAACGGCCAGTCGGGACGGTTCCGGGTTCCGGTCTGGAGGGGTCATCGTTTCTGCAACCTGAACCGGACAGGACGGCTCGGCCCGGAGCATGATCGCGGATACGCCAAAGCCTCCCTACTATGCGGTCATTTTTACCAGCCTCCAGACCGAAAATCCGGAAGGCTATGGCGAAATGGCTGAACGCATGGAAGTGCTTGCCAGGCAGCAGCCCGGCTATCTCGGGTTCGAGTCCGCGAAAGAGGGTCTGGGCATTGCGGTTTCCTACTGGAAGGACGAGGCTTCCCTGCTGGCCTGGAAAAGCAATGTCGAACACCGGGTGGCGCAGAAGCTTGGAAAGAAGATCTGGTATGCCCGGTACAAGACCCGGGTATGCCGGGTCGAAAGAGAGTATGGTTCCAGTGAACCCGCGCCGAAACCCTGATCAAGTCCCCGTGCACGCAATGTCCGGATAAGCGGCTGATCTGGTTCCGGCAAGGGGCTGATTGTTTTCAGCATGATAGGTGAACACCAGGGAAGTCTTGATGTCATCCGTATTGTTCCGGCCTGCAGCATGCAGTGTGCGACTGTGAAAAAAAAGGGCGTCGCCCCGATGCAGTTCTGCTGCGACGGCACTGTTGATCATTTCCTGGTTGCCGGGCAGGTCCTGGCGCAGGAAAAGGGCACCGTCGAACCGGCCCCGGTCGATGTGCAGCCGGTGTGAACCCGGAATCAGTTGCAGGCCACCATTGTCTTCGTTTTCATCGGTCAGCGCCAACCACACACTGACCAGGTTCGGCTGATCAAACAACCAGTAACGAATGTCCTGATGCCACAGGGTGGCACTGCTGAATCCAGGGTGTTTGGTCATGATGCAGTTGTGATGATTCTGGGAGACCAGTACCTGGTCGGTATCCAGCAGTTGCTGGATCCGCTTGACGACCCGCGGGTCCCGGGCCCACTGCCGGAAGATGGCATCACGGGTATAGGCATTCAGGAATCTTCTGGGAGTGTTCCCGCCCGGGGACAAGCGGTCTGTGGGGGATCCCGGGTACTGGACATCCGTTTCAAATTCGACGGGCGCCAGCGGTGGTTCCATGATTTCCCGGATGACCCGCAGCATTTGGGAACAGGTCTCCGGCCCAGCGAGGGATTTTTCGATCACATATCCCTGTTGATTGAATTGTTCGACTTGATTCCGGGAAAACAATAGATCAGCACTCATGTCAGATTGGGGATATGGCCCCGTTTAACACAGCCTGCATCATGACGAACCACGTTTGTGCGCTAAAGCCGTATTCGGAAAACCCGGGGCGGGTCACAAAGCGGCCTGCGGCCGCTACAGGACAGGCCTCTTGAATCGGATTATACTACACTCCGAATGTATCACCTATTGAACCTTCAGGACTTCCCCATGAATACCCGAAAGATTCCCCCATCCGCCGGCGGGTGCGGACCCGGGAAAAACCGGGAATGATGATGGATATCCCAACATGAAATCGAAAACAATAAGAGGGAATTTCGGTATCGAATTTTATGATGTCGATGTCAACATCATGACGGAAGCCGAGCTGGCCGAAGCACAGGCCGCCCAGGACGAGCATGGCGTCATCTTTTTTCGGGACCAGTCCCTGACCTGTGAACAGCATATCGGATTCGCAAAACGCTGGGGAGACGTGGTCATCAATCGCTTCTTTGAGCATGTGGACGGATACGAACAAATCGCCATGGTCAGGAAAGAACCCGAGCATACGACGGTTGTGGGTGAAAGCTGGCACACCGATCATTCCTACGACCTGATTCCTGCCAGAGGATCGATTCTATATGCCAGGGAGGTGCCGAAGAAAGGCGGCGACACGCTGTTTGCAAACCTGTGTCATGCCTATGATGCACTGCCCGGCGAACTGAAAAAAACGCTTGAGGGCCTGAGGGCCATCCATTCGAGCCGGCATGTGTTCAGCCAACAGGCCGTCGAGAATTCACAGCCGGATGAGGACCGGTTTCATAATTTTGGACGGGCGGTCCAGAACAGCGTCCACCCCGTGGTGATTGTTCATCCCCAAAGTGGGAAAAAAGCGCTGTATGTGAATCCCTGCTTTACCCTTCGATTCGAAGGCTGGAGCCAGGAAGAGTCCAGGCTGCTTCTGGACTTTCTGTATCAACATGCCCTGCAACCGGCGACCACGGTCCGGTTCCAATGGCAGGCGGGCTCCATCGCTTTCTGGGACAATCGCGCGACCTGGCACCAGGCACAGAACGATTACCCGACTGAAAGGCGGCTGATGCACCGTATCACGCTGCAGGGATGCCCTTTGACCGGATGTAACGGCCAGGCCAGTGACCGCATCCAAACGGATTGATTTCCCTCTTCTTGCCATAGGATTCTTCATCGGAAATCTGGTGGTCATGGTGCTGATCAGCATTTTGGTCAAACTGCTTTCCGAACGTTTCCCGGTCAGTCAGATTCTGCTTTTTCGGTATGCCTTTGCGGCGATTCCCCTGATCCTGTATTCGCTGGCGGTTCACGGACCGGGCTCCCTGAGGACATCGCGATACCGGGATCATGCGGTTCGTACCGCCAGCGGAATCACATCACTGGGCCTGTTTTACGCTGCGTTGGCAATGATTCCGCTTGTTGAGACCACCATGCTGGTTTATTCCTCGCCGATCTTTGTGGTGATTCTTTCCATCCCTTTTCTTGGAGAGAGGATTGGCGTGCCGCGCTGGGGCGCGGTGATTGTGGGGTTCATCGGGGTGATGATTATTTCCCAGCCCGGGACTGCGGTTTTCAGCGCAGGGGGACTGGTGGCAATCGGGTCCGCGGTGGTGGGCGCTTTCGTGCTGATTTGGCAGCGGCGGCTGAGCGATACGGAACATACTGCAACCACCGCGGTCATCTACAACACCAGCGGAGGGCTGGTGTTTGCCGCCTGGACTGTGGTTGTTGGCTGGACCCCGACCGGGAATGACTGGGATCTGGCTTTACTGATCGGTATCGGCCTGCTCGCGGCATTCCAGCAATTTTTCTTCACCGCGTCATTCCGGTTTGGTGAAGCGAGCCTTCTGGCACCATTCGGGTACTTGATTTTCCTGTTTGCCGGGTTTGCGGGCGTGGTCGTCTGGGGGGAAGTGCCGCCCTGGACTTCAATCGCAGGGGGGATAGTGATTGTTGCCAGCGGGCTGGTGATCCTGTTCAGGGAAAGGGTCAAACGAAAACCGGTCACGGTATAATTCCGGGTTCAGCCTTGGATAGATTCCGGTCCGCCATGCTGGACACGCATGCCCATGCCGCGGTGGTTTGCATGGGGTACGAATTTGTCGTGCTTTCAGCATTTTGCCGGGCCCAGGGCCCCTTGCTGAAAAACTGCATCGCCCCGAAGTGTGCGCGAAGGGTGCCATCCGCAAGGGTTCCCATGTGTGACTGGCCACCGGTCATTGGGATGGCAGGCGCAGGAGTTTGCATGACCCATTCCCCGAAGATCCGGCGGAACGGGCCGCCGGAGGGGAAAATTCCAGCGGGTTTTGCAATAGCCCGGTCGCCTTTGGTAAGCATTCGGCCAACATCGGCCACCAACAAAGCCGCTACAATAATGGGGGGTGGCATCACATGTTGGCCGAATGCTTATCGCCTTTGCAACCAAACCCAACCCTTTACATAAACTAATCAATGGGTTACGATTTTTCGGCCAAGCGCCAACCCGATCCCGGTCCGTCCAAACATATAGCTACGAGGAAAATCAGTCATGACATTCCATCCTTTTGACACTGAATTCCGGGTCACCCGCGAGCAGAAGAAACAATTCCAGCGCGACGGCTTCGTCAAGCTGAAAGGATTTTTGAGCGCAAACGTGATCCATACGCTGCTTGATCGGGTTGAGGTCGAAATGAGCCGGGAAACTCCCGGTATTCTCAAGGCCGACTCGAAGTTCAATCGGGCGAAGTATGACTTCAAGGCGGAAATGACCGAAGTCTATGAACTGCTGGAACGGCCTTACTTCAGGCGAGCGCTTATGGAGCTGGTTGAACGGGATCTTTTCCTGACCAACGAGGTGTGCTTTGAAATCGAAAAGAACGTCAGCAAGGGGTTTCCCTGGCATGTCGGCACACAAAGTTTTGGTTTTCAAATGGCGGAGGAATTCGGTTGCACGCTGTGGGCACCATTGCATCCTATCGATACGAAGGGACAGCGGGGCGGGATGGCTTTTGTTCCCCGAAACATTGTATCCGCCGAATACGTCTTCAGCCAGCTCGAGCCGGCGATTGTCTCGGCGCTGGAGGCCAAGGAGCGATCCGGGACCAGGACGAACGTGAGTGAGTACTTTGCCCTGCGCACGGGGATTCTGAATTCACCGGCCATGTGCGAGATATTCGAAAACCATCAGGTCGAAGATGATTTCGAGCTGGGCGATGTGGTTCTGTTCAACAAAATGGTCGTCCATCGCAGCATCATGCTTGGCGAAGGAGTGCTTGCCAGGCGCGCAGCCCATGTGATGCGTTTTGTCGATGCCGGGTCGCACTATGATCTGAAGCGGGCGCGGGATCTCGAATTCCCCGTGGAAAGGTATGGGAAGGGATTCATACCGTACAAGCCGTTTACCCGTTTGCACATTGAAATTGCAGAAGCCGGAGCGCACCACGGCGACGTCATTGCACAATGCCGATTTTTCGATAATCGTGACCGCCGGATGATCCGGCGCGAACGTTCTGCCCGATCGGCTTGAAGCGCTTCCACGGGAACCCCTGACGGCGTGTCACCCACTTGGCCGAGCGACGATCCGACCTGTTTTCCTGTATCGATCAGGGCGTCCTGCGCCGGGCTGAGTACTCCAATTGATCGGGGCAGGGGGCATTGGAAGCCAGTGACCGGGTGCAATGCACGATCCACAGGGAGAGGTGGTTCGATGGTCGGCCTGTCGGACGGGGGATTCGGTTCAGGAAAAAGTCAAACGGAAACCGATCACGGTATAATACCGCGCTCAGTCCTTGATAGATTCCGGTCAGCCATGATGAACACGCATACCCATGCCACGGTGGTTTGCACGCTGTACAAATTTGTCGCGCTTCCGCATTTTGCCGGGCTCAAGGCCCCTCTTGCTGAAAAACTGCACAGTCTCGAAGTGTACGGTACCGTGATCCTTGCCCACGAAGGGATCAATGGCACCATCGCAGGCAGCCGGACGGGCATGGACCGGTTCCTCCGGTGGCTGGACCGGCAACCGGGCCTTTGCGGGGTGGAAGTGAAACAGGCCTGTGCACAGTGGCCTCCCTTCAGGCGGGTCAAGGTAAAACTGAAAAAGGAAATCGTCACCATGGGGGTGGAAGATATTGATCCGCTGGAATCGGCGGGAACCTATGTAGCCCCAGAGAAATGGAATGCCCTGGTGGATGACCCGGAGGTGTTGCTGATTGATGCCCGAAACAGCTATGAGATCAAGGTGGGGAAGTTCAAGAATGCGGTGAATCCCCAAATAACCAGTTTCAGGGAATTCCCGGCCTATGCAGAAGCCAATCTGGACCCGGGCAGGCATAAAAAAGTGGCCATGTACTGTACAGGCGGTATTCGTTGTGAAAAGTCCACAGCGTTTCTCAGGAAAAAGGGGTTCGATGAGGTGTACCACCTGAAGGGGGGAATTCTCAAATATCTGGAAACCATTCCAAGGCGGGACAGTCTTTGGCAGGGGGAATGTTTCGTATTTGACGAACGGGTGACCGTGAATCATGATCTTGAAAGGGGAAGCTATGATCAGTGCCACGCCTGCCGATCCCCGATCACGGCCAAAGACCAGCACAGTGAAAAATTTGTATCCGGTGTGAGTTGTCCATCCTGTTTTGACCGGCATACCGAGCAGGACAGGGAAAGGTATGCAGAGCGCGAGAAACAGGTGCTGCTTGCAGAGCAACGGGGAGAGACCCATATCGGGGGGAGGAGCCAGCCCAGACATTCCCGGGAGGCCGGAAACCGGAAATAGCCCGGAATTCAGTTGGATTCCAGGCTGGAAAGCCATTGATCCCGGGCCGGTTTCGGCAATCTGCTTTTTTCTTTCATGAGGGAATAAAAAGCCTGAAAGGACCCGGATTGATCCAGGACGGTTTGCAGGGCCGGGACATGATGGTGGTAGGTTGAAAGCAATGCCAGGTGTGCGTTGTTCAGGTCCAGGCTGAACCACCAGTCATAGTAGGGCGTGCCTTCTCCCCGATTTCTCATCTCTTCATACACCGATTTCATTTCACGGAACAGGGCCCGTTTGGATTCGGGAAGCGTGGATTCCGGCCCGGTCTCATATCGTTGCGCCAGCCGGGCCCGAAACCCCATCACCATGGCGGTTATTTTCCCGTTGCGCTTCCGGTTCTCCAGGTACTCCTCGTACTGTTCAACGGTCCCGCGCTCGGAAAACCAGCGTTCGAGCCCGGCAATTTCGACCACCGTTGCAAAGGCCTCATTGAAGGCGGAATCGTCTTTTGCATAGGCCACCTGGTGGGCCAGTTCGTGAAAAATCAAACCCGCGAGAGAAGTTTCACCGTAGTGCAGGTGAGTGTTCAGGACCGGATCGGAAAACCACCCCAGGGTGGAATAGGCGCTGACGCCGTACCGGAAGGTATCAAAGCCCTGTTCCATCAGGCGGGCATTGAAGGCGTCGGCGTCCTTTTCGGAAAAGAACCCCTTGTAGGCGACACAACCGGCGACGGGGAAACACCAGGTTTTCGGGCCCAGATCGTAGGCCGGAGTGGCCACCACGTTCCAGATGACGTAGGGTCTCCCTGTATCGGTGAAATAGGTAAAGGAGCGGTTGTCCGGCAGGGCCAGGGCCCTGCTCGAGAATTTCCGGATTTCCTGGACCTTCGCCAGTTTTTCCTTGAGGTCTTCGGAGGTGTCATCAGAACCGATGAGGGTGGATATTTTTTCCCGTTTGGCGATGATTTCCCAATGTCCCTGTATCGCCTGGGTGTAGTATCCGAGCTGGCTGCACGCCGGCAACATGACGAACAGGCACAATAGCAGTACTCTCGGTGGTGACATGGCTGAAATCTATATTCCTGAATCCTGTACGCGCACTTCCCCCATTGCAGGCGCCTCCCGCCGGACCAGGGTGCCTGCACGGCCTGTTGGCACAAACCGTGCATTCCCCGTTCTTTCCAGGCTCTCCGGGATATCCATACTATTTTCTGGGATAATCCAAGGCAACCGAAACCCCTGACTGATACGGCGTGAAATGAGTGACCCTGCCCTTCCATTGACAGTATATCTTGTCGGCGGTGCGGTGCGTGATGAAATAATGGGGCGCAGCATCAAAGATCGTGATTGGCTCGTGGTCGGTTCCACCCCCCGGGAAATGGTCCGCTTGGGATTCAGGCCCCTGGGCAGGAATTTTCCGGTTTTTCTTCATCCCGAGACCCGGGAAGAATACGCACTGGCACGTACTGAAAGGAAAATCTCAAGGGGCTATCACGGATTTGAATTCAACAGTGATCCGGGCATTACCCTGGAACAGGATTTGTCCCGTCGCGACCTGACCATGAATGCCATGGCGAAGGACTGCGAAGGGAACCTCATCGACCCCTATGGCGGCAAAAAAGATATCCGTCAGGGAGTGATCCGGCATGTTTCCGATGCGTTTCGGGAAGACCCGGTTCGGGTACTGCGTGTGGCCCGATTTGCTGCCAGGTATCGGGATGAGGGTTTCGAAGTGGATCCGGGGACCCTGGGTCTGATGTCGGAAATGGTTGAAGAAGGGGAAGTGGATGCATTGGTCCCCGAGCGGGTGTGGCAGGAACTGGAGAGGTGTCTTGCTGAACCCGGATGCTCGCATTTTCTCCAGGTCCTGAGACGTTGCGGTGCGCTGAAAAAAATCCTTCCGGAAGTCGACGCGCTTTTTGGCATACCACAAACCGAGAAATTCCATCCGGAAATCGATACCGGAATTCATACCCGGATGTCCCTGGATGCGGCCGCCGGAATCAGCAATGATCCCATGGTGCTGTTTGCAGTGATGGTTCACGACCTGGGCAAAGCGCTGACACCGGCAGGGGAGCTGCCCCGGCACCGGGGACATGAAAGGCGTGGGATTTCGCCGATCAAACAACTTTGCGAACGAATCGGGGTTCCCTCCAGATACAGGGAATTTGCACTGAAAGTCTGCCAGTATCATTTGCATTGCCATATGATGGCCCAGTTGAAACCGGCCACGGTTCTCAAGGTGCTGGAGGCATTCGATGGATTCAGGAAACCCGAGCTGATTGGAAAGTTTTCCCTGGCGTGCCTGGCGGACAAACGCGGGAGAACCGGGCATGAAAACGATGGCGACGAACCGATGCAGCTGCTGAACCGTTACCACCGCGCCGCCATGGCAGTCAATACCGGGGAAATCGCGGCCGCCTGTCTGGCATCCGAGGAATCCAGGGGCAACCGCGGACGGGACATCAAAAAGAAAATCCGGCAGGCGCGGATCGCTGCCATCCGTGCCATCAAGAAACAGGCGCCCGGGGGCATGGGTTAAAATGCCCCAATTTGATTCATTGCAATGCAAACTTCTTACACACCGATGAGACAATTCAACCCGGAAGATGCAGAAGAAGTAGGCCATGCCCTGGAAAATTTCGGCATTAACCTGCTGGTCAGGAATGTGGCGCAAACCGTTTCATTTCTGCAGTCGGTTTTCGGGTTCACCGGCCTGAATGTTTCCAAGGACTATGCGTTGCTGGAATACCGGGGGGGACTGTACCAGCTGCACGCAGATCACACCTACGCGAACAACCCACTCCCGTCGCTTTTGCCCGAATCCGGTGCACGCGGTGGAGGAGTTGAATTGCGATTGTTTGAAGTCGACCCGGACCAGGCCGAGCAACGGGCCCGGACGGAGGGTTATACGGTACTCATGGAAACCGCGGACAAGCCCCACGGCCTGAGAGAATGTTTCCTGCTCGATCCGGACGGATATTGCTGGGTCCCTTCTGTAAGGATATCGGGGCCCGGGGATTCCCATGATTAAGGGGGTTCTTTTTGACAAGGACGGCACACTGCTTGACTTTAACGGTACCTGGAGGACGCCCTATATCGAGGTTTCACAATACCTCGCCGACTCCATAGGGCACCCTGAAATCAGCGAAGAACTGATGCGGAAAGGGGGGTACATTCCTGAAACCCGGGAATGGGCCAGTGATTCCCTCTATACGTCCGGGAGCAACCACCAGATCCTGGAATTCTGGTCCAGTGAGATCGGCATACCCATTGAGGGCCCGCATCTTGCTCGCATCCAGGCTATTTTTTCGGATGCTGCACAGCAGGGCATTCCTGTGATGGGGGACCTCCGGGGTTTCCTGTCCGGGTTGAAAGACCGGGGCATGGTCCTTGGGATTGCGACCATGGATGATGAAGACAATGCAACCGGGATGCTGGTCCGGTTGAAGCTGGAGGGACTGTTTGACTTCGTTTGTGGTGCAGACAGCGGGTACGGGGTTAAACCGGAGCCTGGAATGGTTCACGCGTTTTGCCGGGCTTGCGGGCTGTTGCCGGAAGAGGTGGTCATGGTGGGGGACAGCCCGGTGGATCTCAATATGGGAAAAAACGCCGGCGTCGCGATTGCCGCAGGCGTGTTAACCGGCCCCCATGGCCGGGACGAACTGGAAAAGTTTGCCGATGTAGTGATGCCGGATATTTCGAACCTGGTCCAGCTATTGACCTGAACCGGGTCAGAGGTTTCCTTGCCCAGGGCGGTCAACCCGGTTGGAGGTATTGGCAGGATGGGGCCTGGCCGGGAATTCCATCGAAACCACGCTGCCGGGGCCGGGGAAAATCCGGCAGCACGGGGAAATTACTGGTATCATTTGAGCGAATCCTATCCGGGCATAACCACCATGCAAGATACTGCGGACAAAAGCGGTTCGTATTGTCGGCCTTCCGATGAAAAACTGAGACAGGAACTCACCGAAATCCAGTACCGGGTTACCCAGATGGAGGGAACGGAGCGTCCATTTTCAAATGAATATCATGACCAGAAGCGCCCGGGAATCTATGTCGATATCGTCAGTGGTGAGCCGTTGTTTTCATCCATCGACAAATTCGATTCCGGAACCGGGTGGCCCAGTTTCACCCGGCCCCTTGAACCGGAGAATATCGTTACCCGAACCGACTTCAAATTGATCTATCCGCGAACCGAAGTGAGAAGCCGGCATGCGGACTCCCATCTGGGACATTGTTTCAAGGATGGTCCGGCCCCCACCGGGTTGCGATATTGCATGAACTCTGCCGCCCTGCGTTTTATTCCCAAAGAGCGCCTTGTGGAAGAAGGGTACGGGCAATATGTCCCGCTGTTCCAATGAGGCCATTCGTCAAAAGCCCGGCGGTCGTTCTTTCATTCCTGCTTTCATTCCTGTTGGGGATTCCCGGTACCGGGATTGCCGGAAATGAACCGCTGAGCCTGCGCAGCAGCGATACCATTACTCCCGTTATTGAGCTGTATACCTCGGAAGGGTGCAGCAGTTGTCCCCCGGCGGATAATTTTCTGAGTCAACTCGGAGAGACTGTTGACGAGAAGTTTCGGGCCATTCCCCTGGCATTTCATGTGGATTACTGGAACTGGCTGGGCTGGAAGGACCCCTTTTCAAAGGCTGCCTACACCGAGCGTCAACGATTTCTCGCCGATGTGAATTCACAAAGGTCCATGTACACCCCGGAGTTCCTGGTTTCGGGAAAAGAGGTGCGTGGAGGGATGGATATCGTCGAGCGTGTCAACTTTGCAAACCAGCAGGAATCCCGGGTGGATATCATGCTGACCATTGAGAGCGCGGATACCGGCAGGATCAGCACAGAGATTGCTTTCGACAATATGGCCGGGGAAACCGGTGTGGAATTCCATGTGGCGATTTTTGAAAACGATATCATCAGGCAGATCAAGGGTGGAGAAAACAAGGGTCGCACCCTGACGTACAATTACCTGGTCAGGCACTGGAGTGCCCCCATGCTTTTGGCAAAAGGAAAATCAACCAAACAGCTTACGCTGGCCATCGGCAGCGACTGGGAACATGCCAATCTCGGAATGGCGGTGGTGGTGGTCAATGGTCTTACCGGCGAAACCCTCCAGGCGTTGAGCACCTCCCTGAGCGAATTGTTTTCCGGATAGTCCCGGCCTCAACCTGTTCCGGCACCCTTGAAATCCGGCAGGTAGACCTCCATTAATTCCACATATCAACTCGACTCTTATAGAGAGGTATCAAAATGAATACTGTAACCAGAGTCCCGTACAGAAGCTGGAATTTGCGGGCAGATTTTGATGATTTGTTCAATGGAAATTGCGCGTCGGTGAAACCGGTTCCAAGCCGGAAACATGCACGGATTCCCGCGATGGATATTGTCGAAACGGACCAGGGGTATGAGGTGGAAACCGATTTGCCCGGTGTAAAAAAAGAGGACCTGTCAGTGAGCGTAAAAGAGGATGTGCTGACCATTGAAGCCAGGTCTTCAGGCAGGAGCGAGGGAAAGGAGGGCGTAAAGGTAATTCAACAGGAACGCCACGCCGGGCGGTACGTCCGTACACTGCGTCTTGGAAAATCCATTGATGAGACCGGTATTGCTGCTGAATATGCAGAGGGGGTGCTGAAATTGACCTTGCCAAAAGCGGAAAAAGCCACCTCTCGACAAATTGATGTAGCCGTGCATTAATAAGGACCAGTCCGTGGGGGTAACGCCGCCAGGGCGATGGCAGGGAGCGGAGTGCCTGATGGGGGGTTGCGGTCCTGTCGTCTATCGAATCGTCACGGGCAGCTCTGCGATGGCGGCCCTGGTTTCCGGTATGGAATGCCGATCCAGGAAGGTGCTTCGGGATTTTTGCGGTCCACCGGGCCATGCAGCATCATCACTGCAGGGCCCGGTGTATGCGAGATGCCTGATCCGGCTGGAGAGCCCGGTACCGGAAATCAGCATGCCGGGTTCAGTGGGCAGGGGCGGAGACGTGGTCAATGGCGGGATTGCGACCCCACCCGCATGACCTATGCAGGCATTTCGTCATCCCGGTGGGAATATAGCCCCGCACAAGGCAATAGAACTGGTAAGCGTTCGATGTTCTTGTGTTATTCAGAGATTTTGCGTTCAATTGCCTTGCATTTCAAATGCAAGGCAGTGAATGCATAACTGTTGATATCACAGGGAGGCCGAACGCCTGCCTTTGATAACTGAAGGGCGGGAATGGAACCACCTTCGCCTGCCGGTATACGGACCACCCCTTGACTCTACGGTATCGTGGAATTTGTTCGAAACCGGACAGACTATTGGTTCCTTGCCCCGGATCAACAAGACGATTGCTATATCTCTTTGTAGTACTTACGATATATACCCACCATCGGCCAGTTATTGCAAAATCCGGCAAGTTCACAGTGACTCAGGATCAATACCTGCACAATTATCTGGATAAGATTTATGAAATATTACGACACCATCGTTGATACCATTGGCAATACGCCGCTTGTAAAATTGAATTCTGTTGCCAGCGGAATCAAGGGAACCGTTCTTGCCAAAGTGGAGTACTTCAATCCGGGACATTCGGTCAAGGATCGGATCGCCGTTAAAATGATTGAAGATGCGGAAGCCCGTGGCGACCTGAAGCCGGGGGGAACCATCATTGAAGGGACTTCGGGCAATACGGGAATGGGTTTGGCCCTGGCTGCGGTCACCAAGGGGTACAAATGCATTTTTACCCTTGCGGACAAACAGTCCAGGGAAAAAATCGATGCTCTGCGTGCGGTGGGTGCAGAAGTCATTGTCTGTCCCACGGCGGTTGCTGCCGAGGACCCCCGCTCCTATTATTCTGTGGCGCAGAAATTGAATGCGGACATCGAAAACTCCTATTATCCGAATCAATATGACAATCTGTCCAACACGGCGACCCACTATGAAACCACCGGCCCGGAAATCTGGCGGGATACCGAAGGCAGGATTACCCACTATGCCGCCGGGGTAGGCACGGGGGGGTCCATGTGCGGGGTGGGGAAGTACCTGAAAGAGCAAAACCCGGATATTGTCACGATAGGGATCGATACGTATGGTTCGGTTTTCAAAAAATACAAGGAAACCGGCATTTTCGATGAAAGTGAAATCTATCCCTATCTCACCGAAGGGATTGGCGAGGACATTCTCCCTGCCAATGTCGATTTTTCCCTGATTGACCATTTCATCAAGGTGACCGACAAGGATGCGGCAGTGATGACCCGACGTCTTTCCAGGGAAGAAGGCATGTTTGTCGGATGGTCCTGCGGCTCTGCAGTCTGGGGGGCCCTTGAATGGGCAAAAGATAACATGAAAGAGGAGGATGTCATGGTCGTCATCCTGCCTGACCATGGAACCCGTTACCTTGGAAAGATTTACAATGATGACTGGATGAAGGACCATGGGTTTCTCGAAGAGCGGGACTATGCCACTGCAAAGAGCATTATTTCCAAGCAAAGTGGTGAAGGTGCACTGACCATCATCGATAAGGATGCAACGGTTACGGAAGCCATCGCACTGCTGACCTCTGTGTCGGTGGATCAGCTTCCTGTGGTGGATGGCCAGGAATTTGTCGGAAGCCTGTCTGATTCAAAGTTGCTGAAGGCGTTGATCAATGACCCGTCTATTCGTGACAAGCCTGTTCGCGAGGTCATGGGTAACCCTTTTCAGTTCGTGCCTGCAGACAGTACACTGGATGTGCTTTCATCCATGATCAACCGGGACAATCCCGCAGTGATGGTCCGCGATGCGGAAAATCGCCCGAGAATTATCACCAGGCATGATTTGCTGGAATCCATTGCAAATATCTGATTTCCGGGGAAAGGCACGGCCCGCATTCCTCACCTTGAGACGAAGACAACGAAGACGGTAAAACCGGGCGACCGTTTTTCATGCCGGTTTCTCCGGAGCCGCCCGCTCCTCTTGTTGCCGTGCCCGTTTTATCGGGTAATCTGGCAGGCCCGAGTCGAGTACACCGGATGGATGACCGGGCAGGAAATGGTATCCGGTGTGTTGTCAGGTTGCTCAACCGATGTGCCGTTCCGGAAGAACACACCGGTCGGTCCGCCATGTAATCGGGAATCAGTCCTCCCCCGGGCAGGTCCGGGGAAGGCACACCGCCGGCAACGGTCATTTCGGCAGGGTCAGCCGGTGTTGCACCCACCCCTACCGGGAACGACCAATGCTGTATACAATTCAGCAAGTGGCTGTCACGTATGACGAAGAGGCTTTCCCAGGTGACAGCGTGCGTCCCGGGGTACCACTGGAACGGACGCAAAGGAGGGACGAGCCCGGAGTTGAAAAATGAACGACAGATTCACCCTGTTTGACCGGGATACATACCGGAAACGTCTGGGTCGTGCACGAACAGCGATGGCCAGGCATGGCCTGGATGCCTGTGTTTCCGTTGCGCCGGAGAATCATTATTATCTGGGCGGTTACGACAGCTGGACCGGCGTGAACAGTCCCCAGGCGATGATTTTTACCCGGGGCGACGACGAACCAACCCTACTGTTGAGAGATGTTGACCTCCCCCTGGCCCTGGAATCCACTTGGATAACCGATATCCGGACATACCGTCTGCACCGTGAGGATTTTGCTGAAATTGTGTGCAGGATTGTCCGGGAAAAGGGAATCTCTCCAGATGGTATCGGGGTCGAGTTTCAATCCAGCACATTGCCCTTTTCACTGGGAAAGGCGCTTGCGGAGGCACTTGCCCCGGCTGCATTGGTGGACGTCACGGAAATCCTGGGAACCATCCGGCTGGTGAAGTCCTCACAGGAATTGGCACTGATCACCCGGGCAGGGCAGTACGCCGCCCTGGGGTTGCGGGCCATGGAAAATGCGGTCACCCCGGGTACGACGGAAATGGCGGTTGCGACGCAGATTGAAAATGCCCTGCGAAATGCCGGGAGCGAGTATTGGGCCATTCCCGTCGAACTGGCTTCCGGGAGCCGCAGCGCGGGTTGTCACGGCACACCACGCAACAGGGTGATTGAGCCCGGCGACCTGGTGCATGGTGAATTTGCCGGGGTGTGCGAGCGCTACCATGCCGTCGCCATGCAGACACTCAGTTGTGGACCGGCAAACCGCCGCCAGGCAGAAATTCATGAGTTGGCGCGCCAGTCCCTGGAAGCCGGGATTTCAGTCGTTGCGCCGGGGGTCCGGGTTTCGGATGTGGAGCAGGCATCCCTGGAACCGTTGATCGCACAGGGGGTTGAGCAGGCGGCAATGATGCGATTCGGGTATGGGATTGGCATTGCCTACCCTCCAATCTGGCTTGAATCCCTGGAGATTTCACGGGACTTCAATACCACGCTGGAAGTGGGCATGGCCTTTGTACTGCATGCCTGCCTTGAATTTCTGGAAGAAGGCACCGGGGTCATTCTGGGAGGAACCTATGTACTGGGGGACAGCGGCCTGACCATGGTTGCGGGGACCGGGGTCACGGGGTTGAGGTCGGTGTGAAATCCGGTCCCGCCGTTGAATGACGCCTGATGAGAATCCGGATACTTTTCCATTGCCTCCCGGTCCCTACCTGAAATTTGCCGGTCTGTTTTTTGTCCAGACCATGTCCCGGGGTATCCTGCTTTCTGTGCTGCCCCTTCAGGCGTTCGCCATTTTGGGCAATGCCCAGCGCACCAGCACCCTTTTCTTTCTGGTCAGCGTCGGGGGAATCCTGGCCTCGCTGATCATGCCATGGGCCATTCAACGCATTGGAAACTACCGTGCTTTTCTTGTGGGCTGCGCCGCCATGCTGTTTTCTGCCGGACTGCTTGTCTCGGAACAGGTGGTCTGGTTTTCCATGGGGTTGTTTTTTCACACGTTTTCCATCGCCGCCATCGAAGTCTCCCTGACGCTGTACGTGCTGGCCCTCATACCGCGCCGGGAGATGACACAGTTTGAGCCCCTGAGAATCGTCTCTTTGGTCCTGGCCCTGACCATCGGTCCTTTTTTGGGAGTGTATTTTCAGGAAAAAATCCTGCATTCCCTGCCATACATCATTTGTGCAGTGTTTGCAGTCCTGTCCATCCTTTATTTTCGGTTATTGGGATTACAGCAGGTAAAGGTGCTCGGGGAGGATACCCGGAACGTCAACCCCCTGCGTTACATGCCGCGCTTCATCTCACAACCAAGATTGCGGTTGGCATATGGCCTGATACTCGCCCGTTCCGCCTGGTGGACCATGTTCATTATCTATATGCCAATCTATTGCGAACAATCTGGGCTGGGGGAGCTGGTTGGGGCTGCGATTGTTTCCATCGGCACGGCCTGGACCCTGACCGTTCCGTTTTGGGGATGGGTCGGAAGGCGATTTGGTATCCGGGTACTGTTGCGAAGCGGTTTTGCGGTGGCCAGCATACTGTTGATGGTGGTTTACATGGTGACAGACATGCCGTGGGTTGCATCCACGCTCATGGTGTTTTGTGCACTGGGTGCCACCATGCTTGATGGAGCTGGCAATGTGCTTTTTTTTCGAGCTGTCCGGGGTCGGGAACGGGCGGAAATGACCGCGGTATTCGCCACCTACCGGGATACCGGCCAACTGGCCACACCGGGGTTATACGCCGTGCTGCTGAAATTTTTTGCACTCCCCATCGTGTTTTCCACCGCTGCAATCTGGATGATGGCTGCGGCCTGGTATTGCCGTTATATCCCGGGGAAGATGAGATGAAGCCACCGGCGGTGGTTCAGTCCGCCCGTTCCGTGACGATCTTGAAAAAGTTCCTGACGAGGCGGTCTCCGGCCCGGGTATCAAAGTAATTCCGGCACAGCGCAGGCCGGGTGTTTCTCCAGATGGTGCCGAGACTCTGCACCGTGGATTCGGGGTGAAACTGCGTAGAATACCAGTGCCCGCCGAAATCCAGGGCAGCCACGGGCACATTGCCGCTGTGGGCCAGCAGCACCCCGGCCGGGGGGACCTCCGTGACATGTTCGGCGTTGGCGTAATGGAAACAGTCCCCATCGGCGATGCCTTTGAGCAGGGGGGAGGCCAGGCCGGCTTCGGTCAATGAGGTGGTAAATGTTCCGGCATAGGGGCCCTGGCGTATCGGCTCGACTTCAGCGCCGAAATAATGTCCCAACAGCTGATGGGAACCGCAGATCCCCAATACCGGAACCCGGCTTTCCCGTATCACCGGGAACCAGGCGAGCACTTCCTGCTGCCAGAATGTATGGTCGTGGACCGAATTGTAGGTCCCGGCCAGGACAACAGCATCGGCTTCATCCGGCCGGGGCAGCGCTTCTCCGATGCAGACATTCCGTGTCTGTATTGAGATACCCGGCACGCCCCCGTATTTTTTGATAAACCACAGGCCTTCCTGGTCGCCATCCTCAAGGTCGTCATAAACCGAGGCGTCATAGCTGCCCGGGACGCCCATCATTTCAACAAAGAAGATTCTCGCAGGTTGCATCAATGGTAACTGGTTTGGAATTTCCGGGTGTTCACGGTACAGGCATGGAAATGCGGATCATACGGCAAAACGGATCAGGATAGAACGGCGAGTTGTTCCCTTGCGGCATCGAGTTCCGCAGCAGCCGTTTTTTGATCCGGTGCGGCGTACATGGGCAGCAGGCGATTTTGCTGGGCGGTTCCGGGGTTCTTCATTTTCCCGGCCACGGCATGGGCCGTTTCAGGGTCATTGCAGATCAGGACGATATCGCAGCCGGACCGGAGGGCACGGGAGGTTCTTTCAAAACCGTCCCCCCCCAGGTCTGCGCCTTTCATGGACAAATCATCGCTGAATACCACACCCCTGAAACCAAGCTCATCCCGCAATATGCCATGCAGCCAGAATTTGGAAAAAGTGGCGGCATTGGGGTCCATGGCGGTGAACACGATGTGGGCGGTCATGATCCCGTCGAGTTGATGGGCCAGGGTCGCGTACGGTACGAGGTCCTTTTCCCGAATGTCCTCCAGGGACCGATTGTCTACAGGCAGGGTGAAGTGCGAATCTTCCACGACGGAGCCATGACCGGGAAAATGTTTTCCGGTAGCTTTCATGCCAGCGGTGTGCATCCCGGCAATAAAGGCACTGGCCAGGATGGTGACATCCCGGGGGTTTTCGTGAAACCCCCGGGTTCCGATCACACGGCTCGCCGGGTTGGCGCAATCGAGTACCGGAGCAAAACTGAAGTCCACACCCACCTCAACCAGTTCTGCCGCCATGATGAATCCCGCACAGTGGGCAAGCTGCATGCCTGTTCCGGCATGGTTGTCATACGCTTTTCCGAGCTGGTTCGCTGCAGGCAACCGAAAAAAACCTTCCCTGAATCGTTGTATCCGGCCTCCCTCCTGGTCCACGGCAACCAGCAGTGGCGGGGTGCGGATGGACTTGATTTCCCGGATTAGATTTCTGAGCTGTGCCTTGTCCTGGAAGTTGCGATCGAACAGGATGACGGCACCCACCGCGGGCTGGGACAGGAATACCCTTTCGTCCGCATTCAGGACGGTGCCGGCGATGTCCACCATCAACGGTCCCAATGGCAGTTCAGGCATCAATGCATACCCGTGTTCCGGTGGAGACGAGGTCGAACAACTCAACAATATCGGCATTGCGCATCCGCACACACCCCCGGGACCCGGGCTGGCTCATATCCACATCATCCGGGGTGCCGTGCAAATAAATATACCGGCGCATGGTATCGACATCTCCAAGACGATTCTTCCCAGGTTCGCACCCGCTCAGCCAGATGATCCGGGTGAGTATCCAGTCCCGGTCCGGATGGCGGTCCCGCATGTCGCAATGGTAGGTCTCTCCGGTGGGTCTTCTGCCGATAAAAACCGTGTTCAGGGGCAGGCCGTCGCCGATTCTGGCGCGAATCACATGCTCTCCAGTGGGGGTGCAGTAGCTGCCATTCATTTCCCCCGGGCCGTTGGCGGCGGTGGAAACCGGGTAGCGCCGGAGAATGCGGCCTTCGCTTCCAATGACCTCAAGCTGTTGGCGGGACAGGTCAATCCGCAATCGGCAGGGTTCGTTCATGATTCCTCAACCAGGCTTGAAAGCAAGTGGTCGCAGGCATCCTCCAGCAGGTCAATCATCCGGTCAAACCCATGGTTTCCGCCGTAATACGGGTCCGGGACTTCACGATGGTCGGGGGTGTCCGTATAGTCGAGTAACAGCCTGATTTTGTGATGATGTGACACGGGCGCCAGTTTTTTGAGTTGCTGTAAATTGTTCAAATCCATGGCAATGACTGAATCAAAACGGGCCAGGTCCGCGGCAGAAACCTGCCTCGCCCTTAAAGAAGAGATGTCGATTCCCCGTTGCAGGGAAGCATGCTGAGCCCGTGGGTCCGGAGGGCAGCCAATATGCCAGTCCCCCGTGCCTGCGGAATCAATTTCAAACCGGTGTTCCAGCTCCCGTTCACGGACAAGTCTGCGCAGAATCCCTTCTGCCGTAGGGGAACGGCAGATGTTCCCCAGGCAGATAAACAGGATGCGGTGTGTGGACATGGCGGCGGGATGATAGTTCAGTTTCTTGCCAGCTTGATGATACTGGAGTCTGCCCGCAGCTGGCGCATGATTTCGGCCAGGTGATGGCTGTTGAGTACCTCGATGACAAAAGACATGTTGGAGACGATGGCATGTTTCTGGTCCACCGTAAGACGATTTATATTCGAGTCATGTTCCGCAATGATATTGCTGAGTGCGGCCAGCACCCCGGGCTGGTTCTGGCATTCAACATCGATTCTCGCCTGGAATTTTCCCTTGGTGGTTTCTGCCCAGTTCAGGTGGGAGTAGTTGTCAGGATGGCGCATGATCCCCGTGCAGTTGTCGCATCGGGAACGATGTACTACCAGGCCCCGGCCCCGGGCGGTTACCCCAATGATCCTGTCTCCCGGAATGGGGTGACAGCAATTGGCATAGGTAATCAGCAGCCGTTCGGTGCCTTCAATGGTCAGCACAGACCGCTTTTGGTCGGTGGGATCCTGGTTTCCCTTGTAGGGTCCCGGGGCACCGGATTCGGCGATCAGCTGTTTGGCCACCAGTTTGGGCAATCGTTTTCCGAAGCCGATATCGATCAGCAATTGTTTCCAGTCATCCAGCCCCAGGTGCTTGAGCAGATTGATTTTGTCTGTACTCGGAATGCGGACCCTGCGGTACCCAAGATCGCTCAGGGCCGAGCGCAACAGTTTTCGGCCAAGACGGAGGGATTGCCGGGCTTTTTGCCGGTTCAGAAAATGACGGATGGACGCTCTGGCCTTGGAGGTCACCGCGAAATCCAGCCATTCGGGTCTTGGCCGGGTGTTCCGGGATGTTTTGATCTCAATATGGTCTCCGTTATTCAGACGTATGTGCAATGGCACTTCAACCCGATTGATGGTGGCGCGATGACAGTGGTCCCCCATGTCAGTGTGCACGGCGTACGCGAAGTCCAGTGCGGTGGCTCCCCGGGGCAACCGCTTGATATCCCCTTTGGGTGTAAACACATAGACTTCATCGGGAAACAGTTCCACTTTCAGTTGTTCGAGGAATTCCCCCGAATCGCTGGACTTGCTCTGGAATTCAAGAAAACTGTCCAGCCATTTTTGGGCAAGCTGTTGCGGAGCGTGCTCCCCGGTGGTTTCCGTTTTGTACAACCAGTGGGATGCCACGCCCTTTTCCGCTGTCCGGTGCATGGACTGGCTGCGTATGCGGACGTTCACAGGGAGTCCCTTGGGGCCAATGACCGTGGTATGCAGGGACTGGTAGCCATTGATTTTGGGAATGGCCACATAATCCTTGAAATTTCCCGGGCGGGGCTTGTACAACTGGTGGATGGCCCCGAGTGCCTGGTAGCAATGGGGGCGTTTTTCCGTGATGACCCGGACCCCGGCGATGTCCTTGACATCTTTGAGGGTGATCTGTTTTTGTACCACTGCGCGATAGACGGTAAAGACATTGATTTCCCGGCCATGGACATGCGCCTGGATTCCGTTCCGGTCAAGTTGTTCCCTGATCCCTTTGCAGACCTCGGTGACCAGGGCCATTCGCCTTTGCCGGGAACTCCTGATTTCCTTTTCGAACACATCATAGCGTTTGGGATAGAGGTTCAACAGGCAGAGGTCTTCCAGTTGTTGGGCCAGTTCCCGCATGCCCAGACGATTGGCAATGGGCGCATAGATTTCCAGGGTCTGCCGGGAAATTCTGCGCTTCCGGTCTTCACTCAGGGATTCCAGAGTACGCATGTTGTGCAGGCGGTCGGCGAGCTTGATAATGATGACACGAATGTCCTTCGCCATGGCCATGAACATCTTCCTGAACGAGGCGGCTTCGGCATGCTCCCTGGATTCCAGGTCCAGTTGGCTGACTTTGCTGACTCCGTCAACCAGTGCAGCGACGTCGTCACCGAACTTTCTGGCCAGTTGCTCCAGTGTAATTTCAGTGTCCTCCACCACATCATGCAGGATCGCGGCGATGATGGTCTTGCTGTCCATGCGCATCGTGCCGAGTATCCGGGCAACGGCAATGGGATGGAAGATGTAGTCTTCTCCGCTCTGGCGTTTTTGCCCGTGGTGGGCGGTGGCTCCATACAGGGTTGCCGCATAGATATCGGAGATGGCAGCCTGGTCCAGGTAATCTTCCAGTATTCCTGTCAGATTGCCGGTCAGGGTGTCATGGTCTGGTACGGCACTTCCCTGCCGTACCAGCATTTCACTCAGGTTTTTCTTCCACTTTTTCGCCAGGGCTATCTTGCTCGCCATCTGTATCACCAAGCATCGCTTGTAATATGGGGTCCTCCACCGCTACATCCGCTGCATCCGCTATATCATCCAGTTCACTGAGGGTGCCGTGCTGGTCAAAGTCAAGTTCCGGAATGGTGCTTTCCTCATCGAGGATGCTGGGTCCGATCAGGCCTTCTGCAATCTCCCGAAGTGCAATGACCGTTGGTTTGTCATTTTCCACTTCAACCAGTGGTGCTGCGCCAAGGATCAGTTGCCTGGTCCGCTTTGTTGCAACCAGAACAAGCTGGAATCGATTATCCACATGTTCAAGGCAGTCAGTAACCGTGATACGTGCCATCGCTAAATCCTCAATAAGAATAATGGTGCCAGGGCCCGGTTATCCGGGATTTGTGGCATAGGGTTTAAGGTCAAATAATTTGGTTTCAAGTTCTTTCAGGGCGTGATCAAAGCTGTCATTGACAATCACAACATCGAATTCATCTTTGTGGCTGATTTCATCCCGGGCCTGCTGCATCCGACTGTGGATGACTGCATCGCTGTCCTGCTTGCGCTGTCTGAGTCGCTGTTCAAGCGTTTCGATGGACGGAGGCATGACAAATATCGAAGTGGCTGTCGGGTATTTTTTGCGAACACTTCTCGCACCCTGCCAGTCAATGTCCAGAATAACATGCCTGCCATTTGAAATCAGTCTTTCCATGGCTTTTATTGAGGTGCCGTAGTAATGGTTGAATACCCGGGCATACTCCACAAATTCATCATTTTCGATCATTTCCTCAAAGGTGGTCCTGTCAACAAAATGATAGTGGACACCATTTTCTTCTCCCGGCCGGCGTCCACGGGTCGTATGGGATACAGCGATTGCCGCGTCATGGTGCCGCTCAACCAGTGCCCGGGCAAGGCTGGTCTTCCCGCCCCCTGAAGGCGCGGATAATATCATGATTCCGGATGTCAACATGGTGTATCCATTCCCGCCCGATTGGGCCAGGTCGTCCCTGATCGTCTGGATTTGCTCATGAGTTGCTTGGATGAAATCAGCATAAAAACCGTTAATTATACTGGTTTCGAAGGAGGTATTTGGAAATAAACCATCCCCTGGTCATGAAATGGTCTTGACCGTGACAGGCCAAGGCGCAGATTTTGCGGCTGTTTCAGGGGTATGCGGAAGCACGAACCGGTGGCCGAGCCTGCGAAACCAAAACCGCTATTCGATGTTTTGAACCTGCTCCCGCATTTGTTCAACCAGGACCTTCAGTTCAATGGAGGCATTGGTCATCTCCTGGTCGATAGATTTCGACCCCAGGGTGTTGGCTTCACGGTTCAGTTCCTGCATCAGAAAATCCAGGCTGCGGCCCACCGGTTTTTCCTCGCCCAACAGCCGCAGCACTTCACAAAGATGGGTCTGAAGCCGGTCCAGTTCTTCGCTGATGTCGCTTTTTGTCGACAGGACCACGATTTCCTGGGTTAATCTTTCCTCTCCGAGTTCTTCCATCCTGTTCTGCCATTTCTCCTGGTTCTTTTGTTGTATTTCCGGCATTTTTTCGGACAGGCTGGACACGATTTCCTGTGACTGCGTAACCCGGTCCCTCACCACTTCCGCCATGCATGCTCCCTCCCGGCCCCGGTTTTCCACCAGCATAGCAAGGGTTTCCTGGAACAACTTGAGACTGTTGCGACCGACGGTGTCACGATCCACGGAGGGTTCAATGATTACGCCGGGCCAGTTCAGGATATCCGGTGTTCGGGCGGGTCCCAGATAAGGATGTGCCTGCTCAATGGTTTTGATGGCTGCAACCAGGGATTCCACTGCACCGGTATCGATATTGATCTTCGGGATGGCTCCCGGTGACTGGCCATATTTCAGGTGGGCATCGACCCGGCCACGACTCATGCACTCCCCGATCAGCTTTCGACACGGGGGCTCCAGCGAACGGAAATCGTCGGGAAGCCGGAGATGGACATCAAGATAGCGGTGATTAACACTCCTGACTTCCCAGATCAGCTGGCTTCCATCCAGGTCCTGTTCGGATCTGGCAAATGCGGTCATACTGCGGGCCATGGAATGTACGGATTCTTTTGTGCAGAGCGGTTCGGTTTTGGAGAACCCGGGAAATCCAGGGGATGCCCGGGATATTTCCCGATTGCCCATTGTATGCAGTTGTCGTTTCCCCTGCAATCAATATCCGGTCTGGTGTTGGTAACATCTATGGTCCGTCCACTTTGCAGTAAATGAATTTTCCGGTTTTACCGTGAAATACGTGTTACTGCCGGCCAATGCCCCGGCGACGATCCATGCACGTCGTCCGTGTCTGACAGGACCACCGGAAGTGGCCCCATAAAGCCGCAAAGCGGGACTGCGGCCATCAGCACCGGGACACCGAGTCGCCTCCCGGATATGGGAACCTCCCGGGTCCCGGCGCAGTCCTACCAGCGCACGGAGGCCTCAACCCCCACGGCATGCTCCGGGTCAGCCCCCTCGCTCTCCCGCCGGTTCGCCCTGACCCCGAAGGAAATCCCGATCGTGCTCTTCGCCGGCGTAAAGTGCCAGCCAAGGCTGTAGTCACGGCTGGTACTGCCACGGACAAGGGAGACCCCAAAGTCTGCCTCGTTCATGTTCTGCACCGCCTCGTCGAATGTCACCCGCCAGGTCAGGATGGAGGAATTGGTCGGCGAGCTGGACGGCATCTGGCGCGTGATCGAGGTCACGCTCGCACACTCCGACCTGAAGAGCCGATGGGCTATAGGCAATCGAACCCGGCCCATGAATGAGGTGCGCCGATCACTTTCCCGGACCCTGGGTTTTGTCCGGGCCTGCCAGGGTCAGAGAATGGTAATCGAAGCCATGTTCAATGGTGGGCTTGACAATCTTGAAATAGGGGGAAACATCGAAGTCCCGGGGGGTAAACAGGCTGTAATGGCGGATGTGATAGATCACCTTGACGCTGTAGGAGTATTCCGACAGTTCGACTTTCTTCTCCACGCTGGGCAGGATCGGGTAGTGTATGGACTGAAAGGATTCCGCAATCAGGCTGGAACAGATCGCCCGGGAGGGGTCGCCGCTGCCCAGGGCAAGCAACTGGCGCCGGAACCGCACCGGAACGGGAGGAATGGGCAGCAGATACCGGCCCAAATCAAAAACATGCTTGAGGTCATACTCCAGCCCCAGGCTCTGCACCATCATGCCGATTGCTTTTTCCCGGTCTTCATCGGTCAATCCCACCGGGCGGCAGATTCGGACATTGAAGTTCCGGTACTTGGAAAGAGGGGATGCAATGACACCGTCATTGAGGTCGGCTTCGATCAGGGGGCATTCTTCCCCGGCATCGGTAAATTGTCCGGTGGCGGGGCCCGCAAAAAATGCGGCATGGGACCAGGTGGATTGTGTCAGGTACTTGATGGCGGTGCTGATTCGGGTATTGCCATCCACCAGCAGGATATCCCCGGGTTCCATCACGGTTTCCAGCAGAGGGATGTCGTAGGTGGAAAAAGGCGTGTAATGGGGAATGGGACGGCTGAGATAACTCGCCAGCCATTTGCCAAGCCGGAGTTTCAGGTTGTTAACCATCGGGGTCGCTCACGTTCGTTCATCCACCGGGACGGGAAAGAGAAGGTCCGTTCCGGGCTGGTCCAAGGATACCGTCTGTTTCCCGGGTCCACCAATCCATGAGATCAGCGGATGCGGGAATTATACGGTGAATGGGCACGGACCAGTTCAATGTACCGATTGACATGCTGCTGTTCCCGGTGGACGAATTGCTGGATGGCTTCGTTGAATGGACTGGGAGCCATCCAGTGCAATGACCGGGTCCGGGTGGGAATGAAGCCCCTGGAAATTTTGTGTTCCCCCTGGGCGCCGGGATCAAAACGCTGTAATCCGTTTTCGATGCAAAGTTCAATTCCCCGGTAATAGCACAGCTCAAAGTGAAGGCTGTCAACATAGTGTGCGCAGCCCCAATGCCTGCCATAAAGCGTATCATCATCACAGTACATGAGGGCGCCCGCTACACATTGCCTGCCATGGTACGCAAGAAACAGGTGAACCTGATGCGGCATGATTTCGCTGACTTCCATGAAGAATGACTGGTTGAAAGCCGGCATCCCGAATTTCCGGTCATACAGGCCATGATACAATCGGGTGAACTCGAACCAGTCGCCTTCCTGGGCTCTTTCTCCATCCAGGTGCCGGATGGTCAAGTCGGCTTCGGTGACCTTTCGTCGTTCCTGGCGAATATTCTTGCGTTTTTTCGACGTCAGGGTATCCAGAAACTCTTCGAAGCTGCCATAGTTCCGGTTATGCCAGTGAAACTGGCAGTCATTCCGTGAAACCGCGGATTGCTGGTCCAGTTTCCGGTGATCAGTCTGTGAGGGGAACAAACAGTGCATGCCGCTATAGCCGTTATCCGATACCAGAGTGTTGACGGCGGCCACCAGCAAGGTGGAAACCCGGTTTTTCGGGTCGTCGTGAACCAGCACTCTTTGTCCGCTTGCCGGGGTAAACGGAATGGCGTTCACCAGCTTGGGGTAATAACGCAGTCCATAGCGCTGATACGCATCCGCCCAGGCATGATCAAACACAAATTCGCCCCAGGAATTGCTTTTTTCATACAGCGGCATGGCTCCCACCAGTCGACCACCTTCGGAAAAGGCAAGGTGCCGGGGAATCCAGCCGGCATGTTCTCCAACACATTGATGGGTTTCAAGCGCTTTCAGGAATCCGTGATTCAGGAACGGGTAGTTCTTCATCACGAGACCATTCCATTGCTGTGCAGGGACCTCTTCGATCCGGGAGTGGACCTTCACGGTTTTCGGGCTCAGGGAATCCGGCATATCCGATTCAAATCGACGTTGACGGATGGTGGTTGCGGGGGCCGGCAGGAACACCAGGCTTGAAAAGGTGAAGGCCAGGGTGGTATTCGGGTCTGGACAACATTCGGTTTTACTCCGGGCGAAGTTTTATCAGTTCGAGTATTATAGCGACAACTGATTCGATCACTTGCACCGGAGGAATAAATGGCCGTTGTCAATTGCAGGGCTCTGATGTCGTTTATCGCGATTTTTCTGGGATTGCTGGCCATTTCCGGATGTGCGACCAACCCCGTTTCCGGGAAATATGATTTTGTTTTGATGTCCGAGGAACAGGAAATCGAAATGGGCAGGAAGCATCATTCCCTGATCATGGAACAGTACAGTGAGTATGACCACCCTGAATTGCAGCGGTATGTGGAAAATCTCGGACAGCAACTCGCCGCTGCAAGCCATCGCGACAACCTGGAGTATCATTTTACCCTCCTGGATTCGCCGGAAGTCAATGCGTTTGCCCTGCCGGGAGGGTATATCTATATCACCAGGGGGATCATGGCCTATATGAACAGCGAGGAAGACCTTGCCGGCGTCCTCGGCCATGAAATTGGCCATGTGACCGCCCGCCACGGTGTCCGGCAGCACGGAACACAGACGATAGTGGGCCTGGTGGGTCTGGTTGCTACAATCGCCGCAGAAGACAAACAAACCGCCGCCGATGTATACGGTCAGATTGGCAATGCCCTGGTATCCGGTTATGGGCGAAACCTCGAACTCGAAGCAGATCGCCTGGGGGCCGAGTATCTGGCGCGATCGAATTACGACCCCGCAAGGATGCTGGATGTCATTGGCATTTTAAAAAATCAGGAGAGATTCGAACGAAAGCGCGCCAGGGAAGAAGGCCGTCCGGCACGGGTTTACCACGGGGTGTTTGCCACCCACCCGAGAAACGACCGGCGACTGCAGGAAGTGGTGCATGCCGCGAAAAAGCTGAAGAGTGACAATCCCCGGGAAACCGACCGGGAAGAGTTTCTCCGGTTGATGGACAAAGTCACGTTTGGAGACAGTGAACACCAGGGAATCGTCAGAGGCAATCGGTTGTACCACAAGGACCTTGATTTTACGCTGGCGTTTCCGGAAGGCTGGCGAATTGATAACCAGCCTGCACAGTTGGTAGCGATCCGTTCCGACAACGAGGCGATAATGGTGGTGGGTATTGATCCATTGCCGGAGGGAGAATCCCCGGCCCAGTATCTGCGGGGCAAGTTCGCCAACCTGAGAAAAGGGGAACCACTGCAGGACAATCGCGGATACACCGGAATGGTGTGGGGTCAAACCCCATTCGGGTACGGGTCCTTCCGGGTCATCGCGGTGAGCCATGGAAAGCAGGTGTTGCGGGTGAAAGGATTTTCAAAGAACCGGGGGGTGGACCAGGCATTTGTGGATACGGCGATGTCGGTCAGGCCGTTGCAGCCCGGTGAACAACAGTATGCGAAGGCCAGGCGAATCAAACTGGTCCGGGCCGAATCCGGAGATACGTTTGCACGGCTGGCACTGCAAACCGACCTCGGAAAATATGCCGTTGACCAGCTGCGGTTGCTGAATGACCTGTATCCGGACGGCGAACCCGCGCCGGGCCAGCTGGTCAAGATCATTCAATAGTGCCCGCATTGACGCCAGGGAACTTATCCGGGACATGGGTGAATGCGGGCTTATCTCTCTTTAACACGCAGGGGCAGTGAGTGGTCATGGTAGCCAGGACTTTGGAGAACATGGCCATCCCCCGGGACCTGGCCCATACGGTGGAAAACCACTGGAAACGATTTACGGAAAAGCTCGATGCCCTGCCGGACCGGGAATCCGCTGCAAACCTTCTCCAAAGCTGCCGGTCCCGCCGGGAACTCCGGATGGTCTGGGCCGGCAGTGAATACATCGCAGGCAGCTGCATCGCCAGCCCCCTTTTGCTGTACGATTTGATTTGCAGTGGCGACCTGGATCAGGGCTATGGCCGGGACGGGCTGGATGAACGCGCGAAAAGCATCATTGCAGTGTGTGACAATGAGGACCAGCTGCATGCGCGGTTAAGGCGTTTTCGGCAGCGTGAAATGATCCGTCTGGCCTGGCGGGACCTGGGGGGGATGGCGGAACTGGAGGAAACGATGTCCATGGTTTCCGCCCTGGCAGACATCAGTATCCGGATTGCACTGGCCCATCACCACCGCTGGCTGTCCCGGCGGTATGGTCAGCCCATGGGGGAAGGGGGACAACCCGCCAGCCTGATCGTGCTTGGGCTGGGAAAACTGGGGGGCAATGAACTGAACTATTCCTCGGATGTCGACCTGATGTTTGCCTATGACCTTCCCGGAAAAGTGCAGGGGGCCACGCACCGCGGACCCGCACTCGACAACCAGGAGTACTTTGTCAAGCTGGGACGGAAAATCATCGCTGCCCTGGATACCCGGACGGCAGACGGGATTGTTTTTCGCACCGACATGCGGCTGCGCCCCAATGGCGACAGCGGTCCCCTGGTGTTGTCTTTCCCTGCGCTGGAGCATTACTACCAGACCCATGGGCGCAGCTGGGAAAGATATGCCCTGGTCAAGGCGAGGGTGATTGCCGGAGACCCCCATGCCGGGGCTGAATTGCTGGACATGCTGCGGCCCTTTGTCTACCGGAAGTACCTGGATTTCAGTGCCTACGAGGCCATCCGGGAAATGAAGAGCATGATTTACCGGGAATTGAAACAGCAGGGGACAGAACGGAATATCAAGCTGGGTTGGGGAGGGATTCGGGAAATCGAGTTTTTTGTTCAAAGCCATCAACTGATTCAGGGAGGGAGAGAAAAAAGCCTGCAGACGCAATCCCTGTATGAAGCGATCCATGCCTTGCAGGAACTGGGTGAAATGGAAGGCACCGTAAGGCGGGACCTGATCCAAAGTTATCGGTTTCTTCGAAATACGGAACATCGATTGCAGATGGTCGCCGACCGCCAGACCCAGCAATTGCCGGAGTCTGACTATGAGCGATTGCGCCTGGCGTGGTCCATGGGGTTTGAGACATGGGACGAGTATGCGAAAGTCCTTGACCATCACCGACACACCATACATGGCCAGTTCAGGAGGATTCTCGATGCCGATGCGGAACATGAAAGCCTGGAAAGCTTTCGACTGCAGGATGTCTGGCACGGAAGGCTGCCTTACCGGCAGGCGGTGGAAGCACTGGTGCAGGCGGGCTTTCCGGAAACCAATACCACCCCGGAATTATTGAATGGATTTCGCCAGGGCCGCCTGTACCAGGCTTTTTCCGGAGCGGAGCGTGATCGGATGGACCGCCTGGTTCCCCTGGCCATACAACAGGCCGCAAAACATCCCGATGCGGACCGTGCCATGGCGGCGTTCATTTCGGTTGTTGAAGCCATTGGCCGGCGGTCGGTGTATCTGAGCCTGCTGATTGAAAATCCAATTGCCCTGAAGCAGTTGCTGCACTTGTGCGCAGCCAGTCGCTGGATATCCAACCACATTGGCCGGCATCCGGTGATTCTGGATGAGTTGCTCAATCCCCTGGCCGATATCAGGAATCGTAGCCGGGATGACCTTGAATCAGAACTCAGTCATCGCCTGTCACAACTCGATGGCGATGACGAAGAGGGCTGGATGAACACCCTGAGGGAGTATCAGCATGCCCAGGTGCTGCAGATTGCGGCGGCGGACATATCCGGTGAACTGGATGTGATGAATATACACCAGGGTCTCACCCGGCTGGCCAACGTACTGGTACACAGGGTGTTTGACGATGCGGTGCGGTCAGTCAGCAACCGACTGGGCAGTCCATCCTGCCAGGGCGGCATGATCGCATATGGCAAGTTCGCCAGCTCAGAGCTTGGCTATCATTCCGACCTGGATGTGATCGTATGTTTTGATTCCCCGGATGACTGCAGTCCTGCAGAGAAAATGGAGGCGGAGTATTTTTACGGCCGTGTCGGGAAACGGCTGATCCACCTCCTGACGACACGTACCCGGGCGGGCTACCTGTATCAACTCGACATGCGCCTGCGTCCCAGCGGCCGCAGCGGGACCCTGGTGACATCGTTGTCTGGATTTTCCGATTACCAGCTCAGGCATGCCTGGACCTGGGAGCATCAGGCACTGGTCCGTGCAAGGGTGGTCATCGGCAATGAGGCATTTACCCGGCGGTTTGAGGAAGCGAGACGGGGGGTCCTGGTCCTGGAACGGGACCCTGGGCCATTGCGGGAGGATATCCGGTCCATGCGACGAAAAATGATTGATGCCAATTGCCAGTCAAACGAACAGGTCTATGATATCAAGCTGGATGAAGGCGGTATTGTCGACATCGAATTTCTGGTGCAGTACTGGATTCTCAGGGAGTCCCATGAACATGCGGAACTGACAGAGCCCAGAACCACTTCCGCATGTATTGCCGCCCTGGTTGAACAGTCCGTCATTGATTCAAACACCGGGGAGGAGATGTTGCACTGTTACGAAACCTATCTGCGCCACTCCCTGAACCTGAAGCTCATGGACCGGCCGGTCCTGGCAAGGCAGAGCGAGCTGTTGGCCGAAAGATCAGCCATCAAGTCCATTTGGGCGGAGACTTTTGGTTGACAATGGCCATACAGTCAATTATTTAGTGAGGGTGGGGTCCGAAGCTCTGGGAATTCAGGTGAGAACTGGCAGGATATCCAGTTATAATGCCCGGGTGGCTCCCGAAGTGGAGTCGTGGCGCAGAATCAATCATAACCAGGTGGAGAGCAACAGAAAATGTCATTCAGTGACCGAGATGGTGTAATATGGATGGACGGGGATATGGTGCCGTGGCGGGAAGCCAAAGTGCATGTTCTTACCCATACCCTGCACTACGGAATGGGCGTATTTGAAGGTGTCCGTGCGTACAGGACGGAAAAAGGCACTGCGATTTTTCGTCTTGGCGAGCACACGGACCGCCTGTTCCGCTCCGCACATATTTTGGGAATCCGTATTCCCTTCGATATCCAGACCGTTCAGCAGGCCCAGGTAGAATCCATCCGGCAAAACAACCTTGAGACGGGTTATTTGAGACCGATGGTATTCTATGGGTCCGAGGGAATGGGCATCCGTGCCGACAACCTGAAGGTGCACATGATCGTGGCCGCCTGGGAGTGGGGCACCTATCTGGGGGATGAAAGCCTCCGCAATGGCATTCGCGTCCGCGTGTCCTCGTATACCCGGCATCATGTCAATATCAGCATGTGCCGGGCCAAGGCCAACGGACACTATATCAACTCAATGCTAGCGTTGCAGGAAGCCGTGGATACCGGCTACGATGAAGCCCTGTTGCTGGATACCAATGGGTTTGTCATGGAGGGAAGCGGGGAAAACCTGTTTGTCATTCGGGACGGGGTGGTGTATACCCCGGACCTGACATCAGCCCTGGATGGCATAACGCGCAATACGGCCATCCGGATCATGCAGGACGAAGGACTGGAGGTGGTGGAAAAACGCATTACCCGGGATGAGGTGTATATCTGCGATGAGGCCTTTTTTACCGGTACCGCCGCGGAAGTCACCCCGATCCGGGAAGTGGACAATCGTACCATTGGAAAGGGGGGTCGAGGACCCATTACTGAAAAGGTACAATCCCGGTTTTTCGATGCCGTGCATGGCCGTGCGCCGGAATACGAACACTGGCTGACCTATGTCTAGACCTATGTCTAAGAGCGATCAAACCGAAAACTCCGCCATCACACCGTCGGATGATGCGGATACGCCGAATGCCAGTGGCCGGGTGGAAGTGACCGCGGCCGACCTGCCTCTGCATTGTCCCATGCCCGGGAAAAGGCTGTGGGACTCACATCCCAGGGTGTATCTTCCCATCGAGAACAGCGCAGAGGAAACGTGTCCCTATTGCGGCACGGTTTTTGTGCTGAAAGAGTTGCCAAAATCCGCACAGTAGCCCGGGGTTCATGTGCCGGCGGGCTGAAAACCGGATCAAACGGGAATTCCCGGTTCCCTTCAAATAGCAACCGGTTATGAAAAAAACCCTGGTGGTTGGTCCCTCATGGGTGGGGGATATGGTGATGGCACAGGGTTTGTTCAAGGTGATAAAAAAAGAGGCGGACCCGGGGGAAATTTCGGTTCTTGCGCCACCCTGGAGTGAGCCCATCCTGGAACGGATGCCGGAAGTGGACCGGAGTATTGAAATGCCCATTGGCCATGGCGTGCTCCACCTCGGCCTGCGACGAAAAATCGCCCGGTCCATCCGGCATTATCATTTTGATCAGGCCATCATATTGCCCGGTTCCCTGAAATCGGCGCTTATCCCCTGGCTGGCAGGCATTCCGAGAAGAACAGGTTTTGTCGGGGAACAGCGTTGGGGGTTGTTGAACGACATCCGGAAACTGGACAGGAAAAGGATGCCGATGAATATCCAGCGGTATGTTTTCCTGGGCCTGGACAAGGACCACCCGGTTGTCGGGGAGTTGCCCAGGCCTTCGCTGCAGGTGGACGAAAACGCACTGGAAGCCACCCTGAATCGATTCAAACTCGACCTCAACCGACCTGTTGTGGCGTTTTGCCCCGGTGCTGAATATGGTCCCGCAAAACGCTGGCCTCCCCGGTATTTTGCTGAAGTGGCGCGAAAGAAAATTTCCCAGGGCTGGCAGGTGTGGTTATTCGGTTCGGAGAATGATCGGAAAACCACGGAGGAAATCAATGCCTTGAGCGAGGGGGGATGTATCGATTTGGCCGGGAGAACCAGTCTGGGGGAGGTGGTGGATTTGATGTCGGTGGTAGAATATGTGGTCACCAATGATTCGGGGCTGATGCACATTGGTGCTGCAACGGGCAGTCATGTCATTGCCATCTACGGCTCTTCCGGAATGGAATTTACGCCGCCTTTGACCGACAAGTGCAGTATTCTCAGCCTTGGGTTGTCCTGCAGCCCCTGTTTCAAGCGCGAATGCCCGCTTCAGCATATGAACTGCCTGAACCAGCTTTCGCCGGACCGGGTATTGGATTGTATCGGGCAGCCCGGATGAATATCGAAGGGAATTGACAGCAAAAAGCCATCGTCGGGGCATGAGGCGGTAACGCTGCAGGAAGAAGGCGGATGCCAGGGTTTCATCCCGGAAATACCGCGCAGAACCACTCAAATTCTTTCATTTTTCCTGCATTGATCGGGGAAGGCCGAAGGGCCACCCGGTCCCGGGAAAACCACTGCTCTGCCAGGCCGATTTTTGTTTGGGCTACCGGATTTACACCTCGATTTTGACCCGGGAACCCAACCACTATCGGCTACAGTGTTGTAACTTGTTGATAATAGAGTAATGAAAATTATTTTTGACTAACCCTATATCTTGGGTTTATTATTAACGATTGATACTATATATGGGTTTTGTTGGCGATTGTAAAAATTATTGGACAAATCAGCCGCTTACCGGAAAAAGCGAGAATGAATCTATCTTTTGTTAATTATGAAGCCGGTTTTAAAGGACAGGAGTTTTCTGTGGGTGGGAAATGAGAGGATCTGGACAATGACAAAGAGAAGGAAAAAACAGGCATGAAAATGGTGCATGAAACCAATGAGATTGGAAATGAAACCAACTTGTTGGACACAATAGAGCTTCAACCCGCTTCCCTGGATATATGGGACAAGAAATATCGACTGAAAACCATTGCAGGGGACCCGGTAGACGAAGACCTGACCGCTACACATAACCGTGTAGCGAAAACACTGGCCGAGGTCGAGGAGTCAAAAGCCAAGCAGGAAGAATGGCATGGAAAATTTTTGTGGGCGTTACAAAAAGGCGCCATTCCTGCCGGTCGAATAATCTCCAATGCCGGGGCACTGGACCACAAACCGGCAACCAGCACGATTAACTGTACCGTCTCGGGAACGGTCCCGGATTCCATGGACGGGGTGTTGAGGTCTGCGCACGAAGCCGGTCTTACGTTAAAAGCCGGTTGCGGTATTGGCTATGAATTCTCCACTTTGCGCCCCAAGGGCGCCTTTGTCAGTGGTGCCGGTGCCCATACTTCCGGTCCGCTGTCCTTTATGGATATTTTTGATTCCATGTGCTTTACCGTTTCTTCTGCAGGAGGTCGAAGAGGGGCACAAATGGGGACATTCGATATTTCCCACCCGGACATTTTCGAATTCATTCGTGCCAAGCGGGAAAATGGGCGATTGAGGCAGTTCAATCTTTCCTGCCTGATTACCGATGAATTCATGCGGGCGGTACAGAATGATGATTCGGACTGGCCGTTGTATTTTCCCGCTGCCCGGCATGAAGTGGAGAGCGGTCAGCACGAGATCATATGGCGGCATTGGCCGCATGACGACCACTACATCACCAATGAGATAGGGGAGGTTGCCTGCCGGGTATATAAAACCATTTCGGCGAAACGGTTGTGGAATCTGATCATGAGTTCCGCGTATGACTATGCCGAGCCCGGGTTCATTTTGGTGGACCGTATCAATGAGATGAACAACAACTGGTTTTGTGAAAATATCCGGGCAACCAATCCTTGTGGAGAGCAACCGCTCCCTCCCTATGGTGCGTGTTTGCTGGGGTCCGTAAATCTCACCAAATTTGTGGAAAACCCGTTTCAAAACAACGCCAGATTCGACTGGAACACCTATCGGGAAGTCGTCGCGATCTTTTCCCGGATGCTGGATAACGTGGTGGAGATTAACGGTCTGCCACTGGAAAAACAGGGGAACGAAATTCTCTCCAAACGCCGCCATGGCATGGGATTTCTTGGCCTGGGTTCTACCCTGACCATGCTGCAAATGAAATATGGGGGCGATGAATCCCTGGAATTCACGGAACGTGTCGCCAGGGAAATGGCCACCGTGGGCTGGGAGGTTGGGATTGAGCTTGCCCAGGAGAAGGGAACGGCCCCGGTGCTTGAACAGGAATATGTCGTGACCAATGAGATGCTGGCCAGGCGGCCGGAAATGAAAGAGGATGGTTATCGTTTGAATGACCGTATCAGGGGGTCGGTACTGATGGGTCGGTACAGCCGGTACATGCAACAATTTCCTGAAGAGTTGCGCAACAGCATTGCAACCAGGGGATGCCGATACACCCACCATACTTCCATTGCCCCCACCGGAACCATCAGTCTTTCCCTGGGGAACAATGTGAGCAACGGCATTGAACCCAGTTTTGCCCATATGTATAGCCGGAATGTCATTCGGGAAGGAAAGAAATCCAAGGAAAAGGTGAAAGTGTTTTCCTTCGAACTGCTGGCATACCGGCATTTGAAAAATCCGGGTGCCCAGCCATTTTCCAAAGAGGTCAGGCATAAACTGCCGGATTATTTTGTGACGGCGGACGATATCACTCCGCAGCAACATGTCGATGTACAGGCCGCTGCCCAAAAGTGGGTGGATTCTTCTATTTCCAAAACGGCCAATATCCCCTCCGACTACGCATTTGAAGATTTCCAGGGTATTTATCAATATGCCTGGAAAAAAGGGCTGAAAGGCTGTACCACATTCCGGTTCAATCCCGAATATTTCCAGGGAGTGCTGGTCAAGGAAGAGGACCTGGAAAAAACCAAATACCAGTTTACCCTTGAAAACGGGGAGGTAGTGGAAGTCAGGGGGAACGAGGAAATTGAATACGATGGTGAAACGCACACCGCGGCAAATCTGTTTGACGCATTGAAGGAAGGTTACTATGGCAGATTCTAGGGTGAAAAGCCGATCATGAATGTTTCCTTTGCCAACCCAGCCGTTTCGGTACAGTGAAACGACCCGCAAGAAAACCCGCTGCCCACACGCGAAATATCAGCAGAAATCGACGAATCCAGTTTTGCATGGGAATGGGAAGAGGGGTTGAGACCCTGTACCATGTTCAGCAGTCGTTACTGACCAGGGAGGCTGCGTCGTTACCCACCAGCCATGCGGTAAAATATCACGATAATTGATTGAGAACCCGAAGAGTAGGATGAGCGTAAAAATCAGTGACAAAATTGTCGGCTTCAATGTGGTCAAGCCAGAAGAGGAAAAGCCCGTGGAATCCCCTCCCCCGGCCCAGGTCAGTGAATCACTGGACACCGGAAACCCGGACCCGGCCAAAATCGTGCGCATGCATGAAAAAGTGGTTCGTCCTGAAAAACTGGTCGGGAACACCTACAAGATAAAAACCCCGGTTTCCACGTACGCCTTTTACATCACCATCAACGATATTGTGCTCAATCCCGGTACGCCCTATGAAAAAAGAAGGCCGTTTGAAATCTTCATCAACTCGAAGAACATGGACCACTACCAATGGATTTCCGGACTGACACTGATCATTTCAGCCGTATTTCGCAAGGGCGGTGACGTCACATTCCTGGTCAACGAATTACAGAGTGTTTTCGACCCCAAGGGGGGGTACTTCAAACGTGGCGGCAAGTACATGCCTTCACTGGTCGCGGAAATCGGGGAAGCCATCGAATCCCATTTGAAGATGATTGGCATGATGGTTGATTCCGATCTTGACCAGCACCAGCAGGCACTGGTGGACCAGAAGCGCAAGGAGTACGAAGACAAACAGGCTGCCCGCAATGAATACTCGGAATCCGGTGATTTTCCGGAGGGAGCCGTGCTGTGCCCAAAATGCAGTATCAAGGCAACCGTGCTGATGGATGGCTGCATGACCTGTTTGAACTGCGGTGAAAGCAAGTGCGGTTAGACGGGGTTGCACGGAGTATTTTCCCGGATTATGGACCGGTTTAAGGCTACATCCCCCCGCAACCTGCGTGATGAGTTGGGTAAGTGTGATATTCAGGTACCCCCCCGTCCGCAGCGAGCTCCAGAACACGGCGAAACTTGGGTGAGCTGCCGCTTTCTCGCAGCCATCTCCGGGTCCGACCTGCTCGATTACCCTTTTGACGTGATTCATCAAGACAAGCCCGACATCGTCCTGCGGTCACGATCCGGGAGTACAGGAATTGAAATCACCGAGGCGGTTTACGGCGACCAAGCAAGGCTTCAAAAACGCCGGGAGAAAAATGGTAAAAATGGTATTTATTACCCGCTTTCCTGCCGTGCTGGAGAGCAATCGCGTTCAAGGCAGGCCTTCGAGAAATTGGTTTCCAAGCCTGAAAGTGAACCGTGCTATCCTGAGGTGGGTGACTTCGGTGGGAAACGCTGGGTCGACGATATGCTGTATTTCATGAAAAAGAAATTCAACAAGTTCATCGGATACGAAAAACATGAAAGAAACTGGTTGCTCGTCTACGACAACTTGAGCCCAGCCCTCGACTTGGATGATTATGCGCTTACGACGAATGCCCGCGCTCAGAAATTCTTCGACCTTACGACGAATGCCTGCGCTCAGAAACTTTTCCGCAGAGATTGGGGAAATCCCTTCGACAGGGTATTCATTCTCAGAACCTGCGGCGACGTTTGGGAGTTCTCGCGGGACGCCCGACCTGTACTGTGGAGCATCCGTCCGTTTGATGAACCTGTTCGGTTTCAACCCGGGTAAATCGGCCTTTTTACGTCGTCTTCAACTTCGATTTCCGATATTTTCCCCAGGCGGCTGACGATTGCTTCACGCGCCTTTGGGGTGGGGTGCACAACCAGTTGGATTTGGACAGGGGGGTAGCCTGGGCAGGGCAAATCCAGTTTGTTATGGTAAAGGTGCAATCCCGGTTCAACTGAACCCGGTTTCACGGTGCCGGATAATGGTGCTCAGCACTTCATTGTAGGGTGTGGCAATCTTTTCTTCGGCACCGAGCACTGGGACCATGCCGTTGATAAAATCGATTTCGGACCGTCGTTTTGCGAGGTGGTCCTGCAGCATGGAGGGCCGCGCATCGGGCATTTTCCGGCCAAAGTCCGCCACATATTGATCCACATCCCCGAAGGAAAAATTTACCGATCTTGCAATTCCAACGCGGTAGGCTTCCCGGGCACATCCCAGGGCAATTTTCCAGGTCGTGGTGTCGGACATGATTTCTCCCAGGATGCAGTTGAATACGGTACAGGGTCCGCTGAATGCGACATTGCACACAAATTTCTCCCAGACCAGCTGGTTGATATCATTATAGGTCTTGACCCTGAATCCGGCATCACGCCAGATTCTGGCGACCCTTTCCGCGGCCTCACTGTGTCCGCCCCGGAGTTCGCCGATTCGAATCTGTTCCATTCCGGCGTGTTGTACCTGGCCGGGCCCTGACATGGATGCCCCAAATCCTCCTGCAACCCCGAGCAGTAATGTATGGTTGCCAAGATATTCTGCAATGCGGTCACCGGATCCCAGGCCATTTTGAATCGTGAGAATGGCTGCGTCGGGTTTCAGGGCCGGAAGGATGGACCGGGCGGCTGCCGCTGCACCGGAGGCCTTGGTTGCAATGATCGCCAGGTCGCAACATTCGATGCTGGCGGCATCTGTCGTGGCAAAGATATTCCTGACCAGGCGGTCCCCGCTTGCGCCCTGTATCCGCAACCCATTCATCGATATCTCGTCAATGTGATCCTGCCAGATATCGACTACGGATACCTGATTGCCGGCATCGGCGAGCAAGCCGGCGTAAATGGAACCCATGGCGCCTGCCCCGACGACAGTAATATTCATGGACTGGTCCATTCACGTCCTGACAAAGACATGGGCGTGCTCGGAGGTGTTTTCATGCCGGTAAATTAACACAAATCCCCCGCGCAGTGTCATCCTGCCAGGTTCCATGGCCTTGAACTGGGTCCTCCCGTCGCAATGTACCGGTCATTGAACGATGGGCAGGTACACGGGTTGAATGTCGCGAAAAAATTAACCATTTACACAGAAGGAATACCGTTAAAATAGCGCTTGCGAAATCGAATCCAACCACCATGAACCAAACAGAGCAAAACATATTGGACCCGAAAGACCGGGCGATTCTTCCGACATCCGGCGCTTCATTTCGTCCCTATGACCGTTACGGCTTCGAGAATCCTGCCATGGACTGGATTCCCCTCAGTGCCGAGGCCAATGGCGACTTCGAAACGTTTGTATTGAAAATGAAACCCGGTGCACATTCCACTCCCCACCGGCACCGTGGCCGTGAGGAATTTCTGGTGCTCCACGGATCAATGGTGGATTGTGACGGAACGGAATTTAACACCGGAGACTATGTCAAATACCGGCCGGGTTCGACCCACCATTCCCACTCGGTGGACGGGTGTACCCTGCTGGTGATCCTTACCGGGCAGAATGAACAATTGAGATAATCAACCAGGAGAACAGAGCAGATGAAAATAGCCAGACTGGAACTTGAAGATAAAACGGTGTGCCATGCCATTGCACAGCCGGATGGTGGCTACACCCGGGCAGACGGGGACATTTTTACCGGCCTGGCCGATTCGGGTGCGAGGGTGCAGGGAAAGCTGCTTGCACCCATTCAGCCAACAGATATTTTATGTATCGGGCTGAACTATCAAAAGCATGCTGAAGAAGGGGGGGCAAAACTGCCGGAAAACCCGGTATTGTTTTTCAAATCCAGCACATCCGTACAGCACCCGGATGACCCGATCATCCTGCCGCGGAAACTCCCAAGTGACAAGGTGGACTATGAAGCGGAACTGGTGGTCGTCATTGGAAAAACCTGCCACAATGTTTCCAGGGCTAAGGCGCTGGAATATGTGCTTGGCTACACGTGTGCCAACGATGTCAGCGCGCGGGACTGGCAACGCAACGGCGGCGGCGGGCAATGGTGTCGGGGCAAGACCTTTGCAACGTTCTGCCCGCTGGGTCCGGTTATCGTGACGCCGGATGAAATCCGGAATCCCAATACACTTCCGATTCGAAGTATCCTCAATGGTGAAACCATGCAGGACTGGAATACCGATGACATGATCTTTGATGTCCCGGAACTCATTGAATTTTTAAGCAGCAGTACCATACTGGCCCCCGGCACGGTGATTCTCACCGGAACCCCCCACGGCGTGGGATTTGCCCGAACACCACCGGTATACATGAAACACGGTGACTCCATCACCATAGAAATCGAGGGGATTGGTTCACTCACCAACCCGGTGATTGAAGAGGTGATATAGGCGGGCTGCAAAGGCCCCGCCCGGTGTCCGGATACCGGACAGGGACCCTGTTTCTCCGGTGTTCTTCCATTGTATCCATCCCGGATCCTTCTCCCAATGCGGGCCTTGTCTGGTGGATAGCCGGAAATTGTCGGATAATGGTGCAATGAAAAGAATTTTAATGGACAGGAAAGTGGTCTCCTGGGCACTGTATGACTGGGCCAATTCGGCTTTTGCCACGACCATCATAGCCGGGTTTTTCCCCATTTTCTACAGTACGCTGAGTGAAGACCTGTCAACCCGGGATTCCCAGTTCTGGTTCAACATCACCCTTGCCGCCAGCAGTTTACTGATTGCCCTTGCCGCCCCGCTGCTGGGCGCCATTGCCGACTACGGCGGAAAGCGGAAAAGGTTTCTGGCCACGTTTGCCATGCTCGGTATACTCATGAGCGTCGGGTTGGCCTGGGTGGGTGCGGGCATGTGGTGGGTGGCGCTGTTGATTTATGGTCTGGGTCAAATCGGGTTCGCCGGCTCAAATATTTTTTATGATGCACTGATTGTTGAGGTGTCCCCTCCTGAAGACCTGGACATTGTTTCCGGGTATGGGTACGCCCTCGGGTATATCGGCGGCGGATTGCTGTTTTTGATTAACGTCCTGATGGTCACCATGCCGGAAAATTTTGGTTTCTCCTCTGTGGGTTCGGCGCTGTCCTGGGCATTTGTCAGCGTAGGCGTGTGGTGGGCCGTGTTTACGGTCCCCCTGCTGGTCGGGGTCGACGAAACCGCCCAAAAAACTCTGGGTGCCGGGGAAGCGATCCGGGCAGGATTTCGGGAGTTGGCCAGGACCTGCGCGGAGATCAGGAAACTGAGAGTCGTGCTGTTGTTCCTGGCCGGATACTATTTCTATATCGATGGGGTGGGAACGATCATCAGAATGGCCGTGTTTTTTGCGGACCGGATCCTGGGGTTGCCTTCACAAAGCCTGATTACCGCGCTCCTGCTCACGCAATTCGTTGCGTTCCCCGCCGCCCTGTTTTTCGGATGGCTGGGAAAGCGGATCGGCCCCAAGGCGGGTATCCTGATCGGACTCGTTGTCTATGTTCTCGTGGTGTTCTATGCATGGCGCTGGCTCGACAGCGGTGCGGACTTTTATATGCTGGCCATTGCCATTGGTCTGGTTCAGGGTGGTGTTCAGAGTTTGAGCCGTTCCCTGTTTGCACGGTTGATACCCCGATCCAAGACCACGGAATTTTTTGGTTTTTACAACATGGTCGGTAAATTCTCCAGCATCCTCGGGCCGTTGCTGATGGTTGCGGTTCCCATGGTTTTCACGGGGATGGACGAAAGAGACAGCATTCTGGTCCTGGTTTTCCTGTTTGTTGCAGGCGGCCTGCTGCTTTCCCTGGTCAATGTGGACGAGGGAATCCGGTCCGCAGCGGAAATAGAAGCCGACGTGATCGACAACTCGGACACACCGTCGAATTCTCCGTAGGCAGGGTCCCGGGACGGGATGGATTTTCTGTGGGTTCCATCAACCCGGTTATCCTCACCGTGAACGAGCGGCTTGAGGCTTATTTTCCATTGGAAAACTCTGGCCCTTGCGGTGGAGGATGGACTCTGTCAGTATCTCCCGGAGTTGAGATTGATGCCATTTGTGGACGAATGGGCACCCCGAAGGGCTGATTGTTTCGCCGTCGCCGGGTGTCGCACTTCAGACTGGTACGGGGGGAGCAAGATCATGGCTGAAAACGAAAAATACGAAACCCTGGATCCCGAGAACTGGGACGACATGCGCATCCTTGCCCATCAAATGGTGGATGATTCCATTGATTATCTGAAGTCTGCGGGTGAGCGTCCCGTGTGGCAGCGGGTCCCGGACAATGTGGCCAAAACATTCCATGCCGGTATCCCGGAAGAACCCAGTGACCCATCCCGGGTGTACCAGGAATTTCAGGACCACATATTCCCCTATAGCCTGGGGTGCCCCCACCCGAGGTTCTGGGGCTGGTATATGGGAAACGGGACCATCATGGGCGCCCTGGCGGATTTTATGGCCGCAACCATGAATTCCAACCTGGGAGGCGGCCACCATGCGGCGATCATGGTGGAACAGCAGGTCGTCAACTGGATGAAGGAGGTGATGGGGTTTCCGGAAGGGGCCAGCGGTCTGCTCGTCAGTGGTGGTTCCATGGCCAATATTGTGGGCCTTACGGTGGCCAGGAATTCCATGGTGGATTGGGATATACGGAAAGAGGGTATCCCCCCAGACCGGAAAAGGCTCATCGTCTATGCGTCCACCGAAGCCCACAGCTGCAACCAGAAGGGAGTCGAACAGCTGGGGTTGGGCAGTGACAATTTAAGGAAGATACCGGTCCGGGAGGATTACACCATGGACCTGGAACAGCTGCAGGTCGCCATCGAGGCGGACAGGGAAAACGGGTGCCAGGGGATTTGTGTGATTGCCAGTTCCGGAACGGTCAATACCGGCGCTATCGATGATCTGAACGGGATTGCCGACATCTGTGAAAAACATCGACTCTGGTTCCATATCGATGGTGCCATCGGTGGGATTGCCATGTTGTCGGACCAGGTGAAGCCCAGGCTCCAAGGCATTGAACGTGCCGATTCCATTGCCCTGGACCTGCACAAATGGTTGCATATTCCCTTCGAAGCGGCCTGCGTACTGGTCAAAGAGGAATCCTTTCATCGCGAGTCTTTCTCCCTGGTTCCGGCCTACCTTGAACAGGATGGAGGGGGGATGGCCAGCGGTGGGCACTGGTATTCTGAATATGGCCTGCAGCTGAGCCGGGGTTTCCGGGCGTTGAAAGTCTGGATGACAATGAAGGAACACGGCAGCCGGCGCCTCGGTCGAATGATCTCCCGCAATGTGGAACAGGCACAGTACCTGGGCAGGCTGATCGAATCCAGCAGCGACCTTGAACTCGTTGCCCCCATTGGGCTGGACATCGTCTGTTATCGCTTCAATCCAGGGGGAATGGATCTGCAGTCACTGAACCGGGTCAACCGCAGGATACTTGCTGAACTCCAGGAAAACGGGATTGCTGCACCTTCCTTCACAACGCTGGATGAAACCTATTGCATTCGGGTGGCTATCGCCAATCATCGCAGTCGGTACGAGGATTTTGATTTGCTGGTGAATGAAACCATTCGGATCGGAAAATCCGTCTAGCAGATCCGGATTTCCCGTCCATTGCATCCGCCCAGGATGTGATGGATGCCGTTCAACCGTAATCAGGGGATAAACTGAATTCATGCAGAACGGCGGTCTGGCCAGCGTATTCCCGTTTATTCGCTCCAATCCCGGGTTTCTCGGTTTTGGTTTTCTCATGGCATTTGTTTCCAGTGGAGGCCAAACTTACCTGATCGGCGTGTTTGGCCCGGAAATACAGGCTGCATTCAGCCTGAGCCATACTCAGTGGGGTTCATATTACATGATTGGGACGCTGAGCAGTTCACTGCTCCTGCTGTGGTCAGGAAAACTGATCGATTCCATCGACCTGAGAATCTATACTGTTTTTGTCGTGCTCGGCATGGCTGCAGCGTGCCTTGCCATGGGTTTTGCCGATTCTGTGGTGGGGGTGATCGGTGCGATATTTCTGTTGCGTCATTTCGGGCAGGGGTTGAGCAGTCATACGAGCGTAACGTCCATGGCGCGTTATTTTGGCCCCGACCGGGGGAAGGCCATTGCCCTGTCATCAATGGGTTTTTCCCTTGGCGAAGGCGTGTTGCCGGTCCTGGTGGTCACCACAATCGCCCTGTTTGGCTGGCGGCAAAGCTATATGGTGGTCGCCCTGGCTACATTACTGCTGTTGCCCGGACTGTTGTTACTGCTCGCAGGCCATGGGAAGCGGCATCAGGAATATCTGGCTGAAATGGATTCCAGGGCCGACCGGTCAAAAGAGCCCGGTGATCAGGCCCACAAGACCCGAAAACAGGTGCTGTGGGAATGGAGATTCTGGTTGATTATGTTCGGCACACTCAGTTCGTCCCTGATTCTGACCGCCATGTTTTTCCATCACCTGAATCTGGCACAGGCCAAGGGCTGGTCCGGAACCTGGGTGACGGGAAATTACGGTGTCTATGCGGTTGCAACCGTGATCACATCCTTTGCGGTTGGACCGCTGGTGGACAGGTTGACGGCGGTGCGGGTCATGCCATTGTACATGTTGCCATTGGCGGTGGCTTTTGTGTCATTGATTTACGGTGAATCCCCGTACTGGGTGTTGCCGTATATGTTGCTGATGGGGGTTACAACAGGCCTGTATTACACCGGCACCCCGGCACTGTTGACGGAACTCTATGGTACCCGGCACCTGGGTGCCATCAAGTCCATGGTGGGTTCCCTGGGTGTGTTCGCCACCGCGCTGGGCCCGGTGCTGGTCGGCATCCTCCTGGATACAGGACTTGGCATGGATGATATTTGCCTGGTGTTTGTACTCATGTGCCTGGTCTCCACGGTCCTGATGGTCTATGCCCTGCACCCCGGCATGTTGCCCGGGCGCAGGGAGTAAGTGGCCGGGTACGGCCCAGCACTGCAGGCTCTGCACCATTGCCATGATTCAGCCGGGGGTAAGTGCGACAGTGATTCCTGTCCCATTTTCAGGGCCGGTGGTTGATTGCAAATCGGGGCATGAATGCGCTCAGGTCGCGATCGGTTCCAGTTCGTCTCCGATTTTTTGCATTCATCAATAACGGATGGAGCATGCAGGATATGCATCACAAATTGGCCGGAAAACGGTGGACGCATGCAGGGAAAGACTCTGGTATCCTTGAAAGCGGGTGGTGCTGAACAAGGCATTTCCCAGGGCAATTTTCAGCAATCTGAGAGGCCCCTTTCGAATATGGCCGTCCGGCTTCAGTTTCCTGGATGAACCGACGTATGTGAAACGCATGTGCAGTGGCAGGTGGACAGCGGGGATGGTCCAGACTCCTGCACGATTCCAGAATTTGTCAAATACCAAAGGACCATATGGCGACTGATACCTCACCGATCACCCACAGGCAGGTGTGGATGCTGGCCGGGCCCATGATCATTTCCAATATTTCAGTGCCTTTGGTGGGTGCAGTGGATACCGCCGTGGTCGGGCATTTGCCGGAGATTCACCATATCGGGGCCGTTGCCATTGGTGCCCTGGTCTTCAGCTTCCTGTACTGGGGATTTGGGTTTCTGAAAATGGGGATCACCGGGTTTGTTGCCCGGGCATTTGGTGCGAATGACGAGCCTGCGATTTTCGAAGCCGTGCTTCGATTCCTCCTGCTCGGTATGGTACTGGGGTTGCTGGTCATTGCCCTGCGCAAGCCGCTGATTGATTTTGTGCTCTTTTACATCGACAGCAGTGAAAATGTGGAAACGCTGGCCGGGGACTATTGCCTCATTCGCGTCTGGAGTGCCCCCGCCACCTTTTGCATTTATGTCTTCACGGGGGTTTTTGTTGGCCTGCACAACACAAAACTCGCCCTGGTCCTCCAGCTGGTTCTGAACCTGACCAATATTGCCCTGGACCTCCTGTTTGTCCCCGTTTTGCAGCTTGGTGTGCCAGGCGTTGCCTGGGCAACACTCATTGCAGAATACACCGCCGCGGGGGTTGGATTCCTGTTGCTTCGAAAAACCCTGATAAAAGCGATCAGCGAAACAGACTGGAAACAGCTGTTCGAGTTCCATGCACTCAAGGGCATGATGCAAACCAACGGCAACCTCTTTATCCGGACTCTGTGCGTGGTTTTTTCCTTCGCATTCTTTACCGCACAAAGCGCAAGGCACGGTGAGCTGATTCTCGCCGCCAATGCCGTGCTTTTGCATCTGCAGACGGTCATGGCGTATGGCCTGGATGGGTTTGCCCATGCGGTGGAGGCGCTGGGTGGGAGTGCATACGGTGCCGGCAACGCCGCCCGGTTCAAGCGAGCCGTCTTTCTGACCACCTTGTGGTCCGGACTGACGACCATTGTAATCAGTATCGCGTATTTTGTCGCGGGGGACACCATTATCGGATGGTTTACCGATACCGAGATAGTGGTCCAGACCGCCAGTGAATACCTGATCTGGATGATCCTCTCACCCATCGTTTCTTTCAGCAGTTTTCAGCTCGATGGCCTGTTCGTCGGGACAGGCCGTGCCCGGGAGATGCGCAATGCAATGCTTGTATCCATGGCCGGTTACATCGGCACCGCCTATTTGTTCCAGATCTTTTGGGGCAACCACGGATTGTTTCTCGCACTGGTCTGCCTTATGATTTTCCGGACCATGACGCTGTCCATGTACTACCCTTCAATCATTCGCTCGATGAATCCGAAATGAAAGGGAATGGCCCGTTTTCCATTGCCGCCCTGTGGGTTCATCCCCGGTCCATGTCCACGGCCATTGAGCGGGTCATGCGGGAACGCGGGGACCTGTCCTGTTTCCATGAACCCTTCATATACTATTACTATGTGGGACTGGGAAAAAGAAAGCTGCCGCATTCGGACCTGGATACCGGAAACCCCACCACCTTCCGGGGCATTGTCCGTGAGCTCGAGGAAAAAGCAAAATACGGCAGGGTCTTTTTCAAGGACATGAGCTACTATGTGCTCCCGGAAATCTTCAAGTATCCGTATCTTGCAAACCGAATGGACCACGTGGTCCTGATCCGCAACCCGCGCAAATCCATCTTGTCCCATTACAAGCTGGACCCGGGGATTACCCGGAATGAAGTGGGCCTGGAAGCGCAGTGGATTCTGTACCGGTGGCTGAAGGAAAATTCCCGGCGCCCCCCGTTTGTCCTCGAAGCGGAAAGGGTCCAGCAGGACCCGGTTCAGGCCGTAACCCGGGTTTGGTCCTACCTCGGGCTGGATGCGAAACCGGAGGCCTTTGAATGGGAGGAAGCATCTATCCCGGCAGACTGGAGGCCGGTTTCCGGATGGCATCGTGATGTCATGGCGAGCACGGGAATCCGGCAGCAGGCCCCGGAAGATGAGCAGACGGTCAACCAGCGATTTGAAGAGGCCGCGGGGAAGTCACCGCGGCTGTGGGAGCTGCTTGAATACCATCTGCCCTTTTATGAAAAACTGAAGAGCCGGTGCGGATGCGGTTAACCTGCACTCGACATGTTGGCCTTGAAAAATCCGGCGATATCGAGAATTTCCCGGGGGTGCACGGAATGGGGCATGGGGTAACTGTGCCATTGCACCGCATAGCCCAATCCGCTGAGTATTTCTGCGCCGCGTCTGCCCAGGTGGACCGGAATCAAGGGGTCCCCGGTGCCATGGCCCATGAAAACCGGGGTGGCCCGGCTTGTAGCGGAAAACTCCGTTTCAGCACAGGAGTGTGCAGGGAGGTACGTGGACAAGGCGACAATTCCAGCCAGCTTTTCCTCGAATCGAAGTCCCAGAAACAATGCGACGGCACCTCCCTGGGAAAACCCCGCCAGAAAGACATTTTCCGGGGGGATTCCCCGCCGTCTTTCCTGTTCAACGAGGTCCCGGACCCGCTGCGCGGATTCTTCCAGTCCCGCCCGGTCCTCATGGAAGGCGGTTTTCGGGTCCAGTGGCAAATCCGCGATATCGTACCAGCCTCTCATGACCATGCCGCCGTTTACGGTAATCGGCCTCATTGGGGCATGGGGGAAAATAAACCGGACGGCCTCGCCCTGTGCCAGCCCCAGTTCCGGGACAATGGGTTCAAAATCGTGTCCATCCGCACCCAGCCCATGTAACCAGATTACCGAGTGGGTGGGGTCGAGACCGGTCTGGTGTTCGATAAATTCAACTTCGTATGGTTGTTTCATTGGACTGTGGTGGTCAATTCCGGAACGGTTCGCATAGGCAGCAGTCAATACGATTTGTCCCTGGGGACAAGGTAGTACGGGAGACTGAAACCGAATGAATACCGGGCTCCCAAGGTATCACAGTTATTGGTTTTAAGCGATAATACTCCGCTATGTCCTTCCATTTCAGCAATGCGGTTTTGAGGCAAATCAGGTGGAGTATCCTGATGGTTCTCCTGGTCCCGCTGGCCGGTGTCCAGGCTCAGCCCGCCGCACTGGTGGTTGTGGATAAAGTGGTGGAACAGCAGTATACCCGGACGGTTCCGGTGCTCGGGAGACTGGTGGCAAAACAGTCGGGAAATGTAGCTTCCCGGATCCGCGGCGCGGTTTCCGAAGTGCTGGTACAGGTGGGGGATGTGGTCTCCAGGGGCCAGGTGCTCGTGAAGATTGATACCGCCGCCCTGACCCTGCAAAGTCAGCAGGCGAAATCCCACCTGGAGGAAGCCCAGAGCCGTCTCAGGACCGCCAGGGCACAACTGGCTCTCGCGTCCCAGGAGGTCAAACGACTGGAAGAGCTGCAGGGTTCGGCAGCGGTCAGCAAGGCAAACTATGAAGATGCCCGCCAGGGACAGAATATCGCTTATGCCCGGGTCAATGAAGCGAAAGCGAATATCAGCAGTAGCCGGAATTCCCTGGACATTGCCGACCTTGAGTTGAGCTATGCGGATATCCGTGCGCCTTTCCATGGCACCATTACGGCGAAACTGACGGAAGTGGGGAATTATCTGCAGCAGGGCCAATCGGTATTCCAGGTTATTTCGGACAAACAGCTTGAAGTGGAAGCGGACGTCCCGGCTGGATTGCTGGCCGGGCTCTCGAAAAATTTGGTGGTGGACCTGCTTTTCGAAAACAATACCCGTCATCGGGCGCGACTCCGTGCAATCATCCCGGAAGAAAACCCCAGAACACGCACGCGCAGGGTGCGTTTTGAGACGATATTGCGTGACGATTCGGGCCGCCTGGCCAGTGAGCAGAGCGCCACGGTTTTTATCCCCGCTTCGGCAGCCCGGACAATCCGCAGTGTGCACAAGGATGGCTTGATGCGCAGGGGTCAGAAAGACTTTGTTTACCTGGTCCGGGACAACATGGCTGAACTTCGCCAGGTGCAGGTTGGAGAGGCCGTACGGGACCGGCTGGAGATCATGGACGGACTGGAGCCCGGTGACCTGGTCGTGGTCCGGGGCAATGAACGCCTGGCACCCGGACAAGTCGTACAGGTCTCTGAAAAACAGTGAATATCATAAAACTCGCCATAGACAGGCCCATTGCGGTCATTGCGGCGATATTGCTGGTCGTCCTGTTTGGTACGGTTGCCTTGTCGAGGATTCCCATTCAGCTCACTCCCGATGTGAACCGGCCGGTGATTACGGTGACCACAGAATGGTTTGGAGCGGCACCTGCAGAAATCGAACGGGAAATCATTAACCAGCAGGAAGAGCAGTTTGCGGGCATTGAAGGCCTGGTGTCCATTACCAGCAGCGCTCAGCATGGCCGTGGACGCATCACCCTGGAATTCCGGATTGGCACCAATATGGACCATGCCCTGCTGCTTGTGGCCAACCGCTTGGACCGTGTCCCGGATTATCCGGATGAAATCGACCAGCCTATTCTGGATACCTCGGGAAGTGAAGACAATGCCATTGCCTGGATGATTGTCAACCGGGCAGACAGCAATAACCGGAACATCCATGAATACGGCGATTTCATTAACGATATTGTCAAAGAGCGGCTGGAGAGAGTGCCCGGTATCGGCCGGATCAATGTTTATGGTGGAAGTGAACGGGAAATTCATGTCACGGTAGACCCCCGGTTGCTCGCCAGGTACCGGATTACCGTCAATAACCTGACCCAGGCATTGCAAAATGCCAATATTTCTCTCGGAGCCGGGAGTATCGATGAAGGCAAGCGCCGGTATGTGGTGCGGACGGAAGGAGAACTCAACACCCTGTCGGTGATCGAGGAGGTCCTGATACACAGCGTGGAGAACAATGGCACACTGGAACGGGTCACGATTGCAGATGTTGCGGAGGTGTCTTTCGGTTTCAGGGAACCCACATCGTCCATTCGGCTTCTGGGCAAACCGGCCATGGCATTGAGCGCCGAACGGCAGACCGGAGCCAACGTCATTGAAACCATGGCCGGTTTGCGTGAAGCCATTGACGAACTCAATGTTTCCACCATTCCGGACGCCGGACTGACTCTTCGCCAGGTGTATGATGAAACCGTTTACATCAATTCATCCATTGACCTGGTACAGCAGAATATCTGGGTCGGAGGGACGTTGGCCGCCCTGGTCCTGTTGCTGTTCCTGCGGTCATTGCGCGCAACCATCATCATTACTTTGGCCATTCCTGTTTCGGTTATCGGTGCATTTGTCGCCATGGCCGTACTTGGCCGGTCCATCAATGTCATTTCTCTGGCAGGACTCGCATTCGCGGTCGGAATGGTGGTGGATGCGGCGATTGTTGTGCTGGAGAACATATTCCGGCTGAAGGAATCGGGCTACTCCAATCTCAAGGCGGCCTATCATGGTGCCAAGCAGGTGTGGGGGGCCGTCCTGGTGTCTGCCCTGACCACCGTCCTGGTGTTCATTCCGATCCTGATCATGGAACTCGAGGCTGGACAGTTATTCCGGGACATTGCCGTTGCAATCTCGGTGTCGGTACTGTTGTCCCTGGTTGTTTCGATCACGGTGATTCCGGCATTGTCACGGAAATTACTGTCCGAAAATACGGCGGCGAACGAACCGGGGCAGGCTGTCACCCGGGTCCGGTTGCCGTTTTTCGACTGGTTTGCCGGCCGGCTGGTCTCGGCAATCACTGTTTTTGTGGCCAGTGTGGTCCGCAGTCGGGGCAAGGCATTTCTGGTGACCGCCCTGATCACCCTGGTCGCCAGTTACAGCGCCTACACCCTGTTGCCCAAGCTGGAATACCTGCCGGAGGGGAATCGGAATTTACTGTTCGGCATCGTTATTCCGCCTCCTGGATATAACCTGGAAACCACCACAGGGATCGCATTGGGAATTGAAAATGAAATCCGGCCGCTCTGGGCCAGTGAAACCGGACCCGAATCCGAACCCGCAGGGCCACCAAAGATCGAACGGTTTTTTTACGTGGCAACCCGGGCCCGGACATTTCTGGGTGCCATTGCGGTGGACCCCGGCCGGGTGGGTGAATTGCGGCCCATACTCCAGGAGCCGGTTTTCAGGGAGCCGGGAACGTTTGGTTTTATCAGTCAACCGTCGATTTTTGGACGCGGAATCGGGGGAGGACGAAAAATTGATCTGGATGTATCCGGCCCGGACATGGACAGCATCCTGGAAACATCGAACCGGGCTTTCGGCAAGATTATCGGGTTGTTTCCCCGGCAGGATGGTCACGAATGGCGCCCTGTGCCCGGCCTTGAACTGGGGGCTCCCGAAGTTCGGGTCATTCCCGACCGCCTGAAAATCAGCGACAGCGGGATTACTGCCCGGGACCTGGCGTTGACCATCGATACCTTCAACGATGGTCTGCGGGCGACGCAGTCCACCATTGACGGCAAGTTGATGGATGTTGTGCTCAAGGGCAAGTACGACAGTGTGAGTGAGACCCAGGGTATTGGCAGCCTTCCTGTTGTGACACCGTCCGGGCAGGTGGTCCCGGTCATGTCCCTCGCGGACACCGACCTGACCGCAGGGCCCACGGAAATCCGGCATCGCGAACGATTCCGGACGATTACCCTGGAAATCAGGCCCAATCAAACACAGGCACTCGAAACGGTCATTGATGTGCTTCAGCGGGAAGTGATTGAATCCCTGAAAAACGAGGGCCTGCCCGAGGGGGTCCAACTCAATATTTCCGGTACGGCGGACAAGCTCATTGAAACCCGAAATGCCATGGCCATCAACATGATGCTCGCCATTGTCATCGTCTTTCTGGTCATGGCCGTGTTGTTCGAGAGTTTCATTTACCCCCTGATCATCATGCTGTCTGTGCCCGTCGCTGCAGCCGGAGGTTTTGGTGGCCTCGCTGTTCTCAACCTGTATTCGTTTCAGCCGCTGGATATGTTGACCATGCTGGGTTTCGTCATCCTGATCGGCATCGTTGTCAACAATGCGATCCTTCTCGTGCACCAGGCCCTGCATCTTATCCGGGAAGAACAGCTGCCTGCAGAAGAAGCGATCATGACCGCAACACACAACCGGATACGACCCATATTCATGTCCACACTGACCAGTGTATGTGGCATGCTGCCCCTGGTTCTCTTCCCCGGGGCGGGGTCTGAACTGTATCGCGGGCTGGGATCCGTCGTGGTCGGTGGTCTCAGCCTGTCTGCCATCCTTACCCTGCTTATCGTTCCTCCCATGATGTCTTTGCTGGTTGTTCCCATTGAAAGGAGGCGCAAAAGCCGTCTGACCGTGGGTGAGAGCCTGCTGGCCGAATAACCCACCCGCCTGCCCCGGATTCAATGCGATGCGAAACCGATATCTTTTCGGCGTACTGATTGTCCTTTGTGGCGGTGCTTTTCTGAGCACATCCGGTATTCTTATCCGGGTCATGGACCATGCGGATGGCTGGCAAATCATTTTCTTTCGTTCCCTGACATTTTTTTGTACGGTGCTGGGATTGGTCTACTACCAGTATGGCCGGAAAACCCTTGCTGCATACCGGGCCATTGGAAAACAGGGCGCGGCGGCAGCGGTGCTTCTGGGTCTCGGATCGGCCTGTTATATTTTTGCCCTGCTCAATACCACGGTGGCCAATGTGGTCTTCATTATTGGTTCGGCCCCCCTGGTGACGGCTCTTCTGGGGTGGATTTTCCTGAAGGAAAGGATTTCCTTTTCAGGTTTAATGGCGATGCTGCTTGCTTTTTTCGGGATCGGGTTGATGTTTCTGGATGGACTGATCACCGGCGGGCTGCTGGGAAATATCCTGGCGGTATTCATGGTCATTACATTCGGGTTTTACCTGCTTATTCTCCGGAACAATCGTACGGTCGACATGGTTCCCGCCACCGGACTTTCCGGCATGGTCACGTTCTGTATTGCAGCGGTCATGATTTCCAGTTTTGAGATTTCCACCAGGGACCTGATCATTTGTATCGGGCTCGGCAGTTTCCAGTTTGGCCTGGGATTTATTTTCCTGACGATTGGCTCCAGGTATATCCCCGCCGCAGAGGTGGCCCTGTTCGCACTCAGTGAATCCATCCTCAATCCCATATGGGTATGGGTTGGGGTCAATGAGGTCCCGGGCAGCTATACATTGTGGGGGTCTGCTGTCGTACTGGTTTCCGTTACCCTATACTGCCTCATGGCCATCTATCGCGAACGTCAAGTCCAATGAGGTACCCATGACCGATTTACAGTCCCGGTTTCCGTATCCGTCCCAACGCATGCCAGTCATGGCAAAGAACCTGGTTGCCACCTCCCAGCCGCTGGCCGCGCAGGCGGGGCTGCAGGCCCTGAAGCAAGGCGGCAATGCGGTGGATGCCGCGCTCGCGACGGCGATTACCCTGACAGTGGTGGAACCCACCATGAACGGCATTGGCAGCGATGCGTTTTGTATCCTGTGGGATGGCACGCGACTGCATGGGTTGAATGCCTCGGGATGCAGCCCGTCCGGGATTTCCCCGGATGATTTTTCCGGTCGGGATGAAATGCCGACACAGGGATGGGACAGCGTCACCGTGCCGGGTGCCGTGAGTGGCTGGGCCGAGTTGTCCCGCCGATTCGGAAAGCTCCCGTTCGGGAAATTGTTCGAATCTGCCATCCATTACGCCGAAAGCGGGTTCATGGTCTCCCCCATCACGGCCCGGTTGTGGGCGATGTCAGTCGAAGAATTTGCAGATTTCGAGGGTTTCGGGGTTTTCCTGGCGGATGGAAAAGCACCCGCCGCGGGCGATACATTCAAACTCCCCGAACAGGCGCGGACGCTGGAGAAAATTGCCGCCAGTCACGGTACCGATTTTTATTCCGGTGAAATTGCCGGGAAAATAGTGGCCGCCGCCAGGCGCGATGGGGCCAGACTTTCCCGGAATGACCTGGAGTCCCACCGGTGTGAATGGGTTGATCTGGTGTCCCAGTCCTATCATGGCCATGAACTCCATGAGATTCCTCCGAACGGGCAGGGCCTGGGTGCGCTGATCATGCTGGGTATTCTTGAACACCTGGATATCGGGCGACATGACATGGACTCCCTGGATGCCGTGCACTGCCAGATTGAAGCCATGAAGCTGGCGTTTGCCGATATGCACCGGTACATTGCAGATTCCCGCTATATGGACATTCACCCGGATCAGTTGCTCGACCCGGCATACCTGAGGACCCGTGCGCAGTGCATCGACCCGAAGAAAGCCGGGGCCCCGGAATATGGTGTACCGAAGAAAAGCGGCACCGTCTATCTGACCACCGCAGACGAAAGCGGGATGATGGTCTCCTATATCCAGAGCAACTACGCCGGCTTCGGTTCCGGCATTGTCATCCCCGGAACGGGAATCAGCCTGCAAAACCGGGGGGCAGGGTTTACCCTTGAAGCGGGGCATCCCAACCAGGTCGGGGGTGGCAAGCGGCCTTTCCATACCATCATCCCCGCTTTCCTCACCAAGGGGGGCGCCCCGGTCATGAGTTTTGGAGTCATGGGCGGGCACATGCAGACCCAGGGCCATGCACAAATGGTGATTCGTATTTGTGATTATGGCATGAATCCCCAGGCCGCCAGTGATGCGCCACGATGGCAGATTGATGAGGACAAACGGATCTTGCTGGAAGGAGGTTTTGACGACAGCGTCCGGGACGGGCTGAAAAAGCGTGGACACCGGGTGGTGGACCATGATGATGAACAGAAATACTCCATGGGGGGTGCGCAGCTCATCCTGAAAACCGATGGGGGATACATCGGCGGGTCCGATCACCGAAAGGATGGCATGGTGGTCGGGTATTGAGCCACCGGATACACCGGGACGGGCATCGGGGTGCCCGGTTCGCTACCTGAATCCGCAGTATGCCCGTTGCAGGTAGTAGTCTACCTCCGGTTTCCGGTATCCGATCAGATCAACCAGGCGTCGATGGCATTCTTCCAGGGATGCGCCGCGCTCTTTCCAGACCGGAACCCGCTTCATCAGGGTTTCAATCCGTTCCCGGGGGGTGATTATCCAGGTATTCTGGGGGGTTTCACCGAAGTAAAAATCCGCACCGCAGACTTCCATGGCCTTCGGTTTCATATACATGGCCAGGTTCAGGACCCGATGTGCGCCACTGTCAAGAATATATCGGGAGAGAAACTGCAGGGTCCCGCCTTCATCCGCAAGATCATCAATGACCAACACGGTTTCACCGCTGACAGGGATAGAAATCCCATGTTGAACCAGCGGGTTTTCGTACCGCTCTCCCGGCCCCTTGTACAGGGAAATTCCGATGGTGCCAAATTCTATTTTTGGGATTTCATGGTAGCGCCCTTCCACCAGGTGGTCGTACAGCAACACACTGGGCAACAGCCCTCCCATGGTGACCATGAGTGCTCTGGTGATTTGTTCCGGCGTGTTTTCATGACATTTCTGGTAGTCGTGCACCTGCCTGGCCATATCCAGGCAGGCGGCTGAGATGACAATATCGGGGACAAGAAGAAAATTCAGGTCATCGTCCGGAACCTTCACCCCTTCAGGGTTGCGCCAGAAATCCAGGTCAATGACCTGGCGGTATGCAGCGGTATATTCCCGGTATCGATCCATGATCAGTACGCCAGGGGTGTGTGCCCGGCGATGGTGGTTCTCCACAACAGTCGTCGATAGCCATCGTAGTCGTTTATGGCACAGTGCATGGTGGCGCGATTGTCCCACAAGGCAATGGTGTCTGACTGCCAGCGGTAGCGGCATGTGAATTCCGGTTGGGTGGAATGCGAATAGATTTCTTCCAGAATGGGTTCGCTTTGCGCTTCGTTCAAGTCGCTGAACCGCGTTGTGTAGGTCGGGCTGACAAACAGCATGGGTTCCCCGGTATCCGGATGCCTGCAAACTGCAGGGTGAACCGTCTCTTTGTCTGCAGCCGGGTTGTTCCGCTCCATTTTGATGGAACCGTTGCACCGGGTTTCTTGGGCCGGGGCATGGGCAATGCCGTAGGGTTTGCCCGTATGAATGACTTTTCTGCCTTTGAGAAACCGCTTGGTTGCTTTGGGCAGGGCTGCATAGGCGGCAGCCATGTTTGTCCAAACCGTATCTCCCCCCACTTCCGGCACTTCGATGGAATACAGTATGGAAGCCATGGGGGGTTGCGGAAGAAAACTGAAGTCGGAATGCCAGTTCCCGCCGAAAACCCCCCGGTCGGTTTCATCGGCCTCTTTCAAAACCGCGATGACATGGGCATTCTCTTTCATGGGCTGAATGAACGGAACCTGGACCAGTGGTCCGAAGCCCCGGCTGAAGGCACAAAGCTGTTCTGTATCCAGATGCTGGTTCTGGATATACAGGACCTTGTAACGGGCCAGGGCCTCCCTGAGCTGCTGGAAGGATGCGGGCCCGAGCGCACGGACATCGATATCCAGTACTTCAGCGCCTGTGCGCGGGGTCATCGTACGGAAATTCATGCCGGATCAAACTATTCTGAAAATTTATCCGAAATATATCACTACCCGGGGCGCAGGATAACGGAAACCCGGAACCGGTTATCAATGACCGGGGGTTTTACCCGGTTTCGGATAGCATTGCCGTGTTGACCGGGACCTTGAGGACAGGTATAAAATAAGGTCGCGGATACCACAATTCCGATGTAATCATTCATGGTATAAACAACGCCCATTTGCGACCAACAGTATTGAAGGCATAAACATGGTTTCCCTGCAACCCCCGGTCTGTGAATTTGGCCTGCCCGCCACGGATTTCGATCTTCCGGGCACAGACGGCAGAAACTGGACGTTGCAGGATTGCACCGGAGGCCATGGATTGCTTGTGATGTTTATCTGCAACCATTGCCCGTATGTAAAATCGGTCCTCGACCGTATCGTCAGGGATACCGCAGAACTCCAGGGGGTCGGCATCGGCAGTGTTGCCATTATGTCAAACGACCCCGAAGATTATCCCGAAGATTCATTTGAAAACATGAAGGCGGTTGCACAACGCAATCACTTTCCATTTCCCTATCTGATGGACAGTACCCAGGAAGTTGCCAAAAAGTACGGGGCCGTGTGTACTCCGGATTTTTTTGGATTCAATGCCGACCTGAAGCTTCAATATCGTGGTCGCCTGGACGAAAGCAGAATGCAGGCGGCCCCGCCCGGCGCACGCAGGGAGTTGTACGAGGCCATGCAGCAGATTTCCCGGACAGGGCAGGGGCCTCCTGAACAGGTCCCGAGCATGGGTTGTTCCATCAAGTGGCGGAGCACTCCGGGGTAAACCTGCCCCCGCAACCCCTCCCGGTGACCTGCCATGGTCGGGGCACAATGCTGGGAATGCTGGGATATGGCACGAAAAACAGCACCTGGAAAGTGCTGTTTTTCGTAGCGGTGTGTTTTACTGGGACGGTTGCTTGACTACGCGCAAATAGGGTTTGAGCGTTTTCCAGCCATCCGGGTATTTTGCCTTCGCTTCATCGTTGCTGACTGCGGGCACGATGATGACATCGTCCCCCTGTTTCCAGTTTACCGGGGTTGCAACCTTGTGCCGGGCGGTCAATTGCATGGAATCAATCACACGCAGGATTTCATCAAAATTGCGGCCAGTCGTCATGGGATAGGTCATCATGAGTTTGATATTCTTGTCCGGCCCAATGACGTAGACGGTTCGCACCGTGGCGTTGGTCATGGCGGTACGGCCTTCGGCAGTACCCTGTTCGTCTGCAGGAAACATGTTGTAGAGCTTTGCAACGGCCAGGTTGGTATCACCGATCATTGGAAAATTCACGGCATGCCCCTGGGTTTCCTCGATATCGCTGGCCCATGAGGAATGATCTTCCACCGCATCGATACTCAAGCCGATGACCTTGCAGTTTCGTTTTTCAAATTCCGGTTTGAGTTTTGCAACATAGCCGAGTTCCGTTGTACATACGGGAGTAAAATCCTTGGGATGTGAAAACAGGATTCCCCAACCGTCACCCAGCCATTCGTGGAAATTGATTTCCCCGTCAGTCGTATTGGCCGTAAAGTCCGGTGCCTGATCATTGATTCGAAGTGACATGATATTTCTCTGTAATAAAAGTTTGCGGAATGTACAGGGTGATGGTTCACCCCTTGAGTTGATTATATCGGTGTGTGGGAGTGGATGATATGGCAATGCAGTGAAATGAGACTTGTCACCCTGGGTTTTTCGGGGATGAACCGGTATGCACTGGGCCTGTCTTCAACGAACATCTTCGTTTGTGTTCCGATCATGGAAATCCCCGGAGTTGGTGAAGCAATCTATTTTGGCCGGACTCCGGCAGGTTGCGGAGGCGGGATACCAGAACGGATTGGTGGAACCGTGATGAAGTTTCGCTTTGGTATTGGCTGTCGATCCGGATACCACAAATCAATGGTGCACAACTTGAATTGTCGATAGAATCGGCCCCCCTTTAACCGGAAATATCCATCGAAAAATAGCGGACAGTTGAATGTGGAGTGAATTGCGTGCCTCCTGGGCATTGTTGTTTGGTGTTGGTTTCATGATGCTGGGCAATGGTTTGCAGGGAACCCTGCTTGGACTGCGGGCGACGCTGGAAGGTTTTCCGACTTTTGTAACGGGTATCGTGATGTCGGGGTACTTTGTCGGCATTTTTCTGGGTTCCGTACTGGCACCCAGACTGGTGCAACGCGTCGGGCATATCCGGGTATTTGCTGCGCTGGCGTCGTTGGCTTCGATTTCAGTCCTGGTTCACGGTATTCATGTCAGCGCGGTAAGCTGGGCATTGATGCGGCTGGTCACGGGCTTGAGCTATGCCGGATTATTCGTTGTGGCAGAAAGCTGGTTGAATGACCGGGCCAGCAACGAAACCCGGGGGCAGGTGCTTTCCGTATACATGGTGATTACAACGCTGGGACTGGGTGGGGGGCAGTTTCTGTTGAATCTGGGAAATCCCATGCAGGCCGACCTGTTTGTGCTGGTTTCCATTATCGTTTCCATCGGCCTGATTCCGATCCTGCTGACCGCCCGGCCGGCTCCTGCATTTGGGGCTGCCACCACGATGTCATTGCGTGAACTCTACCGGGCGTCTCCGCTGGCGGTGATCAGCAACTGCCTGACTGGAATGGCACATGGCACCATTTTTGGCCTGGGTTCAGTCTACGCGATCCAGTCCCTGGAAAGTGTGGAACTGGTGTCCCTGTTTATGGCCAGTTTTCTCCTCGGCAGCCTGATCACCCAGTGGCCGGTGGGGTGGCTGGCGGACCGGATCAATCGGCGTGTCATTATAGCGGGATTGTGTGTGATCGCGATGATTGGGAGCATACTGCCTTTGTATCTGGACCAAGGAAGTGTGCTGTATTTTGCGTCAATCGTGTTGCTGGGCGGGGCAGCGATGCCCATGTATTCCCTGTCCATTGCGTATGCCAATGACCGGTTGGACCCCGAACAGATCGTCGCCGCAAGCGGCAGCATGGTGATGGTGGCGGGAATTGGCCTGAGTACCGGCCCCCTCTTTGTTTCTTTTCTGATGGGGCAGCTTGGAATATCGTTCTTTTTTCTTGGTGTCGGCGGCTTCTTCGGATTGATACTGGGTTTTACGGTTTATCGTATGTGTACCTCGGAAGCGGTGTTGCCGGAGGAACAGGGCCCGAATATTTCAGCAGGAGTGATCGGAACACCGGTTGCCGAGTATAATTCGCCACAAGCGAATGAATACGTGGAAGCCCGGGCCCGGTATGATCTCGATAAACTCGACCGCGAAAATCAATCGGCGGCGGGAGCGGATGAATAAAGAGAAGAACCCGTATTAATCGAGGTAAAAAAATGAGTGAACGAACCGATGGCCGAAAAGTTGTCAGGACGGCCCATACTTCTTTTGGTGTCTATGAATGGGAACCGGAACGGACAGATATAAGCCTGTTGAAGCTGAGTTTTGACCATGCCAGTGGTCAGGGTTCCTACATCATGCGTATGGACCCCGGTGCAGAGACGGAATGGCACACCCACGACCGCAGGGAAGAATACATCATCATTGAAGGGGACTTGGTTGAACCCGATGGCACGGTGTTGGGCCCGGGTGATGTGGTGTTATTCGAACCGGGAACGACACATAACAGCCGAACCGAAACGGGTTGTCTGATTTTCGCAGTCGAGTACAGTTTGACTGGCCCCGGGGTTTCCTGACCGGCGGACAACATGGATTTTGACCAGGTAGCCGTCACCGGCCAGACGCATTTCTGGTTCAGTGCGTGTGCCCGGGCCATGGCACTTTGCGCACAGGAGCCCAGGCAAAGTGAGATGGTACAGTGCCTGTTGCGTCGCCTTGAGGATGCCCGGCCACTGGATTTCCGGCCCAATCCGCTTCCGGCCCTGGCCCATGTACAGGAGGTCAAGGATATGAAGCTGGCAAGGGAATTCCGTGAATTTGCCCATTTTCTGCCCTGGAAACATTCTCCCCGGACCATTGACCAGGGGCAGGAGGTGGCCATTATGGAGTTGGGTTCAATGTTTGAACTCGAAGAGGTGGTGGCCGGTCTGATGTATGTGGATTCGCACCAGGTCTATCCCGAGCACAACCATCCGCCGGATGAAATGTATTTCCTGATTTCAGGGACTGCCCGGTGGCGCTACGGAGGACACCATGATTACCGGTCGGTCACGGCAGGAAACATCCTCTACAACCACCCGTGGAACTGGCATGGCGTGAAGGCAGGGGCGACTCCGGTTCTGGCTCTTTTCCTGTTGTGTTCCGGTTGACGGAGACCGAAAGATTCTCCGCCCCGGGGAGGATACCGGTGCCGCAGGCGGCGGTACAAAACAGCATTCAACCCGTCTGCTCACCCTTGATCCGGTTCAGTACGAATTGCAATACCCCGCCGCTCAGGTAGTACTGTACTTCCACCGCCGTGTCAATTCTTGACTGGAGCTGCAGGGAATCCACCGAGCCATCCAGGCGGTGGATTCGAGCCTCAAACACCTGTTTGGGTTTTATTTCCCCATCCAGACCCAGGATATCGATGGTATCGCTGCCGGAGAAATGGCGGGTTTTTCGAGTTTCGCCGGGCATGAACTGCAATGGCAATACCCCCATCCCCACCAGATTGGAACGATGGATCCGTTCAAAGCTTTCAACAATGACTGCCTTGACGCCCAGCAACAGCGTTCCCTTCGCGGCCCAGTCCCGGCTGGAGCCGGTGCCGTATTCCTTGCCGCCGATGACCACGGTGGGAGTCCCTTCTTCCAGATACTGCATCGCCGCATCGTAAATGGAAATCGGCGTCTTGTTCCCGGGTCGGCAGGTGTACCCGCCTTCGGTCCCCGGGACGAGTTCATTTTTGATTCGGATATTTCCGAACGTGCCCCGCATCATGACTTCATGGTTGCCACGGCGTGATCCATAGGAGTTGAAATCCTTTCCCTGTACGTCGCGGTCAGTGAGATAGTTGGCTGCGGGGCTGTTCGCCGCAATGGAACTGGCCGGCGAGATATGGTCCGTCGTGACAGAATCTCCCAACAGCGCAAGGATTCTGGCCCCCTGGATGTTTTGATTCTTGCCGCCGGAGTATTGGGCATCGAAAAATGGCGGAAGCTGGATATAGGTGGAGTTTTCCGAGAATGCAAAGGTATTCCCCTGTGCGGTGGGGACCGCCTGCCATGAGTCATCCCCGGCAAATACATCCGCATATTTTTCGGTGAACATCGATTCGTCGATCCGGGCGACTTCAGCGGCGATTTCGTCGTTGCCCGGCCAGATATCCGCAAGGGTGACATCCCTGCCTTCCCTGTCCTGGCCAATGGGGTCTGAAGCCAGATTGATCCGGGTACTGCCGGCCAGGGCGTATGCCACGACCAGGGGGGGAGAAGCCAGCCAGTTTGCCTTGACCAGGGGGTGTATCCGGCCTTCAAAGTTCCGGTTGCCGGAGAGTACCGCGGTGACGACCATGTCGTTGTTGTTCACCGTGTTGTGAACCGCTTCGGGCAATGGTCCGGAATTGCCGATACAGGTGGTACAGCCATACCCCACGGTGTTGAACCCCAACTCGTCCAGATAGGGCTGCAGCCCGGCTTTTTCCAGGTATTCGGTGACGACCTTGGAACCGGGTGCCAGCGAGGATTTCACCCAGGGCTTACGGGAAAGACCCCGTTCCACGGCCTTTTTGGCAACCAGGCCGGCACCGATCATGACCGCCGGGTTGGACGTATTGGTGCAGGACGTGATTGCAGCCACCACCACATCGCCGTGGTGCATGTCGAATCCGTCGACACTGTCAAAAGAGGTTTCGAGCTCACTTTCCTTCCCGTCCTGTTTGACAAAATCCTCCATGGCAGCGGGCAGGTCGGGCAGGGCAACACGGTCCTGGGGCCGTTTGGGTCCGGAAAGGTTCGGTTGCACTTCGCCGATGTCCAGGTGCAGTACGGAAGAAAAGATCGGGTCGGGTCCGGCGCTGTCCCGCCACATTCCCTGGGCCTTGCTGTAGCTTTCCACCAGGGCAACCGTATCGTGGTCCCGACCACTCAGTTTCAGGTAATCCAGGGTTTTCTGGTCAATGGAGAAAAACCCGCAGGTGGCACCGTATTCCGGAGCCATATTTGCGATGGTGGCCCGGTCCGCCAGGGGAAGATGATCCAGTGCATTGCCGTAAAATTCAACAAACTTGCCTACGACTCCCTTTTCCCTGAGCATTTGCACAATGCGCAGTACCAGATCAGTGGCGGTAATGCCTTCCCCCAGTCTGCCGGTCAACTCAAAGCCCACGACTTCCGGGATCAGCATGGGAATCGGTTGTCCCAGCATGGCCGCTTCCGCCTCAATGCCGCCCACCCCCCAGCCGAGCACGCCCAGACCATTGACCATGGTCGTATGGCTGTCTGTTCCGACCAGCGTATCGGGATAGGCGATCTGTCTGCCATCTATGCAGTCGCTCCGGACCCCTTTTGCCAGATATTCCAGGTTGACCTGGTGGCAGATCCCCGTGCCAGGCGGGACCAGGTTGAAATTGTCAAATGCTCCCTGTCCCCATTTCAGGAATTCGTACCGTTCGGCATTGCGCTCCATTTCAAACCGGACGTTTGCGTCGAAGGCAGAATGGGTTGCGAACTGATCAATCACGACAGAGTGATCAATCACCAGATCCACGGGGGACAGCGGATTGATTTTTTCCGGGTCGACGCCTGCCTTGACCAGCGCATCGCGCATGGCTGCAAGATCCACCAGCGCCGGCACACCGGTAAAGTCCTGCATCAGGACACGCGCCGGATGGTAGGCAATTTCCTGACTGGTCGGGCCTTCACCACTTTTGGCCAGGGCGGCAATATCCTCGGCCGTGCAGGCCACCCCATCCTCATGGCGCAACAGGTTTTCCAGCAACACCTTGATTGAATTTGGCAGGCGACTGATGTCAGCAAGGCTGGCTATCTTCTCCGCCTTCAGGCTGTAGAAGTCGTAGGATTTTCCGTTGACTTCAAGCGTTGTATAGCTGTCAAATGAATTATTGCTGGTTGGCGTCATCAAATTTCTCCATGGGGGATGTCATGAAAAGGGTCAAAACCGGGTCAGCGATTATACTGTAAAATTCATAGTATCGGCGTAGAGCCCAGCCATATCGAATGGCGCTGTGTTCTGCATCACCACCATCAGGGCGTGGCTGCTACGGTTGGCTATTGGGCAGTGCCTGGACCGCGAGCCGAAGCTCGGTGGCAGTAATCGCGGAAAGATACAGCTTCTCCAGTGCCTGTGTGTACAGCCAGTCGACGACATGCGGTTGCGGAACCCTGCACAACGGCTCCGACACCACATTGGTATCTACCGAATCATTCGAGGTCGACCGGCCGGGCCGGAGTCGTGTCCCGTTGTGCAAAGGTTGCGGATTCCTCCTCCGTCAACCCGGCGCACCGGCCGACGTTGGTCAGCAGCGACCCCAAGCCGACCCGTCCTTCCGGCAGAACCGTTTCCTCCAGGATGGCGCGTACCTCCGCCTCGGTGCTGCGACCGCGAAGGGTCGCCCGAATACACAAGGCACGATGGACTTCGGCGGATATGTTCATGGTCAACACGGCCATAGTCGATACCTCATCATGCTTTCGATGTTGTCTTTATATCCGAATGACAGCAGAAGAGAAAGCCCCTGTGTCAGGACACGCTAACCGCATGGCTAGAGAAAATTCTGCCTACCTCCGAAAAATTCCTTCTCTTACGTTGGGAAGATATAGTCGTTGGTGGTGCGCAATTCACGCTCTTTTTCCTTTGCCTGTGTATAGGAGGTACACGCTATGGTTCGGTATTCAATGTTGGCCAAGTGCTCAAGGACAAACTTTCGCTTGTCAGCGTTGTTCCGGGTTCCTGCTCCGTACGGTTTAGGCAAAAGGGAAGTCATCCTGTAGGCCAGGTTCTGGCCACGACCGAACAGCACCAACTCCCCCGTCTGTGAATTGCGCAATTCATACACACCCGGACCAAACGGAGCATACAAATACGCCTGTTCCCTCGGATCGGGGAACGTCCTCCAAGGACTCCACGTACCCGCAGCGTTCATGTTCGTAACTTTATTCAACGGCATCTCCGACCCGCGGTCTCTGCGCATATCTTACGTACTGGCACTGGGATAACTGTTCCGCTTTTTTCGGCCCGGTTTAATCTTAGGGGGGTCGAACTCCTCGGCCAGTTTCTTGTCCGATAGCAACAAGCCAGCCAAGTTGAGGTTTCCACCTCGATGAGCAAGGCTATAGGAATCGGTACGAACGCCCAGGCGTCGAGCGAGTTCGTCCATGAATGCCCAGAATTGATGTTGTTTGTTCTTGTTCTGACTCCCTACGCTGTATACAAACAGTGATGCAATGCCGGGTTGTCCGCTACTGACATATCGTTCAAGCGCATGTGTCAGCAGGTCTAAATCTGAGAGATGTAGATTCGCATCATCGTTGTCGTTGTTTTCCGTATAGGTCATCGGGTCCATAGAAAATAGCCAGGGCACATCCAGATGGTCCGGGCAGTCCAACGCGCCTGCCCGACCCAGTTGTGTACGCCATGATGATCGGATGACAACGATTTCCGAATCGGCCCATACCTTCGCAAGTTCCTTGTGCTTGGTTTCGTCCTTTTCTGTGATACCGCCGGACAACTGGTCTGTTCCAATGACCATCCGCAACAGTTCTGCGGAGTTGGGGTAGTGTTTTTCCATCCTCAACTCATCGAACAGATTCGTAATGTCGGGCTGGTACGCCTGCGACATCCATGACGCTCGGTACGCCTTCACAATCTCCCGTTCATTATATTTGGGTTCGCCAGCAGCCTCGCGCAATGCAACGTGGAGAATATGGTAGGCATTGCCGTTGGGTTCGCTGATCTGCTCGAACGGTTCCATGCCATGCGTCAGTGCGATGTGGAGCCTGCCGTCGGGACTGGCCTGTGCAAGACGTACCGCTGCCTCGACTTCAACGCAATGCTGTAGGTAATTTCCGTCGTTACCTTTTGCCAAGGGAAGCATCTCCGCTGAATCTGATAGAGTCGTACTGTTGGCTGTGCTCTAACTCTTGTCCGACCATTTTTGTCATCTGCTTGGTTCCATGTCGAGCATCAGACAATATCATCGACCAGTGAGTGTCGGCAGCCAGGCGATCATCGTCTGTGTTTCTGTTCGGCAAGCCGCAACTCGTAGAGCTTCTGGAGGTTGAGCCAGAACCCCCCCGAGGTGCGGAAGAAACGCCCAAGGCGCAGAGCGGTGTTGTCGGTGATTGACCGTCGGTCGTGAAGAATCTCGGTGATGTGGTTCACCGGCACTGATGAGGATTCCATCGAAGCTGCCTTGCCGTTTCATCAACCCCCCAAGGATGCGGATCAGATCCCCGCGTACGGTGCAGCAGATGCAACCGTTGTTCATCTCGAACACTTCCTCGTCAGCGTTGACCACGAGGTCGTTATCGATGCCGATTTCGCCGAACTCGTTGACAACCACGGCGTATTTCTTGCCGTGCTCTTCGGTCAGGATGCGATTCAATAGCGTTGTCTTGCCGGCACCGAGATAGCCGGTTAGAACGGTAACGGGGATCTGATTCATGGTTTTTGAGTATTCCATTCAAAGTAGTCGTTCAGTTGCACTCAGGCGCCTCTACTCAGTTCGCATATGCTGGTGGAAAGCGCTGTTCGGGACACGACCTCTTGCGCGGTGTACCGACCTGTCCCTCTCGTTCCCGGAATTCCGGCGTCCCGGCTTTCGAACGCTTTGCGTCGAGCCTTACGAAGTCAGCGCCTGCGCGAGTGTCGTCGCGTTGTGTCGCATCATGTCGAGGTAGGTCGGTGCCGGACCGTCCGGGCCGGAAAGCGCACCGGGATAGAGCGTGCCGCCGATGGTCGCTCCCGTCTCGTCGGCGATTCGCTTCAGGAGACGGGGGTCCGCGACGTTCTCGATGAAGACGGCTCGAATTCCCTGTTCGCGTATCTGCTGGATGAGGCGGGCGACATCCTTTGCGGACGCCTCCGATTCGGTGCTGAGCCCCTGCGGCGCGATGAAAGTCAGCCCGTAGTCGCGACCGAAATACTGGAACGCATCGTGCGAGGTGACGACGGTCCGTTCGCTCGTGGAAAGCCTGTCAACGATCTCGCGGATTTCCGAGTCGAGGGTCTCAAGCTGGTCCACATAGGCCTCGCGATTCCGATGGTACGCGTCGGCATTCCCCGGATCGGCCTGAGCCAGAGCGGCAGTAATGTTGTCGACATAGGCTACGGCATTGCCGAGGCTCTGCCAGGCGTGCGGGTCGAAAGCGCCATGGTCATGGTGGTCGTGGCCTGCCTCGGCATGCTCCTTGTCATCGTGCCCGTCGTCGAACGCGATCGGCTCGATCCCTTCGGTCGCCACCACCTGGATGCCGCGGAAGTTCGAAGCGTCGATCAGACGGTCCAGCCAGCCCTCGAACTGCAGCCCGTTGACGACAAGGATCGTCGCTTCAGCGACGGCCCGCGCATCGGCAGGAGTCGGCTGGTAGACATGCGTATCCCCGTCGGGGCCGACGAGCGTCGTGACGGCGACATGCTCTCCACCGATGCGCTTGACCATGTCACCGAGGATCGAGAAGGTAGCGACCACCGGCATCGGTTTGTCGGGCTGTGCGATGACCGGAGCAGCGAGCGACAGGGCGAAGAGGGCGGTGGCGGATATCAGAAGCGTTCTGCGGGCGAGCATAGAAATTCCTCTCAGGTTTCGAGATTCAGGTTTCGAGATAGCGGCGCGGGACGGCCCGCGTGGCAAGACCGCCCACCGGTCCGAAGATCACCGACAGCGCGTAGGCGAGACCTGCGACAAGAATGATCGCCGGCCCGGACGGCAGGCTGAAGTGGTAGGAGAGAAGAAGGCCGCTAAGGCTCGAGAGCATCGCAACCGAGATTGCCGCGGCGATCAGTGCGCCGATGCCGACTGCCCAGAATTGCGCGGCGGCGGCGGGAAGGATCATGATGCCGACCGCCATCAGCGTGCCGAGCGCGTGAAAACCGGCCACGAGGTTCAGCACGACGAGGGCAAGAAACGTGAAATGCGTCATGGCGCTGAGCCCGCTCACCGAGCGCAGGAACTGCGGGTCCGCGCATTCGAGCACGAGCGGCCGGAACAGGGCGGCGAGCGCGAAGACCGAAACGCTCGCGACGGAACAGAGCAGAGTCAGAGCGGCGTCGTCGAGCGCGAGCACGGTGCCGAAGAGCACGTGCATCAGGTCGACATTGCTACCCCGGGTGGACACGATCAGCACGCCTACCGCCAGTGAGATCAGGTAAAAGGCCGCCAAGCTCGCATCCTCGCGTAGCGCCGTGACGCGGGTCACGAAGCCTGCAAGCAGCGCCACGGCCATGCCTGCGATCAGCCCGCCGACGGTCATCGCCCCGAGCGAAAGGCCCGCGACGAGATAGCCGGCGGCTGCACCCGGCAGGATCGCATGGGCCATCGCGTCGCCCGTCAGGCTCATGCGGCGCAGGATCAGGAATACCCCGACCGGTGGCGCGCCGACCGAGATCGCAATGCAGCCCATCAGTGCGCGCCGCATGAAGCCGAAATCGGCGAAGGGCTGGACGAGGAGCTCCCACATCACGCCGCGCTTCGCCCGCATATGTGCGGCGGGCCGGCGCAGGCTTCGCACATCTGGCGCGCACGGAACTGGTTTTCGGCCGTCAGCACCTGCGCCGTGGGCCCATGGGCAACGAGTTCGCGCGCCAGCATCAGCGTGCGGGGGAAGTGAGCCCGCACCGTGTCGACGTCGTGCAGGACGGCGAGCACCGTGCGGCCTTCGCCATGCCAGCGCCGCACCACGCCGATCAGGTCCGACACCGTTCTCGCGTCGATTGCCGTAAAGGGCTCGTCAAGCAGGACGAGCCCTGCGTCCTGCAGCAGCAGGCGGGCAAAGAGCGCTCGCTGTATCTGCCCGCCCGACAGCGACCCGATCGGCCGCTTCTCGAACCCTTCGAGGCCGACCGCGGAAATCGCTTCGGCGACGCGGGCGCGGTGAACAGCCCGCAAGCCCGCAAAGCCGCCAATCTCTCGCCAGAGGCCCATTGCCACGAGGTCGGCGACCGCGATCGGGAAAGATCGGTCGACATCCGATTGCTGCGGCAGGTAGGCGATCTCGCTGCGCGTGAGCCCGCCGAACGCGATCCGGCCTTCGAGCGGGCGGAGTGAGCCGGTCACCCCCTTCAACACCGTGGACTTGCCGGCCCCGTTGGGTCCGACGATGGCGGTCAGGCTGCCCTCGGCGATCTCGCCCTGCAGGCGATGCACGGCCGGTTGCCGGTCGTAGCCGAGGCTCAGGTCCTGAAATTTGAGGGCGTAGGTCATGGCACCCCCGGCATGGACGTCGCCCAGAAGAATGCGCCCCAGAGCGCGGCAACGATCAGGGTCGCACCGGCCAGCCGCGGGCCGGCGCCGAGCGGCAGCAGTCGGATCGACGGGGTGCGCCGCTTCCTCATGCTGGTGCCCCCTGTCGAGCGGCGCTCACGTAGCCACGACGGTCCATCTGGATATCGGCTCTCCATGGGTGGACCTCCTCATCTCCGTCTACGCCGCGCCGGCTTCTGCGCATCGCGCGCACATGCCCTGGACCTCGACCATTCGGCGTGTCGCGACGAACCCGAGGACGGCGGCATCCTCGGCAAGCCGTCCTCCGATCTGTGGATCCTCAAGCTCGACCGATACCCGGCAGCCGCTGCAAATGAAGAAAAGGCAATCGTGGTCACGCTCGGGATGGACGCACGGGACGTAGGCGTTCAGGCTTTCGATCCTGGAGACGAGGCCCTGCCCCATCAGGAAGTGAAGCGCCCGGTACACGGTCGGCGGTCCGACCGGACGCGAATCCCTGAGCTTGAGCGCATCGATCAACTGGTAGGCGCTCGTCGGCCCACCGCTCGCCCACAGTAGCTCCAGGACACGCCTCCGCAGCTCCGTCATCTGTACGCCGCGTTCCTCGCAAATCGATATTGCCAGCGCGACCCGTTCGCACGTCGAGTGCTGCCGGCGGCAATCCGGATCGGTGCAGGGCCGGGGTCGGGTTGACGGCTCGGTCATCGCTTGTCTCATCTTGCGGGGCATGAAAGCAATGTTATAACATTGCATTTTGTTTCGCAAGAGAGCCGACACCCCTTTTTCTGAGAAATTTGAAAACCGCTGAAACTCGCGTCAGACGGTAGCATCACGGGAACAAGAAAAATTTAGATGTGTTTTCTGGGAAAAGAAATGCCATTGGCTGTCACTCAAGCACCGCTCGGGCTAAGTGCCGGATGCATAACGGCTTTCACCGCCCGACGGTTTGAGCGGTCAGGAAGTGCGATAGCGATGCCCTTCGGCGCGTGGTTTTCACACCCCACACATCAATGCAGCCTGTCATTGTTGGATCGGACGTCCCAATGAAATCAAAAAGCAGCTTTGTTTTCTGTTCCATATTGATAACGTTTCCGTGTATCGACATCCCCTCATCGTGAACCAGCTTTGCGCTCAGGATACAATTTTTCTATATCCGCTTCCGTCTACACAATCGACACTCACTTCCGATTGGAGGCTCATCAAGGAAGCAAAGGTTTGCCCCAAACTATGATCCCGAAAAGGTCGTCCGGCGAAGGACGAACGGCAGTGAATCTCTTCTATAATATCGGCATGTCTCATATTATCATCGTAAAATCGAGAATGTCATCAACGAAGGCTGCGGCTACCGAAATCAGAGAGCTAATTCACAGACTCGCTGAGACAATGAATTCAGCACAGGGGGGTTACGAGGTTTGGTATACGCTCGCGGGCAAGGACAAGGGGTATGAATATTATTCGGCAGAGTTGCAGGGGAAGTACTCCGACTTTTTCCAATTCAGTGTGCAACGCACATTTCAAGGTCATGTTTATTGACATTGCATGCCTTTTTGAGCGTGGCAACAAAAAACCGGGTTTCAACAAGCTGACGAAATTACTAAAGAATGGTGGATACGATAACACCGCGAAACGGATAGAGTGTGCGATGTCGCCACACACATGCCTGATCGACAGCATTAGGGGCTTCCGTAACAAACGTATTGCTCACCATGATACGAGTTGGACCGCAGAACGAATCCTGAAAGAGTACGGAGTTACTCCAAACGGGATAAAGTTACTATTGGAAACCTTCAATGAACTATTGGTGGTGGTATATAAGGGCGTTGTATGGCCGAATTCCTCTTATCCGATTGCGCGTGCCGGTAGAATCGAGGAAGCCACATTCCGACTGCTTCATGATCTCAGGGATGCTCGGAAACCGGAGAAGATGACAACATGTTCGCCATGACATGCTTTCTCGAAAGTATCCAGATTTTGTCTTGCTCATAGTGTGCCCGAGAATTGTCCTAATAAACCAATGACAGAAACTGTACATTCAGGGGAAAGGGTAGTCGGAGTGATCGGGGGTCTTGGACCGGAGGCCACCGTCGATTTTTTCGAGCGGGTTCTCCGTAACACCGATGCAAAGTCTGACCAGGAACATCTCCACATTCTCATCGACAATAACCCCAAGGTACCGAACCGGAACCATGCTATTGCCGGAACGGGCCCTTCCCCGGCCGAAGCATTGGCTTGTAGCGCGGTTCGCCTCGAAAAAGCCGGGGTGGAATTTCTGGTAATGCCATGCAATACCGCCCATGCCTTCCAGGAATTCATCATGTCTGCGGTCAGCATCCCGTTTATCAGCATCATCGAAGAAACCTGCCTCCACATCAGGGAGTGTTATCCGGGAGTCCGTCAGGTTGGCCTGCTTGCGGTAGACGGGTGTCTGGAGGCCGGCCTGTATCGCAAGGCTCTGGAGGAGAGAAAGATTCAGCAAAAGGTGTTACCGGTCCATCGGCAACGGGAGTTTATGGAACTGGTCTATCAGATCAAGTCTGCCGGGGTGGACCAGGGGGTTCGGGAAGCGATGCTGTCTCTGGCCAATCAACTGGTACAGCAGGGCTGCGACGCCCTTGTTGCGGGTTGTACAGAAGTTCCCTTAGTCCTCTCTCCTGGCCAGGTATCCGTTCCATTCATCGATTCAACGGAAATCCTGGCAAAACGGACGGTGATGTATGCAAAAAGACAGGAGGACCGGGAACAATAGGTGTCCGGCCTGGACCGGCTTCCCGTACAATCTCCCATCGCCATCAATGCCCTGCCCACACGGCTTGGGGTGTCGAGTAGAATACACGGGCGAATTTCGGTTGCTTCGGCAGTAAATGATCCCAATGAAAAAACAGCCCACCCTGGATATTGACTTAAGCGACCCCGGGAGTCTGCCCCGGGAATCCATTGACCAGGCCATCGCACTGATGAAGACCGGCCGTCTCCATCGGTACGGTGAATATGCGGGGACGGTGCCCCATGCCACGCTCCTTGAAGAAGAATTCGCCGAATACCTCGGTTCCCGATTTGCCATTGGCGTAAATTCCGGCGGCAGTGCGATTTTTCTGGGACTGAAAATTGCAGAGGTTCGGCCCGGGGACCCTGTGCTGGTCAATGCCTTTAACCTGGCACCGGTGCCGGGGGCTATTGAGCACGCGGGGGCAAAGTCGGTACTGGTGGAGATCGACCGGGACTACCGGATTAACCTGGATGATTTACGCCGCAAGACGCGGCTCAGCCAAGCGAAAGTATTACTGCTGACCCATATGCGCGGGCATATTGCCGACATGAACGAAATCGCTGGTATTTGCGACGAACTGGGGCTTACGCTGGTGGAAGACTGTGCCCACACCATGGGTGCAAAATGGCAGGATACGTTCACCGGGCGGTACGGGGCAGTGGGCTGTTTCAGCACCCAGACCTTCAAGCACATCAATTCCGGTGAAGGCGGTATTCTGGTCACCGACGATGAAGACATGGCGGCCAAGGCCATCCTGTATTCAGGCAGCTATATGCTGTACGCCCAGCACCGGTGTGCTCCCCCTGCCAGGGTCTTCGAACGGTGGAAAAAGCAGATACCGAACATGAGCCTGCGCATGTCCAACCTGTCGGCTTGTATATTGCGGCCACAACTGAGGGAAATGGCCAGTCGCGGGGAGTGCTGGAACCGGATCTACGGTTGGCTGGAACAGCGGTTGAATGCCCTGGACAGGGTGGAAGTGCCGGCCCGAGAGGCCGGGGAATCCTTTGTTGCCAGTTCCATCCAGTTCCATATCCAGGGCCTGACCAGCGAACAGATGACCCGGTTATCGGACCGGTGTACAAAAAGGGGGGTCGCCATCAAATGGTTCGGACGGCCCGAACCCCAGGGGTATACCAGCCAGTACCATCACTGGCAGTACCTGGAGCCCCAGTTATTGCCCCGGACCACCGAAATCCTGCAGACAACCTGCGATCTGCGCATTCCGCTGTCCCTGACGCAGGAGCAATGTAATACAATCGCCACCATCCTTGAACAGGAAATTTCTGATTTAAACTAACCCTCCAATTACCGAGAAAAGCGATGCATCTATCCCGATTCCCAAGAATAAGTCTTGCCCATTTGCCCACACCGCTGGAGTATCTTCCCAATCTGAGCCGGACCCTGGGCGGTCCCGATATCTATATCAAACGGGACGATTGTACCGGTCTGGGTACGGGTGGAAACAAGACCCGGAAGCTGGAGTTTCTGATGGCGGATGCAGTTGAAAACAAGGCGGATGTTGTCATTACCCACGGTGCGGTGCAGTCGAACCATGCCCGTCAGACAGCTGCCGCAGCCGCCAAAACGGGGATGGGTTGTTCGATTCTCCTGGAAAACCGGACCGGCTATACAGACCGGGATTACATGGAGTCCGGCAATGTTTTTCTCGACAGGCTGTTTGGTGCCGAGGTCACGCACTTTCCCAGGGATACCGACATGGACGGTGCCATGGAAGAGAAAGCGGAAAAGCTCCGCTCCCAGGGCAGGACCCCCTATATCATCCCCGGAGGTGGTTCCAATGCCATTGGGGCGCTGGGATACGTCAACTGCGCGATCGAAACCCTCACCCAGGCAAACGATATCGGCTTGCGAATCGACCACTTCGTGACGGCCACCGGCAGTGCGGGCACCCAGGCCGGTCTGGTGGTTGGCCTGGAGGCGACGAATTCGCAAATCCCGCTGCTCGGGATCGGAGTGCGTGCACCGAAAGCCCAGCAGGAAGACAAGGTATACCAGCTGGCCTGTGCCACAGCGGATCATATGGGGATACCCGGCTGTGTCGCCCGGGACAAGGTGATTGCAAACTGTGAGTATGTCGGGGACGGCTATGGATTGCCCACGAAAAGCATGGTTGATGCGGTGACCCTGATGGCGCAACAGGAAGCCATTCTCATGGACCCGGTCTATTCCGGGAAAGGACTGGCTGGATTGATCGACCTGATTCACCGGGGTGAATACACAAAAGGGCAGAATCTGGTGTTTCTTCATACAGGCGGCAGTGCAGGGTTATTCGGATATGTGGATGCCTTTCCAAACACTATCAAGTGAATGGGCAGGAACCGAATAAAGCCCTTCCGGCAAAAAGGGTCGCTGCGAATCCTGATTGTCCAGGATAGCCGGGCTGATCGGGGGATGGGGAATCCCCCCGCCCGGAAATTCGGGCTATAGAAACCGGTACTCCATCAGGGTCAGGTAGAGTTGGCGGGGGTTTTCAAAAACGATCCCGTTCCAGTTTCTTGATATGGCGGCCTGGACGTTGTCGGTGCGGTCATCAATAAACACGGTTTTTTCGGGCTGCAGGCCAAACCGCCTTTCCGCCAGTTCAAAGATGCGTGGGTCCGGCTTCAGGTATCCGCAATCCCCGGACAGCAGGACATCGTCAAATTGAGTGAGGAAACCGAATCGCTCCCTTGCCCTTTCAAATTGATCCCGGCTCCAGTTGCCGAGAATGAAAATCCGGTAACCGCGTTCCCGGAGTTCACCGACGGCAGACACCGACCCGTCAATGGAGCCGACCAGCATTTCATCCCAGCGGGCCGACCAGGCATGAATTTCATCTGCCCAATCGGGGTGGTTTCGGGCCAGTGTATCGAGCAGGGGACCCATGGGTTCCCCGGTGCTGATCGCATTTTGGACACGGTCGCCAAGGATATTCGAGAAAAATTCGGATTGATCCTTCCCCGATTCTCGAAACAGGCCGTCGTATACCGCCATGGTGTTCCATTCAACCAGCACGCCGGCAAGGTCGAAGACGAAGGTGAACTCACGATTTGGTTCATTCCAGGGCATGCATCCTCCTCGTCGGGTTCACCGGGTCTTTCACAGGGAGGCCGGGGACGCACAGACAGCAGGGCCTCGGTGGCCACCCCATCCAGGACTCAGTGGTCGCCGCCCGCTGCGTTTTCAAATTCCGCCACTTCATTCAGAAAAGACTGTTTCTTCGAGGCGGTCAGAAAGGAGGCATTGAATGCGTTCTTCATGAGTCCGGCAATCTCACTTTGACTCAATGCAAACGCCTCGGTAATGGCATGGAGATTTTCATTCAGGTAGCCTCCGAAATAAGCCGGGTCATCGGAGTTCACCGTCGTACAGACCCCGGCATCCATCAGGCGCTTGAGGTTGTGTTCACGCATGTTCCCGAAAACCTTTAACGCCGTGTTGGACAATGGGCAGACCGTGAGAGGGATTTGGTCATTGACCAGCCGTTTCATTAAACGGTCGTCTTCTTCACAGCGTATGCCATGGTCAATCCGGGAAACATGGAGGCAGTCCAGGGCGCCCCAGATATACGCCGGCGGGCCTTCTTCACCCGCATGGGCCACGGTGAGAAAACCTTCGGCCCGTGCGCGGTCAAACACCGAAGCAAATTTTTCCGGTGGGTGACCCAGTTCCGATGAATCCAGTCCGACCGCGATGATGTGATCCTGAAAGGGCAGCGCTCTGTCCAGGGTGGCCATGGCGGCTTCGGCACTCAAGTGTCGAAGAAAGCACAGGATCAGCTCTGAACTGATGTCAAGATGGTTCTTGCCGTCTTCCAGTGCTCCGTGAATACCGTTCACAACGGTACCGAATGAAATTCCGCGGTCCGTGTGGGTTTGCGGATCGAAGAATATTTCCGTATGACGAATGTTTTGTTCCTGGCATTTTTCCAGGTATGCCCAGGTAAGATCGTAAAAATCCTGCTCGGTGACCAGGACCGCGGCCCCATTGTAATAAATGTCAAGAAAAGACTGCAGGTCAACGAACCGATAGGCCTGACGCACCGCCTCCACGGAATCATACGGAAGGCGAATCCGGTTCCGTTTCCCAAGGGTGAACATCAATTCCGGTTCCAGGGAACCTTCAATATGCAGATGCAGCTCGGCTTTGGGAATTCCCCGGATAAACTCCCGATGACTAGACACGGCCCGGCTGTCCCCTGTCAAAACCGTGATGGCACATGTCAAACACCCTCGACGACGAACATGTTGGTTTCTGCCGCGGCGTGCCGCAGGGCCCGGGCATCCCGATATTCGTCCGAGTTCAGCCACGCTTTCGCACGTTCAGCATTTTCAAATTCGATAACCACGAACCGGGCAGGCAAACGGTCGCCTTCCAACCGTTCGGTATGACCGCCCCGGACCAGGAACTTCCCTCCGTAAACCTCCAGAGTGGGCGGCACCATCACCCGGTAGTCCTGGAATTTTTCAGGGTCTTTGACGGTTACTTCGACGACGATGTATGCAGACATGATGGATTCCCGGGAGAAACTGGGGAGGGATGGTTTTCTTCACTGGCATGCAGGGATTTCTTTTTCTCCAGCATGTCTTCCAGCGTGTTCAGCCAGATGAGGTAGTAGTCATGGTTATTGGTCACTTCCTGATCCCGTTCAAATTCACGACTGTTTTTTGAAAACAATTCGGCCCATTCTTTCCATGCAAAAAGCCCCGATTGGTGGAGACCGATGACCAGGGCAAAAGCCTTTGCCTGCCAGGGCGCATCAAAAACGGGACCCTCCTCTGGCAGCGGTGATCTGTCCCGTAAATTCTGCATTGGTGCAATGCCCTTTTGACGTAAATTAACCGGTCAACAACCTGAGCCAGGGCCGTCTCTCTGCCTGGATTTTCGATTATCATCACACAGTGCCAGACCCTGTGTCAATGGTAACCTTGGGGGGGTATCTGCCCCATCCAAGCAGGCTGATAAGCAGCCGGTCATCGCTTGTCCCAGCCGCTTTATCAAATCTACAGAAACCGTGTTTCCGACCGGATGCATTCTCCTCCCGGAGTTCATGATAAACGGTTAGACGGGTATTGCACCAATACAAACCGATCGTTGGCCGGGTAGACGATGATCGGTACTGAGATGCTTCTCGCTGCGCTGACAGCATCCTTCAGGGATTGACAGGACACCCGGCTGACCATCGCTTCAGACAACAGGCGAGCATCCCGCCAGCCACGCCAAAAAGGAACGTAACATTAGTGGGAGCGGAGCTCCGATTTTTCAGTTTTTGTGCGGTATATGTCCTTTCGGTGAGAGATTCGAATAACCAGAATAACCCTGTCGTTGTCTCGGATATCGCAGATCAGGCGATAGCTTCCTGTGCGAAGACGCCAGAGCATTGCAATCGTCCCTTTAGCGGTTTGGCCAGTCCCCTTGGACCGGAAGCGGGCTCGACCTGTCGCCGCAAGTAATCCCGGATGCGTTTTGCGCTGGCACGGTCCAGTTTGCCGAGTTTCTTTTTGGATTCGCGAGTGAGTTCAATCTTCCAGGACAAGTTCCTGTTCGACTTCGGAAAGGGTGTAGGTCGGCTCCTCGCCGCGCTGAACACGCTCAAGGGTCTGTTCCGCCAGATAGGTATCTTCCATGTCTCCCAGATATTCCACAATCGCCTGGCGAGTATAAAAGGTCGTGGTACGTCCGGTCGCCTTGGCCAGTGCGACCAACCGGTCTTCCACCTCGGACGGTAGTCCAATTGCAAGCATTGTCTTCTCCCTCTCTCATGCAGGTATCAAAAAATGTGATACAAAGTATAGTATCAGGAAACCAAAATTCTAGCAGTGTCGACGCAAAGCAGATAATGTCCCCTTTTACGCGTCCACTTCGAAGCGCAATACCCGCGGCGGCAGTGGAAAAATCAGCACTCCGGGTGCCCATTTCCACACAGTGGTAGCGACAGGAGAGCGCATCACAAAATCAGGGAGTTGGCACTGCAGGTGCGTATGAAAGATCAGATGCGATCATTAATGTAGGGTTCAAAAACATCCGCACACACCCGAATACCCGGTTCAACGGCGGTTTCACCCCACAGTTCACTCCCGCTGAACTCAATGGTGTACAGGTGCTCCGGAATCTTTTCATCACTGCGGGCATGACGGTCCGGAAAGATATGGGAGCCATGGTGTGCAATAATTTCACCGACCTTCCCGCGTATATATCCAGGCAATCTCGTATGATGGGCGGGGTTTTGAATTCCAATCGTTACCCTTTCACCAATCTGATATTCAGCCGGTTTGATCGCCTGCATCTGTGTTGGGCCACCCGTGGCCAGGCGTTCCCGTATTTGTCGTCTGCCCACGGGAGAGTAGACATTGACCATATTGGCCACCCCTGTGGACAATTCTTCTTCGGTGACCAGGTGTTTGGCCAGGAGCAGGGTTTCCAGCCCATGCAGCCAGTGTTCGTAGTAACTGCTGCCAAGATAGTGCTCCGGGTCCATTCCTTCCCGGGCAAACCGGGACTCATCCAGGTTCCATTTGCCCAGCATGCCGCAGGCCAGGGTAATGGAAAAAACCTGCGCTTCCCATTGGCTCGGAAAGTGGTCGGTCTGGCTACGGTCGACCGGGCCGAAGCCCGGCTGTCCCCCCAGGTCGTGTGCACCGTCCATGGTTCAGGGGACTTCCACGAGTGCGGTACCGATCATTGAATCCCGGGTCACCAGATCCGACAGTTGCTGTTCATCCAGCAATTCGGTGTCGGGCGGCCGTTGTGGCAATACCAGATAACGGATTTCAGCGGTAGAATCCCAGACGCGAATTTCCATTTCCTCGCCCAGCTGGACACCGAATTCCTTCAATAAAGACCGCGGCTCCCTGACCGCGCGTGCCCGGTAGGCGGATGATTTGTACCAGGCGGGAGGCAGGCCCAGGACCGGCCACGGATAACATGAGCACAAGGTGCACACGACCAGGTTGTGGAGGGTTTCTGTATTTTCGACGACCTGCATGTGTTCTCCCTGCCTGCCCCCGTATCCCAGTTCCTGCAAGGCAGCGGTACCGTCAGCCAGGAGCCGTCTTCGGTACGCGGGGTCGGTCCAGGCTTTTGCAACCACACGGGCCCCGTTTCGGGGACCTATCCGGTGTTCGTACGTGTGGACCAGTTCCTCCAGGGCGGCGGGGTCCACCAGTCCTTTCCCGATAAGCAGCGCTTCGAGTTTCTCGACCCGCTTCTCAATTTCGGTTTTGGCTACTTCAGGGTGGGAGTGGTGCCGGTTTTCTTTGTCGCTCATATTGATATGCCTGTATTGGGCCCTTTCGCCGAGGGTGCAGGGTCGGGATCGGATTGGTTTCCGTATACACGGAAGGGAATGCCGGTTCGGTCCTCCCTCATATTGTACAATACTGTCATCTGGAATCGGTTTTCGAATGACCTGCCACCCCTTGATCAGGGTCGGGCGGGCGATCATTCTCTGGCCCGGTCCCCGCGAATTGAAATTTTAACAAACAGACCATTTCCTACTGCACAGAATGACCATGAATTCGGAATTCTCACTACGTTGCCGAAAAGAGGGCGGAGGCACCCCCGTACTCGACCACTGGGGGGGCGACTGTGATTATGGCGTACTCCGCGATGTCCTCCTCGGCCCTCCCGACCACTACCAGTGGCGCAAGACCAGTTCCGTGTCGAAGAAAAGCATCCGGAGAAATTATCGGTTCGACCCGGAAGTGGCCAGAAAACAGCATGCCGAGATGGTATCGGCCTATGAATCCGCCGGTGTGGCCGTTCACCTGCTGGAACCCGACCCCGCATTGCCCTACCAGATCTTTGCCAGGGATTCATCGGTCATGACCCCCTACGGGGCCATCATTACCAACATGGCCAACTGGTGGCGTCGCGGGGAGAACTTCCGTGCCATTGAAACCTATGAGCGACTGGGTATTCCCATTTACGATTACGTGACCGCGGGTACTTTTGAGGGCGGTGATTTCAACGTGATCGAGCCGGGTACCGTCCTGATCGGCTGGGAAGGTGACGAAGGGCGAAGCCAGGAGCAGGGTGCCCTGCAGTTGCAGCAGTGGTTCGAAGCGGAAGGCTGGGAAGTGAAAGTAACCGACCTGGATCCGTTCTATGTCCACATTGACCTCATGGTCGTCATGCTCGCACCCAAGCTCGCAGCGGTTTGCCGTGAATCCACCGACCCGGAGGTCGTGGACTGGCTGGAATCCAAGAAAATCGAAATCGTTGCCGTGCCATTCCAGGATACCCTTGATCTGGGCTGCAACGTCGTCGCTCTCGGCAATGATCGCATCCTCATGCCGGAAAAAAGTGTGGTCCTCAAGGAGAAATGCCGGGCCCACGGGCTGGAAGTCTACGACCCCGATGTATCCATGATCACCCCCGGAGGGGGAGGGGTGCATTGCATGTGCCAGGCTCTTCGGAGAGACCCTGGCTGACCGTTGCCCAGCGATTTCGATCCCGGCACACCCAATCGAAATCTTTCCTCGGCACCCATCAAGATCTGCGCTATCTGTGGGTCACGATCGCTGACATGAGGAGGATTCGGGCCGGTATCAAGGGAATCCGGACATCTGTTTGCTCACCCCGGGGATCCGGTCATCCACTACTCGAGCCGTTTTCCCCGGCGCCATAGCCAGGGAGGGACAAATTCCCCCTCCCACATTCCAACTCTGTCAGACCGGGCCGCGGCTTCTTCGTTCACGTAACGCATGGAATATCTCCGGTAGGCGAGCGCAAGCCCGTTGCGGACCAGCCAGCTGTGCAGGTTCTCGCCATTGCGGGCATAGCAGGTGCCCAGTCTGCGTCCGTACCGGTCTCTTTTCGGATCCAGTTCGCAGGTGATGGCAGCACTCCCGATGCGCGCTTCGAGCATCCGTTTCGAGACAATGCCGCAGGAGAACCGGTTTCCATTCCTATCCAGGCATTGTTGCCGTGTTTCCGGGGCATCAATATCTTTCAAACGAATCCGTTCGCCCGCCAAGTGAACCGTGTCGGCATCAATCACGCGGGGGATTCCCGTCACGGTTTCCGCGGAAGAGGGAGACGAAAGGGTGAAAAGCCAGGTGATCAGTAACAGCGTGATAGTCAAAGCGCCGGATGAGTTCGAGGGTTCTCGTTGTCGACAGATGGAAATCCACGCGTGCGCCCCGGTCCTTTGTCCCCCATACGCTTTTTCAAAACCCATTCGTCTTACCATTTTCGATCACCGGATATTCCCAGGGTGCAGACCGGGTCAATCACGGTGTGCCTCTTACCAGGATCCAATGGTTCCGCTCGATTTCCTGGTGAAACCGCTCCGGTACTTGCGCCCAGTCTCGCGCCTCGACGAGAAACGGAATCGTGGATTCTCGCACCGCCTCCTCGAAGTCGCCCAGTTGCCTTTCCGATATCTCCTTCAGTCCTGGTCCCCGAAGCACGAGGTCAAGGTCGCTGCCGTCGTGGCTGCGGCCGTTCACACGACTGCCGTAGGCCCAAACTTCTACGCCAGGCAGATGCTCGCGCAGCAGCGTTTCGAGAAAGTGCTGGTGTCTTTTGGAAAGGTGCAGCCGATCAGCCATCGTTCGCCTGTTCGATGATGTCGGTGAGCGCCTTGGCATCGGCAATGAACGCGGGCAGCAGTTTTAGCGTGGTCTCGGCAAATTTTTCTCCGTAGTTGTGTGCGGTGTCATTGCGGGTATCTCGATAGCTCAGCCATCGCTCAACGGCCCCGGTGTCCATCAGGTCATGACGCGCTGCATGCCGGAACAGGTCCTTGAAGTGAAGGCGGTCGGCTTGTCGGTTACTGGCGAAATACGATGCAAGGCGCTTTCGCAGCAGCTTGCCACTTTGCTCCAGCACCAACTCGAATTCCTTGACACATGCCGCACGATAGATTTCATACACAAAATCCTTCGCTTTGCCTTGCTCGCTGATTTCATTGAAGGCATATTCCAGCGTACCGATACAGCGGCGAAGAAAGGTGGTGTCAATGTTCATTTGACGTGGCCCCAAAGGCCGAGCACCTTGAGATTTTTCCAGCACACCTCGGGGGGGACCCAGAAGATATCCTCCATACTGTATTCGTTCCGGTCTTCGGTGGCTCCAGCCCTATATTCCGCAAGAACCGTCGCCCTGTATTCCGCCGTGTTCATCAACCCGCGCAGAGAGTCGGCCATGGCCTCACCATGTGGCTTCTTCGATTCGGTCTGCTTTATTTCGCTGCCTGCCATCTCTACATCATACCGCATCGAAGCATTAGGAGGCGAGTGTTCGCCAGGTCAAGCACCTGGTACTTGGTGGGCTGGGTTCGATATTTGGTTCCTTTATTGGGGCCGCCTTTATGGTGCTGATGCCCGTAACCTCGCCAATCTGAAATTCCTATGGTCAACGGGAGCGGCTCCTCTCGGCCGGAAGGTGCTGGGCGAGCCCTTGCGTTGCAGGATGGACTCTGTCAGTATCTTCCGGAGTTGAGATTGATGCCATGTGTGGCCAAAGGGGCTCCTCCGGGGTGTTGGTTTTTCCGCCGCCGAGGGTACACGTCGGAGTGGAGATGGGGATGAAAAAAACGAAATTTGTTGCGGCAGTCGTCGCCATGGTGATGACGTTGGGTACCGGGGTCGCTTCAGCGGATCTGGTGTTCCCGTCGCTGAGCTACCGGACGGGTCCCTACGCACCCAATGGCATCCCGTTTGCCGATGGGTATGCGGACTACTTTACCCTTTTGAACGAGCGGGACGGCGGGATTGGCGGGGTTCCCATCCGGTTTATCGAGTGCGAAACCGGGTACAACACCGAGAAAGGAGTGGAGTGCTATGAATCCACCAAAGGGGAAGGACCGCTGGTCTACCAGCCGCTTTCCACGGGAATCACCTACCAGTTGATCCCCAAGGTCACGGCAGACGGCATCCCGCTTCATTCCATGGGCTACGGGCGGACCTCTGCGGCCAACGGGACTGTTTTTCCCTATATCTTCAACTACCCCGGCACGTACTGGGATGCAGCTTCCATTATCATCAATCATGTTGCAGACCAGGAAGGGGGCAATCTTGAGGGAAAATCCATTGCCCTGGTTTACCACAATTCGGCGTACGGCAAAGAGCCCATCCGGACTCTGGAAGAGCTGGCGAAGAAACACGGGTATACCCTGACCCTGCTTGCGGTGGATCATCCCGGCCAGGAACAGAAATCCCAATGGTTGCGTATTCGCCAGGAACGGCCGGATTATGTCCTGATGTGGGGATGGGGGGTCATGAACCAGGTAGCGATCCAGGAAGCGGCCAATATCCGCTATCCCATGGACCACTTCATTGGGGTCTGGTGGTCGGCGTCTGAAAATGATGTATTGCCTGCCGGGGAAGGGGCGAATGGATACAAGGCCATTGCGTTCCATGGCGTCGGCAGTGATTTTGCCATCTACGATGACCTGAAAAAACATGTCGTTGATCCGGGAAAAGCCGCTGGCGATGGATCGTATCTGGGTACCGTTCTGTATAACCGGGGCATGTATGCTGCGGTCCTGGCAGCGGAAGCTGCCCGCACGGCCCAGGAAATCCATGGGGTTGGCGACATCAACGCGGAACAGATGCGCGATGGAATGGAAGCCCTGCAGATTGACCAGGCACGGATGGCCGAGCTGGGGCTGGAAAACTTTGGTCCTGAAATCAGTGTCAGCTGTGCCAACCATGGTGGTCCCGGACTGGGGGCGATCCAGCAATGGGATGCGGATGCACAGTCCTGGTCGCTGATTACCGGATTTGCTGGTGCCGACCGCGAAGTGGTGGATACCCTGATTGCGGAAGACTCGGCTGCTTTTGCCGCGGAAAACAATATTACCCCCCGCGATTGCGAGTAAGCCAACCTCCTGGCTTCCAACATGTCGGAAGTCAGGAAAAATTTGATCAGTATCGTATCGGAAATCAGCCTGCTGTGTTTTATGGGTACTCTTTATCCACCGACTTTAATTTTTCACTTTGAACCAGAGGTGGTTCGTCGGTGTTAGTGCATGTACAACCCAATTGCGCTTGTTCCAGATGTTCCACCCGTTTTATTGTTGCGCCAGTCAGGTCGGCATTACACAAAATCATTTTGTTGTTGAACATGGAACTGAAAAGATTTGCTCCCGACAAATCGTCATCTGTGAAGTGTGTATCAGCAAGAATTGCTTTCTGTAAAATCGCTTGGTCATGATGTGCATCTGTACGCTTAGCCCCTTCAGCGTGGGGCAGTTCTGCTTTGTGATCCGTTGCAACGGGATACTATTCTGACTTGATTATCTCTGGTTCGCATGGTATTTTTATTAAATTGAATAATCAATCAATTATATTGATGTCAAACTTCATTTGAAGCGGTGTGAATGGTGCCGGTTGTTTCCTTGGTTGGAGCATGGGGACAATCCGGGAATTGAAATATGCACAATGAACGGGCACGGGAATTTTGAAGAAACCCACACACAAAGGTACGATGTCCATTTCCCCGGGGGGCGTATTTCCCAGAGTGCATGATACCAGCCGGCCCTGCAGTATGAACATTCCAGGCCAATCCCCGGTACCCCGGATCATATTCCATCTCCAATCCCGGCTATAGTCATGCATGAACTTTCCCTGGCCCGCAGCCTCATTGACTTGGTCGATGAGTATTGCGAGCAGGAGAAAGTATCGCATGCAAGCCGGATCAACATTCGCCTGGGCGAGCTTTCTGCAATGTCCAGGGCCCTGTATTTTTGCTTTGGCACGGTGGCGGCGGGCAGCTCCTGCGAGGGGGCGAAACTGCATATTGATGAAATACCATTAACTGTATTTTGCCGGCATTGCGATGAAGTCAAGCGTCCCAATGGCCGATACAGTTTTCGCTGTTCGGATTGTGGAATGCCCACCCCTGAAATCGTCACCGGCAGGGAAATGGAACTCACTTCGATTGAAATCCGCAGGCCTCCAGACACCCCGGGTGCCTGCGGGGAGAATACGGCATCCCGCGAACGCAACACACAGACCCGACCCCAGTCATGAACCAACCCAATACGCCCTGGAAATTTGTCCCGCACCAGCACCAGGGGCCTCATCAGGAAGTGGCCGATGATGCCCACACGCGGTCTCCGGAAAAACACAATGCCTCATTCAAGGCGGAAGGCATTTTAACCTTCATGGGCGCCCCGTATTGTCCGCCGACCCGGGACGCTGTCCGGGAACACGGGGCGAAAATCTGTTTTCTGGGTGCCCCCTGGGACCAGGGCACCATCGTCCGGACCGGGACATCGAGTGGTCCCCACGGAATTCGCCAGGCCTCCACGCAGTATTTTCCGTACATGTTTGAATACGATGTGGACCTGATGTCTTTTTTCAATGTCGTCGACTGTGGTGACATTCCCATTGTGCCCGGGAACAATGCGCTGTCTCAGCAATACATGTGTGATTATGTAACGGAGTGCCTGGAGGGAGGCGCCAAGGTCCTGCTGGTAGGGGGGGACCATTCGGTGCCCATCCCCGGGGCCCGGGCACTGTCCCGGTATCTTGCCAGAAAGAACCCGGATGGAATGATGGGGTATTTGCATGTGGACTGCCACCTCGATGCCGCCGTGGACTGGGCGGGTATCGAGATTACCAATGCGTCCGGCCCAACCGAAACGTTCAAGCTCGACAACGTAAGTGGAAAGAACATGGCCCACATGGGGTCCCGAAACGGACTGAACCCGAAGGACTGGATGGATTTCTGGGTGGACAACGACATGCCCATCCTTCCCATGTCGGAGGTGGTGGAGCGGGGCATTGAGGCATGTGGACGACAGATCCTTGATCGGGCCTGGGATGGCACCGATGCCGTGTACCTTTCCTGGGATACCGACTCCATTGATTGCAGTACCATGCCCGGAACCAGCTGCCCGGAAAGCTACGGCATCAAGGGCCGGGAAGCCATTGCATTTGCCCGGATTGCGGGAGAATATGGGGTGGATGTTCTCGAACTGGCGGAGCTGTCGCCGATATTTGATGTCAGCCAGATCAGCGCAAAGCTTGCCTGCAACCTGCTGTACCACTACCTGGGAAGCCGGGCAGCTACCCTTCGGAGAAACCATGAAACACCGTAGCCAACCCCCCGAACCGTACCAGTATCCAACTCAATACAGTCGTGCAGGAGTAGTAAAATGAATCCAGCCAAGGCCTTTGCCCACCTGTTTTCCCCATTGGGAGGAGATGAAGCGAACAACTATCGTTCTCCCGGGCAGTTATCTTTTTTGAGGGCACCGTACGTCTCACTGGAAAGCGAGGACCTGAAGAATTCCGATGCGCCCTACGTATTCATCGGTGTCCCCTTTGATGAAGGCAATGTCGGTAAACCGGGGTCGGAAGACGGACCCAGAGAATTTCGGGTGGCTTCTCTGGACTACTTTCCCTACTGGTTTGAGTTCAATGTCGACCTGCACGGGTCTGCCGTGGATGGTGGCGATGTTTCCATGCCCCGGGTCAGTCCAGATGTCGCCCGTGAACGCATCTATTCGGCGGTCCTTGCCGTCCTGGAAGCCGGGAAGACACCCATCATATGTGGCGGGGACCGGTCTGTTTCCATTCCGGCAACCCGGGCACTTTCCGATTTTCTGGGGTCGGAGCGGAAAATGGGGTACCTGCACCTCGGTGCCCATCTGGATATGGCCGACAGCTGGGCCGGAGAAAGTGAAGTGGGTCCCTGTGCCATGGCGCGAATCACTGAGCTCAGGAACCTGGGCATGGACCATGTCGCCCATCTGGGAGCGCGCAATTCATTCAACCCCAAGGACCATGTCGACCTGGCCAGAGCACGGGGGATGCGGTTTTACCCGATGTTTGAAATTCTGGACCGGGGCGTGGATGAGGTGACCCGGGAAGCAGTGGAACGGGTATGGGAGGGGACCGACGGGCAATACCTGAGTTTCAATTTCAATGTTATGGATTCCTCCGCGGCCCCTGGTGTGACGGCGACGGAATCCGGGGGTCTTGAATCCCGGGAAATCATGCGTGTCGCCTCCCAGATCAGCGACCGCGGAAAGATCAGTGTGATTGACGTGACAGAGCTTTGCCCCATGTTTGATGTCAGTGGTTCGACATCAAGAATGGCGGTATGCGTGGTGTTGCGCATCATGGCCGGCATTGCTGCGGTACATGGCCGGACTCTGGACGAGTCCCTGCGGCGCCCCGGCTGGAAATACTGAAGATACAGGGATACCAGGATGGAGTTGGAGTGGACAACGTTACGTACGAGTACACAAAGGATGAAGCAATACTGTAATACTATTAGAAGAGGAAAATGACGATGAAGAATCAAAAAATCCAGACAAGCCCGGGGATCAGTCGCAGGACTTTCCTTGGATATGCAGCCGGCATTTCTGCAATGGGTGCACTTCCCCCCCAAATTTCCCATGCCGCGGATGAACTCAACGTGCTGGTGTGGTGCGATCATGCGGATGAAAAGCTGTTGATTCCGTTTCAGGACGCCCACGGCGTTAAGGTGAATGTCAAGACCTATGAGGGTACCGGTACGGCCCTGTCCATTATCGAACAATCCAATCCGGGAGACTGGGATGTCCTGGTGGTGGATGCACCGGATACACCCGTTGTCGCAGGACTGGGGATACTGGAACCGCTGGACGAAAGCCAGCTGCCGCTGGGCGATTTGTTCTCACCCCTGGTCAGTGCTCCGTTCAACCATGTCGACGGGGTGCGTTATGCGGTACCGGAAAAATTCGGTTACTACGGGGTTGCGTACAACAAGGACAAGGTTGACCCGGCGGATATGCGAACTGCCCAGGTAATGTGGAATGACAAGTACAAGGGAAGGGTCGCGGTCTATGACTATTATTTTCCGGCAATGCAGCTCATCGCAATTTCCATGGGGACGCGCCCCGATGACATCGGAATGGATGACCTGCCGGCCATTCGCGAAAAGCTGCTGGCCATGAAGCCCAATATCAAGCTTGTGGGGGATATTGTAAGTGTTCAAAATGCACTGGTGAACGGCGATGTTGACATCATCCTGAACGGTGCGGAATTTTCCGTTTCAGGACTGATGCCGAGCATGCCGGCCCTGGACTGGACCATTTTTGACGAAGGTGGGTTGATGTGGATTCAGGGGATCGGTGTGTTCAAGGACTCCGGCAACAAGGAGCTTGCCCTGGAGTTCCTGAACTATATCCTGAGTCCCAACGGGCAGGGCCGGTTGGCGACCTCTGAATGCTACTGGGCAATGCCGGCAAACAGCCAGGCGGTTCTCAATGACGATGAAAGAAAGATATTGCGTTGGGACCAACAGCCCGCGTTTCTGGATCGGTCGGTCCCTTCCACCATTAGCCAGCCGGATGTGGATGCAGCGATGCTTGATATCTGGACTGAATTTCTTCAAAGCTGATTGGGCTAAGGACCCCCCGGGTACGGCTGCTTTTTTTCCGAGATGGCCGTATCCCGGACTGGCGGGGGTAACACCGTTTTCAGTTGATGTCCGCACGAAAAGGCAGTTTGAGAAAGCCGGCAAGGTTTGAATTCACACGGTGGGCCATCCACCCGGCCTTGCTGTTTACACTGGTATTGTTCGTGTTGCCGCTGGCGATCATGGTAGTGGTCAGTTTCTGGCAACGGGTATACGGCAGGTTGTCGGCGACATGGTCAACGGCCAACTACAGCAAATTTTTCGGTACGGATTACCTGCTGGACACGTTGTTCAATTCCATCGAGGTGACCGTGGTCACCACCCTCATCAGTATTCTTCTGGCCTATCCCCTGGCGTATATTCTCGCCTACAGAGTATCTCCCCGGTGGCAAAAGCTGATTCTTATTTTCGCGGTTTTGCCATTCTGGACGGCTTATGTGGTCCGGTCCTATTCCTGGTTGCTGGTCATCTCCGAGAATGGCATTGTGAACTTCATCCTCACCAACCTGGGGTTGATTGACCAGCCCCTGCAAATGGCGTACACGCGGGGGGCGACCATCCTGGGTTTTGTGCACTTCTTCACCATGCTCCTGACCCTCACCATTTATGCCAATCTGGTACAGATCAAACCGTCCTACCGGAAAGCTGCAGAGGACCTCGGGGCCAGCCGCATACAGGTGTTTTTTCGGATTACCCTGCCCCTGAGCATTCCAGGTGTGGCGGTGGGGGCCTTTATCACGTTCGTCATCGCCATCGGCGATTTTATTACCCCTCAAATTCTGGGTGGCAGTACGGAAGTGCTGGTGCCCCAGGCGATCATGCTGCAGGTGTCCCGGGCGGCAAATTTTCCGATGGCCTCGGTAATGAGCATTACGCTGATGCTGGTCATTGTGATTGTGTACATCCTGACCGCAAAGCACCTGAAAATGGAACGGGTGTAGTGCAATGAACTGGCTGCGAAATTTTCCCTCCATCGCCTACCTGGTGATTGCCCTGTCCTTTATTTATCTGCCGGTGGTTGTGCTGGTTCTGTTTTCCTTTCAGGACGGGACCCTGCCCGTGTTTCCGTTTAAGGGGCCCAGTCTGCAGTGGTACGAAAAAATGTTTGCCAACCCGCGACTGGTCGAATCGTTGCTCAATTCCGTGTTGGTCGCGGTTCTTTCTTCCCTGGTCACGACGCTGTTGGGGTTTCTCGCCGCCTATGGAATGGCAAGACGTACGCCACGGTTCGCCGGTGGTATCCGGTTCCTGCTGATGGCACCATTGACCGTTTCCTACCTGATCATCGGGATGGGCCTGCTGATTACCCTGAATCTCATTGGCATTCCGAAGTCCCTGTTTGCGGTGGGGCTGGGTCACGTTATCATCAACCTTCCCCTTTGTTTTGCGGTCATCTATTCCCAGTTTGGGGATCACCTGCGTAACATTGAATGGGCCGCCAGGGATTTGGGAGCCAATGATACCCAAACCCTGCTGCGCATCATCGCTCCCATCATGAAGCCCTCTTTGTTGGCCTCCTTTTGCCTGTCGGTGACCCTGTCCTGGGATGAATTCATTATTGCATTTCTGCTGAGCCGGTTTGATGTCACCCTGCCCGTGATCATTTTCGAAATGCTTCGTGCAGGACTGACCCCGGAAGTGAACGCTGCCGGTACCATGGTTTTTCTGATCTCCATGTTGACCATCGGCATCGGCACAATTTTCATGTTTGTGGTTGCAAGGGAGAAAAAATGACCGAATCCATTGTCGAGCTGGACCATGTGAGTAAAACCTATGGCGCGGTAATCGCCGTAGACAACGTCAGTTTGAGCATCTCTCCCGGAGAGTTTGTCGTATTGCTTGGTCCGTCAGGCAGCGGCAAAACCACGATACTTTCAATGATCGGCGGGTTTACGATCCCTTCTTCCGGCACGGTCACCATCAATGGCCAGGATATGTCGGATACCCCCCCGGCAATACGGCCCACCGTCACCGTATTTCAGGATTACGCACTGTTCCCGCATATGACCGTTTCTGACAATGTGGGATTTGGTCTGAAGATGCGGAAACTTCCCAAAGACATCCAGCAACAGCGCACCGAGCAGTCACTCGCCACCGTCGGCCTTGCCGGCTTTGGGGACCGGGGAATTCATCAGCTCTCCGGAGGACAGCGCCAGCGGGTGGCCCTGGCCAGGGCCATCGCTGTGGAGCCGACGGTCCTGCTGCTGGATGAACCACTGGGTGCCCTGGATTTGAAGATTCGGCACCAGATGCAGGAGGAACTGGTTCTTTTGCAAAAAAATCTTGGGGTCACATTTGTGCATGTTACCCATGACCAGGAAGAAGCCATGGCCATTGCAGACAATATCGCCCTGATCAATGAGGGAAAAATCGAGGATTATGGTCCACCGGACCGGATATACCTGCACCCGGCAACCCTGTTTACCGCCCGGTTCATGGGGGAAAGCAACATTTTTGAAGGGACGGTGGAATCTTGCCAGGACGGCACCGTGACGGTGCAGACCCGCATGGGTAAAATGGTGGTTTCCGGGGAAAGCACCCCGGGCACTTCGGTGTATGTATCCCTGAGGCCTGAGCAGATACATCCCGGGACGGAATCGGGCGATGATAGGATTGATCTGGGTGAAGTGCGGGTTTGTGAGGTGACTTTCCAGGGAACACACCGGCTGTGCCGGGCGGTGAACGTGGCAGACCGTTCCGAAAAACCGATTTTGTTTCAACTTCCAGCGGAGCAATCGCCTCGGACCGGGGATACCATGCGCTTGCAGGCAAAAAGGCACCAAGCGGTTTTGCTGAAAAAATAACCTGTGTAAATTGTCGGGCAATGGCCGGAAGAAAACCAAAGAAACAAAGCACAAAAGGCCAGGAATGCGCCAACCATTTAATGAGGGTTGCGGTGGACCTGTTTGCAGAAAGGGATTATGCCTCCGTAACGATTCATGATATTACGGCCCGTGCAGGGGTCACCCATTCCCTGGTGTACTACCATTTCAAGAACAAGGAAGAATTGTTCAACAAGGCAGTGATCCATTTGATCGACAACAATATCCGGCGATTCCAGCAGAATCTGGATCGACACGACCATCCCGTGGATTTGCTCGAAGACTGGTTTGAATACAATATCAGGCATGCCGATGTGCTGAAAAAACTGGTAAAGATCATGTTTGACTGCTCATTGTCCCAGAGTGAGCTGCCATCGGCCAGCCGGGTGATTAAGCATTTTTACGATGAGGAGCACAAAATCCTGTCAAGAAACATCGCCCAGGGGATTTCCATGAATATTTTCAGGGAAGTGGACCCGGTGGCCACGGCTTCGTTGGTCTCCACCCACATCGACGGCATATTCTATGGTGTCTGGACCCAGCCGGATTTCAACATGCAGGAGTCCATGGACCACATGAAATCCGTATTGTGGTCCATCCTCAAGGTTGAAGAGGGTTCGCAAGAGGGTTAATACCGCGATTCGGTTTTTTTGCGTATCCACTGAAACAGGGGTTCGGCAACACCGGCCAGGGTGATCAGTAAAACGCCGGCAATTTCCCGGGTACCAAAGGGTTCATCTGCAAGCAGGGCGGCGGTGACGGTGCCGACGCTGATCTCTGTCATGAACAGCAGTCCCACGATTCCCGGGTTAAGCTGGGAGGGCGCATACAGGGTGACGAACGCGCCGGGAATGATGATGAACAGGGCAAAAGGCACCAGCCAGACCAGTGTGTCAGTCAGGTGCGCCCATTGTGGTGGGGACAGCACGCCGGACCGGGACGCAACCAGGGCGAAAACAATCGAGCAGACGGTCGCCCAGAACAGGAAGGTCACGGTGTAATTGACGGTGTCCTGCTTGTCCGTAAGTATCGCCAGGGCCGCCCCCGCCCAGATGAACCCACCTGCCAGCGCGAGCCAGTCACCGGCCCGGGACGGGATGGGGATCCCCTCGTCAATGCCGCAAATCGCAAGCAATCCGCCAATGCCGAGCAGGATTGAAAGCCAGCGTATGGGGGTAATTCTTTCCCCGATAAAGATCCGGGCAAGGAAAAATCCCCAGACCGGCATCAGGTAGTAAAACACCAGGGCACGAATGACTTCGGTATACAGAAAGGCTCCGGTGTAACAGACATAGGCCAGCCCGGTGATGCAGGCAATGGCATGCATGCGTTTTCGTCCGGGAACCAGTTGGGACCATTCCTTCAGGATATACGGGACAAGCAACACCAGGGAAACCAGGTTGAACAGGAAGACGGCCCACATGCCGGGAAACCCGGTCTCATCCATGTAGCGCAGGGGTATCCAGTAGATTCCCATGACGATGCCCGAGAAAATCCCCGCCAGTTTCGCCCAGCCCTGGCTGCTGAAAGTGTCAAGTAATGGGTGCAAGGAGGTCGGTGCCGTTGCGGTGTGTTACATGGTGTCCGTTTCCCGACTGGGGCCCTGTTCCGGGATTTTCCGTAAAATACCGGGGTATGACTTCACCCGGGATACCCTGCATCCGCGGGCGGCGGTCCAGGCCGTTCTGGCAACGGGAAGGAAAAATCAGGTCAGGTACCCTTGAATCTGGTCATACAGGGTTTGAGGAATGGTGACCCCGTCGGTGGCGCTTGTCTGGCGATTTTTCACTCTCCGGTCTCCGGGAAGCCGGGTGCCCGGCTGTGCAAGCAGGGCAGTGAACAACCGGTCAGCGTGTTTATACGGGTCCTGGCTGCTGCCAAACATTTTGGGGTCAATGGCGATGATCAGTTCACCTCCCCGGGGAGGACCGCCATCCTTGTTGTCGGTGGCCGCGGCCTCAAAGCTGCACTGCTCGCCGATAAGCGGGCCCACCAGCAATTCAATCATGAGGGCGATGGATGCCCCCTTGTACCCGCCGAAGGGCAGCAGGCAGCCCTCGAGAACGGCCTGGGGGTCGGTGGTGGGATTCCCTTCCTTGTCGATGCCGACCCCCGGGGGCAGTTCCCGGCCTTCCCGTGCGGCGATCATGACCTCCCCCCGGGCCTGGGTTGCGGTGGCCTGATCCCAGACCATGGGCGGACGGCCTGGTCGTGGCCAGCCGAAGGCCATGGGGTTGGTCCCATAGAACGGGCGGGTGCCACCGGCCGGGGCCACCGAAGGGGTATAGGCGGTAAAGGCCATGGCACACAGCCCCCGTTCGGTGAGTGATTCGATTTCGACCCACAGTGCGGCGAAATGGTGGACCCTGATCATTGCCGCGGCAGCAATCCCGTTTTCACTGGCGCACCGGGCCAGGGGGTCCCGGGCCGTCTGGAGTGCCAGGGGTGCATAGCCGGAGTCGCCGTCAACCCGGATCACCCCGGGGGAGAGCCTTTCCACCCTCGGGTGTGCATGACCATTCACTTTCCCGCTTTTGAGTGAGGCGATATAACCCGGCAGTCGAAACAGGCCGTGGGAATGACACAGGTCCCGTTCTGCGGCGGTGATGGTATCCGCCACCGCGGAGGCATTGTCGTCGTTGCAGCCATTGGCCTTCAGGGCCTGGTAAGCCAGCTGGCGGACTTCATCCAGGTTCAGCGTAACATTACTCATTTATTTTTTGTCCAATTGTGATAATTTAGGGGATTGTGGTCGGCATGTTCAGGCGAATGCCGAAGTCAAGGGACAATCATACTAAAACCAAGCCAATATAGACATGCAAACCAGTAATTACATCAATGGCCGATGGGTGACAGGCGACCGGAACCTTCCGGATGTCAATCCCTCCGACACCCGGGAAATCATTGCGGAATTTGCCCAGGCCAGTGAGGCACAGGTTGAGGAAGCCATCAGCGCCGCGACGGCCGCCCAGTCGGTCTGGGCGGGAAGCGGGCTGGAACAGCGCTATCAGGTGCTCATGTCCATTGGCACGGCATTGATGGACCGGTCGGCGGAACTGGGTGAACTGCTTTGCCGGGAAGAAGGCAAAACGCTGCCGGAAGGCAAGGGGGAGGTTTACCGGGCGGGGCAGTTCTTTACCTATTATGCCGCAGAAGTGTTGCGACAGATGGGAGATCTCTGCGACTCTGTTCGTCCCGGGGTGGAAGTTCAGGTGGTCCGGGAACCCATCGGGGTGGTTGGCATCATTACCCCCTGGAACTTCCCCACCGCACTGCCCAGCTGGAAGATCGCACCCGCCATCGCCTACGGAAACGCGGTGGTCTGGAAGCCGGCGAACCTGACCCCCGCCAGCGCCGTCGCCCTGATGGAAATCATTGCTGAACAGGACCTCCCCAATGGTTTGGTGAACATGGTCATGGGGGCCGGGCGAAGCGTTGGGGAGGCAATCATTACCTCGAAAGGAATCCAGGGGGTTACCTTTACGGGGTCGTTGGCCACCGGCCGCAGAATCGCCGAAGCGGCGGTGATGAACCTGACCAAGGTGCAAATGGAAATGGGGAGCAAGAATCCCCTGGTGGTGCTGGATGATGCGGATCTGGATACGGCGGTTGCCTGTGCCGTGAACGGGGCATTTGGCAGTACCGGACAGAAATGCACGGCATCCTCGCGAATTATTGTTACTCGGGGAATCCATGATCAATTCGTTGAGGCCATGCAGAAATCCATGGGACAACTGGTGGTGGGCCATGCACTGGATGAGAAAACCAGTATCGGTCCGGCGGTGGATGCAGGACAACTGGAACAGAACCTGCACTACCTGGAGGTGGGCAGGCAGGAAGGTGCGGAGCTGGTCTGTGGCGGTGAACGGCTGGAGCTGGGTTCGCCGGGGTACTACATGAATCCCGCGCTCTTCATTAATGGAAACAATGCCATGCAGATCAACACCGATGAAATATTTGGCCCGATTACCTGCGTCCTGAAAGCCGATGGGTATGAGGAAGCCCTGGCCTTGGCCAATGACACGGAATTTGGCTTGACTTCCAGTGTGGTGACCCGGTCCCTGTCCAGGGCGAATCATTTCAAGAAGCATTCCAAAACGGGGTGTGTCATGGTCAACCTGCCGACTTCAGGCACGGATTATCATGTGCCCTTTGGCGGGCGCAAAAGCTCCAGTTACGGCTCCAGGGAGCAGGGACAGTATGCGGCTGAATTCTATACCCAGGTGAAAACGGTGTATGTGAAGGCATAGACACCGGCTTGGAATCATTGGAATGCAGGAGGACCCCGTACTGTGTCCGACCAGATTGCCGGTCCGTGCAGAAATCGGGGGTGTAGCCTGGCCACCCGTAGAGTGTGAAACCAGGATATCGTCAAACAAGAGACAGAAATATGTTAACCATTGATGGAATGCAGTATTCCAACTGGAGTCGAAAAATCTTCGAACAGATGCATGAGGGGGGGCTGGATTGTGTTCATGTCACCATCGCCTACCATGAAACCTGCCTGGAAGCACTGCGCAATGTGGTCTCCTGGAACCGGATGTTCGAGCAGCACGGTGACCTGATATGCAAGGTTCAAAGCGGGTCAGACGTTTTAGCCGCCAAGGGACAGGGTAAAACCGGGGTTGTGTTCGGGTTCCAGAACTGTTCGCCCATTGAAGATGATTATTCCCTGGTGGAAGTTTTCCATGCCCTGGGTGTGCGGTTCATGCAACTGAGCTATAACAACCAGAGTTTGCTGGCCACGGGATGTTACGAGGAAGATGATCCGGGAATTACCCGCTTTGGCAAACAGATCATCCGGGAAATGAATCGGGTGGGGATGGTCATTGACATGTCACACAGTGCGGAAATCTCCACTTTGGAGGCCATTGAGTTATCGGAAAGACCCATCGCCATCACACACGCCAACCCGACATTTTTCCATCCTGCCCGCCGGAACAAGTCCGATGCGGTGCTTAAGGCCCTTTCAGAAAGCGGAGGGATGCTGGGGTTCAGTCTCTATCCGTTTCATTTGAAGGGGGGGTCGCACTGCACGCTGGAAGATTTTTGCAGGATGGTGGGGGAGACGGCAGAGGTGATGGGAATCGACCATATCGGGATTGGCTCGGATTTGTGCCAGGACCAGCCGAATTCAGTGGTCAACTGGATGCGGAACGGACGATGGAGCAAGGATACGGATTACGGTGAAGGGTCGGCATCCAATGCGGGCTGGCCGGACCAGCCTGAGTGGTTCAGCAATTCCTCGGACTACCGAAACATTGCTGCCGGCCTGGAGGATGCCGGATTTTCCAGGGAAAATATACAGAAGATCATGGGAGAAAACTGGCTGGGTTTTTTCGAAAAATCGTTCGTTCCAGCCTGATTGATGGATAACTCCCTGGCAGAATTACAGATATTGCTCATGGAACAACAGCGCTCCATGGATACCATGAGCGAGCAGATGGCGGTGCTTTCACAAAAACTGATGGGACTGGAGAAAAAAACGACGCTGCTGGAATCCAGGCTCGGGCAGTTTATGGAACTGGCTGCACAGGGGCGCGTGGAAACCGATGAGCAGCCACCCCACTATTGATTCTGGCCTGTTCATCCGGGCGGCCGGCAGAACAGGGCGCCCTGTGTAAAAACCGGCCTGAATGGCGGGGTCACGGATATTCAAAGCGCCGTGCACAACGCGAAATTATTGACTTTCAGAACACAACTGGACGGATAACCGACTATGAAGTACCTGCACACCATGGTACGGGTCAGTGACCTGGATGAGTCCATGGATTTTTACTGTGGTCGACTGGGAATGGTCCAGATCAGCAGATGGGATTACGAAGAAGGCAGGTTCACTCTCGTCATGTTGGCCGCTCCGGGTGATGAAAGCCGGGCGAGCAACGAACAGGCTCCCATGCTGGAATTGACCTGGAACTGGGATGAGAAGGGGTATGATGGTGGCCGGAATTTCGGGCATCTGGCCTTTCGTGTGGACGATCTGTACTGGACCTGCCAGAAGCTGATGGACGCGGGGGTGACGATCAATCGACCCCCGAGGGACGGGCATATGGCTTTCGTTCGTTCTCCGGACAATATTTCCATCGAATTGCTGCAGGCGGGGGACCCACTGCCGGAAGCAGAACCATGGGTTTCCATGCCGAATGTCGGCGAATGGTAAGGCGGCAATGACCGGTTTTCAGATTCCCCCGGTCTGACAGCGGTTTATCCCGTCCCCCTGTGAGGCAGCCAGCCGGTCCATGTGGATTCTTTTTTGCCACAGGCATTTTCCCCGGGGGGTTATTTCCGAACATGTTCCAATTGGGCATCGTCCAGCAGCTTCAGGGTCAGATTCATCGCCAGGAAGCGATGAACCTTGAGGGCAATGGTCGGTTCCCGGGATTCCATCCGGTTCAGGCTCTCCCCGGAAAGCGCGTGGCATACCGTCTCTCCCACAGAAAAAACATCCGCAGACCTTGGCAAATGGCTGTAAATCGCCATTTCACCCACCACACTGCCGGGGGTATAGACTCTCAGCCGAATCTTCCTGTCCCCTTTTTGCCGAACCACTTCCATCAATCCGGAGTGGATGAAGAACACACCGGAATCCAGCGATCCTGACTGGATGACCCGGTCCCCGGCGGACAGTTTCCTTTCCTGGCAATACGAATAGAAGAGTTCGATTTCAGCGGAGCTGAATCCGGCACTTTCCAATGCCGAATCCAGTAAATCTGTCTGGATTTCCTGTTCTTCAAACGAGTCAAGGCGCCAGTCTTCGGCCCATTCCAGTGCCTGGTCCGTGGAATCCGTGACCTTTGGATCGGCCTGGTGGTCATCTCCAAACAGGGTTTTGATGACGACATTTCGATAGGACGGATTGACCGAACTGACAATCAGCCTGACCCCTTTATCATCAAGGAGCCTTTTGATCCGGCCCAACCCCATGATGGAAGTCGAGTCTATGTTCGGTACCTTCTGGAAATCCATGATCAGAATTTCAATTTCCGGGTTTTCATCCTGAAGATATTTTTGGATGTTTTCATACAACATGCCGGATGTCCCGAAGAACAGGAACCCGGTGACTGGAACCACCGCTACGGCATTTTTGTTTTCATCCAGAAAGATTTCTTCGGAGTTGGTCCGCATCATCGTACTGCGGCACGCATGCCCATGCAAAAAGGTAGACGAGGATCTGAAATGGCTGTACCGGACGATAAACAGCGCCATGCCACAAAACGTTCCCATCAATATTCCGATGGGATAGCTGGTCAGTATGGTGACCAGAAAAACAGCCAGTGCAATCAGGTATTCCTCCAGGGGGATTCGTCTGTATAGCCTGATCAGCCAGTCATTGATCAGGAATGTGCCAAAGCAAAGAACGATTCCGGCAAGAACGGGCAGGGGAAAATAACTCATCCAGGCGGACCCGATGAGAAATGGGGTTGCACAGACTCCCGCAGCAACCAGTATAACCGGCTTGGGGGTCGGACTCAGGCGGTGAGCCAGATTGGTGGAGAAAATTTTATTGTACGAGGGCATGCCCCCGACCATGCCCACCAGAATATTGGAAATTCCCAAAGCGCGAAGGTCCCGGTCCATATCCAGTGCCCGGTCCAGCAGTATCTCCATTGAAGAGGCATTCGCCAGGGCCACGATGCAGCCGAGGATGCATACACTGAGAATAAACGGAACCTGTTCGAGAACCAGATCCCAGTGGGTCTGTTCAACCACCTCGGCCAAAGGGGGGAGAAAGGGGATGGGTTCTCCAGGCAGGCTGAGCAGGAACCCGTTCGATTCGGCCTGGTCAACGGATATGCCCAGAACCAGCAGGACAAGATAAAACCCGGCAATACACAAGGCAAGCAACAGGGGAAATGCCAACGGAGACTTGAAGTGTTTCTGGCCCCACAACAGGACCACCGCGACGACCAGTGCCGACAGCCAATTCGGGAAGGATTCCGATGCCAGCAGGCTTTCCATATTGAAAAGGTCCAGGGGGATATTGGTCATGATGGTGACGCTGAACCCCACCAGTATCCAGCCCGCACTGGCCAGCAGTCCGCCAATGACCGGAAAGGGAATAAACCGGATTATTTTCCCGAGTCTGGACAGACCGAGTGTCATCATGGCTATTCCCGTGAGCAGTGTACTGCACACCATTAAAGTGATCACAGTATAAAATGAATGCTCCGCGACCCCGATTGTGGCATGTGCAGTGACCACCGCCGCTGCCATAATGCCGATCAGGGCAGCCGGTATTGCCTGGGGGCCGGACAAGATGCCACCATCGCTCCCGAAAAACGAAAAAATGACCATGCAAATAATCGCACCCAAAAGGATAATTCCCATGCCCTGGGGTAGGTAGTGGACCAATCCACCGGAATAGATAGGGGTCGAAAATGCGAAAATATGAGAGATCTCAACGACCCCGGTGATTATTCCTGCGAAGAAGACATTCAGGAGGAAATTGGGTTGGCCAGGGCGCGTACCGCTGGTGGATGGCATGAGGCTGACTCGGAACGAATTGTAGGATTATCTAGGGCTTCACTGGATTGAATGGTACCTGAATGTCCACAAACAGCAATATATTGTCAGGAGACAGGGAATGGCGCAGTAGCGGTTCAGGTTCACCCTATCACACTTGGAGGGTGGAAGATAAGTCTTGCCGGTTCCATCCATATCGGTCAACGGGATTCCATCCCGATTTCCGGCCCGTGCGGGTCCAGTGGATTCGTGTACGGACAGAGGTGGTTTCCGGGACATCTGGGGACACGGACTGCGCACACCCGTTATCCCCGAATCCGGTTAATCAGGCTGGAGGTTGAACGAATGAACTCGAATTTGATCGAATGAACCGTCCCCCCCCAGCTTTCGACTTCCCTGCCACCAATGATATCCGGTACCGCCCAGTCCCCGCCTTTCACCAGGACATCCGGGCGCAGCTGGTGCACCAGTTCCAGCGGCGTACTTTCGTTGAATGGGACCACTGCATCAACGCTTTCCAGCGCGGCAACCACCGCCAGGCGATCCTCCAGCGGGTTGATTGGCCGGTCCGGGTCTTTGCCCTGCTGCCGGACCGAATCATCGGAGTTTATGCCCACTACCAGGGAAGAACCCAGGGAGGCTGCCGTTTCCAGGTAGCTGACATGGCCGCGATGCAGGATATCGAAGCAACCATTGGTGAATACCAGCGGACGGGCCAGTTCCGCCATGCAGTCTGTCAGGGATTCTCCCGATGCTGGTGAGAAGATCTTATCCCCGTATTTGAACCGCGCACCCATCGTGTGGTGATCCCGGATCAGGGATCGATGTATTCAAAAACCTTGACAATATGGGCGACACCCCGCACGGATTGTGCAATTTTGATAGCGGCCTCGGCTTCGTCAGGAGTCACCAGGCCAAGCAGGTAGACCTTTCCGCGTTCGGTGATGACCTTGATGTTTGTAGACGGGACATTCTCGGCGTTCAGCAGTTTGAGTTTTACCTTGCTGGTGAGATAGGAATCATTGACCCGGCTGTTAAGGTTTGTTTTTCCGGCCAGTTCGATCTCATTGACTACTTTCCGGGTTTCGGTATACGACTCGGCAATTTTTTGCGCGTGCTGGCGTTGGTCATCCGTGGGCACCTCTCCGGTTAGGAGCACGATTCCATTGATGACGGTGATGCTTAGATTGACGATCTTGCCCAGTTGTTCGTCGGCACGAAAATCCCTCCTTAATTTCAATTCAAGGGTATTGTCGTCAATGTTTCGACCAATGGTCCGCCGGTCCAGATGCAGATTAATGCTGGTTATTGTAGCGGTGCCGAGCATCAGTGGCAGGCATGCTGTCAGGGACTGGGCGGTCAACAGGAACAGCAGCCCGAACAGGACGGATTTTGTTGTACTTGGAAAGGTGGAAGGTTTGTTGTTTACCATTTTTTGCTCTCTGGGGGAGTCTGTTGTCGGATAGTATATCCTAAGAATGATCAACGATTGCCGGTCAATTTCTGTGGTGCGCCCATGCCGGGACTGTGGTTTCCGTCCATCATGGTAACGAAACTGCACGGCCTGGCTGCCGGTTTGGGGAAAGGGCTTTTTCCGGCGATGTGGCAACGGGTTCGGCCAGGCCGGCAGAAAATTGAAACCAGAAAGGATGACGCTGCACACTGCCATTGCCGGTGATGCCCACGGTCATGGCTTCTCCCACATATCTTCGGGTACCGTTCCCGCGCATGGATACTGCCCGGGGAATAATGTGGTAGGCGTCAAATCCCAGGGCATAGAGCCGTCCAAGGGGGGTGTTCTCATACAGGCTGCGTGCCGTGGAATCCGGTTCTTCCCCAATGGCTTCCAGGTTGCCCTCTTGTGCCCAGACTGCCCAGAGTGTGGCTGGATCTTTCCCGAAAACCAGCTGGCGGTCTTCTTCTGCCGAAACCGGTTCTTCCCCGGGGGCGTTCTCTGCTTCCGCTACAATCTCCGGTTCAGCGCCGTCTGGGTCCTCGGGATGGGTGGTCATTTCCCCATCCCCGGGAATGGTTTTCCGGGATTCGCGTTCCTCCAGTGCCCTGGCAGCCTCTTTTCGAGCTCTTTCCTCCTCGATTTTCTGTTTGTAGGCCTCCACTCCACCCAGAATCCATTTCATGTCGCTGAAAATCAACCCATCCAGGTCGGTGTCGGTGACCGGGTCGGGTACGCCGGTATAGACGTAGGAAGTTGCGTAGATCAGCAGGTCATGAGCTTGGAAGAACCGAAGTTGCGGTACGACAAGACGGGCCTGCTCCGCGTTTGCGGCCAGAAACAGAAAATCCATATTGTCGTCGCGCCGGGCTGTGAATTTCAGGTTGGTCTTTGCCTGTGCCTGCAAAAGACGGTGTCTGGCAATGCTGTTGTCCAGCCCGAGGAATTTTTGCAGGACCCTGGTGTAGTCGTCAACATCTTTGGGGAAATAACTGTTTTTGACAATCACACCGCCGAGGGCTTCCCAGTAGAACACAAACGCATTGGCCACCCGCTGGCCCCAGGCCGTTTCACTGCGCAGGACACTGGCATTTCTGAGACCATCGGCAAAGGCCTTTTCCGCAATTTGCTGCGCCTCGTCTTCGGGAGAGAGGCTGATGCCGAAAAGGTTTGCATCCTGCTTTTCTTCTGGGACCCCTGCAATGACCAGGGTATCCACTTCGATGGTATGACTTGAAAGAAGGGATTCAACGGCGGTTCGCCCCAACGGGCCGACGACAAAGTCGGCGCCATCGTCCGTTGCCGCCTGGTAATAAAAGGAAGACAAAGCGGGCTCATTGCCGACATCATAGAGAGTGACCCGGGGTGGATCGGGTTCGAGGCTGTTCTGGTGTGCATCCATGAACCCATCGTAAAAAGCCTGGGCTGCGGGACCATAGGAAGACGTGAGGGGGAGCAGGAGCGCAATCTGCCGGTACCGGGTCAAATCAATGGAGTCAACCGGTTGACTGAACAGGCCCGGGAGGGCTGGATGATGAGGGTAAAACAGGCGCCAGCTGTCCAGGTCCCGGGACCGGAAATCAGGGATGGTGGTTTTCAGGATCTCCACCAGCGCTATCCATCCCTCCAGCGTCGGTTCGTTTGAATCTTCGCGAAGCATCGACAGGGACAGCGGGCCCATCGCGTCCAGCAGGGAAACCAGATCACGTTGGTTTTTCTCTTTTTCCTTTCCGGTGGCGAGGGTGTCGAGCTGCAGCATGGTGTCCACGGAATCAAAATGCCTGCCAGTCTCGACCTGGGCGTTGGCCAGGATGGAAAGAATTTGTATCCTGGAATCAATGTCCTGTACGTCGTCCAGATGGATGGGATCGAGAAGTAAAATCGCCCGGGGGTGTTGCCCCAGCGAGCTGGCCACCTGGGCACGCAGAATTTTCCGGGTAATTTCCTCGTCCGTTGTGAGCGGGTAGGCTTCGAGCTTGTCCAGAGTGGACTGTGCAGCGGTGATCTGGCCCTGTTCGATAAACAGCGAAGTGGCCTGCATGAGCAACCATGGAACAAAAGCGATATTGGCGTTTTCGGACTGCGCAATGAGTTCGAGGGGGTCATTGGTGGCGAGAACCTCTTCGGGGTCTCCCAGGGGATGGACGACCGCATCCGGGACTTCTTCGGCGGTATCGGCTTCCCCGGCAATCGTTTCCGGCTCGGTAACCGGTACCGGCGCGCAGCCTGCCAGGAACAGGGCCATCCAGATCGCGATATGCGATGGAAAATTCAATCTGAAACGGGCAAGGAAGTTCACGAGGTTGCAGTATCCAAATTAAAGGGCAGACATTGATTCCCGAGCATACAGTTCCACAAAAACAGTCGCTTTATAGTATCGCAATCCCCGTTCGGAATCCCGTGGATATTACCCGGAACACGCAAACCGGATGATATCACTGGTCTTTGCGGGCCTTTACCTGATCATGCCGGTCAGGCGTCCAGACGGAAGCCCTGTTTACCGTACCCACCGGATTTCATCCCTGCGTGGTCCAGGCAAAGGAGTTTCGCCGTGGCATTGTCGGCCAGGACAGGATGACACCCCGGGGATTTTCGGCAGTAGCCGGGGTTTTGGCAATAAAAACCATGCAATGGTTTTCTAGGAAGCGGAAGCAGCCTTGTCTTGATTGTCTCCCCGGTCCTCCTGAAATGCCATTCCTTGCCGGAGGCCAGAGAGAAACAACAGGCGGTGGGAACCGTCATTCACATGTTGTCTTGCCTGCATGGATGCACTAGACTTGTTTTCGGGAGTTGGCCAGGCAGTTGCGGCATCACATTCGGTGTCGAGGAAAGTCCGGGCTCCACAGGGCAGGGTGCCAGGTAACACCTGGGCAGCGTGAGCTGACGGCAAGTGCAACAGAAAATATACCGCCCGGGCAATTCATTTGTCCGGGTAAGGGTGAAATGGTGCGGTAAGAGCGCACCGCGGAATTGGTAACAATACCGGCAGGGTAAACCCCACCTGGAGCAAGACCGAATAGGGACCCGCTGGCGTGCCCGCGCCGGGTCCGGGTAGGTTGCTTGAGGCGTCTGGTGACAGACCGCCCAGATGAATAACTGTTCACGACAGAACCCGGCTTATCGGCCAACTCCCTTTATCCAGGCGATGAAATGGAGGCTCATTCGGGTGGTTGCGCCACCTTCCCCGGTTCCCGGATGCCCGGTTTTTGGAGTAGTGAATGCAACCGGCCGGAACCCGGGCAGCGGGGTCATCAGCATGCAGGGTGATTTGACGGGACAAATGTCTCCCAAGGATTGCATCGACAGGAAAAACCGCGCACTATTTGGGTTTGGACTGCCTGTTACCGTATTTTACCATCATCCCTGTGAAACCTGGAAACGACCACCGCCGGATTGACCTGAGACCGCCTCACGATGTAATGCGCCTGGAACGCATGGGTTCCTTCCACCAGACAAGGCTCAGTTTCATGCGCGCCCTCCTGCGTTTTCTCAAACAGGGAAACTGGCAGTTTCAACGTACGTGCTGGGATGTCGATGTCAGGGGGGTGGGGGTCGCCATTTACCAGGCATCCGGCCCGGGTCACGTCTACTCGCTGATTTGTTTTGCCAATGACCTTCCCGACGAAAAAAGGTCGGACCGGGTCATTGCGGACGAATGGGACGCCACCTTTGTCCTGTTCGATGGGGTGCCCGAAAAGGAGGAGATTGCAAGACTGCACGGGAATGTGCCGAAGCAGGAGGCAGGACATTATGCGCAGACCGAACTGGTTCTGTCCCGTGCCAACCGGAGTGTGCGGTTGTTTGAGCATGTGGTGGATTCGTTGTCTGCAGGACGGCAGCCGGACCTGGAAAAAATGGAGGCCGTGGGCTATCTGATGCGTACCACCGCGGTGTACGGGAATGGAAAGTTTGGAATCAGTGACCGTGAACGCATCGCCCACCGACCGGAATTCACCGGGCCGTTCCGGGCGGAACTGTTGTCAGTGTGGTTGATCCGGGCCTTTACCGTGGATATTGCCGAACACCTCGCGAAGGTGCGGGGCGGCCCCCGGGCAACCGGGCTGGATACTGCAATACGCCGGAGACTCGGCGTCGGCAATGCCACGGGATTGGGAATGGCCCCCTTTTTGGTGCTGCATCCTGCATTGATCCATACCTGGATCCAGACCAGGGAAACCGCATTGGCCAGGGTGAGAAAAATTGAACGCAGCTCCAGTGAAATTATCCGGGGTTTCAGCCTCCTGCTTTCCAGGATGATGCTGGGTGTGGAAAGCTGGGGGACTGCCGACCCGCGCCAGCAGAAAAGGATTGAGACACTGAAGCGGGACCTGATTGCGCTGGCAGGCTATGTGAAAAATCCGGGATTGGGGGGGTCCTGTCCCTGGAATGCCCTGGTCGACTGGTCTGTGCAGAACCTGTCTCTCGAAGGCCAGGAGCTGGTGGTCACCCTGGTGATTGAACCCCACAGCGACCTGGTCGACGACCTGGCAGAGGGGATGTCCATTGATGAGTCCCGGTACTTCAGGATCAATGGGGCACAGGCCATTTCGGATGCCCTGGAATTTATCCGGGAAACCTATCCCTGGGCGCTGGATATCGATTTTTCGGATCCGGCATCCATGGCCCGGTTCTGGTATGTTTCCGAGGAAAAACTGGAACCCCGGCTGGGGGAAAGATTTGATGAGCCGGGTGCCGAAAAGGAACACCCCCTGGCGTATGCCCGGGATATCGCCAGGCTGTACCGGGATTTGGTGACATTCGTAAAAGACAGTCCGGACAGCCGTTTCATGGCGGAGTTCCTGCTGGCCTGTCCCGAGCACCGGCACGCGGTGCGCAGAATCCAGGTGGTCAGGCGGTTGCCCTACGCTGAAATCCAGGACAACCTGATCTCACAGGCCATGATGCCCATTGATTTGCTGCGTTGTAAATTGTCCTTTTTCGGTGCAAACAAGTTTGACCCGAAATCGGACCGCTGGGTACGGATAAACATGTACCAGCATGCCCCCTTTCCCGATGAATTGTCCGATATGGCAGAGGATGACTGGATCTATCCGCCACTGACACCAGGCCAGGGATGACAGGGTTCCCGGAACCATGTTTCGCTCTCTCAATGAAATAGAACAGACGGTGAGAAAGGCCGTCAGGGGCCGGGGATTGCCCTGGGGTATCGCGGACGAAGCGGGCAAGGCGGTGCGGTGTTTGCATCAGCTGGAATTCGAAGTGACCGGCCAATTGATCCGGGTGCTGGACGATCCCGATGTCGAGGGGGTGTCCCATCCGCTGCCGCCATGCCGTGACGGGGCCTGGCAATCGAAAAGCGGGAAGCTCAGCCCCCTGCTGACCGGCCCCAGCCTGTGTGATTTCATGGATCTGGGGGCTTTGGCGAGGGTGGAAATGAGCAATATGGTTTCCCCGGTTTTGCTTGCGGGTTTTCTTGCAAACGCGGTATCGGGGGGCGGGGATGCCATCCGGTTGAGCTGGTCCGGTGTCCGTATTGAGATATCCTGCAACCGCATCGGAATTCATGGAAATGCGGAAGGCCTGGGGGCCAGGCGGGGGGACCATGTGGTGTGTGAGCACATTGCCGGGCTGGACAGGTTGCCGGGTTCTGCCCGAACCGGTCAGGTATGGGTGGACGATGCGGCCTGGGCCAGGCTGGAACAGTACGCAAAGCGTACCTATGTGGAAGGGACGGAAGCTTCCCGTGCCGGGGCAGGGGCTGGTCTGTTGGACAACGATTGAACGAGGGCGGGTACCGGGTCAGGACGCGTTATCCGGCCCGGTTATTCCGGGATGGATTCGTGATGGTGGCTAAGGAGAAACTCTCACGCACGTTCCTGGTATGCCCCGGTATCGGTGTTCACCCGGATTTTCTCCCCGGCGTTCACAAAAATCGGGACAACAACTGTGAGACCGGTTTCAAGGACCGCCGGTTTTCCGCTGCCCGACGCCGTTTGTCCCTTTACTGCGCCCTGCGTCTCCACCACTTCCAGCACCACTGAGGTGGGAAGCTCGATTCCGATGGGGTTGTCATTGTAAAAATTGATCTGCACATCGGTGTTCGGCAACAAATACGGAGACTGCTCCTCCAGGTCCTCAGCCCGAAGTATCCTTTGTTCGTAGGTTTCATTGTCCATAAAGACATAATCCTCTCCGTCCAGATACAGGAATTGCATCTGCCTGCTTTCGACGTGGGCTTTTTCCATTTTATCCTCGGAACGGAATCGTTCATTTAATTTTGTGCCATCGCTGATACACTTCATTTCGAGCTGTACGAACGCCCCGCCCTTTCCGGGTTTGACATGGTTTTTTTTGAGCACACGCCACAATTTACCCTGATGCTCCATCAGATTTCCCACCCGGGCATCGAATGCTGAGATTTTCATATTCTGGTCTGTGTCCTGAAATCGAAAGAATGTACGGAAGACTTGGGATTATATAGGGCGGGAAGCTTTAAAATACAGGGAGATTTCATATGCGAAGAACCATGGTGAATCAATGGCCGAGGGCCTGTTACGATGTTTCGTGTCGAAAATGCGAACGGTTGGCCAGTTTTCTCGACGAGGTCAAAGCAGAACATCCGGGCTATTTCTGTAAACCGGTGCCCCCCTTCGGGGATGCCAATGCGGAGTTGCTGATCGTTGGACTGGCGCCGGGAAAGCATGGGGCCAATGCCACCGGGCGCCCCTTTACCGGAGACCACGCCGGGAAGTTGCTGTATAAAACCCTGTTCGCGTTCGGTTTTGCGTCCCGACCGGAATCCATGTCAGCTGATGACGGACTGACCCTTGTAAATTGTCGAATTACCAATGCGGTGAAGTGTTTGCCCCCCCAGAACAAGCCGCTGGGGGACGAAGAGAAAAACTGCAATCCGTTCCTGAAGGAGGAAATCTCCGGGCCGGGTGTCCGGATACTGCTGGCCCTTGGCGTACTCGCGCATCGGGCAATCCTGCGTGCACTGGGGATGAAGTTGGGAAAGTATCCGTTCGGGCACAATCAATGGCACGCATTGGGGGACGGATTGATGCTGGTCAACAGCTATCACTGCAGTCGGTATAATACCCAGACCAGGCGATTGACCGAGGCAATGTTTTTCGAGGTATTTGAAGACATTGGTCAAAAACTCAGGGAATCCACTTGTGAACAGAAATTTTGATTCCAGGACCTTTTTGCAGGGGGTGGCCGGAATGCCCGGCATCTATATTTTCTATGGTGCTGAAAGGGAAACCCTGTATATCGGCAAAGCCCTCAATTTGAAAAAGCGTCTGCAAAGTTATTTCAGGACCAGCGGATTGACGCCCAAAGTCAGCTTGATGGTATCGAAAATTGTCGAGGTGGAAACGCAGCAGACCCGCACCGAAAGCGAAGCTTTGCTGTTGGAAAACAACCTGATCAAGGACCGGCGACCACGCTACAATATTTCCCTGCGCGATGACAAGAGTTTTCCCTACATCCGGCTAACTGAATCCGACCGGTATCCCCGGTTTTCGTTTTACCGGGGCAAGCGGTCCTTGCCGGGAAAGTATTACGGGCCCTATCCCAGTGCCGCCGCCGTGCGGGAAGTCCTCGGGCATGTCCACAAAATTTTCCAGCTTCGGCAATGCAGCGATGCCTTTTTCAGAAACCGGTCCCGGCCCTGTTTGCAGCATCAGATCAAGCGTTGCAGCGCTCCCTGCGTGAACCGGATCAGCCCGCAGGATTATCGTGAAGATGTCCGCCAGGCAAAAGCCATGCTCAGTGGAAAGGATGCCGTGCTTCTGGCAAAGCTAGCTGAAAAAATGGAATCGGCCTCCAACGAGCAGAATTACGAAAGTGCGGCGGTCTATCGGGACAGAATCGGGTTGTTGCAGCGGATTCGGGAGACACAGTATATTTCGTCCGGAAACCGTGATGCGGATGTGGTGGCTGTGGCAGCGGAATCCGGTTTGGCGTGTTTCGGAGTGGTATCGATCCGCCAGGGCCGAAACCTGGGTATCCGGTTTCATATCCAGCCCAATGCCCTGGATAAGACACGGTCCGGATTGCTGGAGGAATTTTTACCGAGAAATTATCTGGGCGCGGCAATTCCCAGAGAGATTCTGCTTGCCGAGCCCATCCAGACAAAGACTTCACTGCAGCAGATATTTTCCATTGAAAGCGGGAAAAAGGTGGCCATCAAGGACCGTTATCGTGCTGACCGCGCACGGTGGGTGGAATCCGCAAGGATCAACACGCAAGACAATCTGAACCGGCACCTGAACGAAAGAAGCCAGATTGATGTGCAGTTCTGTGCGCTTTCTGACCTGCTGAAACTGCAGGAAGTGCCGGAGCGCATAGAATGTTTTGATATCAGTCATACCATGGGGGAAAGTGCGGTGGGGTCCTGTGTCGTCTTTGACCGTCAGGGTGCAGTGAAAAGCGATTACCGACGGTTCAATGTTCAGGACATTGAACCCGGGGACGATTATGCGGCCATGGAGCAGGTGCTGACACGGCGATACAAGCGGGTACTCGAAAACGATGGAAAGCTGCCGGACCTGGTATTGATTGATGGTGGCAAGGGACAGCTTGGCCGCGCACAACAGGTGTTTGACGAGATGCAGATATCCGGGCTGGTATCCCTGATGGGAGTATCAAAAGGTCCCGGGAGAAAGGCCGGGGAAGAAACCTTTCACGTGTCGGGGCAGAGCCGGACAATCAAGCCCGCAGGGACATCCCCCGTATCCCACCTGGTCCAGCGAATCCGGGATGAAGCCCATCGGTTTGCCATCACCGGGCATCGGCAAAGACGAAACCGTGCCAGAACCCGTTCGCCGCTGGAGCAAATTGAAGGCATCGGGGAGAAACGAAGACGGAATTTATTGCGATATTTCGGTGGACTCCACGAAATCCGTCGTGCAGGAATCGAGGACCTGGGAAAGGTGCCGGGCATCAGCCCAACCCTTGCAGCCAGAATATACAATCAATTTCATTGAGAGGCTCCAATTTTGCGTCGCAGCTGCGACAGGGTGTGCTACATTGAACAGCCCAAAAAGTTTTGTGACCGGTAAAACGCCTTCCCCCCTCGAATGCTGAATATCCCGAACCTGCTGACTCTTTTCAGGATTCTGTTGATCCCGGTATTGGTGGTGGTTTACTTTTTGCCGCTGGACAACCGGGAAATCATCCTCACCGGTATTTTTGTCACCGCAGGCATCACAGATTGGCTGGATGGGTTCCTGGCGCGTAAAATGGATGCGACAACCGCTTTGGGGGAATTTCTTGACCCGGTGGCGGATAAGCTCATTGTGTCCACTGCACTGATACTCCTGGTCTCCGACCTGAATGTTCTGGATAAGGTCTTTCATCCGCTGCCATTCGCCGTTGCCGTGTGTATCATCGTCGGACGTGAAATTGTCATTTCAGCACTGCGGGGATGGATGGCTGAAGTCGGTGAAAAGGTGGTGGTTGCCGTGGGGGTCGTCGGCAAGGTCAAAACGGGCTTTCAGATGGTTTCCATTGCACTCCTGTTGTATGCCATGCCAATATACGGCATCCCCATTTTCAGGATGGGCGAAATCGCATTCTATACGGCAGCGATCCTGACATTGTGGTCAATGTGGGTGTATTTGCGGGCAGCCATGCCGTTTTTGCTTGAAAAACTGTAATATTCTGAAATTCCGGAATAGCGCGAAGGGATCTTGGAGCGGATTGCTATTGACACGACCATGTGCTTGAATAGAATCTACATCCTCCAAAGTAATGATGCGGGAATAGCTCAGTGGTAGAGCACAACCTTGCCAAGGTTGGGGTCGCGAGTTCGAATCTCGTTTCCCGCTCCAGATTCCAAGACCATGGAGACCCGGACAGGACGGTTGGTGTTGTGAAATGGCAGATGCCTTTTTCGCTGGTGTGGGCACCGTTACAGGATACTTGCCTGCGGATACCAACAGGGTGATTATGTGCAATTCGTGGAATGTTCGCGGTTGGATTGTCTAACCAAAGACGGCTGAGTGGCAGAGTGGTCATGCAGCGGCCTGCAAAGCCGTTTACCTCGGTTCGATTCCGGGCTCAGCCTCCATTTGTTTTGTGTATCCATTGGCCCGGGTGGCGGAATAGGTAGACGCAAGGGACTTAAAATCCCTCGATGGAAACATCGTGCCGGTTCAAGTCCGGCCCCGGGTACCATTTGACACTTCCGACAACGTCCGAAGGTGAGCGTTCGGCCGACATGTGATATCAGCAATTATGCGTTCAATTCCCTTGCATTTCAAATAGGGTTGGAGGCTTGTCAGTATCGTTGATGACCCGCCTCCCGGGTCCGGGAGATCAGATGGAATGGGTCGTACTCTTTGTGGGGAGGTCACTCCTCCCCTGAAGGAAGATTTTACCGGTTGAGGGTCCGTTTCCAGTCACGCCGCAGGGGGCGCAGCCAAGTATCCTTTTTGGGTTTATCCGCCTGTTTGTACCGATCATACCGACCACGACCCTGAGTGGTACTGACATGGATCCATCCAGAGGCCTGGTAGACGGCCCCGGTATGGAGCGTCAACCTACATGATCGATACGCCCGATACGTAAGGGTGTGCCAGTGCCACAACAAGATAGACGACAACGCTTACCCCAAATCCTATTGCCTCTTTTGTCCATGTCGGCGTTTCAGGTTTTTTCCATTCTCCATCTCGACGATTGATAGCAACCACTTCAAGTATCGCCCAAAGCCCCAATCCGCCAAACAGAACAACTGATCGGGTGTCACCATTGGTCAACAAATGTGCCAACGACCACACAAGGACAGCAGTGAGTTGTGGGTGTCGTATATATTGCTTCACTCTTGTTGGCATATTGGAAAGAACAAACAACGCAACGGATACAAACATCAGTACCTTTGCAACTGGCGCCATGAAAGGTGTCGTTGCGTACAACAGTGACGGTGTTGTACTTCGCCATCCAAAGATGATCATGAGCAAAGACAGCAGAATAACTAACGCAAATGTAATCTGATATCCTGTGTTTCCAAGTTTGTCCTTCCACTTGGCTTTTACGGGCTGCGCCAATGAAGGAATGAAGTGCACTGCACTCCAAACCAGCAAGCCGATGAGTAGTAATGACATAGTCGGTTTTTATCCTTTATAGCGTTCGTTTCTCAGTTAATTACGCGACACAACACCCTGGGATCGCCATCTTCTCAAAAATATGTGGTGAGGCTACGGCACTAGGTGGATAGTCTTGGAGTGTCGCTTGAAATTCGGATCTTTCAAATGCACGTTTTAGGTCCTCTACTGACTCCCACACCGAGCAGTTAAGAAATACTCCACTCTCTCCGATCCCCCCATAAAGTTGCATGGAAATATACCCTGGTTGTTGTCTCATAATTTCGAAGTCGGTCGTCCAATGACGAACCAAGTCATCAGCTTCCTCTGGGGTGACCGAGATCTTGTTTATGACTGAAACTGGCCCACCTCCTTTCGTTTCCATCTGTTCGAAAAACGTAGGGCCTCTGCCCATTTCTTCAATTGTGATCATGATTTCGTTCTCCCAAGTATGTTGTTGCTTTATGGTAAATAACTTTAGTACAATTTTGCAACTAGGCACATTTACTATACTAAGTATATTTACTATGGAATCAGAAACTCCTGAAGAGCGATCCTGTCCTCTCGAAGAGACCATCAAGACATTCGCTGGAAAATGGAAACCATCTATTCTTCATTATTTGGCTGATGAGTCTTGTCGATTCAACGCATTAAAAAGGCGTATACCTGGCATCTCTCAACGAATGTTGACCCTGCAACTTCGTGAACTAGAAAAAGATGGACTGGTGATTCGCGAGCACTATCCTGAAATTCCACCAAGAGTTGAGTATTCCGTTAGTCCTTTAGGAAGAACTCTAGAGCCCATCTATCTTGCTATAAAGGAATGGGAGGAGACTCATTCTGACGCTATAGAAAAGGCTCGTCAAAAATATTTGGCTTCCTAATATTCATCTACAAAAACGCAAATACCGACCCAAGTTGTTGAAAGCGCCTATGTCCGCTTCTAGCCGACAAGTGACGTATTCGAAGTCTATAAAATAGCGCTAATTCGCTTTATTTAGTGAAAAAGGACTCGAATCAGAAAAATTTTTAGTGCGGGTTCAAATCCCAAACTTTAGGCAATAATCTGTCGGTATTTATGACGGTATAAAGGCAAAATTGAACTGAATATAACGATTAAAAACAAATAGTTATAACTTGATTCAATACCGGCCCTGATACCATGTCGACCAACAGGGGAAGGTGATACAGGGGGACACACATGGCTGGCCGGATGGTTGCTCGGAGAACCCCTTTGCGGACATCACGGCAGCCAGAACGATTGCGTGGAAAATCAACCGTAAAAATATAGGGTACAACGTATGAGATACCAATCCTCCATGGGGACATTCGCGTCAATGGCATGGGTGCTGTGTTTGTTGATGGTAGGCGTTCCGGCTCATTCGTCAGCCCCCTGCATGAACGAAGCCAGGGTGCTGGATTTCGGTTTCTACGCGGATTTCGGGCCGGTGAGCTACAGCGCCGACAGGGATGAGAACTCTCCTGGCTTCCACCAGCATCGCGGATACGAAGCCGACCTGCTGGATGCCCTGGAAGCCATGGAACACCCGAAACTGTCGTTTTCCCGGCAGGGCATCGCGGTTTGGGATGGTATCTGGCTGCTTCCGGCCGGGCCTCGGTACGATATCGTCGGTGGAGGCATCACGATTCTGGATTCACGGACCCGGGACGCCTCCGGCAAGACGGCCATCGTCTTTACCTCGGGCCACATCAAGTTTCGCCAATCTCTTCTGATCCACACGGAGGATGCGCAACGGATCGTCCAGCACCGGGACCTGACCGGTGCGGACCGGGTGGGGGTGTTCCCGGGGACGACGGGGGAGGCACGCTTTTTGGTGCTGACCGGCCTTGCGGATGGGGACGGTGTGCTGGCCGCTGGTACACAGGTGGACACGCCCGCCGGCACGGTCGTTGCGGACGGCAGCATGCGCTATGTCATCAACGCCGCCGGGGCGTCCCCGGAATTGACTGACCGTCAGACATTGCGGCCGGCATCGGATACCCTGCCGACGGTGGTGTATTTCGCGGAGGACGAGGCGTTGATCGAGGCGCTTGTACACGGCAGTATTGATGCGATCGCCCAGGGCGAAGTTGGCAACCGGGTCGAGGGGATGTTGCATGGGGATTTGCTTTCCGTAACCGCTCTGGATGACCTTTCCGAGACGGGCGGCTTTGCCCTGTCTGTGGAGGACGCGGAGCTGGCAGCATGCCTCGACCGGAACATTGAGTGGCTGACGGACGGTGGACGGATCGGTTATCAGGAATGGTTCAATGACCCCACGGTATTCCTGCAGCGTGCCCGGCAACCCATCCCGGAAGATGAATAGCGGTTTGTATATTTCACAGGGGCAAAAAATAAACGAACTTTCAGATTAAAATCTGGAGAGTTTACGGGGGGTGGTTCTACCAGGTCATCACGAATCCCGTTGCCGCTGTCATCCTTCTCGACACAGGTCCAGTAACGCTTGCGTTTGTCCTTTTTTCGAGTGGCGTCGCACCACCTCTTGTACCATCTCACGCAGTCTCCCCAATGCCATCATTGCGCTGCACAGTTCGATTGCTCTGTGACCTCTGTGCATTCGCTCAATTCCACAGACACGACAATGGCACTGCTGCCAGCCTGTCGCCGAACGGCACCACGTCCGTGCTGTCATAAAGGACGACACCGAAAGCGAAGCGGTCTTTGCAGGCCTCGGCCAGTACTCGCAGGCCTGAGAAGTCACCTGGTTTGGCCGTGGCACTCGCCTTGACCGCAATGCCGACGATCATTCCATCATCGCGTTCCAGTATGATATCGACCTCATGCATGTTCCGGTCGCGGAAATGATACGGCGTCAGGTGCAGATCCGAGGCCGTGATCAGCTTGAGTACTTCCGAGAACACGAAGCTTTCCAAAAGTGCGTCGAATGTCCCGCGGTCCGCCTTCACCCTGGCGAAGGTCAGGCCCCGCGTGCTCGCCAGCAGGCCGGAATCGAGGAAGTGCAGCTTCGCTGTCTTGGCGATGCGCTTCAGTGTATTGGTGAACCAGGGCGCCAGTGTTGCGATCAGAAAGACCTGTTCGAGCAGCCCAACATAGCGCTGCCCCGTCTTGTGACTGACATTGATTCCGGCCCCGAACTGCGAATAGTTGACCAACTGGCCGGAATGCTCGGCCAGTAGCCGCACGAATTTCGGAAGCTCGGTCAGTTTCTCGACATCGGCGATGTCCCTGAGGTCGCGCGTGAGGACCGACGTGAGGTAGGACCGTGCCCAGGCCTGCCTGCGCCGCTCGCTTTCGCGGGCGATCGCTTCGGGAAAGCCACCAAGCAGGACGGTGTCGACGAGATCGTCGCCGACGATCACTTTGCGCTGATTTTGCAGCTTCCTCTCAAACAAGCGCTCTAGGAAGGTCGGTGTCCGGCCCTCAATCTCGGCCCTTGCCAGTGGCAGCATCTGGAGCGTTTCCATCCGGCCGGCCAGACTGTCGGCGACCCGCGGCAGGGTCAGCACATTCGCCGAGCCCGTGAGGAGAAAGCGGCCCGGGCGATAGTCCTCGTCGACCGTCTTCTTGATCGCCAGGAGCAAGTCGGGCGCGCGTTGGATTTCGTCGATGATGGCGCGGTCCAGACCCCTGATGAAACCGACCGGATCTGACTGGGCAGCCTCGAGCACGGTCTGGTCGTCCAGCGTGATATAGGTATGGCCGGCTTCACCCATTTTCTTGACGAGCGTGGTCTTGCCAGCCCGGCGCGGTCCCACAATAAGGACCACAGGCGTATCTGAAAGCGCTTCCTCCGCCCGGCGCTCTATAAACCGTTTGAACATTTCCATTTCCATCTCCGAGTCCCCGACAATTGGAATTATCCATACCGGCTGATTGGAAGTCAATGGGCCGCTAATTGGAACTCTCCAGGCCGCGATTTGGAAGGAGTTGGGAGGGGAAAGTCACATAATCGCCAAGATATTTGTTCTTTTCGAAATAGTGGGTATTCCACGGCTGTAAAGATCACCCTCTGTATTGCTGATCCATTCCGCGATAGCATTCGGTACCTGCGAGGCCGACGGTTTCCGTCGAACGGCGACATTAAGCTGAAAATTTTCACGGTTCACACGGAACCCCCAGGAATTGATTTTTGCCGCTTTGCCCCGCAGAATCAGGGGGTTTTCTGCCGGACACCAAAAAATTCACTGGGACCGTATTCAACCCGTAAAAATATTATGGCATTGAAAGTGCTTGCATTGGGGGGGGATGGAATCGGCCCTGAGGTGGTCGACGCTTCCCTGAAAGTCCTGGACGTTGCGGCCGCTTCGATTGGACTTGCCGTGGACCTCAGCGAAGACCTGCTTCACGGGGCCGCATGGGAACGGTACGGGACCTTTATCCGCCCGCGGACCCTGGAAGTGGCCCGGCAGTCCGATGCCCTCCTGGTCGGTGCAGTCGGCGGCCCGAAATGGGATCACATCGTGATCGAGGGGGGTCCGGAGGAACAGGACGGTTTGATGAAACTCCGCCACGAGCTGGATGTGTTTGCCTGTATTCGCCATGCCCGGTCCTGGGAGGCCCTGCTGGACAAAACCCCCTTTTTGCCGGAGCGTGTCCGGGGTGCGGATATTGTGGTCATGCGGGAACTGTGTGGTGGCGCGATGTTTACCCGGACCCGGGGCGTGGAAACCTGCACAAATGGTCACCGCCGTGGCTATGACCTGAATGAATACCACAGCGAGGAAATCGAACGGTTTGCCCGGGTTGGTTTTGGGGTCGCCCGGCGACGCAGGGGGCGGGTGGTTTCCGTGGACAAGTCCAATGTGTTCATGGCCGGGAAGCTCTGGCGGGAGGTGGTCGCAGAGGTCGCAAAATCGGAGTTTCCGGATGTGGAGTTGACCCATTTGTTCACGGATTTCGCTTCCTACCGGATGTGTTGCGAGCCCACTTCCTTTGACGTGATCCTGGCGGACAACCTGTTTGGGGACCTTTTGTCTGACCAGGCAGGGGCCATCGCCGGCTCTCTGGGGATGCTGGCTTCTGCGTCCTTGCCGGACCTGCCCGACGGAGGATGTGTGCAGGGGACGGCAATCTATGAACCGGTCCATGGCAGTGCGCCAGACATCACAGGGCAGGGAATTGCCAACCCGGTGGGCATGATCCTTTCCATGGCCATGATGCTTGAATACAGTGCCGGGGCCGTGTCTTGCGCAAGGAAAATCGAAGCGGCGGTGGATGCGGCCTTGAATGCAGGGTTTGCGACCCGGGACATCGGCGGAAGGCAGGGAACCGCGGAGATGACCGATGCCATCATCCAGCAGTTCCGGTCCCTGTAGTCGGGAGTGGTACGATGACCGCCAGAATACCGGAATATGATTATGTGGTAGCCGGGGGAGGGTCTGCAGGCTGTACCCTGGCGGCCCGGCTGAGTGAAGATCCCTCTCTCAGGGTCCTGCTGGTTGAGGCGGGGGGAAACGGCCGCAGCCTGTTTACCCGTATGCCGGCGGGGAACGGCATTCTGATAGGAAACAAAAAGTACGACTGGGGCCTGAAAAGTGTTGCCCAGGAAAAAATGCAGGGGAGAACCATCTATTATCCCCGTGGCCTGGGTCTGGGGGGCAGTTCCCTGCTCAACGGCATGATTTACATTCGCGGCAACCCGGCGGACTACAACCGCTGGGCCGACAACGGTCTGAAGGGATGGTCCTATGCCGAGGTGCTGCCGTATTTCAAGCGATCTGCCGGTGCCCCCCACCGACCGGGGGATGCCTACCACAGTGTGGATGGAGCGATGAAGCTGAGTCCGTCCGGAAACCTGACCCGACTGAGCAAGGTGTTTATGAAAGCCTGCCAGGAGGCGGGGTCGCCGCTGTCCACGGATTTCAATGGTGTTTCCCAGCTGGGAGTGGGTCATATCGACACCAAGGTGTTTGGGGGAATACGCCAGTCTGCAGCCGAAGCCTATCTCTCCCGGGTGCCGGACAACCTCACCATCGTGACACATACCCGGGTTCTCGCCGTTGAGTTTGAAGGGTCCCGGGCAGTGGGCCTGAAACTGTCTACCGGCCCGGTCCGTGCGGCCAGGGAGGTCCATCTGTGTCTGGGTGCATTTCATTCCCCCCAGATGCTGATGCTTTCGGGGATTGGTCCGGCGGATCATCTGGTATCCCATGGTATTCCGGTACGAATGGACCTGGCAGGAGTCGGCACCAGGATGTATGACCACCCCAATGTTCCCCTGCAGTACGACATTCTGGACAAAAGTCTCAGCATGGCACGTCATCAGCGCTTTGACCGGGCGGCCCGGCTGGTCTGGCAATACCTTGTCAGGCGTTCTGGACCAGGGAGCGGACCATTCTGGTCGGTGGTACTGTTTCATGCCCTGCGAAATGCCGACCGCCCGGAGCTGGAAGTGTTTTTCACGCCCATGGTGGTCAGGGAAGAAGGTGCCGGGGGTGGCTGGAATCTGCAGACCCTGATGCGTCCGGGTCGATCAATCATTGCCCGGGGAAAGATGGCCAGACCCGGATTTCAATTTGATGTAAACTTGTTGCGGCCCAGGAGCCACGGCACGGTCCGGTTGAGTTCAAACGACCCCATGAAGATGCCGGCGGTGGACCCGGGCTACTTTACCCATGAAGAGGATATTCGTGACTTGGTTGCAGGCGTACGGTATATGAGAGAGGTGGTGGCCCAGCCCGCCTTTAAGGGTATTGTCGGGGAGGAATTGTCCCCCGGACATTCCGCCGGAACACAGGCCGGGATCGAAAACGCAGTCCGGACACTGGCAACCACCGGGCACCATCCGGTTTCCACCTGTCCCATGGGCGGGGACAATGACTCCCTTGCCGTGCTCGACGATGCGCTGCGGGTTCGTGGCGTGGAGGGGTTGCGCGTGATTGACGGGTCGAGTCTGCCCGGCCAGGTCAGCGGGAATGTGAATGCCCCGATCATCATGATCGCAGAGAAGGCGGCGGATATGGTGCTTGGCCGGCCACCGTTGCCCCCTGAAGACCCGGGGAAACCGAAAGAATTGAAACGATGACGGGTCCGATAACCTGTGGCGAAGCCACCATGCGGCTTCTGGAAAAATATGGTGTCACGACGGTATTTGGCATCCCCGGCGTGCATACCCTGGATTTTTGCCGGGGCCTGGATCATGGTCGGGAGATTGTCCATGTCCAGACACGGAACGAGCAGGGTGCCGGGTTCATGGCGGAAGGCTGGGCCCGGGCCACGGGTCAACCCGGTGTGGCGCTGGTGATTTCCGGGCCCGGGGTCACCAATGCCAGTACGGCCCTGGGCCAGGCCTGGGCGGACAGCCTGCCCATGCTGCTGATTTCGGCCGAGGCGGCCAGCTATACCATTGGGAAGGGATGGGGGGTCCTGCATGAAATTACGGAACAGAAAAAGGTCACCGACCCCCTGACCGCATTCTCCGCTACGGCACGGTCTGCAGCGGATGTGCCGGGGTTGCTTGCCCAGGCGTTTTCCCTGTTTGCCAGCCAGCGACCCCGGCCGGTTCACATCTCCATCCCCATCGATGTTCAGGCACAGATGGTGAATGAGGCATGGCAGCCGGTGAAACTGCCCGCAGCGGCCGTGCCGGGAAACCGGCAGATCGAAGAGGCCAGAAGGTTGTTGATCCGTGCAAAACGGCCTCTGCTCATGCTGGGCGGGGGTGCCTGGCAGGCAGGTCCTGCACTGGTTTCCATCGCCGAATCCCTGGGTGCCATGGTGATTGCCTCCACAGCGGGGAAGGGAATTGTACCGGACGATCACCCCCTGTCCCTGTCGGCTTCCACCGTTCGTCCAGAGGTGCTGGGTTTCCTCAAGGAGGCCGATGTGATCCTGGCGGTGGGCAGCGAGTTGTCGGAAACCGACAGTTTTGTAGAACGTATGGACCTGCAGGGAAAATTGATCCGGGTGGATATTGACGTATCCAAGATGAACGACTTCTATCCCGCTGATCTGGCCATCGTCGCCGATGCAAAAGTGACCATGGAGAGGCTGGCCACCGCGTTGAGTGACCATGTTCCGGTTGACCGGCCGGGTGCGGAAGACCGGGTAGCGGCCATTCGTACCCAAATCAGTGCCAATCTTTCCGCGTCTGAAATCCAGCACACGGCCCTGCTTGGGCGGCTTGCAGACATTGCGCCACCGGATACCATCTGGTGCGGAGATGTCTGCCAGCTGGTGTATACCGGTGCCTTTGCCATGCCGATGAAAAGTCCGCGGAAATGGTTCTATCCTGCAGGGTACTGCGCACTGGGGAATGCCCTTCCGAATGCTATCGGCGCCAAGCTGGCACAGCCCGACAGCCCCGTGGTGGTGCTGGCTGGTGACGGCGGTTTCATGTTTACCATGCCGGAGCTGATGACTGCTGCAGAACGGGAGCTGGGCCTGCCCATCGTGATCTGGGAGAATGGCGGCCTGAAACAGATTCAGGACGACATGGACAGCCGAAACATTCCCCGGGTAGGGGTTGAAGGAGTGAATCCGGATTTTGTGGCGCTGGCCCAGGCGTGTCACTGCCATGGCGTGAGACCCCGGAACCCGGAAGAATTCGAAACCGCATTTTTGGATGCATTGAACCGCGACCGGCCTACTGTCATCGTGGTTGAGGAACAGCGAGACTGAACGATGAGACAGTATCAATACTATGCAGGGGGACAGTGGCATGATCCCGCTTCCGGACGATGGATCGACAGTGAGAACCCCGCGTCGGGGGAAGTCTGGGCGAGAATTCCCGACTGCAATGTCGAGGATGTTGATCGGGCGGTGAAGGCCGCTCACGAGTGCTTTGACCAGGGGCCCTGGGGCAGGATGCATCCTGCACAACGGGGGCGGCTGATCCGCCGGATCGGGGATGCCATTGTAAAACACGCTGACCGCCTGGGTGAGGTGGAAACCCGGGACAACGGCAAGTTACCCAAAAATATCACGCCTTCTTTGACATCCTGGCAGACGGAAAGCTTTTATTATTATGCCGGAATGTGCGACAAATTCGAAGGGTCACTGCTGCCTTCGGAGGTTCCGGACATGCTGAACTACCTGCGTTGGGAGCCCTATGGGGTCTGCGGGCTGATCACTGCATGGAACTCCCCGCTTGGGGTGTTGATCTGGAAGCTGGCCCCCGCGCTGGCGGCAGGCAATGCCGTGGTGATCAAGCCGTCGGAACATGCGTCCGCCTCCACCATTGAACTGATGGAGGTTTTGCAGGAAGCGGACTTGCCGCCGGGGCTGGTGAATGTGGTGACCGGATACGGCAAGACCACAGGTGAACCCCTTGCAGATCACCCCTGTGTGCGCATGGTGAGTTTTACCGGCGGAATCCCCGGCGGCCGTGCCGTGGCCGAAGTGGCTGCGCGGAAAGTAAAACCGGTGGTCATGGAACTCGGGGGCAAATCTCCCCAGATTATCCTGGAAGATGCGGACCTTGATCTGGCGGTCAACGGGGTGGTATCCGGGATTTTTCCGGCAACGGGGCAAAGCTGTATATCGGGTTCCCGGTTACTGGTACCACGGTCCCTGCTCGAAGAGTTCAGCAACCGACTGGTGGCGGTGGCATCCCGGGCACGGGTGGGGCATCCTGACGACCCCATGACCCAGGTGGGACCCATTGCCAATCGGCCACACTACGAAAAGGTGTTGCGCGATATCGAAAGTGCCGTGGAAGCCGGGGCCAGATTATTGCTGGACGGTCGCGGCAAGGGACCGGACAGGGGGTATTACATCGGCCCCACGGTTTTTTCAGGGGTGACCAATCAGGCCCGGCTGGCCCAGGAGGAAGTCTTCGGCCCGGTGGTAGCCATCATTCCCTATGACGATGAGGAGGAGGTTGTCCAAATTGCCAACGACACGGTCTTTGGCCTGGCGGCGGGTATCTGGACCCGGGACACAAACCGCGCAATCCGCATGGCAGACCGTATCCAGGCCGGCACCGTGTACATCAACAATTACTTCAATGCCGCGACCCAGTCCCCCGTCGGTGGATTCAAGCAATCCGGCTATGGCCGGGAAAACGGTTTTGAAGGGATGCGCTGTTTCATGCAGACCAAATCGGTTTGGCTGGCAACCAATCCGGACCAGCCGGACCCGTTTCCGGATGAATGAACCCCTCCGGCCTGATCCAGGGGGCCGGGTCCTCCGGTTATCGGGATGAAAAACGCACCACGGGATGATCCTGAAATACTGTCAATCCAATTTTAAAATATCACTGTTTTAATCTCACGGGAAACCTTAAAATCGATCATCCTTCAATTCCGGAAAAACTGGACAAAAAACCCGCCGGTTCAGGCCCGGTTCCGGGAACCCGCTTACTTTCCGACTATTTTCTGTGACCTGCCATGATTCAAAAACACTATATCTCCGCACAGGAACTGCTTGAAGACTCCTATTTGCTCGGTGCACAAATCATCGAAAGCGAATTTCGCCCGGATTTCATTGTCGGAATATGGAGGGGAGGGGCCCCCGTTGGCATTGCAGTTCAGGAGATGCTGGAGCATTTCGGGATTACCACGGACCATATCAGTGTGCGCACCTCGCTCTATCGGGGCATTGGTCAGCTGGAACCGGGTGTGCGGGTGCATGGACTGGATTACCTGGTGAAGAATTTGAATGCCGAAAATGCGCTGTTGATCATTGATGACGTATTTGATTCCGGGCGCAGTATTGAGGCGGTCCTCAATCAACTGACGAGGAGGACCCGGCGGAATACGCCGGAGCAGATCAAGGTGGCAGCCCCCTGGTACAAGCCTGCCAACAACAAGACCGATCAAAAACCCGATTATTACCTGCACACCACGGACCGGTGGCTGGTATTTCCACACGAAGTGCAGGGGCTCAGTGACAAAGAAATACTGCAGGGAAAAGGAAACCTGTATAAAATCATCGAGAGCGTAAAGCGCTGACCGGGCAAGACAAATACACCATTTCGGGAAGATAGAATATTTGGAAAAATGATGAGTGGACCCTCCCGAATCCAACAGGGACAGCAATGGCCGGTTCGGTTTGCTCCCGGGCTGAACGAGTATGTCGTGAAAAAGATATGCCGCGACGCAAAGGGGCATATTCTCCGGCCCCCGGAATTTATATATTCTGATGGTGTGCATCATCCCAGGTAGTGTAGTAAGCTCCCGGTGTTTGACTATTCAACTGATATCGCAGGAATAAAATATGACAGACGACTACGATGACGATATAGACCTGTCTTCGTTGCCCGATGATGAGCTTGTCGAGCAGATGCATGACGATCTGTATGATGGATTGCGTGACGAAATTATTGAAGGTACCGAAATCCTGCTGGAGCGCGGATGGGAGGCGACCAAGGTACTGGACGATGCGCTGGTGGAAGGAATGCGCATTGTGGGCATTGATTTTCGGGATGGAATTCTTTTTGTTCCGGAAGTGCTGATGTCTGCCAATGCCATGAAAGGCGGCATGTCCATACTGCGGCCGCTTCTGGCGGAAACCGGTGCCGAGCCCATTGGCAAGGTGATCATCGGAACCGTAAAGGGGGATATTCACGATATCGGTAAAAACCTGGTCGCCATGATGCTGGAAGGAGCCGGATTTGAAGTCATCAATCTGGGAATCGACAATCCGGTGGAAAACTACCTGAATGCGATCGAGGAACACCAGCCCGATATCGTCGGCATGTCCGCACTGTTGACCACCACCATGCCTTACATGAAAGTGGTCATCGATACCATGGTGGAGAAGGGAATCCGGGACGACCATATCGTTCTCGTTGGAGGAGCGCCGCTGAACGAGGAATTCGGAAAGGCCATCGGAGCGGATGCGTATTGCCGGGATGCGGCGGTGGCCGTCGAAACCGCCCAGACATTGATCGCGGAAAGGCGCGCCGCCTAAATGTTGCCGGGACATTGCAGCGATGCCTTCCGGCCCTAGCCCTGGCCCTGGTTCCAGTACCAACCGGGTCCTGGTGATCGCCTGCGGTGCCCTTGCTCACGACCTGGTGCGGGTCAGGGAGATCAATGGCTGGGATCATATGGACATTCAGTGCCTGCCCGCAGAATGGCACAACCGGCCCCAGCTGATTCCCCAGGCGGTGCGGAAGAAAATCAATGAAAACCGGAGTCGCTACAGGCACATGTTTGTGGCGTATTCCGACTGCGGGACCGGTGGATTGCTTGACCGGGTTCTCGAGGAAGAAGGTGTGGAACGCCTCCCCGGAGCACATTGCTATGAAATGTTTTCCGGAACCAGTCAGTTCAATGCACTCCATGAAGCGGAAATCGGGACATTCTACCTGACCGATTTTCTGGCCAATCATTTTGACCGGCTCATTGTAAAGGGGCTCGGTCTGGACCGATACCCGGAATTGAAGGAGCAGTATTTCGGAAACTATACGAAACTGGTTTACCTGGCACAAAAGGACGATGCAGCCCTGGACACAATGGCCAGGCAGGCATCCGAGTACCTGGATTTGGAGTACCAGCGGGTCAGAACCGGTGACGGACATTTGACATCGGCCCTGGCCGTACAAATCGGCGGTTCGGTGGAGAACCCTGAAGCAGTGTCCAGGCATTGAGCAGGAGGAGACCGCGATTGGCAAAATTAATTACAGTTTACTGGCGGGATATTCCTGCACAGGTGATCGCAAAGGAGCGCCGTCAATCCGAAAAGGTTCCGCTCAGCGACCGTTTTGCCGAGGCCATTGACAGTGCGGCAATGCGGGCCGGAAAAGGCGGGACCGATGCGTATCTGGAGGAATGGAAAAGAGTCGGCAGGAACTGTGGAGAGGATTTGAAAGCCGAAGCCGAAGCCGAAGCGGCAAGACTGGAGGCGGCCTATGATAAGGAGAGATTGCTTTCCCTGATCCGGAATCATGGTGTTGAGCCCCCAGGCGAAATTCAATCCTGACATTCCGTGGTGCGGCGACGCATCGTGGATTCAACGGAAGGAGGGTTGTTGACAGGATGTGCCATTTGCCCCGTGATACCCGGACAATATTACTATAAAGAAGATCGAGAAAAAGAATGACAGACACGGTGATCAGTTCAGCGACGAAGGAAGTGCGGATAGGGTTTGAGCATCCATTCGTAATTATTGGGGAACGCATTAACCCCACCGGCAGGAAGATTCTGGCGGAGGAAATGAAAAACGGGGACTACAGCAGGGTGGAAAGGGATGCTCTCGCCCAGGTTGAGGCCGGGGCCCGGATGCTGGATGTGAATGCCGGGATTCCGCTGGCCGATGAACCGGGAATCCTGGCGGAATCCATCAAACTGGTGCAGTCCATTACCGATGTACCCCTGTCCATTGATTCCTCCATCGTGGCCGCCCTGGAAGCGGGACTGGCGGTATACCAGGGCAAGCCACTGCTCAATTCGGTGACGGGGGAAGAGGAGAGGCTGGAAGCCGTATTGCCATTGGTGGCCAAGTACCAGTGTGCCGTGGTGGCGATCTCCAATGATGAAGCGGGAATATCCGAGAACCCGGATGAACGGTTTGACGTGGCAAAGAAAATCATTGAGCGGGCTTCGGACCACGGAATTCACCACAGCGATATTGTCGTCGACCCCCTGGTGATGCCGGTGGGGGCGGTGAACAGTGCAGGGCGACAGGTCCTGCACCTGGTGAAACGGCTTCGTGAAGAACTGAAAGTGAACACCACCTGTGGAGCGTCGAATTTCAGTTTCGGCATTCCCAACAGAAAAGGCATGGATGGGCATTTCCTGAGCATGGCGATCGGTGCCGGCATGACTTCAGCCATCACCAATCCCCTGCACGAAGAAGTCATGCAGGGGGTCATGAGTGCGGATGTGGTCATGGGACACGACGTCAATTGTGCACGATGGCTGAAAAAATACCGTCAGCCCGTGGAGGAGGCCGGCGGGGCCGGTGGAAGGCGTGCCGGTCGACGCCGCCGCAGGGGGTAGGACGATGATTCGGTTCTCCTGTGGTGGATGAACCCGGAACAAGGACGGGAGGCTGCCTGTGCGAGGGCGTCCGGTACCGGATTGTTGGGGAAATTCGCCCGGTAATCAACTGCTTTTGCAGCCAGTGCCGGAAAACATCGGGACACCACTTTGCCGCAACCCGGGCAGGTCTGGACCAGTTTACGCTGTTGAGTGATGAAACCCTGGCCTGGTATTCGTCTTCTGATGAGGCAAAGCGGGGATTTTGTAATCGGTGCGGCAGCAGCCTGTTCTGGCAAAGGCGGGGGACCGATACCATCAGTATCACGGCCGGGACACTGGACGGGCCCACCGGACTGTCCACCATGAAAAATATTTTTGTGGAAGAGAGGGGGGATTATCATGATCTTCCGGTATTGAAATGAACGAAACCCCGGGAATGGTTCAAATCGTCTTTCTGCCCTCTGGCAAACGTGGGGAGATTGCGGCAGGGAAATCGGTTCTGGAAGCGGCCCAACAGCTGGGCGTGGACCTGGATACCGTCTGTGGCGGGCGTGGAATTTGCGACCGTTGCCAGATTGATCACAGCGTCGGTGAATTTGCCAAATTCAGAATCCATTCAAACCCCGATCACCTTTCCCCCCACAGTGCCAGCGAAAAAGCGTTTTTTTCGGCGGATACTGCCCCCACCCGCCGGCTGGGCTGCCAGGCAAAACTGGCTGGTGATGTCGTCATTGATGTTCCGCCGGAAAGTCAGGCGCACAAACAGGTGGTCCGCAAACGCCTGGATGTGCACAACATTGCCGTCAATCCTTCTGTTCGCCTGCACTATATTGAAGTGCCGGAACCCAACATGCATGACCCCACCGGTGACCTGCAGCGGGTACTGGATGCACTGGAATTTGACTGGGGGCTGACACAGGTCCGGTTTGATTTTCATTTGCTGGCATCACTCCAGGAGACCCTGCGTGCCGGCGACTGGAAAATAACGGTGGCGGTTCACCATGAAAATCAGGCCATGGCCATTTGGCCGGGATTGAAAAACCGGGTCTACGGGGTGGCGGTGGATGTGGGTTCCACCACCATTGCCGCGCATCTGTGCGACCTGGTGAGCGGCCAGGCCGTGGTCTCCACGGGGCGGATGAATCCCCAGATTCGGTTTGGTGAGGATTTGATGAGCCGGGTGTCCTACGTGATGATGAATCCGGGGGGGGAAGTTGAAATGACCCGCGCGGTTCGCCAGGCACTGCAGGGCCTGGTTGAGGACCTGGTCAAGGAGGCTGAGGTGGACCTCCAGGATGTGGTGGACATGACCCTCGTGGGGAACCCGGTGATGCATCATTTGTTGCTCGGCATCAACCCGGTGGAACTGGGGGGTGCCCCCTTTGCACTGGCCACGGACCAGGCCATCCAGACGGCCGCCAGGAATCTTGATCTGCATATCAACCCGGGGGGCAGGGCGTATGTCCTGCCCTGTATCGCCGGGCATGTCGGAGCGGACGCAGCGGCGGCCACCCTGTCTGAAGCCCCCTATGAGCGCGATGAATTGACACTGCTGGTGGATGTCGGCACCAATGCGGAAATTGTTCTGGGCAACCGGAAACGGATGTTGGCCGCTTCCAGCCCAACGGGTCCTGCATTTGAAGGCGCACAGATCAGTGGTGGCCAGCGGGCAGCACCGGGGGCCATTGAACGGGTCCGCATCGACCGGACGACCCTGGAACCCCGGTTCAGGATTATTGGCAGTGAACGGTGGTCCGACGACCCCGGCTTTGTGGAGTCCACCGCTGAAACCGGGGTCACCGGGATTTGTGGCTCAGGAATCATTGAAGTTATTGCTGAAATGTATCTCGTGGGACTGGTCAAAGCCGATGGGGTTATTGACGGTTCGCTGTCGGACCGGACCCCGCGGCTGGCCCTGGACGGAAAAACCTGGAGTTATACCCTGTATGACGAAGGACCGGTTCAGGTCATCATTACACAGAATGATGTTCGCGCAATCCAGCTGGCGAAAGCGGCATTGTATGCGGGCGCGCGCCTGTTGATGGACAAGCTCAAAGTGGATACCGTTGACCGCATCCGGCTCGCCGGCGCATTCGGTGCACACATTGATGTCAAATATGCCATGGTGCTGGGCATGATCCCGGATTGCCGGCTTGAACATGTCACGTCTGCGGGGAATGCGGCCGGGACCGGGGCAACGATCACCTTGCTGGATCGGGATGCCAGGTCCGAAATCGAGGATGTTGTCCGGCGCATCCAGAAAGTCGAAACCGCAGTTGAAGCCAAATTCCAGGACCATTTCGTGGAGGCGCTGGCCATTCCACACAAAACGGCTCGTTTTGAAAACCTGTGTCAGGAAGTGGACCTTCCCGTCCCGGACAATCCGGGGCCGGCGACCAGTGCCCGGCCGAGGCGCAGACGACGCCGGTAACCGGTGGCGAACACAATGCGTTGCCATGCCATGGTTTGATTTCCGGTTGGAGATGGCCGGTCCACCGCCCGGAGAATTCAGGGTCCCGGGTCCGTTCAACGTCCTGTTTTGCCGGTAGCCACAGGGTGACCGGGAAGATTCAGCGGGCAGGTGCCGGGGATGTTGACGCCATCGGCGCCTGTGTGAACGACGCCTATCGCCACTATATCCAGCGCATGGGAAAGGTCCCCGGTCCCATGCTGGACGATTACGCCGGCCGCGTGAAAAACGATCACACCTATGTCATCAAGTCCCGGGACCGGGTCATCGGGCTGTTGGTTCTGATTGAGGATGAAAAGGGAATGCTGCTGGACAACATTGCCGTGCACCCCGATGTCCAGGGGCAGGGAATCGGAAAAAGACTGATGGATTTTGCAGAAGACCTGGTCGTGCGGTCAGGGTATACGAGGATCACGTTGTATACCCATGTAACCATGACCGAGAGTTTTGCACTGTACAAACATCTCGGTTATGCCGTGAGCGAAAGAAAAACCGTGGATGGATACCGGCGGATTTACATGGAAAAGACCCTGGAGAAGCCGCAGACGGACCCGGCCCCGCTGCCTTGAGTCGTTTGGGGAAGAAAACGATGCCCCGGGGCGGGGCAACGTGGCGCCGCCATCATACTCCGTCATTGCCGTGTTGCAGGGCCTCCTGGTGCGCACCGCTGCCTGGGAACCAGGTCTGGCCGGTAACGGGGTTCCTTCCGAGTCTAGATGTTGGAATCGGCAAATGAATGCTTGCGTTGTTCCATGTATGCAAGCAGGGCTTCGTCAATGGCGGGGTCCAGCGCCGGGGGGACATATTCCCGGAGCATTTTTTTCCAGAGCGTGTTGGCCCGGGAAATGGCATCCTGGGACCCTTCCAGCTCCCATTGTTCAAAGCTGTTGTTATCCGCGATATTGGATCGGTAAAACGCGGTCTTGAAATTGTTCTGGGTGTGGCCACAGCCGAGAAAGTGGGCCCCGGGCCCGACTTCCCGGATGGCACTCAGTGCCTGCCCGTTTTCAGTCAGGTCGGTCCCTTCGGCGAAGACCGCCATCATGCCCAGCTGGTCGGCATCCATCACCAGTTTTTCGTAGCCCGAAGCCAGCCCCCCTTCCAGCCAACCGGCTGCGTGAAGAACAAAATTCACCCCTGCGGTCATCGTGGGCTGAATGGTATTGGCGCTTTCGTAGGCCGCCTGGGCGTCCGGAATCTTTGAGGCACACAGTGCGCCGCCACTTCGGAACGGCACCCCCAGTCGACGGGCCAGCGCCGCACAGCCGTTCAGCACCAGGGCGGGTTCCGGGGTGCCGAAGGTGGGGGCCCCGGACTGCATGGAAATGGAGCTGGAAAAGGTGCCGAAAACCACCGGAGAACCGGGCCGTACAAGTTGGGTGAAGGCCATGCCCGCCATGGCTTCGGCAAGTATTTGTGCCATGGTCCCGGCCACGGTCACCGGGGACATCGCTCCGGCCAGTATGAAAGGGGAGATGATGCTGGCCTGGTTGTTTCGGGCATAGACTTCCGACGCTCCCAGCATGGTTTCGTCGAAGGTCATGGGTGAGTTCGCATTGATCAGGTTAATGACCACCGTGTGACTGTCCACGAATTCGCTGCCAAACAGGATCTTGCACATATTGACGGTGTCTTCGGCCCGTTCCGGCTGGGTCACTGAACCCATGAACGGCTTGTCGCTGAATTTCATATGGCTGTACACCATATCGAAGTGCCGCTTGTTTACCGGAAGATCCGTGGGTTCGCAGACGGTACCGCCGGAATGGTGCAGGGAGGGCAGCATGTAAGTCAATTTCACGAGATTCCTGAAATCCTCGATCATGGCATAACGCCGGCCCTTGTCCAGGTCACGAATGAATGGCGGACCATAAACCGGTGCAAAGACGGTGTGCCTGCCCCCGATTTTTACGTTTCGATGGGGGTTTCTGGCGTGTTGCTCAAAGACTGCCGGGGCGGAATCCTGGATAATTTTCCGGCACATGCCTTCGGGGAAGCGAACCCGTTCCCCATCGATATCTGCCCCGGCTTCCCTGAAGAGCCTGAGGGCGGGTTCATACCGGAAATCAATGCCGATCTCCTTTAGGATGGTCTCGGCATTGCTCTCGATCAGCGATAGCCCTTCTTCGCTGAGTAAAACGTATTCAGGGATTTTTCGCGTAATATAGGGGCGGATCGTCGGGACCGCCCTGCTTTCGGTTTGCTGTCGTCCTCGACGGCCGCCTCGTTTTCGTCCTCTTGCTCTGTCTGTCATGGGTTGTAGTCATTCAATGTGCCTGCCTCCTGGAAATGGCGAGGTCTATTTGTTGTGGGTGGTTGTGATGCAATCCGGGGGTCACCGAGTGCGCCATATCTGTGGGATGCATATCCTGTATGGGAGTATACCAGCCAAGGCAGGGTGGAGTGGAAAAACTCACCATGGGGATTTCAGGGAAACACAACCCGGGACAGTCGTGTAATCGAACCGTCCGGGCAAAAAGGGATCACCCCCCCGGCGGACGATCCGTTCGGACAATTCATCTTCCATCCGCTAACAGAATCCATGGATTTGTGCTATAAAACCGACAGTCCGATTGGCTTGTGGTGCCCCGGTTGCTGCCTGCAGGCCCCGGAAACCCAGAATCAGTGAGGCGACCACCATTGTCCGACAAAAGATCATGGCCAAAGATATCTATGCGGTAAACGGAATTTCCATCACCAAAATTTATGGGGCAGGTGCTTCGGGTGTGACCGCACTGAATGACGTATCCGTCTCCATCAAGGACAACGAATTCTTTACATTACTGGGCCCATCGGGGTGTGGAAAAACCACGTTGCTGCGTTGTATCGCCGGTTTTGAGCAGTTGTCTTCCGGTCGAATCCTGTTGTTTGGCGAAGAAATTGACCACTTGCCGCCGAATCAGCGGCCGGTCAATACCGTTTTCCAGCACTATGCTTTATTCCCGCATATGACCGTCGCCGAAAATATCGGCTTCAGTCTGCGGATGCTGAAGCAGGGAGATGCCAAAATCAGGGCGACGGTGGAACGAATGCTTGATCTGGTACACATGACCGCGTTTGCCAGCCGTCATCCGGCGCAATTGTCCGGAGGTCAACAGCAGCGGGTTGCCCTGGCACGGGCATTGGCGAGTCACCCGAAAGTTTTGCTCCTGGATGAACCGCTGTCCGCGCTGGACCTGAAATTGCGACAGGAAATGCGGGTGGAATTGAAACAGGTACAGGAAGAAACCGGGATCACGTTCATCTTTGTTACCCATGACCAGGAGGAGGCCCTGACCATGAGTGACCGGATTGCGGTCATGTCCGATGGAAAAATCCAGCAGACCGGCAAGCCCACCGAGATCTATGAAAACCCGATCAATCACTTTGTTGCGGATTTCATCGGTGAAACCAATTTTCTTGCCGCCACGGTGCAATCCGTCGACGCTGACCACGCCCGGTGCGTACTCGCCAATGGGGCGCAACTGTCCGCAAACCTGGCGGTCCCCAGGGAACGGGGCAGCAAGGTAACGATTTGTATCCGTCCCGAGAAAATTTCTCTGGACAGCCCCGGTACAGCGGCCGGCGGGATCGACGGAACCGTAGACCGGTTGATCTATTTGGGGACCGATACGCATTATCTTGTACAACTCGGCAACCAGACCTCTGTGCTGGCAAGAATACAGAACAGTCACCAATCCCCCCGGTTCAGGCCTGGAGACCCGGCAAGGGTGGTGCTGGATGAATCCGCATGCCGGGTATTGGCGGATTGACATGAATGTAACGGAAACGACACCCCGGCGAACCCGGCCTGGAAGGAGTCGTGCAAGACAGATTTCAATAGCCCGGGCCTGGTTGCTTTTCCCCGCGTTGCTGCTTGTTTTTTGTTTTTTGATCCTCCCGCTTTGCATTATTGTTGTCTATTCCTTTCTGACCCCTGGAACGTATGGCGGGGTGATTTGGGATTTTTCCCTTGAATCCTATATCCAGTTTTTGTTTGAACGGGACTTCCTGGATGACACCCTGGCGTTTTCTCCCGCCTATCTGCAAATTTATTTCCGTTCTTTTGTTCAGGCGCTGGTCACCACCATCGTTTGTTTCCTGATTGGGTTTCCCACCGCCTATTACATCGCGACCCTGCCCGAACGCAAAAAGTACATGTGGGTGTTGTTGATTACGGTTCCGTACTGGATCAATTTGCTGATCAGGACCATTGCGATGCTGTTCCTGATTCGCAATGAAGGACCGCTGAATTATGCGTTGATATCCATCGGGGCAATCGATGATCCAATCAAGATTGCCTATACCAATTTCGGTGTGGGGCTCGGCCTGGTCTACACCTATCTGCCGTTTATGGTCCTGCCGCTTTATGCGGCCATTGAACGATTTGATTTTCGCCTGGTGGAAGCCTCCTATGATCTGTATGCGAATCGATGGACGATTCTGCGGAAAATAATCTTGCCGTTGGTGGTGCCCGGCATTGTTGCAGGCTGCCTGTTGGTGTTTATTCCAAGCCTGGGTTCATTTATTGCCCCGGATTTGCTGGGAGGGGGTAAAAAGCTGATGATCGGAAATTTGATCGCTTTACAGTTTCAGGGGTCCCGGAACTGGCCCTTTGGTTCGGCTGCGGCGGTGATACTGATGACCATGGTTCTGTGTGCATTGATGGTCTATATCCGCCAGCAGAGCAAGTCCCGGATTGCGTTGCACTGATTGGACCCATGGGTAAAACACACGATCTGAAACGTTATCCCGGTTTTGCGGGAATGACCTGGGCCTGCCTTGTTTTTTTATATGGCCCGCTCATTGTCATTGCGCTGTATTCGTTCAATGAAATCCGGTCGATCACCGTGTGGGGAGGATTCAGTTTTTCCTGGTACGCGAAAGCCTTTAACAACGACCTCATTCAACGGGCCACCTACAATTCCCTGATTATCGCAGTATCCGCCGCCACGGCGTCCACCATCTTTGCCACCGCTGCCGCACTGGCCATCATACGAAACCGGGCTTTTCGCGGCAGGGAGGCCAGCATCGGGATTATCAGCTTGCCACTGATGGTGCCTGAAATCGTGACCGCCATTGCATCGCTGGTATTCTTCGTGCTGGTCGGGATTCCGTTGGGAATCGGCAGTATCTTGCTGGCCCATACCGTATTTTGTATTCCGTTTGCCTATTTGCCCATTACCGCCCGGCTGGAAGGCATAGAAAGTCACTACGAGGAAGCTGCCAAAGACCTGTACGCCGACAGCTGGCAAACCTTTCGGTATGTCATGTTGCCCATGATGTTTCCGGGTATCGTGGCCGGATTTATTCTGGCATTTATCATTTCCCTGGACGATTTTATTATTACCAATTTCGTCGCCGGACCCGGGGCTACGACCCTGCCCCTGGCAATCTATGGACTGGTTCGAACCGGGCTGACACCGGAAATCAACGCGGTATCCACGTTGCTTTTACTGGTGTCCATATTTTTTGTGACGCTTTCTTACCTGCTGGGGAAAAAGCCCGGTTCCAGTGTATAATCGCCCGTTGTGAACCCGCTGGCGGTTATCAATTTTCAATACATCCTATAGGAGAAGAACATGAAAAAGATTTCCATTGTTTTTGTATCTTTCTTGAGCCTGGTTTTTCTATCCGGTCCCGTACTGGCCGAGGGGAAGCTGAATATTTATAACTGGTTCGATTACCTTCCCCAGGAATTGATCGACAAATTTTCCGCAGAGTATGATGTCGAAGTCACGATGGACACCTATGATTCCAATGAATCGCTGCTGGCCAAGTTGAAATCCGGCGTCACCGGTTACGATGTAGCCGTCCCCGGGGATTACATGGTGCAGATATTGATTGAAGAAGGCATGCTGGAACAGGTCAACGCTTCCGAATTTGAAAACTTCGGGAACATGGACCCGGACTGGGTGGACGTGTATTTCGACCCGGGCAGACAGTATTCGGTGCCCTATCAGTGGGGAACCACCGGTTTTATGGTGGATACCGAAGTCTATGACGGGGATATTGATACCCTGGAGATCATTTTCAACCCACCGGCAGAACTGCAGGGCAAGATCAACATGCTTAAAGATGTCAATGACGTTCTGAACGCCGGATTGCGTTATCTTGGACTGGACCGTTGCAATGAGAACCCGGAAGACCTGAAAAAACTGAACGATTTGCTGACCAATGCCAAACAACACTGGTTGAGTTTCAATTCGGATGGCGCCAAGGAAGTCCTGGTTTCCGGGGATGCCGCGGCAGGGCAAATCTGGAATGGATTCGGCATGCGGGCACGGGCTGAAAAAGCGAGCCTGAAATATGCGTACCCGAAAGAAGGATTTACCGGTTGGATGGACAATATTGTCGCACTCAAGGGGGGCCCCAATCTGGAGAATGCAAAGAAATTCATGAATTTCATGCTTGTGCCTGAAAACGCGGCCACACTCACCAATTTCGCACGCTACACGGCAGGGGTTTCCGGCACCGAGCCGTTCCTGGATGATGACCTGAAGACTGCACACGAAACCAATCTGCCGGCATCCGCGCCGACCCCTGATTTTGTACCTCCTTGCAGTCCCGAGGTGGTCAAGCTGTACGACCGGATCTGGACGAATTTGCTGAAGTAACCGGCCCTGAAATCAACTCCCCGGTGACTTTTCTGCGTTGGTGGATGGTCACCGGTAAGGGGGATCCCCTGAATCGGCAGGAGAGCGGTCAGGATGCGGGATGCCAGCGGGTCTTCAGGGCGGCCGGTACCCGAATTCCACGCCTCGACCATCCGTTGCTGTCCCCATTGATGCGGCATCGGCAGGTCGTCTTTGCCGACAGCCTGTTGGGAAAAACGATCCGGAGCACTCCTGAATTTCCCGTATTCACCGAGTCAGACATCCGGGACCACAAAATATACGGCAGGAATGGCCCGGGTACCGGCATCCCCACCGTGACCGGCCCGGTCCAGCAACCCTTGGGAAAAGATGACCCATGCCGTGCCGTTATCGGGTTGTTTGATTTCTGCGGCCTTTCGGGAGCTCGCTCATCTCCCCGGGTGGCCCCCGATGACGGGTTTTTCCGGATTTTGGAAGGCGGCGGAGTCCAGTGGAAGGCATTGAATCCCGCGAAAACAGACTCCTGGACAGTGCCTGCGGGGGGTCATCGGACTCATGATATGCTTTGCAGTGTGTAGTCCGGGTTAAAATAACGACATCCATGATCCCTGTTTCAAGCCTGTGAACCAGTCCACCAGATCCGCCGATACGGTTAATTTGTATCTCCGGTTGCTTCACCATGTATTGCCGTATAAATGGGTATTTTTTGCCGGAGTGGGAGGCATGCTGATTGTCGCTGCCGGGGATACCGGAGCGGCCTGGATCCTGCAGCCGCTCATGGACAAGGGATTTGTTGAGCGCGATGCCGATTACATCACCTGGATACCGATTGTCCTGATATTGATTACCCTGGGCCGGGCCATCGGTGCCTTTGTCGATGGGTACTGCATTAACTGGGTTTCGCGGAAGGTGGTCCAGGATTTGCGTCAGAAAATGTTTGAACGGCTGTTGTATGCCCCGGCCGCCTACTACGATGTCTATTCCATTGGGGGGCTGGTCTCCCGTCTGACCTATGACGTGGAACAGGTGGCGCGTGCAAGCAGCGGGGCGTTCAGAACCCTGTTCCGGGACCTGTTGAAAGTGATCTTCCTGCTTTCCCTGATGTTTTACCTGAGCTGGAAACTGTCCGTTATATTTATTCTGATCTTTCCCCTGGCGTATGTGATTTTCAAGTTTTCAAGCAAGCGTTTTCGAAGTATCAGTTCAAGAATCCAGGAAAGCGTGGGGGACATCACCCACATTGCCAAGCAGACATTCCAGTGTCATCAGCTGGTGAAAATATTTGGTGCCTATGAACTCGAGAAATCGGCCTTCTTTTCGGCAAACAATTCAAATCGGCAGCAATCCATGAAGAAGGTGGCAATTCTGTGTGCAAGCGTGCCTCTGCTGGTATTTGTGCTGGGGACCGGGGTGGCTGTCGTCATCTGGCTTGCACTGATTCTGGAAATCAAACCAGGAGTTTTTACCTCCTACCTGGTGTCCATGACCATGGTGGTGCGGCCGGTGAAAAACCTTTCCAAGATCAATGAGGTGATACAGACGGGGATGGCCGGAGCCGAGTCCGTGTTTCGAACCATGGATTTGCCCACAGAGAGAGACGAAGGCACCCACCAGCTGGGCCCTGTTACCGGAAATGTTTCGTTCGAAAATGTTTCATTCTATTATACGGATGCCGGTAACCCGGTTCTGAAGGAGATCAGCTTCGAGATTCCTGCCGGAAAAACGGTGGCTCTGGTGGGTCATTCAGGCAGTGGAAAGAGCACCATTGCATCCATTTTGATGCGTTTCTACATTCCCGTTTCCGGTCAGGTCTGCATTGACCGGATTCCCATTGAACAAACCACGCTGGAGTCGTTCCGGGACAACACGGCCATTGTCAGCCAGGAAGTGATGCTGTTTGATGACAGTATCCGGAACAATATCGCCTATGGCCGAAAAGGCGTGATCGACGAGGCCCGGTTGATGGAGGCCGTGGAAGCCGCGTATTGCGCCGAGTTCCTGGAGATATTCCCCAAGGGTCTGGATACCGGTGTGGGAGAGTCCGGCATCCGGTTGTCCGGGGGCCAGCGCCAGAGAATCGCCATTGCCCGGGCCCTGTACAAGGATGCGCCGGTCCTGATCCTGGACGAAGCCACTTCATCCCTGGACTCGGGTTCGGAAAAGAAAATCCAAAAAGCCATTGACCGGCTCATCGAAAACCGGACCACGTTGATTATTGCTCACCGCTTGAGCACCATTGAAAATGCTGATCTCATACTGGTACTGGAAAAGGGGGAAATTGTGGAACGTGGCACCCACCAGGGACTGCTTGAAAAACAGGGTGCCTACTTTCAGCTTTACAATGCGCAGCACAGTGCCACGGATTCTGGGCCCGGTACTGGATAGCATTCAGCAGGGCTGGCGTGAGCCAAACCTTGCCAGTGTTCTGCTGTATCCCCTTTCGCTGCTGTACCGGCTGGGGATGGCAGTGCGGCATACCGGTTACCGGATGGGAATATTCCGGTCATCGAAACTGGCAGTTCCGGTCATTGTCGTCGGTGGCATCAGTGTTGGGGGCAGCGGAAAAACCCCGCTGGTCATCGCCATGGTACGGTTCCTCCAGGAACAGGGGTATTCCCCCGGGGTCCTTTCCCGGGGATACGGCGGGCAGTTGGATTTCTGGCCCAGGCAGGTGGATGAAAGTACCACCGCTGACCTCGTCGGGGATGAACCGCAGTTGATTTTCGAGCGATGCAAAGTTCCCGTTGTCGTGGGTCCAGACCGGGTTCAAAGCGGCACCCTTCTGATGGATGCCCTTGGCTGTGATGTATTGGTCAGCGACGATGGATTCCAGCATTTCGCCCTCAGGCGGGAGACGGATGTGGTGGTGATTGATGAAGAACTCGGTACTGCCAATCACTGGTGCCTCCCTGCGGGGCCCCTGCGTGAGCCGATTTCATCCCTGGACCGGGCACATGTCGTTGTTGCCAATGGAAATCCGGACCGAACCTGTCGGCAGGGGAAGGGGGTACTGGGCATGCAGGTCCAGGTCCACGATGCCAAAAATCTGGCCACCGGATTGGTGCGCACACTCTCCACGTTTCGGGGCGAACCGGTGCATGCGGTGGCCGGGGTGGGAAACCCGCAACGGTTTTTCCGGGCATTGCAGGAATTGGGGTTGACGGTGGAGGAGCATGCGTTTCCGGATCACCATCAATACGTTCCTGAAGATTTTTGCTTTGACCCCACCGAAGAGATTCTGATGACCGAGAAAGATGCGATAAAATGCCGGGAAATGAAAACCAGGGAAAAAATGTGGACGGTTCCGGCCTATTTGCACGCCGACCCGGAGATTTTTGAAAAAGTCCGGGAGCGGCTGGCCCCCAACCAATGACCGTGCAAGACACCAGGTTTCATATTATTGTTCCGGCGCGGTACCGGGCCAGCCGGCTGCCCGGAAAGCCCTTGCTGGACATTGGCGGCAAACCCATGATTCAGCATGTGGTGGAACGCTGCAGGGAAAGTGCTGCCACATCGGTTGTTGTGGCCACCGACAGTCCGAGGATTGCGGATGCGGTGGAATCTTTCGGCGGCCAGGCCGTGATGACTTCCCCGGATCATCCCTCGGGCAGCGACCGCATTGCGGAAGCGTCTGCGCTGCTTGGAATTGGAGACCGGGAAATCATTGTGAATGTTCAGGGAGACGAGCCCGATATGCCGGCGGCGTTAATCAACCAGCTGGCACAGGGGCTCGCGGGGGATGGAGCGGCGGCCATGGCCACCGCATGCGCTCCCCTGGATCGGGAAACCCAGTTCACCGACCCCGCAGTCGTTAAAGTGGTTTGCAATCAGGCGGGTCATGCGATGTATTTCAGCCGGGCACCGATTCCCTGGGAGAGGGATCCCGGTTCGGTATCCCCTGGGAAAAATGTCGATTATCAAGCGTATCGTCATCTGGGTATTTACGCGTACCGGGCAGAATTCCTGAGAAAATACACCTTGATGGAACGGCCGGCCCTGGAAGAACTGGAAAAGCTGGAGCAGTTGCGGGTGTTGTGGCATGGCCACAAAATCCTCTGCCTGAAAGCGGTGGTGGTGCCCAGCCCGGGTATTGATACCCGGAAAGATCTCATGGCAGCCAGAAAAAAACACGGTTAGCCCGAATTGGCTATGAACCACGCAGGTCTCGTACGAGTTGTGCACAGTCGTGCCAATGTTCTGGCATCCAGAAAGCAGCGCCAGCTCTGGAGGTTGAGGGTCCCACAAACAGAATGGTTGAACCGGTTTTTTCCTGGCTTCGACCGTAATCAAGGTTCCTGGTCGAAGTACAAAAAAACTTTGATGCAGCCGTCTTTCCGTTGATATTACGACCAGTGGTTATGCAGACTGGATTTTCTTCCGGAACCCCGCGATGTCAAAGTCCTGATTTCGAAGGTTTGAATCACGATTGTTGGTGTGGTTGGCCAGATCGGTGAGACCGATGCCAAATTCAGATAACAGGTGGAATTCTTCAGGTGCCAATTGACGGGGTGTCAATCCGGTTTTATGCAGAACTCCCAGAACCGGTTGCGGCCATCCGCATAATAGACTGAACTCGTAGCAGAATGCTCTCCGGCACTATCGTTCCCATTGACATGTCGACAGGAAACTGCGGACCTATACCCTCTCCTCCGATGTTGGATTCAATGAAACATCGATTCTTACCTGATCGTACGGTGCCCGCGGGGCGAGCGATCCTTGCCGACCCCTTTTCATTTCCACGAGACCATATTGCGCCATCGTCTTCAGTGTACGCGATAGATTCGACTTGTTTCGTCCAGATATCTCCGCCAGTTCGGTGATGGAATCCGGCCGTTCCCGGGCAATCAGCGTCAGCAGTTCACAATTGTGCCGGGAGAGCACCTTCGCGAAACTCTCCATCGACGTGAACCAGACCTTCGGTTCGCCTCTTGCAGGCTTGTACTCACCTCGTGCGATTGCCATGGTCCTCGCCTTCATCAGGTCATACCCGGCAATGCCGATCTTCAGTGTCTTCATTTATTCGCGCCCCTTTGTTTCAGAATTCCGTCGACTTCCAGCCAGAAATCCGATATGAGTGTTCCGGCATCCCTGTAGTCGTAAGGCCGGACGGTATTTTGCTGATGACGGTGATCACTCCTGGTACGCCTTTTCGCTCTTCGAGTTCGACCATCCCATACCGGGTGGGCATTATCGAATCCTGCCAACCTGGTCCCGCCCGGTGCATGCAACGTTAGCGAATACCTGATCCCGTGCGGCCGCTCGGACGTGACCTCGACCCTCCGGACTTCGAATTTCACCCAGTGCCCCGCCTCATCCACGAAATAGGTATCGCCATCAAGGTCCAGCAACGTGTCAAGTCCGGGATCATGGTTGGGCGCTGGCATCATTAAAGGTTATCAGAACATGATAACTATGGAAAGGCCATCCTCGCTGACTTTCCCATCCTGAATGTGCAATCAAGGAGCCATGGACATCCGGTCTCGTCGGCCAGTTCACCCTGCGTGCCGGGAGAGACCCGCAGGCTTCCGCTTGGGAGAAGGCCGAATTTCGCCTGTTGTCCCCTGTCGGGCATCCGCGGTGAAATGCTGTGATGAAACGCATCCTGATTCCGGGTTTCATTGTCCTTTGGCACCGGCATGGGGTTGTAGACGAATTTGCACGCAAGGAATACAATTCCACTATGGCATGAAGGGCACAGTTCAATGGCAATCAGAGAAATCGTGGTGTATCCGAATCCCAGGCTAAGAGAAATCTCAAGGCCGGTAACCGAATTTGATGACGGTCTTCAGGACCTGGTCGCCGATATGGCCGAGACCATGTACGATGCCCCGGGGATTGGTCTGGCGGCGATCCAGATTGGTGTCCCCAGGCGGGTGGTTGTCATGGACCTTTCCGAAACCCGGGATCGCCTCCAGGTGTTTGTCAATCCCGAAATTACGGCCCTCGGCGGGATCACTGAATCGGAAGAAGGCTGCCTGTCGGTTCCCGGCATCTTTGCAGCCGTGGAGCGGGTTGAAAAAGTGAGAATCAACGCCTGTGATGAGTTGGGAAATCCATTTGAAATGGATGCGGATGCCCTGCTCTCGGTCTGTATCCAGCATGAAGTGGATCATCTGAACGGAAAGGTCTTTGTCGACTACCTTTCCCGGTTAAAACAGAACCGGGTTCGCAAAAAACTCAAAAAGGAGTTGCGTCTGGCTGAATCAGAATCCGTCTGATCCGGATCATCCCCATGCGAGTGGTTTATGCCGGAACCCCTGAGTTTTCGGTGCCGTGCTTGCAGGCACTGTCCACCCGGGCATCCGTGGATCTTGTGGGCGTATACACCCAACCGGACCGTCGTGCCGGGCGGGGCAAAAACCTCGCAATCAGTCCGGTCAAAAACCTTGCCAACCAGCTCGGTCTTCCGGTGTTTCAGCCGAAATCCCTGAAAGATCACGAATCCCAGGAGCCGTTGCGGGCCCTTGCTCCCGACCTGATGCTGGTGGTGGCGTACGGGGTGATATTGCCGGAAGCGGTTCTGGAGATCCCCCGGCTGGGATGCCTCAACATTCACGCCTCCCTGTTGCCGAGGTGGCGGGGGGCGGCACCGATACAGCGCGCCATTGAGCAGGGTGACACCAGGACCGGAGTGACCCTGATGCAGATTGAACCGCAACTGGATAGCGGGCCGATGCTTGCACAACGGGAAACCCGGATTGGAGGGGATGAGACGGGTGGGATGCTTCAGCACAGACTCTCTCGGCTGGGTGCCGAAATCGTTGAGGATACCCTGGATGCCGTGGAACGAAAACAGCTGGTCCCGGAACCCCAGGACCCTTTGCAGGCAACGTATGCCGCCAAGCTGACCAAGGCCGAATCCGGTTTGGACTGGGGGTTGGATGCACAGCATCTTGAGAGGAAGATCCGGGCGTTCAACCCCTGGCCGGTGACCACAACCGGGATATCCGGCATGACGCTGCGTATTCACAAGGCACATGTTGGCCCCCGGGAAGATCGCGGTCGGTGTGGAAGCATCCTGCGGGCGGACAAACAGGGGATACTCGTACAGACCGGTTGTGGCACCCTGAACCTGGAAATACTGCAAAAGCCCGGTGGCCGGCCCCTGGCCGCCGGGGATTTTCTGAATGGTCTGTCTTTGCAGCCTGGCATGGTATTCGAGTCTCCGGTATGCAGGCAGTGATGGCGGCAGCCAGGGTGTTGCGTGGCGTAATCGACAAGGGCCAGTCCATGGATACCCTGCTTGAGGAAGTTTCGAAAGATTCGGGGGAAAGGCTGCCGGAAATCCGGGAGACTGCCTACGGGGGATGCCGCTTTTATGTGCGGATTGATGCCCTCATTGCCAGCCTGGTGCGCCGCCCGGTGAAACGCCGGGACCGGCTGGTCCATTTCGTTCTGGTATGTGCCATTTATCAAATCGAATATATGCGGGTCCCGGATCATGCAGTGGTGAACAACAGCGTGGGTTCCCTGGACGGCAGTCAATATGCCTGGGCAAAAAAACTGGTGAACGGGGTATTGCGAAACTTTATCCGGAACCGGGTGGAACTTCTCGACCGCCTTCAAAACGGGAGCACCCGGAATGCATTTCCGCAGTTCATGTACGACAAAATATGCGCCGACTGGCCGGACCATGCACAAATCATCCTCGACGCTTCCAATGAAAAACCGCCCCTGACGCTGCGGGTCAACCAGTTGAAGATCAGTCGCGGCGGCTACGCCCGGTGGCTGGAGACCCGGGGGATCGATTTCACCCTGACCCGGGACAGTGAAATCGGGATCACACTGGGTTCCCCCCTTCCCGTGGACCGGATCCCTGGATTTGAACAGGGATATGTTTCAGTCCAGGACGAGTCAGCCCAGCTGGTCCCGGGGTGTCTCCGGTTGCAGAGGGGGCACCGCGTGCTCGATGCCTGTGCCGCCCCGGGTGGAAAAACCTGCCTGATCCTGGAATCCCGGGCGGACATTGCCGGGCTTGATGCGCTGGACCTGCCTTCCCGAACCCCCCGGTTACACCAGAATCTGGACCGGTTGTCTCTTCAGGCACGGGTCATTCCGGGAGATCTCCTGGAAAAAAAAGCATGGTGGGACGGGGAAGCGTATGACCGGGTTCTCCTGGATGCTCCCTGCTCAGGAAGTGGTGTGATCCGACGGCATCCGGACATCAAATATCGCCGGTTGCCGGGGGACATCAAAAAACTTGCAACCCTGCAGTGTGCTATGCTGGATGTTGCATGGTCGGTGCTCAAATCAGGGGGAATCCTGTTGTATGTGACCTGTTCCATCTTCAGGGAAGAAAATGATGAGGTAGTGGGTGATTTCATCCGGGAAAGAACCCATTATGCACTACAATCCCTGCCTGGCAGGTTCGGAATCCAGACCCGGTATGGCCGACAAAGGCTGCCCGGCGGTGGGCATTCAGGGGACGGATTCTTCTATTGCAGCATTGGAAAACTCTAGACCAGGATCATTACTACAATGAAAATCATTATTCTTGGCAGTGGTCAGGTGGGTGCATCCATCGCTGAAAACCTTTCCAAGGAAGAGAACGATATCACGCTGGTTGACCACAACCGGGAAATTCTTGAAAAGATACAGGATCGCCTGGATATCCGCACTATCCAGGGGGATGCCTCGTCTCCCGAGGTGTTGAAACGGGCCGGGGCAGATGATGGAGACCTGATCCTGGCGGTGACCAATTCGGACGAAGTCAATATGGTGGCCTGCCAGGTGGCCCATACATTGTTCCACACCCCCACCAAAATCGCCCGGGTCCGGTCTGCGGATTTCCTTTCCCACCCGGAACTGTTTAACCGGGAATCCATTCCCATTGATGTCATTATCAGCCCAGAACAGATCATTACGGAACAGATTCACCGCCTCATCGAATACCCGGGGGCATTGCAGGTCATTGATTTCGCAGACGGTAAAATCCGCCTGGTGGGGCTCAAGGCATACTATGGCGGGGCCCTGGTTGGTCATGAGCTGAAACAGCTGAAAGATCATCTGCCTTCGGTCAAAACCCGGGTCGTGGTCATATACAGGAAGGACCGGGCGATCATTCCCACGGGCAGTACGGTCATCGAAGCCGATGATGAGGTGTTCTTTATTGCCACCCAGGAAAATATCAAGACCGTCATGCAGGAACTGCGAAGCATTCAGGAGGTCGGGAAAAAGGTCATTCTGGCCGGTGCCGGAAACATCGGCTACCGTCTGGCCCAATCCCTCGAAACCAGCAAGTTTCACGTCAAGCTCATTGAGCATGACAAGGTCTGTGCAAAACGGGTATCGGAACAGCTGGACAATACCCTGGTACTGGAGGGCGATGCAGCGGATGAAGAACTGTTGCGCCAGGAAAATATAGACAGCATGGAGTTGTTTTGCTCGCTGACCAATGATGATGAGGCAAACATCCTTTCGGCAATGCTGGCCAAGCGGCTGGGGGCAAGGCGGGTCATGGCGATTGTCAATCGGCTGGCGTACATTGACCTGATTCAAAGCAATGTTCTGGATATTGCCATTTCACCCCAGCAAAGTACTGTCAGTACATTGTTGAGGCATGTGAGACGCGGGGATGTGGTGGCGGCATACCCCCTTCGGCGGGGGGTGGCGGAAGCCATCGAGGCCGTCGCCCACGGAGACAGAAAGACATCAAGAATGGTAGGACGCCGGCTTGCGGAAATCAAGTTGCCGGAGGGCGCGACAATTGGGGCCATCATGCGGGATGATGAACTGATCAATCTTGAAGATGATGCCGTGGTCCAGGATGGTGATCATCTCATCATCCTGGTTATTGACAAACGCCGGATCCCGGATGTAGAACGGCTGTTCCAGGTCTCTGCAACCTTTTTCTAGGATCGTCCCATGCCAGTACGGATTTCAATGTGCCACAGGCGGTTCCCGGAAGGAGGATACGATGAAGGCCGGGCCTGGACACCCCGGCTTCACTGCACGCAGGGGTTGAACCGGGAATAGCCATGCAGGTTCACGGCATTCTCAAAATCCTCGGAATACTGACCACGTGGTTCAGTGTTACCCTGGTGCCCCCCATTGCGATCTCGGTTTACTTTGGCGATGGTGAGCACAATACCTTCCTGGCCTGCCTGTTGCTGATTTTTTTCATTGGAATGCTGCTGTGGTATCCGGCCAGGCGCCATCAGGTCGAACTCCGGTTCAGGGAGGGGTTCCTGATTGTAGTACTGATCTGGGTGGTGCTGTCCATGATGGCCGCGATCCCCCTGGTACTGCTGGATGAACCCGCGCTGAACCTGGTTGAAGCCATTTTTGAATCTTCGTCCGGCCTGACCACCACCGGGGCCACGATTCTGACCAATATCGATCAATTGCCGGAGTCGGTGCTGTATTACCGGCAGCAATTGCAATGGCTTGGAGGGATGGGGATTATTGTACTCGCTGTGGCGGTCATGCCGGCCCTGGGTGTCGGCGGCATGCAGTTGTACCGGGCGGAAACACCGGGCCCCATGAAAGACAATAAACTGACTCCCAGAATAAAGGAAACGGCCAAGGCGATCTGGTACATCTATCTCGCACTGACCCTGGTCTGCGGTGTGGCCTATTTTGCCGCCGGGATGGACTGGTTCAATGCGCTTTGCCATGCTTTTTCCACTATCGCGATTGGCGGGTTTTCCATCCATGATGACAACCTTGGCTATTTCCAGAGCAATACCATCTACCTGCTTGCCGCATTCTTCATGGTCCTGGCGGGCTTGAATTTTGCGCTTCATTTTTCCGCCGTCCGGTTTCGGAGTGTTGCCATCTACCTGCGGGACCCGGAGGCCAGAGCCTATATCGGGATCATATTCTTCATGATCACCCTCGCCACGGCGATGTTGATCGGGCATGGTATCTATGCGGAACTTGACGAGACCCTGGTCCAGGGCATTGTGCAGACCATTTCCATGGTGACCACCACCGGGTTTGTCATTACGGACTATACGGTGTGGCCAACGTTCATCCCGATCCTGCTGGTTCTTCTGAGCGGCGCAGGGGGCTGCGCAGGTTCTACGGCGGGGGGGATCAAGGTGATCAGGGTACTGTTGCTGTTCAAACAGGGCGAGAGAGAAATCTCCAAGCTGGTTCATCCGAATGCACTGATTCCCATCAAGCTGGGAGGAAAGCCCGTGAAGGACGATGTGATCAATGCGGTTTGGGGGTTTCTGTCGCTGTACCTGTTCAGTTACCTGATCCTGTTGATCATGATGCTGGCAACCGGGGCCGATCTCACCACCGCATTCTCTGCGGTGTCAGCGTGCCTGAACAACCTGGGTCCCGGGCTGGGAGACGTGGCCCATGACTACAGCAGCATCTCGGATACCGGGAAAATAATATTGACCTTTGCCATGCTGCTGGGACGGCTGGAGTTGTTTACCCTGCTGGTCCTGGTCTCCCCGGTTTTCTGGAAAGGGTGACCGGGCTGTCGGCGTTGTGGACCATGCCGGTCCCTGATCACCATGGAGCCGGTGGCCAATTGCCCGCTAGTCCAGCCAGCTGTTCACCCGCTTGATATCTTCTTCATCCAACTGCCCCGCCGCCCTTTCCAGGGTCAGAATTGACAGGATATAGTTGTATCGTGCACGCAGGTAGTGGGTACGGGATACGGACAGGTCCCGTTGTGCATCCAGCACATCGAGGTTGGTGGTCAGTCCCGCACTGAACCCTTCTTCCTTGGCTTCCAGGGCACTTTCCCCGGCAGAAATGGCTTCGAACAGGGCTTCTACCTGGCTGACGCTGCTGGTGACATCCAGAAAAGCCGAGGTGGTCTGGGAAGCGGCCAGTCGGCGGGCCTGTTCAAGCAGCCGGTTTTCCCGGTTGTACAGAAGCCCTGCCTGCCGGGTGCGCAACTGGATGGCTCCTGCATGGTACAGGGGATACTGTACGGTAACTCCCACAGAAGTGGTGGTGGAATCATCGGATGAAGACGACATGGCATTGGAGTCCTGCCAGCGATAATTGGCTCCCAGGGTCACGGTGGGTCTGAGCAGGCTCTTTTGCCGGTCAATTTCAACCCGGGCGATATCCGAGTTCAATGACTGGACCAGCAAGGGAACATTTTGTGCCAGGGCTTGGTCCACCCAGGCATTGATGTCATTGGGAACCGGTAATACGAGTGGGGCGTCCGCCCCCAGGGGTGCCAGAGCTTCAGGAGTCATTCCGATCATCTCCTGCAATGCGGCTATGTGGCTGTTGATCTGATTCTGCGCCTGTATTTCGTCGGCCTCAGCCTGTTTGAAGCGCGCCTTGGCATCGAAAAAATCTGTCTGGGTGCCCAGTCCCACCTCCAGCCTTTCATCGGCAAGGTCCATCTGCCGACGGATGGCGATTTTTTCCAGTCTGGCCACTTCCCGGGCATCCTGCGCCGCCAGAATATTGAAATACCGTTCTGCCACCCGCAACATCAAATCATGCCGGGCATTTTCCAGCATGTGTTCGGAAGCCCGTTCCCGGATTTCAGTCTGTGCAATTTGGATACGGCCGGCGCGGTCATAAATCCGCAGGGATGCCAGGATGCCCAGTTCATTGTCATCACTGGTACGATTGCGTCCGGTGGAATCAGACCGCTGTCTTCCGACTTCCGCAGTCGAGGTAATCGCGGGCCTGAAAACAGACTGGTCCAGGGGGTGGTTCAGTTCAGTGGCTTCATGGGCAAGTATCTCGGCCTGGAAACCCGGGTCGTGCTCCAGAGCGAGTTCATAGATTTCCCATAAATCCGACGCATCCGCTTTATCGATATTCGATAGTCCCACAACACAGAAAGCGGCAGCGAGGACTGTGCAAAGATCGAGTCGTTTCATGTTCGATTGGTGTTCCTGGGGAGGTTTCAAAATGTAAATTTGCACTCATCGATTACATTGCGTAACCGCGGCACATGGGTTTCGAATAATGATTTCCGGGTGCTGTCCGGTCGTACAATGACCACCTGCATCACCGGGTCGTGTCCTTCTATGCCGACGACTCGGCCATCGTCCGATACCAGACGGGTAAACCTTTCATCCACCTGTGGCAGGGAACCGGAGATCAATATTCGATCGAAAAACCGGCCCTGGTTTTTGGCTTCCCCACAATAGTGAAAACAGTCGCCACACACCAGGTTGACATTGTCAATGCCGGCCCGGGCAAGATTCACACGGGCCAGGTCATGAAGCGATTCATCAATCTCAATGCTGATGACATGGTGGCTGAGGGAGGCCAGTATGGCCGTCAGGTAGCCGGTTCCGGTACCGATTTCGAGCACCCGGTGGCGGGATGAGAGGCCGAGTGCCTCCACCATTCTGGCCCCGACTTTGGGTTCCAGCATGAATTCCTTGTCATTCATCGGAACCTGTACATCCGCAAAAGACAGGTCCTGATACGGCTCCGGAACAAAATCTTCCCGCCTGATTTCGGTGAGTACCCGGAGGGTTTGGGTTTCCAATACGTTCCAGGGCCGAATTTGTTGTTCGACCATATTGATGCGAGCGGTCTCAAAGTCCATGCGGTGGGCATATTAGTTGTTCAGTGGACGACGAATCTTACCAAATTAAACGATGAATGCATCGGTAATCCGCAAAATAAATGTAAACTGAAGATGCCGGCCCGTCGGATGACAGTGGGAAGATTGGTTCAATAACCGGAGGATTCGGGCGGGTATCGGGTATAATCCGATTCCGGGCGGTGAACCCGGCCCCATTATACCGAGTATTCTCCAGCGTTGAATATGTCCAGCGACTACCCCGTCAATTACCTGAAATCCATACTCAATTCCAGGGTGTACGAAGTCACCCGGGAAACGCCCCTGGAGCGGATGGAATTGCTGTCGGACCGGTTTGGCCGGAGCATCTGGTTAAAGCGGGAAGATGTCCACCCCATCTTTTGCTACAAGATTCGGGGCGCATACAACAAAATGGTCAGCCTGGGCCGGGAGGTGCTCGACCGCGGGGTCGTGGCCGCCTCGGCCGGCAATCATGCCCAGGGGGTTGCCATGAGTGCGAAGCGGCTGGGATGCAAGGCCCTCATTGTGATGCCGGTGACCTCCCCGTCCATCAAGGTTGACGCGGTGAGGCGCTGGGGGGTGAAAGTAGAACTGGTGGGGGACAGCTATAATGAGGCGTTTGAGTATGCCCGGGACGTTTGCAAAAAACAGGGACTGGAATGGATCAGTCCGTTCGATGATCCGTTGATCATTGCCGGACAGGGGACGGTGGGTCTGGAACTGCTGAAACAGCACTCCGGCCCATTGGAAGCCATTTTTGTGCCGGTCGGAGGCGGGGGGCTGATTGCGGGAATCGCCGTGTATGTGAAGCAACTTCGGCCCGACATCAAAATAATCGGGGTCGAACCGAATAACTCCGATGCCCTGTACCAGTCGCTGAAGGCCGGGAAAAGGATCCGGTTGGACCGGGTCGGCATTTTCGCCGATGGGGTGGCGGCCAACCGGGTCGGAAAGGAAAATTTCAGAATCTGCAGGGACTTTGTCGATGAGGTGATCCGGGTCAGTACCGACGAGATTTGTGCGGCGGTGAAGGACCTGTATGAAGACACGCGTACTATTTTCGAGCCCTCCGGGGCACTGTCGGCAGCGGGGATCAAGCGGTGGATCAGGCAGAACCCGTCAGCCCGAAGTACGGGGCCGGAGAACCGGAACCTTGTCGCCATCGCTTCGGGTGCCAACATGAATTTTGACCGGCTCAGACATGTGTCGGAACGGGCCGAGATCGGTGAGCGCAGGGAAGCCATTCTCGCTGTGACCATTCCCGAAACCAGGGGAAGTTTCCGGCGGTTTTACCATACCCTGGGCAACCGGAGTGTTTCGGAATTCAACTATCGGTTTTCCAATGACCGGGAAGCGCATATTTTCCTCGGTGTTCAGATCACGCATGGAAGCGAGATCGAAGACCTGATCTCCAAACTGGCGGCCAAGGGGATTCCCTGCGTGGATTTGACAGACAACGAAGTTGCCAAAATCCACGCCCGGTATATGGTTGGCGGCCGGGTTCCCGAAATGACCAACGAACGACTGTTCAGTTTCGAGTTTCCGGAACGACCCGGTGCCCTGGGGGATTTCCTGGACCAGTTGGGCAAGACCTGGAACATTACGTTGTTTCATTACCGCAATCACGGGTCGGATTTTGGAAGGGTGTTGTGCGGCATACAGATTCCACAGAAGGAATCCGGTGGATTTAACGATTTTTTGATCAATTTAGGGTATGGTTATCGGGAAGAAACCGAGAACCCTGTTTACAAACTGTTTATGCGTTGAGGCTGGAATCAAGAGTGGAGGACATCGATTTATCCGAAGAGGTGGAACTGGGGGGAATTTACAACATTCCCGGGGAAGGGTTCATGGTGGAGCTTCTGTTGCCCCGAACCACCTATCTTTTTGACAAACAGGGGTTGCAGTATCGAATTGTCAAAAAAAAACAACAGGGCTATGATGCTTCGGTGGAAGAGACCGCCCTGGCGCAGATCAATAATTTCGGACCTGTATTTGAACAATGGTAGCCCGCCCTTGCGCGGTGACCGAGTGCCCCCTGGAATGGGTGGAGACCACCCCGGGTGTTCCGCTTCCTGCAAACCAGGTCCATCTGTGGTTCGTGGACCTGCAATCCATCTCCCGGTCCCGGTTTGAACAGCCCCCCGGGGCGGGGCAGGGGAGGTCCCGGGATACCGGGAGCCGGGAAAAGCGGGATCTGTATTTCCGGGGCAAGATGGCCCTTGGAACCCTGCTGGCCCATTACAGTGGATTGGAGCATTCCGAACTGGAGTTCGAATACGGCACCCGGGGCAAGCCTGGCTTGAGGAATCCCGGGCTCCCCGGTGCGCTCCAGTTCAACTATACCCTGTCACGGGGATACGCGCTGTATGCCTTTGCGTGGGAGATGGAATTGGGGGTGGACATTGAAATCTACCCGCGAAAGGTCAATGCGGACTTGCTTGCCCGCAGAAAGCTGAGCCCGGTGGAGAAAGCCAGTTGGGAGGCGGTCCCTGCCGGGCAGAAAAACAACGCCATGCTGATGTGCTGGACGCGCAAGGAAGCGTATGGAAAAGTGCTCGGAGTGGGGATCCGATATGAAATGCGAAAAGTATCGCTGTTTCGGGGTCTGAATGGATATCGCTGGGAAACCCGGGTTGGCGGGTTGTTCGGCGAAGAAAAGTGTGAAGGAATCGACTCCCTGCACGGAGTGCAGATTGCGTTGCCGGTCCCCGGTGCCGGATCACTCATGTATGCCGGCAGTCCCTTCACGCCGGCGTCGTCTTTGCCATTGATTCCAATGGTTCTCGACCATCGGTTTATAGAGGAGTAACGATTCGTGAAGTTTGTCGACCTGGATGCCCAGTTTAAAGTGGTGGAGCCGGAGATACGTGCTGCACTGGACCGTGTTTTGCAGCATACCCAGTTTATCATGGGCCCGGAAATCCAGGCCCTTGAACGGCAGTTGAGCGAATATTGCGGGGCCCGGCACGCCCTCACCGCCGGGAGCGGAAGCGATGCACTGCTGATGGCCTTGATGGCGTACGACGTCGGGCCGGGAGATGGCATTATTGCCCCTCCATTTACCTTTGTCGCAACGGCGGAAATGGTCCAGTTACTGGGTGCAACCACGGTTTTTGTGGATGTTGAAGAAGACAGCTTCAACCTGGATGTCCATCTTCTCGAGGAGGCCATCCGGAAAACACGGGACCGGGTCAATCTGAAAGGGATTATCCCGGTGGATCTGTTTGGCCTGCCTGCCCGTCATGACGAGATACAGGCCATCGCTGAGCGAAACGGGCTGTTTGTATTAAGCGATGCAGCGCAAAGCTTTGGCGCCGAATACAGGGGTCAGAAGGTCGGTGTCTTCGGGGATATTGCGATCACCAGTTTTTTTCCGGCCAAGCCGCTGGGATGCTATGGAGACGGTGGCGCCGTATTCACCGATTCCGATGAGCTGGCAGAAAAAATCGAATCCATACGGATTCACGGCAAGGGGAAGTCCCAATATGAGAACATCCGTATCGGGGTAACGGGCCGGATGGATACCATCCAGGCGGCTGTTCTTGGCTGCAAGCTGAAAATCTTCGAGGACGAATTGAACCGACGCCGGGAGATCGCAGGCTGTTACAGCGAGCAGCTCGGAGATTACGTGACGGTCCCTTCGGTGCCGGATGACTGCCAGAGCACCTGGGCAGCCTATACGATACGGACCCCCAAACGGGACCGGGTCCGGGCCCACCTGCAGCGGGAGGGGATTCCGTTTGCCGTCTACTATCCTTCCCCCCTGCACCGGCAACCGGCGTTCCAGAATGCGTTCTGGGGAGGGAAGGATATGGCGGTATCGGACCGGTTGTCCGAAGAGGTGATCAGCCTGCCCATCCACCCCTATCTTTCCCGCCGCGACCAGGACCGGATTATCGAAGGGGTCATAAAGGGGCTGCGATAGCCGGGCAGCTCCCGGGGACGGCAGGGGAGACAGGGGGATGGCCGGTTCACCGGACCGGAGAATTTCCCTTATTTTCGGGAGGCCTTCGGGGTCCGTTTCTTTTTTCTTCGGGATGGTTTGGCGTTTTCCAGCAGCTTCTTGCAGTGGTCAAGGGTCAGCAGTGCGGGATCTTCAACATCTTTCGGTATGCGGGCATTCTTCTTGCCATCGGTCACATAGGGGCCGTACGGACCATTCAGCACCTGGATGCCGGGGTCTTCAAAGTTCAGGATGATCCGGTTGGCGTCCTGTTCTTTTTTCTCCGCAACCAGGTCCAGGGCGGCTTCCCGGGTGATGGTATGGGGATCCTGCCCCTCCTTGAGGGAAACAAACCGGTTGCCAAAGCGGACATAGGGACCATATCTTCCGATGGCGGTGGACAGTTTCTCTCCTTCCGGGGACTCTCCCAGGGACCTCGGCAGCTTGAACAGTTCCAGGGCTTCTTCAAAGGTGATGGTGTCCAGTTTCTGGTCAGACCGAAGGCTGGAGAAAGTCGGTTTTTCCTCGTCGTCACGGGAACCGATTTGTGCAAAGGGTCCGTACCGTCCCATTCTTACCGACAAGGGCTTGCCGGACTTGGGGTCGGTGCCGAGTTGTCTGGATTGAATCACATCCTCCCGGCTCACTCCTTCCGACTTGTCTTCAACCTGCCTGGAAAATGACTCCCAGAATTCCGACATCAGGGGGATCCATTCTTTCTCGCCCCGGGATATTTCATCCAGGGCATCCTCCAGTTTTGCCGTGAATTCGTAGTCGACGTACTGGGTGAAATGGGTGGACAGGAAACGGTTGACGATCTTGCCGATATCGGTGGGCTCAAACCGCTTGTTTTCCAGGGTTGCATACGACCGGTTTTGAAGTGTGCTGATAATCGACGCATACGTCGAGGGCCGGCCGATGCCATAGGCTTCCAGTGTTTTGACCAGCGTGGCTTCGTTGTATCGTGGCGGCGGCTCGGTAAAATGCTGTTCGGGACGGATTTTCCTGATCTCAACGGACAGGCCTTTCTCCAGGGGCGGCAGTATCTTTTCCCTGGCATTTTTGGCTGGCTTGTCATCCGTTCCTTCCCGGTAGACAGACATGAATCCGGGAACGCGTATCGTTGAACCGGATGCCCGGAATACCGCGGTTACATCCTGTGGTTCTCCGGTATCGAGATCAACGGATACCGTATCAATCGTGGCATGAATCATCTGGGAGGCCATCGTTCTTTTCCAGATCAACTCATAGAGTCGGTATTGATCCGGGGAAAGCGACCGTCTCAAACCATCCGGCAGGCGTTTAACAGACGTTGGCCGAATGGCCTCGTGTGCTTCCTGGGCATTTTTGGATTTGTTCTTGAACGTCCGGGGTGCACGGGGCACCGTGTTGGCACCGTACCGGGATGCAATCAATTCCCTGATTTCGGCTACCGCGCTCCCGGCAAGTGCCACGGAATCCGTGCGCATGTAGGTGATCAAGCCGGTGGTCTCGCCACCGATTTCAATGCCTTCATACAGTTGCTGGGCGGTTTGCATGGTTCTTCGGGCGGTAAATCCGAGTTTCCTGGAGGCTTCCTGTTGCAGGGTTGACGTGGTAAACGGGGGAGCAGGATTGCGCTTTCGCTCCTTTCTGGTTATTTTTGAAACCGTCAGCATCCCGGCTGCAGCGGTTCGAATGGCAGAATGGTACTGGTCAGCAGTGCTCCCGTCCGCAATGGAAAACCGGGTCAGTTTTTCCCCCTGAAATTGCGTCAGTTTCCCGACGAACGGATTTCCTTTCGTGTCCAGGTCCGCTTCAATCGTCCAGTATTCCCGGGTAACAAATTGGGCTATTTCCTCTTCACGCTCACAAATCAGTCGCAGTGCAGGGCTCTGTACTCTCCCGGCAGAAAGTCCCCGCTGTACCTTTTTCCATAACAGCGGAGACAGGTTGAAACCAACCAGATAATCCAGTGCTCTTCGGGCCTGCTGTGCATCGATCAGGTTGGTGGACAGTTCCCGGGGATTCCTGACGGCATTTTGGATCGCGGTCCGGGTGATTTCGTGGAACTCAACCCGGTAAACGGGTTTCTTCCCGATGGCGTTTTTCTCTTTCAATATTTCATACAGGTGCCAGGAGATGGCCTCCCCTTCCCGGTCCGGGTCAGTCGCGAGGTACAGGGAATCGGCGTTTTTCATTGCCCGGACGATCAAATCGACGTGCTGCTTGTTGCGGGCAACAATCTCATACCGCATCTCGAAATTGTTTTCCGGGACGACGGCCCCTTTTTTTGGCAGGAGGTCCCGAACGTGCCCGTAGGACGCAAGGGCCTTGAAATCGCCTCCCAGATATTTTGACAGTGAGCGCGCTTTGGCAGGCGACTCCACAATAATCAAAGGCTTTCCCATTGGTCCTGTTCTTTACCTGTGGAGGAGTGTTTTTTGGTCATGGCCGGAACAGCGATGGCGGCAGATCGGGTTCAGTGGATGCAGGCATGCGATCCATCGTAAACCAGGGTTTCCATTAAATCGGACACCCCTTCTTTTTCGGTATAATTGCTCAGTACCATCAACACCACCCATTTCACATGTTCGAGTTCGATGGTTTTCCGATCCAGGGCCAGGAGCTGGTCAACCACCATTTCCCGTGCTACAGGGTCCAGAACCCCGCTTTGTTCGAGCCTCAACAGGAAACCGCGGCTGGCAATGCACAATTGGCGGCATTCGTATTCGTTGTAGTGGCGAATGACATCGTGCTTCGGCATCGGCAATTTCAGAGGGTTTTTCTCGCATAACCGTGCCAGGCTCTCCAGCCAGTCAAAAGCCTGGGTGATCATCATATGATCGAATCCAACCAGACTCAGTTCCCATTCCAGTTCTTCCTGGTTCGGTTCCATCCCATCATCATCATCGAACATATGGTTCTCAAAGAGATAAATGAGAACATCAAGCATGTCTTCTTTCATAACTTACAAACATCACAATCAGTTTATCTGCTCCGGTCAGTGGATGCTCAGGGTCCATGACACCGGATTGCCCTGGTTCCAGATGTGGAGCCTTGGGCAATTTGTACACCGTAGGCTGCTTCAGCTGTACTGGTACGAACAAAACTTCATCTGTATTTTCACCTAGCATTGCGGGGGGAGTCTATCAGGTTACAGCGGGAATTTTATATCGATTTCATCCATGGCGGCGATTTCCTGACCCGGATCGCTGACCGGTGGATTGTACCGCTTCCTCGGGGCATCGTGGATTTTTCCATCCGTTTTGCCTGGGCAGGCTGGTGATACGGACTCGCGGATGATCCCAACCCGTCCGCCTTGAGGTTCACATATCCGTTGGAAAATCACGCTATTGTTCAGGCTCATTTTCCTTTGGACATCTATGGATAGCAAACAGCGCGTCTTTTGTGGTAGGGTACAGCCGCTGAGTCGCCGGGGCACAGCGGTTGCATAAAGAATTCCCCTGCAAGTACCTTGCCAGCGCAAGGGCGGCGGTACAGCAGCGGGAATATATCCTGCCCAGAACAGTAGAGGCATCGTGCTTCATTGACCGAACCGGAAAATTATGACCCACAGAACTGCCCGGGTTTCCCGAAACACCCGGGAAACCCAAATTGAAGTGAATATCGACCTGGATGGGTCGGGAAAGTCCGAATTCGATACCGGGGTACCGTTTTTGGAGCATATGATGGAGCAGATTGCCCGTCATGGATGTGTGGATATCATGGTGCGTGCCAGGGGTGACCTGCACATCGATGATCATCACACCGTTGAAGACATCGGGATCACACTGGGCCAGGCTGTGTTGAAGGCGCTGGGGGACAAGAAAGGCATCCGGCGGTACGGCCACGCGTACATCCCGCTGGATGAAGCGCTCGGCAGGGTGGTCATCGATTTTTCGGGACGTCCATTGCTGGTACAGCATGTGGACTACCCGGATCGCAACATCGGCCGGTTTTCCACGTCCCTGATCCATGAATTTTTCCAGGGTTTTGCCAATCACGCACTGGCTACCGTGCACATCGACCGGTTGCGCGGAGAAAATTCACACCACATTGCAGAAACCCTGTTCAAGGCATTTGGCCGGGCATTGCGGATGGCCGTGGAGCACGACCCCCGGGTACGCGGCGTGCCATCCACCAAGGGCATGCTTTGATTCCCGGCAGCGGTTTCATGGCTGTGGGGAAAGCGTAGGGAAAGTCATCGGAAATGGCCAGGACAGTCATCGTGGACCTGGGTACCGGAAACCTGCATTCCGTGTACAAGGCGGTCGCACACATCAGCGATGAGATCAATGTATGCATCACCTCTCATCCGTCAGAAATCCAGTCAGCGGATTATCTCATCCTGCCCGGGCAGGGGGCCATCGGGACATGGGTCCGCCAGCTCGAGGAGAACCCGGGTCTGGGGGATGCGATTGCACAGCGGCTCGATGCAGGACCCGTTCTCGGGGTCTGCCTGGGTTTGCAGGCACTGTACCGTTCAAGCGAGGAAAATGGCGGGGTCGCCGGGCTGGGAATCCTGGAAGGGCATGTAAAACATTTTTCCGGTCATCCGACACACCGGGAGGCAGTGGACGGGAAGGATGCCCTGAAAATTCCCCACATGGGCTGGAACCGGGTCCGCCAGAAAGCAGAACACCCGCTTTGGCATGGAATCCAGGATGAGGAGCGATTTTATTTTGTCCACAGCTATTATGTGGACAGTGGCAATGTGGATCAGGTGTACGGGGAATGCCGGTATGGGAATCGTTTCACGGCGGCAGCGGGGCATGAAAATTTGTTTGCAACCCAGTTTCACCCGGAAAAAAGCCACCATGCCGGATTGAGACTGCTCCGTAATTTCCTCAACTGGAACGGGAAACCCTGAATGCTGTTGATCCCGGCCATTGATCTTAAAGAGGGGAAATGCGTCCGCCTGCGGCAGGGCGACATGGACCAGACCACCGTGTTTTCCGATGACCCGCTGGCGGTAGCCGGGCGCTGGGTCAACGAAGGTGCGCGCCGGCTCCATATGGTTGATCTTGATGGGGCCGTGAAAGGCGAGCCCGTCAATGCGGAGATCATCCACCGGATTGCCCAGCGCTACCCCGATGTGCCGATCCAGGTCGGTGGTGGAATACGCAATGAACATACCGTGAAGATTTATATACAGGCCGGGGTCCGTTACGTGATCATCGGCACCCAAGCCGTGAAAGAACCGTCTTTCATCCCCGCCCTGTGTGCGGAATATCCGGGTCGCATCATCGTCGGACTGGATGCCCGGGATGGAAAAATAGCGACGGAGGGTTGGTCAAAGCTGTCCGGGCACCATGTCATCGACATGGCCCGGCATTTCGATGCCGAAGGAGTGGAAGCCATCGTGTACACCGACATTGCCCGGGATGGAATGATGCAGGGAGTGAATATCGAAGCGACGGTGGCCCTGGCTGAATCCGTGAATGTTCCGGTTATCGCGTCCGGGGGGATTCACAATCTCGAAAATGTCATCCGGCTCGCTGAAGTATCCGGTTCAGGAATTTCCGGGGCCATTACCGGCCGTGCAGTCTATGAAGGGACCCTGGATTTTGCCGCAGGCCAGAAGGCGGCTGACGAAGTGTCGGGTGTCGGGAGAATTCGCCGGTAGGGATATGACGGGAGAGAGCAGATAGATGGCCCTGGCCAAACGAATCATTCCCTGTCTGGACATCGACAATGGCCGGGTTGTCAAAGGCGTGCAATTTGTGGATATCTGTGATGCGGGTGACCCGGTGGAAGTGGCCAGGCGATACGATGCCCAGGGAGCGGATGAAATCACATTTCTGGATATAACCGCCAGCTCTGACGGCAGGGATACCCTGGTCCATGTGGTGGAACAGGTCGCCAGTGAAGTGTTTATCCCCCTGACGGTGGGCGGAGGGATTCGCCGGCTTGATGACATCCCCCGTCTGCTCAAGGTCGGGGCAGACAAGGTATCCATTAACACCACGGCGGTGAACAATCCGGACTTCATTCGCCAGGCCAGCCGGCATTTTGGGAACCAGTGCATTGTCGTGGCCATTGATGCCAAGCGGGTGGACGCCGGGTCCGGGGACAAATGGGAAATTTATACTCATGGAGGCAGGAAGCGGACCGGGATTGATGCCATAGAATGGTCGATGAAGATGGCGGACCTGGGCGCGGGTGAATTGCTGGTCACGAGTATGGACCGGGACGGCACCAAAAACGGTTTTGATCTGGCGTTAATGAAACAAATCAGCCGTAGCGTTTCGGTCCCGGTGATTGCTTCGGGGGGGGTCGGTTCGCTGGACCACCTGGCGGCAGGAGTGCTTGAAGGCGGCGCGGATGCGGTACTCGCCGCCAGTATATTCCATTACGGAGAGTTTACGGTGGGGCAGGCCAAATCCTACATGGCAGCGCGGGGTATTGAGGTCAGGCTGTAGACGGGTTAACATGAATGTCATGATTGAACAGGTACAGTGGAACGAAGCGGGCCTGGTTCCTGCCATCGCGCAGCAGCACGATACCGGGCAAGTGCTCATGGTAGCCTGGATGAACCGTGAGGCGCTTGAGGCCACGCTGACCGAGGGAAGGGCCATTTATTTTTCCCGCTCACGGCAAAAACTGTGGCGCAAGGGGGAGGAATCCGGCCATGTGCAGCAGCTCAGGGAGATCAGGATCGACTGTGACGGTGATGTCGTGTTAATGCAGGTGGAGCAGATAGGCGGAATCGCCTGCCATACCGGCAGGCACAACTGTTTTTACAGGCGCTATCAGGACGGTGAGTGGGAAGAGGTGGACCCTGTCCTGAAAGACCCGGCCGAAATATACCCGGCTACGTCTTGAAAAACATTCCGCAGTGCCGGGATTTCCCGCTAAAATTGGACCGGGTCGCGTGGGTGCTTGAAGATTCGTTGAAGAGAACCATATTCCATTGGATGAATGGGCAAGCAAGACCCGGTATAAATCAGACAACCTGAGTGGAGACAACAGATTATGGGTATTGGCGGAATAAGTCCTGTACAGTTACTGATCATATTGATCATTGTGCTATTGATATTCGGGACCAAAAAACTGCGCAACTTTGGTGGTGACCTCGGTGGCGCAATCAAGGGGTTCAAAAAAGCCGTCAAGGAAGACAGCACAACTGACAAGATTGAAGAGGCTGACAAAGAGGGGGAAGAAGTTGTTGTAACGGAAAAGCAGGGAGTAGACAAAAAAAATTCCTGACCGGGTTTAGTCTCCCATGTTTGACATTGGTTTTTGGGAGATGGCGTTCATCGGCGTCATCGCACTTGTTGTTATTGGGCCGGAGCGACTCCCCGGCGCTGCCCGCACGGTAGGGTTATGGGTCGGCAAGGGTCGTCGGATGCTGGCGGAAATCCAGGCAGATGTGAAAAAGGAAATTGATGCGCAGGATCTTGCACAGGTCAAGGAACTGAAAAACGAACTCACCTCGGCAACCCGGGAACTCAGCGATATCGCCAGTGTGGACAATGACCCGCTGGGAATCCAGGAAGCGGGAGAGGGACTGAAGCAGTCCATGGATGAAATCAAAGCGGAGGCCATGGGGAAAGGCACCCAGCCGTCGGTAGGGAACCCCTCCGCATCCGCAGAGAAAGCAGCTAAAAAGAAGGTAACCAAAAAGAAGGCAGCCAAAAAGAAAGTAGCTAAAAAGAAGGCAGCGAAAAAGAAAGTAGCCAAAAAGAAGGTCACCACAAAGAAGGCAGCCACAAAGAAGGCAGCCAAAAAGAAGGTAGCGAAAAAGAAAGCACCGGCCAAAAAAGCAACCTCATCCGTCAGAGATGCATCGAAAAGGAAAGCCGCAAGGAAAAAGTCACCCGGCAACCCATCCGCAACCAAAACAGCCAGGAAGTTGAAGTCAAAGAAGGCCTCCACCAGGAAGACCTCCCAGCCTGCCCGGAAGACGGCAAAACCCGGTGCAGGCGATCAGGCGAAGTGACCGGTGGCTGAAAACGAAGAAAACGGAATCGCGGGGGAAGGGACGTTTGTTTCCCATTTGATCGAACTGCGTGACCGCCTGCTCCGGGGGGTATTGTCCGTACTGGTGTTTTTCATCCTGCTGGTTCCCTTTGCCAATACACTGTATGAGGTCTTGGCGAATCCATTGATGTCTGCGTTGCCCGAAGGCAACACCATGATTTCTACGGAACCTCACGGACCCTTTTTCGTCCCGTTCAAATTTGCATTTGCCTGTGCCTTTGCACTGGCTGTTCCGTATCTGCTGTACCAGATGTGGGCGTTTGTTGCCCCCGGGTTGTACAAAAAGGAAAAACGCCTGGTGATGCCGTTGCTGATTTCCAGCAGCGGGCTGTTTTATCTTGGGATTCTGTTTTCGTATTTTGTGGTCTTCCCCATCATTTTCACCTTTTTTGCCAATACTGCTCCAGAAGGGGTGGCGGTGATGACCGATATCAACGCGTACCTGAGTTTTGTCATCAAGTTGTTTTTCGCCTTTGGGGTGGCCTTTGAAGTGCCGGTTGCAACCATGCTGATGGTACACATGGGGGTCACCGATGTCCCCAGCCTGAAGAAAAAACGTCCCTACATCATTGTCTCGGCATTTGTAGTGGGCATGCTCCTCACGCCGCCGGACATCTTTTCCCAGACGCTGCTTGCATTGCCGGTCTGGGCCCTGTTCGAGGCCGGGTTATACTGCTGCCGTTTCCTGAAACGGGGCACTGACGACGATGGGACGAAACTGGACCAGGGCGTATAGTGGCCAGTCGGGTGCGGGTCGCCGACAATGCACAGCCGGGGCTTGTTTCCGGGTCCCGGGGAGTGTCAGGGCCCCCGTTGCGGCCAGGGACCCGGGAGATCATCAACTGTTGAGGATTCGCCACTCCTGGTTGATGAACCCGAACAGCGGCCTGAAGTTGCTTTTGTACGACATTTTGCTGCATCCATTGATCCAGTATCCAAGGTAAAGCCAGTCAAGGCCCACCTTCTGGACATACTCAATCTGCTTCATAATGGCATAGGTTCCAAGACTGCGTTTCGCCATGGCTGGATCGAAATAGGTATAGACCGCGGACATTCCGTCATCGGGCAGGTCGCACACCGATACGCAGACCAGTTTTTCATTGATGCGGAATTCCAGGAAAACGCTGTCAATGGGGGAATCCACCATGGATTCCCGGTACCGGTCCGGGTCGTTGTGATCCATGTTGTCGCCGGCGTGACGCCAGGACTGGTAGCGGCAAAACAATTCGAAGTGCTCTTCACTGAAACCGGCGGGTACCATGGTGGTGTAAACATCCCGGTTTCTCTTGTAGCATCGGCGCTGGGCCCGGTTCGGCAGATACTCACTGGCGGGGATTCTGACCGATACACAGGCATGGCAGTTCCGGCAATAAGGCCGGTAAACAATCTTTCCGCTTCGCCGGAAACCGGACTTGAGTGACAGGGAAAACAATTGATGGTCGATTCCGGAATCCGTCTCCATCACCATCGTCGTTGCCGTTTCCGACTCGAGATATGGACAGGCGTAGGGAGCCGACAAAAAAAACCGGGGTCTATGCAGCGGAATGGTCACGATGTTGGGAAGGGCGGCATGAACATGGTTTCGGGGTCCAGCGATGACCAGCTTTCGATTTTGTCCGGTTGGGACAGGGCCAGCTCCAGGTTTTCAAGGAATTCCCGCCTTGGTATCTCGGTGGCCCCCAGGCTCAGCAGATGGGGGGAGGTGACCTGGCAGTCAATCAAATGGTACTGCCGCGCACAAAGATGGGAACTGAGGCAGTACAAGGCGGCCTTCGATGCGTCGGTCACCAGGGAAAACATACTTTCACCGAAATACATGCCACCCATGGCGATGCCGTACAGTCCCCCTGCCAGCCGTCCATTTTTCCAGACTTCCGTGGAGTGGGCATATCCCCGGTAATGAAGCTGGATATAGGCTGCCTTCATTTCTTCCGTGATCCAGGTCCCGGGTTCCTGGGCCCGGGGTGCTGCGCAATACTCAATCACACTTTCAAAATCCCGGTCGAATGTGAAGGTGAAGCGGTTTTTCCGTATCGATTTTTTCAGGCTGCGGGAAGGCCTGAATTGATGCGGATACAATACACACCGGGGGTCCGGTGACCACCACAGGATGGGTTCGCCTGGGCTGTACCACGGAAAGATACCGCATCGATATGCCTTGAGCAACCGCTTGGTGCTCAGATCGCCACCGAGGGCAAGCAGGCCCTCTTCCGTGGCAAATTCGGTATCCGGGAAGTCCTCCACCGGGGTCATATCGTCAAGCGGTCCGCGGTATTTTGTGCTGTCATTTCTGTATACTATCGAACAACTTCGGGCAATGTAAGTTACGGGGATTATATATCGAAGAAAAGGTCACTTCGTGTTTTCCCGGATAAGCCGGCCCGAATGGGATGAACCCGAACCCCTGTGATTGATGGAGTCCGGACCCCTCTTGTGCGTGGTATGGAGTGGGGAATGATGAAAGAAGTCATGGGACGTATCCATATTCTGTCAACGAATCTGCATTATTCCCTTAACATTATACCGATGCGAATCCTGGGAATAGAAACCTCCTGTGATGACACGGCTGCGGCCATCTATGACAGCGACCATGGACTGGTTTCCCATTACCATGCTTCACAAGTCGAATTGCACAGCCGGTATGGCGGTGTGGTCCCGGAATTGGCCGCCAGGGACCATATACGTACCTTGTTGCCTTTGATTGACAAACTGTTTACCGGACCTGAAAATGATTCCAGGGTGCCGGACGGGGTTGCCTATACCGCCGGGCCGGGGTTGTCCGGAGCGCTGCTGGTAGGCGCTTCACTGGGCAAGAGCCTGGCACAGGCATGGAAAAAGCCGGCATTGGGGGTTCATCATATGGAAGGGCATTTGCTGGCCCCGATGCTGGAGGAGTGTCCCCCCGAGTTCCCGTTGCTGGCACTGCTGGTGTCAGGTGGACACACGTTGCTGGTGGATGTTCCCGCACCCGGCCGATACCGGATACTGGGGGGAACCCTGGATGATGCGGTAGGAGAAGCTTTCGATAAAACGGCGAAATTACTCGGTCTTGGATATCCTGGGGGACCGGTGATCGCACGCGTTGCAACGGCTGGAAATCCCGACCGGTTCCAGTTTCCACGACCCATGACCAATCGGCCCGGGCTGGATTTCAGTTTCAGCGGTCTGAAGACGCATGCCCTGACCACGGCGCAACAACACGAACTCGACCCCCAGACTGTGGCGGATATCGCTCTTGCATTCGAGCGGGCGGCGGTGGATACCCTGGCCATAAAATGTGTCAGGGCAATCCAGGCGACCAGGCGGAAGCGACTGGTTGTGGCCGGGGGAGTGGGCGCGAACCGGCGTTTGCGGGAAAAGCTGGAAGGATTGTCCCTTGATAACGGCTTCGAGGTATTTTACCCGAGACCTGAATTCTGCACCGATAACGGAGCCATGATCGCCTATGCCGGATATTTCCGATTCAACCTGCATAAAGAGAGAAGTCACAGCTGCAGCTTCGGGGTGTATCCAAGATGGAGCCTGGAAGAGATAGAATAACCCGTGGCTCTACCATTGAATCCTGTTTTCATTCCCGGCAATAAAACGGGAAATATTTGTTTTGTGCCGCCAGAACAGCAATGTACCGATGAACAGTGCAAGAAAAAAATAAGCCGTTTCGGGCAATATCCAGAGCACCAGCAAAGGGGCACAGGTTGTGGCAGTCAGTGCGGCCACAGAGGAATAACGGAAGATGACGGCAACGGTCAGCCAGATCGACACCAGGATCAATGTGACGGGAAGACTCGTGCCGATAAATACGCCCAGGGCAGCAGCCACCCCTTTCCCCCCCTTGAAGCCGAAGAACAGCGGAAACAGGTGGCCAAGGAAAGCTGCTCCCCCCACCACGGCAATGGTGGTGGCGCTGTCGGTGGCGAATTTTGCCGCAAATACGGGAAGAAAACCTTTGAGAACATCGCCAAACAACGTAATGGCCGCTGCTTTTTTACCCCCGATCCGAAGTACATTTGTCGCGCCGGGATTATTTGACCCCAGAGTGCGGGGGTCGGATAATCCCATGGCTTTACAGACTATAATCGCGCTGGAAATGGATCCCACGCAATATGCGATCAGTGGAAGAATGACGATTTCCATGGGGTATCGGTTGAATTACATTGGATACATCCTGTTTGGATGATCCGCAACGCTATAGTCTAATATTAATTGTGGACATTATTTACCTTCACGGTCTAAAAGTCGACTGTGTAATCGGGGTCTGGGAATGGGAAAGGCAGATCACCCAGTCGATTACCATTGACCTGGACATGGGTTTTGATACCCGGCCGGCTGCGGCCAGTGACAGCCTGGAAGACACGTTGAGCTACAAGGATGTTTCAAAGCGTGTGGAACAGCATGTGAAAACCTCCGAAAATCTTCTGGTGGAAAGACTGGCGCAGGAAGTTGCAGACATTTTGTTGACCGAGTTTGAAATCCGGTGGTGCCGGGTAAAAATCAACAAGTTCGGTGCAGTTCGGGGCGCCAGGGATGTTGGCATCATTATTGAAAGGGGCGAGAAAGGGTGACTCAGGTTGTTGTGAGTCTTGGCAGTAACATTCACCGCGAAACCAATATTCGGTTTGCCGTGGGAAAAATCAGGCAAAAATTTGGCGCGATTGAAATTTCTCCCATTTATGAGACTGAATCGGTGGGATTTGACGGTCCGCCGTTTTTGAATCTCGTCATCGGATTCCAGTGCCCCCGCACCCTGTCGGACCTGCGCACGGACTTGCGTGAGATTGAAACAGCGTGCGGAAGAATACGGGGCAGGAAATCGTTTGACAACCGGGTGCTTGATATTGATGTCCTCCTTTTGGGTCACCAGGACCTCCGCGCAGACGGATACAATATTCCCCGGGACGAGATTGAGAAATACGCCTATGTGCTCAAGCCCCTGGCAGACTTGTATCCGAATTGGTGCCATCCCGTCAGCGGGTTGACGTATGGGCAGATGTGGAAGGATTTCAATCAAACAGGGCAGCAACTCGGGTTAATCGACTTTGCGTTACCGTGAGGGTGGCCCCTGTTCGGGGTTTGCCGGTGATTTCCCCAGCATTCTGGCCAGGGTTTCATTCCGGTCTATGAAATGGTGCTTGAGTGCAGCGAGGGCATGGATACCCGAGAGCAGGATCACCGACAGTGCGAACCAGTAGTGCAGTTCCCCGGCCCAGTCCTCCTGGTTGGCGGACGATAGCGTTGCCGGAACCTCAAACAGGTTGAAGACCCGGATACTGCTGCCATCCGCCGTGGAGATCAGGTACCCGAATACGACCACGATGACCAGCAGTCCCAACAGGGTTGTATGGGTAATGCGTGCCACCCTGTGCTCCCACCCAGACACCCCTTTTGCCGGCAATGGGCGTGGATTCACCGCGGTCCACAGGATTCGAATGCACAGCAGTACCGCGAACAGGATTCCAATACTCTTGTGGTAATCAGGCAGGCGGTGGTAATAGGGATCATAGTAATCCAGGGACAACATATACAGGCCCACGCAAAACTGTCCGATGATGACCAGGGCAGAAACCCAGTGGATGGCAATGGTGATTGCCCCAAATCCGGTACTGGAGTTGAATAACATGTCTGAAATATCCGGAGGGTACCAGGGTGAATTGGAATCAATGTGTGGAATTCCATGATTATCGTGATTGTGGACCAGAAATTCCATGGAAAGTTCTGCCGAAGTGCCCGCGAATGCCCCGGGATTCAAGGTTCCCGGACTCCGGGAGGCGGTTGCTCCGCAGGGGGAGGACCAGGAATTCTGAACCCGCGCAACCTGTCGGGACCGACACGGAACCGGAATCCGGGTCGGCACAAAACCCGGGAATCCGGGCAATGGCATTTTGCGGGGTGAAATTCGCTGGTCATTTGACTGGAATTCTGGTATAAATCGCGCCCCGTTTCGCCAAATAGTAAAAGCAAGGCAATTACCATGACCAGAGTATGTCAAGTGACAGGAAAACGCACCATGAGCGGCAACAATGTGTCACATGCCCACAATAAAACCAGAAGAAAATTCCTGCCGAACCTGCACAGACATCGTTTTTGGGTGGAAAGTGAAAATCGATGGGTAAAACTCCGTATTTCAGCAGCGGGACTGCGAATCATCGATAAAAAGGGCATCGACGCCGTGCTCGGAGAAATCCGCGGCCGGGGCGAAAAAGTTTAACGAAATCCAGCGGGAGGTTGGTGAGACATGCGCGACAAAATCAAACTGGTATCCAGTGCCGGGACCGGTCACTACTATACGACCACCAAGAACAAGCGAACCATGACGGAAAAAATGGAAATCAAGAAGTATGATCCCGTGGTGCGCAGGCACGTACTCTACAAGGAAGCGAAAATCAAATAGACCCCTTGTCGGGTTCAACCCGGGGACCGTTACCGCCGGGTACCGTTATCGGACTGCTGCCTGGAAATTCAATACGCGACGGTGGCATTGCCCTGGTCCAGCCAGCCCTGAATCCCCTGGGCTGCATGAAACACCGGTTCAAAATCCGTATTCTCGCTTAACCAGTCTGCTACCCACTTCGACCGGACACCGGCATGGCAAATCAGCACGACTGGCTTGTCTCTTTCCAGCAGGGAGGATACCTGCTGTAGCCAGCGTTGCGCATCAAAGCCGCCATATTTGTCAAAAAATGTGGCAGTGTGGCTGGTTTCGATGATCCCGGTCGCAATCCATTCCTCCTCTCTTCGTATATCGATCACCACGGCTTCCGATTCCAGGAGAGACTGGACCTGGTTCGAGTTGACATCCTTTACATCGGCCCATGTCGTCGCGCAGCCCAAGCCCAGTGCCGTCATCATGATAATGAGGGCTGCCAGTTGGCGGTAAATGATCATCATTAGTATTGCCTGATACGGTGGATGGGAGTCCGGTCTGTTCGATGGAGTCACGGTTCCCGATACATGGTACCGTGTAAACGGTTGTCTGGGAAGTGGTTGGCCGAAGTCGGCTCCGTCCTGGTGGACTCGGCCGTTGCGCGGGTCTTTCCACTGGACAGGGAATCACCCTGTTGATGTCGTGCAGGCAAGGGCCGGTCGATTTTCCCATGGCGCGTTGGAATGGGGTCCCGGATGTTCCAGCGGACCCCCCGCCAGGGGGCCCACTCCGCGCAAAGCGTCCACAGTCAGGCAGAAAAAATAATATGTTGTCATATTGACAACATATTATCCAATTCGCTGATATGGAGACCATGAAAAACCGAACCGATGAAGGTGAGGCATTGACGGGCCTCATCCTGGAGACTTTCCGATTGAACGGCGCGATGCTCGAAGCGGGAAACCGGATCACCAGACCCCATGGCCTGACCAGCGCGAGATGGCAGGTCATGGGAGCAATCGATCTGGCCGGTGAGGCATTGACCGTCGCACAAATTGCCCGACGGATGGGACTGGCCCGGCAAGGTGTGCAACGAATCGTCAACGATTTGGTGAAGCTCGGGATGCTTGGTTTCGAAACCAACATCGATCACAAGCGAGCGCCGCTCATATCCATCAGCGAAGCGGGGCACAAGACACTGACGGAGGTTGGCAATGCCCAGGTCACCTGGGTCAACAAACTCGCCAGAGGCCTTGGCGAACGACGATTGAAACAGGCTCTCAAGGTGCTTGAAGAAGTCAGACAGCGTTCTGAACAGAGTTAGAAAGGAAATGTTCATGAAAAAATCAATTTTGTCCGTGCTCACCACCGCACTCCTCGTGACCCTCAACATTCAAGCCGACCAGGAAAAACCGGAAATGGATGCAAAGTCGCCGGTTATTCTGATCAATCCATTTACTGTGCCGGAGGGCAAGGTAGAGGAGGCAATCGTGTTGTGGGAGGCGGGTCGCGATTTTCTGGCACAACAGCCGGGTTATCGGTCCACAAAGCTGCACCAGTCCCTCTCTGCGGATGCGCCGTACCAACTGATCAACGTTGCCGAATGGGACAGCATCGAAACCTTCAGGGCGGCAATAACGAAGATGCGGAGGTTGCCGGATTTCCCCCTTGTTGAAGGCGTTGGCTCGGCACCCGAGCTTTATCGCGTCATTCGCAACTAGGAATTCACAGGATGGCTGCAAAAAGTACATCAGACCGCTATGGCACCGTCGCGGTGTCCCTTCACTGGCTGAGTGCCGTGTTGATTATGGCATTGATCGGTTCAGGTTTTCGTGCATCCGGGCTGGAAGGAGCTGCCGCTAAAACGGCCATTTTACAGGTGCATGTTCCCCTCGGCGTGACCATCCTGCTGTTGACTCTGGCCCGCATCGTCTGGTGGATTTTTGGCGATACAAAGCCCGTACCGGTGCCAATGCCGACATGGCAAGATCGCTTGTCACGTACGGTGCATTGCCTGTTCTACGTGGTGATTCTGGGCATGAGCTCAAGCGGTATTGGCATGATGGTGCTCTCAGGTGCCGGGCCGATCATCTTTGGTGGGTCCGCCGGGACGCTGCCGAACTTCTGGGATTACCTGCCGCGTGTTCCACATGGAATCGGTGCCCGGGTGATGGTTGCGCTGTTTGTTCTTCACGTGGGTGCGGCACTTTACCATCATTTTTTCAAACGGGACGGGCTGCTGAAGCGGATGTGGTTTGGTACGGGGTAAACCGGTCAAGACAGGGATACGCACCCACTGGGTTCCCATATCACTGGCGTTCCGGGGTCCCGCATGATGGCCGCGCTTTGGACCCCGACGGCAGACATGCCGATATCGGCATAAAGTCAGTGACCGGTTCTCGCGTCGCGCCGCCCCCATCCCACAGCGTATGCCAAAGCCGTACCCGTGGTTTCCAGCTGGTGCCAGGGCACATGCATACAACGGGGTAAAGAACCCCGGACAGATCAGGGGTTGATCAGTCGCTGCCCCGGAGAAGACGGGTGTACAAAAGCGGGGGTTCGCCGGGGAACCCCGGGCTTCCCGGCAGGGAGGTTTCCCAAGGCAAATACATTCACCCCACCATCCGGTTTTCATAAAATTTGCCGCACTCCCTGCCGACAACTCGATTATACTTTGTTCCCTTCAATTTTTAGGGTTGTCCGGATGGGAATTGTCAGATCGTTTCCTGCCCTGCTTGAGAAACGGGGTATATTGCTGGCGGATGGTGCAATGGGGTCGAACCTCTTCGGCATGGGCCTGCAGACCGGAGATTGTCCTGAACTGTGGAATGACGAGTATCCGGACAGAATAGCGGGTCTTCATCAACGCTTTATTGATGCGGGGGCCGACATCATTTTGACCAATACCTTTGGTGGAACACGCTATCGCCTGAACCTCCACAATGCGGGGCACCGCGTCGAAGAACTGAACAGGAAAGGGGCCCGGATCGCCCGGAAGCAGGCAGAAGAAGCAGGACGGGAAGTGATGGTTGGCGGGTCAGTCGGGCCCACCGGCGAAATCCTGGAACCCCTTGGAAGCCTCAGTATCGAGGCGGCAGCCGATGCATTTGGAGAGCAGGCCCAGGCACTGATGCAGGGTGGCGTCGACGTGATCTGGATAGAAACCATGTCTTCCCGGGAAGAAGCTGCCGCGGCGATCATCGGTGCTTCCCGGACGGGCCTGGAAGTTGTCGTGACCTTCAGCGTCGATACGAACGGCCGTACAATGATGGGTCTTGCACCGGCAGATATTGTACAGTTCGTTCTTGAACTGGAAAATGCAGCCTTTGCGATCGGCGCAAACTGCGGTGTCGGTGCGGCCGATACGGTGGCGGCGGTGGTGAATATGCGCACGGCAATGAATGAACAGCAGTTGGAGACCCGGGTGATTGCAAAGGCCAATTGCGGCGTTCCCGAGTACATTGACGGGGAGATCGTGTACAGTGGAACCAAAAAAACCATGGCGGACTATGTTCGGCTCTGCGTGGATGCCGGTGCAGACATCATAGGGGGCTGTTGTGGAACGACACCCGGCCATGTCCAGGCCATGCGCTTGGCGCTGGATGACCATGCCAGGCAGGCGCCCCCGGACCTTGCCGCCATTGAACATCGGCTTGGGGAGGTTTCCGCGGGTGCCAAAGCGCAATACCGGGGGGACCTGAGTATTGCCGGGGGGGCAGTACGCAGCCGTGGTGAAAGAAGGTCCCGTCGACGTCCACGGCGGTAGCTCACCCGCAGGACCCGGAGCCAGGCCGGGGCAGGGAACGGTCATATTGCCCAGGGTGGGTCCGCTTCACGCGTGGATTCCCGGGCTCCATCGGGAAATGCCGTGTCCAGGGTTGTGCTGGCCACCGGATTCAAACATACTTCCTGCATGATGAGGACCGGATTCGTCTATGACCCGCTGTTTCTGACCCATGATACCGGAATGGGCCATCCGGAACGTAGCGAACGTCTTCAGGTTACGTTTGACCTCTTGTCCCGACAGGAGTGGTACAACCTGCTGTACCGGTTCAAGCCCTCTCCGGCGTCCCTGGATTCGATTGCCGCCATCCATCAGCCGGAGTATATTGAAAGGGCCGGGGTGGCCTGTCGTGCCGGCCAGTCCCGGCTGGATACCCCGGATGTGTCCATCTCCCCCTCGTCCTATGAAGTTGCCCTGAATGCTGCCGGCAGCGTACTGGAAGTGGCGGACCAGGTGATGCAGGGAAATGTGGACAACGGGTTTGCCATGGTCCGCCCCCCCGGGCATCATGCCGAAGCCGGATTTGCAATGGGATTCTGCCTGTTCAACAACATTGCTGTGACCGCCCGGTATTTGCAGAAAAGGTACGGCCTCGAGCGGATACTGATTCTGGATTGGGATGTGCACCACGGCAATGGTACACAGCATACGTTCGAAGATGACCCAGGTGTTTTTTATATGAGCCTGCACCAGTTTCCACACTACCCGGGTACGGGGGCCTTGAGCGAAACCGGCATTGGTCGGGGTGCGGGGACGACCCTGAACTGCCCCATGAGCCCGGGGGCGGGAGATGCGCATTACCGGCGGGCATTCGAGGAAAAAATCCTACCTGCCGCGACGGGTTTTGCGCCGGATGCGATATTGATCTCCGCCGGGTTTGACGCCCACCATGCCGACCCCCTGGGGTCCATCTATCTGGATACCCAAAGTTATGTATGGATGACCCAAAGGATGATGGAGCTTGCGGACCGGCGTTGTGCCGGGCGGTTAATCTCGGTTCTGGAAGGAGGGTATGACCTGCAGGCACTTGCCGAATCAGTCACGGCGCATGTCCACACATTGAGTCAATCCTGAAAATATTTGACGGCATCTTCCAGGGTGGGGAGATTGATTACGGAAAGATACCGGGGAGGAGACTCCCTTGTGCGAAACGCCCGTTTGACAATGCTCTCCAGGTTGGGACGTTTTTCCGGGGCTGTCTGTCCCTTTCCCAGGCCTCCACCGAACTCAATCATCAGGCTGTCACCGGCATCCGCCGCTGTCAGCAGATTCTGGTACCACAGTACCGGGTTGAACAACTGGAGGAATAACCTGGATCGGATGGAGTCCGTGTTGGCATCATGGCAGCCTCCGGTAAAGTTGGACAATACGCGGATTTCCGGTATTGCAAAGTCTGCGCCGTCCAGTACTTTTCTGAACCTGCGGGCGGCTTCGACCATGTAATAGGTGTGAAAGGCTCCTTCGGTTTTAAGCCGGGCACTGCGGGCCCGGGGGACCACTTCGGACAGCGCGGATACCAGGAGGTCGAGATCTTCCGGTCTTCCTCCAACCACGTTCTGTTCGGGCAGATTGCAGGCGGCGATGCCGCAGTAATGCTGTTCGGCGAGGGTTCTTGCGGTGTCCAGGTCCACCATCAGCGCCTGCATTTCCCCCTCGCCCCATTCCCCCATCAGCTCTCCCCGGGTTCTGACCAGGTCCAGCGCGAGTTCAAAGCGGAGTGACCCGGCACAGACCAGGGCGGAATATTCCCCCAGGCTGTGGCCCGCGGCATGGTCCGGAATCACCCGGTTGCCGGTCAGCTCCTGGAAGACCCGGCAACAGGCCGTGGAATGGGTCAGCAGGACGGGTTGTGTATACCGGGTCAGGTTGATTTCATTGCCGGGGTCCTCAAAGGAAAGTTTTCCGATGTCGTAGCCAAGCACATCGCTGGCTTCGCAGTAGGTGTCGCGAACGATCCGGTATTCATCGAACAAGTCTTTCCCGATGCCGGGATACTGGGCGCCCTGGCCGGGAAACAGGAATACTGTGTTTTGTGCAGTCATCTGGATTATTGCTGATGTTGAAATTGACAGAGGCAAGTATAGTAAACCACGCCTTGCATTTGTGCCTGGAGATTGAATCGGTGGACGCATTTCGTCCCCCGGAAATGAATGTGAAATGGGGTCATTGGTCCATGCATGGTCAAACCAAAATGGATACAATACGCCTCCTTCGAACATTACATGCCCTGAACATGATGGGAAACAGTCATGACAACAGTTATTGATGGGAAATCGTACGCAGCCGAAATACGCAAACAGGTGGGGAAAGCGGTATCCGGCCTGGTTGCGAATCACAATATAAAGCCCAGATTGGCCGTGGTGCTGGTTGGTGAAGACCCCGCGAGCCAGGTTTATGTGAGAAACAAGGGGAAGCAGACCGTGGAAGCCGGGATGGACTCCATTGAACACAGGCTCCCTGTACAGACATCTGAGGATGAATTGCTGGAACTGGTGGATGACCTGAACACGGATTCTTCCATTAACGGGATTCTCGTCCAGCTCCCGTTACCCGAACAAATCAATGAATCCCGGGTCATCAACGCCATTGGTGTTGACAAGGATGTTGACGGTTTTCATATCGAGAATGTGGGAAAGCTCTCCATTGGCGAGGAGTCCCTGGCTCCCTGTACGCCAGTCGGGTGCATCCTGCTGCTCAAAGAACAGCTGGGGGATCTTACCGGTAAAAATGCGGTGATCGTGGGTCGTTCCAACATTGTCGGCAAACCGGTTTCGATGTTGCTGCTCCGTGAACACTGTACCGTGACCATCGCACATTCCAGGACCCGGGATTTGCCCGGGATCTGTCGCCAGGCAGACATTGTTGTCGCGGCGGTGGGTGTACCGGAAATGATCAAGGGAGACTGGATAAAGAAAGGTGCCACGGTGATCGATGTCGGCATCAATCGTGTTGCGGGGGAAGAGGGAAAGAACCGGCTGGTGGGGGATGTGGATTTTGCCTCTGCCATGGAAGTTGCCGGGGCCGTGACTCCGGTTCCCGGGGGAGTGGGACCCATGACCATTGCCTGTCTGCTGCGCAACACCGTGATCGCCGCCTGCCGGCAAAACGGTATCGAAATCCCGCCGGAAGTTCGCTGAAGAAAGAATACGGCCGGGTCAGGGGGAGAACGGTCCCCCCTCAATATTACTCCAGAATTACTCCAGAGCGGAAATATACAGTGCCAGCTGCCTGATCTGTGTTTCGCTCAGCGGAAATGCGATGGGTTGCATAATCGGAGTATGCCGCGCACCGGCTTTGAATGCCCGCATCTGGTCTTCAAGGTACTTGGGATGTTGTCCGGCAAGCCGGGGGTAGACGGGTGGGATGCCGCTTCCCGATGGGCCATGACATCCCATGCAGGCGGGCACCTGGTATTTCTCCAGACCACCACGGAATATCTGCCGGCCGGCCAGGGCATCTTCCACCTGATCGGGTCCGATTGATTCGGTACTGATTTCCTGGTTGGAATAATAGGCATCCAGGTCAGCCATGTCCTGTTCAGTCAAATCGGTAACCATGGCGGCCATGACGGGTTCATCCCGTTCACCGGACTGGAATTTTGCCAGTTGTTCCGCGATATATCCCGGAACCTGGCCGGCGATCTTGGGATACAGGTCCAGGGGACTGTTGCCATCATTGCCATGACAGGCGGCACAGGGCGTGGATTTTGCCTGCCCGGCGTCCACGTCGCCACCGGTTTGTGCGTGGCTGTTTGCCGTCAATGAGAGGGCGATTACAAGGGAAAGAAATAAAGTCTTCAAGGTGCAAGTCATGGTCGAAATCCCATCTCTGCTTTTGTTTCGGGGCCAATCCGGCTATAATAAATTCTCCCCATCGGGGCCGGGCACGTAAAATTGAGCACGGATTATATCAACAAACCCCGAAAAAAAGTTGTCTGTCATCGATTTCACGAAAGCCCGGTATTCCACGGCAGCGCATTATCCTGACCAATGGCCGGATGACCTGGGTGCCGAAGTCGCCTTTGCCGGGCGCTCCAATGTCGGAAAATCCAGTGCAATCAACGCACTTACCAGCCAGAAGTCCCTCGCTAAAACCAGCAAGACACCCGGACGAACCCAGCAGATCGTGTTTTTTAACATCAATGAAACCACCCGGCTGGTGGATCTTCCGGGGTACGGGTATGCGAAAGCACCGGAGAATCTCAGAAAGCATTGGGAGAAACTGGTCTCCCAGTATCTTTTTCAGCGTCAATGTCTCCGTGGCCTGGTGATTCCCATGGATATTCGAAGACCCCTGACGGATCTCGACAGGATCATGCTGAATTTCTCCTGGCAGATCGGATTGCCGGTTCACATATTGCTGACGAAGTCCGACAAACTGAAAAAGGGCAGGGCCCTGAATGCACACCGGGGGGTGGTCAGGGAACTGGATACCAGGCCTTACACCACCGTTCAGCTGTTTTCTGCGCGAACCAGGCAGGGTATGAATGAAGCGAGGGACAAGGTGTCCCGGTTTCTGGAGGCCTAAGCCCGGATCGTCCCGTCTCCGATCACGACATATTTCTGGGAGGTCAACCCTTCCAGCCCCACTGGACCCCGAACATGGAGCTTGTTGGTGCTGATCCCGATTTCGGCACCGAGACCGTATTCAAAACCGTCCGCAAACTGGGTGGATGCGTTCACCATCACAGAACTGGAGTCCACTCTTCGCATGAACCGGTCCTGATGTGCCGGGTTTTCCGTCACAATGGCATCCGTGTGATGGGACCCGTAGGTTTCGATATGGTCGATGGCCTGGTCAAGGTCGTCAACGATACGGATGGATAGAATCGCATCCAGATATTCCGTCCGCCAGTCGTCTTCGCTCGCAGCGTGCAGTCCGGGGACCAGTTCCCGCGTTCGCTCACACCCCCGCAGTTCGATGCCTTTTTCAGCGTAACGTGCGCAAAGACCGGGCAGAACCCGGGCCGCCACACTTTGGGCGACCAGCAGGGTTTCCATTGCTCCGCAAATGCCGTAGCGGCGGGCCTTGGCGTTGTAGGATACCTCCGCCGCCTTGTTCAAGTCCGCGTCGTCGTCAATATAGATATGACACAATCCCTCCAGGTGCTTGATGACTGGTACCGTCGCTTCCCGGCTGATTCGCTCAATCAGGCTTTTGCCGCCGCGGGGGACGACAATGTCGACATGTTCCGACATGGTAATCAGTTCCCCCACTGCCGCACGGTCCGTAATTTCAATTAACTGGACGCACGCAGTGGGAATCCCCGCCTGTCGAAGCCCGTCGTCCAGGCACCTGGAAATGGCAAGATTCGAGTGAATCGCTTCGGTCCCTCCCCGCAAAATGACAGCGTTCCCCGCCTTGAGGCAAAGGATCGCCGCATCGATGGTGACGTTGGGGCGGGATTCATAAATGATGCCGATGACCCCCAGGGGAACGCGCATTTTTCCGATTCTAAGCCCGCTTGGGCGGTCCACCAGTGCTGTCATTTCCCCCACTGGATCATTCAATTCCGCGACCTGTCGGCATCCATTTGCCATGGCATCGACCCGTTGGGGGTTCAGTTCCAGCCGATCAAGCAGGGCACTGGACAGGTTGGACTTCCTTGCGGCGGCCAGGTCCCGGGCGTTTTCCCTGAGAATGGCGGTCCGGTGCTTTTCGATGGATTGGGCAATATTGGCAAGTGCCCGGTTTTTTTGTTCGGTCCCGGCGTGTGCAATCTCTTTGGATGCCGTGACGGCATCCCTGCCGAGCCGGTTCATATAGTCCTGGATCCCGGTGCTGGCTTCTGAATCGGTATGCATTGCAGTCAATTTGATTTGGAAAATGTCATGGGTAATGGGAAACCGGGTATTTTATACTGAGGGAGACCCGTTCGTCCTACCGGGATTTGGTGCCGCAGATGCCAAGGGAAATGCTTTCGATTTCTTCCCAGATGTCTTTCCTCTTCAGTGGGATACGGCCCTTGGCCATCAGGTCCGCCTGGCCCAGTCGCCGCAATATGTTTTCCCAGTGGAGGCGGCTGAATCGTCTCAAGGCAGCATTCACCAGTGCACCTCGGCTTGCCCATATTCGATACCGGGCGAACAGTGACTGCGGATTTTTTCCGTTTTCCGCTGCGACGGAAAGCTGGCAGAGTGTGCGGGTTTCCCGGGCCAGTGCCCACAGTATAATGACGGGTTCAACCTGTTCCGACCGCAGGCTGTGCAGGATTCGGACCGCCCGTTGTGTTGACCCTGCCAGGCAGGCATCGGTGAGATTATAGACATTGAACCGGGCATGATCAGCGATTACATTTTCAACGGTTTTTACGGTAATCACCTGGTTCGGATAGAGCATGGCCAACAGATTGATTTCCTGGGCGGCGGCCAGCAGGTTCCCTTCGACGAAATAGGAAAGCCGTTCAACGGCTTCATTCTCAAATTTCAGTCCTTTCCGGGACATTCTTTGGCTGATCCAGCCGGGCAACTTCGCCGTGCCAATGACCGGGCATTCGATCACTGCCGCCACCGCGGCCACGGTTTGGAACCATTTGGTATTCTGGGACTGTTTGTCGATCTGACCACAAATGATCACCAGGACCGTGTCCTCAGGCGTGCCTTGGGCCACGTATTCAGTCAGCGCCTGGGCACCGGGTTTTCCGGGTTTTCCGGAGGGAATTCTCAGTTCAATCAGGCGTTTTTCAGCAAAAAGTGACAGGGTTCCGCTGTAACTGCCCAGTTGTTTCCAGTCAAACCCGGTTTCGGCCGTAAATCTCAGCCGCTCAAGATAACCATCCCTCCTTGCCCGGTCCCTGATTTGGTCCAGGGCTTCTTCAACCAGCAGGATTTCGGACCCAAACAGCAGGTACAGGGGATGCAGCCCCTGTTTCAACTGGCCGGATAGGGAAGTCAGGTCAAGGCGCAAAGGGGTGAACCCGTCAAATGCGGGAAAGTCGGCGCATTATCTGCAATGTGATTTCCTTTTCCATTTGTTCACGCAGAAATTCCTCTTCATATTCTGCCTCCAGAATGTATTCCGGATCAAAATCCAGGGTTCGGTACTGGGAGATGGAAGCCTTTGGCTGGATGACCTGCCCCTGGGCATCCACCACTTCGAAAATCACGGTATACCGGTAGCTGTAACCGGTCGCCAGGCCCCTGGCATTGGTCTGGCGGACCTCCCGGTTATAATTGCTCTGGGAGATGACAATGGTGGCGGATTCAACGTCATTGTCCACAACAGTGGTTCCGTTGTTCTTGAGCAGTGTTTCGAGTCCCTCGGTGAATGTACGGTCCGTCCCTTCAATGGATACCGGGTTCAGGGCCGCGGATAGATCGGTATTTCCACGCAGCTTGAACCCGCAGCCGGTGAGCAGTGAAACAGTCAGCGCCATCAGCAAAAGGTTCTTCATCATTGGATTGGTCCGGGAATTAATCGGTTCGGGTGACCTTGATTATACGGGATAGGGCGAATCGGGAAAGGCCTGGATTGGTGTGATCGCCGGTTAAACCACAATATTGATCAGCCTGCCAGGGACCAGGATCATTTTCCGGATGTTCTTTCCCTGGATAAACTTCTGTGTCTTTGGGTCCTGGATCGCTATGGATTCGATTTCTTCCCGGGTACTGGATACGGGAACTTCCATTTCACTGCGAAGCTTGCCGTTCACCTGGATCACCAGTTTGACCCGGTCACTTTTCAGTGCTTCGCTGTCCACAACGGGCCAGCGGGCATCAATGGCATCCCCGTCCTCACCCAATTCATGCCAGAGGCGGTGGGAAATATGCGGGACGATGGGAGAAAGAATTTTGTTCAGTATGACAACGCTTTCCCGCAATGCTGTGGTGCAGTGTTCATTGGCCTCGGCATCAAATTTTTCGAGATAATTGAACAGTTCCATGGCTCCTGCAACAACGGTGTTGTAGTGGATTTTTTCATAGTCCCGGTTAACCCTTTCCAGAATCCGATGGGTAACACGTCTCAGGTCCCTGGCACGGGTATCGGCCAGATTGCGCGCCCACAAGGGATCCTGTAATCGTTTTCTGGCCGGAGCGAGCGTGGCTTTCATGCGTTGGACGAAAGACCACCAGCGGCGCAAAAAACGATGTGCTCCGGCCACCGCACCGTCATTCCATTCCACTGCCTGGTCCGGAGGGGAAGCAAACATGATAAACAGGCGTACGGTATCTGCTCCATACAGATCGATCATTTCCTGGGGGTCTACAATATTGCCTTTCGATTTGGACATCTTGACGCCACCATTCAGGACCATGCCCTGGCACAACAGCCTGGTAAAGGGCTCATCGCTGTTGACCAGGCCGGCATCCCGCATTAATTTGTAGAAGAATCGTGCGTATAACAGGTGCAATACCGCGTGCTCGATACCCCCGACATACTGGTCAACGGGCAGCCAGTAGTTGGCCCGCTCGTCCAGCATGGCATCCTCCTGGCCCGGGCAGCAATACCGGGCATAGTACCAGGATGATTCGAAGAACGTATCGAAGGTGTCGGTTTCCCGGGTTGCCGGGTCTCGGGTCCCTGGCATGGTCGTCTGGTAAAATTCCGGGTCATTTTTGATGGGGGACTGTACCCCGGAAAACTCCACATCTTCGGGTAACACAACGGGGAGTTGGTCATCGGGCACGGCAACGGGTTGTTCGGCTTCACCATAGACGACAGGAATCGGGCATCCCCAGTAACGCTGCCGCGATACGCCCCAGTCACGAAGACGATAATTGATGGTTTTCCGGCCAACGTTCCTTTCATCCAGATACCTGGCAATGGCCTCGAAAGCTTCACGGTAGTTCAGGTTGTCGAACTGTCCGGAATTGCAGACCACGCCATCCTTGGTGATGAGTGAACCCTCATCGTAATTGTGCGGGGTGCCGTTCGGCCACCGGATTACGGGCCGAATTTCAAGATTGTGCTTTTTGGCAAATTCCCAGTCCCGCTGGTCATGGGCGGGGACAGCCATCACCGCACCGGTTCCATATCCCATCAAGACAAAATTGGCAGCCCAGATGTCGATTTTTTCCCCAGTGATGGGGTGAGTGCCCTGAATGCCCAGGGGGACCCCTTTTTTCTCCATGGTTTCCAGTTCTTCTTCGGTGGTATTCGCATTTTTACATTCCCTGATAAATGCGGCGATGTCCGGGTTGTCTTTTGCCGCTTTCAGGGCCAGGGGATGTTCCGCTGCGACGGAGATAAAGGTAATGCCCAAAATGGTGTCCGGACGGGTTGTATAGACGCCGAGAGGCTCTTCGCCATCCACTTCAAACGTGAATTCCACCCCTTCGGACCGGCCAATCCAGTTACGCTGCATGGCCCGTACGGCATCCGGCCAACCTTCCAGATTGTCGATTTCGTTCAGCAATTCTTCCGCGTAGGCCGTGATCCGGATAAACCACTGTGAGATTTCCCGGCGTTCGACCAGGGCCCCGGACCGCCAGCCGCGGCCCTTTTCCACCTGTTCATTCGCCAGGACGGTTTGTTCCACCGGGTCCCAGTTGACCACGGACATTTTCTTGTATGCGAGTCCTTTCTCAAGGAGCCGGTTGAAAAACCACTGTTCCCATTTGTAGTATTTTGCAGAGCAGGTTGTCAGTTCGCGATTCCAGTCGTAGGCAAACCCCAGCCGCTTGAGCTGGTCTTTCATGTAGTCGATATTTTCATACGTCCATTTCGCCGGCGGCGTCCGGTTTGCAATCGCCGCGTTTTCCGCAGGCAGGCCGAATGCATCCCACCCCATGGGCTGCAGTACGTTTTTGCCCAGCATTCTCTGGTACCGACTGATCACGTCGCCAATGGTGTAGTTCCGGACATGCCCCATGTGCAATTGACCCGACGGGTAGGGCAGCATGGAAAGACAGTAATATTTTTCCTTTTCCGGGTCTTCATAAACCGAAAAACACTGGTTTTCGTCCCAGTAGTTTTGGGCGGCGGCTTCAATGTCAGCGGGGATATATTCGTGGGTCATACCGAAACCAGTCGATTCAATTGGTAAAGCTGCTGATTTTAACCGATTCATCCAGCGGGTTGTGTGCCCGTGGTCCCGCCAGAACGGCCTGTCTGGACCGATGGAATCCGAATACGCTAATGACAGTGGATTTCCGACCTCATTGGGGAAAATTTCCTGTGTGGAGGGAGTGGTCAATGGTTCCAGCAAGTCGTCTCCGGGACGCTGGTCCCAAAATTGGAATTACGGCGGGTGTCCCTCGTCCAAAGAAGGAATTTCCCGGGTTTTCCGGTTACAGGTTTACAAAATATGCGGGGGCGCAGGAAGGTTGTTTGCCGGTCATAAAGCCGGATCAGGAATGAACCTCTGTAAACGCAGCCGAATTGAGCAGCCGTTTGAGAACCATATGCCAATAGACAATGTAGGCCAGGCCGAACGTGATGATGGACAGCAACAACCAAAGAAGAATATGCCACACAATGTCCCAAAAGGAGAATTCAACTTCCAGCCTGGCTATTTTGAATCCCTCCTTGTCCACGATATATGTGCGATTGAGAAGTGCCTTGATGAAGTAATAGGGCATCAGGGCCAACGCCAGGCCAAACGTAAACACAGACAGTACTAGCCAGAGGATGACTTGCCAGATGACCTCGCCGATGGTGGTCTCGCATTTCAGACTGCAGTGGACCGGGAACCCTGTTGCAGGGGCGGCATTTGAGTTCCGGGTGGCTTCTGTTTCGATACCTGCTGTCATCTTTTTCTCGTTTTCCATGTTGAACTTTGGGTTGTTTGATATGGTTTCGTGATCTTCCTGCATATCTCATCTGTCCGTTGAATGGTCCGGCTGCCGATGCCTGAAATGACCACAAACAGTTTACCACATCGGGGTGTCCCTTCGCCGCACCGGGAATCCCATGGATCATTCCGTAACCCCGGGCAGATCAAGTACAATCCTTGTCATGGCAGACAGAATCCCCAGTACGTTTATTGATGAACTGGTTGGTCGGACCGATATCGTTGAAGTCATCGACCGATTGGTTCCCTTGACCCGAAAGGGCAAGGAATATCTGGCCTGCTGTCCGTTTCATGACGAAAAAACCCCTTCCTTTACCGTCAGCCCGGTGAAACAGTTTTATTACTGTTTTGGCTGTGGGGCGAGCGGTACCGCAATTGGATTCCTGATGGAATATTCCAACCTTTCATTTCCCGAAGCGGTGGAGGCCCTGGCAGACAGTGCGGGGTTGGCGATACCGAAAGAGCAGGGTGGTTATCCGAAGAAGACGGATGTCAAACCCGTGCAACTGCTGGAAATGGTCGAACAGGCCAATCAGTGGTTTCAGCATCAACTGCGCAGGCATTCGGATGCACATGCGGCGGTGACTTATCTGAAGTCCCGGGGTCTGACGGGGGAAATGGCGGCGGGTTTCGGGATTGGTTTTGCTCCGGATAGCTGGAATGCCCTGACGAGCGCCCTGGGAGATCGTCCACAGCAGCGGGAACAGATGGCCAAGGCGGGATTAATTGTTCAGAAGGACCCGGACACCGGTTCCGGCGACCCGGGATTCTACGACCGTTTCCGGGGTCGGATCATCTTTCCCATTGAAGACTATAGAGGGCGTGTGATTGGATTTGGTGGTCGAATCATTGGCGATGGTGAACCCAAGTACCTGAATTCCCCTGAGACACCGCTCTTTCACAAAGGCTCGGAACTGTACGGGATGCACCGGGCAAGAAAGGAAATCGGAATTCAGCAAAGAAGCCTGGTTGTGGAAGGATACATGGATGTGGTGAGCTTGGCCCAACACGGGATTGACTATGCAGTGGCCACCCTTGGCACTGCAACGACACGTACCCACCTGCAAAGACTGTTCCGGCTGGCACCCGAAATCATATTCTGTTTTGATGGCGACCGGGCCGGACGGGCAGCGGCCTGGAAAGCATTGCAGGTGGCATTGCCAGAGATACACGATCAACGGCAAATCGGTTTTCTTTTCCTTCCGGATGGAGAGGACCCGGATAGCATTATCCGGTCTGAAGGCAGGGATGCGTTTCAGGCCAGGGTAGATCAAAGTACCCCGTTTTCGGATTTTTTGCTGGATCATTTGATCCAGCAGGTGGACATGAACCAAATGGACGGCAAGGCCAGACTCACCAGCCTGGCCTTGCCGCTTGTCAATCAATTGCCCGGCAGTATCATGAAAGAAATGATGTTTTCCCGGCTTTCGGTGCTCAGCGGTCTGACAGAAATCCAGCTGAGAAAAGCCCGGTCCACGGATAGGGCTCAATCCCGGCCTGCAGGGAGAAAAGTCAGTGCCGGTCCTGGTTCAGGACAAATTTCCCCCCTGGCTTCGGCAACCAGTTTGCTGCTTCAAAACCCCCATCTGGGAGAGGTGATCACGGATATGGACGAATTGCGTCGGCTCCGGATACCGGGAGCTGAAATTCTGGTCGGAATGATTGCCCTGTGCCAGGAGAAAGGGAATCAGACTACCGCACGCCTGCTGGAAGCGTTTCGGGATTCCCCTCACCATGAATACCTGGAAAAACTGGCAACACGATCCAATCTGATTGATGAGAAGGCCCTTGAAAGCCAGTTCAAAGATACCATATCACGCCTGTTGGAAAACCAGACCGCGCAACATCGTCTGGAACTGCTGGAGAAAGCGCGGAGCAATCTGCTGGGTCCCGGTGAGAAAGAAGAACTGGCCAGGCTGCTTCAGGCCCGGGCAAAGCCATGAATATTCCAACTGCCGTGAACCATCGGTATTGATCACATGCCGGACCGGAATGTCATGCAATCCGGGTGGTCTCACGGTTCAAATGGAAATGGGCAACAGGAAGCTTTCGGTGAATGAACTGGAAAAACAGCGAATTTAACCCGTGTAAATAGTGTATACTAAGGGGTTGATTTTTTTTGCGTTCCCTGATGGGGCGCAGTGCTTCTATTTTCCAGATACCACGAACTATAAATGCGAAAAATACCTGAAGTGAAATCTGAAACCGTTAAGGCCCAATCAGGCAATTCGGCTAAATTGGATAAAAAAGCGGGTAATTCCGGGGCCCAGGAACTGGCCGGCAATGGAGAGCTGCCCAAACCACCGAAGCCGCAGTCGGACCTGAAAAAACTGGTTCTCAAGGGCAAGGATCAGGGGTTCCTGACCTATGCCGAGATTAATGACCATCTCCCTGAAAACATGCATGACACCGATCAGATCGAGGTCGTGGTCAACATGATCAATGACATGGGCATTGAGGTGGTGGACAAGGCGCCTGATACGGACAGCATGACGCTGAAAAGAGACAATCCGGAAGATCAGGAAGTGGCCGAAGAAGTCAGTGCGGCCCTGAAAACGGCAGTGGAAAGCGAATTTGGGCGGACCACCGATCCGGTTCGGATGTACATGCGTGAAATGGGGACCGTAGAACTGCTGACCCGGGAGGATGAAATCGCACTGGCCAAACGCATTGAAGCAGGGAACCGGCAAAGCACCCAGGCGGTGGTCGTCACGCCTGCTGCAATCCGTCAATTTCTGGATTTCGCGGACCTGATCGAAGCGGGTGAAATGAAATTGTCGGATGTGGTGGTGGATTTTATGGCGATCGATGCCCTGGATGATGAAACCGTTGCGACTCCGGGGGCACCGGGTCAAAATGCGGCGGACGATGACCGCCCCAGCGGACCGGAACTGGGGGACGCTATTTCCCGGTTCACGCGTATGCGCCGGACCTGGAAAGCTTTTGTCAGAGCCGTGGAAACCCATGGAGTCGGAAGCCGACAGGCCCGGAATAATCGACGGAAACTCGGGGATGAACTCCTGCAGATCAAATTTGTTCCGATAAAACTGGAGATACTGACGTCGACCCTGCGCCACAGTATGGGGGAAGTGAAAGAATGCGAACGCAATATCGCGAAATACTGTGTCAATTACGGGAAGGTTCCAAGACAACAGTTCAATGACTATTTTCGTGATAACGAAACGAATATGGAATGGTTCGACACGTTGGTCAATGACTGTGGACCGAATACCCCGAAGCTTGAAAAATACCGAAACACGGTACATTCCCATGTGGTGCGGCTGCTCAAAATCCAGGACAAGGCGGGCCTTGAGTTGGCAGAACTGAAAGATTTGAGCCGGATACTGTCCATCGGTGAAGCGAAAGCGCGGCGTGCAAAAAAGGAAATGGTCGAGGCCAACCTGCGCCTGGTGATTTCCATTGCCAAAAAATACACCAACCGGGGGCTCCAGTTCCTGGATTTGATCCAGGAAGGCAATATAGGATTGATGAAAGCGGTGGACAAGTTTGAATATCGGCGGGGGTACAAGTTTTCAACGTATGCAACCTGGTGGATTCGGCAGGCGATTACCCGGTCCATCGCGGACCAGGCCAGGACCATCCGTATTCCGGTACACATGATTGAGACGATCAACAAGCTCAATCGTGTTTCCCGGCAGATTTTGCAGGAAAAGGGCCGGGAAGCCTTGCCTGAAGAATTGGCGGAGCGCATGGAACTTCCGGAAGACAAGGTGCGCAAGGTCTTGAAAATTGCGAAAGAACCGATCTCCATGGAAATGCCGGTGGGGGATGACGATGATTCGCATCTCGGCGATTTCATCGAAGACAAGAATATCAAGGCGCCGGTCGATATTGCCACGGCAACCGGTTTGAAGAATGCAACGGACAATATACTGGGTTCGCTGACTGAGCGCGAAGCCAAGGTCCTGCAGATGCGATTTGGAATAGGAATGAACACCGACCACACACTGGAAGAAGTGGGCAAGCAGTTCGATGTGACCCGGGAACGGATACGCCAGATTGAAGCGAAGGCATTGCGGAAGCTTCGCCATCCAAGTCGGTCAGACCATTTGAAGAGTTTCCTGGATAACAGCTGATATCCCTGTCAGGGAGATTGCCGGGCGTCCGGCCGAATGACACAGGGTGGATCGGAGCCTGGAAACGTCATGGCCTTGGGCCAGAAGCGGTATGAATCAATTCAACCCGGGTTGCGATGTTCCCCGGGACCATGCCGGAATCGAAACAAATAAGGGCCTGTAGCTCAGTTGGTTAGAGCAGTGGACTCATAATCCATTGGTCGTAGGTTCAAGTCCTACCGGGCCCACCAAACAAAATATAAAGAATTTGATGGCTGACGAGAGCGAGTGTTGCACTTCGGAGTGCAGGCGGGGCTTGTTGCTCTTATTGGGGATGTTTTGCACAGTTTCCGGTTCATTATTCGAAAATTGAGCTGGTGTCTTTGAAGTTTATGGCTTTAATCCCTTCGCTGAATAGCCTGGCTTTTCCGTTGTACACAACATAGCTCGATTTAAGTGCCTGTTGTTTCTTCGAAAACCGCAAGAGCATTTGATTAAAGTGTGAATGAAATGTGGCGGCTGACTTGACTTCGATTCCGGTCAGGTTTCGCCTGCCTGCATACAGCAAATCAATTTCGTTTCCATGACTGTCCCGATAAAAATACAGGTTTGGAATTTTTCCCTGGTTGCATCGTGCTTTCAAGGCTTCCAGGACAACCAGGTTTTCAAACAACTGGCCTACCAATGGGTCCCGGGTGACCTGTTCCGGCTTTTCGATTCCGAGCAGGTAAGACAGTAGGCCTGTATCCATGAAATAGAACTTTGGGGATTTGATCACACGTTTGCCGAAGCTCTCGAAATAAGGTGAAAGTTTGAAAATCACAAAAGAGGCTTCCAGGATAGACAGCCACTCCTTGATGGTTTTAGCATCCACGCCGACATCCGATGCCAGTGACTGATAGTTCATGACTTGACCGACTCTTCCTGCCAATAACCGCATGAATTTGTCGAACAGGCCGGCGTTCTTTAGCTGGATGATCTGGCGAACATCTCTTTCAATGTAGGTTTGATAATAATTTCCGTAAGCGGTATTCGGTCGCTGATGCTGATCATATATTCGGGGAAGAAACCCGGTAAAGACGTATTCCTCGAAGGTTTCAAATGTGATACTCGCCGTCGTTAACTCTCCTATCGAAAACGGCAATAGATTGAGAATGCCGGTTCTGCCCGCCAAAGACTGGGTAATGGCGGCTCTTAACTCCAGTTGATGAGAGCCCGTTAGGACAAACTGCCCGGTCGTTCCGGATTCGTCGACGATGCCTTGAAGATAACTGGTCAGGTGCGGTGCACGCTGGATTTCATCAAAAATAGCTTTTTCGGGGTACTGTGCCAGGAAACCTCTTGGGTCGTCTTGAGCAAATGTCAGAATATCGGGTGTTTCCAGACTGACATAGGAATAGTCTTTCAGTAACGCTCGTGCCAGAGTCGTTTTCCCGGACTGCCTTGGCCCGAGCAAGGTGACAACCGGATACTCATTGAGTTGCAGGAGCAACTCTTGGGACAATTGGCGGGGGATCATTCAGGGATTATATTTTGTGCAATTCAGGACTTCAAGTCTGTTATTGCACAAAATATCGCCTTAATCCCGTATCGGTGAGTATTCCACTGAAAATTTCCGGTTATTCCATGGAAAGTTGCCGCCCCCCGGTCGGAGCGTAGCGACGCAACCACAGTGGAATACTCAGCATCCTTAAGGCGATATCTTCTCGATTAGTTTTTCCAAGCTGCACAAATACCCAAACAAGAATACGGCTGTGGCAAGGTTGAGTGCAGACCCGAGTTCCTACGTGACGTGAATTGGAAGTAAGTGTTTGATTGGAGACTCCCCATCAGTTCGATTCCAGTATGGTGACGTATCGTCATTTTCAGCAGACCTCCGAACTTCCAATTAAGCTCTCAGACCTCAGCTTTTGCCTATGGCCGAGATAACCCGCGCCTTCAACTGGTCCGCTAGGTCCGTTGGCTCACACCATATAATATGATTGTACTGCCTTGTATCGAAGTGCATATCGCACATGCGATCGTTTTTCACGCTCCAAATGACCGGCAATCCCAGGCCCATTGCATACCCTGCCTCGTAATACACCCCTTGACGACCGCCGGTCACATCCGCCACCAAGAACCGTGAGTGCTTGATCTCCATCTCGATTTTCGCATCAATGCGACCCAGATTCGAAGAATCATTGTCTACGCGATAGGGTTCATATCCCGAGTTCACAAGTGCTGGTTTTATGCCGTTTTCCCATGCTGAGTTCATGCTCGGATCGAACCACATTGCGACAAATACCTGGCTGCTCTGACTTCTTTCTCTCGGTATATTGTCGATGTAGTCCCAACCGGCGGGCGTTATCTGGCAAACGGCTCCGCCGGATATATTTTGTGTGTTGACTAGGCCGCGTCCTTCTAGAGCTTTGATCAAGTAACGTACTTCTTCGGAACCAGACGCCCAAACGAGGGGCCAGAGAGTCTGGTAATTGAAGTTCACCGATTGGCCCGGGTGCGAGCTTCTTTCGTTCAGAACCTGGATCAAGAGCCGTTGCTTGTCAGCAACACTGTAGTTCCGGAAACTGCTAACAATGGTGCCAATGGTGTCTGTGGAAATTTGAGGGGCTGGTTGTCGGGATTCTTTCTTGCCCCTTGTCCAAGCAGAAAGTTTCCATCGTGTTTCTTGACCTAAGGTATGCAAAACTGATTGCTTGATGGTATAGCCCCCACATGTTGGACAGCAGACCTTACGACCGTTGCCATGGTCTTCCGGCTCAATGTCCACGCCGCCGTCGTGTAAGCAGAGTGGACATTGATTAGCTGCACTACTCATAAGACTGATCCCTTATTACGTTTCGCGTATGGGCGAAATTGGAGTCGTGCAGAACTCGATCAACCAAGACCTCGAAATCATTTCGGACTCTATTCATGCATCATCAACTCGTTAACAAGGTGAATGTTACGTCCCACTCGCTTAAGATCCCTGAGTGCGATGGCCCGTTTTGCAACTCTCAGCGGTCTGTTCATATTCCGGATATTTTCGACAATCTCTGTTTTTGAACGCTTGGTGTGTGTGAATTCAATCACACCGAACGGCGTAGCAAATTCACCTTCACGCCCGGTGGTCATTACCGTAAGCCGATCGATCGGAACTTGTGACATTGCTCCGTAAAGAGAAAGCGCTGATTCCAGGCTGATATAGTTATAGTGTCCTCTTCGCAGCGATTTTGCGATCAGGTCGACGGTATCTGCGCCCCGGTTTCTGGAATACGCGAAGATGTAAACGCCTCGAGTTGCGCGCTGCAGAATTCCATACTTTACAAGTCGATTCAGTCCGGCCAGAAAAGTACTGCGACGGTCTTGTGAAAAGACAGTCCCCAGGTCTTTCGAGGTGTAAACGTATCGTCCCTTTTTGTCCAGTTCGTTCAAGGACTGCAATGCCTTTACGATCTTCATTTCAAGGATATGAATGGAATAAGTATACAATAATTATACTTTTATATATCCTAAAAGTATATATGAATTAAAGGTATAGGTGGTAAAAGTCCGGAACGATTGTCCAGTTTCACAACTCTGCGATTAAGAAGCAGGGGGGTGGCTACTTTCGCGTGGAATACTCAATGTGGCTGGCTGTGGCACGGGTGTGGTCAGTTACGCGGGCGTGCTTCCCGGTACAATTCGATCAGCCGTGCATAAAGAACGACTGGATATCTCCCATTGCCTGATGTTACTTGGAGTCTGACTGGCCGAAAATCTGGGTCAGCATCAGTGCCAGGGTGGTAACCATAATCAGCACGGTGGAGATGGATGCGATGGTGGGATCAATTTGATCCCGAAGTGCCAGAAACATGCTGCGAGTGATCGTGGAAATGTCCCCTCCGGTGATGAACAGCGCCACAATCACCTCGTCAAAAGAAACGACGAATGCCAACAAGGCGCCACTGATCACGGAAAACCTGATCTGTGGCAGAGTGATCACCAGGAACGCTTTCATCCGGGAAGCCCCCAGGCTTCTTGCCACCAATTCCTGGTTCATGTCATAACTCTTCAGGCCTGCACTGATCACGATGAGGCACATCGGCAGTGCCAGCACGGAATGGGCCAGTACCAAACCGAACATGGTGTTGTTGAGGTTCAGTTTTGCGTAAGCGAAGAATACGCCGATGGCAATCAGGATGACCGGCACCATCATCGGAGTGATCAGAAGAATGAAAATCCATCGGGATGCTTTCAGGTTCGATACAGACAAGCCATAGGCGGCCAGAGTGGCCACTGGAGTGACCACCACTACCGTGAGAAACGCCGCCTTGACAGACACCCATGTGGCGGTCATCCACTCGGGGGACCCGAAATAATTGTCATACCACCGAACGGACCACACCCGGGGCGGGAACTCGAGATACTGCGAATCGGAAAACGACATCGGAATGACGATGAGAGTCGGAACCACCAGAAACATCATGATCAGTCCGGAGACGATATACAGCCACAGCCGGCTGCCGTGGGTAATTTGAATATCCGAAACGGGTCTTGATAACCAATTCATGCTCCACGCCCTCCGAGAATCTTGTCAAGACGCAACAATCGATGGGCCAGGAACAGAACCGCCAGGGTCAATATCATCAGCACCACGCCCAATGCACTGGCCGTGCCAAAATTGAAAAACAGGTCGATCAGGGTTTCAATTTTCATGGATACCATGATCACCTTGCCGCCGCCCAGCACTGCCGGTGTGACGAAAAAACCGAGGCAAAGAACGAAGACAACGACCATGCCAGCCAGCAGACCGGGCAAGGACAAGGGAAAGAATACCAACCAGAAAGCGCGCGTCGGAGTCGCCCCAAGGTTCGAGGCGGCCTTGATGTAGTCAGCGTTGATTGCCCGCATGGATGCGTACAGGGGCAACACCATAAACGGCAACATGATGTGCACCATGCCGACCAGTGTTCCGTTCAGATTGTGGGCCAGTTTCAGCGGCTGGTCCCAAAGCCCAAGTTCGATCCCCCATTCGTTGACCAGTCCTTTGCGCTGCAATACGACCAGCCAGGCATAGGTGCGAACCAGCAAAGAGGTCCAGAATGGCAACAATACGGTAAACAACCCGACCGCCGCCCAACGTTTCGGAAGCTGCGAGAGAAAATAGGAATAAGGGTAGCTGATCAGTACACAGAAAACCGTGGTGAGGATGCTGACCTTGAAGGTCGTGATGAAAATTCGGGTGTAGGATTTGCTGTCGAACATCCTGGTGTAGTTGCTCAACGACAGGACTCCCTCATCGTTGAACAATGAAAGCCAGAACAGCCACCCAACCGGAATCACGATGATGACGAATACCAGCAAAAGAGCCGGCAGCGACAAACCGAACATGGCCAGCTTTTCCCGCCGTTCATCCTGAAGCAGCTCACGGGCGTTCAACGCATCAATCATGGCGGCATGACACTCCTGTGGTCATCCGGGTGTGTCTTCATCCGCCTCGGGAATCAGAACTGTTTCCTCCCAGTGCAGGCCCAAAAGCACCTCCTTGCCTCGCGATGGCAGGGAGGAGACGGTTTCCCGCTGGCTGATTCCCCGCATGGAAACGTGGGTGCCATTCTCCAGCCTCGCATACGCGACAAAGCTCTCACCCTGAAACACCACCTCTTCGACGACACCCGGGAAGACATTGTAGTCCGGGTTGCTGTCGTCGGACAATATGGTGAGTCTTTCCGGGCGCAACATCAGGCTGCATTTGCCGTTGGGCAGGGTTCCGGATACTTTGAGCGCCCGGCCGTCCAGCATCACATTCCCGTTGGCCCGATTCACCGGAATCAAGGTGGATTCGCCGATGAAGTTGGCCACAAACGGGGATGCGGGATAATCGTAGATGGTACGCGGCGAGTCACATTGTATAAGACGGCCATGATTGATGACCGCCACGCGGTCGGACATCGTCAAGGCCTCCCGTTGATCGTGGGTGACATACACGGTGGTAATCCCCAGTTTTTCATGCAGACGTCTCAGTTCAATCTGCATGTGATCCCGGAGTTTCTTGTCCAGTGCCGACAGGGGTTCATCCATCAAAAGAATGCGCGGTTCGAACACGATGGCCCGGGCGAGTGCCACGCGCTGTTTTTGTCCGCCGGACAGCTGATCGATGCGCCGGTCGCCAAATCCGTCAAGTTGCACCGTGGACAGGGCATTTCCAACGCGCTGGCGCATTTCGTCCTTCTGCACCCCGCGCAGTCTAAGCGGGAATCCGATATTCCCGGCAACCGTCATGTGAGGAAACAGGGCATAATTTTGGAATACCATCCCCACATCCCGCTTGTGTGGGGGGGTTCGAACCACCTCGCGGTCCCCGAAACGCACGCTTCCGCTGTCGGGCCGGGTGAATCCTGCCAGCACCATCAACAAGGTGGTCTTGCCGGAACCTGAAGGACCAAGCAGGGTCAGGAATTCCCCGCTTTTGATTTCAAGGTCGACATGGTCAAGTGCATAGACACGCCCGTAGGTTTTGACGACCTGCTGGATTTGGATGGGTAGGGCTTTGATCACAACTGAACAGCTGTGCCTGGAAAGGCTGTATTGCGGAATACGTTACGTTCGGATATCAATGCACCGGAAAATCCGTCATGAATTTTCCGGTGCAAAGCTGGACGGAGGAGCGGCCGTGACCATGCATCGTGACCACGACTGCTCTGCGTACTCCTATTCCGTCATCATATCCGTGTACATCTCGGATGCCGTTTTCTCCCACTTGGCATACCACTCCTGGCTGATCGGCAGAAGCTGGGAGGCGTTGTCCGGATGGGAAGGCAGGCTTGCCGCCAGGTCTGCGTCGATCTTTCCCGTTTCGTACGCCAGGGTATTCGTGGGTCCGTAGGTGATGTATTGCGGAATATCAGCCTGATACTCGGGTTTGCTCATCTCGGCGATCACGCTCATGGCAAGGTCAGGATTCGGAGCACCTTTGGGAATACCGAAGCAATCGTAATCCTGAAGGCCCTGGCTGTAGGTGTACTTGAGATTGCCGCCATCGGCGATCGCGACATCAAATCGACCGTTCCACCCGGTGGACATATCCACTTCACCATCTTTCATGAGTTGGGCGTGCTGGGCACCGGAACTCCACCAGACTGCGACGTGGGGTTTAATCTCGCGAATCTTATCCAGGGCACGATTGATTCCTTCCTCGCTGTCAAGTATGCTGTATACCTCACTGGGAGGAACGCCGTCCGCCATCAGTGCCGGTTCCAGCATGCCATGCATCTTTCCACGGATTGAACGGGTGCCCGGAAATTTTTCCACATCCCAGAAGTCAGCCCAACTTTGAGGGCCGTTGTCGCCATAAGTATCCGTATTCCAGGCCATTACAGTGGCGAAAACGATGGTTCCGACGCAACATGACAATTGCGTGTCGGCGACAAAGTTGGAAGTGTCTATCATGGAATAGTCCAGGGGAATAAGGATTTCTTCGGCACAGCCCCGGGCGCCTCCACCCGACCCCGTGTCGATGATGTCCCAGGGCACTGAACCGGCTGCAACCTTGGTGCGGACCTGGCCGATCCCCTTGTAGGATTCTTCCTTGATGGTGATGCCCAGTGCTTTTTCCACCGGTTTGAACAGGGCTTTGCTTTGGGCTTCCTGGTAGGAGCCGCCCCATGAGGCGATGGTCACTTCATCCGCGGATACCGTTCCACCGAAGAATATGGCACAAGCCGCCGCACTACTTAGCAATAGTTTGTTGATTTGCATTTTTTCTCTCCAAAAGTGTTATTGATTTTTGGTTCCCAGGGCAATTGATCCACAATTGCGTCCAATGAACTGCGCGGACAATATAGAACATTCAGTGTGGGAAATAAAGCGAATTCCGATTCATTGTCAACGCAAGATAAAGTTCGTCAGCACAATGCCGTGGTGTCCTCTTTTCCATTGAGGGGGACCCAGTTCCCGGGAGACATTACGCCAATGGATGATCACCGGGGGGCGGTGCGCGGTTCAACCTCTTTCCTTCTGGTTTGGGACAGCGAATAGCCTTGCACAAAATCCATCAGGCTTCGAATGCCGGGTTCGTAATCATACTCCCCAGCTGGCCAGACGTAACCCAGGTGGGACAGTTGTTCGAGTTTTTCCATGAGCCGTTCATTCGTGACCGGTTCATCGCCTGCCATTCCCTTTTCAATTGCTTGATCCAGTTCGCTTCCATGCAGGACGGGTTCCTCGCACTGGATAAAGGCGTCCGCAACGCTCTCGGCGATGGACAGCAACCCCATTCTTTTTATCTCATTGAACCGGATCCGGTACATGGCGTTTCGCTTTCGGATGACCTCTTCCTCCACCGCTTTGACGATCTCCGTAGTGATCATTGTCTCTCCGGTTTGGTCTAACCTTCGAGCCAGACAATCGCTCCAGACCTGGGTGAAAAAGGGGTAGCAGTGGGTTTGTTGCACGATGTTCTCAAGGACACCGGGGGCAAAGGTGATACCGACCTCCTGCAATGGAACGTTGATTTCCTGACTGGCCTCTTTCGGTGACAGGCGCCCCAAAGGAGCGAGTTCACTGCGGTCCCAGAACGAGGCATTGGCTTTTCCCAATGTGGCGCTGAGGTTTGGTGTGCCGGCCAGCACCAGCAGGAATGGGTAGCCCTTTCCACGTACCTCCTGGCTGGCATTGAGCAAGTCCTCTCCCATCTGCGGGTCCAGTCGGTGCGCTTCGTCAACAATCAGAATCAGCGGTTGATGTTGACACCGCTCCTGTAGCAGGTCACCGAGGGTCAGGGTTCGTCTGGACAAATCAATTTGCGTATCGGCTTTTGCATACCGAAATTAAACGAAAAACTCGCCGATTGGATCTTGCTCCGAAGCGCTGCATAGTCCCCAACAAGAAGATCAACCAGCTTTCTCGGATTTGCCAGTGCTCCCGGTGTTGCCCATACAACGCCCAGGCCTGCTCCTTCCTTTTGGCGTGTCTTCGTTTGCAGATAACGCAACAAAGCGGTCTTGCCGTTGCCCCGAGGGCCGTAGAGAATGAGGTCCCGACTGACCGAGTTCCGGCTTTTGAGAACTTCGACACAATTCCGGAAATATTCCTGTTCCTGCTTGCGCCCGGCCAGATAGGGCGGTACCGCACCGGTGCCCGGCGTAAACAGATCGGACAAATCAGGGGCACTCATTTTCTTTTCCGACATTGGGTCGTCCTGCCTTAAACCGGGGGTATTGTCAAAAATCAAGTATCGCCATGGTAGCGCAAAAATGACTCCGGCCCGGTTGAAAAACCGTGCTTTTCAACCTGTGATTAATGGGAGTGGCTCCGTGCGCCATGGAAAGGCGCGTTTTCCTGGTGGGTGCGAATCCCACCCAACGGGTCATGAAGCGGCGTCGTTCACTGTGGGACAGTGTTGGCAGCGATCAAACACCATCCTTCATCCAACGGTAAACCAACCGGGCAAAGTGTTGTAACACGGGGTCCCAGTAAGGGGAAAGCACACCGCCGTCAAACCCCTCCGAAGAACGCCCCGCCTGCATTCTTTCAATAATACCGATGTCTTCCCTGTTGAGGTCCCGCCAGTTCTGTATCACCGCATTGCGTCCTTCGGAATATCGGTCGGCATGAGCACCGTCGCCGATGAAATACAATGCAATGGTCTCCCGGCATTGGGCAACCCCCTTGGGGGTTGCGACAAATACATCCACCTGGTCCGGGAAGACCTCCAAAGCGAAATTGGGAAACAGGACGTACCAGTCCCCGCGACGTCTCTTTTCTTCGGGTAAATCAGGAAAATAGGGCAACCCCTCTCCCCTGGCAGGATCCGTTTTCTGGAATTCGTACCCACAAAATAGCACATGGTCCTGGAACTGTGGTGCCGTTCTTTCCTCCATACTGACAAATGAATGCAGCCAGGGATGGCAGGAAAAAACGTGATAGGGTTCGATAAAATTCTCGATGGCCAGTTTCCAGTTGGCATGAATGTCAAATTCCAGAGTACCCCCGATATGCAGGCCCGTGAAATCATATCCTGACAAGCGATCGGTGATTGGTTTCAGGTACCGGTTCAGCTCCGGGGCATTGCCATCCAGGTTCACAAAAATCCAGTCGTGCCAGCAATCGCATCGTATCTCCCGCAAATCAGCACGATGGCGGGGTTCACGGTTCACGTCATGTTTCCCGCCCCCGTAAAAATGCGGTCGGGCCAACAGTTTTCCCTTGAAACTGTAACTCCATGAATGGTTGGGGCATACCAGTGGTTTGCACGATGATTGAGGCGCATCGACCAGTTTCGCCCCCCGGTGACGGCAGACATTGTGAAACGCCCGGATCTGGTTGTCTTCACCACGGACCAGCACCACCGGTTGGCCTGCGATCTCAACCGGATATCGGTCCCCTGGGTTACTGACCTGGTGGGAAAACGCCGCAAACACCCAGGATTTCCTGAACACGGTATCCTGCTCAAGCCGATGGAAAGCGTCATCAGTATAGGCGGCATTGGGCAAGGCGGACCCGGTTTCGGTCGGGCCATGTAGTCTTGCAAGCTGTTCCGCATCGAAAAAATCTGTGATGGAGGATGTATCAGCCATTTCAGTCATAAAGCAGGGTCAGCCATGCCAATAATGGGGTGGCATGTGATTGACAGGAAAATCAAATTATGCGGATATAGCCGATCATGGTGAAAATATATCCCCACTTTCCCTTTTTGTATTCATTCATCGGTTAAAGGAATGACAATAGCATGATTCCAGCGTTCAAACACCTGTTGGAACCCATTGAGCTTGGGCCGACGGCCGTCCGCAACCGGATTTTCAATCCACCGCACGGAACCACTCTCGGGTACAACGGAACCGTAACGGATGAACTGATTGCCTACCACGAAGAAAGGGCGAAAGGCGGAACGGGCCTGATCATTCTGGAAGGAATGGCACTGCATCCAAGTTATGGGTTCAAGGATGCCTTTCTGTATGCGGGTTCTGACGACATCATTTCCGGAATGGAAAAACTGGGAAAGGCCTGCAGAAAATTTGGTACGCCGGTTTTTGGGCAGCTTTTCCATGCGGGGCGGGCGGTTCGGTTGAGTCATGATGGCTCGAAGCCGCTGGCGTATTCCGCTTCGGATATCCCGGATGAACGATATCGGATCACGCCCGTTCCCATGCCAGGGGACATGGTCTGGGAAATAATACAAAGCTATGTGGATGCCGCCCATCGTCTTGCAGAGGCCGGTTTGGACGGAGTGGAAATCCTTGCTGGCATGGGGTATCTCATTGCCCAGTTCCTGGATCCGTCTACCAATCGGCGGCAAGATGAATTTGGCGGGTCCATGGAAAACCGGATGCGGTTTCTCCGGGAAATCGTCTCCCGGGTGCGCATGCGGATCGGGGAAACCAAAACCCTGGGGATACGCATTACGCTGGATGAAAAGATCGATTCCGGCATGGGTGCCGGCACGGTCATCGAAATCTGCAAAACCCTGGAACGGGATGGTCATCTTGACTATTTCAGTGTCATTTCCGGGTCCGCCGCCACGGCCGGAGGATGGATCCATGTTTTTCCTCCCATGGCCGTCCCCCATGCCTTTGTTGCAGACGATGCAGCGAGATTGAAACAGTCCGTTTCCCGGCCTGTGCTGGTGGCGGGCAGGATTAACCAACCCCAAACGGCAGAAGGAATCCTGGAAGATGGCAAGGCAGACATGGTTGGGCTGGTCAGGGCGCTGATCACGGACCCCGAGTTTGTAAACAAGCTTTCCACGGGGAAAGCCGATGACATTCGTCCCTGTGTGGGATGCAATCAGGCCTGTGTCGGCCATCGACTCGCACATCACCCGGTTTCATGTATACAGAACCCGGTGACCGGGCGGGAATTGCAGTATCGGAACCGGGTCCGCTCCCGTCACAGGAAGATACTGGTTCTGGGGGGAGGGCCTGGCGGGATGAGAGCGGCCATCACGGCCGCCCAGATGGGCCATGAAGTATTGCTGCATGAAAAATCCACGACATTGGGGGGGCAAGTCAGGCTCGCAGAGAAACTGCCCGGACGCGCTGAGTTCGGGGGAGTCATCACCAGCCTGGTCAGGGAACTGCAGCAGACCGGGATTTCCTGCGTGCTGGATTCCCGGATCGATGCAGCCCGCCTGGAGCAAATCAAACCGGATATCCTGGTCAATGCCACGGGTGCGGTTCCCAGGTTGCCTGAGGTGGAGGTCGAGGACACCCGGCTGCTCGATTCCTGGGCCGTGATCCGGGGGGAAGTCTCCCTGGGACAAAATGTAGTCATCGCGGATTGGGCCTGTGACTGGGCAGGTCTTGGGATCGCCCAGCATCTTTCCAGGAACGGGCATCATGTCCGGCTGGTGTGTGGGGCGGCGGTCCCGGGAGAATCCATTCCGGGTATTGTCCGGGATCAATGGATTGGTGAACTGCACAGGCTGGGGGTCGAAATAATTCCATTTATGCGTTTTTTCGGGGCCAGTGGCACCACGGTATATTTTCAGCATATGACCAGCCATCAACCGGTGATTTATGAAGATGTACACAGTATTGTCAGTTGCTATGCGGCCAGGTCCCGGGACATCGGAAACCTGGCAGAACAGTTCAACGGCACCATGGTGAGTATCGGGGATGCCATCTCCCCCCGCACTGTGGAAGAAGCCGTTCTGGAAGGATATCAGGCGGTCATGGACCTGTAAGGGATTTATCCGGGAATTCATCGAATCCAGATGCCGGATGATTGCTCGGCCTGTTTTCCGGACAGTGTAATGCACATCCAGCGGCTTAATACCGCGGACATCAACCTCCCCATGTACCGGACAGCCTCATGCCTGAAGTAACCCTTCATCATGGCACTCTATTCAAGAAGGGTGGACAGGCGGGCAATCACTTCTTGCATTATCGGTTCGGGGACGGTGTCGATGCATCGTCCCTTCCGGGCGATAAGGTCGAGCGCGCGAGGCTGATCACAGCGAATCACGCCGGTTGTCGGCATGTCCCGGGTTATACCGATATCGGCATAACGTTAATGAGGTTGAGCAGTGCGGGAGGCACGGCGAGCATGATGGATCCTCCGACCTTGCGCAGGTTTGTTGTATGCATGGGTCTTTCCAGAGTTGTTAGGAGCAAATATACGTTGCTGACGTAGTTCGAGTACCACACGGAGCGTACCTGCCGTGTTCATAGGCGCTTTTCGATAGTTTCAATTTCTCAAGCTACAGTATTTTACTCTTGTAGTGGATCATTCTTTTTCGATTAGCTCGGCTCGTTTGCCCACACCCGTAAAGATTGACTCGGTTATGGATGCTGGCACTCCAGCATTGGCAGCCAAAGCCGCCGTTTCTGCAATGGCATCATCCATCTTCACAATCAGGCTGGAAAAGATGCTATCCATGTCCTGTTCACGCAGCCCTGCCTTTTGACCTGTCTGATAGAAATGCCGGAGCTGGATTTGTTGTAGACGGTAATGGTTTTTGCTCCCCAGGGCCATTGCAAGCCTGGTCTTCTGATCCGAAAATTCTGGCCAGGGTGCAGCCGAAATCACATCGTATAGAGGGGCGAGTCGGCAACCATCCGGCGAGAGAAATATTGAGAAGTTTTTAGCATGACCATCTATGGCTGCCAGCAACCAGAAAATGATCTGTGCCTTCATAAAAGCCATGCGGTCTTCATACGGGGTAATCGCACCGTTCAGGAATTCCAGTACATCGACAATGCCTGGCCCACCATCACTTTGGTATTTCCGCACAGTCGGAACACCGAGTGCCTGACACATATCTTCCTGTGGAAGCCGGTATATCACTCCTTCCCGCCTGACCCGGTCGAAACGCTCAATCGCAACCACGGGTTTGTCATTGAATATCAATACCTCGGCTTTTGCTGACTCAAGGCCCAGGGCACGGCACAACTCAAGACAGAGCCACTCATTCCAGGGGGTAGAAAAATCAGTCCCTGTCGGGCTTTTTCTCATGGCGGGTTTGAAGATGTGGGAGGTTGGGGTCGGGCCAAGTGGCAACTGCCATTGATTGTTGATCCAGAGAAAAGCCGTTTTTTTCTGCACGCCCGCAATCGAGATGCGAAAGTCATCTTCATTAACATCGACGCCGAGGGGCCTGATTTCGAGGGAAGCGATCCGAGCAGAAATTTCATCATCACTGATCGGCCTGTATTCCATATTCGTGGGGTCACCGGGGTCAACTCCCTCGGGGACAAAACGCAGCGCTCCTACGCAATCTCGTCCGAGGACTGCCAGGAGGTCAAAAATCCCTGCACTGTCTGCCTGCTCACGGGTCGCAATTTTTTCTCTTACGGTGTGATCATCGGGCAGCAGCCCGTCAAAGTAGCTGATTGCACCTTCCCCTGACCAGACACGATCGGTCAGTGGTATGGACATGGAAATGGGAAATGCTTTTTCGGATGACAGCCAGTCCGGATCATAACGAAACGATGTTGCACCACTCGGCTCACGGGAATACACGCCAACTTTACTAGAGCCAACATACACATCCAGCATGCGTCCCCGGCGTTTACGTCCCACTCAATACTCCGTTGGATCGAATCCGGCTTTGCGTCTCGGGATAATGGACAAGTCCAGATCCAAAGCGGCTAACACCCTGATCACGGTATCGTACTTTGCCGTAGTCACACCGTTCTCCAGGTCTGATATTAGTGCCTGGCGTACTGAAGCTTTTCGAGCGACATCAACCTGCCGCAAACCCTTATTCGTGCGTGCACGGTGGATGGCTGCACCAAGATCTTTGTTGTTGCGTACAATCTTTCCCATTTATATTGTTCCTCTCCATACGACCTGTCGTATATCATCTATATATACTTTTCTCCGTATAATATCAACATATACGTCGAATCGGATATATCGGAATTGTTGCCCTGCACAGGCTGCGAAACCGCAGGGTGAAAGCTTCGCCGAGACCATGCGATCCAGGCGGTTTGTGAACCACTCCCAGACTCCATGGACTGAACTACGGCAACCTACTGACCACCGTCCATAGCCCGTCGGCACCGGGCCGTTGTCAAGACCCCGAAATCAGGCAGACAACCCCCATACCCCTCCACATCCGGACTCCGACTGCTCACTACCGGGGCGAATCCAGCACACTGCCCATTGTCACTCCATGTATATGTGAACGGGCCCATATCCATGTACACTCAATCCACCATGCCAAAAAACTCCATCGACTCTTTGGCGTGGGACAGTCCTGCGGTCCGGGCACGATACGATAGGGGGACCTGGCCATGGTAAAATTGATTGGCAATATTGAATACCATATGGTGAACGTATGACTGTTTCGATGACAAAACTCGATCGCAACGCCTTTGACCGGGACGGGATCGTCTGGCCAATGCATGCCATTCCCAGGGAATCGGCTTCAGACCTCGAACGAAAGTACCGGCACTTCCAGCAGGAGGTGACCCGGGTCAGGGGACGGGAGTGCCACCTGAAACCGCATCTGGTTTCCACCTGGCTGGACGGGATTGTCCATAATCCGGTGATTCTGGATGCGGTGGAAGCCGCAATCGGCCCCGACCTGTTGCTGTGGTCCAGCGATTTTGCGGTCAAGAGCGCTGGACAGGGCACCTGGGTGCCCTGGCATCAGGATACTCCCTACTGGAATCTTTCCACCACCAAGGTGGTCAGCGTATTTTTGGCCATCAGCGAGACCACCCTGGCCAATGGAGCCATGAAGGTTGTGCTGGGCAGCCACAAGTCCGGGGCGCTGGGTAAATTGAATTTCGATGGTGACCCCCACGAAGGCATTGCCCGGGGAGACCGGAAATCATCCGAAGGCAATTTGTTTTTCTATGATCATATTATGGATGTTGATGTGGATGAATCCATTGCCAGGGATGTTGAACTGGAACCCGGTGAATTTTCGGTTCACCACATCGAATTGCTTCATGGTGGTGGTCCGAATGAATCAGATCGCGACCGCATCGGTTTTGTACTTCGGTATATTTCTGCGGATACCTACTGCAGATCATCCAGGGATTCTGCCATGCTGGTTCGTGGTAACTACGAGGGAGATCATTTTGAACTCGAACCGCGGCCAATGGAAGATTTCAGTCCCGAATCCATGGTGGCACTGGAGCGCGCCGTATCGTTCCCCAGTGGATTTGGAGATCGGGACATGACCATCGGGGACATGCAGGGATAATTTCCCGAATGGTCCTGCCAATGGTGGGGAGCGGGTGACGGGTATGGAAATCAGACCCCTGGCGGCAATCCGTACTGAATCAATGGCCCGGTACTCCCGCTCCAGGCCTGAACCACTAGGTGGCCGCGGCCAGCCATTGCCACGTGGATTGAACCGCAGCAGACATGGGGTTGTTTTGTCCTTTGATCAGATAGTAGGCATCCGCGGAACCAACACTGTTTTGAAAGGGGCGAACGAGTTTGCGGGCTTCCAGGTCATCTTTGATGAGCGGGAGTATGCCAAGTGCCACGCCCCGGCCTGCGATGGCCGCGAGAAGCAGGAGGTTGGCATCTTCAAAGACCGTTCCGGTTAACGCTTCGGTGGTTTCGACCCCCGCAGATTCGAACCACTGTGTCCATCCCTGCACATCGCGATGATGCAGTAATGGAAATTTCAGCAAATCACCGGGGGTTGCGGGATCAGTTTTTGCGTTCATGGAAGGGGCATAAACCGGTGTAACCTCAATGTTGAGCAAGGGTTTCGCCTCGACTCCCGCCCATTGGCCATCGCCCCAGGCGATGGCCATGTCATATTGATGAATCTGCTGCCAGACCGGGAATGGCGAGTGATGCAGCCAAAGGTCGATTTCAGGATGTATTGCCCAAAAACCAGGAAGTCGCGGCAACAACCATCTGGCGGAGATTAACGGCGCAGCACCGAGGTTTACCTGTACGCGATTGGGGTTTGAACAAAGCCTGGCGTAGGCATTCGCCAGTGAATCCAGGGCGGGTGACACAGCGGCAACAAAGCCCCGGCCTTCCCGGGTCAATTCCACCTTGCGTGCTCTTCGCGTGAACAGGCGGTGGCCGCAAGCGTCCTCAAGCTGGCGAATCTGGTGGCTGATCGCAGTGGGGGTGACGGAAAGTTCTGCGGCAGCCGACTTGAAACTGCCATGCCGGGCGGCGGCCTCGAATGCACGAATTGCGGGAAATGGAGGAAGCTTGCGCATGAAGACTATAGATGAATATAATTCATTTATAATCGAAGAAATACTAGTTTGTCAAACGGGTAAAGAACGGCTTAACTATTGATAGATGAACTGGATTGACGATTGATGGAGATAGCGGACAGCACCAATCGCTTGAAGAAACGACGGGGAAACCGGGCTTCAAAGGGCTTGAAAGAGCCGGAACCCCCCCCGGTGTGGCCCGGCGTGGAGGGTGGCCGGTTCCAGCCTTTGCGGCTTTCGGAAGTGGAAATGGTGCATGAAACCGCGCTGCACCTGCTGGAGACTCTCGGCCTGGACCGGGCAATCCCATCAATGATTGAACGCGTCGTGGCGAATGGCGGCCGGTTGACCCAGGATGGACGGTTGTTGTTCCCGCGTCATCTGGTGACCGCCTGCATCCGGGAGTCTGCCCGGGATATCGTTCTTTTCGGGCAGTGCCCCGGCCTTGAAATTGACCTGTCCGGAACCCGGGTTCACATGAGTTCCGGGGGGGCATCTCCCAGCATCCTGGACCTGGATTCCGGGCGATACCGGGGAGCCACGACGGCGGATTTGTACAACGCCGCCCGGGTGGTGGATACCCTGGGAAACATCCACCACTTCAGCCGTTCCCTGGTTGCCCGGGATGCGCCCGACACCCTGTCCCTGGATATCAACACGGCCTATGCCTGTCTGGTCGGGACGGCAAAACCGGTCAGTATCAGCATAACGGCCCCGGATCATGTCGGAACCATCGCCGAGATGTGCTATACCCTGGCGGGAGGGGAACAGGCCTTCCGGGACCGACCGTTTCTGACGGTCATGGTTTGCCATGTGGTTCCGCCGATGCGGTTTGCCGAGGAGGCGATGCAGACCCTGGAGCAGGCTGTACTGGCCGGGTTTCCCGTTCAGGTCATCTCCGCAGGCCAGGCGGGAGCCACCAGCCCGGCAACGATTGCAGGTTCACTGGCCCAGGCCATTGCAGAAACCCTGGCTGCCCTGGTCTTTGCACGCCTGGTGGACCCCGCCGCCCGGGTCATCTTTGCCCCCAAACCCCTGGTTGCCGATTTGAGAACCGGGTCCATGTGCGGGGGTGGGGGGGAGCAGGCCATACTGATGGCGGCGGCGGCCCAGATGGGGCGGTATTACAACCTGCCCACCAGTTCCATTGCAGGCATTACCGATTCAAAAATTCCGGATGCCCAGCATGGATATGAGAAAAACCTTGCGGTCAGCCTGGCCGCCCATGCCGGATCAAACCTGATTACCCAGGCCTGCGGCATGCAGGCCAGCCTGTTGGGAGCCTCCCTGGAGAGCTACGTCATCGACAACGACATGCTGGGGAACATTCTGCGGACGGTGCGGGGGGTGGAAGCGTCCGTGGAGACCATTTCTGCCGAAGTGATCGCTGAAGTCTGCCGCGGGGAAGGTCATTACCTGGGACACCACCAGACCCTTGACCGGATGAAAACGGATTATTTTTATCCCCTGGTGGGGGACCGGCATTCTCCCCGGGATTGGGAAGAGGAAGGGGCCACCGATGTCCTCACCCGGGCAAGGGATCGAACCCGGGAAATCCTGGACAGTCACTACCCGGCACACCTTGACGAGGATGTGGACCGCTATTTCAGGAGCCGGTTTCCGATCCTGTTGTCCCGGGAACAAATCCGTCGCCACTGATGCAGCCGCCGTTTCCCCATCTTTTTTCTGAAATCCGGATTGGGAATTGCGTTATCCCCAATCGCATCGTGTCCACGGGTCACCATACCTACCTGTCCGATGTAACCCCGGATGACCGCCTGGTGGCCTATCACGAAGCCCGGGCGAAAGGGGGGGCAGGTCTGATCATTACAGAAATCATTGCCGTCCATGAGACGGCCGGCTTTTCCAGCCAGCTGTTGCAGGCGGATTCCCGGCAAGTTATCCCGGCGTACCGGACCCTGGCAGAGACCTGCAAACGGTACGGCAGCAAAATGTTTGCCCAGCTGTTTCACCCCGGAAGAGAGATTCTTTCTGCCTACAGTGGCATGCTCCCCGTTGCGTGGGCACCTTCAGCCGTGCCGAATGAACGGTTTCACATCATGCCGAAACCCCTCTCCGTCGAGTTGATCGAAGAGATCATTGCTGGACATGGGGTGGCTGCTTCCAACCTGGCGGAAGCCGGCTTTGACGGCTTCGAGATCGTTGCCAGCCATGGCTATCTGCCCGCACAGTTCCTGAACCCGCGGACCAATCTCCGGCAGGATGAATATGGCGGGGATGTCCAGGGCCGGCGTCAATTTCTGTGGAGAATCATTCGTGAGATCAGGAAATCGGCACCCGGGCTGGCGCTGGGCATACGAATATCGGGTTCGGAGATGGTGGATGACGGATTGCCGCTGGAGGAAGTGGTGGATCTGTGCCGGTCCATGTCCACGGAACTCGACTACATCAGTGTCGTCGCGGGCACCTCAGCCAGCCTGGGGGCTTCCGTGCATATCGTTCCGCCCATGGGGCTGCCCAGTGCCTATGTGGCATCCCAGTCGGAAGCGGTGCGCAAGGCGGTGGATATTCCCGTGATGGTGACCGGCCGGATCAACCAGCCCCAGGTTGCGGAGCAGCTGATTGCCCGGGGGCAGGCGGACCTGTGCGGAATGACCCGGGCCATGATCTGTGATGCCGGCATGGCGGACAAGGCAAGAAAGGGGGTGGTGGATACCATCCGTGCGTGTATTGGCTGCAATCAATCGTGTATTGGCCGTGCCCACCAGGGGCTCGGCATTTCGTGCATCCAGCATCCCGAGTCCGGTCGGGAAACCGAATTCGGGGAATTGCCGATCACAGATTCGCCGAAAAGGGTGCTGGTCGTGGGCGGAGGGCCGGGAGGATTGAAGGCGGCGGCCATCGCGGCGGCACGGGGGCATGATGTCCGGCTCCACGAAAAGGAGGATTGCCTGGGAGGCCAGGCCAGGTTGGCAATGAAATTGCCGGGACGGGAGGATTTTGGCGGGATCATTGACAACCTTGAGCGTGAGGCCAGGCAGGCTGGAGTGACCGTGGTCCTGAAATCCATGGTGACCCCGGAAATTGTCCGGGATATGGCACCGGACTCGGTTATTCTTGCCACCGGCGCCTTGCCGTATGTGCCGGATATTGAAGGGATTCATTCCGCCCATGCCGTGACCGCATGGGATATCCTGGCGGGAAATTCCAGGGTGGGTTCAACGGTGGTTATCGCTGACTGGCGTGCGGACTGGATTGGACTCGGATTGGCCGAGAAGCTGGCGGCAGAAGGCAGTGTGGTTGAGCTGGTCATCAATGCCGCCATGGTCGGTGAGACCCTGCAGACCTATACCCGAAACCATTATGTCCGCAGGATCAAAAAGCTCGGAGTCAGGATTTCAACACATGCCAGGCTGTACGGGATGGACGGCAGCACGGTTTTTTTTCAGGATACATTGACAGATGACCCGGTGGTCAGGGAGGATATTGAAACCGTGGTGCTGTCTCTCGGACATGCCTCGCTGGACAATTTGAGTCGGTGCATTGAAAACCGGGGCATGGCCATTTACAGCATTGGAGATTGCGTTGTGCCCCGCACTGCCGAAGAAGCGGTGTATGAAGGGCTCACCACCGCCTGGCGTATTTGAACACTACACACATGAAAAGGGAAACCATCACCGGGGGGGAAGCGGCCTATCGCGTGCTCTGCAACCAGGGGATTACATCCGTATTCGGCTTGCTCGGCGGGTCGATGCTGGAACTCTACGATGCCATGCACCAGGGTGGGCAGATTCAATACATCGGGGCCCGGGACGAGCGGGCGGCGGGGCACATGGCGGATGCGTATGCACGGATCACCGGTGGGCCGGGGGTGGTGCTTGGCGCACAGGCGGGACCCGGGGTGGTGAATCTCGCGACCGCCGTGGCCGAGGCCGCTCTTGCGTATTCCCCCATGGTCGTCATCGCCGGAGCAATCAGCCGTTGTGATCTGGGCAAGGATACGTTTCAGGAAGTGGACCAGGTGGCATTGTTTGCACCCATTTGCAAACGCTCACTGATGGTCAACGACCCCGGGAGGCTCGTCGGCATGCTCCAGGATGCGTTTCGATTGGCGATGAGTGGCCGGCGCGGTCCGGTGGTGCTGCATGTGCCGAGAGATATTTTTGCTGCAAGGGTTGAACCGCCCGGAACCGGAGCGGTACAGACTGCTTGCCCCGGACAGCCAACGGGCGCAGACCTCGACCGGATCATCGGCGCAGTGGAAGCGGCCAGGGCACCGGTCATTATTGCGGGCGGCGGAGTGAAGTGGGCCAATGGGGGAAGAGCGTTGTGTCGTCTCGCGGATTCCCTTCAAATTCCCGTTGTCGCGTCAACCGGACATGCTGACATCATGCCCCACGGGCATCCCCTGTTTGCTGGCCAGGGCGGACCACGGGGCAACCGGGTGGCCAGTCAACTGATGCAAAATGCAGACCTGCTCATTGTCATCGGTTCAAGGCTGGCGTTCAACTCAACTTTTCACAGCCATGACTACATCTCCGCCCATGCCGATATCGTGCAGATTGATGTGGATGCCAGTGCCATCGGCCGGTACTTTCCGGTTGTGCACGGGATTCAGTGCGATGCACTGGCTGCGGTGAATGCATTGCAGGAAAGAATCCATGCCGGAAGACATCTTCGCTGCCGCTACCGGGATTGGCGAGACCAGTTCCAGCGTGATTGGGCCGGGCTGGTGAATGAGCGCCAGGGGGAAGCGGAGATCGATACGGTGCCATTGGACCCGAAACGGGCACTTGCCGAAATACGCGAATCATTGCCCGAAGAGGCCATAGTTACCCTGGACACCGGCAACGCATGCCTGCAGGCAGCGGACCGACTGGCCCATTACCGGACCCCCGGTCTCATTACCCCCCTGGATTTCGGTTTGGTCGGATTCGGTTATGCGGCAGCCATTGGCGCCAGTGCGGCGGCACCGCACAGACCGGTCATTTCCATCATGGGGGACGGTGGCTTCGGATTTACCGTGAGTGAAATCACCACCGCAGTGCGCTACAGGTTGCCCGTCGTCGCAGTGATTCTCGACAATGGGGCATGGGGTGCTGAAAAAGCGTACCAGAATGAGTTTTTTGGAGGCCGGACACTGGGGGCCCAAATCGATAGCCCCGCCTATGATCGGATTGCACAGTTGTGTGGTGCAGCCGGGTATACCGCTGCCCGGCCCGGTGAAGTCCGTGCGGCCCTTGAACGGGCGATGGCGAAGAATGAACCCGCGGTGATTCACGTTAAAATCGACCCCGACGCCTTGAGTACGCTCCGCAAAGACCTGTTCCGCCCCCCGGACATGGATTCCTGATGCCGGATACGGACACTTTACAGCCCGGATTACGGGATCAGAACCCCCTGCTGGCAGCGCTGAAGGCCCCGGCAGTGAAGTGCCCGATGGCACCCTGGACGCTGGTGCCGGAAAACCGGATTGGAGGGACTGCAACAGGGATGGTTGCCATACCGGAGCGTGGGCAGAAATCACCCGAACAAACCGTGGACCCCAGGCATTGAAAGCATCCGATACCCTGCCATCCCGAACGGATGTCCTGATTGTTGGCGGAGGAAATGCCGCGTTGTGTGCGGCGCTGTCAGCGAAAGAGCGGGAGGTGGATACCCTTGTGCTGGAACGGGCCAGCGAAGAAGAGTCCGGAGGCAACAGCCGGTTTACGGCCGGCGCATTCCGTTGTGTGTATGACGGGGTGACTGACCTGCGTTCATTGATGCCGGACCTCACCGATGAAGAGGTGGCGAAGGCCGATTTTGGCTGTTATACGGAAGACCAGTTTTTTGACGACATGGGGCGGGTGACCCGCTACCGATGTGATCCCGACCTGGTGGAGGCGTTGGTCCGGGACAGTCGGGACACCCTGTTGTGGATGAAATCAAAAGGCATCCGGTTTCTGCCGATCTGGGGCAGGCAGGCATTTGAGATCGATGGAAAATTCAAATTCTGGGGCGGCCTTACCGTAGAAACATGGGGCGGGGGTCCCGGGCTGGTGGACGGGTTGACCCGGGCCGGGAAGAAAGCCGGCATCCGGATTGGGTACGGTGCCCGGGCCATGTCATTGCTTACCGATGACACGGGCGTGGTGGGTGTCAGGGTCCGGTCGGGGGGGGTCACCCGGGAGGTCCGTGCGAACAGTGTTGTCCTGGCAGCCGGTGGGTTTGAAGCAAACCATGCGTGGCGGGCCAGGTATCTGGGGTCGGGCTGGGACCTGGCCCGGGTTCGCGGGTCTCGATTCAACACCGGCGACGGAATCAGGATGGCGCTGGAGATTGATGCGGCACCGTACGGCCACTGGTCCGGGTGTCATGCGGTGGGGTGGGACCGGAATGCTCCGGAATTCGGGGACCTTGGGGTTGGTGACGGGTTTCAGAAACATTCCTACCCGTTTTCCATCATGGTGAACGCACAGGGGCGACGTTTTGTGGACGAGGGGGCCGATTTTAGAAACTATACCTATGCAAAATACGGGGGAGTGATCCTGGACCAGCCCGGGCAGTTCGCCTGGCAGATATTCGACCGGAAAGTCACGCATTTGCTTCGCGATGAATACCGGATCCGGGAAGTCACCAGGGTGAGTGCGTCGACACTGGAGGAACTGGCCGGGAAACTCGACGGCGTCAATGGTGAAAATGTGCTCGCTACCATTCGGGAGTACAACAGTGCCGTGAGGCAGGAGATTGCATTCAACCCCAATGTCAGGGATGGCCGTTGTACCGAAGGACTGGATATTCCAAAATCCAATTGGGCCAACACCCTCGACACCGGGCCATTTGAAGCGTATGCGGTGACCTGTGGGGTGACGTTTACGTTCGGAGGGCTGCGAATCAATCCGAAGGGCAATGTGCTGAATACGGATCTGTGCCCCATCAACGGACTGTACGCGGCGGGAGAATTGGTCGGCGGCCTGTTCTACTTCAATTATCCCGGAGGGACCGGGTTGATGTCGGGGTCGGTATTTGGCCGCCGGGCAGGGGCTTCCGCTGCCTTGCATTCAAAAGACAGGAAGGGTCCCGGGCCGGTGCGAAGTCGACAGGAGCAGTTCGCTTCCCCCGCAGAGCCTTCGAAACCGCGGGTTGAATGATGCTGACTGCGGCAACCCGGCACTGCCGGAACTCGCCAGGGTGACGATGACCGGGAATCCATCGAAGGGCCCCGTGCACGAAAACACCTACGATGCCATCGTGGCAGGAGCGGGGTTTTCCGGTCTGTACATGTTGCACAGGCTGAAACAGTTGAATCTCCGGGTCCTGGTGATCGAAGCGGGTTCCGATGTCGGTGGCACCTGGTACTGGAATCGTTACCCCGGTGCCCGTTGTGATGTCGAAAGCCTGGCCTATTCCTATTCATTTGATGAGTCCCTGCAGCAGGAATGGAGGTGGCCCCACCGGTATGCGGTGCAGTCGGATATCCTGCGTTACGCACAATTTGTGGCCAGGCGTTTCTCCCTGTACCCGGATATTGTGTTTGAAACCCGGATTGTTGAGGCCCGTTATGCCCCAAACGACCATGTCTGGCATATTGGTACCGATTCAGGGGCGCACTATGTTGCGGGGATATGCATTATGGCAACCGGTTGCCTGTCGGTGCCCAAGTCTCCGGATATCCCCGGGATTGACCGGTTTCAGGGAAGGCGGCTGCACACCGCAGACTGGCCCGGGGACGCGCCTGATTTCAGCCATGACCACGTTGGTGTGATCGGCACCGGGTCCTCTGCAGTACAGAGCATTCCCATCCTCGCGGAACAGTCCGCCAGGCTGACGGTTTTTCAACGAACCCCCAATTTCAGTATCCCGGCCTGGAACGGACCGCTCAGTGAAGAACAGGACCGGTGGTGCAAGGATCAGTATGCAGCGCTTCGGAATCGGGCCAGGAACACCGTCTCGGGAGATTTTGCTGAAGAAAAGGGCATGAAGCTGTTACAGGCCTCCCCGAAAGAGCGGGAAAAGGGGCTGCAACGAAGTTGGGACCAGGGTGGGTTCCATTACCAGTATGCCTTTACGGATGCCGGATATGATATCCGGGCCAATGAAATCGCGGCTGAGTTTGTCCGAAACAAGATTCGCAGGACCGTGGTGGACCCGGAGGTGGCTGAAAAGCTGTGTCCCACGGATCATCCGTTCGGAACCAAGCGGCTGTGCGTGGATACCGGCTACTATGAGACCTACAACCGGGACAATGTTGAGCTGGTGGATTTGAAGAGAACACCCATTGAGGAAGTTACGGCCCGGGGCATTGTCACCACGGGGATGGAGTATGAGTTGGACACCCTGGTGTTGGCTACCGGGTTTGATGCCATGACGGGTGCGTTGGCTAAAATAAACGTCAGGGGAAGAGACAATGAACGGTTGGGTGACAAATGGCAGAATGGAGCCTCGACCTACCTGGGGCTCATGGTGGCGAATTTCCCGAATTTGTTCATGATTAACGGGCCGGGAAGCCCTTCCGTACTGTGCAACATGATGCTCGCTCTGGAGCAGCATGTGGAATGGATATCGGATTGTATTGAGTTCATGCAGCAGGCCGGCCATCAGGTCATCGAAGCCTCCCCGGATGCCGAGCGGTCCTGGACGGACCATGTCAACGAGGCGGCGGGCAGGACGCTGTATCCCCGGGCCAATTCCTGGTACATGGGGGCCAATGTTCCCGGGAAACCCCGGGTGTTCCTGCCTTACGTGAAAGGGTTCAAAGCCTATAGCAACGTCTGTGATTCGGTGGCGGAAAAGGGGTATGAGGGATTTGTATTCGCGTAGCCAGGATTCAATATCCGAGCACGGTGCTGATGAACCGGCCCGGTACCAGGGTAAATGCCCCGGCAACAAGAACTCCCACCATGGTTCCGACCATAAAGCCGGCATGAACCTGGATCCATGATCGGCGTATCGAGTACACAGCGGCAAACAGGCTGAACAGGGTCCAGGCGGAGAGCCCGTGTATCCAGCTGAATTTTCCGTCATTCAATTCCCGGATACCGAAAGACGAGAGCGTCACGAACAGCATGGCGACAATCCAGAGCCAGCCCGTGACCCGGTGGCGGAAGGTTCCCTTGGTAAGCCCCAGGTTCGCGATTCCCAGTCCAAGTGCCAGCAGTGCGGTGATCAGATGGACCCAGATAATCATGGTCCTTGCCGGGTTGTTCCGGTCATGCCTGCCGTGGTGCTGCGAATGCCTGTCCCCGATGGTGAACAGGGTTCACGGTTGCGGTTTGCGGGCAGTCCCGGGTGTATTGAAAAAAAGCGGCTGGTCCCGGTACAACCGGGACCAGCCGGATTAACAACGGGGTTGGGCGCTACGCGGCGGCAACAGCCATTGCCTGGTCAATATCCTCAATCAGGTCTTCCACATTCTCAATGCCGATGGAAAGGCGCACCAGTTCCGGAGAGACCCCGGACATGGCGAGTTCTTCTTCCGACAATTGCCGGTGAGTGGTGGAGGCCGGATGACAGGCAAGAGATTTCGCGTCCCCGACATTGACCAGTCGGAGGATCAGTTGCAAGGCATCAATAAACTTGACACCCGCTTCTACACCGCCCTTGATGCCGAAGCTCATGACACCCGAAGCCTTGCCGTTGGAGTATTTGTCAAGCCGCGCTTTTTCCGGGCTGTCATCAAGGCCTGCATACTTCACCCATTCTACCCCGGGGTGATCTCTCAGGTGCTGCGCTACCGTCAGGGTATTGTCACAGATCCTGTCCATGCGCAATGGCAGGGTTTCGAGTCCCTGCAGTGCGAGAAAGGAGTTCAGGGGAGCGGGTGCGGCACCGATGTTCCTCAACGGCACGACCCGGGCGCGAAGAATATAGGGTGGCAGGCCTGTTTCGGTATAGACGACCCCGTGATAGGACACGTCGGGCTCATTCAGGCGTTTGAAACGGTCTGCATTCGCTACCCAGTCGAAGTTGTTGGAATCCACGATCAGCCCGCCGATAATCGTTCCGTGCCCACCAATGTATTTGGTTAATGACTGGACGACGATGTCGCAGCCCCATTCAATGGGACGGCACAGGTAGGGCGATGGAACGGTGTTGTCAACAATGACCGGTATGCCATGTGCATGGGCAATCTCCGCAACTTTCTCAAGGTCCACGACATTTCCTGCCGGGTTCCCAATGGATTCACAATAAACCGCCTTGGTCCTGGCATCAATCAGGCTTCCCATGTTGTCCAGGTTGTCTGGATGGATGAAGCGGCAGTCAATACCCATCTGGGGGAAAGTGTGGGCAAACAGGTTATACGTCCCGCCATACAGGGTGGAGAGGCTGATGAAGTTGTCTCCGGCCTCGGCAATGGTCAGCAGGGAATAGGTGGTTGCCGCCTGGCCAGAAGAAAGTGCCAGACCTGCAACGCCTCCTTCCATGTCTGCAACCCGTTTTTCAAGCACATCACTGGTGGGGTTCATGATCCGGGTATAGATATTCCCGAGTTCTTTCAAATCAAAAAGATTGGCCCCGTGCTGGGTATCGTTGAATGCGTATGAAGAGGTCTGGTAAATGGGGACCGCGACCGCATTCGTAGCAGGATCATGCTTGAATCCTGAATGTAGAGCTTTTGTTTCTATTTTCATAAGTATTTCCTGGTTTGAGAAAAGTATCGTGTCATCGCTGGTACACAAAAACCGTTAAGCGAACTGTTAAGCGTACCAAATACCTGGGCGAACCGGATGAACCGGGTGGGGGCTGCAGAACCAGACCATTCGTTACAGGTGGATGTGCTTATACAATAAGTGGACCAAAGGTTCAAGAAATAGTTTGTAATTTACTGGGAAGACCGAATATGCTCTGTCCGGGGATGTGCTCCGGTTCATTGAGGCGGTTTACGCGGTGATTTCGAGCATGTCAAAAGGACTTTCGTTCCACCGGAAGGTGGTTGAACGAAACTGGTTTCTGTAACCCGGGTATACAAGATTGAAACAGGTTCCGGCGGCCCAGTGGTATCGCACAACGAAAATGGGTGATGATGTGACACTCATTGATGAACCGTACATCAAGGCATTTTACCGCTGTAATATCTGGCACGTGAGGGGGCGCGACCGGGACCTGCTGGTGGACAGTGGAATGGGGGTGGTCAGCCTGCGTGAACAGGTCCCTCTTGTGACCGAAAAACCCTGCCTGGCACTCGCCAGCCACACTCACTTTGATCACATTGGCGGCCATCATGAATTTTCGGAACGGGCCGTCCATTTGGCTGAGGCCTCACTGCTTGCGCATCCCACCCGGGCCAATACCCTGTCGCAGAGGTATGTGACCGATGGTATTTTCACGGGCCTGCCACCCGAACCCTACTCTTCCACCGAGTATTCGGTGCGTGCCGCTCCGGCAACCCGGGTGCTTGAAGACGGTGATGTGGTGGATCTTGGAGACCGGATATTCGAAGTGATCCACACACCGGGGCATTCCCCTGGCGGCATCGCACTGTGGGAAGCCGCCACCGGGACCCTTTTTTCCGGGGATATTGTCTATGACGGCCCCCTTGTGGAAGATACCTATCACGCCAATTTATCCCAGTATATTGCCAGCATGGAACGCCTGCTGTCCTACCCGGTCCGGGTGGTGCACGGGGGACACTTTCCCAGTTATAATGGCGAACGGCATCGTGAAATTGTTCACGCGTGGCTGGATGAAAAGGCATTCGGCAATTAAATACGCTATATTCATCCTGTTGACCTTATTCCATTCATCTCCTATCCCGTAAAACTGAAATGAACAGACTCTGGACTTTCTTCCTGGCGATTGCAGTCGTTTTCACCGCAACCGCCGCGCCGGCCCAGATGAATTGGTCCATGGCAACGGCTTACCAGGACACCAACTTTCATACCCTGAACATCCGGCAGTTTGCGGAAGAAGTCCAGCGGGATACGGAGGGAAAGTTGAATATTACCGTCCATTCCGGCGGGACACTCCTGGAAATGCCTGAAATCAAGGACGGTGTGGAAACCGGCCGGGTCCAGCTCGGTGAAATCCTGTTGTCCACCTACGGTCCGGAAGACCCTTTCTTTGAAGTCGATGCCATTCCGTTTCTCACCCGGGGACAGCGAACGGCCTGGGAAGTGTATGAACTTTCCCTGCCGCACATTGAAGCCAGGCTGGAATCACAGGGGTTGTTGGCGCTTTTCGCGGTTCCATGGCCAGGCCAGGGGCTCTATGCCCAGAAACCCATTGTGTCTGCGGATGATTTCAAAGGGGTGAAATTCCGTACCTACAATACCACCACCGCCCGGTTTGCGGAGCTCATGGGCGCGGTCCCCATCACGGTCCAGGCCGCCGGAATACCCGAGGCATTTTCCTCGGGCCGGGTGAGCGCCATGATCACTTCCGCGGCAACGGGGGTCGACATCCGTGCCTGGGACTTCACTTCCCATTACTATGATGTGAATGCCATGAACAACAAGAACCTGGTGATCATGAACGCGGTGGCATTCAACGAACTGGACGCGGATATCCGGCGCGTCATTTTGCGGGCGGCTGCCAAGGCGGAGGCCCGGGGGTGGATCATGAGCCATGCGGTTCAGGCTGGCCTGACCTCCAGCCTGGAAAAGAACGGGATGGTGGTGGAACCCCCCAACCCACAGTTTCTGGCTCAATTGGAGGAAATCGGAAAAACGATGGTGGACGAATGGCTTGCCGGAGCCGGGGAGCGCGGCAAAGAGTTCCTGAAAGCCTACAGTGCAATCGAACACTGAAGCATCGGCTCCTTCTGGACTTCACCAAAATGGACGGGTCTGACAGGTCCCGGATATCCATCGCCAATGCATTGACAAAAGTTGCGGTAGGGGCGGGCATTTCTGCCCGCCCCTACCGCAACCCCGGGCACGGAAACAGCACCCCGCGGTGGAATCAGCGATCAATCACCTGGAGCACCATGAGTTGAACCGGATACGGACGAAGGGAGCCGCTGTGTTCGAGCGAACCGTCGGGCTGGCCATCGTTGCTGCCAACCTGCAACGGCTCGACCGGATGTTGCAGAAATCGGAGAAAACGCATCATGATCGGCACCGTCTGGCTGCCTGACGCCCTTTTCACCCGGCCAGAACTGCCCCCGCACTGACGGGGAGGACCTCCTATGGCCTGGAGGCTTTCCGGACCGATGGATACTTGTTCGTCCCAGGACGAAAACGGATTGCTTCCGAACCGGGGTTTTGGGTTGGAATTTTTGACAAAACAGAAGTGTGATAATACGGTACCATTGGGTGGTATAGAGAATCCGAACCATGACCCAGTCCGAACTCAGACAGCTTAGAAATGCATTTGGCACCTTTTTGACGGGTGTTACCGTGGTCACATCCAGGGAAAAGAACGGCATCCCCAGAGGGTTTACCGCGAATTCATTTACATCGGTTTCCCTGGAGCCTCCCCTGTTGTTGATTTGCGTGGGCAAGGCGGCGGAAAGCTTCGATGTGTTTACCCGGCAACCTGGTTTCGCAGTGAATATCCTGACGGAAAACCAGGTGGAAACCGCCAGCCTTTTTGCTTCAAAACGTCCGGACAAATTTGATGTTGTACCCTGGTTCGGGAGTGAAACCGACAATCCCATCCTGGCAGGTGGATGCGCCTGGTTCGATTGCGCCAGGGAGCAGGTCATTGATGCCGGGGACCACGTGATATTGCTCGGACGCATCCTTTCGTATGATTACAATGATGGGCTTGGTCTGGGATATGTACGGGGTGGGTTCATGAGCCTGGGGATGGAACGGTCGGCGGCGAATGCCGTGGGCAGGAATTCCAATGTGGTGGTGGGAGCCATTGTGGAGTGCAAGGGAAAGATGTTGTTGTTCGAGGACCCGGATACCCGTAACCTGTATATCCCCGCAAGTGGTGTGCGAGGGTCTGCAGGCAGTCTCATCCGATTGCAGGCCAAGCTGGAAAAGCTGAAAATCAAGGCGGATATGGGGGCACTTTTCGCCGTTTTTGAAAATGAGAAAACCGGCCAGCAATCGATCTACTATCGTGTCAAAGTCGATACGGACAATGCCCAGGATCAATTCTGGGCGTTTGATGCCATCCCCTGGGAACGGGTCCCCCTTGGTCCCCAGACCACCATGCTGAGGCGATATATCGATGAAGCCAGCCGCCAGCGCTTCGGCATCTATTTCGGCAGCGACCGGGATGGTGAAGTTGAAACCCTGGAGTAAAACAGGGTTCGCACGCAACGATTGCACCGGCAGGAGGTAATACCATGAGATTTTCATTGTTTGCCCACATGGAGAGAACGGACAATTCGGTTTCCCACCCTGAACTGTATGCCCATTTCCTTGAACTTTGTGACTTGGTGGACCAGGGCGGGTTTGATGCGATCTGGGTCGGAGAGCATCATGGAATGGACTTCACCATTGCGCCCAACCCCTTTGCCCAGCTTTGTGATCTGGCAAACCGGACTTCCGGGGTTCGCCTGGGAACTTCCACGGTGGTGGCGCCTTTCTGGCACCCCGTCAAGCTGGTGGGGGAAGCTTCCATGGTGGATATCATTACATCGGGCCGTCTGGAAATATGCCTTTCCCGGGGGGCCTATGAGTTTGAATATGAACGGCTTTCACCGGGGCTGGATGCCTGGGTGGCGGGTGAAAAGCTGAGAGAAATGATCCCTGCGCTGCAGGCCATGTGGGCGGGGGACTATGCCCATGAGGGCAAGCACTGGCAATTCCCGACCACCACCTCCATTCCGAAACCCATCCAGAAACCGCATCCCCCCTTGTGGGTCGCGGCCCGGGACCCGAACACCCTTGATTTTGCTGTGAAGAATGGCTGCAATATTCAGGTCACACCGCTATGGCAGGGTGACGAAGAGGTGGAGAACCTGATGGCCAAGTTTGAGGTGGCCGTGTCGGACAACCCGGATTTGCCCCGTCCCGAGATCATGGTGCTGCGCCACACCTTTGTCGGCGCAAACGAATACGAGGTACTCCAGGCTGCGGAGGATTTGAGCGCATGGTACTGCACCTTCGGTGCCTGGTTCAAAAACAACCTCCCGGTGACCAATGGGTCCATGCCGGCACTGACCGCGGAAGAACGGGGAGCCATTGAAATGTTCTGTCCGGAGAATATGCGGAAAAACCATATTGTGGGCACACCGGATCAGGTCATTGAGCGAATCCGGTCCTACGAGGCCATGGGATATGATGAATTTTCCATCTGGCTCGACAATGGCATGAGTCCTCACAGGAAGAAAAAGACGCTCCGGCTGTTTATCGACGAAGTGTTGCCGGAATTTTCATAAACGGCCAACGATGGAGGCCACGGGAACTCATGGCGGAACCTGTTATCGCCTGGTGGGTGACCGGGGTGAAAAACCCGTTCTCGTCCTCATTCATGGAGTTGGCCTGGACCAGGACATGTGGGTGCCATGGGTTCCGCTTCTTGGGCCGAAGTTCCGCATTTTGACCTATGATCTATATGGTCATGGCGGTTCACACAACCCCGAAGGGCCCCGGACGGTTCGGGATTTTGTGGATCAACTGGATGACCTGTTGGATCATTTGGGGATTGTGGAAATCGCCCTGGCCGGCTTTTCACTGGGTGCGGTCATCAGCCAGGCCTATGCCTCCCGGTCTGGAGAACGCCTGACCCACCTTGTTTTGCTGCACAGTGTTTATCAGCGGACCGAGGCACAATGCCAGGCGGTTCGGGAGCGGTATGCCATCACCCGGGACCGGGGCCCCATGGCCACCGTGGAAATGGCCATCGAGCGGTGGTATACCGAATCGTACCGGTTGGGCAATCCGGATGAAATGGACAGGCTGCGGGCCGTCTTCGCCCGGCATACGGGGGACGGATACCTCAAAGCGTATGACCTGTTCGGGCATGCGGAAGCGGAAATGCAGCACTATCCGGTTAATGGGGTCACCTGCCCGGCCCTGGTAATCACCGGAAGCGATGATATCGGTTCCACCCCTGCCATGTCCGGGAAGCTGGCCCGGGACCTGCCGAACTCGGAACTGATCATCAATCCGCTGCATCGCCACATGGGTCCGGCGGAATTCGCGCAGGTAATTGCCCGCCAGGTGCTGTCTTTCCTGACCAAATAGTTTTAAATTGGAGTCTGTGCAGAAAAGTGTTCTCAAAGAGGTGAAATCAATGCAGAGGTATCAACATTATATCGATGGCAAATGGCGTGACGCCGCAAACGGGGCAACATTGCGGTCCATCAATCCGGCCAACGAAGAAGAATGGGCAGAGGTGCCCGCCGCTACGGAAACAGATGTCAACCAGGCGGTGGCGGCGGCAAAGCGCGCACTGTTTGAGGGTCCGTGGGGAAAGATGACCGCGACCCAGCGGGGAAAAATGATACGTCGACTGGGGGACCTGATCGCCGGGAAGGTGGACCACCTGGGGGATATTGAGACCATTGACAGCGGAAAACTGCTCAAGGAGACCCGGGGGCAAACGGGATACGTCTCGGATTACTACCATTATTTTGCCGGATTGGCGGACAAGACCGAAGGAGCCACCCTGCCCATCGACAAGCCCGACATGCATGTTTTCACAACCCGGGAGCCCATTGGGGTGGTGGCGGCGGTGGTGCCCTGGAATGCCCAGATGTTTTTGACGGCAACCAAACTGGGACCGGCACTGGCGGCAGGCAATACCGTGGTGCTGAAGGCCTCTGAAGAAGCGCCGGCCCCGATGTTCGAGTTTGCCGGACTCGTTGACGAAGCCGGATTTCCACCCGGTGTGATCAATGTCATTACCGGTTATGGCGAACCTTGCGGCCGGGCGTTGACGGCCCATCCGGATGTCGCCCGGGTCGCATTTACGGGGGGACCGGAAACAGCTTCCCGGATTATTCAAAATACCAGTCACAACTACGCCCATGTTTCCCTTGAGCTGGGTGGCAAGTCCCCCATTGTGGTCTTCGAGGACGCCGACCCGGAAGGGGCAGTCAATGGAATCATTGCCGGGAATTTCGGGGCGTCGGGTCAAAGTTGCGTCGCCGGGTCCCGGGTGTTCATTCAGGAAGGCATTTACGAGGATATCCTCGCCGAGGTGGTGAAGCGGGCTGGAAGGATACAGATTGGAGACCCCCTTGGGGAAGATACCCAGATGGGTCCTCTCGCCACCCGGGCCCAGCTGGACCGCATTGTGGCGGCGGTGGCCAAGTCCCAGGACCAGGGTGCGGAACTCCATTATGGCGGCAAACGGCCTGGTGGGTTCAAGAAGGGCTATTATTTCGAGCCCACCATACTGGGTTGCCCCTCCCAGGAGATTGAGACGGTTCAAAATGAAATGTTCGGTCCCGTGCTCAGTGCCCTGAAATTCAGGGAGGAAGAGGAGGTCATTGCCATGGCGAACAATACAAAATTCGGGCTTGGAGCCGGCCTGTTTACCGAGAACCTGGCCCGGGCTCACCGGGTGAGTGCACAAATTCGTTCCGGGATATTGTGGGTCAACACCTATCGTGCTATTTCCCCCATTGCCCCGTTTGGTGGATTTGGCCACAGTGGCTATGGCCGGGAAGCGGGGATGGAGGCCCTGCTGGACTATACAAGAACCAAGACCGTATGGATCAATACGTCCAGCGCCCCCATGGCCAATCCGTTCATCATGCGTTAGGCGGGCCATGGCCTGGGGAAAATCCGGGAAGGAGTCCCGGGGAGTGGCCGCCCTGGCCCGGACATCCCGCGAGACCAGGGAGAGGGCCCGTTTACCGGATTCTCATGCCGGGTTGTGCGCCACTGTCCGGGTCAAGCAGGTAGAGATCCTTGCCCCCGGGCCCGGCGCACAGCACCATGCCTTCGGACAGGCCGAATTTCATTTTTCTGGGTGCCAGGTTGGCCACCACCACGGTTAACCTTCCCTTGAGGTCCCCGGGTTCGTAGGCCGATTTGATGCCGGCAAAAATATTCCGGGTTTCCCCCCCCAGGTCGAGGGTGAGTTGCAGCAGCTTGTCTGCGCCCTGTACATGACTGGCGTCCACGATCCTGGCCACCCGCAAGTCCACCTTGAAAAACTCATCAATATTGATTTCATCGGCGATGGGGTCGTCCGACAAAGGCCCGGTGACCCGGCGTTTCCCTTCTTCCGCCCTGGTTTCCTCAACCATGGCTTCAAGCTGCCTGTTTTCGATTCGGGTCAGCAGGGGGGTGAAACGGTTGATTTCGTGGCCAAGCAAGGGCGAGCAACGGTCGTCCCAGGTCAATGGCGGGATATTCAGGAAGGTTTCCGTGTTTTGGGCGGTTCGTGGAAGAACGGGTTTCAGGTAAATGATCAGCAACCGGAACAGGTTCAGGCCCTGGGTGCACACATCCTGTGCCTGGTTCCGGGTCCCGGCTTCCCGGATCAGTATCCAGGGCTTTTTTGCATCGATGTACTGGTTTGCCTGGTCCGCCAGGGCCATCACCTCCCGGACGGCACGGTTGTACCGGCGGGATTCAAAAGCGTCCGCAATGCGGTCACTTGCGGCGACAAACCGGTCAAACATGTCCGGGTCCGGCAGGTGGGCACTTAATTTTCCGTCAAACAGTTTGTTCACAAAACCCGCGCACCGACTGGCGATATTGACCAGTTTGCCCACCAGGTCGGAATTTACCCGGGTCTGGAAATCGTCCAGGTTCAGGTCGAGGTCATCAATGCTGTTATCCAGTTTCGCGGCGAAATAGTAGCGCAAATACTCGGGATTCAGGTGATTCAGGTAGGTAGTGGCCATGATGAAGGTCCCCCTGGACTTGGACATCTTCTGCCCATTGACCGTGAGGAAACCATGGACCCACACGCCGTCAGGAGTGCGAAAATCGGCCCCCTTCAACTGGGCGGGCCAGAACAGGGTGTGGAACCGGGCCACATCCTTGCCGATGAAATGGTACAGCTCACAATCGCTTCCCACGTCCAGGTATTCATCAAAATCCAGGCCTTCCCGGTCACACAGGTTTTTGAAACTCGCCAGATAGCCAATGGGTGCGTCCATCCAGACGTAAAAATACTTGCCCGGTTCCCCGGGAATTTCAAATCCCCAGTAGGGAGCATTCCGTGAAATGTCCCACTCGAACATCTCTTCTTCGAACAGTTCCTTTTGCTTGTTGGCGACCTCTTTCTGGGTATGCCCCTCAAGCCATTGTGTGAGGAATTCCTCAAAGTCCCCCAGTTTGAAAAACAACTGTTCGGTTTCCCGCTCCTCGGGAGTCGAACCGGAAATGGCGGACCTTGGATTGATCAGGTCAGAAGGGGAGTAGGTGCTCCCGCATGCTTCACAATTGTCGCCGTACTGGTCTTCTGTCCGGCATTTCGGGCAGGTGCCCTTGACAAACCGGTCCGGCAGGAAAATCTGTTTTTCCGGGTCGAACAGGTGCTTGATAATGCGCCGGTTGATATGGCCCTTGTCATTCAGTCGCTGGTAAATCAGTTCGACAAAATACTTGTTTTCCGCAGAGTGCGTCGTATGGTAATTGTCAAAGGCAACCAGGAAGCCATCGAAATCCCGGCGATGCTCGACCCCTACCCGGTCAATCAACTCCTGGGGAGAGATCCCCTCTTCCTCGGCCTTGAGCATGATGGGTGTGCCATGGGCATCATCGGCGCAGACATAGTAGCACTCATGGCCCCGATGGCGCTGGAACCGGGTCCAGATGTCCGCCTGGATGTACTCGAGCAGGTGGCCGAGATGAATCTGGCCATTGGCATAGGGCAGGGCACCGGTTACCAGTAATTTACGGTTCGATTGGGTCATGGCAAGGGTAAATTTATTTATGGCCTGTGGGTGGGTTACGCTACAATAGTGCCCTGATTATATTCAAACCCGGCCATAAACGGTCAATAATTGATCCCGCATCGGCCCAGTCCGTGAGGATGACGGGCAAACTGAAGCACTCCATGAAAAAACACTGAAAGATTGAAAGAATTGACATGAATAAGGAAGCCGTTGAAGCATTATTGACCGGTGTGGTGGACCCCCATACCGGAATCGACCTGATTACAGGAAAATCAGTCAGGAAAATTGACGTGGATGGCGATGTGGTGGACATCGGCATTGAACTCGGTTACCCCGCGAAGAGCTGGGAGCCCGAACTGGTAAAGATCGTGCAGGATGTGATTCCCGGCGCCCGGGTGCAGGTGGCTTCCAACACGGCCTCCCATGAAGTGCAGGAAGGAATCAAGCCCCTCCAGGGAGTGAAGAATATCATTGCCGTTGCGTCGGGAAAGGGGGGAGTGGGAAAATCCACATTATCGGTCAACCTGGCACTCGCGCTGTCCGCAGAAGGGGCGACGGTGGGTATTCTGGATGCGGATATTTATGGCCCCAGCCAGCCACGCATGCTTGGTGTCAGCGGGCAGCCGCAGTCCAAGGACGGCAAGAGCCTGGAGCCCATGAACAGTTATCATATCCAGGCGATGTCCATCGGTTTTTTGGTGGATGAAGAATCTCCAATGATCTGGCGGGGCCCCATGGTCACCCAGGCTCTGGAGCAGTTGCTGAACGATACCCGGTGGAAAGACCTGGACTACCTGATTGTGGACATGCCCCCGGGCACGGGAGATACCCAGCTCACCCTGGCGCAAAAAGTGCCGGTTTCCGGTGCGGTGATTGTCACGACTCCACAGGATATCGCCTTGCTGGATGCCCGCAAGGCCTACAAGATGTTTGAAAAAGTGGATATCCCGATTTTGGGGGTGATTGAAAACATGAGCACCCACATTTGCTCGAATTGCGGCCACGAGGAACATATATTCGGTGCCGGGGGCGGGGTCCGCATGGCACGGCAGTATGGCACGGATTTTCTGGGGGAGGTCCCCCTGGACCGGTCCATACGGGAACAGGTCGACAGCGGCCGTCCTTCGGTGGTTGCTGACCCCGATGGCAGGATTTCCCGGAACTACAAGCAGATTGCGCGCAATGCCAGTGCCCGGTTGTCCCTGCGCAAAAAGGATTTCAGTTCCAGGTTTCCCAATATCGTGATCCAGCAGAACTGATGGCGATAAAATCCGATAAATGGATTCGTCGCATGGCTGAATCCTGCGGCATGATTGAACCCTTTGAGCACAACCAGGTTTCCCGGTCTGAACGGGGCAGGGTGATTTCCTACGGCACGTCCAGTTACGGCTACGACATCCGATGTTCCAGCGAGTTCAAGATCTTTACCAACATCAATTCCGCAATCGTGGACCCCAAGAAGTTTGACGAAAACAGTTTTGTCGACTTCACGGGAGAGGTCTGCATCATCCCGCCCAATTCGTTTGCCCTGGCCAGGACGGTGGAATATTTCCGTATTCCTAGGAATGTCCTGACCATGTGTCTGGGAAAGAGCACTTACGCGCGCTGCGGCATTATTGTCAATGTGACGCCATTTGAGCCGGAGTGGGAAGGGTTCGTAACCCTTGAGTTTTCCAACACCACCCCTTTGCCCGCCAAGATCTACGCGAATGAAGGGGTGGCCCAGGTGATTTTCTTCCAGTCAGACGAAGAGTGCGAGGTTTCCTACCGGGACCGGGGCGGAAAGTACCAGGGGCAGACAGGGGTGACCCTGCCCAAGGCCTGAAACTCCCGGTGAGCCGCCGGACAGGGCACGGTGCGGTGCCCCCGGAACCCACCGGATGATTTGACCAGGAACCGTTCATGTATTTTGCAGACAACATTCCGGAATTTCTGAAACTGCTGGATGAAGCGATTTTCGAGCTGGAGGAAATGGTGCTATGCGTGGACGAGGAGATGGATGATGAACTGGGGGATTTGGCTCCGCATTGCCAGCAGATCGCCGATTATCTCAAGTCACTGAAACAGGATATCGGCAATGGAACCCACCGGTTTGCTGAAAAAGAGCTGGAATACGTACCCCTGGTTCGCCGGCTCAGGCAGGTGTTGCCCTTTTATGCATTGCTGAACGATATCAACCGCATTCACCTGTACGGCCAACTGCGCTAGCGTGGAGTCGAGAGCGTGGAGTTGAGGGCGTGGGGTTGAGAATATCCCGTTCCGGGACAGGCGGACCCCTTCCTATTTCAGGACTTCCCGGGCAAATTCCAGGTAATAGCCGATCTGTGGTGTGTGTACCCCGGGGGTTTTGCCCCGGTCATCGTATTGCCGGAGGCGGAGGATGGATTCCAGGTGGACGTTTTGCTCAAACGCGGCCACCTGGCCGGCATCCAGGGGGCCGCCCTGCAGTGCCAGGGTTTTCACCGAAGCCGAAGAGAGCATGCCAAGGTATGCCGGGTCTACCGCACACAAGTATCGTTTGGCCTCGACATGCCACCGAACAGGTTCCGTGACCTCCCCGGGAAAGAATTTTTCCAGTATCGCGGCACCCAGGGTTTCATGGTGGTTGTCCAGGCCAAGGTCGATATAGTTTTCAGGAAATTCTCCCACGTAGTGCCCGATATCGTGCAACAGGGCCGCGGTGATCATCGCCTTGGATTCTCCGGCCTGTTCCGCATTCAGTGCCGTTTGCAGCATGTGTTCAGCCATGCTGACCTCTTCACCAAGGTAGGAATCCGCCCCCCTGCGGAGAAAAATATCCCCCAGGTATTCGATGATGTTTCCTTTGTCAACTTCAGGAGGAGCCAAGGTCTGCCTCTTGTTTCAGGGTGCGAATCCGGCTTTTCAGGGAATCCTTGTCGGCGTAGGCCCCCTGTAGCCACCGGCTCCCCTCCCCGTGGTATGCCGTCCTGCCATGCAATACCCGTGTGTTGTCCGTCACCAGGAGATCGCCGGGCTCCAGCTTTAAAATTCCCTGGAGCTCCCCGGATTCCACCAGCTCGCCAAATCTGCGATAGGCGGCATAGTACGCCGTCATTTTCTCGAACGGAACCGTCGTCAAGGCGTCGCAGGACCGGTTGTTGAAACGGATGCAGGTCAGCTGTCCATCCCCGGAGCATTCGATCATGGGGTGTGCCGCCTGCAGATGGACGTCCCCCGTCCCCCTGAATTCGAACTGCGCATCATAGCGTGCAAGAAGCCGGAAACCGTCCGGGGATTCGCGCTCCAGCATTTCTGCAGCCCTGAAACCGTCGATGACCACGGACTCGCCCCCTTCTGCCCGGTTCTCAATACAGCCAAGGAACTGCAGTCCGGGGACAGGGTCCCGGTAGGGATTGTCCGTATGGGGCTGCAGTCCTTTCGCTGTGTTGGCAAGGTTTGCAGGGTGGATTTCCGAACGAACCTCAAAATATTTTCCGTAGTTGGTTTCCCGGACAAATCCAAACAGGGCAATGGCATCCAAAATGGCCGCCTTTCTTGGTGGCAGCCCGGTCATCACCGCAACGCCAAAACGGTCAATGATTTCCAGCCATTGCAGCAATCTGGCCGGGTTGGCGTTGACTTCGTCATACTCCAGCACGGGAATCCGGTGGAAAATCCCGGAATCCCAGGTCGTCATGTTGCCTGGAACCAGGGCCCGGGTGCGGCGCTGGTCATACCGGTGGTTCCACAGCCACTCCAGGTCAATATGGGTATGTCGATGGTCGGGAGCGAACACCAGGTCCAGTCGGCCGTTGCCATCCAGGGCTGCCGACCGAATGGATGTTCCGGCGGGAAGTTCCTGCAGCCTGACCAGTTTTTGCCGGTTTGACGGGTCCCTGGTCTTTTCATCCTGGCCATTGTCCCGGAGCCAGATGGCATGAAATCGACTGGATGACCGGTCCGGCCAGGTCACCTTCAGCAGGTTTCCATCCGGGGTTACCTGGAGCTCCGCAAAAGGCTTGACTTGTACGTTCTGCATGGCGAGTCTGTGGGGACAGCGATTGCCTGAAATGTACCTTCAGCGACGGCAACTGTAAAGCAGTATGGGTCAATCCGGCAGGTACCAGGCGGGAAATATTGATACACTAGCGCGGTACAGTAACTGGTGGCAATGGCTGGATACCGCGGATGCACACGACGACGGGGCTGGATGAAATAGTTGAATTTGCCGGGGGCTATGGCCTGGTGGTCCGGGGCGGGTTCAACAGTCGCCATCATGACGATATTCCTGAAATTGCCGACGGCGTCCCCGCGGGATCGCTGGTGTTGCTGGGCAATGCGGGCTCCTCCCTGTGGGAATGTTTTTCCCGCTCTCCGGAGTATTCGGATGGTCGGCCGCATCCCCTGGACCGCTGGAGTGCAGGAGTGGGCCGGGAACTGGCGGAACATTTTTCCGGCAGGGCGCTCTTCCCTTTCGGCGGACCGCCGTATCAACCGTTCCTGGAATGGGCAAAAAAATCGGAATCACTGAAGTCTTCCAGGCTGGGGATGCTGATCCATCCCGAATATGGATTGTGGCATGCCTACCGGTTTGCGCTGGCCCTGAGAGACCGGATACCCGAGTTTTGCCGGGAACCGGCGGCAGAACAGGACATCTGTGCCAACTGTGTCGAACAACCCTGTTTGCAGGTCTGCCCCGTTGAGGCGTTTACGGGTACGGAATATGATGTCGAATCCTGTTATGGGCATTTGAAATCGAACCGGGAATCCCCCTGCCGACAGGAAACCTGTCTGGCCAGGGCGGCCTGCCCTGAAGGCAGTGTATTCCGGTATCGGGCGGAGCATGCGCGTTTTCACACCGATCAATACTTTGCGAAACTGGTCCGAAGGTTCGAAAATTAACCGGATTTATCCGGATTTTATTCCCGATTGGCTCAGGATGGATATTTCATCGGAAAAATTGAAGTAGAATCGCGTCTTTTCAAATCGGAAGTCCTGTATTTTCATGTCTTGTCAACTGGGTATTGATACCGGAGGGACCTACACTGACGCGGTGATTGTCGATGAACGGCAATCCGTCATCGCCAAGAATAAGAGCCTGACCACGAGCTTTGACCTGACTCTCGGCATTGCCAGTGCCATTTCCTCCTTGCCCCAGGCCCTCCTGGACAAGGTCAACCTGGTGGCACTGTCCACCACGCTGTCCACGAATTCAGTGGTTGAGGGCCGGGGTGCGCCGGTGGCGGTGCTGTTGCCGGGCTACAGTGAGCCCCAGGTGGAAAAGAGTGGGCTGACCAAAATCATGGAACGGGACTTCATCACATTGCTGGACGGTGGCCACAATGCGACGGGGGATGAACTGGTGCCATTGGACCTGGACCGGGCGGAAGAAGTGATTGCCGGACAAAACAGCCAGGTCTCGGCCTACGCGATTTCCGGGATGTTTGGCACACGCAATTCCGCTCATGAAAAGGCACTGAGATCCCTGGTCATCGGGTTGACGGGCAAGCCGGTGGCCTGCGGGCATGAACTTGCGTCGAGCCTCGGTGCCCCCCGCCGGGCGCTGACCGCGGCGCTCAATGCCCGGATGATCCTGTATATCCAGGCCCTGATCAATTCGGTGGAGTGCATCCTGGACCGGAAAGGTATTTCCGCGCCCCTGATGATCGTCAAGGGAGATGGTTCCCTGGTCAATGCGGAAACAGCCCTGTTGCAGCCGGTGGCAACGGTGTTGTCCGGGCCCGCGGCCAGTGTCATCGGGGCCTGTGCACTGAGTGGACAGAAAAACGGGATCGTGGTGGATATTGGGGGGACGACCACGGATATCGCCATCATCACGGATGGTCAGCCCGAATTGTGTGAAGATGGCGCCCGGATCGGCGACTGGCAGCCCATGGTTGAGGCGATCCGGGTTTTTTCCATTGGACTTGGAGGGGACAGTGAGGTCCGTTTCAGGGCGAGACTCGACATTTCCCAACGGCGGGTCGTGCCGATCAGTTTGCTTGCCAGCCAGTTCCCGGAAGTATTGCCTGCACTGCGGCGCCAGTGGAGCGGTCCACCGAGTCCCAGAAACAATAAATTTGCCCTGCGGCTGCAGAAAAACGAGGTATTGATCCACCAGCTCAGTGAAATCGAACGGGAAGTGTGGGAATGTCTGCAACGCGGTCCCGTGGAGCTGGAGGCACTGGTGGACAATCGCCCCCGGCTTCGTGCCATTGCCAGGATGGAGCGGCTAGGGCTTGTGATCTACAGTGGGTTCACTCCTTCGGATGCGACACATGTTCTGGGCATGAGCGACCACTGGGATGGCGTGGCGGCAGAAATCGGAGCGAAAATCTGGGCACGACAGATGCGCAACCTGTACGGATGCGGGAACTGGGAACTGGGGGATGCCGTGGCTCCATGCAGAGAGGTTTTTGCACTGGTAACCCGGAACATCAGCCAGAAACTGATTGAAGCCGGACTGAACCAGCATGGAAAACTGGTGGATTCCCGGTCAAGGAGCGTGACCCAGTTGCTTGCGGACATTATCCTCCAACCGGACGATTCGGAGAAAGTCCTGCCCCTGTTTGAACTGGCCTTTGCCCGGAATTACCCGATTATCGGGGTGGGTGGACCTGCTGGGGACTATTTCCCCGAAGTGGCCAGGCAACTGGGGGTTGAACTCCATCTTCCGGAGCATGCCGACACCGCCAATGCAGTGGGTGCCGTTATGGGAGCTGTTGTGCAGATTGCCCATGTCACGGTCACGCAACCCGAATTCGGGGTGTTCTATCTGTTCCACAAGGAGAAACCCATGAAATTTGAACACCTGGAGAAAGCCATTGACCAGGCCATCGCCATCGCCAGGGATGAGGCCCATGGAATGGCTGTGTCAGCGGGGGCAACCTCCATCGAAACCCGGATCACACAGGACATCAATCACATCAAAAACGATATTGATGGAGAGCTTTTTGTCAGCACCATGATCACAGCGATTGCCTCTGGCCGGCCCAGTTGTTTGATGCAATAGCGTTGCCCAGAGGGTGCTTTCCACGCAGATGGAAAGATCACCTGTCCATCCCCCGCTTTGCCCGCGGTCCGACCCGGGACTGCACGGGTGAACTCCGATGATCTGTATATTCGGGATATGCTCAAGCAGGGCCGGGACTGCGTCCAATGCCGCGTCCAGTACGGTACTCTCCATTGGTTTCACTGTTTTATTTGATTTCAGCATTCGGTGAAAATCGCAGATATAGTGAAAGTACTCAAGTCTATTTCGGTGGGAAATCATTTTTCACCAATTTTCTGATATGGCTTGGTTGGCTCGTAATGGTTGGGTTCTGACATAAGATATTTTTTATATCATAAAGTTAACAGGTATTTGACATAAAAGTCAGATTGTTTTAGATTTTGACATAGTGTTTTTTATATATCGAAATATTAGGGGTAATTTGACATTAAATGGACATTAACCACTTTAAGCCCGGACAGTACCGAGAGCAATATCAATATAAAAGTTTCTCGCCTACTACCATAAATCACGCATGGTATTTTACTGATGGCCAGGTTCAGGAACTGCTTAGTGAGGCCGACAGGGCATTGGGTGAACTCAATGCTTTTTCTCAGCTTGTCCCTGATATCGATTTCTTTATCAGTATGCACATTACCAAAGAAGCGACCCAATCCAGCCGCATCGAAGGCACGCGCACCAATATGGAAGAAGCCCTATTGGAGATTCAGGATATCGAACCCGAAAAACGTGATGACTGGCAGGAAGTACAAAACTATATTGTAGCAATTAATGGAGCTATCGCGCAGCTTGAACATATTCCCTTATCCAATCGACTGTTAAGAAATACCCACCGCATTTTAATGCAGGGTGTTCGTGGAGAAGGCAAACAGCCGGGGGAATTTCGAGTCAGCCAAAACTGGATTGGCGTCAGTTTGAAAAATGCTGTTTTTGTTCCTCCGCATCATGAAGAGGTTATTGAGCTGATGAGTGATCTGGAGAAGTTTTTGCACAATGAGTCATTGCAAACCCCACACCTGATTAAAATTGCCATTGCCCATTACCAGTTTGAAACTATTCACCCCTTTTTGGATGGTAATGGCCGGTTGGGACGGCTAATGATTGCTCTGTATCTGGCCAATTTTGGTTTGTTGCATAAACCAGCGCTGTATTTGTCCGATTACTTTGAGCGTCACAAAACCCAGTATGTGGATCATTTGACGGGGGTACGTGAGGCGGGTCAACTAAAACAATGGCTCATCTTTTTCCTGCATGGAATGGCCGAAACCGCTCACCATTCAATTCAGGTGTTCAAGGATATTCTGCAACTGAAATCCCGGTTGGAGGAACAGATATTGCCTCACTTCAGTGTTCGCCGGCAGGGCAATGCACAAACGGTGGTCAAGCACCTCTATCGTATCCCGGTTGTCAGTGTAAAAAGCGTCACTGCCCTGCTGAAAATAAACCCCAATACAGCTTCGGCCTTGATCAACGATTTTGTTAAATATGGGATATTGAAAGAAATCACTGGCCAGCGACGCAATCGATTGTTTATGTTTAAGGAGTATATTTTGATTTTTACCCGCGTTCGGGTGAAAGAATAGACGAGCTCTGATTGATCACACATTTATTTGCCTGTCAACGCAAACGGGAAGCTCAGCACCGGGTCCGAGTGTCCGCCAGAGCAGGGGTCTGGTGCAACGCCATAAAGAGGCAGGCGCAACGGCACGGGTAAGTCCGGGGGAAGACCCCGGACAACACCCAGACGCCGTCCGCACGTCAGGTTGAGTCCGACGTGACCGACGGAAATGGCCCCATAAAGCCACAAAGCGGGACTGCAGCCATCAGCACCGGGACACCGAGCCGCCTCCCGGGTCCCGGCGTGGCACTACCAGTGCACGGAGGCCTCAACTCCCACGGCATGCTCCGGGTCAGCCCCCTCACTCTCCCGCCGGGTCGCCTTGATCCCGAAAGAAATCCCGATCGTGCTCTTCGCCGGTGTAAAGTGCCAGCCAAGGCTGTAGTCACGGCTTGCACTGCCGCGGACAAGGGAGACCCCCGGAGTGCTGATGTACTGCCCCGAGAAGACCGGGAAGCCATAGGCGGCTTCCAGCTTCAAACGGCTCTCTTCGTCGCTGTCCGGACGTTCGCTCAAGGGCTCGGAAGCAAACAGCGCATCGAGTCCTCCCGTGGACGGTCCACCGATCTCCTGGCGCAGGGAAAGCTCCAGCCCCCGTGCCGAGGCCGGTTTCGGATCATAGTGGAACGAGACCGAAAAGCCCTCGTTCTCCAGGTCCTCCTCGGTATGGGTAACCAGGGTACGACCGGAAAGGTCCAGGCTCAGGCCCGCACCGGGATCGCTCCAGGCGATGCCGGCGCCCAGCTCCATCCCGGACCCGGTCTCCGCATCCCCGCCGTCCTGGCGGACGCCAACTTCGAGCTTGGGCGTGATACTGCCGTCGCCTTCGGTGGCAATGCGCCAGCTGCCTTCAAGACCCAGACGCAACCGGGTCACATCGGAATCCGATGCCGCCAGGGCGTTTGTCCTGTCCGATTCCGTCCGCGCCCACAGGGCATCCCCGGTCAGGTCCAGTGTCGGGCCGTTCTGTGGGGAAGACAGCAACTCCTGACGTCCTCCCACCGCCATCATGTTCCAGGAGATATCGGACTTGTAGGATTCCTTCTTCTCATCCGTACCCGCATCCGGCTTCAGCGTCACCTCCCCGGTGCCATACCCCAGGGCACCCCAGAGCTTCAGTCGCTCCGATGCCTGGATGGAGGCATAGGGCACCGCCGCGGTCATTGAGGCCTCAATCTTGCCGTCGCCATCGCGCACGGTACCGCTGCACAGGGCGTTATTCACTTTCTCCACTTCCTCGGGGCAGGTCTGGGAAGCCGGGCGGGGCATGACGTCGGTATCGGCATACTTGCCCTTGCCGCTGCCCTGCATCAGCGCCATGCCGACCAGCCAGTTGTCCCGGGCATAGTCGGCGCCGAGCATGGTGGTGGTGGTCTCGCCGTCGAGGGAGAAGGTTCCCTCCTGTCCGTCGAAGCTTGACTGCGCCGCCCGGCCCCAGAAGGCGAGGCTGCCGCCCATGGCATCCTTCTCCCCGGTTGCCGTGAAGCTGCTGCCGAGCAAGGCTTCACGGGTCGTCATGGACCAGGACTGTGCATCGCCGTCTGCGAAACGATCCGGGTCGAAGCCATGTGCGTCGTGGCCGATTCCACCCCTGCCGGTATCGAAGGCGCGGACGACATTGGACTGTGCGAACAGGTCATTGTCGGCAAGGCTGCCCGGGGCAGCATTCCCATTCGCCGCCGATCCATCAGGGTCTTCCCCGGACCCCGGTCCGGAATCGAAGTTGATCGCCTGTCCGGCGATGGTGCCGCGCATCCCGGCGGTTCGTGAAGCCGCGATGCGCCCGGAAATGCCGTCCAGGGCCTGCTCGGCCGTGGCACGGCCGAACCGCGCTAGCCATGCCGCGGGCATGGGGTCGGAGTTGGTGATCGTGCCCACCGCAACCCCGTCCGCAATCGACACCAGCACCTTCTTGCCCGAGCGGTACATGAACGCGTCGAAGATCTCGACCTCGAACGTCTCCGGATCCTCGTCGTGGCTGTCGTTGCGAATCGGGATCCAGAACCGTGCCTGCGTCTTACCGGCCTTGATCCGGCTTCCGATCTTCCACGCGCGCGGGATCTCGACATAATCCGCGTTCGCCGTTGCCGAGACCGGTGTCGAGTCGTGTGTCGCGTAGGCGAAGCGGACGTCGTGGTCCGTCTTCTCGCTCAAGGTCACCGTGAAGTAGCCATAGCGTTCGTTCTCGCTGAACGCGGCATCGGCAATCGAGATTGTCGGACCCGATGATGCCGCATCGTTGTCGGACACTGCCACCGTGGCCGCATTGTCCGGTGCGGCTGCCACCGTATAACCGGTACCGGCCCCGACGGTGGCGGTGAGGGTGCCAGCTGGCTCTTCCACCGCATCATCCACCGTGGTGACCTCGAAGGTCACGCTGCCGGAAACCGGGACGGTGAGTGTTCTGGATCCGGTCTCGCTTGAGGCGGCAACATCGCCGCTGTGGCCAATGGTCAGTGTCACGTCAAGCGGTATTGCCGGCACCGGACTGGCCGAGACCGTGAACGAGGCCGGGGTGCCTTCCGTGACCCCGCTGCCGGCGGTGATGCTCACCACCGGGGCGTCATTGTCGCGCACCGTCACCGCGACGGCGTTTTGCGTCGCGTGCGCGGTGTACCCGGTGCCTGTCTGCACGGTGGCGGTGATGCTGCCGTTCGTCTCGTCAGTGCTGTCGTCGTCGGTGGCGACGGTGAGCGTCGCGGTGCCGCTCGACCCAATGGTGACGCTGCGCGTCCCGGCTTGTCCACTCGTCGCGAAGTCGCCGCTCTGCGTGACGGCGACGTTGACGGTGATGGACGCGGTCGGCGTCGGCGACGCGGTGAGCGTGAACTGCGCGTTGGCCCCTTCGGTGACGCCGGCGCCCGCGGCGATGCGCACGACGGGTGTACTTTGCGGCGTCGGGTCGTTGTCACTCACTGCCACCGTGGCGGTGGAGGGGCTCCCGACAGTGTAGCCGGTACCGCTTGCGACAGTGGCCGTCACGCTGCCGTCGGCCTCGTCGGTGCTGTCGTTTTGCGTCGGGACCGTCAGGGTAGCGGAGGTCTGGCCGGCGGCGATGCTGACCGTCTTCTTCCCCTGGTCGCTGGCGCTCAGGAAGTCGCTGCTCGCGTCATCGGCAACGGTGAGCGTCACCGTGAGGGCCGCCGCGGGACTTGAGCTCGCGCTGACGGTGAACACCGCATTGCCGCCCTCGGTGACGGCGCTGCCGCCCTGCACCGTGACTTGGGGGACAATCGGCGGCGGCGTGCCCTCGAGGCATTCGAGCGCGGTCACCACCGGCACCCAGCGGGCCAAGCCCCTGTCGGCCTGGGTCTGCGCCTCGCTCGCGGTCATCGGGTTGTTGTCGTAGCTGTTGCTCTCCCCGAAGGCGGCGAGCACCCGGCTCCAGCGCTCGACATGGTCCGGCGAGTTCGGCCGGTTCTCGCCCGCATAGCCCTGGACGTCGCTCAACAACTGCGCCGACACGCAAGCCGTCGGCGTGACGGGGTCGTCGTTGTCAGCAATGGTGAGCGTGTGGACCGTCGTGCCGAGCGTGTAGCCCGTGCCGGCATCCACGCTTGCTGTGATCGAGCCGTCCGGCTCGTCCACGCCGTCGTCCACCGTGGTGACCTCGAAGGTTGTGCTGCCCGTGACCGGGACGGTGACCGTCTTCGATCCGGTCTCGGTTGAGGCGGTGAAGTCTCCGCTCTGGTCGATGGTCAGTGCCACGTCAAGCGGAGCCGCCGGCACCGGACTGGCCGAGACCGTGAACGAGGCCGGGGTGCCTTCCGTCACCCCGGCGCCGGCGGTGATGCTCACCACCGGGGCGTCATTGTCGCGCACCGTCACCGAGGCGCTGCCCTGGCCCGTGGCCACGGTATAGTCAGTGTCCGTATTGAGGGTGACGGAGATGGATCCATCGGCCTCGTTGGCATCATCATCCACCGTGGCCACCGGGAGATCGGTGCTGGTGTCCCCGGCTGTCAGCACCACCGTACGGTTTCCCACTCCGGGTGCATCCAGGTACTCGCCATTCTGGGCGACGGTCCAGGCAATCGTCAGGTCGGACTGCGGCGCCGGGTCGGCGGTGATGGTGAAGGCGGCATTGCCGCCCTCGTCCACGGCGGACCCTGCCGAGAGGCTGAGCTCGGGGGTGGCGGGTGTTACCGGCTTTTCATCGGCCTGCGCTTCCTCTTCCTCCTGCGGCGGGTTCTCCAGGCATTCGAGCGCGGTTACCACCGGCACCCAGCGGGTCCAGCCCCTGTCGGCGTAGGTCTGCGCCTCGCTCGCGGTCATCGGGTTGTTGCCGTAGCTGTTGCTCTCCCCGAAGGCGGCAAGCACCCGGCTCCAGCGCTCGACATGGACCGAGCCATGCCCGGTCTCCCCCGCATACTCCTGGACATCGGCCAGCAGTGCGGCTGACACGCAGACGGTCGGGACGGCGTCCTTCTTGGCAACCGCTACCGCGGTGGTCGGACCGTCATCGTCACTCACGGCAATCGAAATCGCGCCGTGGGTTTCGGAGGGCGTGTAGCCTCGACCTGGGAAGATAGCCACGCCGATCGCGCCGTCGGGCTCGTCCGTATCGTCGTCGTCCGTGGCGACATCGAACGTCGCCGTGCCGGTCGTGCCGATGGTTACCTGTCGCGCACCGGCTGCGCCGCTTGACGCGAACGCACCGCTGTCGGCAATGTTCACATTCACCGTGAGCGTTCCCTGCGGTGCAGGCGTCGCGGTCAGCGTGAAACGGGCGATGCTGCCCTCGGTGATGGCACTGCCACCGGCAACGCTGATCAACGACCAGGGGTCGTCGTCCGAGATTGTGATCGAGCCGCTCTCTTGTCCGTTGGCCGCGGTATAGCCTGTGCCCGATCCAAGGGTGACACTGACCGAACCGTCGGGCTCGTCCGTATCGTCGTCAAGTGTGGCAAGGGCAAGGGTGGCGGTGGTTGCACCGGCGGCGAAGGTCACCGTCCGGCTGCCCGCGCCAGGCGCGTCAAGGTAATCGCCGCTCTGGGCGATGGTCACGTTGACCGTCAGGCCGGCCACAGGGGCAGGGTCGGCCGTGAACGTGAATTCCGCATTCTCACCCTCGTACACGGCAGATCCGGCGGATAGACTCAGCACCGAGTCTGGTATCGGAGTTTCCATGCACTCCAACGCTTCGGCCACCGGTTTCCAGTCCGACAAGCTCTTTTCCTTCTCTCGCGCCTGGGCCGCGGAAAAGGTGCCCTGCCCGTCAAAGGCGTTCCGTACCGCAGTCCACTCCGTGACGCCCTGCTGCATGCCGTTCTTCTGGCTGGAACGGATATAGCCCTCCACGGTCTGGTACAGCTCGACCGAGACACACCAGGGTTTCTTGATGACAGGAACGTCATCGTCCACGATATGAATACGGTGATCGTAGGGAATTGCGGCACTGACGCCCGTCGGCAGGTCTTCGAGGGGGAGCCAGACACGGAACGATTCGCGGGCCAACTCAGGACCCCACTCCTGGGAGCCTTCATACTCGCTGTCCGAAATTGTTCGAATGGTGAAACTCTTGCTTGTCGCGCCGGCCGGAATGGTCACGGTCCAAGGGCCGGATTCGTAGTCGACGCCGGGTTCGGCTTCGCCACCCCATGTCTTCACCGTAAATTCCGCCGATTTATCCAGCGGTTCAGACAATTGCACGGTCAGCACCGCCGGCTTGCCCTCGCCTACCACGGTGAGCCGCCGTTTCGGGAAGATCCTCACGCTGGGCGTGTCGCCGTCAGTGTCAAGAATGTTCGTGCTCAGCACCTTGAACGGTTCGGCCGGACCGACGCCGCCGCCGACGTTCGTGGGGCTGGAAAGGTTGTCGTACTGCCACTGCAAACCGGACCCGACCGAGATTTTTTCCGCACCCTCGGAGATCACGTCGTCGTTTGCCGTGATTTCGAGAGTGGCCGATTGCGCACCTGCACCGGAGAAGATGACAAATGAGTACGGTTGGTCGGCATCTTGCAGGCGGCAACCCTGACAACTCTTGAGTGCCATGGTGTAGTCATCGGTCTCAAGGCCCTCACCCAAGGCGCCGAAGACCCATGGGCCAATTCCCAAAATGGCCACCGCAATCTCACCAGCCACCAATGGCCGGCCCAACGACACGACAAATTCGATCTTTTCGTCCGAATTGCCTTCCGTAATCGGTCCAAGCGGTCCCGGGTTGGCAGGCTTCACGTAAACCAGTGTCTTGTCATCATCACGCAATTTCACATTGTATTGCCCACCGTTGAGGCTATTGCCGTAGTTTGAATCGGAGGATGTAACTTTATGACTTATGTTTACCACGCGATCCGGTTCATCGATGTCGTTGTCGGCACTTGCGGCCGGGGTCACGTTGAAGCATTGCTTCTCGGACCAATTTCCCGGTGTGAAGGTAATCGGGTCGATATCGACTATCGGCGGACTCGGTGTCGCCGTTATGACGACATCATCGCTTGGGGCTGCGTTCAGGCGCGCACAGTAATTGTATTTGTCAGACGAGCCTTCGACTGGCTGGGCGGTGCTGTGCCCCTCGGCAGCAACCGGGCTGGAGATCGTTACGCCTGGAGTCTGAGCATGAGATTGCATGGGGACAAGCCATGCCCCCAGCAACAATATGGCAATCGTTCCTCGGAGCGCCCTAGGCGGCGCACCATGAAGACGCAGGTTGGGCGATCCGGCGATCCGGCGATCCGGCGATCCGGCGATCCGGCGATCCGGCGATCCGGCGATCCGGCGATCCGGCGATCCGGCGATCCGGCTCATTTTAGGAACCTCTATTCCCCTTGTCAATCCCCGATTGCAAACTTCTTTTACAACCGCCGCCAGTACCGTACACACCCATCGCTTCCAACTCATCGTCAATCCCTCCAGATACAAAAAAACACCAACCTCTACAGGTCGTATGACTCGAATCCAGTGCATTGTATCAACCGCACAGGGGGAAGGCAAAATTTTCCTTGCATGGAATCCTCCGCTTTGATACACAATGAATGGTCGCTTTTTACCCTTCATTTCACTGCCTTCACAGGAGGGGTGCCTGAAAGGCAGGGACATCCATCGCGCGGAAATCCTTCCAATCGGGGGATGGTCCTGACTGCTGGATGGAGGCGGAGTACGTTTGCTGCATCGTCTTTTGGGTCATTGTCCACCCGGCTTATCCTGCCACCATGATGACTTGTTCTGAGTTTCTGCCAGTACAGTTACTTGCCGCCCATCCCCTGGCAAACCTGCTCCGTGATTGTTTGGGGAATTCCTGCAATGGGGAAGGTCCGGCGCCATCGGTCAAGCTGGTATTCTCCATACATAAACGACTCCGAGATCGGGTGCAGCGGCCGGAGACGGACCATGGGATGGAGCAACGGTCATTTCCCCGCGATTGATCACCCGGTGCGGAGTCGATGAAAAGCGGTCATTGGACCAGACCTGCATAACATTTCCCCTATTACGGGTTTTCCGTATGACTACGGGGCGGGGTAACGGCCGGGTTGGAGCATTTTGTTCCGTGTTTTCTGTCCGGTTCCAGTGCAAGCCGGGATGCCATCAGGCCATCTCCAAATCGGAGGAAGGGGTGTCTTGCCAGGCAAATCAGGGGAGAGGAGAATCGGAAAAGACCGGATTTTCAGGGGATATGCGCGCAATACCTGAATAATACTAACCATATTGTCCTGTTTTTCCAATAAAATATCGAAACAGCACTTCGATCCCCCAGACCCTGATTGATCGAGGTCTCCCCGAGAACTTCTGGCAGCGAAAAACCCGGGAGGGAAATAACCGGACGGACAACACAGGGTATGACACGAAAACGGACACACTGATTCTGCCGTGACAATATTCGACATCAAGCCATGGGGCCAGGCACCCACCCCCCTGCTGCCCAGGGTGATCGTTGCCAAGATCGGACACCTGTCCGTCCCGCCTGCACTCAAGGAAATACTGGGCGAGCAGGCAACGCTGGAAACCCTGAATCAGCGTTTGTGGAAGGAGGTGGAGTCGGTGGACAAGTATTGTCTGCGGGATCTGGTGAAGAAAGTCGGACCGCGATTGCCGCCCTTGTCCCATTTGCCGGTTATGTCCGGTGAACCGTTGAATTTGCAGATTCAATATCTGCCGCTCTCGACTCGTGGACGCACCTGTGTCCGCAAGCATCAGGACCAATTGGTCTGGCGTCCTCTCACCATTGGGGATGTTTTGTCTGTGCCGCGGATGGGTTACTACAGTGTCATCGAATTTCTGTCCGTCGTCGAGGCCGCCGGTGAATACCTGTCGGTGAGTGCCGCGGACGATCAACCAATCCGGCAACTGTCCCTGGCAGGGGCTTTACTGCCCGAACAGGTAGACTCCGCCCTGCGCATGCTGGCGGCCTATGCCGCGGGTGAGCGGAACCTGGAAACATTGCAAGAGGTATTGCCCGACCCCGGGGAGGACTGGCCTTCCGAGATCAAACAGCAATGGGTGTTGATCGGGAACGTGGGGACAAGTGACCTGGCCGGAGGCCTGGCCAGAGAATATTCGGTTCCGGCACTGATGGCCCGGGCACTGGGAGGGATCAATGACCGGTCACAGGAAATATTGTTGAAACGAATCCTCAGCTTCAAAGACAGAACCAATCTCAAAGGGTTGGCAAGGCACTATGGGGTATCGAAGGAGCGGATCAGGCAAGTGGAAAAAAATGCCCTGGGGTCCCTGAACCAGTTGAAAACCACCCGGTACCGCCCGGTATTTCGACGGGCACAGGTCGTGCGGGAGCAACTGGGTGTCGGCGTGCCGGCAAAGGACCGGGTGATCCAGGATGCCCTGGACAGGTCTGCGAAGGATATGGAGGTTCTCGCGGCCGGGTTTGTACAGGCCGTGATGCTCTGGCTGGCAGGGCCGTATTACAGACACCGGGACTGGTTGCTCGCGGAAAGGAATCTTGAACAGGCAACGCGAGAAGCGTTACTGGACCGTGTCAATGACCGTGGGGTGGTGACGGCAGCGGTGGTCAATGAGACACTGATGCAGGTTGGTTTTCACGAAAGGTTTCACGATGACTGGATGGCATTCCTTGGAAATTTCATTCCGGTGGAGGAAGGGTATGTCCATGTTATTGGCAATCTCCCGGACAAGGCACGGATACTGTTGCGTTACCACAACCGGCCGATGCCTGTGGAAGAGATGGGGAAAATGCTGGGTGTCACCAGCATTCGCAGCTTCCGGCAGCGTCTGATTAGCGACCCGGGATGCTGGCGGATCAACCGGCAGAATGAGTTTGTCCTGGCCCGGACCCGGGGATACAGGGAATACACGGGGATTGCGGACGGGATCCTGCAGGAGCTGGAAGCGGGTGGAGGCCAGGTTCCCTATGCACAGCTGGTTGAAAAACTGGTCCGGGTGTACGGAGTCAGGAAAAAATCCGTTGCGGCGTACATTCACACGCCGTTGTTCAAGAAAGACGCCAATGGGGTCGTCACAGTAAGTGAGGAGAGTGACCGCCGGGTTTCCACGGATATCGGCAATACCGCGGCCTGCTACCAGGATGGGGACGGCACCTGGTATTGGCGGGTCCAGGTCAGGAAAAACCTGGTCAGGGGGAGTGGCTGCGCGGTCCCGAATGCGTTTGCCCAGGAAATCGGATGCAATATCGGGGATAAAATCGAGGTAGGCACGGTGGTCGGGCCGTTGACGTTCAGTTGGACGCTGACCTCTCTGCTGGGGGCATCCATCGGGTCTCTTCGACCGGCGGTGGCCTCCTGTGACGCGGAAATCGGAGATTTCCTGTTTGTCCGGGCGACGAAACCGGCGATGACCTTCCGACGACTGGGCAGGGAAACTCTCGATACCGCTGGAACGGACCTGGTACGCCTGGCGCTGCTTTTGGGATGCCTCCACGTCGAGAGTGAGTCCGCAGCCCTGGCGGGAATCGCTTCCATCCTGAATATTTCATCCACTTCGGCGGGGGAGGCTTTGGTTGAAGCCCGGCGCCGTTTGAAAGAACGGGGTGAATCCTGGCTGGCGGAATTGCTGCCGCCCCCCACGATATCCATCCATGATTATATCGCCCACCAGGACAAACCCTGAAGGGTTGCTGCATCGATGGAGGGTTGTCCGGTCCTGGGCCCGATCAGGGTTTTTCGGTCATATCTGCATGTATTCGCGCCGGTATGGCACCTGGTCCGGGTCGGGTTCCTGATCAAATTCCCTGGCGAAAAGATGCCCCTGGTAGACCGCCTCTGCAATGGTGGCGGGGGTCAGGCAATCGCCGATCCGGGACACGGATTGGATGCCAGCAGCTTCCAGGCCATCCCGGTCCTCCTGCAGTTCAAAAAAGAGGGAATCCCGGGGTCGTCGCGCGGTGACCATGGCCACTGCGCCGGCATCCAGCGACCGTGTTGTTCCGCTCACGCAATGCGCGATGAGGACGGTATCGGAGGAAATGGATTGCAGTTCATGCTTTTCAATGATCCGTACACCAAGGTCCAGTAGGTGTTTTTCGATATAGTGCTGTTCCAGGGTATTGTGTGTCCAGGTTGAGACATCGGCGGCGGGGGTGACCAGGGTGACCCCGGCATTTTGCCGGGCCAGGACTTCCGCAATCACGCCACCCATATAGTAATGGTCGTCATCATATACCACAACCTCACCGTGGAAGGATGCCGTGCCGGCCATCACGTCGTCAGGTGTGATGACCCGGGCATCCCGGCTGCGGGGGATATTCCGGCGATGTTGTCGGCCGACGCCTCCGGCATCCCAGCTGGCGCCGGTGGCACAGACGACATGCTGTACTCCCAGTCCATCGGCAAATTCCAGGATCTGTTTCTTGCTCAGCCTGCTTTGCAGGTGCACGTTCACATGGGGGAGTTTTTCGATTTGAGTCATTCGGTAATCCACCACCCGTTTCCAGGCCGACAGTCCCGGCAACCGGCTTTCCCGGAGGACGCGGCCGCCGGGATTTTCTCCGGCATCCGCCACGGTCACCGGGTACCCGCGTCTGCCCAGGGACATGGCCGCTTCCAGCCCGGCGGGGCCGGCACCGATGATCAACACGGCATCCTTGCTGGTCTTCGGCTCGATGGACTCCGGGTGCCATCCCCTTCGGTACTCTTCGGCCATGGTCGGGTTCTGGGTACACCGGATGGGTGAAATCGTCATATCCCCGGATACGCAGATATTGCACCCGATGCATTCTCGAATATCCTCCAGCCTGCCTTCTTCAATTTTTTTCGGCAGGAAGGGGTCGGCAATGGAGGGCCGTGCGGCACCAATCATATCCAGAATGCCCCGCTTGATCTGGGAAACCATGGTATCCGGGGAGGTGAATCGGCCAACCCCCACCACCGGTTTGTTGGTGACCTGCTTGACAAAGGCCGTGTAGGATTCCTGGTAGCCTTCCCCGGAAAACCGGGAGGTCTGGGAATCGTGTTGCCAGTCACTGATATTCACGTCCCAGATGTCCGGGTATTCAGCGAGCATCTCCACCACCTCCCGGCCTTCATTTTCCGCAACAATGCCCTGGTTGCCCATCATTTCGTCCACCGCGAAACGCAGGGCAATCCCGCAGGTGTCCCCCACGGCTTCTTTGGTGTCTTCCAGGATTTCACGCAATAGTCGCACACGGTTTTCCAGGCTGCCGCCGTATTCATCGGTACGGGTATTGCGGTTCGGGGAAATGAAATGAAAGGGCAGGGCCAGGTCATGGGCGGCATAGACATAGACAATATCGAATCCCATCTCACGGGAGCGCAGGGCCGCCCGCCGATGCCATCGCCGGACATTGGCAATGTCCTTTTTGGTCATTGCATAGCTCTGCACCGGGTCGTAGCCGTCAATAACCATTTCAGCCACGGCCATGGATGGAAGCCGGCTGTGCCGGTTGGTGCCGGCATGTCCGTTGTGGGTGATTTCGATGGCAGCCAGCGACCCGTGTTCGTGTACGGCATCCACCATCAGTTGCAACCGCTTCATGTCTTCCCGGTCCCACAACCGGCCTTCGATGTAGGGGGAGACATCGGTGCTGGGATGGATATCCACTTCCTGGGTGGAGACCACGGCCCAGCCGCCTTCCGCTTTCATGCCCCGCATGGAGGCTTCCCCTTTCGGAAACACGTGACCCAGCCCGTTGCAGTGGGGGACCTGGTAAAAGCGGTTTCTGGCCGTTACCGGTCCAATCCGGACCGGTTCAAATAAAATGTCGTATCGGGAATCTTTCATGGCTTGGGTTGGAGTCTTTCAAATCGGGAAGGATGGGTCACAAATACCACTGGGTCCCGGAATCACCGGATTGGCTGAAAGCGCGATATTCCCCCAGCTTGCACTCGGTGTAGGCCCGGATGTAGTCCTCCCCCAGGTACTGCGTCATAAAAGCACTTTCCCGGCAGCGGGTCAAGGCGCGTTCGATATCCAGGGGGAGGTCCGGGTCCGCTGTTTCCCCTGCATTCCCCGTAGCGGGTTCCCCGGGATTGATTCGGTTGCGGATCCCGTGGTGTATGGCGGCCAGCAGGGTTGCCAGAGTCAGGTAGGGGTTGGCATCGGCCCCGGCCACGCGGTGTTCAATACGACGGGCCTTCCCCGGGCTTTTCGGAACCCTCATCGCCACGCTGCGATTCTCGTACCCCCAGCAGGGAGTGACCGGGACGAAGTTATTGGGCTCAAACCGATGATAGGCATTCACATTCGGTGCAAAGATGGCCATGGAATCCCCCATGGTTTCCCGGAGTCCACCAATGCCATGAAAAAGGAACGGGGAGCCGCAGGCCGGGGTGGCATACGGGCCTTTGCCGTCCAATGCGTTGTTTCCCCGGTCGTCCAGCAGGCTGATATGCAGGTGCAATCCGCTTCCGGCCTGGTGGGGATAGGGTTTGGCCATAAAACTGGCCTGTAGCCGGTGTTTTCTGGCAATGCCCTGCACCGTTCTTCGGAAGATGACACACTGATCCGCCGCTGTCAGCGGATCATCGCTGTGCTGCAGGTTGATTTCAAACTGGCCGGGGGCATATTCCCCGGAAATCGCGCCGGTGGTGACCCCCTGCATGGCACAGGTGGTGGTGACTTCGTCCAGGTACAGGGCAAACTCCTCCACGTCCTCCATGCTGTACACCTGGGCGGCATCGGTCCGCCGACCGGTCAGGGGTCCCCGGGGTGGGCGGATCTCTCCGGATTCGTCGCGCTGGGCATCCATCAGGTAAAACTCCAGTTCAAAGGCCACCACGGGGCGCAGGCCAAGGTCATTGAACCGATGGAGGACACGACGCAGCACATTCCGGGGCTCGTAGTAAAAAGGGGTGCCGTCGAGGCTTTCCAGAGTCAGCATCACCTGGGCCACCGGCACCTGGGTCCAGGGTGCAGGGGCCAGGGTCGAGAGGAGGGGTCTGCCGATTTCATCCGGGTCGCCATCGCTGAATCCCATCCCCGCCGGGTCCATGGATTCCCCGGTGACTGCCAGCAGGAAACAGGAGCCTGGAGTCATCGCCCCGGCATTGAATATTTTTTCCGCCTGCCCGATGGGATACCGCTTGCCCCGGATGATGCAGGACAGGTCGCAGTAGAAAACATCAAGATACCGGGTGTTCGGATGTTTTTTCAGAAACGCGCTGAGTGGGGAGCTGGCGGACAAGGCTGGGACGTGGTTTGGATGGTTGCGTTATTTTAGCCCGGATGAAGCGTTCGGTGACTGTTCAGGAAATCGACACCACTTCTGTACAATCATTGATGTGAACAGGCATTTTATTCCCTAAAAGTTCCGCTTGATGGATTGCCTGGAATGGTGGTGTTCAAAAGCCAGCTGGATCAGGCGGTTAATGAGTTCGGCGTAGGGAACGCCACTGGCGGCCCATAATTTCGGATACATGCTGATGGGAGTGAACCCGGGGAGGGTATTGACTTCGTTCAGTGTAATGGCCCCGGTTTCCCGGTGCACAAAGAAATCGACGCGTGCCAGCCCATTGCCGTCGATGGCCTTGAAGGCCGCGATGGCCAGCGACTGGACGCGTTCCGTGGTGGGTCCATCCAGCGGGGCGGGGATGACCAGTTGGGATTTGTCATCCAGATACTTGGTTTCGTAGTTGTAGAATTCAGCACCTGGGATGATCTCTCCGAGTATGGAAGCTTCGGGCCGATGGTTACCCAGCACCGAACATTCAATTTCCAGGCAGTTTTCCATGGATTCTTCCATGACAATCTTGTTGTCGAATTCGAAAGCTGTCTGAATGGCCCGGACCAGCTCACCCCGGTTTTTCGCCTTGCTGATGCCGACGCTGGAACCGAGATTGGCGGGTTTTACGAAGACGGGATACCCCAGCGAGTCTTCGGTTTTGGACAGGGCCAGATCCCGGTTTTCCTTCCAGTCAAAAATGGTGAGAACGTCATACCCGGCCTGGGGAATTCCGTTTGCCTCGAAGACTTTTTTCGACAGGGCCTTGTCCATGGCCAGGGCGGATGCGGCAACGCCGCACCCGACATAGGGAATCCCCGCCATTTCCAGGACGCCCTGGAGGGTGCCATCCTCCCCGAATGTACCGTGCAGTACCGGGAAAATGATATCCAGTGCAGGGATGGCCGGACGGTTCCGTTCTGCCGGATCGTCTCCTTTGCCCGGTCCGGTCAGGTTTCCCTGGTGGTGGAGTGCCATGGAGACGGCGGTGGAGGCAACCATGTTCCCGGCAAAGGGTTCCACCGCACCGGAATGCGTGATTTTTTCGAGATCGTCAGAAAGGTGCCATCGACCGTTCTTGTCGATACCGATGAGGTGTACATCGTATTGGTTTCGGTCGATGGCCTTGAGTATGGAACTTGCCGACCGGACGGATACCTCGTGTTCGCAGGAGCGGCCGCCGAACAGGATGCCGAGACTGGGTTTTTTCATCTGGTTATGTGCACGCTACGGCATGGGGTGGTTTTCATGACAATCCGGGGTGTGGTCCCGACCCATTGCCATGATCAATAGACAAACCGGGAAATGGCCTGGTTGCACAGGCTGATCAGATTTCCGATCCAGGGTAAAATGGCGACAATAAGGAGGACGTTTACGGCCAGCACGTATTTGTTGTCCGTGGCGCCGTGAATCGCCGTGTCCGTTTCCGGCGGATCGAAATAAACCAGTTTGATGATGCGCAAATAATAGTAGGCACCGATCACCGCGAGAATGACCGCGACCACCGCGACCCAGGTCAGGCCGGCCCCCACCAGTGCCTGGATCACGGACAGCTTGGCGAAAAATCCGGCCGTGGGAGGGACACCCGCCATGGAAAACATCAGCACCAGCACCATCAGCGCGATCCCCGGATTTCGCCGACCCAGTCCTTTCAGGTCACTTAGCCGGTCTGATTCAAAATCCTTGCCGGACAGGTACAGGATCAACCCAAAGGCTGCACAGCTCATCGTCGCGTAAACCAGGACATAAAACAGCGATGCGCTGTAACCGGCTGCGGTGCCGCTGAGTATGCCAAAGAGGAAAAAACCCATGTGGGAAATGGTGGAGTAGGCAAGCAGTCGCTTCAGGTTCTTCTGTGCGATGGCGATGATATTGCCCACCGCCACGGAAAGAAGTGCGAGAATAATCAGCATGTCCTGCCACAGCCCGTGCAGGTCCTCCAGTCCGCCGATGAGCAGCCTCAAAACCATGACAAACGCCGCGATCTTGGGTGCTGCACCGATAAACGCAGTGGTGGAGGTGGGAGCTCCGTGGTACACATCCGGCACCCACATGTGAAAGGGCACGGCCCCGAGCTTGAACGCCAGGGCCACCACCACGAACACAACAGCGAGAGCGAGGGACAGGTCATTGGGTCCAACCCCTGCGAGCCGGGCGCCAATGTCCGGCAGCGACAGGGAACCGGTCAGACCGTACAACAGCGACATGCCGTACAGGAGGATGCTGGATGCCAGGGCACCCAGTACAAAATATTTCATTGCGGACTCCACCGCCAGCTGGTCATCCCGGTAAAATGCAATCATGGCATACAGGCACAGGGACATCAGTTCCAGCCCCAGGTACAGGGTTAGCAGGTGGTTGGCCGAACTCATGACCATCATTCCGCACACCGCAAACAGACCCAGCACATAGTATTCGTTTTTGAACAGGCCTCTTTGCTGGTTGTATTCCCGGCTGTAAATGAAAACCACGGCGGACAGGAGGCAGATAGCGATCTTGCACAGGTCCGACATCGGGTCATCCACGAACAGGCCATTGAATGCAACCGCGGATTCAGTGGAAAAATCCATCACCACCAGAAACGCCGTGGAAACCAGCGTTGTCACACTGAGCCAGTAACAGAGGTAATGGCTTCTCCTCTCGTCAGCAAACAGTCCGAGGACAAGAATGACCGATGCCATGGCAGCAAGGAACAGATCGGGAACCGCCAGCGCTGTTTGTAGGGTGTGCAGATTCATGGCTTGGTTACCGGCAGGTCACGGGGCATTTGGACATGTCCACATGCTGTATCAGATTGTCTATGGAAGCGTGCATGACTTCAAGAAACGGGTTGGGCCACAGGCCCACCAGCAGGACCATCAGTGCCAGGATGGACAGCATCAGGATTTCCCGGCCATTCAGGTCATCCAGAGCGGCCACCGCATCGCTGGCCACCTTGCCGTAGACCACACGCTTGATCATCCACAAGGTGTACGCGGCACCGAAAACCAAAGTCAGCGCAGCCAGGATGGCAAACCAGGGATTGGCCTGGAATGCGCCGAGAATGACCAGGAACTCCCCGACAAAACCGGAGGTGCCGGGGAGGCCTGAATTGGCCATGGCAAAGAGCACCATGAAGGCGGCAAAAACCGGCATGGGTGTGGCAATGCCACCATAGGTTTCGATTAAACGGGAATGCAGCCGGTCATACAGCACCCCGACACACAGGAACAGGGCCCCGGATATGAATCCATGGGAAATCATTTGCATCATCGCCCCTTCGGCCCCCTGGGCATTGAAGACGAAAAGTCCCAGGGTGACAAATCCCATATGGGAAATGGAGGAGTAGGCGATGAGCTTTTTCATGTCCTGCTGCACCAGGGCGACCAGGGCGATATACACCACAGCGATCAGGGAAAGTGCGATGACGAACCAGGCCAGTTCATGGCTGGCATCCGGGGTAATGGGCAGGCTGAAGCGGATAAATCCGTATCCCCCCATCTTCAACATGATGGCTGCCAGGATGACCGAGCCGCCGGTGGGGGCTTCGACATGGGCATCGGGCAACCAGGTGTGGACCGGAAACATGGGCACCTTGACGGCAAATGCACAGAAAAACGCCAGGAAAACCAGGATCTGGGGGGGCAGGGCGATGGGCAGTGCATGGTAGTCAAGAATACTGAAGCTGCCGCCGCTGACGTTGTAGAGATATAAAATCGCCACCAGCATCAACAATGACCCCAGCAGTGTGTACAGGAAAAACTTGATGGTGGCATAAATCCGGTTGGGTCCGCCCCAGATTCCGATAATCAGGAACATCGGAATCAGCATGGCTTCCCAGAAGACATAGAAGAGTACCGCGTCCAGGGAGGAGAACACCCCGATCATGATACCCTCCATGATGAGGAAGGCCGCCATGTACTGGGCGACCCGGTCGGTAATCACCTGCCAGCCGGCAATGACCACCACCACGGTCAACAGCGTGGTCAACAGGACCAGCGGCATGGAAATGCCATCTACTCCCAGGGTGTAGTGGATGTTGAACGCGCTGATCCACCGGTAATGCTCGGTAAACTGCATGGCCGGGGTAGCGGGATCAAATCCGGTATACAGCGGGATGCTGAGCAGGAAAATGGCCACCGAGAACCCCAGCGCCAGTTTGCGGGCCATGCCCGCTCTTTCGTCTCCCCCGGTGGCCAGTACCAGGATGCCGGCGATGACGGGGGACCAGATAAGCAGACTGAGCAGATTACTTTCCATTACTCACTGTAGGGGGGTTGCGTACGGTGGTTTTTCCGGGTCAAAGCCATACAAAAAACAGGATCAGCAGGAACAATCCGATGATCATTGCAAAGGCGTAGTGATAGGTAAGACCGGTCTGGACCTGTCGCAAAACGGTGGAAAAGGTTCCGATGCTGTTGGCGGTCCCGTTGATCAGGGCCCCGTCAATCAGCCCGGCATCCGCGTTCTTGTACAGTCCCTTCCCCAGTAAAACGGTGGTCCGGGCGAAGACCGTTTGATAAAAAACGTCGAAGCCGTATTTATTGTCGAGGATGCGGTACAGTGGCCGAAAGGTTCGGGCGATTTCCCCGGGCAACCCGGTATTTTTGCAGTAGCAGTACCAGGCGAAGACAATGCCCGCCACCGCCAGCCAGAAAGGAGGGGTGATGGCCCCATGGGCGATGGCGGAGAAGATCAGGGCGATGCCGGTTTTCCCCTGGTAGCCCGCCGCCAGTTCCCCGGTGACATCATGCTGGTCCAGGACGAAGATCGAACCGCCAAAGAACTCACCGTTCAGTACCGTACCAAAAAACCAGAACCCCGCAATGATGGAAGGCACCGCCAGGCAGACCAGGGGCCCGGTGACGACACCGGGAGATTCATGAATGTGGCGTTTGACATGTTCCGCTGAGCGGCTTTTGCCGTGAAAGGTCATGAACAGCAACCGGAATGAATAAAAAGCGGTGACAAACACGCCGATGAGCACCGCGTAGTACGCATATTGTGCTCCAACGGCCTCGCTGTGGCGGATGGCCTCAATAATGGCATCCTTGGAGAAAAAGCCTGCAAAGGGAGGGATTCCGGCCAGAGCCAGCGAACCGATGAGGCAGGTCAGGTAGGTGATTGGCATGATGGTCCGAAGACCCCCCATTTTGCGCATGTCCTGTTCATGGTGAAGCCCGATAATCACGGAACCTGCTCCCAGAAACAGCAGGGCCTTGAAGAAAGCATGGGTTCCCAGGTGAAAAATCGCAATCTCGTATGCGGACGCACCGAGGGCGGCGGTCATGTAGCCGAGTTGGGAAAGGGTGGAATAGGCTACCACCCGCTTGATGTCATTTTGAACCAGTCCGACCAGGGCCATGAAGATCGCCGTGGTGGCGCCGATAATGAGCACCACCGACAGGGCAGTTTCCGAAAATTCAAAAATCGGCGACATTCTTGCCACCATGAATATCCCGGCGGTCACCATGGTGGCGGCATGGATCAGGGCGGAAATCGGGGTCGGGCCTTCCATGGAGTCCGGTAGCCAGACATGCAGGGGGACCTGTGCGGATTTCCCCATGGCCCCTACAAACAGCAGCAGGCAGATCACGGTCAACCAGCTCCATTCCCCGAAGGGGGACATCACCGTCGCGGTCCTTGCCGACTCGGCATGGCTGAACACATCCGCGTAATCCAGGGACCCGAACAGGTACAGGACCGCCGCAATGCCGAGCAGGAAACCAAAGTCCCCGATTCGGTTCACCAGGAACGCCTTCATGTTGGCGAAAATCGCGGTCTCCCGTTCAAACCAGAAACCGATCAACAGGTAGGACATCAGCCCCACCGCTTCCCAGCCGAAAAACAGCTGCAGAAAATTGTTGGACATGACCAGCATCAGCATGGAGAAGGTGAACAGCGAGATGTAACAGAAAAAGCGCTGATAGCCGGGGTCTTGTGCCATGTAGCCAATGGTGTATACATGCACCATCAGGGACACGAATGTCACGATGACCATCATGGTGGCACTGAGCTGGTCAATGAGAAATCCGACCTGGAACGGGATGCCGCCGCTGATGCCCCAGGTGTATACGGTGACATTGGCCAGGTTTCCGTTGCGCACATCCGCATAGACCCACAGGGACAGGGCGAAGGCAATGGCCACGCCGGCGATGGTAACGGTGTGTGCTCCCCTTCGTCCGATCACCTTGCCGAACAGGCCGGCGATGACGGACACGGCCAGGCAGGTCAGGGGAATGGCGAGATAGATATTGTTCATCTCCGGTGTTACCCCTTGAGAGAATCCAGTTCGTCGACATTGATCGTCCGTCGGCTGCGGAACAGGACAATGAGGATGGCCAGGCCAATGGCCGCCTCGGCAGCCGCAACCGTGAGGATGAAGAATACAAAAATCTGCCCGGCGATGTCCTGCAGGAAGTGTGAAAACGCCACAAAATTGATGTTCACCGCAAGCAGCAGCAGTTCAATGGACATCAACAGGATCACGACATTCTTGCGGTTCAGGAAAATCCCCACCACGCTGATGGCAAACAGGATGGCACCGAGAATGAGGTAGTGGGAAAGCGGGATCACGATTCCGCTCCCTCGCTGCCTGCGGGTTTTTCCGATTTCATCGGTACGATTCGCAGGCGGTCCTCACGACGGACCTGGACCTGCTTTCCCGGGGTATTGTATTTGGTGTTCGGCCGTTTTCGCATGGTCAATGCGATGGCCGCAATGATGGCCACCAGCAATATGAATGCGGCGATCTCGAAGGCATAGACGTACTGCGTGTAAAGCTGTTCTCCCAGGGCCTTGCTGTTGCTGTAATCCACACCATGGGCCGGCGGGTTGTGGAACCTGTCCGAACCAAAGGAGCCGTACAGGACCAGGGCAATCTCAATGACCAGCAGCACCGCGATGAGGCTGCCCAGGGGCAGGTACCGGGTAAAACCGGCCTGTAACCGGGCAAGATCAATGTCCAGCATCATGACCACAAACAGGAACAGCACCATGACGGCCCCGACATAGACCAGCACCAGGACAATGGCCAGGAATTCGGCCTCCAGGGTGATCCAGATACAGGCGGCGCTGAAAAAGGCCAGTACCAGGAACAGGGCCGATTTCACCGGATTGCGGATGGTCACCACCATGGCGGCGGCAAAAACCAGCACGGTGCTGAAGGTATAGAAGGCGAGTTGCAGGACGCTCATCGGTAGGCAGAATCCTGTTTTCGGGCGGCGGCAATTTCAGGCTCGTATTTGTCGCCAAGCTCAAGCAGTTGCTGCTTGTTGATGATCCGCTCGTGGTTTTCCTCCATATGGAACTCATGAATATCGGTCATGACGATGGAATCCACCGGGCAGGCTTCTTCGCAAAATCCGCAGTACACGCACTTGAACAGGTCGATGTCATAGCGGGTGGTCCGGCGGGTTCCGTCTTCCCTTTCCTCGGAATCGATGGTAATGGCCAGGGCCGGGCACACCGCTTCGCACAGTTTACAGGCGATACAGCGCTCTTCTCCATTGGGATACCGCCGCAGGGCGTGCAGGCCGCGGAACCGGGGGGACTTGGGGGTTTTCTCTTCCGGATACATGATCGTGGTCTTTTTCCGGAACAGTTGCCGTCCCGTTACACCGAGGCCCTTTCTCAGTTCCTTGAGCGTAAAGGTCTTGTAAAGCTGTCTAAAGTCTAAACCCATTTTTGAATACCTGTTGTGTGCGGCCTGTTGTGTGTGGCTGGACTCTCCATTTACCCGAAGAAAAAGGAAAAGGGAGTATAGAATTTGCCGATGCCGATCACCACAATCCACACCAGGGTCACCGGGATCAGCACTTTCCATCCCAGCCGCATGATTTGATCGTATCGGTAACGGGGAAAGGTGGCACGGAACCACAGGAACAAAAACGCAACCGCCGCCGTTTTTGCCCCGAACCAGAACAGTCCCGGCAACCAGGTAAACGGGGCCAGTTCCACCGGGGGCAGCCAGCCGCCGAGGAACATCAGTACGGTGAGCGCCGCAATCAACAGCATATTGGCGTATTCGGCCAGGAAGAAAACTGCAAATCCCATGCCGGAATATTCCACGTGGAAGCCGGCGACGATTTCGGATTCCCCCTCGGCAACGTCAAAGGGGGCCCGGTTGGTTTCTGCAACCCCGGAGATGAAGTACACCACAAACAGGGGCAGCAATGGCAACCAGTACCATTCCCAGAATCCCCCGGACTGATGCAGCACGATTTCCCGCAGATTGAGGCTGCCCGCCACCATCAATACGCCCACCAGTGCAAAGCCCATGGCGATTTCATAGGCCACGATCTGGGCCGCGGAGCGCATGGCCCCCAAAAAAGCGTATTTGGAGTTGGATGCCCAGCCGGCCACAATCACGCCGTATACCCCCATTGAGGTCAGGGCCAGCACATACAGCAGGCTGGCATCAATGTCCGCCAGCACCAGGGTGTCGGAAAAGGGGATGACCGCCCAGGCGGCCAGTGCCGGGGCCAGGGACAGGACGGGGGCGATCAGGAACAGGTAGCGGTTGGATTTGCTCGGGATGATCAGTTCCTTCATCATCAGCTTCAGCGCATCGGCGATGGGCTGAAGCCACCCTTTCGGGCCCACCCGGTTGGGACCCACCCGGGTTTGCATATAGCCGATCACCTTGCGTTCGGCAAAGGTGAAGTACGCCACGCAGAGCATCAATGGCAGGACGATGAGCACGATCTTCAGCATGGTCCAGATGAAGTACTGCAGCGGCCCGGGTATCCAGCCGGTCAGGGAGAGGTAGTATTCGTGAATCATGCTCTGTCCAGGGTGACGGAAACCTCCCCGCCCAGGGGTGCGGTTTCCAGGAACCCGGCGGGGATATAGGCGGCATTTTCCGGCACCCGGGGGTCTGCCCTGAGCGGCAGGACCGCCTGTCCCGCGCCGTTTTTGACCCGGACCGCAGTGCTGTCGGCGAGATTCAGCCGTTGTACCGTGTCTGGATGAATGGTTACCGCAGGGGCCGGGTTGTCGGCGGTGCGCTGCAGGGCCCGGGCATGACGCAATGTCGGATCAAGACGGTACATGGGCATCTCCGCAATCCGGAACAGCCCCTTGCCCGGGGTGGATTGGAGGTTCCCGGCTTTCCACCGGGTGAGTCTTGCCGATGGCAGGATACCGGAAAGATCCACGGTGGCTCCGAGTTCCCCGGAGACATCGTCCAGGGTGATGTAGTCAAATCCTTCCTGTTCCAGGAAATTTCCAAGTACCCGGAGAATTTTCCAGGCCGGGCGGGATTCCCCCCGGGGGGTGGCCGCGACCTCCGACTGTTGGGCCCGGCCTTCGCAATTCACATACGTTCCGGCGGATTCGGCAAAAGCGGCCATGGGCAGCAGTGCATCGGCATATTGCATCGTGGATTCGCTTTTGAACGCGCTGATCTGAACCACGAATCCGGCCTTTTCCAGGGCATGAAAGGCGTCTTTTCCAGGAATACTGTCCAGTTCCGGTTCGGTTCCAAGGAGGATCATGGCCCCCATCCCGGTATTTCGCATTTGTTCCGCGTTCAGTCCCTGGTCGCCGGGCAGGCAGTTGGCCAGCCAGCCCGCCACGCTGTTGGCAGGCGCCAGGACGGCCAGCCTGCACCCTGTGTTTTCAGCGATCCAGTGGGCGATGGCCCGGATGATGCTCGCGTCGCGGTGTTGCTGGGCCAGGGCACCGATAACAATCAGTCCCTTTTCCCCGGCATCCATCAGGCCCTGGGCCGTGGACTCCATGGCCGGTGCGGTGCCGATGCAGTCAATTTCAGGGGGCAGGGAGATGCCCTGGATCCGGGCCACGCCTTGGGCCAGCGCCCCCAGGTGGACGGGCATTTCCGGTCCCGGCGCCACACGCAGTTCGGCGGTATTGAAGTTGAAATCAAAATCCATCGGATTGATCGCACTCACCGAAGTGCCTGTTTTCAGCTGTCCCTGGCGTAACCGGAGTGACAGCAGGGGTTGTTCCTTGCGGAGGTTGGATCCCACCAGTACCACGGATTCCAGGTGATCGTACTCCCGGATGGGAACCTCTGACGCCGGAAAACGCGGGGCAATGTCATCGTCCCGGAAGTCACATTGCTGCAGTCGATGGTCGATATTTTCGCTGCCCAGGCTGCGCAGCAGTTTTTGCAGCAGATAAAACTCCTCCAGGGTGGACGCCGGCGAGGCCAGTGCCCCCACAGCGGATGGCGAGGAGGCCTCGACCACGGCCCGGATCCCCTCCGCGGTATGACGAAGGGCGGTTTCCCAGCTGACTTCCTTCCACTCGCCGTGCTCCCGGATCATGGGTTCCGTGAGCCGGTTTTCACTGTTCACGGCTTCGTAACTGAAGCGGTCGCGGTCGGCAAGCCAGCAATCGTTGATGTCGGGATTTTCGATGGGCAATACCCGTTCAACCCGGTCCCGCAGGGTCTGGATATTGATATTGGTGCCCAGGCAGTCATGGGGGCTGATGCCCGAATGGTTGCGCAATTCCCAGGAGCGGGCGGCAAAACGGTAGGGACGGGAAGTCAATGCCCCCACCGGGCATAAATCGATGATATTGCCGGATACTTCCGAATCGATGGACCGGTTCAGGAACGTATTGATGGTCATGAATTCTCCCCGCCCCGGTGCCCCCATCTCCATGACACCTGCCACTTCCTCGCCAAAACGGACACAGCGCGTGCAGTGGATGCAACGTGTCATTTCGGTGGCGATGAGGGGTCCGATATCGTGACTGGGAACCGAGCGTTTGCGTTCCTGGAACCGGGAATCATCCTTTCCGTACCCCATGGCCTGGTCCTGCAGCGGACATTCCCCTCCCTGGTCACAGACCGGGCAGTCGAGGGGGTGGTTGATGAGCAGGAATTCCATGGTCCCTTCCTGGGCCGTCCGTGCGATGTCCGACTGGGTGAACACCTTCATGCCATCCATCACCGGGGTTGCACAGGCCGGCATGGGTTTCGGGGCCCTTTCCACTTCGACCAGGCACATGCGGCAATTGGCCGCCACCGACAACCGGTCGTGGTAGCAAAAGCGTGGAATATAGATATCGTTGCGGTCGGTGACGCAAATCAGCATTTCACCGGCCTCGGCCTCCAGGGGCCGACCATCCACTTCAATGGTAATGCGGCTCACAAGACATTCCCGGGCTGGATGCCGTCCGCAATTTTTGCTTCAAATTCGTGACGGTAATGTTTCAGGAAGCTTTGCACCGGCCATGCTGCCGCATCCCCCAGGGCACAGATGGTGCGCCCCTCAATCCGGTTGGCCACATCCAGCAGGGTATCCAGGTCCTGCATCGATCCCCGGCCGCTGTTGATTCTTTTCAGGATCCGGTACAGCCATCCCGTGCCTTCCCGGCACGGCGTACACTGCCCACAGGATTCCTCATGGTAAAAATAGGCAATCCGTTCCAGGATGGCGACCATGTCGGTGGTTTCGTCCATGACAATGACGGACCCGGCCCCCACCGCCGAGCCGTTGTCCCGGAGGGAGTCATAGTCCATGTTCGATTTCAGGATATTTTCGGCGGGCATCACCGGCACCGAGGAGCCCCCGGGAATCACCGCCTTGAGCTTCCTGCCCTTCCACACTCCTCCCGCCTTTTCCAGCAGTTCGCTGAACGGGGTCCCCATCTTGATTTCATAGTTGCCCGGACGTTCGACGTGCCCGGTTACGGAAAAGACCTTCACGCCACCGGAATTTTCGACTCCGAGATATTTGAACCATTCCCCCTCCATCCATTGGCCGTTTGCCCGCAGGATCGCCGGCACCGACGCGTAGGATTCGGTGTTGTTGATGGTGGTGGGTTTTCCGTATAACCCGAAGGCGGCGGGGAAGGGTGGCTTGAATCTCGGCTCGCCTTTCTTGCCTTCAAGGGAATTGAGCAGTGCGGTTTCCTCTCCGCAGATATAGGCTCCTGCCCCGAGGTGGGAATACAGGTCAAAATCAAATCCCGAGCCGAGCAGGTTCCGGCCCAGGTATCCGGCTTCATAGGCTTCTTTCATGGCAGCTTCCATGACTTCATAGGGTTCCCAGAATTCTCCACGGATATAGTTGTACCCGACGGTGGCCCCCATGACGTACCCTCCGATGGTCATGCCCTCAATCAGCGCATGGGGGTTGAGGCGCAGGATGTCCCGGTCCTTGCAGGTTCCGGGTTCTCCCTCGTCCGAGTTGCAGACCACATATTTCTGCACCGCGGATTTTCTCGGCATGAAGCTCCATTTGACCCCCACCGGGAATCCGGCTCCGCCCCGGCCCCGGATATTGGAGGTCTTGAGGGTTTCCACGATTTCTTCCGGAGGGGTGCGTTCCGTCAGGATCCGGGACAGGGCCTCATACCCCCCGTTGGCCCGGTAGCTTTCCAGGGTCCAGGGTGTCTGGATGGAACGGTCCGGGAGGCAGACATTGCAGGACTCCCGCAGGGAACTGAATCGGTCGGCAATCATGCCAGTCCCTCCAGCGCGGCATCCACTTTTTCCGGGGTCAGGTCTTCGTAATAGTCCCGGCCAATCTGCATCATCGGCGCGCCGGCACAGGCCGCCAGGCATTCCACTTCCTTCAGGGTGAACCGTCCGTCTTCCGTGGTTTCTCCAAACCCGACACCCAGCCTGTTTTTCAGGTGTTCGACGATGACATCGCAGCCCCGCAGCATGCAGGATATGTTGGTGCAGACGCTGATTTTATGCTTGCCGGTCGGGTGCAGGTCATACATTGAGTAGAACGTGGCAACTTCATACGCCCGCACCGGCGGCACCTGGATGATCTGGGCCACATATTCAATGATTTCGCTGGACAGCCAGTTTCGTTCGTCCTGGGCAATGCGCAGGGCCGCAAGCAGGGCCGACTGCCGGCGGTCCTCGGGATATTTCGCCAGTTCCCGGTCAATCTCCTGAAGGGACGCATCGGACAGCGGGGGCCGGTTGTTCAGGGTATTCACCGGGGTATTCACCGGGGCGTTCATCGGTCGATCTCCCCGAAAACAATGTCCTGGGTGCCGATGATGGCCACCATGTCTGCCAGCATGTGCCCCGTCGACATTTCATTCAGTGCGGCAAGGTGGGCAAATCCGGGGGCGCGGATTTTGACCCGGTAGGGTTTGTTCGCGCCGTCCGAAACCAGGTAGATGCCGAATTCACCCTTGGGGTGCTCAATGGACGCATAGGCTTCCCCCGGGGGAACACAGAATCCCTCGGTAAACAGCTTGAAATGATGGATCAGGGATTCCATGTCGCCCTTCATCTGTTCCCGGGAGGGTGGGCTGAGTTTGTGATCATCCAGCATAACGGGCCCGGGATGGTCCCGAAGCCATTTCACGCACTGCTGGATAATGCGGTTGGATTGCCGCATTTCTTCCACGCGGATCAGGTAGCGGTCATAGCAATCCCCGTTGGTCCCCACCGGGATGTCGAAATCCACCTGGTCATAGACTTCATAGGGCTGTTTCTTGCGCAGGTCCCACTCGATCCCGGAACCCCGAAGCATCGCGCCGGAAAACCCCAGCGCCCGGGCTCTTTCCGGCGTTACCACCGCAATATCCACGGTCCGCTGTTTCCAGATGCGATTGTCACTGAGCAGGGTTTCGTACTCATCCACGCAGGCGGGGAAACGCGCGGTAAACGCCTCGATAAAGTCGAGCAGGGTGCCTTCCCGTTCCGCATTCCGGGCCCGGGTTTCGGCCTCGGTGTGCCGGTCGGTGGGGGCATGCCGGGGCATGTGGTCGGGGAGGTCCCGATAGACCCCGCCGGGACGATAGTAGGTCGCATGCATGCGGGCCCCGGAGACCGCTTCATAGCAGTCCATGAGGTCTTCGCGTTCCCGGAAGCAATACAAAAAGACGGTCATGGCCCCGATATCCAGTGCATGGGCCCCGAGCCACAGGCAGTGATTCAGGATGCGGGTGATTTCATCAAACATCACCCGGATGTATTGTGCACGCACCGGGGGCGTGACCCCCAGCAATTTCTCAATGGCCAGGACATAGGCGTGTTCGTTGCACATCATGGACACGTAGTCCAGGCGGTCCATGTAGCCGATACTCTGGTTATAGGGTTTAGTTTCCGCCAGTTTTTCGGTCCCCCGGTGGAGGAGTCCGATATGCGGGTCACACCGTTCGATCACTTCCCCGTCCATTTCCATGATGACCCGCAATACGCCGTGGGCCGCGGGGTGCTGGGGCCCGAAATTCATGGTGTAGTTCCGGATCTCCGCCATTATCCCCCCTCTCCCGGGCGGGTGCCCTTTATCGGGGAATCCTTTTGTATGGTCCGGGGGACCAGTATCCGGTCGTCAATCTCCACGGGTTCATACACGACCCGGCCCTTTTCCGGGTCATAGCGCATTTCCACATGCCCCGACAGGGGAAAGTCCTTCCGGAAAGGGTGGCCAATGAATCCATAATCCGTGAGCAGGCGCCGCAGGTCGGGATGGCCCGTAAAGAGGATGCCGTACAGGTCAAAGGCTTCGCGTTCAAACCAGTCTGCCGCCGGCCAGATATCCATGACGGACGGGAGGGTGGGGTGGTCATCGTCCAGATCAGCCCGCAAACGGATCCGGGCATTGTACCGGAGGGACAGCAGGTGGTATACCACGGCATACCGGCTTCCGGGCCATGGTCGGCCATTTTCTTCCGCGCCATAGCGGGAATAATCCACGCCACACAGGTCAATGAGCTGTTCAAACCGCATATGGTCATTGTCCCGGAGGGTCCGGCAGACCGATTGAACCGAAGCGGCTTCGATCTGGCAGGTTATCTCGCCCATTGCGGTATGGACGGAGACCAGCCCGTCGCCGAGCAACGGGGGCAGGTCCTCCCGCATTTGAGCTAAACTGACCATCTGGAACGGCTTCGTGTTTCGGTTTGGATGATTCGGTGCACTACACCGCCTGGGCCGGATTGGGATCCAGTGCCGGTCGGGCGATGGTATTGGTCTTCCTGATTTTCTTCTGCAACTGCAAAATACCGTATATCAACGCCTCCGCGGTGGGGGGGCAGCCCGGGACATATACGTCCACGGGCACGATCCGGTCACATCCCCGGACAACGGAATAGGAATAATGGTAGTAGCCACCGCCATTGGCACACGACCCCATGGAAATCACCCAGCGTGGTTCGGCCATCTGGTCATACACCTTTCGCAGGGCGGGTGCCATCTTGTTGGTCAGGGTCCCGGCAACGATCATGACGTCCGACTGCCGGGGGCTGGGACGGAAAATGATGCCGAAACGGTCCAGGTCATAGCGCGCGGCCCCGGCCTGCATCATTTCCACAGCGCAACAGGCGAGGCCGAATGTCATGGGCCACATGGATCCCGTGCGGGCCCAGTTGATCAGTTCGTCCAGTTTTGCGGTGGCAAAACCTTCCTGCAGGGTACCTTCAAGTGCCATAGATTTTTCTCCTCCTCATTCCCAGTCCAGGGCGCCTTTCTTCCATTCGTAAATGAAACCCACCACCAGGATTCCAAGGAACAGCATCATGGCCCAGAATCCGAACACATCGATTTCATCCAGCACGATGGCCCAGGGAAACAAAAACGCGATTTCAAGATCAAATATGATGAACAAGATGGCCACCAGGTAATACCGGACATCGAATTTCATCCTAGAATCCTCAAAGGCCTCGAACCCGCATTCATAGGGGGAAAGCTTTTCGGCGTCCGGTTTGTGGGGACCGAGAACCTTGCCGGCGGCCAGTGCAATGATTCCGACGCCCAGCCCCACGCCGATAAACAAAAGGATTGGCAGATAGTTGGCAAGCAAGGGGGTCTTCTCCGGTCGCTGTGTGGACAGTTGTTATGGATGCCTGGGAATTATTGCCTTGTTCGGTAAAACATCATTCAAAACATCATTCGTTTTACCGGTCAATTTCCTGGACAAGCCATGCGGTGGTCTCCCAGCCGGGAAGCCGCCAGAAAAAGAACCGTCTAATTGGAGGCCTATTTTAAATCATTTGAGTGGATTCGTGGCAGCTTTCGATGCAATCGCAATGAAATTCCCGCTTTATTTTTCCCGGAAAAATCGGGTTCACCTCCCATCCACCTCCGTCCCGCGTCTTCGAAACCCGCCTATCCCAGGCGAAGATCGACCCGTTTTTTCAGGGTATTGAGCAATATTCCGTAAGCGGGCAGGAAAAGGAGGATGGAGATTCCAATTTTGAAGCCAAGATCCACATGGGCGATTTCCAGCCAGTTTGCGGCCATGAATTCGTCGGCGGAACGGTGAAACGCCACCGCAAAGAACGTGTAGGTATCGATAATATTGGCAAAGAAAGTGGAGACAAGGGGTGCCGGCCACCAGGCCGTGGTCTTTTCCCGGATACGCTGGAAGACCGTGATATCCAGCATCTGGCCCACCAGGTAGGCGGTCCCGCTGGCCAGGCCGATTCGCCAGTCCGCCAGCCAGGCACTGATGAAAATGGCCGGGATGTACGCCAGTCCCACAATGGCTCTTGCGCTTTCCCTGTTGGACAGCCGGACGGTGAGGTCCGTGGCCAGGATCACCAATGGGAACACAAACATGGCATAGGTGAAGTGGTAGCCAAGCAGGGACCCCGTGAACTGCACGGTGTAATTGGCCAGGGCAATGACGATGATATGAAAAATGGCCAGTTTGACGACCAGGCCGGGGTCCACATTCCTGAACATGGGATGGAGGCGCGTTTTCTCGTTAACGGTACGGGTGCCCGGGCCGGTATCGGCGACCGGGAACGACCCCGTCACCCTGTCCGGAACACGGTTTTTCGGAGGGAACTTTTACGGTGACCGGTGGATCCCCAGGGTCTTCGCCGCCTGGGCCGGCGTGGCGGGCTCCCGTCCGGTCTCCCGGATGATTCGGATCGCCCGTTCAACCAACTGTACATTCGTCGCAAATTCCCCCTTGCCCAGGTAGAGGTTGTCTTCGAGTCCAACCCGGCAGTTGCCGCCCTGGCTGGCGGCCTGGGCGACGATATCGAATTCCCACCGCGAGATGCCAAATGCGCTCCAGCAGGCATTTTCCGGCAACAGGTGTTTCATGACCCCCAGAATCTCCGGGGTGGCCGGCGAGGCGTGGGGAATGCCCAGGCAAAGCTGGAACATGGGGGGGTCAGCAATCAGGCCTTCTTCAATCAGCTTCCGGGCGAACAGGATATGGCCGGGTTCAAAGACCTCCATTTCGGCCTTGACTCCGAGTGCCCGGATCTTCGCCGCCATGACACGCAGGTGTGCCGGGGTATTCACGAAAATGGCCTCGCCAAAATTGAATGTACCCACATCCAGCGTGCAGATATCGGGTTTGAGATGTCCGATATGGATCAGCCGGTCCAGGGGATGGACCAGTGTCGTGCCCGGTCCACCGACCCTGGGGTCGTCCGTCCCCGGGACAAACCGGGCCCCTTCGCTGGTGGTGAGATTGATCAGGATATCGCTGCCGGAATCGCGAATGCGTTCCACCACTTCCCGGAACAGTGCCGGGTCCCCGGAGCGCAGCCCCGTTCGGGGGTCCCGGACATGGATGTGGGCGATGGCCGCGCCGGCCTTGCCGGCATCCATGGCATTTTGTGCAATTTGCGCCGGGGTAACCGGATAATCCGGGTGTTTCCGGAAATTGTCGTGCCCACCCGTGATGGCACAGGTGAGAATGATACCGTTGTTGGGACTTACATGCATAATCACGCAGTATATTCTCTTGACGGATCATTGAGGTTGCCAACGCAATCGCCTCTCTCCCGTCCAACCGCCTGAGTCCCCAAGGCTGCCACTCGGTTATAAGTGAGTGGAATTTGAATAGAATTATACATTCAGATGACAAGAAAAGATGACAACAAAATGAATATGCTTAGTAAAGTATATAATTTCCCTTTTGTTCATGGAATCGTCACTGAAATGGGGTCCCGGTGCATTATACCGGATACATGAATTTGAAAATGAAAAAGCGAGGCAAACCGGGGACCTATCCGCGCTGATCGATGGCGACAAAATCCCGGGTCGTCTCGCCGGTATAGACCTGTCTTGGCCGGCCAATCGGCTGGCCTTCTTCGGTCATCTCCTTCCATTGTGCAATCCACCCGGGAAGCCGCCCAAGCACAAACATGACTGTGAACATCTGGGTGGGGATGCCGATGGCCTTGTAGATGATTCCCGAGTAGAAGTCCACATTCGGGTAGAGATTCCGGTCCTGGAAGTACTCGTCATTCAGGCACGCTTCCTCCAGTTCCATCGCAATTTCCACGGCAGAGTCCAAGACCCCCAATTTCCGGAGCACCCCGTCCGCGGTCGTTTTGATGATGCCGGCTCTTGGATCCAGGTTCTTGTAAACGCGGTGCCCAAAACCCATCAGGCGAAACGGGTCATTTTTGTCTTTCGCCCTGTTGATCCATTTGTCAATGTTCCCCCCTTCATCCCGGATCTGATCCAGCATATTGATCACCGCCTGGTTCGCCCCTCCATGGAGCGGACCCCACAGGGCGGAGATGCCGGCAGAGATGGAGGTATACAGGTTCACCATGGAGGACCCGGCAAGCCGGACCGTGGAGGTGGAGCAGTTCTGTTCGTGGTCAGCATGCAGGATCAACAACTTGTTCATGGCATCCACCACCACCGGGTCCGGGTGCAATTCTTCGGAAGGAGTGGCGAACAGCATGTAGATCAGGTTTTCGCAATAGCTGAATTTGTTCAGGGGATAAATGAACGGATGGCGCATGGCATTCTTGTAAGCCCATGCAGCCAGGGTCGGCACCTTCGCCAGTAATCGGTAGATGGTCAGGTTGATTTCCCCGGAGCGGCCGTCGGGGTCCTGGGGTTCGGGATAGAACGTGGACAGTGAACTCAGGGCAGCAGCCAGGATGCCCATGGGATGCGCCTTGGCCGGGTAGGCATCCAGGAACATCTTCATGTCTTCGTGAACCAGGGTGTGATAGGTAATGTCCCGCCTGAATCCATCGTAGGTGTCCCGGGTGGGCAGTTCACCGTAGATCAGCAGATAGGCCACCTCCAGAAAATCAGAATGCCGGGCAAGTTGTTCGATGGGGTATCCGCGATAACGCAAAATCCCCTTTTCGCCGTCCACATAGGTGATGGCGCTTTTGGTGGACCCGGTGTTTTTATACCCGATGTCCAGTGTGATATGCCCCGTCCTGGCCCGCAGGCTGGAAATATCAATGGCTTTTTCGTTTTCACTCCCGGTGACCACCGGAAATTCGTAGCTGTCATCCCCGATGATAATTTTTGCCGTTTCGCTCATTGCCCTCCTCGCTTGGATTGTCTTTCGCCGGCCGTTGCAGCGCGGGATCCACGATGGTGCCGACTCCCGGTATCTGGCCATGTTTGCATTCAATACCGTCCGTTCGATGGGCGGTCCGCCAAGCCGTTTCCAGGCCAGTGGAGGCTGGCTGGAACCGGATCATCCGGCGCATTGGTCGCTGCCTGTTTTCGGTTGCCGCCCGGGCCGCAACCCGAATCGAAACGACCCTTGAATCCCGGGACAATCATATCAGGTTTGGCCTGATTCCGCTTGCTCTTGCGGAACCCCTGTCACGGGCATTCATCACCGGGGTTCCCGGTCCGCCGGGTGCCACAATGTCCCGGAACCATGGAGGAATCCTTTTTCTGCGGGGGGATCAATGACCAGTTCGACTGCTGATCTTGGTATACTGCGCCAAACCACTTTACTTACGGCCTGTCATGATTGTCATACTGAATTCCCGAGTAGGGGAGGATTCTCCGGAAACCAAGAACATATTGGAGTATCTCCACGCCAAACCGGGGATCACGCCGAAAATCCATCAGGTCGTCGGAGCCCAGCAAGTGCTCACGGAAATCTACCTGGTGGGCGACACTTCCATTTTGAACAAGCGGGAAATTGAAAACCTGTCCGGGGTCAAGCGGGTGGTCCGGGTCTCCCGCTCGTATGCGGTGCTGGGCCGCCATGCCGGGGATTCGCGTTCTTACGGTTTCAACTACAACGGGGTGACGTTCAACCAGGACAATCTCAATATCTTTGCCGGATTGTGTGCGGTCGATACGCCGGAACATGTTGAACAGATGCTCAAAGCCGTGTCCGAAGCCGGGATGAATTGCACCCGGATGGGAGCGTACAAACCGAGAACCAATCCGTATTCCTTCCAGGGCTATGGCGCGAACTGCCTTCCCTGGGTCTTTGACCTGGCCGGGAAGTATGGAATCAAGGTCATCGCCATGGAAATCACCCACGAAAACCACATCGAAGAGATCAATCAGGCGCTCGAACAGGCCGGAAATCCCACCGGGGTGATGCTGCAGGTCGGGACGCGCAATACGCAGAACTTCGAATTGCTGAAACAGTGCGGTCGGCAAAGCCGGCATCCCGTTTTGCTGAAACGCGGATTCGGCATTACCCTGGAGGAGTCGTTGAATGCGGCGGAGTACCTGGCCAGTGAGGGAAACCGGAAAGTGGTATTCTGTTTGCGGGGAATGAAGACCAATATGGGGGACCCCCACCGGAACTTTGTCGATTTCAGTCATGTGCCGGTGATCAAGCGCCTGACCCATATGCCGGTCTGTATTGACCCGTCCCATTCCGTCGGGACGCGGGAGGGTGCACCGGATCATTTGCTGGATTCCTTCCATGCCACCGCCCAGGGTGTGATTGCCGGCGCAAACATGGTTTTGGTGGATTTTCATCCCAATCCGCCCACGGCCCTGGTGGATGGTCCGCAGGCCCTGACCCTGGAAGAACTGGAATTCTTCCTCGAAGACATCCGCATCGCCCGCAGCGCCTATCTGGAACGCAGTGCCCGGGCCCGGCAGTTCCACAAGGAGAACCCGGGGCCCGCATAGCGGTACTTACCTCACGAATCGGCGGGTTGTGGGACGAGGCCGGATGAAGCCAGGGTGGTTTCATGCCCCGGGCCGGGATGCCGGGGGACCAGCAACGCCAGGACCAGGGACACCATTGCCATCGCGGAACCGATGTAAAACACCGTACCCGGATTGTTGATCCAGATAAAGCCGAATATGGCCGGGATGCCGACGGCGGCGATGTGGTTGATGGTGAAACTGACCCCCGCGGTGGCAGCGATATCCTGGGGGTCGGCAATTTTCTGGAAGTAGGTTTTGATGGCGATCGCAAAGGCGAAAAACAAATGGTCCAGAATGTACAGCCCGGCAGCCATGCGATGATCGTCCACCACCGCATACCCGGCAAAGATCGCGATCAGGCCCACATATTCCAGGATGAGAGCCTTTCGCTCCCCCAGCAGCTGGATAAACCGGCCGACGTAGGGGGCGATCCAGATATTGGCAATGAGGTTGACCAGGTAGAGCAGGGTAATCGTTGTGACATCGTACCCGAATTTCTCCACCATCAGGAATCCGGCAAAGACCATGAAGATTTGCCGGCGTGCGCCCCCCATGAACGTCAACGCATAGTACAGCCAGTACCGTCGTCGCAGAAACAGTTTCTTGTGCTGGGTTTCTTTTGACTCAAAGTACGGATAGTAGCCCTTGCAGAAGATCGCCACGGCCAGGGTAAAGGTCCCGGCGATGAGATACAGCGGTTCAAAGCCCAGCGCGAACCCTGTGAAGGTGGACGGCAGGCCCAGCAGGTCCTGCAGGGTGACCAGCGCTTTTTCGTCGAAGCACAAAATGATCACAATGAAGATGCCCAGGGTGCCGATGGACGAGGCTTTCAGCTGTTTGGCCAGGTGCACCGGGGTTTCCGACTTGGGCACCAGTTGGAGGGTCAGCGACTGGTTCATGGTTTCGTAGTAATGAAACCCCAGGGACATGGTAAACGTGGTCAGGTACAGCGCGATTTCGGTGGGGAAAAAACCGGTTACCGCGGTGCCGACACCCAGCATGGCAAGAGACAGGAATGCCAGGTTCTGTTCGCGGAAATAGGGCAGAAGGAAAATGGCGAGGAAGGCCAGAAAGCCGGGGATTTCCCGGATGGACTGCAGGAATCCGATTTCCTGCCCGGTGAAAGCGGCCCGCTCGACCACAAAGTTGTTCAACAGGGTAAACCAGCCGTACAAACTGACCGACATGGCGCAGGCCATCAGAACCAGCATGCCTTCCGGGCCTTTGAGGAACCGGGGGAGGAGGCGGTCCAGCATTATTCCGGGCATGGCATGAAACCGGGTCCCGGGTCCCGGCCGGGTAGATCATACCGGACTGGTACGGTTGAGGAGGGTTCGCCGGCCAGCCCCGCTGTGGACGGGGTGTCCATTGGCCCCATTGCGGTCATCACGTCGAGGCGGCATTTCCTGACAGTTTCTGGCATCCCCTGCGTATATTATGAATGGTGCCGAAGGAGGGACTCGAACCCTCACGCCGTGAAGCACAGCCCCCTCAAGACTGCGTGTCTACCAGTTCCACCACTTCGGCAACAGGATGGTCTTCGTCTATGTTCAGTACTCGTCCGGTGTTGCGGGAACATCGGATTCTTCGATTGGTTCTTCCACGGCTTCCGCACCGGGAACTTCCGGGGCATCCTCGGTAGCAGTCTGTTCGAAAACCGAACCGGATACCAGACTGGTTGCTTCGCCCTGACGGGTGTAGAGATAGGCCAGTACCAGGCTGGTGATGAAAAACAGGGTGACCAGGACGGAGGTAAGCCGGCTGAGAAAATTTGCGGACCCCCGCGCCCCGAAAAGCGATTGGGAAGAGCCCCCGCCGAACGCTGCGCCCATATCCGATCCCTTGCCCTGCTGGAGCAGCACCAGAACGACAATGGTCACTGCCATGACCAAGTGAACCACTAATAATATATTGGATACCATGATTTTCCCGTATCTTTATTCAACCACCTGATTCCGCCGCCTGGCAAATTCCCAGGAAGTCCCGGGCATGGAGGGATGCACCGCCGATCAGACCGCCATCGATGTCCGGCCGGGCAACCAGTTCTTCTGCATTGTCCGGTTTCATGCTGCCACCGTACAGGATTCGGCAATCAGCGGCAATGCCCTCGTCCAGCCTGGACAGTTCCCGGCGGATGTGCTGGTGGATTGCCTGGGCCTGGTCCGGGGTGGCGGTCAGCCCCGTGCCGATCGCCCAGACCGGTTCGTAGGCAATGATCCCCTGTCTGAACGCTTCAACGCCAATACGGTCCACTACTGCCCTGATTTGGCTGGAAACGACTTTCCGGGCAATGCCCTCTTCCCGTTCCTGGCGGGTTTCACCGATACACAGGACAGGGATCAATCCACTGTCCAGGGCCGTCTTGGCCTTTTCGGCGACCAGGGCGTTGGTTTCATGGTACAGAGTCCGTCGTTCCGAGTGTCCGATAATCACGTGACTGCACCCGCTGTCGAGCAGCATGGAGGCAGAAACCTGTCCGGTAAACGCGCCCTGAGCATGCCTGTCCACATCCTGGGCACCCAGTTGGCAGGCGCTACCTGCCATCGCTTTGCCCACCGCAAAGAGGTAGGGGTAGGGCGGGCACAGCAGGATATCGACATTGGCCAGACTGGTGGAACCCGCAACGATCTTTTCCGCCAGGGCGGTAGCCATCGCCATGTCGGCGTTCATTTTCCAGTTTCCGGCGATCAGTGTTTTACGCAAGGTGATATATCGTGGTTAATCCGTCAGGGTCGGCCCAAGGCCCAAAAAACAGGGGTGTGGATATTACCGTTCAGGCGTTTAGAAAGCAATGCCGGAATTCGGGATTGTCAGGAGTGTTAGGACCATTGATGGCCCAGGAAGAGGCGGCAATCGCAGGTTTCTCATCGCCGAGCATAGATGGCCGAGTGGAGGTCAGATTGTCGAACTGTTTTGCTATGCTGTACTTGAAATGCAACACATTGGATAGAAACCATGAGTCAATCCACGTTTACCTTTCGGGTCGATGAAGTACTGAAGGATGATTTTGCTACGATCGTGAAGTCGATGGACCGTATCGGTACCCAACTGTTGCGCGATTACATGAGGGACATTGTGCGCCGCCAGAAAGCCGTGCAGGACTGCGATATCTGGTTCCGGGAACAGGTACAGATCGGACTGGATTCCGCAAATACCGGTAATCTGGTATCAAGTGAGGAGGTCGAGACGAAATTTGTTGCCCGCAGAGCCGCAACTCGTCGCAAACTTGATGGATTCTCGTGAAACTGGTTTGGACACCCGAAGCGATTAAGGACCGTGATGACATATACGACTACATCGAGGCAGATAATCTCGTTGCAGCATTAGCCTTGGACGAACTGTTTTCAGAAAAGGCGAAACGGTTGATAGATCACCCAAGACTCGGACGGACAGTCAACCGGTCCTTCAAATCCTGATTACAATGCAACTCCGGCTTTCAGGGTGAAATGACCCTTCGTGCTCCTAACATCTGGGTTGATTTGTAATTTAAACAGTATATTATTTACTTTTTTATTGGTCCTTTAAAAGGTCTTTTCATGAAAACGACATACCCAATCCTTGCAGAGATGAGCACCGGGATTTCCGCGTTGAAGAAGAACCCCATGGCGGTCATTGAGCACGCTGAGGGGGCGCCAGTGGCGATCCTGAATCGTAATCGACCGGTCTTCTACGCGGTGCCTGCGGTGGCGTGGGAAGCCTTGCTCGAAAAGATCGAGGATCTGGAACTCGCGGTGCTGGTGCGCGAACGCGAGGGTGAGGGCGAAATAGAAGTCGATATCAATGAGCTATAGGCTGATCTTCCTGACGAGCGCGATGCGCGAATGGAAGAAGCTCAATCCGGACATCCGAAGGCAATTCAAGAAAAAGCTGGTGGTCCGTCTGAAAACTCCGCATATCGAGCGTGATCGCTTGAGCACCATGAAGCATTGCTACAAGATCAAGCTTCGCAGCGCGGGGTATCGGCTCGTCTACCAGGTTCGCGAGCGGGATGTCATCGTGGCGGTTGCGGCTATCGGCAAGCGAGAGCGCAATGCCATTTATCGGATGGCAGCCAGGAGAGGATAGGTTCGGAGTAACACAGGTTCCACATGCTCCGCAAACGACAGGCTTGCGCTGCCCAGTACTATCTATGGGTACTGGGCAGGCCTCGCAGACAAGCGGCGCGCCGTCTGGCCTTGCTGGATAGCGCGGAAACGCTCGGAGACCTTGCCGCACTGCCGAGCAACCGGTTGGAGATGTTGCGTGGTGACCGCGCCGGTCAGTACAGCATTCGGATCAATGAGCAATGGCGCGTCTGTTTCCATTGGACGGACGAAGGACCATGCAGTGTTGAGATCGTAGATTATCACTGAGGAAATTTGACATGAACCCGAGGAATGGCATGAAACCAGTGCATCCTGGAGAAATCCTGCGCGACGAACTCGATGAACTTGGGTTGTCCGCCAATGCGCTATCGAAGGAATTGGGCGTGCCGGTGAACCGAGTAACAATGATCCTGAACGGCCAGCGGGGCGTAAGCGCAGACACGGCGTTGCGGCTCGCACGCTATTTCGGAACGACACCGCAACTCTGGCTAAACTTGCAGAAGACCTGGGAACTTCGCCAAGCAGAGAACGCGGCGGGTCACGAGATCGAGAAGTGCGTGGTGCCCCGGCAATCGTCGGAAACAAGCATGGTGTCCGGTGCCCATTCCTGACGAAATGCCACCGATTCCACGCGAAATTTACTAGTGATCATTCGGTAAATTTACCACCCCCGGACGGAGTTGATCGGTGCAGGATTGAAGCCGGTATGGTGTTCTCTTTTTCAACAGGAGCACACCATGCGCAAACTCAAAGAAATTTTTCGACTCTCTCATCAGGGTATGCTTCACCGGCAAATCGCCCAAAGCTGTGGCGTGGCCCGTCGTACGGTGAGCAATTATCTGACCCGATTTGCCTGTTCCGGCCTGTCCTGGCCGTTGCCGGATGAGCTGACGGAGTCTGAACTGGAACAGAAGCTGTTTCCACCGCATCCCCCTGTTCGGGCCACCGAGGAATGGGTGGTTCCCGACTGGAAATACGTTCATCTCGAACTCAAGAGGAAAGCGGTGAACCTGCATCTGCTGTGGCAGGAATATCGCGAGCAGCACCCCACAGCCTACCAAACGCATACGTTCAGCTGGCTTTGGGGCAGGAATCAGATGACGCAACAAAAACCTTGGTTTTTGATACAGCCTATGCCGCGACTGACAAGCGCACCCCCAACGCGTGCATCAGCCGGTGAATAGTGTGCCACTTGGGTTGTACTTGACCATTGATCACTTTGTAGAGACTTTCACGATTCAACCCAGTCGCTTCAGCAACCCGAGAGACCCCCTTGTGCTTGATGGCATGACCCAGGGCCACGACAAAGACAGCCGGGTCCTCATCTTCGTAGGCTTCCGTCAGGTACCGAGACAGTTCATCCTCGTCCAGCAAGTGGTCAAAGGGGTTGTATTCGGTCAGTTCAGCCATGGTTCAAGCCTCCAATTCGCTCAATATTCGGTGTGTACGGGCAATGTCGCGTGACTGACTGGACTTGTCGCCACCGCACAACAAGATAATACGTTTGCCATCACGAATCGAAAAGTATAGCCAGTAGCCAGGGCCTGAGAAAACTCTCATTTCACTCACGCCCTGCCGACTGGTTTGATGTCCCCAAGATTGTTAGGAGTTCATGATCTTTTGTTTTGCGTTCCGCGTGATTGTGGGGTAAATTTTGGGACTTATATACTTAACTTAATGGGATGGTCCGCCCCCGCCTTCGGTCGAGACACAAACCCCACATACCGAAACATGATCACAGTCCTTTACAGTAATATCCCGGTCAATCCGTGGATATCGAAGAGCATGGGTCTCCATGCGGGACCAGCCGGAACGATTGCCGAAGGCGGGAAGTCTGCAGCATGATCCCGAAAGCACCACAGCCTGGATTGCCGACCCACGACGTGATCAATACCCCACCACATATGGGTGATCAGGACTTGTGGGGTTCAGACATCGCCCTGCAAGGCTGGACCCGGTCCCAGGGTGCCGGGGACCACACCGGATTTCTGTCTCACGCGGGCGCTCGCTTTGGAGCCGCGGAGGTGTTCTACAAGGCCGACCAGGCCAACCGTTTCCCGCCGCAACTTAAGGCGTTTGACCGATACGGCATGCGCATCAACCAGGTCGAATTCCACCCTGCCTATCACGACCTGATGTCGTTGGCGATTGAGCACGAGGCCCCGAGTTATGCGTGGCGAAACCACGGCCCCGGTGGCCAGGTTGCCCATGCGGCCCTGACCTATATGTTCAGCCAGGCGGAGGGCGGGGTCATGTGCCCGATGGCCATGAGTTACTCGGCCATTCCGACTTTGAGAATGACACCGGTGATCGCCGATGAGTGGATACCGAGGTTGTTGTCGACTTCCTATGACCCACGTGATATTCCCGTGACCGACAAGTTCGGGGCCACCATGGGCATGTTTATGACGGAGAAGCAAGGCGGTTCGGATGTGCGGGCCAATACCACCCGGGCAGTTCCTGCCGATTCGGAAACAGGCATGGGTGCGGCGTATTTGATTACCGGGCACAAGTACTTTTGCTCCGCACCGATGTGCGACGCGTTTCTCGTGCTTGCCCAGACTGAAAGCGGGTTGTCCTGTTTCCTGATGCCTCGCTGGCGGCCCGATGGTACGCGCAACGGCCTGTACATCCAGCGCCTGAAGGACAAGCTTGGCAACCGTTCCAATGCGTCCTCGGAAATGGAGTTTCAGGACACACATGCCATCATGGTCGGGGAGGAGGGACGGGGTATCCGCACCATCATTGACATGGTCCGCGGCAACCGGATCTATTGTGCGATGTCCTCTGCCGGCATGATGCGCCAGGCGCTGGTGCAGGCCCTCCATCATGCGGCCCATCGCACCGTATTCCGGAAACGGCTGATTGACCAACCCCTCATGCGCAATGTTCTGGCTGATCTCGCGATTGAGGTGGAAGCGGAGCTGGCCCTTGGAATGCGTGTTGCCTGCGCGATTGACCGGTCCGAATCCAGCGAGAGCGAAGCCGCTCTGGCACGTATCGGCACGACGGTGGCAAAATACTGGAACTGCAAGCGGGCCCCTGTTCAGATTCTGGAGGCGCTGGAATGTCTGGGCGGGTCCGGATACATCGAAGAGTCCATTCTGCCAAGACTGTATCGGGAAGCCCCGGTGAACAGTATCTGGGAGGGGTCGGGAAATGTCATGTGCCTGGATGTCCTGCGGGCGGCTGTCCGGGAGCCGGAAACCCTGGAGGCGGTTTTTTCGGAGCTGGAGGCCGCCAAAGGGGCGGATACCCGCCTGGATGCCGCGGTAACGGCATTGCGGAGTGAATTGGCCGACGCGGAAAATCTTGAGATTCGGGCACGCACATTGACCGAACGAATTGCTCTGGTACTGCAGGCCGCCCTGCTCGTTCGCCATGGTCCGCCAGCGGTTACGGACGCATTTTGTGCTTCACGGCTGGGACATTGCTGGAGCGGGGCGTATGGAACCCTGCCGCCAAAAACCGATTTCGATGCGATCATCAGCCGGGCAATGCCAGCCTGACCCGGGTCTGTCGCCGGGCCTCATTCCGAAGGTTTCGGAGTGCGGATATCCGGGCCGCTAAAATTTCATTTCCACCCACAGGGGGAAGTGATCGGAGCCCGTTGCCTGGTCATCGACCCAGCATGTTTCGATGCGGTCCCGGATTGCAGCACTGACGAAACAATGGTCGAGACGGGCGGGTGCGCCCTTGACATCGCTGGTGTGTCCCTGCGACTTGTCCCCGCCTGCCTGGCACCAGGCATCGACAAATCCCATGGGGCTGGTAATGTGTCCCCCATAATCACTGATCGGTCCCACGAACCGGCGATATTCCTCGGATTCGGGCACAAAATTAAAATCCCCGAGTAACAGGGCATTGTCGGCAACGGGTTGGCTGGGGACACCGCTTTCCCAATCCATCCCCCGGAGGTCGCCGCTCACGGCATGTCCTTCGTGCCGGGCCTGGTGGTGAATCTCCAGGATTCGTTCCACCTGGGACAGGCGGGTTTCAGCGGAAAGATGGGTCAGGTGGATGGAATAGACCCGGAGAGGATGCCCATTGATCAGGATGGTGGTTTCCAGTGCGGAACGCTGGATGCTCAATGGACCCAGACTGCCGTGTTTGGGCAGCAGGTGATGCCGGGTGTGCTCAATGGGAAACCGACTGAGTATCATGTTCCCGAACTGGCATCGCCTGTTTTCGGAAGGCAGTGTCCCGGCTGCATGCATGTCCACCCCGGCACCGTAGACGCTGAAGTGATCGCTGAAGTGTTCACGGAATACCTTGACCTGGTCCACATGGCCGGTTCTTGGCCAGAATCGGTCCACTTCCTGTAGGGCAATGACATCGGCACCGGACACCTCATCGATAATCCGTTTCAGATCGACCCTGCCATCCCGGCCTTTGCCATACTGGATGTTATAGCTGACACACTTCATGGCCGTTGGCGGTCCACCCGCCGGTCATCGACCACGGTGACCCGGTGCATCCTACGGTAGTGCGGCATATAGTCTGCGACGGCATAGTGCTGGGTGACGCGGTTGTCCCACATGACCACATCGCCGGTACGCCAGCGGTGGCGCACCTGGTATTCGGGCTGGTTGATGTGATCAAAAAGATAGTTCAGCAAACGGTCACTTTCCGTGGTCCCGTAGTCCACGACCTGCTGGGTGAATGAGCGGTTGACATAGAGGTATTTGCGCCCGGTTACGGGATGGGTCTTGACCATGGGGTGAACGGCTGAACCGACCCGTCCCATGCTTTTATTCAGGGCTTCGATGTTGTTGTCTTCACCGAGAAACTGGTTCCTGAAAGAGCCCGGATCATGGATGGCCAGCAAATTTTCCAGTGCCTGTTTCATGGATCCGGGCAAATGGTCGTAGGCCGCATACATGCTGGCCCACAGGGTGTCCCCACCGGTTTCAGGAACCTCCCTGGCGTGGAGAATGGACGCGAACGGCGGGTGGGGATAGTAGGTCAGGTCGGTATGCCAGGCGTTGGTATCCGGCGGCCGGTCCCCGTCATTTTCAAGCAGCACGACCTGCTGGAAACCCTCGACATGGGGATACACGGAATGGGGCTGGTCGATCCCGCCAAATGCCTGTGCAAATGCCAGCTGGTGTTCGGCCGGCAGGTCCTGATCGTAAAAAAACAACACCAGGTGATCACTCAGGGCCTGGTAAATCTGTTCCAGCAGATCCTTGCCGAGAGGCGGGTTCAGGTTGACACCGGTGATCGCTGCGCCAATGGCAGGCGTTAGTCGGTCAATATTCACGGGAGGATGGTGCTTCGAAGGACTGCATGGAAACGGGATGTCGGTTTCGGGCCATTTTACAGAAATAAAATCTTTTTGGTCAATTGTGCACTGTTAATTTTCAATGTCATGCACTAGGATGCGCGGCTACCGCTAATTTTTATTGGAACGACAGAGCATGCACCCGCAGTCCAATATCCGGTCCCTGGCCCTCGATATCCAAAATCGGCAAATCAGTGTCGAAGCGTTGATCACGGCATCGCTGGAGAAAGCGATCACCAGTGTGGGCGTATTCATGGGCATTCGGGATGAAACCATTGAGGAGGCGATGGCAGTGGATGCCGCAATCCGGGCAGGGGAACCTGTTCCCGCCCTGTCCGGCGTGCCCGTTACCCTGAAGGATCTGTTTGACATCCGGGGGGAAATTACCCTGGCCGGTTCCACGGCACTGAAACAGGATGCAAAACCTGCGGCCCGGGACTGTGATGTGGTGGCCTCGCTGAGGCGCGGTGGCCTGTTGTTTCCCGGCCGCACCACGATGAGCGAGTTCGCTTTCAGCGGGATGGGGTTGAATCCGCATTACGGTACACCGATGAGCATCTGGGACCGGGAGACCGGACGCCTGCCCGGCGGGTCTTCCTCCGGCAGCGCGGTGAGCGTGGCGGAGGGCATTGTCCCCGCAACCATGGGTTCCGATACCGCCGGGTCGTGCCGGATTCCGGCGGCGTTCAACGGCATTGTCGGGGTCAAACCCAGTTATGGCCGGCTGTCGCTGCGGGGGGTCTATCCCCTGTCCCCGACCTCGGATGCCCCCGGCCCCATGGCGGTGGATGTGGACAGCTGCTTCATTCTGGACCAGCTCATCACCGGGGCCTGGGACGGGACCGGGGCCATTCCCGACCCCCCCGGGCGGGAGTGCAGTGCACTCAGGCTGGTGGTGCCGGAATCCATCGTCCTGGAAGAACTGGATGCACCGGTGGTGTCGGCATTTGAGGCCGCACTGGCGGTGCTGGAGGATCACGGTGCTGAAATCCGGCATCGGTCACTGCCGCTGATCGACCAGTGTGTGGACATGTTTCTGACCCGGTCCGTGGTGGGGTATGAAGCCTGGCACCATCACCGGGAGATGATGGAGCGGTACGGGGATGACTATGATCCGTTCGTGTTCCAGCGCATTCATGGCGCAAGGGGGGTAACGGAGGAAGAGCAGCGGTTGCGGTATGCGCAAAAAGCCGAACTCAGGCAGGCTTTTTCCCGGATGATGGCGGCTGATGCCGTGGATGCGGTGATTTATCCCACCGTTCACTGCCTCCCGCCTGCCATCGCCGACGCGCAAAACCCGGAAAATACGGCCCGGATCAACCTGCGCTGCCTGCGCAATACCGCCAGTGCCAATTACTTTGATGGCTGTTCCATGAGCCTGCCCTGCAGTCCCCGGGGAGAGGCGCCGGTGGGGCTGATGGTATCCGCGGCGCACGGCCAGGATGACAGACTGTACGGTGCCGCCCGGGTCATGGAAAAGGCCCTGTCCGTCCTTCGCTGAGCGCCTGCGCGCGAGCTGATTGCCCAAAGATGTTTTCCCGGTGGTAGGCCAGGAATGCCGGGTCCGGCCTGAATTTCCCCGGCAGGGTGATTTCCCTTCCATCAAATGACCGGATGGTTTCGTTAAAGAACGTATCCTCCCTTTCCGCCTCTTTCCGGGAGACCAGGACGGTCATGTCTTCGGTTATCGTGATCATTCCCGCATCAAAGGCCTTGTCATGCAGCATCGAAAGCGCCAGTCCGTTGCGGGGGTTCAGCCGGTTGGATTCATCGTCTCTCCAGGGAATGATATGGCTGGCAATCAGCAGTTTCGGGATAGAAAGACCGGTAATGCAGCATCTTCCATCATAGGCGCTGATGACCGATTGACGGAAAAACGCCTGCCCGATCCGCACCCGGGTGGGCACGAGCCGGGTTTCCCCGCGGTACTCATCGGGGTCGGTTTTCGGGACAGGATCGGGTTCAGGAGAATTTCCGGACAGGGACTGCATGACTTTTTCAGAGTTTTCGACAAAGGCGTCCCAATCGTCCTGCATTTCCTTCCACATTTTCCGGTCCAGGGTGGACGCATTGGCAAGGCCTGAGCGCCCGGTTCCGGTGACCCCGGGATCCAGGCTGGCAAGGTTGACCAGCTTCATGGCAAGCGCCCCCGGTGTTCTTCCAATCAGTCCGGCCCAGTGGATGATCTCCGTATTCCGCGAATGCAATTTTCCAAACGGTATCTGGCAGTACAGGTTCAACGCAACCTGCAACTGCTCCGGGGTCCAGCGTTTTGTGACGGCCATCCTCCCTCTCTTTTTACTTTCTGTTACCGCTTGCTCTGCAACCTGAAACGAAGCTGAGAGGGATTATACACAGTGGTTTGTCAGAAACGGTTTTCCATGACGTGCCCGCTACGGCACAAATCGGGTCAGACAGTTGCCCACCGCAGGGCGGGACACGCCCCAGTTGTGGACGATTTTCCGGTGGAACAGACCCAGCTGGTCGCGCCGAAGAATTTCTTTGGGTTTGCGCATAAACAATCGCTTGCCAGCATGGTTCTCTTCAGTTGAAAAGTAGAACACCCTGATGGTTTTAATCCTGCGCCGCTCAACGGTGACAGGGGGTGGCTACTTTGTCGTGGAATCAGTGGCTACTTTGGAATGGAATATTCCGAAAAACCCGAAAATCCGGGGTCAGGCGCTCGAAATGCCCCCTTTTTACCTCCTTTTCGCCGTAATCGGGCCGGTACGAGATTTGTCCATACCCGTTGGATTCCTGTTCAATCCATGCCGTGAAAACCTTTTTCGAAGCCGTGGAATCCATCCGGCAGTGCTGTTCCCCAGGCCGCCCCTGTGCGAAAATCACCGGGCCCTTGACGTACCCCTGTTCAACATGAATCACACTGCACACAATGATTGCCTGTTCTGCCGCAATGACCTGGACAGTATCTTTATCCGGGGGAATCTGGGGTTCGTCCGCTGGGACAGCCATCCGGTGAACGAGGGTCATGCACTGGTAATCCCCTACCGCCATGTGCCCGGCTATTTTGATGTGACGGACGAGGAGAGACAGGAACTGTGGGTGCTCGTGGACCAGGGCAAAGAGGTGATTGAAAACCGGTACCACCCCCAGGGGTACAATATTGGAATCAATATCGGGTCCATGGCCGGACAATCCATTTTTCACATGCACATTCACCTGATTCCGCGTTACCGCGGTGATGTGGAGAATCCCAAAGGGGGCGTCCGGGGAGTCATTCCCGCAAAGCAGCGGTATCCGTAATCCCCCCGTTAGCGGAGAAACCTCCAGGCCGCAATGTTTCCGCCGATGGCACAGGGAATAAATCCGGCAAACACCCAGAATGCGATGTGGCGCAGGGTTTCCATGGAGGCCTCTCCAGACATTCCCAGGCTGTTGGCGATCAGCCCGCAAAGTGCAGCTCCCATTGCAAAGCCGGTCTGCAGGGTCATCGGCATCAGTGAAGACGCCCGGTCCTTGTCCTCTTTCGGGGCCGCTTTGACGATGCGCTTGGCGATAAATCCCCACATCATGCCAAACCCTCCTCCGGGAATTTGCGCGACGATTATGATTGCCCAAAGCGGCCCCCAGGGGATGATCCATGCGGTCAATGCCAGTCCTGCCAGCACCAGGGCCCCGCCACAGCGGATCAAAAGAGGTTCCCGCTCCGGTGGAATGCCTGAAAAAGCGATTGCGGCCCCTCCCCATGCCACGGATTCGAGCATCACGATGATCCCGGCCGTAAACGGGGTCAGGCCATGAATTTCTATCAGGATCAGGGGGCCATACACAATCAGTGACATGATAGTCAGGCAAAGCAGGAATACCATCGCAGTTCCATTGGCCAGGGCATGGCTGAAATCGGCCACCTGCAGCGGCAGGACCCGGCCACGCCGTGCCCGCCGGTCACGGGTGATAAACAAACCAAGGAACCCCATCCCGATCACCAGGATCACCGCCGAATGAACGGGGTTTTGGTGGGTTCCGGCAAGGGAAACCATCAATATGGAGGCTGCGAGAAAACCCAATCGCACAATGGGCAGTGATTCAGGCTGAATTTCCCATTGTTTGGCACTTGGATGCAGCAGAAACTTGACGGCAACTGCGAGAACAACCGACTGCCCGGCAAAAACCCAATAGGCATGGCGCCAGACTCCCCAGGTGGAAAAGGCCCCTCCGATCGCAGGACCGCAAAGTGCGGCCATCATCCACACCATGGACATGCCGGCAATGATTCTTGGAACAAAACGGTTCGGGAAAAACCAGCTTTGTGCAATATAGGCCGTGGCCATCAGGCAGCCTCCCCCCAATCCCTGCAACACCCTGCCCCCAAGGACCACTGGCATGCTCGGTGCCAGGGCGCAAATGATGCAGCCCAGGGTATAGGCCAGAGCCGCCCGGATCATGGTGTTGCGCAGACCATAGCGGGAAACCAGCAAACTGGAGGCGGCTCCTGCAAGGATGGACCCTGTGAGATACAGGGAAAAAGTCCAGCTGATCAGGTGAATCCCTCCGATTTCCTTGGCGGCACTTGGCATGGTGTTGGCGGTCAGCATGGAATTGGCCGCATGGAGCCAGATCGCGAGGCCCAGGACGATTAATTTCGGAACATGTTCCCGGGCAATGATTTCACCCCACTCCGCCGCCTGTCCGATGCCAGGTCTCAATGTATTCTCTCGGGCAGAAAATTCGGTCCCGGTTCCCGGAACCTCCCCGGCGATACCCCGGAACGGTCCACCTGAATCCCGGGTTGCCGGGAAACGGACAGGGGCGTCCCGGAAGCAGGCCAGCATGCCAACAGGGATACTCGTGACAGGTTTCCCGGGGTCACCGTTCCAATCACGCAGTCTTCAGTTCTGCTCATTGCAAAATCCCCCTGTACCATTCATCGATTTATCCGGCCGGTTCTCCCCGGACCCGGTTTATTTCCGGATTGTGGTTGATGGCATCTTTTGCCACCAGGCAAAGGGCGATGGCCAACAGTCCGACTGCAGCCCAGGTCGTTGCCGGGTGGGTTTCCGCAAAAAGGAGGATTCCCCAGGCAACCCCCGAAAAAAGAGTGATGATACTGGCAAATGAGACCAGTACGGCACCGGTCTTGTTCACCAGGTAGAAAAACAGCATCACTTCCAGGGCCCCGCACAGGATCAGCAGAAGAATTGCCCACTGGCCCCTGGGCCAACCGGGGTCGTACACGATGGGGTCCGAAAACAGGAGATACACCGGAATGATCAGGATACAGGCCACCAGGGCCTCCCCCGCAATGACCTGCAATGTCGAAAGATCCGCCGGCCAGTACCGGTGGATATAGATCGAATCAATGCCATAGCAAAGCGGGGCGGCAAACATGACCATGACCCACACCAACCGACTGTCCGGGTCAAAGGAGATTTCCGGGAAAATCACAAACAGTGTGGCCGCCATGCCGAAGGCAATGGCCCAGATTCGAAGCGGGGTGACGATTTCAGTTTTCAGCAGCAGGACCACGCACACGGTGACAACCGGTGTCAATGACGCGATCAATGTGATGAATCCCGCCGAGAGATGGTGTGCGGCGTACAGTGCGGCCAGAACCGGGATCACATAGCCAAGCAGGCTTCCGATGGTAAAATAGACCAGGTGTCCGGCCCGGGGCCGGAACAGCTGTTTGCGGTGGATGGCGCAACCGCAATACAGCAGGGTCAGGCCAATCAGGGAAATGAACAGGACGCCGATTTCGGGATAGCCTTCATTGGAGGTGATTTTCAGCATCGAAAACTGAAAGCCCCATGCGGTTCCCAACACCAGGAGAACGCCGAAATAGTACAGGCCAGTGCCTGGCTTCATGGTCCGAATTGTCCGGGATCAGGGCGTATCAGGCATCCTGGTACCCGGTCAGTACGTTGACCGTGTTGACCCCGATTTCCTCGACAGCGTATCCGCCTTCCATAATGAAAAGGGTAGGGCGCTTCAATGCGGCAAGGGTGCGGCCGTAATCCCTGAAATCCTCGCTTTTCAGTTTGAAAAAGGAGATGGGGTCCTTTTCGTAGGTGTCCACGCCGAGGGATACCACCACGGCATCCGGGGCATAGGCGGTAATTTTCCTGCAGGCGTCTTTCAACGCCTCTCCCCAGGTCGGGTAGGGAGTTCCCGGTCCCAGGGGATAGTTGTGGTTGAATCCTTCCCCCGTCCCTTCTCCCGTTTCATCGGCGTAACCCAGAAAATGCGGGAACGCATGTCTCGGGTCACCATGCAGGGACAGGAACATCACATCGGACCGTCCGTAGAAAATCGCCTGGGAACCGTTGCCGTGATGAAAGTCGACATCCAGAAGGGCTACCCGGGCGGCCCCCTGGTCCAGGAATGCCTGGACGGCAATGGCCGCGTTGTTGATAAAGCAGTAGCCGCCGTAGAGGTCGCTGGCGGAATGGTGGCCCGGGGGGCGGCACAGGGCAAAGGCAGACCCGGCTCCCTGCGCGATCCGGGATTGGGCCGTGAGTGCCACATTGGCACTGGCCCGGGCTGCCTCCCAGGTGCCATCGCTGATGGAGGTTTCCATGGCCATCGCGTAGTAGCCCATCTTGCCTTCGATGAAATCCGGGATACGGTGCTGCATGCCCCGGGAGGGGAATACGGTTGGAATGGCTTCTCCCTGGAATCCTTCCTTTTCCCATTCCTGCCAGCAGTCCTGCAGAAATTCGATATAGGCGGGATCATGGATGCGGTGAATGGACCGGATGCTGAATTCTTCGGGACCGATGACCTCCCCGAGGCCGACCTGCCCAATCCGGTCAAGAATATAGTCCATTCTTTCCGGGCACTCGAAGGGGGGCACGAGTTCGCCCCCGTACAATTCGGTCCGGGCGTTCCGCAGTTTGTGGTCAGGACTGTAAACCGTGAGCATGGTTTTCTCCCCCGAGTGGTATGTTCTTGTCAAGCTGCCATTGAAACATTCCGGGTGCCGCTGCCTGGTAGGCCTTGGCACCTTCAAATACCCGGATATCATCGTAGGTCTGGCCGACGAGTTGAATGGCGGTGGGGACGCCATTGTCGGCCAGGCCGCTCGGCAGGGACAGGACCGGGCATCGGCTCAGCATGTTGAACGGATAGGTCAAAGACCAGTACTCTTCAGCCATGCTGACGGCCTTTCCATTGATGACGACTCCGGTGGAGGGCCAGGAAAAGTCGGCGGGTATCCGGTTGGTCCCGAGTGTTGGACATAAAAACAGGTCATATTTGTCCATCATGGGGCCAAAGCGGTTGTACATGTTGACGGCCACCTCCAGCGAATGATGGAAATCCTCCGCCGTATAGTTGGCAGAATTTTCAATAAAGTACAGGGTGTACTCGCACAGTTGGTCCCGGTGCTCCTCCAACAAGTGCGAAAATGCGCTGACCCAGGTATGGGCCCAGTAGGCATGGACGGCACCAATGATCTCATCGGTCCAGCCCAGGTCCACTTCTTCAACAGTGGCCCCCAGACCGCGGAAGATGTCCATGGCCGCATGGGTATTGGCGACGACATCGGCGTCGATTTCCATGAAGCCGAGGTCCATGGAACAGGCGATTTTCCAGCCCTTCAGGTCTCCGAGAATTTTTTCGGTATCGATTTTGACGAGATTTCGCAAGGAGGCGATGTCCTGGTTATGGGGGCCGGACATGATGTTCTGCATCATTGCGGCATCCGTTACGGACCGGGTCATGGGACCGGAATGGCTGTAAAAATCCAGGTTGAAGACGGGAATTTCAGGATTGCGGCCATAGGGCGGCTTGTACCCCACGACCCCGCATTGTGCGGCCGGAATCCGTATGGAACCACCGATATCGGTGCCGGTGGCCAGGGTGGTCATGCCGGCTGCCAGGACCGCGCCGGACCCCCCTGATGAACCGCCGGGGGTGAAATCCAGGTTCCAGGGATTGCCGGTGACCCCCCACAACCGGGAATGGCAGGATCCGAGGATGCAAAATTCCGGGGTCGTGGTCTTGGCATGGCAAATTGCGCCGGCACGAAGCAGCCGGTCAATGATGACATCGGTTTCCTGGTCAAGGCGGTCCTTGAAAACCAGGGAAGAGGAGGTCCGGTGGGTGCCCTGTACCCGGAATTCATCCTTGACGGCCAGCGGAATGCCATCCAGTGGTTTCGGCTGTCCCAGGATGTAACGCGCTTCGGATTTCCGGGCCATCTCCAGGGCCTGGTCGAAATAGGTCTCGGTCAGGGCATTGATGGGGCCGTTGACCTGCTCGCACCGGTCAATGACGGCCTGCATCAGTTCAACCGGGGAAAGACTCCGGTTTTTGAATCGTTTCAGCGCGTCGGCGGCGGACAGGTAACAGAGTTCGGTGGACATATTCTTTGATTTGGATTGGTTGGTTGCTGATTGAAACAATATCTTTCCGTCACCGTTGGATTTCTCTGAAAAATACCGCAGTCCAACCTGGCAGAACAGAGGACCCTTGATGGTGGGTTCGCTACTCCAACTTCGTATTAAATCTTGATGGTTGTAATGTCAGGCAGTTGAACCGGGGTAATTGTTGTGTGATTGTCACTTTTCGATACGGGTGTGTCAAACGACTGCAAAGTAAAAATGGTTTTATCAGAACGTGCGTAATAAGGGTCGATGTATAGGAGCAGCACTGACAACTGATCAGGGCGACGTGACCGAACCGTGTTGCTGGTCGCCCTGCAGACCGATCTTCGGGGTCGGGGAGTACAGGCTCCGCAACGCAGCCATAGAACACGGCCTGGAGGGGAAGCTCAGGAATAATCTTGAAAATTTACGGGAGTAGACTATACTATCAAGTAGGCAAAACGAACCTACGATCAGGAGACGAACGATGCCAATGGTAAAGAAAAGTATCTCGATCACTGACCAGCAAGACAGCTGGATCAAATCGCAGATTTCAACTGGCCACTTCGGCAATGAAAGCGAAATCATCCGGGAGCTGATCCGCGAACGCCAGATTCGGGAACAGGAAACACCGGCTGAGATAGTCGCCATCCGTGCAGCTCTCAATGAAGGAGAGAAAAATGGCATGAGCACGCGCACGCCAGACGAAATAATGAATGCCGTCATGGAGCGAAAGCGCAAAAATGGCGAGTTATAGCTTAAGTCAGGCAGCCGAAAGATTTTGAAAATATCTTTCACTATGGCATCGATACCCTTGGGTTGGAGCAGGCTGTTGTCTATCAGATGGGCATGAAATGCGGTTTGATGAAATAGCGGCAAACCCGATGCTCTATAACGCTGTCGACCATATTAAAAAGGGCTATCGGCGTGGTATCTTCGGTGCGCATTCGATTTACTGCCGGGTTGAAAAAGGGGGCATAGAGATAATCAGGATATTGGGAAGGCAAGACCCCAATAAGGCATTAAGCGAACAGGTGTAACGCAGGAAGGCAACGACGCCAAGACCACAATCGCAAGCGGAGTTGTCCGCACAACGGCAAAACAACGGTCAGCACACCTATAACCGAGCACCGCACATACCGCCTGACCGGATTGCCGACACCCCTGCATGCAACAACACGGCGGCCACGTTGCCACTGATGCAGACGGCAACGATCATCGTTTGATAGCGGTGCAAGTTGGAGATTATGAGAGTGGGGCAGTATTCGACACGCAGAGCGGTGTTGGATAAGGCGTTTTGAGCATTCTCATCCTCAATGAATATGGTTGGAAGACCGGTTCAGATTCCCCACCCTGCAAAAAAGGATTTACAGTGCCGGGCAAACCGATGGACCAGTTCCGGGCTGGCCGAGTTGTCCGGAAACCTGCGCAGTATTACGCATCCGTGGGTAACGGATTCCGTGATCGGTCTTGAGATCAGCGCCCTTCCGTCATAACTCATGGCATTGGCCGGCTTGGAGATGAGTATGGAAAACCCCAGCCCATTGGCCACCATGCCCCGTACGGTTTCAAAGGATGGGGAGCGGTAGGCGATATCGGGTTCAAGACCCTGTTCCCGGAACAGGGAAGTGAAATAGTCCCGGCTGGGCGAAATGTCGAGCAGTACCATGGGCTGGTCGGCGAGTTCCTTCAAGGAGATGCTGGGCTGGTCCGCCAGGACATGCTGGGCAGGGAGGAGCACATGGGGGGCGGTGCGGGCCAGTTCCACCTTGTCTGGGTCGTGGATGGCGGGAGAATCGTACATCATCACCAGGTCGAACCGGTTCTGGTCGATCCCTTCCTGCAGGTTGACTTCGGTGCCTTCAAAAAACTCGAACCGGGTGGCGGGATGCCGGTCGAGGAAACGACTGACCAGCTGGGGGATGAAAAAGGGCCCAATGGTGGCAAAACAGCCGATGCGAAGGGTATCCGAGGCGGGAGGATGACCGGCCCCGACGAATTGATCCAGGTCCCTGGCCGTACCATACGCCCGGTTGGCATAGATCAGGGCACGGCCGTATTCCCGGAAATGGATGGTAACGGGGGCGGCGATAAACACGATGTGGGTTCCCACGGTGAATTGCTGGATGATCCGGCAGTCGAAGTTGATCAGTGCATCGTCCAGCAGCGGGGCGCCGGTGGACCCGGAACTCCACCGGGCGCAACAGAATTTGTCTTCACCCTGGACCTTCCGCCGACCCGCAAAGGTATCCGATATCCCGGACTGGTCCTCCCCCAGGACATTGACACCCATCACCCCGTTTTCCCTGAGCTTTTCGCAGGCGGGGCTCAGGTGGTGAACACAGGCCAGGAGGGTCGGGGGTTCTGCACAGACGGACGCCATGGCGCTGACCGTTACGCCTGCACGGCCATGGGGCCCGTCTGTGGTAATGACGGACACCGTGCTGGCGGCATGGCTCATGCCTTCGATAAAGGTTTGCGGGTCCATCTTTGCGTCTTTCGGGTGAACGCAGACCAGTATACGGGTGGAGACAGGGGAAAAAAATTATTCTTTTTCCATCTACTGGATTAGAATTTCCAAAGCAGCCTGGCTTCTGGTTTTGATTTTTGGAAGCAACCCCCTGAAAAAAAGTAATTTACCCGGGCCGGATAACCCGGCAAACTCGATTCCCCTGATCCCGACGAGAAATGGTCCAATGATACGTACCGGTGAAGAATACCGCGAATCCCTGCGGGACGGCAGGGAGGTCTATATGGATGGCAGGCGGGTGGACGATGTCACCTCGCATCCGCAGTTCAAACCCCTGGTGGACATTCGTGCGCGTATCTATGACATGCAGCACGAAGCGGAACACCGGGAGGTGATGACTTTCGAGGCGCGGGGAGAACGTTTTCCCGTGGGAAACCAGATTCCCCGGGAACCGGCGCATTGGCACGCCAAGCGCAAGGCGGTGGACACGGTGATGAAAGACATCGGCGGGGTGGTCACCCGGGTAGGGGATGAAACCGTGGGGGAGATGTGGTCACTGGCCGATGGGGCGGATATTCTCAATGAAATTGATCCCCGGTTTGCCGAAAACATCAACCGTCATATCCAGCTCGCCGTGGAGGACGATCCGTTCCATGTGTCGGCGAACACGGACCCGAAGGGCGACCGCTCGCTGAAACCCCAGGACCAGGACCCGGACATGCTGACCCATGTCGTCAGGGAGACCGATGAAGGCATTGTCATTCGGGGCGCCAAGTACGAGACCGCTGCAGCCTATTCCAACCAGGGATTTTTGAAGCCGACCATCGCCAACTGGGGGGATGCCTCCATTTCGGATTATGCGGTGGGCTGCATTGTCAGGATGAATGCGCCCGGGGTGAAGCACATCTGCCGGGCCGGGTTCCAGCGTGACGGGACGGAGCAGGACTACCCACTGTCCAACCGGTTCGACGAAGTGGACACCCTCATGATCCTGGATGATGTGCTGATTCCCTGGGAAGATGTCCTGTTTTACCAGCATACCCGTGCAGCGGCCTTTATCCGGACCACACTGCACCGGTATTCGGCGATGCCCTTTGTCCAGCGGCTGATCACCTACACGGACATGATGATCGGCGCAGCCCTGTGGAATATCAAGCAGACCGGGTTGGAGCGGCAGCCCGCAGTCCAGGAGAAACTGGCCCAGCTGGCCGTGTACCGGGAAGGGATCAACGCCCATTTGACCGCAGCGGTGGCCACGGCGGAGCCCAGCCCCGGGGGATTTTTGATGCCGAACCAGTCCCTGCTGATGACCGGAAGGGTCCATGCCGTCTCCAACATGCCGGCCATGATGCATCTTGCCCGGGAACTGTGCGGCGGACAGATCTGCATTACCCCGGACTTCGAGTCGTTCAAGGGGGAAGAAACCGGTCCCTGGCTGAACAAGTACTATTCCATCAACGAGTACTGGGCGGCGGAGGACCGTCGCAAACTGCTGTCCTTTGCCCGGGATTTGCTGAATTCCGGGTATGCCGGTCATCGGCTGACGTTTCACCTGTTTGCCCAATCGCCGCCATTTGCCCACCTGGCGGCGGTTTACCGGAATTTCGGCTGGGACGGTCCGCTGGATTTCGTGAAAAAGGCCGCCGGGCTTTCGGACGATATCTACGGAAAATGAGACAGGAAATCCGCAATCGGCCATGAAGGCCTCCTGATATACCGGGGGCATGCGTGCTAGACTGGGTTCCAAGACCCACTTGGATGAAGTCATGGAGAAACCGCGCATCAATGCCTGTGTAAATCCCTATGCGAGAATTGTCAGGGGGTGGATTCTTGCCGGTGTACTGTTGCACCACAGCGCCAGCGCAGCACTCGGGGCCGCGACTCCCGGTTCCGGTGGGCAGCCAGAGGGGCCAGCAGCCGGGCCGGATGAAATACGGTCCCCGACCACGCCGGGCTCCGCCCCGACCGTGGGGGAATCATTGTTCGACCGGTTGTTCCGGGTATCGGCAGACAACCCGGATCGGTATGCCGTGCCCTATCCCTTTGGCCGGGTGGTTTCCAGGCTGGAGCATGCCCTGGGCAGGTCCATCAACGGGGGCGAAAATGCCGTCAATTCGGTTCTGATTCCTCTTGGGCGATGCATCAACCGGTATGCCGCCTCGCCGGATTTCTTTTCCCATCCCCGGATCGTGGTCGCCGCGGGGTCGGAGCACCATGGTCAGGAAGACACCCACCTGCCGTTCCTCAAGGACCGGATTTTCATCGGTTATCAGGAAATGGCAGAAGCCATGGAGGTCATCAGCTACAACGAGGAAGCGGGGCGGTTTGAATTCCAGGTGGTTTCCAACTACGCACCGGACCGCCGGGCCGAAGTGGAATATGTGGAGCGTGCGCAGTGCACGGGGTGCCACCAGAATGCGGGTCCGATTTTCTCCCGGCCTCCGTGGAGCGAAACCGATAATAATCCGGAGATATTCCGGCAACTCTCCGAGGCGTTGTCGGATGCCAACCTGGGCGTACCGGTTTTTCGTGGCAGCGAGGCGGCAGAGGTGGACAGTTCCACCAACCGGGCCAATCTGATCCCCCTGTTCCAGGCGTTCTGGCGGGGGGCCTGCGAGTCGGATTTGCGAAGCGAATCGGTGCGGTGCCGGGCCGGTTTGCTGGAAACCGTATTGCGCTATCGATTACAGGAAAGGAACCGGGCATTGCCCGCTTCCGCCCTGGTCACCGAGCACCTGATGCCGGTTCTGCACCGGAATATCCAGGAGCAGTGGCCAAACGGCATCTCCGTGTTGAGTTCGGATGTTCCCGACCGGAATCCGGTCTATGCCGGCACCCAGGCCCATCTGGATTCCGCCCTGGAACTGGGGATTCCCCGGTCCCTGATGATCAATTGGCACCCGGAAAATTTTTTCCGCGGGATCGAGGGCCTGGGTCATTTCATTCCATTGGAGGATTTGAGGCGCCTGGACCGCTATCTCTACCAATGGACATCACGTCAGGATGCCGCGAAGGTCAAATACCGGGGGGAGTGCCGTTTACAGCGTTCCCGCTCCGACCCGACATTCAGCAGTGCCGGGCACGGGCAAACCGGAGAACTCTCGTTCAATTGTGCACTCCGGGAAGGGAGCCTGTCCGAATCCTACAACCTGATGGGGGACCTCTCCATTGAAAATGGGCAGGTCAAAACGCAGTCCTTTTTCAGTCGTCTCACGCTGGACAGTCCCTTCGCGATTGTGGGAATGGTGCATCGAGGCGGACAGATCGAATCCGAGGCGGATCAATGGTTGCTGAGGCTCCATCTTTTTGACTCCAAGCACCAGTTTCATGCACGATTGCCCGGCGGCGGGATCGTGGAGCACATTGAAATCCGATGGCCGAAGGCCAACCAGGCCGGTTCATTGTTCGGTCCGGGCCATCCAACCGTTACGGGGACCGCGGAGTTGCGGGTGCTGGCGGACGCGGATGTCCTGGACGGGATGATTTCCCGGATGATTGCCCGGGCCGACCAGGGTGCCATGAACCACTTTTCATCCGGAACGTTCCGGGCAGAGGTCATCATGGACGCGTTGTTGAATGAGTTCAGGGGGGTCCCCCCACCAGAAAGTTAAGTCGGGGCCAGTCATGTTTCGAGACTCCAGATACGATATTTTATTTGATTCCGTGCCCATCGGGCCGGTGACGGCAAAGAACCGGTTTTACCAGGTCCCGCACTGCAATGGCGGGGGGTACCGGGATCCTTCGGCGGTGGCGGAAATGCGCCGCATCAAGGCAGAGGGTGGCTGGGGGGTGGTGTTTACCGAGCAGGTGGAGATGCACCATACGGCAGAAATCACCCCTTTCATCGAACTGCACCTTTGGGATGACAAGGACCTGCCCATGCTCGCCAAAATGTCGGAGGGGATTCATGAATTCGGTGCGTTGGCGGGGATTGAACTGGCCTATTCCGGGGTGAATGGTCCCAACCTGTATACCCGGGAAGTTCCCATGTCGGCCACCGCACTGCCGATCCGGACCTTTACCAGCGACCCGGTGTCCGCCCGGGAAATGACGAAGCAGGACATCCGGGACTTGCGGCGCTGGCACCGCAATGCCTGCATCCGTGCGAAAAAAGCCGGGTTTGACCTGATCTGCCTGTATGGGGCCCATGGATTTGGGGTGATCCAGCATTTCCTGTCCACCGTCACCAATCACCGGGTGGATGAATACGGTGGGTCCCTGGAAAACCGGGGTCGACTGATGAAGGAATTGATCGAGGAATGCAAGGATGCGGTGGGGGACCGCTGTGCCGTAACCCTGCGGTTGTCCCTGGATGAGGTGACCGGGGAGTTGGGTTTTTCCAATTCGGAAGCGAGAGACCTGATCGCGATGCATGCCGAGCTCCCCGATCTGTGGGACCTGGCCCATGGGTCCTGGGAAGACTGCTCGGGTCCATCGCGTTTCAGGGAAGAGGGCGCACAGCAGGACCTGGTCCGGGGCATCCGCGAGTTGACCACCCGTCCCGTGGTCGGGGTGGGCCGGTTTACTTCCCCGGACTTGATGGTGAAGCAAATCACATCGGGGACCCTGGACCTGATCGGAGCCGCCCGGCCTTCCATTGCCGATCCGTTTTTGCCCAACAAAATCAAAGAGGGCCGGATCGAGGACATCCGCGAATGCATTGGCTGCAATATCTGCATCACCGGGGATACCACCATGTCGCTGTCGCGGTGTACCCAGAATGCTGCGTTCATGGAAGAGTGGAGAAAAGGCTGGCACCCTGAAAAATTTCCCGTCCGGGGTCCCAGCCGGTCGGTACTGGTGGTGGGTGCCGGGCCAGCGGGGCTGGAGGCGGCCAGGGTGCTGGGCGAACGTGGCTACGACGTGGTCCTGGCGGAAGGAAAGACGGAAATCGGGGGACGGGTGGCGCTGGAAAGGCAACTCCCCGGACTGTCCGCCTGGGGTCGGGTGGTGGACTATCGCCAGTACCAGCTCAGCCAGATGGCCAACGTGGAAATCTATCTTGAGAGCGAACTGAACGCACAGCAGGTCCTGGAATTTGGATTTCAACAGGTGGCCGTGGCAACGGGAGCGACCTGGCGGCGCGATGGCGTGGCCAGGTATCATGTCATCCCCCTGGACATGCATCCGGCGACCCCGGTGTACACGCCGGACGACCTGATGGCGGGAAACTTGCCTTCGGGAAAGGTGCTGGTTTTTGATGACGACCACTATTACATGGGCGGGGTTTGCGCCGAACTGCTCGCAGTCCAGGGCGCACAGGTGGAACTGGTGACCCCCGCGGCGTATGTCTCCGAATGGACGCGAAATACGCTTGAGCAGGCCACGATTCATGCCCATCTTGTCCGTCTCGGTGTGCAGATTACCCTGAATCAGGGTGTGACGGGAGTCGGCAGGGGGGCGGTTGACCTGGCCTGTGTGTATACCGGCGCGGTTACCGGCAGGGAAGTGGATGCCGTGGTGATGGTGTGTTCCCAGGAGTCCAACAACGCGTTGTGGAAGGATCTGGTGGCCAGGGCCGATGACTGGAAAGAGAGTGGGATCATCTCGGTCAAAGTGATTGGGGATGCGGAATCGCCGGCCCCCATTGCCTGGGCGACCTATGCCGGTCACCGCTATGCCCGGGAACTGGATGAACCCGATCCGGGAGATGCGTTGCCGTTCAAACGGGAGGTCGTCATTCCCGAGAAGGGATTTCGGTTGGCGGGACCGTCCTGAGTTTCCCCGCAGGAAATCCGCCACAGGGTTCCATGGAAGGAATGCCCCGTTTCCCTATGCATAACGAAAAGTGATGGAAATTCATGATAAAACGTTGATTGACCGGGTGATTGGATAAATATATGGTATGCAAAAACGATCACTGAGGCACCATGAACCTACCCCTGTTCAACCCGCACGACTCTGACCAGAGTTTTGATCCCTCCCCGGAAAAGTCATTCACCATGCCGGCCCGGTATTACCACGACGGGGAAATTTACGAACGCGAAAAGGAAGCCATCTTTTACCAAAGCTGGTGGTTTGCCGGGCATGTCAGTCAGGTCTGGAATCCCGGTGACTACCTCACCGTCCGCATTCACGACCAGGAGGTCTTTGTAATTCGTGACCGGGACGGGGCTCTCAACGGGTTTTACAATGTCTGCCAGCACCGCGGGCATGGCCTGCTGAAAGGAAACGGGCGGACGAATGTCATTGTCTGCCCCTACCATGCCTGGACCTATGGGACAGACGGACAACTGGTCAAGGCACGGAACACCGGGGAAATGGCCTGCTTCAACCAGGGCGACTTTGCTCTCAAGCCGGTCCGGGTGGAAGTCTTCTGCAGCCTGGTCTTTGTCAATCTGGACCCGGATGCGGCCCCTCTGGAGGAGCAGGCCGGGGGTCTGGAGTCAGAAATCCGGCACTATTGCCCCCGCATCGATGAACTGGTTTTTGCCCAGCGCGATACCTACCATGTCCGGGCCAACTGGAAAGTCCTGGTGGATAATTTTCTCGAATGCTATCACTGCCATCCGGCCCATAAGGATTTTGTCGACCTGGTGGATATGGAGTCCTATCGTTCCCGGACCCATGACCTGTATTCCAGCCACTGTTCCGACCGGGCCCGGTCCAACGACAACTCGGCCTTCCGGTTTGAAACCGGTGAGGTGGATTTCGGGTATGCCGCCTGGTTTCTCTGGCCCAATCTCACGCTGTGGGTCTATCCCGGGGAGGCGAATATCTCGACCCTGCAGATGATCCCGGATGGTGCGGGCCATACCCTTGAATACCAGGACTGGTTCATTGCTTCTCCGGAGCCCAGTGCACAGATGGCGGAGGCCATGCAGTACCAGAAAGAGGTCCTGCAGCCTGAAGATGTGGCCCTGTGCGAGAGTGTTCAGACCGGCCTGCAATCGAAAGGCTACAATCAGGGACGGTTTGTGGTGGACCCCGGTTTCAGTGAGTTGAGTGAGCACTGTGTTCACCATTTCCAGAAAATGGTGGTCGAGGCCCTGGGCGAATCTGGGTCGGTCAGTCCCGCTGGAAAGTCTGCACGATAAGCGGATGCGAAGGGGGGTGTCCTGGGTCAAACTGCCGGATCGGAGACCACCGCATTCGGTTTGTGGGCTGGAAAATTTCTGTGGTGCAGGATATTTTCAAAACCAATGAGTTCTCGGTCGGCCTCCTGGTGGGCTCTGGCGTTTGTTACATGTATTGAGCGGCAACTTTCCGTGAAATTCCAAGTACCGGATTTCACTGAAAATGCCATCTATGGTCCGCCCCCTTTTGCTCGGACCTTGCAAATGCGGATGTGGATGTCAGCGGCATCAAACCTCTGGACAAAAGCATTTCCGATACCGGAAGAAATGTTCCGGTTGTGTAGTGCGCGGACGATCCCACGCTAAGGGGTTGAGGAGTTTTGTGGGATGGTGGATTGATTGCCCAATGATCCCATATCAGGCTCATCTCCCGTTGGCAACTCGTACCAGCCAACCACACCAAATGCAGTGTGATAGTATCCATGGACACAAAAAGATCCTTTTTCAGGAAAAGAAAATGAGCGATTCTGATTTGACCGATCTGTTTACGCCCGGCGATGGCGGCATTCCTCCTTATCTGGCAGGTCGCAAGGAAGAACAGGCCTATTTCCAGGCTTGTGTGAAATCTTTGAAAAACAAAAAACCCACCCATCGGAACCTGATTCTCTACGGCCCCCGGGGCAATGGCAAGACCGCTCTGCTTCGTTATTTGCAACAAGAGACACGCCAACAAGAAGCCTCGAAGCTGGATATTCTACGGGTCACTCCAGATGAACTGAGAACCCTGGATGCGCTGTCTGGCCGCCTGATGGAGGACCATCAGACAGTACGCAAGCGGTTCAAGTCAGTAGAGGTCTCCGGAGGGGTCGGAGGACTCTTTCAAGCAAAACGGAAGTGGATTTGTCCCTGGCCTCTGTGACGATCCGAAAACTCCTTCAGGAGCGAAGTGGGAACAAGCCGTTTATCCTGATCATAGACGAAGCGCACCGATTGACACCAGCGATAGCCGAATCGCTGTTGAACGCCAGTCAGACCGTCCGATTGGAAGGTTGTCCGTTTCTGCTGGTGTTGGCCGGCACGCCGAATCTTGAATCCACCCTGGGCAAAGCCAATGCGTCCTTTTGGGACCGCAGTGAACTCGTTCCCCTGGGGCGCCTGTCATCGGAAGAGGCTGGTCAGGCAATCAGTGTCCCATTGCAGGAGGCCGGCATCACCTTTGCCCCCGGTGTCATTGAGTACATCGTAGAGCAGACCCACTGTTACCCCTTTTTCACCCAGACCTGGGGAGATTGTCTGGCCCGAAGGCTGAACCAAACCGGAGAGACTGAAATTACTGCGGAGACCGTCAAGGCGGTGGAGGAAGAGGTCATCACAAAGCGAAACGCGATGTATCAGGTCCGGCGCAATGAGATAAAAAAAATGAGTTTGCTGCCGGTGGCTGAGAGTGTTGCCGAGGCTTTTCTCCAGTCTGGCTCACTGATTCTGCATGAAAGCACGTTGGAGGAAGCGATTGAAAGTGGTCTGGCGGGCGATGAGCCGACCACAAATGAGCGTGTGATGAAAACACTCGAGCAACTTTTCCACCTGGGATATGTCTGGCAGGTGAGCGGAGCTTACTACGAACCGGGTATCCCGAGCTTGATGACTTACGTCAATAACCAAATTCGGTCGGAACATCGCAATTAAACATAGCCAGCCACGCAAGGACTCCGCCGCCTTGGTTGTGGATGTAGGCATAGAGGACTGCCACTGATGATCGAAAGACATGCTTCCATAGAACCGGTGCACCCCGGAGAACAGTGGTCAAATAAAATGCCATCTATGGTCCGCCCCCACCTTCGGTCGAGACACGAATCCTGTGAGATTGAACGCCATGAAACAGACCACCGATGAATCGGCCCGACGGTACCCAGAAATCAGTACCAGTGGGTCCGGGAGGGCCTGTGGATTTGTGGACGAGTCCTTCGGACCAGTTCGCCTCCTTCGGACCGTGTGGACAGCTCGTTTATGTTGAATTCAACATAAGGAACCCGTACAAACATCTCTTACCTATAATGGTTTTATTTGTTAGCCAGCCTGTACCAAGTTGCACGTCCTTTGCCATACCGCTGAAGTCGTCCGGCATTAACTAACTCTCGTAATCTAACCTTAAGCGTATTCTGGTTGGCTCCGATCAATTCAACCATTTCAGCAATGGTGAGCCGGTCGTTTCTGCTAAACAACCCCAGCACCTGAACGGACAAGGTGGGCAAGTCAGCATCGTCATTTGTCTGTGGTTGCTCGTTTTCCAACTGCTCTTTTTCTAATTTTCTGGAAAGATTACTCTTCTGTTTTTTTAAACAGCGCAGGAAAAAACCAAGCCAGGGTTGCCAGTCTGCCACTTCGGTTTTCAGGGTTGTCTGCGTGCGCCTTAAGGCTTTGTAATAAAGGTCTTTGTTTTCTTCAACAATGCTCTCCAGCGATGCATAGAGCACATAGTCATAACCGGCGCGCAATAGCATGAGTGTTATCAGAATGCGAGACAGCCTTCCGTTACCATCCTGGAAAGGGTGAATAGCAAGAAAGACTACGTTAAACACAGCGATAATTAACAAAGGGTGCATTGATGCTTCGTCAATGGTTTTGCTTGTCCATCTAACCAGTTCTTCCATTTCCCTTGGGGTATCAAAGGGAGTAGTGGTTTCGAAAACAATACCGATTTCTACACCCTGTTCATTCGTGGCGACAACCTGGTTGGAAAGGGTTTTGTAAGCCCCTCGATGGCGTTCGTCTTTGGTACTGTGCCTTAGCAATACCTGGTGTAGTTGCCGGATATGATTTTCAGTGATGTGCAAATCTTCATAAGCCTGGAATACCATATCCATGGCTTCGGCATAACCAGCTACTTCCTGTTCATCACGGGTTTTAAATGAGGTGGAGGTAAGATTGGATAGCAGCGTCTCTATTTGGATATCCGTCAGCTTTGCGCCTTCAATCCGTGTGGATGATCCAATGCTTTCTATAGTCGCGACCTTGCGCAGTTGCTGAAGCCGCTCGGGAGACATTGTTTTGAGTAATTCCCACTTGCCCTTAAACTCATCCAGCTCTGCTATAAGCTGCAAGAATTCGTGGTTAATGGCTATTTTCGGTTCTTTCATTTCAGCCTCTGGCCACCCCTGTCTGTAAAGCACCATACCCGATTATACCCGAAAATACCTGATTTGGTAGGCAGCCAAGGGGCAAAAGTCATCTCAATAGGCGTTGGATGCCAGTGCGAGCCGCAAGGACGAACAGCCCATGTGGCTGTTCCATAATCACGAGCTGGCAATCGCATTTGATTGATCTTCGCCAGTCCCGAAGGGGCGCGGAATCGCGCTCCGACGACCCGCGGATATGCCTGAATTAGGGGGAAACGCATGAACAGAAGACTGAATGATTATCTGGACAAGAAGGGCGCCAAGGCGGTGGATGAAGGCATTCTGAAAGAATACACGATGGCGATGAAGGAGACGGTCCTCGAGATCGAAAGGGAGATCGGGAAGAACGAGAGACGGGCTGCGGAACTGCGGTTCTCGCCGAGGCCGGACTCGTTGCGTCAGAAAGCTGTCGCGGAGAAGAAAAGAAAAGGGACGTAGGGCGGGCGGGGTAGGAGTGCTCCGGACAGGTGTGTGCAACGACCCTCATCTGTCTGGTTTGCTGCCCCCGTGTGTAGCCTGTTCTTCCAGTGCCCACTGCCTGAAAGCCTGTGCACCGGGAGAAACGGGGACCACTTCCCGGATGAGCAGGTAGTACCCGTTGCCGGTGTGCATGTGACACGGCACGGGAACGACCAGTTCTTTCGCCTGGACCATGTCGTCGACCAGATGACGCCAGCCGAGCGCGATGCCCATGCCGTTGCGGGCACTTTGCAGCACCATGGGATAGTTGTTGATCTGGATGGACCGGGTTTTGACCGGTGAGTGGACTCCCTGGCTGGTGAGCCACATTCTCCAGTTCACCCAGCCCCACGTGTCATCCTCCAGCTCCAGCAACGTACACCGCAGCAGGTCTTCACTGGATTCGATCTTCCGGGTTTGCAGGTAGGTTGGACTGCAGACCGGAAAAATCTCTTCACCAAACAGTTCTTCCGACGTAAACCCCGGCCAGTCGTCTGGACCAAAGGCGATGGCAATATCGATCTCGGAAGCGAGGCAGTCCGATTTGTTGTCCGAGGCCACCAGGCGGACATTGATTTCCGGGTACGCTTCGCGAAACCCGGCCAACCGGGGCATAAGCCACAACCAGGCAATGGACTGGTCCGCACCGAGGTTGAGATGGGTTTTCGGGGTGGTTCCCCGATGCTCCACGGCGGCATTGGCGATGTGGGCCAACGCCAGGGCAACGGTGCTTTGGAATGATTTTCCCATGGGGGTCAGCGAGACGGCCCGATGCGCCCGGTGAAACAGCGATGTTCCGAGGTTTTCCTCCAGCAACCGGATCTGCCGACTCACCGCCGCCTGGGTAAGGTGGAGTTCCTCTGCGGCCCGGGTGAAGCTCTGCAATCGTGCGGCAGCCTCAAACGTGGCCAGGGTGTCCATGGGCGGCAGGACGGACCGCAGGCTTTTCATCGGGAAATAACCGGGGGATGGCCGGGACCGATTTCGTCCAGGATCCAGTTCTTGAAGTTGGCGGCGGCCCGGGAAAGGGGCGAATGGACCGGTTCGACCAGGTAATACGAAAAGCTGCCAATGGATTCCTGAAAAGGGGCCAGCAACCGGCCTTCGGTCACATCATCCCGGATCAGGGTCCGACAACTCAGTTCAATGCCCTGGCCATCCAGTGCGGCCTGGTTGCGGACATTGCTGTCGTCAATGTGCAACGACCCGGTATCGTCCGGTGGAGGCTTCCCGAACAGGGCGAACCAGTCCGACCAGCTGTCATAATCCGTCTCCCGGAGCAGCGTAAAGTCCAGCAGGTCTTCGGGGGTCCGGATGCGGTCCGCCCCGGCCAGTTTCGGGCTGAATACCGGGGTCAGTTCTCCGGGCACGAGTTGGAAATTCCGGATGCCGTCCCGGTCTCCCTTGGACCATTCAATGGCCAGATCGATGTTTTCGGACCGGAAATCCACTGGCTGGTTGGTATGGTGGAGCCGCAATTCCACGTCGGGGTGCCTGGCCCAGAACCGGTTCAGCCTGGGGGCCAGCCATTTCACGGCGAAATAGGGTCGCAGGCTCACGGTCAGCAGGTCCTGGTTGACCAGCGTGCGGACTTCTCCCACGACCCGGGAAAGGGAACGAAAGATCTCCTGCAGTTCCGGGGCCATTTTCTCGCCGATTTCGGTGAGTGCGATGTTGCGCCCCACCCGTTTTACCAGCGGCACCTCCAGGTCGCGCTCAAGCCGCCGGATCAAATGGCTGACCGCAGAAGGGCTGACGGACAGCTCCCGGGCGGCGCGGGTCACCTGGTGGTGGCGGGAGACGGATTCGAATGCCCGCAGGGCATTCAGCGGGGGCAGCCGGTTGGTATTCATATATTGAGTTATTCTCAGCAATAACTGAATTAATCTCCATTGTAATATAAATTATTTCTCAATAATATCGTTCCATCATTCATTGCAGACAAGACAATAACATGGCCAAACCATCCGTATATCGATTCGAAGAAGTCTCTGACCGACTGGAAACCCTGGCAGAAGGCGGCACGTTTATCAAACCCTTTGTAAATACGAAAATGGGTGCGAGCATGGCCGGCGGGGTAAATTTCCTGAACAACGTTTCCGTTCCCTGGGACCTGACCTGTGATGAGTTGATATTTTGCCATCAGGGGACGTTCCGCCTCGTGGTGGATGGCGAGGACTATGTGCTGGAACCGGGGGACCTGATGTATGTTCCCAAGGACAATCATGTGAAATATGAGGCCGACCAGAAATGTGTCATTTTTTACGCGGCCTGGCCGGTGAACTGGAAAGAACTGTCCGGCGTGACCCATGTTCCGGGAATCGACCCCACCGACATGCCCAAATCGGACCAGTGAGAGCAGGTCGGGTTTCATTGGCGACAAGATGGCGAAACGGCACCGATTGAATCTGCTGACGGGGTCTGCCGGGGCAAGACCGGGGGCGGGGTGCAGGGAAATCCTGAAAGGCGGGCCGATATCCCATTTTTCCATGGCATTTTCCATGGCCCTGATCACCGTGCCCGGTCCGGTGGAAATTAACCTACGGGAGCGGGAGTGAATTCTTCGTTTGAAACCTTCTGGAACCCGGATACCCCGGTCAAGCCGGGGCTACCGGCCTTTGTTTATACCGACGAAGCGTTTTCCCGGGTGGAAAACCAGACCATCTTTGCCGACCACTGGATCTTTGTGGGCTTTGCCCACCAGCTGGAAAAGGTCGGCGACGTCCAGCCTGTCACCGTCGCCGGCAAGCCTTTTTTCATCGTGCGCAGCGACGAAACGACCATTTCGGCGTTTCACAATGTCTGCCGGCACCGTTGCCTGAAGCTCGTGGAAACCGCGAAAAACTGTGGCCGGCTGATCCAGTGCCCGTATCACCGGTGGTCCTACGATCTGCACGGCCATCTCAAGGCGGCACCGTATTTTGCCGGATTGCCGGGAACGGTGCCGGAAGGGTTTTCAATGGAAGAAAATGGCCTGGTTCCAGTCCGCTGCCAGACCTGGCATGACTGGGTCTTTGTCAATATCAGTGGCCGGGCCGGGGATTTCGGGGAGTTTGTCCGGCCCCTCGAAAACCAGCTGGAGGGAGTGGACCTGTCGAGGATTGTGCCGGTGGCCACCCTGGATTTCGGTCTGCTGGAGACGAACTGGAAAACCCTGATGGAAAATTTCATTGAGCCCTACCATGTGCAGTTCGTGCACCAGACGACCACCAGCCAGCCCCTTGAGGACCACTACACCATCATTGATGGACATTGCCTTGGCAGTGCCTGTGACATTGACGAAAGCAAGGGGGTGGACACGGCCGGGACACTGGCGGTGACCTCGCGCTTTTTGACCCTGTTTCCGAATTTTGTGATGGGCACCTATGCACCGGACCAGATCGGGGTCCACCTGAATATCCCGGAAGGGGCCGGCCGGACCCGCCAGCGGCGGGTCATTTACCTGCACGAATCCCACAATACGCCGACAGCGGAGATCGAACAGATTCGCCGCCTCTGGTATGATGTGCACAAGGAAGACCATGAAATGTGTGAACGGTTGCAGCAGGGCCGGGTCTCGGATGTGGCGGCTGGCGGGGGGTCCCTGTCCCCGCATTGGGAGGACAGTGTCCGGCGATTCCAGGAAATGGTGGTGGAATCGGTTTCCCGCCTGCACAACTGAAATCAATTTAACCTTACAGATACGATCAAGATGAAATCAACGACAGCCAGCAACCCGGGGGCCCCGGATTTTCGCATTGACCATACGATGCTGCGGGTCAGCGACCTGGAAAAGAGCCTGGACTTCTATGTCCGAGTGCTGGGCATGAAGGTGCTCCGGCAAAACGAATATCCGGGGGGAAGGTTTACCAATACATTCATCGGCTACCAGGGAGAGGACGACGGGCCGACCATCGAACTGACCTACAACTGGGACCAGTCCGAGCCGTATGACCGCGGCAATGCCTGGGGACATATTGCCCTCAAGGTTTCGGATGTCTATGCGACCAGCGACTACCTGAAACAGCATGGCGTTGAATTCACCAAGGAACCCTCTCCCATGAAAAACGGGACCCGCATCCTGGCGTTCATCAAGGACCCGGATGGCTATCCCATTGAACTCAACGAGCCGGTCTCCTGAAACGGTAGAAACCCCCTCTGCCCATGACCGATAGGGACCGCACTGGATCGAACCCATGGATCTCGGTGGCCCATTGCTCTGAATGAACCGTTTCCCGGACTGCAGTCCGGGGATTGTCGGAAATCATCCTCATACGGTCCGGTCGACCCCCGGTTTCCCGCCCGCTGACCGGGACCGGTTGCCGCCCCCCGTGGATCCGGTATCGGACAAGCCCCGCAGAATCTGATGACGGTTCTCGCATGGGAATGGAAGTTTTCTGCTATAAATACATTATATGCAGAAATATTCGTTAAGTAATATTGATAACGAAAAATAATTTCTATAAAATATTGAAAACGTAATTTTATTCATTTTCAGGTCTGGTGGATCCAGCGGTTATGTTCCCTGCAATCGATAGTGCCGAAACCACTCAGATTTCGAAGAAATCCCTTCCCTCGGAAGAACTGAACCGGGAAATCATCAAGCTTTTGCAAGAGGACGGCCGGCTGGCCTTCAAGGACATTGCCAACGCCCTGAATGTCTCAGAGGGGACCATCCGAAACCGGGTGCAATGGATGAAAGAGGCGGGGATGTTGAAGATCGTTGCCCTGGCAGACCCCCAGGCGATCCGGTACCAGGCCGACGCGATGATCGGGATCAAGGTGTCCAACCGGGTCAACCCCCGGCAGGTGGCCGACCGGCTCTCCGTATTTGATGAGGTGGTATATGTTGTCTGGGTTTCCGGCCGGTTTGACCTGCTGGTCGAAGTTGTCTGTGAATCCCATGTAGCGTTCCAGCTGTTCCTGGAAACCCATTGTTTCAGCCATGACGATATTGAGGATTTTGAAGTAATGACCGCCATCGAGATGTTCAAGAACCAGTTCCTCCTGAAACGCAATACCGCCTGAATGACCCAACCTGACGCACTGTGAGGAAAGAAACCGATGACTGAAATCCCCGGTACTGACCGAACCAATTTTGACTCTTTCTGCGGGTATCACCAGACCTGGGAGGGCCAACCCGATCCACTGTTGACCCGGACCGGGGCGGGGACGCCCTGCGGTGAACTCCTGCGGCGTTACTGGCACCCGGTTTTCATTGCCAGTGAACTGGGTGACAAGCCGAAACTCATCCAGATACTGGGGGAGGAACTGGTCCTGTTTCGCGACCAGTCCGGCCGGTACGGGCTGGTGCACAAAAACTGTCCCCATCGCCGCGCATCGCTGGAGTATGGCCATTGTCAAAACCGGGGCATACGCTGTTGCTACCATGGCTGGGTGTTTGATATTGACGGGACCGTTCTTGATATCCCCGGGGAACCGGAAAATTCCCGCTCTGCGATCAATGTGAAAAGCAAAATGAGACTGGGGGCCTATCCGGTCCGGGAATACAAGGGCCTGTTGTTTGCGTACCTGGGCCCGGCTTCGGAAACCCCGGAGTTCCCTGTTTACGACACGTACGACATCCCCGGAATGGTGATGACGCCGTATGCCGCCCCGTTTCAATGCAACTGGATCCAGGTGCTGGATGCGATTGTCGACCCGGTCCATACCGCCTTTCTTCATCACTCCCAGTTTTCCGATGGATTTGGCGTGCTCGGCGAAATAGAGTTCTATCACCGGGACCGGCTCCGGTTTCTCGGCACCGCGACCCGCCGTGTCAAGGACAATATCTGGGTGCGGGTCAATGAATTGATTTTGCCCAACTTCACGCAGTCCGGGGCAGCGTTTGCGACCGATGGGAGCCAGGTCAGGTATTTTGGCCGCAGTGCCTTTACCCGTTGGGTCGTGCCGGTGAATGATCACCAGTGCATTGCCTATGCCTGGGGGAACTTCGGGGACCGGGGGGACCCGATGGAGTGGAACACCCCCGAGGGCATGCAGCTCATTGAACAGGGAGAACTGATTGACCGGACGTATGAGGAAAAACAAATCAGCCCCGGCGATCTGGAAGCCGTGGAGGGCATGGGCAGTATCTCCGATCATGAGAAAGAGTACCTGGTATCGGGGGACCGCGGGGTGGTGATGTATCGCACGCAGATCAAGAAGCTGTGCCGTAATCTGCAACGGGGCAAACCCCCGCCACAACCGAGCGATCTCGCTGAAGCGGTCATCCCGACGTATGGCAGCGACAGCGTCATTCACCTTGAAAAGGAGGCCGGCAGGGATGATACCGAGGTGCTCCGGGACATCAATACCCGAGTGATGGATACAATTTTCGCTGGCGATGCACTGAGCGGTGTAGACCGCGATGATGCCATCATCCAGGGACTGAAAACCATCGCCTGAACCCGGGGTTGGGAATGACAGGCCCGGGACCCGGCCAGACACTTTGAGGAGAAAAGGAAAAGCGCATGGTGACCAAAATCCATATCAAGAACAACCGCTGGGCCCCGGGGTCCTTTCCCAATACGCCGGAAGGCGAAAAGGTGTTCACCATCACCCGGGAAAGGTTCGAACGTGAACAAAAGCGGTTTCCGGAAATCGGTGCGCCGATTGAAGCATTCATTGACTGGGATACGGACCATTTTTCCGATTCCATGCGGGACGCGGAAATCCTGCTGACCTGGAATTTTCCCACGGACAATCTTGCGGCGGTGGCGCCGAAGCTCAAATGGATACACTGTATCGGTGCCGGGGTTGAACACATGCTGCCGATGGACTGGATGCCCGAAGGAGTCACCCTGACCAACAACAAGGGCATTCATGCGGACAAGGCAGGAGAGTTCGGGCTCATGAGCGTGCTCATGCTGCACTCCCACCTCCCTGCGATCGTGTATCACCAGCGCAAGCATATTTACGATTCACGCTACGCGGCTCCGATGGCCGGAAAGGTGCTGGTCGTCGTCGGGGTGGGCAGCCTGGGCGGTGCGATCGCGAAGAAGGTGCAGGCCCTGGGTGTGCATGTCATCGGGGTCAACCGCAGCGGCCGGGCGGTGGACGGCTGTGATGAAATTATCACCACCGATGCGCTGGAGGAGGTGCTTCCCAGGGCCGATTACCTGGTGGCAGCCACTCCGGATACCCCGGATACCCGGGGTTTGCTGGATCGGCGCCGCCTGGATTTGATGAAACCGACGGCCGGCATTGTCAATATCGGGCGTGAGTCGGTAATGGACTACGAGGCGCTTTGCGACAAACTGGAAGAGGGCAGTTTGGCAGGAGCCATTCTGGATGTCTTCAACCCGGAACCGATTGCAGAGGATTCGAGGCTGTGGGACACCCGGAACCTGATTGTCACGCCCCACATTTCAGCGGATGACGGGGACAACTACGTGCCGATGACCCTGGACCTGTTTTTCCGGAACCTGCAGCGCTACCTGGCGGGAGAGTCGTTGATTAACCCGGTCCAGCCGGAACTGGGATATTAGCCGGACGGGAAGATACCGGTGCAGGGTCCCAAGGCCGGTGCTGGGATGGCGGACAGGGGAATGGCCCAGGGTTTAATCGAAGGTCGAGGTCATCCCTGGAATCTGCTCATCACTTACGGATTTGAGACAGTATTCGATAAAGGATTTTTGAACCGGGGTCTGGATTAGGTTGCGTAAAATTGCAATCCCCAGGGTAAGGGACTTGTACGCATTGGCCAGACGGATGTATTTCAGGTCACTTCCATCCAGCGACTGCTTGTTGCAGGGCCGTACATTGGCCAGGCTGTAGCCATATCCCTTTGCAACCATCCCCCGTTGCACTTCGATCAGGTGCGTTCGAGCCTTGATCAACGGTTTCAATCCGCGATTGTTGAACAGGGACATGAAGTATTCACTGCTCAACGGTAGGTCGAGCAGGATCAGGGGTTCGTTTTCCAGTTCGTCCAGGGTCAGGATTTTCTGATCGGCAAGGTGGTGACCGGAACCGAGGAGCACGTACGGGGGCAGTTTTGCCAGGGGAATGAATTCAACATCATTTTGCAGCTGCAGGTCGTAGGTCAGGGCGAGGTCAATGGAACCCTGCCGCAACCACGGCAACAGGGTCGCCTGGTCCGCTTCGCGAACACGAATTTCGGATTTGGGGTGCTGGGCCATGAAGCCATGGCAAAGCTCCGGTGTGATGATCGGTGCCAGGGGGATGAAACAGCCGACTTCAATGGTACCAATCACCTGTTGGGACAGTTCCCCGGCAAAACTGTGCAGTTGTTCGGCTTTTGCCAACAGCGTTTTGGCTTCCCTGAAAAACTCCCGGCCAGCGGTAGTCAGGGAAATCCCCTGGGCGTGATGCCGGATAAACAGCTGGATATCAAAGGTATTTTCAAGGTGAGAGATGGCGTTGGAGATGGATGGCTGGGAGACATGGATATTTTCCGATGCCTTGAGGATGCTTCCGGCATCGCCGGCGGCCACAAAATAGCTCAGTTGTCGGAGAGTAAATCGCACGATGGATCCTGGTTGGAAGGTTGAGGCATGCTATTCGTCGCCGGGGACGCCGTAGGAGGGAGCGTCTGCAGGATTCACTGCCCGGGTCAGGTAATCCTGCATCTGCGGTTCATAGTCCTGCCACAGGCGGCGGAGGGTTTTGACCGGATCCACATCGTCCCAGTCCACGCGCAGGTCCACCAGGGGGAAGGGCTGTCTGTCCGCGACCAGCAGGGCGGCAGAATGGACATCGCCTTCCTCTCCTCCTGCGGCCAGGGCGGCTTCGAGTGACCGCAGGAGACGGTCCGCCAAGTGCAATTCCCCGTTTTGTTCAAAGGTATGGACCAGCACGGCCGGTATTTCCGTTGAGGACAGGAGGTTGCCGGCGGCATAACAGGCCTTTCCCGATGACTCGGCGTGGGTTCCCAGGATATGCCGGCCGGTAAACCCCGCGGTTTCACCCTGGTTGTCCACCACCGTCAACTGCCGGTAGTCCAGGTGTTCTCGCCCATCAATTGCCGTGCTGAGGGCCTGTTTGGCGTTCAAGCCCTTTTCCAGTTGATCCAGTATGGCCGGGCCGAGGGAGGGGTCGGTGACATTCTGCGTGGCGACGGCGCCGGCCCCGGCTCTTGCGTGGGGGCAGCGAGCCCCCACGCAGATGCTGGATGTGGTGATGGCAACCCCCAGCATGCCGGTTCCCTGGCACCGTCCGACAATGGAAAATGTCATGTTCCCTGCGCCCTGGAATCAATCGGGAATCACGGCGGTCGCCTCGATTTCCATGACCCATTCCGGTCGGGCAAGGCCATTGACGATGAGGCCGGTGGAGACGGGATAGACCCCCTTCAGCCATTTCCCGATTGCCTGGTAGACTTCATCCCGGTAGGCGCGGTCCGTGATATACACCTGGATCCGGCAGATATGACTGAGGTCTGAACCCGCCTCGTCCAGAAGTTGTTTGACATTTTGCATGGCACGGTCGGCCTGTTCATACGGGGTGGCATGGTCCATGCTTTCGAAACCGTCAATGTCCTGTCCCACCTGGCCGCGCACGAATACCAGGGTGCCCCGGGCTTTCACCAGCTGGCAGAGGTCATTGTCCAGCTGCTGGTTGGGGTAGGTTTCCCTGGTATTGAATTTGCGGTATCGTTGATGCACTTCAGTCATTGATTTAGATTCAATAGGCGTTACGTCCTGACAGGGTACTCACCAGTTGGTTTTTTTTCAACTTGTAAAATGGATAAATGGGTACCCGTGAAAACGGATAAAATGGAATGACAGGGCCAGGGGTTATCTGTCCACGCTGACCCTGAACGAAGTGGTGATGCCCACCCACCCGAACTGGCCGTTGACCCAGCTTGCCGAGACCACGCCTTTACAGCGGCGGGCCTTTGAACTGCTCAACGTCGATCCCAACCCCGGCCCAAATGTTGCCATAAGCCGTACAAATGCCAAGCTTGGGATTTCGGTACACCCTGAATCCATCCCAATCTCTTGGGGGATAAGGAATATCACTAAATTTGACCGGTGAAGGTTAAGTATAGTGCATTAATTTGGTCTGACAAATATGCAACCATCCAAACTCGGCAAACACTATTTATGGCATGCCAGACATACCTTTGCCTTACCATACAGATCATCAATATCTATAGGTTCTCTATCTGGTCGCAATGGATTGGGCTGTACTTTTGATCGCATCCGACTGAGTCGCTGCTCATGGTCCAGTTTGATTTGATTTATACGCTCTGGCTTGGAGAGTTCGCCAAGTGATTCTCCTTGGCTCCAGGTGAACGGAGAACCATGGTCAACAGCGTTCTTTTCATAAGCCTTGGCTTCTTCAAATGCATCGGGGTGCCGCTCCATGAGCCGCACCCATTCGATCTTCTGCTGAAAGAAACAGAAGGTGCAACCGCTGCGTGTACGCCATTCATAGTAAGTCGGCAATCCTAGTCCTGTATTCTCAAGTAATTCCAGAACTCCTGCTTTGTCAATGCCGGCATCCTTGAACGGCAGGGACACGGTGAGGTTCCTATGCCGAGAGGAGTACCCCTCCCGATATTCCTCGTCGGCGCGGATGGCCACATAGCTGTAAACATGTTTCCCGTTTTCCAGGGCAGGCTTGATCCACTGTTCGAAGGGGCGCAGTTTCAACTGTCTTGTACACCAGCGGGTTTGTGGAGAGGGCAGAAAGTCATTGTATTGACGGAGCCAGAAATCGAAATCCCGGTCCGGGTTAAGCCGCAGAATCGGTTTCCCCAAAAAACCTTCGAGTTTGTCAAGAAACTCGTAAACTTCCGGCAGTTCTTTTCCGGTGTCGGTAAAGAAGTAGTCAATATCGAGTTCTGAATGGTTTTGGCGCATGTGTATCGCTAGTGCCGCGCTGTCACGTCCACCGGACAAACCTAGAACATGCCACTCCGTTTTTGCATCGCTCATGATACTTTACGTTTGTTGCGTGAATATGGAGCCAATTTTTTGTCAGTCTTCAGATAGCGAATACTTACTTCGGCGAGGGCTGCAAGAATGATGTTTCGCTGTTTTTCTCCACTGTTATGCAATACTCCAGTGATCGTATCCGACAATGTATCTATCGTATCCCGGTCTCCGTCGGAAACCTGGAATTCGTCATATACCGGGGCTGAATTTCCCTCTTGACCGACAACCACTGCCATGGAATGACGCTTGTCACTTCTCCCTTTGACATGTGCAAATGCCTCTGTTCGTACGAAGCGTTGTGCCATGGTTGCAAGTTCAACGGTTGCTTTGTCTACATCGGGATCAACCCAGCTGTGCACGGGTTTACTTGCTGCCATGCCCGCAAGCCCTTCCATGTCTGAAGTACTGCCCTCAAATTGTGCCAGACGCATAATAAATGCTTCTTGGCGGTGGTCCCCTCCCAACCCACGGATATTATCTGCCCGATCGCGCAAATCTTTTAGCATTCCTGGAGCCGAGGTTGCCACCTGAAGTTCTGCCAGAAGAATTTCTTGCAGACGGGCAAGCATGGCTGGATAGGAATCCCGCAGTTCCAAAAGCCCTTCACGAACCAGGGATGCGATCCGGGGGGCGGTCTCGTTTTCACTGTTGTGGCCTATATCGGGTAGCAGGTTGGGCATATCATCGAAAATCAGTTTGTTGGGGTCTTTTGCATGTTTGAACAATTCCCGGATACGAACTGCATTACGCGAAAGCCGTTGAGTTCGACCAACCCATGGTGGCAACCGATCATAGATTGCGACCAGACTCCGTGCCACATCTATCGGTTCGTGACAGCGAGGTTCGTTTCCTACATTGAACTCATTTACCACGTTGACCAGTTCGGATAGAAGGTGCCGGGAGACCTCCGTCAAATACATCCATCGGACCTGTATGTCATCCGGGTTTTTTATGAGGTAGTCGATATCAAGGTCGGACAACTCGGCCCTGAAAACACCCTGACGATAGAAAGCAAGTGCCCCTTGCTCCGATAGCATGAATGCCACAGAGAGTAACGGCAGTAGACCCTCTTTGATGCCAAACGGAGGTTTCCGCCAGAATTCGTATAGGTCTGAAATTGGTATTATGCGGCCGGAATTAATAATCAACCATTTCCGCCCTGCTTTCCACAAAGGTGTCAGATTGCTGGTATCCGATACCTTCGCTTCGGGGTTGATAAAGTGCCAGCCCTCTGCCGTCTCATGGTGCAGTCCGGTCTCCTTCAATAGAGAAAAATACAATCCACCTTCCGCCGGGTAACCTTTGATCCCCAATTTTGGTTCTCGTTCGTTGTGAACCATACGCCGAAGCAGGGCATTGCGGGCTGCAACGGCACTGCTTGATGGCTTTATCCGACCCAGAAGTTCGTTGTGGAGCACCGGAGCACGGTTAAATCGTTCGTCAGCAAGACGGGAAGCCAGTCCGTTCAGTTCTGCGCGTGACAGTACTGTAGGTTTCTCGCTCTTACGATACCAGGAAGCGGTATCGAGTGCTCTCGCAAGGTCACTTTCAAGTTGTTCTTTGACTGCCGCAATGCGGGCAGACACCTCGGTACGGGCCACCCGGTCACCCTGTAATTCTGGGCTCTCTTCACGTACGCGCTCCAGCGCAGAAAGCTCAACTGCCAACTCGGGGATACGCCATACACTTGGGGACAGGCCGATAACGATATCCTGCTCTCCATCGACTTTGGTTGCCTCTTGACAGAGTTCTGTTGCCCTGCCCTGTGACTCACCTTGCATGGGGACTGCAAGCATAAAGCACCCAACTGCGCCATGGCGTGGTTTGTAATTGGTAACGAACCATTCTATCTCCGCTAACGGCACCACACTCGCATCAAACCAGCGCAATGCTCCAGTTTCGTGGTAGTGACGTTTCGCTGCTACAGGTTGGAGATTCGCAAACCTCTCCAATGTTTGTGGTTCTGTTTCCTCACCATCTTCAATGGCCTGTGCCACCGCTTGATCAATGTCAAAATCACTTCCCTCAAATATTGACCAGGTATTGGAGAATTTCCGAAAAACAATCAAAGACCAGGCACGTAAATCATCCAATGATTGACCGATCTCTTCCGGGGTATACTCTGTGAGTGAAATTTCCAGCAGGGTGCGACTCGCAGGGAGATGAGATCGCTCTTTGAGGAGGTCTGCCAAGGTGATTATTTTTAACAAGCACAGATGTAACTCGGTGCCCCCTGAGGCTTCACATCTTCCCAGAGCATCGGTAGCCAGTGCCCAGCGGTGGCCGTCCGGAGAGGCCAGTATTGACGGCTCCAGATTGATGTTCAGATAGTCCCACAATCGATCAGGAGTATAGAGGTCGGTTTCAGTCGCATGGCGAAGGAAATCACGAAATCCGTTAGGCTCTGCCGAATTCAGAAACCCGAACAGACTTCGCTGATTTTGGCCGAAACGTCGGCGAGACAAAGGACCGAGGAGACATGCAGTTACCGGATGCAAGGGCCAACAACCTTCCAGTGTCGTTGCAAGTTGCGGGGAGTCTTGCTTCACAACGAGTTGCGTGACTTGCTGTGCCAACGGTGCAGTTGGAGCAGGTTGGTAGTCGCTTTCAACCGCTTGTGATAATAGGTTGATTTGTTCCTGGGGATCAACATTAATTATCAGATCGACGAATCTGCCCTGGACCTTGGACCACTCATCTCGCATCTCACGCGATAGGCGAGGTACGTATTCTTCAAAGGCCTGGTGTAGTATGCCGACGACAAGCAGTCGCCCGCCACTTCGTGATGCGAGTTCAGCAAGTTGCTGAAAAAAATGAATGTCGGTTCCATCCCGAGCTGCACTCTCAAGAAATTTCCCCAATTCGTCGATGAATATCGCAAGGCCTCCTTTAGCGCGCGGGTTACGCGCTGCTATTTCTTCCAATGCCTTTAGAAGACTCTGCTCAGACCAGGTCGTTGGTATATCGTTTCTCTTCAACAATCTAGCGGATTCAATCGCTTCCCCAATCACGCTGATCGGCTGATCTCGACGGCCGGATATAGGCAGCATATTCCAACCACGGGTTCTGGGAGGGAAAGCTTTCAGCAGGAGGGGAGCAGTTTTCTTTCCAAGAAGTGTTGCCGCCTCATTGCGTAGCTCTTGACTACCGTTGAGCATCGCGCCGAAAACAACTGCAAGGCTTGATTTGCCACTGCCATAGGGTCCGGTCCAGGTAAAAGCACCCTGGCCAGTTTCCAGAGCATGGTGTGCCATCACCTCAAGAACATCAGCGGAGGATGGTGGACAGATGAAGCCTTCCAACGCCGACGGGTCACCAAAATCTGTGTCAATCCGAATAGCACGCTGATAACGCCGCGCTACGTTGACCCTGTCTGCGAGCACCATCAGGCGGCATTCCTGTGTAATTCACGCCTGTAATCGTGCTCAATAAACTTGAACGCTTGTTCTTTGGTAATTTCGTGTTCCCGTATTAACTGTTTCAGCCCGGCAGTTTCAGACCATCGGTACGCCCCACCACTCACGGCTTCGATTTCCAGCAGAAGGTCTGCAAGTGAGTTTTCATCAAGAACGAAAACGCGGCCCGGTGAGCCCGGTTCGTGCGCAAGTGCTTCGAAGGAAAGAGATTGTGCAGTGGAATGGTCTGACCAGAATCCATACACTGCGTATGCCACCATTCCTGCACCGAGTGTCGGTTTGCGTCCTCTCACGAATCGAAAACCATCTCGTTTGCCGGTAGATTGGATCAGCCCGAGTTCTGTCAAAGGAGATTCCAAAGACTCTTCATAGCCTGTCTTTTCCGAGGGGGATTGTGAAACATAGGTCCGCACAAAGCAGGCAACATCGCTTTTGATTGTCGAGATCGAAGCTCGGGATTTCGGATGATCCTTCGCCAATTTTTCGATTCCGCGGACAAGTGTGTCGCGATAGAAAGTCGGGGATGCATAGTGATTGAACGCCCAGAACCATGTCGTATTGTTTGGATTGCTACTGATTATCCAATGTACAAGCCATGTCGTCGTTGGATCTTCCATGTATGGGTCAAGACCGCTTTCCTGAAATAGAGACTTACCAAGCGGTGTGGTCTCACGACCGTCCTTGGAGATTACCTCTGCAGCCGTTGCCCAATGTCGTATCGATCCGACCATGTTCCGACCAACACCAAATCGGGCAATTGCATCTTTGGCAAGAAAGACAGATCTTTCGCTTCCGGCATGTTCTGCCTCGGAAACCGCATCGAATGCCTTTTTGAGCCACCCGTAACGTAAGGGAAATGTTTCGTGGCCAGAAAGCCTTAACCTATAATCTTCTTCATACAACCGACTACGTGTCATGACTTCGGCCTAGATGGAATGCTCCGCTCGACACTATCAAGAATATCCGGTATGGTCAAGACATTACTGGCGGTTGCGTCCAGGAAAGAGTTTTTATGAACAGAACAGGAACAATCTACGCGGACTATCAGGCTACAACGCCACTTGACCCGCATGTACGGGAATGCATGGAACCATTCTGGAATGAATCCTTCGGTAATCCACACTCTACCGATCATATTACAGGGTGGCAGGCTGATAAGGCTGTGCATGAGGCCCGTGCTTCTGTAGCCTCTCTCATCGGTGCTGATAAAGATGAAATCATCTTCACCTCCGGTGCTACCGAAGCCAACAACCTTGCTTTGTTCGGTCTTGCCCGTCGTATGCCTTCGGGTCGGAAACGAATAATTGTCAGTGCAGTCGAACATAAATGTGTTCTAGCAGCAGCTCGGGCACTCTCCATTCAGCCCGGGTTTATCGTTGAAACAGTCTCTGTTAACCAAGACGGAATGATTGATTTGGATGCACTCCAAGCCTCACTCAATGACGATGTCCTGTTGGTTTCCATCATGGCGGTAAACAACGAAGTCGGATCTATTCAGGATGTACTTCGTATCGCGGAGATATTAGCCCCATACGACATCCCCTTGCACTGCGATGCAGCGCAGGCACCCTGTGCAATGGATCTAAGTGATCTTGCCAAGTCTGCAGAAATGATCAGTCTTTCTGGGCACAAGTTCTATGGACCGCAGGGTATTGGTGCACTTTATATCCGTCGTGATCTGCAGGATCGTGTTGAGCCTCTTATCTATGGTGGGGGACAACAAAACGGGTTGCGATCAGGTACATTGCCATTGCCACTTTGTGTTGGCTTGGGTGCTGCTGCTGATATAATGGCAAGTAGCAAATCCACTTTAGAACGCTCAAGAATCGCTCGTCAACGTGATCGGTTCATTCATCTCCTACTGGATGCAGGTGCGCCGGTTACGGTGAATGGCCCGAATACCGACCACCGACATCCTGGCAATGCCAATCTGTGTTTCCACGGATACGATGCTCACAGTATTCTCAGTTCCTTGCAACCAAAGCTTGCTGCATCCACAGGGGCTGCATGTACCTCGGGTCTGTCCGAGCCGTCACATGTACTTCAAGCCCTGGGTCTTTCGATAGAAGATAGTGATGCTTCCATAAGATTCAGCTTCGGACGGTTCACCACTGAAAAAGATATTGACAAGGCTGCAACACTGGTTCTGCAAATCCTGGACTCTTTTTCCCTACACCTATCTGCATGATAACGAACTTGGTTTGCGTACCCCAAGTTAATGGGATAGTCTGTTTCATGGCGTTCAATCTCAGGGGGCTTGTGTCTCGACCGAAGGTGGGGTAGACCATAGATGGCATTTGGAGTGGAATACTCAAGCTATATTAACTTCGTGTAATCTGTCGTCCTTTGATCAACACTTCCTGACTAGCCTCTAGTCTGTACGTGTCTGGAAAGAAAAAAACCAGCCACTGCTTAATAACATGCCAAACCCGTTCGTTATCATGTTTATCAGCTAGATGACAAGTCAAAAATTCATGTGCTTTAGTATCCGTCAGGCCAGTTGCCGCTAACTTATCAATTTCAGTGAGCAACGGCACTTGCCGAAGTATGCTGGCTATATAAGTTACGAACAGTTCCTGCGGCAACCCCAGCGGCGGGGAAAGTACGGTAAGATCTCCCCGCGCTGCTTCGTATGCGCTACTCACCATCCTGTCTTTACCCCGTCCGCGATAGACTTCCCAGAGCCGATTAGGGGTCGGGAATTGGGGAATCCATAGTTCTTCTTCGTCCTCTACAACCGCATCGCCCACTTCAGGTGCAGGATGATACGTGTCAGTTTGCTTCAGTTTCTCCGCCAGCGCCCGAATTTGGTCACGCAACTGTTCGGTTGCTACGATCGCCGAACCTAATAACATCTCTTCCCATCCGGATAATCCTGGTGAATTCGCAGGCAACGTGACGAGTAGTTCGATATTCGATGGGGTATGCCAGCCGAGTCCACGCGCGGTAAGATTCGCTGAACCGACGAGGCATTGTTGTCCATTTGAATAATATTTTGCATGTAAGTGCGGATGGACCATGAGGCGCGCACCCTTCACCTTCACAATATCATCGAAGATTTCTAGGTCGCAAACTCCAGACGCAATATCTTCCGGCAACCACCGCGTGATACAAACACATTCTGAAACAGTATCGGGGACAATTTTTAGGAGTCGATTGATTACTGGGGACTTTATGTATGGTGCAGCAATGATAATTCTGTTAGCCGCACTACGTATCAGCTCAATGACACCGTTACTGGGAAAGACAGTCACCATGTACTCAGTCTCCTGAATCTGTCAGGAAAAATCGGGCCATCTTTCCCCATTCCTGCCGCATCTCGAACAACCAATCTTGCCGTCGAACCTCTTCCATCTCATATCGTGCCCAGGCTGCAAATAGCAGTTCCAGTGTATCTGCAGCCTTGTGAATCCGATCGAGTAAATCAGCGTCAGTCTCGTCCTTGATATCTGGGTCGAGTGACCTAATTAACTGCTCATAAAATGGGTGATTTGTATTGAAGACGATCGCCGTTAGTCCGCCCTGTTTATTTTCGACGTTGAAGAAGGCATAGCCCTCCATCTCCTTAGTCAGAAATACGACCTTACGCTTGCGTGTAAGCGTCGCATTAGCAATTTTTTCGGCGACGTTTCCAGAATAGTGCTTGTCGTCTTTCAGGTCTTTCTCAAGATCTTTACGGTTCTCTTCAGTAAATTCCTTACTATCAGCATCGGTTGAATGTCCCTGCTCTGCGCGCTCCTGAAATTTCGTTGTCGCTAAATCTTCGACATCTGGCTCGTCGTGTCTGTTTTTTGGTGTTCGACTTCCTGTCGTCTGTTTGTTTAGCCGTTTCCGTACTTCCTGGATCTGTTTGCGAATATGCTCGACGATAGGAAACAGCAACGCACGTGGATCACTTTCCTCCTGCATACGATCACGGAACTCGGACATCGACTCGCCTGGATTGGCTTCCGCCCACCAATCAAACTGAGCCATATGTGACAAAACTGTTGCGTTTTGCTTGTTATTTGTGACGCCGAACACTTCGTCGAGTGTCGAGGGAAATTCGACCTCGATTCCCCACCACCGCTCGACCGGGTCATAACTATTGGTCCAGGTGGGGTCGAGGTTCAGCTCGCGACCCTCGCGAACTATCGAAAGCCCGACATTCTTTGCCGCATGTTTGCCGTATGGTTTGGCGCCACGATTACTTTTATCGTCGGGCACGGTATCTTCGCGTGCCCAACTCATACGTATGATAACTTTATGCGTCGCTCCATCGTATTCAATCTCAAAAATTTCGTCCTCTTCACCCCAGTGCTGGAACATCGGCCTATTATCATATGGGGCTGGAGTGGACGAATTATGCATCAGATAGAGAGGATCATTAATGCGTACAGTCGTATCTATGGTTGAGTCTTTTTCGTCGTCAAGAAAAGTAAGTAGGCGAATGGTTAGGAGTCCATCGTTGATAAACTTACGATACATTCGCCCAACCAGAGATTCCGTATTTTCCAGAGTTGCACGCGCGCTCCGCCAAGTTAAGCGATGATCATCAAAGTTTGTCCAAAGGACAAGCGTACCCGTAGTTTCGATGTTATTTGATCGATTGCGCCACTTGTCTGGCAGCCGCCTATGCTCTGGTTGCGGAACTGCTAACATCTTTCGGCCTTCAATTTCATCGACATCAAGATAGGCATACATGGCGTTGTCGGGCCCACTTTGCCATGTCCACACTTCTACGCGGCGGCATTGAGAAATCGAAGAATTTGGTAGGCCCATGCCGAAACGTCCGATCCCTTTTCGATCCACCAGATGAGTTCCGTTGCCAAATTGGAGGGCGAGGCGTAGGGTTTCTGGCGACATTCCGTGGCCGTTGTCGAGAATTCCAATCGCATTCATTCTTCGGCGGGAACGGCTACTTATCTTCCGATATTCCTCAATGCATATCACATTCACATGCTGAGCTTTTGCCTGAACGGAGTTATCAATCAGTTCTGCCAGTGCGTAGGCAGTATTCTTATATCCACTATCACGCATAGCCGTCACTGCCAACGCAGGGGGGATAATTTCTCCATCTACCCTTTGCAAATCAACGTTCTCTGTCTGGTTCATCCCAAACATCCTCCCAATTCTTAAATGCATCAGAAATGCTGCGAAAGCCAGGCAGGTCTGGATCTACAACCGTTACGATTTCAGCTTCTAGATTTCCCCCCACCCGTATACCTCGCGTCACCCTACCAACCATTTGGCTATATAGCACAAGCGATCTTGTCGGTCGTGCAATCACTGCCGCGCTCGTTGAGGGAGCGTCAAACCCGGTGGTCAGAACACCATAGTTTACGATGGTCATTGCACAACTTACGTTACTTTTGAAACGTTTGATTATTCTTTCGCGCTCTGAAGAGTTAGTTTGGCCTGTAACTACAAATGCTTCATGCCCACGCAAAGATAGTATTGCCGCAATTAATCGCGCGTTTTCAACAGAAGGCGCGAACACAATGGCACGATTATGCCGTGTCAATAAGTCCTCAACATCGGACAATATTTTGAGATTACGCTGCCTATCCTTACCCAAGCGTTCCAGAATCTTCTGAGGAATATCGATTGCGATCGACAATTTACCAATATCCTTCTCCGTGAGGTTGAGTCCAGCGTCGGAATTTAGGGTGCGAAAGATGGGACGGGCAAGGTATTGTTGATCAATCAGAAAAGTTACTGGATCGTCATAGCCTTCAACCTCTAACGCGACCTTTCGTCCATCGAAGTAGTCCGAAAGTTTGAGGTCTTCGTCAATATCTGACCAACTTCGCCCAGGCGTTGCTGTCAGACCTAGTAGCGCGTTGCGTGGTCGTTTACTGTACAGCGCGGTGAGTATATCCGCATAGGTCGGGGCAATCGCTTGATGCGCTTCGTCGATGATCGTTAAAGACACGCGGTCAGCAAGTTTCAGCAGAGTTGCGGGATCTCGTTTGTCGAAGGATGACATCTTGGCAAGACCCGCGACGATAAGACCATCGCGTATTTTCAGAATATCCAGTTTACGATTCCTCCCCCAAAAACGAATGAGGTTAGTTTCCCGGTTTCCCAAGTACTGCCACGCCTTCTGAAACTCGTCTGCGGCTTGATCAAGAAGCTCAGCATTCTGTGCAAGCCAGCAAATAACGGTCTGCTTTCTACGACGTAGATGATCCGCCACTATGTGCATGGCAGTACGAGTCTTACCCGCTCCGGTCGGCATGTGTAGAATGACCTTGCGAGGTTCCTTGCTCAATTCATATATTACGCGATCAGCAACCGCACGCTGATGATCGAAAAGCGCATATCCAGCAGGTACTTGTGTATAGTCCGGTGCGAAATATGCAGGTGCTCGTGGGTCCTGCACAATGCCAAAAAAAGAATACAATATGGGCATGGAAGATGCATCGAAAGCTTTCACACAAAGATCTTCGTAGAGATTTCGTCCGTCAGCAGTTCCAAAACGATTTGCGAGTTCGCGTGCTTTAGGTAAAGGCAACATCCTTATGATATGTTCGCGCATCGTCGGATTTGCCAACACCTCCGATGGCTCAAACAGGCGTTTTGCAAATTCTCCAAGCCTATTACCAGACGCAAGTTCTGGATCAATACCTTGGAGCGTATCCATGATTGAAGGACCGAACAACTCTCGTAGCACCGTAGGTTTGGCGTTACTTAGAAGCGTTTGCAGTGTAATGCCTGGTGCTGTTCCCGATGTGGCCATGGATTCCTTCTTTATTATTTTTTTAGCGAGCCGTCCTTTAAACTCGCCTCTTAGACCATCATCAGCTTCAATCAAGCCATTGTCGCAATTCATCCCACGCTAGTGCAGCAAGTCTGCGTGAGCGCTGCTCAATAAACTTTGCATTCCAGTCTTTTACATCGCGTATACCGTCCAACATGGGTAAGCGATTTGCACCCACAATGATCTCAGTCTTTCTCTTGAATTGCATACCTTCCTGTTTAGCTTTTTCGAGGTTCGATTTGCGGTCGTCAAGGTTGTGGTCGGTTAGAGCAGAATAGAAGATCTTCTTTTTTGACCAGGCAGCGCTGCCAATTGAGGAATTCTCTGTTGCTGGAAGCAGTATAAGATTGCCAAGTGTGTCTTTCAGACGTGCATTCGCGTAAATCTCCGCGTCCCAGCCATCGGATTTGTCCAAGTTCGGTGCAACATGCTCGACAGTGAGGTAGTGTTCGCTTGTCCATTTTTCATACGACAGGTAGACCCTGTCTCCACTTGGTGTAATTGTATCTCGTGTCAACAAGCCAGGTACTATGGGATCGACTGCAGTGTGGTGTGTTGCACTGAAGAGAAGAAAGCGGGCCAGCGGTCTTGCACGCATGTAAATTGGAATATCCACAACATGATTGATCCACTCATCTTTCGAATAGAACTTCATCTTCGATGAGTTCAGCTTGCTACGTAGTGCATCTTTTAGCTCGCTCAACTCAAGAAGGGCATTTTGATGCGTCGGGCCAGCACACAAACCGAACTTCTTGCTGGGGTCACCCTTGTCCATGATGTCTCGAAAACAGGTATCAATTCCATCAGTGCCACCTGTCGCAGCTCTTCTTAGGGCGATGAAAGCGGAAACAGCTTTCAATACTTCGATGTAAGTCGTGAAGTCATTCTCTTCCTTTCCGATAATCCAGTACCGCGACAGGATTGGAAGCGCAAGACTGGTTTTCATTGCGCTGATAAAAGAACTAAGCAGTTTCACCCGGTCTGCTTGTACAGGGTCCGTATGGTGGCCGCCGATGCGCCAGCAATTGGTCGACACCCAATAGTCACTGCGGTATCGCGTAACACCCGCAAGGGCACTCATGAACTGTGTTGGTCCAGACTCCACCTTCACAGATTTCTGAAAAGCTTGTCGTAGCTCCCTTCTTTGGACGCTAAGTTCCCGCGAAATCTTCCGGCCTTCCAGATAAAGCGCAAATGTTACGATAAGGTCTTTGGTTTCATTCTGCTTCTGTATGGTTCCTGGGTAATCCTCCTCCATAATTTTGTCGATTTCATAGAAATCCATCTCGCACTTTGATCCGGCATACCCGTTGCTTTCAGTATTCTCAGTAAAAATGACTTGCGGCTTCAAGGTTTCAAGTGCAGTCAACGGCTCGCCAGTCGTATTGAGCGCGTCAAAAATGTCAAATGCGGCAGTTTCATCAGCTGTTACAACCGTCGTAACGGCGATGCAGTTGCAGAAATATGCTGCAAGCATCAATGTCCTGAAATAAGAATGTGCTTCGTGCACCTTCTGAATCTGGCTGATTGCTGAAGAACCATCAGTCTCTAGAACGTCTTGAGTTTTCTCCCACAACTGTTTACAGCCCCCGTACCCAAAGCGTTTTGCATTGAGCATCTGACATTCCTTCTCTGTATACCAATTCGAATTATTTAAAGACTGGCAGTAGCCCTTTATGTACTTAAAGTTGTCGATAATTTTTTTGGCTTCCCGCGTTTTGCCGAGATCTGGTATCTCGAACTCCCTATCCCTGCGAGTAATGAACTTACCGAACTCCTTCAGTAAGATAGCAACCCCAGAGCGCATTTCTTCATCCGCAGCACTGTCGCTTCTGAAATCTTTCTTGGCACGTACGATCTTGGGGAAAGGATAGAGATTGCCGAATACCTTTTGATCACCGTACACGCATTCAGCTAGTTGTCTCTCTAGGTGATCTGCTTCGATGTTCAACCAGTCTTCAATGTTAGGTGGGAATTTCGGCAGGTCTGCACGCAGTTTCCTGAGTTGTTCGATTAATGCACAGGCCACGAGTGCTAAAGTTGTCAGGCGTTGCTGTCCGTCAACTATGGAAAATGATTTCCCCTTGAACCTTGGCTCCTGTTTGTGATCTTTCACAAGGATGAGCGTTCCAAGGAATGTGAAGGCACTGGCATGGTTCGTATTGTTCGTACGTGACAGTCGCTCAAAGTTCGAAAAGATGTCTGTCATCAGACGATCAATGTTGTTTTCCGACCAATCGTAAGATCGCTGGTATTCGGGAATACTGAATCCGGCATTTCCATTTTCAAGGGTCGCAACCTGACACGGGGTGTATGCGCGTGCTTTGAATAACTCACTGACTTTTTTCACTATTTCCCTTCATTCCCTTATGCTTGTTTTTGTTCAATTTTTTCTTCAAATCACATGCTCCAGATCGTAGGCTCGCAACACAGGGGCTAGGGCAGTATAGGCTTCGGATCGATTCTTTGACAGGGATGAAAACTCCGCCACACGGAAGAGTTCAGATTTGATTAGGCGCTTTGCGTAGTCAGAGTCGGTGTCGAACCCTTGTGGTAGCACCACGATGAAGTCATGGATGATGGCTACCTTTTTACCAGGCGCGAGTCGCAAAATTCGACCGCGCCGCTGGACAAATTGCCGTGGGTCGCGTGAACTCGCGAGAATATAAGCAGTGCTGCATGCAGGGACATCAATACCTTCATCAAGACACCGAATCGCAACCATAGCATCGATAATGCCAAGCCGAAAATTTTCCAGGATATTGTTACGGTCCTTGCGGGACTCGCGTGAGGTGAAGCGCGAAACATTCCATGACATGCCATGTAACATGCTGCTGATGGCTTCGACCTGTCTCTTGTTTTGAGCGTTGTTATCTTCTGAGACCTTACCCCCTTCGTCAGTTTCTACAGTGCCATCACCACAATAGAAAAGCGTGTGCCGAGTTGGTTTTTCTTTGACCAACATTGCCTGCAGCGCCGGAAGCTTATTGGCCGCGGAACCAACAAGTCGAGCCCGCTGCATCAGGAGTGCAGTAAGTTGAGGGGTCATCTCTTTCACTTTGCCACCCTGTTGAGACACGATCTTTCCAATCTGTTCTGACAGTCCGATAAATTCTTCTGCTTCTTCTTCCGTGAACTCCACGAGGTGTGGGTAGTAGGCATAGGGCGTAAGAACCTTGTCCTCGACGGCCTGTTTCAAGGTATAGCTTGAAACGATGTCTCCATAGAACTCGTTCAGTCGTTCATTTCGCTCTTCGTTAAGATAATGTTTAGGTGTTGCTGAAAGGCCGATACGGTATCTTGCGTGTTTCGGCAGGACGCCTTCAAACGCTTTTGAGGTATGGTGATGGCATTCATCGCCGATCCAAAACAGGCGGTTCCCTTTTATCTTTGCTAGGCATTCCTGAAACTCGGGGCTCTTGAGTGTTCGATTCACGACGACAATCGCCGCAAAGCTCCGGCTTTTCATGGTCAACTCATGGACCATATTTTGCAGCTTGTCCCCCCACTGTGTGCGGGAGACATAACACTTCAGTGGATAGATGTTGAATTTTGAAAGAATATCTACCCATTGATCAGCAAGGTTCTGGTAGGGTACAGCAATCACGCAGGTGAGACTGTTGATTTTTTCAGAAAGTTTAACGATTGCATGAACCGCAGTGATCGTCTTGCCGGCGCCGGTCGCAAGGTCGAATATTCCCTGAAAATCACCTACGGCCTTCCAAGCTTCAAGCGCGGCAATTTGGTGATTACGCATCTTAAAAGGCTGACCGTTAATCGTTGACGGGTCGTATGGTTTGCTCGATCTCGTACTGATTACCATGTTAGCCTTTGAGAAAATGCGTTCGGCAATCTCTGCTTCAATCTCGGGGTCCGGCATGTAGCCCATCGACCGCGCCGTCAAGATCAGTTTTTCCTTAACGGCCGTCGGGATGTCTATAACCACCGTGGATCGGCTCTTGTTTTGCCAAAGTCTGTTGAAGCTATCGATGTGTGGATCGTAGAACTCCGCATGTTCAGGAATCCATGTCCTGAAAACATTGATCGACTCAAAGTTGTACGTCGGGAGCAAGGCATGAGTGCTCTCGTTAGCAGAGCCAGCGAAGACCACCTTGTCACCCGCTTTATCAGAGAGGATTCCGATCTTATCATGATACATACCGCGCTCACGGAGTGCGATCTTCACGTCGAGGCGTCCATGTGCTACGAGCCAGGACAAGGTCTCAAAGCGGTTCTGGAACAACTCATCGTAGACATTCGAGATCATCGACAACAACTTAGCACCTATCTTGTCGGAAATCTCCTTTTCCTTATATCCTTGACTGATGGCTTCGAGGTCCTCACTATCTGAGAAGGCGCCGAGGATAAGCCTAATCTGCCCACCATTTCTAACGAAAACGGATAAGGCTTGTGCTGCATAGCTGATTGTTGAGGCAGAAAAAAACCCAACGGCACGGTCGTAACGATTTGCCACAGAAAGTACCGGGAAGTAGAAATCTTTCAGAAGATTATCTTGATCCGACTTATAGACGCCCTTGTGGCTCAGTTCCCGCAACATTATAGTTTAGTCGAACTTAATCCCCGACAAATCGGGCTCTTCATCATCGGTGTTCAGATAGCCTTGCTCATTCAGTAGTTCCTGAATGTCCCTGTCGGGATATTCGTCGCCACCACGCTGCATCGATTCATGGATGATCTGAAGACCGCCGTTTGCATACTCTTCAAAGATTTCTGCACAGTGACGTTCTTCGCCATCCTTAAGAATCTCAGGGTCTTTGGATTCTGCAAGGGCAATGAGGTAGATTAAATCTTCCGCATCACCGCGTTCAAACTGCTGATAGGATATATCCTCGACACCTTTATCCTTGTCGAGTGGCAGACGTCGCTTTTCTGAGTAGCCAAGTAGAGCCGCAAAACATAGAAGTTCCCGGATCGTTGGGAACAGTGTACGATCTGTTTCATTAAGTTTCTGTACCGCCAAGCGTTGAACCATCTCTTCATAGACGCGGCTTCTGTTAATGTTAGGTGCGCGCAGATTCATGAGCCTGCAATCTCCATGATTTTCGTACCATCAAATTCGGCATTGAAGACGACTGTGTCAAACTCTTTGCCTCCAAAAAACCGGCTATCTGGCTCACGGGTGCCGGCCGGTTCTGTGTTGTGTCGGACGAGCACATATTCTGCTCCTAGACGGTCTTTCATAATATCGAGCACACTTTCTGAACCTTGCGATTTCGAGACGAGAAGAACGACCTGTCGAGCCATTTTAGGGATGAACTCCGCCGTTGCTGCACGGTAAGCCTCATCAAGTTGGCCGAATGGCGAATCGAGAACTAACGGAGCAATTGTGCCGGGGAGAAGCCGATAATCTTTAGCATTCTCGCGCACCTTTGCAAACTCGACAAGAGCGGCAGTGAAGGCAAGACCTAGGAGTTGGTTCTCCCCACTGGATTTCGGAAGGGCCGTGTCATCTGCATTGACGAGGCTGATAACATAGTCGTCGGTCATGTGCAGATGCAGGACCTTGCGAGCCGTGGCTTCGAGAATGCGTTGAATGTTGATACGCAGGAATTCGCGGGCCTGGTCTTCTTCACTAGCGAGCTGCTGTTCTAGCTGATCCATGATGGTTTTGCAGAGATTGTGCCGACGAACATAGATTGCGGTCCATTCGTTCTGCTTGGCAAATTTCATGATCTTATTTTTGATCTGATTCTTCTCTTCTTCGGCACTGTTAATCTTGTTACGTAGTTCACCGACCTTTTGGTCAATAGATCGCAGATCATCCTTGAGTTCGCCACGCCGTCGTTCCCGGTCAGCAATTTCCTCAGTGTTAATTCCCTTGAGTTTGTCACAAATATCGGCAAGCTTTTCTTCGATCTTCGCGCACTCCTCATTCGCGTCGGCAAGTCTCTCTTTCGCTTTGACGAGTCGTCCTGGCGCTTTGGCCCGCCCCGATTTTAAAGCCGACAGGCGTGCGCGCACCTTGTAGATCCGGTCTCGCATCACTTGGTTTGCGGCCTTATCTAGAAGACTTGCGACTTTCTTACTCTCGGGGCTGCCTGGTTTGAGTTCCGCACCACAGATGCACTCTTCAGCATCAAGAATATCTTTCACGAATTCTTCATTGTATGGGGATGGAATCTGACCCCGATGCTCTTTCTCATTTAGGAAAGAGAAAGTCTCTTCGGTGATCCGTTTAGAGACGATGAAACGGCCGTCCTCTCCGAGCCACTTGTAGACTTCATCTTCGTATTCCTTACGACGCTTTTTCTCACGTACAAATTGCGTGTTCAGGTCATCTCGGTTTTGTTGCAGGTTCTTCGCCGCTGCAGTATTACGCAGCTTTTCCTCGATATCTTTGATCTGTTGCTCGGTCTCTTCTCGCTTCTTTTTTCTTTGTGCGATATGAGACTTGTCGTCTTGAATCCGTTTTATCAGATCATTGAGATCGCTGTTCAGTGCCTTGATCTGTTTCGTTGCCCTGTCTGACGGAATTTTTCTGAGAAAGTAATCCGAAACTGCTTTCAAGTCCTCAATCGCGGTTTCAATCAGGGAGCATCCAAGGATGTCACGCACAGCACTTTTGATCGAACTGGAATTATTTTCCCCAAGGAAAAATTCCGCATGTTCTCCGTCAAATAGAAAGTGCGACGCCATGTCGCCCGGGATAACAGTATTGATGAAGGTATCCGGCGAATACAAGGAGACCTGACTGCCATCGTCAATTCGAGCCACCACGAACTCACGATCGGACGAACTATTGAAGTGTGAGTAACGCTTGGCGGTATAGCTGTTTTCATTGTGTTTGAAGAATACTTCGACCGAGGCCTCCTTGCGTCCGGCTTTTCGGGCATCATAGTTAAGAATATCTTCCCGTTTTTCAAAGCGGGCCGTTGTTTCACCATAAAAGCACCAAAGCAGAGCATTTAGAAGTGTCGTCTTGCCGACACCATTTTCTGCGTAGATGATTGTGACGTTCTTCTCAGGGTCTCCCGAAAACCGGATAGATGTCCTCCCGTGAAAGCACCGAAAATCTTTAAGCCTGATCTCTTCAAGAATCATCCGCGTGATCTCCCTGCTTTGTATGGCGTTCAATCAACTCACGTAACTTCTTTCGGCGCTCTGTTTTTACATTACGCTTCTCGAAAAAATATTCTCTTTCCAATCCGACTATTTCACGAATGATATGATCGTTCTTATTATCCTGTATTCTTTCTTCCTCTGTCATAGAGCTTACTTTACCTACCCAAAATTAGGCATATGTCCACCACTTGGATACTCTGCACAGATCGTGATGTAGCTGAGGATCGGCCTTGTCGTAGGCTTATGTTGGACGGTGAGTTTGCGGATGAGTGGCCCGTTCTCAGCGACTTCCCTATTTCGAATATCAGGACATCAGTTCTTTGACAAGACTGGTTGACCTTCTATTAGTGTTGTCAGCACTTCGAGTCAGGTATGACTATCCATTGAGGGATTATATACTTAATTAGTGTCTGAGAGAAAACCCTCTGATTTTGCGTAATCGGATGACTGAAATCAATTTTTGCAGGTTCCCTCCGACGGATGCGGAGGAGATTTTCGCTCAATGCCGCTTGTTTTCAGCTGTTTGAGGCACGATTTGGTGGAATTGTACGCTCCAGGCCATAGGAGTCCCTCCCCGTCGGTGCGGGGGCAGACCGGGTAAAAAGGGCGTCAGGCAGCCAGACGGTGCCGATCATGATGCGTTTTCTCCGATTTTTGTACCATCCGGCCGAGGCGCTGCAGGTTGGCAGCAAGTATGGCCAGCCCGACGGTTCTCTCGAACCCGTCGGCTCCCTTCGCCCGGACTCTGTCAAGTCCGTGGTGCTCCAGGTGATTGATTGCTGACTCCACGGCCGGGTGCTGCTTGCGGGCTCGGGCAAAGACTTCTTCGGACTCCCGTTCCTGGTCCGCGGCATTCAGGCGGCCCTTTTTCGGCAAGGCCGCGGTGTCAAGCAGTTCGTCCAGACGCTTGCGGTTCGCCGGGCTGTGAAAGCCCCGGTCAAAGCTGCATTCCCGCAGGTCCGGGTGCATCTTTTGGCAGGACTCAATCAGGGGAACCGCTACATCTATATCCCCGCCTTGCCACATAATCTGGTAATCCAGCACAAACTGGTACTGGTCCTCGACAATGGCCAGGGGAACCCCGAGTTCCACCACACGCCCCGCCTTGCCTTTCGATATCCACCGGGTATGCTCCTCGAATACCGAAAAGGTTTTCTCGGAATGCTCAATCGTTTCGCCCTGTAACACCCGGCGGTCGATCTGGTTGGTAAACTTGTGGACAAACCACAGAAATTTGCGGATCTTCTCCATCCGGGCGGCACTTGCCCCGGCTTCCTCCAGGGCAACCCGGGATAACTCCGCTTTCCCGGCCATTTTCCGACAGGTCTTCAGATACTTCACCACCTGCTTCGGTCGTTTCTTCCAGAACCGAGCCGTGGAGACCCCATTGAACCGCTTGCGTACCTGTTTGGTCAGGTGCTGCCGCCAACCTTTCACATCATGCAATTCACAGGCCTTGCTGGTTTCGCGGATCAGGCAGCGAGTGGAATCCAACAGGAGGTTGAAATCAGTCGGGTAGTGGACATCCGTCTCCACCACGAAACTATCGCATCGCCCGGCCAACGTTTCTCCAGGCTTTTTTTTTGCGACCGCATGCCCCGTGGAAACCACCAGTTGGTTCACCTTGACCAGCACCTCGGGGCGTAACAGGCTGACATTGTCGATGACCTGCTGGAGCTTGTAGGAAGCATGGATCGTCCCGTGACCCAGAAAGGCCCGGATATCCGCATGCTTATTCACCAGCTCATGCAACCGGTCAAAGTCACAGTTCAATCCTTCTTTGAGTATTCCCATTACCAGAATGCTCCACAGGGTCATACCCGGGCGGCCATTGTTCAGGTCCACCCCGGGGAGCACCTCTTGCTCCAGCAATTCAAACAGGGCGGTGCGGGTGGTTTCATCGGCATAGAGATGTTGCAGTCCCAGCAACAGGGCAGGAATATCATCTCGTGACCTTGGATCAAGCTGGATATCCTCGATGGACAAGGCGCCGATCTCGGCCTGGAAGTGGAAGACGTTTCGCATAATGGAAAAACAAAAGAAAAGTGAGGATGGAGAAGGCGAAGATTCGACAAAAAGGGCCTATACTGCCCGTATTTTACCATAAACCGCCCTTCTTGGGGGAATCTTCGAGCAAAAACCCGAAAATAATCCTTTTAAATCAACATACTATCGTTGATCTGGGGTTTTCTGGCAAACACTAACTCGGGTGAAACAACGCAGGTTCCGACAGGGCGGGCCATCGCGATCAAAGGAAAGCGGGTTTCCCGTAAGATCGGTTACAACGGATACTACATTGTGCTGGAACGTGCCGTTCGATGACGATGCTCTTCTGCAGCGGATGACGACGACCATCGTGGATGCGGTTGATCCCGAAAAGGTGATCCTTTTCGGTTCTCGCGCCCTTGGCGATGCCGAGGAGGACTCGGATTTCGATCTGTTGGTCATTGAGGCGGAACCCTTCGGGCCAGGCCGGGACCGCGGTGCTCAAGAGACACGCCTGTGGCGCGCACTCGCGAAATTTCACGTTCCGAAGGATATCCTGGTTTACAGCCTGGAAGAGGCCGACCACTGGCGCGATTCCCTCAATCATGTGCTGGCGCGCGCGCTTCGCGAAGGCAGGGTGCTCTACGAACGCCCTTGAGCCGGCGCGGGAACTGGGAACTGGTGGGTGCGGCGGAGAGAGACCTCCCGGCCTGAAAGCGGGTTTTTTTACCTTTGGGAATTTTCGGAATATTCAGAAGTGTGCCGATTCATTTCCCAGCAACCGGTTTAGCTCACCCCGACTGAATTTGAATTCACCATTGCCCAGAATAATGTGGTTTTCCACAAACCACTGCTTCAACGGTTCCAACGGGGGTTTTTCCAGGTTTTTCTGCAACAGCCCCAATACCCGGGAAAGGTGTTTGAGGTAGGTCGGTTTATTGTCCCGCAACCACAACCTGGTAAATATCCCGGCGACCTTGCAATGCCGCTGTGCACCCCAGACCACATAATGATGCGCGAAGTCCTGCCGGTCCAATTCGGGACGTTCCTCCAGGTAGCGCTCGAAAAGGGCATTAACCAGTTTTTCATCCAGATCCCGGCGGGCATCTTCCAGCAGGGAAACCACATCATAGGCGGGTGACCCGGTCAGGGCATCCTGGTAATCGAGCAAAACACACTGGCCCTGTACCCGCATCAGGTTGTCCACATGATAATCCCGCACGACCAGGGTGGGCGGGAGATCGGGAAGGCCCTGGTAAATCGATTGCCAGGCCCGGTCATATCCGGATTCGCATTCGCGGCTTAACCTTGCTCCCCGGGTTGCGGGAAGATACCACTCGACGAACAAACGGGCCTCCCGCAACAGTTCTTCGAAGTGGTACTCACCCAAATCTGCCCTGGCGATCTCCCGGTTTCCATGCAGTTTGAGGAGCACGGAAATCGCCTGGTCATACAGGTCCCTTTCATTCGAGCCGGATTGCAGCAGGGCCGTAAAGGTCGCGTCTCCAAGGTCTTCCATCAGGAGGAAGCCGCGCAGTGGATCCGACGCATGGATCGCCGGGACCCGGATGCCGGCGCTGTCCAGAATATCCGTTACCTGCACAAACGCCCGGGCATTTTCCTGTTCAGGTGGAGCATCCATGAGCATGGCGGATTCCCCGGCCCGGGTGAGTCGGTAATAACACCGGAATGACGCGTCCGGGACCAGGGGGAGAATCCGTGCATCGCTCCACCCGCAACCCGCGATAAATGCATTTCGCAAGGTCTCCCGGTTGGCCGGCATGCCTGTTTTCCTATTCAAGGTTCTCGATGATCCGTTGTTTCAGCCGTTCCCGCTGTTGCGCATCGGTGACCGGGTTGCCGTCGCGGTCGGTGATGAAGAAAGTGTCCTCCGCCTTCTCCCCGACGGTAGAGACTTTTGCGGAGACCAGCTTGGTCTTGCACTCCAGCAGTGCCACGGAGACATGATAGAGCAGACCGGGACGGTCCTGGGAAACGATTTCCATGGTGGTATGGTCCAATTCCAGGTTGTCGGAAAAACTGACCACGGTGGGGACTTTGAACTGCTTGAGTGCCCGGGGCAGGCTCCGGGACCGGGGCCGGTACTCGGCAGGTGGGTCCAGCAGGAATTTCTTCATTTCCGCCGCCAGGAAATCCAGTTCGCGCTGGTCCGGAAACGACTCGTCCTGCATCACCGTGACAAACACCAGGATCCCCAGCCCCGACCGGGTCTGGTGGATCCGGGCATCCAGGATGTCCAGGCCCAGGCTGTCGAGGGCACCCGTGCTGCGCAACAGCAGGTTTTCGGAGTCCGGTACGACGAAAAGCACCTGCAGGGCCTTGATTTCCGGCAGGAAACGGTTGGCCACCAGGGGCAGGTCCAGCAGTTTCGCCCGGTGAATCTCCCGGGCATGCCAGGCCCCGGTTTCCGGACCGTTGCGCAGGAAATATTCCTGGTCCAGCTGGTCCCACAACCGGGCCAGCCCGGATTCCGGAATCGAGTCCCCCACGATTTTTCGGATGGCCTGCTTTCGTTCCCCAATCCGTTGGCGGATTCCTTCCGCCCCCCCGATCCCGGTCCGCAGCCGCCGGGAAGTTGCGGTATACAGGCTGCTCAGCAACTGTCCTTTCCATTGTGACCACACCTTGGGGTTGGTTCCCCGGATATCGGCCACGGTGAGCAGGTAGAGGTTGTCCAGATGCTCCTGGTCCCCGACAAATTCGGCAAAGCGGTCAATAACCCTGGGGTCCGACGTGTCTTCGCGCTGGGCGGTCCAGGACATGATCAGGTGGTTTCGGACCAGCCAGGCAACGAACCGCTTGTCGTATTCCGAGAATCCCAGGCGGGTGCACAGGGCAAGGGCAATTTTTTCGCCGGCTTCGGAATGGTCCTTGCCGCTGCCCTTTCCGATGTCATGGCAAAGCGCGGCCAGAAAAAGCCGTTCCCGGCGGTTCAACTGGCCCAGAATTGCACGCAGCACCGGGAATTCATCCTGGTACCGGTCGACCATCAGCCGGCGCAGGTTCCCGACTACAAACAGGGAATGGGCATCCACGGTGAAGATGTGGAACAGGTCGTGCTGCATCTGCCCCACGATTTTTCCGAAAGCCGGGAAAAAGGCCCCCAGGACGCCGTAGGTATTCATGCGGCGCAGGGCGTGGGTCAGTCCTTCCTGGTATTGGAATATCGACAGGAAGGTGTCCAGGTTCTCCGGGTCCTTCCGGTACGCCCCGTTGATGCGGTGCAGGCTGGCCCGAAGCTGCCGGATGGTGGTGGCCCGCACCCCCTCCAGTTCCGGATGCTGCTGCATCACCAGGAACAGTTCCAGGATGGCCCCGGGGTGCTGTTCAAACACGGACGGGCTTGCGGTTTCCAGGTAGTGGCCAATGGCATTGAACCGGGCATTGATTCTTTTCGGTTTGGGAGTCCGGGGGTGCAGGATGGCCTCCTGGAAATGCTGCAGGGAGATTTCGTTCAGCAGTTCGACTTCCTTGACCGTACGGAAGTAGCGTTTCATCATCATCTCCACGGCCAGGTGGTCCCGGGTTTGCCGGTACCCCAGCTGGCTGGCCAGCTCTTTCTGGTAATCGAACAGCAATCGGTCTTCGCACCGGCCGGCAAGAATATGCAGGCCATTGCGCAGCCTCCACAGGAAATTCCGGGCCGTGATCAGCGCCCGGTATTCCGGTTTGGTGAGGAATTCATGCTCCACCAGTTCGGCAAAATCCCCCGTTCCAAAATAACGATTGGCCACCCAGCTGATCATGTGCAGGTCCCGCAACCCCCCCGGGCTTTCCTTGATATTGGGTTCCAGGTTGTAGGCGGTATCGCTGAAATGAAGATGGCGGAGCTGTTTTTCCTCCAGCTTGGATTTGAAATAGACGGCCGCGGGCCAGACCGTGTTGGCCCGCAGTTTCTGGTGCAGGGTCTCGAAGGACTCCGGATGTCCCACCACCAGCCGGGTTTCCATGAGATTGGTGATGACGGACAGGTCTTTTTGGGCGATCGCGACACATTCCTCCAGGGTGCGGGCACTGTGCCCCACCTGGAGCCCGACATCCCAGCAGAACCGGATAAACAGGGCAATGGTCTCGGTCATTTCCGCAGACGGATGCCGTGGAAGCAGGATCAGCAGGTCGATATCGGATTCGAGGTTGAGTTCCCGGCGTCCATAGCCTCCTGCAGCAATCAGCAACGGGGTCTCCCGACGGTCCAGGTCCGGAAAAAATCGGTTCCAGTTCGTGGTCAGCAGCTGGTCGATGAGCCAGCTCAGGTGCTGGCCCAGGATCGTGGGGTTGCCGCCTTCAAGATGGTATTCCGTGAGGACGGTCTTGCCGTGCACCAGGATATCGTGGAACTCCTCCAGCGCGGATTTTCCGGTTTCCCGGCCGGTTTCCCCTGCTCCCGGAGGGAACAGCGCCGAGCGGGCCAGGCGACTCATGTCCGGTCTGCCATGACGGGCCTGGGATACCGGGCGATCAGGACTGGGTCAGGATTTCATGGCCCGTGTCTGTGACCAGGATGGTATGTTCCCACTGGGCAGACAGGCTTCGGTCCCGGGTTACCACCGTCCAGTTGTCCTTCATCAGGCGGGTTTCCTTTTTGCCGGCATTCAACATGGGTTCAATGGTAAAGGTCATGCCGGAGCGGATCTGCAACCCGGTCCCCGGCGTTCCGTAATGCAGGACCTGGGGGTCTTCGTGGAAGCCCCGTCCGATGCCATGGCCGCAATATTCCCGGACCACCGAGAATCCGTTGCGTTCGGCGTGTTGCTGGATCACATGCCCGATATCGCCGAGATGAACCCCCGGCCGGACCAGGTCAATGCCCCTGTGCATGGACTCGTAGCTGATCTGGCACAGTCTCTTCGCCCGGATGGACGGTTTTCCCACATAAAACATCCGGCTGGTATCGCCATGGAATTCGTCCTTGATGACGGTGACATCAATATTGATGATATCGCCGTTCTTCAGTTTCTTGTCCGATGGAATGCCATGGCAGATCACATGGTTGACGGACGTGCAGATGGATTTTGGAAAACCCCGGTAGTTCAGGGGTGCCGGGATTGCCTTCAGTTCCTCGACAATGTAGCGGTGGCAGACCGTATTCAGGTAATCCGTGGTGACCCCTGGTTTGGTTTCGCCTTCAATCATGTCCAGCACCTGGGAGGCCAGACGTCCCGCAATCCGCATTTTTTCGATTTCTTCCGGGGTTTTGATGGAGATCGTCATAATTCAGGGGAATCGAGAAAGATTAATCAGCAATAGTCCCAAAATACGCTTTTTTCTTCAACTCTTTTTGGGTAAAATCCGCCGCCCTAAGTGCCGATACCCATAAGGTGTCGGTAGAAATCCGCACACGGTGATTATGTTCTCCCGGGTGCCTGCCACCATTCCGGAAAATTGGAAGGGAGCAGGTTGGTGAACAGTAGCCGTGGAGGCTGAACCCATTATACATCATCATTGATCATGGCTGACATTACCATGCGCCAGCTGCTCCAGGCGGGCGCGCACTTCGGACACCAGACCCGTTACTGGTCCCCCTCGATGGCACCGTATATTTTCGGTGACCGCAACAAAATCCACATTATCAATCTCGACAAGACCCTGCCGATGCTGAAAGAGGCGGTGAATTACCTTGGGTCGGTGGCGGCGCAGGGTGGGACCATCCTGTTTGTAGGGACCAAGCGGCCGGCCGGGAAAGTGGTTCGGGAGCAGGCCATGCGATGCGGGTCTCCCTGTGTGGATCACCGGTGGCTCGGTGGCATGCTGACCAACTACAAGACGGTGAGCAATTCCATCACGCGGTTGAAGGACCTGGAACAACGCATTGAGTCCGGTGCCACCGCCAGTCTGAGCAAGAAGGAAAGCCTTTCCCTGGAAAGGGAAAGGGCAAAACTGGACCGGACACTTTCCGGCATCAAGGACATGGACGGACTCCCGGATGTGTTGTTTGTCATTGATGTCGAGCATGAATATATTGCGGTGGCAGAAGCCAACAAACTGGGGATACCGGTGGTGGCGGTGGTGGATTCGAACTGCAACCTCAAGGGAGTGGATTACGTGATTCCCGGAAATGATGATTCCACCCGGGCGATTCGACTCTATCTGGAAGCCGCCGCGGACGCGATCATTGATGCCCGGGTTACGGCCGCCATTCATACCCCGATTCCCGGAGACGGGGAATATATCGAGGTGGACGGGTCCGGGGACGTCCTGGCATCCGGAGCTGTCCGGGCCAGGGGAGCGAAGCAAGCGGACGGGGATGCCACGGCGGAGTCCCAAAAAACCGATCCGGCAGAGGAAAAACCGGTGGTAAAAAAAGTGGTCAAGAAGAAAGTGACCCGAAAGGTCGCGGCGAAGAAACCGGTGACCCGAAAATCCGGCGACGGAGAAAACCCGGGTGCAACCGCTCCGGCTTCCGGGGACAGCAAGGCCGCGAAGGCGGGCCCGGACTCCCGGGAGGTGTCCCTTTCACAGACTGCCGCTGCAAAAGTGGAGGGAGTGGCGGCAGGCACGGTGAGCAAGAGCGGAGCTGTCCGGTTTTTGTGGGACGTTGAACGGTTGAGCCAAGGCCAGATCGCGAAAGTCCTGGATACCCGGGACCAGATGGTCCGGGATATTCTGATGGATTCCCGGGACAAGCTGGCAAGGCCTTTGGATGACGGGACTCCCCCATCGGCTGCGGAAGACATTTACAGTTGATCTCCCTCACCGCTTGACACCGACAAGCAAAACAAGGGCGTCCGCAAGGGGGTCCGCTACGGGGACAGGGGTCTCCGCAACGCGGAGGATTCCCCCGGTGTTTCGCAGCCGCCCACGTCTGATACTCAGGAGTTGAATTATGGTGATTACGGCAACACAAATCAAAGAACTAAGAGAGCGTACCGGGGCCGGGATGATGGATTGCAAGAAGGCCCTGACAGAAACCGGCGGTGACCTCGATCTGGCGATCGAGGAACTGCGGAAAAAAGGGGTGGCCGCGGCGCAGAAGAAAGCCAGCCGAATTGCGGCAGAAGGGGTGATTGTATCGGCGCAGAATGCACAAGCCAGCGTATTGGTGGAAGTCAACTGCGAAACCGATTTCGTGGCCAAGGACGAATCATTCAAGGCCTTTTGCAGTCAGGTGGCCGCCACCGCTCTTCAGCATTCCCCCGCGGATGTCCACGCCCTGGCGGATTGTGTTCTCGGCAACGACGGGGAAACAACGGAAACGGTCCGCCAGAAGCTCATTGCCAAGGTGGGGGAGAATATCAGCGTCCGCCGGTTCGCCCGGATGGAAGCCGGGGGAGGCACCGTCAGTGGTTACCTGCATGGTTCCCGAATCGGGGTACTGGTCAAGCTGGTGAATGGGAGCCCTGAACTTGGCCGGGACCTGGCCATGCATGTGGCGGCAAGCCGGCCACTGTGTATTTCCGAGGAAGCCATGGACCCGGAGGTCCTGGAGAAGGAGAAGGCGATTTATACCGCCCAGGCTGAAGAAAGTGGCAAGCCCCCCCATATTGTGGAGAAAATGGTCCTGGGCCGGGTGAAAAAATTTCTCAAGGAAAACACGCTGATGCACCAGCCCTTCGTGAAAAATACGGACCAGAGTGTGGCCGACCTGCTCGGGGAGACTGGAGCGTCGGTGGTTGCCATGGTCCGCCTCGAAGCCGGGGAAGGCATCGAAAAACGCAGCGACGATTTTGTCTCCGAAGTGATGGCCCGGGCGGGTACCTGATTGCGGAATGCCGCCCCGGTCCGCCAGGGCCGGGTCCGTGCACCGGGAAGCCGGGGATACGCAGGGGACACGCGTCAGCGCCGACGGGAGCGGACGGGGAAATGGCCACCGGAGGGCCTGGGACGCCTGAAAACTCAATAATGGTTCGGTTTCTGCTACTATTGGCTCGTTCGCCGAGACTTCTGAAAATCGCATCCCCTGAATTTTGCAGCCATGATAGATGAAATCAAACAAGACGCTGAAACCAGGATGAAAAAAACGCTGGCGTCCACCCGCAACGACATGGCGAGAATCCGCACCGGCCGGGCATCCACGGCACTGCTGGACCACCTGAGCGTGGAGTACTACGGGACCGCAACCCCGATTCACCAGGTGGCGTCGGTTTCCGTGGCCGATGCCCGGACGCTGAGCGTGCAGCCCTGGGAAAAACACATGCTGGCGGTCATTGAACGGGCGATTCTCGAATCCGACCTCGGGCTGAACCCGATGACGGCCGGCGAGACCATGCGCATTCCCCTGCCGCCGATGACGGAAGAACGACGAACCGAACTGGGAAAGATTGTCCGCAATGAAGGCGAAAACGGAAAGATCGCCATTCGCAACATCCGGCGCGATGCCATCCACATGGCACGGGAGTTGCTCAAGGAAAAGGAGATCACCCAGGACGAGGAGAAGCAGGCTGAATCGGCGTTACAGGCCCTGACGGACAAATATACGACAATGATAGACGGGGTGGTTGCCGACAAGGAAAATGAAGTCATGGAAGTCTGAATGCTGAAATTCAAGGTGTTCAATGAAGGTGTACAATGAACGTGTCCGATCTCCCCGCTGCCAGCCTCCCCTCTAGTACTCCAAGGCACATCGCCGTGATCATGGACGGCAACGGAAGGTGGGCGAAAAGGCAGGGGATGCCAAGAATTGCCGGTCATCGAAAAGGGGTGGAGTCGGTCCGGCAGATATTGCCCCTGTGCCGGCAACGCGGGATACCCTACCTGACCCTGTTTGCATTCAGCAGTGAAAACTGGGCCAGGCCCTCCACCGAAGTCAAGCTGCTGATGGACCTGCTGGCATCGACGCTGGAAAACGAAATACTGGGCCTGCATGAGAATGGGGTGCGGTTGCGGGCCATTGGAGACCTGACACGGTTCTCCGTCCGTTTGCAAAAGGCGATTGGCGAAGCGGAAACCCTGACCCGGAACAACCGGGCCCTGAACCTGACCATTGCCATCAATTACGGCGGCCGGTGGGACATGCTCCAGGCCTGCCGGTCCATTGCCGAACTGGTGGAGCAGGGCAGCATCTCTGCGGCGGCCCTGACCCCCGCCGTACTGGAATCCCGGTTGTCCACCCACGAACTGCCCGAACCGGACCTGTTCATCCGCACCGGGGGCGAGAAAAGAATCAGCAATTTCCTGCTGTGGCAGCTGGCCTATACCGAACTGTACTTTTCGGACACCTACTGGCCGGATTTCAATGAATCCTGTTTCGATGCGGTCCTGGAGGAGTTTGCAAGACGGCAACGGCGGTTCGGGAAAACCAGTGCCCAGTTGAAGTCCATCGCCTGATGCGTATTCGCATTGTGACCGCGTTGGTGCTGGCACCTGCCGTGGCAGGACTGACCCTGTTCCTGCCCACGCAGTGGTACAGCCTGGCCCTGCTGGGGATCATGTTGCTGGGATTGGCGGAGTGGAACCGGCTCACCATCAACTCCCCCCGGGCCCTGGCCGTGTCTGCCCCGGTCATGGCGGTCCTGGCCTGGTGGCTGGTGGGCCTCCCCCTCGCACTGTGGGGGATCTGCCTGGCGGCTTCGGGACTCTGGCTGTATTATCTCTTCGCGTTGTGCCGGAACCAGATGGCCGGCATCCCGGGTTCAACGGTCAGTTTCCTGGCCGGATGGTATTGTCTGCTGGGAGCCTGGGCAGGACTGGTCCTGCTGCACCAGCAGCCTCTTCGGGGACCCGCGGTGGCCATCGCGGTCCTGGTCGTGGTCTGGGCCGCCGATACCTTTGCCTATTTTGTCGGCAAGGGGGTGGGAAAGCGCCAACTGGTGGCGAACCTGAGTCCAGGAAAAACCGTTGAAGGGCTGGCGGGTGGATTGCTCGGTGCCGTGGTCACCGCCTGGGGGCTGTCGGTGCTCTGGTTGCAGCTTCCGTCGGAAACCACCCGGGTCTGGGTCGGGATCGGGCTGCTGGCCGCCATCGCCAGCGTGGTGGGGGATTTGTTCCAGAGCCGGTTGAAGCGCCTTGCCGGGCGCAAGGACAGCGGGAACCTGTTGCCCGGGCACGGCGGGGTGCTGGACCGGATTGATGGCATGATTGCCGCGGTCCCGGTGTTTGCCTGCCTCTGGGTCGGCATGCCATGACCATTGGCGTTACCCTGTTGGGGTCCACCGGGTCCATTGGGACCAGCACACTGGACGTGATCGGAAGGCATCCCGGCCAATACCGGGTGTCCGCCCTGAGTGGTTACCGCAATGTCGACGGGATGCTGGACCAGTGCCGCCGGTTTCATCCCCAAAGGGTGGTGATGGGGGACCCCCGCAGTGCCGGACAGCTCCGGGAAAAATGCCAGGAAAACCACCTGGATATCCGGGTGGAGTCCGGGGAGGAGGGGCTGTGCACACTGGCCCGGGAGACCGGCGATATCATTGTCTGCGGAATTGTGGGGGCGGCGGGGCTGATGTCCACCATTGCCGCCATTGAGTCCGGGAAGAAAGTGCTCATCGCCAACAAGGAACCCCTGGTCATGCTGGGAGGGTTCATTATGGATCTGGCACGAAAAAACAATGCCTGCCTGCTCCCCATCGACAGCGAACACAATGCAATTTTCCAGTGTTTGCCCCGGCACCTCCAGGGGGATGGTGCAGGGATTCCCGGGGCACTGGAGCACCACGGAGTCAGGCATATCCTGCTGACCGGGTCGGGGGGGCCGTTCCGGACCCTGGACTTCCACCAGCTGGGTTCGGTTACTCCCGAGCAGGCCTGCGCCCATCCGAACTGGCGCATGGGCAGGAAGATATCCGTGGATTCCGCGACCATGATGAACAAGGGTCTGGAACTGATTGAAGCGTGTGCACTTTTCGGGGTGTCGTCCGACCAGGTGGAGATCGTGATTCATCCCCAAAGCGTGATCCACTCCATGGTAGAATACATTGATGGATCGATTCTCGCGCAGTTGGGGAGCCCCGACATGCGGGTTCCCATCGCCGGTGCACTGGCCTGGCCGGAGAGGATTGAATCCGGGGCACCGCCGCTTTGCTGGCGAGAAGTTTCAAAACTGGATTTTCAGGCCCCGGATGAAACCCGGTTTCCGGCACTGGGACTCGCAAGGCAGGCCGCCCGGACGGGAGGCACATTGCCGTCCATCATGAATGCGGCCAACGAAGTGGCGGTCCATGCCTTTTTGGGAGGCCAGATAACCTTTGACAAAATTACCCGATTCGTGGAAATGACAATGGACAAGACCGACCATTGTGAAAACAGTGACCTGGATTCCGTGCTGGCAGCGGATGCGGCCGCCCGGCGGGTTTGCGGGGAGATCATGTCCGGGCATCCGGGCTGAGTCTGTGTGGTATGGCATTGACCGAGTGGACTGAAAACCGATGAGTGCGTTTGGATACAGCCTGTTTGGATTCCTGGTTGCCATCGCCATTCTTGTGGCGGTGCATGAATTCGGGCACTTCTGGGTGGCGCGCAAGCTGGGGGTCAAGGTCCTGAAATTTTCCATCGGATTCGGCAAGACCATCTTCAACTGGCGCCGCCGCGGAGACCCCACCGAATACTCCATCGGACTGATTCCGCTGGGGGGCTACGTCAAAATGCTGGATGAACGGGACGGCGAGGTGGCTGAACACGAACGGGCACAGGCCTTCAACATCCAGCCGCTGCCGGTCAGAACGGCGGTGGTGGCGGCCGGGCCGCTGTTCAATTTCCTGTTCGCGCTGGTTGCCATCTGGCTGGTATTTGTTGTCGGCAGCGATGATATTGAACCGGTCATCGGCGAGGTTGTGGAGTCATCCGTTGCCGAGCGCGCGGGATTCCGGGCCGGGGATATCCTCACCGGGGTTGACGGCAAGGAGGTGAAAACCTGGGGCCAGCACCAGTTCTACATGCTGCACCAGGCGATGAAGGGCAATGCCATCGAGGTCTCGGTTTCCAATCCGCAATACGGGGACCGGACACTCCAGGTGGATTTCTCCAGCATGGACCAGTGGTCCATCAGCCGGCAGCCCATCACCTCGCAGATCGGCATCTGGCCGCCACCTCCCCCGGCCATGGTGACCCGGGTTGTGGACGACTCCCCGGCTGAACGGGCCGGGCTGCTGCCCGGGGATGAGATCCTGGCCATTGACGGCGACGCGGTGTCCAGCTGGATCGATATGGCCACCCGGGTTTCCCAGCGCCCGGGGGAGACCCTGCTTCTGACGGTGTTGCGCAACGGGCAGGAACGGGATGTTTCACTGATAACCCGTGTTATCACCGTGGAGGGCAAGGACTATGGCCAGATCGGCCTGTACCGCCCGGACCTGCAGAACACGACATTGCGGTTCGGACCCCTGGAAGCGATCTGGCAGTCCATGGACTATAACTGGCGGATGACCGCCATCTCACTGCGCTCCCTGGGACGGATGGTGACGGCACGGATGTCCACGGAAAACCTGTCCGGCCCGATTACGATTGCAAGACTGGCGGGGCGGACCGCGGAATCCGGGTACGCGGATTTTATGAAATTTCTCGCCATCATCAGCATCAGCCTGGGCCTGCTCAACCTGCTGCCCATCCCGGTGCTGGACGGCGGTCACCTGATGTACTACCTGGTGGAAGCCATCACGGGGAAACAGCCGTCCGAAAATGTGATGGTCTGGGGACAGCAAATCGGGATTGCCATGATATTGATGCTGATGGTGTTGGCGTTTTACAACGATATTGTGCGTTTGTTGTGAGAGCCGGGATTCCATTGGCCCCCGGCCCGGGTTTCCTGTGAAAGAGTTAGGAAAATTGAGTACAATACCCGGATTGTACTATTCGATTTGACAATTCTGGGTGTGACGGTTTCCCGTCTGATACACTTTCGGGGTGTATGGTTTTGCGGGTGGGGTCAGGCAAACATTCTGAACAAGGAGCAAGTGAATTAAAGATGAAAAAAGTGATTCTCGCGGTATTACTCGCGGTTCTGTTCAAACCTGCTTTTGCGATTGACCCTTTCACCATTACCGATATTCGGGTGGACGGACTGGAACGGCTGGATACCGGGACGGTGTTCAACTACCTCCCCCTGAAAGTGGGGGATGAGGCGAATGATGAAGAAATCAGCCTCAGCATCAAGGAATTGTTCAAGACGGGTTTTTTCAGGGACATTTCCATGCAGCAGGAGGGGACCATCCTGGTGGTCAAGGTTACGGAGCGGCCCTCCATTGCCCAGATCACGATCAAGGGCAACCGGAAACTGAAAACGGAAGCACTGGAGTTGGGTCTGGAACAGGCGGGGATGGTCCAGGGGCGGATTTTCAACACCGCCCAGATGGAGCGGGTGGAGAAGGAAATCCAGAATACCTACCTGACCCTCGGCCGCTATTCAGCGACGGTGGATTACAGTGTGGAGGAATTGGGTGACAACCGGGTGAATGTCATCATTGATATCAATGAAGGCCGGGTCGCCCGGATCAAGAAAATCAACATCATTGGCACGAAAGCGATTCGTGTGAAGGATTTGAAGGATGAAATGCTGTTAAAGGAGAAACGGGGATGGCGGCTTTTCTCGCGGCAGGACCAATACTCCAAACAGAAGCTGGAAGCGGACCTGGAAAGCATCCGCAGCTACTACCTGAACCGGGGATACCACGAATTCGAACTGGTGTCCTCGTCGGTGGACATCAGCCCGAACAAGCAGGCGATATTCATCAGCATTACGGTGGATGAAGGCGAACGGTTCACCTTCGGGGAGACCTCCATTGAAGGGGTGGATGAGGAACAGGAAACGGCATTGCAGGAACTGGTCAAAATCCAGCCCGGAAAGACGTTTTCAAGGAAGGTGGTCAACCGCACCCGCTCGGCCATCATCGAATGGTTTGCAGGGGATGGATATGCCTTTGTTGAGGTGGAGCCGGTCTTTGAGACCGATCAGGACACAAAGGTGGTCAACACCGTGTTTTCGGTGGTGATCAATCAACGGGTGTACGTCCGGCGCATTGAGATCTCCGGCAACCTGTTTACCCGGGACGAAGTCATACGCCGGGAATTGAGGCAGTTTGAAGGCGCCTTGTATTCTGCGGCAGAGGTCCGCCGGTCCCGGAACCGTTTGAGGAGAATGGGGATTTTTGACAGTGTGCAGATCGAGACCCCCGCGGTCCCGGGCACCAGCGACCAGGTGGACCTGAAGGTGGTTGTCTCCGAACTCGATACCGGTTCACTGCTGCTTTCCGCGGGGTATTCGGATGAGGACGGAGCCCTGCTGGGGCTGGAATTTGAACAGCGGAACCTGCTGGGAACCGGGAAAGACCTGTCCCTGGAATTCAAGGATTCGGATGCGGTGGATACCGCGGTCATCCGGTACAACAATCCCTATCACACCAAGGACGGGGTCAGTCGAGGATTTCATCTCACCACCCAGGAAATTGATGCAGCGGAAACGGAATCGGCGGAATATCTGCAGAATACGGATTCTGCGGGGGTGAATTACAAGATTCCCATTTCCGAAACCAATTCCGTGAATGTTGGGGTGTCCTATGAAAAAATCGAGTTGAAAGCCACCACGGGAACCCCGGGGAAATTCATAGAAGAAATCAAGGATGCACCGAATTCCGACAGCCTGGTGCTGACTGCCGGACTGTCCCGGGACACCCGGGATGACTTTTTCTTTCCCACCCGGGGGAGCACCGCGTCCATGTCCGTGGACTTTTCCGTCCCCGGCAGTGATCTGGAGTACTACAAGATCTATCTTTCCGGATCGTATTATCATCCCCTGACCGAGTCCATCACGCTCAAGGGCCGAATGAGTCTGGGGTACGGGGACGGGTATGGGGATACGGACCGATATGGACTGCCCTTCTACAAGCATTTCTTTGCAGGGGGGGCCCGGTCCGTGCGGGGGTATGATGCCCGGTCCCTGGGTCCGCGTGTTACCAATGTTGTCGCGACGAGGGAAGTTGACGGTAAGACGGAGGAGGTGTTGCGGACGCGGCCAGAGGGCGGGGATGTCCGCATACTGACCCATGCTGAAGTCCTGTTCCCGGCATTTGGATCGGCGAACACCAAGGACAAGCGGCTGGGGCTGTTTGTCGATGGGGGCCAGGTCTTTGGAAAGCAGGAAGAGGCTCAAAAGAGCGCGAACCACAAGAAGCTCTATGGAGACTATAGCTCCATTGACCTGGGGCAGATGCGGTATTCAGCGGGGGTGTTTTTCCAGTGGTTTTCGGCATTGGGGCCGATCAGCATCAGTTATGCCCGCCCGCTCAATGAAGAGAAGGAAGATGATCTGGAGAAACTCCAGCTTTCCATCGGGACGGTTTTCCGATAACCCGGACCGTGAATGTATTCGGGAACCGTCGTGTGAAGGCTTTGTTTGAGTGCGGGGGGATGCCAGCCTGAATGGCCCGGCATCCCCGGCGAAGCGTGTGCAAAAAAAGTGACCTGTCAAGAGAGTGGATATGAAATTTTGTAAATTGGTTGGATTTTCTTTGGTGGCATTGCTGTTGCTGCCGCTACCGTCCTGGGCGGTGGAGATTGCGTATGTGGATGCACGCCGACTGATTGAGGAAGCGCCACAGGGACAGGATGAAGTCGAGAAACTCGAAGCGGAATTCAGTGAAAGAGGTCGTGAACTGCAAGCGAAGATTGACCTGTTCACCACCAATGAAAAGGAATTGCAGAAGAACGCGGTGACGATGTCTTCGGAAGAACTGGAAGAGCGGACCAACGAACTCCTGGACATGCAGCGATTACTGCAGCGGGAGCAGCAGGTTTACAATGAAGACTATGCCCGGAGCAGGAACCAGGGACTGGCCCGTCTCGAACAGCTGATTTCAATCGTCATCATCGATGTGGCCAAGCGGGAGAAAATTGACCTGGTTCTGCAGCAGGCGGTCTATGCCAGCCGGGACATCGATCTCACCGGGAAAGTCCTGGAAGAACTGGACAAGCGCTACCGGCAATAGCACAGATTCTGGAACATGCCGCCATGAACTATCCGGACCCCGTTGAAAATCAATTTGGAATACCCTGATGTATTCATTGCAAAGAATCTCTGATCTCGTAAACGGGAAAGTGGAGGGAGACCACCAGTTCAATGTTGAAGAAATCAGTAGCCTGGGCAATGCGACGGCCACTTCCATCACCTTTTTCACGGGGCGGAAAAAGAAGGGCGAATTGAAAGCGACGAAGGCGGGGGCCGTGTTGATCTCTCCCGCCCATGCGCAGTGGTTTCCGGGAAACAAGGTCATCGTCTCCAACCCCTACCTGGCATACGCCCGGCTCAGCCAGGTATTCCGGAAAAACGGGTTTTCCGGGCCGGCCGGCATCGACGGGACCGCTGTGGTGGCGGACAATTGTCTCCTGGGGGACGGGGTTTCCATCGGAAGTTATTCCATCATTTCCGACGGGGTCCGGCTGGGCAGCCATGTGGTGATCGGAAGCGGGGTCCGGGTGGAGGAAGAGGTCACCATTGGAGATCATACCGTCATCGAGTCGAATGTGGTGATTTCTTCAGGCTGCCGACTGGGGAAAAGGTGCTATCTCTCTCCCGGGGTGGTCATCGGTTCAAGTGGATTCGGATACGCCCCGGATGGGGGAAAATGGGAAAAGATCGAACAACTGGGGGGAGTGGAAATCGGCGATGACGTGGATATCGGGGCCAATACCACCATTGACCGGGGGGCCCTGGAAAATACGGTGATCGGCAACGGTGTAAAGCTCGATAACCAGATTCAGATTGCGCACAATGTCCAGATCGGAGACAACACCATCATGGCGGGTTGTTCCGCCATTGCCGGCAGTACCCGGGTGGGCAGGCGATGCAGGATAGGAGGCCGGGTGTCCATACTGGGCCACCTTCGGATTGCAGATGATGTCACCGTCTATGCCAATGGCCTGGTGGCCAGTTCCATCGACTCGCCGGGGGAGTATGCCTCTGCGCTTCCGGTCCAGCCGGTCAGGCAGTGGAGAAAGAATGCCGCGTTGCTTCGGCGGTTGGACAAGCTGACGAAAAGAGGGAATGGACTTCATCAGGATGAAGATGAATAAAGACGATGAAATAACCGGACCAGGCAACGAACATGACTGATTCCAATTCTATTGACATACACAAGATTCGGGAAATTCTCCCCCACCGTTATCCCTTCTTGCTGGTGGACCGGGTCGTGGATTTCACCTTGGGAAAAACCTTGACGGCGATCAAGAACGTCACCATCAACGAGCCCTTTTTTCAGGGTCATTTCCCGGAACGCCCGGTGTTCCCCGGGGTATTGATCCTTGAAGCCATGGCCCAGGCGTCGGCCATTCTTGCGAGTCACAGCGCAGAGGTGGAGGAGGGCCAGAAAATCATATTTTTGTTCGCAGGGGTGGACCGGGCACGATTCAAGCGTCCCGTAGAGCCGGGTGACCAGATGGTGATTGATGTGGAGCAGACCCGCTACAAGGCCCAGGTCTGGAAATATGCCACCCGGGCGTCTGTGGACAGCCGGCTGGTGGCCTCGGCCGAAGTGATGTTCACTTACCGAACATACTGATTTGGACCACTGGATTCGATCACCATGGTGGACATACACCCCACTGCAATCATTCATCCTGATGCCGAGCTGGCCGACCGTGTAACGGTGGGGGCCTACTCCATCATTGAGGCGGGTGTCCGCATCGCCGAAGACACCTGGGTGGGTCCGCACGTGGTCATCAAAGGCCATACCACCATCGGCAGGGAGAACAGGATTTACCAGTTCAGCTCCATCGGGGAAGCCCCCCAGCACCAGGGGTACCAGGGCGAGCCCACCGAGGTTGAAATTGGTGATCGCAATATCATACGTGAATACTGCACGATCAATCGGGGGACCGCTGCCCACCTCGGTGTGACCCGGGTAGGGGATGACAATTTCATTATGGCCTATACCCACATTGCCCACGACTGCGTGCTGGGCAATCACATCATTTTTGCCAATGGCTCCAGTCTGGCCGGCCATGTGGATATTGGTGATTACGCGGTCCTGGGAGGGTTCAGCCTCATTCACCAATTCTGCAAAATCGGACAGCACTGTATTACTGGAATCGGATGCGCCTGCTTTCAGGATGTTCCCCCATACATTGTTGCGGCAGGAAATCCCGCCAAGCCCTATGGCCTCAATACCAAGGGCCTGAGAAGGAGAAACTTTGACGAGGAATCCATCGAATTGCTGAACAGTGCATACCGGATTGTCTATCGCAAAAACCTCGGTCTGCAGGCTGCAATCCGGGAAATTGACCAATTCAACGCAGACAATCCGGATATCCTGCAGTTCAGAAACTTTCTGCTCCAGACAGAGCGGGGAATCATTCGGTAGGTGGTCACCGGCCGGACAAAAATTGCCATTGTCGCGGGAGAGCCTTCTGGAGATAGCCTGGGTTCCGGCCTGATCACTGCCTTGAAATCCACGATTCCCGATGCCTGTTTCTTTGGGATCGGCGGGCCCAAAATGCGGGAAGCGGGATGCCAGACCCTGTACGACATGGTTCATCTTGAGCTGATGGGCTTTGACGGCCTGTTCGGCAAGCTTGGGAGCATCCTGAAAATCAGGCGGGAGTTGTACCGGAAGTGCGTTGACGACCCCCCGGACCTGTTTATCGGCATTGATGTGCCCGATTTCAACCTGACACTGGAAAGCAGGCTCAGAAAACGCGGAATCAAAATCCTCCATTATGTCAGTCCCACCGTGTGGGCTTGGCGGGGTTATCGCATTCACAAGATCAAGCGGGCCGTGGATCATATGCTGACACTTTTCCCCTTTGAATCAGACTACTACCGCAGACAGCAGATTCCCGCCACCTGTGTGGGCCACCCCATTGCAGACGAAATCGACGAACCCGATATCCGGGCCGCCCGGCGCCGGCTTGGGATTGATGCCGATCACCGGGTCATCGCGCTGCTGCCGGGAAGCCGACGGTCGGAGGTGATGAGACTGGGCCCGGTCATTGTGGAGGCGGTAAAACGGCTGAACCGGGAAAATCCCGGAATCCGGTTTGTTCTGCCCTTTGCGAACCCCCGGGTGGAAAGGGAGTTTTACCGGGTTGCCCGGGGGATTGAACACTTGCCGGTGACCCCGTATGCTGCCCGGTCCCGGGAGGTGCTGGAGGCCTGTGATATTGCCATACTGGCCTCGGGAACGGTGGCGCTGGAAGCGGCGTTGCTGCGCAAGCCACATGTCGTCATCTACAAACTCAGCCCCCTGACCTACTGGCTGGTCAGGCGCTTGCGGCATGTTGACCACTATTCCATGCCCAACCAGTTGTTGCCGGAACCGATCATTCCAGAATTGATCCAGGACCAGGCGAATGGCGTGAATATCGTCCATGCGGTGAATGAGTTCCTGCAGCACCCGGAGCGGGTCCGGCAACTGCAGGATCAATGTGCCCGGGTACACACGCAGCTCAGGCGAAATGCGAACCTGCAGGCAAGCCGGGTGGTGGTCAGGCTGCTGGAAGGTGGGGAGTGAATCAGCCGGGTCCCGTTGCCGGGGTTGACGAGGCCGGCCGCGGTCCATTGGCCGGTGCGGTTTTCGCAGCGGCGGTGATTCTGGACCCCCGGCATCCCATCCCCGGTCTGGGGGATTCGAAAACCCTGTCGGAAAAACAGCGCAGTTCCCTGGAACCCAGGATCCGGCGCCAGGCGATGGCGTGGGCGGTGGCCAGCGCTTCCGTGGAGGAAATCGATGGGCTGAATATCCTGCAGGCATCGTTGCTGGCAATGAAAAGAGCGGTGGAAAAGCTGGAAGTGGAGCCTGGACTGGTGCTGGTGGACGGGAATGCCACGCCGGGGATCCGGTACCCGGTCAAAGCCGTCATCCGGGGGGACTCCCTGCATGCGGAAATTTCCGCAGCATCCATTCTTGCGAAGCAGGTGCGTGACCGGGAGATGGTGGAACTGGCGGGTCTGTATCCGCAGTACGGGTTTGAACGGAACAAGGGCTACCCCACCAGAACACACCTGCAGGCACTGCAGGAGCATGGTGTGACCCCGGTGCATCGGCGAAGTTTCTCACCTGTTCGAAATGCGCTGAACCCATGAACCCGGCATTCGTACATCTTCACCTCCATTCCGAATTTTCCCTGACTGACGGGATTGTACGGTTGGGGCCGCTGGTGGAGAAATGCATTGAATTTGAACAGCCCGCCGTTGCACTCACCGATGTCTCGAACCTGTACGCATTCGTGAAGTTTTATCAGGCGTGCCTGAAAAAAGGGGTCAAGCCGATCATCGGGTGTGATGTCTGGGTGGGCAATCCGGTGGAGAGCCTGCACCGTGATCGGGTCATCCTGTTCTGCCAGAACCAGGAGGGCTTCAGAAACCTGAGCCGGGTCCTGACCCGCGCCTACCTCCAGGGGGATGCCGGGGAGAAAATCACCATCCCCTGGGAGGACCTGGACCAGTCCGGTTCCGGCCTGATCTGCATGCTGGATGACCAGCAGGGTCCCGTTGCCCGGCTGCTCGGTCATGACCGCGATTCGCAGATCAGTCACATCGTTCAGCGGTATCACGATGTTTTCGGGGACCGGTTGTATTTCGAGATCAGCCGCATTGGACGGGCGGATGAGCAGGCCTATATCAACCAGGTGCTGAGGCTGTCCAATGAGTTCCCGGTCAGCCCGGTTGCCACCAATCGTGTCCAGTATCTCGAAGCCGGTGATTTTGGTGCCCATGAGATCCGGGTGTGCATCAATGAGGGCAGGGTGCTCGATGACAGCCGCCGGCCCCGCAATTTCACCGATCAGCAGTACTTCCGGTCAAGCGATGAAATGGTTGCCCTGTTTTCGGACATTCCGGAGGCTATTTCGAATACCGTGGAAATTGCAAAACGGTGCAATCTTTTCATTGAATTCAACCAGGACTTCCTGCCGGAATACCCGGAATCCGGGGAGGTGCCCGTGGAAGACCTGTTGAGACAGAAAGCGCAATCGGGACTGGCCGGAAGATTTGGAAAGGAGAACCTGTACCACCAGGATGGAACACTGGCGGTGGAGGAGAAATACCTGGTTCGGCTCAACAATGAACTGGAGGTCATTGAGCAAATGGGGTATCCGGGTTACTTCCTCATTGTGTCGGATTTTATCCAATGGTCCAAGGACAATGAAATTCCGGTTGGGCCGGGCAGGGGTTCCGGGGCCGGGTCCCTCGTTGCCTGGGCAACGGGTATCACGGAAATTGATCCCCTGCCCTATGGTTTGATTTTTGAACGGTTTCTCAACCCGGAACGGGTTTCCCTGCCGGATTTCGACATTGATTTCTGCGTGGACGGGAGAGACCGGGTCATTGAGTATGTCGCCGAAAAATATGGCCAGGAACAGGTGGCCCAGATCATTACATTCGGGACCATGGCCGCCAAGGCCGTGGTTCGTGACGTGGGTCGGGTGATGGGGTATCCATACGGGTTCGTCGACCAGGTCGCCAAGCTCATCCCTTTTGAAGTGGGCATGACCCTGGACAAGGCCTTTGAACAGGAGGAAATGCTCCGGAATCGCTACCAGGAAGAACCGGATATCCAGCAATTGATGGATGCGGCGTTCCAGCTCGAAGGGATTGCACGCAATGTCGGGAAACATGCCGGAGGCGTGGTCATTTCCCCCCAGCCATTGACCGAGTATACCCCGTTGTTCACCGATACCCACCTGAATCAGGCGATTACCCAGCTCGACAAGGATGATCTCGAATCCATCGGCCTGGTCAAGTTTGACTTTCTGGGCCTGCGGACCCTGACCATCATTGATTCAGCGGTGAAAATGATTAACCAGCAATCCGCCGCCGAGGGGTCCCCGGTGGTGGATTTGGCGACCATTCCCCTGGATGATGCGAAAACCTTTGAATTCATCCGCACCGGGAAGACCACCGCCATCTTCCAGCTGGAATCCCGGGGCATGAAAGACCTCATCATCCGGGCCAATCCGGAAACATTTGAAGACCTTATCGCGCTGATTGCCATGTTTCGTCCAGGGCCGCTGCAGTCGGGAATGGTGGAGGATTTTGTCAACCGGAAAGCCGGTCGGGAACCCATTTCGCTGTTGCATCCCGGGATTGGACCGGTCCTGGATACCACCTATGGCGTGATTCTCTACCAGGAACAGGTCATGCAGATTGCCCAGACCCTGGCCGGGTATACCCTGGGGGGTGCGGACATTCTGCGCAAGGCAATGGGCAAGAAATTGCCGGAAGAAATGGCCAAGCAAAGAGAGACCTTCCTGGCCGGGGCAGTGAGCCGGGGAGTGCAGAAATCCATTGCCAACAGTATCTTTGACTTGATGGACAAGTTTGCAGGGTATGGGTTCAACAAGTCCCATTCCGCTGCCTATGCCCTGGTGTCCTACCATACCGCCTGGTTGAAAACCCATTTTCCATCGGCGTACATGGCGGCAACGCTGTCCGCGGAAAGTGACAACACCGACAAGGTGGTCTCCCTCCTTGTGGATTGCCATGCTCTGGGCCTCGAGGTCCTGCCCCCGGATATCAACACCAGTTTTTATGCATTCAAACCGGTCCGGGACGACAAGATATCATTTGGGCTGGGTGCGATCAAAGGGGCGGGGCGCAGTGTCATTGGAGAGATTGTCGAGGAAAGGGAGCGCAACGGCGAGTTCCAGAACCTGTTTGATTTTTGTCAGCGGTTTGATATGCGAAAAGTGAACAAGCGGGTTCTCGAAGTATTGATCAAAAGTGGGGCCATGGACAAACTGGGAAAAAACCGGGCAGTCCTGATGTCGGAGCTCGTTCCGGCCACCAAAGCCGCCAACCAGCAGCAGTCCAACCAGCAGGCCGGTCAATACGACATGTTTGGCGTGGACCGGGTGCAGATCGAAAATACCTCTTTCACGGAGGTCCCGGACTGGACCGAAGACGAACGCCTGAAGGCGGAAAAAGAGACCCTGGGACTCTACCTCTCCGGGCACCCCTATCACCGGTACAGGCAGGAATTTGCCGGAATCAGCGAGGATGTGTCCACGGTGCAGCCCGACACAACCAAAGACGGCATGGTGGCTGGAATGATTGTTGCCATGCGGGTCCTGAAGACCCGGCGCGGGAAGATGGCGGTGGTGACCCTGGACAATGCGGTGCAGCGAATCGAGGTCGTCCTGTTTTCTGAAAAATATACGGAGTATTTCCCCAAGCTGGAAAATGAGGGGGTCCGGGTGATGCTGGGTGAGATCAGCACGGATGAATTGACCGGAGAGCCCCGGATGCGGGCGGAATTACTGTTTGATGTCGAAGAGACCCGGGACCGGGCATTGTACCGTCTTGACCTGCACCTGGCCCAGGGGATTGGGAACGAGAACGTGACCCGGTCCCTGCGGAAGACCCTGGACCCGTTTCGTGGCGGGAAAACCGCCATCCGCATTCACTATACCACCGCGGCCGGGGTATCCGGAGTGATCAACCTGGGAAAAAACTGGTGCGTCACGCCGGCACAGCGGTTGGTGGAGGCGTTGCAGGAAATGCTGGGAAAGGAGAACATTGCCTACCAGTACAACCGGGAAGCCCTGTTCAACCTGATCCCGAAAAAACAGAATCACCGGACCCGGGAGGCGGTGAACCACTAACCGGTTTTTCTTTCCTCCAGGGGATTACGGGTGGGAGAGCATCCCATCCCCGGGGTCACTACAGCTGACTGACATCCCGCACCGCGCCTTTGGCTGCACTGGTACTCAGGGCCGCGTAGGCCTTCAGCGCCGTGCTGACCACGCGCTCGCGATTGGGTTTCCAGCCTTCTTTCCCTTTCCGGTCCATGTCCTCGCGGCGCTGGGCCAGCACCGACTTGTCCACCGCGAGATGGATCGTTCGCTCGGGGATATCGATCTCGATGGGGTCGTTCTCCTCGACCAGGCCAATCAGACCCCCTTCCGCTGCTTCCGGGGAAACGTGGCCAATGGACAGGCCGGATGTCCCCCCGGAAAACCGGCCATCGGTCACCAGTGCGCAGACCTTCCCCAGGCCCTTTGACTTCAGGTAGGTCGTGGGGTACAGCATTTCCTGCATGCCCGGCCCGCCCCGGGGACCTTCGTAGCGGATGACGACAATGTCTCCGGCATGAACGGTATTGCCGAGAATGCCATCCACGGCGTCTTCCTGGCTTTCAAATATCCTGGCTTTGCCGGTAAACCGAAGAATGCTTTCGTCTACTCCGGCGGTCTTCACGATGCAGCCGTCTTCGGCTAGGTTGCCGTACAGCACCGCGAGGCCGCCATCCTGACTGTAGGCATGCTTCCGGTCCCGGATACAGCCGTTTTTCCGGTCGAGATCCAGGGAGTGGTAGTGCTTGCTCTGGCTGAAGGCGACCTGGGTGGGGATGCCCCCGGGGGCCGCCCGGAAAAAATCCCTGCGCTTCGGGTCCGTGGTCAACCGCACATCCCACAGGGCAATGGCTTCTTCCATGCTTGAGGCATGCACGGTGTGAGTGCCGCGGTTGATGAGTCCGGCACGGTCCAGTTCTCCCAGAATGGCCATGACACCGCCGGCACGATGCACATCCTCCACGTGATAATCCGGTGTGGCCGGGGCAACCTTGCACAGGTTCGGCACTTTCCGGCTGAGCCGGTCAATGTCCCGCATGGTGAAGGGAATCTCCCCTTCCTGGGCCGCCGCCAGCAAATGCAGAACGGTATTGGTGGATCCTCCCATGGCGATATCCAGGGACATGGCATTTTCAAATGCGTCAAAGTTGGCGATGGAGCGGGGCAACACACGGTCATCGTCGTGTTCATAATAACGCTTTGCCGAGGCAACAATGGAGCGTCCGGCTTCACGAAAGAGCCTTTCCCGCTCACTGTGTGTTGCCACAATGGTGCCATTGCCGGGGAGGGACAATCCCAGCGCTTCCGTCAGGCAATTCATGGAATTCGCCGTGAACATGCCCGAGCAGGACCCGCAGGTCGGGCATGCGGACCGTTCCATCTCCCGGGATTCCTGGTCCGTCACACTGTCATCGGCAGCGACCATCATGGCATCCACGAGGTCAACCGATTTTTCATGATCCCGCCAGGTCACCTTGCCCGCTTCCATGGGGCCGCCGGAAACAAAAATCGCCGGAATATTCAGCCGCATGGCGGCCATCAGCATTCCCGGGGTAATCTTGTCGCAGTTGGAGATGCATACCAGGGCATCCGCACAGTGGGCATTGACCATGTATTCCACCGAATCGGCAATGATTTCCCGGGATGGCAGGGAATACAGCATGCCGCCATGGCCCATGGCGATGCCATCGTCCACCGCAATGGTATTGAATTCCTTTGCGACCCCCCCGGCGACCTCAATTTCCCGGGCAACCAGTTGTCCCATGTCCTTCAGATGGACATGTCCCGGGACGAATTGGGTAAATGAATTGGAAACGGCAATGATCGGTTTGTTGAAATCATCTTCTGTCATGCCGGTGGCGCGCCAGAGCGCACGTGCCCCCGCCATGGTTCTGCCGCGGGTGGTGGTCCAGGATCGGTAGTCAGGCATTGTAAAAGGTATCCGAGAAGGAAAAGAGGATGCATTTTAGCAAACATGTCCTCGGCGGGTCGATGATTGAAGTTGTCCAAAGGAAGATGAGCCTGACCCATATCGTGTTTTTCAACAAAAAGCGAGCCTCACGGCGGTAATTTCGGGATCATTGGACCATGGATGGCATTTGCCGTGGAAAGGCGCACTACATTATTCGGGTTAGGCCGTACGCCGTGTCGTCCATCTGCCAGTTGAGACTGTGCGGATTTTCGATACGCTGCCCAAGGCGCTTTAGGACTGATCCAGGTGCGAACGGCGCCAGTCTGATTCAGCCTGGCTCTGGCAATGCCTGGTTTTTAACAACGCCATGGATTTGAGGCAGGATGATATGTCTTGGGAGAGGGGAATGAGTACATCTGATTTGAAGCATCTGTTTGTGCCCGGTGATGGCAATGTGCCGCCGTATCTGGCGGGCCGCAAGGAGGAACAGGCCTGTTTTCAGGATTGTGTCGATATCCTGAAAAACAGAAAACCCGCCCACCAGAACCTGGTTCTCTACGGCCCCCGGGGCAACGGCAAGACTGCTTTGCTGCGTTATCTGCAACAAGAGACACGCCAACAAGAAGCCTCGAAGCTGGACATTCTACGGGTCACACCAGATGAACTGAGAACCCTGGATGCACTGTCTGACCGCCTGATGGAAGACCACCAGGCAGTACGCAAGCGGTTCAAATCCGTAGAGGTCTCTGGAGGGGTCGGAGGACTCTTTCAAGCCAAAACGGAAGTGGATTTGTCCCTGGCCTCTGTGACGATCCGAAAACTCCTTCAGGAGCGAAGTGGGAACAAGCCGTTTATCCTGATCATAGACGAAGCGCACCGATTGATGCCAGCGATAGCTGAATCGCTGTTGAACGCCAGTCAGACCGTCCGATTGGAAGGTTGTCCGTTTCTGCTGGTGCTGGCCGGCATCACCTTTGCCCCCGGTGTCGTTGCAGAAATCGTTGCACAGCCACTGTTATCCTTTTTTCATGCAAGTCTGGGGAGATTGTCTGGCCCGAAGACTGGATGAAACCAAAGAAACAGAGGTCACCCTGGCGCAGGTCAAGGAAGTGGAAGCTGCAGTGATAAATGAACGCAACGCGATGTATCAGATCCGGCGCAATGAGGTAAAAAGAATGAGGTTGCTGCCGGTAGCTGAGAGTGTTGCCGAGGCTTTTCTCCAGTGTGACTCACCGATTCTGCATGAAAGCACGTTGGAGGAAGCGATTGAAAGAGGTCTGGCGGGGGATGATCCGATCACGAATGATCGGATCATGGAAAAAGTCGAACAACTTCCCACCTTGGCTATATCTGGCAAGTGAGCGGAGCTTACTACGAACCGGGCATCCAGAGCCTGATGGCTTTTGTGCAAGACTTTTCACTGTCCCGAAACACAGAAAAGGAGGCTGAACCATATACCGCACCGTCGATGACTTAGCAGGTCGGCCAGTGGCGCTGCGACCGATCAAAAAAAACGATAACGGCTTCGATCCCTGAACCGTGCCGGGGCAGGCCGATCCCCCGGGAGCCGTACCTGGCGGGCGCGGCTTTTGTGCTGGTCGGGTAGAAAAAGTGCCATTGACTTTGGTTGGGTGGGAACGGCATGCCCGCAAGGAGGGTTCGGACCGGTTTGGGAGAAAGGGGCAGAGAATTGGAGCCATCCGGGTCTGATCCGGATTTCCGGGTACACCTGCGGGGTAAGGGCAAACTCCCGGAGGTGGGTTTTTCCCGGCTTTCACACCGTGGTCTGGAGAATTACGGGTTCAACGGATCAAAGAGCGAAGTTCCGAATCCAGCCGGTTCAGAATTTCATCGTACCGGAAGGTGCCCGTTTTGACGCCACGTTTTTTCAGGTTCACATAATTCGGACCGCACCACAGTCCCAGGTCCGCATCATCGGTTTCCCCGGGGCCGTTGACCCGGCATCCCATGACGGCAATGGTAATAGCGTGTTCTTCTGCCCACCGTGTTCTTTCCTTGACCTGCCGGGCAAGATCAATAAATGCTTCATTCTCGACCCGGGAACAGCTGGGGCAACTGATCAGGTTCAGCTTGTTTTCATTGAAGTGGACAACGGTCCGAACCCGGCCCCGGGAAATATCCCTGAGCAGCTGCCGGCCGGCATGAATTTCTTCGTGCTTTTGTTCATGGGGCAGGGTGAGGGACACCCGGATGGTGTCCCCGATGCCCTTGCCAATGAGCTGTTCGAAGGCAATCCTGGTTTTTTCAATGCCTTCCGGAGGCAGGCCGGCTTCCGTTACCCCAAGATGCAACGGGATTTCCGGCCGGGCCCGGGCAAATCGCTGGCAGGCATCGACGGTTTTTTTCGGGTCGGAATCTTTCAGGGAAACGCAGAACCGGGGATATCCGATCCGGTCCAGCCAGTCGCTGTGCTCCAGAGCACTGTCCACCATGGGGGCAACGGAATCGTTCCCGTTGTATTTTTCCAGCTTGTCCGGGTCCACGGACCCGGCGTTGACACCAATACGAATCGCGCAATCCGACTTGTTGGCGACATCCACGAGAAACTGCACCTTGTCCTGCCACGGTTTGTTGCGCTCGTGGTGGTAAAGATGCCCCGGGTTGTAGCGAATCTTGTCCACATGGGGGGCCAGAATCCCGGCAAGCCGATAATTTTCCTGGAGGTCGACGCTGAGCACGGCATCGGACTGCTGCCGAAGCTCAATCAGCGCGGCGGCGTCCCGTTTGTTGTCCACGGCGATGCGGATGATATCGGCACCTGCCGCTTCCAGTGACCGGAGTTGTTTCAGGGTGGCCGGAATGTCCGTGGTCCGGGTGGCGCACATGCTCTGTACGGCGATGGGATGGCCATTTCCAATGGCGATCTTCCCGATGGCAACTTCCCGGGTTTGGTTTCGTGTGATCATGGGCTCTCGTGAAAAAAACTACCCTAGCGTTTTGGCGGGGTTTAGTCAAAAATATATCACGCTTGATGATACGCTCAAAACACTATAATGGAACAGGTGGATTGCTTATCTTGAAACACGACATTTCGACAATCAGGAAATTGCTGCGGGATTCGCCGAAATTCGGCGGACGGGATATTTTCTATTTTCCGGAAATAAACTCCACCAATACCTGGCTGATGAACCAAAAGAGCATGGATGGAGCCCTCTGTCTTGCGGAAAAGCAGAGTGCAGGCCGGGGACGGCAGGGCAAAACCTGGGTATCGCCGGAATCCGGGAGTATTCTGCTGTCCATGGGACTGCAAATCGATACCCGCTTCAGCAGTGCCCTGTCACTGGTCTCGGGGCTTGCCCTCGTTGGATCCCTGGAAGAGGAAGGGGTGACCGGCCTGTCGCTGAAGTGGCCCAATGACGTGCTGCTGGATCACAGGAAGCTGGCCGGTGTCCTGGTGGAAGTGTCGGGGACGCGGTGTGTTCTGGGGATCGGGGTGAATGTCCACATCCCGGCGGTAACGGGGAATGCAATCGATCAACCCTGGACAGACCTGGTTTCCAGGGGATATCATGTGGACCGTGACCGGTTGGTGGCCTCCATTGTCCTGCACCACGAACGGTTGCTCCACGACTACCTGACGGGAGGCTTTGAAAGCCTTGCGGACGAATGGAATCGCTGGCATGCACATGTCAATCAACCTGTTCGGGTTCTTTGTGCCGGAAAAACGATCCACGGCATCGCGTTGGGGGTCAATCGACATGGAGAACTCCTGATAGGGAAGGATGGAGTCGTCATTCCGGTGAATTCCGGCCAGGTCTCCATGGCAACGGATTTCCGACAGGGAGAGCCGAAACAGACATGAAGCTGGTCATTGATATCGGTAACCGGAGAATCAAGTGGGCCACCTCGGACCAGTTGGAGACAGCGTTCCAGCGTGATCAGAACAGGAAAAGGATCCAGGAGCAGGTCGTGGACGCGGACCCGGAAAATCTGCGACAGGATCTGGGCCGGCAGTTCGAGGCGCTGGCCCGGCCGGAAAAAATCGTAATCAGCTCGGTTTCCCGGCAATCCGCGTGTCACGCCGTGACCCGGCTGTGCCGGGTCCTGTGGAAGCGGCAACCGGAGGTGCTGCAGGCAGGAGCGCAATTCGGCCAGCTGAAAAACCGGTATCATCCTCCGCATTCACTGGGGGTGGATCGGTGGGCCGCGCTGGTGGCAGCCGCTCACAGGGGGGAGGGTGAACGGATTGCAGTGGTAGATGCCGGTACGGCAATTACCCTTGACTTCATAAAATTGGACGGTAGTTTCCCTGGCGGGATGATTTTTCCCGGGATTGCTACTATGATTCAGTCTTTGAATCGCTCAACAGATCAAATTCAGGTCAATCCAATCATTCCACCTGATCGAAAATTGCAGATTATCAACAACAACACGCAATGCGCCGTGGCCAATGGTGTCGTTCTGTCTGTCGTCGCGGCCATTGACCGGGCGATCGGGATATTTGAATCAGAACAGGGACCGAAACCCCGGATCATCATTACGGGGGGGGATGCCGGGATTGTCGAACGACTCAGTGATCATGAGATGCAGGTTGAGCCGGCACTGGTGCTGTTCGGCATCCTGATGCTCGAAAGAAAAACTTGATCATGAAGTGGATCGCGGCAATTCTCCTGATCGTCAATGTGGCGGTATACCTGTGGTCAAGCGGACGACAGGTCGAAGAGGTGGACCTGTCCACCGTATCCCGATCCGAAGTCAACAGGGAAGGCATGCTGCTGCTGAGTGAAACCGGCGGGTTGAAACAGGTCGGAACGATTGCCGGGGTGGAAGATGCCGAGGAGGAGGGAGAGGCAGTCGTCATGACCGCGCCGGTCGGCGATGCCGATGAAATCGTGGACCCGTCCCAGCCCGATGCGGGGGATGCCGGGGACAGTCTTTCTGAAGTTGCCGAAAACGAAGTCGCCGAAAACATTGTCCAGCCGGATGGTTCCAAGAGCAGTGTTGCCCGGACCTGTTTTCGTCTCGGACCATTCCGGAAAGGAGACTCGTGGCGCGAAGCGATGCAATGGATGGGTGAACAGGGGATTGACTATACTCATGTCCTCAGTGACAGTCGTGAACTCCAGGGAACCCGTGTCTTTCTCGGCCCATACGCTTCCCGGTCCCGGACCGACCCGGTGGTGGCACAATTGACGGAAAAAAATCTTGAGAATTTTGTCTATTCTGTGGACGACGGCAGTTTCCGGGTATCGCTGGGGTATTTCGCCCAGAAAGCCTTGGCAGAAAAATTCGTGGTCCACCTCAGGTCGATGGGTATCACAGCCGAACAGCAACCCGAATACCGGAAACTCGAAGCTTTCAACTGGATGGAGATTCCCATGGCTTCGGCTGGGGAAAGCGAATTGAAGGCCCGGGACTGGGGTGAGCCAGCGGTGCGCCTTTCCGAAGTGGACTGTTAGTCGGCTGCACCCCAATACCCGGACCCAGTACCGTTTTTCCATGGGCCCGAACGGGAAGGGTGCGTCAATCGGTCAGACACCGGGGGGCCGGGTGGTAAGACTGCCCGGGGGGGCGGTTTTTCAGCGAGGGTTGCCGGGAATTTGATCCCTGGACTGTGCCGGGCCTGGATGGAACTGGACGGCAATTTCCCGGGACCTCCCCGGGACGCCGGATGCAAAAAACCCTTCACGAAAGTGCCGGGTGTCAATGATTTTACGGAGCAGATCCCATCTGTGCAGCCGGAAAATCATGCCCATCAGGAATCGGTCTCAAACAGGGTCCTGTCCCGCCATTCACCCTGCAGGGCGATGGGGTGTCTTTCCCGCAGTACCGGAACTGCCCATCGTCCCCGATGGGGTTTTTGAACGGTGATGAAGATGTCGGCATGGGGGCGGACCATTTTGCCCCTTCCTGCCGGGAAACTGCACCGCTTCTTCCCGCCCCGTACAGTGCACGGTGTTTCGAGTTAAATCATTGGGTTTGATGTGCGCGGGCCTATTGCATTGGAGCGTTTGTTTTGCTTAAAATCAGCCCCCGTTTTTCAATTCGCCCCCGCAGGGTTTCCTGTTGTGGATGGAAGGACGGGAAATGGTGGCAAAAGGCGTTGTAAATCATGAGGGTATGATTGTTTTTTTCGACTGTTGCCCGCATAGCTCAGTTGGCTAGAGCAGCTGATTTGTAAAAAAATTGCACCTTTGCCGGGAAACCTGTGAAGTGGAGGTGGCTAAAACGGGGAAACCTTCCAATAGAGCTGTATGAATCTGGTGCGTTGACGCAGCAGATGTTCAGCAAATATTAATGGCAATCCCGTGCTACACCCGAGAGATGTATCTCGGTGTGGAGTGTAGAGACTTTACACCACCCGCCTAAAGCGTAGTGAGATGTCGGACAAAAAGATCAGTGCGCCATGGTGAAGAGAAAGTCCAGACTCCAAACTCGAAGACCCCGGTCCATGAGAGATCAATCATCGTGAACCGGATTCTGACAGGCCGCGAAAGCGGTAGTGGGTAAGAATCAGCAGGTCGTGGGTTCGAGTCCCTCTGCGGGCTCCATCATGAATGGTGCTCCTTTCATGGTGGGGATTTTGGGCAGCCGCTACTTCCGGCGGGGTTTGATCGGGCCTGCTGCCCGGAAATTTTCCGGGAGGAGGCGGAATCAATGGGTCGCCATGGTTTCATCTGCCAGGCCCTGAAAAACCAGTATGAAAATGTGGCCGGCCGGATTGTCCGGGCAGGCAAAAAGTAGTTGAATCAGGTTGATTTGTAAATTTTGGGTATTGACAGGATTTAATCATTACGCGAAAATTGAACGTTTTGTGACTAAATTTTGCAGAAGGAGGGGTTCCCGAGCGGTCAAAGGGGGCAGACTGTAAATCTGCTGGCTCAGCCTTCGGAGGTTCGAATCCTCCCCCCTCCACCACGATTGAGCGATTTGGGCGGGTTTGGCCACAACCCTGAATTGATGTCTATAGCGTACAGATGCGGGTGTAGTTCAACGGCTAGAACCTCAGCCTTCCAAGCTGATGATGTGGGTTCGATTCCCATCACCCGCTCCAGACTGCGCTGAATGTGGTGAACGGGAGCCGGGAGGCGGTGGAAGAATTGCAGGAATGGATGGTAGTGGCGGTGGACGCCGCCGTTTTGAACGTGCGCCCACATAGCTCAGTCGGTAGAGCACTTCCTTGGTAAGGAAGAGGTCACCGGTTCAAATCCGGTTGTGGGCTCCAGCGAGGGCTGGGAGAGGACAGATGCGGGTGTCGGCGGGATGAACAATTGCCGATGCGTGATTGGGTGGTTGAAACAGGTCCTGGACCTGTTTGACAAATGGTTTGGTTGATAAATAGTTTTTATTTCAAAATTTTCGAGAAACAATAACGATGGCGAAAGAGAAATTTGAGCGGACGAAGCCGCATGTAAACGTTGGGACGATTGGTCATGTGGACCACGGCAAGACGACTTTGACGGCGGCGTTGACGAAGGTGTTGTCGCAGCAGTACGGTGGGACGTCGGCGAAGGCGTTTGACGAGATTGACAATGCACCGGAAGAGCGGGAGCGAGGGATCACGATAGCGACGGCCCACGTGGAGTATGAGACGGCGGGTCGGCACTATGCACACGTGGACTGTCCGGGTCACGCGGATTATGTGAAGAACATGATCACGGGTGCGGCGCAGATGGACGGAGCGATTCTGGTGTGTTCAGCGGCGGACGGTCCGATGCCGCAGACCCGTGAGCATATACTGTTGGCCCGTCAGGTTGGGGTACCGTACATTGTGGTGTACCTGAACAAGGCGGACATGGTGGATGACGAGGAGTTGATGGAGCTGGTGGAGATGGAGGTTCGGGAATTGCTGGACAGTTATGATTTTCCTGGGGATGACACGCCGATTATTACGGGGAGTGCGCTGAAGGCTCTGGAAGGGGACAGTTCGGAGATGGGTGAGGGGTCGATTTTCCGGTTGGCGGAAGCGCTGGACAGTTACATTCCGGAGCCGGAGCGGCTGGTGGACGGTGATTTTCTGATGCCGGTGGAGGATGTATTTTCGATATCGGGTCGCGGGACGGTGGTTACGGGCCGGGTGGAACGCGGTGTTGTCCGGGTAGGTGAAGAGATTGCGATTGTGGGGATCCGGGACACGATGACGACGGTATGCACCGGTGTAGAGATGTTTCGCAAGTTGCTGGATGAAGGTCAGGCGGGTGACAACGTGGGCATTTTGCTGCGGGGCACGAAGCGTGAGGAAGTGGAGCGCGGACAGGTTCTGGCGAAGCCCGGGAGCATTACGCCGCACACGAAGTTTGAGGCGGAGGTGTATATTCTGTCGAAGGAGGAAGGGGGGCGGCACACGCCGTTTTTCAATGGATACCGTCCGCAGTTTTATTTTCGCACCACGGATGTTACGGGGGCCTGCGAGTTGCCATCGGGGATTGAGATGGTGATGCCGGGGGACAATGTACAGATGGTGGCGGAGTTGATTGCGCCGATTGCCATGGAAGAGGGGTTGCGTTTTGCCATCCGGGAAGGGGGCCGAACCGTGGGAGCAGGGGTCGTTACCCGGATTGTCGAGTAGCCCGGCGAAGTCCGGGTGTCTGGAGCAGTTTGCCCGTCAGCAGCCCGGGGTGCAGGGATGCCCCGGGCAAGGGTCGGCATCTCCCAGGGAAACTGCCCTGGGCAGGCAGTGGAAACGGGAAAGGTCCGGGCGTGTGAAGGCAGGTTCCGGAGATTCATTCTGAAATTAATTGGGACAGGTTCTGGATTTAATGTGATCGGTTCGAAGGCCAGTAGCTCAATTGGCAGAGCGGCGGTCTCCAAAACCGCAGGTTGGGGGTTCGATTCCCTCCTGGCCTGCCATTTCGTACTCGCTTATTGAACGATTTCCAGGACCCAGTCAGAAGCCAGTGATTGATAAAGTCAAAATTGTTGGAGCTGTTGCCATCATTGCAGCCGCGGTGGCACTGTATTACCAGTTTGAAGACCTGCTGCAATTGGGTCGTGTGGGGATTGTCATCGCCGGAGTGGTCCTGGCCACCGCCCTGGTGCTGACAACCCAGACGGGACAGGATGCGTGGCAATTCATAAAAGGGGCCAACATTGAGCGACAGAAGGTGGTCTGGCCCTCCCGGCAGGAAGCGCTTCAGGTTACCCTGTTCGTCATCGTTCTTGTGATTCTCATCGGATTGATGATGTGGGCGTTCGATGCGCTTTCGTTCTACGCAATTTACGATGTCATTCTCCAGGTGAGAGGTACATAGCATGAATGGTGAAACCGGGAATCATACCGATGAACAGGAGGACCGTATTCCAGCGGACCGGGATGGGGAGGATGTCGGGGAGGATGCCGAGGACGCTCCCGAGAAAGCCATGCGCTGGTACGTGGTGCAGGCATTCTCCGGGTTTGAGAAGCGGGTCATGCAGTCATTGAAGGATTACATCGACCGGGCCGGCATGGAAGACAGTTTTGGCCGTATTCTTGTTCCCACCGAAGAAGTGGTGGAAATGAAGGGTGGGCAGAAACGGACCAGTGAACGCAAGTTCTTTCCCGGGTATGTGCTGGTACAAATGGAAATGACCGATGAGACGTGGCACCTGGTCAAGGGAGTTCCCCGGGTTGCGGGGTTTATCGGCGGGTCGGACAATCGCCCGGTTCCCATCTCGGACCGGGAAGCGGATGACATCATTCAGCAGGTTTCAGACAGTGCGGACAATCCGAAGATGAAATTCACCTTTGCACCCGGAGAAATTGTCCGCATTATTGATGGCCCTTTCCAGGATTTCAACGGGACGGTGGAAGATGCCAATTTTGAGAAATCAAAACTGAAGGTTTCGGTAACGATATTCGGACGGTCCACGCCGGTGGAACTGAATTTCACCCAGGTGGAGAAAGGCTGAACCCTGCCGGTGTGGCGAACGGCAGGCGGATTGCAATCGTGTTGGTATTCAGCAGTACTTGGATTTAACGGGGAGCCCGCCCGGCGGGCGCTTGCACCCATAACGATGAGAGGTTGGTCATATGGCTAAGAAAATAGCCGCATACATCAAGTTTCAGGTTCCCGCAGGGGATGCGAAACCCAGTCCCCCCGTGGGCCCTGCGCTGGGCCAGCATGGGGTGAACATCATGGAGTTTTGCAAGTCTTTCAATGCGGAAACCCAGGATATGGAAAAGGGGTTGCCGGTCCCCGTGGTGATTACCGTGTATTCGGACAAGAGTTTTACTTTCATCAAGAAAACCCCGCCGGCCTCGGTTTTGCTGCTCAAGGCCGCAGGAGTGGAAAAGGGCAGCAGTGTCCCGAATCGGGACAAGGTGGCCAAAGTCACCCGGGCGCAGCTGGAAGAGATTGCCAAAATCAAGGAACCGGATCTGAGTTCCTACGACATGGACAATGCCGTTCGGATTATCGCCGGAAGCGCCCGCAGCATCGGCATTGAGACCGAGGAGGTGTAGGGTGTCTGGAAAGAGAATGAGAGCGGTAAACGGGAAAGTCGACAGGAATCGGCTCTATCCGCTGGATGAGGCGCTGGAGCTGCTGAAAGAGCTGTCCTCCGTGAAATTTGATGAAACGGTGGATGTTGCCGTGAACCTGGGTATCAATGCCCGAAAGTCAGACCAGAACGTCCGGGGGGCTGCCGTGTTGCCCAAGGGGACCGGAAAATCGGTGCGCGTGGCCGTGTTTGCCCAGGGAGAGAACGCCGAGCTTGCAAAATCAGCAGGCGCTGACCAGGTCGGACTGGATGATCTGGTGGACCAGGTCAAAAAGGGGAACCTTGATTTTGATGTCTGCATCGCAACCCCGGATACCATGCGGGCCGTGGGCCAGCTCGGCCAGATACTGGGACCCAGGGGTCTCATGCCGAATCCGAAAGTCGGCACGGTGACCACGGATGTCAGCAAGGCGGTGTCCGACGCCAAGTCCGGTCAGGTCCAGTTCCGCATTGACCGGGCAGGGGTCATTCATTGCCCCATCGGCAAGGTGTCCTTCGCCACCGAGGATCTGAAGGAAAATCTCAATGTGCTGGTCGCTGCCCTGATCCGGGCAAAGCCGGCATCGGCCAAGGGCCAGTACGTCAGGCGGGTTTCATTGTCGAGCACAATGGGCCCGGGATTGAAAGTTGATCGCGTGAGTATTTCCGCGATCGCGTAATGCCCCGCAAGCGGGGGATTGCATTGTTTTGGGGTTCGGTGGCCGGCCCGGTTGCATGGCCGTCACCGGATTGTCAAAGACCGCAGGTGAGTCATTGAATATCTGTTCAGACTCTTAAGTCCGTAGAGTGCGGTGGGCACGTTGCCACGGTGAAACCATGCCGGTTTCCCCAGGGCGTCCACTGTGGGTAACGGGGCCGGCGTAGACGGTGACCGAAATCAGGAAACCCCCTGGTGCAGGACACCATAATTTTGATTGGAGTGTGCTTGATATGAGTTTAAGTCTTAATCAGAAAAAGGCCGTGGTCAGTGAGGTCGCTGACGCCATTGCTTCGGCCCAGGCTGGCGTATTGGCCGAGTATCGTGGACTTGATGTCGCTCAACTCACTGCTCTTCGTACGGAAGCAAGGAATTCCGGCGTGTGGATCAGGGTGGTCAAAAACAACCTGGCCAGACGTGCAATGGATGGATCGGAATTTGAGTGTTTGACAGACCATTTCGTGGGTCCGGTCATTTTCTCGGTATCTGAAGATCCCGTTGCAGTGGCCCGGGTCATGTCCCGGTTTGCCAAGGACAATGAAAACCTGAAGATCACGGTGGGGGCCATGAACGGCGCCCTCATGGATCAGTCAATGATTCAGAGTCTTGCCAGGCTGCCCGGTCGCGATGAACTGCTGGCCAGCCTGATGGGCACCATGCAGGCGCCTGTCCAGAAACTGGTTTCAACACTGAACGAGGTTCCGGGAAAATTTGTCCGTACACTGGCTGCCGTAGCCGAAACGAAGGAAGCAGCGTAGTTGTCATATATTGATTTCACAAGTATTTATTATTGTCTAGCTATCAGGAGTTAACCATGGCTTTAAGTAAAGAAGAAGTTCTCGGCGCCATTGCCGAGATGTCTGTTCTGGACCTGTCCGAATTGATCAAGGATATGGAAGAGAAGTTTGGGGTGTCTGCTTCCGCGGCGGTTGCTGTTGCCGCGGCACCGGCTGCTGCCGGGGGCGATGCAGAAGCCGGCAGCGAAGAGAAAGATGAGTTTGATGTTATTCTGACCGGATTCGGTGACAAGAAGATCAGCGTGATCAAGTCGGTCCGCGCGATCACCGGACTGGGTCTCAAGGAGGCCAAGGACCTGGTTGAAAGTGCCCCGGTTCCCATCAAGGAAGGCCTGGCAAAAGCGGGGGCCGAAGAACTCAAATCACAACTTGAAGAGGCGGGTGGAACCGCTGAACTCAAGTAGGGTTTGAGTCTTGTCCAGGGTGGGCCGCTTGGTCTTTCGGCCCACTTTGGCGGTGGTTTGGATAAGTGGACCCGGCCAACCGGATTCATCGGGGTGTGATGGATCCGGTTGGCCGGGGGTTCTGCAACGGGTTGTCGGGGGCAAATAATGGGTTATTCATTTACTGAAAAAAAGCGCATACGAAAGAATTTTAGCAAACGTTCGGATGATTTCCAGGTGCCGTATCTGCTGGAAACACAGAAGGAATCCTATCGCAAGTATTTGCAGGCAGACACCCCGCCGACACAGCGGATTGACCAGGGAATCCAGGCGGCCTTCAAATCGGTTTTTCCCATTGAAAGCTACAACGGCAGTGTCATCCTGGATTTCGTCAGCTATGAACTGCAAAAACCGCGATTTGATGTGGCGGAATGCCAGCAGCGCAGTCTGGTGTATTCATGTCCACTGCATGTGGACATGCGGCTGGTTGTTTTCAACAAGAGCGGCAGCGGCAAACGACCCAAGGACATCATTCAGCAGACCGTGTATCTGGGCGATATGCCCTTGATGACGGACAACGGGACCTTTGTCATCAACGGCACCGAACGCGTGATTGTTTCCCAGTTGCACCGGTCTCCCGGGGTGATTTTTGACCATGATGGCGGCAAGACCCACGCTTCGCGGAAGTTGCTGTTTACCGCACGGATCATTCCCTATCGCGGGTCATGGCTTGATTTTGAATTTGATCCCAAGGACCTTCTCTATATCCGCATTGACCGTCGAAGAAAAGTACCCGCCACCATTATCCTGCGTGCCCTCGGCTACAGTACCGAAGAAATACTGGCAATGTTTTTCGACAACGACCACATCAAGCTGACCGGGGAGGGTGCCACCATTGAACTGGTGCCGGAGCGGTTGCGTGGACAGCGTCTGGATTTCGACCTGAAGGGGGCCCGGGGAAAAGTGATTGTCGAGGCCGACAAGCGAATCACCACCCGCCATATCCGGGAACTGAAAAATGCCGGCTTCAGTGAAATTGAAGTCCCCATGGAATTCGTCATGGGACGGGTCCTGTCGAAGGACATCGTCGACATCGAAACCGGGGAACTGCTGGTTGAAGCGAACCAGGAAATCACCGAGGAGGTGATGGAAATCCTCAAGGAAAATGAAATCACCGAACTCGAAACCATCTATACCAACGATATTGATTGCGGTCCGTTCATTTCGGAAACCCTTCGAATCGACCCCACCCGCTCGGAAGAGAAAGCCCAGATCGAAATCTACCGCATGATGCGTCCGGGTGAACCCCCGACAAAGGAAGCCTCCGCCGCCCTGTTCGGAAACCTGTTTTTCAACCACGAACGGTATGACTTGTCCGCTGTTGGCAGAATGAAACTCAATCGTCGACTGGGCAGGGAGTCCGACGAAGGTCCCGGAACCCTGAGCAAGCAGGATATCGTGGATGTCATGCGCAAAATCGTTTCCCTCAAAAACGGCAAGGGTGATGTGGACGACATCGATAACCTGGGGAACCGGCGGGTCCGGTCCGTGGGCGAACTGGTGGAAAACCAGTTTCGAATCGGCCTGGTGCGGGTTGAGCGTGCCGTCAAGGAAAGGCTGAACCTGGTGGAAAGTGAAAACCTGAAACCCCAGGACCTGATCAACGCCAAGCCCGTGGCAGCGGTTGTGCGGGAATTTTTCGGTTCCAGCCAGTTGTCTCAGTTCATGGACCAGACCAACCCGCTGTCCGAAGTAACACACAAGCGCCGGGTGTCTGCACTGGGTCCGGGAGGACTTACCCGGGAACGCGCGGGGTTCGAGGTGCGGGATGTGCATCCCACGCACTACGGCCGGGTTTGCCCCATTGAAACCCCGGAAGGGCCGAATATCGGCCTGATCAATTCCCTGGCGTGTTTTGCCAAAACAAACGAGTATGGATTTCTGGAAACCCCGTACCGCAGGGTCAAGGAGGCAGTGGTCACAGATACCGTGGAGTACCTGTCCGCCATCGAAGAAAACAAGTATGTCATTGCGCAGGCCAATGCAGCGCTGGATTCCAAGGGAAAATTCGTGGACGAACTGGTGTCCTGCCGGCACAAGAACGAATCGTCCCTGTCCACCCCGGACCAGATCGATTACATTGATGTCGCACCCCAGCAGATCGTATCCGTTGCGGCTTCCCTGGTGCCATTTTTGGAACACGATGACGCCAATCGTGCATTGATGGGGGCCAACATGCAGCGCCAGGCAGTGCCCATCGTGCACAGCGAAAAACCCCTTGTCGGGACGGGCATGGAACGGACCGTTGCCATCGATTCCGGGGTGACGGTGATTGCCCGCAGGGGGGGAATCGTGGATTCCGTGGATGCATCCCGTATCGTGGTGCGTGCAAACGACCACGAAGAAATACCAGGGGAACCCGGCGTCGATATCTACAATCTGACCAAATACCAGCGTTCCAACCAGAACACCACCATCAACCAGCGCCCCCTGGTGCGATTGGGAGACACGGTGGACCGGGGGGATGTGCTGGCGGATGGTCCGTCGACGGACATGGGAGAGCTGGCCCTGGGAAAAAATGTATTGATCGCGTTTATGCCCTGGAACGGCTATAACTTTGAAGATTCCATACTCATCTCCGAACGCCTGGTGAAGGACGAGGTCTACACCTCCATCCACATCGAAGAGCTGTCCTGTATCGCCCGGGAGACCAAGCTCGGGGCGGAGGAAATCAGTCGCGATATCCCGAATGTCAACGAAAGCGCGCTGTCCAAGCTGGATGAGTCCGGGATCATCTATATCGGTGCCGAGGCCCAGCCCGGGGACATCCTGGTGGGGAAGATTACCCCCAAGGGGGAAACCCAGCTTTCCCCGGAAGAGAAACTGTTGCGCGCGATTTTCGGGGAGAAGGCCTCGGATGTCAAAGACACCTCGTTGCGCATGCCTTCGGGAATGAAGGGAATTGTCATTGATGTACAGGTATTTACCCGGGAAGGGCTGAAAAAGGATGCCCGGGCCACCGCCAATGACAAGGATGAACTGGCCACTGTGAGCAAGGACCTGAATGACCAGTTGCGCATTGTCCAGGATGACGCGTATGCGCGGATTGAAAAACTCCTGTGCAACCAGGTTGCAGAGGGGGGGCCGGACGGCCTGGAAGCTGGGGAGACCGTGACCGATGATTATCTGGCCAGCCTGTCCCGGGCACAGTGGTTTGAAATCCGTCTTCGTGACGAAAAGGCGAACCGGCTGATTGAAAATATCCGGCTCCAGCTTGCCGAACAGAAGGCCGAATTTGACCGCCGGTATGATGAGAAAAGCGAAAAGATCGAAATGGGGGATGACCTGACACCCGGAGTGCAGAAAATCGTCAAGGTCTTTGTTGCGGTCAAGCGCCGGTTGCAGCCCGGGGATAAAATGGCCGGACGGCACGGCAACAAGGGGGTCATTTCAAAGATCGTCCCGATTGAGGACATGCCCTACATGGAAGACGGTACGGCCGTGGATATCTGCCTGAATCCACTGGGGGTACCGTCCCGTATGAATGTCGGGCAGGTGCTTGAAACGCATCTTGGCTGGGCCGCCAAGAACCTGGGCAACCGGATTGACACCATGCTCCGCAGGAGGAAAAAACCGGGCCAGATACGCCGGTACCTGGAAAAAATCTACAATACCAGCGGCAAGAAGGAAATGCTGGACTCGCTTAGTGAGGAAGAATTGCTGGAACTCGCAAACAATCTCCGGGAGGGGGTTCCCATGGCAACCCCGGTTTTCGATGGTGCCCACGAGAGTGAAATCAAGGGCATGCTGAGACTGGCGGGGATTCCGAAAAGCGGCCAGACCACCTTGTATGACGGCCGGACCGGGGAGGCGTTTGATCGCCCGATTACCTGTGGATACATGTATATCCTGAAACTGAATCACCTGGTTGATGACAAGATGCATGCCCGGTCTACCGGCCCCTACAGCCTGATTACCCAGCAACCACTGGGGGGCAAGGCACAATTTGGCGGGCAGCGATTTGGTGAAATGGAGGTTTGGGCACTGGAAGCCTATGGCGCAGCGTATACCCTGCAGGAAATGCTTACCGTAAAGTCCGATGATGTCGTGGGCCGGTCCAAGATCTACGAAAACATCGTGCGGGGTTATCACGGGATGGATGCCGGAATGCCGGAGTCATTTAACGTGCTGGTCAAGGAAATCAGGGCCCTCGGTCTGAATATCGAGCTCAAGCAGGACCACCATTGAGAGGCCCTGGAAAATCATCACCGAACTAAACCGCATCCAATAGAGGCAGTAAAAAATGAGAGACATTTTTAACCTGTTTAAACAAAATGATGTCATCGAAGACTTCGATGCCATCCGGGTCAGTATCGCTTCCCCTGAAAAAATCCGCTCCTGGTCCTATGGTGAGGTGAAAAAACCGGAAACCATCAACTACCGGACCTTTCGTCCGGAACGGGACGGACTTTTCTGTACCAAGTTGTTCGGTCCGGTGAGTGACTATGAATGCCTGTGTGGAAAATACAAGCGGCTGAAGCACCGGGGGGTGGTCTGCGAGAAGTGCGGGGTGGAAGTCACCCTGTCAAAGGTCCGCCGGGAAAGGATGGGGCACATTGAACTCGCGGCCCCCTGTGCCCATATCTGGTTCCTGAAATCGTTGCCCTCAAGATTGGGCCTGTTGCTGGACATGACCGTCCGGGAAATGGAGCGCGTGTTGTATTTTGAGGCCTATGTCATGATCGACCCGGGTATTACAGAGTATGACCGGGGCAGCCTGCTGACGGAGGAAGCCTATCTCGAAGCCATTGAAACCTATGGTGACGAGTTTGAAGCCGGGATGGGAGCGGAATCCATTCGAACCCTGTTGAAGGAAATTGATCTTGAGGAAGAAGCCAGCATTCTCAGGGAGGAACTGGCGGCGACCCGGTCCGAGACGAAAACCAAGAAACTGACCGGCCGGTTGAAAGTCATCCAGGCCTTCATCAACTCGGGAAACAATCCGGCATGGATGATCATCGATGTATTGCCCGTGCTCCCGCCGGACCTGCGGCCCCTGGTTCCGCTGGAAGGGGGCCGATTTGCGACTTCGGACCTGAATGACCTGTATCGCCGGGTGATCAACCGGAACAATCGTTTGAAGCGATTGCTGGATTTGAATGCTCCGGACCTGATTGTACGCAATGAAAAGCGCATGCTCCAGGAAGCCGTGGATGCGATGCTGGACAATGGGCGGCGCGGCAAGGCGATCACCGGGGCCAACCGGCGTCAGCTGAAATCCATTTCTGACATGATCAAGGGGAAGCAGGGCCGATTCCGGCAGAACCTGCTCGGGAAACGGGTGGACTATTCCGGCCGGTCGGTGATTGTTGTGGGACCGACGCTCAAGCTCCATCAATGTGGCTTGCCGAAGAAAATGGCTCTTGAGCTTTTCAAGCCATTTATTTTCAGCAAGCTTGAGCTAAGGGGAATGGCCGCCACCATCAAGATGGCGAAAAAGATGGTGGAAAGCGAGCGCCCCGAAGTCTGGGATATCCTCGAGGAAGTCATCCGGGAACATCCCGTCATGCTGAACCGGGCACCCACCCTGCACCGACTGGGTATCCAGGCCTTTGAGCCGGTGCTCATAGAAGGTAAGGCCATCCAGTTGCATCCACTGGTCTGTACTCCGTACAACGCCGACTTTGATGGCGACCAGATGGCGGTCCATGTCCCGCTTTCCATTGAAGCCCAGTTGGAAGCCCGCACGCTGATGATGTCCACCAACAATGTCTTGTCGCCGGCGAATGGGGAGCCCATTATTGTTCCCTCCCAGGACATCGTGCTCGGCCTGTACTACATGACCCGGGAAAGTGCGGACGCCAAGGGTACCGGCGGCTGTTTTTCTGATGTCAATGAAGTCAGAAAAGCCCATGAAACACACCAGGCCCACCTGCATGCACGAATCGGGGTACGGTTGCCGGAATATGACGAAGCCGGGAAACCCACCGGAAAATGCCAGCTGGTGGATACGACGGTGGGACGGGCGTTGCTTTCTGAAATCCTCCCTGCAAGACTCGATTTCAGCCTGATCAACCAGACGATGAAGAAGAAAACGATTTCTGAACTCATCAATGTGTCCTATCGCCAGGCCGGGTTGAAGGAGACGGTGATCTTTGCAGACCAGTTGATGTACATGGGATTCAAGATGGCGGCCCTGGCCGGGGTTTCCATCGGGGTGGATGACATGGTGATTCCGAATTCAAAGGCCCGGATTCTCGATCTTGCCCAGAAGGAAGTGGTGGAAATCCAGCAGCAGTACAGTGCCGGTCTGCTCACTGATGGTGAACGCTACAACAAGGTCATTGACATCTGGACCCGCACCAGTGAACAGGTGGCGAATTCGATGATGGCCGAGCTCGGGGTGGAACGTGTCACCGACCGGGAGGGAAACCCGGTGGAGCAGGATTCCTTCAACTCGATTTACATGATGGCGGATTCCGGGGCCCGGGGGTCCCATGCACAGATCCGGCAACTTGCCGGAATGCGGGGATTGATGGCCAAACCGGACGGTTCCATCATTGAAACCCCCATTACCGCCAATTTCCGGGAGGGGCTGAATGTATTGCAGTACTTCATTTCCACTCACGGCGCGCGCAAGGGGCTGGCGGATACGGCGTTGAAAACCGCCAATTCCGGCTACCTGACCCGGCGCCTGGTGGATGTCTGCCAGGACCTGGTGGTTACGGAAGAGGATTGCGGAACCGATGAAGGCCTGTTGCGGGAGGCCCAGGTCCAGGGGGGAGAGGTGGTTGTGCCCCTGAGCGACCGGATACTGGGGCGGTATACGACCCATGACATCATGGACCCCGTGACGGACGAGGTCATTGTTTCAAAGGATGAGATGATTGATGAAAGAACGGTGAAGCGGGTGGAAACGGCCAATACCCATGAAGTGACCGTCCGCTCCGCCGTGACCTGCCAGACCCGGTACGGCGTCTGCTCGAAATGCTATGGCCGGGACCTGGGCCGGGGACACACCATCAATATCGGTGAGGCGGTGGGGGTGATTGCCGCGCAGTCCATCGGTGAGCCCGGCACCCAGCTGACCATGCGTACTTTCCATATCGGGGGAGCGGCGTCCGGGGCTTCGGTCATCAGCCAGGTGGAACTCAAGAATGAAGGTAGCATTCATCTTAAAGGGGTCAAGCTGATCAAGATTACCGACCGCAAGCATGTCGTGGTGACCCGGTCCAGTGAACTGATTGTCCAGGACAACCATGGACGCGACCGTGAAAGGCACAAACTGCCATACGGAGCAGTACTGAGCGTGACTGAAGGCTCAAAAGTGAGTATAGGAGATGTTGTTGCGACGTGGGACCCCCACACCCACCCGATTATTACCGAAGTGGCGGGTACCGTTGTATTCACGGACCTGGAAGAAGGGGTGACCGTGAACATGCAGACGGATGAACTGACCGGCAAGAGCACCTACGTGGTTCTCGACCCGCAAAGTCGCCGGGGCAGCGCGCTGGACATCAAGCCCACCATCAGCCTGGTGGATGATGCCGGTGCCCCGATCAAGATTGCGGGCACGGATGTGGACGTGCGCTACCAGCTCCCTCCGGAATCCATCGTGATGCTGGAAGACGGGCAGCAAGTCAGCAGTGGGGATGTGATTGCCAAGATCCCCCAGGAATCGTCGAAAATCCGGGACATCACAGGGGGGCTGCCCCGGGTGGCCGAGTTATTTGAAGCCAGGAAGCCCAAGGAGTCCGCCATTCTTGCTGAAGCAGACGGGATCGTTTCCTTCGGGAAGGAAACCAAGAGCAAGTATCGGCTGGTCATTACCGGCAAGGATGGTGAATCCCACAGCACGCTGATTCCCAAAATCCGCCGAATCAATGTGTTTGAAGGTGAAACCGTGGAACGGGGGGAAGTGGTGGTGGAGGGACCGCCCCTGGCCAGCGATATTCTCAAGTACCGGGGAATTGAAGCACTCGCGGAGTATATTGTGAACGAGGTGCAGGACGTGTATCAATTGCAGGGTGTCAAGATCAACGACAAGCACATTGAAGTCATCATCAGGCAGATGCTGCGCAAGGTGGAAATCCTGGAGGTGGGGGACAGCACCTATTTGCCGGGTGAGCAGGTGGAGAAATCCCTGCTCCTCATCCAGAACGATGAACTCGTCGAACAGGGCAAGCAGCCGGCGATCTATGCCCCGGTTTTATTGGGGATCACCAAAGCGTCCCTGACAACGGAGTCCTTTATTTCTGCGGCCTCATTCCAGGAGACGACCCGTGTACTGACCAATGCGTCGGTCAATGGCAAGGTGGACCATCTTCGCGGTCTCAAGGAGAACGTCATCGTGGGGCGATTGCTTCCGGCTGGCAGCGGTCTTGCTTTCCACAAGGACAGAAAACGCAACAGGATGGAAGATATTGAAAAGAATCATGCACTTGAGAAATTGTTGCAGCCCAATGACACGGTGGACGAGGAATTGCTGGGAATCAGTTTCAAGGATATGGAGGAACCGGTTACGACGGAATAGACGGGTTCATGCCGTGGTCGGGCAAAAGGGAGATTTTCCCTTGACACTGATTTTTCATCGGCATAGAATCGGCGCCCTTGCGGAAATCGCTTGCACAGGAATTGTGAATTTCAGTGAATTTCATTGAATATTATCGAGGCCGGTGCTGTCAGAGGACCGGAAGCAGGTAACGATCCAGATAATTCAGAGAAAATGCCAACACTAAACCAACTGGTAAGAAAACCGCGTCAGAAGCAGGTGAAAAAGACCAATGTTCCGGCATTGCAGTCTTGCCCGCAGAAACGGGGTGTTTGTACCCGGGTTTATACCACTACCCCAAAGAAACCGAATTCCGCGTTGCGTAAAGTGGCCCGGGTTCGATTGACGAACGGTTACGAAGTAACCACCTATATCGGGGGTGAAGGGCATAACCTGCAGGAGCACTCGGTGGTGTTACTCAGAGGAGGCCGGGTCAAGGATTTGCCGGGGGTGCGGTACCATACCGTGCGCGGGGCGCTGGATACATCCGGCGTTTCCGACAGACGGCGGGGTCGTTCGAAATATGGCGCCAAGCGTCCCAAGTCATGAGTTAATTTTTGATTACATGGGCTGAGTTCGAGCCCGGGTCCGCAAGACACAACAAATGCAGCACGCTGGGTGTTGCGGCCGAACCCTAAACTCCCAAGCCTTTGGTTATTCCTGGGGGGGTTGGCTCTTCCGAGATTCAGGAGAGCGTATGAGATGGAATAAACCGGAAAAACAATCGGGTATGTTGAACCTTTACGAAAGCAAGGGCGGGCTGGCTCGCCTCGGGTTTTCCGCAGGAGTGACTGCATGGAAAACCGACAACAAAGAATTTGAGTGATGCCAAGACGAAGAGAAGTGCCAAAGCGAAAAATTTTGCCTGATCCGAAATACAAGGATCAGACCATTGCAAAGTTTATCAACATCATGATGCGGGACGGAAAGAAATCCACCGCCGAGAAGATCATGTACAGCGCACTGGACATCATCAAGGAGCGTGGCAGGGAGAACCCGGTGGAGGTTTTCAACCATGCCCTGGAAAATGTAAGCCCGGGGGTCGAGGTCAAGAGCCGCCGGGTGGGCGGAGCCACATACCAGGTCCCCGTGGAAGTGCGGCCGAATCGCCAGATGGCGCTGGCGATGCGCTGGCTGGTGGCTGCGGCCCGGAAACGGAATGAAAAATCAATGATGGCCCGTCTTGCCGGAGAACTGATGGATGCCTCGGATGAACGGGGCAGCGCCGTAAAAAAGCGGGAAGATACGCATAAAATGGCCGAAGCCAACAAGGCCTTTTCCCATTACCGCTTCTAGGACAGGAAACGGGTTTACTCTCATGGCACGCCAGACCCCCCTTGAACGGTACCGGAATATCGGCATCATGGCACACATTGATGCGGGGAAGACGACGACCACCGAGCGCGTGCTGTTTTATACCGGTCTCTCCCACAAGATCGGAGAGGTGCATGATGGCAATGCGGTGATGGACTGGATGGAACAGGAACAGGAAAGGGGGATTACCATTACTTCCGCGGCCACCACCTGTTTCTGGAGCGGGATGGAAAATACCTGTCCGGAGCATCGCATCAACATTATCGATACGCCGGGGCATGTCGACTTCACCATTGAAGTGGAACGTTCCCTCCGGGTTCTCGATGGGACCGTTGCGGTTTTCTGTGCCGTAGGGGGGGTCGAACCCCAGTCCGAAACGGTCTGGCGCCAGGCGAACAAGTACCATGTTCCGCGCATGGCGTTCGTCAATAAAATGGACCGCACGGGTGCGGACTTTTTTCGGGTGGTGGGACAGATCAGGACCCGGCTGGGGGCCAATCCGGTGGTGATGCAGCTCAATATCGGTGTCGAGGACGGTTTCAGGGGAGTGATCGATCTGGTCAGGATGAAAGCCGTGTACTGGAAGGAAGAGAACATGGGGGTGGAGTTCGAGTATGCGCCGATACCGGAAGAATACCGGGACATCAGCGAGGAATACCGGGGGAAGCTCGTGGAAGCCGCGGCGGAAGCAGAGGAAACCCTGATGGACCGGTATTTCGACCAGGGAGAGTTGACGGAAGAGGAAATCAAGAAAGGGATTCGCATACGGACATTGGCCAGCGAGATCATTCCGGTTTTTTGCGGTTCCGCATTCAAGAACAAGGGGGTCCAGGCCATGCTCGACGGCGTGGTGGACTATATGCCCAGTCCGGTGGATGTGCCGGCCATCCAGGGCATTGCAGCGGACGGTGAAACCGGGGTGGTGCGGGAGTCCAGTGACAAGGAGCCCTTCTCCGCACTGGCCTTCAAACTGATGTCTGACCCGTTTTTCGGCCAACTGGTTTTTTTCAGGGTGTATTCCGGCGTGGTCAATGCCGGGGATACCGTGTTGAATTCCGTCAAGGGCAAGAAAGAAAGGATGGGACGGATCCTGCAGATGCATTCCAATGACCGTCGGGACATCAAGGAAGTCCGGGCCGGGGACATCGCGGCGGGGGTGGGCCTGAAGAGCATCACCACCGGGGACACGTTGTGTGCTCCCAAAGGGGAAGTGGTGCTGGAAAGAATGGAATTTCCGGAACCCGTGATTTCCCAGGCGGTGGAACCCAAAACCAAGTCGGACCAGGAGAAACTGGGGATTGCCCTGGCCAAGCTGGCCCAGGAAGATCCTTCCTTCCGGGTGAATTCCGACGAGGAGTCCGGTCAGACCATCATTTCCGGAATGGGTGAATTGCATCTTGAGATCATTATTGATCGGCTCAAGCGGGAATTCAATGTGGCAGCCAATATCGGCAAGCCCCAGGTGGCCTACCGTGAAACCATCAGCAGGGCCATTGAAACCGAACACAAGTATGCGAAGCAAACCGGTGGCCGGGGTCAATATGGCCACGTGCATATCCGGCTGGAACCCCAGGAACTGGGCAAAGGCTATGAATTTGTGGATGAAATCAAAGGCGGGGTGGTTCCCCGGGAATATATTCCTGCCGTAAACAAGGGTATCCAGGAGGCCATGCGTTCGGGTATCATCGCCGGCTACCCCATGATTGATGTCAAGGCCACATTGTTTTTTGGCTCGTACCATGAAGTGGATTCATCTGAAATTGCGTTCAAGGTGGCAGGTTCCATGGCGTTCAAGGAAGGTGCCCGCAAGGCCGGTCCGCAGTTGCTGGAACCGCTGATGGCGGTGGAGGTGGTGACTCCCGAGGAATATATGGGGAATGTGAACGGCGATTTGAGTTCCCGGCGCGGATTGATTCACGAAATGGAAGATTCACCGAGCGGAAAAATTGTCAAGGCGGAAATCCCCTTGTCAGAGATGTTCGGCTATGCCACTGCCCTGCGTTCGGCAACCCAGGGAAGAGCGAGTTATACCATGGAATTCAAGCGTTATTCCCCCGTCCCTGAAAATATTGTCGGCGCAATCCGGAACGCCGCCTAGCAGCACGGTATACCAATTTCGAGAAACAGTAACGATGGCGAAAGAGAAATTTGAGCGGACGAAGCCGCATGTAAACGTTGGGACGATTGGTCATGTGGACCACGGCAAGACGACTTTGACGGCGGCGTTGACGAAGGTGTTGTCGCAGCAGTACGGTGGGACGTCGGCGAAGGCGTTTGACGAGATTGACAATGCACCGGAAGAGCGGGAGCGAGGGATCACGATAGCGACGGCCCACGTGGAGTATGAGACGGCGGGTCGGCACTATGCACACGTGGACTGTCCGGGTCACGCGGATTATGTGAAGAACATGATCACGGGTGCGGCGCAGATGGACGGAGCGATTCTGGTGTGTTCAGCGGCGGACGGTCCGATGCCGCAGACCCGTGAGCATATACTGTTGGCCCGTCAGGTTGGGGTACCGTACATTGTGGTGTACCTGAACAAGGCGGACATGGTGGATGACGAGGAGTTGATGGAGCTGGTGGAGATGGAGGTTCGGGAATTGCTGGACAGTTATGATTTTCCTGGGGATGACACGCCGATTATTACGGGGAGTGCGCTGAAGGCTCTGGAAGGGGACAGTTCGGAGATGGGTGAGGGGTCGATTTTCCGGTTGGCGGAAGCGCTGGACAGTTACATTCCGGAGCCGGAGCGGCTGGTGGACGGTGATTTTCTGATGCCGGTGGAGGATGTATTTTCGATATCGGGTCGCGGGACGGTGGTTACGGGCCGGGTGGAACGCGGTGTTGTCCGGGTAGGTGAAGAGATTGCGATTGTGGGGATCCGGGACACGATGACGACGGTATGCACCGGTGTAGAGATGTTTCGCAAGTTGCTGGATGAAGGTCAGGCGGGTGACAACGTGGGCATTTTGCTGCGGGGCACGAAGCGTGAGGAAGTGGAGCGCGGACAGGTTCTGGCGAAGCCCGGGAGCATTACGCCGCACACGAAGTTTGAGGCGGAGGTGTATATTCTGTCGAAGGAGGAAGGGGGGCGGCACACGCCGTTTTTCAATGGATACCGTCCGCAGTTTTATTTTCGCACCACGGATGTTACGGGGGCCTGCGAGTTGCCATCGGGGATTGAGATGGTGATGCCGGGGGACAATGTACAGATGGTGGCGGAGTTGATTGCGCCGATTGCCATGGAAGAGGGGTTGCGTTTTGCCATCCGGGAAGGGGGCCGAACCGTGGGAGCAGGGGTCGTTACCCGGATTGTCGAGTAGCCACCCGACCCGGGAACCGACCCAGAGAATTAACCCAGAGAATTAATCAAGAGAACTAGTGGAGTGGTTGAAAATCAGAAAATACGCATAAGCCTGAAGGCTTTCGATCACAAGTCGATCGATCGTTCAGCCCTGGAGATCGTGGAGACGGCCCGCCGCACCGGTGCGTTGGTGATGGGCCCCATTCCGTTGCCGACCAAGATTGAAAAATACACGGTTTTACGGTCGCCCCATGTGAACAAGAAAGCCCGGGACCAGTTTGAAATCAGAACACACAAGCGGGTTCTTGATATTGTTCAGCCCACCGATAAAACCGTGGACGCCCTGATGAAGCTGGACCTGGCGGCGGGGGTTGATGTGGAAATCAAACTCAATTAAAGAAAGAGACGAACAGCAGGCAATTCAAATGTCACTAGGACTGGTTGGAAAAAAAATTGGCATGACCCGGGTTTTTACTGAAGAGGGGAAATCCCGGCCGATTACTGTTATTGAAGTGTTGCCGAACCGGGTTACCCAGATCCGGAAAAAAGACGTGGATGGATACAACGGTGTGCAGGTGACCGCCGGAGAGCGTCGTGCACATCGCGTAAGCAGTGCCATGAAGGGGCATTTTGCCAAGGCGGGGGTGACCCCTGGACGGGGGGTCTGGGAATTCCGGGTGGACGAGGCGGTCCACAGCAATCCGGGGATCGAATTGACTGTTGACCTGTTTGAAGAAGGACAGAAAGTCGATGTGACGGGGTATACCATCGGCAAGGGGTTTGCCGGGGTGGTGAAACGATATGGATTTGGCGGAGGCCGGGCGACCCATGGCAATTCCAAGGCGCACCGGCTGGCAGGGTCCATTGGCAACGCCCAGGACCCCGGCCGTGTATTCAAGGGCAAGAAAATGGCCGGGCACATGGGGGCGGCCCGGAGGGTTCAGCAAAACCTGGACATCGTCCGGATCGATGCAGAAAGAAACCTGATCCTGGTTTCCGGGTCGATTCCGGGTTCAAAGGGGACGGATGTGATCATCCAGCCGGCAGTCAAGTCAAAGTACCATCTGGCCATCCCGGTTGTGGATTCCAAACCAGACCATGACGCAGCGGCGGAAGCTGCTCATGGTACCAAGGCCTGAGGCGAGATCATCATGGCGATTCAACTGAAGATTAATTCTGTATCAGGCGAAGAGGCCGGCAAGGTTGACTTGTCAGACGGCAACTTTGGTGCTGATTTCAATGAACCGCTGGTTCACCAGGTTGTGGTGGCCTACCAGGCGGGGGGGAGACAGGGAACCCGGGCGCAGAAAAACCGGGCGGCGGTGCGGGGAGGCGGTGCCAAGCCCTGGAGACAAAAAGGGACCGGCCGGGCAAGGGCGGGAACCCTGAGCAGTCCGATTTTCACGGGAGGGGGCCGGGCATTTCCCGCCTCGACCCAGAATTTTTCCCAGAAGGTGAACAAGAAAATGTACCGGGCAGCCATGCGGTCCATTTTCTCTGAGCTGGCGCGGCAGGACCGGTTGATTGTCGTCGATGAACTGGTGATGGAGCAGCCGAAGACCAGGGCCCTGGTGTCTACGCTGAATCGGCTGGATGCCCAAAAGGCGCTGATCATTCTCGCTGAAGACAGTCCCGGGGTGGCCCTGTCTGCCAGGAATCTCGGCACGGTTTCAGTCTGTAACTGCCGGGAGGTGAATCCGGTCCGGTTGATCCGCCATGAAAAGGTACTGATGACCGCGGATGCGGCAAAAAGCATTGATGAGGCATTGCAATGAATGCGGCAACAAGGAAAAAAGAAAGGCTGTACCAGGTTCTTCTCAGCCCCGTGATTTCGGAGAAATCCACCACCGTTGGGGACAAGTACGGCCAGGTCGTTTTCAAGGTGTTGAAAAACGCCAGTAAAGACGAGATTCGCGAAGCGGTGGAAACCCTGTTTGAGGTCAAAGTCAAAAAGGTGCAGGTGGTCAATGTACGGGGAAAGGCGAAGCAGTTTGGACGGATTCCCGGGGTGCAGAGCGCCTGGAAAAAAGCGTATGTTTCACTGCAGGACGGTCACGACATTGAATTTGTCGAAATGACCGGGGCGTAACCAAGAATTGAAGAAGTTTTCGATATGGCTTTAGTCAAACAAAAACCGACCACGCCGGGCAGCCGGGGCATGGTGAAAGTGGTTACCCCGGGCCTGCACAAGGGGAAACCCCATCGCCCGTTGCTGGAACCCAAAACGGCAATCAGCGGACGAAACAATGCCGGGCGGATCACTGTCCGGCATCGTGGAGGCGGGCACAAGCGGCACTACCGGGTCATTGATTTCAAGCGCAACAAGGATGGCGTGCCGGCCACGGTAAAACGGATCGAGTATGACCCCAACCGAAGCGCCCACATCGCATTGCTGGTCTACCAGGATGGGGAGCATCGGTACATTATCGCACCCCGGGGACTGTCAAAAGGAGAGACCGTTGTCTCGGGTCCCGGGGGGGGGTACAATGTGGGCAACTGCATGCCGCTTCGGAACATTCCCGTGGGGACCGTTGTGCACTGCATTGAATTGAAGCCTGGAAAAGGCGCACAACTGGCCCGTTCCGCCGGGGCGGCGGTCCAGTTTGTCGGTAAGGAAGGTGCCTACGCCCAATTGAGACTGCGTTCAGGAGAAATGCGGAAGGTACACCTGGCCTGCCGGGCGACAATCGGGCAGGTCGGGAATGTTGAAAACAGTTTGCGCAAGTTGGGCAAGGCCGGTGCCAAGCGCTGGAGAGGGATTCGGCCTACTGTCCGCGGCGTAGCCATGAATCCGGTGGACCATCCTCACGGCGGTGGCGAAGGCCGTACATCGGGGGGCCGCGACCCGGTCTCACCCTGGGGCGTGCCGACCAAGGGATACCGCACCCGGGCAAACAAAAGGACATCTTCCATGATTATCCGCAGACGGAAAAAATAACCATGCCACGATCCATTAGAAAAGGCCCATTTGTCGATTACCATCTTTGGTCGAAAGTGGAACGCTCGAGAGCGGAAAATTCCCGCAAGCCCATTAAAACCTGGTCCCGTCGTTCAATGATCATGCCTGAATTCGTCGGCTTGACCATTGCCGTGCATAACGGAAGACAGCATGTCCCCATTTTGATCAATGAAAACATGGTGGGGCATAAACTGGGTGAATTCGCGCCGACGCGCACCTATCGCGGTCACGTCGCCGACAAGAAAACCAGGTAGAACCATGCAGGTCAGATCAGTAACCAAATACGTCCGGCTGTCGGCCCAGAAATGTCGGTTGGTGGCGGACCAGATTCGCTTGCTTCCCGTGGAAAAGGCGTTGGAAGTGCTTGAATTCAGCAACAAGAAAGGATCCATACCGGTCAAGAAAGTACTCGATTCCGCCATCGCCAATGCAGAACACAATGAGGGGGCGGATATTGATGAATTGTGGGTCAATCAGGTCATGATTGATGAAGCCCCGACTTTGAAACGGATGCGAGCCCGGGCCAAGGGCCGGGGAAGCCGGATTCTCAAGCGGAACTGTCATATCACCGTCAGTGTGAGTGACGAGCCCCGGAAGTCATAAAACCAGTGGAATAAGCAGCGGAATAAGCAATGGGTCAAAAAGTACAACCAAATGGCATCCGGCTCGGCATCGTCCGGGACTGGAATGCGGATTGGTATGCGAACAGCAACAATTATGCCAGGACACTGGCCAGTGATCTGAAAATCCGGAGCCATCTCATGAAGAGGCTCAGCAATGCGGCGGTGAGCAAAATATCCATCGACCGTCCTGCAGAGAATCTGAGTGTGACGATTTACACCGCAAGACCGGGCATTGTGATCGGCAAGAAAGGGGAGGACATCGAGCGGCTTCGTTATGAACTGACCCGGATCAATGGCAGTATGGTGCAGGTTGCGGTGGAAGAGATCCGGAAACCGGAACTGGATGCCAAGCTGGTGGCGGAGAACATTTGCCAGCAGCTGGAAAAGCGGATCATGTTCCGGCGTGCAATGAAGCGGGCGGTACAGAATTCAATGCGTCTGGGGGCGGAAGGGGTGAAGGTCATGCTGTCAGGCCGGTTAAACGGGGCGGAGATCGCCCGCACCGAATGGTACCGTGAAGGGCGGGTCCCCTTGCATACCCTCCGGGCCGACATTGACTATGGCGTCCATGAAGCGTTGACGACGTACGGCATTATCGGGGTGAAGGTCTGGATATTCAAGGGCGAGATCCTTCCCGAGGAAGATTCCAAGACCCAGGCCGGTGAGCGCGCAGTAGCCAAGAGAGCAGAGTAACGTAGCCATGTTGCAACCCAAAAGAACAAAATTTCGTAAACGGCACAAAGGCCGGAACCGGGGCCTTGCCACACGGGGGAACCGGGTCAGTTTTGGCGAATTCGGTTTGCAGGCGTCCTCTCGGGGGCGGTTGACATCCCGCCAGATTGAAGCGGCGCGCCGGGCGATCACGCGTCATGTGAAGCGGGGCGGGCGGATGTGGATTCGCATTTTCCCGGACAAGCCCATTTCAAAGAAACCGCTGGAAGTCCGAATGGGCAAAGGCAAGGGTAATCCGGAATACTGGGTGGCACTGGTCAAGCCCGGGGCCATGCTGTATGAAATTGAAGGAGTCTCCGAAGAGCTGGCAAGAGAGGCATTCAGGCTCGCAAGCGCCAAATTGCCAGTACGAACCAATTTTGCATGTCGTCAGGTAGGATAATGAAAGCGGCGGAACTACGAAACAAGAGTGTGGAAGAGCTGGAAACAGAATTAATGGATCTTCGAAAAGAACAGTTTAACCTGCGCATGCAGCGGGGTGCGGAACAACTCGCCAACACGGCGCAGTTCAAAACCGTTAGAAAGGACATCGCAAGAATAAAGACCGTTCTGAATGAGAAGGCAGGTGCGAAATAACCGCGAAATAACCAATGAATACCGAAACCCAACAGCAAACCACCAAACGACTGATCCAGGGCAACGTGGTCAGTGCGGCCTGCGACAAAACCATTACTGTGCTGGTTGAGCGCAAGGTGAAGCATCCGCTCTACAAAAAGTATATCCGCCGATCGACCAAACTGCATGTTCATGATGAAAACAATGAATGTAGAACCGGGGACCGGGTACGGGTGGAAGCCTGCCGTCCGATATCAAAATCCAAATGCTGGCGTTTGGTTGAAATCGTTACCCGCGCCGTTTAGGCCGGAATATCCGGGAGAAAGACCATGATTCAAATGCAGTCGATGATGTCAGTGGCCGATAACAGCGGGGCCAAGCGGGTCATGTGCATCAAGGTGCTGGGCGGGTCGAAGAGAAGATATGCCCGTATCGGCGATATTGTAAAGATCACCGTAAAGGAAGCGTTGCCCAACAGCCGGGTCAAAAAGGGTGACGTCTATGATGCCGTGATCGTCAGGACCCGGTCAGGAGTACGGCGGGCGGATGGTTCGCTGATCCGGTTTGACCGGAATTCGGCGGTATTGCTGAATGCATCCCATCAGCCGGTGGGGACCCGTATATTCGGGCCGGTGACCCGGGAACTGCGTTCCGAGAAATTTATGAGAATTATTTCCCTTGCACCCGAGGTATTGTGAAGACAGGTGCGGATGGCAGAGATTGGAGAGTACCGATGAGAAGAATACGAAAAGGCGATGATGTCATCGTGATTGCCGGACGGGACAAGGGCAAGCGGGGCAATGTCCTGAAGATTGTGTCCGACCACCGGGCCCTGGTTGACAACGTCAACCTGGTGAAGCGGCATGTCCGGGGCAATCCGAATACCGGGGAAACCGGGGGAATCATGGAAAAGGAAGCTCCCATCCAGTTGTCCAACCTGGCCCTGTACAACCCGGCCAGCAAAAAAGGGGAGCGTGTCGGGTTCAAGGTTCTGGCGGATGGAAAAAAAGTGCGTTATTTCAAGTCCAACGACGAAGTGATCGATCTGGCTTGACAGATGTTGATTGATTTACTGAAAAAAGACCCGAGAAATGGCCAGATTATTTGAAAAATACAAAAGTGAAATTGCACCGGGCCTGCAGCAGCAGTTCGCTTACAAAAGTGCAATGGAAATTCCACGAATCAGCAAGATTACGCTGAATATGGGACTGGGTGAGGCGGTGGCCAACAAGAATGTGTTGAAAAGTGCGGCCCAGGACCTGGAGAAAATCACGGGCCAGAACCCCGTCATCACCAAGGCGAGAAAGTCCGAGGCAAATTTTAAAATTCGCGAGGGATGGCCCATCGGCGCCAAGGTGACCCTGCGCCGTTCCCGGATGTATGAATTCCTGGACCGCCTGATTTCCGTTGCCATTCCGCGGATTCGGGATTTCCGGGGGTTGTCCAACAAGTCGTTCGATGGACGCGGGAATTATGCATTCGGGCTAAAGGAGCAGATTGTCTTTCCCGAAATTGATTATGACAACGTGGATGCGCTGCGGGGACTGGACATTTGTATTACCACCACCGCAAAAAATGACGAAGAGGGAACCGCCCTGCTTCGTGCTTTCAATTTTCCGATGAAGAGCTAGATTATGGCCAAGAAATCAATGATCGCCCGGGAGGCCAAGCGCGAAAGGCTGGTGAAGGCGTACGCGGACAGGAGAGCAGAATTGACGAAAATCATCGTCGACCCCCAGGCCAGTGGCGAAGAGCAGTTCCAGGCCATGCTTGACCTGCAGAAGTTGCCCCGTGACTCCAGTCCGGTGCGCAAGCGCAATCGCTGTCTGCTGACGGGTCGGCCGAGAGGGTATTTTCGAAAATTCGGGCTTTGCCGGATCAAAATCAGAGAAGTGGTCATGCGCGGGGAAGCCCCGGGCGTGGTCAAGTCGAGCTGGTAGTTCCATGCCGAAAATTATATACGGGAAGTCACGATTATGAGTATGTCAGACCCCATCGCGGATATGTTGACCCGGATACGTAATGGTCTGCGGGCGAGAAAAGTGAGCGTTGAGATGCCAACGTCAAAAAGCAAGACGGCGATTGCCGGTGTCCTGAAGGAAGAAGGATACATTACCGGATTTTCCGTTCATGGCGAAGGCGCGAAAAAAACACTGGAGGTCCAGCTGAAATATTTTCAGGGTGAACCGGTCATTGAGGAACTGGAGAGAATCAGCAAGCCGAGCCGACGGGTGTATGTCAACACGGATGATATGATTTCAGTCAGGAACGGACTGGGGGTTGCCCTGATTTCAACTTCCAAGGGGGTGCTGACCGACAAGGCCGCCCGGGAGCAGAGAGTGGGCGGCGAAATCATCTGCACCGTTTTCTGATCCATGGGGAACCGGCAAGTGAAAAATGGAAAAGAGCAGGATGGGTCATAATGTCTAGAATCGCAAAATCGCCAATACCGGTGCCGGCTGGCGTCGAAGTGAAAATCCACCATGGCCGGGTTACGGCCAAGGGTCCGAAAGGTGAACTCAGCTTTGATATCCCTCCTGGTATCGGACTGGTTGAACAAAACGGAGCACTTACTGTCCAGGTGTCCGCAGATGGGGGTCGCCTTGAGAAACATATACGGGCCATGTCCGGCACTACCCGGGCGATGGTGAGCAATCTGGTTACCGGGGTCGCCAGCGGATTTGAAAAAAAGCTGAATATTACCGGGGTAGGATACCGGGCCCAGGCACAGGGCAGGAATCTGAATCTGAGCCTGGGATATTCCCATCCGGTGGTTTACGCCATACCGGAGGGCATCTCAGTGGAAACGCCGACGCAGACAGAAATTATCGTAAGGGGTGCGGACAAACAGGTGGTGGGCCAGGCCGCGGCGGAAATCCGAGCATATCGTCCACCGGAACCGTACAAGGGAAAAGGAGTCCGGTATTCGGATGAACGGGTAGTGCGCAAGCAGGCCAAGAAGAAGTAGGCTCCCATCCATATCAAGAAGACAGCAAGATGGCAAACAAAAACACTGCAAGACTCAGAAGGGCGCGCAAGTCGAGGGGGAAAATCGCCCGGTTGGAGGCAACCCGCCTGTCGGTCCACCGGACTTCCCGTCATTTTTATGCGCAGATATTTGACAAGACCGGAGGAAATGTACTGGCCACCGCGTCGACATTGAAACCGGAGATCAAGCAGAAACTGAAGTATTGCGGCAATCGTGATGCAGCGGTGGCCGTGGGTGAAGCCCTGGCAATCAATGCAAAGGCCGCGGGTATCGAACGGGTCGCATTTGACCGGTCCGGGTATCGATACCATGGCCGGGTCAAGGCGTTTGCAGAGTCTGCCCGCAAGCAGGGACTGAAATTTTAATTACAGGTTTTTTTCGATGGCTAGAGCAAAAGAACGTGATGTCGACCGTAAGGACACTTACCAGGAACAGCTGATCAATGTCCGCAGGGTATCCAAAGTGGTCAAGGGTGGTCGAATCTTTGGATTTTCCGCACTCACCGTGGTCGGCGATGGCCAGGGTCGGGTTGGAATGGGAAGAGGCAAGGCACGGGAGGTTCCCATTGCCGTGCAAAAGGCCATGGAAGATGCGAAGCGCAATATGTTCAGCGTCCAGATGCATGGAACAACACTTCAATACCCGATGGTTGGCCGTCATGGCGCCGCCCGGGTAGTGCTCCGGCCCGCGACTGAAGGGACAGGAATTATCGCGGGAGGTACGATACGGGCCGTATTTGAAGTCGTGGGAATTGAAAATGTCCTGACAAAGATCATCGGGACAACCAACCCGGTCAATGTGACCCGGGCGACCATTGCAGCACTGAAGGGAATGCGCAGTGCGAGTTATGTTGCCGCCAAACGTGGCAAGGAAGTCAGGGAACTGCGACCTGCCCAGGCAGACTGAAACCGGAATGTGCATTACACATGGCTAAGAAGAAAACAGTAAGAGTGACCCTGGTACGAAGCATCCATGGTCGCCTGAAAAAACATCAGGCCTGTGTGCGCGGCCTGGGATTGCGTCGCATGCACCAGACGGTTGAAGTACTGGACACGCCTGAAAACCGGGGCATGATCCGCAAGGTGAGCTACATGCTCAAGTGCGAAGACAGCCAGTTTGATTGACAGCCCACAGAAAACGTAATTCAAATGTCTACATTAAGATTAAACACCATCGGGCCTGCAGAAGGGTCCCGGTCCAGTGCAAAACGCGTTGGCCGGGGAACCGGGTCGGGCAAGGGAAAAACCGCGGGGCGGGGCACGAAAGGCCAAAAATCGCGATCAGGGGGGTATCACAAGGTTGGATTTGAAGGGGGCCAGATGCCGTTGCAAAAACGCCTGCCCAAACGCGGCTTCAATTCCCGGGTCAATCGGCACAGTGCCGAAATCCGCTTGAATGAACTGGCAAAAGTCGATGGTGATCTCGTTGACCTGGAGTCGCTGAAAAAGGCCGGGGTGATTGGCCTTGGAATTCAACGCGCGAAAGCCATTCTCTCCGGTGAAATCCGTCGACCGGTTGTCCTCAAGGGGATCGGAGCGACCAAAGGTGCCCGGGCCGCCATCGAAAAGGCCGGCGGCAAGGTGGAGGACTAGGGGAAAGTCATGGCACGTGTAGCACCGAATGCCGGGATGTTCGGAAATCTTTCCGAACTCAAGCAGCGTATTCTTTTTCTGGTGGGTGCGTTGCTGGTTTTTCGCCTGGGAACCCATATTCCGGTTCCGGGGGTGGACCCGGCGGCGGTGGCGGCCTTGTTTGAGCAGACCCGGGGGTCCATCGTTGACGTGTTCAATATGTTTTCCGGCGGTGCCCTGAGCCGTTTGTCCATCTTTGCGTTGGGGGTCATGCCGTATATCTCCGCGTCCATTATCATGCAGATGATGACCGCGGTCGTTCCCACGCTGGAGCAGTTGAAAAAGGAAGGGGCTTCCGGTCGCCGGAAAATCACCCAGTACACCCGTTACTTTACCGTGGTGCTGGCACTTTTCCAGGGAATGGGGATTTCTGTGGCCATTGAGAGCCAGCAGGTAGCAGGGAGCCCGGTCATCCTGATTCCCGGTCTCGGGTTCAAGATCATTACGGCGGCAACACTGACGGCAGGCACCATGTTTCTTGTGTGGCTTGGCGAACAGGTTTCGGAAAGAGGCATTGGAAACGGCATTTCCCTGATCATATTTGCCTCGATTGTCGCCGGACTGCCGTCCGCGGTAGCCGGGACCCTGGAGTTGGCCAGGACCGGCGCATTGTCTGGAGGATTCGTGATTCTTTTGTTCCTGGGAGCCATTGGGGTGACTTATTTTGTCGTTTTTGTCGAACGGGGACAGCGGCGGATTACCGTGAACTATGCAAAGCGGCAGCAGGGCAGGAAGATGATGGCAGGGCAAAGCAGCCATTTGCCGTTCAAGCTGAATATGGCCGGGGTCATTCCCCCTATTTTCGCTTCCAGCCTGATTCTGTTTCCGGCCAGTATCGGCAGCTGGTTTGGCCAGGCCGAGGGCATGGGCTGGTTGTCTGATATCGCAACCAAGCTGCAGCCCGGGGAACCGGTTTACACGCTGTTCTACGGCGGCATGATCGTATTTTTCTGTTTTTTCTACACCGCGCTGGTTTTCAACCCCAGTGATATTGCAGACAACCTGAAGAAGTCCGGTGCATTTATTCCGGGTATCCGGCCAGGAACCCAAAGTGCAAGGTATATCGATGGCGTGGTTTCAAAACTGACCATGGTGGGAGCCATTTACGTTACCTTTGTCTGCCTGATTCCTGAATTCCTCATCGTAAAGTGGAGTGTGCCGTTTTATTTCGGCGGAACGTCCCTGTTGATTATTGTGGTGGTGACCATGGACCTGATCTCCCAGGTGCAGTCCCATCTTATGTCCCGCCAGTATGAAAGTATCATGAAAAAGTCGCCATTCAGCCGGGCGGGAAGTCTTCGCTAGGATGGAACCAGCTGTTTTGGAGAGAGAAAAATGAAAGTAAGAGCTTCAGTGAAAAAGATTTGCAGAAACTGCAAGATCATCCGGAGGAACCGGACCGTCCGGGTGATCTGTACCGAGGCGCGCCACAAGCAGCGCCAGGGCTAGGTGGGTTTTCCGACGCCCCGTGCAAATTGATGGACAGGAACAATTTTGATAGAATCCGCGCCCCGTTGAATTCCCCGGGTGGAATTCAGGGAAAGGTCCTGTGCGCGGGAAAATTTACGGGAAACTAGAACATGGCACGTATTGCTGGAATTAATCTTCCGAACCACAAACACATAGAAATCGGGTTGACTTCCATTTATGGAATTGGCCGCAAGACCGCGCAGCAAATCTGTGACAATGCCGGTGTTAACCGTACGACGAAGGTACGGGAACTGGATGACGGACAAGCCGAGAAACTCCGTGCCGAGGTGGCCAGGTATGAAGTGGAAGGGGACCGGAGGAGAGAGGTTTCCATGAATATCAAGCGATTGATGGACCTGGGCTGTTATCGGGGACTTCGTCATCGCCGGGGATTGCCGGTAAACGGGCAGCGTACAAAAACCAATGCACGCACTCGTAAGGGTCCACCGAGACCTGTACGGAGATAACAGGTCCACCGCGCCAATGGTGCAATAGACATAGCAAAAGAGAAATTATGGCAAAAAACAAGACATCCGGTAGCAAGGGGAAGGCAAAGGTCAGAAAGAATCTGACAGAAGGCATCGCCCACATTCATGCGACCTTCAACAATACCATTGTGACCATTTCAGACCGCCATGGCGACACGCTGTGCTGGGCATCTGCCGGGAATTCAGGGTTCAAGGGATCCAGGAAAAGCACCCCTTTTGCGGCACAAACCGCAGCGGAAAACTGCGGCAGGCGTGCCCAGGAAATGGGGGTCCGGCAACTGGAAGTCAAAATCAAGGGTCCGGGTCCGGGGAGGGAGTCCGCGATTCGGGCGTTGAACGCACTGGGATTTGAAATTCATTCGATTTCGGATATTACCCCCATCCCCCACAACGGTTGCCGTCCTCCCAAGCGGCGGCGGGTTTAGTGCGGCGGGTTTGGTTTAGAGTTCACAACAGGTATTAGACACAGCATACAGGTATTACTTTATGGCAAGATATATCGGACCCACTTGCAAGCTGGCTCGACGGGAAGGCACCGACCTTTTTCTGAAGAGCCCGGCCCGTACGATTGATTCGAAATGTAAATTTGACCGGATGCCGGGGGTGAAATCCACCGGACGGCGTCCGCGCAGTACAGTGTACGGAATCCAGTTGCGGGAAAAACAGAAACTCCGCCGCATGTACGGCGTGCTGGAAAAGCAGTTTAGCAACTATTACAAGAAAGCAGCAAGAATTCCCGGGTCAACCGGCTTGAATCTCCTGCAGTTGCTGGAAAGCCGGCTGGACAACGTCGTTTACCGAATGGGATTTGGAGTGACCCGTGCCGAAGCCCGCCAACTGGTGAGCCACAAAAGCATCCGGGTCAACGGAACTATCGTCAATATCCCTTCTTACCAGGTTGCGCCGGGGGCTAAGATCGAGGTGGCTGAAAAAGGGAAAAAACAGCTGAGAATCAAGGCTTCTTTGGAAATTGCGGAGCAAATCGGGTTTGTTTCCTGGGTCGATGTGGATACGGCGGCCGTGAAAGGAACCTACCGGTCATTGCCCGAGCGAAGTGATTTGCTTCCAGATGTCAATGAGGCCCTGGTGGTGGCGCTTTACTCCAAGTAGAGGAGCCGCAAACCACCGATTCATCAGGGTTTTAATTTTAACTTCGTCATGTATTACGGGGAAAACAGATGCAGGATCCCACTGTAGAATTTCTAAGGCCACGATTGGTTGAAGCAAAGACCATCGACCCGCAACACTCAAGAATCACGATTGAACCGTTGGAAAGAGGGTTCGGGCATACTCTTGGAAATGCTTTGCGTCGTATCATGCTGTCATCCATGCCCGGTTGTGCTGTGACCGAGGTTCGGATCGAAGGCGTACTGCATGAATATTCCACGCTTGAGGGTGTCCAGGAAGATGTGATCGATATCCTGATGAACTTGAAGACGCTCGCTGTGATCATGCACAACCGGAACGAAGCGACGGTCCGTGTCCAGAAAAAGGGTCCCGGGACAGTCACCGCCGCGGACATTGAACTGAGCGATGATGTGGAATTGGTGGACCCCGGTCATCACATTGCAACGTTGTCCAAGGATGCTGAACTCTACATGGAACTGATCATTCGCCGGGGGCGGGGGTACGAAACCGCAGAAAGCCGGTTAAAGGATTCCGATGAAAGCCGTGCCGTCGGGGTAATTCACCTGGATGCCTCATACAGCCCTGTCAGCAGGATTTCCTACACGGTGGAAGATGCCCGGGTGGAACAGCTGACCGACCTGGACCGCCTGGTGCTGGAGATCGAATCGAACGGGTCCATTGACCCGGAAACCACCGTTCGGCGCGCGGCCACCATCCTGCATGACCAAATTTCCGTATTTGTCAACCTTGAGGAATCAATGGTGCAAAGCCAGGTGGAAGAAGAGCCTGAAATCGACCCCATGCTGCTGAAACCAGTGGATGATCTTGAGCTCACGGTACGTTCCGCCAATTGCCTGAAAGCGGAAAATATTTACTATATCGGAGACCTGGTGCAACATACGGAAACCGAATTGCTGAAGACCCCGAATCTGGGTAAAAAATCCCTCACAGAAATCAAGGATGTACTCGCTGAAAGAGACCTGTTTCTGGGAGCAAAACTTGAAAACTGGCCTCCATCTTCATTGAGTAAGGATGAAGTCATACCCATGGAACTGTACTAGAAAATGCGACACAAAGTAGCCGGGCGCACCCTGAACCGCACCACCTCCCACCGAAAGGCCATGTTCAGCAATATGGCCAATTCTCTTTTCCTGCATGAGCAGATAAAGACCACCCTGCCCAAGGCAAAAGAACTGCGGCGGTTTGCCGAGCCGTTGATTACCCTGGCAAAAACCCCCAGCGTTGCCAATCGCCGACTGGCGTTTGCAAGGCTTCGGAATCGAGATATGGTCGGTAAATTGTTTGATGATCTTGGGCCGCATTTCAAGGACCGGCCAGGCGGATACCTGAGAATCCTGAAGTGCGGTCATCGCAAGGGTGACAATGCGCCCATGGCATTCGTTCAACTGGTGGACCGGCCACTGGGGGATGCGCTGCAGGGCGAGGACGGCTAGTTCGACAACCAGTGATGCTTCCCTCACCGGTGTGCGAGTGATGGGGTGGCAGGATTGTCGGCCTGGTTCCAGGGGGGATTCCAGGTTTTAAATGCCCGGCCGTCGACGAAACCGCCAGTCCCGGAACTGGGCGAACCGGCATCTGAACGACCCGTATGTGCGCAAGGCGCAGCAAAGTGGCTATCGCGCCCGCTCGGTTTACAAGCTCGTTGACATCGACAGGAAATACCATTTGATCAAGCCGGATTCCAGGATTATTGACCTGGGCTCCTCGCCGGGAGGCTGGTCGCAATACGCCATCTCCCGAATCCGTGCCGACAACCGGATTATCTGTGTCGACATGTTGCCCATGGACCCATTGGCGAAAACCCTGTTTATACAGGGTGATTTTACCGACCCGGAAACCAGGCAACAGGCAAGGGATTCGTCTCCGAATGGGCGGTTTGATCTTGTATTATCGGATATGGCCCCCAATATCACAGGAATACGTCTTGCTGATCAGGCCAATGTCGAAGCACTTCAGTCTGCGATTCTGGAGTTTTGCCATGTCTCCCTGATCCCTGGCGGCAGGCTGCTTACCAAGTATTTCGAAGGGGAAAGCGCAAATGTATTTCGAAAACGTTTTCAGAGCCATTTTAACCAAGTCCGGGTCATCAAGCCCGATGCATCCAGACCCGGGTCCAGGGAAATTTACCTGCTTGGGGACGGATTCAAACCCACCGGTCCGGGCAGAATAAACTGAATGACTATTTTGGGAGGTTTCGGGGCAGATGCCGTATAATCTCCTGACCATCTACCATTTCACAAGATATTGAATCTTTGGAGAACGCGAATTGCCTAATATAACCAAGAATATTTTGCTGTGGCTGGTGATTGCCATGGTATTGATGTCTGTTTTCAATAATTTTACGGACCCCGAAGGGGGTGGCAGTAATGAAATCACTTATTCCGAGTTTCTCAGTCAGGTACGCCAGGGAAGTGTCGCGGCGGTGGAGATTGACAATGAAATGATCAGCGGGATGACTCATACCGGAAAATCGTTCGTGACCTATGCCCCCAATGATCCCAAGCTTGTGGACGAACTGGTCAGCCACCAGGTTGAAATCAAGGCCAAAAAAGCCGAAGAAACCTCGTTGTTGATGCACTTGTTGATCAGTTCGTTTCCAATCCTGCTGTTGATCGGCGTGTGGATATTCTTCATGAAACAAATGCAGGGGGGCGGCCGTGGAGGTGCGCTCAGTTTTGGCAAAAGCAAGGCGCGTATGCTGACTGAGGACAAGAACCATATTACCTTCGAGGATGTGGCCGGGGTGGATGAAGCCAAGGAAGAGGTGGAAGAATTGGTGGAGTTTCTCAGGGACCCGTCGCGTTTTCGCAAATTGGGCGGTCGGATCCCCCGAGGGGTGTTGATGACGGGAAGTCCGGGAACCGGGAAAACCCTTCTGGCCAAGGCGATTGCCGGGGAGGCCAAAGTTCCCTTCTTCACCATCTCGGGTTCTGATTTTGTCGAGATGTTTGTGGGGGTAGGGGCCTCCAGGGTCCGGGATATGTTTGAACAGGCAAAAAAACATGCTCCCTGTATTATTTTTATTGATGAGATTGATGCGGTGGGCCGTCAAAGAGGAGCCGGTCTGGGAGGCGGGCATGATGAAAGGGAGCAGACCCTGAACCAGCTGTTGGTGGAGATGGATGGTTTCGATGCCGGGGAAGGCGTCATTGTGATTGCGGCGACAAACCGCCCCGATGTGCTGGACCCTGCGCTGCTCAGGCCAGGCCGGTTCGACCGCCAGGTCACCGTGCCCCTGCCTGACATACGGGGCCGCGAAGCGATTCTCCGGGTACATATGAAGAAGGTGCCGCTGGATGATGATATCGATCCGGTTGTTATTGCCCGGGGTACGCCGGGGTTCTCCGGTGCAGATCTGGCGAACCTGATCAACGAAGCCGCCCTGTTTGCCGCCAGGGAAAACAGGAAGCTGGTCTGCATGGAACAATTCGAGAAGGCCAAGGATAAAGTGCTGATGGGGGTGGAACGTCGTTCCATTGTCATGCCCGAGGAAGAGCGCAGGAATACGGCATACCACGAGTCGGGTCATACGGTGGTTGCCAAAGTGCTGTCCAAGTTCACCGATCCCGTTCACAAGGTTACGATTATTCCCCGGGGGAGGGCGCTGGGCGTCACGATGCAGTTGCCCGAGGAAGACCGGTACAGCCACAACAGGGAGTATCTGCTGGCAAGAATAGCCGTCCTGATGGGTGGCAGAATCGCGGAAGAGGTGTTTATGGACCAGATGACCACTGGAGCGGCCAATGACTTTGAGCAGGCGACGCAAATGGCGCAAAACATGGTTTCACGATGGGGAATGAGCGATTTGCTGGGCCCACGGGTATTCGGAGACAACCAGAGCGAAGTCTTTTTGGGACGGGAGATGTCAACACACCGTAATGTCAGTCCCGAGACCGCGGAGAAAGTGGAAAAGGAAGTCAGCCGGATTATTGACCAGGAGTATGGTCGCGCGCGAAAAATTATCGAAGAAAACACCGAAAAGATTGAAGTAATGGCGACCTCACTGCTGGAGTGGGAAACACTGGATTCCAGTCAGGTGGCTCAGATCATGGCAGGCGAACCCCCGACTCCTCCGGATGCGGTGGATACGGGTAACAAGCCCAAAGGGGGAGCGGCCTCGTCGTCCGCACATTCCGGGGATGATCTGGGCCTGGAGGAATCGGATCTCGACCTGCCTGATCCAAGCAGCTCCGGCTGATCCGGAATCCTGTCGGCAGATGACGGATTCTCTTTTTGGCACAGATGGTGTCAGAGGTAAATTCGGCAACGAGCCCATCACCCCCGAAACCATCCTGAAGCTGGGTTGGGCGGCAGGACGCGTCTTTTCGACATCCCAGGGCAGTGACAGTGTATTAATCGGAAAGGATACCCGGGTTTCCGGGTATCTGCTGGAATCGGCCCTGGAAGCGGGATTTTCCGCGGCGGGAGTCCATGTCTACCTTCTGGGTCCGATGCCTACCCCGGGGATTGCGTATCTCACCCGCACGGCCCGGGCGTGTGCCGGGATTGTCATCAGTGCATCGCACAACCCCTATGATGACAATGGCATCAAGATATTTTCTCCGGAAGGAACGAAACTGCAGGATGATCTGACCAGGGAGATTGACCGGATGATGGGGCAGCCGTTGCACAGCGTTCCCTCCGCAAAACTGGGCAAGGCCAAACGGTTTCCCGATGCCTATGGACGGTATATCGAGCATTGCAAGAGTACCTTTCCACACCACCTCAGTCTCTCCGGTCTGAAGATCGCCATTGACTGTGCAAACGGTGCGGCGTACGACGTGGCCCCCCGGGTATTTTCTGAACTGGGCGCCGATGTGGTGGCCATTGCAAACAAGCCGGATGGTTTCAATATCAACCGGAACTGTGGGTCCACCAACCCGGAACTGTTGATCCGGGAAGTAGAGAAAACAGGGGCCGATCTGGGGATTGCGCTGGACGGTGACGCGGACAGGGTCGTCATCGTCGATGAGCAGGGCAATGAAATCAATGGTGACCGGATACTCTATGTACTGGCGAAATATCGGCAGGAGACTACAAGACTGAATGGCGGGGTGGTGGGCACGGTGATGAGCAATCTCGGTCTTGAACTGGCACTGAAAACCGCTTCCATAGCATTCAAACGCACCGGTGTCGGAGACCGGCACGTGCATGAGGCGCTCACCGAAAATGACTGGCTGCTTGGCGGGGAGTCCTCCGGTCACATTCTGTGCCTGGATAAAAGCACCACGGGAGACGGAATCGTTGCGGCACTCGAAATCCTTGAAGTCATGCTGGCAAAGGACAAGCCGCTGTCTGAACTTACCCGGGGCATGGAGGTCTACCCCCAGCAGGTGATCAACGTGCCAATTGGCCGGGCGAATGGGAAGTCACTGATTTCACACCAGGCAGTGCAGGATGCCGTTGCGGAGACGAAAGACAAACTGGGGCGGGTTGGCCGGGTCGTTCTCAGACCGTCCGGGACTGAACCCGTATTCCGGGTGATGATTGAAGGGAACGATATGGACCAGGTGCAAAAACTGACCCGGAAACTGGCGGCTGCTGTGGAAACGGCAGCCGCAGGCGGATAATTTTTCAGATCGGTCTGCCCGGCACCGGACCGGGTTCCGGAAAATCCCGAATGGAAGCCGGGAGTTATTTTTTTCTCGGGCCTGGCCTCGCCAATTGAAGTTTGGATGCCCGGGTATCCGTACGGGCGACCTCTTCCGTATCAACGGATCCCTTGAACTGGCTTCCGTCGTGCAGGAGCATGCGAGGTGCACGAATATCCCCGGTGACCTTGCCCGTGGGGAGGATACAGACTTCTTCCTCCGCCCGCAGTATCCCTTTCACCTCACCTTCGATGCTGATGTTTCTGGCACTGATGTTTGCATTGACTTTCCCGGAATTCCCCACAACCACGAAGTGATGGCGAAAATCAACTTCCCCTTCAATAGTGCCGTGAATCACAATGTCTTCTTTTCCCGTGATGTTGCCGACGATCGTTATGGCTTCGCCAATCATCGCTTTGCCACTGATATCAATGGCTTTGGACGGGCTTTTGGGAGGGGTGCGTCTGTTGGTCATATTCAATCTCTCATAATATTCATGGTATTAGTCTAGCGGTTTCAGGCAGGTTTATCCAGAGATAGAATTGTCAACGCAAAGTAGAAATGTTCCCTTTTACTCCCCCGCCTCCACCCCGCAAACCATTGCCATACTCCGTCACATGGGCGCGGCTGAAATCCGCGCTTTCTGCAAGGATCTCTGTGCGACAGAGACGCGTATCACCACGTCGTAATTTACGTGTATACGCACAGCATTGTTGACTTGATTAGACGCGGCGCCATATACTTGTATTGATACGGAACGTTTAACTTGTGATTTCACGCGGATAATCCGGCATGGTCAAACCGAAAGAGAAACTCGCTGCGTCGCTGACGCAGATTCAGAAGCTCCAGGGCCGGGGGCGGCGGGTCTTTCGCTCCGGCGAGCTGACCCGTGTTCACCGCGAGCGGCTGGTCAGGAACGGTTTCTTGCGCAAGGTGATGAAGGGCTGGCTGATTTCTTGCAGCCCGGATGCCGATCCGGGCGATACGACGCCTTGGTTTGCTTCCTTCTGGGAGTTCTGTGTGGTTTATTGTACGGCCCGGTTCGGGATGGACTGGCACCTGTCGCCGGAACAGTCATTGCTGTTCCACGCGGAAAACACCGTCATTCCGAAGCAAGTCATTATCTATGCGCCCAAGGGCGCCAACAACACCGTCGAACTGTTGTTCGGCACGTCATTATACGACCTCAGACAAAAGAACATGCCGCCAAACGCCGACCTGATGGCCCGGGACGGGCTGCGGCTGTTTGTTCCCGAAGCGGCATTGGTGCGTGTGCCGGAAGCGTTTTTTGTTCGGCACCCGGTCGAGGCGCAGGTCGTGCTTTTGGGCATCCGCGATGCGGCTGACGTGCTCGGGCGGCTGCTCAATGGTGGACACTCGGTGATTGCCGGGCGGCTGGCTGGCGCCTTCCGCCGGATCGCCCGGGATGACGTGGCCGATGAGATTATGAGCGTTATGAAGATTGCCGGTTATGACGCTCGCGAAGCCGATCCGTTTGAGATGGAGCATGCTTTTGGTGCGCTCAGTCGGGCGAAAGCGCCAATTGTCGGCCGTCTGCAATCGCTGTGGGAGAGGATGCGAGAGCCTGTGATAGCAGCATTTCCCGCTGCGCCGGGCCTGCCCCAAGACACGGAAGCCTATTTGTCCTTCGTTGATGACATCTATGAGAACGATGCCTATCACTCGCTGTCGATCGAGGGCTACCGGGTCACGCCGGAGCTGATCGACCGGGTATGCGCGGGCAGCTGGGACCCGGATAACCATAACGCCGACCGGCTGGGCCGCGATGCGCTGGCCGCGCGCGGTTATTGGCAGGCATTCCGGCTTGTGCGGGCGGCGGTCAGTGAGACCATTGGTGGAGGTGTAGGTGGTGCCCTGGTCCACGAGGCGCACCGCGATTGGTATCGCGAACTGTTTCAGCCTTGTGTCGCCGCCGGCTTGATTGAGGTTTCTGCCTTGGCAGGTTATCGCAACAATGCCGTGTTTCTCCGGGGGTCGCGGCATGTGCCGCCACGCTGGGAGTCGGTGCGCGATGCCATGCCGGCCTTGTTCCATCTGTTGGAAAATGAAACCGTACCTTCCGTTCGCGCCGTGCTTGGGCACTGGCTGTTCGGTTATATCCATCCTTACCCGGATGGTAACGGGCGCATGGCGCGCTTTGTGATGAACGTGATGCTGGCATCCGGTGGCTATCCGTGGACCGTCATCCGGGTTGAGGACCGTGATGCCTATCTGGTGGCGCTCGAAAGTGCCAACATCGATCAGGATATCGGGCCGTTCGCACAGTTTGTGGCTGACCGGGTTGCGTGGTCACTGGCACGGAGGCCGACAAACCAATAAATGGGATACAACAGGAAGAATGGTACCGAGGGTCGGACTCGAACCGACACTGGGTTGCCCCAACCAGATTTTGAGTCTGGCGCGTCTACCAATTTCGCCACCCCGGCCTGCCCGCAGAAGATATAGTGTTTTTCATGGGGATGCAATACGTGATGCGATGCGGGATGAATTTCCCGGGGATTTCAACATCGCTCATTCCGGTGATACATCGGACCAGGAATCCAATACAATCCAACGGTACCAATTCCGGTTTCACAGTATGGATATTCAACAGTTTGAGTACGAATTGCCTGAAGCACTGATCGCCCAGTATCCGTTGGAAAGCCGGTCTGCCAGCCGCCTGCTTGTGCTTGGGGACCAGGCCGGTGACCTGCGGCATTGCCGGTTTGAAAACCTCCCCCGGTTCGTGCAGGCAGGGGATTTGCTGGTGGTGAATGATTCCCGGGTACTGCCGGCCCGTCTGTTCGGCAGGAAACCGACGGGTGGCAAGGTGGAAATCATGCTCGAAAGAATTCAGGATGACCGCCACGCTCTGGTGTTGCTGGGTTCAAGCAAGCGGATACAGATGAACCAGGAGATAGAACTCGGCCAGTTCAGGCTCAAGGTGACCGGCAGGCAGGACCCGTTTTTCCTTGTGCGGTTCCCGCAGGGCCATCCTCCCGGGGAGGTATTCAAAAAATATGGCCGGACACCCTTGCCGCCTTATATCCATCGGTCCCCTGAAGACAGTGATCTCAAACGCTATCAGACGGTTTATTCCCGTGTCCCCGGAGCCATTGCCGCACCCACAGCCGGGTTGCATTTTGATGAGGCATTGCTTGACCGTCTGCGGCAGCAGGGAGTGGAAATCGCCGCGGTGACGCTGCATGTTGGTGCAGGGACTTTTCAGCCTGTCCGGGTCGCAGAAGTGAGCCGACACAGGATGCATCGGGAACGGATGACAATCGAGCCGGAAACCTGCGAAAAAATCGCAATGACCCGATCCCGAGGAGGGCGGGTCATTGCGGTGGGAACCACCGTCGTCCGTGCACTCGAAAGCGCGGGTCGTGATGGAAGGGTGCAGCCAACCTCAATCGACACCGATCTTTTCATTTTGCCCGGATTCCGGTTCATGGTGGTGGATGCCTTGATTACAAATTTTCACTTGCCGAAATCGACGCTTTTGATGATGGTCAGTGCCTTTGCAGGCCTGGAAAGGATCCGGGCCGCTTACCAGGACGCCATTGAAAAGCAGTACCGGTTTTACAGTTATGGGGATGCCATGTTTGTGGAGCGAAGACCATGAAGTTTGAAATCGTAGCCACTGAAAATCAGGCAAGACGGGGCACATTGAAACTGCCCCGGGGCAGCATTCAAACCCCGGCGTTTATGCCGGTGGGGACCCGTGGAACCGTGAAATCATTGACCCCGGAAGAGGTGGCATCGACGGGGGCGGACATTCTCCTTGGCAATACCTTTCATCTGTTTCTGCGCCCGGGAATGGACGTGGTTCAGGCCCATGGGACCCTGCATGATTTCATGAACTGGCCAAAACCGATTCTCACGGATTCTGGCGGGTTCCAGGTATGGAGTCTGGAAGCGCTGCGTACCCTTGACGAGAAAGGGGTCACATTCCGTTCGCCGGTGGATGGGAGCAGGATTTTTCTTGGACCGGAGGAATCCATGGATATACAGGCCAGGCTGGGTTCCGATATCGCGATGGTTTTCGATGAGTGTACCACCTGGCCTGCAACCCGGGAGCAGGCGGCGGAATCCATGGAACGGTCCGCCAGGTGGGCGAGGAGATGCCGGGACAGCTACCGGGGAAGCGGATCATTGTTCGGAATATTGCAGGGGGGCATGTATACGGATTTGAGAATGGAGTCCATGGAAAAACTGGTGGAAATCGATTTTCCGGGTTACGCAATCGGCGGCTTGTCCGTGGGTGAGCCAAAAGAGGAAATGATGCATGTCGTCAATGAGATTGCACACCGGTTGCCGGCAGACAGACCTCGATATTTGATGGGTGTGGGGACACCCCGGGACATTGTCGAATGCGTGGCCGCAGGGGTGGACATGTTCGATTGTGTGTTGCCTACCAGAAATGCCAGGAATGGATGGCTTTATACGCACCACGGTGTGGTGAAAATCAGGAATTCACAATACAAAATGGATACCCGGCCCATTGATTCGGCCTGTGCGTGCTATACATGTGCCCACTATTCCCGGTCTTATCTGAAGCATCTTCATCAACAGAACGAAATTCTGGGGGCAAGGCTGTGTTCCCTGCACAATGTCCATTTCTACCAGGACTGGATGAAAAAAATTCGTCTCCGGATCGAATCCGGAACATTTTTGGAATTCCGGAAATCGGAATTTCCCTGAATGACGGGGTACTCTTCTTTCGCAGCCTGTGCCAGTGAGGGAGCGGTAGCGGATTTCAATGGGGACCGTCTTCTGCAAGAGCCTCCCTTGCGATTTGGTATGGTGGTCATCGGGACAATGCCGATTTGGTTGCGGCATTGAATATATTGGCCTTCGGGAATAGGGCTTTCGGACGTCGAGGCGGCGGGGTTACCCGGCCTGTGAAGCGTCAAATGGATGCCGGGTCACCCTTTTAGCTTAGGCAATCAGGCATATAATGTAATAGGGACAACTTCGTGCGTCATGAAAACGCGTACGAAGTTGTCCCTATTACTTGCTTGTCGGCCAATGCCCTGGTGACGAGTCATGCACGTGTTTGTGCTCGACGTGACCACCGGAAATGGCCCCCATAAAGCCGCAAAGAGGGACCGGCACTACCAGCGCACGGAGGCCTCAACCCCCACGGCATGCTCCGGGTCAGCCCCCTCGCTCTCCCGCCGGGTCGCCTTGATCCCGAAGGAAATCCCGATCGTGCTCTTCGCCGGTGTAAAGTGCCAGCCAAGGCTGTAGTCACGGCTTGCACTGCCGCGGACAAGGGAGACCCCGGGGCTGCTGATGTACTGCCCCGAGAAGACCGGGAAGCCATAGGCGGCTTCCAGCTTCAAACGGCTGTCCTCGTCGCTGTCCGGACGTTCGCTCAAGGGCTCGGAAGCAAACAGCGCATCGAGTCCTCCCGTGGACGGTCCACCGATCTCCTGGCTCAGGGAAAGCTCCAGCCCCCGTGCCGAGGCCGGTTTCGGATCATAGTGGAACGAGACCGAAAAGCCCTCGTTCTCCAGGTCCTCCTCGGTATGGGTAATCAGGGTACGACCGGATAGGTCCAGACTCAGGCCCGCACCGGGATCGCTCCAGGCAATGCCGGCGCCCAGCTCCATCCCGGACCCGGTCTCCGCATCCCCGCCGTCCTGGCGGACGCCAAGTTCGAGCTTGGGCGTGATACTGCCATCGCCTTCGGTGGCAATGCGCCAGCTGCCTTCAAGACCCAGGCGCAACCGGGTCACATCGGAATCCGATGCCGCCAGGGCGTTTGTCCTGTCCGATTCCGTCCGCGCCCACAGGGCATCCCCGGTCAGGTCCAGTGTCGGGCCGTTCTGTGGGGAAGACAGCAACTCCTGACGTCCTCCCACCGCCATCATGTTCCAGGAGATGTCGGACTTGTAGGATTCCTTCTTCTCATCCGTACCCGCATCCGGCTTCAGCGTTACCTCGCCGGTGCCATACCCCAGGGCACCCCAGAGCTTCAGTCGCTCCGATGCCTGGATGGAGGCATAGGGCACCGCCGCGGTCATTGAGGCCTCAATCTTGCCGTCGCCATCGCGCACGGTACCGCTGCACAGGGCGTTATTCATTTTCTCCACTTCCTCGGGGCAGGTCTGGGAAGCCGGGCGGGGCATGACGTCGGTATCGGCATACTTGCCCTTGCCGCTGCCCTGCATCAGCGCCATGCCGACCAGCCAGTTGTCCCGGGCATAGTCGGCGCCGAGCATGGTGGTGGTGGTCTCGCCGTCGAGGGAGAAGGTCCCCTCCTGTCCGTCGAAGCTTGACTGCGCCGCCCGGCCCCAGAAGGCGAGACTGCCACCCATGGCATCCTTCTCCCCGGTTGCCGTGAAGCTGCTGCCGAGCAAGGCTTCGCGGGTCGTCATGGACCAGGATTGTGCATCACCGTCTGCGAAACGATCCGGGTCGAAGCCATGTGCGTCGTGGCCGATTCCACCCCTGCCGGCATCGAAGGCGCGGACGACATTGGACTGTGCAAGCCGGTCATTGCCGGACGCAGTGTCATCCGGCCCTCCTTCCGATCCGGGATCAAGGTTGATCGCCTGTCCGGCGATGGTGCCGTGCATCCCGGCGGTTCGTGAAGCCGCGATGCGCCCGGCAATGCCGTCGAGGGCCTGTTCGGCCGTGGCGCGACCGAACCGCGCGAGCCATGCCGCGGGCATGGGGTCGGAGTTGACGATGGTGCCCACCGCAACCCCGTCCGCAATCGACACCGATACCCCGGGCGGGCCGTTCACGCCCGGTTCGAACAGCACCATCTCGAAGGTCTCCGAACCCTCGTCATGGCTGTCGTTGTAGAGGACGACGTGAATCAGCGTTTCCGTCTGACCCGGCCTGAACCGGGCCCGCAACTCCCAGGACCGCTTCCACGCCAGGTAGTCCTTGCCCGCCACGGCCGACACCGGCGTCGAATCCCGCGTCGCGTAGTAGACATGGACCGGCCAATTCACTTTCTCACTCAGCGTCACCTTGAAGTACCCCGTGCGATTGTTCTCCTTCATCGTGGCATCGGCAATCGAGATCGTCGGACCCGACGATACCGCATCGTTGTCGGACACTGCCACCGTGGCCGCATTGTCCGGTGCCGCTGCCACCGTATAACCGGTACCGGCACTGACGGTGGCGGTGAGGGTGCCACTTGGCTCTTCCACCGCATCATCCACCGTGGCGACCTCGAAGGTCACGCTGCCGGAAACCGGGACGGTGAGCGTCTTCGATCCGGTCTCGCTTGAGGCGGCAACATCGCCGCTTTGACCAATGGTCAGTGCCACGTCAAGCGGTGTCGCGGGTACCGGACTGGCCGAGACCGTAAACGAGGCCGACGTGCCTTCCGTCACCCCGCTGCCGGCGGTGATGCTCACCACCGGGGCGTCATTGTCGCGCACTGTCACCGCGGCGCTGCCCGTGGCCACGGTATAGTCCGTGCCCGTATTGAGGGTGACGGATATGGATCCATCGGCCTCGTTGGCATCATCATCCACCGTGGCCACCGGGAGATCGGTGCTGGTGGCCCCGGCTGTCAGCACCACCGTACGGCTGCCTGCTCCGGGTGTATCCAGGTACTCGCCATTCTGGGCGACGGTCCAGGCAATCGTCAGGTCGGACTGCGGCGCCGGGTCGGCGGTGATGGTGAAGGTGGCATTGTCGCCCTCATCCACGGCGGACCCTGCCGAGAGGCTGAGCTCGGGGGTAGCGGGTGTTACCGGCTTTTCCTCTTTTTCCCGCGGCGGGTTCTCCAGGCATTGGAGCGCCGGTGCCACCGGCATCCAGCGCTGAAGGCCGCGGTCCGCCTGGGCCTTGGCCTCGGCGACGGTCATCGGGTTGCTGCTGTAGGCGTTGCTCACCCCGAAGGCAGCAAGCACCCGGCTCCAGCGCTCGACATGGTCCGGCGAAGTCCGCCAGGTCTCCCCCGCATACTCCTGGACATCGGCCAGCAGTTCGGCAGAGACGCAGGCCGCCATCCGGCTGTCTCCTTCGCCGGCGCTGACCTGGCCTCCATCGCCGTCATTCGTCCCACCACCGAGCGACTGGGCCGAGGGGCCGATGTCGAGGCTGGCCGTGGCGGCGAGCGCGTCCATTCGTTGCGTGATGCCATTGCCGTCGACATATTCCGGCGTCACCGTGACGGTCAGCGTCATGTCTTCCTGGGCGTTGTGCTCGATCGTGGCCGAGGTGCCTGCCACGCTCTCGATGCCGGTGATGACGGTCTGCGCATCGCTGCTTTGGGCCTCCCACGACACCTCGTAGAATCTTGCGTGCTCGACCGCGCTCCAGGTGACGCTGGCGCTGAGGGCGTCTGTTGCCGTCACCTGCAGGTTGGAGACCGCCTGGGTGGGCGCCGCTGCGCTTTGCGCCGGCGCGCCCTGTCCGGTTGCTATGACCTCAACCGGCCATCTCATCTCCCAGTCGCGCACATGTTCCAGATCGCCCCAGCGGAGTTGGGGAATCTCGACCTTGAGTTCATCACGGCCAGGGCCGATGGCAAAAAGGCGCACCCACTGCGTGCGGTTCGACGGTGTGAAGATCAGACAGTCATCCAGCGGGCCGCCACAGGACTGGGCCCTGCCGTCCCGCCGTTTGACCCCCGCCGCCTTGCCGCCGCGAGCCGACAGATAAACCGAGAGCGTGCTGTCATGCTCGAATACCGCTTTACTCAGGGTGATCTCGAAGTCCAGATGGCTGCCTTCCTTCACATCGACCGTCTGGCCCGGCGCGGGGAGGTGCTTGACGACGATCGGCGGGTCGTTCTCGCGGATATAGACATGCACCGTCCAGCCCTTGTCCACAACACCGGAGTAGCCGGGATAGGCATGGCTGAGCTTGCCCTTGTCGCCGATGTAGTTGGTGTACATGCGATGCTTGATGGGAATCTGCGCGGTGTAATGGTCCGAACATCTCACCTTGACGTTGACCAGTTGGAACTTGTCCCAGTTGTCCGGCGTGAAGCGCAGTTTGGTATGTGATTCCTTGATGTTGTTCCGAAAGATGCTGTTTTCGACGTACAGACGGTTATTGGCGACGAACGCGTTTTGGCCGCGGCGGTTGTCGTCGTCCGGGTCCTTGATCCAGACTTCCACCGGACCTGCCGGTCGGTTCTTCAGCTTGACGTTGTAGCTCGGTCCGGTGCCGCTATTGCAACCATCGGCCTCGTTCCAGGTCAGGTGGGCGTTATCGAACACCAGGCCGGGTTCTTTTTTCGCCTTGGCGGTGGCGGTGTCCTCGTCGCGGATACGGATGTAGGCGTTGTTTTCCGCACTGCCGGGGACATTCCCCCTCACCACGCCGGCGGGCAGATCGAAAGTGTGAATGTCCAGTCGGAAGGATTCTTCCTCTTCCGTCAGGGCATCGTTGGAAGTGCGGATCCTGACCGTGCCACTGGCCCGCCAGGCCGGAATGGTAACGGTGTAGGTCTGGCCATGATAGTCCACCCCATTGCCGGTGGCGGTGAGCGGGGTGGCGGAGATGGAGGGGATAGTCGTGGCCGTATCGCGCAGGCGCGACAGTTTCACCGTCACGACCGCATCATCGCCTTCGTCGACGTAGTAATCCGCTTGCGTGAAGTAGACCAGCGTCTCGTTGGGATTCAGGGTGAAGGTGTTTTCGTTGGTGCCTGAGGTGGGGGTTGGATTGGGGTGCAGTGCCCGGCCTTCGAAGTCACGGATATTGTGGGGACTCGCGAAGTTCAGGGTCACGGTGCCGGAGACGGTGTCCAGATCACCGCCTTGAGCAATGACGAGAACGGAGGTCTTGTAGGTTTTGGGATCATAATTGCTCAGATCGTGGCGCACATCCAGCCCGGCGGTGGTGCCAGAGAGCGTGAAGTCCGACGCGTACACATTGGGCAGGTGCTTGTCGAACTCCACCCGCCAGACCAGACTCGTACCAAGATTCCTGACCTCTTGCGCATGGCGCTTGATCGAGACCAGTTTCGGGGCGTCTGCGTCGGCGACGAAGTTGCTGACTTCGAAAGTATTGTCGTTGGTGCCGGAGGTGGGGGTGGTACTGGCGAGTCGGTTGCCGGAATCGTCCGCGATGTCGTGGTTGTTGGCGAAGCTCAGCGTTACCGTGCCGTTGAGGTTCTCCAGGTCGCCGCCGGAGGCGGTGACGTCGAAGGTATTGGTCGAGTGTTCCGATACCGAGGTAATCGTGGCGGTGGTGCCGGTGACAGAGAAGTCGGCTGCATCCACGCTGGGTATGTATCCGCCGCCAGTGTCCCCGAACATCACCCGCCAGGTCAGGCTGTCTTCATCGGTCATGGCGGTGGTCGGTGACTGGCGCTCGATTGAGACCACGGTTGGGGCGGTGTTGTCGAGTTGGAAGGAGTTGTCATTCGTGCCGCTGACCGTGGGCGATGCGGGCAGTGCGTTGCCGGACAGGTCCTCGATGCTGTGGCCGCTCGCAAAGACCAGCTGAATCTGGTTGTCGGCATTCTCAATTCCACTGCCGGAGGCGGTGATATCGTAGACGCTGGTCGAGACCGACGAGACGGCCAGGGCGGTGGTTCCGGGGAACGCAATTCCGTCGGGGGTCGTCAGGGAAAAATCCGCCATGTCCACATTGCGCACCGCCTCGTCGAAGGTCACCCGCCAGGTCAGGCTGTCAGCATTGGTGTATTCATCGGTCGGCGAGTAGCGCTCGATCGAGGTGACGCCCGGGGCGGTGGTGTCGTCGTCGTCCTCGACCGTAACCGTGGCCGCATTGTTCGGCGCTGTTGCTACCGTGTAGCCGGTGCCGCTGTTCACCGTTACCGTCACGCTGCCGTTCGCCTCGATCGTGCTGTCGTCAACCGTGGGGACGGTGTAGGTTGCCTCGCCCGATGTGCCGATAGTCACTGTCTTGGAACTGCCCAGGTCGCTGCTCGCGACGAAGCTGCCGCTCTGGGTCACCGTCAGGTTGACCGACTGGCTCCTTGGCGCCGGATCCGCGGTCACCGTGAAGCTCGCCGCCGTGCCCTCCGTCACCGGCGACGTATCGGCGGCGATGCTGATTTCCGGAGCGGGGCGGGAGCCGTTGCTGATCTGGCCGAATGAGACGACAACTACGGTGGTTGGAAAAATCAACGGGGGAATGTCGTTGAATGTATCCCGCCCGGTGACATTGTCAATGAGCTTGTTAACTCCGTCACCGGTATAGGAGATGCTCCATTCCACCACTTCCAAACCCTCGCTGAGATTATCTGCGGTGGTGGGAATGAAGACGGTCTTTACTGTCTCGCTTGTACCGAATACGACGGACGTGTCCGTGTCCGTGAAGTCCGATGCGGAGGCAGGCGTGCCGCCTGCCGTGCATTGGTTACCGGGGGTACCAGAGTCCTTGGTAATGCAATCGTTGATTTCGCTGGCGGTCGGAACGTCCGTGGAAAACATGAAGGTTCGTGCGGTCTCGGTCAGGCTGCCGAACGCACTGCTCAGCGTCAGGGTGACGATGATGTTCTCGCCCTCATAGGCGTCGGCAACCTGAATATCGAGAGTTCTTGTCGTCTGTGCGGCGACCGGGGCGGCAAGGCCAAGGAGCAGCGGCAGGCAGAGCAGGGCTGAAAACAGGCCGCGCCGCAGATTGCGGGCGGGAGAAGGATCGAAGCTGTCGGAGGAAGAAGCGGGCCAGCGGGTATCGGAGTGCCTGCCGACGGATGCAGAAGATTCAGGCGGGGAGGCTAGCGGGCGAGAGTAGTCCCAGGATGCAGACGCAGGTTGGGCGATCCGGCGATCCGGCGATCCGGCGATCCGGCGATCCGGCGATCCGGCGATCCGGCGATCCGGCGATCCGGCGATCCGGCGATCCGGCGATCCGGCGATCCGGCGATCCGGCGATCCGGCTCATTTTAGGAACCTCTATTCCCCTTGTCAATCCCCGATTGCAAACTTCTTTTACAACCGCCGCCAGTACCGTACACACCCATCGCTTCCAACTCATCGTCAATCCCTCCAGATACAAAAAAACACCAACCTCTACAGGTCGTATGACTCGAATCCAGTGCATTGTATCAACCGCACAGGGGGAAGGCAAAATTTTCCTTGCATGGAATCCTCCGCTTTGATACACAATGAATGGTCGCTTTTTACCCTTCATTTCACTGCCTTCACAGGAGGGGTGCCTGAAAGGCAGGGACATCCATCGCGCGGAAATCCTTCCAATCGGGGGATGGTCCTGACTGCTGGATGGAGGCGGAGTACGTTTGCTGCATCGTCTTTTGGGTCATTGTCCACCCGGCTTATCCTGCCACCATGATGACTTGTTCTGAGTTTCTGCCAGTACAGTTACTTGCCGCCCATCCCCTGGCAAACCTGCTCCGTGATTGTTTGGGGAATTCCTGCAATGGGGAAGGTCCGGCGCCATCGGTCAAGCCATACATAAACGACTCCGAGATCGGGTGCAGCGGCCGGAGACGGACCATGGGATGGAGCAACGGTCATTTCCCCGCGATTGATCACCCGGTGCGGAGTCGATGAAAAGCGGTCATTGGACCAGACCTGCATAACATTGCCTCCCCATATAATTCCCTATGCTATTGGTAAATAAATTTAATGTGAAAATACGGTAGTCATTCTATACAATCGAGAGGTCCTGTATGCCCTGATTTTTCGGGGTCGTAATCTTATCTGGAGTAAAACATGTTCGACAAAACCAAGAGCATTGCTGAAATGGACCCGGAACTGTGGGATGCCATCCAATGTGAAGAGCAGCGGCAGGAAGATCATATCGAGTTGATTGCTTCGGAGAATTTCGTCAGTCCCCGTGTGCTGGCGGTCCAGGGGTCGGTACTAACCAACAAATATGCCGAAGGGTATCCGGGAAAGCGTTATTACGGCGGCTGTGAATTTGTCGACATTGCGGAATCCCTGGCGATAGACCGGGCAAAGCAGCTGTTCAACGCGGATTATGTGAATGTCCAGCCGCACTCGGGGTCTTCCGCGAATGCCGCGGTGTACATGGCGTTGTGCGACCCTGGAGAGACCATTTTGGGGATGAGCCTGGCGCACGGGGGGCACCTGACCCATGGGGCAAGCGTTAATTTTTCAGGCAAGCTGTACCATGCGGTGCAGTATGGTCTGAATGCGGCCACGGGTGAAGTCGACTATGAAGAAGTCGAGGCGTTGGCCCGGGAGCATCAACCCAAAATGATTGTGGCTGGATTTTCGGCCTACTCCAGGGTCATGGACTGGCAGCGTTTCCGGGAAATTGCAGATTCTGTGGGTGCCTACCTGTTTGTCGACATGGCCCATGTTGCCGGACTGGTCGCCGTCGGGTTGTACCCCAATCCGGTTTCCATCGCGGATGTCACCACCACCACGACACACAAGACATTGCGCGGTGCCCGGGGAGGTATGATCCTTGCCCGGGAAAATCCTGAGGTCACCCGGAAACTGAACTCTCTGGTGTTTCCCGGAACACAGGGGGGGCCGTTGATGCACGTGATTGCCGCCAAGGCCATGGCATTCAAGGAAGCCCTGGCCCCTTCGTTCAGGGAATACCAGCAACAGACGCTGGACAATGCAAAGGCCATGGTGGAAGTATTCCAGGAGCGGGGGTATCGCATTGTTTCCGGTGGTACGGACAACCACCTGTTTCTCCTTGACCTCATTGACCAGGGCATCACCGGAAAGGATGCGGATGCAGCACTCGGCCGTTCCAACATTACCGTGAATAAAAATGCGGTGCCCAACGACCCGCAGTCTCCCTTTGTCACCAGTGGTTTGCGACTCGGAACCCCCGCAATGACTTCCCGGGGATTTGGCACGGAAGAGTCCAGGAAAATTGCCGGATGGATCTGCGATGTTCTGGATAATCTGGGGGATGAATCCGTGGAGTTGTCTGTGAAAGACAAAGTGGTCGAATTGTGCGGCAGGTTTCCGCTGTATCGGGATTGATCCCGGACGGCCAGCAGGAAAGACCGCTCCGGGCCTCACGTCGTTGATGCCTGAAACTTGGGCAATACCGGGCAATACCCGGCAATACTCGAGAATGGGGCCAGCGGAAAAATGCCGCAGCGTGGTTGCGGGTGCTGCCACGAGGTTCGGGTCCGTTGTGGGGAGATGAGTACCTGCAGTGCACCACCGGGTTACGACTGTTTCGAATACCGCGTGCGGCACCTCTTTGTATTGCTGGTGTCCTGCCTGCGGTAGCACGGGGGGGGTCGAATGGCAGGTTGAGTTCCGAAATCTGCCAGCGCAGGCCCTGCAAGCCGGTATACTCATCAGTCATGGAACTTGATTTCGATACCTGCTATCAGGCGGTCAAACACCGGGATTCCCGGTTTGACGGTCGTTTTTTCACCGGGGTGCTCAGTACCGGTATTTTCTGTCGTCCGGTTTGCCCGGCGGTTACCCCGAAACCCGGAAATTGCCGGTTCTACACTTCCGCATTTCTGGCACTTGAGGCCGGGTTTCGTCCCTGCCTGCGGTGCCGGCCCGAAACCGTGCCGGACAGTCCGGCGTGGAACGGAGTCAGGACAACCGTCAAGCGGGCCCTTTCCCTGATTGATTCGGGAGTGCTTGATGAAGGCACGGTGAAGGAACTGGCAGAACGTCTTGGCGTGAGCGACCGTTATTTGAGGCATCTTTTTACCCGGTATGTGGGATCCAGCCCGCAATCGGTGGCCCGGGCGAGAAGGGCATCCATTGCCAGGGGCCTGATTGCCCATAGTACGGATTCGATGACATGCATTGCACACAAGGCGGGTTTTACAAGCGTTCGGCAGTTTAACGACACGTTCTGCAAAATCTACGGAATCTCCCCCAGCGCGCTGCGCAGGCAATCCACACTTTCTCCAGGACCAAAATGAAACAACTGGGAATCATATACTTGACTAAGCCAGTTCATTTTCTTGTCATCTGATGTATAACTCTATTCAAATTCCACTCACTTATAACCGAGTGGTAGCCTTGGGGGCTCAGGCGGTTGGACGGGATAGAGGCGATTGCGTTGGCAACCTCAATGATCCGTCAAGAAAATATACTGCTTTATTATGTATGTAAGTCCCAAACAACTGTATTCGGATATCTGTGAAAGCCCCATCGGTGAAATCTGTATCGTCGCCGACGGCAATGAATTGTGCTTCCTCGATTTTATGGAGAATGAAGCGCGCAGGAAAAAGCTGCTCAAAAGACGGTTTGGAGCATACCAAAAGACCACAGACATCAATGTATTGGGGATGCGGGACCGGCTGAAACGGTATTTTGACGGGGACTGGTCCGCGTTCCAGGATCTGTCGATTTCGAAGAGTGGTACCGAATTCCAGCGATCGGTATGGGAGGCGCTGACCAGGATCCCTGTGGGATCCGCCATTTCATATCATCGTCTTGCAATGGAATGCCGGAACCCTGCTGCCATACGGGCAGCAGCCAGTGCCAATGCAAACAACCCGGTTGCGATTGTGGTGCCCTGTCATCGCGTTATCGGGAAGGATGGAACAGTCCGGGGGTATGCCGGGGGGGAGGAGCGCAAGGCCTGGTTGCTGCGGCATGAAGGCGTATCCATATAACCGGCACCGGCCGAAAATTTCGACAGGTTGCATTGCAGGAGATCGTCCGGGCTCCGGTATGTCGGAAGGACCCGGGCCACCTCGTTGGACCGCCAGACCCTGCAGGAGAACAAAATTCAAGGGTCCGTGGGCTGAGTGGGGAGCCTGTTCGGGAAAACATCGCAAGTTCTTACCCAAACACAGGGGGGTTTGATACACTTCATCCCGGGGTCTGGGCCCTGAAAAGTGCAGTGCAGCACAAACCACTTCCGGTTTCCCTGCAGGCAATCCGGAGCGTTCAATGCGAAAGCCAGGGAACGGGAAGGCCGGGCGGGAATTGGACGGAAAAGGGCTGCACGGCGAAACTGTGATTTCTTCGCCATTGTACGGTGGGTGGGTTAACACCAACCGGAGATCCCCAAGAATTGGTTGCTAGAACAGGCCGGGTCTGAAATGCACGATGGAAATGGTGAATCCCCCTGACCGGGAGTCCGGGACAACCGGAGGAAAATACCCCGAGTACACGAGGGTGCAATGGGGAAAAATTGCCGTGGTCGTCTGCGGTAACGTTCGAGGCGGCAGGGAGGGGATACATTGGCCAGACTGATTCCACGAATTGAAATACCGGATATTGCCCTCAAGCCTGAGCGGGATGTCGCCAGGGCCCTGGCCGAACAACTGCCCAGCCAGGTCCTCGTACTGCACAGTTATCCGTGGTTGCGGGGGCGTCGCAACGACCAGTCCGGGAAAGTGACCCTGCAGGAGGGCGAGGCTGATTTTCTGGTATTCTGGCCGGACAAGGGATTGCTCGTAATCGAAGTGAAGGGGGGAGTCATTGATTACGACCCGGATTCCCGTCGCTGGAACCGGGTCCTGGGGGACCGCACCAAAGAAATCAGGGACCCTTTTGAACAGGCCAGGAGAAATTCCTACCGCATCATCGATTTGATCAGGCACCGGGTGTATGGAGGGGGCAACCTTCCGTTTCCTTACGGCTATGCCGTTTTTTTCCCTGACTGCATCTATCACGGGGCCATGCCTCCGGGAGCGGATGCCGCCATCACCCTGTCGTCCAGTGACCTGAGCCGGGTATCGGACCGGATTGCGAATGCATTGAAGCAATGGGCCAGAATGGGTTCTCCCCATGTCCCGGGCCAGGGCGAGATTGCCAGGGTGACGAGAGCAATCTTGCCGGCATTCAATATTTTTCCGGCGTTGTCCCGGACCATTGAAGAACAGGAAGAACAGTTGGTCAGGATGACGGATGAGCAATTGCGGTTGCTGGTCTTTCTGGGAAACAACAAGCGGGTTGCGATTGAGGGCGTCGCGGGTTCAGGCAAGACGCTGCTGGCAAAGGGGCAGGTGGAGAAGTTTGCGGCAGAGGGGAAGAAATCACTTTTGCTGTGTTACAACAAGGGACTGGCCAACTGGCTGAGACAGAGTATCCCCCGGGAACTGTCAGACCGGGTTGATGTGCACCATTTTCACGGGTTGTGCCATGACCTGTGCGTACAGGCCGGAATCGAATTTTCACCGTCGTCTGTTCATCCCCAGGTATTCTGGGATGAAAAGGCAGCCCTCCTGCTGTGCGAAGCCATTGAGCGGCTTCCGGACCGGTACGAGTGCATTGTGGTGGATGAAGCCCAGGATTTTTGTGCGGATTGGTGGGTACCCCTGGAGTTGTTGAATGTCGACGGGGACCAGGGTGTTCTGTATGTCTTTTATGATCCGGCCCAGAATTTATATCGCAAACAGGGGATTGCGATTCCCGCCCTGGGCAACCCCTTCCATCTGCCAATGAATTGCAGAAACACGAAATCCATTGTGGGCACCTGTGCAACCATCCTGGCGTCGAAAATTGAAATACATCCACATGCCCCCTCTGGACGGAAAACCGAAGTGGTCATTGAACCGGCCCTGCGGGTCCCGGGATTGCTGGATGCCTGGATACGGAAATGGACCCGGACGGAAAAAATTCTGCCCGGCCAGATCGTTATCCTGTCGAGATACCGGTTTGACCGGTCCGGTTTGAAGAGTGTGGAATCACTGGGAGGCGTGGACCTGATCCACGACCTCGGGCAATGGCGTGAGGGTGCCGGGGTGTTGTTTTCAACTATACGATCATTCAAAGGACTGGAGTCGGACATCGTGGTACTCATCGACATGGTCGCACCGGATTCAAGGAAGAACTTCACCCGGTCCGATTTTTATGTCGCGTGCTCCAGGGCCAAGCATGTATTGAAAATCGTTTCCGAAAAGGAAATCGGCATGCTCCAGGCATGAGGGGTTGATGATGAATCCAGGTCCCCGGGTTGAAGTGGTCCGGTCCCGGTTTTGGGTTGCCATGCCGGGAATTCACCCGGGACCAGGCAGGGAAAAATGCCCCCCGCACTGGAAGGCAGGGTGGCCGCCGGCCTGATGGAGCCCCTTGCAATCAACCCGGAGGAGGCTTCCTATGCAGAGGTCTTCGAGGTCCTGGACAAAGGCATGACCGTGGTGACAGGCAATATCCGCCTGGCAGGGGTCGTTGGTCAGAAGTTTGAACAGGAATGGATCAACCGGGGAAAGGAAGTCTGGCCAACCCCGGATGTGCTGCCCTGGACGGCCTGGATGCAAAGGACCTGGGAAGAGGCCATGGTTTCAGGGTCCGCACCGGTCCCCCATATTCTGCTCTCGCCCCCCCAGGAGCAGCGTATCTGGGAAGACATCATTAACCAGGAAGCATCCTGGACACAGGGGGCGGGATCGGTCCACCGGGTGCAGGAAGCATGGCGGTTGATGCAATCGTGGCGATTGCCGACGGACCCGGCGGCATTCCGGTACAACCGGGACAGCGCGGCGTTCTGGGAGTGGAAAGGGAGATTCGAATCGCGGTGCGCAGCCCGGGGCTGGTTGTCTGCCGCCCGGCTTGCAGATGAAATCCTGTCCGCACTCCAGTCGGGGCAATGGACGGGTCCCGATGAACTGGTGCTGATTGGTTTTGACGAGTTGGTTCCCCAGCAGCAGGGGCTGCTGCAGGGGCTGTCCGGGCTGGGCTGCACGGTGCGATGGTGGCAGCTTGCAGAGCGGGGGGGACGAACAGCCGGAACCCGCTGTCTGGATGCGCGCCGGGAAGCCGCAGTCATGGCCCAATGGGTCCGGCAGCACCTGGAAAGAACCCCCCGGGCAGCGATCGGTGTCGTGGTTCCCGATCTGGCATCAAAACGGGACCTGATTACCCATGCACTGGACGAAGCCCTGGTTCCCCACGTCATGGAGCCGGGACACCAGTCCGGGGTGCGCCCCTATAATCTCTCCCTGGGTCTTCCGTTGAGCACCTGTCCGGTGATCGGCACCGCATTGAAGCTGCTCGGCCTGCTGGCGCCGACGATCCCCCTGAAAGAGATGGGCAGATTGATCTGCTCGCCTTTCATGGAGGGATGGGAACCCGAATCCCGTGCCCGGGCGTTGCTGGATGGGCGGCTGCGGGAAGCCGGCGAACTGGAAGTGTCCCTCAGGACGCTGCGCTATCACGCATCGCAATGCGGGAAACCGTATTACTGCCCGGTGCTGGTCGCCAATCTGGATGCTTGGCGGGTGGCGGCCCGGGAACTCCCGGGGACGGATACTCCCGGACAGTGGTCGGAACGATTTTCAGGATTGCTGAAGACGGTTGGATGGGCCCGTGGGCGGACCCTTTCAAGTGCGGAATACCAGGCCACGGAGGCCTGGCAGGACCTGCTGGGTACTTTTGCCTCCCTGGGGCTGGTGACGGGTCCGATGGGTGCAGGCGCGGCCGTGGGCCAGTTGCAGCGCCTGGCGGAAAACCGGATGTTCCAGCCAAAGACCGGGTTGGTTCCGGTGCAGGTGCTGGGCATGCTCGAGGCAGCCTGGCTGCAGTTTGATTGCCTGTGGGTGATGGGGTTGCATGATGGCATATGGCCCGTACCTCCGCGTCCGAACCCCTTCATCCCGTTGCCCTTGCAGCGCAAGGCAGGATTGCCCCATTCAAGTGAGGAGCGCGAGTTGCAGGTATCACGCACCATAACCCGCCGTCTGCTGGCCAGTGCATCCGAAGTGATTGCAAGTTCGCCGCAACGGGATGGCGATGAAGAACTGCGCCCCAGCCCCCTCATTTCGGACCTGGGTGTAGTCGATCCGCAGGCACTGGGGTTGTGGCCGGCTTCCACCTGGCAGGATGCCATTTACGACAGTGCCCGGCTGACAACGCTGTGGGAAGATCCGGCTCCCCCGTTGGAGACGGAAGCGGTCAGTGGGGGCAGCCGGGTTTTCAGGTTGCAGTCGGCGTGTCCTTTCCGTGCCTTCGCGGAACTTCGATTGGGCGCACAACCACTGGGGTACGCGGACATCGGGCTGAATGGATTGGCCCGGGGAGCACTGGTTCATCGCACTCTTGAGAAAGTGTGGCATGTGTTGAAATCACACCAGGCGTTGGTGACCATGGGCAGGGCAGAGACGGAAATGCTGGTTGAGGCCATGGCGGACGAGGCGGTTGATGAGATTTCTACCCGGTATCCCCAGACATTTTCCACGGAATTCCGGGAATTGGAGGTGAGACGATTGTGCCGACATGTACTGGAATGGCTGCAGTTGGAAGAGGCTCGCCTGGACCCGTTCGAGGTGGCGGAAAAGGAGAAAAAATATGAAGCGAGGGCGGGGGGAGTTCGGGTCCGGCTGTATATTGACCGCATCGACCAGTTGGACGACGGGCGGCGGATTGTGATGGATTACAAGACCAGCAAAGCGAGTCCGGCACAGTGGTTCGGTGAACGGCCGGACGAACCCCAGCTGCCGCTTTACAGTATGGCGGTTGACGGTGAACTTGCCGGGGTATTGTTTGCACAGGTCAAGGCAGGTGACATGGCATTCAAGGGGGCACTGGAAGAGGATGAGCTGGTGCCGGGGCTGATGTCGTACAAAAAAAGCCTGAGACAGGTCTGTCAGGCACCCTCGTGGCAGGATTTGCTGCAGGACTGGAAATCGACCATCGAAGGGTTGGGCAAGGCTTTTCGAAAAGGGGAGGCAGCGGTTGATCCGAAGAGGTATCCCGCGACCTGTACCTATTGTCATCTCACGCCTTTGTGCCGCATCAAAGAATTGAATGTGCGGGGCGGCCAGCCTCCCGGAGCGGAAGATACATCATGAATGGACTGGAGAAAATCAGCGATCAGAACGCGCGTTCCCGGGCCCTTGACCCCTCGGCATCGTTCATTGTGCAGGCCCCTGCGGGGTCTGGAAAAACAGGATTGCTCACCCAGCGGTTCCTGGTGCTTCTCTCCGGGGTCAGGAACCCGGAGGAGATCGTTGCGGTGACCTTTACCCGCAAGGCAGCCGGCGAGATGCGTCAACGGATCCTGGACGCGCTCATCGGGGCGAGGGAGGGTCCGCGGCCGGAAAACAACCATGACAGGCAGACCTGGAAACTCGCCCGGAAGGCCATGCGGCGTGACCGTGACCGGGGATGGCAGTTGCTTGACAATCCATCGCGTCTGCGTATCCAGACCATTGATTCCCTCTGTGCGGCATTGGTGGGACAGATGCCCGTCCTCTCCCGGTTTGGTTCGGTGCCGACCATTGCCGAAGATGCCGGGGAAATGTATAGCGAGGCGGCCCGGAACACCATCGCCGAACTGGAATCAGGTGCCGAATGGTCGGATTCCATCTCCCATTTGATCCAGCATCTGGACAATCGGCTGGAGCGGTTGCAGGCTTTGATTTCGGTCATGCTTGCCCGGCGGGAACAGTGGTTGCGACACATCATTCGTCCGGGTAAGGCAGGATTGCAGCGGGCACCTTTGGAAGCGGCCCTGGGCCGGGTGGTGACCGAGACACTGGATCAACTGAAGAAACAGGTGCCGGAAGCTCATGAAAAAGAGATCATCGAACTGGCCAGGTATGCGGGAGAAAACGTGGGCTACAGGGGTTCGCCGATTGCTGCCTTAAGCGGTCTGACGGAGTTTCCCGGCACACGGCTGTCGGACTTCCGTCAGTGGAATGGGCTGGCAAGACTGATGCTGACCGCTGACGGAAACTGGAGGAAAAGGCTGACCAGGGACCTCGGTTTTCCGGTGGGGGAGGGCTCCCGGGCCACAATGAAGGGCCGCATGCGGGTGCTGTTGGGGTCATTGGAATTGGAGGGAGGAGAGGCGTTTCGCCAACGGTTGCACGAAGTATACGGGCTGCCACCGTACCGGTATACCGATGATGAATGGGAGACCCTGGAGGCCCTGGTGGACCTGTTGCGCGTCGCCGCTGCACACCTGGACATCGTGTTTAGGGAAAATGACCGGGTGGATTTTCCTGCACTGTCCCAGGCTGCCACTCGGGCGTTGGGAGACCCTGAAGAGCCCTCGGATCTGGCGCTGGCGCTGGATTATCGGATTCAGCATTTACTGATCGACGAATTTCAGGATACTTCGTTCAATCAGTACGAATTGCTCAAGAGATTGACGGCTGGCTGGCAGCCACAGGATGGGCATACCCTGTTCCTGGTGGGAGATCCCATGCAGTCCATTTATCGTTTCCGGGAAGCGGAAGTAGGACTTTTTCTCGCTGCGAGAGAACGTGGAATCGGTCATCTGGACCTTGAATTTCTCCGCCTTGAGGTGAATTTCCGCTCCCAGGAGGGGATCGTTGACTGGATCAATCAACACTTTTCGGGGATATTTCCCGCCCGGGACGACATTGCCAAGGGTGCGGTGTCCTATGCCCCCTCGACGACTTTTCATCCCGGGTTGGACGGGGATGCCGTGGCCATTCATCCATCGTTCGTCTATCCCTTTTCAAGGTGGGATGACGTTGCGGAAGCCCGGCAGGTGGTGGCCATCGTTCAACAGTCCAGGGAAGCGCATCCGCAGGGGACGACGGCCATCCTGGTTCGGAGCCGAAGTCATCTGGTGCAGATCGTGGAACAGCTTCAAAAGGCCGGACTCCGCTTTCAGGCGGTGGAAATCGATTCATTGGCACATCGGCCGGTTGTCCAGGACCTGCTGGCCCTGACCCGGGCATTGAATCATCTCGGGGACCGCATCGCCTGGCTGGCCGTCCTGCGTGCACCGTATTGTGGCCTGACACTCGAAGACCTGTACGCCCTTGCAGGAGACGAGTCGGGTGCTCCAGTGATCGATTTGCTTCGTCAGCCAGCGCTCAGGGAACGATTGAGCAGTGATGGCCGAAGTCGCCTGGCCCGGGTATTGCCCGTGCTGGAAAGGGCCTTGTCGGAGCAGTCCCGGGGTCCCCTGCGCACTTTTGTGGAAGGGGCGTGGATGACCCTAGGCGGCCCGGCCTGCATACCGGATCGAACCGGTCTGGAAGATGCGGAGGTCTACTTTCAACTGCTCGAGGGACTCGGCAGTGCCGGGAATGTTCCGGATATTCATGACCTCAACAACCAGGTGGAACAGTTGTTCGCCCTGCCGGACCTGGCCGCCGATGCCTCCATTCAGCTGATGACAGTGCACAAGGCAAAGGGGCTGGAGTTCGATACCGTGATTGTGCCTGGACTGGGTCGCGGAACGCGGCACAATGAAGTGCAGCTGCTGCAATGGCTGGAACGAGGGGGTAAGACGGGCGATCGCGACCTTCTTCTTGCTCCCATCAGCCAGGAGGGTGAGAAACCGAGCCGGATATCGGTTTACCTGCAGCGATTGGAATCGGAGAAAAGCCGGTTCGAAGACAGTCGTTTGCTGTATGTTGCCGCCACCCGGGCAAAGCAGCGTCTTCACCTCCTGGGGCATGTTGGGTTAAAGGAAGAAAAGGCAGGGGACGAGAAGGAAAAGACCGGGTATGAGATGAAAGCGCCCAACACCGGGGCGCTGCTGTCCCGGTTGTGGCCGGTACTGCAACATCACTTTGCGGTCCGTGTTGTCGGCCTCGCCGGGACGCCAGCGCCGGAAACAGCGGTTGAGCCGGAATCCCGTGCGGTTGCACGGGTCCGCCTGGCACTGGACTGGGAACTCCCGACACCTCCACAGTCTGTTCAGGTTGCGGAATCCACCGTCAGGGAATCCGAGGAAGAGCCCATCAAATTTGAATGGGCGGGAGAAATGGCCCGGCTCATCGGTACCGTAGTACATCGGCTCCTGCAGCACATGGGGACGATTGGCGCAGACCGGACAAGTCCCGATGATCTGTTCCGCTACGAGCAGGTTGGCCGTAGAATGCTGGTTCGCCTGGGTGTTCCGGAGAACCGCCTCGAGACGGCGATTGAAATCATATCAACCGCCTTGAAGGGAGCATTGAACGATGAACGCGGCCAGTGGATCCTGAGCACGCAACATGCCGAAGCGAGGTGTGAGCTGGCGTTGAGCTGGAACCGGGACGGCCGGGTGGAACACAGGCGGATTGACCGGACATTCGTGGATGAGCAGGGTACGCGCTGGATCATCGACTACAAGACGGGAGCCCATACCGGTGGTGGGGTTAAGGAGTTTCTGGATCAGGAGCAGAGCCGCTACCGGCAGGACCTGGACCGTTATGCAGGTATAATGAGTAAAATGGAAGAAAGGCCAATTCGCTTGGGCTTGTATTTCCCCCTTCTTCAGGGGTGGCGGGAATGGCCCTATATCCCACACCAATCCGAATAGAATTTATGTCTACCACTCTTTTCTGGCACGATTACGAAACCTCGGGTCTCGACCCCAGGCGGGACCGTCCCGTACAGTTTGCCGGGCTGCGCACGGATGAGGCGCTCAATGAAATTGGCGAGCCACTGGTTCTGTACTGCAAGCCGACGCTGGATATGTTGCCCCAGCCGGAATCCTGCCTGCTGATCGGCATTACGCCCCAGCAGGCGGATCTGCAGGGGGTTCCGGAGCCGGAATTCATTGCCCGGATCCACGCGGAAATGGCACGTCCGGGGACCTGTGGTGTGGGGTACAACACCCTGCAATTTGACGATGAAGTGACTCGCCATACCCTCTATCGAAATTTCTACGACCCCTATGCCCGGGAATGGAAGCAGGGCAATTCCCGCTGGGATATCGTTGATCTCACGCGTATGGCCGGTGCCCTGCGGCCGGAAGGAATTACCTGGCCCAGACACGGAGATGGCCGACCCAGCTTCCGGCTCCAGGACCTGGCTGCGGCCAATGGCCTGAACCATGAATCCGCACACGACGCTCTGTCTGATGTGCGGGCCACCATTGAGTTGGCACGCCTGATTCGTGATCGCCAGCCCCGTCTGTATGAGTGGCTGTTTCGACTTCGCAACAAGAAAAAAGTGGCTGAACAGCTGGACCTGGTCCGGCAGAAGCCAGTTCTGCATACTTCACGTATCCACCGGTCGGCGATGGGCTGCACGACCCTGGTGATGCCCCTGCTTGCCGAGCCGGGCAATGGCAACAGTGTGCTGGTGTACGACCTGCGCCAGGACCCGCATCCTTTCCTGAATTTGGACGAAGAGAGCCTGTATGACCGCTTGTTTACCCGGAACGAGGAGTTGCCCGAAGGCGTCCAGCGGCTGCCGGTCTCGTCCGTGAGGATCAACAAGTGTCCGGCCCTTGCGCCCCGGAATACCCTGGATGAGCCGGCCATTCGGCGCATCGGAATCGACCTGGATGCCTGTGACCGTCATTGGGAGAAATTGAAACGGGACCCGGGATTTGGTCGGCGAGTGGCCCGGGCCCACTCCAGGAAAGAGTTCAGCTCCGTCAGCGATGTGGACCTGATGCTGTACGATGGTTTCTTCAGCGATGCGGACCGCTCGTTGCAGGACCGTGTACGGGACGCATCGGGGGAGACCCTCAAGGAGATGCCTTTCAATTTTCGTGACCGGCGTTTGCCCGAGATGCTGTTTCGTTACCGTGCCCGGCACTGGCCCGAAACCCTGTCCGAAGAGGATCGGCAGCGGTGGGAGGCGTTTCGGCACCATCGGCTCCGGGATGCTGACGGAGGCGGCAGCATTACCCTGGAACAATACTACAAGGAGATTGCCCGGTTGCGTACTGAGCGTGAAGGCAGTGATCGGGACCAGGGTATCCTCGATGCCCTGGAATCCTGGGGAGAAAGGGTATCTTCAGCGGATTAGCGGAAGGGGCGTTGGCAGGTTCGCTCCCCTGTGCCGCCGGGAACCATCGGCCAAATGTCCCGGGGCCAAATGTCCCGGCATGGGGACAGTGGTACCGAGGAAAGGACTTGAACCTTCACGGGCTTTCGCCCACTAGCACCTGAAGCTAGCGCGTCTACCAATTCCGCCACCTCGGCAAGGGGAAGCAATGTACCCATTGCGGTCCGCCATGTCAATCATTCCGAGAGTGTTGGGTGCAATTCCAGATGTCCCTTTTTTTATTGAGACGAAATTTGTACCTGGAGGGAGCAACTTCGTCTGGTGGTCACCGTGCCGGGTCTTCGGTTTGGCGCATCACAGGAGGAGGATGGGTATGTCCGGCACATTATTCCTGCCAAATCGCGTATGGCTATGTCAATCAATGTACAGATGGGGTATTCTCGCCGGGTCGAAAAATGTGCCAAACAGAACAATGTCAAACCCCAACGAATTGAGAGAATCCCTGTCCCGTTCAGCAGTGCGTATTGAGGCACTAAGGGGGTATCTTTGACTATGGGAACAAGAAGGAACGTTTGGAAGAGGTTGATTTAATACTGGAAAACCCGGCGATCTGGAACAACCCGGGCCAGGCACAACAACTGGGCCGGGAACGTGCGGATCTGGAAAAGACGGTCGCAGGACTGGATCAGCTTGGAAGGTTGATTGCCGAGGCCAATGAACTGCTGGAACTGGCATGGATGGAAGACGATGCCGAGACATTGGAAGAGGTGGGCCGGGAAGTGGAGTCCATTGAGGGCAGTCTGGATCAAATGGAATTCAGAAGAATGTTCCGGGGGGAGGTGGATATCAACAATGCCTTTATTGATATCCAGTCAGGTTCCGGGGGGACGGAAGCCCAGGACTGGGCAGAGATGTTGTTGAGAATGTATACACGATGGGCAGAAGATCAGGCGTACCGGATCGACCTGATAGATCGGTCTTCGGGTGATGTTGCCGGGATCAAGAGTGCGACGCTGAAAATATCCGGAGAATACGCATACGGGTCCCTGCGAACCGAGACAGGGGTTCATCGACTGGTCAGGAAAAGTCCGTTTGATTCCGGGAATCGCCGGCATACTTCTTTTGCTTCGGTATTCGCTTACCCTGAAATTGATGACAGTTTCGAAATCACCATAAACCCCGCAGACCTTCGTGTTGACACCTATCGCTCCAGTGGTGCAGGGGGACAACATGTCAATAAAACAGATTCTGCGGTGCGGCTCACCCATCACCCAAGCGGAATCGTGGTACAGTGCCAGAATGACCGTTCCCAGCACAGAAACCGGGATGAAGCGATGTCCATGCTCAAAGCGAAGCTCTATGAGGCGGAAATACAGAAACGACGGGAAGAACGGCAAATCGAGGAAGAAGGGAAATCCGATATTGGATGGGGAAGCCAGATCCGGTCCTATGTCCTCGACCAGTCCAGGATCAAGGATTTGCGCACGGGTGTGGAGACCGGAAATACCCAGGCGGTCCTGGATGGGTCTCTCAACCAATTCATTGAAGCGAGCCTGAAAGCGGGCTTGTAAATCACAGGGTGGCCAATCAATGGATGGAAGAAAACCTTAAAATCGGTGAACCAGAAAAAAATGAGCCAAGAAAGTGATCAGGTTCAGCAGCGGCGCAGGAAACTGGCCTTTCTGCGGGAACGGGGAGAGGCCTTTCCCAACGACTTCAGGAGAGATGCGCTGGCGGGAGAGCTGCAGGGAAAATATGCGGATGACCTGGATGGTGTGAAAACCGCCGGGATTCGCGTGAAGGTATGTGGTCGGCTGATGAGTCGAAGAATCATGGGCAAGGCCAGTTTCGCTCACATCCAGGACATGTCCGGACGGATACAGCTTTTTCTGCAACGCGACAGCCTGGCAGAAAATGTCTACAACGAAGAGTTCAAAAAATATGATATCGGCGATATTGTCGGTGCACAGGGGGAGCTTTTCCACACCAGGACAGGGGAACTGAGTGTCCGGGTGGAGCAGATTCGGCTGCTCACCAAATCACTGCATCCATTGCCGGAAAAGTTTCATGGGCTGACGGATGTAGAACTGCGGTACCGTCAACGCTATGTTGACTTGATCATGAACGAACAGACCCGCTCCCTGTTTGCGGACCGTTCCCGGATTATTCAGTATATCCGGGATTTCATGACTCACGGGTTGTTTCTCGAAGTCGAGACGCCGATGATGCATCCGATACCCGGGGGTGCGGCGGCCCGTCCGTTCAAAACCCATCACAACGCGTTGAACCGGGAATTGTTTCTTCGGGTCGCTCCGGAGCTTTATCTGAAACGCCTGGTTGTGGGTGGGTTCGAGCGGGTATTTGAAATTAACCGCAATTTCAGGAACGAAGGGATCAGTACCCGGCACAACCCTGAATTCACCATGCTTGAGTTTTACTGGGCCTATGCGGATCATGAAGACCTCATGGACCTGACTGAGCGGCTGATGCGCGGTCTGTGTGAGGCCATTACCGGCCGGCAATGGCTGGAATACCAGGGGCAGCGTCTGGACTTTTCCCAACCCTTCGTCCGCCTGACACTGCTGGAGTCCATCAGCCACTTCAATCCGGAAATTGATCCATCCCGGCTAACCGGCCTTGAGGATATCTCGGTGCTGGCCCGGGAACTGGGGGTCGAGGTGAAACCCGGAGATGGAATCGGCAAATTGCAGATGGAGATTTTCGAAAAAACCGTCGAGAACCGGATTGTGGACCCCACCTTTATCACGGGATACCCGGTAGAGGTCTCCCCCCTGTCCAGGCGGAACGATGGGCAGCCGGAAATATGCGACCGGTTCGAGTTTTTTATGGCTGGCTATGAAATCGCCAACGGCTTTTCTGAACTCAATGACTACGAAGACCAGGATGCAAGATTCCGCGCACAGGTGGCAGAAAAGGAGGCCGGCGACCCCGAAGCCATGCATTACGATTCGGATTACATTCTGGCACTGGAATACGGCATGCCGCCCACCGCTGGGGAAGGCATCGGAATCGATCGGCTGGTCATGGTTCTCACCGACAGCGCATCAATCCGGGATGTCATGCTGTTCCCGCACTTGCGGGACGGGGCGGGGATGCACAAAGGAGTGAAGGACCATGCCGGGTAACCCCCGGTCCAGGCTGGATGAGACCTGAGACAGTCCCCCCGTGATCAGGCCCCTGGAATTGATGATCGGGTTGCGCTATACCCGTGCCAAACGGCGAAATCATTTTATTTCGTTCATATCCATGACGTCCATGGCCGGGATAATCCTCGGGGTGTGGGCGTTGATCACCGTCATGTCCATCATGAATGGATTTCACAAGGACCTGCGGGACCGGATCCTTTTTGTCGTTTCCCATATCACCATCAGCAGTTTCGAGGGTGCACTGGAAAACTGGGGAGATGTATCGGACCAGATGACGGACCGTCCCGGGGTGGAGGCCCAGGCCCCCTTCATTCTCGGCCAGGGCATGCTGACAAAACGGTCCCGGGTCAAAGGAGCGCTGATACGGGGCATTGATCCCGAAAAGGAGAGGGAGGTTTCCGAGGTGCTGAACCACATCGTCGAGGGCCGTCCCGAGGCACTGCAGCCCGGTGAGTTCGGGATCATCCTGGGTCGGGGGCTTGCCCGGTCCCTGGGGGTGGCGGTGGGTGAGAAAGTCACGGTGGTGGCCCCCAAGGGCAAGGTCAGCCCGGCAGGGCTGTTGCCCAGGATGAAGCGTTTCACCGTGATCGGCTTGTTTGAAATTGACATGTATGAGTATGACAGCGGGATTGCCCTGATCCATATCGAGGATGCCGCCCGGCTTCTTGACCTGGGAGAAAAGATCAGCGGGCTGCGATTGAAGCTGGAGAATGTGGAACACGCCCGTCGTATCAGCAGGGAACTCGCCGGTGAAATCGGACACCGGGTCAGGATTCGTGACTGGACCATGGAGCACGCCAATTTTTTCCGGGCACTGGAGATCGAAAAACGGGTGGTATTTATCGTCCTGCTGCTGATTGTTGCGGTGGCCGCATTCAACATCGTTTCCACCCTGGTCATGATTGTGACCGACAAGCAGTCCGACGTTGCGATTCTCAGAACCCTGGGAATGAGCCCGGGCAGCATCATGAAGATATTCATGGTCCAGGGAACCGTCATCGGGATTGTGGGCACGGTTCTTGGGGGTATTCTTGGCGTGATTACCGCGCTGAATGTCGAAACACTGATTCCGGCCATCGAATCGTTCTTCAATACGGAGCTGTTTCCTTCGGACATTTACCTGATCAGCGACTTTCCCGCGGAAATGCGCTGGGTGGATGTATCCCGCATTGTAGGCATTGCCCTGGTCATGAGTTTCCTCGCGACCCTGTATCCCGCGTGGCGGGCATCCCGGGTACAGCCTGCCGACGCATTGAGGTTCGAGTAATGCCTGCTGTCGACCCGGAATCCGTTGTGCTTTGCAGGGAGGTTTCGAAAACGTTCACGGAAGGCGGACTGAGTGTAGAAGTGCTTTGTAATGTCAATCTCAGTGTCGCCAGAGGGGACCAGGTGGCCATTGTCGGGGCCTCTGGGTCCGGAAAGAGCACCCTGCTGCATCTTCTGGGCGGACTGGCTGAGCCAACAATCGGCGAAGTGCGGGTTGATAACCGGAATCTCAGCGAGTTGTCCCACAAGAAAAGAGGGGAACTGCGCAACCGGTCCCTTGGCTTTGTGTACCAGTTTCATCACCTGCTGCCGGAGTTTTCTGCCCTTGAAAATGTGGCCATGCCATTGCTGATCCGAAAAACGGGGGGTCAGACCGCCCTTTCTGCTGCCCGGAGCCTGCTGGACCGGGTAGGACTGGTCCACCGTTTGGATCACAAGCCGGGGGAATTGTCCGGGGGAGAGCGCCAGCGGGTAGCCATCGCCAGGGCAATGGTATCCAGGCCAAAATGCATCATTGCCGATGAACCCACCGGCAACCTTGATTCCAGTTCCGCTGAAGCCATTCATGAGTTGTTGATCGACCTGAACCGGGAAAACCGGACCAGCCTGATTGTCGCCACCCACAATCCCGGTCTTGCGGGAAAGATGGAACGGATCGTGCGGATTGAAAACGGCGCGTTGCGTCCGGTGGCCCCCTGACTCCAGCGGCCATGAAAACGGCATTTCCCATTGATTCCGGCGCTGGCTTCCTTTCGGATGTTCCAGGACCCATCAGGAGTGCCGGAAGCGACTCCGGTCTTCGGTCCAGACTTCATGAATGCGTGCGCCGTGGGGTTCCCTGAAGCCCCCGGGACGAGGCCTGCTAGAATGATTGACTGGGGATGTCACTGAAAAACTGCCAGTACTGGATTTTTGACATGGATGGGACGCTGACCCTGCCTATCCACGACTTTGAAGCGATCAGGCGGCAAATTGGCATCCCGTCCGGGACCCCCATTCTTGAAGCCATTGCACAAATGCCCCAGGCTGAAGCGACCCGGGTCGCCCACCGTCTCCATGACCTGGAAATGGAACTTGCCTACCGGGCCCAGCCACAGCCGGAAGTCAAAAATGTATTGGATGCCCTTGCCCACCAGGGCAGGGAGATGGGAATACTGACTCGAAACGGTCGGGAAATTACCCGGGCCACCCTGAAAGCCATCGGGCTTGAAAAATACTTTGACCGTGAATCCATCATATGCCGGGACACCTGCCCGCCCAAACCCCGGCCGGACGGCGTGCACCACCTGCTGAAACGGTGGGGCGCGGCCAAGGAGGCAGCCGTCATTGTCGGGGATTATCTCTACGATGTACAGGCGGGCTTTGAAGCCGGCATCCAGACCGTCCATTTCGATTGTCAGGGTCTCTTTCCCTGGCCTGAATATACCCACCACAGAATCACCCGCCTGGGGGACCTGAAAAGCATGATTTAAGCAGGAGGCCCGTCCTGCCCGCGGGGCCACAGCTGGGGGAAAAAGGACCCTTCCAGCGCGTCGCCATCCCGGTAGCCTGCTGCCTCCATCATTGCCCGCTCCGCCTTGGCCCAGTCACCGCGATATCGGATCGCTCCATCTTCTGCTGTCATTCTCAGTGTGTAACGTCGCCCAGGTTCGGTGGTGGTGACATTTTTCAGGCTGCCGTGGAGAGTCCGCATGTCGAAAAACACGCAATCCCCCGGTTCAAGATCAAACCGCAGGAGGTCGTACTGGTCGGGATTCCCGTTGATGTCCGGGGGCAGGTCGTATTTCTGCCCGTTGACAACCCCGGGGGCGCCCCCCAGTTCGTGACCATCATTGAAAAAGACCCGCATGAACAGCTTGTCCCATAAATGCGATCCCCGTACCCAGCACAGGCTGTTTTCCTTTTTCACCGGTTCCAGGGGCAGCCACAACACGCACATCGTGCCGGTGAAATCAAAATATGAAATATCGTGATGGAACGGTGCCATGGCAGTCGACCCGGCTTCCCGCATAAACCAGTTGTCCATGACCAGGTTGATCCGGGCTGCATCCATCAATTCCGCTGCGAGGGGCGCCGCGGGAGAATTAAAAATAAAGTCCTGGAATCCCTCGAACCGGCTCCAGCTCCAGAAATCCTCATAATAGGCCGGTTTGGATGGATCCAGGCTGTGGTTGTGCAGGGACCGGCTTGGCAAGTCAAAGGACGCATTGATTGCATGGTCCAGTACGTCAATCCAATGGAGTGAAAATTGCTGTTTCAGATGGACGACACCATCCCGGTGGAATGAATCAATTGTTTTCTGGTCCAGCATGATGCCTCCCTTCAGGCTACTTTGTCCGGTTGAACCATGTCATAGGCCAGGAACCCTCCGGACTGCCGGGCCCAGAGCTGGCTGTACAGGCCCCCGAGCTTGAGCAGTTCGTCATGGCTGCCCTGTTCGACAATTTCCCCGGCATCCATGATCACCAGTCGGTCCAGCGAGGCGATGGTTGACAACCGGTGCGCAATGGCGATCACGGTTTTCCCCTTCATCAGGTTGTACAGGTTGTCCTGAATGGCCGCTTCCACCTCGGAATCCAACGCACTGGTGGCTTCATCCAGGATCATTATGGGGGCATCCTTCAGCAGGACACGAGCAATAGCGATACGTTGCCGCTGTCCGCCGGACAGCTTTACCCCGCGTTCTCCCACATGGGCCTGGTACCCGCGATTGCCTTCCGGATCCACGAGTTCCCGGATAAACTCATCGGCCTTGGCCTGTTTGGCAGCTGCAATGACAGATTCCATGGTGGCATTTTCATTGCCATAACAGATATTGTCAAACACAGATCGGTGAAGCAGGGAGGTATCCTGGTTCACCATTGCGACCCGGGACCTCAGGCTGTCCTGGCGAACCTCCCGGATATCCTGCCCATCAATGGTGATCCGGCCCTGCTCAAGGTCATAGAACCGCAGCAACAGGTTGACGAGTGTGGATTTTCCGGCTCCGGATCGTCCAACGATGCCGATCTTTTCGCCCCCCTGGATGCAAAGCTGTAAATTTTCGATGGCGGCGGCTTCCGCGTTGTTCTGCCCGTAATTGAAGCGGACATTTTCATACCGGATCAACCCATTGTGAACAACCAGGGTGTCCGCACCAGGGTGGTCGACGATGGAAATGTCCCGGGAGATGGTTGCGATACCATCTTCCACCACCCCGATGTTTTCGAACAGCGTCCAGATTTCCCAGACCACCCATTGGGACATTCCCTGAAGCCGTATGACCAGGCCGAGAGCAAAAGCCATGGCTCCGGTGGTGACCGCATCCAGGTGCCACAACCAGATTGCACTGGCCGCCACGCTGAACAAAAGCGCTGAGTTGATGAGAGTGAGAAATACCGACAGTTTGGTTGCCAACCGCATCTGCCGATATACCGAGTCCAGGAAAATCTCCATCCCCCGCCGGGCATAACGGTCTTCATGGCGGGTGTGGGTGAACATTTTCACCGTGCTGATATTGGTATAACTGTCCACCACCCGGCCGGTTACCATGGAACGGGCCTCGGCCTGTTCCATGGAAACATTTCTGAGCCTGGGCACGAAATGGTACAGAATGACAAGATAACAGGTCAGCCATCCGATCATCGGAAAGGTCATGCGAATATCACTGGTGGCAAACAGGATGACGGCACCGGTAAAGTAAATGGCGACATAGATCAGGACTTCTGTTATCTTGACGACCGTGTCCCGCACTCCAAGTGAGGTCTGCATCATTTTCGCCGCCACCCGGCCGGCAAAATCATCCTGGAAAAATTCGAGACTCTGCCGGAGCAGATAACGATGGGTTTGCCAGCGGGTGCGCATGGCGAAGTTGCCCAGTATGCCCTGGTGCAAAATGGTTTCGTACGTGAATTTCAGCAGTGGCAGGACAATCAATACCAACAGGCCGGCCATTACTATTTCCCCTTGATGCTCTTGCCAGAACGACTCGGGTTCTGCGCCGCTTAACCAGTCAACCAGATTGCCGACAAATGAAAACAGGAAAACTTCAATGAGCGCAATGGTTGCCGACAATGCGGCGGCAACGATGATCAATGGGGTGAACGGTTTGGCATAGTGGACAATAAAACCGCCCAGAGTATCCGGGGGCCGGCCCGGCAGGGAGGTGGGGAAGGGGGTCCGGTATTTTTCAAGCCAGGTGAAGATCGCGTCAATCAATTCGTATGGACCGTCAGGTAGGTGGAGAATGCAACGATGATAATGGAAACCAAAATAATTGTGGTGGTTTAAATGAGGGGTTCCGTGTAACGGTTGTTTCCTGCCCGCCGCCATCATGGAGGTTTCCGGGACTACAATACAGAGGCAGGGTCCTTGCGGCACACACAGACCGGGATGATCATTTGCACCCGTTCACGGGGAAGGACGTATACAATACGCCCAGAAAACTGAAAGCATAAATTGAACCGCAATATAGAAATTTTGAATTGATGAGGAAGTTTTTTTGGATTCTTTCAAGGCCGGGGTTACCGGGTGATGAGACGGGTGGGTCAGGATGGCAGTGAACACGAATCGAAACCGACAGGGGATCGGCATGACCTCCCTGCGCACCCGTCGGCGGCTGATCGATCGTTTGCGAGACCGGGGGATTACCAATGAAAAGGTTCTGAAGGCTATGCTCGAAACACCCCGCCACCTTTTTATTGATGAAGTGCTGGCCCACAAGGCATACGAAGACACGGCGCTGCCCATCGGTCACAACCAGACCATTTCCCAGCCGTTTATTGTGGCGTTGATGACGCAGATGGTGATGGACAACCGGGCTCCGGTCAAAAAGATCCTGGAAATCGGAACGGGGTGTGGTTATCAGACCGCGATCCTGTCTCTGCTTGTTAACTGGGTGTTCACCATTGAACGCATATCGGCCCTGCAGCAGGTCGCCAAAAACAGGCTTCCGGAACTTGGATATCGAAACGTAAGTTATCTGAATGGAGATGGTTTTTCCGGTTGGGAGAGCAACCAGCCCTTTGATGGAATCCTGGTCACGGCCGCTCCGGAAACGGTACCGGAAAAACTGGTGAATCAGCTTTCTGTCGGGGGGAAGCTGGTGGTTCCGGTAGGGGGCAGCAACTACCAGCGATTGCGAATCGTCACCAGGACCCATTGGGGGTATGACGAGGAACAACGGGAAGCGGTACGCTTCGTTCCGATGTTAGACGGAAAGGTCTGAACAGGGAAAGAAAATGAAGATTTTTCGCCCGTTGTATGACAAGGCCATCCTGTGGTCGCGACACCCCCAGGCAGTCAAATATCTCGGGGGGGTCAGCTTCATCGAATCTTCATTTTTCCCGGTGCCAACGGCCATTATCCTGGTACCCATGGTGATGGCGAGAAGGGACCGGGCGTGGTGGCTGGCCGGTTATACCACCATTACCTCCGTTTTGGGTGGGGTTTTCGGCTATTTCATTGGGTTTTTTCTCTTTGACCAGGTGGGCCAGCCTATATTGGATTTTTACCAGCTACAGGATAAATTTGTAACCATGCAGGAGTGGTTCGATGTGTATGGCATCTGGGTCGTGTTTCTTGCCGGGCTGACCCCCATCCCCTACAAGTTGTTCACCATCACATCCGGCGTAATGAGCCTGAGTCTGATACCATTCACCCTGGCATCCCTGGTTGGTCGGTCATCACAGTTTTTCCTGATTGCTGCTCTGATCAGATGGGGGGGTGAAAAATCGGAGCCCATGCTGTATCAATACATGGAGTGGATTGGATGGGGTGTGCTGATCCTCGCTGTGGTCGGATATATGTTCATTTGATGAAAATGAAGAAAGTTATCGTTATTTTCCTGCTGTCCATGGCAGTGGGTGCCTGTGCAGGGCAACTCAACATCCCGGTCATTAACAAATCCCCGGATCGGGTGATCCCTGAAGCCTACGCGGCCCAGGCAGGCGACTCCATTTACAATATCGCGTGGGCCTTTGGCGTGGATCACCTTGATTTGATCAAGTGGAACCGGCTCAAGCGCCCTTACCGGGTTTCTCCGGGTCAGGTGATTCGGCTCCAGGAGCCCACCGCCAAAACCATCGCCCTGGACCCGGAGATTGAGCAATCGAAAATTGCCACGGCACTGCCGCAAAAGCAACCGGTGAAACCGGAACCGGTGGAGACCGCTCCCGCTCCGGAGGTCGGGTTTTCCAGTACACCGGGAAAATGGAACTGGCCGGCCGAAGGCAAGTTGACCGGAAAATTTACTCCGTCGAAGGGCCGTAACGGGATTCAAATATCCGGTTCCGAAGGCAGCGATGTGAAAGCAAGCGCGGACGGAGAGGTGGTGTATGTCGGGGAAGGGATCCGCGGTTATGGGAAGTTGATTATTGTCAAGCATTCCAAGCAGTTCCTGAGTGCCTATGCCCACAATAAGGAGATCGTGGTCAACGAAGGGCAAAGGGTGAAGTCCGGCGAGCAGATAGCGCGCATGGGAAGCAGCGGTGCCCCGTCTACCATGCTGCATTTTGAAATACGGAAAGACAGCGTGCCCGTGGACCCGTTGAAGTATTTGAACTAAGGGAGGGTGTCATTACGTCAAGGTCAAGGTGCTGCACTACGCCGATGAATGCCTGACGATCCATCGCGGGCCGCGGGAGCTGGTCCGGCATGATGCGCAGAACCAGTTGATGGTAGAATATGACAAGGCAACCGCGTAGGGTCCGCCGCGGGGTGAAATGAAGGGCAAAAGCGGACAATTCATATGTTGCAGAACCGGACAGTTCTATTTGTTACCAACATTGAACTAAGGGAGGGTTGCATTGTCACGTTGCTGGTGTACACTTTCTTTCCCATGGGAAATGCGGCGTCCCGGGAAAAGGGGCTCCTGGCGGATGAACGCCAACCGGGGATGCCTGGTGTCAGTGCCCCGATATTGACTTACCGTTACCATTAATACGTACATGGAAATACCTTCCGCTAACCGCCGGCTTGCTGCTGGGAAAGACCTGAGCCGCGAGGAGATGAAATCGGTGATGATGCAGATCATGTCTGGGCAGGCCACGGACGCACAGATCGGAGCATTTCTCACTGCCTTGATGATCAAGGGTGAATCGGTAGATGAATTGACGGGGGCTGCGATGATTATGCGGCAGCTCTGTGCCAAAGTGCCCACGAAGACGGTAAAAATTGTGGACAGCGTTGGCACCGGTGGAGATCGAGCGAAACTTTTCAACGTCTCCACCGCCAGTGCCCTGGTGGCCGCCACCGCCGGAGCCTGCATGGCCAAACATGGTAACCGTGCGGCAACGGGTAATTCAGGCAGTGCGGATGTTCTGGAAGCTGCAGGGGTAAATATTGCGATCTCCCCGGAACAGGTCGGGCAGTGCATAGACCAGTGCGGCGTCGGGTTCATGTTTGCGCCGGCCCATCATTCGGCCATGCGTTTTGCCATTGGGCCCAGAAAGGAAATTGGAGTCCGTTCCATCTTCAATTTGCTCGGGCCGTTGACCAACCCTGCAGAGGCGAAGTTTCAGCTTGCGGGGGTGTTCAGCCAGCAATGGGTCCGTCCCATGGCGGAAGTCTATGCCGAGCTGGGGAGTCTGCATACCCTGGTGGTCAGTTCGGATGATGAGCTGGATGAAATCTCCATTGCCGCTTCGACTCTTGTGGTCGAATACCACAACGGAGGATTTTCTGAATACGTAATATCTCCAGAACAATTCGGCATCGAAAGGTCGGATTTGAGCACGATCACGGTTTCCGACCCCGGGCAAAGCCTCGAACTTATCCGGGGAGCCCTGGGGGGCCAGCCTGGACCTGCGGCAGACATCATTGCATTGAATGCCGGCGCAACGATTTATGCGGGTGACCTGGCCGGTTCCATTGAAGAAGGCGTTGTCAGGGCCAGGGAAATCCTGTGCCACGGCAGTGCGCTTGAAAAGCTTTCCCGGTTGGTGGAGATTTCCAACTCATTTGAACCAGGCTGCTGAGACAGAAATCATGCCCGTTCGGTTGGCAGGTCGACTGCCAGGATTCAGTTGAACGTGTTGGGAGGATTCCCCGGTATGGAACCGGACCGCCGAGGTGCGTTTTCGGCGGCCCCCGGGTTTTCCGCCGTTTTTCCGGGCAGCGGGGATGGGAAATTCAGGACGGATCATTCAGGAGGGGGTCCGCCCTGGTTCGTTCGATGAAGTACTGCGAACCACAGTCTGCAATCGCAAAAATCCAGGGTCTGCATGAGGGTCCCGGACCCCGGTGCATGTCGGATGGTATCCCTTTGGGGAACGGACGTGCTTGATCCACAGGAACCGCCTCCGTACAGGAGAATCAATGAACACGGCCCGGCCCCCCTGCTCATTGCCTGCGACCACGCAGAAAACACGGTCCCGAAGTCCCTGAACGGTCTCGGCCTGTCAGCAGCGCATCTTCGCAGGCATATTGCCTATGACATTGGAGCAAAGCAGGTATCGTTGCTGCTGTCGAAACGGTTTGATGCACCACTGCTGTTATCGGAATATTCCCGTTTGGTGATTGACTTGAATCGTCATCTCGATGATCCAACCCTCATCGTCGAGGAATCAGATGGTACTCCGGTTCCCGGGAATATGAATCTCACGGACGAAATGGTCAGCCAGCGTAAGGAAACCTTCTTTCATTCCTATCACGAACAGTACCAGAAGATGTTTCGTGCCCTGGTTTCCCGATGCAGGCACCCGGTCATTTTATCGGTACACAGTTTTACGCCGGCAATGAATGGAGTCCATCGCCCGTGGGAAATGGGAGTTCTGTGGGACCGGAATGAAGGGTTTGCCAGACGGATCATCGAGAGGCTGACGACCGTGACAGGCTTCCGGATCGGCGAGAACGAACCGTACCCGGCGACCGACCCCGAGGGGTATGCCCAGGTGGCTTACGGCCATGAACCGGGTGTGAATTTTGCCTTGCTGGAAATCAGGCAGGACCTGATTTCCAGCCAACGAGGTCAGCAGGAAATCGCCCGGCTCATCCATGAGGCATTTGTCCCGATTCTGGGGTAGTCTGGTCAGAGGGCGGATTCCGCTTGGACCCATCGCCGGATCCATTGTCAGGATTCCGCGGGCATGAACCGGAGCGGCACACGGGATGCTTTCCCCTTGGGAAAACCGGCGATTTCCCCGCCAGGGGGTGTCAGCGGCCATTGTGCGAATCAGGTACAATTGCCCCTTTAGTTCCAGCAGGCTCGTCCCGTGTCAGGCAACGCATTCGGCAAACTTTTTACTCTCACCTCGTTTGGTGAGAGCCATGGCCCGGCCCTGGGTGGGGTGGTGGATGGCTGTCCGCCTGGAATGATGCTTTGTGAAGAAGATATGCAAAAGGATCTGGACCGGCGAAAACCGGGAAAATCCAGGTATACCACCCAGCGAATGGAAGGGGACCGGGTGGAAATTCTTTCGGGTGTTTTCGACGGCAGGACCACTGGGACCCCCATCGGGCTGCTGATCCGAAACGAAGACCACCGCTCCAGGGACTATGACCGGATCAAGGATCGTTTCCGGCCGGGTCACGCGGACTATACCTATACCAAGAAATACGGTTTCCGGGATTACCGGGGAGGCGGGCGGTCGTCTGCCAGGGAAACCACCATTCGTGTGGCGGCCGGGGCCATCGCAAAAAAATACCTGCGGGAGCACTTTGGCGTAGAAATTCGTGGATGTGTTTACCGGATTGGTCCCATCGACATTGGAATCCGGGACTGGAGCGAAGTGGAAAAAAATCCATTTTTTGCCGGGGATGCGGCCGTGGTGTCGGATCTCGAGAAACTCATCATCAATACACGCAGAGCGGGGGATTCGGTGGGTGCCGGGGTGCTGGTGGAAGCACGGGGAGTATCCCGGGGATGGGGAGAACCCGTTTTTGACCGGCTTGATGCCGATATTGCCAAGGCAATGCTGTCCATCAATGCATCGAAAGGCGTGGAAATTGGTGATGGATTTGCCGCTATTTCGATGAATGGTTCCGAGCATCGTGATGAGATCACCCCCCAGGGGTTCAAGTCCAACCATTCCGGAGGAACCCTGGGCGGGATTTCGAGTGGACAGGATATACGGGTCAAGGTGGCGTTCAAGCCGACATCCAGTATCCAGGTGCCCGGCGATACGGTGAACCTGGACAATGAGCCCGTTGAAGTGGTCACCACAGGGCGCCATGACCCCTGCGTGGGGATCCGTGCAGTCCCCATTGCCGAGGCGATGCTGGCGTTGGTTCTCATGGATCATGCCCTCAGAAACCGGGCCCAGAATCCCGGATAGCAAGGGGGTGCCAATGCCGTCACACAGGGTGGACCGGTTGCTGGTTTTGGCGGGAACTTCCCCGGGGCAGGGAATTGTCAATGGATGGGGTGGAACGGGTGGCAGGCAAATGTGTTCTGATGAAACTCCCCTCCCCGGTCAATATGGTACTATCCGTCCATGACCTGATAGTATTGGGAAAATGAAATCACAGACACTATACGACAAGCTTTGGCAGCAGCATGTGGTCCATGTTGACGAGGATGGGACGGCATTGATCTATATTGACCGCCATCTGGTGCATGAGGTGACCTCCCCTCAGGCCTTCGAAGGATTGCACATATCGGGCCGAAAACCATGGCGAAAAAGTTCGATGATTGCCGTGCCGGACCATAATGTGCCCACCACCGTTGACAGTGCGGCAATCGATGATCCGGTTTCGAGGCTGCAGGTGACCACTTTGGACCAGAACTGCAGCCACTTTGGCATTACCGAATTCAGGATGTCTGATCCACGTCAGGGTATCGTTCATATTATTGGTCCGGAGCAGGGTATCACCCTGCCGGGAATGACCATTGTCTGCGGAGATTCCCATACCTCGACCCATGGGGCTTTCGGTGCGATGGCGTTTGGAATCGGCACTTCCGAGGTGGAGCATGTCATGGCGACCCAGTGCCTGATTGCCCGCAAGTCCAAAAATATGCGGATCTGGCTGGATGGAAAATTGCCATCCGGAATCACCGCCAAAGATCTGGTGCTCGCGGTGATCGGTGAAATCGGGACAGCCGGGGGGACCGGGTACACCATCGAATTTGCTGGGCCGGCCATTCGGGCCCTGTCCATGGAAGGCCGAATGACCGTGTGCAACATGGCCATTGAAGCCGGTGCCCGTTCCGGCATGATCGCCGTGGACCAGACCACCATCGAGTATCTTGCGAACCGGCCCTATTCACCCAAAGGTGAGCTGTGGGACCGGGCTGTTAAGGCCTGGGAAGATCTGCACAGCGATGAGAATGCGGTATTTGACCGGGAAGTGAGCATGGACGCCGGCTCCATTCCCCATCAGGTGACATGGGGGACCTCCCCCGAGATGGTGGTCCATATCAACGATGTGGTGCCTGACCCCGGTGCTGAACCCGACCCGGTCAAAAGGGAAGGAATGGTCAATGCACTGACCTATATGGATCTCCAACCGGGCACCCCGGTGAATGAAATCCCCCTGGACCTGGTTTTCATTGGTTCATGTACCAACGGTCGCATCGAGGATTTGCGGGAGGCAGCTGCCGTTGTCCAGGGCAGGCGGGTCGCTGAAAGCATCAAGCAGGCGTTGGTGGTTCCGGGGTCCGGTCTGGTGAAGCGTCAGGCGGAAACGGAAGGCCTGCACCGGATTTTCACCGATGCCGGGTTTGAATGGCGGAACCCGGGATGTTCCATGTGTCTGGCCATGAATGCGGACCGGTTGCAGCCGGGTGAGCGGTGCGCGTCGACGTCAAATCGGAATTTTGAAGGGCGCCAGGGTCAGGGAGGACGTACGCACCTGGTTTCTCCGGCCATGGCCGCCGCCGCGGCTATTGCCGGGCACTTCACGGATCCGGGAAGGTTGTCATAATGGAGCCGTTTACGGTACTCGAAGGCATTGTCGCGCCGCTTGACCGGGCAAATGTCGATACGGATGCCATCATCCCCAAACAGTTTTTGAAATCGATAAAACGAACGGGTTTCGGGCCGAATTTATTTGACGAATGGCGCTATCTGGACCACGGTGAACCCGGCATGGACAACAGTGTCCGCCCCCTTAACTCCGGGTTTGTTCTAAATCAGCCCCGATACCGAAATGCCCGGATTTTACTTGCCAGGGATAATTTTGGTTGTGGGTCCTCCCGGGAGCATGCGCCATGGGCGTTGCTGGACTATGGTTTCCGTTGTGTCGTTGCACCCAGTTTCGCCGAGATTTTTTTCAACAATTGTTTCAAAAACGGCATACTGCCCATTGTCGTCGCTGACAGAATGGTGGACGACCTGTTTTCCAGAGTTGAAAATGAACCGGGATTTGCAATGAGGGTGGATCTTCCAGGCCAGGCCCTGACGCTGCCGGACCATGCCAGGATTGAATTTGAAGTCGATCCGTATCGCAAACATGCATTGATCAACGGACTGGATGATATTGGGATGACACTTGAAAAATCGAAATTGATTGTCAAGTACGAAGAACACCGCAAAACGGTGGCACCGTGGCTGTTCAGCTAGGGAGCCGGTGAGGGTCATTTGCTGTAGGGCAATACGGGACCTTTTGTTCATTCGGAACGGCATGTCTAGATCTCTCCTTTCCTTTTCTGTCGTATGCCGGGTTGTTGCGGCCATTCTCTGGATGCCTGCTCTTTCCCAGGCGGTGGAGTTTGGCGAACTGGATATTCATTCCGAATGGTTCGAGGAGTTTAATCTTGAAGTGGACTTGGTTGCAGTGGTCCCGGCGGATCTGGCCACCCTGTCCATTTCCCTGGCCAGCCGTTCGGAATTTTTCGAGGCAGGCATTGCGTATCCAAAATACGCTGACTCCCTGGAATTCCGGATTCTCGAAAGGGCCGACGGCACCTATTATGTGGCCATTACAACAGCCATCCCGGTCAAGGAACAGACTGTTCATCTGCTCCTGTCCGCAACCTGGTCCAGGGGAACAGTCGTACGGGAATATTACGTATGGCTCAATCCCCCGCTGTTCATGCCGGATTCTGCTGCCGACGTCGTTCTGTCTTCCACGGTTCATGTTCAGCCCGGTGACACGCTTTCGGGTATTGTGCACAGCCTGAATTTGCCGGGTTCTCTGACCCGGTTTCAGGGGTATACCGCCATCCTGGAAGCGAATCCCGATGCATTCATTGAAGGCAACATGAATCGTTTGCTGGCGGGGGCGGTGCTGGAAATACCCGCCCATGACGTGATCTCCCGGACAAGCCCTGAAACCGCACTCCAGCAGTTTTTGGCACAGTCTGAACAGTATAACCGGTATTTGGCGGAGATCGGTCATTTCAAGCAGTCGGGAGTCGGGGCCGGAGAAACGGAGTTCCAATCCGATAGCGGACCGGAGGAAGAAGCGCGATTGAGCATTGTTCAGGAGGTCATTGAGGGGGAACTGAGTGCCGCGCTGGAGGGGGAATCCGGGGATTCCGGGCAAATTTCGGCATTGGAGAGACAGTCTGTACAAGTGGAGGAAACCCTGCTCAGTGCCGAAGCACAAAGTGATGAAATCAAGGAGGAGTTGGCTGAAATGCAGGCCCGGGAGGAGCAGGTTTCCACCCTGATCGAGATTGAAAGCTCCAGTCCGGTCATCCTCCAGGACCCGGCTGGGCCGGCAGAAAATGAACCGGAGAATGTCCTTGTGGTACCGGATGAACCGGACTCCCAGGGTACCGGAGAAAGCCCTGCAGGGGAAGGTGAAGATGCCGATGTGGCCAGGGAGGAAATGGCGGAGGTCATCTCTCCTGAACCGCCGGATGCCGGGACCGACGACGGGAAGGCAGTCTACAGTCAACCGGTCAGCGAGCCGGTCAGCGAACCCGCCAGTGAACCCGCCAGCGAGCCGGTCAGTGAACCGATCAGTGAATCGGTCAGTGAGCCGGTCAGTGAGCCCGCCAGTGAATCGGTCAGCGAATCGGTCAGTGAGGTCAGTGAATCCACCAGTGAGACGGTCCAGGGTGAAGCCATCGCCGAGGACACTTCGGCGAAGGATGCAGCGACGGAAGATGTGGCCAAGGACCTGCCGGAAGAAGACCTTTCGATGGTTTCCGAACAGGCACCCCCGTCCAGCATCATGGGTTCTCTTTCAGCAATGTTCGGAGGGCTTGGTGATTATGTCCTGAAAATTATCGCGGGACTGCTGGTGCTGATGGCGGTGCTGTTTTTCTACCGTCGAAGGAATTCACGGCAAAAATCCGTAGTGGATGAACCCGCCGACCCCCATCCAGGCAGCCGCCACCCCCCCGAGGCTGGAGCTGCGGCCGGAGAGGAATCGCCCTCTTCATCCCAGACCGGTAGGAAGGGGGTTGTGGATGAGGACAGGGCAATCAGTCGACCGGCGGCTGACGACCCCTTGGCGGAAGCCGCGGTGTATCTGGCCTACCACCGGGAAGAACAGGCCATCCAGGTGCTGGAGGAAGCGTATCACGCCAGCCCGGAAAGACACGATCTGGCGGAAAAGCTTCTGGAAATTTTCCATCAGTACAATGACCGGATCGCATTTAATGCGCTGGCGGGGGAATTGCGCATGCGGATGGGGGAAAGTCCAGACCCGGTTTGGGATCGGGTTGCCGCCATGGGCAGGGAAATCAGCCCGGAAAATCCGGAGTATGATGAAACGGATGTTCCCCGGGATGTCCCGGAACCCCCGGACCACCAGGAAGAGGACAGCATGCTGGCCGTGGACGATACCCGACTTTCCACCATCGATGAACCGTCCACCGGGGAAGTTGATCCATATGAAAAATCCAGAATTGCGCTCGAACTGGCCGAAACCTATGCACGATTGGGTGAAAAACACATTGCCAAAGGCTATATTCACGAAGTTCTCCATGAAGGCAGCGGGAAGCAGAGAAAGGAAGCAGAAAAGATTGCCAAAAAATGGGAGGTATAGCCCGGGGTTGATCCAGGGAGGTGTGAATCACTCGCCTCCCTGTTTCCCGAGAGTCCCCGGAATCGCTAGCAATGCAGGGAGGTATTCCCAAAACCGCTATTGCGTTCCAGAGGCCAGGTCGCGGACCAGTTCGTGGAGGTTGTGGACAATCTCCTCGTTGGCCACATCGTTTTCCAGGCCTTCGTGAATGACGTTCACCAGGGCCGATCCCACTACCGCAGCATCCGCTATTCCGGCCATTTCCCGTACCTGCTCCTTGGATTTGATGCCAAAACCCACGGCGATGGGCAGGTCCGTCTGGGAGCGGATACGGTCCACAGCCGACTGGATATCGCTCAAGTCCGCAGAGCGGGTCCCGGTAATTCCTGCAATGGAGACGTGGTAGACAAATCCTGAACTGTTCTTCAGCACCCTGCCAAGCCTTGCCCGATTCGTGGTCGGTGTCGTCAGCCGGATCCAGTTGATGCCCACAGTGAGGCAGGGGTGACAGAGTTCTTCGTCTTCCTCGGGGGGGAGGTCAACGATGATCAATCCATCCACCCCGGTCGCGATGCAGTCATCCAGAAACCGCTGTACGCCATAGTAGTGGATCGGGTTGTAGTATCCCATGAGCACAATGGGGGTTTCATCATCCAGCGTCCGGAATTCGGCCACCATTTTCAGGGTATTGGCCAGGGATGCCCCGTTGCCCAATGCACGCAGATTGGCCAGCTGGATGGTGGGGCCATCGGCCATGGGATCCGAAAAAGGCATGCCAAGTTCGATCAAGTCTGCTCCGGCAGCCGGCAATCCGTTGAGGATTTTCTGTGCGGTCGCCCGGTCCGGGTCCCCTGCGGTGACAAAGGTGACCAGGCCAATACGCTCCTGTGACTTCAGCAATTTGAACCGGTTGTGGATTCGCTGGCCTGTACTGTTCATATTTCTTCTCCCAATGCCTGTGCCACCGAGAATACATCCTTGTCTCCGCGTCCGCACATGTTCATGACAATGATGTGGTCTTTTCCCATGTTCGGTGCGATTTTCGCAACATGCGCCAATGCATGGGCAGGTTCCAGGGCCGGAATGATTCCTTCGGTTCGGCAGCTCAGCTGGAAAGCCTCCAAGGCTTCCTGGTCGGTCACCGAGACATACTGCACCCGACCGATTTCATTCAGCCAGGAATGTTCCGGTCCAATCCCCGGATAATCCAGGCCCGCAGAAATTGAATGGGCGTCATAAATCTGGCCATCTTCATTCTGCAGGAGATAGGTCCGGTTACCATGGAGCACCCCCGGTTTCCCCCCGCTCAGGGAGGCTGCATGCTTGCCGGTTTCAATCCCCAGGCCTGCGGCTTCGACACCGATGATTTCCACGGACTCATCATCCAGAAAGGGATGAAACAACCCGATCGCGTTGGAGCCACCGCCAATACAGGCGAGAATGGTATCCGGCAGGCGGTTTTCCTTTTCCATGAGTTGTGCTTTCGCTTCCCGGCCAATCACGCTTTGGAAATCCCGCACCATTTCAGGATAGGGGTGAGGTCCGGCCGCCGTACCGATGATGTAAAAGGTTTCTTCCACATTGGCAACCCAGTCACGCAAGGCATCATTCATGGCATCTTTCAGGGTGGCCGTCCCGCTGGTTACCGGGACGATTTCCGCGCCGAGGAGCTTCATCCGAAAAACATTGGGTGCCTGGCGCTCGATGTCGGTTTCCCCCATGTACACCACACAGGGCAGGTCGAACAATGCACAAACGGTGGCTGTGGCTACGCCATGCTGTCCCGCACCGGTTTCGGCAATGATCCGGCGTTTTCCCATGCGCCTGGCCAGGAGAATCTGGCCCAGTGTGTTGTTGATCTTGTGGGCTCCGGTGTGATTGAGTTCGTCCCGCTTGAAATAGATTTTTGCCCCTCCCAGCTCTTCGGTCAGGCGTTCGGCAAAATACAACGGGCTCGGGCGGCCAACATAATCCCGGGCGTAATACTCAAGTTCCGCATTGAAGGCCGGGTCGTTCCGGTACCGATTCCAGGCGGCCTCGACTTCAAGGATCAGCGGCATCAGGGTTTCGGCCACAAAACGCCCGCCGAAAATTCCGAAATGTCCGCGGTCGTCGGGACCGGAGCGGTAAGATTCTGGTTTTGACATGGTATGGGGTTCAGGTTATTTGATTTGATTATATCGCTACCCCGGAAAGTTGGCATCAAGAATCGCTTGCCTAACTGCAACAGCTTGCCTACACTTTCCAACCATATCGGCTTGAGGGAATGTGTATGGGCACGGAATCGATACGGGTCATAAAACCAATCGACCCCCGCTGTCTTGGGCATTTCCCCCAACCACGGTGACATGACTACCTGTTGGGAGGTGCAATATGTCAGATCACGACCAGAAATATCACAGCCAGACGATCGCGATACGCCACGGGCATCGCCGCACCGACGAGCAGGAGCACGCAGAGCCCATTTTCCCCACGTCGAGCTATGTTTTCGAGAGCGCGCAACAGGCTGCAGACCGGTTTTCCGGGGAGGAAGCCGGAAATATTTATTCCCGCTTTACCAATCCAACGGTGGTGGGTTTTGAGAACCGGCTGGCCGCGCTGGAAGGGGGGCGGTACTGCATCGCAACCGCTTCCGGAATGTCCGCCATCACGGGGCTGGTGCTCGCGGTACTCAATGCGGGGGATCATGTGGTGACGTCCACCGGCCTGTTTGGCTCCACCGTCAACCTGTTCACGAAATATTATGCGCGATTTGGTGTGGACACCTCTTTTGTCGACCTGACCGATATCGGACAGTGGAAGCGGGAGGTCCGACCGAATACACGACTGATTTTCCTGGAATCTCCATCCAATCCGTTGTGCGAGATTGGCGATCTCCCGGCCATTGGGGAAATCGCCAGGGAAAATGGGATCCTGTTTGTTGTCGACAATGCCTTTTGTACTCCGATACTGCAGCAGCCTTTGAAACTGGGGGCGGATGTTGTCGTGCACAGTGCAACCAAGTATCTGGACGGGCAGGGCCGTTGCGTCGGGGGCGCTCTGGTTACGAACGACGAAAAACTCCACGATGCCCTCTTTGGCATGCTTCGAACCACGGGTCCATGCATGAGCCCGTTCAATGCCTGGACCTTCAGCAAGGGAATGGAAACGCTGCCGTTACGGATGAAACAGCATTGTGCCCATGCGTTGGAGGTAGCACAGTGGCTGGAGGTGCATCCTTCGGTGAAGCGGGTCCACTATCCGGGGCTGGCATCCCATCCCCAGCACGAATTGGCGAAAAAACAGCACAGCGGTTTTGGCGGTATCGTTTCTTTTGAGGTCCATGGATCAAGGTCCGAAGCGTGGGAGGTGATTGACAACACGGAATTTCTTTCCATTACGGCCAACCTGGGGGATACGAAGACAACGATTACCCATCCGGCGACCACGACTCATCTGCGGATTACCCAAAAGGAGAGAGACCGGGCGAGAATCACGGATTCCCTGCTACGGATTTCAGTGGGACTGGAGCACCCGGGAGATATCATCGGTGACCTGCAAAGAGGCCTGAACAAGATCCGGAGGTAGGTTCGTCATGGCAAGGCGATGGTACCGGGAAGCGGAGATTCCCGGGATCCGGAGGCCGGGTTCACCCCGGTTTTCCGTCAGGCAATCGGAAGATGCCGGAGTGCCCGATACCTTGGAATCTTGTTTACATAGGACTGTGCGGCGGCCTCCACTTCCTTTCTCTCGGAGTCAGTGAGGTCCCGGACTGCCCTGGCCGGGGAACCCAGGATTAACGTGCCGTCCGGGAACTCCTTGTTTTCGGTAATCAATGCATGGGCACCGACCAGGCAGTTTCTTCCAACCACCGCGTTGTTCAGGATGATGCTGCCGATGCCGATGAGACTACCGGACTGGATCCGGCACCCGTGGAGCATGGTGCTGTGTCCCACCGTCACATTGTCTTCGATGGTCAGGGGGATGCCTGGATCGGTATGCAGAACACTGCAGTCCTGGACATTGGATCTTTTTCCGATGGAGATGAGTTCGTTGTCCCCCCGCAGAACGGCATTGAACCAGATACTGGCCTGTTCCCCCACCGATACCCAGCCGATGAGTTCGGCGCTGGGTGCGATAAAACAGCTTTCGGCAATTTCCGGTTGCGGTCGGTCATCAAGGGTGTAAATCAAGGGCCTGGTATCCGGTGAGGAAGGTTGTTCTGACGAGGCTCACATCAACAACGGTTTATCAAGGTCCTGGACCTCCTTTTGCCGTTGCCTGAACTGGAATGAAACCAGGTTTGAAAGCTTGTCCATGAGGGTTTTCCTTTCAGAATATTCGATCTGGAGGATTTCGGCATCTGGGCTCATGCGCATGAGATAGTCATCGCTGGTGATCAGGGTATCCACCAGTCCGAGCTCCAGTGCCCGGGTGCCAAGCCAGTGTTCTCCGGTCGCCACCTTTTCGATATCCAGGCCGGGTCGCTGGCTTTTCACAAATTCCTTGAACAACTGGTGCGTTTCTTCCAGGTCGGCCTGCATTTTAGCCCGCCCCCTGTCCGTGTTTTCACCGAACAGGGTGAGGGTACGCTTGTATTCCCCGGCATAGAGTTGTTCAAAGTCCACATCATGTTTTTTCAGCAGGCGATTCAGGTTCGGGATCTGGGCCAATACGCCGATGGAGCCCAGGATGGCGAACGGAGCGGCGATGATCTGGTTCGCGACACAGGCCATCATGTACCCCCCGCTGGCCGCGACTTTATCCACGGAGACAGTCAGGGGAATGTTCCGGTCGCGTATCCGTTTCAATTGGGACGCCCCCAGCCCGTATCCATGCACCGTGCCGCCAGCGCTTTCCAGCCGGACCAGGACTTCGTCATTTTCATTTGCGATGGTCAACAGCGCACTGATTTCCTGGCGCATGGATTCCACATTTGATGCTTTCATGTCGCCTTCGAAATCGATGACAAACAATCGTTTTCGATCCGGGTGGTCATCCTTTTCCGCCTTGTTCGCCTTCTTTTCTGCCTTGGCTTCCAGTTTGGCCTTTTTCTTGTCGGCTTTGAGCTTTTGCTTCATGCCGGCATCAGAGAGGGTGGCCGCACAAAGCGTCTTTTCCATTTCCTTGAACTGTTTGTTCAGATGCGTGATTTCCAGTTGTTTGTTGCTATTCTGTTTTTGCCGCATCGCCAGGGATACCAGGCTTCCTGCGATGGCAAGAATGGCCGCAACAAGGGTGATGGCTTTGGCCAGGAACAGGCCATATTCAGCAAGATATTCCAGCATGGTGCGATCCGGTTATCGTGATTTCAGTTTTGTCCAGGTGTCGCGCAATGTGACAATTCGATTGTAGACCGGTTTTTTCCGGGTACTGTCCCGGTCACGAAAAAAATAGCCCAAACGCTCAAACTGGCACCGGGTGTCATCGGTGCAGGCGGCCAGACCGGATTCGAGCTTGCAATTCGTGAGAATCTCAAGAGAATCCGGGTTCAGTGCTTCCCGGAAATGTTTGCTTTTGTCCGCCAGCGGGTTGGCTTCGGAAAACAGTCGGTCATAGAGCCGGACTTCCGCTTCAATGCAATGGCTGGCCGCCACCCAGTGGATGACCCCTTTCACCTTTCCGCCTTCGGGGTGTTGTCCATGCCGGGTGTCCGGATCGTAATGGCATCGCAGTTCAATCACCGCGCCGGAGTCATCCCGGATGATTTCCCGGCATTGGATCACGAAGGCATATCGCAACCGTACTGCACGGCCTGGACCAAGCCGGAAGTAGTTTTTCGGTGGATCTTCCATGAAGTCATCCTGTTCGATGTATATTTCCCTGGCCAGAGTGATCTTCCGGGTACCCAGTGCCGGGTTGCCGGGGTGGTTGGGCGCCTGGATTTCCTCTGTTTTCCCCACAGGGTAGTTTTCGATCACGACTTTCAGGGGGCGAAGCACGGCCATGGCACGGGGGGCCGTGGGGTCCAGGTCTTCGCGAATGCAATTTTCAAGCAGGCCCATTTCGATGATGTTGTCCTTTTTGGTAATGCCCACGGATGCAATGAAATGACGAATGGATGACGGTGTGAACCCCCGCCGTCTCAGCCCGGAAATGGTTGGCATGCGCGGGTCGTCCCAGCCATCAACATCCCCTTCTTCCACCAGTTGCGTCAGCATTCGCTTGCTCATCACGGTGTAGTTCAAATTGAGCCGAGAAAATTCAATTTGCCGGGGTCGGCTGGGGGTGGAAAGATGATCCAGAAACCAGTCGTACAAGGCGCGGTGGGATTCAAATTCCAGTGTGCACAACGAGTGGGTGACCCATTCAATGGCGTCGCCCTGGCCATGTGCGAAATCGTATAGCGGGTAGATGCACCATTGGTCCCCAGTACGTTGATGGGGATGGTGTAGAATCCGGTAAATCACCGGGTCCCGCAGATTGAGGTTGGGGGATGCCATGTCAATTTTTGCGCGCAGCACGTGTTCGCCCTCCCGGAAGGCCCCGTGACGCATTTGTTCAAACAGGCGATGATTCTCATCAGGACTGCGGTTGCGGTAGGGGCTGTTTTTCCCGGGTTCGGTCAGGGTGCCCCGCAGCACCCGGATTTCGTCCGCATCAATGCTGTCCACATACGCCAGGCCCTTGTCGATGAGTTCCAGTGCATAGCGGTAGAACTGTTCAAAATAATCGGAAGCGTAGGCCACTGCCGTCCACTGGTACCCCAGCCACCTGACATCATCGGCAATGGCCTGGACGTACTCCTCGTTTTCCCGGGTCGGATTGGTGTCATCGTAGCGCAGCGTGCACCCGCCGCCATAGTCCTTGGCAATGCCAAAATTCAGCCAGATGGATTTGGCATGTCCGATGTGCAGATAGCCGTTGGGTTCCGGGGGGAATCGTGTCTGGATTTCACTGTGTTTGCCGGATTGCAGGTCCGCATCGATGATCTGACGGATAAAGTTGGTCCGGGGACGGGTATCTGGCATTTCGATCAGTTCGATTCAGGGGGAACACGGGGCGTGGAGTATAGCGAATTTCGGGCCATTCGACAGGGGTTCCAGGGGGATTTGTGACGGCAAAGTGCCCATACCCGGAAAGGATTTTCCACGACCTGATGTGAAAAATTCAACCCGGTTCCGGATCACCGGGTTTGGGATTCCGCGCTGCACGGTGCCTGGTATCATCTGACCAGCAGTTTTTCCAGGATCCGTTCATAGCATTCACTAAGCCGGTCCAGATCATCCGCAGACACCTGCTCATCAATCTGATGGATCGTCGCGTTGACCGGCCCGAGTTCCACCACCTGGGCACCGGTGGGGGCAATGAACCGTCCATCGGATGTGCCCCCTGTCGTGGAAAAATCCGGCGTGATTCCGGTCACTTCCCGAACCGCGGTTTCCACGGCTTTGATGAGTTCCGTGTCGGTGGTGTAGTACGGGCGGGCCGGATTTCCCCACATGATCCGGAAATCGATTCCATGGCGCTGGAGAATTTCTTCCGTGCGCTGGATTAAATCCGTATGGGTGGATTCCGGCGAATAGCGGAAATTGAACTGCAGGTCCATGTGGCCGGGTATGACATTGGCCGCTCCGGTGCCTCCGTGAATGTTGGAGAACTGGAAGCAGGTCGGCTGAAAATTCCGGTTCCCGTGATCCCAGTTGGTCCGGACCAGCTCCTGTAACGCATCCAGCCCAAGGTGAATGGGATTCTCCGCCAGGTGGGGGTAGGCAATATGCCCCTGTTTCCCCACAATGGTCAGTTTTCCGTTGATGGACCCCCGGCGACCGATTTTCGCGGTATCCCCCAGTAACTCGACGCTGGTGGGTTCCCCGACCAGGCACATGTCGATGTGGATGCCCCGCTCTTGCAGTTTATCCACAACCACCGTGGTTCCCCAGTCAGCCGGGCCTTCCTCATCACTGGTGATCAGCAGGCCCACCGTACCGTCGTGGTGCGGGTGCTTGTGGGCAAACCGCTCGCAGGCCGTGACAAAAGCGGCAATGCTGCCTTTCATGTCTGCCGCGCCCCGCCCATGCAGCATGCCTTTTTCGAGGATGCCTTCGAACGGAGGATGTGACCACTGGTCCAGTGGTCCGGTGGGTACCACGTCCGTGTGGCCGGCGAACACCACCAGGGGTCGGATGTTGCCCCGGGTTGCCCAAAGATTGCTGACATCATGGGAATTGATCTGTTCACAACGGAACCCGATTTTTTCGAGTTTTTCGGATAATATCGGTTGGCAACCGGCATCATCCGGAGTGATGGAATTGTGCCGGATCAGTTTTCGGGCCAGTTCGATGGTATTGGAATATGACATCGATGTGATCAAGGTGGTATAGTTTTGTGGGCAGGAATTTTACTGGAAAAAAGAAATTGATGAGGAGGTTTCCAACCATGATGTTTGACACAGTGTGGAGTCAACCGGCTTCCCCATGCCGGAGTGGACCGACAGGTTGAAGGATGGATGACTGGTTTAACACTTCCCTGGGAAACTCCATGGTCAGGTCGGAAATCCACCAGTGTACGGCGATGGTCCCTTCCGGGTATTTTGCCCGGGGTCTGCAGGTCGGCTTCCATTGGGCTGACTATTTCGAAGGCCTGGAAATATCCAGCCGGTTTTTTGTGGATATCCGCACTGCGGAGGATGGTCATCCTGGGTGCGGTATGGACCGCCTCACCAGGGGACAGGATTCATCGGGAAGCCATTATGTGGTTTCGGCCAGCAATGCCTTGCCCTTTCCGGAAAAATCCTGTGATTTGGTGATCTTGCCCCATACCCTGGATTTTTGTCCTGATCCCCATGAAGTCTTGCGCCAGGTGAACCAGATACTGGTTGCCGAGGGGTGCCTGGTTCTGGTTGGATTTAACTCGATGAGTTTCTATGGTGCGTTGCGGCTGGTGAACCGACATCAGCGGAAACTCCCCTGGAGCGGAAACTATTACAGTGTACATCGGATCCAGGATTGGCTGTCATTGTTGGGATTTGATCTTGCGGCGGCGGGCATGTTGGCCTATTCGCCTCCTTTGCAGTCAGCCAGGTGGCGGGAAAAACTGGATTTTTTCGAAAAAGCGGGAAACCGATGGTGGCCGGGTTTCGGAGGAATTTACATCATTGTTGGCCGAAAGCGAACCATGGCGGTGACTCCCAAATCAAGCACGGTGCAGCCCTGGTACCGCCTGTTGCCGGGGATTGCCCAGCCGGCTTCCCAGCGGGCGGCCAAGATTGGCCTGCGGCTGGTACACAAAAACCAGACCGGAATTGGTTGAATCCATGAAAAAACCGGTAATTATCTATACCGATGGAGCGTGCCGGGGCAATCCCGGACCCGGGGGCTGGGGGGCGGTATTGAGTTATGGTGATCACCGGAAGGAACTGCACGGGGGCGAATCGAGAACCACCAATAACCGGATGGAATTGACTGCCGCCATCGAGAGCCTCGGGGCATTGACCCGGCCAAGCAGGGTTTCGGTGTACACGGACTCCACGTACGTGAAAAACGGAATTCAGAAATGGATGCTAAACTGGAAGAGAAACAACTGGCAAACCGCACTGGGGGGGCCGGTCAAGAACCAGGATTTGTGGAAGGCGCTGGATAAACTGGTTTGCCGCCATGAGGTGGACTGGCATTGGGTCAAGGGCCACTCCGGGGACCCGGGGAATGAACGGGCCGACCGCCTGGCGAAACGTGGAATCGGCAGGCGGTAAGGGAATGCGGAAAATCTTTCTTGATGTCGAAACCACCGGGCTTGAAGTCAGCCAGGGGCACCGGATCATCGAAATCGGAGCCGTGGAGATGGTCAATCGCCACAAGACGGACCATTATTTTCACCGCTACATCAACCCGGAACGGGAAATTGACCAGGCGGCCATCGAAATACACGGGATTACCAACCAGGACTTGCGGGACGGACCCCTGTTCCCGGACCTGGCGGAGGAGTTGATTGAATTTCTTTCCGGTGCGGAACTGGTGATCCACAACGCACCTTTCGATGTGGGTTTCCTGAATTACGAGTTTCAACTGGCGGGACACGGGGAGCAGGTGGTCCAGGAACACTGTACGGTTGTTGACACCCTGACCATGGCCCGGCACAAGCACCCGGGACAGAAAAACAGCCTGGACGCCCTGTGCAAACGCTATGGAGTGGACCAGTCAAAACGCATCATGCATGGTGCGTTGATTGATGCTGAAATTCTGGTTGCGGTCTATCTGCGGATGACCGGCGGACAGACAACCCTGCTGGAGGAATCGGAAGACCGGTCCACGATGACGATGGCAGGGCCGGACAGTTCAGCCAGGCTGGACCGGAACGACTATGGGAAATTGACAGTTGTTAGGGCGAATTCCGATGAACTGGAGGCACATGAAAAATGGCTGAGACTGTTGCGTGATCAGCCCAGTCGCGTTGTCTGGGATCAAACCGGATAGATTCCCCGGGTCCCCCGGATTTTGGATTCGGGTCCGGCCGTCCGGAAATACAGCCGGTCGGCAAACCGGCTTGTGCAGGATGCCGCTGGACACCGGACTCGCCAGCCAGGCCGGCGCAGGCGTTCCCCGGGGCCGGCGCCATGGCGCAATGGCTCAGGGCAGGACTTTCCTGTAGGGCTTTACTTCGACGCTCTCATACACCCCTGCAGCAATATAAGGGTCCTCATCTGCCCACGACCTGGCATCCGAAAGCGAATCAAACCGGGCAACAATCAGGCTCCCCGTAAATCCTGCAGGACCCGGATTTTCCGTATCAATGGCAGGATTCGGGCCGGCAACGAGCAATCTCCCCGCATCCACCAGTGCCTTCAACCGTTCGACGTGGGCCGGTCGTGCGTTCAAGCGCTTTTCCAGGGTACCAGGGTAATCCCTGGCATAAATCGTGTAGTACATTCTCATTTCTCTTTGGTCATGGAATCGGGAAGCAGGTGCCTGGAGATGAACAGCATCTGGACAATCGCAAAAACCAGAGTCAGGCCCAGTATTCCAAAGACCTTGAAATGGACCCAGGTCTGGGTCCGGATTTCCTCATCCGCACCCGGGTTGTAGTAAAAGGCGATGTACAGATTCAGCAGCCCCAGGACAAGAAAAAAGGCTGCCCAGGCCCAGTTTAGCTTTCTCCAGATGGGGGTGGGCAGGGAGATTTGCCCACCCATGACATATTCCAGAGCGGTTTTTTTGGTGAATAACATGACTGCAATCGCCAGTCCGAACAGCCAATTGATCACAGTGGGCTTCCACTTGATGAACAGATCGTCCTGAAGATAGATGGTCAAGCCGCCGAATACAGAAATGATGCAAAGGGTCATGATGTGCATGACCTCAAAGCGCCGGTTCTTAATCCAGAACACGGATACCTGTACAAACGTGGCGATAATTGCGGCGGCCGTGGCGATATAAATATCGTAAAATTTAAACGCGCCAAAGAAAATCAGCAGCGGAAACAGATCAAACAGAATTTTCATTGACCTTATATACTATAATTATCTTGGGTGCTGAGCCAGAAAACACGAGAGTATACGCGGTTGTTTCACCAAGTACAGGAAGAGGCTTCAAATTACTGATAAAAAGTACATTGTCGTAGAAGGGCCGGTGGGGGTTGGAAAAACCATGCTGGCACGGCGCATCGCATCGTCTTTGGGGGCGGCACTGATGCTCGAGGAGTCCAACGAAAACCCGTTTCTGGAGCGATTCTACAAGGCACCGGAACAATATGCACTCCAGACCCAGCTGTTTTTTCTGTTTCAGCGTGCCCAGCAAATCAAGGCCCTGCGCCAGATGGATTTGTTCACACCGGTTCGCGTTGCCGATTTCATGCTGGATAAAGATCCGATCTTTGCGCAAATCACCCTGGGCGAAGAAGAACTGTATCTGTACAACCAGGTATACCAGCATCTGGTTGCCGACAGGGTGGTCCCTGATCTGGTGATTTACCTGCAGGCGCCTGCGGATGTGCTCATCAGTCGAATTCGAAAACGGGGACTGTTGTTTGAGAGAAATATGGAAAGGGATTATCTGCAACATCTGATGGAATCCTATATGCGGTATTTCCTGGCTTACCAGGATTCTGCATTACTGATGGTGAACGCCGAGAATCTGGGTTTTCTGGACAATGAGGACTATTATCGTTTGTTGCTGGAAGAAATCAGGGACATCTCTTCAGGGCGCCATTATTTCAACCCGGTTGTTTGAACCGTGACCGAAGGACCTCCACCGAATTGGACGCCCTCGTTGCGGACCATTGCCATGCCGGCAGATGCCAACCCAAGCGGTGACATATTTGGGGGCTGGATCATGTCCCAGATGGACCTCGCAGGTGCGATTCATGCCAGCTATACGGTCAAAGGACGTCTGGTCACTGTCGCAGTGGATGGCATTCATTTCCACCTGCCGGTGTTCATTGGGGACCAGGTCAGCTGTTATTGCGCGACCCGGAAGGCAGGCACCACATCCCTGTCCGTACACATTGAGACCTGGGTGAGGCGCAGGCACCAGCAAAGGGAGAGCCTGAAAGTAACGGAAGCCTGTTATACCTATGTTTCGATTGACGACCACCGAAAACCGGTTCCGCTGGAATGGCTTGGCTAGAAACCGCGTACCCGTTTCCCGGGTCCATGCCGGAAGCGGGGATACCGGCTTCCCGGCATCCGGCAGAATGACTGATCAAACCCGCCCCGGGGAGGCGTCCCCGGAATCCGTAGGCCGGAGACCCGGGTAAGCCCGGCCTTTCCGGGGGACCCGGGATTCCCTGCCCGGGCTTTTCGCTCCGGCCATAAAGTGTCAGGAGGGTTACTGTTGAGAGGCCTCCAGGGCCTGGTCAATGTCCCACAGAATATCCCGGATGGCTTCCAGCCCCACGGAAATCCGGATCATATCCTGGCTCACTCCAGCCTTGGACTGCTCTTCTTCGTTGAGTTGCCGGTGGGTCGTGGATGACGGATGAATCACCAGGGTTTTCGCATCGCCGACATTGGCCAGATGGCTCAAAAACTGGACATTTTCGATAAATCTGGCTCCGGCAGCCAGCCCTCCCTTGATTCCGAAGGTCAGCACAGAACCTGCCCCTTTGGGGAGGTATTTCCGGCCCAGGTCATAGTAGGGATTGTCCGGGTCTCCGGCGTATTTGACCCAGGACACATGTTGATGTCCTTTCAGGAATTCGGTGACCCGTTCAGCGTTTTGCACATGTCGTTCCATCCGCAATGGCAGGGTTTCCAGTCCCTGCAGCATCATAAAGGCATTGAATGGGCTGATGGCCGGCCCCAGTGTCCGCAGGGTTTCACATCGCGCCTTCATGGTATAGGCAAAATCACCGAAAGTTTCCCAGAATTTAATCCCGTGATACCCCTCGGATGGCTGTGTCATGTCCGGGAATTTGCCGTTTCCCCAGTCAAATTTCCCGGATTCCACCACGACCCCCCCCATGGAGGTGCCGTGTCCGCAGATAAATTTGGTTGCGGAATGGCAGACCAGGTCCGCACCGTGTTCGAACGGCCGGCACAGGTAGGGTGAAGGGAAGGTATTGTCCACCACCAGAGGAAGGTTGTGTGCATGGGCGATTTTTGCGATGGGTTCGATGTCCAGCACATTGTTATTGGGATTGCCGACGGTTTCACCGTAAAGCGCCCGGGTTTTCCCGGTGATCGCCCGGGCAAAGTTTTCCGGATCATCGGGGTCCACAAAGATTGTCTTGATCCCCATGCGCTTGAACGAAAGGGCGAATTGCGTGACCGTGCCGCCATACAGCGTATTCGCCGAGACCAGTTCGTCGCCTTCTTTCAGGATGGTGAGCAGGGCCGTCATTTGTGCCGCCATCCCGGTACTGGTTGCCACGGCTGCGCGGCCGCCTTCGAGTGCCGCCATGCGCTCTTCAAACATGGCGGTGGTGGGGTTCATCAGTCTCGTATAAACATTGCCAAAGGTCTGCAGGTTGAACAGGCTGGCAGCGTGGTCCGTATCGTCGAATACGTAGGAGGCAGTCTGGTAGATGGGGGTCGCCCGGGATGCCGTGGCAGGGTCTGGCTGGGTTCCCGCATGCAGGCACAGGGTATCGAATTCGAATTGGTGGTCGTTCATAATCTGCCCTTCAGTTGGAAATGAACTTGAGTCGGCGGGATGAGATGATTTTTGTATCAACGCCCATGAAATTGAGTCCGCCAAAAATCCGGCCATGCTCGATTTTCATGCATCGATCCTGCACATAAAGGAGTTTGGCGTCCCGGGCTATTTTTTCCGCCTCGCCGTTTACAATGCCCAGCTGCAGCCACAGCACCCGGGCACGGATGGCGATGGCCTGGCGGGCATAGTCCGGGGTCGTTTCGGTGCGCTGGAACAGGTCAACCACATCAACCGGTTCCGGAATGGAGGCAAGGTCCGGATAACATTCCTGTCCCAGTATCCTGCTGTAGTTGGGGTTCACGGGGATGACCCGGTAGCCTTTATCGAGAAGGTACTTGGCTGCAAAATAGCTCGGGCGGTGCCATTTGGCTGAAAGACCGACCATGGCGATGGTTTTGCTATTCAGCAGGATTTGCCGTATTTTGTTGGTGTCAGTCATTTTATTGGTTTCAGTGAATGGCGCATATGGGTTAATCTACTGTTTTTTGGCCTGTATGACCAGTTTTTCATTCATTTTACAATCCGCCGCCATGCATCACGACAATCCATATCAGCAGGGGCTGGAAAAATGTCCTGCCAATTACGCTCCCTTGACGCCCTTGTCGTTTTTGCAGCGTACGGCAACCGTCTACCCGGATCACATCGCGGTCATTGACGGCCAGGACAAAAAGACCTGGTCGGAGATTTACCGACGCTGCAGGGGCATGGCTTCGGCACTCCGGGGCCACGGTATCGGAAAAAACCAGACCGTAGCGGTTCTGGCCCCCAATTCCCTCGCCAGCTATGAAACACATTTTGGTGTGCCCATGGCGGGTGCGGTATTGAATGCCATCAATACCCGGCTGGATGCCGCGACCATCGCTTTTATTCTGGAACATGGCCGGGCCGACGTGTTGATGGTGGATTCAGAATATGCACGGGTGGCGAGGGAAGCTCTGGACCGGGTGGACCGCAGATTGCGGATCATCGAGATTGGAGTCAGGGGGGTGGCTCCCGCCCTGGATGCCACCGACTATGAAGCCTTTATCGCAAGCGGAGAGGGTGACGGTGTGGAGTACTGGCCTGAAGACGAATGGGATGCCATATCATTGAATTACACCTCGGGAACCACGGGGAATCCGAAGGGCGTGGTGTATCACCATCGGGGGGCATACCTGAATGCATTGAGCAATGCAGTGGGCTGGGAGATGGCTCACCACCCGGTTTACCTGTGGACCCTTCCCATGTTTCACTGCAACGGCTGGTGTTTCCCGTGGACCCTCGCGGCACTGGCGGGAACCAGCATCTGCCTGCGCCAGGTGAATTCAAAAACGATATTTGAGGCCATTGCGGAGCATGGAGCTACCCATTTTTGCGGGGCTCCCATCATTATGGGGATGATCATCAATGCCTCTGCGGAAGATCGGCGGAGCTTTGATCACCCGGTAAAGATGATGACTGCCGCTGCGCCCCCCCCGGCGTCGGTCCTGGCAGCCATGGAATCCGAAGGATTCCACGTGACCCATGTGTATGGATTGACCGAAACGTATGGTCCGGCAGTCATTTGTTCCTGGAAAAAGGAATGGGATGCACTGGAGATCGATGGCAAGGCCGACCGAAAATCCCGGCAGGGCGTTCCGTATCACGTTCTGGATGACCTGGATGTCATGCATCCGGATTCAATGGTGCCGGTGGATCGCAACGGCAGGGACATGGGAGAAACCATGTTCCGGGGCAACATTGTAATGAAGGGATACCTGGATGATCCGGCTGCGACCAGGGAGGCCTTTGCAGGGGGCTGGTTTCATTCCGGCGACCTGGGGGTCATGCATGACGACCACTATCTCCAGTTAAAAGACCGATCCAAGGATATTATCATTTCCGGTGGAGAGAATATTTCATCCATCGAAGTGGAAAACTGTCTCTATTCGCATCCCCGAATTCTGGAAGCCGCGGTGGTGGCCAGGCCCGATGAGAAATGGGGGGAGGCGCCATGCGCATTTGTCGGGCTGGTGCCCGGAGAGTCCATGAGCGAACAGGATGTGATCGACCACTGTCGCGAGCATCTGGCCCATTTCAAGGTCCCCCGTTCGGTGATTTTCGGGGCGTTGCCCAAAACATCCACCGGAAAGGTCCAAAAATTCAAATTGCGTGAAAAAGCCAGGGGGCCGGGTTAGTCCAACCGTGTTCAGGCCTCAATATCCATTCAGGGGCCCTGTGTTGGGCCGGGTCTGGAACGCATGAATCCCGGCGTAGTGTATGCGTTGGTGGCGGCGTGTGGACTGGGCGCTGTGACAACCCAGGCCAAATTCGTTTACGCCGATGGGGGCAATGCCCTGACCCTGATGTTCTGGCGGTTTGTCATGTCCGTCCTCGTCATCGGGATAATCGTGATCATCCAGCGCGGTTCATTTCGCCTCCCACGGGAAACAGGGAGACCCACCGTCCTGGTGGGCATTGTCTGGTCTGCATCCATGATCTGCTATCTCATGGCGGTGGAAAGCATCTCCGTCAGCCTTGCGGTACTGATCCTGTATTCTTATCCTGTCTTGGTATTCGTGGTCTCGGTGGTATCGGGCCGGATTGCCCTGTCTGCCAAGACCGCGATTGCGTTTTTCACGGCATTCACCGGCCTGGCATTGATGCTGGTGAGCAAGGACCTGGTGCCCAACCTGTCCGGGGTCCTTTTCGCCATGCTCGCGGCGGGCGGGGCGGCGTATACCTTCCTGGTGGGGCGTACCGTCGCCAACAGGATGAGTCCGCTGGTATTGGCATTCTGGGTCAATTTCATGGGCATTGTGCTCATCATGCCGTTGATCCACGGCAAGTTTTCCATGCCGTCTTCGAATTTTGCACTGACCCTGCTGGGGAGCGCGACCCTGTGTTACATCATTGCCATTGTTTGCCAGTTTCAGTCACTGGCCAGGATGCCGTCGGCAAAAGCCGCCTTTATCTTCAACTTTGAACCGGTGGTCTCGATCCTGCTTGCGCTGTTCGTTCTGGGCGAAAATCTCAGTCCCCTGCAGTGGACGGGTGCCGGGCTGGTCATGTTCGTTCTGCTGGGCAGTGACCGGATACTGCGGCAGGAAGAAAGAACGGGTCAACCGTGATGGCAGGACGGGAAAAACAGGATGCAGTGGATATCTGGCTGGCTGGTGTCGCCCAGGTCAGGGGCGATGTCGTGACCGGGGCTGCAATGGGTCACCGCGGTCTTTCGAACGTGTCCAATGTGCTGGCCGTTGGCAAAGCCTCCAGTGCCATGGTCGCCGGCGCGGCTCCCTTTTTATCTCCTTCCGCCAATGTGCTGCTTGTGACCAAGTACGGACATGTCCATTCCCAAGCCAATCTCCCCGGGGCCGAGATGATCGAGGCGGGGCACCCCATCCCGGACCGAAACAGTCTGCTGGCCGGTGAGCGGGCCATCTCATTTGTACGCGCTGTTCCGGAAAACGAGGAACTGGTGGTGCTGGTCTCCGGGGGGGCCTCCGCACTGCTGGAATCCCTTCCCGGCGACCTGGATATTGCAGCACTGCAGCAAATCAATGAGTTTCTGGTTTCGCAGGGGTATGCCATTGATGAAATCAACCGTGTGCGAACCCGGATATCCGCCATCAAGGGTGGAAAACTGTTGTCATATTTCACAGGGAAGCAGGTGCATGTGTATGCCATATCCGATGTGCCTTCGGACCATATCGAAGTTATTGGTTCGGGAATCGGGGCCCGTCGGTCCGGGCTGACAGAAGAGATGGAGCTTCCGGATGCCCTGCAGTCATGGGTTGAATGTGCATCGGTTCCCACGGGCGGGCTGTCTCCCCTTCCGGCCCATCGGTATCATTGTGAAATTATTGCATCCAATGATACGGCGAGAAATGCAGCCGGTGAATTTGCTGAGCAGGCCGGTTTTGACGTTGTGAAGAATGAAATGGTTCTTAACCGGGAGATCGAGGGGGCGGCGAAAAAAATGGCTCTGGAATTGCGTGAAGGGAAAGCAGGGGTCTATCTGTGGGGCGGGGAGCCCACGGTGGTGTTGCCGGACAATCCGGGCATGGGTGGACGCAATCAGCATCTGGCATTGTTGTTGGCCCGGGAAATATCCGGGTGCGGGAATATTGTGGCACTGTGCGCGGGTACCGATGGAACCGATGGGATGACCAATGCCGCCGGGGGCATTGTCGACGGGCAAACCTTTGCCGCCCATGAAGGAGCACAGGCTGCGCTGTCCCGGGCAGATGCGGGCTCCTTTCTTCAGAAAGCAGGTGGTCTGTATGTTTCGGGTCCCACGGGGACAAACGTGATGGACCTGGTGGTCGCGATCAAGCGTTGACCCGTTTTTCCGGATGAGACGGCCATCGCGGCGAAGAAATGGTGTCCTTCAGGCTCGTGGAGGGGGTTCGGGGGCGGAAAACACCATGGTCTTTTTCTGAACTCATGGTATGCTGTGGCAGTTCGATAACCATTCTCACGAGGAGAGTAAAGATGCCAAAAAGCAAACTTGAAAGGGGAATCTGTGAATTGTATCAGGACGATCCGGAGAAGGCTGACCGGCTGGTATTTGGTCGAATCAGCAACACAAACCGACGTGGATTTCTCAAAGGAGCAGGGCTGGTTGCCATGGGAACCGTGGTCGGCAGCACCATTCCCTATGCAGACAAAATGCCCGCCGGACTCATTCCCGCAGCCCTTGCCGATGACCTGTCGGATTTTGTTATCGCCGGGAAAGACGGGTTATCGGTTTTGAATGACCGGCCGGTGAATGCGGAAACGCCTGCACACCTTCTGGACGATGATGTGACCCCGAATTCACGACATTTCGTCCGCAACAATGGCATTGTGCCTGACATGGCCACCAATATGGATGCAACCGGCTGGACCCTTACGGTGGACGGGGAAGTGGATAACCCCCTCACCCTGACACTGGATGACCTGAAAAACAAATTTGATACGGTGAGCCTGAAACTGCAGGTCGAATGCGGCGGAAACGGGCGTGCCGCATTTAATCCACCGGCAAAAGGGAACCAGTGGACAGTGGGGGCCATCGGCAATGCCGAGTGGACCGGGGTCCGGTACCGGGATGTGCTGGCTGCTGCCGGGGTCAGGGACAATGCGGTGTATACGGCTCACTACAGTGCGGATGGACATCTTTCCGGGGACCCGGACAAGCTGCCCATCTCCAGAGGTGTCCCCATTGGCAAGGCAATGGAAGAAAACAGCCTGATTGCCTTTGCGATGAATGGGGAACCCATTCCCGCGATGCACGGTTTTCCGGTGCGGACAGTCTGTCCCGGCTGGCCGGGGTCGACATCGCAAAAATGGTTGAAACGCATACAACTGCGCGATGTCGTTCATGACGGGCCCAAAATGACCGGGAAAGCCTATCGTGTCCCCCGGTACAATGTTGCCCCGGGTACCAAGGTTCCCGAAGAGGATTTCCGGATTATCGAGTCCATGCCGGTGAAATCCCTGATCACATCCATGGAATCCGGCAGTCGGATTGATTCCGACAGGATGTCCGTCTCGGGTCATGCCTGGGCTGGGGACCGTACCGTTTCAGAAATGCATGTTTCTATCGACTTCGGGGCAAGCTGGGTCCAGGCGGACCTTCAGGCGCCGCCCAATCCCTACTCGTGGCAGCGGTGGAGCGCGGACCTGGCTTTTCCCGGAAAAGGGTATTATGAAATCTGGGCACGGGCAACAGATGATGCTCTCACCATGCAGCCTTTTGCCATCAACTGGAATCCCAAGGGTTATCTGAATAACAGTATGCACCGGATTTCGGTCACCGTTGGTTGAACACCGGAACGGAAGGCAGGGCTTACAGTCTGTGACATGCGGAGGTTTCTTTGCGTTGTTGGACTGGTCATTGCGTCCGTGTCGGGCAGTGCGGAGAACACCGCCCTGATTGAAAGGGTTCAGGATGCGGATCCGGGCAATGGAGAATCGGTTTTTTTTCAGTGCCTGGCCTGTCACACAGTGAATGAGGGGGAACCCCATCGGATCGGCCCCAATCTCTGGAATATCATAGACCGTGAGATCGCTTCGGTTGATACGTACGACTATTCCATTGCGCTGTCGCAATTGCCGGGGAAATGGTCCGTGGAACGGCTGGATGCGTTTCTGGGATCTCCCGGGGAATTCGTACCCGGGACAAAAATGATATTTCCGGGATTGGGAGACCCCGCCCACCGGGCGGATTTGCTTGCCTGGTTCATCCTCCAGCAGGAAAACCAGGGGAAGCCATCCGGCCAGGGTGAAGCCCATGACAGCAATGGTCCGGTTGACCCATTTGGTCCGGATTGGCCCGAAGGTCCCGGCCGGGACCTCACGGGGTATACCTGCAATGCCTGCCACTCCCTTGCTATCGTCAAACAACAGGGGTTGTCCCGGGAAAGCTGGGAGGAAGTGATCGACTGGATGACGGAAGAACAGGGACTGCCGGTGCTGCCTGAACCGGAACGGACCGTGATCGTGGATTACCTGTCCATGCACTTCAATATCAACTGAGGTTGCCGATGGATATCTGCACGGTAACGAACGTCTGGAATCGATGGCGGTTTCCGGATGATCCGACCCCGTTCGAAAACAGTTTGCCAGGGAACGGGGGGTGGTGAAATGAGATCAACCAGGGTTGTTCATGTGGTGGGTTGCCATGCAGAAGGGGAAGTGGGGAACGTCATTGTAGGAGGGGTTTCTCCTCCTCCGGGGGATACCATCTGGGAGCAGTCCCGTTTCATTGCACAGGATACCGCCTTGCGAAACTTTGTTCTCAATGAGCCACGCGGGGGAGTCTACGGGCATGTCAACCTGCTGGTGCCGGCAAAGAATCCCAGTGCCCATACCGGATGGATCGTCATGGAGCCCGAAGATACGCCGCCCATGTCCGGATCCAACGCCATGTGTGTCGCCACGGTTCTGGTGGATACAGGGATGGTGGAAATGGTGGAGCCCTGCACGGATTTGTGGATTGAAGCCCCTGCGGGGGTTGTGAAGGCGCGGGTCGAGTGCCGGGAAGGCAAGGCCCGCCGGGTCACGATCACCAACGTCCCCTCCTTTGCCGATCAGCTCGATGCCGTGCTGGAAGTCGAGGGTCTCGGGACACTGACGGTGGACACGGCTTATGGCGGTGACAGTTTTGTCATGGTCAATCCGCAAGACATTGGGCTCGCAATCGTACCGGATGCGGCCAAGGATCTGGTGGAGTCGGGCAGGAAGATTACGCGGGCTGCGAACGAACAGCTGGGTTTTGTTCATCCGGAAAACAAGGAATGGTCGCATATCTCCTTTACCCAGTTTGCGATGCCTTTATCGGAGGAAGGCGGTGTTGCGGTCAGTAAAAATGCAGTGGTGGTCCAACCGGGAAAACTGGACCGCTCACCCTGCGGTACCGGGTGTTCAGCACGGCTGGCCGTCCTGCATGCCAGGGGGCTGCTTAAAACCGGAGACAGGATGACAGGACGTTCCATTATTGATTCCCGGTTTGATTGCCGGATCCTGGAGGAAACCACCGTAATGAATACCCCGGCCATTGTGCCGGCATTGACCGGTCGCGCATGGATAACCGGGTTGTTCCAATATACCCTGGATCCGGATGATCCGTGGCCGGGGGGATATAAAGTGGCGGATACATGGCCGATGATGTCCTGAAGCGGGGAGGGGGCAAAAGCCGGCCGACCCCCGATTTAAGCCAGTTTGATGATCGTCTGGCTGCAGTGTATCGCCAGACGGGTGACAAGGAAGCACATTATGACCAATGGGCGTCGTCCTACGAAGCGGACCTTGTGGATGACCTTGGATATGTGGCACACACCGAGGCCGGTGATATCTTTGCCGAGGCGGTAGCGGATCGGTCCGCACGGATACTGGATGCTGCCTGCGGCACCGGGCTGGTGGGGAAATATCTGCAGTCACTCGGATACGAAAACCTTCACGGGGCCGATTTTTCCCGGGAAATGCTCGCAATCGCGGCAAAAAGAAAGGTCTACAGGTCTCTGTGGAAACAGGATTTCACGGAAGCCGTTGACCCGAACCCACGCTATGATGCGCTCATTTGTGTCGGGTTGTTTTCATATGCCACGCCGAAGATTTCGGACATGCACCATGTGATTGGCTGTGTTGTTCCGGGTGGGACCTGCGTCATTACGGTCAATGGTGCAGCCTGGGAGGAGCTGGGCCTGGCTACAGCCGTCCATGCGGAGGCGGGACTGCATGGATTCTCGATTCGGGAAATCAGGCAGGCGGGGTATATTGGCAACGAAGGGATTGGCTCTCGGGTACTGAACATCCACCGATCACCCTGAGCCTGCCCCAGGCGGAGGTTTTCGGTGGTCCAGCCGGTTGGAACAATAGCCGAGAATCAGGCCGAGTATGGCAGTTATGCCGATGATCAGGCCAAAGGGCCCGGGGGTGTCGTCATGAAACAGGCTGACCAGGCCTGCAATCAAACCCGATATTCCCACCTCCATGGCACCAAAAGCGGCGGCGGCACTTCCTGCGGATTTTTCAATGGAGGCCAGGGCCTTGGAAGGGACCACCGCAAAAACCGGGCCCAGGCCGAAACCGATGATCATGTACGCCAGGGTCAGAGAATTCGGTGACAGCCGTCCCTGGAGGAAAACGAGTCCAGCCACGAGGAACGCTCCCAAGAGGGTAAAACACAACCCCAGATTCAGCAGGTTCATGGGACGCCAAGAATCGATCAATCGGGTGGATAGCATGCTGCCGAGGAAGTAAGCAATCACGATCGCCGCCTGGTAATATCCAAAATGGTCAACGGCAATACCAAAATGGTCAATGAGAATAAAGGGTGCGCCGACGACAAAGGCATAGATCAGGCCAAGAGCGACTCCCGCCAATGCACCGTGAACCATGAAGGTCCGGTTTGAGAAGACAGACCAATAGCCCTTTGCAATGGATTGGATACGAAGCGCGGTGGAATCGGGTCGGGTCGTCTCGTGTATCAGAACGAAGATCAGGCCAGCGGTGACCATGCCAAGAACGGCCACCAGGTAAAAATTATATTCCCAACCGAAAAGAACATGAATATACCCCCCTGCAATGGGCGCGATGCACGGAGCCAGTGCAATGGCCATTCCATAAATGGCAAATGCCTTGACCTGCTGCAGCTCGGTAAACAGGTCCTTGAACACGGAGAGGCAAATGACCACTTCGGCTGAAGCAAAAATCCCCTGAAGAATTCTCGCGAGGATTAACTGGTCAATGCTCCGGGCGAACCCGGCTGCGGCACTTGCAAGGGAAAAAAGGATGACTGACCACAATAATACCGGCCGCCGGCCAAACCGGTCACTCAACGGTCCATAGAATAACTGGGCTACCCCATAGACCATCAAATTGAGGCTGATGGTCAGTTTGACCAGCTCGGGGGTGGTGTGAAATACGTCCGTAATGTGGGGAAGACTGGGGGCATACAGGTCTGTTGACATAATGCTCACTGAACCGGCGAGCACCATCACTGCCAAAACCACGGTAAACTGGTATTTGGGGAGAATGGGAACCGGGCAGGTGATTTTCAACATGGCAGCCGATGGACTTTGCGGGTAGTATACTGAATCCGGCCTCCGAAGTACGGGGACATCTGGTACCATGGCCGTTCATTTTCCATTTCTATAGAGGTCTGAAATGAAAGTAATTGTAGTGGGGGCATCCGGTGCGGTGGGTCGCGCTGTGATGAATGCCCTGGGTGACCGTCACGAAGTGATTGCGGTAGGACGGAGCAGCGGTGACATCCGTGCGGATGTCAATGACCGGGGCAGCATCCAGGCCATGTATGCACAGGCCGGCCGGGTCGGCGGCGTCATCAGTGCAGTGGGACATGGCCACTTCGGGGCGGTGCAGGGGATGACGGAGGACCAGTTCATGAAAGGGATTTACCACAAAGTGCTCCCCCAGGTTAATCTGGTGCTCGAAGGGCTGGCCTATCTGGAGGATGGTGGGTCGTTTACCCTGACCAGCGGAATCCTGAATCGTGACCCCATAAAAGGGGGGGCTGCGGGTGCGGCGGCCAATGGTGCCATTGATTCATTTGTACTGGGTGCCGCCGTGGAGATGCCGAGAAATATCCGTATCAATACCGTCAGTGCAACCGTACTGGATGTTTCCGCCGAAAAATATGATGGTTTTTTCCCCGGGCATCGGCCGGTATCGTCCGTACATGTTGGCCTGGCATACTGCAAAAGCCTGGAAGGGGTCATTACGGGTCAGGTCATTATTGTTGAATAGCCCGTATTTCGTACAGCGGCCCGGCCCGTCAGTCCTTACGGACAAAGTGAATGGACTGGTAGGCCGTTCGCAGGGTTTGCTTTCGTCGCAATGGCGAACACATGAATCTTGTCAGGGCGGCCGTTAAATAGACCGCCTTTCCGGTGGTCAGATTTTCCGCTTCTTCCGCCACCGCCAGGGCAGTTTTCAGCAAGTGGACCGAGACGATATATTCGCCCTGGCCGTGATCGATAATCCGGTCGGTGAGGTTGCGAATATCCTGTTTCGGATCCCCCGAAGTCCAGCGGTCCAGTTCGTATTCAGGGGTGGTGAAGGCGGCGTTCCGGCCGCTGAAGCAGGCCATCTGCAACAGACCCTGAGGCCATAATTCAGGGAATCGGGTACATTGTTTGCGGACGGCGTTGGCGAAGGTCAGCCCATGGGAAAAGCTGAGCCAGCCTACATTGCCTGATGCCGGGACTTTCACCTTGTCCTGTTGGGAAATGTCAAAGCTCAGCAGGTTCACCGCGTTGGCCAGCAACAGTTTCTCGTAAATGATTCCAGGGGCCGCGCAACTGCAGTCGACGGTTGCTTCCAGGGCCGAACGGATCCCCTTGCGGTGCCAGTTCCGGGCCATTGGATTCATATTGGTCCCGGTTCCCCAGCGGTCCAGTGCGCTGGTATATCCCCGAAATTCAGGAATCCTGTCCTCCCTGGTTGCATAAACAATTTCCCTGACCAAAGAAAGCAGAAGCGGCTCCAGCACGGTGTCGCCGAGTCGGTGAACCAATGCACCGAGCTTGGTGACGTAGATCAGGGAGTGTCCAAAGTCATTGTAATGTGCGAGGGCCGCCCGGGTGAGCAGAGGCTCAAAATCATCGAATTTCAGACCATCCCGCAAGCCACCGCGGACCATGGAAACTGCAAGATCCTGATTTTCCTCTTCGATTGCACGAAGAAATCCGGTTTCATGAAAAGGCCGGATGCGTTCGGTAAACGGGTAATCTTTTTCTCTGAGGACATCAAACGCGGCATGGGCCACGCTTTCGAGCAGGCAGACCAGTTGCACTTCTTCATTTTCGTGGTGCCGGTCGAAAATGACCAGCCAATCGGCCATCCCGGCATAGGCATGGGTCCAGCCAAATTCCATTTTTTGATAGGACCACTGGATGGCCAGGCGCAACCCGTCCAGCGGGTCCCCCCCCAGGTGTATCAGCCGGGCAATTTCCCTGGCGAGCCGATCATATCCATGGTCCTCAAACGCCATTTTCAGATTTTCAGTCACGCTCTGGTATCGGTCTTCATAGGGCGGGTCGGAGACATTGATCCAGACTTCATCCCCCCTTGTTTCTACCGGGTAGATTCTCAGCTGATCGCCGCCATACAGATTGGAGCCAGTCCGCAGGTCAAATTTCCAGTTGTGCCAATTGCAGGTCAGCGTGCACTCGCTGGAAAGGTTGCCCTCTGCCAGCGGATACCCTTCGTGGGGACATCGGTTATTGCAGGCGCGGATTCCGTTTTCGGTATGAAACAGGACAATCTGTTTTCCAAAAAGCCGGCATACCAAGGGACTTTTCTTTTTCAGGGCGGTCAGGGAGGATGCCTTCACCCAGGTTGGGTCGGGTTTTTCAATGGGTTGGGGGTTGTTCACGGGTTCAATTCGGGTCGGTAGATTGATTCAGGGCAGTCTACAGGTTAAAGTAAACTTTAAGTCAAGCCTTCATTTCACAATGGGAGACAAGAATCCATGCCCCCTGGGGAAACCTTCCTGAGCATCGGCGAGGTGTCGCGCCGGACCGGTGTCGCGGCCTCGGCATTGCGGTTTTATGAAACCCGGGGACTGATTCAATCCGTCCGGAGCCGGAGCAATCACCGGTATTACCCCCGGGCCATGCTGCGGAAAATATCCGTGATCCAGGTTGCCCAGGGCCTGGGGCTGAGCCTGAGGGAGATTGGCGAGGCCCTGGGAACGCTTCCGGACCAGCGCACCCCCACCCGGGGAGACTGGGAAAGGCTGTCCGGGCAGTGGCGGGATCAACTGGACCGCCGGATTGACCGTCTCCGGCAACTGCGTGAGAAGCTGTCCGGGTGCATTGGATGCGGTTGTCTGTCCCTGGAACGATGTGCCCTGTACAACGCCGATGACCGGGCCGGGAAATCCGGTCCCGGTCCACGGTATCTCCTCGGCGATACCCCGGAACAGTCCACCTGAATTCCGGGTGCCGGGAAACGGGCAGTGTCGCCCCGGGGATAAGCGGCCGTCCTTCGGTGGTACAGGGTGACCGGAATGACCGACTGGTTACGCGCCGGGTTGCGGAAGCAGGCCCTCCTCTTCCAGCACCTTTCGAGCGACACGGAAACATTCCAGGGACTGGGGAACCCCGCAGTAAATGGCAACAACATGGATGACCCCCCGAATCTGTTCTGGGGTGACCCCGTTGTTGATGGCCCCGCGGCAGTGGATTTCCCATTCATGCATTTTGCCCAGGGCACCGATCATTGCCAGGTTCATCATGGACCGGGTTTTTCGGTCAATACACTCGTCCCCCCAGCCAAATCCCCAGCACCATTCGGTCATCATTTCCTGAAAGGGTCGGGTGAATTCATCGGCCGCGGCAAGATTTTTTTCAACATATCTTGCACCCAGGGTGCCTTTACGTTGTGCCAGGCCCAGTTCAAATCGCTCTTTGTCCATGGTTCATGTCTTCTTGTGAATAATTGGAGTTTTCCATGTTACTGGATTTGTCCAGCCAGAGCGATACTCGGCATGGTGCCATGAATGGAGGCTCCTGATGACCGGGTGGTCAGTGGTTGGATCGGGGCCGGGTATTCCCGGCATCCCATACGGCATCTTCCAGAATGACTGCCCGGCGGGGGCTGCCCAGAACGGATATTTTCACCTCTGTACCCGGATTCGCAATGTCGACCGCCACGTATCCGAAGGCAAGATAGTGGCCAATGCCGTAGCCATAGCCTCCAGAAGAGACATGGCCCACAGGAGTCCCATTGTACCAGATGGTTTCTGAGCCCAGGGGGTCTGCCTGGGGGGCCTGGTCGACGGGTTCGTCCAGTTTCAGGTAGACCAATCGCCATCTGGTAGCCGGAGCTGTGGACCACTTTGCGCCCTGGAATCCGGTTTTTCGGGAAAACCGCAGGAGGCTGGCTTCGGCCAGGGTGACTTCATTGGTGATTTCACTTCCTGAGCGGTATGCCTTTTCCATTCGCAGGGAATTCAATGCGGCGGAACCCAGATGAACGAGGCCTTTGCCGGCTTCCGTTTCCACCAGGGCGGTGTATACCTTCAACATGTGATCAATGGGGATATGCAGTTCCCAGCCCAGTTCACCGGTATAGGTGACCCGCATGGCACGAACATTCTCTACACTGGCAACGGTTATGTGCCGGACGGACAACCATCTAAAATCGGTGTTGCCCAGTTCCGCGGTGGTGCATTCACCGAGAATCGTTCTGGAAGCGGGCCCGGCAAGCATGAGGACGCCATAGTCGCGGGATCGGTTCCGGATGAAAACGGATTCCTCCGGGCGGACCTGTGTTTCGAGCCAGTTCATGAGGGATGCCTCCCGGGTGGCGGCATACACCAGGTAATAGTGATCCTTCCCCAGTTTCGCCAGTGTGGCTTCGCCTTCGATCCGGCCGTTTTCCAGGATGAAATACGTCAGGGTGATACTGCCAATCTGGTTCGGCAACCCATTGGATGATACCCGGGCCAGGTAATTTTCCGCATCCCCTCCCGAGATCTCCAGTTTTGCAAATGCGGTCAGGTCCGCGATTCCGGCATGCTGCCTCAATCCCCGGACTTCGTTGCCGACAATCCCGTGAAGCCGGGTCCGGGAAAAACTTTCCACATGCTTTTGTGGCATTCCATCCACCGCATACCAGTAAGGTCTTTCCCAACCGCAGATGTCCTGGTAAACCGCCCCTTTTTCCTGCAGGACCGCATACAGGGGCGAAAGCCTGGAATGGGACGGGCGGCAGCCGGGCCGGTCCATGGCCGGGAATGGAATTTCATGCCGGAGCAGGTAATCCTCCTTTGCCTTTTCAATGCGGTAGACCTCGTCGATGTTCGCTCCAAACCGTCTTGGATCAAAACTGGCCATGGAGATGTCGGCGGCACCATGGATCATCCATTGGGCCAGATACTTGCCGGCCCCCGGTCCCCATGCAATGCCCACCTGGGAACCACAGCACAGCCAGAAATTCCGGATACCGGATGGCCCAAGCAGCATATTTCCGTCTGGCGGATGGGTGATGGCACCATGCACGACCCGTTTGATTCCGAGGTGGGCGAATACCGGCATTCGCTCCATGGCATTTTCCAGCCAGGGTGCAATCCGGTCATAGTCGGCCTCAAACAGTTCGTTTTCCGATTCCCAGGGGGTTCCATGGTCCCACACCGTGGCCGCATTGGCCTTTTCGTAAATGCCGATCAACCCGGATTTCTGTTCCATGCGGATATAACCGGACACTTTCCGGTCATCCCGGACCACCGGCAATTCACTGTCCAGATCGAGGAATTCGGGAACCGTGTCGGTGACCAGGTAGTGATGAAGCATATTGGCGATGGGAAGGTCAAGGCCGACCCACTTCCCAATTTGCCGGGCATAGGTCCCCCCTGCATTCACAACCCGTTCCGTACGGATGTCCCCCTGTTGTGTATGCACGGTGAATTCTCCGTTCGGTTTCGCAGTAATGCCTGTGACGCGATTGTGCCGGACTACTTTCCCTCCCATTATCCGGGCGCCTTTGGCCAGGGCGAAGGTGACACCGGCTGGGTCAACATGGCCATCGCCGCGGGTATGCAACGCCGACCGGATACCCTCCAGATTGTAAAATGGATGCAATTCCCGGATGCGTTCGGGACCCACGATTTCCATCGTATGCCCCAGTCCCTTGCCAATGGACCAGGTATAGTGCAACCAGTCCACTTCCGCTTCTTCATAGGCGACCCGCAGGCTTCCACTGGGATGCCAGCTGCAGGACTGCCCGGTTTCCTTCTCCAGCCTCGGGTAGAGTTCGGTGCCGTACGCTGCCATTTTTGCCAGGCCATAGTGGCTGACGGAGTGGGTAATCTGCCCCGCTGCGTGCCAGGTGGACCCGGACGTCAGTTCCCCTTTTTCAAGGAGGATGACGTCTGTTTCCCCTTCTTTGCACAGATGATAGGCCAGGGAGCAACCCATCACACCGCCGCCGATAATCACGGTTTTAGCCTGGGAGGGTAGGGTCATGTTGTTTTGGTGCGGGTAGAAAAGAAGAGGTGCAGGAATACGCTTGGGGATTGTATCTCCAACGTGACAGATGAAAAGATCATGGAAGATGGATTGCCTGATCCAATAATTAACGGGATTCGGGGTGAAATCGTCGGGCACATCGCCCTGCGGGATTCACTGCGTCGTGGGGGCATCCTCCCGGTTTCGGTTTCTACTGCAGTACCGTGTGGATGGTTTGATCCAGTTTATCCACCATTTCCTCAACATGGATGGATTCAAGGATAAACGGCGGAGCAAGCAGGATGTGGTACCCCAGTTTTCCATCAATGGTGCCTGCATTGGGATAGACCATGAGGCCATTGTCCATGGCGACTTTCCAGATGGCATTATCCAGCTTCAGGTCGGGGCTGAAAGGTTGTTTGGTGGTCCGGTCTTCAACCAGTTCAATGCCCACGAATAGTCCCCGTCCCCGGATATCGCCAATATTCGGGTGCTCAGAAAACCGGTGCCCCAACGCTGAAAACAATTCGCTGCTGCGGGTTCGTACATTGTCAAGAAGGTGATGACTGTCCATGTACTTTTGCACGGCCAGTGCACAGGCGGCGCCGCTGGGATGGCCCACATAGGTGTGTCCATGCTGGAAGTTGCCGCTGCCTTCACGAATGGCTTCGAATATCTTTTGTCCGACCAGGGTTGCGGCCATGGCCTGATAACCGCCACCGAGGCCTTTCCCCACGGTCATCATGTCGGGAAGGATGCCTTCATCCTCGAATGCATGGTAACGGCCGGTCCGGCCCATGCCGCACATGATTTCGTCCAGGATCAGTAACACACCGTAGTGGTCGCAAATCTCCCGAACCCGCTTGAAATATCCAGGTACCGCTGTCAGGGCTCCCGCTGTGGCTCCCACCACGGTTTCGGCAATGAACGCAATGACCCGGTTCGGTCCCTGCTGTTCAATGACCTGTTCCAGTTCGTTGGCCACTCGCAATCCATACTCTTGTTCGGATTCCCGGCCCGTTTGGTCGCGATAGGCGTAACAGGGTGAGATATGATGTGAACGGTTGAGAATGGGCGTGTAGATCTGACGACGCCACCGGTTGCCGCCCACTGACAGGGAGGCGATGGTGTTGCCGTGGTAGCTTTGCCGCCGGGAAACAAACAATTCCCGTTCAGGTTCGCCGATCTCGACAAAGTATTGCCGTGCCATTTTCATTGCGGTCTCAATCGCTTCCGAGCCACCGCAAAGAAAGTACACTTTGTCCAGGGCACCCCCCGTGCGGTTCGCCAGCAGTTCAGCCAGTTCTTCCGCCACATCCGTGGTAAAGAAACGGGTATGGGCATAGGGCAATTCACGGATCTGGGTGTGGACCGCCTCCATGATCTCGGAGTTGCTGTGCCCGAGACATGATACCGCAGCACCGCCACAGGCATCGAGATATTGTTTGCCCTGATGGTCGATGATGTAGACCCCATTCCCCTTTACCGCCCGGGGCAGTTCCTGCTGAATATCTCGATGAAAAATATATCCCATGGTGATTTTCTTGTGCCGTGCCAGAACCCTGGCCGGTCTGTCAGGTTATCTGGTTGGCGACCGGAAAAATCCGTCCGGCGATACCCGGTGAACATGGAATTTGACCAATCATGCCATCCCGGGTATCCGCTTTTCCCGGCGTCGAATGCGATGCGCCAAGTATACCTTTTTTCCAGCAAAACCACAGGGTGAAAAGCAGGGAATACGGATTTTCAGGGTGATGCAATCTGAAGTGGATTCCGGTATGCTATTGTAAAGCCCGAAGGGCAAGGTAGTGCAGATCAGGCTTCATTTGGCTTTCTGACCTTTATTCCGATACCTGTTCTGCTGTGGGTGCTTTGTGAAAGACGGGTGATGTCCAACATTAACATTCAGACAATCGATAACATTCAGACAATCGATAACATTCAGACAATCGATGAATTCTACTGAGAGAGAGAATCAATGAAAAAACTATTTTCAACCTTATTATCCGGGGTGTTGTTTGGTGTATTTGCCTATGCAGGCACTGCATCCGCTGAGCAACAGTTCATTTCCATCGGCACCGGTGGAGTCACCGGCGTTTACTATCCAACCGGTGGAGCGATCTGCCGACTCGTCAACAAGAATCGAAAAGAGCACGGCATTCGCTGCTCTGCCGAGTCTACCGGTGGTTCCATCTACAATATCAATACCATCCGTTCCGGGGAACTTGAATTCGGCGTGGCCCAGTCCGACTGGCAGTACCATGCCTTCCATGGGACATCAAAATTTGAAGACCAGGGTGCATTTGAAAACCTGCGTGCCGTGTTTTCGGTTCATCCGGAGCCCGTTACCGTGATTGCCAGTGATTCTTCCGGCATCAATACCCTGACCGATGCCAAGGGCAAGCGGCTCAACATCGGCAATCCCGGATCCGGCACACGTGGTACCTGGGAAGTCATTGAAGCCGCCCTGGGATGGGAGCGCAGCGACCTTAAGCTGGCAGCTGAAATGAAGTCCGCGGAAACCGGACAGGCGGTTTGCGATGGCAAGATCGATGCCTATTTCTGGCTGGTTGGTCACCCTTCCGCCCTGACCCAGGAATCGTTGGCAACCTGTGATGCCCATCTGGTGAGCGTTGAAGGCGAAGCCATCGACAAGCTGGTTGCGGACAACCCGTATTACCGTACTGCGACCATTCCCGCCGGCATGTACAACAATGAATCCGACATTGTCACCTTCGGGGTGGGCGCGACTTTTGTCAGCAGTGCCGATGTGCCGGACGACGTGGTCTATGTAGTGGTCAAGGCAGTATTTGAAAATTTCGAGGATTTCAAGAAACTGCACCCGGCTTTTGGCAACCTGAGTGAAACGGAAATGATTTCCGATTCCCTGTCCGCCCCACTTCACCCTGGCGCAGAAAAATACTATAAAGAACGGGGTTGGCTGTAATCCGCAGCGCAATCAGGGCAGGCTGGAGCTCAGCCTGCCCTCTTTACAATTGTTAGACCGCATTTTGGCGGCCAGGGTTTGCGCGATGGAAAAACCCGACAGCTTAAAGAGAGGTACCGATGGCAGAAAACAATGATTCCCAGGACAATCTGGAAGAATTTTCAACCGTAGATACCGGGGGGCGCAATCCTGCGGGCTGGGAAGGCAAGCTCATTGCATATGTAGCGTTTGTCTGGGCATTGTTTCAGTTGTATATCGCTTCAAATCTGCCGTTCTGGCTGACGGATGTAACCGGTATCAGCGTCATCGTCACCAATTCCAATGCGCGGTTGATCCATCTCGCATTCGGGTTTTTCCTGGCAACCCTGGCTTTCCCCCTGCTGAAATCCAGCCCGAGGGACCGAATTCCCTGGTATGACTGGATACTGGCCATTGCCGGGGTGGCCTGTTGTCTGTATATCGTGGTGTTGCGAAACGAAATTGCCGTTCGTGCAGGGCTTCCTACTACGGCAGACCTGGTTGCGTCCACCATCGGGATGCTGATTCTGGGCATTACGGTCTACCGTTCCCTGGGATTGCCGTTGCTCATCGTCGCCAGTGTTTTTGTCAGTTATGTCTTTTTTGGCAATGCCGACTGGATGCCGGAAGCCATCCAGTGGAAAGGGGCTTCCTATGGCAAGGCGATGTGGCATTTCTGGATGCAGAACGAAGGTGTGTTTGGGGTTGCCCTGGGAGTATCCGCGACCCTGATATTCCTGTTTGTGCTGTTCGGTTCCATCCTGGAAAAAGCAGGTGCCGGAAATTTTTTCATAAAAATTGCTTTTGCATTGTTGGGGCATTTGCGTGGCGGGCCTGCCAAGGCCGCCGTGGTGGCTTCTGCACTGAGCGGGATGTATTCCGGTTCATCCATTGCCAACACGGTTACCACTGGAACCTTTACCATCCCCCTGATGAAACGTACCGGTTTTTCTCCGGAAAAGGCCGGTGCGGTGGAAGTGGCTTCATCCACCAACGGACAACTCACGCCGCCGGTTATGGGAGCGGCGGCATTCCTGATTGCCGAGTTTACGGGAATCAGCTACCAGGAAATTCTTAAACATGCGCTGGTACCGGCCCTGGTTTCGTATATTGCGCTGTTTTATATCGTTCATCTTGAAGCGATGAAGATGAATTTGCAGGGATTGCCCAAACCCCCGTCTTCGCTTACGTTTGTTCGGAAAATGATGGGTTTTCTGGGTGGATTTATTGGCATTGGACTGCTCGGCATCATCGTTTACTTTGGACTGGGGTGGATCAAGGTGGTTGCACCCGACGCGGCGTTCTATATCGTTGCAGTGGGTTGTATCCTGTTTTACCTGTACCTGCTCAAACTCGCCTCGAAAATCCCTGACCTGGTGGTGGATGATCCAGATGCGCCGATTACCGAGTTGCCCCACGCGGGGAAAACCGCGATTACCGGGTTGTATTACATTTTGCCGATTGTCATCCTGATCTGGAGTATCGTTATCGAACGCCTTTCCCCTGCGTTGTCGGCGTTTTGGGCGGCCATTGCGATGATCATTGTGACGATTACCCAGCATCCCGTGAAAGCATTTATGAGGGGGTCCGGTGAGTATGGCAAGGCGTTCAAGGTTGGTGTCTGTGACTGGGTGCAGGGGATGATGGCCGGGTCGCGCAATATGATCAGTATTTCTGTAGCCACCGGTGCGGCCGGGATTATCGTGGGTACGATTTCATTGACAGGGGCCCATCAGGTGGTCGGGGAGTTTGTTGAATTCCTCTCCGGCGGATACCTCATTGTCATGCTACTGCTGGTGGCCGTCATGAGCCTGATCCTGGGCATGGGATTGCCCACGACGGCCAACTATATTGTGGTTTCATCGCTGATGGCACCGGTCATCATTACACTGGGGGCGGCAAACGGGCTGCTCGTCCCGCTCATCGCCGTTCATTTGTTTGTATTTTATTTCGGTATTCTGGCGGATGACACGCCGCCAGTGGGGTTGGCTGCGTTTGCAGCGGCAGCGATCTCCAAGGGTGACCCGATCAAGACCGGTATCCAGGGGTTTGCCTACGATATCCGGACGGCTCTATTGCCATTCCTGTTCATTTTCAATACTGAATTGCTGCTCATTGATGTTTCCCCCCTAAAGGCAATATTTATCTTCGTCATAGCGGTTATCGCGATGATGTTGTTTGCGTCGGCAACACAGGGGTACCTGTTCACGCGTAACCGGAAGTGGGAATCGGCACTGCTGTTGCTGATCGCGTTTACGCTGTTCAGGCCCGGGTACTGGCTTGATCAGGTTTCATCCCCCTATATCAGTAGCGAGCCCAGCAAAGTATATGAAGTCGTCGGGCAGGCGACACCGGATGGTGTCCTGACAATGGTGGTAAGCGGCCCTGATTTTGATACCGGGGAAATCGCATCCACCACCATATTGGTTCCTCTGGGCGAACCTGCGGAAGCCGCAAAAAGGCTGAACGATGCGGGCTTGAACGTCATCGTGGAAGACGGGTTTGCGGTCATTGAAGAACCGTTTCCGGGGACCCCTTTCTTCGAAACCGTCGGGAAACTCTTTGACTTTTATGGAGATGAACCCGTGCGGATTGCCGATGTTCGCAGCCCGGCTGAGCGGATGCCCAAAGAAGTGTTTTATATTCCAGCAGTCGTGTTGCTTGCGTTGATCGTTTTGTTGCAGCGCCGAAGAATACGGAACGACGGGGCATAGGTGTTGTCAAGCGACATCAATGCCCGTCCAATCCCCGGAATGGCTGGATCGTTGTCGTAAGCGGCATGCCACCGGTTCCATTTTGGACAGGTTCGCCGGAAAACGCCGGGGTTACATGCCCGGGGGTAATGTCAATCGGGGTCCAGGACCTTAAATTTGGCAGGGCCTTACTGGTTGGAGAAAGGGGGGGACCACCAGGGAGGGATATCGCCCTGGTGGTCCAGAATCTACGATTAAGGGGGGGTTGCCGATAAATCGAGCCCCTGTATTGCCGTATATGGAACGATCGCGGGGCAACCCATACCCTAATAGGGTAAATATCGTTCGTACAGGGGCCAATGGCTGGCGGCCTGTCTGGTGGGATTCCTGCATAATGGGGTCGCAACCAAACCATCGAGGCACAAAATGAAAATCAAGATACTGGCGGTTCTGGTAGCCGTATTAATCACACCATTGGCCGGAATCGCGGAGGTGATCACAACCCCGGACGGTACGGTTGAAGAAGGTCTGTATGTGAACGGCCTGAAACACGGACAATGGGTGATCAAATACCCGAATGGTAATGTTGCAGAAGGTCCGTATGTGAACGGCCTGAAACACGGACAATGGATGATCACATCCCCGGATGGTGAGGTTATGGAAGGTCCGATGGTGAACGGCCTGGCACACGGACAATGGGTGACCACATTCCCGGACGGTGAGGTTATGGAAGGTCCGTATGTGAACGGCCAGGAACACGGACAATGGGTGACCACATTCCCGGACGGTTCGGTTGTGGAAGGTCCGTATATGAACGGTCAGAAACACGGGCATTGGGTGACCACAAACCCGGACGGTTCGGTTATAGAAGGTCCGTATGTGAACGGCCAGCAACACGGACAATGGGTGACCACATTCCCGGATGGTACGGTTAAGGAAGGTCAGTATGTGAACGACCAACCACAGTAGTGGGCCTGGTCCGCGGGGGCCGGTCAAAGGGTGTTTGTTTGTATGTTAGCAAACAGACATACAGCTAACGTCCATTGGGTTCCGTACAGACCCGCCGAATTACGAGGGCCGAACACGGACCCATTATCCATTGGCCGGGTACAGGGCCTGCATATTGAGCAGGTCGGCAGGCTGGGCATCCGAAAAATCCTGGACAGAGCCAGAAATGGTTTGATTTGACAGGGTGGATAGCGGGAACCGTGTCTTCGCGCAGAGCACGACCATGTTGTCAAACAGGCCGGACAGGCGTATTTTATACTCTGTGCAGAGTGAACAACGTTCATCGCTGATCAATGAGTATTCGTCCATCGCTGTCAGACATAGAACGCATCAGCATCGGTTACGATGACGTGCCGGAGAAGTCCTGTTCCCTGAATGCAGAGGCTTATACGGAATCCCTGTGGAGCGAGATTGACCGGAACGCAATCATCAGACGTTCATGGCAATGGGTTTGTCACACTGAAAAGTTGCGGGACCACGGTGCGTACCTGGCCGCAGAGGTAGGCGGTGTTCCCATCTTTGTGGTCAGGACGGGGGATGGTCGGTTGCAGGGGTTCAGCAATGTTTGCAGGCATCGCGCCATGCAGTTGTTGTCCGGGGAAGGGGTTCTTTCAAAAATCATGTGTCCTTACCATGGCTGGACCTATAATCTGGATGGCCAGCTCATTGCAGCGCCTGCAACGGAGCATCTGGTTAATTTTGAAATCGATACGATTTGCCTGGATCGGATACAGGTTGAAGAATTTTGCGGGTTCCTGTTTGTCAACCTGGATACCGGAGCGGCTCCACTGTCCCGGCAAAGCGGGGATTTGGCCGATGAACTGGATTTTTGGGCACCGGATGTGGAGCAGCTGACTTTTGCCCACCGTCTCACCTATGATATTCATTCGAACTGGAAGAATGTGGTGGACAATTTTCTGGAATGCTACCATTGCCCCATCGCGCACAAGGATTTCTGCACGCTGGTGGATATGAGTTCCTACAGGGTCACCACTCATGGGATATATTCCAGTCATATGGCCGAGGCCGGAAAATCCTCAAATTCCGCGTATTCGGTGGACAATGCAACGGTCCGGGATCATGCGGTGTGGTGGTTGTGGCCGAATACCTGCCTGATGCGGTACCCGGGCCGAGGCAATATGATCGTCATGCAGATCATTCCCCATGGTCCCGATCGGACGCTGGAAACCTACGATTTCTTCCTGGAAGACCCCGAACCCACTGCACAGGAATATGAAGCCATCCGGTATCTGGATGAAGTCCTCCAGGCCGAAGACATCTGGTTGGTGGAAAATGTACAGCGTGGTATGTCAACCCCTGCCTTCACTCAGGGGCGAATCGTGTATAACCCCAATGGAACCGGGAAATCCGAACAGGGGGTGCATCATTTCCATGGCCTGGTCCTGGAGGCATACCGGTCCATGCTGACAACATGAACAATCGACTGGAGGGTAAAACGGCGCTGGTCACGGGGGGGCGCCAGGGCATTGGCAGGGCGATTGTCGAAGCATTCGCTTCTCAGGGAGCCGGTGTCATGACCTGTGGTCGGGGTCCGCGACCCGATGACCTGCCAGAGGGGATTGCGTGGACAACCACGGATATCTCAAAGCAAAATGAAATCAATGCCCTCCGGGCCCAGGTGATGGAAATATCCGGTACGCTGTCAATCCTGGTCAACAATGCAGGGGTCCAGATAGAGAAAACGGTTCTGGAGACCACGGACGAAGACTGGGAAGCGGTGATGGGAGTGAATGCGAAAGGGGTATTTATGACCTGCCGTGCATTGCTTCCCCTGATGGTTCAGGGAGGCTCGATTATCAATATTGGTTCGATTGCTGCCAATACGGCGGATTGGGGACTCGGTCTTTACAATGCATCCAAGGCTTTTGTGCATGGACTGACCCGGTCAATCGCAGTGGACCATGGACCACGGGTCCGATGCAATGCCATTGCTCCGGGCTGGATCATGACGGGCATGGCGGACGCGGCCTTCGATGTGGCCGGTGATCCGGATCGGGCCAAAGCTGATGCATTGAACCGGCATCCCATCGGGCGGTTTGGCCGACCTGAAGATATTGCGAATCTGGCGGTGTGGCTGGCATCCGATGAATCCGCTTTTGCCACAGGCCAGTGCTATACCGTGGATGGCGGATTGACCGCGGCATCGCCGTTGAACCCGGGATTGTTCTAGACATGCCGGACGGGAGACCGCAATGGTAGAACCTTTCACTTTCAATGTGAAAGGGGAAAGGGTAAGCTTTCCCGTCCCTGACTGTGAATGCAATCCGGAGACTATTGAAAAGAATGGATACCACCACTGATTGTTCGGGCTGGAACACCGAGGATTTCTTTCGAGGGGTGTCGATTGCCGATCTGAAAAACTGTCTGAAAAAGAACGTCGACCCGAACGCACGGGATGAGGACCACAGAACCCCCCTCCATTTGTCGGTATATGCCAAAGACCCTGCAGTGATCCGGGCCTTGCTGGGTGCCGGAGCGGATATTGAGGCCCAGGACAGGGTGGGCAGAACCCCTCTTCATACCGCGGCAGCCAACGCCTCCGATTTGTCCATCATCATGGAGCTTCTGGCAGCTGGAGCCAACCCAAACGCCCAGACAAAGAGTGGTTTGGCCCCTTTGCATCTGGCGGCGAAATACGCGACGGACCCCTCCATCCTAACTGCGTTGCTGGATGCCGGGGCTGGCCCCAACACCCGGGACAGTACCCGCTGGACCCCCTTGCACCTGGCGGCAAAATACGCATCCAACCCCACCATCATTGCGGCGCTGCGGGCGAGCGGGGCAGAACCCAATGGGATAGACGGAAGGAGCCGAACTCCTCTTCATGTCGCGGTGGAAAATGCGGCCGACCCCGACATTATCGTAGCTCTGATAACCGGGGGTGCCAATCCCAATGTGCGAACGACGGTAGGTTTGACCCCCCTTCACCTGGCAGTCTGTGCCAGGGACCCGGTCATTCTCACCGCGTTGCAGGCCGCCGGAGCCGACCCCAATGCGCGAACCGGGGATGGCCGGACTCCTCTCCATCTGGCGGCGGCAAGCGCCGCAGGTCCGGACATCATTGAGGCGCTGGCAGTTGCCGGGGCCGACCCGGACAGACGAACTGCGGATGGCAGGACATCCCTTCACCTGGCCGTATATGTTCAGGACCCCACTACCATCGACGCCTTGCGGTCCATCGGGACGGACTCCCATGCCAGGGATGAGTACGGGATGACCGCCCTTGATCTGGCTCTGGAGCATGGTGTCGACCCGGTCATTATTTCCGCACTAAGATAATACCAGCCGGATGCTGATTCCTGATCGGAAAAATGGTTGCAGGATGTCCACACACTGATTCCAGAAATAGGAAATATGAAAACATATTCGAAGAATTTGTCCGATTTTTAAGAGATTTTGCCGGCACGATTGCGGTAATACAGGGCCATCTCTGAGATCGGAATTTCAATCCGGGGTGGACCATATGGGCCTGCGCCTTCCAAAGTTCCCTGACGCACCCCGACCCTCCACTGCAGGGCGGCGTCCCGTTGAACCGGGGTGTTTCCCGAAGATATCTTCCGGCCCGGTCATGGCATCCGATGGCACACCAGACCGGGCCTTGACGCCTGTGGTGTGCACATCAAACCACATTGCTGCTTTTTCGCTGCATTTTGCCGACAACCGGGTTGTATCACGATTTGCAAATAAGGTAGACTCCATGTCCCTGTTGCGGGGTGGAGCAGTCTGGTAGCTCGTCGGGCTCATAACCCGAAGGTCGTAGGTTCAAATCCTACCCCCGCTACCACTGGGGCCGACATTCCCGAGGTGGGCGTGTTGGTCTTTTCCTTTCCGGTGAAGTCGGAGTAGTTTTGTACGGTGCAATCATGAATACCGACTTGATCACCGTTCGACGCCATGACTTGCGCGGTTGCGAGGGCTTTGAGGTCAACCGAGTCCTCGAGAAGCCATTCCTGTAGTGCTGGCTTTGTCAGAAAATTTGGGGCAACCTATTGTTGAGCGTACGCTTGCAACATGCTTGCTACCAAGCGGTGTCGATGTCTCTTCCGCGAATCCGCTCCAGTGTCTTGTTCAGGAGCCCATCCATAATGGAAGAAGAATGAGTAAAGGGAACTTGACCGGTTCTCCGTTCTGCATTTCGGCGCGACAAATGTCGAAAAACACTTTCGGCGAATGACTGAATAGCCTCTTGAACGCAAAAGCATTGCGTGTTTTCAGAGTTCGGCACATTGCTCCAAGGTCCTTTTTTCGTAGACGGTGGTTATATGCTGTCCGTCCCATACATAGCAGAGATGCCGTTCCTGTTTTGCATTCGAGAGGAGACGGGGTCGGAAGGTGGCAACACACTCTCCACCGCTTCGGCGGAGACTGTCGTAAGCGATACCGTCCGAGCCACCTTTGCGCAAGGTCTTGGCCAGATGCTGCCCGGCCGCATAGTCGGCGTCTTGGTAGATGAGGGGATAGGTGGACTGTTGGCCGCGCAAGTCGTGCAGGCTGCCTTCCAGGTCAACCAGGTAGACGCGCATATCAAGTTCCATGTGGCCCTGTCTCGTCGCCCGCATGAACCGCTTGCGGTGGTGCTTTGACTCGGCGATGGAGGTGTCGAGGCCGTTTGCCGCATAGAACACGCCGTAGGTGCCGTTCGAGAACCGGCTTCCTTCCGGGTTCATATGGGTAAAGGCTGCCATGATGATGCTCGTGCCAGGGCCGGTGACGCGGTCCTTTGTAGGGACGAGCCGAATATCGCCGACTTCATCGCGCAGACGGGGATTGGACAGCGATTCGAGTTCGAAGACTGCTTCAAGGTCGTCGGCGTCTGTGATGCGCTCGAACAGCTGGGCCGGCGGGAATCGGCTAGGGATGATGCGCCAGCAAGCGTTCCACTGCACGCGGGTTATTGGAATTGTCACGCCCATCCGCCCCGCTGTGCGTCGAGATACTGCCGGACCACGAAAAGGTCCGCGACTTGGCCCGACAGCATGCGGTCGAGTGCCGATTGGCCGCTGAACAAGGAAGCGGCGTTGGGCTGCCTCACCCATTCATCCGCTGCTTTCTCATCCGGCAGTAGAATCTGGAGCGCCTTATAGATACCGAGGATGTAAGAGATCCGTTCCAACGTATCCTTGGGAAGGGTCGTGTTGGGGTTCTTCTTCCACTTGAAGAAGGTCGAGCGGGCCGTGACACCCAGGAGGGTCATCTGTTCGTCTACGGTCAGCTCCCACAAATCCGCGATGCGAAGGAAAGTGCGTAGTGCTGGTCCAGACAGGCCTTTCCGATCGGTAGCGACGGCTAGACGGGCTGGCACAGGCATTGTTCAATCCATATATGGATCATATATGAAATATAGTGCAACAATGGATATATGGAAACTTGGAAAATGTCAAATGAAAATCCGGCTCACGGTCATGAGGGAGATGCAGTTGAGGGTTCGTCGTACAGGCCCAATGTTGCGCGGGCAAGAAGGTGGTGACGTTCACGCCAAGCGACCTACAGGGTGCATGGTTTCGGGATGTGAAGGCGGCGGGGAAGTTCGAGGACTGGCTGTGATACTTGGGACATGGTTTGCGAGGATCGCGCGCGGGTGCTCGGGGTACGGGTTGAGTATGCTCCGTAGCCGCTCGTCGAGTTGCCTTCTATGGAGATGGCCTTCCACTGATAAGCCTTCGGTGGTCAGGTGATGGGTCGCAGGGTTACATTTGGTTTAGCCGTCCAATCGCTCAGAATCAGAGAGTTTCCGGCCAGAACCAGATATCATGGACGTCCAGTCCGGCTGATTTTTCTGGCCAATAACAGGCCGCTGGAAAAATTGCATTTCAAAGTCTGAAGTAGTGTATTGGATGTCAGTTGATCCACCAAACGATCTACATTTGGTTGATGACCTTGTGGCCAATTGGATTGGGGAAGCAAATCATCGACAATGTATATTCCGCCGACTCTCAGCTTTGACAAGGCTAAATCCAAACCTTTAAATTTTCCAGGCCATGCATCTGCAAACAGCAGGTCCACGGACTGATCTTCTATATCCTGAAGCAGTTTTAATGCATCGCCCGTCCAGAAAGTCACCCTTGGGTCACCGCCCAAATACTTTTCAGCGATGTACTGTACCGAGCGATCATTGTCCACACTGACCAATCTGCACTGTGCATCCATACCATCCAAAAGCCAACAGGTTGAAACGCCGGTTCCGGTACCCAATTCTAAAATGTTGCCGCCAGCTGTACCGCTGGCGAAAAACCGAAGCAAAGCCCCGGTTTTGATGTCGCAGGGCATGTCAAAGCCTATGGAAACCGTCTCTTGGGATATGGCATCAAGCCGGTCTGGATGGCGGATGTTAGAGTCGTTGAACATCATGAAGTCCAAACAAAAAATATTGTAGGGCGGTCCACGACCACTTTTAAAGTACGGTTCATTCCCTGAATGGAGCGAACCCGGAATTTCCGCTCTCTTCGTCTTATTGCTTTATCATAGCGCTTGAAGACTCTGTCGTGTACCCTCTGGATTTATCGGTCTTGGCAGGATCAGGCCCGTCCAGTCCGGGCTTATCCCGAATCTCCAACGGATTGTGCGATGATTGCAATGTTATCTCCGCGATGAATTTTACCGAGGGGTCGTTTGCATAATAAAAACCCGGATTCCAGAGCATTCACTTTCAGGGGCTTCCTGTCATGGTGTTGTGGGTAATGGACTTGTCCTATGACCTGATTTTCGGAAATGCGATCGCCCAAATCAACAAAGGGTTCATAGATTCCATCGTCCGGTGCGATGACATAACAATCTGTATTCTTCACGTTTGCAAGGCGGGTCGGGCTTCTGCCCTGATCTTCGGGAGAGACGGGGTCTCCAGGCAGGATTCCATAATATTTCAACATGTTTTGGACCCCATGTTCTGCGAGATTCACAATTGCCGGGCTGACTTTGGCCGCCCCACCGAGCTCTACAGAAAAGCTTTGTACCCCGGCCTGCATGAATGCCGAAGTCAGGAATCGGTTGGTATCCGGATAATCATCAAACAACACCGTTACCTCGGCACCAAAAGCCATCGCGGCTTCGAAATTTCGTTTTTCCATCTCCTGGTCTTCCAACCCGTCCGCAAATATTGTCGGAATATATTCCAGCGTGGTACCGCCGGAATGCAGGTCCATATGAACATCTGACAAAGGGACCAGTTCGGAGGCAATGTAATGGGCAATGGTTTCCGTGACGCTGCCATCATGCCGACCCGGAAATACCCGGTTCAGGTTGAGCCCATCGATGGGTGAGCAACGCAGCCCTGCCAGTACAGCAGGAATATTGAGGCATGGAATGATAATGACCCGACCGCGGATATCTTCAGGCTGGAGCGTCCTGGCCAGTTTCATTAAAGCGACAGGTCCTTCGTATTCGTCACCATGGACACCGCCTGTAAATGACAGGGTAGGGCCGTCCAGGTTTTTAATCACCGTTATCGGGATGGTTACGGTGCCGTACGCAGAATCGTTGGTCGACTTGGGAACACCAAGGTACCCGACCTGCTTTCCCTCGGCTTCAAAATCGAGGTCACAACGAATGATGGTTTTTTCAGACATGGGCCATCTTATCATGACAGAATGGGCAGGTGAAAAGTGGTCATGGCATGTACACATGATGGGTTTCCAGCACTATAATGCCGGATCAATTAATTTCCTTGGCAAGCCAACCGGTTTGTGTTCCTTGGGTTCATTCGAGAAGGTTGCCAACGTCCCTATCTGTGTCAGGCATGAAATATCGCCCATTCAATCCGTATCCCAGTGTCCGCCATATTCCGGTCACACCCGGGTGCCCGCACAAATCGCAACGGTAGTCGGGCCGGTGATCGGAGCAGGTTCGCTGTCGCCGGATGGACTCCCTGGCAGAATGATTCCATTGTAATCCAGTGTCCCGGCTTTTGTTCCACAGGTTGTTGCCGTACGCTTTGATACTGACTGCCGGAATCATATGGGGAGGCACTTTCTCCCTGGCCCTGATCGCCACCGCCGATGGAACGCATCCGGTGACACTGACCGCATGGCAGGTCATTCTGACCTCGATTTTGTTTATTCTGATCTGCCTGTGGACCAGGAAACCGATCTTTGTGTTGGGGCATCTCCATATTTACGGTTTGATTGCGGCACTTGGAATCATTTTGCCAGATATTCTGTACTACAGTGCAGCTCCGCATCTGTCTGCGGGGATCCTGTCAATCACCGTTTCCACGGTCCCCATGTTCACCTATGTCCTGATGTGGCTGTTGCGTTTCGAGAGATTGGTATTGAAACGGGCGCTGGGCATTATTTTGGGGATGGTATCGATTTTGCTGTTGGTGGTTCCGGATCACGGGCTCGCCAGTGAGAACGCCAATGTCTGGGTTCTGGTCGTCGTTATCTGCGCCTTGTGCTATGCAGCAGAAAATGTCTATCTGGGGGAGGGAATCCGGGAGGAAATTGATATCCGCGAACTGTTGTCAGGGTCCAATATTGTGGCCGCCATCGTGATTTCCATGGGAATGTGGGGGTTTGGATACGATGTTCCGGCAGCATGGTTCTTTACTGCTTCTGCCGGGGCCATATTTGGCATAGCCATATCCAGCACAGTCGCCTACCTGATATTTTTTTATACCATTCAAAAATTCGGATCGGTATTTGCCAGCCAGGTTGCTTACCTCGTGACCATTTCCGGTGTGATATGGGGCATGGTGATTTTCTCGGAGCGGCATACGATATGGATCTGGATTTCCATTGCAGTCTTGATTGTCGGCCTGGCTCTGGTATCGCCAAGGAAAAAAAGGGGGAAGAGGCTGCATTCCAAACCAGGCCGGGACGAGGAGCAGAATCCGTCGGTAAATTGAAAGCATGGATTCGGGGTCTTCGCCAGGGGCGCCCGGGTTGAAAATGAAAAGGGACGACGAGAGCCGAATGTTCCCGTTTGGGGTCCACGAACGGGTCAAATGCTGGGAAATGTCCTGGTCGAAGGCGGTCGGGATGCTGGAGCGGGTGGGGCCGGCGCAATGCTCGGTTTTGCCGACCCGGGTGGGAGTTGGTCGCCCTGCATGATCCGTTGGAGCGCGGCGACATCCGAAACAGGATCATTGCCCTGGAAATGCCCTGCACACGGTGTGCAACACCGCACGGTGGACCCTCAAGCAGATGCCTCTGTATTCAGGCATCAGGATGGTCCGTAGTCACCGCCTGATAGACTTTTTCATGTCAATGCCCTGAAAACTTTCTTGTGCATTCCTGCCTGGCCAGGGAGTTTGCATTTTCCACTCTAAATTGTTTTCCAGATGTCTTGCCAACAATTTGGTTGAATTCAAGGAGGCAGAACAATCATTGCCAATGAACGACAGAGCGGCAAACCGGTGTTGATTTCTGTGCCACTGGTATATCATTTACGGACTCAACCAACGGTACCTGTCAAATGCGTTTGCTTGTTTTCCAACATATTGAATGTGAACATCCCGGAGTGCTCAGGCACTTTCTGGAAGAAGACAATATCAGATGGGATTCGGTGGAACTGGATAAGGGTGACAGGATACCGGACCTGGAGGATTATGATGCCCTCTGGGTAATGGGCGGACCCATGGATGTCTGGGATGTAGAGCAACACCCTTGGCTGATTCCCGAAAAACGAGCCATTCGACGCTGGGTGAATGTATTGAATAAACCGTATCTGGGGCTATGCCTGGGGCACCAGTTGCTTGCGGATGCGCTGGGCGGCACCTGTGGTCCCCAGAACCCGCCTGAAATTGGCGTTTTGGAGGTCACATTGACGAAAGAAGGAAAATCCGACCCAATCTTCAATCAAATGCCTGAAATCCAGAAGTGTTTGCAATGGCACTCTGTACAGGTTGCACAACCGCCGGAAAACACGACTGTGCTGGCCTCATCCGAGTTTTGTCGTATTCAGGCCATGCATGTAGGGGACCGGGCATGGTCCATGCAGTACCATGTTGAAATTGAACCAGATACCGTGGATAACTGGGGGAAGGTTCCGGCCTATAAACAAGCTCTGGAAAATACCCTGGGACCAACGGCTCTGGGTGATATCCGATCAAGCAGCAATGCCAGTATGGATGCATTTTTAAGTAACGCGAGACAGTTGTATCAGAATTTCATGAACCAATGTCGGTAACTGCGGCTTCAACAAAACCTCCAGTACGTTGTGTGGAAAGGGACCGCGTACATTTTTGGTTGCCGTAGAGGAAATATGCCGCATACCGAATCGAAAACCATGGTTTGGGCACTGGAGTTGAACCACAACAAAGACAAAAGAATAATGGGAGCAGGATATACGGGGTCCTGGTCGTTACCAGACGACAGGGAAACGGATAAACAGGTGTCAGTGCCCGTATACCCAGCCACTGCCGGCGGCGCCGGGCACTTTTTACACGGCTATGATGTTTGTGCACTCCCCGGTTTTTTGACAGGACCCGGAACCTGATCATCGTCTCAGCCTGATTTTCTCAAACCAATATACGTTGCGGTGATATCGTCCCGGCCCCTGCCGTGGCCCAATTCCCAATTCACGACTTTGGCGGCTTTATCCCACCGGTTTTTTTCTTCCGGTGTCAGGTCCACATAGCGTGGTCCACCGGCATGGGGTGCCGGAATCCCTCCAGAGGTTATCAGAAAAAGGTCCTGGGCCCACTGATGCCGATACTCATGGCCTTTTATTCCGTGCTTGCGCCGGAGATAGTTGTAACGTGCATAATAGCTTTTGTACGTTTTGTGAGCGGGAATCATGGACTTGTCACCATTTTGCCTTTGATGGTTGGCAACCCGTTTCAAAAGATCACGTTGCTGGTCGTTAATGATCTTGATTTCCCGAGGCCGGCCACCTTTGCACCAAGAGCCTTTCAACTGAATGAATCCCGGTTTCCGGGTGGCTGCAGCATGCTGAAACTTAAGCGATTCTTCTGTACGCAATCCAAACAGGACACGCAGCAAGGTAATGATCTGCTCACGTTCAGGTAACAACGCCAGCAGTGCAGGGTCGGCTTTGACTGCTTTGTTTATTCCGTAACCGGGCGCATTTTTTCTCAGGCCGATCCCTATCTGCCGATTGGTTGGAATCCGGTCAATCCGGTTGATCTTGCCAGCCAGCCAGCGAATCGGGGCCATGCGATTGGCGATGGTTCGATTGCTCAGTCCCTGGGTGTGCCAGTGATCGACCAGCCGAAAAACCTCCTTTTCACTGAGCGTATTGATATCCCAGCGTTTACTGTATCCCCGGGCCTGAAGCTGTTTTATGTTGAGCATCCAACATTGGTATCGGGTTTTCCGTCGGTCAGGAGGGCCATCCGGATAAGCCTTCAGGAGCCTTTTCATCTGGTAGTCTGTTTTGTGTGGTGTATGCATGATCTGGTCCTCAACGATAAGGGTTGTTCGGGTATCATTTTCATAATGTTTAGTGCGACTAACTGACTGCTTTTTCCAGCGTAGCCAGAGAAAAACAAAAGCCACAGAGCTTTAAATGTCAGACCCAGTCTATCTCCCAGTGGTATCAGCACTGAATGATTTCGCTGGTTTCCCCTTTTGGCCGATGGGTGAGATGAGAAGTGGTGGCAAAACCAAATCTTCATCCCAGGCTTTGGGTTCAAATATCCATGTTACGGTGCGGGTTGTGAATGATCAGTCAACCCATGACTGTAAGGATAAAGTGACTGGGTAGCGCAAAGCGCGGACTTTCCAGCCTGTGGTATAGATTACGATACACGCCTGTGCGTGTAAGGTATCCATGAGGTAGTAGATCTGATCGATCCAGAGTACCCCTAAGTTAGCTCCTCGGAGTGAGGTAGTGGATCTAATCGATCCGCGAGTACCCCGCCCTTCGGGATGACACCGACCATGAGGCCGTTGGAGTACCCATCCTTGCGGATGGGGTGTGCCTGCGATTCCAGGTTGTCAGATAAGCTCTGACGGGCGTGATGGGCTCACCCTACCACAAAAAACAGCTCAGGCCAACCAAAAAAACCCGGGTGTGTTGGCGCAGTTTCACTGTCCTGAACAATTTTCATGTTTTTCGGGAACCACAGTTTAACGGTCCCGGCACACGGCATGACAGCCAGCCGGCATAGGACCGAAGAGTTGAATGGCATCGGGAGCGGAAAGCCGGGACAGGATATCCCGATTTCACTGTTTGAACCCAGGCTCATGCGATCAATCTCCATGACCCGTGCGTTTTCCCCGATCAATGAAACAGCGTGAGGGGTTGCCTGTGGCTGGCTTCATTGAAAATCAAAATATTGCGGTTACAGGCATCGAATCCTTTGGTTGCCCAGAACAGGAAATTCCCTTGACCGGTTTTCCGGGGAGCCTATTCCTAGGAAACCATTAAGGTTGCCCTGGCAGCCAAACGCTTATCGGAATTGGATGCCCAGATTTCACAATGCCCGGGTTCCATCTTCTTCAAATGCAGGGTAAAAGGGCTTCCGTGATACAAAGGGTAAATGGATTTTTGCCTGAACTCGGAAAATTTGAGATTTTTGCCTGGAAAACAATTTCGGGCAAGATTCAGCATCAGGGTCACGATTAACGGCGCATGAAGCACCAGTCCTGGATAACCCTCTACATTGCGACAGTAATCCAGGTCGTAATGGATGCGATGACCATTAAACGTCAGGGCGGAATAGCGGAACAGTAAAATTGGCGAGGGGTGAATGGTTACCTGGTGGTCGGAATGCTTTGGCGCAGTGGGGGGAGTCGCTTCCATGTCCCTGGAAGGGGTACCTCTGTATACAATATCATGGTCTTCTTCAAGTTTGAGGGCAGAGCCGCTGTATATCCTGTGATTTACGGTTACAAAGCACAACTCACCGCTTCTGCCCGTCTTTCGCGTAATACTTTTTACTTCAGATTTTTTGACCGCAGTCTCTCCAATGATGATCGGCTGATGGAATTTCAGTCGCACACCTGCCCACATACGCTTTGGGAGCGCCACTGGCGGCAGAAATCCCCCCAGTGCAGCATGTCCATCCTGTCCCAGCTCGTTTATGTCAACGGGTTCCAGAAAGTACACCCAGTGCCAGCCATAAGGCAGTTGATCACCAATTTTGAAATCGGGTTGATCCGACTCAAGAGTTGCCTTCAGAAGGTTGGCCTGTCCCGGGCCAATCGTGTCCCGGCATTCCTGTGTATTGCCAATCCAACGATTCAGAATTTCCTTGTCCAGTGTGGCATTGGGTGGTGAGTTCATGAGGGTTCAGGAAAACTCTTTTCGGATGTTTTCGCTGTCTTCACCAATTCCGGGTACCCGGCCGGCCTCCCGGAGTGTATCGTCCGAATCCTTTCGCACGATGGGGTGCTCAGGGAAACGGATTTCAACTCCCTGTGATGAGATTCCTGTTTGCCTTTGAAGTGCGACATGTCTTGACAGGTCGCAAATACTATTGACGGAGCCATAAGCGATATCCGATTCCTTCAGTCGGGACAGAACTTCATTTTTGGTCAGTGTTTTGAACACAGCGAGAATGTGCTCATCCATAATGGCCCGGTTTTTGACCCGGTTGTTGTTGCTGTCAAACCGAACATCCCCGACCAGGCCGGGGTTCTGCAATGTCTGATTACAAAACCGGGACCATTCCCTTTCGTTTTGAATGGCGATAATCACGGTTTTATCATCCATGGTCTGATACCCTCCATACGGTGCAATGGAGGGGTGGTGAAGTCCAGCCTGGGAAAGCGTTTTCCCACCATAGTCAAAGTGCAGCAATGGTACGGTCATCCAATCCGCCGCGGTCCCGAATAAAGAGACTTCCAGGCCGATGCCGGTACCGGACTTTTCCCGGGCGATCAACGCCTCAAGAATTCCAGCGTGAGCATTCATCCCTGCACTGATATCGCAGACTGAAACACCTATACGTCCCATTTCTCTCTTGCCACCGCTGATGCCCACCAGTCCGCTTTCAGCCTGGACAAGAAAATCATATGCCTTGAGTTTGGCCACAGATTCGTTACTGCCATATCCCGTGATATCGCAGGTAATCAGTCGAGGATGTCTCTTGCGCAAGTCCTCGCTTCCAAATCCAGCCCGCTCCAGCGCACCCGGCCCGAGGTTTTGTACGAATACGTCCGCCTGGGCCAACAGGTTATGGAGAAGTGCTGCATCCCGGTCATCCTTGAAGTCCATCACCAGGGATTCCTTGTTCCGGTTGAGCCAAAGAAAATAGGAACTGTCACCACCTGCCACGTTGTCATATCCCCGGGCAAAATCCCCGGATTCCCGCTCAATCTTGATTACCCTTGCCCCGGCTTCACATAAACGTGATGTGCAAAGTGGTGCGGCGACAGCCTGCTCAATGGCAATCACCAGAATGCCTTCCAATGGTTTCATCAATAGCTCCTGGGCAGACCGAGCACATGCTCTGCAACAAACCCAAGGATGAAGTTTGTTGAAATTGGTGCGGTTCGGTACAGACGGGTTTCGCGAAATTTGCGTTCGATATGGTATTCACGTGCAAAGGCAAAACCGCCATGCACTTCCATACACATATCCGCCGCCTGCCAGCTGGCTTCGGAGGCCAGCAATTTGGCCATGTTCGCTTCAGCACCGCATTTTTCGTTGAGGTCAAACAACCCGGCCCCTTTCCGGACCATCAGGTTGGCCGCATCAATATTAATTTTGCACCGTGCGATAGGAAACTGCACGCCCTGGTTTTGCCCAATGGGGCGATTGAATACACGGCGTTCCTTGGCGTACCGGACGGCCTTGTCCACGAAAAACCGCCCATCTCCAATACATTCCGCAGCAATAAGAATCCGTTCTGCATTCATGCTGTCCAGAATAATGCGAAATCCGTTGTTTTCGGCACCGAGCAGGTTCTCTTCAGGAATCTCCAGGTTGTCAAAAAACAGTTCGCAGCTATGGTGATTAATCATGGAATCAATGGGTCTTACGGTTAGCCCGTTGCTGACGGCTTCGTTCAAGTCAATGATAAATGTGGAAAGTCCTTCGGTTTTTTTCTTCACCTGATCCAGTGGCGTCGTGCGTGCCAGCAGCAACATCAGGTCAGAATGCTGTACTCGGCTGATCCATACTTTCTGGCCGTTAATAACGTAGCGGTCGCCCTGCTTTACTGCAGTGGTCTTTAAGCTGGAAGTATCCGTGCCCGTATTGGGCTCGGTGACCCCGAAACTCTGGAGGCGTATGGACCCGTTCGCTATCCCAGGCAGGTATTTTTCTTTCTGGGCCGTGGAACCATGCCGCAGTACGGAACCCATGATATACATTTGTGCGTGACAGGCTCCCGGGTGCCCACCGGAGAAACTGATTTCTTCAAGGATGACGCAGGCTTCATGTAATCCAAGACCGGAACCGCCGTATTCCTCCGGGATCAGTGCAGACAGGTATCCTTCATCAGTCAGGGTGCGGACAAACTCTGTGGGGTAGTCCCGCTGGTTGTCCAGGTTCAGCCAGTATTGTTCATCGTAACGATGACACAGGTTGCGTACGCCAGCACGAATGGCCTGGATGTGTTCCGGGTCGCTAGCCATTTGACTCTATTGACGTCGAATTGTTGCCATGGTGCAGCGACCTCATTCCGGGACCGGAACGACGTAGTTCAAGCCTTGACGACCGCCATCAACATAAACCGTTTCTCCCGTCATATAGCTTGAATAATCACTGGCAAGGAATACGGCGACCTTGGCCACTTCATCGGGTTCTCCAGGTCTTAACATCGGTGTTCTGGACATTATTTCGCGATATCTCTGTGGGTTGTCCGAAATGGTATTGAACATCTCGGTGGCGATGGAACCGGGGCCTATGCCATTGACCCGCACTCCTTCGTGGGCCATTCGAATCCCCAGACATTTTGTCCACTGATTTACCCCTCCTTTGGCAATGACATAGGGTGCAATGGCGGGAATGGAGAGCAAGCCATTTAATGATGACATGTTGATGATGGTTCCCCTGGAATTGTCCGGATTCGGAGACTGTTTGACCATTCGCTGTGCAGCCACCTGTCCGGTAAGGAAGACCCCTTTCAGGTTGACTGAAATCACCCGGTCGAAATCGGCTTCTTCCAATTCGAGTATGTCGGCCTGGTGGACAATCCCCGCGTTGGCAATGACCGTATCAATGCGGCCATACCGGTTTGCTGCAAAATCAAACAGGGATTCTACATCCGGTTTCCTGCTCACATCGCAATGGAAATAGCTTGCATCACCGCCCTGGTCCTGAAGGCACCGGGTTGATTCTTTTCCCTTTTCATCTTCAACATCCGATAGGACAACCCTGGCACCTTCCCCGACAAATCTTTTTGCACAGGCATAGCCAATTCCCTGTGATGCTCCGGTGATGATGGCAACTTTATCTTTTATCATTTCTACCTCAATAGTCGGTTTGAATTTCAATCAGGGCGGGTTTCCCTGCACAAAGTGCCTGTTCGAAGGCGGGAGAAAATTGTTCGGTTTTGGTTATGCAAAGACCAAGTCCTCCATAGGCATCGGCCAGTGCTGCAAAATCCGGATTGCGCAGGGTCGTGGCAATGGGGCGTCCCGGGAAGTGCCGTTCCTGATGAGTTCGGATTGTTCCGTAGCGGTTATTGTTGATCACCAGAAAGATGATATTCAACCCGTATTGTACGGCGGTGGCGAATTCCTGCCCATTCATCAGGAAGCAGCCGTCACCGGAAAATGAGACCACTGTGGCTTCCGGGTTTGCAATCTTGGCGGCGACGGCTGCGGGCACCCCGTATCCCATCGAACCATTGGTGGGTGCCAGCAGGGTTCGGGGTTGTCGAAACTGGTAATGGTGCGTGGTCCATTTTGTGTAATTGCCTGCACCACTTGTGATGATGGCATTATCGGGCAATTTGTCACGCAGGAAACCGGTGATCTTATCCATGCGAATGTCAGCCCCCACATTTTTGGGTGCTTTCATAAAATCCTGGTAGTTTCGGTTGCCCGCCGCAATGAAATCGCTGGTATCTGATCGAACAGCCGGTATGTTACACACTGCTTCGAGAAATTTCTCCGGTTGTGCAACGATACCCAGGTCTGCCTGGTACACCGAGTTGATCTCTTCATCGCTGATATGGACGTGCACCAGTTTTTGTGGGTGTGCAGGGGCCCTTTTGGAATTATCCAGCAGCGTGTAGCCCGAGGTGGTCATATCCCCGAGACGGGGGCCCACGACTATAAGCAGGTCTGCGGACTGAATTTGTCTGGACAGTTTCGGGTCGGTCCCCAAACCCAGCTCGCCAATATAATTCGGATGGGCATTGTCAACACTGTCGGTCCGCCTGAAGGCTGTGGCAACAGGCAGATGCTGGGTTTCAACAAACCGGAGAAGGTATTCACTGGCCAGTGGCGTCCAGGCGGCACCACCTGCCACCACAACCGCTCTTTGTGAGTTTTTCAGCATCTCCAACAGCATGGCAATGGCTTCAGGGTCTGGTCCCGGATGGGACATGAACCCCGGTTTTGTGTTCTCGTCTTCCACCCTGTCCCGGAGCATATCTTCGGGCAATTCCACGACCACGGGACCGGGTCGGCCACAAGTGGCCGCCTGCCACGCCTGATTCAATTGCTCGGGAATTCGCCCGGCATCATTCATCCGGATTACTTTTTTTGCAACACCGCTGTAAACCCGGGTAAAGTTCAGTTCCTGAAATGCCTCCCGACCAAAATCCCCTCTGCTGATTTGGCCGATGAACAGTAATACGGGAGTAGAGTCCTGGAATGCGGTATGGATGCCGACCATGGCGTTGGCAGCGCCGGGCCCCCGGGAAACAAAACAGACCCCGGGATGTCCCGTAAGCTTACCGTATGCCTCTGCCATATAGGTGGCACCTCCTTCCTGTCGGCAGGTGATGGTCCGAATGTGTTCTTTTTGGTCGTACAGTGCATCCAGTGCTGCCAGGTAACTTTCCCCGGGAACACAGAATACGGTATTGACACCGTACTGGATCAATCCTTGAATTAATGCCTCTCCACCGCTGCGTTCTGGGCCCATGGAGTTATTCCGGTTTATACCGATAATGAATTTTTGCGTGGTCCGTTGAGATGTACCCCTGCTTGATATCCTGTTCAATGGCCTCCCTTTGTCTTTTTTCGGGACTGCCATACCCCCCACCTCCGGGCATTTCCAGTAACAACCGGTTTCCGGCCGGTACAAACTGCTTGCCCTTTGTTCGCAGTACGGTACCATCGTCGAGCGTCACCGATCCTGATTTGCCTTCTTGTCCTCCTTCCCGTCCCCGGGCCGGGTGTTTGACCCGGTCAAACATGGCGCTGAAATGGAATTCATACCCCTCCTTTACACCAATTTCCATGGATTGTCCAAGACCACCACGATATTCGCCTGCCCCGCCGGAATCGGGTCGCAATTGTTTTTTCCAGACGATGATCGGACCCACCTGTTCAGTGGCTTCAATGGGCATGGTATGGACTCCACTGGGGAAAGCGGTGGCGCTCATCCCATCCAGGGTGGGCCGTGCACCCGTCCCCCCGCTGTTGAACATCAGAATCTCCGCGGTGTCATCCGGGTCGCAGCCTTCACTGCCTTGAACCGGACGGGTACTTATGTGAAGGTTCCAAAGTGCCGCGGCACCTTCTGCCGGAATTTGTTCCGGCAACAATTGATGCATGGCACCAAAAACCAGGTCGGGGATAAAATGCCCAATGACATGTCTCAACGAAACGGGTGCTGGATGACGTGCATTCAATATACAATTTTCCGGCGCGGTTATCCTGAATGGAGCCAGGGAGCCTGCATTATTGGGGATGTCCGGTGCGACAATGCATTTTATCCCGTAACACGCATACGCCTTGGTGTAAACCAGGGGAACATTGATGCCTCGTGGACTGATGGGTCCTGTCCCATTGAAATCCGCACAGATCCGGTCTTTGCTGAAAGTCATTCTGACCTTTAGATGAATGGGGTCGAAATAGCCGTCCACGGTCAATTCACTGGATGCTGAGCCCGGCGATAACCGGTTTATGCACTCCAGAGTCGCCATATGGCTGTGCCCAATGATGTATTCAGACAAATGATCAATATTTTCAATTCCAAATTCATCCAGCATGTCCGCCAGTCTCTTTTTCCCGGTTTCATTGCAATTGGCAAGTGAATGCAAGTCTCCGATGACCTGGTCCGGTACCCGTACATTGTGCCGTATCAGGTGAACAAGCTGAGCATTTACCATGCCGCCCTCGGCGAATTTGGTGATTGGGATGCACAGGCCTTCTTCATAGACGGAATCGGCATCCGCACCGAATCCCCGCCCGCCAATATCGACAACATGAGCGGTTGCAGCAAAAAATCCAACCAGCTTTCCCCGGTAAAATGCGGGTGAGGTGAAAGTGAAGTCATGGAGATGCCCGGTTCCTTTCCAGGGATCATTGGTCAGGTAGACATCCCCGTCAAAAATGTTGTCCCGGCCGATATCATGGATAAAGTGTGCGACGGAATCTGCCATCGCATTGACATGGCCAGGGGTTCCGGTGACAGCCTGGGCCAGCATTTTCCCCTTTCTATCAAATATCCCCGCAGAGAGGTCGCCAGCTTCCCGTACGCTGGTAGAAAAGGCGGTTCGAACCAGAGCGGTTGCCTGTTCTTCCACAATGGAAATCAAGCGGTTCCACATGACCTGGTAGTCTATGGATGCGGGTGCTGCAAGTTTCCCCCGGGTATTTGCCTGGCGGCTCGGCATCTTCTTCAATCTGTAATCAGCAGTGAACCATCATATTCCCTGATGACTGAAAAGTCATGGGGTACCACTGTGGCCGTTTCGTTTTCGACGATGATTGCCGGGCCGCAGACGGGTTTATCCGGATGGAACCGGTTGCGTGGGTAAAGGGTGGTTTCCACGAAGGATTTCGAATGAGGATCAAATATCCGGCGAAACCGGTCCTGGAAAACATCGTTCCCGCTGTTTGGCACCGGCACCATGTTTGTGGTTTCATCCGCCATTGAACTGATGTTTACCGACCAGTTGGTAATTTCAATATTCAGACCGTCTACGGTTCGTGCGAACAGGGTTCTGTACGATTGTTCAAATTCTTCGGTGAGATACTCCCTGTCCCATGAGGCAAGGTTGTCCAGGTCAAGCTGAACCGGTATCTCCCAGCCCTGTCCCGCATATCGCATGAATGCCTTGCATTGGTAGTTGACTTTTCCCTCGTTTTTTCCCTGGTGAACAAATTGTTCGACATCCTTGCAAAGTGCGGTGACCAGATCCTGTATATGCCCGACATCCAGGATGGACATGAGTTGATAATCGCTGCGAACCGCTTCGAAGCTAAACGGAGCCTTGAGGAAGCCAATGGCAGAACCCACCCCTGCTTTGGGGGGAACAAGCAGTTTATGGATTCCCAGCTTTTCACATAGCCTGGCAGCATGAAGGGGCGCACCGCCACCGAATGCAATCATGGTGTATTCGCCCAGGTCTTCGCCGTTTTCCACCGCATGCATACGTGCGGCATTTGCCATGTTTTCATCAATCACTTCACAAATACCTAGAGCACAGTCCAGAACCGGCATGGAAAGTATATTGCCGATGTGTTCCATGGTGACAGATTCGGACTTTTCGGCAAAGAGTTTTATTGAGCCACCAGCGAAATTTTCCGGGTCGAGTTTTCCAAGCAACAGATTTGCATCCGTGACGGTGGGCTTTTTGCCACCGCGGTTGTAGCAGGCAGGACCGATGTCTGCTCCGGCACTTTGGGGGCCTACCCTGATTTGTTGCAGGTTGTCTACCCGGGCAATGGAGCCACCGCCTGCACCGATTTCAATGATTTCGATTACTGGAATGGATATGGGCATACCGCTACCCTGCTTGAATCGATAGCTCCGTGCAACTTCAAAGGAGGTGCCGGTTTTGGGCATGGCATTTTTTATCAGGCATATTTTCGCTGTGGTTCCGCCCATATCAAAGGAAAGCGCTTTATTGATTCCATGGGACCGCGCGATATCCGTGGCAAATATGACCCCTCCGGCAGGCCCGGATTCCACCAGCCTGACAGGAAACCTTGTGGCGTCGCTTATGGATATCAGGCCCCCACCGGAATGCATCAGATAGATCGGGCACGATGCACCCAGTATCTTTAATTCCGCCGCCAGCCGGTCCAGATAGGACTTGATCATTGGCTTTACGTAGGCATTCGCACACACCGTGTTAAAGCGCTCGTATTCCCGCATCAATGGCGACACTTCGCTGGAAATGGAGACGGAAACGCCGGGGAATGCTGCGTTTATGCGGTCACGGACAGTTTGCTCATGGGAACTGTTGGCGTAGGCATGTATCAGGCCCACCGCGATGCTCTCGTATGTGTGGGCGCCTAGGCAGGTGATCAGTTGATCAAGTTCTTCCTCTTTGAGGGAGATCAAGGTCTCGCCTGTAGCGCTTATTCGTTCATTGATCGTGTATCGATGCTGGCGTTGGATCAATGGGGGTGGCAAAGTGAGATTGATATCGTATTGCTCAAATCGATTTTCCGTGCGCATTTCGATGACATCTCGAAACCCTGCGGTGGTAATGAATGCGGTTTTTGCACCGTTACGTTGAATCAGGGCATTGGTCGCCAGGGTGGTGCCATGGATAATCATGTCGATGTCCGTCGTATTGATCCCGGCCTTTTCGACAATTCTGGAGATTCCATCAAGTATCGCCAATTCAGGAGCATGTTCTGTGGTTAGCAATTTTTCTGAAAAAACCCGATTTCCGATTTTCATGGCCAGGTCCGTAAAGGTGCCGCCAATATCTATTCCTAGCCTGGTACTGGAGATAGTCATCGATAAGGGGTGGCGTCGGAGTTGACCAATGAAATTTCCATGGTTGCAGGGGGATGGGGTCAGATTGCGTGTGACAATACGTTTGCGGATGGGTTGTTGTGGTTAACTCTTCAGCGGTGGCTGATTAAAAACCGGGTTGCATTTTTCTCTTTCCAGAACCCGGCCAGCCGAACTCTGGGGAGTTGGGCCGGCATCGTTTTCGGATGTGGATTGTCATATTCGAGCTATAACCGAATCTGGTGTATGGAGGTTGACATAAGGCGGCGTATCGGGTTGATTTGAGTTGCAGACTTAAATAACCACAGGAGATACGCCACCATGAGTAAGCATAAAGCGATAGCGTTCGAAAAACCAGAGGGATTCAGCGATCCGATTCATGATCTGATTCGGTCTGGAGCCCGTCATCTGATCCAGTCAGCGATTGAGGCCGAGCTCCAATCCCTGCTGGACAGCCATCAGGACAAACAGACTGCCCTGGCCATCAAGCGGTAGTTCGCAATGGCTACATGCCAGAACGTGCACTTCAAACCGGTATTGGTCCGGTGCCGGTCAGGGTTCCGAAAGTTCGTTCCCGTACCGGAAAGAGTGTGGTCTTTCACTCGGCACTGGTGCCACCGTATGTACGCAAGACCCGGTCCCTGGAAGCGGTCCTGCCCTGGTTATACCTCAAGGGGATCAGTACCGGAGAGATGGAGAATGCTCTGCAGGTTCTGGTGGGGGAATCAGCAAGGGGTTTGTCGGCCAGTACGGTCAGCAGGCTGAAGTCCAAATGGAAGAAGGAATACCAGCAGTGGAAGGAGAAACCTCCGGATCAGGATCGTTGGGTCTACCTATGGGCCGACGGGATCTACAGCAGACTGAAGGGCGAGGAGGGCAAACTGTGTGCGCTGGTGGTCATGGGGGTCAATGAGCGAGGCCACAAGCAGTTCCTGGCGATTGAAGATGGGGTCCGGGAATCGACGCAGAGTTGGCGCGAGGTGTTACTGCACCTGAAGAACCGTGGAATGAACGCAGCGGACCTGGCGATCGGTGACGGGGCCATGGGTTTTTGGAATGCGCTGGAAGAAGTTTATCCACAGACGCGTCATCAGCGCTGCTGGATGCACAAGACGGCGAATGTCCTCAACAAGCTGCCGAAATCCGTGCAGCCGAAAGCCAAGAGTGACCTGCATAACATCTGGCAGGAAGCCACCGAGGAAACGGCCAACAAGGCTTTTGACAACTTTGTTCAGATCTATCAGGATAAATACCCGAAAGCCACCCAAAGCCTGATACAGGACAGAAAAGAGCTGATGGCGTTCTATTCATTCCCGGCCCAGCATTGGGTGAGTATCCGTACTACCAATCCCATCGAGTCGACCTTCGCGACCATTCGTCACCGAACCAAACGTTCCAAAAGCTGTCTGAGCAGAGATGGCATGCTCAGCATGATGTTCAAGCTCGGACAATGTGCCGAGAAAAGATGACAACGACTGCGAGGGTTCGATTACCTGGCAAAAGTCATACGGGGAGTTCCATTCAAAGACGGAATAGAGCAAAATCACAATACTGAAAATCAAAACCTCGCCGCCTGAGTCGATTCGGCCATACACCACTTTCAGCTATAGCTCTCTTTTGGGATGTATGACCCTACCGTGGGGAATTATATAACGAAAGAGATATGCAACAGTGTTGAAGGTCATGGAAATGTTTGGAATCAATGTGGCAGTGAGAACGTCAATACCGGAATCCAGATCTCCATGGTGCACCAAGAAACAAGGAAAAACAGCCAGTTTCCAGTAACGGTCAGCAATGTCACAACAGATATCAACCGCAAGGAAGACGGATTTTCTTCCTCGTCTTTGACAATAGGATTGAACCAATTTCATTATTGCAATGCTTGTTTGTGTTTTCCGCGTTGGGAGCATCATCCGGTAAGGTTGCGATTTGTTTTCGGTTTTGACAATTCTCCAGTGCTCCAATTGTCGTCGTGTTTATTTCATCCATGCTCCATCTGATAATATTGGACCTGCTTCGAATGGTCTGATGTCTTGATTTGGTTATACGATCTTCTGTCTTTCTTTTTTCGCCCCGATGCCGACAATAGCCACTCATGCGGCAGTCCCCTTGGCCCCGGTTTGGGCATGGACGGAGCACAACGGGGCAGACGGGAACTTCTCCCCATCGTTGCTTTTCGAACCACTTTCCCGCCGCAACAGAATCGGGGAACATCCTGAAAATACCAGTTAAGGATATCCCTTTTTCGGTAATGCTTGCCTGGTACGTTAGTGATCATGTTAGTATCCGTTTATGTTGTTTGCGGTCCCTGATTCCACCCAAATAGTGTCGAACCTGCCTGCAACTTTCGGCACGACTGAATCCAATTCCATAAATTAACCCAAATTCCAATGCGTGGTTCCAATATCCCTTTCGATGCAAATAAAGTTCGTCAGGACTTCCCGGTGCTTGGGCGCGAAGTCAATGGTCATCCCCTGGTCTATCTGGACAATGGTGCCTCCGCGCAAAAACCAAGGCAGGTAATTGACAGGGTTGCGAAATATTACACTGAAGAGCATGCCAATATTCACCGTGGTGTACATCATCTGAGCCAGGAAGCGACCCAGGCTTATGAAGATGCCAGGGAAACCGTGTGCCGCTTTATCAACGCCAAACACAGTTACGAGGTGTTATATACCAAAGGCACAACGGATGGGATCAATCTGGTTGCCTCCTCCTTCGGCCGCAAAAATCTTGCACAGGGAGACGAAATTATCATCTCCACAATGGAACACCATTCCAATATCGTTCCGTGGCAGATGATTTGCGAATTGACTGGTGCAACCGTCAAGGTGATTCCCATCAATCAGGCCGGGGAGCTGGATATGGAAGTTTTTTCCTCCATGTTGAATGTCCGTACCAGACTGGTGGCGGTTGTCCATGTTTCCAATGCACTGGGAACCATCAACCCCGTTGAAGAAATTATTCGCCTGTCCCATGGGCAGGGTATCCCGGTCCTTCTGGATGGTGCCCAGGCAGTTCCCCATATGTCCGTTGATGTACAGGCACTGGATGTGGATTTTTACGCATTTTCCGGTCACAAGGTATTTGGTCCCACGGGCATTGGGATCCTGTATGGCAAGGAAGCACTGCTCAATGACATGCCTCCCTATCAGGGAGGAGGCGACATGATTGAAAGAGTCACATTTGAGAAAACCACCTACAATGTCCTGCCCCATAAATTTGAAGCGGGTACGCCCAATATTGCCGACGGAATAGGTTTTGCTGCAGCTGTGGAGTATTTTTCCCAGTATGATGCGTCGGCGATTGCCGCTCATGAGCAGGATATTCTGCACTATGCGACGGAACGGCTGATGACGGTTGATGGTCTCAGAATAATCGGAACGGCCGCAAACAAGGCCAGCGTCATATCATTCCTGCTTTCAGGGACCCATCCCTTTGATGTGGGTACAATCCTGGACCAACAGGGTATCGCAGTTCGTACGGGGCATCACTGTACCCAGCCATTAATGGATTTCTATGGAATTCCAGGTACGGTTCGTGCCTCGTTCGCGATGTACAACAATCGGGACGATGTTGACGCGTTGGTGGCCGGACTTCGGAAATCCGCCTCCATGCTGCGATAAACCCGGGAAACGACTGGTTGAGAAATGACTTCCATCAATCAAATCCAGGATGAAATCATCGAAGAATTCGGTTTGTTTGACCAATGGATGGACAAATACGAATATATCATTGATCTGGGTAAAAAAATGCCGGTGATCGATGCCCAGCACAAGCACGGGGACAATCTGGTGCCGGGGTGCCAAAGTCAGGTCTGGCTCCACGCCGAATTGAAAAACGGCCGTGTTCATTTTTCTGCAGACAGTGATGCCATCATTACAAAAGGAATCATCGCACTGCTTATCCGCGTCCTGTCAGGACAGTCTCCCGACCAGGTTGTTCAGGCCGACTTGCGATTTATCGATGAAATCGGATTAAAGGAGCACCTCTCTCCTACCCGGTCGAACGGGTTGCTGAATATGGTGCGGAAGCTGAAATCTACAGCAGGAAAGCTGGGTGCCCTGCACTAAGACCTGCCTGATTCGACTTGTGCATTTACGGGAGTGCGTTTGTATCTTTCAGACAGTCCGGAACACCGGATGACGTATGCAGGTGTTCGGGCCCGATGCCATGTGATCATTCCATTTCCCCGGCCGGAATGCCGCACTTCCGGTGGATTGGTCTGTCTTCCCGTATCTCTCCAGGGGCGGGAAGGGATGGGTGAAATTCAAGGGCATCGTCCGGTGCACCCGATTCGGGTCCCATGATTGAAACAGGACGGCTTGTTGCCTTGTCTCCCATTGCGGGGAGTGATATTCGAGACGGCCTGAATACCAGTCAGACGATATCGGCCACCTTGAAAGCCAGCGAAAGAGGGCATGACAATGAAATTTGAAACGGTTCTGTACGAAGCCAGGGACCGGGTTGCCACGATCACGTTGAACCGCCCCGATCAGTTCAACGCAATCAATGACTCCATGCCCAATGATATCGCTTTGGCGTTTGACCAGGCGAGCAGGGATAATTCCGTTCATGTGGTGGTATTGACTGGAGCCGGGCGGGGGTTCTGCGGTGGATACGATCTCCAGGTTTATGCGGAGAACCCGGGCGAAAGCCAGGCGGTTCAGGATATGCCATGGGACCCCATGATGGATTATCGGTTCATGAGCCGGTGTACTGAAAAGTTCATGTCTATCTGGCGATGTCCCAAGCCGGTGATCGCAAAAGTTCACGGGGATGCGGTTGCTGGAGGCAGTGACATTGCATTGTGTAGCGATATCATAATGATGAATGAAACCGCGCGAATCGGGTATCCCCCCGCCCGGGTCTGGGGTTGTCCGGCCACGGCAATGTGGGTATATCGACTGGGTGCTGAAAGAGCGAAAAAAATGTTGTTTACAGGTGACCTGATTACGGGAAAGCAGGCCGAGGAGATGCAGTTGGTTTTTCAGTCGGTAGCGCTGGATGATCTGGATGACACCGTGGCCGGGCTGGTTGAGCGGATCAAGGGAGTTCCGAAGAATCAACTGATGATGATGAAAATGCTGGTCAACCAGGCGTATGAGAATATGGGGTTGGCAACCACTCAAATGATCGCAACCCTCTTTGATGGCATGGCGCGACACAGCCCGGAAGGTGTCCGGTTCAAAGAACGTGCTGAACAGCTTGGATTTAAACAGGTTGTCAGGGAGCGGGATTCCGGCGCTCCGATACCCGGAAGTAAGTTTTAACCCTGCAATCGGAAAAAGGAAGGTTCAGTATGTTTGATTCAGGTCAGGGGGGGTATGGTGCACAAATACGAAAGTCGCCTTTCTTTGAGGCAACCCGGAAATGGGGCTGCAAAGGATATTCAGTCTACAATCATATGTATATCCCCAGGAGCTTTGGAGACCCGGAAGAAAATTTCTGGAATCTGGTGCAGCACGCGGTTTTATGCGATGTGGGAGTAGAACGACAAGTCGAGATTACCGGTCCGGATGCGGCCCGGTTTGTGCAGTACCTTACGCCTCGTAATCTCGATGGCTGCGAAGTCGGCCAGTGTAAATACATCTTTGTCACATCGGCTGAAGGTGGGATCATCAACGATCCGGTTTTACTCCGACTTGCCGAAGATCACTTCTGGCTTTCCCTTGCGGACAGCGATGTTTTGTTGTGGGCAAAAGGGGTGCGGGTTCATTCAGGCATGGAAGTAACCATTCGTGAACCGGATGTCTCTCCACTGCAGTTACAAGGTCCGAAATCCCGTGAAATCATGTGTGCGATTTTCGGGGACTGGATCCATGCATTGAAATATTACCGGTTTGTCGAACACGAATATCAGGGGATTCCATTGATCATTTCCAGGACAGGGTGGAGCAGTGAGCTTGGGTATGAAATTTTTCTGCGCGATGGTGCAAAAGGGTTCGAGTTGTGGGAGTCCATTATGCATACCGGTGTCCCCATGGGGTTATTTCCCGGCCACACATCCACCATACGCCGCATCGAGGGAGGAATGCTGTCCTATATCGCAGACATGACCCTGGAAGACAACCCGTTTGAGTTGGGATTCGACCGACTCGTTGATCTCGACATGAAGGCGGAGTTTATCGGCAAGGCGGCCTTGCAGGAAATCCGCAATACGGGAATTAACCGTTCCCATGTCGGTTTGGAGATTGAAGGTGCGCCACTGGTGGCTCCAAATGATGAGCATTGGCCGATTTGTTCCCATGACCAGCCGGTGGGAAAAGTCACATCCGCGGTGTATTCTCCCCGCCTGCAAAAAAACATTGCCCTGGCCATGATCAATATCCGGTATGCAGAAGTCGGTTCCAGGGTAACGGTGCGTACAGCGTGGGGGGAGAGGGAGGCCACGGTGGTGAAAAAACCGTTCTATGACCCGGGTAAAAGGATTGCGAATTCCTAGTCGTGGTCCGGAACAGGCCGGATATTCAGGTCTGCCTGTACCTCTTCAGCTGAAAAGCACCGGTTTTCCGGGGTCATGGCCTGACTTCCTGGACATGACCGGGGTATCGCGTTGATTTTTTGGATAAGTCAAAAAAACAAAGGAATCGTTACTCGGGAACACTTCAAGCGAACACCCGACAACCGGAAGGCTTCATGCTGCAACGCAGTGGGCCGGGGTCATGTTTATCTTGAACGGTTCCGCCCTGGAGAGGACACACAATCCCCTGACCAGCCCAAGGCCATTTGGAGAGATTTTCGAGGGTACGTTCCTTTGACTTTCCCCCCTGGTGCCGGCCTTCGCCTGGACAGGATCATGCCTGGACGGGCAAACAATCCATCCATCGCGTTTCAGACCTGTGTCTGCAGCTCCTCAATCAGGGATTTCAGATACGCCATTCGGGTCGTGGTTTCTTCTTCCAGCCGCTGCATCTCCTCTTTGATCACTTCAAGCTGATGTGCGTGGGCCCGTTTCGATTGGACAATTTTGTCCAGTTCAACCATGGCATTTCGGACCACAGGGGGAACTTCATGGATATATTGGGTGTCCCGGGCATTGCCATCTCCCAGAATCATCTTTTCAGTTCGAGGAAACCGGAAGCGCTTGCTGGCAGCCAGCAATGACCCCTTTTTGCGTTTAAATACAACACGTAAATGATCAATGTTGTTTATGGTCTGAAGCGAATAACGGTCTATTTCTTCAGGGTCTTCAATGCCCATTTCATTGAGCGTAGGGTAATTTGACATTCTCTTTATTTCTGTAGAATGGATTCGTGGGGACAACCATATTTTGATGAAACCGTTGTCGTGGAATATTTTAGCATACTATTCATTTGTGCTAACTGATTACTGGAGGCAGTTCATTTTTTATCAACCCCCCCGGTAACGAGAATACCGGGATGATTTCAACACTGATTGCGGGGCCACATTTTTCCGGGACCCCGGTGGACTCCGTCCCGTCCACAAAGTGCGTCCCTTTTGTTGTGCGCAGGCTCACCGGCTTTACCCGCTGATTCCAAAATCCCGGCGCATCCGACGTGGTATTCGGTGGCTCCAGTGAAGAACCCCGTTTTCTGGTGAACGGGGTTACCCGTGACTGAAAGCAAGCAGCATCAGTCCAGAGAATGCCAGCACCACCCCCAACCATTGTACTGGTTTCAGGGATTCCCCGAAGACCAGGACAGAAACCAGAACAGAAATGACGATGGTACCACCCACAATGAACGGGATGGCAATGCTGCCGGATACCGGTTTATCTTCCGCAAATCCTCTAAACAGGTAGAAATAAAGGATTTCAGCCAGCCCGATGCAAACCCCGGCACCAACGGCCCACCTGAATGCCTTGCCGGGGAGTGATACATTGACGTTTTGCTGCGTCAGGTAGAGCAGGTAGACCACCGATACACCCAAAGCAGTGGCCTGGAGTGCCATGGTTGCCAGAATAGGTGCGACGTTGACCGACCCGGTATGACTGCTGGACACTTTGACCAGCAGGTTATACCCCGCGTAACAAATCGTGATCAGTATTAACAGGATCAATGTGCGCATTTGTGCCGTGATGCAAGATTACAGGTGACTATCTCATCAGACTGGACCGGGTTATGCAATGGGTTGTTGGCCCGGCATGTGTTTCGGGAAAAGAGTTCACGGCTCGGGAAACGAGGAGGTTACCCCGGGTCGGTGGACGCAATTTCGGTGATGGCACGACAAATGCGGGAAAAACCATTGCCTGCCAGTTGGCTGCAATGCCGTGCCCTCAAATAACCATGGGGGAGACCGGGCTCATTAATCCAGGTGGATGCAACCCCGGCTTTTTGGGTGTTCTCCGTAAATACCCGGGCATCATCCCTGAGCGGGTCGATATCGGCAGAAAATGCAAAACACCGGGGTAACCCCTGGTAATCCACCAGTTTCAATGGGAAAAGCAAAGGATTGTTCCATTCATCTTCCGAGGTTGTTCGCATGCTTTGGTAATAATGGACATCCGCTGTGGTGAGTAACGGTGCATTGGCATTAACCCGGTATGAGACCAGTCCAAGCTCCTCACCTCCCAGGGCGGGATAGATTAAAACCTGTCCACTCGGCTGGAATGCCAGGTTCCTGGTTGCGATACCCACTGCGGCGGCCAGGGTTCCGCCAGCACTGTCGCCCACTACAATCACCCGGTTGAATTTCCGGGCGACATACTGAAACCCGGCCAGTGCATCGTTCAGGTCATGGGGAAAATGATATTCAGGGGCCAGTCTGTACTCTACCGCAAATACCGTTAATCCGGTGCAGTCGCAAATATCCGCACAGATGCTGTCGTGACTTTTCAGATCACCGACGACAAAGCCACCACCATGAAAGTATACAATGGCTGATTGATGATTCGAAGAAGGGCTTTGGTATTGCCTCAATTGAAGATCATGACCATTACTGTCTATCGAGTGGCTGGTGGATGTGACACCTTCCGGGTAAGGGCTGTCAAATGCCTGGCACATGGCGTTGTAGCACGCCCTCTGGGATACCATGTTATCCATACACTGGTCCGCATAATAGGAGCGGGTCTTCTCAATAAACGCCTCAATCTCGGGATCAATATCAAATCCGGTTTTTGTCATGGTCAGATTTTCACGGAGGGCCCCGGTGTTTTTCCCTGGAATGTCCAATCACCGGTCGACGCTTCAATCGGTTATCAGTCATACCGGGATTGGGGTGGCTTGCATGGCGGCTGTCTTCCAGGTTTTCAGCAGGCAGCACGGGGATTCGGAAATGGCAGGTTGAGGGAGAACGCTATTCTTTGGTGAACAGTTCTCTCGGTACATCGGACAGGGTTTCTGCACCGGATGCGGTGATGACAAAACTTTCGGTAATTTCCATGCCCCAGTCATCCTGCCAGACTGCCGGAATGAAATGAAAGGCCATCCCCGGTTCCAGAATGGTTTCATCTCCGGGTCGCAGGCTCATGGTGCGCTCACCCCAGTCAGGGGGGTAGGACATTCCGATGGAGTACCCGCAGCGGCTTTCTTTCTTGATGCCTGTGCGAGATTCCAGGATAGCGCAAAATGCCCTGGAGATTTCCTGGCACTGGTTCCCGGGTTTGGCTTTTTCAAGCCCGGCATTTATCCCCTCGACGACTGCCTTTTCCACATCAATGAACTGCTGCGACGGCCTGCCAAGGAAGATTGTTCGTGAGGTAGGGCACTGGTACCGTTTGTAACTCCCCGCTATTTCAAAAAATGTGGCTTCTCCGGATACAAAAGGATCATCATTCCAGGTGAGATGGGGAGCGGATGCGTCGGCGCCGGAAGGAAGAAGGGGAACCATTGCAGGATAGTCGCCGCCGTACCCATCAACGCCCATGCAGCCGGCGTGGAAAATTTCCGCTACCATCTTGTTCTTGGGCAAACCGGGTTGAATACGCTCCCTGATGTGCTGATGCATTTTGGTTACAATCCGCCCGGCAATTTTCATGTATTCGATTTCCCGGTCGCTTTTAATCGCACGTTGCCAGTTCACCAGTCCTGTTGAATCAATCAATGATGCCCTGGGCAAACCGTTGACCAATTCCGCATGTGCCTGTGCGGAATACCAGTAGTTGTCCATTTCCACGCCGACCCGGCCCCGGTCCAACCCGTGCCGGTTCAGCAGTTCAACCAATTCCTGCATGGGGTGTAACGGCAGATTCTGCACCAGTTTTTCATCATACCCGTACACGTATTCATCCGGCATCCAGACGGTTCGCACCCCCCCGTTGGCGTCCTGGGCCCGTACAAAGCAAATCGGATTCTCCTCCAGGGGCAGAATCACGCATTGATGAACATAAAATGACCAGCCATCATACCCGGTGAGCCAACCCATGTTTGACGGGTCGCTGACGATGATCGTGTCGAGGCCGCGATTTGACATTTCAGCACGGGTCTTTCGGATGCGGGCATCGTACTCGGCCTGTTTGAATGGAAGACTTTTTGAGGGCATGGATAGTGGTCGGATGTTAAATTAAAGGAAAAGTTCCCTGCTGAAAAGCAGAATCGGCATGGGAGCAACGGGTCATTCGGATGGTTACATTTGTTGATAGAGGTCATTGAAGCTGTTTGATATGGCTTCTTCAAAAAAGGCGACATCTTCCATCTGAATACACAGCGGGGGGCAGATTCGAAGTACATTTTTATGGGCACCGGATTTGCTGGCAACCAATCCATATTTCCGCGTCAACTGGAAAAGTTCGTGCATCTCTTCCACCGCAGGTTCTTTTGTTTTCCGGTTTCTGACCAGCTCCGCCGCCAACATCAGTCCGCGTCCGCGAACATCACCGATGATGTTATACCGCCCCTGTATTCCTTTGAGTACGTCCAGCAGTGCCGCCCCCACCTGTTGGGCATTATCGATCAGGCTGCACTGATCAATCACTTTTAGTACCGCACGGCCCGCGGAGCATGACACCGGATTTGCGCCATAGGTATTGAAGTAAAACTTGTTCGCCATGGCCTCGGCAACCTCCCGTTTGGCAACCACGGCACCCAATGGGTAGCCGTTTCCAATGCCTTTGGCAAGTACCACGATATCCGGAACAACATGATGAGATGAAAACGACCAGTAGTCTTCGCCGGTTCGACCAAACCCGGCCTGGACTTCATCAACGATGCAGACGCCTCCCGCTGCCCAGATTCGTTCAAAGGCACCGGAAAGGTACCCCTTCGGGATGGGTACAATCCCGCCATAGCCCTGAATGGGTTCAATAATCAGGCCGGCGACCTGGCCGGATGTGCCATACAGCAGGGTTCGATCCAGGTCATCCAGGTACGGCTGCACCGTGCTGCCGTGAATTCCCCTGTACTGATCAGGATTCGAGGTAAACTGGATGCCGTTCAACAACGATATGTTATGCCGAAAACTGCTGATCCCGGTGACAGACTGTGCACCAAAGGTGGCGCCATGATAACTGTTGGCCAGGGAGATAATGTCATTGTTTCCGGTATAGGAGCGTGCCAGGAGCAGGGCAAAGTCAATGGCTTCTGCACCGCTGTTCATAAAATGGACCACCCATTCTTCGCCGGCGGGCATTTTCGCCGTGAGTTCTTCGGCGAAATGGGCGGGAACCGGGTGGAAAAACATCGTTGTGCAGTGCTGTAACTGTTCAGCCTGATGTTGGACCGCTGCAGTGACTGCCGGGTTGTTGTACCCGATACTGACGCAAAGGTTCTGGCTCAGGCAGTCCAGGTACTGATTGCCCTTTTCATCCCAAAGATATTGATCCTGCCCACGTTTGAATATTAATGGCGTTCTGTACGGCACAAAGGCGCGTTGTGAAGCGGCATAGAAACGATCACGACGACTGACGATGGCATCGGTTGCCCAATGGGTGTCAGCCCTGTAACGGTCAGGGTCAGCCTGGATTACATCGGATATTCTTGTGTGGTTTCCAATCATGGTCGATCTCATCGTTGTATGGTTACGTCAGCCACAGGACGTGATTTTACCAGGATGCCAATTGTCCCACACAATACACCATGAGGTGACAGCGTAAATGGATCGGAATGAAATTCATCCGTTTCGGGAGACTGCCCGTGGAATCCAGGTGCATCATTCGTCAGTGACACACATTGGGCCGGTTATCGTTCATATCTGTTGAATCAGCAATGGATCAAGGGTGAAAATCTCTTGGTTGGGATCGATATTTTGTGTGGGTCCGATGGCATGGAAAATAAAACAGGAATCATAGCAGTTTACGGTTCCGGAGTTGGTCCTTCCTGCGTCGTACCATCTATGGTCCGTCCAGGGGAAATGCCAGGTGTCGGATTTCAGGCTTGAATCCTCCCGACTCTGTGGGCACTCTCCATTTCCAGGTCAGGCCATTCAATGGCCATCCCTGAGGAGATGTGAAGCGTCGGCTGTCATACGGTGCCCGGTATTTCTTCTCCTTGTGCCGGTAGGGTGATTATATTATGGTATTGACAGTCGTGCCCGTGCCCCCCTGTGGGTTGGGCCATGGGTCATGCCGCAACCTGTGGGTGCTGGTGAAAGCCTTCAGGTTGCTGATCAAGGCTCAACAGGAGGAGATCACAGGAAACCAGCAGTCCGGGAAAGAGCATTTGAACAGAATCGTGAAAAGGAATCAATCTGCCGGTCCGTCGGCATTGTCCCAAAACAATGCCGGAAAGCGCCGTAGAAGCGGGGGTGGACGTCGTGGTCGACGGGCACAAAGAGCCTGTGCGGGAGTGAGCCGTGTTCCCTATATCAACCGACAGGTTGCGACCTTTGACATTCTCGGTGAAGAGGGATTGTGCCTGATCGAAGAGAATGCGGACACGATACTCAGGGAAGTCGGCATGGATTTCACCGGTGATCCAGAAATTCTGGCCCTGTTTCGGGAAGCGGGTGCGGATGTTCAGGGTGACCGGGTACGATTTGAACCCGGGCATCCCCGAAGTATTGTCCAGGCCACTGCGCCATCAGAATATTGCCAGTATGCACGGAACCCGGACAACCATGTCATGATTGGCGGGAATAACACCGTGCTGTGCCCTTCGTTCGGCCCACCATTTATTCACAATCTGGATGAAGGGCGTCGGTATGGAACGCTGGATGATTTTCATAATCTGGTGAAAATTCACCAGATGATTCCCTGGTTGCACCATTCCGGTGGAGTGGTATGCGAACCCACTGATGTTCCCGTGAACAAGCGGCACCTTGATATGTTGCTGGGACATTTCCGGTACAGTGATCGGGGATGTTTTGGGGCACTCATTGGTGCCGAGCGGGCACAGGATTCGATAAACATGGCGAAAATACTGTTCGGTGATGAGTTTGTTGATCGGCATTGTGTTTTTTACTCCGTTGCGAATACCAATGCCCCTCTGGTGCTGGATGTGGCCATGTCTGGAGCATTGAAAACCTATGCCGCCAATAACCAGGCGGTGGCCTGTACGCCCTGGACATTGGCAGGTGCCATGAGTCCGTGCACTGTGGCCGGTACACTGGCCCAGGTTTTGGCGGAAACCCTGGCGGTCTGTGCGTTGACCCAGCTGGTGAGACCCGGAGCCCCCTGCCTGATGGGCAGTTTTGCCACGGCGATCTCCATGCAGTCCGGCGCCCCCACCTTTGGTTATCCGGAAGGTGCCAAGCTGGTTTTGGCAGCCGGGCAATTGGCAAGAAGGCTGGGAGTGCCCTTTCATACCGTGGGTTCACTGTCGGCATCCAAATTGCCGGATGGCCAGGCCGAGCAGGAAGCTGCGATGGGATTGATCATGGCCGTGCTTGCGGGGGCCAATTTTATCAACCATGCCACCGGCTGGCTGGAAGGCGGGTTGGTCACCGGATATGAAAAAACCATCCTTGATGCCGACCTGTGCGGGAAAATCATCGATTTCTGTGAGGGGATCGACCTGTCCCTGGAAGCCCAGGCCATGGATGCGATTCTTGAGGTCGGACCGGGGTCGCATTTCCTGTCGAGTCGGCATACCCTGTCAAATTATGAAAATGCATTTTATGTTTCCGAGGTAGCGGACAATAATTCATTCGAACAGTGGAAAGAAGCTGGAAGTCTGGATTCCTCCCAAAGGGCGAATCGAATCTGGAAAGAATATTTGAAGAACTATGAAGAACCAAAGCTTGATGAGGGGAAACTGGAAGCACTGGAGGAATATGTGGCGAAGCGAAAAAAAAGCATGCCGGACAAAAACTATTAGAGCACTTCTGCCAGCAGGCCGGGGACCTTCCCATGGAAACGGGAAAATCAGTCTGAAACGGGCCATGGGTGGGTTGTCCTGCAGACCCGTTCCGGATCAGTCATGGGGTGGCTGCTGGTGAAATTCCCGCACTGCGCCTTCCCCCGGGGCAGTCAGGACAAACGAGGGGAACCATCCGGCAGGGTGAACCAGCGGGCTGAACAGGCTGGTACCGGAACCAGAAGACCGTTTTCATGGTTTGGACGTGAGTAATACAGAGAAAAATATCATCATCATCGGTGGTGGAGCCATCGGTTTGAGCACCGCTTACCATTTGGGGAAGCTGGGCTGTACCAATGTTATGTTGCTGGAGCGAAATGAACTCACCAGCGGCACTTCCTGGCATGCAGCGGGCATCGTAGGTCCTCTGCGTGCCACCCAGAACCTCACCACGGTGGCCAAGTACGCGCTGGAACTGGTGGATTTCATAGAAAAAGAAACCGGGCAATCCACCGGATACAGGCGCACCGGGGGATTGTGGCTGACCCGGTCCCAGGACCGGATGACCGAATTGAAGCGCGTGGCGGCCATGGGTGAAATGAATGGCCTGCACAGTACATTCCTGACCCCTGACGCCCTGGGAGAGCGGTTTCCCATGATTTATCACGCGGATCTGGCCGGTGCAATGTACCTTTCCGAAGATGGCCAGATCAACCCGGTTGACCTTTGCATGGCGTTTGCCAAAGGTGCCAGGGCAAATGGTGTGGTCATACGCCAGCATGCCGGGGTTCAGGAGATTGCCGTCAAAAACGGTAAGACAAGATCGGTGCTTCTGGACTCCGGGGAAAAAATCCACTGCGATATTCTGATCAACTGTGCAGGATTGTGGGCGCGGACCGTTGGCGAAATGGCAGGAGTGAATGTTCCCTTGCATGCGGTAGAGCACATGTACGTGGTGACCGAACCCATTGCAGGGCTGCCACAGCCCTGGCCGGTCTGTCGGGACATGGAGGGCGCACTGTACATCAAGGAAGATGCCGGAAAACTGGTCCTTGGGGTTTTCGAGCCCAATGCCAAATTGTGGCATCACGAGTCCGTTGACCCGACGGCTTCCTACCTGGTATTCGACGAAGACTGGGACCATGTCGAGCCCATGCTCAAAGCGGGCATCCACCGAATCCCGAGGTTCGAAACAATCGGATTGGCCCATTTCATGACCGGCCCGGAGAGTTTCACTCCCGATACGAAACCATTGATGGGCCGGAGCCCTGAGGTGGACAACTTTTTTGTGGCGGCAGGCATGAATTCCCTGGGGATCATGTCTTCCCCGGGAGTGGGGAAGGTGATGGCTGAATGGGTGGTCGCGGACGCATGCCCCATGGATTTGTGGGAAGTGGATCTTATGCGTTTTCAGCCAAAAGACAACGACATTGCCTTTGTGCGTGAACGAACCATTGAAGCGGTCTCCAATCAGTTTGACATGCACTGGCCGGCGAAACAGTACAAAACGGGTCGAAATCGAACGCTGTCGGTCTGGCATGAACAACTGGCCGGCCTGGGTGCCGTGTTTGGGGCTCCTGCAGCCTGGGAACGGCCGCTGTGGTTTGCCCGGGACGGGGAGCCCCGGCAGATTGAATACAGTTATGGGGATCAATGCTGGTGGCCTGTGGCGGACCGTGAGTCGAAAATGCTGCAACGGTCTGGTGCGATATTTGAGCTGTCACCCTTTACCAAAATCATGGTTGAAGGACCGGATGCCTGTGCGGCATTGCAGTGGCTGTGCACCAATAACATGGAGGCCCCGATTGGTCGGGTCGTGTATACACTCATGCTCAATGCCCGGGGCGGGATTGAAGGAGAACTGACGGTCACCCGGATCAGCGAACATCGGTATCTGTTGATAACGGCGTCGATGACCCGGGTCAGGGATATCCATTGGATTGAACGAAATACCCGGCAGTTTGATGTGGTGGTTTCCGACCGAACCGACCGCTATTCAATGTTGGGGGTGATGGGGCCTCGCAGCCGGGCCTTGCTGGACTGCATTGGAGATATCAGTTTTTCTACCATGGATTTTCCATTTGGAACATCCAGGACGCTGTGCATTGCGGGAATCAATGTACGGGCTTCCCGACTCAGTTTCGTCGGTGAACTTGGATGGGAACTTATGATTGAAAATGCCGGGGCAGTCAGGGTGCTGGAGAAAGTTCTGTCGGAAGCGCACAGATTTGAAATCGGCATGGCGGGGTTCATGACCATGGAATGCTGCCGCCTGGAGAAGGGTTATCTGCATTGGGGACAGGATATTGGGCCGGATGAGAATCCCTGTCAGGCTGGGCTGGGGTTTGCCGTCAATACGAATAAACCCGGCGGGTTTCTCGGTATGGAGGCGTTGCAGTCGTCGGGGGGGATGGAGAAGGACGTCCTGGTACTGTTTGAAACCAGGAACACCCGGCCATTGTTACTCCATGATGAACCCATCTATCTCAAGGGCCGGCGGGTTGGCCGAACCACATCCGGCGGGATGGGCTTTCGAACGGGGAAGGCATTGTGCCTGGGGCATGTTGAGGCGGGGTGTGTGCCGGAAAAAGAGGCAGGAGAGGGGGGGCTTGACGTCAAGATAGCCGGAGAAATGCATGCCTTGTCTGTATTACATGAACCACCCTATGATCCGAAAGGAAAGCGAATGCGGACATGAGGAAAACCGACTGTCTTTCCGGTCCGGGAGGGTTCCGGATCCAGGCGCCCGGGCACCCCGGATGTTCCACGGCGATTCCAGCATGAGGTGTGCGAACGACTGATGAAAAAACAATTCAAATCCCATGCCCAGGTCGTTGTTATCGGTGGAGGTGTGATGGGCTGTTCCCTGATCTATCATTTGACCAAATTGGGTTGGCGCGATGTCGTGCTGGTAGAAAAGAATCAGCTCACTGCCGGTTCTACCTGGCACGCGGCGGGGTTGTGCACCCATTATGCCCACAATATAACGGTGATGAACTTGCGTGCACACAGTGTACGGCTATATTCCGGTATTCTCGAAGAAGAGACCGGCCAGCCCGTGGGCTTCCACGCCACGGGTGCACTGAGGGTGACCACCCAACGGGACCGAATGGATGAATTCCGCCATGTTCAGGGTATCGGCAGGTTTGCCGGGCATGATTTTCATATTCTGGACCCCGGTGAACTCAGGGAAATTTATCCCCTTGTGAATACAGAAGGTTTGCTTGGGGCCATTTATGAGCCGAAAGACGGCTATGTCGACCCCAGCCAAGCCACCCATGCCATGGCAAAAGGAGCGCGAAATCGGGGAGCGGAAATCTACCTGAATAACCCCGTTGAAGGGATTGAACGCGTCGGTGGCGAATGGTTAGTGCATACCAGGTTCGGGGATATCAGAGCAGAGCACATCGTCAATGCCGCCGGCACATGGTGCCGGGAAATTGGTCTGATGATGGGGGTCGACATTCCGGTGGTACCCATGCTTCACCAGTATATGATTCTGGACCGTATTGAGCCATTCGCAGCCCTGGATCATGAAATGCCATTTATTCGGGACCCGGATGAGAGTTGGTATCTGCGCCAGGAGCGCGCCGGTGTGATTCTCGGGGCCTATGAGAAGCATGGTCAGCCCTGGGCCATTGATGGTGTTCCGCCGGATTTTGGAATGGAACTGTGCCCTCCGGAACTGGACCGGATTGAGGAGATCGCGGTGAATTGCACAGCCAGGGTGCCCGCGGCAGGGGAGGGAGGCATCAAGGATATCGTCAATGGCCCCATCACCTTTACACCGGACGCCAATCCCCTGATCGGACCGGCCTACAACCTGCCCAATGCATGGGTCCTTACCGGTTCGAGCATGGGGGTGATGGAAGGTGGCGGGTCCGGGGAGTTTCTGGCATGCTGGATAATGAACGGGGAACCCCCTGCCGATGCGATGGCCATCGACTCCCGCCGGTTTGGAGGCTACGCGGACCGGGACTATCGTGTCGACAAGGCTGTGGAGTGCTTTGCGGCCCAGTTCGGTATTCACTATCCCTTTGAAGAGCGACCAGCCGGTCGGGGGAAACGCGTCACCCCGATTTATCAGCGGCTGAAAGAGCTGGGGGCAGTGTTTGGGGTGGCCTACGGTTGGGAACGGCCCAACTGGTATGCCCGGACCGGGGAAAACCGGGAACCCGAATTGAGTTTTCAACGTCCCGGCTGGTTTGATGCAGTGGGGGAGGAATGCCGTTGTGCCAGTGAAAGGGTGGTGATTGGTGATCTGGGTGCCTTCAGCAAGTTCATGATTCGGGGAGAGGATGCAAACCGGTTTATGGATTCCCTCGGGGCCAATCGGCGACCCATGGAGGACGGTGCTGTTTGTATCAGTCATGTGCTGACCCCGTCCGGTGGGGTCGCATCGGAATATACCGCAACAAAAATCGGGGACAACCACTATTATCTGGTCTGCGCGGCGGCGGCAGAGCGTATGGATGAAGACCTGCTCAAAGACCGGGGGAGGCCGTTCCCTGACCTGACAATCGAAAATGTGACGGAACAGACAGGGGTGCTTGGGGTGATGGGTCCCAGGGCACGGATGCTTTTGTCTGAAACGAGTGATACGGATTTTTCGCAAAAGGCCTTTCCATGGTTGACTGCCCGGTCGATCAGGGTCGAGGGCATTGAAGTAATGGCTCTTCGGGTTTCCTACATCGGGGAATCCGGATGGGAACTGCATCATCCCATCTCAGCTCAGCGGGTCCTGTTTGATTCGTTGTGGTCAAAAGGTGAAAAGCACGGTAGGGGGCTGTACGGTGCATTCGCCATGAACGCCATGCGTCTGGAAAAAGGCTACCGGGCATGGGGAAGTGATTACACGACGGAACGGACCCCTCTGGAAGCTGGAGTCGGTATGTTTGTCAAAACAGCGGAGCGCGAGTTTGTAGGCAAAAAACAGATGATGGAAAGAAAGGGAAGGGAGGATCACTGGAGCATGCATTTGCTTGAATTGGAGAACACCGGGGAGGACCCGTTTTATGCCCACACCGTTTTCCGGGATGGGCAACCCATTGGGATGGTGACATCAGGGGGATTTGGACATCGTGTGAGAAAACCCCTGGCACTGGCCTATTTTTGTGAACCGCCCCATGAGGGCAGTCTGGAAGTGGAAATTCTGGGCAGGAAGGTTCCAGCGGAGATTCTTCATGTCGTGCCCTACGATCCCGACAATCTGCGGATGCGGACCGAGCTGGAGATGCCCGCCTGAACCGGCTTGCCATCTGCCCAGGGAACGGGTACCCGGATGGCCGTCCATTCCATTTCCTGTCGAACCCCCCTGTTCTGTTCCGCCCATTCCCGGGTGTAATCCATCATCTGGCCGATGGGGTGCCGGACAGGACGGCCAAAAATGGTTCAGCAAACTGCTGCAGCTTTGTATCGCCAACACCGTTGACTTCAGCGAATTCAATCCGGTTTTGTGGATTGCGGTGTACCATGTCGATGAGAGACCGGTCGGTGAAAATGATGTACGCCGGAACGCCGCGCGCCCTGGCGAGGCGAAGCCGCAGTTCCTTGAGCTGGTCGAGCAGGATGAACTGGTCGGGGGAGAACGGGAGCATCCCAGGAGTGGCCAGTGGCTTGTGACTCCTGGTTCTGGGTTTGTTATGGCTTAAAAACTCAGGTCGATAGGAAAATTTTCCGCGACCTTCCAGAAGGTCGAGACCCTTTTTCTTCAGTTTGAGCCCCCCATACCCCTGGATATCGAGATGGAGAAACCCCGCAGCGAGAAATTGCCGGATCAGCGAACGCCAGTCTTTCTTAGGGATGTTGGTGCCGACGCCAAATGCCGCCAGCCGATCATGATTGGCATTGGTCACTTTTGCCGTTTTGGTGCCACACAGGACATCGATGATATGCGAAACCCCAAAGCGTTGTCCTGTGTGGTAGACCGCTGAGGCGATCTGTTGGCCTTCAGTGGTACCGTCTTTCAGCTCAACAGGATCCAGGCACAGGTCGCAATTGCCGCAGGGATCGCTCCGCTCGCCGAAATAAGTAAGCAGCAATCGGCGTCGGCAGGCGGGTGCTTCGCAGTAACTGAGCAGTGCATCAAGACGCTTGTGCTCCCGGAGATTGTGGGCATCATCAAGGTCGTTCTGTTCAATGAAAAGCCGTCTCATGCGGATATCGTCAAACCCAAACAGCATGTGCGCTTCCGCCGCCATTCCATCGCGTCCGGCTCGTCCGATTTCCTGATAATAGGCTTCCATGCTTCCGGGCATGTCCGCATGCAGTATAAAGCGGACATCGGACTTGTCGATGCCCATTCCAAAGGCAATGGTCGCGACAACCACAAGACCGGGTTCGGTCATAAACCGGTTTTGATTGATATCGCGGTCTGATTGATCCATGCCGGCATGGTAAGGCAGCGCCTGGAAGCCATGCCGGGACAGAAAATCGGTGATCTCCTCGGTCTTCTTGCGGGACAGGCAGTAAACGATTCCGCTGACGCCAATGTGTCGATTCAGGAAGTCGAGCAACTGCCTCCTGCCGTCCTGTTTTGCCGAGACGGACAGGCGAATGTTGGGTCGGTCGAAGCCAAGAACATTGACCTCCGCCTTTCCATCGAAGAGTTGTTTCAGCATGTCTGCCCGGGTGATTTCGTCTGCAGTTGCCGTCAGTGCGGCGACGGGGACGTCAGGAAAAAGCTGTCTTAGCCGGCACAGGTCCTGGTATTCGGGTCTGAAAGAGGGTCCCCATTGCGAGATGCAGTGTGCTTCATCGATGACGAACAGAGTGATGTTCAGCTTTTGCAACGCGGTCAGCATGCGGTCTGTCATCAACCGTTCCGGAGCCATGTACAAAAGACGGGTTTCGCCGGAGCTTACGCGCCGCCACGCCGCCACATTATCCGGGTAGCTTCGCGATGAGTTGATGGTTTCGGCGGCTACACCCACCACCCGCAATGCCGTGACCTGGTCCTGCATCAGTGACAGCAGGGGAGAGACAACCACCGTCAGGCCACCTGTCACCAGGGCAGGAATCTGGAAACAAAGGGACTTCCCCGACCCGGTTGGCATGACACTGAGTACATTGCACCCGTCCAGCAGCGCATGAATAGCGGCTTCCTGGCCCGGGCGAAACTCATCAAAGCCGAACGTATGCTTCAGAATCTGCCTGGCCGCATCAAGAGGGTGATTGTGCTTTTCCATCAGTATGATGATTGTGGGAACCCTGCCCGGTCATTGAGATATTCCGGCAATACTTCAGCTCTCCCTGGCAGGGAGGGTCAGCGGGTGGATGCGGATCATGAATGATGGGAGACGCGGTCCCGGACAATGAATGGACCGGTGTCTTCCGGGAAATGGTAGGAAAAATGCCACAACTGTGGATGCCGGTTTGATGTGAAGAGGTTGGACAGGATGGTAACACGATATGCCGCCCATTCCGGTGCAGTTACGGATACAGGCCGGCGGGGCGGTATACCGGATTCTGAAATTGGTACCGGCTAGTTCAATTTTTCCAGGGCCTGCTCATGCAAAGTGGAATTGGCGGAGGCCAGGACCTGCCCATTGCTCTGCATCCCCAGAGGGTTGCCCTGCCAGTCGGTGATGACTCCCCCGGCACCCAGAATCACGGGGATCAGGGCAAAGTAGTCATAGGGATACAGGTCAGCCTCGCAGACCAAATCGTTGTACCCGGATGCCAGCAATCCGTAGCTGTAACAGTCCCCACCGAAGACCCTGAACCGGCAGTTTTTGGTCAGGTTCTCGGATTGTTTTCCCGTGTGTTCATCAAACATATCCATGGTCGTGGTATACACCGATGCATCGGCTATTTCCGTGGTATTCCGTGTTCGGCAGATTACACCGTTGTGGGTTGTTTTCGCATCTTTCAGTCCAATCCACCGATCGTCCAATATTGCATGATCGATGATGCCTATGACCGGTTTTTCTTCATGCAACAACGATATCAGTGTGCCGAATGTGGGCATGCCCGTGGCGAAACACTTGGTTCCATCAATGGGATCAATGACCCAGTGCCATTCAGAATCCGTGAATTGCTGTCCGCTTTCTTCTCCGAAAAACCCATGACGGGGGTGCCTGTCAAGAATGATATTTTTTACCACGGCTTCCGTTTCCTGGTCCGCGATGGTGACCGGGGTCCTGTCTTCCTTGCTCCCGACTTTCATTTTCAGGCGAAACCACTTCCGGGTAACCTGCCGGGCGCTGTCGGCGGCGAACAGGGCCGTATCAAGGTAGGGCTTCAATGCAGCATCAGCGATATAGTTCATGACCGGGTGAAGAAAATGATTGTGATGGTGGATTCTACCTGATCGTGGAATCTTTACCGGAGATAGTTGCAGTCATGGGTTGGTCTGTGGTGATTCGGGACAAGAAGACAAAAACCCGTGATAATAGTTACTCACGCCTTGGATTAGGGTAGAATCCGCCTCCAATTTTTGCTATCAATCCCCTTTTTTCGAGGAGAATTCACGAAATGAAAATACTGGTACCTGTAAAACGTGTTATCGATGCCAATATCAGGGTCAGAGTAAAGGCTGATAAAACAGGCGTTGAAACAACCAATGTCAAAATGGCGATGAACCCATTTTGTGAAATCGCCGTAGAAGAGGCACTTCGATTGAGGGAAAAAGGGGATGCAGAAGAAGTGATCCTCTTTTCCGCCGGTCCTGAAAAGAGCCAGGAAACGATCCGGGCAGGCCTTGCCATGGGCGCGGACCGTGGAGTGCATGTCAAGACCGAAGCCATTCTTGAACCCCTGGCCATCGCGAAAATGATCCAGGCGATTGCCGAAAAAGAAAGCACTGATCTGGTCATTCTTGGCAAGCAATCCATTGATGATGACAACAATCAGACCGGACAAATGCTGGCAGCGATCATGCGGCGTCCATTGGGGAGTTACATTTCCAAAATTGAAAAAAACGGAGAGGGGTTTGCCATTACCCGTGAAATTGATGCGGGTCTGGAAAGGCTGCAGATTTCCAGCCCCGCAGTCGTCACCACCGACCTTCGTCTGAATGAGCCCCGTTATGCATCATTGCCAAACATCATGAAGGCGAAAAGGAAACCCATTGAGGTTTTAACGCCTGAAGAACTTGGAGTGGATATTTCCAACCGGATTGAAGTGATTCAGGTCAATGAGCCACCCGCCCGTGAGGCCGGGATCATGGTGGCGGATGCTTCCGAACTTGTCGATAAACTTAAAAATGAAGCGAAGGTGATTTAAATGAGCATTCTAGTCATTGCCGAGCACGATCAATCAGATTTGCTGCCCGCAACATTCAATACCGTCACCGCAGCAACCCAGGTCGGTGGAGAGGTGCATGTACTGGTGGCAGGACAGGATTGTGGTGCCATTGCGGAGGCTGCATCGAAAATTACCGGTGTGAGCAGGGTTCTGGTCTGTGATTCGGTTACCCACGCACAGGATATTACAGAAAATATGGCTGCCCTCATTCAGGCCAGGTCAGGGGACTACAGCCATGTGATGGCCCCGGCATCGACTTTTGGCAAGGCCCTGATCCCGTATGCGGCCGCGTTGTGTGATGTCCAGGCCATTTCGGATATCAGCGAAGTCGTGGACAGTGATACGTTTGTACGACCGATCTATGCCGGTAACGCGCTGGCAACGGTAAAGTCTTCGGATTCCCTCAAGATGATTACGGTTCGAACCACGGCTTTTGACTCGGCTGAATGCGAGGGCGGCAGTGCTGAAATCGAAAATATTGAAGACGTTGCGGTGACAGACTGCGTTCAGTTTATCGAGCAGTCGTTGAGTCCCAGTGAAAGACCGGAGCTGACCTCGGCCAAAGTGGTTGTGTCTGGTGGTCGTGGCATGCAAAACGGTGAAAACTTCGTGATGCTGGAACAGTTGGCGGATACCCTGGGGGGTGCGGTGGGAGCTTCGCGGGCGGCAGTGGACGCCGGATTTGTGCCGAACGACTACCAGGTTGGGCAGACCGGCAAGGTCGTCGCACCTGACCTGTACCTGGCAGTGGGGATTTCGGGGGCCATTCAGCATCTTGCCGGAATGAAGGATTCGAAAGTGATTGTTGCAATCAACCATGATGAAGAGGCCCCGATTTTTCAGGTGACCGACTACGGATGGAATGAGGACCTGTTCAAGGCGGTTCCCGCTCTTCAGGCTGAACTGGAAAAGGAGTAAGTCAATCCCGAAACAGGGGTTCCGATCCAAAAGAACAACTCTCCGGGTTCGGTTTTGACCCGGAACCGCCCGGGATGAGTGAGATTTGACCGCTGCGGCCGAGGTGGGAAGGACTTCGTGGGGGGATCTGGTTGGGATGGCCGGGGCAGACGGTATTGTTCCCCAAACCACGGCTTCCGTCCCCCTGAGGGAAGGATGGTGGGATGTCCCATGGGTTGGCCCGGGAACAAGTGAAGCCAGGGAGGCGGTCTGAAGTCCTGATCGGGTGAACTCCCGGTGGGACAAACGGGTTTTGCATTGGCTTGACCAGCCCGGACCGGGATGAATCGATCTTTCCTCATGGGCAACCGCACACCGGGCACAGTCCGGTCTGCCGGGGCTCCACAACAGGGGATATGGTTGGCCAGGCGCCACATGGATGGATTTTTGGTTGTCAATTTCCCCGCGATGTGGCAGTTTTCCATGAACGGGTTTCCCAATGTCTGGAATGTCAAAAACAGTTGTAATTTCCCCGAATTTGCTGAATCAGTTTCCCCGGGTTGAATTGGGTCATGTCCCGACTCCACTGGAGCGGTTGCCAGGACTGTCGGAAATGTACGGGGTACGGCTCTATGTGAAGCGTGATGACTGTACCGGGTTGGCGCTGGGGGGCAACAAGGTACGCCAGCTGGAATTTTACCTTGGGGATGCATTGGCGAAGAACTGTGATACGATATTGAGCACGGGGGCGGTCCAGTCCAATTACATGCGTCTGCTCGCCGCCGCCGCGAGCAAGCTGGGCCTTGAGTGTCATATACAGGTGGAGCACCGGGTCGATAACCCATCCATGGAGTACCAGTGCTCGGGAAACAGGCTGCTGACGGGCCTGTTGGGTTCCACTATTCACGATTACCACGCAGGGCAGGATGAACAAGAGGCAGACCGGGCCGTTCATCTCATCGCTCACCGCTTGCAGAATCAGGGTCGCAGACCGTATGTCATTCCCCTGGCTCCCACCAGGACGCCCAAAGGTGCACTGGGGTATGCCGTGGCCGCCGGGGAATTAATCCGGCAAATGGATGATCTGGGTCTTTCGCCCGATCTCGTGGTGGTGGGGTCCGGGAGCGGCCTGACCCATGCGGGTCTCTTGTTCGGACTTCGTTTGCATGGCTCCAGATTGCCGGTACTCGGTGCTTGTGTAAGACGAAGCCAGGAACTTCAGGCACCCCGGATCCTTGATCACTGCTCTCATTTGTCTGCCATGATGAATATCCCGAAACTGGTGGAAAAAAAAGATGTCTGGGTCGATGATCACGCCCTGGCGCCGGGGTATGGACAGGCATCCCGGATCGTGACCCATGCGGTTCATCTGGCCGCGACACGGGAGGGGCTGCTCACAGACCCGGTGTATTCGGGCAAGGCCCTGGGTTGTCTTTTGCACAGGATCAAGACCGGAAAATTGGCCCGCTACAAGGAAATCATCTTTATTCACACCGGGGGCATACCGGCACTGTTTGCCTACCGGTCGGATGTGGAAGAATACGGGGGGAAGCAGACATGACCGGTGTAGTGAAGTCGCTGCCTGCGAACTGGTATGCGAATGAAGAAATCTTTCAGTTGGAGCAGGACAGGATATTTTCGAAAAACTGGAGTTTCGTCGCCCATGCCGGGCAAATCGAGAAACCGGGAAGTTTTGTTACCGCATCCATCGCGGGGGTTTCAATCATTGTCCTGAAATCACTGGAACACGAGATCCGGGGCTTTGTGAATATCTGCCGCCACCGTGCTTCTCCTCTTTGTACCCGGGAAAGCGGAGAAATTACCCGGTTTACCTGCCCCTACCATGCATGGAGCTATGACCTGGATGGAACTTTGCTGTCCGCCCCCGGGGTGGAGTTGGGTCGCGACATGGATGCCTCGAAATTCGGGTTGATCCCGGTTCGTGTGAGCAGTTGGAACAACCTCATTTTTGCATGCCTGGACAGGGATTGTGCAAGTCTTTCAGACTGGCTGGGAGATATTGTTTTCATTGCAGGGGAGTATCCTCCCTTGTCTGAGATGGATTATGCGTGCATGCAGTCAAACCAATGCGAGATCAACTGGAAAAATTACAGCGATAATTCTGCCGAGGGCTATCATCTGCCACTGGTTCATCCTGAACTCAACAAGTCTCTGGTCGCCCGTCGGACCAGGATCAAGGTCCATGAAAACGGCCGGTTCGTGGGGTTTGATATCACGTATAAAGAGGGTGAATCCGTCTCTCCGGGATATTGGGTGTACAAATACCCTGGATTGTTGATGCACTTTTCCCTGAGCAGCTTTAATGTTGAAAAGGTGACACCATTGAGCCCGACCCGCACCGGGATGCACCGCTGGTTCTGGTTTAAGCCCGGGGTGGGGGAGCCGCAACGTAAACAGGTCGTTTCATTGTCCAACCAGGTGATTCAGCAGGATATGGATATTTGCAGGGAGGTGCAGAAAAATCTCGAAAGCGGGTTTTTCCGGGACGGCATGCTCTTTCATGACCGGGAGCCCGGGACCATCTATTTTCAACAATGTGTACGGGAGTCATTGGGTGAGCAGTCGTATGACAAATCCTAGAACTGGCCCACTGCAGGATGTCACAGTGATCGATTTGACCCGTGTTCTCGCGGGTCCCTTCCTGACCATGATGCTGTCCGACCTCGGTGCCAGGGTCATCAAGGTGGAATGGCCGGGGAAGGGGGATGACGCCCGGCATTTTGGCCCTTTCGTAAACGGTGAGTCCGCCTATTTTGCAACCATTAACCGGGGAAAAGAAAGTATCGCGCTCAACCTGAAGGATCGGGACGATCGGATGATTCTGGAGAAACTGATCAGAAAAGGAGATATCCTGGTTGAGAATTTCTCGGCAGGTGCCCTGGACAGACTGGGGTACGGCTGGGCTACTTTGCAGCGCATCAATCCCAGGCTGATCTATGCGGCGGTTTCGGGATTTGGACATACCGGTCCGTACAGGGACCGGCCCGCCTATGACCTGGTGGTACAGGGAATGGGCGGAGTGATGAGCCTTACCGGTAGTGAGGATATGCCACCGGTGCGGGTCGGGACATCCATTGGCGATATTACCGCGGGAATGTTTGGGTTAAGCGGGGTATTGTCCGCCCTTTATGATCGGGAAAGAACCGGGAAGGGCATGAAAGTCGATGTCGGGATGCTCGATTGCCAAGTCGCGATTCTGGAAAATGCAATCAGCCGTTACTTTGCTGAAAATGCAGTGCCGAAACCTTTGGGGCTTCGACACCCGTCTATTACACCATTTGCGGGCCTGAAAGCCAAAAATGACGAATACATCATCATTGCCGTTGGAAACGACGGCATGTTTCACAAATTTTGTGATGTCATTGGCCGCAAGGAACTCAGTACGGACCCGCGTTTCGAGAACAATGCCGGGCGTACCCACCATTACCGGTCACTGTACCGCGAACTGGAAAAGTCCCTGGAGACCAAATCCGTTGCCGATTGGCTGGAGATATTTCAACATGCCGGAATCCCGTGTGGACCGATCAATGACATTGAGCAGGTGGCCAATGACCCCCACATTGCAGAACGAAATATGATTGTTACGGCGCAAACCAAAAGTGGGGCGCAATTCAAAATGCCGGGAAACCCCATCAAGTTCTCGGGCTACGATGATCCGGATACGAGAGCGGGTCCACCGGCCAACGATCAGGACAGGGAAACCATTCTCAAATGGATCATGGACAGTTGAGAGAATGCTTGCCGGGAGATGACATGGATGTTCAAAAACGCGGGTTTCGGGTCGGGAAGTGGGGGAATTGATTCGGGCAACCCCCAGATCAATCCGGGATCCTGCGGTCAAGACCACGAATGATGTTCTTTTCCCGGTCAAAAAACGGAATTTCGACGATCTCGCACGTATGCAGGGTTTTGTCCGGCAACTCCAGTTGAAGCATGCGTCCCACCCAATCACCGGGTTCATCAAACCGCACATAGCCGATCCCGCATCCAAGGGTGGGGGAGGGTACCCCCGATGTGATGTGACCCACAGCCCTGCCGCCATCCAGGACAAGGCTGCCAGCCGTTGGGGTTTCGGTCTGGCAGGTCAGTCCCAGGAGCAGGGGACGCCGGTCCCTGCCAACCAGGGCATCGCGGCCCACGAAGTCGCTTTTGTCCAGATCGATGAAAGGGGCAAGGCCGGCTTCGAATGGGGTCATGGTGATATCCATGTCTGTCATATTGCCGAGAATACCCGCCTCGATCCGGCGAATGGTCATTGCCCGGGTGGATGAAAACTCCATGCCGTATGGCTCTCCGGCGGTGATCAGGTGATCCCACAGCCCCAGGTGGTCCGTGGTGGCACCGTCGCAATAGATCTCAAACCCCAGTTCTCCTGTGAAGCCGGTGCGGGAAACATAGAGTGTCTGCCCGCCGATGGCGAAAAAACCCGACCGGAAATAGGGCATGTCGCCGGTGATGGCGCCGTCTGATGCCGCGTGCATGATGTCGATTGAGGCTGGGCCCTGGATTTGAATCACCCGTGAATTCGGATCCGAGATGGTCACATCAAATCCGCCGCTGTGTGCAATGAGCCAGGTCTCAAAGGGGCCATCTGCCTGTACATACCAGAATCGGTCCGGCCCGAGTTTGAACAGTACACCATCCATCATGACCCCTCCTTGTGGGGTGCAGGCAATCGTATAATAGCCGCGACCCTCCCGCATCGGCAGGATGTTGCGGGCGAACACCCTGTCCAAAAACGCAAGCGCATCGGGCCCGCTGATCTCGATGGGCTTTTCAGGGACATCAAAGATTAATGCCTTGCGTCGAAGGACCCAGTATTTCTCAACCGGATCCTCTCCCATGTAGATCGCCAGGTAGCGGCCGGCATAAACTCCACGTATCATGTCGGGACTGTCTGTACGGGCGATAAAGGGGGATTCCTCAAAACGTCGGGCGCTGATTCGCACCGTGTTTTCCAGATCCGAGGATTCTTGCAGATTCTTCATGTTGTTGGCTTCTGGTTTGACGGATTCCCCTGGAAAGGCCGGGGGCGTAGAATGCGTGGTGGTTGATGTGCGGTGATGGCGGGGGGCGTTCCGCTGCAGCGTTCTATCTCCACCAGGCAGGAATGTGCAATCGGCCCCTGGCCAAGTCTTGATGTCCCCTTGTCAGGAGTCAGGACGTTGGGATTGCCGTGTTTGCAAAGGCTTGCGGCCTCGGCTGGGTCCATGGGATCGAACCAGGCCCCGGTACTCATCTGCACCACACCCGGCCGTATTTTGTCGCTGATTTGCACGCCGGCGAGGCAGGCACCCCGATGATTGAACAGTCGCACGATGTCGCCATTTTCAAGGCCCCGTGCCTGAGCATCCACTGCATTCATTTGCACCGGCTCGCGTCCATGGATTTTGGTGGACCGGCTGTAGCGGCCGTGGTCAATCTGTGAATGCAGCTTGTTCTGGGGCTGGTTCGAGATCAGGTGCAGGGGGTACCGGAGATCTTTGGCCCCAAGCCATTCACAAGGTTCCCGCCAGACCGGATAACCCGGGCAGTCATCGTACCCAAACCCTGCCACGGTTTTGGAAAAAATCTCGATTTTCCCGCTTGGAGTGGTCAGGGGATTTTGTTCCGGGTTGGCCCGGAAATTACGCAGCATCACCGTGGGTTCCGATGGAGCATCGACTTTAAACCAGCCGTCCATACGGAATTGTTCGTAGTCCGGGAGATGAATCCCGGCTTCAGCCGCGTACTCCCGGGTTTGTCCGTAAATCCAGCGCTGCCAGCTTTCATCGCTGCGCCCTTCGGTGAAATCCTGTTCAATGCCCATGGCCCGTGCAATGCCTGCGAAAATCTCGAAGTCATTGCGGCTTTTCCGGTAGGGTTTCGTCAGTTTCGACATCGACACGATATACGGGTCCCGGGGTGTCATCGCGATGTCCCGGCGTTCCAACGGCGTCGTGCAGGGCAGCACAATATCCGACCGTTTGGCAAGGGAATTCCAGCACCATTCATTGACAATAACGGTATCCGGCTTTGCCCAGGCCCGCATCAGCCGGTTGAGGTCCTGATGATGGTGAAAGGGGTTGCCCCCCGCCCAGTAGACCAACCGGGTGTCCGGGTATTCGTAGGGTACTCCGTCAAAGTCAAACGTCTTTCCGGGATGAAGAAGCAGGTCACTGATCCGGGCGACAGGAATGAAATCATCGACTGGATTATGGCCTTGGGGAAACGCTGCGCCGTTGAGTATTGTGAACTGGCCGCCGACATGGTTTGTGGCGCTGTAACCGAATCCCACCCCGGTACCCGGCAGACCGATCTGGCCCAGCATGCATGCCACCATGATCGCCGCCCAAAAGGGCTGTTCTCCATGGTCCTGCCGGGTCAGGGACCAACTCACCGAAATCATTGTGCGTTTGGCTGCCATTCGTCTGGCCAGGGACCGGATCGTGTCTGCCGGGATTTCGCTGATTTGCGCCGCCCAGTCGGGGGACTTTGCCAACCCATCGGTTTTACCCAGCAGGTAGGGCAGGAATTGTTCGAAACCTTCTGTATAGCGGCCCAGAAAGGCCGGGTCGCTCAAGCCTTCCACATGGAGTGTATGGGCGATACCCAGCATAATGGCGGTGTCGGTGTTGGGCCGCGGTGCTATCCATTCACCGTTGACCTCGTCACACAGGTCCGATTTGAGCGGGCTGATATTCACGAATTCAATGCCGGCAGCGGCGGCTGCGGCCAGGTGTTCACGTTGATAGTGATATCCTGTCCCGCCCTGGCAAATCTGCCCATTCTTCAGGGGGATTCCACCAAAACAAACCAGCAACTCGGTGTTTTCGCGGATGGACTCCCAACTGGTGCAGGTGTCCAGATAGGCGCGGTAACTGCCGAGGATATGCGGCACAACGGCTTCTGCAGCAGCGAAGCTGTAGGTGAATCTGGATCGGGTATATCCACCAATGCAATTGAGAAACCGGTGCAGCTGGCTTTGGGCGTGATGAAATCGCCCCGCACTTGCCCAGCCATAGGAGCCGCCAAAAATGGCAGCATTCCCGAAGTTTTCCCTGACCCGGTTCAGTTCGTCGGCAACCAGGTTCTCGACCTGCTCCCAGCCTACTTCAACAAACGGATCCACCCCGCGCAGGTCACCACGCGTACCAGGGCCGCTGTCAAGCCAGCTCTTGCGAACCATCGGTGCGTCGATTCGGGTGGGGCCGTGCTGCACATCCACAATGCCCGGACCAATCGGGGATGGGTCCGGGTCCTGTTCGAACCCCAGGAGTTCCTGCACCTGGCCATCGCGAACCCGGGCCCGGTACGTTCCCCAGTGTGAACTGGTCAACGGCAGGTCTTCTGTTCCAGGCACCGTATCTACTCTCCCACCCGTGGAGTCACTGTGTGCTCAGCCCCAGTTCAGCCTGACGTTTCTTGCTCCATCCCTGGGTCATGCGGTCGGCGATGATGGCGATGATGGCCATGCCGAGACCGGCAATGATGCCGACACCGAAATCTCCATCGCTGAGGCCGATATAAACGATTTGTTCCAATCCGGTGGTGCCCACCAGCGCGGCGATGACCAGCATCGCAATGGCATACATGATGGTCTGGTTCAGACCCAGCAGCATCACTGGCAATGCCAGCGGGATCTTGACCTGCCAAAGCAATTGCCGCCTGGTTGCCCCCATCATGTTGCCAGCCTCGATAACGTTGGCAGGCAGGTTGCGCAATCCATGTTCGGCGTAGCGAATGGCCGGAACAAAAGCGTAGGCCATGATGGCCAGAAGGCCGGTGAATTCACCGATTTTGAACACCATCACAAAAGGGATCAGGATGACGAAGAGTGGCATCGTTTGCATCGTGTCATTGATCGGGCGCACGAAAGCCGAAACCCTGTCATTGTGCGCGGCCCAAATGCCGATGGTGGTACCAAACAGAAAGGAGAGAGTGGCCGCAATGCCGCACAGGTAAACCGATAACATGGCCTCGGCCCAGTTACCGGTGACAACCAGAAAGGCAAGACCCAGAACAGTACCAAGGCACAGGGTGGGTCCACCGATTTTCCAGCCTGCCACGCCGCAGATTAAAATCACGGCAGGCCAGGGCATGTTGGACAGCCCGTAGTACAGGAATACTGCAGACAACATCACTACAATCCCGGCCATGGTCCGACCACGCATCACACACCACCCGGACAATGCGGCCATCCCCGCTGCATAGAACACCTTGTGCATCATTGTCAATTCAAACCCCCAGGTAAACGGGCTGATGGCGCCCTGCAGGCCGATTTTCGCGGGCAGCATCACGAAAAAGAAGGAGGAGGTCTTGATGGTTTCGATTTGGGAGCGAAAATTAACGATCAGATAGGTCAGCGCGTCGTTCATGGTTTGCGCCGGGTTCCAGACGATCTCACGGGGCCAATCGGAAAACAGGGCGAAGACCTGGGAAAGAAAAAAGAACAGAATGGATCCAATTGCGGCGATAATTGGGATTCGATAGCGCTCAAGAGCACTTTTTTCATCCGGTTCATACACGCCGGATTGTTGTGCCAATCCCGCCGTCACACGGTCGATAACCATGGCCATCAAGGCGATGACCATGCCGACGAGCAGGCTCTCGCCAAATTGGGCCTTGCGGATGGTTGAAAGGACTGCCCAGCCGATGTCGGAGGTTCCTCCAATGATGGAGGCAATGATCACCATGCTCAGGCATGCCATGGTGGTCTGGTTCACACCCAGAAGGATTTGCTTGTGCGAGGACGGCACACGCACCTGCCAGAACAGTTGTTGCGGTGTTGCACCGGACATCAAGCCAGACTCGATGACCGAAAGCGAGACACCGCGGAGCCCGACAATCGTGTTTCGTACCATGGGAGGAAAGGCGTACAGCACGCTGGCAATCAGCCCAACCACCGTGCCAAATCCAAACAGCATGAGGATGGGCAGCAAATAGGCAAAGGCAGGCACGGTCTGGAGAACATCGAGGGTTGGCATGATCACTCGCTCGGCGCGGTCCGAATAAAAGCCCCAGACCCCGAATGCAAACCCCACCACAATGGCCAGTGGGACGGAAATCGTGACCAGAGCCAAAGAGTTCATGCTTTCTTCCCAATAGCCGATGACGACCATGTAAAGCGTTGAAGCCAGTGTGAACAGGGCCAGCCGCCACCCCGACGCCGCATACGCCACCACACAGAACAGGAAGACACTGACCGACCAGGGCAGGCCATTCAGCACCTGTTGGGCAGCCAGAATGGGCCACTCGAGCAGCCAGGAAATTGCCTGGAAGAACCAATTGAAATTCTTCACTGTCCAATCCATGGTCGTATTCAGCCAGCCAGCCAGGGGAATGACCAGCGTGTCGGGGTATTCCGATAACCACCCGGTTTCTCCCTGAAGCGCAATACATGCCAGTGTAATGGCGGTCACGCCAAGCCAGTGGAGAAACTTCCGATCAATATTGGACCACATGCAAGCCTATGCTCTCACTGGAGCCAGCCCGTCGTCGCTGCCGGACGCGAGTGCGGAAACAACGCCACGTGCCGTCGCAATGCCAAGAACCGACCCGTCTTGCGCTTCTACCAGCACGCCTTCTTCGTGTTCCGAAACGTATCGCAACAGTTTGGAGACCAGCGTATCTCCCGATATCCTGCCCATTCCGTCGGTGGGCCCGGAGGGCTCTTCCACGATATCTGCGGCTCGAAGGATACTTTCCCACGGGACATCGTGGGTAAATTCACGGACATAGTCATCTACCGGGTTCAGGATCAGGTCCACAGGGCTGCCAATCTGAACAATGGCGCCATCGCGCATAATGGCCATCCGGTCGGCGAGGCGCAATGCTTCCTGAAAGTCATGGGTGATAAAGACGATGGATTTGTGCAGAACCGATTGGATGCGCAGGAATTCATCCTGCATTTGCTTGCGGATCAGGGGATCAAGTGCTGAAAACGGTTCATCCAGAAACCAGACATCCGGCTCCACAGCCAGGGACCGTGCAATGCCCACCCGTTGCTGTTGACCCCCGGACAACTCGTTGGGGAAATTGTTCTCCCGCCCTCCAAGGTCTACGAGTTCGATGACGCGTTCGGCCTGGGTGTAGCGTTCGCTTTTGCTGACACCCTGCAATTTCAGTGGAAAGGCGATATTGTCGATCACGTTCAGATGCGGCATCAGGCCAAAATTCTGAAAAACCATCCCCATCTTGTGGCGGCGTATTTCACACAGTTCTGCGTCGGATTTTTTCAGGAGGTTTTCGCCATCCAGCAGGATTTCTCCCGCTGTGGGTTCCACCAGGCGGGACAGGCACCGTACCGTGGTGGATTTGCCAGAGCCGGACAGTCCCATGATGATGAAGGTTTCTCCGACATGGACATCAAAACTGACATCCGCGTTGGCCACGATATGGCCGCTACGGCGGACAGTGTCGGCATGGGCCATGGCATCATCCATCTTGCCATTCCCTCCATCAAAAAACTGGTCAGGACGGGTGCCATACACTTTCCAGACATTGCGGCAAGATAACTTGACCACCTGGTCATCTGCGACGTAGGTTTTGATCTCAAGCCTCCCGGAAAATTCGGTTGGGGGTCAGGATGGTTGGTCCGGACCATGCCGGAGTGTGTTTCATCTGCATGAAAGGAGGAGTCCAGGCAGTGCCGTTGAAAGCACTGCCCATCCTTTTATGCAGGAACGGATTTACATCATTGCAGCGTCAATCCAGGGCTTCCACCGATCCTCATTATTGGCAATCCACTCTGCCGCAACGTCATCCACATCCCGGCTTTCGTTGTCGACCTGGAGAATGGCCGAGTTCTCGTCTGCATTGGTCAGGGACATCATGGTCAACATTTTGAAAGCCGCTGGCCACTTTTCTTCCAGGCCGCTCCAGGCAACCTTATTGACCGTTGCCTGGGCAAACCCGCACGCGGTGTCTTTTTTCTGGGTTTCTTCCTGGCATTCGCCATCAATGGCATTCCATTCAACCCAGTTGAAGTCGTGGGCCGCAAAAATCCAGTGTGGCTGCCACATCATCACCAGGATAGGAGCTTCTGCTGCGTGTGCAGAGGTCAGCTCGGCCACCATGGCTCCCTCGCTGCCCCCGGGAATCGCCTTGAACGGCAATTCGATGGCTGCCACCACATCCCGGGAACGGGTACCCCAGTCCGCCGGATATGTGATCAGGCGACCTTCCGGGAAGGTATCCGCAGCGGCAAATGCCTGTGCACACTCGTAAAGTGCCTTGTAGTCGGGCAACCCCGGGCATTTTTCCTCCATATAGGGGGGATAAATCCAACCTTCCTTTGGTTCAAGTCCAAGGTTTCCCACGACCACAATGTCACCGGATTCCACTGCTTTGGGATAAAGGTCACCAACATTGTTGCTCCAGACTTCAGTCTGAAAATGCAGGTTTCCCTGAGCCAGACCGGCATGCTGGGGCAACGCACCGGCACTCACGTATTCGATGTTGTAGCCCATCTTTTCAAGGAGGCCACCAGCTACCTTGGCCGAGAAGAGTTGACCCGTCCAGTCGTTCAGGATCACTTTAATAGGGTCGCTGGACTCCGGCACATCGGCGGACATTGTGTTTCCGCTCATTGCAAGCATCGCGACTGCAATCAACGTTGAAACGGTGAATTTCTTGGACATCTTTACCTCCTGATACTGTGTAGTGGGGGGTTGATCGTGTTTCTTACGATACAGACCTAGGCTGCTTTGCGCACGAATGAACTTACCATCGAGCAGTTTTCAAGTCAATTGAACCACGCACACCCTGCCAGAGGAAATCTTTGCCGGGCATCCAGGTCGAAACTGGTAAAATTCCCGGTTTTACTCAACGTAGGGAGTTGGCATGGAATTAATACCAACATGGTGGGCTCAGCCAGTCTTAGGGAAAATGAGTGCTATTTTCATGGGAAAATGGTTTTCTGCAAACAGGGGGTGGTCATCATGATCGGGTATGTGATGGTGGGGGCCAGCGATCTGTCGCGTTCTGCGGATTTCTATGATGCCGTCCTTGCGCCCCTCGGGCTGATGAAAGTCGAGAGTACTTCGGACTATGTCGGGTATGCAGGGAAAGCCTTCCCGGCCCAGATAGAATTTTACGTCACCAGGCCATACAACCAGCAGGCCGTGACATCGGGTAACGGCACGATGATCGCCCTGGTGGCTGAATCAAGGCTGGCAGTAGACCGTTTTCATGCCGTGGCCGTGGAGAGCGGGGGTACGGATGAAGGGGCACCGGGCTGTCGGCCTGCGGACGGAACGACCTATTATGCCTATATACGAGACCTGGATGGCAATAAAATCTGTGCTCACGTCCATGGCATACGTTGACCATGTTCTCCAGGGCATATTCTGACAAAACGCTAAGCCTTGCGCTTTCATTCAGTGCCGCGGCCTGGGGCCTGTACTGGATTCCCTTGAGAACCATTGAAAATCTTGGCGTATCCAGCGCGTGGAGTGTCGTCTTTTTTAACGCCTGTCCACTGATTGTGTTATGCCCACTGCTGTTCTTTGGTTTCAGAGGGTTAATCGGTGTCCATGGGCCGACTGTTCTCGCATCCTTAATGATCGGCATGGCGTTTACCCTGTATGCCAATGGTCTGGTGGAAACCACGGTAGTCAGGGCCACGCTGCTTTATTACCTGACCCCTGTCTGGTCCACTTTAATCGGGGTGCTTTGGTTGTCCGAGCCGTTCACCAAAGCACGGGTCATTTCCATTGCCATCGGATTTTCGGGGTTGTGTCTGCTGTTGTCATCAGAGGGTGAGTCTGCAGCATATCCGCTTAATATCGGGGACCTGTACAGTTTTATGTCCGGTATATTCTGGGCAATGGGGATCGCTACGCTGAACCGATGGCCAAATATTCCCCTCTTGCCATTAACAGCATTTGTATTTATTTCAACGACGGTTATTTCAGCAATCTTTGCCGGGGTTTTTTATGCGGACCCTCTCCCTGCTTTTGCGGTGATCAAAACTGCGTTTCCCACCGCTGCCTTCTGGTCCATCATGATTTTGTTGCCCTGCTTTATCGTCATTTTCAGGGTTTCACAACTGCTGTTTCCAGGCCGTGTTGGCATCCTGACGATGTCGGAAGTCGTGGTGGCCATTGTCAGTGCTGCCATCCTGGTTCCGGAGGAAACACTGTTATGGATTCAATGGATGGGCGCAGTTGCGATTTTATTGGCCGGACTGATCGAAATATGGTTTGGATACAATCAAAGGATTCAAAGTGCCGGCATCCGCTGAAAACCCCGGAATCAATCGGCACGGCCCGGTGCAATGCATGGTGCACAACTGGCCAGGGGCGCCATGGACCCGAATCCAGGGTTTTTCAGCCTGGGTTTGACAGGGTTAAATTTATAACGGGTTAATCATCGTGGGTATCCCGATTCATCCTGCTTCGGTTCATACCGTTTGCATCAGCGCAAGGCGTTTTGAGCCTTCCCCCTATTTCGACTTCTATGTGAGCCCGGAAACCGTTCTTGGCGTTGCGGCAGGCCGGTACTACGAGTCTTCCAACGGAAAGGACCCGGTAGAAACCTACTGGAACCTGAGGAAAAAATCCGTCCTGTACGATGTGCCGGAAAAACCCTGGCAAATTGAAGGTCCCGACGCCGTGCCTTTTTTGGAAAGAATTTTTTCCCGGCAGATCGGCAATTTATCGCCAGGGCGGGGTCGATACGCCATTGCATGCGCCTCCGGTGGCGGTACGTTTATGGACGGTATTCTCTTCAGGATGGAGGAAAACCGTTTTTGGTATGTGCAGCCTGATGGTGACCTTCATGCCTGGCTCATCGCGCACAGTGGAGGGTTTGATATTACCATTTCTGACCCGGGTTCCCGGGTCCTGCAGATTCAGGGGCCGAAGTCCATGAAGGTCATGGCGGACGCAACCCACGGTGCCATTGACCGAAGCATGAAGTATTTCGATTCAGGCTTCTACTGTATCGGAGGGCAGGAGTTGTATGTTTCCCGTACTGGCTGGACGGGTGAACTGGGCTATGAAATCTATGCGCAAGACACCAAAACGGATCATGAGCGACTCTGGAATGATGTGATGGAAGCCGGTTCACCACAGGGCATGGTATACGGTAGCATGGTCTCCATGGGGATGCGGCGGATCGAAGCGGGAATTCTGGATAATCTATCCGATTTTGATCTCTCAATGACTCCTTTTCAGGCTGGTCTGGGCGCATTCATAGACCTGGACAAGGAAGGTTTTATCGGCAGGGAGGCCCTGATTGAAGTGGACAAGCGACCGGTTCTTGTCGGGCTCAGGTGCGAAACCGCAAAGCCGGTGAAAGGGGGAAAAATACTGGAAGCCCTGACAACGGTGGGTCATGTCACCTCGGCCTCGTGGTCGCCAGCGCTGAACTGCGGAATTGGGTATGCCAGGTTCCGCGATGCCGGGGAGTGGATCGGGCGGACGCTGAGGGTAGAAACGGTGGGCGGCGGGGCCGCTTCCTGCGAGATCGTTCCGCTGCCTTTCTACGATTCCGCAAAGCGGATTCCAAGGGGGATGATTGATGAATCCATCCCTTGAGGAGAAAGCCCGGGGCCGGGTTCCGGCAGTTCGGGTCCACCCCTGACAGCCGGGTCAGCGTGGGATTTTCCCCGGCGCGGCCTGTGGTCGCTCAAGACGTACAATAATCAACCCGCAACCGATGATCAGCACCGAGCCGGCCAGCATCAGGGGAGTGGGGACCTCGGAAAACATGAACCAGCCAAGAATGATTGCCCACAGTATGGTGACGTATTCGAACGGTGCGATGATATAAACCGCCGCAAACTGGTAGGAGTGAACAATCAGCAGTTGTGCAATCAATGAAATCACCCCAATGCTGACCAGCATTGCCGCGTCCTGCAGCGAAGGCGTCACCCATTGATGGAGCATGATTGCTCCGGTAATCATCAAGAAGGTCAGGCCGCTGAAGAACACCATCAATTCCGTGGGTTCGGTAGCTGACATTTTTCGTGTCTGGATGCCCAGCAGGGCGAACATGAATGCGCCCCCCAGTGCAGCCCCCGTCCCTACCCAGTCTACCGGAGAGGCTTCCGGGCGCACGATGAGGAGTACACCGATGAAGCCGATGGTCAGAATGAGTTTTTTCCTGCCGTCCGCATGCTCTCCCAGGAGAGGCCCGGACAGGGCGGTCATCACCAGCGGCGCAGACAGAGCGATGGCGGTAACCTGTCCAAGGGGCAGTCGGGTGATCGCAAAATAGTAGCTCATGAAAGCCGCGAAATTATACGATACCCGCAAGGCATGATCTCCATACCGTGGCGTATGGAACCCCTTTTTCCCGTACCGGAAAATCAACAGAACAAACAATGGGATAACAATGACTATGCTGCGAACAAACAAAATCTGGAACAGGGAATAATCCGCTGCCAGCAATTTGATCATCGCGTCCTGGCAGGAGAAAAATGACATGGACACAAATGCCAAAAAAGCACCGGTCAGCGGTTTGTTGTAGCGTCCATGTACGGAAACAGACATCGGTTGCAGAGATATTCTCTAAGTTGGAGAGAGATAAAAATGGACCCCGGACCCCTCACCATCCCTCTGCATGGAGGGTGCGGTGACGGTCTTTTGCAGGGGTTGGAATTTCGTCATGGAAGAGGGTTCGTTTTTGAATATGAATGTTGATCTGTCAAGGAATGGGCAGGTCGCTGCAAGGTATACCGGGATCTGGAAGCTGTCAGACCTGAATGGAGGACTCGTCGAGTTTGACGAGGGTGGGCCCGGGTGAATCAAAGGCTTCGTCCAGTTCCGCTCCCAGTGTGGACAGCCCGCTGCATTGTCTGGCCGTCCAGCCACAGGCTTCAGCCAGGGCCACGAAATCAGGATTCCGTTGAAATATCCCGATTCGTTCAATGCCGGCATTGTCCATGTCATCGCAAATCTGTTGCAGAGCATCATTGTTCCACAGCAATACCACAAGGTTCAGACCCAGTTCTGAGGCCAGGGTCATTTCCTGCATGGTATACTGCAGCCCGGCATCCCCCACGATCACCAGAACAGGCCTGGACCGGTTCGCAAGGGCGGCACCGATTGCCGCTGGCAGTGCATACCCCAACGTGCCATATCCTGTGGGGTGCAGCCATTGGTTGGGACGTGTCATGGGCAGGTAATCCACTGCGGTATACGCCAACTGGGTCATGTCACTGGTAATGGTGGCCTGGTCCGGAAGATGGGGCAGGATGGTTTGCAGTACTTTCCAGTGGATTTTCTCTTTTTCAGAAAACCCGGAACCGTGGAGACCCCGGGCTGATTCACAGGTACGCAGGGTTTTTACCATCCTTGCCGGGTCCGGTCCGTCCAGTTGTTCGGTCAGGCGGGTTGCCAGGTCAATGCAGTCCGCTTCTATGGTCAGGGCAGTCCCCCTCTGGTCCAGGGCGGTGGGGCACAGGTTCACCCATATCTGTTGATCCGGCAACCGGAGGTCATCATTCCAGTGATCGGTCTGGGCGAATTCTGTTCCCAGAAATATTCCAAGGTCTGCCTGTTCAAGGAGACCCTGGACATACGGAGCCCGCAGCTGGGCACCTACGCTGAGAGGATGGGAATCGGGGATGACCCCTCTGGCGGCAACTGTGGACAGCACGGGACAGCCGATCCGGGTTGCCAGCCGGATGATGATATTCGGGTCTGCCGTGGTCCCCCCGCCGATGACCAGTACGGGAGTTACGGCATTTTCAATCAGTTCCCGTGCCGTGTTGATGTCCAGGGAGCTTGCTTTCCTGGGTTTTTTCGGAGCTGTGGCTTTCCACTGGGACGGGACGGGTTCGGGGAGAATGGGCAGAGGGATGCTGATGTGGACGGGACGGGGCCGTTCGCTGTGAAACAGGTCGAATGCCCGCTTGATCAATTCGGGAATTTCATCGGCATTTCGCACCGTATGGCTAAACGCCGTCAAAGGTTTCGTCACGAAAGACTGGTTGGTGATCTCATGCAGTCGACCCCGATTGATTCCATCCGGGTCGGGATCATTGACCGGGGAAATCACCAGTATGGGCACGGAGTCCATGTAGGCCTCTCCCAGGGGAGTCGACAGGTTGGTGACCCCGGGTCCGGTAATGACGAAGCAGACACCGGGTTTCCCGCTCACCCGCGCGTACCCGTCTGCCATGAATCCGCCGCCCTGCTCATGCCGGGGTGAGATATGGCGGATGGGACTGCCTTCCAGGCCCCGATACAGTTCGATGCTGTGGGTTCCGGGGATGCCGAAGATTATCTCCACACCATGGTCAGCAAGCAGCGCGACCAGTGCTTCCCCCACAGATTGCGGTCTGTTCATCACCAGGGTTCCGGAAAACAACCGCTTTTCCTACACCACACCATACTGTCGAATTTCCTCTTTTCTGCGATGGATATACTCATCAAGCTGGGTGACGACAGCCGGGTCAATGGGGGGTGCCTGGTAATTTTCCAGCAATGATTTCCAGATTTCATTGGCACGCACCGTAGCGGATTTTGCCCCGGACTGGTGCCAGTTTTCAAAGTTTTGCCAGTCGGAAAGGATGGGGGTATAAAAGGCTGTTTTGTACCGATCCATGGTGTGTGCGGTCCCAAAAAAATGGCCGCCGTGCCCGGCTTCCCTGATTGAATCCAGTCCGAACTCTTCTTCACTGACCTGCAGCGGTTTGAAGGCTTCCACCATGGTTTGCAGCATTTCAGCATCAATGATGAATTTTTCCATGGACGCGCAAAGTCCTCCTTCCATCCAGCCCACAGCATGGTTGATAACGTTCGCATGCGCAAGAAAGCAGGCCCAAAGAGACATGGCGGACTCATAGGTTGCTTGGGCATCTGCGTCATTGGCTGCGTTCACGTTGCTGGACCGGTAGGGCAGTTTGTAATAGCGGGCGAGCTGTCCTCCCACCAGAACCCCTTTTATATATTCCGGCGTGCCAAATGCCGGAGAGCCTGATCTCATGTCGACATTTGAAGTAAAGCCGCCGAAAACCACGGGGCAATACGGGCGAACCATTTGTACAAAGGCAATAACGGCCAAGGCCTCAGCCGTTTGCTGGGCCAGTGCCCCGGCCAGGGTGATGGGACTCATCGCCCCGGCAAGGGTGAATGGTGTAACGATGCAGGGAAGGCCATACCGGGTCATGGCCATCAGGCCCTCCAGCATCTCCTTGTCCACGACCAGGGGGGAATTCACATTGATTACGGTAAGCAGTCCAGGCGCATCCGCCATTTGTTCGGGACTGATCCCCCGGGCCATACAATTCAATTGTACCGCGTCTTCCACTCTTTGTTTGCCAATGGCCCGGGCATTCCACACCTGATCACCATAAATGATCTGGGCCTTGTAGAAATCAAGATGCCGCGTATCGGCGGGCAGGTCCATGGCTTCTACAGAACTTGCCCCCGACATGTTGACGATGTTCAGGCAATGCGTGAGTTTGATCAGATTGCACTGGTCTTCGTACGTACCGGGTCGTCGGCCCCTGTCCAGATCGGAGATGTTCGGCGGGCCGCTGACCGGGGTGAAATTAATGTAATTCCCGCCGATTTTTGCATTGTGCCGGGAATTGCGTGCATACAGGGTGAACCACTCCGGGCAGGTCGCCACATGTTTTTTGACGAGGTCTTCATCCATTTTTACCATGCAGGTATCGAAGTTCACATCCGCACCATGGGATTCCAGTATGGACAGTGCTTCATCATTGTGAAACCGCAATCCGGTATTTTCCAGAATTTGCATGGCAGTGGCGTCAATGGATTCAATCTGTTCCGAAGACAGTATCTCAAACGGGGGATAAGGATTTTGCACCTGTTGCCAGGGCAACTGTTGAATGCCGGGAGCTTCCCGGGTTTCGGAGCCTGACCTGGAAAGTCGGTTACCTCGCTTTTTTCTGTTGCGCATGGTCGGTGTCGGAATATTGTGCAAAGCAATCGGAAATCGAATGGTATTATAGATGGGGCTTATATACTTAACTTAATGGGATGGTCTGCCCCCATTAAGTTAAATATATAATTCCCTTATAGATCAATGATCGGCGATAGGGTTTTTTAACACAATACAGCCCAGAAGTAATGCACCAACAATGCTGGATTTGGGGGGCCACACTCTGCTGTCCCCGGCCATTCAGAACAGCACTGGAAGAAATGACAGGGTAGAGCTTTGAAATTGGGTGAGAAAAGTTTCAGATTGTTCCTGTATATCGCATTTTTTACGCTGAGCCTGAATTCCCTGGCCGCGACGAAAGCCGGAATGCTGGAGCGTTATGCAATCTTCAAGCAGAGCCGTGATTCCGAGTCACTGCCGTTCACCCTGCAGTCCACCCGGGAAGGAAAGATTCTAGGCGCGACGGTGGCCAGTTTCATTCCATCAATTCCGTTTTTTGAATTTACAAACCGGTTATCCCAGGCCTCTCAATGGTGTGAATTCATTCCCCTGCACCTGAACGTTAAAGCGTGCATGTATCAGAATATCCATGGAATTGAAAAGCTGGGATTTTACATCAGCACAAAACAGTACCGGACTCCGGATGAATCCCAGTTGCTGTTGCTGGATTTTGAGGCAAAGGTAGTGGACGAGGTATTCATTGCTCGGTTCACCGCGAAAAAAGGACCGTACGGGAGTTCCAATTACGACTTTCGTTTTCGGGCCATTGACAGGGATGGCGGCATTTACCTGGAATTCGATTTATCCAGCTGGCCCGGGATGGCCGCCGGTCTGTCCAGGCTCTATCTGGCCACCGCAGGGCGAAAAAAAATCGGATTTTCAGTGGCGGAAACGACGCAAAATGGTGAAGTGCGATATGTTGGAGGGCAGCGAGGTGGTTCCGAAAGAAACATTGTGCGGTATCTGCTTTCAATCAAGGCCTATTTTGAAGTGGCGGGTCCAGACACTGACGGAATGCAATACCAAAAGCGACTGGAAAGATGGTTTGACCACACGGAAAAATACCATGCACAATTGTATGAAATGAGTAAAAGTGACTACCTCTCCATCAAACTCAGGGAAAGGAAAAACCAGGTCATCCTGATCGACTCCCTGGCCAACAATACCACCCCGGTTTACTGATCCGGATGGCGAAATCCGGGGACCACGGAGCGATGGGCGCACCGGACAGTGGGGTGCGGAAACATTAACAATCCTTAATTCGTCGTTAAGTATCGGGTAATGTGCTGTTCAGTATACTTGTTGGTGTCAACAGCGATTTCATTTTGTGATCGGTGATACCCTGAATACTGAAACTGAAGAGCGGTGCCGAAGATAAAAAACAAAAACATACTGGTATGTGGTGTTGACAACCCATTTTCCCGGAAGATTGTGGAAGATCTGGCGGTAGAGGGTAATTCCCTGTTTCTGTATGGAAGCAATGAAGCGCTCCAGAATCGTTTGCACGACACGTTTCCGGAATGTGTCAAGGGGACGTTGAAAGCGGCTGGTCATGGAAAATACATGCAGCTGCAGGCCCTCATCGAAATATTTGGCAGCCTGGATGCAATCATTTATCTGGTCAACGATACGTTGTCTGAATATTGTGCAACCCGGTTCATGCTCAATCAGCGGGTTCCGTCTGACGAGCCCCCGTTCGAACCCGTGTCGTTTGTCAATGCGGTCTACCCTTATTTGCGAAAGTTCTCAAACAGCAAGATTGTGTTTGTGGATCTTGGTATGACGGCGGTTCGGTACAGTCGCAGCAGCACCCACTTCGGATGGCAGGAAATTTGTTCCACAATGCAGGAGGAGTTCAAGGGAAAACAGGTAGAAGTGAGTGCAATTACCACCCCCGAACTGGTTTATTGGTATGATCAGCCCCAGATGACGGACCGCATTGCCTACCGGCAATACCGGAGTATCACTGCCAGAATATCCAATGCCGTCCGGTCAGTGGAGGAAACCGCCGCCGACCCTTCCCCACTGGATCAGCCATTGGCTGTCTGAATTGGTTTTTCCCAGAACCGGCTCATCCCATCCCATTTGACTTCCCGCCAACGGCGACGGCGGGTTTTCCACCGCCAGCCAGGGTACCCCACCGGAGCAAATTGGGTTCCAAAAACGGCGTGCGGAGCATCCCTGTCTTTCCCCCGGAATGAACAGGTGTTGCGGCGGATGGATCAACATGGTGTTGCAGGGTTCGTCCGCGGGCTCCCTTGAACGCATTATTGCAGGACCGTCCCGGTCTGAATGGTTATAATCCAAGGTGGTATTATCCCTGACCACCGCTGCTGATCCGAGAAGAATGATGGTTGATTCGCCTTCCGCTCGCCTTGCGAATTTTGCCGCCAATTTGAAATTCACTGATATCCCCCCGGATGTGGTGACCCGCATCCAGTGGCTGTTTCTTGACTGGTATGGGTCTGCAGTGGCCGGCGCACCGGCACACAGTGTGGACGTGTTCAGGAAAATTGCACGGGAGCTGGGGCCTGACACCGGGCCGTGCCGGTTATTTGGCAGCCGGAGGACCACCAGCCCACTGTTCGCTGCCATGGTGAATGCAGCGGCCTCCCATGTCGTCGAACAGGATGATCTGCATAATTCATCTATTTTTCATCCCGGGACAGTGGTGTTTCCCCCTGTTTTTGCACAGGCACAGGCTGATGCGGGGATTTCGGGTCAGGATTTTATTGTTGCGGCGGCGGCAGGGTATGAATGTGGCATCAGGGTGGGAGAGTATCTTGGCAGATCCCACTACAAGGTGTTTCACATGACCGCGACCGCAGGGACGGTGGCTGCCGCCATGGCCACCGCAAGTTTGCTGGGCCTGAATACCGTGGCCATGCGCAATGCTCTGGGGTCCGCGGGGACCCAGGCTGCGGGGTTATGGGAGTTTTTGCGGGATGCTGCCGACTCAAAGCAGTTGCATACTGCCAAGGCCGCCGCGGATGGACTCCTTGCGGCCTATTCGGCGAAATACGGGTTGACCGCGGCCGCTCAAATACTGGAAGGAGAGCAAGGCATGGCTGCAGGCATGCTTGGCGAAGGTAATGTAGGGAAGCTGACGGACCGGCTCGGGGAACGCTGGGCCCTGTCTGAAACGTCATTTAAATTTCATGCATCCTGCCGCCACACCCATCCGGCCGCGGATGCACTGTTGAAGATTTGCAATGAAGCGGACCTGGATTGGAAATCAGTCAGAAAAATCAGAGCCTATGTCTACCAGGCAGCGAGTGATGTGCTGGGTGCGGTGGAAATTCCTGACAGTATCCACCAATCGAAGTTTTCAATGGGGTTTGTGCTGGCATTGATTCTTCGGTACCGCAGGGCAAGCGTATCGGATTTTACCGAAGAGGCCCTTGCAGATCCGGTCAATACCGTGCTTCGCGAAAAAGTGGAAATGAGGGTAGACAGCGAAATCGACAGCTGGTATCCGAAGAAATGGGGATCCAGAGTGGAGGTGGAACTGAATAGCGGTGAGGTACTGGTGGCGGTGGTGGATACGCCAAAAGGAGACCCCGGGAACATGTTTAGTCGTGATGAACTGGAGCACAAGGCAATGCGGTTGGGGCAATTTGGCGGCGGGATTTCTGAAAATCAAATGCTGGAAACCATTGACAGGATTTGGCGCCTGCCAGGCATGGATTCATTCAGGACCGGGTTCAGTTCACCGTAGGGTATTTTTGTCCTCAATTTCGCATCTTTGTTCATGGGCGGTATTGAAAACGGAGAATTTTTACATAAAATCGCCCCTAAGAAGTCTGAATTGGCTGTAACAGGCCAGCAGGTCGGGATACAGGTATACGTTAACTTTTCCCATTTGTAAAACATGTATCAAACGAAAAAAAAGAGGACTTGGTACGGGTTGCTTCAGTCCAGAAAGGGTGACGCAATATTGATCTGGGACCCGGTTTTTCCTACTGCCGATAAAGGGAAGGTATGGTTGTACAACACCAACTATGGATGCATGGTTGAATACGTTGAAAAAATTCTCAATCCCAAGGTTCGGGATCTGACTGGTAAGGCATTGCAGCGGGCAAAGGATCAATATGGGCCCGAACTCATGGAGATAAAATCCCGATACATGGAAGAGGTGCCCGATGAAGAGAACCCGGCCGGTTCGGTTTCCCAGGCCTCCAAGATTGTTGAAGTGGAACCGGAGGTCACGGCTGATGACCTGGATTTTGACGATGAGTTTGAAGAGATCGAAATTCAATCCTGCAGCCAGGAATGACCCGGTTTCCACTTGACAGGAAAAGTGCAGGTCTTTCATTGGCACATCGGGCTGTTTGCCTCTCTACCGGGAACCGACCGGGGATCGTCCGCGGTCGTTTCCATCCATGCAACCATGGAGACAATGCCTGGAAAGAACACCGGAAAGAATTGATCGGGCCGCTCCAGGTTTTCTTTTGACCCGGATATCCGATAAAGTTGGGTCTCCCACTTCCATGCATCCGTACGCCAGGGTTGGTTTGTCGGATTGTCTGGTCTTTCAGTCAATCAGGGGTCCACTGCTATCCATGACCAATACAAAACAAGAAAGGATATCCGGGCAATGTACAGGGAGCGGACAGGTCGGGTTTCCATGAGCGCATCCGGGAATCGCCAGACCCATTGGCCGGACAGTTCTCCAATTCTCGCGACAGGTGTGGGAGATGGTTTTTTTCAGGAAGTATTGCACCCCCACGCAGTCCGGATTCAGCGTGTTATCCTTTGCATGTCAATTCCAGCATATTGATGCAGATGAAATTTTCCAGTGTGACCAAAAGAATAGCGGGTGAAGGGGTCGATGCCTGGGATACCCACTATGAAGGGTTGGCCCGGCTGGAGGCGGGGGAAGACATCATCGTCCTGAGTGTTGGGCAGGAGACACACGAGGTCACACCAAAAAAAATCGTTGATTCCGCCATTTCCAGTCTTCGATCGGGCAGGCATCACTATACCCCGGTGGAAGGGTTGCTGGAATTGCGCAAGGCCATCGCGAAACGCCATTGCGAATTAACCGGGCAGGATGTGGATGAAGGGAATTGTGTTGTTTTCGCAGGGGCCCAAAGCGCCTTGTTTTCCACCGCCCAGTGTATTCTGGAACACGGTGATGAGGTGATCCTCATCGAACCGTATTACACGACCTATCCGGCTGCCGTCACCGCACCTGGTGCAAAGCTTGTGAGTGTGCCGGCGAGAGCGGAAAATCAGTTTCAAATTGATCCGGATGACATTATTGCCAGTATTACCGAGAAGACCCGGGCGATTGTGCTGAATTCCCCCAACAATCCCACTGGGGCGGTGTACGCACTGGAACAATACCGGCCACTGGTGGATATTTGCCTGAAACAGGATATCTGGCTGGTTAACGACGATGTCTATCAGGAGATTCTGCTGCCTCAACACCGGGCAAGTCCTGCCAGCCTGCCCGGTGCAGACCGGGTATGCATTACCATATCGAGTCTTTCCAAATCACACCGAATGACGGGATGGAGACTGGGGTGGGTCGTCGGTCCCCGAGATCTGGCGACGCATTTGCGCAACCTGTCCATGTGTATGAGCTATGGTTTGCCTGAATTTGTCATGGACGCCTCAATTTCCGCTTTTCAGATCGGCACGGATACGGCAGATGAGATCAGGGAAAGCATGGGCCGTCGAAGAAAGATCGTTGAAGAAAACCTGACCGCGGTTCCAGGATTGAATGTGGTGGGTTCTGCGGGTGGAATGTACATGATCCTGGATATCCGGGAATTGGGGATTTCGGGTGTTGAGTTTTCCCGGAAGTTGCTGGACAGGCATGATGTGTCGGTGCTTGCATGCGATGGCTTTGGTGAATCGGGAAAGGGGTTGATCCGGGTCAGTCTGTGTGCCGAAGATGAAAAAATGAGAATTGCCAGTGCGCGAATGGCAGAATTTGTGCGTTCTCTGCGCTGACCGGCTTCGAACAGGCCTGTCAGCAATGCCGGATGAAGCAGCGATGAAACCGCATGGTATCTTGGCCGGGGTTCACCGGGTCCGTGCATCGATTCTGATTTGTAGTCGTCAGGCAGATTTTCTCCAATGCGGTTACTCCCCCTTGAAGCCGCACTTTGGGCCGGTCTCGGTGGAAGGTGAGCATGGTGTGCAGTCGGTTGAATATCGGCATGGCCAGGCAACCTGCCCGTCATCAAGAGGCTTCTTGTGGAGGGGTCTGTTCACCCCGGCATTGTCCGCAGAATGCGCAGCCGCCATTCGGTCTTTTCTGAAGAATCGCTGTAGTGACTTCAGGGCTGACAAAGCTACCGTTCGGTCACGGCATCTTCCCAATCCGTGAAAATCGGACCTTGATATTCGCCACGGACAATCCGTTGCCTTGAGTTTTCCCACATCCGGGACCATCGCACAGGGTCTTTCAGTTCGGATTTCGGGTTGGAGCGGCTGCGTGCTACAAATCCAGGAAATGCAGGACGGCCACTGGGCTGCCCCACCGGGTGATACCGGATATCCATGCTCCATCGGAGCTGGTCTGACAAATTCGGTAACGAGCTGTGAATATTCTGTTTGTGGAAAATAATCGTGCCGCCACGTTTAACGGGAAGCGCGACTCCTGTACGGTGGTTGATGATGGATGCGGGAATGGTGGGCTCTCTGGGGATAGTGCCGGGGACATGCCGATGTGCCCCCTCTAGGTGACTGCCTGGAATCGAAACCAGGCACCCGTTTTCTTCATTGGCATCCGTGACCGCTACCCACACCGTGATCTGATCGGTGCCATCCGCTTCCGATAACACCGCAACCGTATCCTGATGCCAGGTGGTCAGACCAACCCCGGAATGGGCGATGTTGCTTCCGGACAGTTTTCCCTGTGGCGGTTTCAACCTCATTTGCTGCACTGGGCTTGAGGCAATTTCCGGACCAATCACGCATTCGACAATGTCCAGAATCCTGCTGTTTCGCAGCAGTCCAAACACGGCAGGGCCCGTGTGTGCATGGTACTGCGATGCATCGATTTTACCATTGACTAGAGGAAGAGAGATGTTGAAATAATCGATGCTGTCCGGGTAATGCGAGACCACCCGGGCGAACCGGTCACCAAACGGGAGCCCGTCATAAATCGAGGGAATTCTTCCTTCCTGATAAAATTGGAGGCATAACCCGTCGAGCAAGTCGTTATATTCCTGCTCCAGAGGGAGCAAATCTTCATCTCTCAAAACATCTTCGATGACCAGGAAGCCGTTTTCATCAAATAATTTCAGTTGTTGCTTGGTTAGCATGGCGGTGTCATTCCAATACAGAGGTTTCGTCCCAATCGGACAAAGCGCAAAATGGGTCCGCTCAACGGACTCTCCTGATACCGGGGATACATTTTGGTATGGGACATGCCTATTATTCAGAGTGACAGGGGGTTCCTGACACCGAAGAATACCCGTTCCCGGCAGGCCTGGATAAAAAAGTACGGATGGAACCGCTTGTTGTCAGGACAAAACGGTCGGAACGGGCCATGGGCTCTGCCGGGCTTATATTCTCATCACCATGTTTTCCATTTGATCCATCAGCATATCCGGGTCGGATGCCATGGTATAGAGCAACTGGTGTTTGCGTTTGATAAAACCCTGATTGACCGCATGGTCAATGAACCCTGAAAGAAGGTCGTAGTACCCCGATGTGTTGAGCAGGCCCACGGGTTTTGCATGGACTCTGATCTGGGTCCAGGTGATGGCTTCAAACACTTCCTCAAGAGTGCCGAAGCCCCCTGGCAGGGCAACAAATCCGTCTGCAAGAGATGCCATTTTTTCCTTGCGCAGGTGCATGCTGTCCACGGTAATGAGTTCGGACAATCCGGGGTGGGCCACCTCGTTTTTAAACAGGGAACCGGGGATAACCCCGATGGCTTCCCCGCCATTTTCAATCATGGTGTCAGCGATCCTGCCCATCAGCCCGATGCTGGCACCGCCGTACACCAGGCCCAGTCCGCGGCGCGCCATGGCTTCACCGAGCATGGTTGCGGACTGCAGGTATGCCGGATCATGACCGGGGTTGGACCCGCAATAAACGCAAATTCTCCTCATAGGGACTTACCTATACCTGAGATGTCAATGCAAAGTAGAAATGTGATGTTTTTGTCTGTCAAATTAAATATACAGCCCCCCAAGATTACATGAACCATGCGGACAAAACCATTGTATTCCCGATACAAAGTACGAAATAATCCGGCAAACAATTCTTGTTTCATTACAGATTACTGGGAGAAGCCATGAGCAGAGTCGGATTTATTGGTTTGGGGAATGTGGGCGGAAAACTAGCGGGCAGTTTGCTTCGCAATGGCATGGATTTGATGGTTCGGGACCTGGATGAGGAGTTGGTGCGGCCCTTCGTGGAGCGTGGTGCAAAGCGAGGGGAAAGTCCCCGAATCATGGCAGAAAATGTGGATATTCTGATTACCTGCCTGCCGAGTCCCGCAGCCAGCTCAGCGGTGATGGAAGCAGGGGATGATGGGGCACTCCAAGGACTGTCTGAGGGTAAGATATGGGCAGAAATGAGTACCACTGATGAAGCGGAAGTACATCGGTTGGGGGGGTTGGTGAAGCGCACCGGTGCGGTGCCGGTGGATTGTCCGGTATCGGGTGGCTGCCATCGGGCGGCCACCGGTAATATTGCCATTTTCGCAGGGTGTGAACGCGATACCTTTGAGCACATGTTGCCTGTGCTCACCACCATGGGCCGGCGAATACTGCATACAGGGCCGCTGGGTTCGGCTTCCGTACTCAAGGTGGTAACGAATTACCTGGCCACCGCCAATCTGCTGACGCTGTGCGAAGCGCTGGTGACTTCAAAAGCGGCAGGCATGGATATGAATACCGTCTATGAAGCCATTCGAATTTCATCCGGCAACTCTTTTGTGCATGAGACGGAAAGCCAGGTTATTCTGAACGGCAGTCGGGACATTAATTTCACCATGGACCTGGTGTGCAAGGATATTGGTTTGTTTGGAGAAGTGGCAAAACGCAGTAATGTCCCACTGGAACTCGCTCCCATTATGGAGCAGATATTTGAAGACGGCCGGATAAAATACGGCGACCGGGAATACTCCCCCAACATCATCCGCCGTCTCGAAGAACGGACGGGTCTGGATATCCGGGCGCCGGGGTTTCCCGCTGAGATACTGGATGATGAACCCGAAGAATCCGGGTACGAAGTAACACCGAAGTAACGCTGAAGTAACGCTAAAGAATACAGCGGGGGGGGGGTCGGCGACACCGCGTTATCGGGTTCCGTATATCCGGTCTCCCGCGTCCCCCAGGCCGGGGAGAATATAGCCGTGGTTGTTGAGTTCCCGGTCAATGGCTGCGGTATAGACCGGAACGTCCGGATGGGCTTTATTGAAGGCACCCACGCCTTCGGGGGAGGCAAGTAGGCAGACAAACTTGATTTTTCGTGCACCCCCCTGTTTCAGTCTGTCGACCGCGGCGATAGCAGAATTTGCGGTTGCCAGCATGGGGTCGACAACCACGGCAAGTCGTTCGCCAATATCCAGGGGGACCTTGTAGTAATACTCTACGGCTACCAGGGTACTCGGTTCCCGGTATAGCCCGACATGTCCCACCCGGGCAGAAGGCATGAGCGCGAGCAGGCCATCAAGCAGACCGTTTCCGGCTCGGAGGATAGAAACAAAACAGAGTTTTTTTCCGGCCAGAACCGGGGCCTCCATGGATTCAAGAGGGGTTTCAATCTTCCGGGTGGTCAATTCGAGGTCTGTCAAGACCTCATAACCGATGAGCAACGCAATTTCATTCACCAGTTGACGAAAATGACTGGTGGAGGTTTCCTTGCGTCGCATCAAAGTTAATTTATGCTGGATAAGGGGATGTTCTACAACGGTAACATTCATGTATTATTCCGGTTTTTGTATCTCAGAAAACTTGCGGTGCACTGGAACAGGGTATCCGCTCTGCAAATCAATAACCCATTATCACACAGGTCAATCCGAATTGTTACACAGGGAATTTCTTTCAATGGCCGTTAATGAAGCCGTACAAGGCCCCGGTACCGGGGGCAATCGCCAGGGTGCGGTATTGGCCAAGGCGGGGAAGGTCATCGCCAGGAGCCACAATCGGAGCATGCAGTTAAATGATCCCATTGCCGTAGCGGAAATGGATTGTATTCGCAAGGCAGGCCGACGGAACGATCAGCAGGAGTTGACATTGTATACAACGCGTTATCCCGACATGTTGGTTGCAGGAGCGATTGTGCAGTTTTCCATTGGCTCGGTGGTCATCGGATTGCCGGAACACCGTAATCCGGGGTTGGATTATCTCAGTGGAAAAAACGTGTCGGTGGTGTTTCTGCCAATGGATGAATGCAGTGCACTGGTGAAAAGTTGAATTAGCGATGAATCATTCGGACAGAATCCTGTTGGGCGAGGCGTACAGGGAGGCACTGGAGGGCTATGAAGAAGGCGGGGTGCCGGTGGGGGCCGTGATGGCCAGGAACGGAAAAGTGATTGCCCGGGGACGGAATAAGCGTGTACAGGAAGGGGACCCGGTCATGCACGGTGAAACCGATTGTTTGCGGGCCGGGGGAATGCAGGATGATTATGGAGATGTGGACCTGTATACCACCTTGAGCCCATGTATGATGTGTACCGGGGCAATACTTCATTTTGGTATCCGGCGAGTGGTGATAGGTGAAGATGAGAATTTCCCGGGAAACATTGATTTTCTTCGAAAAAACGGGGTAGAGGTGGTGTTGGCTGACGACCATGAATGCAAACGGTTGATGGCGAAATTTATCCATGAGAACCCCGATATCTGGTTTGAGGATGTGGCCGGTAATGTCGAAACCTAGCAGAAGTTTCCCACTGAACGCGGGAAACTCAGGCTTACACCCAAAGCAGCATTTTTCCGCTGAACGCGGTACCCGGGCCAGATCCTGAGTAAAACAGGCTGGCAAACATCTATGGTAAAATTCTCCACATGGATAATGGGAATGTTAACTTTCCGGAATGGTGCGATGCTGATCGGTTATGCCCGGGTCTCTCGGACGCTCTCAGTCATGCAAGAGTCGGGGATGCGTTGATGGTCTGTGGAGGCTGGATCGCCTCAGCCGCTCCCTGAAGGACCTGATTGAAGCCGTGACACGACTGGAATCCTTGGGAATCGGGCTGAAAAGCCTGCAGACAACAATAGACACATCATCAAGCACCGGCAAGCTGGTGTGTTATCTTTTCGGTGACCTGGGCGAGTTCGAGTGCACCCTGATTCTGGAAAGAACCCGCGCAGGACTGCCGGTTGCGCGTGCGCGGGGCGCCAGGGCGGACGGTCCAAGGCTCTGAATCGGAACAAACGGGGGTTGGTGGTGAAACTGGTGAAGCTGTACGGCAAAAAACGGCATACGGTCGGCCATATCTGTGCGATGATGCGTATCCCGAAGCCGACTCTCTACAAGTATGTTGAGGGTGCCCAAAGCCAATGACTAACGCCCGTAAGTCGTCTGGTCTACAGGGAATCTGGTCGCAGCAAGGACATGGAACATGACCAAAACCACGTCTGTTCAGCAGTTTTCGGCCAGACAGATGTCCTTGCCTGGTCTCTGCCCCGTCGAGGAAGCTCTCAAGGAATTATCCCAAGCAGGAATAGAAGAACGCGGTGCAATTTACACACGGCGCGAAGTGGTCGAGTTCATTCTCGACTTGGTTGGCTACAAACCGGACCAGTCGCTTCACAAGGCCGTACTGCTGGAACCATCCTTCGGAGAGGGTGAGTTCCTTCTTGTAGCCGTAGAGCGTCTTCTCGGAGCCTGGCAAAGCCAGGCGCAGACTATCCCGGCCAAGGCGCTCGGAAATTGTATCCGAGCTGTTGAGTTGCACTGCGCTTCATTTGAGGCTGTGCGTGCGAAGCTGGCCGTACTGCTTCAGGGTGCCGGAATCAGCAGGGCTGATGCGGCGGATCTCGTCAACCTCTGGCTGATCAACGATGATTTTCTGCTTGCTGATCTGCCACAGACTGTGGATTTCGTTGTCGGCAATCCGCCTTATGTTCGTCAGGAGCTGATTCCGGATGCACTGATCGCAGAGTACCGGAGCCGATACGCCACCGTCTTTGACCGGGCCGATATCTACATCCCGTTCATCGAACGCTCACTGAAACAGTTGTCCAAAGGCGGCAAACTGGGATTCATCTGTGCTGATCGCTGGATAAAGAACCGCTACGGTGGGCCATTGCGCCAACTCATATCGGAGCAGTTCCACCTACAGGTCTATATTGATATGGTTGATACGCCCGCCTTCCATTCGGATGTGATCGCATACCCTGCGATCTTCATTATTGGCCGGGAGAGGTCCGGCGTGACACGCATTGCCCGTCGACCCGAGATCAGAAAATCATCACTGAGAGTACTGGCAGGCCAGTTGACTGATATCGCACCGCCCTCGACAACTGAGCCAATAAGAGAACTTTCCAATGTCACCGCCGGGTCTCACCCGTGGATCCTTGAGTCTTCTGATCAACTTGCCCTTGTCAGGCGTCTGGAACGGGATTTCCCGACCATAGAAGAAGTCGGTTGCAAAGTCGGCATCGGTGTTGCGACAGGGGCCGACAAAGCGTTTATCGGCCCTTTCGATGACCTTGATGTAGAAGATGACCGCAAGCTTCCGATTGCCATGACATGCGACATTCTTTCGGGCAAAGTCCAGTGGCAGAGGCTTGGTGTCATCAATCCGTTTGCGGACGAAGGCGGTCTTGTCGGACTTGAGCATTATCCACGCCTGAAACGCTACCTGGAAGATCGGAAAGACCAGATCACACGGCGCCATGTTGCACAGAAAAACCCGGCGAACTGGTACCGTACCATTGATCGTATTTATCCGGCTCTGGCAGGAACGCCGAAGCTTCTCATTCCGGACATCAAAGGAGAGGCCCACATCGTCTACGAAGACGGGAAACTCTACCCACACCATAACCTCTATTACATCACATCCGGTCGATGGGATCTTCGCATCCTCCAGGCTGTCCTGCTTTCGGGCATTGCCCGCCTGTTCGTTGCAGCTTACTCGATCCGGATGCGCGGCGGGTACCTGCGTTTCCAGGCGCAATACCTGCGCCGGATACGTTTGCCGCATTGGTCAGCTGTTTCCAGCGATACGATGAACAACCTCGCCGCTGCCGTGAACTCCGGTGATGTCGAGGCCTGCAATCAGCTTGTTTCCAGGCTCTACAACCTCAATGCCGACGAATGTGCCATGCTTGATGGCACCCGCATCAAGAATTAAAGGGGACACCAGCCATGGCCATTGATCTTGTCGACTATGAAGAGAAGGCCCGCCAAGCCGTCCAGGTATTTTGGAGAAACCGCGAAAAAGCTCGGCTGAAGCAGACCGAGTCCGGAAAAGCCGATCAGGGCGAACGGGCAGGAGCTACTGCCGGGAAGAACATGGACGGCTTCATCGCTCTCGTCAGCGATGTGGTACGCGCCAATGGCCTTTCCCATGCAAGCATTCATTTGAAACGCCAAGTCGTGACCCTGCCGGGATACTTTCGGTCGACCAAACTTTGGGATGTTGTCGTAATCAATCACGGTCGGTTGATTGCCGCGATTGAATTCAAGAGCCAGGTTGGCCCGTCTTTCGGGAACAACTTCAACAACCGGGCTGAAGAGGCCATCGGAACCGCTCACGACCTCTGGACAGCCTATCGCGAGGGCGCTTTTGGTGAACAGGTCCGTCCCTTTCTCGGCTGGCTGATTCTGGTTGAGGATACAAAGAGGTCGCGCAAACCTGTCGGAGGCGTGTCCCCGCACTTCCCGATTTTTCAGGAATTTGAAGGTGCTTCCTACGCGAAGCGATACAACATTCTTTGCCGGAAGCTGGTGCAGGAACAGATGTACACGGCAGCATCGGTTCTGATGTCGTCACGCTCGACATCCGCAAGCGGAGAATATTCGGAACTGAGCGAACTGACAGGACTCCGGGCATTCATCACCCAGTTCGCTGGGCACATTGCGGCGGAGGAGGTGCGGTAATGTGTAAAGTGCGGCCCTTCGTCGGGAATGTCCAACAGGTCGTCAATCTGTATGTTGTTTCGAGACGTGTTATTGTGGTCGAGTGATTACACTCAAAACAGCATTTTCCCGCGGTCAGCGGAAAACTCCGCTAGGGCAATAAATGGCTGTGTGCGGCGGACCAGCTTACCCACAGTGTATCGTCGGACCTGAGGCTGAGTCGCTCAAGCTCGCGTTGTTGAACTTCCGCCTTGAACTCTGTTCCGTCCCTGGCCTCAAGATACAGGGTGACAAAAGAGCCCAGAAACGCTTCTGAAATAAGCCTGCAGGGGATTGTATTGTCTGCGTCGGATTTGTCCGCAGACAGGCTGACAAGATCGGCGCTGATTACAAAGGTGGCGTTTTCTCCAGGTTGGAGGACATGCCCCTGCTGAATGCCCACCGAGAAACGATTGGATGCGGTTTTGATGATCACCTCCTTGTCACTGACTTTTTCAATTTCACCGGAGACAATATTGTTTCGACCCACAAATTCCGCGATGAACCGATTGGCAGGTGCCCGGTAAATGTCCCTGGGGGCACCAATCTGGCTGATTTCTCCCTCACCCATAATGACCACACGGTCCGCCATGGCAAATGCTTCCGATTGGGAATGGGTGACATAGACGAAAGTGATGCCGAGTTCGCGTTGCAACCGCGTCAGTTCACCCTGCATGCGAATCACCAGGTGGGCGTCCAGGGCAGAAAGGGGTTCGTCGAGCAACAGGATTTCCGGTTCTATGACCAGGGCCCGTGCGAGGGCAACCCTCTGTCGTTGTCCTCCTGAAAGCTGGTAAATATCCCGTTCGGAAAACTCCGCAATCTCCATTCTTTCCAGCCATTCCATTGCCCTAGAACGGCGTATGTCAGCCTTGATACCGCGCATCTTTAGCCCGAACTCCACATTTTTGCGCACGTTAAGAAAGGGGAACAGGGCCAGGGACTGCCACACCATGGGAGTTTCCCTCTCATTTGGCTTGAGGTCATTCATCACCTGCCCGGAAAGCCGGATTGTTCCCTCGGTTGGCTTTTCCAGGCCGGCGAGCATTCTGAGGGTGGTGGTTTTCCCGCATCCTGATGGGCCCATCAGGGCCAGGAATTCACCCTTGCAGATTTTCAGGTCGAAGTTTTTGACTGCGGTAAAATCGCCGAAACGTTTTGCTACGCGGTTGAACTCTACCAGTGGTCCGTTCATGAAACTCCCTGCCGTCGTCGCTGACGGGTCAACAACAGTACCTGGGCGATGACAACCAGAGTCATTGAAACCAGGAATACAAATGAACCGATGGCGTTGATTTGTGGATCAACCTGGCCCTGCAGTACCTCCAGGATAATGACCGGGATCGATTTGTTCAGGCCGGAAACGAACCAGGCAATCAGGAACTCATCGAATGAAATCGCTGCGGTCAGGCAAAGTGCCGAAACAATTGCAGGTCGGGTAAACGGAATGATCACTTCCCGCATGGCTTTCCATTCCGATGCGCCCAGGTTCCAGGCTGCGGACTCCAGGCTGGTATCCATTTGCTGCAGTCGCAAGCGGATGATGGCCATGGCAAAGGGGGCGCAAATCACCGTATGGGCAATGATGATGGAGCCGATGCGTCCGGACATGCCGGTCCGTGACAGCCACGCGAGCATGATCAGCCCCATAATGACCAAAGGGATGGTGGGGGGCAGCAGTGCCAGACCGAGGTAGAGGTTCTTGCCCTTGAACTGGTAACGGAAATCGGTGTATGCGGTGCAGAATCCCAGGAAAGTGGCGATCATGGAGGTGCTGACAGCCACCAGGATGCTCACTTTGGCCGCATCCCAGATATCAGAATCCGCCCAGATGGTCTGGTACCAGTGATACGTAAACTCTCCCAGGGGCAGGGAAGGAAAACGGTCTGAGTTGAATGAGAAAACGAAACTGGCGAGGATGGGTGCAAAAACGAATAGGAAAACGACGATCACATACAGCCGCAGGAACCAGGTGATCGCCCTGTCCGTTTTCATGATCGTTTCCGGTAGGCCAGTTTGACCGCTGCAAAGGCCACCGCCAGCAATGTGGCAATCATGGTCAGTGCGACCACCGCTGCCCGGGGCCATTGTTGTCCGGATTTGGTGGTGTCAATGATTAATATGGACAGGGTAGGCGGTTTCGACCCGCCAAGATAGAAAGGGCTGACAAAATCGCCAAAAGCCAGGATAAAGCAAAATACAGCTCCAATGATGATCCCCCCCTTTGCAAGGGGACAAATGATCGTGAATACGGTGCGGATTCTGCCGCACCCGAGATTGTGTGCGGCTTCCACCAGGCTGCGTTCAATACTTGACAGGGACAGGGTCTGCAGGATGACGACGAGAGGCAGGGCCAGTGTCATGTACCCAACCATGGTGCCCACGGGAGTACTGAGCATCTCAAACGGACCCATTCCGATATAGGACAGTGCGGCGTTGATCACGCCGTGTTCTGCAATGATCACCTGCCAGGCATACACCCGTACCAGGTAACTGGTGAAGAACGGGATGATCAGGAAAAAAATCGCCCAGCGCCGGACCTTGTCGGAAACCTTGAACGACAGGGCATAGGCGGCAGGGAAAGCCAGGGCGGTGCCGATCACTGTGGCCACAGAAGCCAGTCCCAGGGTTCTCCAGTAGGCATCCCGGAAATAACTTTTGGAAAACATCTTGGTCCAGTTCTCGGTGTCAAAGGCGGGGACCATGACGTAATTCTGTACCAGCCAGAAACTGAGGTAGACCAGAAAGAGCAGGGGCACCACAAAAAACATCAACTGCCACACCACGATGGGAGCACGCCAGGTGATCGCGTACCAGTTCACTCGGGGATGGATTTTTTCCATCGCGTTTTTCTGCGCTGGGGTGGTACAGGAGTCACCGGGGCTGTGGAGATTGGATCAACTCACCGATACGCGGTCCTGCCTTTCTGAACACACCCCTGCGGGAATCCACAGGGGTGTGCTGTCCCGGACGGGTTATGCGTTCTTGTACTCCGACCAAAACTCATTCCAGTCTTCAAGGCTTTGCTGTCTTGGGGTGTCCCGGTAGTGAATACGACCCTGGTTGATCAGTGTAATGGGATTGTTGTCCACCCCCGGAATCTGTCCGGTACGCTTCGCTTCCTCCGGCGTCTCTTTCTGCAAGGCAGCCATGCCCGACCCGGTTACACAAAACCCGGGATAGGCCTTCATGTTGGCTGAACGAACCTGTCCTTGTGGGCTGAGCGTGTACTGAATATACTTGTTCGCGATCTCTTTTTTTCTGGATGTCGAAACAATGGAATAGGATTCGGTCCATTGTATTCCGCCTTCATCAGGGACCACGGAACTGACGGGTGCACCGTCTTTTTCCAGGACACCGGTTACCCAGTCTCCAATCCCCGCGCAAAGCGATATTTCGGCATTTTTCAGTGATGAAAATGTGCCGCCGTAATCGAAAAACCCCTTTACCTGGGGTTTCAGACTGAGCGTTTTTTCCTGCACCTCGCCCCAGGTGTCGGCAGAAATATCGAATGGGCTCGGGTTCGTGTTCCCGTTTACCAGGCTGATCTGCCCCAGGTTCGGCAAATGCCAGTCAAAATGACCAACGCTCCCCTGGGCTTTCGGGTCCCAGTAGACGTTGTAGGTCATGGCTTCTTCGGCAGTAAAGGTATCACTGTTGTACGACACGCCAAGATGGCCGAAACGGGTAATGACGGAATACAGCTTGCCGTCCTTCCAGTGTCCGGGAAATTGAGTGAAATCCTCATGCAGCATCTCGTCAAATGGATAGTCTGCCGGGTCCAGTTCATCCACCAGGTCCCCCCGGTCTATCAGTATCCGGGCATATTCCGCATCGGTGTGGATGATGTCGAATGTCCCGGGAGGCGACTGGGACAGAGCGGCCAGCATATTGTCACCACCGGCATAGTATTTCGGTTTGAATTTGACATTGTGTGCGGCTTCAAATTCTTCGACCATATCGGGCTCTGCCAAGCCGTACCAGGAGAGAATGTTCAGTTCTATGGTATCGGCCCTGGCCGTGTGAATATACGGCGCGAACAGGGTCGCCCCCGTAGCGGCGGCGCCTTTCAAAAATTTTCTGCGGGTGGTACCGGTGCCTTTTAATTTTTGGTCTTGGGTCATGGTTTGATTCTCCGAAAGGTTTTGTTCTTGGAAATTAATTCAGGAGGGGTGCGGGAAAACAGGCAACAGGGCACAGTTTAATGTCTGGGAATTAAAACATCTACCATTTTTTTTCACGGTTTCGTTGTCCTTGGGTACTGTCTGGGATTTGTCGTGGAGTCCTGTTTGATTCCAATATGGAGATTGTGACGAAACGGGAGAGATTGTCGTCAACGGATTGTCAGAATTCATTGATGGGTTGCCGATGAGTGAAAAATTTATGAATAACGGGTATTTTCCTGACAATGACTACCGTGCAAAATGGGTCCAGCCATGAATAATGGCACGGGGCTGGGATTGTGGAGGGTATTGCCAAAACAAGCCATTGGGTCGACTCAATGGCTCTTTTAGTGCAGGATAAATTGTGGACAGAACTGAATTCAAAAAATTTTTCAAGACCACGGGGGTGGTCATATTTCCGGTCATTCATGTGCTCGATTTAGAGCAGACAGCGCGTAATATCATGATTGCCACCGCGCAAGGCGCGCCGGGAGTTTTTCTGATCAATCACGATTTTCCCTATCCACAGCTACTGCCGATTATCCAGCAGGTCAGGCAGCGCTTCCCGGCCCTTTGGTTCGGGGTTAATTTCCTTGGCGTTACAGGTCGAGATGCGTTCCCCGTTTTAGGCGAGTTGTCTGCCCGGGGAGTGAAAGTGGATGCCTACTGGGCGGATGACGCACGGATAGACGAATGTGCTGACAAGCAGAAAGAAGCTGACGACATTGCCGGCATACGGGATTCGAGTGGATGGGATGGACTCTATTTTGGTGGTACCGCATTCAAGAAACAGCGGGAAGTCGAGGCGATGAATTATGGGTTGTCGGCAGAAATAGCAAGCCGATACATGGATTCGGTGACGACTTCGGGGGTTGCCACGGGGAAGCCGGCAGCCCTTTCGAAAATCGAAGCTTTCCGCCAGGGTTGCGGAGATACCCCCCTGGCGGTAGCCTCCGGGGTTACCCCGGACAATATCGGTGACTATGTCAAGATGGTGGATGCGATTCTGGTTGCCACCGGAATCAATCATCCCGGGGATTTCTATAATATCGACCCACACCGGCTGCAGAGATTGATTTCCATCGCACATCGAGTTTCGATTTCACGGGAAAATGAGACGGGATCGGCGCAATGACCGTTGGGGTTGATCCTGCGGTCCCGCTCAATGGCGAGATGTTTTGACTTTGTGCGACTCTTCTCCTGCCAATCTGCATGCCGGTTCGATCCACGCCGTTCGGAATGATCTTCCCGGGGAATTCAGGTTTGACAAAAGTGGTCTGGCGGTGGCGCCTGATGCCGTGGCCCCTGTACCTGGCTGCACGGCACTGTGTTCCGGGTACCTGGAAAGCATCGTTGGATGAATAGGTCCAGATGGGCAGGGCCCTGTGAATTTCCGTCGGTCTGATTGAAGACTGGGATGGGCAACCTTGTTCCGGAATCAATGCAGACCAGAGAATGGATCCACGGTGGGGAAAAAACAGTGCCCGGCAAGGAAAGCCCAACAATAATTTTTTGAGACATGAGGCAGACTATGAACAAGACGGATAGAGAAAACCGATGGTACTTGTCGTTGATGGCCCCTCGTTCCCGGGGGGAGAAATATGCGTGGCTGGATCCGTCATCGGCTTACATCAATGCCAGGTCATTCCATGCCATGCTGGATGACCTCCTTGAACCGTTTTCGGGGGATGGGATTGATGTGGTGGCCGGGTTCGATGCGGCGGGATTTGTGCTCGGGGCCGGTATGGCTACGCGGCTGGGAACGGGCTTTTTGACGATCAGGAAAGGAGGCAAGATTCCTGTGGACCACGATGCCGTTGCCATGACCAACTATTCGGGTCGCACACAGGAAATGGAAATGCGAAAGCCCGCGTTCCAAAAAGGGACTCGTGTGCTGCTGGTAGACCAGTGGATTGAAACCGGTGGAACCATGACCGCCGGTATCGACCTGGTGACCCTGCAGGGTGGGGTCATCGCCGGTATTGCAGCGATTTGCATTGAGGACAACGATGCCACAAAAGAGATGTACCGACGGTATAAGATGTCCTCCTGTGTGGTGCCGGGGTCCAAGATACAACGACAATGCAACGCTCAGACGCTGGATAGTTTTAAAACGTTTAAACCCCAGGACTGTTTTCCGGAAATCCGGGACTGATACCACTGAAATGCGACTTGGACGAAAAAGACACGGTGCGGCAAGGAAAACCGGTGTAAACTGGATCGGAAATCTTCATAAAGCACAGGTGTTGGTTTTCAATGGATAACCTGCAATGGTTCATATTCCGAGACATATTACCCTGACCTCTCATCCTACGGGGGACCAGACGCCGGTTGCCGTGCGGTGGGGCGCTGATGACGCTAGCTGCCGCGGGCCCGTTGTGGCTACGCCGGCAGGGTCGGGAGAGAGAAATGCCATCGGCTCCTATTCAGGGTCTTATTCCGTGTATCGGGCCCTGGCAGTGGCGGCAGGCAATCTCGACCCCTTGCACAAGCCGGACCTGACCAATACCGCTCCGGCCATGGTGATTGGTCCTTTTCCGCAGTGGAGGGACCCCGCCAGGATTGTGTCCATCGATCCTTGGGGGCATGTTGCAGGACAGGTCTTTTCCGGTCATATTGAACGGGGTGTGGATGTGCGCCCGACCATCGCGGTTACCCGGGCGAGGTTGACGGTGCCGGAAATGGCCAGTGATATCGATGGCCGTCCTTTGCTTCCTGATGGCCAGGTCTTGCTTGCAACCGGCGAAGTGAATGTGACCAAAATTGCGATTGAGCCTGTCTGGTATTTGCCGGGCATTGCTGAGCGGTTTAATACGGATGAGCATTCTTTGAGGCGATCATTGTTCGAACAGACCGGGGGAATGTATTCTGAACTGGTTACGCGACCGGATTTGCATATCTTCCTGCCGCCGATCGGCGGCATTACGGCCTATGTATTTGGTGACATGGAACGAATTGCCGACCCGGACCACCATCTCTCCTGTCGGGTGCATGACGAATGTAATGGGTCAGATGTGTTTGGTTCGGACATTTGCACATGTCGGCCGTACCTGGTCTACGGCATCAAGGATGCCATTGAAACTGCACAACACGGCGGGGCTGGTTTGATCGTCTATAATCGGAAGGAGGGGAGGGCGCTGGGTGAGGTCACCAAATTCCTGGTCTACAACGCACGCAAGCGGCAGCAAGGCGGGGATACTGCGGAGCATTATTTTGAGCGGACCGAGTGTGTTGCTGGGGTGCAGGACATGCGTTTTCAGGAATTGATGCCCGATGTGTTGCACTGGTTCGGGATCACTCGGATTGATCGTTTTGTTTCCATGAGCAACCTGAAATATGATGCCATTGTCAATCAGGGAATCAAAATCCGGGACCGGATTGCCATACCGGAAGACTGTATTCCCGAAGATGCGCAGGTGGAAATGGATGCAAAGAAATCCGCAGGATATTTTACGGATGGGCAACTGCCATCACAGGATGACTTAACGAAGAAACCAGGGCGAAGTCTGGATGATTACTAGCACTCTGTTCGCCGGAATGGTGGGAAGCGGTTTGTGCGCAGAAAACGAGGGGCACCGGGGGGCGGATTCGGCGGTGGAACGTGATGGAATTTCACGGGCATTTGGTGTAGGTTCCCAAGAAAACAGAAAGCGGCATTGGCCATGACTCAAGTTCCAACCTACGAACCCCCGAAAGTCTGGAAATGGGAAACCAGGAATGGCGGTGAGTTCGCCTCCATCAACCGTCCCGTTTCCGGTGCGACACATGAGGTCGAGTTGCCCCGGGGCAAGCACCCACTCCAGCTCTATTCCCTGGCAACGCCGAATGGCGTAAAGGTTGCGGTTATGCTTGAGGAGTTGCTGGCAGCCGGACACAGCGGAGCGCAGTACGATGCCTATGTCGTCAACATCAGTGAGGGTGACCAGTTCGGCTCCGGGTTTGTCGACATCAATCCGAACTCCAAAATCCCGGCACTGGTGGATTACTCGCTGCCCGTACCGACCCGGGTGTTCGAATCGGGCGCAATCCTGCTCTATCTGGCGGAGAAGTTTGGGGCCTTCATTCCTGAAGATACGTCTGCCCGGGCCGAATGCCTGTCATGGCTGTTCTGGCAGATGGGGTCTGCACCGTATCTGGGCGGGGGTTTCGGGCATTTCTATGCCTATGCGCCCTACAAGATGGAGTATCCGATTGATCGTTTCGCCATGGAAGTCAAGCGGCAACTTGATGTTCTCGACAAACGGTTGGCCAAGACGCGGTATGTGGCGGGGGATGCCTATACCATCGCGGATATGGCGGTCTGGCCGTGGTATGGTGTCCTGACCACGGGGAAGGTCTATGACGCAGCGGAGTTTCTCGCAGTGAAGGAGTATACGAATGTTGTGCGTTGGCATGAGGAGATCGCGGCACGTGATGCCGTAGTCCGCGGGCGGAAGGTCAACCGGATCCACGGGCCGCTTGAGGATCAACTCCATGAGCGCCACGACGCATCGGATTTTGTGCTTCGGACGCAGGACAAAATAGCGACGGCGAAATAACGCGTTGCACCGGTTTTGTGCCTGTTCAGGTCCGTGGATTTCAAGGACCGACCCTGGGTGGGGAGATATCCGGAGAATTCCATGCCGGCGGCCTGAAGATGACCAGGCCAACGAGTGGTTTTGTCGATCAGGTTCAGTATGCACGGCGATATGATTCCGGATCTTCAATTTCACTTTATCCTGTATGAGACGGGGATATTCCTGCCATCGCAATGCGGGAGGTAAATGTTGGCGATTCTGGGTTTCGGCGAATTTGATTCAATCATGTCGGCCAGTGCGGTCCGTCAGCGCTGTACGCAAATTGGTGAGATTGCCGTTTCCGGACAGGCCAACTGGTTCAGCATCAACGATGAGAAATTTGATCAATGCGTTCGGATGGTTCAGCATACCTGTAAACGCAATTATCCAGACCTGAAGATCCCACTGCACAGTCGCTGGCGCCATTTCGAGCTTCCCGGGAAAAATCTCTGGCATCACTACACCGGTGATTTTCAGGGGGATCTGGAAAATCTGGCGAGGTCAGCCATTGACCTGGTGTTTGTCAGTGTCTTGTTGGATGCCGGTGCGGGTCAGCAGTGGCGGTTTCTGGACCCGGTGACCCGGTCTGTTCTGTCCCGATCAGAAGGATTGGCTGCTGCAAGCATTGAATTGTTTTTTAACCATCTTGCAAAATACGATCCGAACCTGGGGTGGTCGGTCACTGCGGACAGTTTGTCTGCGTTGACCGCACAGGAGTTGAGCCATGCATTCCAGCACTCGGCAGAAAATCATCTGGTTGGTGTGGAGGGACGGCTGGAATTGTTGCATGGCCTTGCATCGACGCTGGACAATCAGGCATCGGGTCAGGGAACGGGAGGGGGCGGTTATCATCGCCCAGGGTGTCTGATGGATGAAATTCTCACTATAGCGAAACCGGGTTTGCATGGTGAACCCGTTGTCGGAGCCAGCGATATCCTGGATTTGGTCCTTAGGCGATTCGGGGAAATGTGGCCCCGGGGATACCATTGTCAAGGTCTCAACCTGGGTGATTGCGGGTATCATTCCTTGTTGGAATCCGATGACCCGACAAGTGGCATCGTGCCTTTTCACAAGCTTTCCCAATGGTTGACTTATTCACTGGTGGAGCCCGTTGAGTGGGCGGGTGTCACGGTCGAGGGTCTGGATGACTTGACTGCATTGCCGGAATATCGCAATGGGGGACTGCTTCTTGATATCGGCGCACTTCAACCCCTGGATGAGGCGTTGATGTTTTCGACATTGGCCCTGGATTCCGAAGCCGTGGTGGAGTGGCGGGCATTGACCGTCTACTTGCTTGACCGGCTTGCGCTCCGGCTTCGCAGGTCCCTTGCATTGTCGGAGAAACAACTGCCTCTGGGGTCGGTTCTTCAGGGCGGGACATGGCTTGCGGGGCGGGAACTGGCCAATCAGCTCCGGGCCAATGGAGCGCCGCCGCTCAGGCTCTTGATTGACGGCACGGTTTTTTAGCCAGATTTTCAATGGGTTCGGGAGGCTGGGAATCTTCTCCCTGGTCCATTGGTTGGATGGGATCGGGTGCCGGACCCGGTGGTTGCGTTGATCTGCCCTGTTCGCCATGGGGGCAGCCCGATGCCGCCGCCAGAAAGAATCTGGTCAGTGCTGTAGCGGAATATTTCTACAAAAGAATATTAATATCAATCTGTTATAAAAATAATGTGTTAAATGAGTTTCGATTTTGAAAGTAGCCTCAATTTTCGGATTGCCCCGGGTTTTTGGACAGGGGAAAGGCCCTGTGCTAGGATCAAGCTGGGCGTGTGTATTCTGTCTTTGCCATGCAATCGTCAAAGACAGGAAAAATTATAATTTTAACAAATGATGTAACAATTATTTAGGAGAGTTATATATGAGCGATCAACTGTCTGCATTTGTTGTACTTTTTACCGAGTTCTATTATTGGCTCACCGTTGTATTGATGTTTCTGATCCACGTCGGGTTCTGTATGTACGAGGTGGGTGCCTCCCGAAGAAAAAACCATCTGAACACATTGATGAAGAACACAATGTTGATTCCCTTGGTCACCATTACGTTTTTCTTCTTTGGTTGGTGGATATACTTTGCATTTCCAAATGGTCCGGGCATCCTGGGCGGTTTGGTGGAATCCCCCCATGCCCTGCCGTGGAGTGAATTGATGGGCGCACACATGGGGGCTGGTGCAGATGGCTGGGAAAGAATCAATGGAGTATTCTGGGCCGCGTTTCTGTTATTTTCCTGGACGGCGGCTTCCATTGTTTCAGGTGCAGTGATTGAAAGAATTCAATCCGGGGCCTTTTGGATTCTTGCCGTTGCCATCGGATCGTTTTTCTGGATTATTGATGCATCCTGGGGATGGCATTCAGCTGGCTGGATGGTGCAGTTACTCGGTTATCACGATGCCTATGCATCCGGTGTGATTCACGCCATTGCCGGCGGATTCGCGTTGGGCGTATTGGTTGTTCTTGGGCCCAGAATCGGAAAGTTTGCTGCGGATGGAACCCCCCGGAATATCAATCCAAGAAACCCCTGGCTGGTGACCATCGGATTGTTTCTGATTTATACCGGTTTCTGGGGATTCTATGTGGCATGCAATATTCCAATCTGGGATATTCAGGCTGGGGATGAGGTTTTTTACTCTGCCACGAATATTTACCTTGCGCCGACTACCCTGAGTGCGATTACATTCAATTTCCTGATGTCCCTTGCCGGCGGTTTGCTGGCGGGTTACTGGGTATCAAAAGGCGATGCATTCTGGACCTATTCATCCGGGCTGGCCGGAATCATTGCGGCGTCTGCCGGCAATGATCTCTATCATCCCATCCAGTCGATGTTCATTGCGATTGCCGGGGTCATTGTGATGTACAAGCTGCATTACTATGTAGAGCGGCGTTTCAAGATCGATGATGCGGTCGGGGCCGTTGCAGTACATGGTTACGCGGGATTCTTTGGCGTCGTAATTGCCGGATTCATGCTCTGGGGATATCCTTCCTCACCCGACCCGACCTATGCCACCATCAACCCGTTTGGCCAGTTTGTCGGTGCACTCATCATGTTTGGTTTGCTGGGATTTCTGCCAGGCTGGATCATCTCGAAAATTCTGAATTCAGCCGGGATTCTGCGAATTCCCCGTTCAGTCGAGATTGCGGGCCTTGATACGAGAGCCCAATCGCTCATTGATGCGGAAGAACAGGCGATTATTGATGCTGAAAGGCAGAATTCATAACTCATCAGGAGGTAAATGAAAATGACAACTGGATCTTTTACAGATTGGGCTGGTGTAATTGCCGATATTGGCCCGATTTACCCGTTTGTTGGATCGGAGGGGTTTTTGGTCATCGCCGGACTCGTCTACTGGATCGCATGGCATGTGACGCAGTTGAAGAAGGAGGCAGCTGCCATGAAAGAAGAAGACGATTATTATCAATCCGGAGGAAGCTAGTTTCTGTTGATATTGGATTACCGGGTCTTCGGACCCGGTAATCGGCTTTCACTGGCTTCGGGACTGATCCCGGCAGGCCCGGCGCGCAACCAGGGGCCCGGGTTTCACGAGAAATCGCCGGATTCCCTGCAAATTATGTGTCGCGTGATATCCGGCGGCCGGGGTGTGATCGGGAAAGGGTGGTATCACTTTCCCTGTTTCGGGTTGGCCACCACCCGGATCAAGGCATCTGCCGCAACGGCATCTCCCGCTGACACCATGAGCGGGTTGACCTCCATTTCCATCAGGACATCGGCATGGGCCTGAGAGAATTCAGCCAATTCCAGAACAGTGGCTGCCAGTTTGTCCAGGTCACATTGCCCACGGCCCCGAAAGCCGGTTAACAATGGAAAACACTGTAATTGCGCCAAACCATGTTTGATGGATTCGATGTTGACCGGCAACAACAGTGTTTGGGAGTCCCTGTACAGTTCGGCCAGAATACCGCCACCGGCAATCACCATGATCAATCCGAACTGGGGATCACGCTGAACGCCGATGAGGAGTTCGTGAATGGGATTCCGGATCATGGACTCGACCAGGACTCCCCTTATGTTGTTGATCGGGTGAGAAGCGATGGACTCCCGGATGGTGGCTATCGCACCCGCGATATCCTGCCGGCAGGTCAGACAGCCGGAAACAACGCCAAGTTCTGTTTTATGCGCCAAATCTTCCGCAACCAGTTTGATGATAACCGGAAAACCGATTTCATCCGCGGCTTCTTCAATGGCCTGACGGTCGCCCAGGGAAACAAGCCGACCGGTTGGAATGGGTATCCCCGAAGCGCTCAGCCATTGCTTGCTCTCCCACTCGTTCAATAAGCGGAACGATGTCTCCGCTGCATTTCCAGGGGTTTCAATCATGGAAAAACGGCACATATCCGGATCACGTATCAATCGGCTTCGGTTCCTTGCGTAACGGACTGCATGACCCAGGGCATCGAGCCCACGGTCGATGCCCTGCAACGGGGTGATCCCGCCATTGGCATACATTTCCCTGGATTCCCGGTCAAAGTTCTCTGCCAGCTCGCTGCAGATCGCCGCCGGTATTTTCGCGGCCTTGACCGATTCCATGTAGGAGATTCCATCGGCACGATAAAAGGCATTGTCCGCCTCAAATTCTTCAGGAGGATAATCCTGGATAAAAATAGCCGCATCGAATGTGGTTTTCAATGCGGCAGAAAAAACCTTGGGCATCATCTCCTGGTTGCCCCACAGGGGCGTGGTGTAATCCAGGGGATTGGAGATGGTGGCAATATCCGGGAGCAATGATTTCAGTTCCCGTCGCACGGAATCGGATGGTTGGGGCAATGCCAGGCCCACCCGATCACAATAATCGGCTACCATCAGGGCCTCACCGCCTGAGCACGTAAAGGCCGCAATCCGGTTTCCCTGGGGTATCCCGGAAATCGTCATGAATTTGAGGGTCTCCAGCATCACTTCCGGGGAATAGACCCGGATAATCCCAAGCCGGTCGAATAGGGCCTGGTGGGCTTCGTCCGCACCGGAAAGCGACCCGGTGTGGCTTACAGCCAGGCGTGAACCGATTGAAGAGCTGCCTGCCTTGAGCAATACGATGGGTTTTTCAGCCTGTAGTGCTTTCAATGCTGCACGGGAAAATCTTTCGATATCCCGGATCCCTTCCAGGTAGATGCCGAAAGCGGTAATGTTGGGATCATCGGTCAGCACCTCAATATAATCCTCAACAGCCAGCATGGCCTGGTTGCCTGCAGAGATCACATACGCCAGGGGCACCGAACGCTGGTTCATCACCATGTCTGCGGTGATCATGCCACTTTGCATGATCAAAGCAATCCCTTCTTCGCAACGATATGACCCAGCTCCAAAGGGCCATAATACGACATCGTGGATAAAATTGATCAGTCCGTAACAGTTGGGTCCGACCAGAGCCATATCCCCTGCCGCGTTCACCAGCTCCAGTTCGGCTTTTTTGCCTTCGTCTCCCGTCTCTCCATACCCGGCGGTGAAACAAACCACCCCGGCAGCCCCTCTGGCTTGCAATGCCCGGATTACCGGTACTGCCCTGGAACGGGGGATGGCCAGGAAGACTGCATCGGGTGCTTCGGGCAGATCATGTACTGAGGCATAACAGGGTTGCCCCCCCATCTCTTCCCTGTTTGGATTCACACCCCATATTTTTCCATTGAATCTCCGAGCACATTGCCTGGCCGAATAGTCGGCATCGGCACCTCCAATAAAAGCAATATGCCGGGGTGCAAGCAGGCGCTTGAGATTCCGAGTTCGCTTTGTATTTTCTGGCATCATACTGTTTTTCATTCTCTACACTATGCCTGATAAATCTACCAAATCAAGTATTGGGAAGAACCGGAATTTCTGAATACTCACTTCACAGGCGGGTCCATTCCCCCTGCTTCCCACCGGGTCCCACACCGGCCAGGGACCCTCCTTTGCTCACTGGGTTTACCTGTCATGCAGTGGAGATTGTCCAGGCTTTCGCTCGCGCATGGTTGGAATGGTTTTTCAAGTGAGACGACCACTTGATTTTTTGCATTTTCCAAAGCAGGACAGTGAACGGGGCCAAAGTACCGGAAACCGGCCATCCAAAGGCGAAAGACATGGCCGAAATGAGCCGGGAATCCGGAAAAAACCGGTTCAGACCGGCGGTCACGGGAAAATAAGGCCCTGTGCAATGGGCTGGAGGGATGAGAGGGGGTAAAATCCCTGCTGAAACCACAGAACATGTCCTGTAAAGCCCTTTCATTGCTTACATTTGGACTCAAAGTTTGTTTAAGATACGGACTAGAAAGTAAAGCGCATTCAATGAACCCAAAAATTTTACAACGATTTCCTGATGGATAGTTATCTGAAAATTTGGGGAAGCCGGGGCGGTGTCCCCGCGTCCGGCCCTGAATTCAATGAAATGGGCCACGCGACGATCTGTATTGAGCTGTCCCTCCCTTCCCAGACAGTCATCTTTGACGCAGGAAGCGGGATTGCACCGTTGGGCGAACACATTATCTCTAAAGAACAAAGCCCGCCGATTACACTGCTTATCGGGCATTATCATGTGGATCATTTGATGGGGCTTCCATTCTTCAGGCCCATTTACAGCGATCAGTTTCAGGTTACCTGCCATTTGCCCAATCTGGCGGGTGGCCGTGGCAGGAAGTCGCTGGCCCGATTTTTTGCTCCACCGTTGTTCCCCGTCGAGCTGGATGCATTAAGCTCTACCGTCAAATTCAGGGAATTCAATCCCGGGGAGAATTTCTCGCTGGGAGAGGACCTCCAATGCAGAACCATGTTATTGGAGCATCCCGGGGGGAATACCGGGTATCGGGTCTATAACCGTTCGGTTGATGTGACGGTCATGACGGATGTGGAGAATATTCATCCAGAGCCACTCGCCCAACTGATCAGGTTTGCCAAGGATACCCGGTATCTTCTTCTCGACAGTTCCTATTCCTCTGAACAGATTAAAACCAAACGGGGATGGGGACATTTGAGTGTTGATGATGTCGGCCAGATTGCCTCCGCGCTTCCAACGACTACAATACTCATGATACATCATGATGTGATGAAACCCGATGTACAGGTCAGGTCGGATGCAGCACAAGTGATGCGCGCCCATTCCAACCTTGTCCTGTGCAGAGAAACGGAAAGTTACCATTTCTAGCGTACATACCGGAATCACCAGGTGGATTCTGAGTCGAAAATTTTCACCGGGCTCACCAACGCACAGGGCGAATGGGTTGCCGCGGGTTGAATGTACGGCATCCACAGACAGAATCCATTTCGCTCGTCCCCGGTCCATTGGGTGATGCACCCGGAACTCAGGCCGTTGCATTCCAATTCAGGACCAGTTAAATGAAAAACAGTGCTCGGGTCGTGGTGATAGGTGGCGGGATTGCAGGTTGCTCAACCCTTTATCACCTTACCAAAGAGGGCTGGAGCGATGTTGTTCTGGTGGAGCGCGACGAATTGACCTCCGGGTCGACCTGGCATGCTGCGGCCCAGGTGACCCAGTTTGGAGCCAACCAGGCCATGTTCGCCCTCAAGCGTTGCAGCATTGATTTATACCGGGAGCTGGCGGCAGACAAGGATTTTCCCATCAATTACCACATCACAGGGGGGATGCGCCTGGCACGCAAACCGGAGCATATCGATATTTACAAACATCATGTAGGAGTGGCCGGTGGGATGGGGGTGGAAATGGAGTACATCGACGCGAAAGAGGCCCGAAAACGTCACCCGCTGATGAAAACCGATGATCTTCTGGGGGCATGGTGGGACCCGCTGGATGGAGATATCGACCCTGCCCAGCTGTGTTTTTCTTTGGCAAGACAGGCGAGGCAATCCGGTGCGGAAGTGCAGCGATTTAACCCGGTCAGGAACATCACGCGCAAGGCCAGCGGTGAGTTCCTTGTTCACACTGAAAAAGGGGATATCATCTGTGAAATGGTGGTCAATGCCGGTGGGTACCGGGCAAACGAAGTGGGTAAAATGCTCGGTGTAATCCATCCGGTGACCTCCATGGAGCACATGTATTTCCTGACCGAGAGCATTCAACAGCTGGAAGCACTTGATTTCCGAGTGCCTATTATCCGTGACCCCGGGGGTGATTTTTATTCCCGACAGGAAAAGACCGGATTGCTGGTGGGGGTTTACGAGCAGGCCTGCAAGCCCTTTGGCATGGAGGGCATTGATCCCCATTTTACGAAGTCACTGTGCCGTTCCGACCTGGACCGTTGCCTTGACAACATGGAAACCATTTTTGAGTGCCTTCCCTGTCTGACCGAGACCGGAATCCACACGGTGGTTAATGGCCCGATTACCTACACCATAGACGGGGCCCCGCTGGTGGGCCCCGTTCCCGGTGTGCCGAATGCCTTTGCCTGTGTCGGGTTGAGAGCGGGAATAGGGGAAGGCGGCGGTCTGGGAAAAATCCTGGCTGAGACAATGGTACACGGAGAGTGTGAATGGGATGTCTGGTACCTGGACCCCAGGCGTTTCAGCCAGTATGCGAATACCGAGCATACCTGCCTCAAGGCCATTGAGGATTACCGGAATGAATTTCACTATCCTCTTCCCCATGAACATCGTCCGGCTGCACGGCTTGCGAGAACGACCCCTTTATTTGCGGTACTGGACCAGTTGAACTGTGAATGGGGGGTGGTGGCCGGCTGGGAACGGGCATTGTTTTTCAAACCCCACCAGGATTTCATCCATGAACACAGCTACCGCTTTACGCCCACAAAACCGGTGATTGCCGATGAGATCAGAACACTGGTCAGGGGAGTGGGGATGATGGAGGTTTCCGGATTTAACCGCTATGAGATCAAGGGTCCCGGTGCAGGTGATTTCCTCAATACGGTGATTTGTGGTGCCATGCCTGAATTTCCCGGCAAGGTGAGATTGTGTTATCTGCTGACGGAAAAGGGCAGTGTATGGGCGGAAGCAACCCTTGTAAAACTGGATGAGGATCACTACTGGTATGGTTCAGCAGCCGCCGCGGAATGGCATGACCGGGACTGGTTGAATCGTTACAAACCGGATACAGTTTCCATTTCAGAAATGGCGGGCAGCCATACCACAGTGGTAGTCGCTGGTCCGAAATCACGGGACCTGTTGCAGTCCGTTTCTCCGCGTTGCGACTGGTCAAAAGAGGCTTTCCCCTGGATGCGGGCCAAATCCATGTTTATTGGCCATGCCGAAGTGTTCGCCATGAGTGTCAGTTTTTCCGGGGAACTGGCCTATGAACTCCATGTCCCCAATGAACAACTGTATCTCGTCTGGAAAATACTCGACCAGGCGGGCAAGGCATTTGGGTTGGGGTATTTCGGATTGTACGCGACGGAATCCATGCGTATTGAAAAGGGTTATCTCCATTGGAAAGCTGATCTGATCTGTGAATACAATCCCTTGGAGACCGGACTGGACCGATTTGTAAAACTGGACAAACCACATTTCGTTGGCAGGGAGAGCCTGTTGAAACAACGGTCTTGCGGCCATCGAAAACGAATGGTGTCCATGGTGGTGGACTGTGATATCGCCTGTGCTCATGGCGGTGACCCGGTCTTCAAAGCGGGCAGACAAATCGGTTCGGTGACTTCATCTGGATATGGGCATCGGGTGAACAGGAATATCGCATTGGCATTTATCGAGCCGGATGATGCGAAGATGGGAACGGAACTGGAAATTGGCATCCTGGGGGACCGCTATGGGGCGGTGGTGGTAGCCCCCTGCTTATATGACCCGGACAATACACGGGTGCGTGTTTAGGGGAGTGGGGAGCAAGCGGAAAAGAACGAGACGGGGGGGAACCCGCAGTCGTGAGGCCATGCATGCTCTGCGCAGCAAACCACCGGAATATGACCCCTGCCCTCCGGGACAGGTGGGAGGCCAGTACCGGCCCCTGAGTCCAGCGGATATCAACGGGATTTACGATACCGCATTGCGTATTCTGGAAGAATTGGGGATGGCTGATTCTCCCCTCACCCTGAGCGAGCAGGCCATTCGGTCCGGGGCCACCGTGAACGCTCTCGGTAGACTCTGTTTCCCCCGGGCCATGGTGGAAGACATCATTGCTGTCGCTGCAAAAGCATTTGTGTTTTACGGGCGGGATGCCAAACATGATTTTGAAGTTGGTCATGATAGGGTGTATTTCGGGACGGGCGGGGCGGCCGTACAGACCCTGGACCTCGATACCGGAACCTACCGTCCGTCGACTTTGAGGGATTTGTATGATTTTACCCGGCTGATCGATTCATTGAAGAATGTAGCCTGGTTTACGCGGTGTTGTGTGGCCACGGATGTGCCGGACAATACCGACCTGGACGTGAATACGGCCTATGCCCTGCTGAAAGGAACCACCAAGCCCATCGGCACCAGTTTTTTCGTGGCCAAGCATGTGAACCCCGTTGTTGACATGTTTGACCTGGCATTGGGAGGGGAAGGAAAGTTCAGGGAAAGGCCTTTCTGCAAGGCGCATATCAGTCCGGTGATTTCACCATTGCGATACGGAGAGGACGCGGTGCAGGTTGCCCTGGCAGCCATGAACAGGGGAATGCCGTTGAACAATATCATTGCGGCCCAGTCCGGCGCGACGTCTCCAGCCACCATTGCCGGCATGCTGGCATCGACGCTGGCCGAAACACTGGCTGCATTGGTGATGGTGAACGTGTTCAATCCGGGGTATCCGATGATATTTTCCAATTGGCCTTTTGTAATTGATTTGCGCACAGGAGCGTTTGCAGGAGGAGGGGGTGAAATTACCCTGCTGAATGCGGCGTCCGCTCAATTGTCGAACTGGCTGGGACTGCCTTCAGGGGTGGCTTCGAGCATGGCAGATTCCAAGGCAGTGGACGCACAGATGGGGATGGAAAAAGCGATCTCATCTCTTGCAATCGGGTTGTCCGGTGCGAATATGGTGTACGAATCATCGGGGATGATGGCGAGTTTGTTGGGGGTGTCTTTCGAAGCTTTTGTCATTGATGATGAAATGCTGTCACATGTCTATCGGGTCATCCGTGGCGTAGAAGTGACTGAAGAGACGCTGGGGTTCGAAGCCATTCGGGAAGCCATTACCGGGGAAGGTCATTTCCTGGGGGGAAATCACACCATGGATGCAATGCAAAAGGAACACTTCTACCCCAAACTTGCCGATCGGGATGACCCCAGAACCTGGGAGGAGCAGGGTGCAAAGGATATGTGGCAACGCGCCCATGTCCGGGCCAGGGAGATACTAAGTGCGCCTCATCCACAATATCTTGACCCGGAAATTGACTCCAGAATCCGAGGCCGTTACAGAATTTTACTGGCTGGGTAATCTGTATTGTGAGGCTCTGTGCTGGTTGCGCATACACAAGACGGCAGTTACGCAGAGTGGATTGCCCGGCGGTACTATGAATGCGAAACCAGGCGGACCATAGATGAGAATCGCTGATCGCGGAATGAGTCCGGATTACCGTCTCTGCCTGTTTGTTTAACCGGTTCCTGGCAATGCAGGGAACAAATGATCCGTCTTCATGACACTTCCCAATCAATGTGTTCCAAAGTTCAGTCGTTGGAATTTTTCGAAGGCGGACTGTTCCATTTGTCACTAACAGCAAAGGAAAGACAATTGAATTTCGCTCTGATACACTATGTGCAACTTGTCGGGGTGCCCATGGGCTGAGATGAAACCCGTAGAACCTGAAGAGGTTAACACCTTCGTAGGAAACAAGTAACGATAACGTTTCATTATCGTCTCTGGTCTCCCGGCAGGCATTGGTTCTAAAACGATTACTACCGTCTGGTTAACTGCCCTCAATAGATTGGGAGACTTTATGAAAAACCCCGTGCAAAAAAAACTCGATACTGTCGGTCGAAGCGGCATCACCACCGATTCCCTGCCCGGATCGTCCAAATTCTACGTGACCGGAAGTCGTCCGGATATCCGTGTTCCCATGCGCCGAATCAAGCTAGACCCCACGCCGGTCAAGGGGCTGGACGGCAGGGAATCCATTGAAATCAACAATCCGGTCAATGTCTATGATACCTCGGGTCCCTACACAGACCCGGATGTGCAGATTGATCTTGAACAGGGATTGGAACGATTAAGGGTTCCCTGGATTGAAGAGAGAGGGGACACCGAGAAATTGGCGAATTTCAGTTCTGATTTCACCCGTCAAAGGGAAGTGAACCTCAAACGCTTGGCTGTCTACAACAATCGGTCGCTGCCAAGGAGATCAAAACCTGGTGGCAATGTGACTCAGATGCATTATGCACGCCAGGGAATGATCACCCCGGAAATGGAGTTCATTGCGATTCGCGAGAACATGGGTCGTGCGACACTGAACCCGGAACAGCGAAAAGGATTACCACCGGAAATTACCCCCGAATTCGTGCGAAAGGAAGTGGCAGAAGGGCGTGCCATCATTCCCGCAAATATCAATCATCCAGAAACGGAACCCATGATCATCGGGCGAAATTTTCTGGTCAAGATTAATGCCAATATCGGCAATTCGGCTTTGGGGTCGTCCATTGAGGAAGAAGTGGAAAAACTGGTTTGGGGGATTCGTTGGGGCGGCGATACCACCATGGACCTGTCCACCGGCAAGAATATTCATGAAACCCGGGAATGGATCATCCGCAACTCTCCGGTTCCCATCGGCACTGTTCCGGTTTACCAGGCACTGGAGAAATGCAGGGGAGTTGCCGAAAATCTCACCTGGGAACTGATGCGCGATACCCTGATTGAACAGGCAGAGCAGGGAGTGGATTATTTTACCCTGCATGCCGGTGTCCGGCTTCATCACATTCCCCTCACCGTGGACCGGGTTACAGGGATTGTTTCCCGGGGGGGGTCAATTATGGCGAAATGGTGTCTGGCCCATCACGAAGACAATTTTCTCTATACCCATTTTGAGGAAATCTGTGAGATCATGAAAGCCTATGACGTGTCATTTTCCCTGGGAGACGGATTGCGGCCGGGATGTGTTGCGGATGCCAATGATGCGGCCCAATTTGCCGAGCTTGAAACACTGGGGGAATTGACTGAAATTGCCTGGAAGCATGATGTTCAGGTGATGATTGAGGGCCCCGGACATGTCCCCATGCACAAGATAAAGGAGAACATGGACAAGCAGCTCGAAGTTTGCCATGAGGCGCCATTTTATACCCTGGGACCGCTGGTAACGGACATCGCGCCGGGCTACGACCATATTACTTCGGGAATCGGTGCAGCCATGATTGGGTGGTTTGGTACGGCGATGCTGTGTTATGTGACCCCCAAAGAGCATCTCGGACTGCCAAATAAGGATGATGTAAAAACCGGCATTATCACGTACAAGATTGCCGCCCATGCTGCGGACTTGGCCAAGGGGCATCCCGGTGCACAGATTCGGGATGATGCGATGTCAAAGGCGCGGTTTGAATTTCGCTGGATCGACCAGTTCAACATTGGCCTGGACCCGGATACTGCAAGGGCCTTTCATGATGAAACTCTGCCCAAGGCTTCGGCCAAGGTAGCCCATTTTTGTTCCATGTGCGGTCCAAAATTCTGTTCGATGAAGATTTCCCAGGAAGTGAAAGACACGTATGGTCAGCAGAAACTCAAGATTGATGATGAAATGAGAAAAAAGTCAAAGGAATTTCTGGATGGGGGCAGTGAGATATACAAGGCCGTGTAATGGATAGTTCCGTGGATTTTCCGGCCAGTGATAGACAGGTATCCGGGATGAGTCGTGTGAATACCGCTGTGGTCATGGCCCGGGCCGGCAGGGTGAATGTGGAACCGGAACCCGGGCGGTGGCCGGGACCCTGTTCGGGAGGGATGAAGCCGTGCTTTGCGTTGCGCTGAAGTTTGAACCGTAAGGATACCAAACCCGCGGTACTGAGTATTGGGGGTACCGATCCATCTTCCGGAGCCGGAGTATACCTGGATAACCGTGTCCTGCATGCCCTGGGTATTCACTGTTGTCCGGTTGCAAGTGTTGTTACGGCACAAAACAGCGATGGTGTTATCCATTTCACCCCGGTTTGCGATACCGTGTTTGGTGCCCAGCTCGATAGCGTTTTCACGGAATTTTCCCCAAGAGTAGTCAAGGCCGGGTTGTTGGGCTACCTCGCACAGTTTGTCTTGCTTGAACAGCGCCTGAACCGTGGACAGATATTGATATGGGATCCGATTTTATCCAGCTCGAGTGGCACATCGTTTCTTCGCGTTGAGGATATTCGTCACGGAATGAGAATGCTGAAAGGAAAAATCGCGCTGTTTACCCCCAATATACCGGAAGCATCCCTGATCACGGGGATTTCCATTACCGACCACAGGAGCATGATCCGGGCAGCGGATTGCCTGGTCGAAATGGGAATTGAAAATGTGGTGATAAAAGGGGGACATGGAGGTTCCTCCCGAACCGAATGCCAGGATCTTTTCTACAATCATACTGAGCATTTCTGGGTGGTTACGGATCGAGTCGAGAATGGCCATTGTGTCAGGGGGACGGGCTGTGCCTTTGCATCCGCAGTGGCAGCAGCGATGGCCCGGGGCTATGAAATTCGGGATGCAGTGGTCCTGGGCCGGGCAGTGGTTTCCCGGAATATTGAAAACAGTTACGGGCTGGGCCGGATGTCCTTTCAGGGAGTCAAAGCATGGCCAACAAGCTATCGGAGCTTTCCGGTTATCCGGTATGGCAGCCAACCCACTCCCATGGAAAACAGGGTATTGCGATGTAACTGCCACCGCCTGGGTGTGTATCCCGTGGTCGACAGTGCGGACTGGGTCAAAAGGTTGCTTGAAACGGGAATACGGACAATACAGTTGCGCATGAAGACCGGGGACTCAGGAGTTTGGGAAAAGGAAATCACCACCGCTGTCGAACTGGCGAATCAGTTTGGCGCCCGGTTGTTTATCAATGATCACTGGCAGTTGGCGATCCGGCACCATGCTTATGGTGTCCACCTTGGCCAGAAAGATCTTCGATCGGCAGATATCGAGAGCATCGCGCGGGCCGGGGTGAGACTGGGTGTTTCCGTTCACGGTTTCTGCGAGATGGCGGCTGCAATCAATATCGATCCCAGTTACATTGCGGTTGGACCGGTTTTTGAATCCACCAGCAAACGAATGGAGCTTGCTCCTCAGGGGGTGGACAAGGTCCGGTTTTGGGTGGATTTTCTGGAACAGCGGTGGCCACTGGTGGCGATCGGAGGAATCGATGTGGAGCGTGCACGGATGTTGATGGATACGGGAGTGGGGTCCATTGCAATGATCTCTGCCATCACCCGGTCCCGGGACTATGTTTCAGCAATCAGGGAGTTCATCGAATTATGGGGAAAGAATCCTGTTGGAGGGCATTCAGGCGCCCCGTTTTCTGGGTGAACCGAGGGGAATCGTCCCAATTCAATGATTCCGGATCACCGAAAACTCAGCCAGATGAATCAGCGCATCCCGGAATTTATTGTCTGGAAGGTCTGCCAGTGACCGGACAGCCCGTCTTGCCTCGTCCCGGGCACAATCTGAGGTGTACTGTAACGCACCGGTGGTTTGAACGATTTCAAGGATATCGGTGATCTTGGTCCGGTCCCCCTCTTTAATCGCTTTGCGAATGAGCTGTTTCTGATTTCCGGTTCCATGCTCCAAGGCATAAATGAGGGGCAGGGTCGGGGTGCCTTCTGCCAAATCATCCCCGATATCCTTCCCGATGTCTTCACTTTTTGCATTGTAATCCAGAATATCGTCGATCAATTGGAATGCGGTTCCCAGATACTTTCCGTACCGGGCCAATTGCAGGCACCGCTCGTTGTCTGCATTGGCGATCACGCCGCCTAGCCGGGCGGCCGACTCAAACAACTTGGCAGTCTTGCGGTGAATGGTATCTTTGTACTGATCTTCAGTGATCTGTGTAGAATGTGCATTGAGAAGCTGCAGTACTTCGCCTTCTGCGATGGCATTGGTAGTTCCTGCGAGGACAGACAATACATTCATATTTCGCGTTTCCACCATCATTTCGAATGCCCGGGAGTAAAGGAAGTCGCCAACCAGAATGCTGGCTTCATTGCCCCAAACCTGATTGGCGGTGGCCTGCCCTCTCCGTGTGGAGGATACGTCTACCACATCATCGTGCAGCAGCGTGGCGGTATGAATAAACTCAATGACGGCCGCCAGCAGAATATGATCTTTCCCGCTGTAACCGCAGCAGCGGCTGGCAAGCAGGAGGATGAGGGGGCGCAATTTTTTACCGCCGCTGTTGAGAATGTACGCACTCAGGGTATTGATCAGGACGATGTCTGACTGCAGTCTTTCCTGAATGGTGCTGTCGACCTCCTCCAGGTCACCGTTCACCAGGTCAATGGCGGAGTCGAGCAGGGATTTTGGGTTTGGGCCCTGACATGGTTCCCCGGTCATGTGGGATTCTTGCAGTTTGGGATGGGACATAATCTTGATGCGTATCCGGAAAAGCGTGAATTGATCCGGGAATTCCTGATTGTTGATTATCCAGGTTCCTGTATACCATTAATTGGGAAAATATCAACAAAGAAAGTTCAGTTTTATTCAGCACCAGAATCGGATTGGATTCCAGGCGGGTTTTTATCACGAATCATTTGACCTTGAAGCATCCAGCGGATAGAATCCGGCGTCCCTGAAATTGCGGCAAACTGCATGATTCCGGGATATCGGACCTCATGGGATTGTCCCTTAAATGTAAGTGAACTCAGAAAATGTATGCAGTAATAGAAACCGGCGGCAAACAATACAAGGTTGGTGTTGGTGATAGATTGAAGGTCGAAAAACTTTCCGCAGAAGCGGGGGCATCCGTCAATATGGATCGTGTATTAATGGTGGCGGATGGTGAAAATATTGCAACCGGATCTGCGGTTGACGACAGTTCGGTGACCGCTACCGTGATTGCTCATGGCAAAGCTGGTAAGATAAAGGTGTTCAAAATGAAGCGGCGCAAAAACTATCGTCGAACCCAGGGACATCGTCAGGATTTCACGGAAATCCAGATTACGGGGATTGGTGACACGCAGATGCCCGTCAAGGCAGTCGGGGAGGAGGCAATAACAGAAATCCGTTCCGAAGAGTTGGCACAGGGCGAAAGCCCGGACCCGGATTCCTCCATTGATGAAACGGGGGCGGAGCAGAACGGCTTTGAAGAAACCGAAAAAGCAGGTACCGGGGAATCCTGAATATTCGATTGATTGGGAGGTAATCCATGGCACACAAAAAAGCAGGCGGCAGTTCGAGGAATGGTCGCGATTCCGTATCCAAGAGACTGGGTGTAAAACGGTATGGCGGAGAGCAGGTTCAGGCGGGAAATATTATCGTCAGACAACGGGGAAGCACCTTTCACCCTGGAAAAAACGCACGACTTGGAAAGGATTTCACGTTGTATGCAACGGCATCAGGCAAAGTATTGTTTGAAACAAAAGGCCCGAAGAAACGAAAAACAGTCAGTATTGTCGCGGTGTAAAAAACAGGAATTTGATGGATAAGGGAACCCTGCTTTGGTGACAAGGCGGGGTTTTTTGTTTCCGGGGTGTCAATGACTCAAGATAAATTTGGTTTGGTCCAATGAAATTTGTCGATGAAGCGACGATCAGGGTGGTTGCAGGGAAAGGCGGCAATGGGTGCCTGAGTTTTCTGCGGGAAAAATACCGGCCAAAGGGAGGTCCGGATGGGGGAGATGGCGGCGATGGCGGCAGTATTTACCTTTCCGCAAAGAGCGGTTTGAATACTCTGGCTGATTTTCGATTCACCCGTCTTTACCGTGCAAAAAATGGTGAAGGAGGAGCGGGCCGGGACCGATTTGGCAAAAAAGGGGACGACCTGGTTATTGATGTTCCCCTGGGAACGGTTGTTCGTGATGCGGATACCGAAGAGTTGATCGGCGATGTGATCCGCATTGGGCAGCCTTTGCTGGTTGCCAGGGGTGGACGACACGGTCTGGGAAATGCCAATTTCAAAACCAGTACCAATCGGGCACCAAGACGGACTACACCGGGAAAGCCGGGGGATGAGAGACTGATCAAGCTGGAACTCAAGGTTCTTGCAGATGTGGGGTTGCTGGGGTTGCCCAATGCTGGAAAATCCACTTTTCTCAGTGCGGTTTCACACGCTCGCCCTAGGATTGCAGACTACCCGTTTACAACCCTGTACCCGCAACTCGGAGTTGTTGATGTCGGGCACTCGAATGGGTTTACCCTGGCCGACCTCCCCGGCCTTATTAAAGGGGCGGCCCAAGGGACAGGCCTGGGCATCCACTTTTTGAAACATCTGAAGCGAACCCGGATACTGCTCCATTTCGTGGATATTGCACCGGTGGATGAAAAGAATTTGTCGAGCGCTGTACGTGAGATCGAATCCGAGATGGTGAATTTCGACCCGCTGCTTTCAAAAAAAACAAGGTGGCTGGTATTGAACAAAACAGATACCATTGCCGCTGACAAGGCATCTGATATCAAAAATTGTCTGGTCAATGAGCTTGATTGGGAGGCCCCTGTGTACTTGATCTCCGCAGTGACGGGTGCCGGTTGCGGACAACTGGTCAACGATCTCATGGGAGAATTGATGGAGAGGGATGCACAACGCAGGACGGTCATGGAAAGTGAAGGATTTGGTCCGGAAGGAAAGGGATGAACGCACGGTCTGCGCTGGTTCATTCCAATCGGTGGGTGGTTAAGATCGGAACCACGTTATTGACAGATTCGAGGGTTGGGCTAAATCAGTCATCCATTGTATCTTGGGTCAGACAAATCTCGCTGCTGAAAGCGCAGGGGGTCGATATTGTTCTGGTTTCCTCCGGGTCGGTGGGTGAAGGAATGCGAAGATTGGGGTGGGACAGCAGACCGAATGAAGTACATCATGTTCAGACGGCTGCTGCCGTTGGACAAATGGTTCTGGTCCAAAGTTACGAAACGGCTTTCAGTTCGCAAAATGTACTCACGGCACAAATTTTATTGACCCACGCGGACCTGGCCAGCCGTCAGCGATATTTGAATGCCCGAAACACACTCCGAGAGCTGTTGGGGCTAGGGGTGGTTCCGATCGTGAATGAAAATGATGCGGTGGTCAACGAGGAAATCCGGTTTGGTGACAACGATACCTTGGCGGCATTGGCGGCCAATCTGGTGGAAGCCGAGTGCCTGGTGATCCTGACCGACCAGGATGGCCTTTTTGACCGGGACCCAAGGAGTGACAGCTCTGCCCATCTCATTCGATACGCCAGCGCTGACGATCCGAAACTGATAGACAGCGCCGGGTCAGCCGGTAGGCTGGGCAGTGGCGGCATGCTTACGAAAATCAGGGCCGCGCAAAAGGCGTCCGGTTCTGGAGCGGCTACAGCGATTGTGTCAGGGCGGGAAGAGGATATATTGATTCGATTGAGGAACGGGGAAGAACTGGGCACCTTTCTGACCCCGGGCAGCAATCGGATTACGGCACGCAAACAGTGGTTGGCGGGTCAACTTCGTGGAACGGGGAAGCTTGTGCTGGATGATGGGGCGGTCACCGTGTTAAGGGAGTCCGGAAGCAGCTTGCTACCTATCGGAGTGACCTCGGTTGAAGGCTCGTTCACCCGGGGGGAAATTGTGATCTGTGTTGATCGAAACGGCAATGAAATTGCCCAGGGCCTGGTCAACTACAATGCCGACGAAACGGCCAGGATTATTGGAAAATCCAGCAAGCAGATCGAATCGGTTCTCGGGTATTGCGGGGAAAGCGAGTTAATTCATCGCGATAATATCGCGATTACGGGCTAAATTTCTGATGTGGTCATGCTATGAGGCGATCGTTCGAAGCCGGTTATTGAGTCGGCTTTTTAACCGGGCCGCACGATTTTTATGGTGCAATCCGCGGGTTTTGGCACGATCAATCTTGGAGACGGCGTCCCGGTACGCTACCGTGGCGTTTTCTTCGTCCTTGTCGGCTACGAGTTTCAGCATTTTTTTGATAGACGAACGCATGGCAGAGCGTTGGCTCATGTTGTGGATCCGGCGATTGTTGTTCTGTCTCGCTCGTTTTCTTGCCTGGGGTGAATTTGCCAAGGGTATTCCTCAATTCATCGGGTCAGTAAAGGGACGCGGGAATATCGTAAATTTTGCGCCGAATGTCAACCCTGAAGAGACGTTATTGTTGGCCCTGGACAATTTCATGCCAAAATGTCGGTCAAATTGATTAAGTCCACCTCTGTTGTAGGTTCTATGACTCTGCTGTCCCGGATTTCGGGGTTGGTGCGAGATGTCATCTTTGCCAATATTCTTGGTGACAAGGCAGCGGCGGATGTGTTTTTTATTGCATTCAGAATACCGAACTTCTTCCGGAGGATTTTTGGTGAAGGGGCATTTTCTCTCGCTTTTGTCCCTGTTTTCACGGATTACAGGGTGAATCACTCCCGGGAAGAAACGAATGCATTCTTACAGATACTGACCGGCAGGTTTGCACTGATACTGTTGGCTTTCTGCGCGCTGGGGGTGTTTTTTTCTCCACTGATGGTGATAATGCTCGCTGCGGGATTTATCGATCAGCCTGAAAAATTTGATCTCGCGGTCCAGGCGACGAGAATCACCTTTCCCTATCTGTTTTTTATTTCTCTCGTTGCGCTGGCGAGTGCCATGTTGAACAGTTGTGGAAGGTTCGCAGCACCGGCCGCTACGCCAATCCTGCTTAATCTGAGCCTGATCAGTGCCGCCATATTGCTGGTACCCCGGTTCGAGGATTCCCCCATCGCCCTGTCCGTGGGTGTGATCGCCGCCGGCCTGGTTCAATTACTTTTCCAGATCCCCTTTCTTAGAAAAGAAAAGCTTTCCATCAAACCCAGGGTGTTCAAGCGGGAGGGAGATGAAGTGGCCATTGATGGCGCAAAACGCGTCTTCAGGTTAACTCTGCCAGCCGTTCTCGGTGTATCGGTGGCCCAGATCAACGTGATTGTGAATACCATACTGGCTTCTTTTCTGGTGACCGGAAGTATTTCCTGGCTGTATTATGCAGATCGGATTGTTGAGTTTCCGTTGGGAGTATTCGGGATTGCACTGAGCACTGTAATCCTGCCGGACCTGTCGAAGAAATACTCAAGAAAATCCATTCAGAACTTTTCCAGCACACTGGATTGGGCGGTACGCTGGGTAGTGCTGATATGCATTCCCGCTACGGTGGGAATCGTGTTGCTGGCCACTCCAACCATTGCAACCATCTATTTCCATGGCGATTTCACGGTCAATGGCGTGCATCAAACGTCCGCAAGCCTGGTGGCCTATGCGCTAGGACTTATGCCCATGGTGCTGGTTAAGGTGTTGGCTCCGGGATTTTATGCCCGTGAAAACACCCGTACACCCGTTCGGATTGCCATGATTTCCATGCTGGTCAACATTGTTTTTTGTTTGTTACTGGTCTTTCCCCTGAAGCATGTTGGACTGGCACTTTCCACCTCTTTGGCTGCGGTCGTCAATTCAGGATTGCTGTATATCATTCTGCGCAAGGAAAATGTTTATACTCCCGGTCCAGGATGGTTGTTGTTTCTATTCAAGGTAACCATCAGCTCAGTATTCATGGGAATGGCACTTTGGTGGTTTGTGGGACCCGCGGAAGAATGGATACTGCAATCGATATGGGAACGAGTTATCAAGTTGATCGCACTGACGGCGGGGGGTGGCATCCTGTACTTTTGTGCCTTGTTGCTCCTGGGAATCAAGCCCGGAGCAATGATGAAATCCAGTAAAGTTGCCGAGTTATGAAGATTGTACGGTCGATCAACAGCCGCAGGCTCCCGGCGGACGGGTGTGTGCTGACCATTGGAAACTTTGATGGTGTCCATCTCGGTCATCAGAAAATCATGAACCAGCTGGTGTCCGCGGGTAACCGTTTGCAACTGCCTACCGTGGTGATGACATTTGAGCCGGGCCCGGATGAATACTTTCAGGGAGACCGGGCAGCTCCCAGAATCACATCTGTGGGTACCCGTTATTTTATTCTCAAAGAACAGGGCATTGATGTCATGCTGGTGCTGCCGTTTAACCGGCGTCTTGCCCAGACAAGTGCAACGAGTTTCATTGATGAGTTTTTGCTTCAGAAACTCAAGGTCAAACATGCCCTGGTGGGGGATGATTTTAGGTTTGGAAAAGGCCGAGAAGGGGACTTTTCGTTGTTAAAAAAGCGAGGAGAGGGCGAAGGCTTTGAGGTTGAAAACTTCCAGACGGTGACTATGAATGACGCAAGGGTCAGCAGTACCCGGGTGCGTGAGCATCTCAGACAGGGAGATTTGAAGACGGTAAGAAATCTGCTTGGACGAAATATGCATATGGTGGGCCGGGTAACGCATGGAGACAAAAGGGGCCGGCAGTGGGGTTTTCCGACATTGAATCTGCCCGTCAGCCATAAATTGCCGATGACGGGAGTATTCGCGGTGAGAGTGGATGGTGCAGATCTGAACAATACGGTGCATGGGGTTGCCAATCTGGGAAAACGTCCCACCGTGGATGGGTTGAAGACCTTACTGGAGGTTCACCTGTTTGACTTCAAATCCGACATTTACGGAAACAGAATCTGTGTCGAATTTGTGCATAAAATACGGGACGAGCAAAAATTCAATTCTTTCGATGACCTGAAAGCCCAGATTGCAAAAGACTGCAGCCGTGCCCGAAAAATCTTGTGCCGGGAACGCAGTAATGGATAAATCGTTACCAAGGTTCTGTGGGTATCTTACGGTTGTATTCATGATCATCGCTATTGATCAAGGAACAAAATATGTTGCCTACCAGAATCTGCGGGGGTCACTCCCCATTGATGTATTGCCTTTCTTGCAATGGACACTGGTGGTTAATCGGGGTGCTGCTTTCGGTTTTTTAAATGAAGTCGGAGGGAACCAGCATTATTATTTTTCCGTTCTGGCGGGGGTTGTTTCAGTGGTCCTTGTCATCTGGCTTTGGCGGTGTTTTATGGACAATCGTCTGATGGCCTGGGCCCTTGTATTGATACTGGCGGGAGCCGTGGGAAACCTCATTGATCGACTGCGGTATCAATATGTCATTGATTTCATCTCGTTTCACTACGAACACTGGTATTTCCCGGCATTCAACATCGCGGACTCTGCCATCACCGTTGGTGCAATCCTGTTTATTGCCGATAGCCTGGGAATGGGCAGGGGGAGACAGGGCTGGACGAAAAGCCATTGAAAAAATCATTTCGACAGGGTGTACACTAAACAGAGAGAATTTATAACTTTGGAAGCAGACATGCAGGTAGTACTGGCAAATCCCCGGGGGTTTTGCGCCGGGGTTGATAGGGCGATAGAAATCGTTGAAAGGGCTCTGGAGAAATATGGTGCGCCCATATATGTCCGGCATGAGGTGGTTCACAATCAGTTTGTGGTGGATGGCCTCAGGAAAAAGGGAGCGATATTCGTCGATGAACTGGATGAAATTCCGAAGAAATCGACGGTTGTATTCAGTGCCCATGGAGTATCCCAATCTGTTCGTTCAGATGCTGAAAAACGAGGACTGAGAGTGTTTGATGCAACCTGTCCGCTGGTCACCAAGGTGCACAGTGAGGTTCGAAAATACCGGAATCAGGGGCTCGAGATACTGTTAATCGGACATGCTGGACATCCGGAGGTGGAGGGAACCATGGGTCAGGTGGATGATGGAATCCATTTGATTGAAAAAACTCAAGACATTGAGAAGCTGGAAATACAGGATCCTGAAAGGCTGGCCTATGTCACCCAGACCACATTGTCCATGGATGACACAATGAAAATAGTGGGAGCACTGCGGGCACGGTTCCTAAAAATAGAAGGTCCTCGCAAGGACGATATCTGCTACGCCACCCAAAACCGGCAGGATGCGATTAAAAAGCTGGCAGAAAAGTGCGATATCGTATTTGTGGTCGGGTCCCCGAACAGTTCAAACTCCAACCGATTAAAGGAAGTTGCAGAAGCAAGAAATGTACCGGCCTATCTGGTAGGCGGACCGGATGAAATTGACGAATGCTGGTTGGATGGCAAAACCTGTGCAGGAGTCACAGCGGGAGCGTCTGCACCGGAATCCCTGGTCACTCAGATCATTGAAAGATTGAATGAAGGTCGGGTGAGCGCGATAGAACTGGACGGTCCGGCGGAGAATGTTTCTTTTCCCCTGCCCGCCAAGTTACGGAATATTTCCTGAGTACCCGGACCAACCAGATGTGCCGGATAAAAGGTATTGGAAAGGGGAATAGCCATATAGGCATTTTTGGATTGGTCAAGAGAATCCCCTTATTTTCTGTTTCGTATGATAGGGGGCTTGTTCACCTGTAAAATGAGTCGATTAAGATAGACCAATCAAGGCCGTGCCCCTATACTTCGGTGCTTGCCTATGTTGCCGGAATAGCTCAGTTGGTAGAGCAACTGATTCGTAATCAGTAGGTCGGAGGTTCGACTCCTCTTTCCGGCACCATTTATTTTCTTAAAAGTACAAAAATTCGGCAGTTGCCGAATGCTCAGTAACCAGTGTATTGCAGATTACCTGATTTTCTGAATACAATCAAGGACCTGCTGCGTGTAGACCATTCAGGACGATCCCACGCAATGTTGTTTGATTTTTCCTGGAGAAGCCCGCCGAGTTCAGTCTGGCGGAGGTGGAGGTTCGCCTGATCACCCGATGGAGCATCCACGGTGGAACAGGCATCATTATCCGGGATTTCATCGTCTTGCGGCCCGGGGACTGCGTCATGTGGTCACCTGCGGAGGCAGTGGCTGGCCCTGACTGGCTGGCAGGGCGGTTCGGGGGGAACTAGGCAGAAAGCCGGAAAGAACGGAATATTCCGGTTTTTGTGGCTGACCACAGTGTGGTCAGCGCCGGTCCGGGACCGTACCAAAAAAAAGACCCGCATATGCGGGTCTTTTAAGGATTGACAGCGACACCAGGGGTACGGCTTTAGGCAGCGAGCAGGCCTTTCATCGTCCAGAGGATGAAAACCGTCAAGATAACATGGATTCCCATCGCCCCTTTAACAAAGAACAGGCCCGTTTCCAAGGTACCCAGACGCTCGTCCATTCGGTCCAGGCGCTTGTCCATTTGCTGTTCCATTCGGTCCAGACGTCTGTCCAGGTCACCTTTGAAGTCCGCGATCGCGTGTAATACGCGATTTTCGCTTTTCTCAACCTTCGTATCGACCACCTCGATCACCTCCAGTTTCTGGGCTGCGTTCAGCCCATTGTCGCCAGAGCCGTTATCCGGCTCCAATTTAACAGCTTCTTTCATTATTTGCCTCCAAAAAAGAATACAACATAAAAAATGGAGACAATCTCCCCAACGGGAAAATATCCCCGTCGGGTTCAAAATGACACAGGCGGTGAAGCCTTTCGGAGTACCCATCCTTACGGCTGGGGTGTGCCTACGATTCCGATTCGCCAGATAAGCTCTGGCAGGTGTAATGAGGACACTGTAAAGCAAAGATTCATTCAGGCCAAGCCTGGAAACCGAAAAAACCCGGAAATAAACGGGTTTTCCGCCGAAAAGAACGGAATATTTCTGGTTTTAAAAGTGGCCACACTGTGGCCAGTGTCAATCAGGGCTCAGATGATCCCCTTGTATCAGGTAGACCGCCAGGATAGTGTCTCGGTTACTGAAATATGACTCAGCGTTCAGGCTATATGGGAACGGGCCCATTTGCCGCTCATCTTCCGTTGGACAACTGACAACTCTTTAGCTGTACCCACACCAACTTTCTTGTGTATGATGGAGACGTTTTCCATACATATATATGAAGCCACGTACGTGCCACCATCCCCATTTGCATTCACCGACCTGCTGAAAGGGTTTACGGAGCAGTCCATCCTTTCATGTCAGCCAATTTTCCCCTGGTGACAACCCATGCAGATGTCTGAATGGTTCGGGAAATCCTCCGCTCCAGGACCACGCATTCAAAGCGGTCAGGAACTTCTTGCTTCCAGTCACCCGGAGCGGGTGTCTGCAATCTATAAACTTACCGGGGTGAGCCACGGTTCTTTCGAATTACTGTATCGTCCCGCCCTGGAAAGAGTAGCCGAACATGTACAGCAACTGCCCGGATCCGAATATCATCACCATGCACATTCAGGTGGATTGCTTGTACACATTCTGGATGTGGTGATTTATGCACTGAGAATCCGGGGAGGGTTACAACTCCCTGTTGGTGAGTCACCCGAAGTAATTCGCCTCAAGGCGGATATCTATACCTACGCAGTGTTTGTAGCAGCTCTTGCCCACGACGTCGGCAAGCCAGTCGTGGATATGGATGTCATGCTGTATGATCGAAAAGGCCATGAAATCGGTCTCTGGAATCCATACGAGGGTCCGATGCGAATCTCCGGGCAGAAGGGGCGGAAGCGGTTTCAGAAAAATAAGGACCGAACGGCAAAATTCTATACCTTCCGGTATCGAAAAGAACGGAAATACTCCCTGCACAATCTGGCTGCCCCGGTGTTTCTGCAAAGATTCGTGCCTCCAGACGGATTGCAATGGATTGCATCGGACACCGACATTCTGTACGAATGCCTGCAGTTTCTGAACGGGAATCACGATGAGAGTCCGCAGGTAAGCAAGATCGTGGCCCTGGCGGACCAGACTTCGGTGTCCCGGTCTCTTGGAGCAGAGAACACTCCCCAAGCGGGAGCCGTATTGTCAAAAACACCGCTCCCGGAAAAAATCAAACGTGCAATGAAGGTTTTGGCCGCCGAGGCGACTACGACGTTCAATTCGCGAGGAGCGATGGGCTGGTTTGACGGACAGTTCTGCTGGGTGATGTCCAAACGGTTTGTCGATGAACTGCGTGCACAGCTTGAATCCGAGGGGCATGCCGGTATTCCCGCTCAGAACAATCGACTGTTCGATATTCTGGTTGAGTCCGGGATCATCGTCCCAAACCGCGGGAAAGCCATCTGGCAGGCCGCCATCGAACTGGACGACTGGAAGCCGGAGGCCTTCAGCCTGTTGAAGGTGAACAAATCATTTCTTTGGACTGATGGCAATGAAATTGATCCCTTTGACGGACACATCCATGTTGTAAAATCCCATGCTGACGCAGCCAAAGAACCATCGGTTAAAGCTGCCGTGCAACAGACTGAGGGTCACGAGGACAACGGCAGTGACCCCACCACTTCAACTCAAATGGCCAGGAATGAGGTCGATCTTTCTTCATTGTTTGTTGCCGACCAAACAGACAAAAAATCACCGGTTTCAACCGACTCTGCCAGAACAATCGACAACAAGGCCGGTCCTCCACCCAATTATTCAGGGGAACGGGATCCTGGAACTGAATTTTTGTTCTGGCTGCGTAACGGGATTCAAACCGGAAAAATCCGCTACAATGGGAGCGAATATCCGGTTCACATTCTCAAGGATGGGGTTTTTCTGGTTTCCCCGGTTATCTTCAAAACCTACGGTCAATCCGCCAATGAAGACTGGAACAAGGTCCAGTCTTCATTTCAGAAATTACGCATCAACATTAAAAACAAAAAGGGAGAAAACTGGCACACCGCGCGGGTGCAGGGCAGACGAAATATCAGTACCCTGAAAGGCTGGCTGATTCCCGTGGATGAGGTGTTCAAAAAGACCGAGGCCCCGGTCATTAATCAGCACCTGACCCTGCTGGAGGATCGGTAGACTCGGGGATTGTCGCTCAGATCGTTTTCAGGGAGTTCACGATTTGCCGTTGCTGTTCCGGTTTGGGTTGGATATATCCCAGTGTTGTGGAAATATCGGTATGACCCAATTGGTGCTGCAGGGCCCGGATCCCAAAGGGGATGTCCTCATTCTGGGACATCGCATTGGCCACTTCGGTCCCGAAGGTATGACGCAATCGATGGGGAGAAAGGGCCACGGAATAGTGTTTGCCGATTGTTCGCAAGATGCCCGTGAGTTGCCCTCCGGTTAGCTGGTCATTGGCGAACCGATTCCGGTCATCAAACCGCTGCACACAAAACACCTGATGCTCCGACAGATCTTCCCGGGGTCCCAGCACCCGGACTGTTTCCTGTTTCAAATGAACCAGATCATCATGCAACCGGTCATCCAGGGGGACATCCCAGGCACGTTTCGTCTTGCTGGTGGTTGCTGCCAGGTGAATCAGGTTTTTCTGGAAATCAATATCTTTCCAGCATAGCCCCACCAGTTGGCGCCGGCGCATCCCCGTATAGAACAGCGTCTTGAGGCAGATGGACCAGAACCACCCGTTTTCCACGGAGCAGTCGGGTTCGGCCAGTCCGGCAATTACCCCCGACAGGGCCTTCACATTTACGGTCTTCTTCTTCAGGTTCGAAACTGTGGCCGGGGCCACATCTTCGATGGGATTGATGGGCATCAATTCCCGTTTGACGGCGAATTTCATGAACACCCGGAAGCTCCGGCGATAGGAGTTCCAGGTGGTTTCACGAGCGCGGGCCAATACCTGCTCGCGCCACCGGATAAAGACCTCTTCATTCAATTCATCCAGTTTACAGACCCCCGTATCCGCAATAAACAGCTTGCAGGTGGTTCGATAGACCGATTCTGTTTTCGGACGCAGTATTCGGACCGAACAGTAAAGGTCCAATAATTCATTCAGTCGCATAATATTTTTTCTGATTACTATTATTTTTGTGTTGGATCCAGATAACGTCTGCACAACCCATCGAGTGAAGCACGTTTCGGGTTCCCGGTGGCTGGGCTAATGAGATCATTCCAATGACCGGATGACAGATGGTACGCAGGCGCACCTAGCGTGCCCTCTTGACCGGATTGGTGGGGACCCGAAACCGTCTTGGGTTGTCTGGAGACCCTCTTCTATCCGTTCAGCGCCACGACAGGGAGGACAGAGGGGCTTCTTTCCTGGGGCTAGATTCTCGGGGCGATCGGCTTTCCCTGGAAACCCGCCGTGATACCAAAGAAAGGCGCTAAGAACGCTTTACTTCCGTATAACAACAAACCGTGTTACCGATATACTGGTGGGCACGATCATAACACAAAACAGTGGTCTGCCTTGGGGAAGGTCACTGCGGGTGACCGAAATACCGGCCTATTGGAGAGTTCCGGTTGCGTTGAGACCGGGCGAAATCCAAAAAAAGACCCAAAAGACCCGCCTGAGCGGGTCTTTCAAGGATTGACAGCGACACCAGGGGTACGGCTTTAGGCAGCGAGCAGGCCTTTCATCGTCCAGAGGATGAAACCCGTCAAGACAACATTCATTCCCATCGCTCCTTGAACGATGTTTACACCGGTTTTCAAGGAGTCCAGACGATCGTCCATTCGGTCCATTCGCTGGCCTAATGCGTCGATCGCGCGCAATACGCGATTTTCGCTTTTCTCAACCTCCACCTCCGCCAACTTCTTAACCTCCAGGTTCTGGGCTGCGTTCAGCCCGTCGTTGCCAGAGCCGTTGCCCAGCTCCGGTTTAACAGCATGATTCATTATTTGCCCGATAAGCTCTGGCGAGCATAATGAGATCACTATACCGAAAAGACAGGCTCAGACCAATCAGAAAACGGGAAAATTCACAAAATGAAGGACGGTTTGGTGCGCAGTGATGTGTACCGGTAGAACAGCGCCAAAAGAAAACCCCGCCGAAGCGGGGTTTTGAAGGGGTTGAAAGCAGAACTCAGGCAAGCGATGACACGTACTGCAAAAAAGCCCACATGGAAGCGATCATGACTCCCAGCATGGCAAGCCCGAATGTTGCGACTTGCCATTTCAGGCTACCGATGTCCCCTTTCAGGTCACCGATGTCCCCTTTTGTGGCGACTCGCTTCTCCATCTCATCCAGCCCCTGGTTGATAGCAGTGACTACGGCTTCATGCGAAGCCATGTTTGCTGCCATGATCCCCTTGATCACGGGATCGTCCAGTTTGTACTCTTCTTTCAACTTGTTTCCCACCTCAAATGAATCATATTGTAGGTGTATTAGCATGATAACCTCCAAAAAATACAACATTAAAAAAATGGAGACATGCCTCCCCAACAGAGAACAATGTCCCCGTCGGGTTCAAAATGACACAGGCCGTGAAGCCTTTCGGAGTACCCATCCTTACGGCTGGGGTGTGCCTACGATTCCGATTTCGCCAGATAAGCTCTGGCAGGTGTAATGAGCTCACTATACCGGAAGGGCGGGGTCAGGCCAAGGCCGTATCACCTTACAGCAGGAAAAACCTTGCGATACCTACCGGAAATCAGGCATTCTGGATGCCAAACCAGCTGAAAATGAAGGCCCTTTTCGGGGGAATTTGGGACGGGGCCCTTTGGGATAGGCCCCTGCCATTGAAAAATCCCATTCCCTTCCTGGCCCTTTCCCATTTATTCCCTTTGTGACCCAAGGTTTCGTCCGAATCCGCGAACGGGTTGCCACAGGGTTTATTTCACAATCTTTTGTCGCAACCATTTTCCGGTTGTTCCAGGTTTGCCGTTGACAAAAAAAATCCCCCGCCAATGCGGGGGATTTCTAAACAAAGCAATCTCAGGCAGCCTGTTTCCTTTCAGCCTCGTCAACGAGACCCATCAGAAATTCTGCACTCTCCTGAGCCAGACGCGCTGCTTTGATGATCGCGCGGTTGTTTTCCTCAAGCTGCTTCACCCAATACGCAATATACTGCGCATGGTCTTCCCGTGGTGTCTGTTCAACACCATGGGAAGCGCACAAGAATGCACTGCCCAATTCCGCCACGAGTTCCTCGAAAGCATAGTCCCGGGTACCGCGCGGACCCAACTGCCGATTACATCGGCTGGAAGAGCCCGTCCAGTGGGTCAACTCATGCAACAACGTCGAATAATAGTCGGTCAGTCCCTTCTCAGGGTCTTTCCGATTGAAGGCTTCTATCGGAGGCATTCCGATATAATCCCCTCCTACGTTGTAATACGCTTTCCCTGCGGTACGAACCTCTGCTCCGGTACACCGGACCAGGTGTTCGACCTGCTCGATTCGGTGATCATTGAGTCCAGGACCCGGTTGATCCGCTCTCGCAGCTACCGCCTTCACAATCGCTTCAGAGGCTTGCCAGCCTTCAACCTGATCCAGATTGAAGACATGGGAATAATGGATGTTCCACCAGGTGGACACCACTTCATCATTCTCGTCTTTGACCTCGACCGGGCGGGCATACAGCACCTGCGTGCCGCGCTCGCCTGAACGAACCTTGCAACCGGCTGCTTTCCACTGGCTGAACCCGGCCCAAAAATGAGTCGAGTAACCCAGCTTCTTCGAAGCCAGTGCTAATGAAAGCACATTGATGCCCCGGTAGAAGTGGCCAGTCACCACATTGGCCGGGGCACCTGAGAGTACCGCGGACCATGGGGTTTTCCACTGTCCGACGCCAGCTGCAATGGCAGCGATGATATTGTTGGTAATGCTTTGACAAACATGATCCAGTCTTGATTTGCTTTTTGACATGGTGATATCTCCAGAAATACGGGATATCACGCCCCTGCCGGGATGGATATCCCGATAGGGTAAAAAAATAACTGAAGACATGCCTCCCCACCGGGAAACCTATCCCCAGCGGGTTCAAAATGACACCAGCCGTGAGGCTGTTGGAGTACCCATCACAAGGATGGGGTGTGCCTACGATTCCAGGTTGCCAGATAAGCTCTGGCAGGCATAATGAGGACACTGTAAAGCAAAGATTTATTCAGGCCAAGCCTGGAAAGCGAAAAACCCGGAAATAAACGGGTTTTCTGCCGGAAAGAACGGAATATTCCGGTTTTTAAAAGTGGCCACACTGTGGCCAGTGTCGGTCAGGGAACGGATGAATGGGACAGTGCTATGTTCATCATTCCCAGTTAAGCCCGTTGCGGCAGCGGGTTTATGGTCTGGCGTCAGGGTGAGAGGATCTCACTCGCAGGGCGATTTTCTGCTTCCTGGGTGTATGGTCTTTCTCAGGAAGGACTGACCTATCGGGATGCCACTTTACGCGGGTCTTGCAACTTCAGGTCGAGACCAGCCGGAATCGAAACATGGACGAATTCGATAAGAAATATTTTCTATACAGCTTGATCTGGAAAATCCGTCATGGTTTGGTGTCCTTGCCCCCATGGACAGAGGGTTCATTGCACCATTGCAAACGGAGGTTCTGAAATGGCGCCAGCAGGTCCTCGGGATAACCCAGAATATCCATCAGAACCGCACGGTCCAGGTCGGTCCGCGCCTCATCCCGATAGGCTTCGTTTGCCGGCAAAAATGGCCGGCCCTCAAATCGTCTGAAAATTTCATCCGCACGGTCCAGTTGTTCCTTCGACAAGGCTCTCGGGTCCAACACCTTCAGCCCTGGCAATGCACTGATGGTCAATATACTCCGGCCCTGTTGCTGAAGCGACCCCGCCCACCAAAAACTCATCAACCCCAGTGTAGAATTTGCCCACAGGGCGATGATATTTTCCCAGTGCGCCTCCTTCAGGCGAAAATTCGGCCAGGCACGACCTCCTAGAACTGACTCTGGAGTGCAACAGGCCGCCAGGCTCTGGGAATTGATTTGGAAATCCCGGTTGAAATGTAATCGGGTAGCGGTCTCCCACACGGTTACCGCCCGATCATCGCATCCTGGCCGAACCTCGCCCTGGCAGTCCGGTTGCACGATCAGACATCGCTCGCGTTTGGCATCGTGTCCCCAGAGGACCGGATAACTGGGAGCCGTACTGATCGGAATAATCCTGAACGGGCCTCGATAGGGAGGCTGCTCAGCTTTCAGTGTCCCAATATCACGATCCAGCAATCCCCTGCTTCCCAATTCTTCGAGAGGCACAATGGGTATTGAATGATCAGGGCGATAACGGGGCATCCCCAGCCAGCCCTGGGACAGACCGAGCATGGTATCTGCAATGGCGGATTCCCTCAGCGAGGCGCACCCCCCCTCATTCAAGGATGCCCGAATATAGCTTCCGATCGCCTGGTCCCCCCCGCGAAGATGACCGGCTCTGGAATCGGCGGGTAGTCGTGCTATCAGCTTGGCTACCTCCGCAGCTTCCAGTAAGGTGGCTGGTCGTCGCTTGAGATTGACGAACAACGTATCCTCATAGTTATTGGATAGCGGGGCGCACTTCGTGGCCAGAATCAGTGCTTCAGCCATGCCCGTATCAGCGGAAAAGGCGCGATCGGTGCTGCCCGAGGTAGCGATGGTAATCACGGTGATGCGGCAGTACCGGGCCAGCAACAGGTCTCTGGCGGGTTGCCACGATGCGCCTTGGATCACGGCAATGGGAAGCACCAGGGCAATCGTCCCACCGGGCTTGACCTTGACATCCGCAAGGTCAATAAAATTCGATGCCAGACCCGCATTCCCATGACCCGCAGGATTCACAAGAGCCTTGCGAATGGTCTTCAGACGTCCGGACATCGCCCGCTGTTCATCTTTCGTGGTCTGGAACCCCGCAAAGGAAGGCACCGGCACTTCCGTGCTCTCGTGATTGGTGGGACGCGTAAAGGGAGGATTCATAATCACCAGGTCAACAGAATGATGCGGTAACCTGAGATCCTGAACCGCTTCGTCGCCGCCCCCCCTGGCTTGACGCTGCCCGGTCGCAAACAATGATTTGGACTGTTGCTTTGGAATCAGGTCCAGGGAGCCAATGGCCGTCCCTCCCCCCTTCAGCAGATCAACCCCATAGGGCATGGTGTAGACCCGGGTATTGTCGAAGAGTACCCTTGGATGGATACTCGACAACTGGGACGCACAAAGATGGGCGGCTGCAGGCATGATGTCCGCCGCAATGATGGCGCGCTCCATCATCTGTTGATGAACCTCGCTGTCGTCTCCCCCCGCATAGCGGTATCGACTCAGTACCGTATTATAGGCGGCAGAAAGCAGGGTTCCGGTTCCACAGGAAAGGTCGGCAATGCGCAAGTCGGGATAACCGGCAAGATCCTCCCACTCGAACCGCAGACGCCGTACCGCGAGCTCCGCCAACAATGTCGCACTGGTCGGCAGGGTGTAGAACGTTGCCAGGAACTTTCGGTCCACAATCAGACTCTGGAACATGCGGCCCGACAGGTCATGACGTGTGGTTACCCCCAGCTCCGCGAGACGCTCCGCAGCTCCCACAAGGGCTCTCAATACCCGACTCGCTGTGGGACCACGAATCGTCACCAGCAAGTCTGATGCGACCTTGAAGATCGGCCAGTAGTTGATCTCCTCCAGGATCCGGTCCCAGGTCCTCAACAGTCCTCTCTTCAGTGTAACCGTCTTGTCCTTATTCAACTGATCAATCGACGGAATGCCCCGGGTCCCGGCAATCATGGTGTGGAAGGTCAGGGCATTGGCAATGATGGTCATCGCCATGCGATCCGTCTGCTCCCCACTGTTCTGATTCAGTACGAGCCCCAGATTCCTGTCAGTATCGGTAAAACCGGTTTCCACGGCATCCCGTATCGCCCGGGTTGCAACCCGAACCCCCCTTTCCAGCACCGTGATGCTCTCGTCCACAAGGCGCTGGGAGACCATGGCATGCTCGATACAGCGTACGATGTCATCAATATTCCCGGCAAGCCAGCCGGTTGTGGGCCAACGGTTCGGCGAGGACGGATCTCCTGAAAAAATGCAGTAATCAAATTCCGCGGTCACAATACGGTCCGGCAGGTCTGCCTGGCCCTGCCGCAATGCGGTGGGAACACGAACGGCGATGGCCTGTTCAATGGGGTCGGCTGCGCTTCCCGTCACCAGGCCGAGCCGGGCACAGGCGTCCTGTTCCACGGTGTGCGCCGGTGCATACTCCGTTTCCACCACGACGGGTTGTGCATTGGGAGGGCGGACAAGAATGTCCGGCCGCAGCCCGGGTTGTTTCAGGAAGACCCCGGTCTGTTCCACACCGAGATGATCCTTCCACAGTGGGTGCTTTCTCCGGAGCACTTCCGCCAGCACGCCGTTAAACGCAACCTCGCTGGTTCGCGGGCCACCGGTCATGCTGACCTCATCGGGTTGTCGTCTCTCCTGTTCTTTTGAACGGTCACGCGCATTCAATCGTCCGCATATCGGCTCTCCATAAGTTCCGCGGCGGACACAACAGCCGATCCATCTGCCTTGACCGCTCCGTCGATGCGCGAGGGTACGGGCTGATTGGCTGTCACGATTCGGTTTCCTCTCTATGGCAAGAATTGCATTGTAATTCATGCATGGGGAAAACAAAACAACCGAATCAGGTATTGCCAACCAACTCCTTTCAAGGAGGTGCGTAAAAAATCACTATTTTCAGTCATTATTGGGACAAGTTGTAAAATCAGGAACTAACTATTTAGCCTTTGAGACAGGAATCAGGTGGCGTATCAAAAACCAACGATTTCTAACCATGGAATAAAGAGTTTTCACAAAGGAAGCTTTTGGAAATTTCACCAAAGCGGTCTTTATCAAGTATCAACTCAATTCATGCCGTCTTGCCTTGGTGTAGCCCACAAGCTACACTACACGCATGCGCTATCACATCGTTACCACTGGTGATTTTAATCGCTGGTTGTCTCGCATCCGTGACCGCCAGGCGGCAAGAGCTATCGCTCGACGGTTGGATCGAGCGGTTGCTGGCAATCTTGGGGATATCAAACCAGTCGGCCAGGGCGTGAGTGAAATGAGAGTTTTCTCAGGCCCTGGCTACCGGCTATACTTTTTGCTTCGTGATGGCAAACGTATTATCTTGTTGTGCGGTGGCGACAAGTCCAGTCAGTCACGAGACATTGCCCGTGCACACCGAATATTGAGCGAATTGGAGGCTTGAACCATGGCTGAACTGACCGAATACAACCCCTTTGACCACTTGCTGGACGAGGATGAACTGTCTCGATACCTGACGGAAGCCTACGAAGATGAGGACCCGGCTGTCTTTGTCGTGGCCCTGGGTCATGCCATCAAGCACAAGGGGGTCTCTCGGGTTGCTGAAGCAGCTGGATTGAACCGCGAAAGCCTCTACAAGGTGATCAATGGCCAGGTACAACCCAAGTGGCACACTATTCACCGGCTGATGCACGCGTTGGGGGTGCGCTTGTCAGTCGCGGCATAGGTTGCAACAAAAACCATCGATTTTGATACATTGCACACCGGGACAGATTTTCCGGTCAAAAGCGGCCCATCAGCGTATAAAAACCCGTATAATAATCTATGTATAGATAAGGCCAGTTATTGTTACATGATCGGTGGTTTCCCGAAATTGTTCCACTCCAATCAAAAGTATGAACAATAGCACCGGATAAACAAAAGCGAGACAATGAACACCACTGATTTGAAACACCTGTTTACGCCGGGCACCGGTGCGGTACCGCCGTATCTGGCCGGTCGCAAACAGGAACAGGAATATTTCCGGGATTGTGTCGAAGTCCTTGTCCTTAGAGGCCGGAACTCCGTCAGTCGGGACCTGATTCTCTACGGCCCTAGGGGTAACGGTAAAACCGCCCTGCTGCGTTATCTACAACAAGAGACCCACCAACAAGAAGCCTCGAAGCTGGACATTCTACGGGTCACTCCAGATGAACTGAGAACTCTGGATGCGCTGTCTGGCCGTCTGGTGGAGGGCCATCAGACATTACGCAAGCGGTTCAAGTCAGTGGAGGTCTCCGGAGGGGTCGGAGGGCTCTTTCAAGCCAAAACGGAAGTGGATTTGTCCCTGGCCTCTGTGACTATCCGAAAACTCCTTCAGGAGCGAAGTGGGAACAAGCCATTTATCCTGATCATAGACGAAGCGCACCGATTGACACCAGCGATAGCTGAATCGCTGTTGAACGCCAGTCAGACCGTCCGATTGGAAGGTTGTCCGTTTCTGCTGGTGTTGGCCGGCACGCCAAACCTCAGGGCCACGTTGGGGCAGGCCAATGCGTCCTTCTGGGACCGCAGCGAAATCGTTCCCCTGGGGCGCCTGTCACCGGACGAAGCCAGCCAGGCACTTGCCGTGCCGTTGCAGGCAGCGGGCATCACTTTTGCCCCCGGTGTCCTGGAGAACATCGTGGAGCAGACCCACTGCTATCCCTTTTTCACCCAACTATGGGGCGATTGCTTGGCCCGAAGGCTGGACCAAACCGGAGAAGTAGAGATCACCATGGAGACCGTCAAGGCGGTGGAGGAAGAGGTCATCACAAAGCGAAACGCCATGTATCAGGTCCGGCGCAATGAGATAAAAAAAATGAGGTTGCTGCCGGTGGCTGAGAGTGTTGCCGATGCTTTTCTCCAGTCTGGCTCACCGATTCTGCATGAAAACACGTTGGAAGAAGCGATTGAAAGAGGCCTGGCGGGTATTGAGCCGATTACGAATGAGCGTGTGATGGAAAAAGTCGAACAACTTTCCCACCTCGGCTATATCTGGCAAGTGAGCGGTGCTTACTACGAACCGGGCATCCCGAGCCTGATGTCCTACATCACCGACCAAATGCAGGAGAACGCCGTCTCCTCGATTCGGGCCTCTCGTTCCATGGCAGAAAGCAGACAATGACTGACACGCTACTTGGGACAGATTCGTGATCATCGGCTATGCCCGGGTATCCACCAGCGAACAGGATACCGCGCTCCAGCTGGACGCCTTGCAGGGGGCCCACTGCGAACGCATTTACCAGGAATCCGGTTCAGGGGCCTCCCGGTCCCGTCCGGAACTGGCCCGGTGCCTAGATGCGATTCGGGAGGGGGATACCCTGGTGGTCTGGCGTCTGGACCGGCTGGGACGCAGTCTGAAGGACCTGGTCACGATTTTGAATGATCTGAATGATGCCGGCGTGGGGTTCCGCTCCCTGAGAGAGGCCATTGACACGACCAGCGCCAGCGGCAAACTGATTTTCCATATTTTTGCCGCGCTGTCGGAATTTGAACGGGCACTCATCCAGGAACGCACCAAAGCGGGCCTGGTCGCGGCCAGGGCCCGGGGCCGCAAGGGGGGTCGTCCCCGCAAACTGGATGCGGGCCAGGTTCGCAAGGCCAAGGCCATGCTGACGGACCCTCAAATGACCAAGACCGAAGTAGCCAGACATTTCGGGGTCACTCGAATGACCCTGAATCGGGCGCTGGACGCTTGAGTTCCCAAATTACCTTCTTTAATCCGCTAAGCTGAAGCGCGCAGCTTACTTTCGAGGAAACAGCATCCCTCTGTCCTTTTTTAGGATTCACCCGATTTGACAAGTGAAGCTCTGATTAGGATTTCGGTAGTCAATAACGTCCGCCCGTTATGATCAATGTCAAATTGATCGTTAGCGATCCATACCAAGGAAGTCAATCTGCAGGACCGAATCCCCCCAGAGCATAACCACCCAGCCGGCCATCGCCAGGAAAGGGCCAAACGGGAGAACCGTTGGCCCCGGGGGATCCCCCCGCAGGACCGATCCCACCCATGAAACCCCGGCACCCGCTGCTCCAGACAGCAAGAGGACCAGCGGCAGCGACTGCCAGCCCAGCCAGGCACCGATCAGTGCCAGCAACTTGAAATCACCATAGCCCATTCCTTCCTTGCCGGTGAGTTGCCGGAACACCTGGTAAACCGACCACAAGACCAGATAGCCGATGAATGCACCGAGAATGGCATCGGGCGGGGTGGAAAACACGGGCACCAGGCTGGCCCCCAGGCCAAGCCACAATCCAGGCAACACCAGGCGATTGGGCAGCAGTCGGTGGTCGATATCGATAACGCTGAGGGTGATGAACCCCCAGGTGAGCAGCAGGCCGGCCAGCCCCTGCCAGGTCGGTCCCAGGACCCCAATCACCACGGCGCTGAGAAGGCCGCTCAGTCCTTCCACCAGGGGATAGCGAAGCCCGACCCGAACCCCGCAGTGCCGGCATTGTCCCCGGAGCAGCAGAAAACTGAGGATCGGGATATTCTGCCAGGCCCGGATTGGGGTCTTGCAGGCCGGACAATGCGACCCGGGACGAAAAAGGCCAAGGGGCCGCTCACCAGCCGGTTCCCCGGGTAGTGGCCACCGCAGGATGACTACATTCAGGAAACTGCCCACGGCCGCCCCCACGAACCCCATGACCACGACCCAGGCCGGGTTCGACAGCCCTCCGGTCCACCCCTCAAAACCCATCATTGCACAGCCAACCGTCCTTCATTTCGTGAAATTTTCCGTTTTTTGGTTGGTCTGAGCCCGTCTTTCCGGTATAGTGATCTCATTATGCCTGCCAGAGCTTATCTGGCGAATCGGAATCGTAGGCACACCCCAGCCGTAAGGATGGGTACTCCGAACAGCCTCACGGCTGGTGTCATTTTGAACCCGACGGGGACATTGTTCCCTGTTGGGGAGGCATGTCTCCATTTTTTTAATGTTGTATTTTTTTGGAGGTTATCATGTCATATTACAATAACCATGCAGCGGAGATTGATACCTTGGCAGCTGTCACTCAACTCGAAGGATCTGATTTGACGAAAGAGTCGGCGGAAGCCATTGTCAACCTTCTCAACCAGACGCTGGTTTCGGTGACTGGGAAACTGGCGAGCAAGGCGGACCTGCAGGCAACCGAAGCAACTCTGAAAGGAGACATCGGCGACCTGAAAGGGCAGATCGGTGGCCTGGAAGGGAGGATCGGTAGCCTGGAAGGGAAACTGGAAGGACAGATCGGTGGCCTGAAAGTGGACATCGCTGGCCTGGAAGGGAAACTGGAAGGGCAGATCAAGGAATTTGAAACAAGTATGTACAAATTTCTCACCTTCTTCGGTATTGGGGTGATCGGAGTCGTGGTCGCTTTACTGGCGTACATGTCTTCAGTCTTGCCTTCAGTCTGAGCTCTTGCTTTCAACTCCTTAAAAACCCCGCTTCGGCGGGGTTTTTTCTGTCGTGAGCAGGCCAGCGACCCCCTGTCCTGGCCCCAACCTAATCACTCTACCTTCCATGGAGACCGACATATCCACAGAAACGGGGGATAAACCTGGGGAAAAGAAGTTCAAAGACCGCACAAGGGGAAAACCGGAACCCCGGATCAAACCCGGATGTTCGTGAGATCAGGGTCGAGCTGGTAGGCGTGACCCAGATCCTCGAAGGCTCCGGAATAATCCCCCAGCCCCATTTTCGCGGCTCCGCGATGGTACCAGGCATCCGGATCTTCGGGCTGGAGATGGATCGCCTGGCCAAAATCTCCGATGGCCTCGGCATACTGCTCCAGTGCAAAGCGGACCATCCCGCGATCAAACCAATCCTCCGCCTTCTCCGGATTTAGGGCAATCGCCTGATCAAAGTCCCCGATGGCTTCCTCGTGCCGGCCCAGGCGGCCTTTCGCGGTCCCGCGCAAGGACCAGAGGTACGAATTGTCCGGCTCCAGCCCAATCGCCTGGTCAAAATCCCGGATGGCCTCGACATACCGGCCCAGCAGGCTTTTGGTCATGCCCCGCAGGCAGTAGCTTGGTTCATTCTGCGGGTGCAACCAGATGCTCTGGTCAAAGTCCCGGAGGGCTTCCTCATGCCGGCCCAGGTGGACCCGGGCAACTCCCCGGCTGTGCCAGGCTCCGGCATGATCCGGTTCCAGGACAATGGCCTGGTCAATATCCTGAATGGCTTCTTCATGCCGGTCCTGATCGCATCGGGCCACCCCCCGGTCCAGCCAGGCCTCCGCATGACCCGGGTCCAGGGCAATGGCCTGGTCCAGGTCCTGGATGGATCCGGAATAATCCTCCAGCATCATTTTCGCGACTCCGCGATACCGGTAGGCCCGGGCATTCTTTGCATCGAGGGCGATGGCCCGGTCAAAATTTGGGATGGCTTCGGACCAGTTACCCAGGAGACTCTGGGCAACCCCCTGGTCAAACCGGGACGGACGGGGTTCGGCGATTTTGTATTGGATTTTGGTTTGGTTCATTTTTTTCTCCGGTTAGTCCAGGTACGAAACGCCCTTGCCGGCAACGCGGGCCGGTGTGTAGGCCCGTGTCATCGGGGTCCGCCGCCGCAGGCCAGGGAATTGCCGGCTGCGCATCCGCGCACACTGCACAGTTGGCGACCGAGTGATGACCAGCCGGACCAGCTGCCTGAGGAAAGGCATCTTCGGGTCTGGCCGGCGGACCCATAGCTGGTCCCCCGGGCGGGAGAGCAGATGCTCGAGTCGCAGGGCGCGCTGGAACAGGACCCGGCCCGGGATTCCGTTGTTCCAACACTGACGGTGCTTCCTCCGGAAGTGGTACAGGTCGCCGGCGGGGTAGGGGGAGTCGGAGTAGTCGGCGCGGCGACGCAGGACACTACGTCGTTGTTGATATTGACCCCATGGGTACAATCCTGCTCGGACACCGTCTTCAGCAGCGAAGCGATGGGGCTGTCAATCACCGTTCCGCCGATGTCTACCTCGTCCGTTTCGACGGAATTTGAATCGATGTGGTCGGCACCCATAATATCCCGGGGGTTGACAAACTCAATGTTCCCCCGCATCTTGTTCGCGCCATCCAGGTCCAGCATGGAATCCCCGATACTGGTTTGAGCCGGGACCTGTATGTTCAGGGTGACCGTATCGGCGGCTTCGTCCACCGCCGCATTGAACGGGGCGGCAATGGCCTGCAGCTCGGCGTTTTCACCCAGCCGGGCTGGAACCCGGGCGGTCACCGCCAGGTGGTCCGGATCAGAATCATCCAGGACCAGAACAACCGCCCACAGCCGGCGGTCATGGTCCAGGTTTCCCTCGGTGAGTTCCCAGGCACCCGTATTGGCCCAGCTGCGGTATTGCTGTTCCACGACCGAGGTCAAATCCAGGATCCGCCGCTCAATTTCCCGGTTTTGCAGTTTCTGGGTCTGCCATTGCATGAAAGCCAGAGTCGCGATGCCAATCACCGCCAGAACGACGGTGAGCTCCATCAAGGTAAATCCACCTTGCCGGTTTCGATGATTCAACATTTCGTGTTCCCCCATAGTATTCTTCTGATCCGGACCTGCTCCCGGTTCCCCGGAATGGACGGCACAACCGGGCGGATTTCCACCGCCGTGCCGGCCAGGACCCCGCCCCTGGCCAGCAAAAACCGCTGGCGGTGTTTGTCCGTGCCGCCATACCGCAGCACTGGATAATCGGCCGACCCCGGCCAGGTCACGGTCCAGTCATTGCCCGGACCGAGGTCGGCCCCGACCTCGGCCGCCGTCCGGTCCACCCCGAAGCCGGTGTTGGCACAATGCGTCCGGTGGTATGCCTGGGTGGCCACCGCCAGTTCCTTCAGGTCGCGCTCGAAGGCTGCGGTCCGGGTGGCCGCGGTCCAGCGGTCCACCCCCACGAACCCAAGCAGCGCAATCACCGCCAACACGACGGTGATTTCGGTCAGCGACATCCGTCAGTTCAGCGGAACGGTCAGTACGTTTGTCGCACACGTCGGAGTGCCGACATCCCCCATGTCCTCCACCCGATCAATCAGCTGGTTGCATTGTTCCGGTTCGTCCGTGGTGTAGGTCAACGTCGCAGTGGCCGGGGCGGCATCCTGCACCAGTGAGGTGGCCGCCCCGTACGCGTTTTCAGTCGCGCCGTTGCCGGTGAAGGGGGCAATGTAATAGCCGTCATTCGCCAGAACCCCCAGCCCCTGGGCGGCGGTGGTCTTGCTGGTTCCCAGCCCGGCGTAGTTCCCGGTCAGGTTGCGGTAGGACACGGCGGCCGTCACCAGGGTGATCAATTCCTGGTTCGCCAGTTCGATCTGCGTTTTCCCGAAAATATTGGTAATCTTGGGGGCCAGGAAAATGGCTACAATCCCGATGACCACCAGGGCCACGGACAACTCGATCAGCGTGAACCCGCTTTCTTGATTTCTTGGTTTCTTCTTCATAAGTAATTCTCCAGTTAAAGGTTATAGATTTCATACATGCCCAGCACCATCGACAACAGGGCGTAGGCGACGGCACTCAAAAGCAGTATTTGGGTAATCGTCCGGGCCTGGGCATACCGTTTCCGGCAGATTTCCGTTTGCATCTGTTCCAGCATGGCAAACGCCCGGGCCTGGGTCTGGCGGTCTCCTCCCAGGGCCAGGGCTCCCAGGGCCGCGGCCATGCGCCCGTCCAGAATGGTCAGCGACAGGGCCTGGTCAAACGGCATGCCGCCCCGGCTGTACAGTCGCTGCATTTCCGACAGCCCCCGGGTCATGAAGCGGGAGCTGTCAAAGGCCCGCAGGGAGGCGGTCAGGGTGTCATCGTACGAGGCCCCCAGGTGCGACATGATCCGGGACAGGCCGCAGAAGCGGATGCCGTACTGCAGTCGGGCATCCCGGTCAAAAAACGGCAGGAACTTCCGGAGGTATCCGTACCAGTGGGCCTTGCCGTACCCGATCACTCCTGTCCCGGCCGCGAGCCCCGCCCCGGCGACCAGCCCCCAGGTGTTGACCCAGACGCTCAGTTCCCAGGCCGGGTTGGCGGACAGGTCGGTGAACGATCCCAGGAGGTCTTCGTAGTCGGTGATTTTCGAGGCCAGGAAAAGCAGTACCGCGAGGATGACCCCGTAATAGAGGTTGGGTCGGATGACTTCACCGAAGAAGGTGATGTTGTCCCGGGTGCGGGTGGCCAGTTGGTCCAGTACGGTGGGCATCGCATCCCGACGTTCTGCGACCAGCAGCAGGCCAATGTCTTCCGGTGGAAAGAAATTGCTTTCCAGCATCCCTTCTGCCGCCGGTCGTCCTTCGGCCAGGGCCTGGGAGACCTGTCCGGCAATCCGGGTGATTTCCGGCGTGATTTTCAGGTCATCGCGCAGCAGCCGGAAAATCGTTTTCATGGATGCCCCGGCATGGACCTGGTATTCGATGATGCGATAGAACATCACCCGGTCGGCCCGGGGAAAACGGTTTTGCACGTTGTACCGATTCACCAGCTTGTGAAGCAGACCGGAACGTTTCACTGGGGGGTCCTCCCTTCGCTTTCCAGGGTGTGGTCCGGTTCCCGGGTCATGAACCGCAGACCAGGGTCCCGGGGCGCCGGGTCCATGGCGGTCCCGAGGGAGCCGACGATGCGTAGGGTCGCAACCGGGTCAATGCGGCCCTCCTGGACCTTGATCCGCGCGTGCTGGCGCTTGCTGAGTACGCCGTGCTGTTCAGCCATGTAGGCCGGCAGGGCATAGAATTTCTTTTCATTGATCATTTCGAAGACCGGCCCCGGGTCCTTGATCAGCGGAAAGACCTCCGCCACCAGGGTCTGGCCGGTAATGCCGTTCAGGCAGCGGTCGCATCCGTCCGGATGGACGAAGCGCAGGGCGTGGGTCTCCAGGGTGGCGGCGATGTGCGACATCTGCCAGTCGGAGTACACGGCCAGGGCCGCCTTGTAATCCAGGGAACACTCGGCACAGGGGATCGGCACCAGGCTCTGGGAGACGACCCCGGCCATGAACTCGGGCAGCGCGAGGACGTGGTCGGGGACCCCCAGCCCGGACAACCGGGTAAAGACACTGGCGGCGGTGGTGGAATGCAGCGTCGACAGCACGCGCTTGCCCTGGATGGCCATGTTGACCGCCGCTTCCGCGGTCTGCCTGTCCCGGATCTCCCCGAGGACCAGGACATCCGGATTCTGGCGCACCAGCGAAGCCAGCGTACGGCGGAAGATTTCCTCGTGGTCGTGGTGATACCGGTCAATCTCCATGTGGGTGCAGTGGTCGAGCTCGACCTCGACCGGGTCCGCCACCTCAATCATGTGCTCGGAGCGCGGCGTATCGGCCATCATTGAGGTGACCGAGGTCGATTTGCCGCTGTTGGTGGGCCCGGTGAACAGGACCAGTCCGCCCGGTGCCATGCAGATATCCCGGATGTGGCGGACCTGCTGGTCGGAATATCCCAGGGAGGCCAGGGACAGCACCTGTTTCGGGTCCCGGATCCGGCAGGCGATGGTATTGCCCCCTTCGCTGGTCGGCACGCTGTTGGCCCGGATTCGGTACAGCCGGCCGTCGTGCAGGTGGTTGAGGGAAATATCGCAGGGCAGGCTCTTGTCGTACTGCCCGGAAACCGACGACCAGAGAATATTGACCAGCGCCCAGCCCCGGTCCCTGGAAAAGGTGTCGACCTGGAACTTCACCCCGTAGCTCTTGTACTCCAGGCGGGTTTCATCGCGCTTGATGAGGAAATACACATCGCTTGCCCAGCGCTCGATGGCATTGCTGAAGATGTAGTCGATGGTGTTGTTGGACTCCGCGGCCTTCTCCGTGACCGGGGTGGGGCGTTGTTCGTCGGTTCTGCGATGTTCCCACTTGTCAAATTCCATGGGAGTGATGGCCGATTGCGTGACCTCTCCAAACACCTCTTCGACTTCCCGGACCAGTTCGCGCAGGGCCCGGGGATGGCAGGCGCTTTCCACGAGATAGATGTGCCCCGTGTTGGTGACCAGGGCCTTCAGGGACTGCCGGTTCGCTTCCAGCAGCCCCGCAATGGCAGGAACCGTGGTCATGTCCTCTTTATGGAGGGGCTGCATCATCCCGTTCTCCAGGTGAGGGGGATGGACCGGCTCCCCTGTTCGAACACCACCACGATGTCCCCCAGGTCATCCTTGTAGATGTGCTGCAGGGTATAGGATTTCCGTTCGATCTCCAGGTCCTGGCCGATGGTCAGGGAAACCGCCTTCCCCCGGATCAGCAGGGAGACCACTCCCGGATTGCGGTCATCCGGAAGGCTGACAAACACCAGGTGTTTTGATGCCAGCCGGACCGGCTCAGGAACCGCCTCGCTTTCGGGTCCCCCGGTACTTTCCAGTTCCGGACTGGCCGGAGCGGAGGGGAGGGGGTCCGAGGCGGTTTCGGCGTCGTCCGGCGTGTTGTGCAGGAGTCGCAGGGCCTTGCGAAGCCGGGCCGGATTGTCCAGCCGGGCATCCATCAGCACCGTGACCACCGAGGGCGGATACCGGGAGACCGTTCCCATCAGCCGCAGCAGTTCCTCGATCTGGACCAGGACCGCTTTTTGTCTTCCCAGGTCTTTTTGCACGGCATCCGCGGGGGGCAGGGGGGGTTGTGGTGGAGTGTCCTGGGCGTCCCCCGGTTCCGGGAATCCGCCGATCAGCAGGCTAAGCAGGATCCATGTCTTGATTGTTCGCATCAGGTGTCTTCCTCCACGGTGCCTGCAATGAACTGCAGGTCGCATTGTTTTGGTTCCCAGGCCGCAAAGTCGCATTGCGCCCCGATCAGTTCGTACGGCCGGTCCGCCAGCATCCGCCCCAGGCTTCGCAGGTGGGAGGCCCGGGGATGAAACAGCCGCAACGTGAATTCGATCTGCATCCCCCCGGTGCGCGGAGCCACCCCGGAGATGGCCAGGGCGGCATGGGAATGGGCTGCCAGGGCATGGATATGCTCCAGCATCCCAAAGCGCCCGAATTTTTCCGGGGAGCGGAGATCCCCGGGGGTCTCGAGTTCACGGGACAGGGTCCACCCGCCGCCGGATGCCAGGTCCAGGGTCCACGGTCCGGCGGCGGCCATCCGGACCGGTTGTGCCGGGTACTCCCCGGTGGCCCCGGCAATGGTCACGGACCGGGTCACCTGCAGGGACGTCAGCCCGCTGGAATAGAATTGTTCCGCGAGGACAAAATGATGACTGAGCTCAATGACCCGGGGTGCCGCGGAAAAGTCGGTTTTTCGGAGCACCGGCACCCCGGCCTGGTTTTGCATCTGTTGCTGCTTGCGCAGCAATTCGTGGGCAATCCGGGCCACCCGGTCCTGGTAGTGCTGGTAGCCGAGGCCGGAGGCCAGCAACGGCACCAGGACCGCGGCCAGGAACCAGGCCTGGCCGGGATGGTACAGTCCCTGCCGGGCCAGGAGCCCGAAGAGAAGCCGGTAGCGATGGGCCCCGGCCCGGGTGACCCGCACGGGAGCGGGGCCCTCCAGTCCATGGCCTTTGGGCTGCAGGGTCCCCCGGCCCCCGGCGAACCGGCGCATGGGGGTCGCCGCATTGGCCAGGGTCTCCAGGTTTTCCAGGGCGGCTTCTTCGACCAGTACCGTTTCCCGGTCAATATAGCCCTCGGCGACCTCGGCAAAATAGACGGCATGGTCCAGGGTGATCACCAGTACAAACGGATCCTTGCCGAAGTCTGATCTGCGCAGCCACCCTTCCAGCTGCGTCTGGAAGGAAATCGCCTTCGAGCGGCCCAGGAACCAGACGTCATGGTCGTCTTCCCGGACCAGGATGCCGTACCTGGCCTGGTGCATCCTCGCCACCCGGCGAAGGTGCCGGGAATGCAGGGCCCGCGGGGTCGACCGTTCCACGCTGACCTGCCGGGCGTTGTACGCCAGGGTGAAGGAGTGGCCGTCGATGGATTCCGTGATCTCGTTGAACATGGGACTATCCGGCGATTTGTGCGCGAATGACGATGACCGTCTCGACCCGGTCCGACGTGTTGTCCACCCCATCTCCGAGAAGGGGCAGCAACCGGTTCTGGTCGAGCTGGTTCTTCCGGGTTTCCGATGTGAAATAAGTCAGCAACCGGGTTTCACCGTCCCCCAGGGACAGGGGAATCATCCGGTCCGCATTGCCGATGTTGAACAGGGCACCGGACAACAGGGCATCGCCGTAATCCGTGCGGTTCACGATGGTCCGGTTGTTGATCGCGAGCTGGATATTGATGCGGTCGCTGGCAATGGTGGGCAGCAGCTGGAAGGTACGGCCGACGACCCGGGTATCCACCTCGATCTCCGGGGTGATCAGGGTCCCGCCGCCATCCAGTATCTGGGTTGTCAGGGACCGTTCCCGGATATATTCGATTTCCTGGGTGTCGGCGAAGGTGACGGCATGGTTGTTCAGGGCATCGAATCGGCGCTGGATGCTGTCAATGACGGTTCCCTGGGTTTCCAGCCAGGACAGGACCAGCCCCCAGGTAAAATCGCTGGACCCGCCGGAATACCCCAGGGACAGTGTGTCGGCGACCGGGCCGGGAGCGTTCCCCTGCGTGTTGGTGATCTGGACGACATTGGAGGCTTCGCGCAACAGGTTCACGTCCAGGTGTCGGCTGTGCGAGCCGGTCAGCGAGACATCGTAGACCGTAATGTCGATAATCACCCGCTTGCTGACACTCGCATTGAAGGCATCGATCACCCGCTTGATTTCCCGGACCTTGTCCGGGGTGGCCGAGACAAACAACAGGTTCGCGGAGCGCGAGACCGCAAAGCTGGCTTCCGGCTCCGTTTCCATGACCGGGGTTTCCGGGATCGGCAGGGGGACGATATTGCCTTCGGGATCGAAAAAGATGGGCATGGAGTCCGGGTTCGCGGCGGTGGCCGTGCGCGGGACCCCGAGGATTTCGCCCACCATCTCCTCCAGTTCCTCGTAGGCGTCCGTACTGATGGACAGGCTGTTGTCCGTTTCGGCCAGGGCGGCGCCCGGGCTGGTCTTCAGGATCGCGCTGGCTTCCCCCACCAGGGAGGCAATCGGGATCACCACGGACTGCCAGTCGGTGACAATCACCACGCCGTCCACGATCTCGTACGCCCAGTTTGCCTGGGCCGCGATCGCATCGAGATGTTCCTGGATCGTCACCGCCGCATGCGGGGGCGTCACGGTGGTCGTGCGGTTCCGGAACAGCCGGAACTGCACCGGGTGGCCCTCGAGGATGAGACGGACCACATCCCGGGCATCCAGTCCGCCATAGTAGGCTTCGACGGGCGCGGCCAGCCACACGGCCTGGACCGGCGTGCTCACGGGTTCATAGGGCGGTGCAACGGGGCGGTTGCGGATGGATTCCGATTGCGCCTCCTGCGCTTCGGCGACAATGGTGTCGAGTTTGCTCCGGGCCTCCTCGGCCACCTCTTCCGGCTTTTTGGGAAAAAGGGAACAACCGCCCAGCGCCAACAGGACGACCAGGGTGAAGAGGATCATTTTACGGGACATGGGGGATGCCTACATAGGTGAAGTCGATGGTGCGGGTTGCCCGGTTGGGACGGCCCTGCATGCCGAAGTGGGTTTCCACCACTTCCAGCAGCTGCGCCACGCCCCCCGGAGCCGGCAGGGCGATGGCGGCGGGAATGCGGTAGTCCCGGTAGAAGCCCGGCTGTTCGGTGGGCCACCGGCCCAGCCGAAGATCGCACTCGGCGAGAATCCGGATCACGTTGGCCACCACCGTGGCCGGCACGATACGGTGTCCCCGGCAGCTCTCATCCACCAGTGGTGTCCTCTCTTCGGGAACGGGTGGTCGGGCCCGGGCAGCCTGCACCGGGTCTGCCGGCGTGCCGTCGTCCGTTGCAGCGGCGGGATGGACGGCAGAATGAGCCTGGGCCGGACTTCCGGTTTCAGGCAGCCCGGCCTCCAGAACTGCCACTTCCGCCTTCAGCGCAGCCAGGAGGTCCTCCACGGATTCGGCCGGAACCGCCGGCTGCGGATTCTCCGGGTTGCGGGGAGGAGAGCCGGCGGCCGCCATCCGGACAAAGTGGGCATTGACCCGGGCACTGTACCGGTTGATGTGCCCGACCAGCGCCTGAAACTGACTGGACCCGGCCAGGGTATCCATCCCGGGCGGCGCCCCGGCGCAGGCGGACCCGCCGATCGCGAGGGATCCGGTCACCAGCCATCCGGCCAGGATGAACCGGTTCCGCCAATGCCGGGTTTGAATCGTCATCGCCGGGTTCTCAATACTTCAGCCGGCAGTTCGTGGAGGTCACCCGCCATCCCTCTTTCAGCTTGTTGAGAAACAGCTTGCAGTCCCGTTGTCCGAACCGGTAGACCGCGGTGCCGAGGGTGTTGCTGACTTGTGCGAGTCCCACCCCGTCGACCAGCCCGAATTCCCGGTTGAAGAGCCCGACGATATAGACGGTCATGTCCTGGGTGACCCCGGCGGGCATGGAATTGCCATGCCCGCCGACCCAGCGCCGGAAGTGCTCGAACTCTTCCTTGTCGAGGCGGTTGGTGAGGGTCTTGTCCTCGTCGATCCGGTCCTTGACCGCCTCGACGAATCCGACCGCGATTTCGGTGGCTTCCCGGCGGTCCTGCCCGATGGACGGGGCCGTGTACTGGGCCCCGGCGGTCAGGGTGACCAGCAGGCCGGTGCAGCTGACAAGCAAAATGGCGACCAACAGCGATTGCTGGCCGACCCTGGGCAGTGTAAAGGGTACTTTCATGGGATTCTCCGGTTGGGTTGGAATGGAAATGTCACAGGGACATTCTCCGGTTGTACAGAACGAGGACCTGGTGCAGTTTCTCCAGGACCTCGGTATTCTGCTTGCGTGCCCGTAGCTTGATGATGAGGTACTCAATCCCCTTGCGGGTATACAGCGCCCGCCTGCGGCCCACGGAGACCTCGGCGGAATACCCGTCCTCGGACACGAAATACGTGCCGTGCCATACCGTGCGGATGGGGGGATCTCCGTAGTCTTCCAGGTTGAAAGGATCAGAGTGGTTCATCTTGGTTCTCCGGTTGATTGACAATGCAATTGGTTCAGTTTTCTTTCAGATGGATGTGATATCCTTGTGCCATCATTCGATTTTTTATCCGTTGTACACACCGAAAACAGGCGGTACCGCCATCGGTGGCATCGGTAGGCGGTACCGCCTGTGCCTACGACCGTGCCACCAACCCCCTCATCTTGTTTGTGCCGTCCGGGATGAGGCCGGCAATGATTCAGCTTTCCTTCAGCTTTTTGTGGTAAACTCCCGTCCCTATGCAATTTTCCAAACGCTGTACACCCCGGAACCAGGGCGGTTCCATCGCAGCTCCCCTCCTCCCTAAAACCAGCCTCTGGATGAAAATCCGCTTTGGCCTGGGGGTGCTTGTCGAACGGGGAATCCATCTGTTCTGCGACGTCGTCGACTTCCTGGCGCCAGCCCTGCTGGCCGGCGCGGCCGCCGGCGCAGGCGAGGAGCCTGAAAAAACCGAAGAGGAAATGGAAAAGGAGTTGTGCTCTCCTTTCCTGACTCGTCGTGAGGTGCTCGACGAGTGGATATACTACGATATCACCTAACCCGCCTGCCGGCTCTTTAACCCTCATTTCTTCATCCCCCCGGTTCCGGCGGATGTCACCTTGTCGATCCCCGCTTTCGTGGTCTCCCCGGCAGCCGTCCCCGCGCTGGCCGCCGGTCTTCCGCCCTCACCCAGGGCGCCGCTAAGTGCATTCCCTCCCTTGACCCCGGACCAAACCAGCCCATAAAAGAACACTGTCGGCATCAACAACCACAGGGACGCGGTGCACACGGACAGCACCCGTGAGCGCACGAACTCTTCCTCGTTGCCGAAGGACACCAGGGCCCCGAGGAGCGTGCCGTTGGGGTACAGGGCGTCGTACAGGCTGAATTCCACCCAGCCGGCAATAGCCCAGATGGCGGTCAGGAACTTGATCGCAAACACCACCAGGGACAGCGTCACCATGTTGCCGATTTCAAACCGGCCGAAGACGATGAAGACCGGCAGGAACATGTACACCACCATCAGCAGCAGCGCCTGGACCATCGGCAGCGCGAGTTTTACGACGTGCATTTTGGTGGCCGCCTTGGCGGATTCGATGGTGGTGCCCCACTCGGAAAAAAGGCTCTTCATCAGGTGGGAAATTCCCCCTCCCACGGTATCCACCACCCCCTGCTCCCCGTGGTACTCGATGTTGCCGCCCCCGAGCTGGCCGCTGGAGCGCGTGTAGCCGTTCAGCACCGCCTGGATGCGGGCGTCCTCGAGTTCGGCCTCGCTCACCCCGGCCAGGCTCTGTGCATTGTCCTTCAGGGCGTCCCACAGGTCCGGCTCGCTTTGCGCCAGCAGGTCCGTGCGCAGCGACTCCCACCAGACATTGCAGGTCGTGTCCTGGCCGTCCGGCAGGGCGCGGATGGGATACCCCGCCGTCAGGGTATCGCCGCACAGGTTCACCTCGTGGCACGGGGCATACATTCCCGGGGTGCCCAGCAGCACCCGGGAGCCGATCCAGTCGACATCCCCGTGTTCTTCCAGCAGGGCCTCCCCCGGTGGCGGGATGGCATCGCTGCGGAGGTATTTCGTGAACTTGTTCCGCGCCGGATTGAAGCAGCTGCTGATGAAGGCGGGGAGCTGGTGGGCCAGCTTCGGGTCCTGGATGTTCGCTGCCGCGATCTGCTGCCGGGCCACGTCGATATCGGTCCGGGACGGCAGCGAACCGATGATGCTGTGGTTGATCCCGGCCGCGATCCGGTGCAGCAGCAGCCACCACATGGGGATGCGGGGCGTGGCCGTGGCAATCGCCCCCAGGGTCTGGTCGTACGAGGTGCCGGACGCCGCTGCCGACACCGTCGTTCCCGGACTGCTGTCCTCGGGCGACAGCGGCGTATACTGGACCTGGCTCGGCGCGACCGGGATCGACGGCACAAAGAAGATGGCCGCCACCATCATGATGATCACGGTGTCCCACAGGATGTTCTTGATCGAGAGCTCCGCCGCCGGGACGCCCGTCGAGTTGGTGCTGGCCTCTTTCCAGTAGCCGATGACCAGGAACATCAGCGGAATGAACACCAGCCCGGTGTTGACGAGCACGTCGTAGAGCAGGTTGTACAGCATCCATCCGTACAGCGTGGTGAACAGTTCCAGGTAGGTATCCACGATCATGGCGTCACGTCCTCCAGTTCAACAGGGCGGCCAGTCCGCCCTGGACAAACAATCCTTCCAGGGCCATCGCCACCCCGAGGACCGTGAGCTGGGCCGACCGGGCCCGTCTGCGCGGCCGCCTGGCCGGGTCCGGCCAGATCAGGACGGGAACGAAGCCGATGCCGATGGCATAGAGCGCCAGGCGCAGGGTCCACAGCCCGCCGTGGGCCGGATCCCGGAAATAGGCCGCCACCGGCCCATCGGCCAGGGGCAGCAGCCAGGGGCCGAGCAGTATCCCGGCCCCCATGACCCCGGTCACGGCCGCGCTGATCCGGAGAATCCGCCGGATCCGGCCCCTGGGCCGGGCCTGGGGACCGCGTTTTCTTCCTTCTGCCGGGCGGAAAGGATTCATTCGATCAAGGCTCCGTTTTCAATCCGTCCCGCCGGCGCCTGCGTGCCGGACCGGGCGGGAATCCGGCGCTGCTCCCGGGCGTACTCCTCCAGGATCCTGGCCATTGTCGAGCGGGCCACGTAGTCCTTCGCTTCGTACTGGTCCTTCAGCAGCTCATACTCGGCCTTGAGCAGGGGCAGGTAGACCTCATTGATGCTGGCAAAGGCCGGGGTGTTGATCACGTGGGGGTCCCGGGACCCGGTCAACAGCAGGTCCCGGGCGATGTTGATGCGCTCCATGGTCCGCAGCAGCGCCATCTCGGTCCCGATCTTGCTGATCATCTGCTTGCGCAGGGCGTCGGGCTGCCGCTGCAGGGCCCGGATCAGGGTGGGGTTGATCTCGAGGCCGGGGATGGACAGCTCATCGCTGCGGGCCTCGTCCAGCGCATTGTCGTTCACCACCCGGGTCAGGGTGAGAATGTACTCCTCGGCAGTCTCGCTCAGGGAGGCCCCGACCCCGTATCCCGGGGTTCCCGACGGGAGGCCCCCCGGGCGGTTGTCGATGGTAAGATCGCCGAGCACCTGGACCATCCAGGCGGACGCATCCTCCGGTTCCGGAAACACCGAGACCAGCCGCGCATCCGCGCTGCCAATGTCCCCGTTCGTGGTGCCCGCGCTCCCGGTCGTCAGGACATGGCCCCGTTCGGTGACCTCGCGGATGACCTGGATGGGCGGACCCTCTTCACAGGCCCTTTTTTCATCGTCAATCCAGCGGATGCACAGTCCTTCCCCGTCCAGGATTTCCTCGTGGGTTTCGGTTACGCTGACGCCGCTGTCCGTTGATGCCGCCTCCGCACCGTCCTTCCAGGCCCCCGCGGTGCCGACCCTGACCCAGTCGGCATACGGATTTTCGCCGGACTGGATCATCCGCTGCGCCTCCCGGCAGGAGCGGACCGACAGCTTGATGTAGTCCTCGTACCGGGCCATCGCATTCTCCAGCATGTTCGCCAGGTTCGGATCGGCCCGGCGCAGTACGTAGAAGGGCAGGGATGCCACCGCGCCCTGGGCCGCATACACCAGCGCATCAACGGCCCGGTCGGCCCCGCGGCTGATGTTCTCAAACAACCGCTTCAGGTTGTTGTCCAGGTCGAAGCTGCCGCACGACAGGTTGGACGAAATGCTGGCCGACCCGCCGATGACCACGGTCCGGGAATACGAGGTCGGGGCCCGGGAGGCCCGGTGTCCGCCGATCTGGTAGTAGAACGTGTCGTTGGCGAGTTCGCTGGATTCCTGGGCACTGCCAGGCGTTGTCCAGGACAGGCCGACGGCCAGGGCAATCACCAGGATCGGAAGCAATCGTTTTTTTGGCATCGTTCTTCCTCTCTAATTCAGGCAGACCCGGCTGGTATCGACGGCCCCGAGGAACTTGCCCGAGCGGCGGATGCAGCACTCGTGCTGTCCCCAGTACAGCCAGCCATAGTTGCCCGTCGAGGCGCGGTTGAGGCCATATTGCGGATCCGTGCCAAACGCGGCGCACCGGCTCTCGGCGACCGGCGACACCATTTGCCACTTGTCGATGTTTTCGTTGGACGAATCCACCGGCGCGGGCTGGTAGACATGCGGCTGGCCGTGCCGGGTGGCGATATCCATTCCCCGCTGGGCGATCACCGCCGCCCCCTTCGGTTCCTCGTTGGCGTGGAGGAACCCGGTCCGGGGGTGTACCGGCCCCCAGCTCCTGAACGCGCCCCGGCCCACCTCGCGCCGGCCCGGAAGGAAACTCGCCGGGTACAGCACTTCGGGGCCGCTCAATGCGCCGCCCCGCCAGACGAGGTGGTCAAGTTCGGAAAGGAAATAGGGCATCATCGGCCGCACCGGCGTCCGGCACAGGTACCCGGAATGGGGTCCGATCCGGTTTTGCCGGGCAAACGCCGACACCACCGGGCTGCCGATCACCGACACATCCCGGAACAGCAGGTTTTCGTGCCCGGCCCGGGCCGTCTCCCCGTCCCCGGACTCGTGGGTCCCCGTGACGTGCCGGGAGCCGCCCCCGGACAGCCCGATTCCGGACAACGCGCTGGCAGCGGCCGCCGCGGCCGCCCCGTACAGCGCGGCCGCTTCCGTCCAGGGAAGGTCCCCGGGCGTCTTGTGGGCCGTCACCACCAGGTCCGGCAGGAAGTGTTCAATTTGCGGGGTGGTCCTGATCTTGCAGCCGGACCACTTGCATTTCAGCCAGAAACAGATCCCGGTGATGCAATAGTCCAGGCAGTTTTCCGAGGCGCCGGCGATGGCGGCCTGCAGGATCTCCGCGCTGGTGAACGTTTCCCCGTCCTGGGCCTGGACCGGGGCCACGGCCAGCACAACGGCCAGCACAACGGCCAGGGCGATGCCGATCCCGGTTCCGGTCCGAAGTGCCTGGCGTCCCGGCCCCCTCATTCTGTGATCCCCTCCTGGTGCCGTATAAACGCCGCCAGCGCACGATCCAGCCTTCCCCCGACCCACAGGGCCTCGTTGCGGTTGAACACGATTACGGGCAATTGCGTGACCCCCAGCCGCCGCAGCACCATGTGATACTGCCAGGCCCGCACCAGGGACTGCCGGTAGGCCGCCAGCCGCGGTTTCGCCAGCCGGCTGGCCTCTTCCTCCGAGGCGGGCAGACCTTCGCTCAAGCGCTCCTCCAGCTGCTCGATATGGCCGACGTCAATGACCCGGAACGGCGGAAATCCCGGCAGGTCCCGGTAGGTCTCGAATTTTCGGGCCGGATAAATCGATTCCAGGGTGTAGATGTCGATCTGGTGAATGCCCTGGGCGTCCAGGGCCCCCGGTGCCACCGTGATCCCCAGCAGTGCGGGCAGGATCCGGATTGATGCGAACCTCCTCATGTGCCGGCCCTGCGCCGCATCATCTGTTCGGCGATCAGCCGGACGCCCTCGATTTCATCGGTCAGCCCCGTCTCTTCCATCATCCGGAACCGCCTGGCTCGTTCTTCCTGCTCGGTCTGGGCCAGGGCCATGGCAATGGGCGGCGAAACCACCCGGAACAGGGTGGGATTCAGCTTGCCGGACATCAACACGCCTTCGACATACTTGCCCGGCTCCTTGCGCGTGCTTTCCATGAGCCGCCGTTCTTCATCGGAGACCCGCTTGAACCGGGCAATGTCGTCAATTTCCGCGATGGGCATCTGCAGGCACATCCACCATTCGCACATGTTGAGGATTTTTTCCGAGGCATCGGGAAAGTCTTTCAGGTTCTGTGTCGCCAGGCACATCCACAATCCCCATTTCCTCCACATTTTCGAGCCCTTGACGAGATATTCCGAGAGCAGCGGATTGGTCGTCGTCACGTGGGCCTCATCGTTCAGGACCCAGGAAAAACGGCTGCTGGAACGCCGTCTTTCGGCATCGGACTGGATCTGGTTCATGAGGCCAATATAGGCCAGGGCCATGACATCCCGGTATTCATCGCTGGTTGCGATCTTTCCCATCTCGACGATGGTCAGGTCCGCCGTTGGCCACAGTTCGCCGGGGCTGTCGAACAGGGCCTTGCGAAACCCGGTGGTAAAGTACTTCGCCGAATCGTGCATCTGCGAAATCCGTCCCCGGCGCGCCGGATCGTCATAATGCGGCAGGCCGTCGGCACGCTGCCCCTCCATCATCATGCCGAGGGCCTCGACAAAATCACTGATCATCATCTGCCGTCCCTGCGCCCGGCACTTCCGGGCCGAGAAGAGGATGGCGGACTGGATGATCGTCAGGTCATGACGCCGGAATTCCTCCATCTCCCGCTGTTCCCCCCCGGTAATGATGAGCTTGGCGGCAGCCACCATTTCCGACAGGTAATCCCGGGTATCCGTCCCGGTCTCGGCATCCAGCAGCCGGTCGGCATTCGCAAAGGGCGGCAGCGGATGGTTGACGGCATCGAGATTGACGTAGTTCACGGTCTTGCCGTGCCGTTTCAGGTATTCCCCGATCAGGCGGTAGGAATCCCCCACGTCGATTACGTAGATGTACGGATTGTGGGTGGCCATTACCTGCATGATCAGGTAATTCAGCGTTGCGGACTTGCCGGACCCGGTGGGCCCGAACAGCAGCATGTGACCGGATTGCTCCCGGTCCGCCAGGTTGAACGGGTCCACCAGCACCGGCACCCCGGCGCGGTTGAAGAAGCCGAAGCAGGGATTGCCGGTCCCGGTGCCCTGTCCCCACAGGGGGGAAAGGGCCAGCACCCAGCGGATCCAGTGTTTCCGCTGGCGCATCAGGTACTCGTCGTATTCCGGCCGGTAGGCCATGGGCAGGTTCCGCACGTAGGCCTCCAGCGGCATCAGGTCATGTTCCGCCAGCACGGCATCCATGCCGTGGGACTGCAGCAGGTAGATGACCGCGGTGGTCTGTTGGGACAGCGCCTCGAGGGTGTCGGAACGCAGGTAGACCCCCATGGTGGTCGGATACAGCCGGTGCTCCAGGGCCATGTGGTGCTTGACATTTTCGATGTCTTCCCGGGTCACCATGGCGGAATGCGCACCGGAACGGGATTGCTTCATGATGATATCCAGTTCTGCACCGATGGTGTCCTGGGGCTTGAAAATGATGGTCATCTGGAAGACCGCTCCGCCGGGCAGCTGGTCGATCAGGGCGGCAGACTTCTTCCGGGCCTGTTCGTTTTCCGTGGTCAATACCCCGGTCCGCGGTTCGGACCGCACCCCGACAATGGGCAGGTACCGGTGGGGGAGGCCGTTGAATTGCCAGGTCCCGTGTTCGGCATCGGCTTCGGGGCAGTGCCGTACACACCCCTGTCCGATGTCGTACTCCTCGGGGATGTCCTCGTCGCGGATCGGAAAGTCCCGGAAAAAGGCCAGTGCCCCCTCAAACTCAAACGGCTTCGGATTGATCCAGGAGAACAGCCACTGGTAGGCATCGGCCGGCCCGACTTCATCCACCTTGACGCTGGCAGCTTCCAGCCCGGACACGATCCCGGCAATGACCCGGTTGAAGTCATCATGGGCATACCGCCCCGCCTGGTCCCGGGTGGTCAGGGAATCATAGCGCCGGTAGATACACAGGCGGGTCCGGCGATTCTTGCCGCCCCAGCGGACCCCGGCGGTGGAATCGGTAAAGATGCCGCCCCGCTTGCCGATGGATTCATAGTGGCTGTTCTGCAGTTCCAGGTAGTGTTCGGCGTACGCATCCATGTCCTCGTTGTTCCGGGCGATATAGTTTCGCAATGACTGCGCCAGGGCGGCGAGGGGTTCATCCTGGGCATAAATCTGGACGACAAAGGGGTTGTCGTCGTATTCCGGAATATGGCGGAAGCCATTTTCCAGGTCATCGAGCATCTGTTCCAGCTGTTCTTCCGGCCGGGCTTCCGAATTGATGGGCTGGGTCATCAGGATCTTTCCCAGGGTCCGTTCATCCGGATGGAGGTAGCAGCGGGTCTCCCGGCTGTAGTGCTTGATCGTCATGAAGTCCGCGAACGACCGCGGTCGCGCGTACTGCTTGCGGGCGTCCGACTCCGTCGCCCGGCTTCCCTCCAGGCTCACCAATCCCATTGTCTGCATCAGTTTTTGCCAGAACGAGAGGGCTTCCGTGGAATGGACCCGGTGCGGGTCCTGCGGATCCACGCCCGCCGGCCCGTTGACGGGCCGCTCCCCGGTTGGTGGACGGCTTCCGGCCGCCGGCGTCGACGCGGTCACGGGGCGACCTCCCCGGGCAGCGCGAAAATGCGCTGGTGATCGTACAGGTAGAAGGCCGTGGTATATCCCGGAATCGGCGCCCCTCCCGGCGTGATGTGGGGAAATACAAACAGGGTCAGCCTCGGATTCGGCAACTCGGGAAAGAGCACGTCCAGTTCCTTTTCGGCATCCCGCACATAGCCCTCGTCCCGTCCCGTGGACACCCCTGTCACCGGCCGCTCCACTGCCAGTGTCCGTCCGTACCGGCTTTTCAGGGACGGCTCTTCGGACTCGAAAATCCGCTGGGCCGACTGGCCGGCACAACCGGCAAGCACAAGGGCCATTGCGAGCACCATTGCGCGCATCATTCCCGGGCCAGGATCAATCCAGGTCATCCACGCCTCCCGCAACAAAGTGGTTGACCTGCCGGCCAACCGGGTCGTAATCGATGGCGATCTGCCGGGAAATGTTGAGCACCAGTTCCTGCCCCGGGTCGACCACCACGGCATCAAAGACATCCTGTGCGCGTTCCGCCACGTAGTTTGCCCACTCGTTGAACCCGCTGGCCACGCCCTTGCCGAGGGCGAAATCCGTCGCATCCCCCGTCAGCACGTTGGTCACCTCACTCCCCTGGGCCGTGCGCGTGACCTCGCTCTGGGCGAACGCCTCGGCATAGCCGCTGGCCGTGCTCGCCAGAAAGAGCCGGGTCAGCACTTCGTTGGCATTGGAAACGACTTCCCCGGGAATGCAGCCAAACCCCTGCTCGTCGGCAATCCAGCCAAGGCCGGTATCGAGCTCGGCCGCATTGCCGCCGGCCGGCGCCTGCACGGTCTGGATCGTGCCGTCCCGGAAGACGAAGGTGACAGAATGCAGCACTCCCCGAACACATTTGAGGGCGCCATCGCCCACGGCCACCCCGCTCCAGACCGCATGTTCCAGCCCCTGGATATAGATCCGGTTCGCCGCCAGGTTATCCGCCCCGGTGATCACCTTGAACGGCATGGGATTGCGCACGGCGCCGCGTATCGGAATGCGGCCAATCAGGGCCGTCATCGCGGTCGCATCCAGCAAGGTGGCATTGACCGGTACCGTCATCACGGGAACGGGCCCCCCGTCTTCCCCGCTGCCGTCCTGGGGCCGTTGATGCAGGCGGTCATTGTTCACGTTCGGGTCGAGCAGGTCCCGGGCACCCTCCAGCAGCGGACCGGACCTGCCTGCCGGGGACCGGTTCCGGTCTCCGGCCCCGATCCCGATCCCCGCACCGGACGGAGTCACCCAGCAACGACCGTCACTGCGGGGAACACAGTTGGCCCCGCCGCCCACCGCATACTCCGGGTCCTGGCCGGCCGACGGATCGTCCAGCTTTCCCAGCCTCGACTCGATCTCATCGATCCGGTCGAGAGAGCGGGTGGTCATCGCATTCATCTGTTCGTTTACCTGTTCCAGGATATCCGCCCCGGGGTCCTCGGCCTGCTTTTCCTCCAGCACCGAAATCCGTTCCATGGCCCCGGTCATCATTCGGGACAGGGACTTCGAGGCTTCATCGAACTGGGCCGAAAGCGACGACAGCGTCTCCACGGCGGTGTCTTGTGTACCGATGGACGTCTCCACCGGCTGCTCGGGTTCGGGAAGGCGGCCGCACTGCTTCGCGCCGAACAGGACGAGCCCCCCGATGAGGGCGAGGAGGATGATGACCACCAGGCGGTTGCGTTTCACTGCCGGCCTCCCCGGGCGGCCTGGATGGGTTCTACCCTGCCGGTCTGGGGCACCCGCAGGCCGAGCGCATTTTCAAACGGTATTGCGGAAACCAGGAAGGCCATGGACTGGTCCCCCCTGGTCCCGGCCGGGGCCAGGCGATGGTGGTAAAACGTCGAGGCGAGCCATCGTCCCACCAGGTGCCGGGGATCCAGGGTGACCCGGGTGTCCAGGGTGTTCCGGACCAGCACCGCGGTCACAAACTGCCGGTCCACCTGCCAGGATGCCAGGGGGATGGTCTTCACGCTCCGGTATCGAACCAGCCGGACCGGCCGGTCGGTCACGGCAACCGGCTGCGCCCCGGTTGGCGCTTCGACCAGCCGTTCGGGGGAATAGAACTGCTGGGCCGCAAAGCGGACGAGATCGATGTAGCCTGTCCGCGCCCGGGTGGGTCCCCAGGGCACCGTGGTGGTGTGTACGACGGTGCCGGAAGGGGGGCCCTCCTTCCCTCCGGCCCCCTGCGCGATGACACGCACGGGGCCGAGGGGGATGGGTTGGTCGATCAGCTTCAGGTCCAGCGGAAATCGGAGCGTTCCGGACAGCTGGCCCACCACCACCCGGGTATCGGTGGCCGAGGGGTTCGGGGTAATCAGCACGGTCCGGTCATAAATTTCGATGACGAACTGGTCAGCCTGCCGGGGTTCCAGGCCAATTTCCACGGCGCTGTCGAATTCAATGCGCCGTTCCTGTCCCGGCGACAGGACGATCTCGATGGGATCCCCGTGCCAGACCACCACCTGTTCGGCCCGGGAAGTCGGGACGGGGGATGCCAGGCCGAAGTCGGTGGCGATTTCCGATTGCGCCTGGACCCCTGCGGACCCCAGCCAGACCCCCATGGCCAGTACTCCCCGGAGGTTCGCCCCGGGGTTCACTGGGCCGCCTCCCCGATCCGTTCGATGCGGCCCGCCATGCCGGCGATTCGCAGTCCCCACTGGTTGGACACGGGGTCGGAGGCGGTTCTGGCGACGATCAGCGGCACGGCAATCCCGGTATTCTTGACCTGGGCCTGGCCGACATGCTCCAGCATGCGGTACTGGAGAAGGACCCGCCATCGCCCGTCGCCGAGAATTTCGACCCGGTCGGGGTCAAAATGAAAATTTTCATCCAGGTCGAGTTCCCGTCGCCGCCCCACGAGTTCGTTGAGGCCGTTGCGGTCCCGCAACCGGTCATGGTCCGCCTGCAGTTCGTCGTGGAACCGAGCGGTCACATAGAAACGGCTGTTGTGGATACGCTCCGGGTAGTCCTTGGCCCCATCCTGCCAGGTGTTCAGGTACTGGTAGATGTAGTTGGCAAAGCTGTACACCGTCGTCTTCGGCGGCTGGTTCGCCTTCACGGTGGCGCCGGCGGAAATATCCGGGGGAAGATAGACCGTGATACTCCCGGTCAGGGAATAAATCGCCAGGCCCAGCCCGGTATATCCCAGCGCCAGGATCGCGATGATGCCCATCAGCCCCCGGTTGATGCTCCGGATGTTATTGGTCTGTGAAATCATTTTCATCGGCCGGACCCCTTTTCGGACGATGCCCCCGTTCCGTGCACATGACGCAGGTAATCGAATCTCGCGCTTTCCCGGACCAGTCCATGGGCCGGGTGATTGCGAACCCGGCACAGCTGCTGGGCGTAATAGCCTTCCGGCTTCTGCCGTTTTTCATTGCGGACCCAGTCTCCGATCCCCCACGACAGCACAATGGTCCACAGCAGCGCGAAGATGAGAAAGAGTGAGACCGCGCCGGTGATGGCGGCGGTCAGTAGCCCCAGGACCATCCCGAGCAGTCCGGCCAGCCCCGCGGTCGTGGACAGTTCGGTCCCGTTCAGCCCGTACAGCACAATGGGCTTGTGATTGATACGGATCGTGTCGGGAAGGGGGGCGGATGCCATGGGATGCGGATCAGGAGATGTTTTCCAGGGCCGTCAGCCCCAGCGACAGGAAGTACACCGACAGGGCGACCCCGGCGATGGTCATGACGAAGGTCAGCATGAAGCCTCCCCACCCGGCCTTGCTGTTTTTCGCTTCGAGAAAGGCCGAGATGATGATATAGCTGCCGCCGATGAAGACGACGGCATACAGGATGTAGATCACGAGCTCAAGGATCGCGCTGAAATAGGATTTCGCGGTTTCGATAATGTCGTTTTCATCGGCAGTATTCCCGCCGAGGGTGGGCAGGTTGATTTGTGCCGCCGCCTCCATCGGCATCCCCAGCCAGCCGGCGGCGATTACCATGAGCAGGCCCGCGAGCCAAAAGCCGGCTCGGGTCGGACGGTCCCGAAACCGCGACTCCAGGGGTGGGTTTTTGGGCAGGTGAGTCATGGCAGCGTCCTCTTTTTCAGAAAATAAACACAAACACCAGGGTGACAATCAAGGCGATGGCGCCCAGCATGGCGATCCAGGTGCCGTACCGGGCCTGGGCAATGCTGTTCAGGGTCACGGAGAACAGCGCCCACGCCGCCCAGACCAGCACAATGGTGACCAGGGCCACGGAAATCAGCCCCAGCAGTTCGTTCGCCTCAAACCCGGCAGCCCGGCCGAAGTCGGCCGGCTCGAAGGCGGTGTTCACCGCCGGCTCCGGCCCGGAGGCGGGGAATCGGGCAGTGTCCGGGAAACCCGGCCAGTCAGTGCGCATAGTCGCCCTCCAACGGAAGAATGGGTTTCGTTCGCGGCAGCGCGGTGTTCAGCTGGATGTATTCGCGAATGCCCTGTCGGATCTTCTCCAGGTCATTGCGAAGCGCCCCGTAGTGGAACGTCAGTCTTGAACCGGGGGCCCGGGGAGCCCGTTCCGCCGCTGCAATCAGCGGTTCCATGGCGGCCAGTTCCTGGTCCAGGCGGGACAGGATCGCCCGGTCGTCTTCCCCCCGGACCGGGCCGGGCTGGACCAGGACCAGAACCAGGACCGCACAGCCTGCCAGGGAGAGTTTTTGAATCTTCCTGTTCATATCTGCTTGATGAACGTGGCGCTGGTCGCCATGATCAGGAGGGCAAACGCGATGGCCGTCGGCAAAAAGACCATCGTCGGGTGAATGGAAAAGGGCAGGGTGAGATACAGCAGGAACATCAGCGAGATGAGGGTCCCGGCATGCCGTTTGACATGATGAAACACGTAGGCACGCTCGATATCCCCGCCGTAGCGCCGCAAATCCCGCCGGATCAGCCCTTCGGTAAATCCCCAGACCAGGAACAGGGCGAACAGCGGAATGGCCAGGATCGTGATGGTCAGCCGGATGACGAAGATCTGGGCCGCATTCAGTGCTGCCAGGACATATTGGCTGGCCAGCTGAAAGGCGATCATTTCCTTCATGGCAGCTTCGATTCCCGTCCACTGGAAGACGAAGTAATACAGCTGGTTGGACAGGAATATTCCGAACTCCGAAAATGTGGGGAGCCCGGGCAACCCGTCTCGCAGTTCCATCGAAAGGTATTCCAGTTCCTCGTGCAGGATGAGTTCACTGTGGCGCGCTCCGGCCCCGGGCCACCACCAGTGCTGGCCCGTTCCCCACAGCAGCATGCCGACCAGTTCCAGCACAATGGAGACCACCAGGGAGGCCAGCAGGAACCCCAGTCCCGCAACGGGACTCGCGAGGATGCGCAACGCGGCGGAATCGGCCCGCCGCCGGTCAGGCTGCGGCCTGTTCGATTGGCTCATCGGCCTTCCCTCCTGCAATCATTTTCTGTGCATCCGCCGGCAGGTCCCCGGGATAGGGAACCATGACCTGGTTCTGGAACCAGGTATCCTGGGTCCATTGTGCCGTTCCGCGGCGGTAGTCCCGGCGCATGTGCCGGGTCAGTTCGGCAATGCTGTGGGGAACCGGGGTCGGATCCTTTGCCGGCAGGGGCATCCGCACCTTGTACAGCTGCGACCCCTCCACCAGTGCAAAACACTGGCCCTTGGGCAGGTGGTTGACATCCGACGGCTCGATGATCCGGGCATCCACGGTGCTCACCCGGTCGCGGACATTCGACGTGAAGTGCTGTTCCGAATCCGGGTCCGACGAGGATGTGGCGCCGGATTCGGTCATGATCTGCTGGACCTGGACCTCGTTCAGCCGGTCGGTCAGCACCCGCGCGGTATCTTCCTTGAGCACGCGCAGCATGATCAGCGTGTTCAGGTTGCCCAGGACCACTTCTGCCTTGGAGCGGTCACCGAGACGGCTTTCGATGTCCGACATCGTCTGCGTATAGGCCGTGACCTGGAACCCGGCCCCGCCCGCCTTGTTCAGCATGGGAATGAAATCCGGTCCGATCAGTTCATTGAACTCATCGGCATGAATCGAGACTTTCCCGGTTTGTTCCGCCCCCGGCGTCGTATCGTCATGGGCGTACAGGTCTCCCGCCACCGAAGTCAGGTCGGAAAACATGGCCGCGCCCACGGCGGAGGAGACCGTGACATCCTGCAGGGCCGACAGGCCGACATAGACGATCCCCTTTTGCCGGATTACCTGCTTCCAGCTGAAAATGGGGCGGTCGTCCCCCGCCACATCGTCGTAATCCGGGGAAAACAGCGCTGCGACCTCCCCGGTGGTCAGCTTTTCCAGGAAAGGACCGAGACTGGAGACGATCTTGTCGAAATAGGTCTTGTCGTAATAGAACGCGGTCAGCAGTCCTTCTGAAACCGGGTCATCAATCTGGTCTTCCGCCATCACCTGCCGGATGACCCGGGCAAAGGCCACCGTGTGGAGATCCTTGCCCTGTTCCTCCTTCATCCTGGCCGGCACGTTCGCCGGCCGGTCATTCCCCTGGGACAGGGCCCGGGCCAGGTCATCCACCCGCTTCTTCCAGTCGGGGACCTGGTGAAGGCGCAGGAAATGTTCCCCGTATCTGCGGAACAGGCTGTCGATGTTGGAGACGTGCTTGAGGATATTCGCATAGGTCGGTTTTTCACCGAGGACATGCAGGGCCCGGGCAATGATATTGGTAAACCGCCAGCCAAACTCCTTGAACGCGGACGAGTTGCCCTCCGAGGGCAGCGAATTGGCAATGCGCGTGGCCACTTCCGTAATGCGGCTGTAGCTGCCGATGGGATTGTAGCGGGCGGACACTTCCGGATAGGCCAGGTGGAAGATGCTGAAATCATCGAGCCGGCCGGCCTGGCGGGCGGCGGCATAACAGCATTCAAGCAGGTCGGCATCCCCCTTGGGGTCAATGACGATCACCGTGTCCCCGCGCCGGATATCCTGGGTAATCAGGATTTCCGCGAGCCGGGTCTTGCCCACCCGCGTGGTCCCCAGCACCAGGGTATGTCCGACCCGTTCCGCAATCGGCAGATAGATGTCCCGCTCCTTCTCCAGCAGCCCCACGGCATGCAGGGCGGGATTTCCGCCGACCTCCGGTTTCCTGCGCACCGGGTTGAAACGGCTCTGGGAGCTGAGCAGGCGGAATAGTCCCCCGCAGCCCGGGACGTTTTCAATCCTGCGTTCGGCCCGCCTGGCCGCCCGGTACAGCCAGGAATCCTCCAGAAAACGGTCATTGTGAGGCAGCATGGAATCCCGCAGACGCTGGGTATGCCGCTGCCGCCAGGCGAAGCCCTTGCCAATGAACAGGGCTTGGCGGGAGACCGGAATTTTCGAGCGCCTGAGAAAATAGCGGGGCAGGACCGACAGGTGTTTCTGGTAGTAGCGCAAGCGGAAGGCATCCCGCAGGCGCCAGGCGGCATACAGGCCGAAGCCCCCGGCGGTGGCCGAGGCCAGGACGGGGGGCATGAACAGGTAGACCTGGAAAAGCCAGACCAGGCCCGCCATCAACCCGGCCAGCAGGGCCGACTGGAATTCGACGATGGGCCGCAGTGCGGCTTCGAGGATGTACCGTTTAACCGCCATTGCCGCCCCTCAGCAACACCGGATAGAACGAGACGCCATGCTGGGCGTGCAGTACATCGCCGCTGACCGGAAAGAGCCGGATCCGGTTCCGGGCCAGGGTCTCGCGCCACCGCGCCAGCGTCCCGGGGTCCTCGACTTCCACCACCAGGCAGAGCCGGAGGTTGCGGTGGCTGCGCAGCACTTTCGACAGCCAGATGACCGAGTAGTCATCGGTCCCGATCACGCACAGATCGGGCAAACCGGAGGATTTGACCCGGTACGTGTCAATGGGCAGGGTCCGGCGGTTTCCCTGGAATGCCAGGGCGCCCGGTTTCACCGGAAACGAGGCATTTTCCAGGACCGACAGGGCCTCGCCTGCCGGCACAGGCGGTGGCGGCCGGTCTCTTTCCGCCTCGTCCAAGCGAACCTGGATACGCCCGATATAGGCGGAAATATCCTGGGCCGTGTCATCCCCGCCGAGCACCAGTGGGGCGCCCAGTGCACCGGCCGCCGGGACCAGGGCGAACCAGGCAAACCAAAGGCGCAGGCCATGGACGGTCATGAATCCCATTTCCCGTTCATCCTCACCGGGTTGACGTCCTGGCCCCCTCCCTGTGCCCGGATCTCGGCTTCCAGGTGGGTCTGCAGCAGCCCCATGATGTGCATGGCTTCGGCCAGGTCCGGAAGCAGGCAGACCGCTGCATACCCATGCCCCGACTTTTTGAAGGGCTGGTACCGGGCGGTGCCGACGGCTACGAACGTCACATGGACAAATCCCGGGTCGTTGTCCCCGGCCATCTCGAGTTCAATGTGTTCAAATTCTCCATACCCGGCCCCCGGGTCGGTGTAGCGGAAGCGGAAGGGCCGATAAAACAGCGTAATTGGGCCAGCCAGGTTTTTCCGGGCGAGATGAATGGCCTGTTCGCACCATTCCCTGCAGGGATCGGACAACCGGGTCTGTCCATCATCCGGGAGCCAGGACCGGTCGAACCGGTCTCGACTCCGAGCCGACATCCGGCTACCCATTTCGCATCCTTCCGGCCTGCTGGCGCAAAGCGAGCCGGGCCTTTGGGACGCCCAGAAGGACAACGCTCGGAGCCTGGCCGGGGTGAGTGAGGCCGAACTCGAAGACGTTCGCATCCAGGTGGGTCTGCAGCAGCCCCATGATGTGCATGGCTTCGGCCAGGTCCGGAAGCAGGCAGACCGCTGCATACCCATGCCCCGACTTTTTGAAGGGCTGGTACCGGGCGGTGCCGACGGCTATGAACGTCACATGGACAAACCCCGGATCGTTGTCCCCGGCCATCTCGAGTTCAATGTGTTCAAATTCTCCATGCCCGGCTTCCGGGTCGGTGTAGCGAAAGCGGAAGGGCCGGTAAAACAGCGTAATCTGGCCAGCCAGGTTTTCCCGGGTGAGATGAACGGCCTGTTCGTACCAGTCCCTGCAGGAGTCGGACAACCGGGTCTGTCCATCATCCGGGAGCCGGCTACCCATTTCGCATCCCTCCGGCCTGCCGGTCCAGGGTGTCGACCAGTATCCGGGCGCATCGGGCCTGGTAGGCGTTTGCCCGTTCCGGCGTCCCCGAATGATAGTAGCCGATTCCCTGCCACAGGCTGCCGTGTTCACGGGAATATTCCCGCAGAATGGCCGCTCCCGCTCTCAGGTTGGCATACGGGTCCAGGGCCTCGGCAATGCCGCCGAAGCGGTGCCCGTGATAGTGCCAGTTGACCTGCATGATGCCGAGGTCCACCGTGGACCCGCGGTCAATGGCGTCTGCCGCCGCTTGGACGGCGCGCAGCTTGTCTTCAAAAAACCGGCCCTGTCCATTGATGTTCAGGGTCCAGGGCCAGGGCCGGAATCCGACCCCGATCCGGCGACCCGATTCACACAGGGCGATGGCGTACAGCACAACGGCTGGAATACCGTACTGCGGCGCAATGCGACGGTACGCATCGGGCACTTCGCCATGGGCCGCCGTCCCGGCAAGGAGCGCGACGATCAGGGAGACTGTGCACAGTGCCTTCATTGCGGTTCCACGATCCAGGGCACGGTACGGGTGTTGAAATGACGGTAGGATCCGTCGTCGAAGTTCAGGGTGATCCGGCCGCTGTTCACCTGGTCGACGGGCAGTGCCATGCGCCGGGCCCACTGCTGGATTTCGTTTTCCGATCGGGCATCCAGGAAAAAGATATCAACCGGTTTGCCGGCTCGGACCAGATGTCGGATGCGGTCCACGCATTCGCTGCAGTCAAACATGTTGACCCAGGCCCGGACCCGACCGGGATGGCCGGCCGATGCAGGCGGCTTGCCCAGCACCGCCATGCGGTGCTGGAACAGATCCTCATCAATCATTGCATCATCCGGGAAAAGCCGGTCGCGGACGCGGATGAATTCCCGGTTGAAGTCCAGCAGCCGCCGGTTCCGGTTGCGGTCGCGCTGTACCGCAAGGGCCAGGTACTGTTCCCGCCGGGAGGCCTCCGGCTCGTACATGGCGAGGATCCAGGACGGTTCCAGGTGGGCGTAGTACAGTCCGGCTTCGCCCTGCATCAGCGATTGGTATTTGTGCCAGTCGTCTTCATCCAGTCCCCACCTGTCCGGGTCGGTCCCGACCAGGGACAGGGGCTGGAAAAAGGACGGGCCGTTTTCAGGTTCCGCCGGGGTCGACTGTCCGAGGGACACGGCAGGGACCAGCAGTCCGGTGAGAACGAGCAGGACCGCAATCATGCGGATTCCGTCCGGTCGGTACAGGCCGACTCCAGTGCCGGTGACGGGGGTTCCAGGTGTTTGCGGGACCGGCACACCATCTGCCGGATGTCGTCCAGTCTGCGGATCCGGGCCTCGCCGGCCAGGCCGTTCAGCTGCTCGTGAACGGCCTGCCTGGCGAGTTGGTCGGAATCAAACCGTCCGAACAGCCCAAAGTGCCATCCCACCCCGTCTCCGTTCACCCACAGGAAGATGCGGGCATCCTGCTCGCTCAACCGGTGGTCCCTGAAGAAGCGGACCACCGAGGCATGCCGGCGCATGGAAACCAGCTGAACGGTATAGCCGGGATCTTTCCGGAACAGCCATTGAACATCCGGAACATCCGGGGAAACTGCTCCAGGGGCCGGCAATACCGGTGCGGCCGCGGCGGCGAGGCCCGGATCGTCGTACAGATTGTCGTACAGGGAGACCGGTATTACGGAGGAAGGCGTCTGTCCGGACGGCTGTCCCGGCTCTGCACCGGAATCGTTCCGGGCCAGCTGGTCCTCGATGCGGGCCAGTTTCGTTTCGATTTTTTTCAGGTTGGCCAGAATCCGGGCATTCGATGAATCCTCAGGGTCCCGGGCGGACAGCCGGTTGTGCAGGGCATCGATCAGTTCCTGCAACGGCACCTTGTCCAGGGACGGAGGGTTGGAAACGGTCCTTTCGTCCGTTTCCTCCTGCAACCGCTCCTTTTCTTCCATTTCCGAGAAATCGGCCGGAACGTAGTCCATGCCGACGACCTGGACATAATCGGGATATCCCGCTCCCTTCCGGACCCCGTCCGGGCTTGGAGGGTTGCGGTCCTTCGAGCCGAAACCCGGCAGCAGGCAGCCGGAAAGGAGTCCGGCCAGGGCCCCCACCAGGACGATGCGGCCGATTTTCCTGCGAGCGTTCATCCGTTGTCCTGTGCCGGGGCCTGGCAGTCCGGACCAAAGCAAAAGGCAATCTGCCGCACCGGTTCAATGATGATGATCTGGTAGGCGGGTCCCGCGAGGGCGCGCAGGATTTCAATGACCTGCATCAACCGGAACTGCTGATGCACCCGGGGCAACGGCATGTAGTCAAATCCCGGCAATGCGGTCTGGGTGTACAGCGAGTACCCGGTTCCGCTCAGCAGCTCCCGCATCGCCATGCCGACGGTCTGGCTTTCCGGGTCGAAGGACACGACCTCGGTCAGGGGTTTCAACTGGATTTGTCCGGCCGTCGTGCTCTGGGTGACATATCGGCCCACCCGGTATTCATCCAGGGCGAATGCCGGGTACGGCATCAGGGCCAGCGCAAGGGCCAATCCGGCAAGCAGGAACTTCATCAACCATCTGTCTTTGGGAATGCAGAGGGTTACCCATACTATGCCTTTTTCAGGAAAAATCTACAAAGAATTCTAAATTCGAAATTTAGAATTCTTTGTAGACAGGGATATTAAATTTTGAATAAATAATGGTTTTTCGTGCTAAATTACTGCACGAGTCAAGAAATTTTATCCTAAAATAAAAAAATCCCACCGAAGCGGGATTTCTTTATTTTCATCGTCGTCGTCCAAGAATCTGCAACAACATTCAGTCAGTGATCAATACAACCTATGGGCACGGGCATGAACCGCACTAAGGGACTGGCATTTCCCGAAGCCAGCGTCCGGTTTGTGTTAAGGCAGGCAGATACTTGCAGGGAGTACCCGGTTGTCCGGATAACCCCAGCAAGTACCTGCAAGATAAGGGATTCCTGGCAGTCACTGGTTGAGACTGCCAGGCCCTTTGCTCGAACTGATCATCCGCATTGTTTCGGCACGAAAATGATCGTTCTGAAGCCAGTTGGCTCCTGAGTTAATAAAACGAGAAGGGGGGGTAACCCCCCTTTTCGCTTTCCAGCTAAAGCTAACCTTGACGCATCCAGTTTCTTACGCCGGCCTGGCCGATACATCGGTATCCGCTACAGGCCTCGCATCGCCGTCCGGTGCGCTATCCGCCGCATCAGCATCCTGATAAGCGGACAAATCACACTCGCTGCCGTTGATGTACAGGCGCTTGATATGCAACAGGCGTCCTTTCAACGACACACCGGTCTGCCCCGCTTTGGGGCCCCTGGCGTAAGTAAACGTATCCGCGGCAAGACCGGCGGTCTTGACTACGGCACGGACCGTTGTGTTGGTCTGGTCAACTTCGTCCTTGAGGACGAGGTCGTTCAGGATCTCAAACGCCCGTGAACCGGATACGCGACAATCCACATACGTGGTTGTCACCTTGGAATAGTCTCCATCAACGACTTCACCTTCCTGGAGTCCGACGGTCACCGCCATGAATGGCTCCCCATGCTTGGGGTTGACCATGCGGACACGGTTCAGAAAACCGATTCCGAAGATGTGAAGATTGATAAAAGTAGATTGAACTATGTTTGGAATTGACATGATAACCTCCAAAAAATACAACATTAAAAAAATGGAGACATGCCTCCCCAACGGGGGACACATATCCCCGTCGGGTTTAAAATGACACCAGCCGTGAGGCTGTTCGGAGTACCCATCACAAGGATGGGGTGTGCCTACGATTCCGATTCACCAGATAAGCTCTGGCAGGCATAATGAGGACACTGTAAAGCAAAGATTCATTCAGGCCAAGCCTGAAAAGTGAAAAAACCCGGAAATAAACGGGTTTTCTGCCGGAAAGGACGGAATATTCCGATTTTAAAAGTGGCCACACTGTGGCCAGTGTCGATCATCAGCAATACTTGGTGCCCACTCCCAACCAATGTTCCCTTTTTGTCAGGGGAGAAACCTATATTGACATTCAGATTTCATAGGCGTGCCGCTTATAGCGTAACTCCTATCAGGACTAAGGGTACGGCCGGTACGCCACGGCCTTGCCGTATCACATTCAAAAGGTCGCGCTCATAATACGGCACGCCGCTGGACATTTCCTGTTCCAATAACTTCATCAGCAGAATTTCAATTCCGACATCAATGATGTCGGAAACATAGAAACTGAGATGCTTGACGAACAGGTCATGCGCTACAAATGCATACTTCCCGAACTGCACCTCGACGGCTACCCGGTCTTTTACGAAATCCGTCTGGTTATAGGACATGATCGGTGTATGCCCGGAGGCTTTGATCGCTTCCTTTTGTTCTTGTTCCGAAAGGTGATAGATACCTCGAAGTATTTTCTCATCAGAGGTAACCCAGAATTGGTTTCGACGCTCCTTCCACCCGGTATGCTCAAAACCAATTGAAAAAGCCTTGTTCATGTCCCTGGGGGAATAAAACAGACTGCCGCCTGTCCTTTTTTCCTTGGATACCTTGGTTTTGCACGCATGTGCATTCACATTCGAAATGACATCGAGCACTTCATCCCACAGCGCTTTCTTATGGACAAGGAGATATTCCTCACCGTTCAGGTGAGAGTATCGTGCTGCAATTTTCATCAGTGCCCGCCCTTAGGCAAAGATGGATCGTATATCGGCTTTCCCATCGGCCTTGTCTTCAGGCTTCCATCGAGTAACTGATCAATCCGGTTATGAGCGATCGAAATATATTCTTCCACGATGTCGCACCCGTATGCGTCCCGTCCATGCTTCAAGGCAGCAACCGCTGCAGATCCAACCCCGATATAAGGATCAAACACAGCATCCCCTTTATCTGTCATTGACAGAACCAAGCGTTCCACCAGCTCAACCGGGAACTGACACGGGTGAATCGTCTTTTCAGGATGATTGCTTTTAACATTCGGAAACATCCAGACATCGCTTGGATTCTTCCCATTGGGGTTGCAAGACAGTTTGCCGGCATTGGGTCCCTTGAAGTATCGTTTTCCGGGATACTTCGACGGAACCCTAATCGGATCAAGGTTCCATGTGTAGTTGTCGCCCTTTGTCCACCAGTTGATCGTCTCGTACCGCCCTGAAAGACGTTTGGTGCAGTGCAGTCCGTGACCGAAATGCCAGACTATCCGATTCCGAAGCTTAAGACCATGGGATGCAAAAATGGGGTAGAGTAGCGCATCCAGCGGTATAATCTCGCCATTGTCCACATGATTTCCCACCTGCCAACAAATTGAACCCTGATTGTGCAAAAGACGGACGCATTCGGCAATCACCCTTGCTTGCCCCCCGATATACTCATCCGTGGATAGGCGTTTCTTCTCATAGGTCTTGCCCAGATTGTAGGGCGGTGAAGTAACGATCAACTTGAATGTACCGTCCGGAAGGGCGGACATGAATTGCAAGTTGTCTCGGCATTCTACGACGATTGCGGTCGATTCCGATTGGGTGGCAAAAGCAGTTTTTGACATTAGTCTCGCGTGAATTCGCACAACACTTGTGTCGCAGACGTGCCTTGAGGGTTATAAACGAGCAAAAAACTTTCGTAGAAATAGCTCTCGATAGGGCTTCGGAATCCTGCGTTTTTCGCATCTTTCCTGTGCATAGTGAGTAGTGTACATGATGGATTCCATTTGTGTATTCGAAATACCCGTGGGTTATGACGGACTATAGGATCGTCCAGACTGTCGGAAAGAACGGAATATTCCTGGTTTTGAAAGTGGCCACACTGTGGCCAGTGTCAATCAGGGCACGGACGGGCCCGATGAAATCGACCCTTCATCGGATTTATAAGCAGGAATCCGGAAAGGCAAAAAAGGAATGCTATGGTCCCCTGGTATATTGGGGTTGGTTATGGGTCGGTAAGCTCCAACCGTTTTTCGATGCGCATTATCCGTTGATTCATTCGGTCAATGGCCGCTTGTTGTCGGGCGTTGGATGAGTAACCCTCCCCCAACCCTAAAACGACAGATGCCAAGCTATGCTCCACCTCGGAAAGTCGCATTTTGACATCCTGCATATCTGCTTTCAGGTCCTGCACATCAGCTCGGATTGCCTTCAGGTGTTCCAAAACCAGATTTTCAATATTGTTGTTCATTGCTTGATTCTATCACGGACTTATCCGTTTTCCACGGCGGGTGTTGCACTTCGGAGTGGAGGTGGGGAACAAAAAAGAACGGAATATTTCGGTTTTTAAAAGTGGCCACAGTGTGGCCAGTGTCAATCAGGGAACGGGTGGTCCAGATGAAATCAATCTTCCATCGGATTTATGGGCAGGAACCCAGAAAGCAAAAAAATACCCCGCTAAAAGCGGGGTATTTGGATTAAGAACTGAAGTATTTGCTAAACGCCATGGTGGCAAGCACAACCGCTGTTGAAACACCTATCATCACTGTTATTGGGTAGTATCGGGTTTCTCTTTGCACCTTGGCAGCTTCCGCATTCATCTTGCGCATCTCGGCGAGTCGGACATCCAGGTCTGCGTCCAATTTCTTCGTCTCCGCTTTCACCTTTTCGGTTTCCGCTTCGGTTTTGGAAATCTCGGCATCCATCAGTTTTGCCTCTTGCACATCTTTTGTTAAAGTTTGATTTTTCATCATGATATACCTATTGAAAATTAATTGATAGGCATACCTCCCCAACGGGAAAATATCCCCGTCGGGTTCAAAATGACACAGGCGGTGAAGCCTTTCGGAGTACCCATCCTTACGGCTGGGGTGTGCCTACGATTCCGATTCGCCAGATAAGCTCTGGCAGGCGTAGTGATCTCACTATACGGGAAAGACCGGTTCAGGCCAAGGTCCGGAAACCAAAAAACCGGAATATCCCGGATTTCGGTATTGGCCACAGTGTGGCCACTTTCAAAATCTGGAGGAATCCCCGTTTCTGGACGGCAAAACCGACTGGCCTCACTGAGGCCAGCCAACGCATGTCTCAGTCCGATTCCCCGGCCGGCGCCTCCTCCCGGCTGTTCTGACGTTCCTTGTAGTCTATGCGGTCAATGCACCGCGGCAGAATCGCCACCTCTTCGGCCCGAAACCCCATGCCAGTCCGCTCTTCGCCGGTCTCCTTGTGCGTCCATTTCCGCTGATGGAACGTCCCCATGGTCATCACGGACGCACCGGGTTTCAGCACGCCTTCCAGGGCCTCGGCCCGGCTTCCCCAGATGCTCAAATCCGCCCAGACCGAACCGGTGTCGACGTATTCCCTGGTCTCTTCGTCATATCTTGACCGCTGGAACAATACCCGGGCGTTCATTACCTTGCGCGGATTGCCCTGCACGGTCCGGGTATTGAAATTGGTGGAATGAATGTAGCCTGTTTCTGTAGAACTCATAATGCCATCTCCTGTAAAACGTGATGATTGAAAGAAAACAAGTCGGTTTGCGCTGGCAACTCGACCGGATGATAATTCGTCCACAAGACCTCGTCCCGGCCTACCCCGCCCTTCTTGCCGGCCGCACAGGACCGGTATTCATGGATAAACCAGTCCGGGGTCGAGAGGATCGTCTCGTATAGCGAGTTTCGGTAGCCTGACAGCAGGACCCGTCCCCGGACCCGCTGCAGGGCCGTTAACAGGCACGCATGGTCCTCAATGCTCATCTCGTTGCCATACCCCTGCTTCGCCACCCGCGTGCTGTGCAGGTACGGCGGGTCGACATAGTAGAGCACCGCACTGCCGAACCGCCGGTCCACCCGCTCCAGCGTCTCAATCGCCTGGGACCGGGACATTTCCCAGCGCTTGACCCGTTCGTGGACCCGGCGGATTCGCCGGGGCAGCTTTCGCCAGATCTTCTGGTGTCCATTGAGCAGATTGCCCTGGTCGTAGGCACCGGTCCGGTAGCCGGAGTTGTCCCGGAAAATCCCGACCGGTGAAAAGGACATCCAGGACCGGATGAGGACATTGACCGCATCCTCAACGGGGTCCGGAACCCGGGCATACGCCCGGTCCCAGTTCTCCCGGCACCAGGCAGCCTTGTCGACCCGGTGACACAGCTCCTCCACCTGGCCCCGGGATTTGAGTACGCACATCAGGTTGAAGATACGCGGGTGGAGTTCGTTATAGATCTCCACCGGAACCGGATACTTGTTCAGCATCACCCCGCCGGACCCCCCAAACGGTTCGCAGTAAACGGTATGCGGCCCCATGACCGGAATGATTCTTCCCGCCACCTTGAATTTCGACCCGAAGTATCGCAGCACCGGTTTCATGTGCTATCCCTCAATCGGCGCCAGACCGAGAATTGTGTTTTCAGCTGTATCAACTGGTCGTGTTCATACACGGCCGTCTGGTGTCGGTAATTGGATACCATGCGTGCCTGTTCCAGCATCAGGATACGATCCCTGCAACCGGCAAAGTGCGCGAGCATATAGGCCCCGTGTTCATCCTCCAGGCGAAAGTAGGTTCGTCGATAATAGCGTTGCCGCCAATGCAGGTACCGTCGTTTTCCACGGACCTGAACCGCAATATTGGCGTACTCACAGACCGGCGAAAGCTGCTTTGAGGCACCGATCACCTCCTCCTGGCAAATTTTGGCCTCACTGAGGCCACTTTCCAATTCCGTCAACCGGACAACCAGTTCACGATGTTTCATCGTCGGAACGGGCATCTCATCCCTTACCCTTAAAGGGCCCAGGCATCGTTACCCGGCCCCCCTGCGTTACCCAGGGGGGCAACCGGTCCCAATTTTGCGGCAATCTCCCTGTATCGGCTTCAACTGGACCAGATTTCAAAAGTGGCCTCACTGTGGCCACTTTGATATTAATCATTCTGCTGCCCCTTCAAATCCATGGGTTTCTCCTCTGGTGCATCCGTCTCAGGACCCTGAAAGGGTCCCGCCGGGGGTCCATAGGTGGTTTTTGGTTGGTATGCTGCAAAAAACCGGCACATATCCTCAAATCCGTTGAACTTTGTCTGGTCTATAAACTGGGAGGCCACCAGCCGCTTGATCGCGTTCCGGGCTTTTTGGTTGCCCTGCTCCAGGTCTTTTCGGGTGCTCCCCGTAAACACATAGCCATCGCCGGCACTGGCCGCACTACGAAGCACGTTGGCTCCCAGGTCCATGAGATCATAGCCCCTTTTGGTTGGAATACGTCCACGATGGATGGCATTGAACCCATCGCAGCATACCCGGTCATACAACGCGATCATGTCCAGCAGCCGGAATCCATAATGGGACACGTGGACGGTATGCTCGGTCGGCTTCAGCGAGACCGCATCCTCGATCTGGATCCGATCGTCATTGATCCGTAACACCCGATCCAGTTCCATCGAAATCTTTTTCAGCTCCTGTTCGACTTTTTCCAGTTTATCCTCTATCTGGCCCAGGGCAAACCAGGCAAACGGGTCGTCCAGCTGACACGATTTGAAGATAGTCCGGGCCAGTGTATTGAACTGGTACAGGGAAGGAATCAGCGGTTTGCCGGGTTTTGGCATGCGTCCCCGGAGGGCGCGATTGGCAAAATTGGTATGCAGGGTCACCGTGGCTGCCCCCCGCATCTGGTTCTTGAGACTCATGAATGCTGCCCCATAAATGGAATTTCCGGTCCCCATTCACAAAGTGGCCACACTGTGGCCAGAATGAACATCATTTTCTTTTCCTCTTCTTTTTCCTGACAATATACTTGCAGTGTGGAAAACCGGAACAACCGATAAATTTCCCATACCGGCTTCGACGTTCCCACAGCGGTTTTCCACACTGCGGACAGTCGCCCAGGGACCGTGAATCCGCCGCTGACCGCGGAACCCCGGGCAACTCGCCGTATTGGCGCTTCACCTTGTCCGTCAACGCGGTCAGCCAGATGGTCTGTCTGTGCAGGTAGTCCTCCAGGGTCCCGTTCCCCTGTGCAATTTGCCCCAACATTCTTTCCATGAGTGCCGTGGTCCCCGGGTCCTTGAGTTCAGTGGGCAACAGGTCCACCAGGTCCCGGCCGAGCGGGGTGGAGACCACCTGTTTTTTCCGTTTTTCAATGAACTGCCGCTGGTACAGCGTTTCAATGATCGAAGCCCGGGTCGCCTCCGTGCCGATCCCTTCGGTCTCCTTCAGGATTTTCTTCAGTTCCGGATCGCAGACGAACTGCTGGATATTGGACATTGCCGCAATCAGGGTTCCTTCCTCAAAAGGTTTCGGTGGGGTCGTTTGTTTGGAGTCAACGCCCGATTTCAGGATGGTCAATGAGTCCCCAACCTGCACTTTCGGAAGCTTTTGCAGCGGTTCGTCTGCGCGGCTTGGCGGATGGGTAAAGATCTGTTTCCAGCCCGGGGCGATCGGAGACCGCCCCGTCGCCCGGTAATCCAGTTGTGCCGTACTCAGCAAAACAGTGGATTGAAGGTAGCGGTAATCCGGCAGGAACTGGGCCACGAAGTGCTGGCAGATCAGTTGGTACACCTTGACTTCCCTTTCTTTTAGAGTGGCCTCAGTGAGGCCAGTGGCTGTTGGAATGATCGCATGGTGGGCCGTCACCCTGCGATCATTCCATGCCCTGGATTTTCGTGAAGGGTCCATCTGGTCCAGGATACGGGCATCGAACAGGCCGTTGTTCCGGATCGAATCCAGGATCGGCCCGGACTCCTCAAACTGATCCTGAGGCAGATACCGGCAATCCGAACGGGGATAGGTGGTCAGTTTGTGGGTTTCGTACAGTGCCTGGGCAATGTCCAGCACCTCCTTGGCGCCATATCCCCAGTGTTTGCTGCAGGCCTGCTGCAGGGCAGACAGGGAAAAAGGCAGTGGTGCCCGGGAGATTTTCTGATCATAATCCGCCCGTCTGACCGTCGCGGTGCCCTGGCTTTTTTCTGCCAGGGTGCGTGCCACGGCCTCATCGATGCACCGGCCTTCCGGATCAAAACCCGTTCTGACCGGGTCGCCCCTGTTTACCAAAATCGACCGGAATGACCGGTCCTTGGCCTCCACTTCAATCCAGTTCACGAAGTACGGAACGGAAACAAAGTTTTCGATGGTCCGGTCCCGGTCCACAATCAGGGCAAGTGTCGGCGTTTGTACCCGTCCCACCGACAAAACGGCATCCAGTCCCGTTCGGCGCCCGAGTAGCGTATAGGCCCGGGTCATGTTCATGCCCACCAGCCAGTCCGCCCGTTGTCGAGCCTGTGCCGCATAATACAGGGGTTCCGTGGTCGAACCGCACTGGATCGCGGACAGTGCCTTGGAAATGGATGCCCGGTCCAGGGCACTTAACCACAGTCTCTGGACATTGCCCGTGAAATGGAGTCGCTCAATCATTTCACGGGCAATGCTTTCCCCTTCCCGGTCCGCATCGGTGGCAACCACGATGACCGCCGCTTTTTGGACCAGCGAGGCCACGACTTGATACTGTTTCGAAACTGTCTTCCTGACGTGCAGACTCCACGGGTTGGGGACCATGGGCAAATCTTCAATCCGCCATTTCTTCCAGGCATCGTCATACGCCTCCGGATTATCCATTTCCAGTAAATGCCCGATGCACCAGGTGACTTCATGTCCACCTGCCTGGATATACCCCTCTCCTTTCGACTGAATGCCCATGACCGCTGCGATATCCCTGGCTTGTGAAGGTTTTTCGCAAATAAACAGGCTCATCCTCTCCTCTCCATCCGTTTCCATTCACAAAGTGGCCACAGTGTGGCCAAAACCCCGGATTTTGAAAGTGGCCTCACTGAGGCCACCCGGTTTTCCAGAAAATGATCTCTGCCCCACTATTCATCCCGGGTGTTCCGCTTGCTGTATTTTTCCGCCAATTGGGAGACTTTACGGCACAGTGCCGACTCTTTCCCCGGGGGGACCTGTTTGGCGGCCCGTTCCAGTACTGCCTGTTTGGATGCTTTCTCTGTAGCCTTCAGGGTCGCCTGGTTCCCCCGTCGTTCCGCGACCCGGCCCGATTCCCCCGTGTAGTGGAACTCTCCGTTCTGCCACTTCTTGACCATCCCGCGAAAGTACGTGACCTTGTTGAGAATCGGGAAGGCGGTTTCCGTCTTCCTGACCACGGTCCCCGTGAATTCATCCCAGAAGGCCTGTCTCTCGATAGCGGGAATTTTTTCCAGGTAAATCCAAAGAGACCGCTTCTCCTTTTCCGATAAGGTTAATAGTCCCTTGTATAGCTCCTCATTTGTATCAATATTAATCTCTGTATCAGTGGTAGTAGTAGTAATCTTTTTATAATTACTACTACTACGGGGTGTAAAAATTACACCCCCAGTGTTTTCTAGGGGTGTAATTTTTACACCCCTAATGTTTGCGCCATTTTTGGGATTTTTGTGGGGTGTAATTTTTACACCCCTAGTGTTTACGCCATTTTTCGCTGTTTTCCCCCCCGAATCCAAACTGGCCACAGTGTGGCCAATTTCACAATTCGGGGGGTTGGTTGCGTTTTTCCGGAAATCGGCAGGTACGGCATTCGTACCAAAGCGGACCCGGGTTCTGCCGAAAAAGGAAACCGGATGCCTGACCTCGGATGAAATGGGCGCTGCTTTTCCGTATGCCTCCAGCGCCGCATCATATTCATCCTGGTCGGCCAAAAGCCGTGAAGGTGAAAAAGGGGAGTTTGTATGCAGGTCGTTCAATGCCTGTTCAGCCAGATGACTGGTTCGTCCCTGACCTTCATTGGCACACTTTCTCAACAAAACGGGGTAGTGGTCATCCAACGCGATCGCATCGCTGAGACTGGCGGGTCGGGTATGGATGGCATAAATGTTTCTGATCTGCCTGCCGGCTTCATCGAATTGATGCTGAACTGACAACCAGCGGGTCACCCGCAGCGTATTCAGCGATGCGATCACCGTTTTCTTCGTTATCCCCATCATGGTCGCCATGTCACTTTGTGCGGGCATGGTGATGTGCCCCTGGTTCCGTTGAATGGATATTCTCAATACCTGCCACAGTATTTTGTCGTTGCTGGACAGGTCCGGGTCCGCAACCAGTAGTACAGGAATGGATTCATGGTGATCCCCAATCAATACCAGCTGGTCATTGGACATGTCGTTCATAATCGATTTTCTGCCTCCTGCGCACTGATCAGACGGGCGACCTTGCCGGCATCAATGCAGGTTATCTGGGAGATGGCGAGAATCAGTTCCGGATACCAGTGAGCGAGGCTCCTCGATGCCGCCATTACGCCTTCCTTCTTGAAGGACTGGTAAATGGCCGCGATTTCCCGGTCGGTCAGCGCCTTGCCCCGGCCGGCTTTGGTGACTATCCTGAGCCGGGTCTTGCGAACGCGAATCTCATTGGATGTCATGCCAAACTGGTCGCGCAGAAACTGGTAGGAAATATGAGCCCTGATCAGGTTATTGATCAATTGCCGCTCCAGGGTACTGGCATGGATGATGTTGTGAATCTGCTCAAATCGCTTCGGGTCAATGGAAATGTGCAGATACCGAGACCCATACCGGGCATACTCGGCAATGTCCTCCATCTCCATGGTTTGGAGAAGTCGGATCAATTCCGGCGTAAATCCGATCTTCCTGAGCGCATCGTTATCGGCCAATGCCGCCTGTTTCATGCTGAACAGCAGCATCCCGGCAAGGGTGCTGTTCGTATCGTTCAGGAAGTTGTCCTCCGCCATCCCTGTATTACCCATTGCCGGGTTCCTGCTCTTCCTGTCGAACCCGATGTACCTGTACAAGCAACCTCGACAGGCTGTCCATGGCTCCATCCGGATGGGTCAGCAGACTGGGGACCCATTCCCCGATGTCGGCGGGATGACCGACAATGGTGCTGAATTTACTGAAAAGCCCCGCCTTGCCTTCGGTTGAAAACTGTTTCAGCAGGACCCCGAACAGTGAATCCTGAGACAACCACGAAAATGGATCTCTTTGCAGCAATATTTCTGAAAGATGCAGCAGAAACCACCAACAGGCCGACTGATACTCGTTTCCCAGTCGCTTTGGCGGATACTCGATGTAAAACCCGTACCCAAACTCCGTGGCCGTAACCAGGTCGTACAACTCGAACGGCTTGGCAAAATCACGGGCCGCCTGGTAAATTTCGCGCTTGACCAGAGCCAGCCCGATCGGTGTCGCAATGCTGGACGGCCGGGCGGTCTCTTCGGAACTGATTTCCCCGTGGTCGATCTGTCCAGGCGGAGTTGGTCCGTGAAGTCCCGGGTGGGCAGCAGCTTCATCCTGCTCTGACGGGATGGGTGGATAGGCCGACCCGGAATCTGTCTGTACATTCCCCACAACCGGCGTGGTTGCGCCGGGCATTTCCAGTGCAATGGAATCGGCATCATTTCCGGTATGCTGGCTGATCTCGTCCAGCAGGGCATGTTCAAACTGATTGACATCGAACAGATGGTCAGTGTCGCAACTCGACAGTGCCTGTTCAAAAACAACCTCGAACTGTTCGCCCGTCAGTGCATGCTCTTCACAATATTTTCGATAGGTGTTTTCCATGCGCTGAATACGGAGCACGGTCGGTTTTCCCATGCCCGAATTCAGCGCATTCGGAATTGTCTCAGCCAACCGCGTCAGTGCATATTGGTAGCCAAGGAAGGCAGACCTGTGTATCGGGTAGCCGTAGTCTTCACCGATCATGGCAATCCATTTTCTTGGCGATATCTTTTCAGGATCCGGAATCTCCTTTTCCTTGACCAGCAAATCCATGGTCTGCTGGATGGCAACCGCCTTCTCAATAAACGTATTGTCGCTTCGCAGGCTGTTTTCAATGAGATGATTCACCAGGATGGCGGTTTCGCCACCATAGGGTTTGAACAGCACCGTGAGGGTCCCAAGTCGTTCATCGCCGGTCTCCTCATAGGCGGCCTTGATGGCCGCCAGGCGGGTATTGCCCCCCGCATCCAGCCGATACACCTCTTCACCCGGCATCCTGGTGACCGTCAGGGTGGTAATCAAGCCGCCGAGGTTGGTAATGGATCCCTTGATTTCCTCGAAACGGGGATTGCGAGAAGTCCTGGGATTGTGTGTACTGGGCTCAATGGATTGCAGCGGCAATACCATCAGCGTGGGTTCCGCCGGGTCTTCAACCACCCGGGAATTTCCGGTGGATTCAAATCGTTCCGCCTTCAACAGTTTCGCAATCGCCTGTGGACCGGATTGTTTATTCGTCATGGGATACCTCTCTTCCTGGAACAGGCAGTACGGCAATCGGGTTTAAAGATTGATATAAGTCCATGATTTCCTGCCACAGTTGGTTCATGGTATCCGCTCCGTTTCGGATCCGTTTGTACTTGCCTTTGTCAAACCGATGAATGGGGGTTTGTGAGGTGGCCGCAGATTTATACGCAGTGGAGTGGGGAATTTCGGTATCCAGAAGATAGATATCGTCGATATCTTCGGATAAATGCCGGATTCCCTCCGTAATGGCCTGTGCGTCCCGGGTCCGCTCGACGCGGCACAGAAACGCGAAAATTGGCCCAATCTCCATATTCATGAACCGGACCGAATCGGCGATCGAACGATGGCGCCTTACCGTTCCGCGATGAAATTCCGTGGCGGATATCTTGTCAGGGGGAATGGGAGAAAATATGATATCGCTTGCAATGAGTGCAGAATCCACCAGCACACCCTTCGCGCCTCGTGTATCAATGAGAATGAAATCATATTTGTCCGGACAGTGGTCCTGGAACTCCTTGATCGCCCGTTTTATGCGAAGACGGCCATCCGCGGCATCATTGATGAAAGATGACAGTTCCTTTTTGTGATCGTCCGCATAAACGATGTCCAATCCCTCAATGATGGTATGAGAGAGCAGGTCGTCCACGATTTCCCGTGACTTGATGAGCCTGACAAGACCGTCAGGAGCCTGATGGGTCAACGGGTAATAGGAAGACAGGGAAGGTTGCGTGTTGTCCGCATCAATGAGAAGGGTGCGGAAACCAAGATCAACCAGGAGACCGCCCAGATTGGCAACTGTCGTCGTTTTCGTCGTTCCTCCCTTGGAGGAATACGCACTGATGACTTTCATCGTGGTACTCATGCTCATAGCCGTGCCGAAACCTATTAATGAATAATAGACTGAGCATTTGGCAACGATGCGGGGTGCCCACACAAGGCACCCAGACGACCCTCCCTGAACCGGTCATCAACCAATGGGGCGGTCAGGAATCGGACCTATTCGAACATGATTCGTAATCAGCAGATCGGAGGTTTTGCTCCTATTTTCAGTTCCATCTCATTGTAAAAAATCATAAAAATAATACCTATATTTTGGTTCAAGTAAGCGTTCACCCCCGCTGTTATTCAGAGATCATGCGTTCAATTGTCTTGCATTTCCAATGGGGTTGGAAGCTTGGCGGTGTTGGGGATGGCCCGGTCTCTTGGGTCCAAGAGGTCGAATGGGCCTGACGACATCGTTGACATCGCAGCAACTTATTATGAACCATAGATGGCATTTGCCGTGATTAAGGCGCGTTTTCCCGGTGGGTGCGAATCCCACCCAACAGTTGTCGATTTCGGTTGGTAGCAGCCAGAGCGGTCTCGCGGAAAATGTTGTGCACAACATTTTCCGCGGAGCGGCCCAGGCGGCGGCGCAGGGGCCACTCAACGTAGTACGTCAGCTTGCACAGGAACCCATGCGCTACAAGTTACAACGGGTGTTGCACCTTCAAACTGATGTGGGGGTGCGATATACTCATATCGTTCCCGGTTTACTACCCTAATCAGCAAGGATTTTGATTGTCCATGTGTTGCTTGCCTCGCCATATTATTTCTTCGTTTCTAATTTTTTGCATGATGGGCGGAATTTCTGCTGGCACTCTCCAGGCAGGTTCGTTCCATCCGGAAACCGGGGAGGAACTCTCGGATCACCAGGTATTTTCCTATCGCATGCTGGACGAGTTCCCGACTTTGGACCCACAGTTGAATCAGGATTCTGAAGGGTTCGATGTTCTTCGGGATTTGTTTGAAGGCCTGTACAATCAGGACGCTAAAGGCAATCTGGTCCCTGGAGTGGCGGAAAGACATGCCATTACCAACGCAAACAGAACCTATACCTTTCACCTGCGTGATACGGCCAAATGGTCGAATGGAGACTCCCTGACAGCGCATGATTTTGTCTATGCCTGGCGACGGGCAGTCGACCCGGAAACGGCTTCACCTTATGCTTGGTACGTGGGACTCAGCATGCTTTCAAATGCTTCGGAAATCATCGCCGGGGAAAAGTTACCGGCGGACCTTGGAGTCACTGCAGTGGATGACTACACGCTGGAGGTTCATCTGGAACAGCCATTGCCTTATTTTCCGGAAATGACGACCTATGCCACTTTTTTTCCAACCCATCGCGCCACGATTGAGAAGTACGGGACCGCTTGGACCCGACCTGAAAACATCGTTTCGAATGGTGCTTACACCCTGACCGAACATGTGCCGAAGGAATACCATACCCGTGAACGGAATCCCCATTACTGGAACAACAAGGCGACATTCATAGAACAAGTGATCGGAAAGGTGGTCAATGACGAGAATCTGGCCCTGACCCGATATTTGGCGGGTGAACTGGATATGACCGGGGTGCCGTCCGGCCAGTACCCAAATTTGGTTGCCTCCTACCCTGATGAAGCCAAATCGGTGCCGATCCTTTGTAGTTACTATTTTGCCATCAACCATACGGATTCCGGACATCCTGCATTGCGGGACCCACGTGTCAGGAAGGCACTGTCCTATGCCATTGACCGAGATGTGATCGTCAAAAGTGTACTCAAGGGGGGGCAGTATCCCGCCTACAACTTCACGCACTGGGCCACTGCGGGGTTCAAGATGCCCGAGATAGACTATCTCAAACTATCCCAGGCAAACCGGGATTCCATAGCGAAAAGCCTGATGCAGGAAGCCGGATATGGCAGGGAATCCAATCTCAAGTTCAGGTTTATTTATAACACATCAGAAGCCCATAAACTGATTGCGACGGTTGTCGCCCAGATGTGGAAACAAAAACTGGGAATTGAGGTCGAGTTGGTTAATTATGAATGGAAAACCTATCTGGATATTCGTTCCAGCCAACAGTTTGATTTGGCCCGGGCAGGTTGGTGTGGCGATTACAATGAGGCCTCGACATTTCTCGATGTCATGACCAGTGGCAATACGGTTAACAGCGGGCGATTTTCCAATTCCCAAGTGGATCATCTGATGGAGGAAGCCAAGAAACAGGTGGATCCTCAATCCCATTACAGTGAAGTCGAAACCATCCTGGCAGATGAAATGGCCATCATTCCTGTCTATCATTATTCCAGTGTGTTCATGCTGAAACCCGATATAAAGGGGTGGCCATATGACAATGTCCAGAAGCAGTGGTATTCGAAAGATCTTTACCGGACGAAGGAATACAGTTCTATGAATTAGGGTATGATTGCCTACATTATCCGACGTATTCTGGTCGGCATTCCGACCATTTTAGCCCTGGTCATCTTTTCTTACCTGCTCATTGTAGCGGCTCCAGGCAGCCCTTTTGTTGGAGAACGACCCCTGCCACCCGATGTGCTTGCGAACATTGAAGCCCGATATGGTTTGGACCGGCCGCTTGCGGAACAGATACTGGGCTATGTCTGGCGGATTATCACTGAATTTGATTTTGGGCCATCGTTTGCCTATCAGGACCGCACGGTCACCGATATTATTCTGCAGGGTTTTCCGGTCACACTGACCTACGGTTTCCTGGCTTTTCTGGTTAGCGTACTGGTCGGAGTGACTCTCGGTGTTGCGGCGGCTATTCGGCAAAATACCTGGCTGGACTATTTGGCAGTCGGTGTCTCGATCGGTGCCCAAGCACTGCCCAATTTTGTGATGGCTCCGATACTGGTTCTGGTCTTCACGCTTTGGCTGGGCTGGTTGCCGGGAGGCGGTTGGCAAGGTGGCCAGCTTCCTTACCTGATCATGCCGGTCATTGCACTTTCCACCAGTTTTATGGCATCCATTGCCCGCATCACCCGGTCATCCATGCTGGAAGTGCTCAATGCCGACTTTATCCTTACGGCCCGTGCCAAGGGCCTGGGGTTTGGCCGGGTCATATTCTTTCATGCCCTGAAGCCGGCCATGCTTCCGGTGGTTTCCTATCTCGGCCCGACCTTTGTTGGCATGATTACCGGTTCCGTGGTTATTGACATGTATTTTTCGACAGGGGGAATCGGACAGTTTTTTGTGAATGCAGCCATCAATCGTGACTATCCACTCATAATGGGAATCACCATTCTTACCGGTTGTCTGACGGTCACGTTCAACCTGGTTGTGGATGTGCTCTACGCCTGGATAGACCCCCGGATCCGCTATTGATGGGCAATCAGAAAGCAGAATGATTTTTCCCGTCCAGGCGCGTGTCGATGCCGCAAGCAGAGTGACTTCGTCTGATGGGCGATCACTCTGGCAGGATTCCCGGGCCCGGTTCATGCGCAATCATGCTGCAATCGGAAGTACGGTTCTTCTCGCACTGATCTGTCTCTACGCACTGTTTGCACCGGTTTCAAGTGGATGGTCAGGAGAATCGATCGATTGGAATGTGCTTGGGGATGTTCAATTGAAAGGGCGCCCCTCATTGGAGATGGGGCATTTTTTCGGCACCGATGAATTGGGGAGAGACATTTTTGTTCGCACTGCAATGGGAGCCCGTGTTTCATTGATGGTAGGTGTGTTCGGTGCGCTGGTTGCCGTGATCGTGGGGACATTCTATGGCACCGTGTCCGGATACATTGGTGGGGTTACAGACAGTATTATGATGCGAATCGTTGATATATTGATGTCCATTCCATTCATGTTTGTACTAATTTTGCTGTTGATGGTTTTTGGACGGTCAGTGATTCTCCTGTTTATCGGAATAGGGCTGGTTTCATGGCTGGATATGGCGCGAATCGTCCGTGGCCAGACCATAAGTCTTAAGCAGGAAGAGTTCGTGGAACATGCCGTGGTCACTGGAATTTCACCGCTGATAATCATATGGCGTCATATCATTCCGAATCTTCTGGGGGTGGTGATTGTCTATGCGACGCTGTTGATTCCCAACATGATTTTGTATGAAAGTTTCATCAGTTTTCTCGGGCTGGGAGTCCAGGAACCAAATACCTCCCTGGGAGCACTGATTAACAGCGGTGCCTCTCAAATGCAGTACGGCACTCTATGGCAAATCGGTTTTCCGCTGTTCTTCTTCATCAGCACGCTTTTGGGATTTTTCTTTGTTGGGGACGGTTTGCGTGATGCACTGGACCCCAAGGACGATCGGTAAGTGGACCTGCTGCAGACCCGAAATCTCTCGGTCACCTTTTCGACTGCAGATGGCCCTGTACACGCCGTCAACGACATCAGTTTCAGTCTGCGCAGGGGGGAAATACTCGCTATCGTCGGGGAAAGTGGTTCGGGCAAGAGCCAGACTGCGTTTGCGATCATGGGGCTGCTTGCCCGAGGTGCATACGCGGCGGGTTCGATCCGGTTTGACGGGAAAGAAATCCTGGGTCTTTGCGAGGCCTCAATGGCCCAGGTCCGGGCCAGAGATATCGCGATGATCTTCCAGAACCCGATGACCTCGCTGAATCCGTACAAACGAATTTCAAGCCAGATGACAGAAGTACTCCGGTTGCATCAAAAACTGTCAAAATCCGAAGCACGCTTTCAGTGCATTGAAATGTTGAAATCGGTCAACATAGCGGACGCGGAAATCCGGTTTGACCAGTTCCCGCATGAATGTTCAGGGGGGATGCGTCAACGTATCATGATAGCCATGTCGCTGCTTTGTCGACCCAGAATACTGATTGCTGACGAACCGACTACCGCACTTGATGTCACCATGCAGTCACAAATTGTTGAGTTGCTGAAGTCCATTCGACAGGCTTATGACATGACCATTTTGCTGATTACCCATGATCTTGGTTTGGTGGCAGGATGCAGTGACCGGGTCATGGTGATGTATGGCGGGAGGGTGATGGAAACCGCACCGACCGAAGGTATATTTACTGCTCCGGTTCATCCTTATACTGCCGCGCTTCTTGAAGCGGTTCCCCGCCTCGACCGCGACGTCTCCGAGCTGTATTCAATCTCCGGAAACCCGCCGAACATGTTGGGCCCCCTGTTGGAAGGCTGCCCTTTCCATCCCCGCTGTCCGCTTGGAGACCAGGAATGTTCCACACGGATTCCGGGGGTCAGCCGATCCGGCGCGCGATCATGGGCTTGCTTTAAAAGGCACGGAGGTAGCCGGCCGTGAAACCGCTGCTGAAAGTCGAGGATCTCAAGATTGACTTTACCGTCCCCGGACAGGGGAGCTGGCCGTGGTCTGCGCCCCGGATATTGTCCGCCGTAGACGGGGTTTCCTTTTGTCTGAAAGAACGGGAGTCTCTGGGTATTGTCGGTGAAAGCGGTTCGGGCAAGACAACGCTTGCACGTTCAATCGTCGGGACCGTGAAGCCGACCTTTGGAAAAATCTATTGGAAAGGGAAGGACCTCGCCACGGTAAGCCAACGGTCGCGGTATGCCATTCGTGGTGACATGACAATGATTTTTCAGAATCCCCTGTCAGCGCTGAATCCACGGATGACCGTGGGCAGGATCATTGGTGAGCCGTTGCAGACCCATCATCCCAACCTGTCATCATCAGAAGTATCACACCAGGTAGGGACCATGATGGAGAGAGTCGGATTGCTTCCCAATCTGGTTAATCGCTACCCCCACGAATTTTCCGGGGGCCAGTGCCAACGGGTTGGAATCGCCCGGGCACTTATATTGAAGCCAAAGCTCATCATCTGCGATGAACCCGTTGCTGCCCTGGATGTGTCCGTTCGGGCGCAAGTCGTGAACCTGCTATGTGATTTGAAGAACGAGTTTGGGTTATCTCTTATTCTTATTACGCATGACCTGAGCCTGGTGAAGCATCTCGCCGACCGTGCCCTTGTTATGTATCTTGGTCGCATGGCCGAAGTCGCGCCATCAGACCGGTTGGTTCGCAAACCGCTTCACCCGTATTCCCGTGCGCTTATATCCTCTGTGCCGGTCCCCGATCCCGTTGTTGAGCGCAAACGCCCTCGACAACTTCTCGAGGGTGAGATTCCTTCGCCGATTTCTCCTCCCCTGGGTTGTGCATTTGAGAGCCGTTGTCCGCGAGCCCTCAATCGCTGTGCCAGTCAACCTCCCCGAATGAGAGAAATTTCAACGGATCATGTGGTGGCTTGCCACAATCAGCTAGATCCCGGTGCCGACAATGAGGGATAAAAACCTGTTTCAGCCGGGACAGGAGCTGGGGGTATGGACGAAGTTGTTCAGGACCCCCACCTCCACTCTGAAGTGCAATCCTGCACGAGACCCGCCGCTATCCTGAAATGAGGGTGTAGCCCACCAGCCGGGAGCGAGTTGTTGCATGGCGTTTGGTAACGGACGTCGTGAAGCGTACACAGCGGGTGGTGAAGCGGCGTGATTGAGCCTTGATATTTCGTAAGCATTCGGCAAGCGTGTGATGGTCCACTGAATCGGACGTAATTGAGGGGAGTCTGCGGAGTCCTCGTACTCGTTGTTTATGGTGTTCTGACTGCCCGGATTGGGGAGTTGTCACGGGTATGGGCATTCTCGAAATCCCTGTGCCGGCCAATCAAATTTATGTAATAATCAATAAAATATATAAATATTAATTTATCAGTAATAATTCAATTAATTAATTGAATTATTCATAATATAGCGATATATTACTTCGCGTACAGGAAAATTGGTTGGGGCGGATGCCCGGGAATATTGGTGAAAGACGTTTTGTTCTGGTTGGGAAAAATCGGGAAAGGTGTTTCTTGAAGACCGACTTGACCGGGTGATGACCGGGAGTTTGATATAAAGTTTGAAAATATCTTCCAATGCCGTCCACAATCTCCCGTTTTAAAGCCATGACTATCCAACCACAGGTGCTGGGATAAAATATTTCTGCCAAAATGGCAGGCTTTAGGGTGTTCACTGACCACACCTGAATTCATTACAAACCTTCAATCCAGAGAAAAGTTGAATGAGCAATATTTACCACGAAAATTACGAGGATGCGCTTCCGGACCCAAAACGTGTAGCCCAGGAAAAAAAGAAACTTGAAGAGGCTGGAGTCAAGTATATTTTCTCTTGCTGGATCGATATGCACGGCATTCCGAAGACCAAACCCGTCCCCATGAGTGATTTCGAATTGTTGTGTATGGGGAAAGGACCCCAGTTTGCGGTTCATTCGGTTTCATTCGTACCGGACCTTGGGCCAGCCGATTCAGACCAGATTTCCTTGCCCGACCTGGACAGCTTGGTGATTTGTCCCTGGGACAGAACCATTGCGTGGGTGTTTGCTGATTTGTGGTGGGAAGGAAAGCCGTACAATCTGTGTCCGCGACAGACGCTCAAACGGGCGGTGCGAGATGCCGCAGAGCAGGGCTATGCGATGTACGCCGGGATCGAACCCGAATTTATCGTCATGACTTGGGATGAAAATGGCCAGCCTGTCAAGGCATTCGATGATGATCCGTTGCCAGGGCAGGGATTGCGACCCCGCCGGCAGGCCTTTGGGTATGATGTGGAATATACGACGGATTCCATGGCCTTTCTGGGGGAACTGATCGATATTGTCGAGGACCTGGGCTGGAATATGCATGATGTGGTGGCAGAAGGTGCGTATTCCCAATTCGAGCTGGATTTCCATTATACCGACGTTCTGGATATGGCAGACCGATTGGTCTTCCTGCGCGTGCTGATTAAGGAGATTTCCAAGAAACACGGCATGTTCGCTACGTTTATGCCCAAACCCACCACCGGGGACTGGCGTTCCGGTGCCCATATGAATACGTCGATTCAACGAACGGATAATTTGGGTGTGAATATTTATGAAGGCGAAAATGGGGAATGGAGTGAAGAGGTGTTTCATGCGTTGGGCGGAATTTTAAAGCACGGTGCGGCCATTACTGCCATCGCTTGCTGCACTGTGAATTCCTACAATGGGCTGGTGCCAAGGGTTGGTGGATTCGAAGGTGGTACCTTTACCTGGGCACCCACGCACATGGCATATGGCCAAAACAATCGCTCGGCGATGTTGCGCCTTCCCCAGGCCCGGTTTGCCATTGAAAACAGGGCGGCGGACCTGTGTATGAACGTGTACCTGGGGCTGGGTATGATGTTGGCTGCATCGGTAGAGGGATTGGTCAACAAGATCGATCCGGGCCCATCCCTGGATGAAGATTTGTATGTCATGGATGAAGAGGAGAAGAAAAAGCGTTCGTTGACTCGCTTGCCGAGAAATTTGCTGGAAGCGACGGAACAGCTGGGTCAAAGTGAATTGGCAGAGAAGGTTTTGGGTAAAACCCTGCTGAATTCAATCCTCGCATACAAGACCGATGAATGGGAGCGGTATCACCAGACGGTGACCGACTGGGAGGTACAGGAATACCTCAGACTGTACTAATGGGGCGTATGACCGCTCCTTTTCGGTCAAGATCATGGCGTTGCAACGGGGTATGTTACCCGTTGCAACGCTCTTTTCGCAGTGTCTGACAACCCCCTGGAATGGGATGCGTGGGTGAGCCGTCTGGTTAATCCGATCTGCTTTCCAGGTACGATTCAATAATCTCAAGCAGGCGACTTCGGTCAAAACTGGGGTCATGGCCCGCGTGAACGACCTTGACCGGCAGTGACCTCAGTCGCTCCATGGTTTTTACGTATTCCGAAACACTGGAATCTTCAAGCCCATCAAGCAGGGGGCCGTCATAGACCGCATCGCCTGAAAAAAGAATGCCGGTGGATTTTTCCCACAACCCGATACTCCCCGGGGAGTGTCCCGGCAGGTGCAGCACCTCAAAGACACGATTGCCCAAGTCAACGACATCGCCTTCTTCCACCAGCCATGTCGGTGCAGCTGGCTGTACCGTGTAGCGGGACGGATCATACCCCTCCCATGGATAGGCGGTTATCAGTTCCTCTTTCAGGGGATAACCGACCTCGGTCATATATTGAAGAAACGAGGGGTCGTAATCCTTCGCTGACAGTGATCCGAAAGCCACGGGGTGAGCCATTGCGTGTTGTTCTTCGCGGTGGCCGATTCGGACATTGAACTCATGCATTCCTCCCATATGGTCCATGTGACTGTGTGTCGCCAAAGCGATGATGTCTTTTTGCAGGAGGTCACGTGCGGCTTTTCTCAGGCTGCATATTCCCAGGCCGGTATCCACAAGCAAATCCCGGTCCCGGCCCCGCACATGCCAAATATTGCAACGCAATACGGGGTCGACCATGGGCTCCCACAACAACGTGATTTCTTCATCCACCTGTTTTCTCTCAAACCAGTGGTCTGCAATTCGCATGGCGATCAGCCTGTTTCTGAAACAAGGATCAAGGGTGACTTTCCCGATTGTACAGAAAATCCTGCCTCAAAGCGCTTTTGGCCGGTACGGCTCTCTTTTTTCTGATCCGGTTTGCCCTGCCCGGGTCGTCTCATCAGGGGGTTGATTCCATGGTCTCACGACTTCGTCAAGAAAGTACTGCAGGGCCAGGCGTTCCGGTATTTTCGGGTGGGTAATGATGTAGATATCCAGTGTAAGTGTGTTCAGCACCGGGGTGATCGGCCATAGTACATTTTGCCGCACTTCTCTTTCAGTGAACCCTTCGGGGAGAAAACAGATTCCGGCACCCGAAAGGGTTAAACGTTTCGCTTCTTCCAGGCTGGAGGAAATCCCGCCGGTCTGATGACCCAGATTGTACTTTAGACGGAATTTGGTCAGTTGTTCGGGTTCGTCATTCCCCGTGAGAACAAATTTTTCTTTCGACAGTGCCATGAAATTATTTTCGGTCTTCCCAAAAAGAGGATGATCCGAATTGCAATAGACCCGGTGTTTTTCCCTGAACAGATGGTTGTAGTTCAATTCCCGGTGCCGGGTGCTCACGGGAGCAATGCCAATGTCAATATTGTTTCTCAGGATGGCGGTTGATATCCCCTCCCAGGGAACAATATCGATGTCCAGCTCAATATAGGGATAGCGGCGAATGTAGCGACTGAAAATTTCATCCAGTTCCGGGCTTACCAGGTTGCTGATCATCTGGATTTTTAACTGCCCATGAATTTCTTCCGAGAGGTTGTCCAGCTTGTTCGGAATTTCATCCACTTTACTGTAAATGCTGTTGCAGTATTCGATGAGAATCTGGCCTTCGTCCGTCAGCTTGAAACCCGCCGGACCCCGAATACAAAGTCGGACTCCAAGCTCACTCTCAAGCCTTTTCAGGGAGTGGCTGATGGTGGATTGCTTTCGTGACAGGGCGATGGAAGCGGCTGTCACTCCCTTGGCCTGGGCAATTTCATTGAAAGTCTTCAGCAGGTTCCAGTCCAGGGACCGGGCGAATTTGGTGCGTGTAATCGTCATAATCTTTTGGCACCCTTCAAGCTGTATCCCAGACCTTCCCGTAAGGCATATTCCCGGAATCTGGACTAAACATTGATAAAATCTATGTTATAAATGCAAAAACGGGGGTTTATTCCCCCTGTTCATCTGTGATTAAGTATACCAGACAGTATTGGGTGTGGTCCTGATTCAGTTGAAGCGGCCCCGTTGTGAGGTGTAGAAACCTTGTCATCGAAAAGGACCATAAAAGGGGATGGGAACCGTGGCTGAATCAGATTCAAGCACCTGGGGTGTCATTGAATCATGTTGAAAACCGGAGGTGGTTATGAAAAAACTGTATAATTTGTGTTTATTCGTGGTGATGCTGGTCATCACCGTCCAACCCGGTAGTGTCTTTGCGAATGAAAAGGTAAACATCGCCATCATTTCGTTTTCTCCCTATGCCCCCTGGTATATTGTCCAGGAAAAGGGGTTGGCGAAGGGGGTGGACCTTGAGGTGCAGATCATCGAAGACATTACCGCGAAAAATGCAGCGATATCCGGTACGGAACTACAGTGCATGATGAATACCCTGGATTCACTGGTCGTCGCTGCCGCTGCGGATGTTCCGGTGAAGGTGATCGCGATTCCGGCAATGTCCTATGGTCTGGATGAAATGGTTGTTTCTGAAGGCATTGCTTCGGTGGATGATTTCCCGGGAAAAAGCTACGGGGCGGATTACGCTTTTCTCAATCACATGTGGATGCTGCTGACGCTGAAGAAGGCGGGAATTGCGTATGACCAGTTGTCGCACAGCATCCTGCTTCCTCAGGACAGTGCCGCCGCTTTTGTCAGTGGTGCACTGGATATTGATGTCAACTATATCCCATTCTCAAAACAATCCCTGGACAGGCCTGGGTCCCGTGTCCTGAAAACCAGCCGCTCGGACAAGACATGGGAACGGGGGCTGATATCGGAATCCATAGCCTGTAATACCCAATGGTTGAGTGAAAACCCGGAGACGGCGAAGGAACTGTTGCGGGCCTGGTTTGAAGCGGTGGACTGGTGGAAAGAAAATCCGGAGGAAGGAAATGAAATCATCGCCACCGGACTGGATTGGCCGGTCAGCGATGTTCGGTTAACTCAAAACGGGGCGGTCATGCTGAACCTTGACCAGAACCTCGGGGCATTTGGAGCAGGGGGTGCCCCGGTGTGTGCGAGCATGCCCGAAAATATTGATCCCGCTCCACCAGAACCCAGTGGTTGGGGCAATGAATTGTTTGGCGGCGCCCCGGACTGTACTCCCGGATACCTCCTTGAAACCTGGGATCTTTTCGGGGATATTTACATCGAAGCCGGGGTGATGGATAACAAGGCGGACTCTGATGCGGGGCTGGATTCATCCATCCTGGAGGCGTTACAGGCGGATGGAGTCGGTGACCGGTATACGTCGAACAAGTGGATCGGCCGGCTGGGTGCTGAATGAGCCCGATTCCCGGATACCGCATTGTTGGTGAATACGTTCACTGAATCGAATCTTGAAGAGGGGTATTATGCCTGACAAAAAAACCGGTGAACTGCGTGGAAACCGCAATCTGAAAAGACTGGAAGGGATTTCCCAGACCAAGCAGCAGCAGGAGATCGAACGTGGTCTGGAATTGGGTCTGGAGGCGGCTGATTCCATACACGACAGAACGATCTCGCTGTTCAGTCGCGGCCACCAACCGGCATTTGCCGGAATCAATACCTTCATGAAAGCCCCCTATTGCGAAGATATCCGCAGAGTGGGTGAATACGAAGCGGCCTATGTCGGAATCCCGTTTGATACCGGGACGACCTATCGTCCTGGTGCCCGGTTCGGTCCCCAGGCCGTCCGCCAGATTTCGGCCCTGTATGATGGATACTCGGTGGATGGGGCGGTGGATATCCAGGAAGAACTGGACCTGTGCGACGCTGGAGATATCTTTGTGATTCCCGGGAATATCGAAAAAACATTCGACCAGGTCACCAAAGCGGTTTCACATATTTATACCTCCGGCGTATTCCCCATTTTGATGGGGGGAGATCATAGTCTTGGATACCCCAATGTGCGTGGAATCGCCCCCCATATTGATGGTAATGTCGGAATTATCCACATTGACCGTCACATTGACATGCAGGAAATGGACATGGACGAGCGGATGCACACCACCCCCTGGTTCTGGACATCGAATGGCCATGGACACGAAGGGAAAGATGTCTCGACTTCGCATCATTCCCACAGTCACATGCACGATGTGGGACTTTCCAACTGCCCCCCCAAGAATCTGGTACAAATGGGGATTGGTGGCTGGTACGGTTCAAGGCCCGGGTCTGCGATTGCACGGGAACGGGGTTCCAGCGTGATGACGATGACCGATATAGAGGAGCTGGGCATCAAGAAGGCGGCGGAAATGGCGCTGGACCTTGCCTGGAAAAATGCGAAAGCCGTCTATCTTTCATTCGATATTGATTCCATTGATCCGGGTTTTGCGCCGGGTACCGGGTCACCCGAACCCGGTGGATTGATGCCCCGGGAAGCATTGGAGCTGGTGCGGCTGATTGCCCGGGAAGGGTTGTGTGGGATGGAAGTGGTGGAAGTTGCGCCACCGTACGATGTCAATCAGAATACATCCCAACTTGCGTGCAGAATCGTACTGGATGTGTTGGGGACATTGACGACAGAAGGAAAACTGGGTCACCGGGCCCGTTGTCTGGAAAATAAATAGGTCATCCCGGGCGTTGAACCACCGGGGCATGCACGGACCATGGTAAGGGGGTCTCGCTGTTGACCCGGCCCGGCTCGGGAGTAGGCTCCAGACGAGCCCATGTCCTGTTTCTGCAATCCCGGGAGGCCGGGTTTTACTTTTCCGAAGACGGGGTCGCCATCGGTCCGGCCAGTCCCGATGGAACCGGTGTTCAGTCCGGGGGGGTCGAAACCGGGGAATGCCCCGGGCTTTCCTTGTCCTTGTCTTGGTTCAGGACCACTGCTGGTAATCCCATTTGAGCTGATATTTGAATACTTCAAGTCCGATCATGGGCACAACGCTGTCAATATCCGTCTGGCCGTAGCACATTTCAAGAATGAAATCTCTCAGGTCCTCGTAGGTCTTGCACAGCACTTCTATCAACAGGTCGTAGTGTCCGCCGGCAAACAGAACAAATAAAACCTCTTCACGGTCTACAAACGGTTTGGCCACCGCTCTGGGTTCTGCCCCTGCGGCCAATGTCAACCCAATAAACGCATAGCCGGCATGATCCAGCGCCATGGGGTCCGCGACGGCGACGATGCGCAGTGCTCCGGCATCCACCATCTGGTTCACCCGGTTGCGTATCGTTCCTTCTGAGGCGTCGAGGTCACGGGCGATAGTGGAGTAGGGCAGCCTTCCATCTTCCTGGAGTCTTTTGATGATTTCCCGATTGAATGGATCGGAAAGAAGGGTGCGTGGAACCAGTTTGGCAATGCTCCTTTCGGATTTCTTCTCTTTGCGTGTGCGGGCGATGGGCCGGGGTCGCACAGGGGTTTTCTGTTTTTTCATGCATTGCTCCGAGGCAGGTCAAATTACGAAGTTCGTAAAAATATCTCTGATAATAAACTTATTATTCTATATTTCCAGTTAAGTATACATGGGTTCGTAATATTCAATGGTTTGAAGTTTGACATCGATAACAAGTGCCAATACACTTGTTAGCGTATCCAAACAGAATATCATGGTTTATTTATTCTTTAGATACTGGAATAAACCAGGATTCCAGCCCAAGGGTTCAATGTCCAACAGGGGAGTCGAAAATGTGCAATATCTGCGGATGTGGGAATGGTGAAACACGAATAGAGAATCCTGCTCACCCTGATCCCGTTCACCGTCATGGCCATTCTTCCGGCCATGAACATTCCCATGAACATTCCCATGAACATTCCCATGAACATTCCCATGGATATTCTCACAAGCATCTCCATGAGCATCACCACGAACATGCCGGTTCCCAGGACCACGGGGGCCATGGGAACCGGCAGTCTGACCTGCATTTTGGGACCGGGCCAGCCCAGGGACATGTAGTCGGACTCAGTCAAACCGAAATGGTGCGGATCGAGCGGAACATTTTGTCCAAGAACGATGGGTACGCTGAACACAACCGAAAATATCTCACCGCAAAGGGGGTTCTGGCACTCAACCTGGTATCCAGTCCGGGGTCGGGAAAAACCACCCTGTTAACCACAACGATCCGTGCCCTCATGGACGATGTGGCCTTGGCCGTTATTGAGGGAGATCAGGAAACGGTCCATGATGCGGAGCGAATACGGGAAACCGGGGCCACAGCGATTCAGATCAATACCGGACGGGGCTGTCATCTCGATGCCCATATGGTGGGCCATGCCCTGGAAAAACTGGTTCTGGAGACCGGAAGCGTATTGTTTGTTGAAAATGTCGGAAACCTGGTCTGTCCCGCCAGCTTTGACCTGGGAGAAGACCACAAGGTGGCTATCCTCGCGGTGACCGAGGGGGAGGACAAGCCACTGAAATATCCGGAAATGTTTGCCGTTTCCGATCTCATGGTTTTGAACAAGGTGGACTTGTTGCCTTACCTGGAATTCGATGTCAAGCGATGCATCGAATATGCCCAAAGGATCAATCCGGATATTGAAATCATTCAACTTTCTGCCACAACAGGGGAAGGGGTTGACAAGTGGCTGGACTGGATTAACCGGCACCGGAAGACCCGGGCCAAGACGGGAATCAACCGAAAAGTCCCGGTTTTGGGTGCCTCGGCTCAGGATCAGCAACGCTAGATTGTCGTTGTATGGGGTGTTCGGGTCAAATGAAATGTTCCATTTTCCGCCATGCATGTACTGTCCGTTGCACAACGGTGGTTGCATGAACAGACCATGGTTTCCGCAGGTTGTTCTGTCCAATCGCCGGTCCCCGGGATGGGAGCGTGCAGCCATCAAACTGACAGTACAACCTCAACAACAGGAGTATTTATGAGCAACAACGGCCAGTATACCTGGGAATTTGTTCCCCACCAGCACCGGGGTCCGGCTGCGCAAAGCGGGAAAGATGACCATATACACTCACCAATCCTCCATAACGGGGCATTCAAGTCACGCGGTCTTTCGACTTTTATGGGAGCACCGTATTGTCCGCCGGACCGCAATGCCATCCGGGAAATGGGTGCCGGGGTCTGTTTTCTCGGTGTGCCCTGGGACCAGGGTCAAATGGTACGGGCTGGAACCTCCCAGGGGCCTTCTGGAATTCGTGAAGCCTCCACACAGTATTCCCCTTACATGTTCGAGTTCGATGTTGATTTGATGACTTTTTTCAGGCCGGTGGATTGTGGTGACATACCCATTGTTCCCGGAAACAATGAGCGCAGCCATGAATATATTTACCAGTACGTGACGGAATGCCTCGAAGGTGGTGCTAAGGTCATCCTTTGTGGTGGGGACCACTCCGTGCCGATACCCGGCTCCAGGGCCTTGTCTGATTTTCACCGGAACGGAACCATTGGCTATCTCCATGTTGATTGCCATCTGGATTCGGCCCCGGACTGGGAGGGTTCTCCCTATACCAATTGTTCGGGACCAGCCCGGGCGTTTGATTTGCCCAATTGCAATGGCCGGAACATGGCGCACATGTGTTCTCGCAACGGGTTGAACCCCAAGGACTGGGTGGATTTCTGGATCGACAACAATGTCCGCATGGTACCCATGCAGGAAGTGGCGGACCGTGGTATCGAAGTTTGTACCCGGGAAATTTTCGATCTCGCCTGGGATGGCACGGATGCCGTTTACTGGTCCTGGGATACGGATTCACTGGACGCCAGCTGCATGCCCGGCACCACGGCACCGGAAACATTCGGCCTTACGTCCAGAGAGGCCATAAAGCATGCCCGTATTGCCGGCACGTATGGAGCGGACATATTCGAAATATCGGAACTGACGCCCCATTTTGATGTCAGCGACATGAGTATCAAACTGGCTTGCTGCATGGTGTACCAATACCTCGGCAGTCGGGCAAAAACCTTGCGTGATCAGGGGAAATCCCCCTGATTTTGAACCTGCTGAAACGGACAGGAACAACCTTACAACGGGAGCTGATTCAATGAACCCTGCAAAAAAATTCGAACACCTTTTTTCTCCATTGGGCGAAGCTGGAAATTTCAGATCCCTTGGGGTGGTCACGTTTTTGCGTTCCCCGCAAATTGACATGGAAACCGACGCTCTGAAGAACAGTGGCGCGCGGTTTGCATTTATGGGGATACCCTATGATGAAGGGAATGTTGGAAAACCCGGGTCGGAAGAGGGCCCCCAGGCCTTCCGCGTTGCCAGTCACGAATATTTTCCCTACTGGTTTGAGTACCAGGTGGACCTGGAAGGGAGCAGTGTGGACTGCGGCAATGTCCGGGTGCCCAAAGTCATGCCCGAACTTGCCCACGACCGGATCTATCGGGCGGTACGAACCGTACTGGCCTCAGGGGTCACCCCGATCATTTGTGGTGGCGACCGTTCCATCTCCATTTCCGCCGCCAAGGCATTGTCTGACCATATCGGCGAGGACAAAAAAATGGGTTACATGCATTTCGGCGCCCATTTGGAAATGGCGGATTCCTGGGCGGGAGAAAAAATGGCCGCGCCCTGTACTCTTGCAAGGGTGAGTGAATTGCCCAATGTCCATCCCGCCAACATGGCTCATGTCGGGGCACGCAATTCCATGAACCCCAAGGACCACGTCGAACTGGCGAGGGAACGGGGAATCCGGTTTCACTCCATGGATGATGTCTTGGAGATGGGCATTCGATCCGCGGTGAATGAAGCGGCAGACCAGGTATGGAACGGTACGGATGCCCAGTATCTGAGTTTCAACATGAACATCCTGGATGCTTCCGCGGCGCCTGGGGTCACGGCCGCCGAGCCCGGTGGATTTGAATCCAGGGAAATGATGCAAACCGCCACGTTGCTGGGCCACAGGGAGGCTGTTAGCCTGATTGAAATTTCAGAGCTCGCGCCGGTCTTTGATGTCAGCGGGACCACTGCAAAACTGGCAGCCTGTATCGTGCTCAGATTGATGGCATCCATGGCAAAACAACGAGGCGAGTTCGTGGACCAGGGGATCCGCAGGTCCGACCTGCGCAGTTAATGCACGGACCGGGCCCAACGGGTTTGCGGGGGCCCGGAACCGACGCAAAGCCTAAGGAGGGGGCCCCGCACAGCATCTGGCTGGCCGCTGTCATGCAGCCACGGGTATTGTCCGGCAGCCCCGTGGTTGCGCGGGGTCTGTTCTAGGCCAGGTTCGCGTCGTTGAGTTCCGGGATGGGGCCATCGTAATAGGGAAGATGGTCCACTCTTGGAGTCCATGACCCATCGTCAATACAGCGCTGGACGTGCGTCGCGATTTCTTCCATGGTGGCAAACCAGACATCCCCCCGGTTCTGCATTTCCTCTATCATCTGACCGATGCGTTCGCATCTTGCAAGGCGGCCGGAAACAAATGGATGCCATACCGTCACCCATAATCCGTTGTTTCGGTACATTGCCTCAAATTCGGACATGAAAACATTCATGGCTTCATCCGGTGATTTAATGGGCATCATGTAATGCATATCCGGGGCATGGGTGTAGTGAGGCCAGTCATCCATTGCCCATTGACTGGGCAATTCGATCACCGACCCTGTTTTGGTTTGCAGTATGTAGGGAATATCATCTCCCATTAGGCTGGCGTCGTAGACAAAACCCTGGTCGATCATGTAGTCGATGGAGTGTCTGGAGAAATTGTAGAGTGGTGCACGCCAGCCCCTTGGGCGTTTGCCGGTCATTTTTTCGATCACCGCAATCTGCCGTTCGAACCAGTACAGTTCATCTTCCGGACTGAGTTTGTTCGGGTTTTCATGCAAATAGCCGTGGGCTGCGATTTCATGACCTCCCTTGAGGATGACATCCACCAGATGCGGGTAGCGTTCCATGCACCAGGCGGGATAAAAGAAAGTTTGCTTGATCTCGTAGCGGGCATAGAGCTCTACCAGCCTGGGAATGGCAACTTCATCATATTTCAACCAGGACATGGTGGAAAGCATGGTGGGAGCGCGTTCTCTGTGCTCGAGATGCAAAATACTGTCAGTATCGATATCGAAGGTGATGGCGCAGGCAACTTTGGCACCATTGGGCCACGGTATGGGATTGCTGATCATAATATTCTCCAGTTGGTTTCAAGAGTGAGTGGATGGGTTGGCGGGGGCCGGTTTCAGGGCGATGCAATCCGCCTGAATCAGAAGGCCCGGTCGAGGGAGTTCGTGTACCCGTACCGTGGTCATGGCAGGGCGTCCATCCGGGCAGATTTCTGCCCAGATTCGGCAGACCCTGTGAAAAGCACTTTCGATTTCGTGGTCTTCACCAACGAGAAACAGGTTCAATTTCACAATATCGTTCAAACAGGACTCCGTTTCGGCCAGAACGGACTGCAAACGCTCAAATACCACTTTGGCCTGGGCGTTGACATCTCCCGGTGACAATACGGACCCGTCCTCACCAAGGGCGGTTTGTCCGGCAATGTGGATTTCTCCGCCGGCATTGATTCCATCTGAAAAAACGGATGGTTGATAACGGCCTCCAAGGGCTGTCGGAGCCAGAATGGCCCGGTCCGGGTCGACGATGGCCATGGCGTCGATTTCGAGGTCCAGGCCCGGGTATAGCAAATCCACGGCAAATGCCGTCAGTACCGGGGCCGAACCGTCAAAGTATTCTTTCGTTATGTCCATGATCCGGTCGACAAATGCCTGACCGGTTAGCGGGTCGTTGCTGTTCCGTTTAAAACATACCTTGATATGCACGATATCCTGGAAAGACGCGCCGACATCCGACAGTATCCGACCAATATATCCGTAAATGTTTCGTGTCTGGGCATCCAGGTCGCCGACATACACCGATCGGCCTTTGTCATCGGCAGATATCTGGCCACCAACGAAAATGCGCTGACCGATTTTCCAGCCCTGGGACAGGGGTACCGGGATACTCCAGTCCCAGCTCCCGGCGGGCATGATGCGTTGGCGGTTTCGCCGGGATTCTCCTCGCAGTGCAATGCCTTCAATCTGGATCAGCTGACCCGCATAGGGCATGCCCTTGATACGCACTGCGGTGGCAGCGGGTCCAGGGTCCGGAAAGTAGTTGAGCCGCACCCGGGTCATGTCCTCCCAGTACCGGGTACTGTCTGCATCCTCGCCGTCGAAAACATAATAGGTGTTTAATCGCACCAGGTCACCCAACTCCATGTCCAGCCGGGCCAGGGCTCTCTTCATGTTTTCAAATACATTACGGGTTTGTGCCGCGATATCACCGGGGTTGCGCACTGCCCCGGCATGATCCAGTGTTTGTTGACCGCTGATAAAAACCTGGTCATCCACCGTGACCGTTTGGTTGAATGGGGCATCCTCTTTCCATTTCCATCCAGGTGTACTGACGTGATTGGTGTTGTTATTCGCCATATTTTTGTTTGAGTAGCCGTCGGTTAGAAAAATAGTCAGGGTTTGCGGTCTTGCTCAATGGTTGCCTCCAGACAGGGGGATGGTCTGGAATGTGAAACATCGCTACCGGTTGAACCATGCCGGGACGGTTGTCATTCTCTAGGGGGTTGGCAGCAACCCCGGTGTTTCCCATGGGCACCTCCGGGCGCATGGCTGAAATCATGATGGCCTGGATACGGGCCATACCGATTGATCCTGGCCGGCGCCCCTGAAAGGAAACAGGGCACGGACACGGTTTATATCGTATGGAAAGCAACCCCCTGTCGTCCTACAATTCCAGGCTACGATGGTAGGCCTGCATTCGGGAGATGGCGGATTGTGCTGAATTGTCGCTTTCCGGCAATGCCGCACAATAGGAGGTTATCGCCGTGCGGGCCAGCGGTGTCCACTGGTGTATCCAGTCCCGGATAACGTTCTTGTTTTCTTCTTTTGCGTCGGTGCAGAATTTCACCAGTCCCGCACTCCACCGACGTGAGCGGTCACTGTCCCGGAGCTGGTTGTCAGCCAGCGAAGCCAATAGCGGGTCGCGGAACCTTCGGGCCGCTGACGACAGTTCCCTCAAGGTCTCATCGGCTGCGACTTTCGCGACCAGATTGATGGCCACAAAACTTTCACCCCAGTCGTAGGCCACCAGTGCCCTTTCCATTAATTCCCGCAAACCCTGCCATGCCGGTTCGTTCTCCCAGAGGTCCCGTTCCCGGATACCGAACCCACGGTCAGGATGGGCCATCTGGAGTTCACGGGTGCGATAGACGACATGCTGGAGCCAACGAAATTCATCGCCTTCCTGAAAACCGCCGCAAGCCGTTATGGTGCTTGCGGGTGCGATTTGCAACAGGTAGGCGGCCCCCATCTGGAGTGCCGTCTGCAGGTATCTCCTGGGGGTATATAACTTTTCCAGGGCGTCCAGCCATTCCGCAGACAAGTCATCGTCATGCCCGATCTGATTGTGCTCGTTCAGCAGGCCATCGATATATTCTTCCTGTCCGTCCTGGTCCCGGGTATATACCCGATATATCAGCGAGTCCGGGTCTCGGAATTCTTCCCAGTCGTCATGTTGCAATGGGCTGTCGAAGACATGCTTCTTGTACCATTCATTCATTGCCAGGTCCGGAGCAGGGGACAATTCATAGGCCTGTTCCCGATGCCGATTGCGGGTTTGCAGATTGGTTGTTACGATTTCGTATTCACTGGGGCGGCGCCTGTTTTTTGCCAGCTTGCTCCAGGTTTTCATTCCACTCAATTTTGCAGTCATGATCGTTGCCGTTATTTTGAGTTCATCTTCATTGCGACGGGATGGCCGTTGCCTCTTTAGTCTACAGAAGCCAGAAATCTCATCTTCTGTGAATCGACGCGAATGAATCCTTCCAGGGCGGGCATGTTGGCTTCAATGTCACTGCGGGTGACATCTCTGCCGAGCATGTCAGAGACCGTATCGAACCGGATGACACACTCCCTTTGCACCTTGATTCTCACGTAGGAAGCGTGTTCTTCCATTTCAATCTTCCTTCCTGGATTGTCTTCGTAAACCGCTTCCATGATGGCATCTCCAATGTCCCCATTTTTTATGACGGGTCCCACGAATCGGTTGGATTGAGAATTGGCCATGATCTTGTCTCTGCTTTCTCTGTACTTTTATGGAGGGAAGGCGACCCAAACCGCGCCCTCTTCTGTCTTGACCGGGTAACTGACCAGCGCGGTATCGGTAGGGTTGATTCCCTTACCCGTTATCGCATCGAATTGCCATAGATGTGCTCCGCATGTCAGCACACAGTCTTCCAGGTCTCCTTCAATCAATGAATGCCCCTGGTGCGGACAGGCCGGGTCATAGGCCCGGACTTCACCGTCGCTGGCATGGACAATCAGAACGGCTTCGCTCCCTACCTCGAAGCACTCCATTTCTCCTTCCCAGATATCATCGAGTTCACAGACCTTCTGATATTCCAGTTTCGTGTTCACCGCGATGCTTCCACATAGATCTGGAGGGCTTCCATTTGAATAAAATCGGCTTCCTGCACGGTCAGGCTGCCATCCAGCGGTTGTGTTGCGCCATGCACCCGGGCGCGCAACACCGTACCCGCCGGGAAGGGAGCGACCAGGACGCTCACAATTTGATCTACTGCCGTTTTGATGACCTCATCAATCGTACAGTTTTCGTCAACCACCACCACTTTGTACCCATAATCGCCCTGTACATTGACGGCGAGGGGAAAATCAGCCATAGGATTTGTTCTCTGCTGGTACGGAAGAATTCAGGATGCAGTACGCCTAACCGACTGCCTGCTTCAAGCCATCCCCTGGAATATCGTCATATCCATCGATCCATTGGTAGTCATAGCCATCCACACCACGCTCGGCGGGGCTTTGTCCCATATACTCATAAAAGTCATCCGGTTCAGGCCCGATGGTTCCATCAAACACACGGTCAATGATGCTCTTGTGCCCTTTGTATCGTTCCGGTTCAAGTTCAAAGATCCATTTGCAGGGTTTCGAACAGAAATGGTACCGGCGCTTGCCGATGTCAACGTGATAGTTCACCGGCTGCCAGTTGTCACCAGCGGTTCCGGTGACTTCCAGTCCACACATGTTGCAGATAAGGGGAGGGGCGACTGGGACAGTTTTGTCGTAGTTTCCATGTCGAATATTTTCTGCAATGGTATCCCAGCACTTTCCGTAGGTTTCATTCCATCCCGGATATTTCTCTTCCAGCCATGCTCTTTCGTCCGGGGAGGTCCCCGCAATGGGCCGCCACCACTCGGTGGCACGATAGACATACACTCCGATCTGGTTGGCATGGTGGAAGGTTGAGATGTCATGCTTGAGAATATCCCAGTACCAGGGCAGGTCCAGACCAAGCGCTTCCACGGTTCGGCCAAACTGGCCAATGACCCATTCTTCCATAAAATCCTTCAGCGAACTCTCACGATGCTCCAGTGGCGTATAGTAATCCATGCCGATACCACTCAATGCAGAAAATTGTTTCCACATGCGCCAAAAGGCAATTTCAACCATCTGCTGCGCTTCTTTCTTTTTCCCGTTCTCTACCATGATACGCACCATGGGCTCGCCGATTTGGGCATGGCGTGCTTCGTCGGTCTGAATACTTTGCAACATGGTTGCAAACGTGTGGTCGCCACATTTGGCGGCATCCGCAGAGAGTGCAACGAACTGCAGGTTGGTAAAAGCCTGCTCCAGGCCCATGTTCAGCATGATGGCCGCACTGGTCGCATCCCGGGTGTGGGCAATATCATCCAGCGCATGTCGCAGACTGATAATGATCCAGTTTTCGGTTTTCGATGATTTGTGACACCAGTCAAATACCGCATCGTGTTTCAGGAATTCATACGCAAAATAAATCTGTATCTGGCCGTGTCGAATTTCATCCAGCGTTCCGAACGTTGCCATATTGCGCATACCGGGGCTGCGGGAAAATCGCGTCATTCGGGCAAAGGCCGAAGCGGAGTGGAATTCCGCCCAGCAGACTGCGCTGAAATGGAGGGCCAGCAGGGCTTTCCAATGAGGGGACGCTTTTCTGAAAAAGTCGGAGCGCGCCAACGCGGCCTTGACCGAATAAGCCCCGATATCCTTGTCCCGCTGAGACTTGACATAGTCCCGGTACGTGACCTTGTAGGGTTCATCAAAGGATTCCCATTTTTCGACGGGGATGCCAAAGTCATTGGACATGGGAGCAGGATAGAGTTCGTCTTCCGAGACATAACGTGGAGTCCAGTTGGTTTCACGTGCCAGGTCGTACCATTCTTCCATCTGTAATAGGGCCATGTGGTTTACCTCATTGTCTGTGCAGGGCTAAAGAGCAGGCACGGGTGCCCCCGGATTTGTCTGCTCCCATTTGTGATTTTCTCGGATAACACTCCACCATGCGCAAAAGTCTAATTGATAATTCGAATCCCGTCAATATTTTCCATAAAACAGTCAAAATAGCAAAAAAAACCTATATATTTTAGTTTTTTCATTAAAAATATGGAAAAACTTGATGTAATTCGAATTTATTGCTATGTTAAACCGAGAGCAGAGGATCGAAGTGAGGTTGCAAATCGCCGTTATTTTCCGGGATTCTGCGTTGGGTCACTGTGGGTTCGATGACGCTTTCTCGTAGATCGTAGTAATAATCTGCAATATTAACGTATTCCGTATTAATAATTAGATTTCATTCATGGTATATTAGGTATTGTTTTGGAAGAGTATGCAATTCGTAATCTCAAAATACAGATTGTTTTCCGGGGGCTGAGTACGTCAATTGAAACCGAACCAGAGAACTCCTGCATCGGGAACCGGTGAATCGGGTCTTCATGATTCAATCACTGCAGACCAGACACCATTAATGGGGGGTCGGCAAATGCGGTTCGCAAAAGTTCAGGATGACGCGGTCACCTATTCTTCCAATACCCATATAGAGGGGTTGAGTCTGGAGATCGTTTCCATGCTGCAGGAAGATGGTCGGGCTGCTTTTTCCTCCATTGCACAGAAGCTGGGGATATCCGAGGCCACGGTCCGGTCCAGGGTCGCGCGCATGAGAGACGCCAATCTCATCCATTTTATAACGGTCGTCAACCCGCTGGCGCTTGGTTATACCGCCTGGGCGATGCTCGGAATCAAGGTGGCTCAAGGGGTCAGCGCCGACGAGGTGGCCGGGTATTTTCGAGATTGCCACGAGGTGGTGTATGCCATGCGTGTGGCGGCAAGGTTTGATCTGCTGGCGGAAGTGGTCTGCCAGACCCCCGAAGAGCTGCGGGATTTTCTGGACAAACACTGTTATGGTTCGCAGATGATCAGTTCGGTAGAACCCATGGTTGGACTGGGTCTGTACAAAAGCCTCTTCAAGTGGGAAAAGCCCTTGATTGCGGGCAATGGAGATCATGGTGGAAAAGCAAAAAATGGGCGCAGAGAGAAAAAGTCTGCCTCCCGGTGACGAGGAACGGCATCGCCTGTTCTTTGTCAGCCAATCTAAGGAATTGGGCAGAACGCGCCTTGACAGGCAGTGCACTGAAGATAAGACACGATGACTGAGAACCAATCAGACAATATTTCGCATCCTGAACCGGCTTCCTCAGGTGCGAGTGGAACGCTGGAAAAAGCACCGCTTTACAAGCCGCCAAAAGAACGATTCCTAGAGGTTCGCGGGTCGGTAGGAAGAAATGAGAGTTTAATTCTCGGTTTGTTGGGGGTGGTCGCGTTTTTTGGAATCTGGGAAATTTGCCACTATCTGACCCCTGAATCCCAACAGAAATTCCTGCCGAGTGTTGAACAGGTTGTCGGAAAAATTTATGGATTAATTCGGGACAAGGGTTATTTTGCAGATATTGGCAAAAGCGTCTACCGGATTTACCTCAGTTTCACGGTGGCCTGCCTGATTGCGGTTCCCCTGGGTTTGTTGATGGGCTGCTTCATCAAGCTGCGTGCACTCATCAACCCGACAGTCGGGGGACTTCGTTATCTTCCCGCTGCTTCATTTGTGCCCCTGTTGCTGGTTTACTTCGGCCCCACGGATTTCGCCAAGATGGCACTGCTTTTTCTGGGGTGTGTGTTCTTTTTGATCGCTCTGATCCTGGACAACGTGCTGTCAGTACCCAAGGAATTGATCGAGTCCGCACAGACAATGGGCGCAAGTCGAAGGCATATTGTTCTTAAAGTCGCATTTCCGGCAGCCGCTCCCCAGATCCTGGATTCCATGCGCAATATGATTGCCGTGTCGTGGACATATCTGGTGATCGCCGAGATTGTGGCAGCCACCGACGGGATCGGTGCGGTAATGATGCGGGCGGCACGATTTCTGCATGTGGATATCATTATGGGGGGAATTCTTACCATTGGCATTCTTGGTGTGCTGACCGACATTTCATTCAGGCTGGCAGCGCGATTCCTGTTTCCCCATCAATATGCCCGACATTAGGAACAATCGATTTGATTTCTCCAAAAAAAGACCAGCTTTCCCGGAATACCGCTCTGGAACAGGGGCGAGTGGCGGGTGAGCCACCGACCCGGGCAAACCGCGTTTCCAAGGAATATGTAGGCGGTAAAATTATCGCGTTGGATGACGTGTCGCTGGACATACAGGAAAATATGGTCACGGCACTGATTGGACCATCCGGTTGTGGTAAAACCACGTTGTTGCGGCTGATTTCGGGCCTCGAATATCCAACCAGAGGGAGCATACAGGTTTATGGCCAGCCCATTCTTGGGCCGGGTCCAGAGCGAGGCATGGTGTTTCAGGCCTATACGTCATTTCCCTGGCTCAATGTGATCAAGAATGTCGAACATGGGATGGAAATCCAGGGTGTGCCCAAGGAGGAAAGAAGGAAGCGGGCGGAAAAGTTCCTGAAGCTGGTCCATCTGGATGAATTTGCGAATTCGTATCCGGTGCAATTGTCAGGGGGAATGAAACAGCGGGTTGCCATTGCCCGGGCCCTTGCGCAAAACCCTGAACTGCTGCTGCTCGATGAGCCCTTTGGTGCCCTGGATGCCCAGGTCACATGGGAAATGGAAGAAATGATCATCGAAATCATAGAAAGCGAGAATAAAACCGTCATTCTCGTTACCCATGATATTCAAGAAGCGATCTACCTTGCGGACCGCATTTTGTTTTTTACCCGACAGCCGGGAAAGATCAAGGCAGATATACCAATGGAATTCAAGGGTGGAAAAAGATTCCCAAGGAAAGAGGATTTGCTTTCAGCACCAGGATATGTGGATATGGAAAAGCGTCTCTACCAGATGATGCGGGAGGAGATACAGGGGCGCGTAAGTTAACGGTCCCTCCCCACTACTATTTAACTATACCGGAGATAAAAAATGACTATACAAAACCGAAACGCCGGGAGGCAATCGATATGGTGCCAAATGCGGTTGTTTTTTGCGACCAGCCTGCTGGGAGCATTTCTGTTGGCTCCATACGCAAATGCCGCGGAGACGGTACGTATCGGACATTTCAGCTGGCCGGGGTATGGATTTCATTATGTCGCCGAGGCAAATAATCTGACAGATTTGAAATTTGAAAACACCATCATAGAAGACCCCGTGCAGTTGTTTAGTCTGCTGTCGACAAACCAGCTGGATGTGGTGTTCAGTACCATTGAGTTTGGTCCCATCGCCGCTGCGGAAAATATGGGATTCAAGCTGGTGAACCTGTCCAACCTTGCCCATGGGTCCGACATGATTATCGTGCATCCTGATATCAAGGAACCCGCGGACCTGAAGGGAAAGCAGGTCGCAATACTCGAAGGAGGGTTGTCCCACATCATGATGGGTATCTGGCTTGAACAAAATGGCGTCAGTTATGAGGATGTCCAGATGGTGAACCTGATTGCAGGGGATGCGGCCGCTGCAATGGTCAGTGGGCAGGTGGCCGCTGCGGAACTTTGGTCTCCATTTAACCACCAGGTTCTGCAGGACCTGGAAGGGTCGAGGATGGTGGCGTATTCTTTTGATGATTACTGGCTGGGCACCGCACTGATTGCCGATGCGATTTACATGTCCGCTGATTTCCTGGAGAATAATCGGGCCACTGCGGTCAAGGCCCTGCAGGCCATTTACGCCGGTGTGGAACACTGGAGAAGCAATTCAGAGGAGTCCAATCAGATCATTGCCGATGCCGTGGGATTTTCTGTGGAAGACGTCTCGGCCATTCTTGGAAACGGTTCGCTGACACGGGATGCCGCCAACAATGATCCGGCAGACGGTGAACTGTACATATACAGCCTGGAAGACACGGCGCGTTTCTGTGGTGTTGCCGACGGTGATCCGCCTTTTGGCCAGAAAAACGGCCAGCTCAAGGAACACTGGGAACTGACGAATGACTGGTGGATCAAGTTTGGGTTTATCACCAGCCGGGGGGACTACGCTAAAGGCACCGATTGTGCGTTGGTGGGAGAAGCCCTGGGAGGCTGATCTTTTCCTTGTCATGTAAAGGGAGTGTGGCCCTGTGGCGCCATACTCCCGTTTATTTTTAGTGCGCCATGCCGGAAACGCTAACCCGTGTCCTCGGCTATGCGAGCGATGAGGACAAGGCCGAACAGCTGCATCATTTGCAACATCACTCAGCAGTTGACTATATCGTCCTGCAACGCGAGGATACGCTGAGGCACCGCTTGCGGGCCCACTCGCAAACCAACCGGGAATACCTGATTGCACTTCCGAGAACCCAGCACCTGTCGGATGGTGCGGTGCTGGTGCTGGAAAGCCACCGGGCCGTGGTGGTCAAGATGGCGGAAGAGCACTGGTTGCGATTGCTGCCCGGGTCCCTGGGGGACGCGGTGGAACTGGGTTACTTTGCGGGCAATCTTCACTGGAGGGTCAGATTCCACGGGGACGAGTTGCATGTCGCTCTGGAAGGGCCTGAGTCCAGCTATCTGAATCGCCTGCGACCATTTCTGGATGCAAAGCGGATCCAACGCCTCAACGGATGATGGCCGACCCGCAATCCATGTTGTCCGTACTGCAGCATGCAGACAGTTTTTTCCCAAGTGGTACCACGGCCACTTCCTTTGGATTGGAAGCTCTGGTCCAGGACCAGCTGGTGAATACCCAGAGTGAAGTGGAAGCCTTTATCCAGGCACAGCTGTGTTTCCGATGGGCCCGTTTCGATCGACCTGTTTTGATTGCGGCAAGCCAGGTGGCCAATGACCTGGACCGCCTGGCCCAGGTTGATTTTCTGGTGGATGCCCAGTCCCTGTGTGAGGAAGCCCGCACGGCCTCCTGCCGGACCGGGAAAGCCCTGCTGGGGGTTCATGTCAAGTTGAAAACGAGGGGTGTCCGGGGGTACCAGCAGAGGGTCAATGATTCCAGGGCGGTGGGGCATCATGGCGTTGTCCAGGGGTTGGCCTGGACACAATCCGGGCTGACGGCTTCTTCCATTGAAATGATGTCGGCGCACATGTTTTGTGTGGGGCTGGCAGGGGCTGCACTGCGTCTGGGCCTCATTGGGCATATCGGTGCGCAAACCATCCTCACCAATGTCCGGCGTGTTGCAGCCGGTATTCTGTCGAGACCGTCCGGGGACCTGGATTCGCTTTCGGCCTTCGTTCCCCAGCAGGAAATCGCGATGATGCGGCATGAGACCATGTCCCATCGACTGTTCATTAATTGACCTGGCATCACACTTGCCAAAGGAGGTATGACATGTTATTGACCCCCACCGAAATGGAAAGGTTGACCATTTTTACCGCGGCAGAACTGGCCCGGAAACACAGGGCAAAGGGACTCGCACTCAATCACCCGGAAACGATTGCCTATATCAGTGATGAAATTCTTGAAGGGGCCCGGGAAGGGCGGTCTGTTGCCGAGTTGATTTCCCATGGGTCGACATTGCTGACGACGGATGATGTCATGCCGGGTGTTGCGGAGTTGATCCCCATGATTCAGGTGGAAGGCACGTTTCCGGATGGGACGAAACTGGTCACCGTCCATGACCCGATTCGGCCTGGAAAGCAGTCGACCCGGGCTTCCCGACATGTGATTCCCGGCGAGGTACTGGCATCGGAAGGCACGATTGAAATCAATGTCCATCGTAAGAAATCATCCGTCCAGGTGGTGAATACCGGGGACCGCCCGGTGCAGGTTGGCAGTCACTATCACTTTTTCGAAACCAATCGTGCCCTTGAATTTGATCGGGAGATGGCATTTGGCATGCATCTGGATATTCCTGCGGGGACGTCAGTGCGGTTTCAGCCAGGTGAATCCAGGGAGGTGCCATTAACCGAGTTTGGCGGCACCCGGGAACTGTATGGGCTGAATAACCTGACGAACGGTTCGGTAACCAGTGAGACCCGCAAAGCGGATGCCCTGCACCGTGCCCGTCAACGCCAGTTCAAGGGAGCGTAATCATGGCCATACTGACAAGAAAAGAATACGCCCAGATGTATGGTCCCACCACAGGGGATGCGGTTCGCCTGGGGGACACGTCCCTTTTGGCGGAAGTTGAACACGACCACGCAGTGCCGGGAGATGAGTGTCTGCATGGAGGGGGAAAGACCCTGAGAGACGGTCTCGGCCTGGCTCCCGGGTATGACAGTGCCATGGGTGCACTGGATATGTTGTTGTGCAATGCGCTGGTGATTGACCCGGTGCTGGGCATTGTCAAGGGGGACATCGGCATCAAGGAGGGCCGGATCGTGGCGGTGGGCAAGGCGGGCAACCCGGCTACCATGGATGGCGTGGACAGCAACCTGATCTGTGGTGCGGCCACCGCGGTACGGGATGCGGAAGGCCTGATTGCAACCCCGGGGGGAATCGATGTACATGTGCATTTTGACAGTGCACAACTTTGCGAACATGCCATCAGTTCCGGAATCACGACGATGCTGGGGGGCTCCCTGGGGCCCATCACCGTGGGGATTGATTGCGGAGGAGCCTGGAACGTGGGCAAAATGTTGCAGGCTGCAGAACACTGGCCAATCAATTTCGGTTTTCTCGGCCGTGGAAATACCTCCAAGCCGCAATCCCTGTATGACCAGATCGAAGGGGGGTGTTTCGGTCTCAAGATACACGAAGACTGGGGGGCCATGCCCAGCGTCATCGATACCTGTTTGTCCGTTGCCGATGAGATGGACTTCCAGGTGCAGCTGCATACCGATACATTGAATGAAAGCGGTTTTGTTGAGGATACCCTGGCTGCCATTGATGGCCGGACCATCCACATGTATCACACGGAAGGGGCAGGAGGCGGGCATGCGCCGGATATTATCCGGGTGGCGGGGATTCGGAACTGTTTGCCGTCTTCCACCAATCCCACCAATCCTTATACGGTGAACACCTTTGACGAGCATCTCGATATGACCATGGTGTGTCATCACCTGAGCCCGTCAATTCCGGAAGATGTTGCGTTTGCCGAAAGCCGAATCCGTCCCCAGAGCATTGCCGCGGAGGATATACTGCATGACATGGGTGCCATTTCAATGCTGGGTTCAGACAGCCAGGGGATGGGGCGGATCAACGAAGTGATTTGCCGAACCTGGCAACTCGCATCCAAAATGAAAGACCAACGAGGTCGGCTGGATACCGAAACCACCGAACGGGGGGACAACGAGCGCATCAAACGGTTTATTGCCAAGTATACGATCAATGCGGCCAGAACTTTCGGCATCGACCGGCATGTGGGCTCACTTGAACCGGGCAAGCTTGCGGATGTGGTGCTGTGGCGCCCGGGATTCTTTGGGATCAAGCCGGAACTGGTGGTCAAGGGTGGTTTTATCGCCTGGTCGTCCATGGGGGACAGCGCCGCATCCCTGATGACCTGCGAACCCCTGGCCATGCGGCCGCAATGGGGAGCCTTTGGTTCGGCACAAAAAGCACTGAGTGTGTCGTTTGTTAATCCCCGGGCCATTGAAGCCGGGTTGCAGGAAAAGCTTGCATTGACCAAGCGGCTGGTTCCCACCCGGGGGACCCGAAAACTCGGCAAACAGCATATGCTGCACAATTCCCGGTGTCCGGATATCTCCGTGGACTCCCAGACCTTTGATGTGTTTGTGGATGGCAGCAAGGCCTATTGTGAACCGGCGGACAAGTTGCCGCTGGCACAGCGCTACATGCTGAGATGAGCAGGCTTTCCCCATGATCTCCTCTCCTGCCCGGATTGGTATTGGCGGGCCTGTCGGCTCTGGAAAAACCGCCCTGATTGAACGGTTGATCCCGGTTTTTGAATCCAGAAACATGGAGCTGGCCATCGTTACCAACGACCTGGTCACCCAGGAAGATGCAAAGAGAATTCAACGAAGCGGATTGATTGATCCGGAACGGGTTCTGGCGGTTGAGACCGGTGCATGTCCCCATACGGCCATCCGGGAAGATCCGACATTGAATATCCAGACCGCGGACCAATTGGTCCTGTCCTATCCTGATATTGCCGCTGTGATCATCGAGAGCGGCGGGGACAATCTGGCCTCCACGTTTTCACTGGACCTGGTGGATTACTGGTTGTTTGTCATTGATGCGGCGGATGGTGATGATATCCCCAGGAAAAAAGGCCCGGGGGTTGTGCGGTCAGATTTGCTCATTATCAACAAGACGGATCTTGCTCCCTATGTCGGTGCCGACCTGGGACGAATGGTTCGGGAGGGAACGGCAGTACGCGGCGGCAAGCCGGTCCTGTTAACCAACTGTGCAACCGGGGAGGGAATCGAACAGGTTATGGACCAGTTGGTGCATGATGTCCTCTTTGCCTGATACCGTTTCCCCGGAACCCTCAGCGCGTTCTGCAGACCTGCAACTGCAGTTCAGCAGAGCACCGGATAACCGGACCTTTGTCTGCAACCAGTTTGGTCGCTACCCATTCCATGTGTGTCGTGCTCAGTACATGGATGCAAATCCCGCGGGATTGGCCACGGTTTACCTGCAGTCCAGTTCGGGGGGAATTTTTGAACACGACCGCCTGTCCTGCGAATTGCATGGTTTGCCCAGGTCCCAGTCCCATGTCACCACCCAGGCCTCCACCATTGCCCATCGTATGGACAATGGATATGCCCACCACAGGATGACCATTCGAGCCGAAAAAGACAGCTATCTGGAATATCTGGTCAACCCGATGATTTTGTTTCCCCAGTCTGACCTGCGCTCCATGGTGCATATTCAGCAGCATCCCGATTCCACGGTCATACTGGCTGACGGGTTCATGCATCATGATCCCGATGGGAGTGAAGCGGTTTTCAGGTCCTATTTCAGTGAAGTTCGCGTGGAGAATCTGGCGGGTGACCTCCAATGTCTTGATCGGTACCAGGTATCCGGAGAGGATTTTGTTCGCGAAGAACCGGGCATCATGGGGAAAAACAAAATCCAGTCCACCTTTCTCGTTCTTTCCCGCTCCATTTCCCTGAACGAACTGTCACACCGGTTGCGAACGGGGATGAATGGAAGTGTCAACGAGTATGCCGGGGTGTCCCGGTTGCCCAATCAATGCGGAGTGATGGTTCGTATCATCTCCACCAGCGCACATCGGATGGAGCGGTGCATCGCCCGGCTGTGGCAGATTGCCCGATATCGGATTCTTGGAGAATATCCGGCCCTTCGCCGGAAGTAGTCTCCTTGACGCACAATCCGGTCATCCGGATTTCAGTGCCGGATGATCAGCACCCGGCGGGTGTTCATGGAAACGGGCCCGGGGCAGGGAGCAAAACAAAGGGGTTTTGGGAAACCGCTCCTGTGCAAATCCGGCAAATGCAGCCTGGAACCCCATGCAGTCCAGTCATGGGACGGAAAAACACCGGAATCGGGCCTGGTCTCCTTCCATGGGGGTAGAACAACAAAACTCACCCACGATATAGTAAAATCCATGGGGCACCCCCATCAACCGACCGGAAATACGGACGCATGCCAGCCATTACGCGATTCCCCCCCAGCCCGACAGGCTACCTGCATATCGGGGGTGCGCGTACTGCATTGTTCAATTGGCTGTATGCCCACAAAACGGGTGGGGAGATGATTTTGCGGATTGAGGATACGGATCGGGCGCGCTCTACCCAGCAGGCGGTAGGTGTGATTCTGGATGCAATGAAATGGCTGGGTTTGACCTGGAAGATGGGCCCCTTCTATCAGACCAAACGGCTGGACCGGTATGCGGAAATCCTCCAGGAACTGCTGGCGCAGGATCATGCCTACTATTGTTTTTGCAGCAAGGACCGACTGAATGCATTACGCGCTCATCAGCGGGAGCATGGCGAAAAACCCCGGTACGACGGTTGTTGCCGGAACCTGGGACGGAAGCCGGAAACGGGAGAGAATGCGGTGATCCGGTTTCGCAATCCCCAGGAAGGGACGGTAGAATTTGACGATGTGGTTCGTGGCCATGTGGTGTTCCGGAATGATGAGTTGGATGACCTGATAGTTGCCAGAACGGATGGCACACCGACTTACAACCTCACGGTGGTGGTGGATGATATCGATATGAATGTCAGCCATGTGGTTCGTGGCGAAGATCATCTCAACAATACGCCAAGACAGATCAATATATTCAGGGCTCTGGGCGCCAGGCTGCCTGTATTTGCCCATGTACCGCTTATTCTTGGGCAGGACGGGCAGCGCCTGTCCAAGCGTCACGGTGCGGTGAGTGTGCTGGAGTTTCGTAAAATGGGGATACTGCCGGAAGCTCTGCTCAATTACCTGGTTCGATTGGGATGGTCGCATGGTGATCAGGAAATATTTGATATGGATGAGATGATTGAGCTTTTCGATATTCAGGATATCAATAAATCTCCCGCTACGTTTGATATGGGGAAAATGCTGTGGGTCAATCAGCAGTACATTATGCGGGCAGACCTGTCGATACTAGGCCGGGAAATGGCCAGGCGATTGAATGGACGGGGTATCGGGCTGAGTTCCGGACCCGATATCAAAACCGTTGTGGCCGTGATGAAAGAGCGGGTGCAGACTCTGGAGGAGATGGCGGACAAGATCATTTATCTCTACCGGGACATTGATGGCTATGACCCCGATTCCGTAAAAAAATTTATTGATACGGAGTCAGCCGGGCTCCTTGAAAGGGCTGGATTGAAGCTGAAATCCCTGGAAAGGTGGACAAGGGATGAGATCAACCGGACGATCAGGAATACCGTCAAGGAAATGGGTATCGGCTTTCCACAACTCGCCCAGCCTTTGCGAATTGCGGTATCCGGAACCGCCAATACACCCTCCATAGACATCACGGTAGAATGGGTGGGCAAATCCAGAACGCTGGAACGTATTGATAAGGCGGTTAAATTCTTCAGACAAAGAAGTTGAAAATAGTGCTTGATTGCGTCCATAGCAGACTTTAGAATACGCACCCTCTTCGGGGCCATAGCTCAGCTGGGAGAGCGCAACACTGGCAGTGTTGAGGTCGGCGGTTCGAACCCGCCTGGCTCCACCAGTTTCTCTTTACAGGGGAGCCGGGTGCGTGAAGATCAAAGACAGTAGCAGTCTATTGTCCCCATCGTCTAGTTGGCCTAGGACACCGCCCTTTCACGGCGGCAACAGGGGTTCGAATCCCCTTGGGGACGCCACTATCCATACTGTGGGTTGGTTTTCACTGCCGTGCAAGGGTTCCAACGTGGTCCGCCATGACCAGCCAGGACATCCCCACTCGTTGCTCTCAATCATGTTGTGCACGGTCCGACCGAACCGGGTGTTGGCTGGGGTGGGAGGATTCGAACCTCCGAATGCCGGAATCAGAATCCGGTGCCTTAGACCACTTGGCCACACCCCAATTTGAATGAGATCCATATGCTGGCAAAAATGTCCAGGTACGCATAGTGTATCAGGTAAGTTCAGAGGTTGCTGAATTGAAAAACCCGGGACCCGGAATGTGTTGTTCCCGGCTTTGGCTCCCATCTCTCCCAACCTGTCAGGTGACTTTCCGGCAGACTGTTTCAGAATCCTGCCTGCTTTGGGGTTGGGCCTGGATCACTGCCCGGTTTCGTATCCCCCACCCATTTGATGAAGAAACAGCCCGGATACCCCGGGCTACAGTGACGGTGTTCATTTCCAGGGTCCAAAGGCTGGAAGATGGGAATCAGGACATGATTTCCAGCCTATGCCGACGGATAAAATGGTGGAGTGCGACTTGACCGAACGCTCACAAAAAAGCCTGCATCATCCGATGCAGGCTTTTCCGCAGGAGTGGTAGGAATCGAAGTTCAGGACACCAGCCAGATAAACTCGGGGAATTCCGACGCACCCAGACTTCCAAGCGGGTTGGAAGGCACGCCCATGACGCGGTCACTGACGCCATCAATGAGATTGATATGGGCAGGAATCACCATGCCGGATTCATTGTGAATCAGTGTTTGCATTTCGCAATACATGTCGTGACGCCTGGCAGGGTCAATTTCGGCTCGTGATAATTTCAGCAGTTCGCCCATGCGTTCGTTGTCCCAGTAGGTGTCATTCCACGCGGCACCGGGCGCAAAGGCAATCGACAGCATGGAGTTGGCGGTTGGACGCATATTCCAACTGGTTACATTCAGCGGTTCGACCCTCCAGATGGAGCCCCAGTAGCCATCTGACGGAACCTTTTTGATTTGCAGGTCGAATCCGATTTTCAGGCAATTGACCTGGGTCAGCAGGCAGGTGTCTTCAACTCCGGCCCCTACGGGGGCTACAAAGAGCTGGGCGCTGGTCACTCCGGATTTCTCGAAGTGATATTTCGCCTTGTCCGGATCAAATTCCCGCTGTGGCAATTCGCTGCACCAATCGGGTCCGTAGGCGCTCATGATGGGTTGATCATTGCCTATGGAACCGTGCCCTTTCAGAACCTTGGAAACGATGCGCTCCCGATCCTGGATGTATTGCATCCCCTTGACAAAATCAGGGTTGCTGCCAGGCAGGGTATTGGTCAGGGCACAAATGCCATTGTAGGCCCCCGCCGGCAAGGAGTTCAGGTGGACCCCGTCGGCATCCTCGATTTGCTGAATGGCCTTGGGGTCAATATCGATGGCCAGTTGGATATCACCGGAAATCAGAGCGTTCACCCGTGCAATCGGGTCTGTGATGGCAGTAATTTCCAGGGCATCGAGATTCGCCGTCTCTCTCCAGTAATTTTCATTGCGCACGCTGACGGATTTCACTCCGGGTTCAAACAACTCCATCACGAATGGGCCGGTCCCGTTGCCGTCCCCGGTGGTTCCGTTCTTGATGATCTTCGCCTGAAAGATGCCCAGCAATGCAGGCAGGTCTGCATTGGGTGAATTCAAAATGGCCTTGACTTCATGACTGCCCATTTTTTTCCATTCTTCCACGGAACTCAGGACATCCTTGACCACGGAAGTGGAATCCTCGCCCAGGTGGCGGTTCATGCTCCAGATCACGTCATCTGCCGTAAACGCCGATCCATCATGGAAATGGACATCCTTGCGAAGCTTGAAGGTCCATTCGGTGGCGTTGGAATTCGGTTCAAAGGCTTCCGCCAATTCGGGTTGCGGCACCAGGTTGCCGTCCAGCTGGCACAAGGCGTTATAGTGCGCTCTGCCCCGGCTGTAATCGATGGCAGAAGTAAACAGCGTCGGATCCAGTTGATCATCCGGTCCGTGCAGTGCAGCGGACATTCTTACCGTTCCCCCTTTCCGGGGAGTCTGTGCCATGGCCGTTTTACCCGTGGTAAAAACATTCCGGGCAGCGGCCAGGGTGACCCCGGTCGCCATCATGATTTTAAGAGCTTCCCGACGGCTGTATCCTTTCTGGACGGCGCGTTCGACCCGGGCCTGGTCGCTGCGGTCCAGGTCCTTGAAATCGAGTTCATGTGCCACGGTGGTCCTGTCCGGGGGGTTACTGCTGTTGTCGTTTTTCATTTGACTTGTCTCCAGTTGAAATTGTTTGATTTGTGTAAAGGGAATGAAATGCATTCGGGTTCAATAGAATTCATCGTTTCCCATTCTCCGATGCCCTGCCATCCGCGGCGTCCGGAAGGCGGAACCGGAATGATACCTCGTCCTTCATACGGCCTGTTTTGGGTTGGTTCATATGCCTTTGTCTGCCGGAGCCCCGCAGGACCTCCCTGCCATGTGGGCTATTCATCGAATTCCACCCAATACGGCTTGTGGTCTGAGCCCACCGCATCCACATCCACCCAGCACCGCTTGACCTTTGGAGCGAGTTCTGTATTGACAAAACAGTAGTCCAGTCTCAGTGGATGTCCAGGCAATAGGTCCGGTGGGTCCGGCCACCAGGAAGTCGGTTCGCCAATGGTCTCCCGGGCCACACTCCAACTGTCCACCAGGCTGTGGGGGTGAATGCCGCGGCCATAAATTGGATCGGCTTTACCCAGAAACCGGATGTATTCCCGGCTTTCTTCGGTACAATTGAAATCTCCCATGAATATCGAGTGGGACGGAACAGGCAAAGGGGGTTCTCCATTATTCCAGTCCATCTGGATACAATGTTCTGTTTCTTCAGGATATTTCCGCGCATCCGTGTTGGTCATCGTGAGGTTGCGGAAAGGCTCAGTGAGTTGATGCATTTTCAGCAATGTATCGATTTGCATCAACCGCTCCTGGGTGGATATGGACGACAGATGAAGCGAGCAGACCCGTAAAACGCCACAAGGTGTATCAATCACCGCTTCCAGAGCCCCTGTATTCATGCTGAAAAGGTGCACCGCACCCAGGTGTGGAAGCATCAATGGGCGAGTGGACAGAATAGGCCAGCGGGACAACAGCATGGGGCCGAATTGCCGACGACGATTTGATACCACCCCCTCTTCGTCCTTTGTGCTGGCATCCAGGTCCACGGCAGGGCAGTAAGACCAGTAATATTTCTCCAGCAGTTCCCCCAGAACCTGAGGCTGGTCCACCATTCCGGTGCGACGCCAGAACCGTTCCACTTCCTGCAGTCCGATAATGTCCGCACCACGAACCTCCCTGGCAATGCGCCCAAGGTTGCAACATTGATCCAGTCCCACTCCAAAGCGGATATTGTAGGTCACCACTTTCATGTTTTATCGTTCATTGCACGGTCTTGGAGAATTATTACCGGATATTAGGTTGATAGGTAGACCCATTTTGGATGAAAATGAGAAGCCCAATCTTATGGCTATACTGAGAACATGCTACCCGCTGCGACAATGAAATTAAATCGTGTCACAGTCCATAGAGGAGGTCCGGAAACCATTTACAGACAACTGTGCAAACAGATTCGTGAACTGATACTGACCGGGGAACTGGCCATCGGAACCCGTCTGCCCTCTACCCGTGAATTGGCCAATGCCTTAACCATTTCCCGGACAACCATTCGGGATGTGTACGAACAGTTGATTGCGGAATCCTATTTATCATCGTCCCGTGGTCAGGGGACGTTTGTCATCGATCATCCGGTTGTGAAAGCCATTTCCCTGGAACGGTCGACCAGGATGGCATTGGGAAGAAAACGTGGGGGTCATGCCATCTGGAAACCCCCGGTTATCTCTGAACGGGGCAGACAGTTTTTATCCATTCCTCTTAGCCATACCGCTCCGGAAGTCTTGCCCTTTAATCCGGCATTGCCGGATTTCACTTTATTCCCATTTTTGAAGTGGTCCAGAATTCTCAAGAAAACCCTGGTTCGCAGGGACCATGCGGCGATGGATTATGGAGATGCTGCTGGGTTCGCACCCTTAAAGGACGCGATTGCACGAAACCTGCATCATTTCCGAGGTCTGAATTGTGACCCGAACCAGGTCATCATTGTTGGAAGTTCGGAACAGGCAATCAGGAGAATGGTGTTTCTTTTGCTGGACCGGGACGAATGTATCTGGTTTGGAGAACCGGGTTTGCATGCGCGTCACAATGCATTTCGAACCGCAGGCGTCAATACCTGTTCGGTATCGGTGGATGACCAGGGCGCTGTCGTGGATGAGGTCTACCGATTCAAGGAGAAGGTGAAATTGGCCTATGTTGTCCCCTCCAGTCACTATCCCCTGGGGAATGTCATGTCGCTGCCCCGGCGATTGGAAATACTGAACTGGGCTTCAGCAAACAATGCATGGATACTCGAAGACGATTTCGGCTGTGAATTCAGTTTCGCCGGGCAGGCACCTCCCCCCATTCAATCCATGGACATGGACCAAAGAGTGATCTACATGGGCGGATACAGCCTGACGTTGTTTCCTTCCTTGAGAATTGCTTATCTGGTTGTTCCCAAAAATCTCGTCAATGCAGCAGAAAACATGGCCCAGGCGGAACAATCGGTGTCGGCTGTCTTGCAACCTGCCCTGGCCGAGTTTATTTCGGCAGGGCACTTCATGGCCCATATCCGGAATATGCGTAAAACATACTACCGTCGTGAGCAGTTTCTGGTGCAATTCCTGAATCGTCATCTTGCCGATGAAATGGTCGTTACGGGAACCGGGGTGGGGGGGCCGTATCTGGTATTGAATCTGCCGGCCGGTATCAAAGACCATGCACTCAGCGAAACACTTGCCGAGACAGGAATCATTGCCCACCCGTTGTCGAGCTATTACATACACCACAAGCATGATAGTGGGTGCCGCAATGGCCTGGTATTGGGGTTTGGGTGTTCTCCCAGAGTGGATCTGGAGCGATGTGCCACCCAACTCGTTGCGTTGGTAAATACCGCGTAATGGCTTGTATGAAACATGAAACAACCCCTCCATTGCCGGCCTGGGGAGAAGGATGGCAGAAGGTATACCCGGTTTCTCTTTGTCTGAGGCAAATGGGGACGATGATATGATCGCCACCAGGGGGTTGTTGATTCGGGCAGCCTCCCAATGTTCCCATTTGGCTGTTAATTGATGGCGAAGTCATAGAAAATATTCCAGTCGGAAAATGGTACAGTTTCCCTTCAGCCGCCGTTAATCGCGGTTTGATACGATGGGCCCGACTTCCGATGCGATGGTGTCCAAAAGGAGCCCCTGCAGAACAAAATGGGATATGCGAGACGGGAACGATATTGATGAATGATCAGCGACGGACACTTAACCCTCTCCAGTCCAGGCCTGCCCGCGTGAAAAACCGGACAGTGAAAACAGTGGTTAGATGGTCCATGGTTTTCACTTTATTCCTTGTGGCCGCTGCCGGAGCCGGAGAGATCGTTGTGAAAAGCCCGGTGGATGACAAGTCCTACCGATATCTCGAACTGGATAACCGGCTGAAGGTTTTGCTGGTTTCGGACCGCGATACCGATCAGGCTGCTGCGGCACTGGATGTCCACGTCGGCAATGCCTCCGATCCCGATGACTGGCCGGGGTTGGCACACTTTCTGGAACACATGCTGTTCCTTGGAACCGAAAAATATCCTGAGGCGAGAGGTTTTCAGGAGTTTATTGATACCCACGGCGGTAACCACAATGCCTACACATCCTTTGAGCATACCAATTACTATTTCAACATTGCCGCGGAGTTTCTCGATCCCGCACTGGACCGGTTTTCCCGATTTTTTGTCGACCCCACCTTTGATGAAGTCTATGTCGATCGGGAACGGGCTGTTGTACATTCCGAGTATCAATCCCGCAAAAAAAATGAAAGGCGGCGCCTGTGGGATGCAGAAAAGCAATGGTTGAATCCCGCCCATCCAAGTTCCCGGTTTTCTGTGGGGTCCCTGGAGACGTTGCGGGACCGGGAAGGGATGAAGGCGCGGGACAAATTGATCGGGTTTTATGAACAATACTATTCTTCAAGTGTGATGGCTTTGGTCGTTGTTGGCCGGGAATCTTTGGATGAGTTGGAAAGACTGGTGGTGGGCAAGTTCATTCAAATACCGGACAGGGAGATTCAGCCGCAGCCTGTCTCCGAGGCGTACATGAATGCAGCATTGATCCCTGCCAGACTGAACACCATCCCCGAAACCGAACAAAACAGTGTCCGGTTTGCGTTTCCGATTCCTTCTACCCTTGACGAGTACCGGTTCAAACCCCTCAGTTATATTGCAGAGTTGCTGGGTCACGAGGCGGAAGGCTCCGTGTATTCCGTCATCAAGGCACTGGGCTGGGCAGAGGGCCTGAGTGCCGGGGTGGGTTTCATGGATGGGGTTCAGGGAGAGTTTTCTGTTCGGATCCAGTTGACCGAAGTCGGTCTGGAGAAGATCCCTGAAATCGGAGAAATCCTGTTCTCGGGGTTGAAACTGATCAGGGACACCGGGATTCATGAATGGCGATATACCGAGCAGAGCAAGCTTGCGAAGATGACTTTCCGGTTTGCCCCTGAAATGGAGGCAGGATGGCTGGCGCAATCCCTCGCCTACCGATTGCAGGTGTATGAAGCCGAAGATGTTTTGCAGGGTCCCTATATGATGACGGGATTTGATCCCCAAAGAATCGAACAATTGCTTGAATTCCTGAATCCGAAAAACGTCAATATTCATGTTACCGGCCAGACGCTGGAAGCAGACCGCAAAACCGAATACTACGAGGTGGACTATGCCCTGTCACCCATGAACCCCGCCACCACGGCAAGGTGGGAAAATACCGGGATCGACCCCCGGCTCAGGCTGCCCGAAGCCAATCCCTATATTCCTGAACGGCTGGAATTGTTGGAGTCGGAAGCGGCGGCGGATGTCCCGGAAGCACTCCATACCGATTCCGGGACAGTGGTCTGGTATCGGTTTGACGAAGAGTTCGGTGCCCCCCGTGCCAATTTCTATTTCAACATCATGTCGCCGATGGTGAATGCAAGTCCACGGGACCGGGTGCTCACCGAATTGTATGTTCGCATGGTCAACAGTCAGTTGAAGCATGTGAGTTATCCGGCTTATCTTGCCGACATCCACTATGACCTTTATCGGCATGGCCGTGGTGTTTCGATGAGAATGAGTGGTTTTGAGGACAAGCAATCCGAACTCCTGGGTGCGATCACCGAAGCCATGGCGAACCTGGAACGGGATGAAAATCGATTTCTGGTGGAAAAGGCTGCCTTGCTCAGGGAACTGAATAATGTGACCCGGGACCCCCCGTCATCACAGGCCGTGCACGAGGTGTACCGATTGTTGTTGAACCCGTACTGGACGGAAGAAGAACGAATCGCAGCACTGCAGGGCCTGCAGGTCGACGATGTCCTCCATTTTGCATCCCGATTGTTTGAAAAAGTGAAAGTTCGGGTTTTGTCCCATGGAGACGTGAGTGTGGACAAGACCAGGGAGAGAACCCGGATTCTGGATACGTTACTGGAAAAAAGTGAGCGGATAGATCATGTCGACCGGCCAGGAATCCGTGTGCTTGACCGCAAAGCCCGGTTTTTACGGACACTTTCTGTGGATCATTCCGACTCTGCACTGCTGGTCTATTTCCAAGGGCAGGATGACTCCAGGGAAGAGCGGGCCCGGCTTGTTCTTCTCCAGAATCTATTGGAATCCGACTTCTATACCCAACTCAGAACCAACCAACAGGCCGGGTACCTGGTGCATGCCAATACGATTTCCATTGATAATACGCCGGGGCTGGTTTTTTCCGTGCAAAGCTCATTGTACTCACCCCTTGAACTCAATGCGTTGTACGATGGTTTCATTGTGGACTTCAATCAGATACTTCGGGGGATGAACCAGCAAAAATACCAACAGGTCAAGGACGGTCTGGTTGTTAAAGTTCTGGGACAGGACAAGAACCTGTCAGACCGTTCAAGACGGTATTGGAGAGAAATCGATCAGGAGGAGTGGGATTTTGAGAGCCGGGAAAAATTTGTCAAAGCCATCAACAGCCTGACCCTGGAGCACATGCGGGAGTACTATGAGTCGATTATTGTTGATCGCGGAGGTGAAATACTCGTGCAACTCCCGGGAATACAGGGCCAGACCCGGTCCGATACGATTCCCGGGTCCCCTTTCACAGTGATCGGCAGTCCCCTGGAATTTCGCGAGTTTGTGGAATAACCGGTAAATTGTTCGGTGGAACCGCAATGACGAGATTGAAATTGCAAAATACGGTGCATCGGGTTTGCAGGGAAGTGGGCAATATCCTGACCTCCCGAAACCAGACCGTCTGCACGGTGGAATCCTGTACAGGTGGTGGCATTGCCTATGCCATCACGGCGGTTGCCGGAAGTTCAAACTGGTTTCAAAGGGGGTATGTGACCTACAGCAATGATGCGAAATCCGGCATGGTGAATGTTCCCCGGGAGTTGCTCTGCGAACAGGGTGCGGTCAGTATTGCGGTGGCTGAATCCATGGCCATGGGGGGACGGAAATCCGCTGGTTCCGAATTTGCACTGGGGGTGACCGGGATAGCGGGTCCAGGGGGTGGTTCCAGGGAAAAGCCGGTGGGTACAGTTTGTTTTGGCTGGGCTGGCCCCGGGGTGCTGGTCTCCGAGCGGATCGTCTTTGACGGCGACCGGGACCGGGTCCGAAGCGAGACCATCCTTCACGCCCTGAGTGGTTTCCTGGAAATACTGGAGAAAGCCGGATAGCGGGTGCGGGTCAGGCACCCTGTATCGCCTGCAGGACTTTTGCTGGATGGTCCGCGGCTTTCGGAACCCTTCTCCAGTGTTTTTTGACGTTGCCGTCTGCGCCAACCCACACGGTGGAACGGATGATTCCCATGACTTTCTTTCCGTACATCATCTTTTCACCGTACGCTCCATAGCGGGTCATCATGGTTCGGTCTGGATCCGAAAGCAGGGTAAACGGCAATTGGTACTTGTCGATGAATTTGAGGTGGGATTTGGCTCCATCCGGCGAGACACCCAGCACAACCGTACCGGATTTTTCAATCTCTGGCCACAGGTCCCGAAACCCGCAGGCCTCCTTGGTACATCCGGGAGTGTCATCTTTGGGGTAAAAATAGATGACAATATCCCTGCCCTGAAAATCTTCCAATGAGACCTCGTTTTCGTCCTGGTCTTTCAGTGTAAATGCGGGGGCTTTCCCGCCTTCATGGATGGTCATGGTGGTCGGTACGATGGAAATTTGGATGGAAGAATATTGTAACAGCTGGATTCCGCCCTGTATTGAAAATACCGCCGGTTTTCAGCCCCAAGGCCGGGTCGACCTGCCGAAAGAACAGGCCAATGTGAATCGTAGCAGGAGCCGGAAATCATCCGTATTCCGGGCCAGACCTGAAATAAATGACGGAAAATACAGTTTGGCATTGAAAATGGTTTAAAATCCAAATGACGTTTACCCCAATCATGAATCATTGATGAGTCTGGATTACCTGGAATTCGAAAAACCCATCGCGGAACTGCGGGAAAAGATTGCAGAGCTGGAGCGTGTCAGCGGCAGCAGTGATCTGGATCTTGAGGATGAGATTTCAAAGCTCAATTTGCGCAACCAGGAGTTGACCAAAGCGGTGTTTTCGAAACTGGGTGCCTGGCAGATCACCCAGTTGGCGCGGCACCCGTTACGGCCCTATACGCTGGATTATATTGAGAGGATCTGTACAGGGTTTCAGGAATTGCATGGCGACCGTATGTTTTCCGATGATCCGTCCATGATCGCAGGACTGGCCTGGATCGATGAGCACAGAGTGGCGGTGGTTGGCCACCAAAAGGGCAGGGATACCCGGGAGCGCACAAGAAGAAATTTCGGTATGCCCAGGCCGGAGGGATATCGCAAGGCCCAGAGAATCATGCGGTTGGCAGAAAGGTTCTCCCTGCCCGTCGTCACGTTTATCGATACCCCGGGAGCCTATCCGGGAGTGTGTGCCGAAGAACGGGGCCAAAGTCAGGCGATTGCACAGTCTCTGGAAGTCATGGCCAGTTTGAAAACGCCAATTATCTCCACAGTGATTGGTGAAGGCGGGTCGGGAGGGGCGCTTGCCATCGGCGTATGCGACAAACTGGTGATGCTTGAATATTCCACGTATTCAGTCATATCCCCGGAAGGGTGTGCATCAATACTCTGGAAAAGCTCGGATAAAGCCACCGAAGCGGCGGAGGCCATGGGGGTGACCACAAAGGAATTGTCAAAGCTGGGTCTGGTGGATGAAGTCATCAGGGAGCCCCTGGGTGGCGCACACCGGGATTATGATGAAGCCGCTGAATCAGTCAAAGCGCGTATCGTTGATTTCCTCGAACACTCCAAAGGGGTTGCGGTGGAGGAATTGCTCAGGAATCGCTATCATCGACTGGTCAGCTTTGGAAAGTTTAAAACCAAGGATTGATCGATCACCCTGATTATTCAGTTCAGGCATTGTCCCGTATCCTGTTTCGGGATTTTGGGCTGGCAGAAAATGCCGACATTATCCTGGCCTACAGTGGTGGCTGCGATTCCCAGGTGCTGCTGGATGGTTTGGTTGGAATCCGAAAAACTGCCGACATACGCATTACCGCGGCGCACTTTGATCACGGTTTGAATGACCGCTCTAGACAGTGGGCAGACCAGTGTGCTGCCTGGTGTGCATCCTACAACGTGGGATACGTGACCTGTCGAAAAGTTGTTGAAAAAGCACCGGGTACCAGTTTGGAAGCGATGGCCCGCAAGGCCAGGTATCATTGGCTGGATTCCATTTCCGACCCCGGACAGGTTATGGTTACGGCCCACCACGCCAATGACCAGGCAGAAACCTTTTTGCTGGGTCTTTTCCAGGGAAAGGATTTTGCACAGTTGGCAGGAATATCCCCTGACCGACCCCTGCTGTATCGCTCTGAAACACGGCTGATTCGACCGTTGCTCCCATTTCCACAAGTGCAATTACAGCGGTACGCGGAGCAAAATTGTTTGTCGTGGATAGACGATCCTTCGAATCAGGACACCCGATATTACCGAAACTATATCCGGCAGGAAGTTTTGCCGCTGGTGGTGCAGCAATGGCCCGAAGCGGTCACTGAAATGGGCCGTGGAGCGCGCTGCATCCGCAAGGTTGTCCAGCAGGGTCGGAAGCGAAGTGATACCTTGCTCGATGGGTACCGCTGCCCTGCAGGACGAACGGTGTTTTGCCTGGCTGATCCATTGAATCTTCCAGAGACGAGGGATCTTTATCCATTCGAACTGGCTGATGTATTGCGGGCATGGATACACCATGCCGGGTTGTCATTGCCATCGCAAATTCAATTTGATTCGATCTGCAACGGAATTCTTCACAGACGGTTTCGTCGGTCCGTGCTGTATCGCGGACAGGCGGTGATCCAGCAATTCGGCGGTCAGCTTTTTTTGCGCAGAGATGTCAGGCCGGGGAATCTGGAATCCCTGAAATGGCGAGGGAAGGCAGTGGAGATCCGTCAACTGGGAATAGTCGTTGACATGCGCAGGTCCACGGGAGAAGGTCTGGACCCGGACCGGTTGCGGGGCAGGTCCGGGTATTGGATATGGAGAAGGGGGGGGGAGAAAATCCGGTTGCCGAATAGAAAACACCGGTCTTCGATGAAGAAACTGTTCCAGGCCCGGGGGGTGCCACCCTGGGAGCGGGACTGTTTGCCCTATCTGGTTGTGGATGACAAAATTGCCTGGGTGCATGGCATTGGTGCGACGCACCATTTTGTTTCCCGGAATGAACATTCCGGCATTTCTCCTGTATTTGCCAGGCTGGAAGATTGAGACTTTGTTCCGGATTTGATACGCTTTCCTCCCGTCTGGAAACCGCTTGTGTGTTTCCCCAACCACTACGATATCTGGTGATACCCGGTTTATATTTCTGCAGATGAGATGGAGACTTTGGAATTTCTGGAGTGCGGCAGGTGTTCGGGTACGGATGCTAAATTCCCTTGATGACTAAGTTTGTCTTTATCACCGGCGGCGTGGTCTCTTCATTGGGCAAAGGCATCGCCTCTGCCTCACTTGGCAGTATCCTTGAGGCCAGGGGTATCCGGGTCACGCTTCTCAAACTCGATCCGTATATCAATGTTGATCCAGGGACCATGAGCCCGTTTCAGCATGGCGAGGTGTTTGTAACGGAAGATGGTGCCGAAACCGACCTGGACCTTGGTCATTATGAAAGGTTTGTGCGTACGACCATGTACAAGGACAATAACTTCACCACCGGGCAGGTCTATGAAAGAGTGATCCGCAAGGAACGTCGCGGTGACTATCTGGGTGGGACGGTACAGGTTATTCCCCACATCACCGATGAAATCAAGGACTCTGTGATGGTGGGGGCCAGAGATGCCGAGGTTGCCCTGGTTGAAATTGGAGGCACAGTGGGTGACATTGAATCGCTCCCTTTCCTTGAAGCCATACGGCAGATGCGGATAGAGCTGGGGAAAAAAAATACCCTGTTTATGCACCTGACCCTGGTTCCGGCACTTCATGTTGCCGGAGAAATCAAAACCAAGCCTACCCAGCATTCAGTGAAGGAAATGAGGTCGATTGGCCTGCAGCCGGACATCCTGCTATGCCGGGCAAAAGAGACCCTGCCGGATGCGGCGAGAAAGAAAATTGCACTGTTTACCAATGTTGAGGAAGAAGCTGTCATTTCCGGCATCGATGTGGACAGCATCTATGAAATACCGAAATTGTATGTAGAACAAAAGCTGGACCAGATCGTGACCGATCATCTTCATATTACCGCGGGACCCCCGGACCTGTCGGAATGGAACCGCGTTCTGGAAAACCGGGTCAATCCTGTTCATGCCATCAAGATTGCCATGGTCGGAAAGTATGTCAGCCTGACGGAATCCTACAAATCACTGTCTGAAGCATTGATACATGCCGGAATACAGACACGAACTGCCATCAACATCCATTATGTCGATTCCACGGAAATAGAAGAACAGGGCACGGAGATGCTGGCAGGGGCCGATGCGATTCTGGTGCCCGGGGGATTCGGGGAGCGTGGGGTCGAGGGTATGATCCAGGCGGCGGAATATGCAAGGGTCAACCGGATTCCGTACCTGGGGATTTGTCTGGGCATGCAGGTTGCAACGATTGAATTTGCAAGGAATGTGGTGGGTTTGGGAAATGCCAACAGCACGGAATTTGACAGGAATTCCCCCCACCCTGTTATCGCACTGATCACCGAATGGATCCGGGATGACGGTTCAGTGGAGTTCCGCGATGAGAATACCGATCTGGGCGGTACCATGAGACTTGGGGCACAGGATATTCATTTGAAAAAAGGGAGCCGGTATAGCACGATCTGCGGCTCCGACGTGATTCGCGAGCGACATCGGCACCGGTATGAATTCAATAACCAGTATATGAAGAAAATGGAGGATTGCGGCCTTGTTTTTTCTGGAATGACGTCCAATGGCCTGGTGGAAATCATAGAACTGGAGGATCATCCCTGGTTTATCGCCTGCCAGTTTCACCCGGAATTCACATCCACCCCCCGGGATGGTCATGTCATGTTCACGAATTATGTGAAAGCGGGTCTTGAATTTCAACGGGCAGGCGGTGGCCGTTCCTGAATTAATGTTGTTTACAGGGTAACGGGCCGGCTGGAATCTCCATTATAATGGTGGCCATGGAAATTCCAGCTTTCAGTATCAACCGGCAATCGCCATTCTTTCTTATCGCAGGCCCCTGCGTGGTGGAATCCGAAGAGATGGCCCTTTCGACGGCGGCCCACCTGAAGGAGGTGACCGCCAGACTCGGCATACCTTTTGTCTATAAATCCTCATTCGACAAGGCCAATCGAACATCCTCCCGGTCTCCCCGGGGACCCGGGCGTGAACGGGGATTGGAGATACTGGCAAAGGTCAGAAATCAGGTTGGCGTCCCCGTGTTGACCGATGTTCACAGCATTGATGATGTACATCAGGCGTCCCGGATGGTGGATGTACTGCAGACCCCGGCCTTTCTTTGCCGACAGACGGATTTGATCCAGGCGGCTGCACGGTCCGGAAAACCGGTGAATATCAAAAAGGGGCAGTTTCTTTCTCCTCATGAAATGCAGCATGTTGTCGACAAGGCGAAAGACGCCAATGCCGATGCAACCGTACTGGTATGCGAACGCGGTTCCAGTTTTGGCTACAATAATCTGGTGGTGGACATGCGCAGTCTGGAGATCATGAAATCAACGGGTTGCCCCGTGGTTTTTGATGCCACCCATTCGGTGCAGTTACCCGGGGCCGGTCAGGGTAAATCAGGGGGGCAGAGGGAGTTTGTCCCCGTTCTCTCGCGTGCAGCGGTTGCGGTTGGAGTAGATGGGGTTTTTATGGAAACCCACCCGAATCCGGACCAGGCTTTCAGCGATGGTCCCAACGCCTGGCCCCTTCATCGCATGGAGTCCCTGCTTTCCCAGTTGCTGGAAATTCACCGGAGCACCCATGGGGACACCGGATGATCAACAAAACTGATTTCTGACTGACAAAATTCTGATCAACCGACCCATGGACATGCGGTATGGTTCGGTGTGATCAATGACCAACTTGTTCGAAAGAGAGAGGCAAACCATGTCAGAACATTCAGCAGCAATCAAAAATTTAGCGGCCATGGAAGTGTTGGATTCCCGGGGGAATCCAACAGTAGCCGTAGAACTGGTTCTCAATAACGGTGTGGTCGGCAGTGCCGCAGTGCCTTCAGGTGCGTCAACGGGCATCCTTGAGGCATTGGAGCTGCGGGACCGGGACGAAACTCGCTATCGGGGCAAGGGAGTGAGTCAGGCGGTCTGCAACGTCAATACCATCATTCGCAAAGCAATTTGCGGCCGGAACAGTCATGACCAACGGGTAATTGATGAATTATTGGTTGAACTGGATGGTACAGACAAGAAATCCAACCTGGGTGCAAATGCGATTTTGGGGGTGTCTCTGGCGGCAGCCCATGCCGCGGCCAACAGTAAGGGCGAACCCCTGTACCAGCATCTCGGTACGATTTACGGCAGCCAGTCATATACCCTTCCGGTCCCGCAGATGAATATCATCAATGGCGGGGCCCATGCGGACAACGCCATCGATTTTCAGGAGTTTATGATTTTGCCTCTTGGTTTTTCAGAGTACCGGGAAGCGCTGAGGTGCGGTGTTGAGATTTTTCATTCTCTGCGATCGGTTCTGCTGTCTCGGGGTTTCAGTACCGGGGTGGGGGATGAAGGCGGGTTTGCGCCGGAATGCAGGTCAAATGAGGAAGGAATGGGTTTCATCATGCAGGCCATTGAAAAAGCGGGCTATCGACCGGGGGATGAAGTCATGATCGGAATTGACGTGGCCAGTTCCGAATTTTTTCAGGATGGGAAATACTGCCTCCAGGCAGAAGGACTCAGACTGGATTCAACCGGGTTTGCGGATTATCTGCAGGCATGGGTCAGCAAGTACCCGATCATCAGTATAGAGGATGGTATGGGAGAACAGGATTGGGATGGCTGGGCAGAGTTGACAAAAAGAATCGGTAGCCAGGTGCAGTTAACCGGGGATGACCTGTTTGTCACCAATTCAAAGTTGCTGCAACAGGGCATTGACCAGGAGATAGCAAATTCCATTTTGATCAAGCTGAACCAGATTGGAACACTTTCCGAAACGTTCGATACCATGAAAACGGCACAGCAGGCGGGATATGGGACAACCGTATCCCACCGTTCCGGTGAGACGGAAGATACAACCATCGCTGACCTGGCAGTTGCTACCGCTGCTGGTCAGATTAAAACCGGGTCCCTGTGTCGGTCAGAACGGATTTCCAAGTATAATCGACTCTTGAAAATAGAGGAGGTGCTGGGGGACAATGCTGTGTATGCGGGAAGAGAGGTGTTTTCCCATCTAGAGCGGTAAATACGACGCGAACAGGGTAATCGGTATGGGCATGAAATTACTCCATATTCTTCTCCTGGCACTTTTTGCCGGGACCCAGTACGCATTGTGGCTAGGCGACAAAAATGTATTCGATTTGTATCGCCTCAAGGAGATTACAGAACAGACCCGGTTGGAGAATGCCGAACTGGAACACAGGAACCAGCGCCTGATTGCCGAGGTCATTGACCTCAAGGAAAATGGCGAAACACTGGAAACCATTGCCCGGTCTGAATTGGGTCTGATCAGGGAAGGGGAAATATTCTATCAGGTAATCGAATACTGAATTCCATCATGATCGGTACCCTTTGCCCGATGGTATTGTGAGAAGGGTGATCAGTGGACTTTTTACAAACAGCAGGGACTACCATTGCGCAAGGCCAAGTCCTGAAAAGGAGGGTGTTATGGTCTGAGAATCCAATGTTGCGTGCCGGTTCTTCATTCCATCCCCGACCAATGCCAGCCTGACCAGGCTGGGTTTTCGGTGGGTACGGCATTACGGAATGGCATAAGGAACCGGAATCCTCTGGAGCGGTGGTCCTGAAGCGGAGTGGATGGACAGGCAGCCATGAGCCACTGCAACCGTTGGCACCATAACGCTCACCTCATAGCAGTTGGTTCCTGTTCGGACCGCATCAACCACTGTCCCGGCTTTTTGACCGGGTCTTTCAGGAGTATAGATTTCTGATCCTTCCCGAATCGGTTCGTGGGATTCGACGCGCCCGGAAATCATTCTGTGCTTCGATTTCCCCAGGTATTTGATCCGGGCAATGATTTCCTGGCCGGGATAGCATCCTTTTTTGAAGCTGATTCCATCAATCAGGTCAAGATTGATGTTTTGCGGTATAAAGGACTCGGAGGTTGTGGCGTAAACCTGCGGGATCCCCTCCCGGATGTCCAGCCAGCGCCACAGGTCGCTGTGGTAGATACTGGTGTTCCGGCGGATTTCAGGGTTTGTCATGGCCGAGGTGGTTGCGATAATGAGGTGCCTGCGGGGGGAGTATTGAAAAACAGATGGAGCTTCCGGAAGAATCCATGGGATCATGGATGGATCTTCAATGCCCGCAATTCCCAGCACAAACTGGTCGGAGTCGGTTTCAATTTCAACTTTCGCCCGCATCACAAACATTTTCAGTCTCTGCATAAACGGGCCGGCCATGTTGGCAGGAAGCAAAATCCAGAATTGATTGTGGTTTCGCAGCAACTGGAGGATGGAAAATGCCCTGCCTTTTGGATTGCAATAAGCATGCATTTGGGCTTTCCCGTCTGGCAGGCTGTACAGATCGTTGCTGAATTGGCTTTGGAGAAATGTTTCTGCATCCTCGCCGCTGACCCGAAGTAAGCGGAGGTGGGACAGATCAATGAAACCGGTTTGATTCGACGGGGTGGAAATGAAACCAGGCAGGTCCATCTCCGGTAGCCGGATCAATGGGTAGGACGGGGTATCTTTCTGAGATCTTTTGTTCATAATCGGCAAATGTAAGGTTTTCTTCCGGTATATTTTCCCATGTTCCCAGGTTTACAGATAAGGTCATAAAGGTTGAATATCAACTATAATAGGGCGTATCCTGTGAGACAACCGGAGCAGAGGGTTTTCAATTGACAAACAAGAAATCGATTCTCCCGCAGGATTTTCCGCTTCAGCAGGGTGAGGTGAATGAACTGCCGGATGAAAAGAGTATCCATACGACAAGGGTGCAACCGGGGTCTGGATCCGGGGAAATTGGCGGTCCGGCAGGCCCGGAACCCACTCGCTATGGTGATTGGGAAGTGAACGGTCGTTGCTCTGATTTTTAGTATTCCGGGAAGTCATTCGGCCGGGCAGCAAAAAACTTTCCGGCCATGGAGCAAAGATCGGTTTGCAAACGATTTTGCTGTCCCAACTGGCCTGATTGACATAACTTGTATACATAAATATCCCTGGAGACGCATTTGCCCGAAATAAACCGACCGCTGTCACCTCATTTGCAGGTTTATAAACCCCAGATCACTTCGGTGTTGTCCATATTGCACCGGGGAACGGGAATGGTGATCACATTGGGTGCAATCATTATTGCAGGATGGATATGGAGTATTATGACTGGCTCTGCGGTCTACCATTGTCTTCATGGATTCTTGAATTCCGCGATTGGGAAAATACTGATGATTTTCTGGACACTTTGTACCAGTTATCATCTGTTCAACGGAATCCGGCATCTTGTGTGGGATTGTGGATATGGTTTTGAACTGGATCAGGTCTATTGGTCGGGAAAGGGAGTGCTGGCCGGCGCAGTCCTGCTCACCGCACTGGTATGGTTGGCCGGGGCATGAGAAATCCGCTTGCCAGAGTGAAAGGCCTGGGTGTTTCCGGCGAAGCTTCGCATCACTGGTGGCTGCAGCGAATGACCGCGCTGGCACTGATACCGCTGTCGGTCTGGTTCATGTTTTCCATTGTTGGGTATATGGGGGAAGACCTTGAGACGGTGAGAACATGGATCGCGCAACCCCACGTGGCGGTTCTGCTTGTATTGTATCTGGGGTTCATGTTTTATCATGGCCATCTGGGTATGCAGGTTATTATTGACGATTATGTTCACCGCGCCGGCCTGCGATTGTGCTGCTTGCTGATCACAAAGGCGGTTCTTCTGGTATTCGGGTTTGCGGCCGTCTTTGCAATACTGCGCATTGCCCTGTCGTGATCCATTCGGCAATTACAATCTAGATATGGAGAAGTGAATTGGCAGAATCCTACAAATTGATTGATCACCAGTATGATGTGGTCGTAGTCGGTGCAGGAGGGGCAGGATTGCGGGCGACTTTTGGCATGGCGGTGGAAGGACTGAGAACGGCGTGTATCACCAAGCTGTTTCCCACAAGAAGCCACACGGTTGCCGCACAGGGGGGGATGAGTGCAGCCCTTGGCAACATGGGGGAAGATGACTGGCGCTGGCATATGTACGATACGGTCAAGGGTTCGGATTGGCTGGGAGACCAGGATGCCATTGAGTATATGTGCAGGGAAGCCGCGGATGCAGTGATTGAGCTGGAGCATTATGGTGTACCGTTTTCACGTACTCCGGACGGCAAGATTTACCAGCGGGCTTTTGGGGGGATGACAACACGGTTCGGGGAAGGACAGGCACAGCGTACCTGCGCGGCGGCGGACCGCACCGGGCATGCAATCCTGCATACCCTGTACCAGCAGTCGTTGAAGCACAAGGCGGAATTTTTCATTGAATACTTTGCACTGGACCTGATCATGGAAGACGGGGAGTGCAGGGGGGTGATGGCCTGGGATCTCGAAAAAGGAGAATTGCACCGGTTCGCGGCAAAGATCGTCGTGCTGGCAACCGGTGGTTATGGACGTGCCTATTTTTCCGCAACGTCCGCACACAGCTGCACGGGGGACGGCGGCGGTATGGTATTGCGCGCCGGACTGCCTTTGCAGGACATGGAGTTTGTCCAGTTTCACCCTACTGGCATTTATGGTGTCGGTTGCCTGATTACAGAAGGGGCCCGGGGGGAAGGGGGATTCCTGACCAATTCCAACGGGGAGCGATTCATGGAGCGCTATGCGCCGAACGCCAAGGAACTCGCGTCCAGGGATGTGGTCAGTCGTTCCATGACCATGGAAATAAGAAGCGGCCTGGGTGTCGGGAAAGAGAAGGACCACATCAATTTGCACCTTGAGCATCTGGGTCCGGAAGTGTTGGCTGAACGACTTCCGGGTATCTCTGAGCTGGCGAGGATTTTCGCTGCAGTGGATGTGACCAAGGAACCCATTCCGGTATTGCCTACCGTTCACTACAACATGGGGGGCGTACAGACCAATATCCATGGAGAGGTCGTGACGTTGCAGGGGGAGGACCCGGAACATGTCGTTCCCGGATTAATGGCCATTGGCGAAGCCGCGTGTGTTTCGGTCCATGGGGCGAACCGACTGGGATCGAATTCCCTGCTTGACCTGGTGGTTTTTGGCAGAGCGGTTGCCCATCGGGCCCGGGACATGATTAAGCCGGGAAGCAAAAAAATCCGGCTGTCCAGCCAGTCCGGGACCGAAATCCTGGACCGTTTTGACCGGATTCGGAATTCCAGGGGGGATATCCCAACAGCAGAGATTCGACTTGAAATGCAGAAAACCATGCAAAATTACTGTGCGGTTTTCCGAACCGAAGAGGTCATGCAGGAAGGGATGGAGAAACTTGCGGAAGTGTGCAGGGATTTTGTGCATGTCGGGGTCACCGACCGGTCGATGATCTGGAATTCGGATTTGGTGGAAACCCTGGAACTGGACAACCTGCTTCGACAGGCAATGGTGACCATACACTCTGCGGAAAACCGCAAAGAGAGCCGGGGAGCCCATGCCAGAGAAGACTATACTAACAGGGATGACAAGAACTGGATGAAGCATACCCTCGCATGGCAGGATGCAGTGGAAGACGTGCCCCGTATCGATTATAGACCGGTTCACAGCTACACCCTGACCGATGAAGTGAAATACATTGAACCGAAAGAGCGGGTTTACTAATGGCAGAATTCAGACTCCCCGTAAATTCCCGTATTACAAAAGGAAAGGAACATACGGATGCCAGTGCAGGTCGGTTGCGTACCATCAATGTGTACCGGTGGAATCCCGATAGTGGAGAGAACCCCAGGCTGGATGTCTACCAGGTCGACCTGGATGCCTGCGGGCCCATGGTGCTGGATATATTGATTCGAATTAAAAATGTGATTGACAGCACGTTAACGTTTCGCCGTTCCTGCCGCGAAGGAATTTGCGGGTCTTGTGCCATGAACATTGACGGTGTCAATACCCTGGCCTGTACCATGGCGGCAGAGGATATCCAGGGGGACATCAATATTTATCCACTGCCTCATATGGCCGTGGTCAAGGATCTGGTCCCGGATATGAGCAACTTTTATGCGCAATATACGTCCATCAAGCCCTGGTTGCAGTCGGATGCCCCGGCTCCGAACCGGGAACGGTTGCAGTCTGAAGAAGACCGGAGCAAACTGGATGGATTGTACGAATGTATTTTGTGTGCGTGTTGTTCCACGAGCTGCCCAAGCTACTGGTGGAACAGTGACCGTTATCTCGGTCCCGCTGCATTGCTGCAATCCTATCGGTGGATTGCGGACAGCCGGGACGATGCTACCGGTGAGCGTCTCGACCAGCTCGACGATGCGTTCAAGTTGTATCGCTGTCATACCATCATGAACTGCACAAAGACCTGTCCCAAGAGCCTGAATCCGGCGAAAGCGATTGCGGAAATAAAGAAGAGGATTGCCCTGAGGAAATGATCCGGGGGAACCAGATGGAGGTGAGTCACGGGGAAAATGGTCTGCAAAAGAGAAAGGTGCTTTGGCGCAGCCGGCGGGGAACCCGGGAATTGGACATGTTGCTGGGTCGCTTTATTTCCGCGCACTACGAAACCCTGTCCGGGGAAGAGAAAAGCCTGCTGGACCGGTTGATGAAAGTGGAGGACCCACTGTTAAGTGACTGGCTTTGCCATCACATACTGCCTCCAGATCCGGGAATGGAAAAAATTGTCCGGAAAATACGGTTATCCCGGGCAGACAATCCTTCCAAATAGGGGAGTCCATGTGAGTATTCCACTGAAAATGCCAGGTATTCGATTTCACTGAAAGTTGTTGCCCATTCCATGGCAACTTTGCCGTGGAATCCCAAACTTGGGATTTCATCCCAAATGCCATCTATGGTCCGCCCCCGGTTTGCAAGAGTAATTTCTCTCTGTGGAAGAGCTGGTTGCAGCCATCTAATATGGGCTCGTTTCCATATCATCTATCCGACCTGTGTGTGAGGGACTTCTGCCCTCTGGCCCCGATGGAATTCGCGCCGGTGTGTCCTTACCAAGTAGTCGACTTCAATTATTTGAGCCTATGACATTTTCAGGTTTTCACGCCGGCAGGTTTGCCTTTTCTGCCATCAAGATTGATTACTCTTAAGCAACCTGGGGGATAACTGTTCTCCTGTGTCTAACGGTTAGGCGTTTGACCCGGGGCGGTCCGTCTTTCAGGAGGGACTGACAATTCGTCGTAAGCGGGTAGAGGTACACCGCCTTGGGGGATTTGCCGGGGTTCTTTGGTGTGGCCTTGACCCCCTTGGTCAGGCCGACTTTCTGCCAATTGGCGGCGCGGACAGTGGTCGCGTTGAACCGGGTCTCATCGACAAACGTCTCTAGCAGCACCGGGCGCTCACCGTGCCGCTGTTCCCAGTCGCCGGGCAACTGGCGCACCGCCATGGCCCAGCCCTTTCGAGGCCAGATTGTCGACCCGTACCCAGGGGAAAATCAAGAACCGACTGTTGTTGACCACCTGGGAGAGTCGCCGGGACCGGGCCACCAGGTCCCATCCAATCCAATCATCCCGACAGTTCAGCGTTGTAGTCGCCGCTTCAAACAACAGCCCCCCAGTCGTCGACTGTGCCGGTCAGCAAGGAAATAACACAAATGACCACCACACGGCTGTCGGTAACCCAGATAATGATGCTGCTCAATCAGCGCATTGAAAGACTTCCGGTCGTCCGCCTCCGTCACCGACTCCAGGGTCAGGGAGTCAACGACGATAACCCGTCGTTGATCTCCTGTGGAGTGGGGGGAAGACACGTCAGGTCCACCCGGTTGACCTCCCAGCTGGCTTTTGCCCGCTTCTCGGGCAACCTCACAATACCGAGTTTCTCCAGGGCCTCCAGCAGCCTCAGACCGGACTGGATGCGGGTCTCGTCCTGGGGGGTGAACCAACCCAGATACTCGAAAATCGTGTGATCCAATTCCCGCCGACTGAGTGCAGGAAAACGTTCCACCATCGACTGGATATCCTCAATCTTCCGACGGACAGCCGATGACCAAAAAAAGTGGTGGTCTTGAGATGTTGTATGCGTGGGCCTATGAGTAACCTGCGTATGAGAAGAAATGCCACTACTGACTGTGCCATGATTCGGCAAAAGACGTAAGTCTTTTTTTCAACGCCGTGCGACGGAAAAAAACCTCAAATAAATCAGCCCCTTATAGATAAGGATCGAATTACAGGAAAATGGGACGCGTTAAAATGATGTCATTGCCTCCCCAAGTGGTCGTTCACGACCTCCGCCCGTCCGGCCCACCACGTTGCGGCAGAACCGTTACTCCAAGCAATATTGCAGGCTGTGTACGGCACCGGCATCCGCCGGCACCGGTATTCCCTATTCGCCGAACCGGTAGACGATCCCCAGGCGGACGACGCTCAGCCTGTTTCCGACGGTGTAGCGGCAGGCCGTCCTGGCGCCGCCGGGCCCGCATGGATTGTTGCCGGACAGGTTGACCCGATAGGTCTCGCTGCCGAAGTCCAGATACGAACCGTCGAACCGGAGCGCCCAGCGCGCGGCCATCGGCATCTCGAAACCGGCGCCGATCGCCCATCCGACTTCCGTCGAACCGCGGCGGAACGAGTCGTCGGCGTCCAGGCGGAGATCCCTTTCCAGACATGTGCTCCCGCTGTAGTCGGTATCCGTGACCGAATTGACGATCCGAGCCAGCGCCGGCCCGCCGGACACGAACACGACGACACCGCCTATCGTCTCTTCCACCCCGAAACGCACCGTGGCGATCCACCGAAAGCGCGACGACGCCGCTTCGTCGGTGCATCCCGGATCGAGCCGGTTCGTGCTAGCCGACAGGTCGCCGAACATCGCATCGGCCTCGACCCGGAACCGGCCGCCGCCGATGCCGAACCGCTTGCCCACGAGCAGACCGCCGACAGCACCTGCCCCGGCATAACCCGTCCTGGACCCGGGATTGCCCCAGTCCGCGAACCCGTCGACATCGACGATCCGGTTGTCCGGACGCCCGGCGCCGGCAAACGCCCCGGCATAGATTCCCGACCAGCCGGACGTCCGGCCCTCACTCCCTGCGAACGCGGGCACAGCATTCACGGTCATGACGATAAACGTCAGACCGGCGGCCCAACCGCGGGCTGCACTGCACAATTCTGAAACGCGTTTCACGCCAGACGTATTGCCGGACACGGGCCATCCGACGTCCAGTTCTCGAAACGTGCGATTGACATCTCTCTCCAGTACATCGGTCGCGACACCCAGTACCGCCTGCGAACCGAATACGGCGGAATCCGAGGCGGCGTGGATACCACGGTTGACCCTCGCTGGGCGTCCTGTTGCCGTAAGCGATGGAGTGGACGCACGGCCGTGCGGCATCGCGATGTGCCATGTTGGCGGTGTCGTAAACGCCAAGAGAGGAAAGGGGCATCCATGGAACAGGTTAGCATGATCGGGATCGAGTATATCATTCCAGAGTTGTCCAACGGAAGATGAGCCTGAACGATATCGTATTTTTCCAACGGATATGTGAACGTTCACATATCCGTTGGAAAACACTGAAACAATTCTAAGTCGTGCCTGGCAGAAAAACCCCCCTGATTTTGTGCGACCGAGAGGAGTGAAAGCAATTTTGTAAGCCCCCTCCGGCGAATTGCGGAGGAGATTTTCGCTCAATGCCGCTTGTTTTCGGCTGTTTGAGGCACGATTTGGCGAAATTTTACGCTCCAGGATAGAAAGAAGCGAATTACAGGAAAATGGGACGCGTTAAAATAATGCCATTGGGTTTGTGACCGGTTCCTCCGTCAGACCATTCAACTTGAAAATATTTTGTCGAGGCCGAAAATACAGGAGTTCCGGCAAGTTTATGAAATGTGCGGGCTAATGGCGGTCAAATTTGGTGTTGAGTATGATGGCGGTTTCGGTAGAAATAATGCCCGGGATGACGCTGACCCGGTCCAGGGTCTGGTCCAGGGCCATCGCGGAATCAACATTGATAATTGCGATCAAATCAATCTTCCCGCTGACTGTATAGAGAGTATCGATCACGGTGATTTTCTCCAGCGCACGGACGATATCCTGATTCGATCTGGGTTCGGTTCTCAGATTGACGTGAGCCTGGATTCTGGATTTGGCCAAAGAGGGCCCCAGCCGTAGCGTGTATCCGCTGATGGCCCCGCTTTCTTCAAGCCGGGACAATCGCTGTTGTACCGTGGTTCGGGATACACCCAGCCGTCTCGACAGGTCAGTGACTGACATTCTCGCATTCTGCCTGAGTAGGGACAGTAATCCCTTGTCTTTTTCCTTCATGTCAATATTATTCAAAATGATTAGAAAAAATTACAATATGTAAATAAATACAGTTAAATTAACATAAAATGCATCTATTATGTTTAATTTAAGTGCTCCATAATGGTTTCGAAGTTCGTTGCCACGGTGTTGATCATGCAAAATATATCGTTCAATCAAAAATGGGGACGTAGCCCTGATGTTTTGGTTTACCGGGATACCCGGGATTATCTGGTTCGCAATGATCTTGATCGGTCATGCTACCTGTTCTCTGCAGAACAACTCGCCCGGACAGCCCGGAAATTCCAAGGGCTTTTCCCGGGGGAAGTGTCCTATGCCGTGAAGGCCAATCCGCATCCCCTTGTATTGAGCACATTGTGGGAAGCCGGTGTGCACACGTTTGACGTGGCTTCTTTGGGGGAAATTGAACTGGTTCGTCAGAGATTTCCGTTTGCCCGCCTGAATTACAACAATCCGGTGCGCCCGGCAAAAGCGACCACCATGGCGTATGAAAGATACGGAATCCGGTCCTATGTGGTGGACGACATAGCCGGTTTGAATTCGGTACTTTCCCATGGCGATGGGATGGAGATTACCGTCCGGTTCAAGTTGGATCATCGTGATGCCATTTACGATTTCGGCAGCAAATTCGGGTCGTGTCCGGAAGACGCCGCAGTGTTGCTTGAACGGGCAAAACGGAAAGGCGCCCGAACGTCCCTCGCATTTCACCCAGGGTCCCAGTGTACTGACCCCCTGGCCTATGTGGACCATATCATCGCCGCCTCGGAAATTGCCGAAAAAGCGCAGGTTGTGCTGTATCGTCTGAACGTGGGGGGAGGGTTTCCGGTTGCCTATGAGCCCGGCAGTGTGTGCCGGGTTGAAGATTTTTTTATGGTGATTGACCAGGGACTGGACAGGTATTTTTCCGGAGTCAGGCCGGAATTGATCTGTGAGCCGGGCCGGGCCCTGGTCGCATCCTCCGTATCACTGGCTGCCGAAGTGATCCATGTCAGAGACAACGGGGATGTCTTTATTAACGATGGGGTATATGGCGGGTTCCAGGAACAGACGATCATGAAAACCTCCTTGCCCACACGTACATGGAGAGATGGCCGACTGTTGACTTCTCACCGGGCGCCCCGAACTGTTTTTGGTCCTACCTGCGACCCGCTGGACCGATTGTCCGTGCCGTTTTCCTTGCCTGTGGACATTCAACCGGGGGACTGCATCGAGTTCGGGCTCATAGGAGCATATGGTTCGGCAACCACCACCCGTTTCAATGGAATTGAAACAGGGGAGTATGTCCGTGTGGAGAATGGTTTTATGGATTGGGGAGTCAAGGGTCCGCGAGCCGGTCCGGGGGCTTGCAACATCCCGTAGTCAACTCTCAGACCAGGGTAGTTTCATAACTGTTGGTTTCATGGTTTGATAGAGTGGAACAGCGCTATTGAGCATGGAAAGCGCTTGCCAGATTTTTTAGGCATCGGGGAGCGGTTGCTGTTTTCCCGGTGCAAAGCCGGCAAGTCGGCCAGGTCGAACATAAAGGTGTCGAGGTTGGGAGGAGTGTCCGGTGGAGGTTGGAAAAAGTCGAAGTCCTGCCTGCATGATCCATGCCGTACCTCATATCGACCTAAGAGTTGACTGTGGATTTATGCAAGGTCCGGGGACCATCTCACCGGGAGGAACCCGTATGGAAACCGGGATTCATTCCCCGGAGAACAGTCCCGCTTGACCGGTGATCATTGTGGCGGTTGAATCTCGTGATTTCACCCCCACAATAACCGGAATGAAGCATGCGTTGATTTCCGGTGCGGTTGAAACGGAATATCCTGCTCACAATGCCTTGTGTTATAATGCAAGGCAGAAACTGAAGCGCTTTTTCGCTGATATCTCCAAAATAGTATAAAATATCAATTTCTTACATCAAAATCATGCCTGTCACGTTAACACAGTCTGCGGCCAATCGAGTCAGCGCACACCTGTTGTCAAAGGGAGCCGGAAAAGGATTGCGATTGGGAATCAAGAAGTCCGGTTGTTCCGGGTTTGCATACCAGATGGATTATGCCCTGCAAATCAATGAGGATGACCGGGTATTTGAAAGTCACGGTGTCAAGGTTGTCGTGAAGAAAGAATACCTGCAATATCTGGAAGGCATTGAAGTGGATTACAAGGAGGACGGGTTGACAGCGGCATTTCATTTCAGCAACCCGAATGTTACGGACCAGTGTGGTTGCGGAGAGAGTTTCACCGTTTACTGAACGAGGCCGGTTACACGCCTGTTTAGTCGCCGCCGTTGCCAGGCGGGAAGGGAGGCCGGGAAAGATGGCTGATGAATTCCATATTGGTTAGACCACCTGCAAAACATTCTTCTGCATCCAGCGTGGCGATATCCACCATGGGATGCAAGGTGAATGCTTTTGAATCTGAGCTGATTGCCGAGAAACTGGAACGCAATGCCGTTCAAAGGGTCCAATCGGTGAAAGATGCGGACCTGTTTATTATCAATACCTGTACGGTCACAGCCGAAGCAGACCGACAGGCCAGACAGCTGATTCGCAGGGCGATTCGGCAAAATCCCCGGGCCAGAATTGTCGTGACCGGTTGTTATGCACAAATGGACCCGAATGCCTGTGCACAAATCCCCGGGGTTGACCTCGTCGTCGGGAACAGTCAAAAGCTGGATATCCCGGCTTTGGTCGAAGATTTGTGCAGGGACCAGCTACCTTCCGTATTATTGCGGGACATTGACCAGGAAATCAGCCTGCCCGAACAGTTGCTCAAGGGATACCAGGGAAAATCGAGGGCATTTGTTCAAATTCAGCAGGGTTGTGACCAGGGTTGTACTTTTTGCATCATCCATGTTGCCAGGGGGCCAAGTCGTTCCTTCTCACCCGCATCGATCAGGCACCAGTGCGAGCGCCTCTTGATCAATGGGTATGGGGAAATTGTATTGTGCGGAGTGGATATTGGGTCCTATGGAATGGATATCAATGATTCAGGGGTTCATCTCACCGCTTTGGTCCGTGCTTTGGCGGACCTGGAAGGGGAGTACCGGATACGATTGAGTTCCATTGACCCGGCCCATATTACCGATGAGTTTGTTGAATTATTGCGTCAGTTCCCCAATATCTGTCCGCACCTGCATCTGTCCCTGCAAAGCGCCAACACCCTCATCTTGAAAAGAATGAAAAGAAGGGCCAGACGGGAACTTATTTACGATCGTATAACCGCCTTGCGTTCAGCGCTTCCTGACCTGGTATTGAGTGCGGATATTCTTGCAGGTTTCCCTACCGAGTCCGACGCCCATTTTGAGGACACCCTGGCCGCAATCGAAGAACTGGAAATTGCCTACCCCCATGTTTTTACCTATTCATCCAGACCCGGTACCCCCGCAGCCCGTATTCCCGATCAGGTGCCCAAAAGCATTCGTCAACAGCGCGCCCATGCAGCACGCAGGGCGGGTCGGAAGGTCTGGCACCGGGTGGCGCATCGACAGATCGGGGGAACAAAACGCGTATTGCTGGAAAACTGCCACGCCTCTGCAAACCGCCCTTACCAGCTGTTTTCTAGGGCAGACAATTATTTTCCGGTGAAGATAAAATGTGATTCCAGGCCGGACTCCCAGTGGCTGGATGTTAAAATAACCGGCGTTGGCGAGGGGACTCTGCTGGCTTGATCGCTGTTCCGAATGTACAATCGGTTCGCAGATTTTGGTCCGGCAGACGGGGGAACTGACTTGTTGTCCGTGGGCCGTTCACCCGGGAATTCAACCAGAGATTTTTATCTGGAAAAAGATTTTGAATCAGGGAGTTGCCGGAAAATTCTCTGAAATCCCTCCACGATTGGCAGTGTGGGATTTTGACGGATATACACGGCAGGACACCGGCGGGGACTGGAAACAGGTATTCGCTGCTACCGGATGAACTATAATATACAACTGGAGAAACTTATGGCTATTGAGCGAACCTTTTCCATTGTCAAGCCCGACGCAGTGGCCGACAATAATATTGGGAGAATTTATCAGCGATTCGAGGACGCAGGATTGACTATCGTGGCGTCGCGAATGTTGCATATGAGCCAGGAACAGGCGGAAGGATTTTATGCCGTACACAAGGAGCGTCCCTTTTACAATGACTTGGTCCGTTTCATGACTTCGGGTCCTGTCATGGTGCAGGTGCTGGAGGGAGAAAATGCAATCGCCAGGAATCGGGAGGTGATGGGAGCCACCAACCCGGCGGATGCGCAGACCGGAACCATACGTGCAGATTTTGCTGCCAATGTTGAAGAAAACGCGGTACATGGCTCGGACGCCCCGGAGACCGCAGCGGCGGAAATATCATTTTTCTTCGAAGAAAACGATATTTACCCAAGGACTCGTTGAGCGGAAGCACAACCGTGTCTGAATCCACCATCAACCTGTTTTCCCTGGATCGTCCCGCAATGGAATCATTTTTCCATGGGATCGGGGAAAAGAGATTTCGGGCCAACCAGCTGCTGCAGTGGGTTTACCAACGCAATATGACGGATTTTCGGAGGATGACCGATCTGAGCAAAGGACTGCGGGAGAAGTTGAACCAGACTACGAATCTGAATCTTCCGAAAATTGTCAGTCAACAGCAATCCCGGGATGGAACCGTGAAATGGTTGCTCAGGCTCCAGGACAGCAATTGTATCGAAACGGTTTATATTCCTGAAAGCAACCGTGGTACCCTGTGTGTGTCTTCCCAGGTAGGATGTGGATTGAACTGTACTTTCTGCTCGACGGCCCAGCAAGGGTTCAACCGGAATCTGAATGTTGATGAGATTATTTCACAGGTCTGGATTGCCAACAATGTGTTGGAAAAAACGGGAAGCAGGGAGCATGGAATTTTACCTCATGACGCGTCGGGCCAACGCAGACCGGTGACCAATGTGGTGATGATGGGCATGGGGGAACCGTTGCTGAATTTTGAAAATGTGGTATCGGCCATGAAATTGATGATGGATGACTTTTCATTTGGTCTGTCGAGGCGCAGGGTAACTCTCAGTACGGCGGGGATGGTTCCATTCATTGATCGGCTTCGACAGGAATGTCCGGTTAGTCTGGCCGTGTCGCTGCATGCTCCGAATGATGAACTGAGAAATCAGCTGGTACCGCTGAACAAAAAATATCCAATCCGTCAACTTCTTGAGAGTTGCACATCCTACGTGGGCGAAAAGAACAGGCAGAGAATCACCTTTGAATATGTCATGCTCAAAGGTGTAAACGACAGCCTGGCCCAGGCGAGACAGCTTTCCACAGTGCTGGCCGGTGTGCCGGCAAAAGTGAATCTCATCCCTTTCAATACATTTCCCGGCACCCGGCTCGAGGGGTCAGATATGAATTCCATTCATCGATTCAGGGATGTGTTGATGTCACGGAACATTTTGACCATAACAAGAAAAACCCGGGGAGATGATATTGATGCGGCCTGTGGGCAGCTGGCGGGAGATTTTCTGGATCGAACCAATCGGTCACGGCGGCTGCAGCGACAACGGGTGGCGCTGCCCTGATGGCACCGATAGCTCGAAACCTGTATTCTTTGTTTTCAGATACCCGGTGGTCTGTTCGGGGGACGGGTATGGGTCTGAAAGTGGAATTTCCGGGCACGGATTTTGACCACCCATGCCGTACAGGAGTACAAAACGGCCGGGGTTTGATCCTCAATCCCACCTGTTGAAGCCATAGCGGCCAAAGACCCATGGAGCAAACAGAATTTATCATGCCAACCCCCGGATCCTTATTCAGGGAAAAAAGAAGAAAACTGGGTTGGGGTCTAACGGATGTTGCGGATGAGTTGCTGTTGTCAGTTGCCCAGGTTGAGGCGATTGAGCAGGATGATTTTGATTCCCTGCCCGAGGCACCCTACATTATTGGCTATTGGAGAAGTTACGGAAACCTGCTCGGGATTGATGTCACCAAGGAAATCGAATTATACAAGAAAAGCCGTCACCCTCCGCTGTCAAACATTGTACTCAAGCCCAATCACCGGAGTGTTCACCATCTCCAGGAAAAACTGCGAAAGAAATCTGCGGTTGTTTTTTCGGTGCTTTCGGTGCTTTTTTTAGGAGTGATCTGGTATTGGCAAACCCCGGAAAATATACAGATAACCCAGCGGCTGGATGAGAATCCTGACCCACAACTGGTTGTGATTGATTCCACGGACAGTACAGAACAGGAGGTTATCGAGGACAACAGCCAGTTGGATACTCAGGATCTCTCTTTGATTGTGTTGCCGGAACACAGTGTTTCAGAAGAATCAGAGGCTGGTGATGAGCAAAAAATCGATCCTTCAGCACTGAATTTACCCGAGGAACCCGCTCCGGGCGTACAACACTTCCCGGATAACAGCGAGCCGGTTCTGATGGATCATGTGGAAAATACCGATCAGGGTTCCGTCAACCGGGAGTCCGTCCCGTCCAGTGCCGATTTGGCTGGGGAATCCGCCGACTTGAATCTGCTTTCCAGCATCCAGGACGAATCTCAGGACCCAATTGTGAACGCGGAAGTCATGGCATCAGGCACGGAAGAAGCTGAAACGGTTGTACAGGAATCGGATAATACGGATCCGGAAGTGGTAGCTGCCATCCCGGAAGCTACGGAAGAATCCCCTCCTTCAGCCGACACCGCTGGCGAAACAGCTGAAGCCTCTGAAACTTTTGAAACTGCTGAAACCGGGGAGGAAGACGGAAGCCGACCCGGGGAAGTGGCTGCGCTCCCGGAAGCCGAGGAGGAATCTCCTTCTTCAGCCGGCCCCGTTGGCGAAACCTCTGAAACCGGGGAACCGGAAACCAGTCTGGAATCGGGCCTTGGTACGGTCATCGACCCGACTTCCAAAGACCAGGTTGTGATCCATGTGGAGAAACCGATGTGGCTGGATGTCAGAGAACGGGATGGGACCAAACTCCTTTTTCAAAACGTTGGACCCGGCGAACCCTTGATTATCAATGGAAGAGCGCCGTTTTGGGTTTACCTGGGCGAAGCGGACAGCGCCAGTGTGGTCTACCTGGGGGAATCGGTCCGGTTCGAAGCGAACGAAGGTGAACCGTTTGTCCAGATTGTTGTGGGCGAGTTTCCCGGTCGAAATACCACCGAACCGGCGGCTGAAACCAATGAGTGAGCGGATTCAAGCTGTTCGCGGCATGAACGATCTATTGCCTGAGAACATGAGGCTTTGGCACCGTCTGGAGTCGACTCTCAGGTCAGTCGGATGGCAATATGGCTATGAGGAAATTCGAACGCCTCTGCTGGAGAAAACGGCCTTGTTTACGCAGTCCATTGGTGACCAAACCGATATTGTTGACAAGGAGATGTATACGTTCACGGACAGTGGCGAGGAACGTCTCTCACTCAGACCGGAAGCCACCGCCAGTACGGTCAGGGCCTGTATTCAACATGGGTTGCTGCATAATCAACAGCGAAGATTCTGGTACATGGGACCGATGTTTCGACGGGAAAGGCCGCAAAAGGGCCGATACCGTCAGTTTCATCAGTTTGGCATGGAGGCATTCGGGTGGTCTGGTCCGGATATTGATGCTGAAATTATTCGTGCAGGGGAACGGATATGGAAAGAGCTGGAAATTGATGGAATCCAGCTTGAAATCAATACCCTCGGCTCCAGCCAGTCAAGGCTGGCCTATCGGGATTCACTTCAGCAGTTTCTGAGGAAAAACCTGGACCAACTGGATGAAGACAGCCTGCGCCGACTGGACAGGAACCCCCTCAGAATTCTGGACAGTAAAAATCCGGACATTCAGGAGCTGATTTCGAATGCTCCAAATATACTGGACTTCATACAGGTGGATGAGCGTAAGCATTTCGAGAGGCTTTGTGAATCCCTGGAGAAGTCGTCGATAAATTTCAGTATCAACGCGAGATTGGTGAGAGGACTGGATTACTACACCAGTACCGTATTTGAGTGGACCACGAAACAGCTGGGTGCACAAAATACCGTGTGTGCGGGAGGCAGATATGACTCTCTGGTAGAAAAGCGGGGAGGAAAACCGGTCCCGGCCATCGGTTTTGCAATGGGCATGGAACGATTGGCTGAACTCGCGACTGCACAGGGGAAAGGCAGGGGAAATCCCGCTCATTCGATATATGTTATCGACATTACCGGAGTGGGAATTTCCGGTACAGTCGGTATTTCTGAAGCGTTGCGCGATGCTGGATTTGTCGTGGTTGACCACTGTGGTGGAGGAAAACTGAAAACCCGGCTGAAACGGGCTGACCAATCAGGAGCTGAAATTTGCATCATAGTTGGCGAGACGGAACTGGAGAAAGAAGTTGTCCAGGTCAAATTTATGCGTAAAGGGATCGATCCATTGGAACTGCCCAGTTCAGGCCTGGTTCAATGGTGTGAATCCAATATACGATAGTATTAACGATCCGATGATGGGCTTAATCTGAAATGGCTGAAGAGAAATTACCGAAATTTGCAGAAGATGATGATGTAGCGAGAGCCAAGGTACTGTGGGAGGAATACGGGAAGTCCCTGACGGCGGGGATTCTTCTCGGTCTCGCAGGGATCGTTGGGTTCAACTACTGGGGTCACTACCAGCAATCCCAGGGTGAAGCGGCCTCTGAGTTGTTCGAGAGTGTCGATGTGGATGCGCCAATCGGGAACACCCAGGCGATTGTCGCTACCCTGAAACAGGACTTCAAGGATACGCCTTATGCCATGTTGGCAGGACTACTGCTCGCAAGGCAATTCGTGGAGCAGGACGACCTGGAATCCGCGGCTTCCGAACTGTCCTGGGTGGTATCCAATACCGAGGATGCCAGTATGAGGCATATCGCAAGGCTTCGGCTGGTATCGGTGCTTCTTGCCAGCAATGACCCGGATCGGGCACTGGAAATCCTGGAACAGGGAAACCAGCAAAGCAGCTTCTCATCAAGATACCACGAGTTGCGGGGAGATGCCTATCTCCAGCGTGGACAGCACGGTGACAGGCGGTTGGCAAAAGAGGCCTATTCACAATCACTGAAGTTATTGTCCCTGGGATCCGGAAATACCGCCCTGGTGCAGTTAAAACTGGAAAATATCGGAGAAATATAATTGCAAAAGTATCTTGTTCTGTTTTTTGTGGTGTTGGCGTTGGTTTCCGGCTGCAAGAACAAAGTCAAAAAGGAAACACTGTGGGATGTATATCAGGAGCCGGTATCGCCGAAATCATTGCCTAAAGACAGTGGTGCAAAAGAAATCCGGACGCTGTGGAAGAAAGATGTGGGCAGTGGTTCGAAAATCGGTTTTGCAATACTGAAGCCAGCCTATTTCGAAGGTGGAATATATATTGCCAGTAGAAATGGGGAAGTTTCAAGGTTCCAGGCCGATACCGGCAAACTGATTTGGCGCAAAAGTCTGGGAAAACCGGTGTATGCCGCAATTGGGGTAAACGATGGCCTGGTGGCGGTTGCCCATGACAATGGCGACCTTACGGCCTTGAACTCCAGCGATGGCTCCATCGACTGGGAAGTATCCATCAAGCGCCAGATTTCAGCAGTTCCAGTGGTGGGCCGGGGAAGGGTGGTCATCCGAACCTCCGATGGGCTGGTTATCGGGCTGGACAACAGAAATGGTGAAATCGTGTGGCAGGTACAAAAAACCGTACCTGGCCTGAGCATGCATGGGGATTCTATTCCCGTGATTGTCGGTGATGCTGTCCTGATCGGTTTGTCCAATGGAAAAATAATCGCCAACAATGTGATTAGCGGCCGTGATTATTGGGAAACCGAGATCTCTTATCTACAGGGACAAAATGAGATGGAAAGGTTGACGGATTCCGATACGCCTCCGATTGTTCAGGGTGCGACGGTATACACCGCCGCCTATCAGGGCAATGTGGTGGCGATCCAGTTAAGCGATGCCACTTCCATATGGAAAACCAGCCTGTCCACCCGACTTCCCATGGCGGTCGATGGAGAAAAACTGTACGTTACGGGAGAGCTGGGTGACCTCGTTGCTCTGAGCAGGCAGGATGGGTCTGTACTGTGGGAGCAGCGCGCTTTTCGCGGGCACGGCATCAGTCAGCCAATTGTCCTGGATAATCGAGTGGTGATCGGGGACTCAAGGGGGCGCATCCATACGTTGAATCCGGACAATGGTGAGCTGGTCGAGACCAGGAAAATCGTGAGCGGTGCCATTGTAGGTATCGTCAACGACGGATCGAACTTCACGATTTTCTCCTCGGCAGGCAATATCGCAACCCTGTCGCTTTAGGGTGGCGGTAGGCAGGGATGAAGTCTGCCGCTGACCCCCGAAATCCTGCCCGACAATCGATTCCTTTGTGAACACTTCTGAGGCAGGGATGAAGACAATGTTGCCGGTAATTGCCCTCATTGGACGGCCCAATGTGGGCAAATCGACATTGTTCAACAAACTGACCCGGTCCCGGGACGCCCTGGTGGGGGATCAACCCGGTGTGACCCGGGATCGGTTATATGGTCGCGCACGGATGGGAGACAAGCCCTTTCTGGTGGTCGATACCGGTGGACTGGAAGCCGAAACTTCAGATTTTTCCCATCTGGTGAGGCAGCAGGTCGACCAGGTTGTTGAAGAAGCCGATACGGTATTTTTTATGGTCGATGCCTTGCAGGGGGTGGTTCTCCAGGATAAGGAAATAGCCATACACCTGAGGAAGAGCAATCGAAAGATCATTCTGTTGGTGAACAAGGCAGAGGGAAAAGTACCGGACCTGGTGGCCTCCGAGTTTGCTGAACTCGGCATGGGGGTGCCGTTCCTGGTTTCCGCGAAGCGGGGGGACGGGATTGTGAAATTATTGGGAGAAGCCCTGAAAAACTTCAAGGAGGTATTGGTTGACGCCGATGACAAGGTGCCAAGGGTAGCCATCGTAGGCCGGCCCAATGTCGGGAAATCCACGTTGACAAACCGGCTTGCAGGGACACATAGGATGATCGTCAGCGATATACCGGGAACCACCCGTGACAGCGTTTCGATACCGGTTGAATTTGAGGGAGAGGTCTATGAAATCATGGACACGGCAGGGGTCAGGAAAAAATCCAGGGTGGAGCAGGGCATTGAACTCTTTTCCGTCGTGAAAACACTCCGGGCAATTGAAAAGAGTCATGTCGTGTTGCTGGTATTGAACGCATCATCCGAGATCAGTTTCCAGGATGCCGCGATTGCCGGCATGGTCTGCGACCTTGGACGCTCAATGGTGGTCGTCGTCAATAAATGGGATGGACTGGAGACAAAACAGAAGAAAAAGATAACAAGAAGCCTGCAGTCAAGATTGTCCTTTCTTTGCGATGTTGAATCCATCCATATCTCTGCACTTCACGGGTCAAACTGTCACCGGGTGCTGCCTGCGGTGAAACGGGCCTACGATTCGGCGATGATCGAAATTGCAACATCAAGTTTGAACCGAACATTGCAGGAAGCCGTCGACCTGACTCCACCTCCTGCCCACAACAAGCGCCCTGTACGATTGAAATTCACGCATCAGGCAGGCAAAAATCCCCCCGTTATCGTGGTCCATGGAAACCTGGCCCAAACCCTGCCTGTCTCCTATCTGAAATATCTTTCCAGATTTTTTTCCAGAAAATACCGGTTAATCGGAACACCGTTGAGAATGATCCCCAGATCAGGTAAAAATCCATTCAGGAGGAAAACGCAGACAAGGAAAATCCCCTCAGGAAAGTCAAGGCGAAGCCATAAACTGTAGTGGGTTGATCCCGTAACCATTCAGGGCAACCAGCCAGTCCACCCGTCCGATGGAGAGGGCTTCAATATTGTTTACCGTACCGATGACGCTTCCCCGGTCGATGGTTTCTCCAGGCTTGAGGCGGGTACTGTCCAGATTGCTGATGATTGACGCCATACCATTGCCATGATTCAAAATGACATTCATGCCGGAATTGTCGGAAAGAAATATCTGTTCCACCAATGCCATTGAAGGAGAGTAAACCAGAGTACCCGGTTCGGTAACATACGTAATCCAGGAGTGCTCAATGATGGTGTCCGGGGACCGGCTGCTGACGACCCATCCGTATGGGATATAGCTGCCTGAGGGGATGATTTGCCGGTATTCATACCCGGGCGGTTTTCCATGTTCCTGGCTGTCATATTCACCCCGCAAGATATCCAGGGTGGACTGTTCATGAGGATGAAATTCAAGAAGGTCCAGGTTTTTCGGCAGTACCACAATCCGCGGGCGCAACTCAGTAGCCAGGGATTGAATCTGAAAGGTTTTCTTGGTTTTCCGATTGGCTTCATCCTGGAAAGTCAGTATGTATTTCCCGGGCAGGATATCCTGGGGAAGACCGACGATTGCTGTCCAGTGGGTTTCTCCCCGTGCGATGTACACGGGTCTGTCACCGAATCTGATAATGGGTCTTGGTTCATTTTTCTTCCCAAGATCAATCACCAGGACCCCGCCGGGTACAGGATTGTTTTTTGGCAGGGCAGCCAATCCGGGAAAGCTCCAGACCAGGCAAAAGAACAGTACGAAGACAAATTGTGTCCAGGCGTGTTTCATTTGTTTACGATGGCAGTGAATTTTCCCCGGGAGACTCTGATTTTCAAGATGTCGCCGGAGTGGGTTTTTTCGGCATCGGTGACTATCTGTTTTTTTTCATCCTGAACGATAGCATATCCGCGCTGGACCGTATGATCTGGACTCATTAGCTGAATGATCTCCCGTTTCTGTTCGACTGCCTGTTGTTGGTTCTGAAGATAATTTCTGGTCAAAGACAGCAGAGACTGGATGCTTGACTGCAGCTGCGGTGTCCTGAGCCGCAGGTAAAACCAGGGAGAGCAGGTCTGCATCCGGGTAGAGCATTTCTCCAGTTTGTTTTGGAAAGAATCCATAACACCTTGTATATTGTAATTTAAATATTTCTGGTACGTATGAAACTCGGTCTGGTATGCGGCTATTTTCGATTCCGGGTGCGTCAATCTTGAAGTAGTCAGGTCCAGCATCTGCTGGGTGTCCCGCATCACGGTTTTCAGGCATCTGCTGATCCTGGATGTCGAGTTTTGGAATGCCTGGCGGACCTGGCGGATGTCCGGGGTGGCGAGTTCAGCGGCAGCGGTGGGAGTCGGGGCCCGCTGGTCTGAAACAAAATCACAGATTGTAAAATCGACTTCGTGACCGATGGCACTGATGGTCACCATTGAACACGTTGAAATTCTACGGCAAACGTCTTCGTCGTTAAACGCTTGGAGGTCTTCCAGGGACCCTCCCCCCCTGGCGATGATCAGCACATCGGCCTGATGGTGCAGTTCGGCCTGATCGATGGCCTGAATAATGGATGCTGGCGCGTCGGTGCCCTGTACAAGGGTGGGGTAAACGATGACGCGTGCCACGGGGTATCGCCGATTTAATGTGACAACGATATCGTGCAGGGCTGCGCCGGTTTCCGATGTCACAATGCCGATCGTGTCGGGGTATTTGGGGACCGGCTGTTTGTGGTGCGGATCAAACAGTCCCTCTGCGGCGAGTTTCCGTTTTAACTGTTCAAATGCCCGTTGCAGGATTCCTTCTCCGGAGTCTTCCATGTGGTGGACAATCAGCTGGAGGTCCCCCCTGGGTTCATAATAGGATACCTGGCCCCTGACCAATACCTGCATCCCTTCTGTCGGTGTCAGGCTTCCGGGCATCTGCCTGTTTCTGAAATAGGCGCATCGAAGGACCGAGTTTCCTTCTCTCAGGGAAAAGTAGAGGTGGCCCGATGGCGGTGTCGCCAATCCCGAGATTTCCCCATCGACCCAGACGGTGTGATAATTTTCCTCCAGGAAATCACGGATTCCACGGTTTAACTGCTTGACGGTGTAGACTGAATGGTTCAATTTAGAGGGATATATTGGCGGGTTGTGGTTCGGTACTGGACAGTGAGGGCCTGCCAGCCCATCCCGTTTTCATTTCTCCAGACCGGGAAAGTCCCCGGATTCCGGATTGTCAATGATTCCGTTCATCGAATGAATCTCTCCGGAACCCGTTGTTTGGTGGAAACAATTTCTCAAAATCCGGCATGGAGCCATGCATTCACCCACGGCATCTAACATTCTCTGTTTTTCGATACAAATAGACAGGATATACTTTTTTATGATTTTCCAGTTGTGTTAGAATCGTGCGCCTTTGACACAGGCGAATTTTAACAGGAAAAAGACCCTATTATGGTAACCATACGTTTATCAAGAGGCGGATCCAAGCAACGCCCATTTTATTCCATTCTGGTAGCAGATCAACGTCGGTCTACCACAGGCCGTTTTATTGAAAGAATCGGTTTTTATAATCCTCTGGCCAACGACAAGGAAGAATCCCTACGCTTGGATACCGAACGCATGAGTCACTGGATCGGACAGGGAGCCAAGCCAAGTGATCGGGTGAAACAGCTGTACAAGCAGGCAAAATCCAAGGAAACGGCATAACCATCGGTTCATGTCCTTTTCATGAATAGTGGATACTCGGGGGAAAGAGAAAAAAATTGTAGTTTTGGGAAAGATTACCGGTCATTATGGGATCAAGGGGTGGTTGAAGGTGAAATCCTATACCCGTCCACAGGATCAGATCTTTCGTTATGGTCACCTGGTTGCAGGAAAATTGACGGGGAATGAACCTAAGACCCGGGTTGCGGTGGAGGACTACAGGAGCAACCCCAAAGGCGTCGTGGTGAAATTTGCAGGATACAATAGCCGGGAGGATAGCCAGTTCCTTTTGGACAATGGTCTCGGCATCCACCGGTTTCAACTGGATGACCTGCCGGAAGGTGAATTTTACTGGCATGAATTGATTGGGCTGGTGGTAGAGAATTTGGAGGGTGCCAGGCTGGGACGGGTACGGTCATTGCTTGAAACCGGGGCGAATGATGTGCTCGTCATTGTTCCCCCAGGCGACAGGAGCCCGGCCCGGGAATTGCTGATTCCCTGGATCAGGTCTGCCATTGTGAAGGTTGATCTTGACTGCAGCAGGCTGGTTGTTGACTGGGATCACGGTAACTGATTTTAAGGGCGCTGAAACCGGTGTAACGGGCACATAGTGTGCCAGGCGGATCGAAACTATGGAAATAAGCGTTATATCGATATTTCCAGGCATGTTTGACATCGTTACCGGGTCTGGAATCAACAAGCGGGCCATTGAAAAAAAAGCGTTAGACATACACCTGCTGGACCCCAGGGATTTTACCGAAGACAAACACCGGGTGGTGGATGACAGGCCGTACGGTGGTGGCCCCGGCATGGTGATGAAACCGGAACCATTGTGCCGGTGTATTGATAACGCAACCGCGAACCATGCCGGACCCGTGTTGTATCTTTCACCCCAGGGAGAGTTGCTCACCCAGGGCCTGGTAGAGGAGTTGTCGTCAAAGCCGGCGATCACGCTGGTGGCGGGACGCTATGAAGGGATCGATGAAAGAGTAATAGAGACCCGGGTAGACCGGGAGATATCCATTGGCAACTATGTGCTCTCTGGTGGTGAACTCGCTGCAATGGTGCTCATTGAGGCCATTGCGAGGTTACTTCCCGGGGTGCTCGGGAACGAAGAGTCAGCCAGACAGGATTCGTTTTCCAATGGCCTGTTGGATTGTCCGCACTTTACGCGGCCAGAACGGTTTGAAGGTCATGATGTACCCGCTGTACTGCTGACGGGTGATCATGAGAAAATACGGCAATGGAGATTCCAGCAATCGCTGAAAAAAACCATCCATAGCCGACCTGATTTGTTGGAGCAAACTGATGTTGGAAAAATCGGTTTGGATAAAGAGCAGCGCAAAAAACCATTGAAAGAATTTAAACGGGAGCAAAAAGATGTCTAATATCATTGATCAACTTGAAGCGGAACAAATGAAGGAAAATATTCCTGATTTCAACCCCGGTGATCAGGTTAAGGTGCAGGTTCGGGTCAAAGAAGGCAACCGTGAACGCCTGCAGGCCTATGAAGGGGTGGTGATCGCCAAAAAGAACCGGGGGTTGAATTCGTCTTTCACGGTTCGAAAAGTTGCCAGCGGGGAAGGGGTCGAGCGGGTATTTCAGACACACAGTCCTTTGATTGCACAGATCAGTGTGGTGCGTCGCGGAGATGTCAGGCGCGCAAAACTGTATTACCTGCGCGACCGGTCCGGAAAGGCGGCACGAATCAAGGAAAAGGTGCGTCGCTAACAAAGGAAGCTGACGTTGTTTTCAAATACGCTTAAAACGGGCCAGATTATGGCCCGTTTTTTGTTGGGACTGTTGTTGGTGGTGGGCGGCCATTCGGTGAGCCGGGGGGAATCGGCACCCCCCGGGTTGGAGAATGAACGCCAGCGGCTGTTCAGTATGGAACTGCAACGGGTTCGTATTTTGATCAAGGCCAATGTGCTGGATCTGGCACAGTCCATTCTGGAAAACCACGGGCCTCCAATGCAGCCTACCCAGGAATGGTTTGACTGGGAGCGCCAGATATGGGCGCTCTACAAGACCAGGGAGTACTGGGAGAGTTTGTATGACCGGACCCGGCAGGTTCCTGCAGATTTCCCGGCGGCGATCCGAACCGAGGCAGATATCCTGGCTGTCACCGCGTTCAATCAGTTGAAACAGGGGAAACGGGCGCGGGCGCTTCTGCGCAGGCATCTCCTGTCCAGCGGTATTTCCGAATTTGTAAAAAGAAAGCTACGAAAAATGCTTGTCGAAAGTTATCTGGCCGATGATTTGCTGTACGAAGCCAGTGTCGCCATGCGAAATTATCAACTGGATTATCGTTCTCAGGAAGAAGACTGGCTCTTGTTGAGTGCTCGGATTTTACTGAAACTGGGGGATGCGGATGCCGCCGTGAATCTTCTCGCCCCACTGGACCAGCCCGCCTCCAGGCTCCTTCGGATTTATGCCCGTCTGAGCAACGGTTCAATGACACCGGAACAGGCGATCGTGCGGGCGAAATCCCTCCTGGCAGAGGTGCAGTCAGAACTGGTACCGTCGAAACGGATGATTGGCGAGATCCTGTCCGTGATTGCTTTTGCGACGGACGATCTGGGAAAACCGGATTTGAGTGTTGAAGCCCTGGAGCAGTTCATGGCGACGACTGGCCGTTTTCCAGAACAGAAGTCCTGGAATGATCTTTATCCCCGCTACCACAGCACGGACCTGGTGAACGCATACCAGGCAGTCGCGCTGGAAGAGGCAAATCGGTCAGGATTGCTGGTGGGGGACCATGTTCAACTGCTCCAGCACGCCGTCCATCTCCCCCCGGACCTGCTGACACGAAAAAAATCAATATATGGCTACCTCATCGACACCGTTTCCGGTCCAGGCCCCGGGCTGGAACTGAATGATCTGTATGTTGACACCCTGATCCAGTCAGACAGGACGGAAATTGTCTCCTGGCTGTATGGGGTAGGAAAGCCGTTTGGGGAGTTGCGGATAGGGGGGGATACCGGCCTTGAACTCTCAAACCTTGCGCTGGGAAAAGGGGATGTTCAACTCGCGGCGATGGTCAACCAGCGGTTAACAGAGATCCCACAGAAGATATCCATGCCGGATTGGCTGTTACACCGATCAAGGGTTTCCATTATTGCGGGGAACTACGAACAGGGTTCCCGGGACTTGAAAACATTGATTGCATCGTATGACAGGCTGACCCAGGAGAAAACCGATCAAATATTGCAGCCCATATTCGATCTGCAGGCTATACAGCAGCATGAGCTGGCCCTTGAACTGCTTCTTGAGGTCGACAGGCGTACGACTTCGGTGAGGCAAAAGCGAGAGGTTTCCTATTGGATTGCACAGTCCTACCAGGCCACCCGGCAATTTACCAGGGCGGCGGATTACTATCTGTATTCAGCATTGCAAAAGGGCAATGGATTTGATGAATGGGGGAAGGCAGCGCGATTTCAGGCCGCCGAATCCCTGCTTTCTGCAAAGCATGTTTCAGATTCCCGGGCAATTTTCGAAGACCTGCTGAAGCGAACAACGGACGAAAATCGAAAGGTGCAGCTCAGGCAGAAATTACAGGGGGTTTGGTTGCTCGAATCGAACCAGGCCAGAACGCAATAGGTCAGGGTCATTTGGAAACAGAAAAGGAGCCGGAAGTACCTGCCCCGCCGGTCATTGACCGGTTTCTGGATTTTATCTGGATGGAGTCCGGGCTGAGCGACAACACCCTGTCTGCATACCGGACGGATCTGATGCAGTTTTTCAACTGGGCGGGAATCCAGGAGCCGGGTTCCCGGGAGATTGGGCCTGAGCTGATTTCAGACTATATTTCATACAGGGCAATCACCTACTCGAATCGCAGTGCGGCCAGGTCGTTGTCAACACTCAGGCGATTTTTTCGCTACCTGGTCCAGGAAAACAAACTGGATCATGATCCCTGTGCTAATATAGTGTCCCCGGGGGTTGGAAAATCCCTGCCCAAGACGCTGTCCGAGGAGGAGGTTGGGAAGTTGCTGATGGCTCCGGATACCGGGACTTCACTCGGCCTCAGGGACCGGGCGATGATGGAGGTACTGTATGCGACGGGGATGCGTGTATCGGAACTGGTTGGGCTGCCAATGAGCGATATTGATACCACTCTGGGGGCCTGCCGAATTATCGGCAAGGGAAACAAGGAGAGAATCGTGCCGTTGGGGGAGGACGCCAGTGACTGGGTGACCCGATACCTGAAGGAGTCCAGACCTGATATACTCGGTGATATGCAAAGCAGTGCCGTGTTCGTTAGCAAGCGGGGGACGGCAATGAGCCGTCAGGGATATTGGCAAAACCTGAAGCGGTATGCAGTGTTGGCGGGTATCAGCAGCTCCTTGTCGCCACACACACTCAGGCACGCATTTGCAACCCATTTGCTGAACAACGGTGCGGATTTGCGGAGTGTACAGATGCTGTTGGGTCATTCCAGTTTGTCGACAACCCAGATTTATACGTACGTTGCCCAGGCCCGGCTGAAAAACATTCATTCCATCCATCATCCCCGGGGGTAAACAGTTCTTTCTTTGAAAGATGATCGAAAGTTTGCATATACCGACGAACGGGCCGGGCCTGGTTGAAATTACGGACCCGGTACAGGACCTGGTGTCGAGGCGCAGCAACCGGGATGGTCTGTGCACATTGTTTCTGCAACACACTTCGGCGAGCCTGTTGATTCAGGAAAATGCGGACCCCACTGCCCGAAGCGACCTGGAAAACTGGCTGAACAGGCTGGTACCGGAAAATGATCCATTGTATTCCCATACCCTGGAAGGCCCGGATGACATGCCGGCCCATATCAAGGCCATGTTGACGGAAAGCTCTCTGTCGATTCCGGTAGAGAATTTTACACTGTGCCTGGGAACCTGGCAGGGGATATTTGTTTTTGAGCATCGCCGGGGTGCCCACACCAGGCGGTTGAAAATCCATTTCTCCTGAAGATGGTTCGGGTATTCAGGTAAAACCGGGAAACACATGTCCTTGATTCAAAACGTTTGGGAAAGTTCCATGTTTGAGCAGGGTATTGTTCTGCTGGAATCCGTCTGTCCAGAATGTGTGGAGAAGACCAGGGAGTCCGAGGCTGGATTGATGGCGATGTTCGCTGGACTGGGCCTGGATGCCGACGCACAAATGACAGGCATTCTTCATGCGGGGTTGTCCAGTCTCCGGGAGCGCAGGCCCTTGTCGAATGCCCAGGAACGGTTGATTGAGGAAAATTTGAGCAGCAAGGCCTATGAACTGTATCGTAAAGTCAGCCGGCTTGACCAGTTGTCCGCACTGCTGATCCGCAACACTGCCGGAAAAGCAAGGCATCACTCCAGTGATGAAAATATTCGCAGAATGCTGATTTCCATGGTGGATGATGCGCGGGTGGTGGTCATCGGCCTTGCCATCCAGGTTCACAGGCTAAGGTCATTGCACTATCACGAAGAACCTTTTCGAAAAATCCAGGCGCGGTTGACCCAGCGGGTCTATGCCCCGTTGGCCAATCGACTGGGGCTTTGGGATTTGAAATGGGAAATGGAGGATCTTGCATTTCGATACCAGAATCCGGAAACCTATCGGTTGCTGGCATCCGAACTGAACGAAAAAAGAAATGTTCGTGAATCCTATATCCAGTCCTTCATCGACCAGTTGTCCTCCCTGCTTCACAGGGCCAATATTGACGCGGAAATACATGGTCGGCCGAAGCATATATTCAGCATCTGGAAAAAAATGCAGGGCAAGCATCTTGAATTCAAGGACATATGGGATATCCACGCCGTCCGGATTCTGGTCGACGATGTCGAGACCTGTTATGCCTCGCTGAATGTTGTCAATACAAATTGGCAGCACTATCCGTCCGAATTCGTGGATTATATCGCGACACCCAAGCGCAACGGTTACCAATCAATCCATGTAGTGATTGCGGCACCGGAAAACAAAACCATGGAAGTGCAGATACGGACCCATGAAATGCACAGGGAGAGCGAACTGGGGTATGCCGCGCACTGGCGTTACAAGGAAAACGCGGAACAGGACAGCAATATCGATTCGAAAGTGGTCTGGTTGAGGCAATTGCTGGAATGGAAGGACGAGGTATTGGCCTCGGCGGAGGATGAAAAAACCGAAGAAGGCCATCTGGAGCATGATGCCAGAGTATTTGTTTTCACCCCAAAAGGGTCTGTGATCGATCTTCCCAACGGATCGACGCCCATTGATTTTGCCTATGCCATCCATACGGAAGTCGGACATCGTACCCGGGGGGCCTATGTCAACGGGAAAATGGTCTCTCTGAATACCAGACTGGTAACGGGTGATCAGGTCCAGATTCAGATGGTGAAGCAGGGGGGGCCAAGCAGGGACTGGATCAGGGATGAAAACGGCTATGTCTGCTCCAGCAGGGCGAGAAGCCGAATACAGCACTGGTTCAAGCACAATGATTTTGAGCACTATTTGTCTCAGGGCAGAAATATGCTCGATCGGGAACTGCGGCGGTTGGGTATGGAAGAACTGTCCTATGAAAAAATAAACCAGCATACCCATTATCAAACCACGAATGACCTGCTTGCCGCCATCGGGTCCAATGACTATAAACTGTCCAAGGCGCTTTACCCCTTCAGGGAAAACCAGGCCGACGGGGCAGATGCGCTTGTTCCCAGTACCCGGCTTTCAAAGACCGGCCAGCGCAAAAGTGACCTGACCGTTCTTGGAGTTGGCAACCTGCTGACCAGCATTGCCAGTTGTTGCCAACCGGTGCCGGGAGACCGCATTGTGGGGTACATTACTGCGGGACGGGGAATCACCATTCACCGAAAAAACTGTATCAATGTCAGAAATCTTGACAAGAGACTCCTGGACCGTCTGATTGACGTGAGCTGGAACAGTGATGGGTATTCATCCTATACACTCAGTCTCAGGGCCACCGCTTACCACCGGGCAGGACTGTTGCATGACATTTCCGAGGTGATCAAATCAAACAAGATCGAGGTTCTGAAAGTGAACATGGAAACCGATGACGAGCAGATTACGAGGATCGTATTACAGCTCGAAGTCCCGGATTCCCTGAGGCCCAAGCAGGTATTGAATCGCCTGAATACGGTCCGGAATGTTTTCTCTGTGAGCAGGATGCATTCCTGATCAATCGGCCCGACCATTTCATTTCACATCAATCCGGGCGGTTTGTGAAAGTGCCCCGGGACCACGATCCGGGACCGCCTTTCATTGCGCCTGATACGTCAGGAGCGGGTCTGGCGACGACCGGTCCATGCGGTGGATTTTGTGGATGGTGTTGAGGGCCGGCAGCAGATGCTGGCCGGTGAATGAATGTTTTGTCCCGGCAATCTGTTCGGGAGTCCCGGCCGCCACAATTTCTCCGCCTCCGTCGCCGCCTTCCGGCCCCAGGTCAATGACCCAGTCCGCAGTTTTAATGACATCCAGATTGTGTTCGATGACGAGTACGGTGTTGCCATGGTCGCGCAGACGATGAAGGACGCTCAGTAGCTGTTTGATATCGTGGAAGTGCAGTCCGGTTGTCGGTTCATCCAGTACGTACAAGGTCCGTCCCGTATCCCTTTTTGAAAGCTCCCGGGACAGTTTTACTCGCTGTGCCTCTCCGCCGGACAGGGTGATGGCGCTTTGCCCCAATGTGATGTACCCGAGACCGACATCCATCAGGGTGTCTATTTTCCGCCGGATGACCGGAATTGCAGAGAAAAAGACAGCGCTTTCTTCAATGGTCATTTGCAGCACTTCGCTGATGTTTTTTCCCTTGTACCGGATATCCAGGGTCTCGCGATTATAGCGGTCACTCTTGCAGACATCGCAGGGAACATACATGTCCGGCAGGAAGTGCATTTCCACCCGGATCATTCCATCGCCCTGGCAGGCCTCACATCTTCCCCCCTTGACATTGAAAGAAAATCGGCCGGGTTTGTACCCTCTGGCCCTCGATTCCGGGGTATTGGAAAACAAGTCCCTGATAGGTGTAAACAGTCCGGTATAGGTGGCGGGATTTGATCTGGGGGTTCTGCCGATTGGGCTTTGGTCGATGGAGATGATTTTATCAAAATAATCCAGCCCATGGATGGACTGGTATGGGTGGGGCTTGTCACGCCGCAGGTTGAGCTTCTCTGCCACGGCAGGATAAAGCGTTCCATTGATCAGTGTGGATTTTCCGGAACCGGAAACTCCGGTGATACAGGTGAATAGCCCAACCGGAATTTCAGCGTTGATATCCCGGAGGTTGTTGCCGCATGCCCCGAAAATCTTCAGGGCCCGTTTTGCACTTCGCTTGACGCGGGTTTCCGGTACGTCAATGCGTTCTTTCCCGCTCAGGTACCGCCCGGTAATGGAAGACTCACTCTGGCATATTTTCAGCGGTATACCCTGGGCAACAATTTTCCCGCCATGTTTTCCAGCCCCGGGTCCAATATCCACGACATGATCGGCATTGCGAATGGCCTCTTCGTCATGCTCGACAACAATGACGGTATTTCCAAGGTCCCGGAGATGAAACAGGGTTTTCAGCAATCGGGCGTTGTCACGCTGATGCAGTCCGATAGACGGTTCATCCAAAACGTACATGACCCCAACCAGGCCGGACCCGATCTGGGAAGCAAGACGGATTCGTTGGGCTTCTCCGCCGGACAGTGTTTCGGCGGAACGGGCAAGAGAGAGATAGTTCAATCCGACATTGATCAGGAATCTGAGCCGGGCCTTGATTTCCAATACGATTTTTTCAGCAATCTCGGCCCGGCGCCCCGTCAACTCCATACAATCGAAAAATTCCAGGGTCCTGTCAATGGGCAGGCTGGTCAGTCCCTGTATGGTTTCTTCCTGAATGAAGACATTTCGCGCAGACTGCTTCAGTCTGCTCCCGTTGCAACTGCTGCAAACCGCGCTGCTCATGTATTTTGCCAGTACCTCCCGGGCTATCGAAGAATCGGTTTCGCGATATCGGCGATGATAGTTGTTGATCACTCCTTCGAATTGATGTTTTTTTTCAAATCGCCTGCCTGGGCGTTGGTAGACGAAATCAATGTATTCGTCCCCGCTGCCATAAAAGATGATGTTCTGGTGCTCCTTTGACAGGTTTTCAAAGGGTGTGTTGATATCGAAGCCATAGTGTTTGGCAACCCCGGTGAGCTGGGAGTAATAGTACGAGCTTCTCCGCTCCCATCCGGGCAGTGCGCCTTCGGAAAGGGAAAGCCCGGGATGCTGGACCATGCGCTCAGGATCAAAAAACTGGCGGACACCGAGACCGTCGCATCCCTCACAGGCACCGGCGGGATTATTGAAAGAAAACAACCTGGGTTCCAGTTTATCCAGACTGTATCCGCAAAATGGGCAGGAAAATTTACTGGAAAACAACAGCGTGCTGGTCAATTCTCTGTTTTCATCCAGTATGCCAATTTTTGCGGTTCCATCGGCAAGTGCCAAAGCGGTTTCAAAGGATTCTGACAACCGTTGCTGATTGTTTGGGTTTACAACCAGCCGATCAACGATGACATCAATGCTGTGTTTGGAATTCTTGTCCAGTTTGGGCGTATCCCCCAACTCGGTGACGTCTCCGTCAATAATTGCCCGGATGAAACCCTGGGAATGCAGTTCTCCGAGCATCTGCAGAAATTCACCTTTGCGATGATCCACCATGGGTGCAAGCAGCATGATTCCTGTCCCCTCTGGCTGAGTCATCACCTGGTCCACCATCTGGCTGACTGTCTGGGCTTCCAGGGTCACACGATGTTCGGGGCATCTCGGGTCGCCAATACGGGCGAACAGCAATCTTATATAATCATATACTTCGGTGACCGTACCGACTGTGGACCGGGGATTGTGCGAAGAAGATTTTTGCTCAATACTGATCGCAGGAGACAATCCCTCGATCATGTCAACATCCGGTTTTTCCATCATGGAAAGGAACTGGCGGGCATATGTCGACAGGGATTCGACATAGCGACGCTGGCCTTCAGCATAAATGGTGTCAAAAGCCAATGAAGACTTTCCGGACCCGGACAGGCCGGTTATGACGATTAATCGGTCTCTTGGAAGGTCCAGATCAATGGATTGCAGGTTGTGGGTTCTGGCCCCCCGTATCTGGATAGCGTTTGTGGTCACAAGAAAGCAAATGAACAAAATAAACCTGATACTATACGCGTCTTTTCAGGGTATCGACAACCCAAAAGATGTGGGAATTTAACATCCCGAAATACGGACAAAGATTGGGCTTGGATGGAACCCGGGACACGCATATTTGGAAATCGCCATTGAATTCAGCTTGATCCGGTCATGGCTTCCCCGTGGGGTCGGGGGGAAAGTCCATCTTTCATTTTATTTTGTATAAAACGCAAATATCCGTGAGAACGTATCTCCCAACCAATCCATTTACATCCTCCGAACGAAAAGCGGTCTTTTCTCTGGCAGGCATTTATTTTCTCAGAATGTTCGGGGTTTTCATGATCCTGCCGGTACTGAGCCTGTATGCGGAAAGGTTAAGCGGGGCTACCCCGTTTTTAATTGGCCTTACCCTGGGGGTCTACGGATTTACCCAGGCAGTATTCCAGATCCCGTTCGGCATGCTGTCCGACCGGTACAACCGAAAACACATCATTGCCATGGGGTTGATCATTTTTGGCATCGGCAGTGTGGTGGCGGCTCTGGCGGATTCCATGGCGGGGCTGGTAGCCGGCCGGGCGATCCAGGGGGCGGGGGCTATTTCCGCCGCAATTCTGGCACTCAATGCCGATCTGACAAGAAACGATCAACGTACAAAATCCATGGCCATTATCGGGATATCCATTGGTGTGGCTTTCATGGCTTCATTAATCCTGGCACCGGTCATTCAGGGATATATCGGGGTGCCCGGATTGTTCTGGATGGTCGCCGTGTTGTCTGTTTCCGCTGTTGTTATTCTCGCGAAAGTGGTTCCGGACGCTGGGCCGGCTGACCGACAGACCGGTGCAGCGCTGTCTTCCGGCCAGTTCAGGCGGTTGTTTGGCAATTCGCAGTTGCTGCAACTGAACCTTGGCATACTGATCTTGCATCTGGTTCTGACCGCGCTGTTTCTGTTACTGCCTGCACTGTTCAGGGAGAAAAGCGGGTTTGCATTATCCGACCACTGGAAGCTGTATCTCGTTGTGCTGGCGGTCTCCGTGGTGGGGATGGCGCCGTTTGTGATGGCGGGTTCCAAAGAGCGATGGCTGAAGAGTGCCTATCGGGTTGCCATCGGCATTCTCTTGGTGGCCACCTGTGGGATGTTCTTTGCATACCAGTCTACATTGTTTGCCGTGATGGCTGCGGCCGCCCTGTTTTTCAGTGCCTTCAATGCACTGGAATCCCTATTGCCGTCCATCGTCTCCCAGATCGCACCTCGGAATCAACGGGGTGCGGCCATGGGAATTTACAATACTTTCCAGTTTGCCGGAATTTTTCTGGGTGGCGCGGGGGGCGGCTGGCTGAACGGCCAGTACGGGCATGTCGGGGTGCTGGTATTTTGTGTTCTGGCCATCACAGTCTGGATGGGGTTCACGATTGCCCTGGGTGGACTTCGTGGGACTTTCACCGCAGAATAAGTTCCAGCAATTGATCCGAATGTCTCGCAGAAACATGTGCTCATTGCTAGAATAGGGCACCCAAGGGAATTGGGAGGCACGAACAATGAATGGTGAAAAGCGGTTGACTGGAAGTGAATGAAGCACTCCGCAATGACATCGAACTGAATCAACGAATACAGACCTGGGGGGTTGACATGGCAAGAGGCGTTAACAAGGCGATACTGGTGGGTAATTTGGGACGTGACCCGGAAATACGCTATACCCAGGGCGGGGCCGCAGTGGCCAATGTCACGATCGCCACCAGTGAATCCTGGAAGGACAAGCAAACCGGAGAACAACAGGAAAGGACGGAATGGCACCGGGTGGTGTTTTTCGGGCGTCTTGCGGAAGTAGTGGGAGAGTACCTCAAAAAAGGGTCCCAGATTTATGTTGAAGGACGTATTCAGACACGTAAATGGCAGGACCAGAGCGGTCAGGATCGGTACACGACTGAAATCGTGGCCAACGAGATGCAGATGCTGGGTAGCAGGGGAAGCAGTTCCGGGGGCGCAGTCGCTTCCGCCGGTTCCGGGGCAGTAGCCGCTTCCGCCGGTTCCGGTTTCAATCAATCCCCATCCCCGCCGGCAAAACGACAGGAAAGCCAGGGAGATTATGGAGGAGGTGGTGATGTCGACGATTTTGATGACGACATTCCTTTTTGATGGCACAAATGGATTGAATGCCCGCTGGCAGGTTCACCCGGTACGGCATAACGGCATCCTCCATTGTGGTGATCAGTCAGTCGTTTGAAGGTGAATTTCCATTGGGGTCTGTGCCGGTTCGTTCTGCTGTATGCCCGGGTTGCCGATGGGTGAGAGCGGGTTAAAATAGTTCCGGCGCCCGGCGCCCTTTGTCATGCCCTGTGGGATGGAACGGGGGATGACCTGATTGAATCTTTCCCTCTTGCGGTTCGGCGTGGATGATTCTGGCCTATTATTCTACCTGCTGTTCGATCTGCGTTTTTATCTGGGTTCGGGTGTTGGCTTGAAACGGGTCTTCGGGCTGTATGGTGTCGAGTTGTGCCAGCCAATGTTCGGCACTTTCAAAATCTCCCGCTTCGACTGCGGTTTGGACATTGTCGACAAACAGGGTTTTGATGGTTAACAGCCCGGATTTGGCCCGGTTGTTCTGGGGATCAATTTCCAGGATTTTCTGGTAGTCACTCCATGCATTTTGGTCTTCAGGGTACAGGTATTTTCCTTGGTTATAGTTTTTCTCGGCGGATGCAAATAGCGGGTCTATCCTGTTTTCCTGGATTTCCGTGATCAGAAATTTTCTGGCGCGCGGGGCGTCGGAATCTCTGGTGATTGTCATGGTCTCCTGCTTGATGGTTGACACCGTCTGCACGGGAGAATCCGCACTGTTTTCAGAAGACAGCATTTCTGCCGATTGGCTTGGAGTTTGAGCGGTATCCTGATCCATCCATACGTAAGAAACCAGCACAATTACCAAGGTAATCGCAAGCCATGTTATGGGATGCCCGAAAAGCTGGGAGGTAACTCTTGGGTGGTCCCATTGTATGGACGGCATGTGGGTTTATCAGGGGTTGCAAATGAAGAACACGAACAAAGATACCATATTTGGATTTCCGGTTGCAGTGTATCGGATACCGAATTGCCGTCAATGGCGTCTTCGGCGGAATCGGATGCGCAAGCAACTCCGATTATCTTGTTATTCCGGTTGTCTTGTATTACCCTTCGCCGCCATTGCCGAGGAATCACAGAATTTCAAGAGCATTGAAACCGGAGAGGTGTCTGAGCGGTTTAAAGAGCACGCCTGGAAAGTGTGTATACGTTAATAGCGTATCGCGGGTTCGAATCCCGCCCTCTCCGCCATTGACTGCAAACGAACTTTTCTGTGCACTCGATGGCATGGCCTCACAGCCCGCCGTTTGCAGGCTTTTTTATGGTTTGCAATGAATTTCGCTTCCATAAAATACCCTCTTTCTCCCTAATTTGAGCTTCCAGCCGAAATTGGACTGATTGAGCTAATAATACAAATATCTGTGCGCGCTCTGAAGTATTGTCGTAGTCGACAGCGGTGGAGCACAGATCTTTAACTTTCTGATAGAAGCGTTTCTCGGATGCCCTGATATTACGGATACGCGCCAGCCACTCATCGAAATAATCCCACTTTTCAGTTTGCTTGAGGCGTGCATTATTCATGGCAAAGGCCTTACCGAGATATTCCTGTAATACCGTATTGGCCCAGCGACGGAATTGCGTACCACGGGGGGGCGCGGACGCGGAAGCCAACATGGCATCCGGACCATGCATGTTGGTCGGGTACTGCTTTTCGTCTGAGGCAGTTGTCAAGGAAACCTTGACAACTGAATCGTCCAGTAGCTCCCTGTTTTCCAATATATTTTTCAGATGAAGGTGGGCAGTCTGCCTGGTGGTATCAAACAGCCCAGACATCGCATTGTGAGCAAGCCAAACCGTTCGGTCAGTGGCTCGGAGGCCACTCTCTGCCAGACACGATTTATAATTTCTCCAGCAATGAATCAATAATTGGACAATCCGGTCGGTCATCACCCCGGCAATTTTTGACAAGATGGGCCAATTCATCATGCAAACACTGCAATTCCCGCTGTTTTTCTTCAATCTCGGCCAGTCTTTTGGAGGCAATTTTCTTCACGTCCGCACTGAAACGCTTTTCGTCAGCGTACAGGCCTAAAAGTTCCCGGCATTCATCAATCGAAAATCCGAATTCACGAGCGCGCCTGACAAAAATCAGTTTTCGAAGGGAGGCATCATCGTAGTGTCTGTATCCCGCTTCAGTGCGTGATGCAGGCCCTACCAACCCGATATCAGCGTAATACCGCACTGTTTTGACCGGTAGCCGGACAATTTTTGCTGCACTTGATATATTCATCTTGACTTTCCAGTTACTGGAAAGATTATTCTGTTTGAGAAACAAACGCAAGGGATACATTTATGGCCTCAATGACTGAAGCAATCTTGATCGACTGGAGGTGCCCACACACTTGGCGGACCGCGTCGAAAAACACCGCCTGGTGTCTGCTCGGATGTGCCATAGGCGATCTGGGAACCATTGCATTTTTTCAGTTTACCGGCATCCCGTGGTCGACTCTGGCGATCATGATCCTGGCGATAATCAACGGGCTTTTAACGTCTATCGCACTGGAAACGGTCATCCTTTCGCGTCAGATGACATTTCGACTGGCCTTCAAAACCGCAATTGGTATGTCTCTCATTTCCATGATCTCAATGGAGGTGGCCATGAATGTTGTGGATGTGTGGCTGACCGGCGGTGCAAAGCTGACATGGTGGGTCATCCCGATCATGTTGTCTGTCGGTTTCATTACACCGCTCCCCTACAACTACTGGCGTCTCAAAGCGCTGGGGAAAACATGCCATTAGGAGAAGAAATGAATATCAAAGCCGTAATTGGTATCGTGGTGCTTGGAATGGTTTCGCTTGGTATTTTTATGTGGCAAAACCCAAAGCAACCCATCATCACTGAGAATAACGGGATATCTGCAATGGTACTGGTATCTGTACCGGATACTTTGTCTTCATCAGGGAAGCTTGGGAAGCGCATTTTTGAAGAACAATGTGCTTCATGTCATGGCCGAAACGCGGCGGGACAAGAGGGCGTGGCTCCACCCCTGATACACAAAATCTATGAACCGTCTCACCACGGGGATGAGAGCTTTCAGCGTGCGGTTGCGCTTGGCGTTCGTGCTCACCACTGGCCATTCGGTAATATGCCACCGATTGAAGGGCTGACCCGGGTCGATGTATCCACCGTTATAACCTATGTTCGAGAGCTTCAGCGGACAAATGGAATCCACTAAACCCACCAAACTGTGAAAGGAACAAGAATGAATCGAATTTTTAATCTGATCATGATGGTCGCGTTTCCGGCTATTCTGACTTCGCAGGCATTCGCACATTCCGGTCTCGAAATGACCATACCTGAAAATGAAGCGGTGTTGGATGAAGTCCCTGAATCAGTTTCTGTCCATGTGGACAAAAAAATTCGTTTGACTAAAGTTGAAATGCAACACGAAGACCATAAAGCTTTTGAACTCGATATTTCCAAATATAAAGGGTTCGAAAAAGAGTTCACATTACCAATTGAACCAATGGGAACTGGAATTTACACCATATCCTGGCGTGCTCTTGGACAGGATGGGCATCCCGTTCAGGGTAAATTCACATTTACCGTAATGGAATAGTTTCGCATGGACATTTGGAGCTTCTTTTCAATCACATCAAAACTCATGTTCTACATCGGTGCTCTGTTCGCTTCCGGCACAGCTTTCTACTCGATATTTTTTGAAACCAGTAAAGCAAAATCAAGTTTCCCGGGTCGACGGATAACGGGTTTATTTGCTGTTGTCGGGTTGGTTGCTGCAGCGGCGGGCTATGCCGCAGCTGCAGCAAGCTTGACCGGTGAAGCAGCAAGTGTATTCGACGGAGAAATACTTGGCATTCTTTGGCAAACTCCAGTTGGGACCGTATTGGTTTTTCGTGTTCTGGGGTTGTTGCTGATATTGGTTGGGCCTTTTACTGGCAGACCGGGCAAGAGCATAACGGCTATTGGCTGTTTGATTGTACTGGGGGCATTCACTCAAATTAGTCATGTAACCGAGGTCTCCAACTTTTTTTTCCGGTTCTTGCTCCCAGTCCATTTGGTTGGAATTGCCCTCTGGGCCGGAATTTTGCTTCCTCTGTATCAATTGAGCTCAAATCCTTCAATGATTGCAACAACTGGAGAGATCGCTCATCGATTTGGGAGGTCAGCAGCGATTTTCGTGCCCACATTACTGATCGCAGGCGGATGGCTTGCTTGTCAGTTGGTCGGTTCTTTCCAGAATTTATTTACCACAGGATACGGCCAGACACTTCTTGTTAAAGTCGCAACCGTAGCTGGCTTGCTGGGATTGGCGGTTGCCAACAAGCTACGGTTTGTTCCTGCCCTCAGAGCAGGAGATGCCTCTGCGCTTAAACATTTTAACCAGTCAGTCCGCATTGAGATTCTGTTGGTGGTTCTCGTGCTTTCTATCACTGCTGTTCTGACCAGTGTTCTCACTTTACCGGAGACCCATTCATAATTACACGTCCGCGGCGATTCCTGGCACGCCGCGTCTGGCGTTTGCAGAGGATGTCATGCGGTTACGAGCAGAACCAGTCAACCCTGATCTTTTGCCAGGTAAAAGCTCAGCGGCACCTTGGGAGATTAACGGTTTCACTCCGGCTCACGACCATTTTGGCCAAAAAGGGGGCGGCGCGTGAGGGTTCGGTTTAACAATGCCATGAAGCAGGCTTCAGCGGTGCATTGGCAATGTTACAACAGACCGGGTATTTTCACCCGAACTTTCCGGGGTGAACGGAAAAGGGGTTGTCTAGGATGGCATGCTTTTCGTAATTCCTGATCCAATCGAAAATTTTCTTTTGGCACCTGCTCAACGCATTGGACATCATCGCTGATGCAACAGGTGAAAAAATCGCGGTCGATTTCCCGACACGTGACGGTTGATTACGATTGGGAGGGTTGCAGTTAACGATGCGGCGGATCAAAATCTGAGACCAAGAACTCTGGAAATGAAGATATTTCACAAAAAAGGGAGCAAAAACATGGTCGCCTTGATAGCGCTTCTTCTGATTGTGTGCGTTGGCGGCGTTGTTATTTTTATACCCGATACGCCCACCATCGTTCTTGTTTCAAGCGAAAAAATGCTGTCTGCCTCCACGGGTGAGAAACTGTACCAACAACATTGTGCAAGTTGTCATGGGAAAAATCTGGAAGGTCAGCCAAACTGGAGGACGCCAACCCCTGAAGGTGGATTTCCCGCTCCGCCTCATGATGAAACAGGCCATACCTGGCATCATGATGATGAGACTTTATTCAACTATACAAAACTTGGTGGTAAGGGCATAGCCGAACAGTTGGATTACGAAAACCCGAATAGTGGTATGCCGGCTTATCAAAATATACTCAGCGACAACGAGATAATTTCAATACTGAACTATATTAAATCAACCTGGCCGCAAGAAATACGCGATATTCAATCTGCCAGAAATACCAAATAATTCTGGGTTCCAATGAAACCCAGATCGGGATTCGAACTGGCGATGTGTATCGTACTTCCATTGTTCCAATTGCGGCTTCAGTGAAAGCGGAAATCAAATCGGCGCAAGGCGTTGCAACCTGTTTTTCGTTATACTCAGAGTGATGGCTTTTTCCATCAGAAGCAGTTGTCCGGAATTTCCGGATAACCGAATTCCCATCTACTCACCAGAACCATAGATTTATCAAATGCTCGCTGATGTGCGGACATACACATTGAATAACTCGGCCATCAGTTTTTGACTTGACCAAATGGACTCTTCCCCATACCGAACTTCCATTTCTTCTTCCCCGGCTTGACGGGTAAAGACCAGGAATTCAGCGATGCGATTGCGAACAGCCAGACCTTGTGATTTCTTTTTGCCCATGCGGCCCTCTCCTTCAGAAGGCGGTCCATTTTTCCACGAATCGCTGCCAGTTCGTTTTCAAAGCGTATTGATTATCTGCTGAGGGGCTTCGATATTAATCCCGGCATCTTCTTCAACAGTATCGACATGGCACGGAATGCTTCGGGTGCCGACATAACCATGCAGTAATAGCGTTTTTGTAAACTACTATGCAGCAATACGGTAACGATCAGACTCTCTATTCACCATCGGACCTGGTCACCTTTTTGGGGTGCCACCATGCCAGCTTTCTTGACGTCAAGGCACTGAGTGAGGACCTGGACAGGACGGAGGCCAGCACGGTGGGTCAGCTGCTACAGAAGAAAGGCTGGGAGCATGAGGCTGCTTACCTCCAGCGCCTGAAGGATGAAGGTAAAACCGTCGTTGAAATTCCCAAAGGCCGCAATTTCCAGGATCGGGCTGCGCGAACGCTTGATGCCATGAAATCCGGCGCGGATATCATCTACCAGGCGGCGTTCTTTGCTGCGCCTTGGCGGGGCGATGCTGATTTTCTGATTAAATACGACACACCTTCCGGCTTGGGTGATTTCAGTTATGAGGTGCTGGATACCAAACTGGCGCGGACGCCTGCCCCCAAACATATCATGCAACTGTGTGTTTATTCCGAATTGCTGGCACACTTGCAAGGCTTTCGTCCGGCCAACATGCACCTGTTTTTAGGCGATCACGAAAAACACAGCTTCCGTGTGGATGACTTCCTCTATTACTATACCTGCGCGAAAGGCCGCTTTGAAAACTATCTCCAGAGCCTGCCTGCAGATTCTTGCCCCGAGCCATGCAGTCACTGTAATTTCTGCCAATGGCGGGATGGCTGTAAGGAACGATGGGAAGAAGATGACCATTTGAGTCTTGTGGCCAATATCCGGCGTTCACAGATGAACAAGCTGCGCAAAGCCGGCATTCATACCGTGGCGGACCTGGCAGCGACCACGCCGGACACCAAGGTCCCCAGTCTCAACCATGATGTGTTCCTGCGCCTGCGTTCACAGGCGGTCCTGCAAAATCACAAAGCGACCACAGGGGAAGACCGGTACGAGATTATTCCCTTCCTGCCGGGCAAGGGCTTCACCCGCATGCCTGTGCCGGATGACGGCGATCTGTTTTTCGACATGGAAGGCGATCCGCTGTATCCCAATGGCTTGGAATACCTGTTCGGGGTGTATTATTCCAATGATGGTGAAAAGCTGTTCAAGCCATTCTGGGCCCACGACCATGAAGAAGAAAAAGAGACATTCAAAGGTTTCATGGGCTTTTTGGCCGATCACCTGGCGGCGCATCCACATGCCCATGTCTACCACTACAATCACTATGAAACCACTGCACTCAAAAGGCTGGCCTGTCGCTATGCGGTCTGTGAAGAGCAGCTGGACAATCTGCTCCGCAATCAAAAATTCATCGATCTGTATCTGGTGGTGCGTGAGAGTGTTCGCACCTCTGAACCTGGCTATTCCATTAAGAATTTAGAGACCTTCTACATGGACAAGCGGGCCAATGAGGTGGCAACGGCAGCTGACAGCATCATCGTATATCACCAATGGCGTGAAACCCGTGTCGATAAATTACTGCGGGAGATCGCCGATTATAACGAGATGGACTGTATCTCCACCCACTTGCTCCGCGACTGGCTGCTTTCTCTCAGGCCCGGTGATACGCCGTGGTTTAAAGGCTTGCCTGGAGATATCGGGGAAGAACCGTTGCAGCGAAAGGATTGGGAAATCGAATATGAGAAGTATCAGATTCGATTGGGCATGACTGGGGAAGACCCGTCTCCTGTCAATGAGCGCCTGCCCCATTTGCTGGAGTTCCACAACCGGGAAGCCAAGCCGCAATGGTGGGCCAGCTTTGAGCGTCAGGAGAAGTTTGAGGATGAACTGATTGACGACACGGAATGTCTGGGTGGACTGCAGCAAATTGGCGCTCCCGAACCTGAAAAGCGTTCCCTGATTTACACCTATCGCTTCCCGTCACAGGAATACAAGCTGAAGGTCGGCACACCGGCCGTTAACATCGCCGCCATGGAAAGCGTAGGCACCATTGCCGGGATTGATGAGAATGCCTGTATGGTCAGAATCAAGCGCGGGGCCAACAGGGACCCGTTGCCGGAAAGCCTGTCCATTGGCCCACCGGGACCTATTGACAGCAGGATCATCCGCACGGCGATTTACCGCTATGCGGACCATGTGCTGGAAGCACCGGAAACCACCCATGCCGCCACAGAACTTTTGGCCCGTAATGTGCCGCGTATTCAGGGAAAGCGACCGGGGGAAAGGGTGATTACCTCCAAGGACCTGCAGGCGGATGCATTGGAAGCCATCGCTGCGCTGGAGAACAGTTATCTCTTTATCCAGGGCCCCCCCGGTGCAGGTAAAACCTACACCAGTAGCCACATCATTGTGGAGTTGATCAAACGTGGAAAAAAGATCGGCGTTACCTCCAACTCCCACAAGGCCATTCACAATCTGCTGAAAAAGGTCGAAAGCGTCGCCGCCGAAAAAGGTGTGGAATTCCAGGGCATCAAGAAAGCCAGCCTGGGCAATGCTGAGACATTTTTTGATGGACGATGTATCCGTTCAGAGACCAGGACCGAGAACATGAAGCGTGACGCTGACCTGTTTGCCGGGACAGCGTGGGCCTTTTCCAGTTCGCATTTTCATGGCCAACTGGATTATCTGTTCATTGATGAGGCCGGACAGGTTGCCACCGCCAATGTCGTCGCCATGGCAACGGCCACCAGGAACATCATTCTGGTGGGAGATCAGATGCAGCTGGGCCAACCCGTTCAGGGCACGCATCCCGGGGAAGCCGGATTGTCAGTGCTGGAGTTTTTGCTGGGGGATTATTCCACCATCCCCGCAGAGCGCGGTATCTTCCTTGACCAGACATGGCGTATGCGTCCGAGTATCTGCCAATTTATTTCTGATGCCTTTTATGATGGACGGTTAACGGCCCATGAAAGCACCATCGGGCGGAGTCTGGACCTTCAGGGCGCTGGTCTGCCCAATGAAGGCATTGTGATGATCCCTGCTGAGCATGATGGCTGTTCCCAAAAGAGCGTGGAAGAGGGGGGGATCATCCAGGCCAAGTATCACGCCTTGCTTGGGTCAGGGTTTACAGGCCCCGATGGCGGAGCGCGGCCAATCACCGAAGAGGATATTCTGGTGGTGACTCCATACAATGTGCAGGTGAATTATCTGCGCTCCATCCTGCCGAACAACGCCAGGGTTGGCACCGTTGACAAGTTTCAAGGGCAGGAAGCACCGGTCGTTCTGATTTCCATGGTGACATCCAGCGCTGAAGACCTGCCGCGCCACATTGAATTCCTGTACAGCAAGAACCGCCTGAATGTTGCGGTCTCCCGCGCACAGTGCCTGGCCGTGGTGGTGGTAAACCCCGCGCTGCTGGAAATCCCATGCGGCACCGTCGAGCAGATGAAGCTGGTGAACACCTTCTGCTGGCTGGATGAGTATTCAAAGACGACAGGACAGGAAAAGAAGTACGGCTTTGTGTAAAACTGTGGTGCGTACCGGCGGGTATTCCTGTCGGCCATCAGAAATCAGGCTGTTTCCGCTATACCCCCCGGCTGGGGAAATGCGTTCATCAAATCCTCCAGGGCCGCAATATTGTGTGGACCGGGTGTGTCGCTCTTTATCATAAAGTCGTATGGACGGACTGCATCCAGGAGGGCATCTGGTTTATGCAGGCTGATTTGTAATGGTCATTTCCATCACTTCCAATATTGGCGTTCCAGAAGGCTGCCGGAGTCGTTGTACACATGGGGTACGGCACCAGATCAGCGGACCACCCGGTCCATCCAGGGCAATCTGGCCACTTCGGGTTTATCGGGACCCTCTGGCAGATGCCGACTCCCGGTTGATCCGTTGGGCGAAAAAAAAGGCCGCATGTAGAATGCGGCCTTGGAATGAAATGTAAAAATACCCGGCATCTATCGGCTATTTGTATTTTTTGATTTCCCCGCTCTCAATTCTTGCGAAATAGGACTGCATATCCCGCTTCACTATGGGGGCAAGAAAGTACAGGCCCAGAATATTGGGAACACAGATCAAAAATACCAGGGCATCCGAAATATCAAGGATGGGTCCCAACTGAACCACGCAACCCAGGGCGACGAAAACACAGAACATCAGTTTGTATATGGTCTGGCCTCTTTCTCCTTCACCAAACATGTAGGTCCACCCTTTCAACCCGTAGTAGGACCATGAAATCATGGTGGAAAATGCAAACAGCAATGCAGCAAATGCCAGGGGGATGGGGAACCAGGAAAACTCACGTTCGAAAGCGGCAGAAGTCATGGCCACTCCCTGTGCATTGCCGGCGAAACCGGGCTCAGCCACCTGGGCAGTGCCGATAACCAGTGCGGTGATCGTACAGATAATGATCGTGTCAATGAAAGGTTCCAACAGTGATACAACGCCTTCAGTAATGGGTTCGTTGGTTTTCACAGCGGAGTGCGCGATGGATGCAGACCCGATACCAGCTTCGTTTGAAAACACCGCCCGCTGGAAACCGATAATCATCGCCCCCAAGGCTCCGCCTGCCACCCCTTCACCGGTAAAGGCACCCGTAAAGATGTTGGCAATGACCTGGGGAAGGGTGTTCGCATTCATAAGAATGACGATGATCGCAAACAGGCAGTAGAATACAGCCATAAACGGAACGATCTTTTCAGTTACTTTCGCGATTGACTTGATGCCGCCTACGATGACTGAAAAGACAACGGCGGCCAAAATCAGTCCGACCAGCCACCCCAGCCCATCCAGGGCACCGCCCGATACGTTATTGAGTTGCACATATGCCTGGTTGGACTGGAACATATTGCCGATACCCAATGCTCCGATAAAGATGCCAATGGCGTACAGGGTCCCCATAAACTTGCCAAAGCCTTCCATGTTACGGTCTTTGAATCCCTGCCTCAGGTAATACATGGGACCACCCGAGACGTGGCCGTCTTCAAATTCCTTCCTGTACTTTACCCCCAGCGTACATTCCACGAATTTTGTAGACATACCCAGGAAGCCGGCCAGAATCAGCCAGAAGGTCGCGCCTGGCCCGCCTACCGTGACCGCGACAGCGACACCACCAATGTTACCAATCCCAACCGTACCGGATACTGCGGTGGCCAGTGCCTGGAAGTGCGAAACCTCACCATGGCTGTTCGGGTCGGAATAATCCCCCTTGATTAATTGGATGGCATGCTTGAATCCCCGTATATTAATGAACCCCATGTAAACGGTAAAAAATACCGCACCGGCAACCAGCCATAGGACAACCACTGGTAGCTGTGCTCCAAAAATAGGGATTTTAAAAAATACGATTGTTCCGATCAAAGAAGCGATCGGGGCCGTTGCCGCATTAATGGCCTCGTCGACGCCCGCATGGGCGCTTGTAATTGAATACAGGAACAACCCCAGCAAAAAATAGATTCGTTTCATTATCTTTTCCTCGTTATTCTTTATTTAAGTAGTTCTTGATATTTCCAGCTGGTTGACTGGGAGGCTGTCCGAGAGATCATTATTTTCAGAATTTTGTTTTTTGATAATTTGATATATCAATGTTTGTCTATTTTAAAAATCCAAATTCATGCTGTTCTCGGACAGGCTCTAGGGGACTACCGTCACAGGAACGGTGGATGATTGCACCAGTGCAGCTGTCACACTCCCAAAAATCATGGAATGTACACGGGATTCACCAAGGCGGCCGATATAGATCTGGGATACTCCGTGTTCACCGGCCAGTTCATTGAGTGTTTCGGCTATTTTTCCGTGACGTACTACCGTTTCTACAACTAATCCTGAGTCCTTCAGGGATCCCGCTTCCGTATCAAGAATTAAATCGTTTGCCCTTTGAATTTCCGATTCACGGCGCTGATGCCGTTCTTCCAGTTCTTCAGGGGTGTGAAAGCTATATGGCGACCAGTCGATGACATAAGTCAAAACCAGATCAGAGGATGTTAATTTGGCGTAGGCGGCGGCGGCCTGCAATGCTCGCTTGCCTCCCTCACTACCGTCTAATGCTACCAGTATCTTATTCGACATAAACAACTCCAGTTAGTGGTTGGTATTTGATACCCACTTTAGGGCGGAATACCTGTAACAGTATGCCCACCTTGAAAGTTAGAGTCAATTATTTGAAAGGATTCACCTGCTACGCTTTCATTTTAAATGATTTTATACATTATATAATCAATGTATCTTATTGTTTTTATTTTTCAATCTTTGAGAAAAAGAGCGAGTTTCCAAATTTTCTCTTTGTTTGAGGATGTTCCCGTAACCGGCAACCCCTAGCAAAATTTCCCAAGAACTTCTCCTGTTGAATTGGCACGGGCCTTGTCTACCGAAAGACCGGCCAATGCCAGGTCCCCAAGCGCGATTCCACGGAAGATAAAAGCGGTACGCTGTTTCTCCCTGGTACGGCCGACTGCCTCACCATTGACCAGTTCTGCAATATCTCCGCTGACGAGGCGGGTATCCACCATCGGGCTCGACATGGCTGTTTCCTGCTCCCGGTCATCAATAATGATCCGGTCAAATACTGACATTCCATCCCGCATCCAGGGAATCGCCATGTCCGTGGAAGAAATGAATGCACCGGGCCTCAACCAGTGCGGGTCAATAAATGGATCGATTTTTGCCGTGATCGTAACCGATGAGACAATAATATCGGCGTTGTCCACTGCCGCATGCGCGGTGGTGCTTGCCACCGCATCAAGCCCCATCTCTTCTGCTGTACGGCATAACGCATCCCGGTTGGCATGGCCCCGGCCAAAAGCACGAATTTCTTTCAATGAAAACAGGTCAGCAAACAATTTCAGGTGGCTGTGGGCCTGTACGCCGCAGCCAACAAACGCCATGACTTCGGAATCTGGACGCGCCAAACGACGGGCGGCTATGGCACTGGCCCCAGCGGTACGAATAGCGGTCACCCAGTTGCCGTCAACCACAGCCACCGGGATACCTGTTTCGCTGTCCAGCACCATTATCAGTCCATTTATTTGCGGCAGTCCCCTGTCTGTATTGTGCGGATTCAGTACTACAGACTTGACTGCCAGATAGGGAGGGTCCTCCGCAGCGGACAGTGTCGACATCATATACCTGTCGTCGTCCGGCTGAATCACCGATTTCGGAGCATGCCATACACGGGACTTTTTCAGGCCGCGCATCAGGTGTTCCATGCACTCGATGATTTCATCGGTGGTGATTTGTAATGATTCAAGGGTTTCCCGTGACAGGTACAGGAATTGGGTGGCTGCGTTCATATTCGATTCGAAAATGGGTCGGGGTGAACAGGGGACTTTATGAATTTCCGAAGATGGAGCAATTTTACAGGATTCATGGCCCCGGGCGAGTCACGGCTCACGGTTTTCCGGATCGCGCATGCGCTTTGAAACTACATGAATTCCGGGTCCGGCAATGACTGGAACTCCTTCCCGGACGGGGGACCCGGAAGTCATTGAAAGTCATCAATCAGGCCGGGTTCTCCCGACGGCTGGGAGATGCTGAAAGGGTACCCGGGGATATCCTGATGCGTTGAGTCACCGAAAATAGGGATTCGATGCATTTTGGTTATGAAGAAAAATCGGGAAAAATGTCGTTTTTAACCATGGCCAGGGAAAAATCGGCGGTCAGGCCCCCCATTTCTGAACAAGCTGACAGACCTGTTCGGAAAATTCAGCCTGGCGAAACTCCTGAAATACCGACCATGAGCAAAAAGACGTTGGATCAGTGACTCTGTGCGGAAACAAAATACCATCAAGATGGTCATTTTCATGTTGCCAGGTGCAGGCTGAGTAGCCACGGACTTCAAACGATTGATGTTCGCCTTGCCGATTAAATCCAGAGACACCGATTTCGAGATGCCGGGTGACGTTGGCACGGAGATTGGGCACGGACAGGCAACCCTCATTCGATTCAAAAGTGTTGTCAGAGAGAATCCTGATTGACGGGTTGATGAGGATTGTCAATGGAGTGACCGGCTTATAGGGGTACCTCGGGTTGTTTTCAACTTCAATGACGAACAGTCGATAGGGAATGCCAATCTGATTGGCCGCAATCCCTGCACCATTGGCTGCTCTCATGGTATCAATCATATCCTCAATCCAGTTCTGTACGTCTGGCGAACGGATGCGGATTTCATCCACTTCCTGGGCGCGGGCCGCAAGAACCGGATGACCGATCTGCAGGATTTCTCTTACTGCCATATAGATTCAATACTCATTTCGAAAAGGGTTGGAGCCGATTCATTTTTCGGGCAATGTTCTCTGTATCCCGCGGAATTCTACCATGCCGCACGGCCGGGCTGTGTTTATTCACTCCGGTGTTTTCCCGGCCGCAGGGAGGGGATTTCGATGCGCCAGGTTTTCGTAAACAGGGGTCCCACGATTTCTGTCATCGGCAAATCGAAGGGCGAAGAGTCCGCGGTCCCTGTGGTATGCTTCCGGGACGGTTGCCATCTGGGTATTTGGTGCCCTGTGTCGTCTGTCAGGACAGCCTGAGATGAAACCACAGGGATACCGGCAGGTTTTCCCTGGGGACCGCTGACTTTATGTGGGCAAACAGCGTGCATTCGGTCCCGAATGATGGCCGTCGAACATCGGCGAAGCATTGCCCTGTTGCGTGACGCAAACCGCAGCCCGTACTTCCAGTGGAGAGATACCGTGCAGTTGTATAAAGGCATGAATGCCGAGACCCTTGAGGCGGAATATAACCTGGTTGCCCGCAGAGGCCCGGGTTTTGCGGACCTGGCAGAAGGGTGGCGGGTCCGCAGTGAAGCATACCGTCTTCATTCCGGGGCGAGAACGGATCTTGCCTATGGTGAGGGGGAGCGGGAAAAACTGGATTTTTTCCCCGGTGGCGACCCGGACGGCCCTGTGGTCGTGTATATCCATGGTGGGTACTGGCAGCGGGGGGATAAAAACCTGTACAGCTTTGTTGCGGAAGCCTTTGTCAGGAACGGTGTTTCCATGGCCATCCTGAATTACAGCCTTACGCCCTTTGTACGGATCGGCGAGATTCCACCACAAATCAGGAAGGCGGTGGCATGGACCTGGCTGAACGCATCCGACCTTGGTTTTTCAAGGGACAAACTGTTTGTGATGGGGCATTCCGCTGGTGGTCATCTGACAGCGATGATGATGGCTACGGACTGGCCTGCATTCAATCCGGCATTGCCGATGGATCTGGTACGTGGGGGAATGCCGGTCTCCGGCATATATGAACTTGAGCCGTTGGTGCATACCTCGCTCAATCAAGGCCCCCGGATGGATGTAGCGGAAGCCATCGTCGAAAGCCCGGTTTTTCGGCCTCCGGTGACAAACGCTCCGCAACTGATTGCGGTGGGGGGTGGTGAGACCGGAGAATTTTTACGTCAATCCAACCATTATGCCGCGCAGTACGCGACTTCAGAACGTTCCATGGAGCGGTACGATGTCCCCGAAGCCGACCACTTTGATGTATTGGAACGTTTGGTCGAAGACGACAGTGTCTTCTTTGGAAAATCGATGAGTCTGATTTTGAATCGTTGAGGGGACCGATGGGTCCGATGGGTCCGGCATCATCGTTCCAGCCACGATGACCGGAGTGACTTCCGGGTTTTTGCAGCGGATGGAATGGCCTGTACGGGTTCAGTTCAGGGGGGTGGGAGAAGAACGAGTTTTCCGGTAAATTTCTTTTCCAGAAATTCAACCTGGGCCCTGCGGATTTCACTCAATGGAAACGTCTTGGCCACGATGGGACGAATTTCGCCGTGCTCAATGTAGCGAACAAGATTTTCAAATACGACATTCTCCTGGAATGTACAGCCGATCAGTGTCAGGTCCTTGAGATAAAGAGTGCGGACATCCAGTTCAACCAATGGTCCGGCAATGGCACCTGCGGCGGCATACCGTCCGCCCCTTTTCAGCACCTCAAGCAGAGATGGCCATGCCGGCCCTGCAACCAGATCAATCACCACATCAAAATGGTCCGTTCCAAAGGCGTCCGTAACAGAGGTATTTCTGTCTATCACTTCGTCGGCGCCGATTGCGAGCAGGTTGTCTGTTTTGGATGCGCTGGCGACAGCAGTCACATGGGCTCCCCTGCGTTTGGCAAGTTGCACGGCTGCAGATCCAACCCCACCGGAAGCCCCTGTGATCAGTATGCGTTCGGGGCCCACTGATGCCCGATGCAACATGTTTTCTGCGGTTGAGTAGGCACATGGGATGGAGGCCAGTTCCGCATCCGACCAGAAACAGTCCACTTTGTGGGTTTCCACAGAAGGGGCTTTTGTGTATTGAGCGAATGCCCCGTCGCACTCCGAGCCGAATGTCTGGCATTCAAAGGGGGAATTGTCCGCGCTGTGCATCATGCTTCGTACGATTACCCGCTCGCCGACCCTTGCGGGAGGAACCTCTTCTCCAGTCGCTACAATGATTCCGCAGCAGTCAGCGCCCTGAATACGGGGAAAGGCGATGGGCATGTCGGACCAGGCGGCATCCTCATCATCAAGCAGTTCAAACCCGGTTTCCCCTCCCGTGCTGGTGCTGTCCCGGACCTTTTTCGAGTACCAGCCGATGCGGGTGTTGATGTCGGTATTATTGATGCCGGCGGCGGCAACCTTGATCAGGACTTCTCCACTACCCGCAACTGGGGTGGAAATATCTTCCCGGTAGCAAAGGGCTTCGAGCCCCCCATGCCTGACCAATTGAACAGCGGCCATGTGGAGAGGGGTTTTCTCATTCATATCAATTTTTCTGTCTTGGTCAGTGGAGTGGTCGCCTGGCATCAAGCGGTTGTTGGTATTCAAATCTTCGATATTGACAATCTGAAATCTCGGACTTATGCTTTGTGCTGGCGTATTTGGGCGGTGGTTTGAACCTGAAAACAGCAAATGGGGAGACCAACCGGACAAAGGATAGTATAAAACATGTTGGCGCATGATTGCATTTCCAGAAGTTTTCTTTACTTCACAGGATGATTGCCTGACTCCAGGGCGATGGGTCTGCTCTGTACTCCCCTGCCCATGAACGCATTCACTGAAAGCCACGGCCGGGATTTTTATGCCTGTTCCCGGAGCAGTGAAAGAAGACCTGGGCCCGTTCTTGAAGTGAATCGCCAACCGTTCATCCCTGACGGCAGCATTTCAGATTGGACCATTGTGCCGGGTTGGTACCCATGACATCCAGCTGGCCTGCAATGTTGCGGTACGGGGGCACTGCGGCCGGGGTGCGAAAAATAAACGCCATGCTCCCATGATGGAGACCATCGAATTCAATCCCGATCAACCCGTTCCCGTATATCCGGTGGAGGTGCTTCCATGATCCGATCCGCCCAAAACAAAGTGCAGTCAGAATCAGGCCGTTTGACCGTAAAACCGATGACGGTTTACATTGGTGCGGAGATTCATGGGGTAGACCTCACCCGAACACTGTCGGCAGATACAGTACGCCTGATTCGCGAGGCCTTGTTGCAGTGGAAGGTCATTTTCTTTCGCAATCAGCACCTGAATCATGCCCAACACATTGAGTTTGCCCGCCGGTTTGGAGACCCAACGCCTGCCCATGCGGTTTTTGACATGGATGTGGAAGCCGATTATCCTGAAATTTATCCCGTCAAAAAACATCGCGCTGCCTTGGCTGCACGCCCCGCCGCAGTGCGGGCGTGGACGGATTGGCATACCGATGTGACGGCTGCAGTCAATCCGCCCTATGGCTCGATCCTCCGGGCGGTTGTGGTTCCTCCTTACGGCGGTGATACCATGTGGACCAACATGGTTGCTGCCTATCAGGGATTGTCCCCTGCCATGCAAAAATTCTTGTCGACACTGCGGGCGGTACACCGGTTCCAAAAAGCGGAGGATGGGGAGGGTGAAACGGCGGATGCGTACAATGCCATGGTCAGGAAAAATCCTGTAATGACCGAACACCCATTGGTTACCGTACACCCTGAAACTGGAGAGTATGCCTTGTACACCAATCCGGGATTTGTGAAAAACATCATCGGGCTGACCCCCGCCGAAAGCGATGTTCTTCTTGATTTCTTGTGGGAGCATTGTATTCGTGCCGAGTATACCGTTCGGTTCAGGTGGGAAGAGGGCAGCATTGCATTCTGGGACAATCGGGCAACCCAGCATCTGGCTATCCGCGATGTTTACCAGACTGATTTCGACCGGGAATTCTATAGGGTTACCCTGAACGGTTCCATTCCCGTCGATATCAATGGAAAGCCCTCCACATATCTTTCCGGTAACCCCATCCATCCGGTTTGAATATTCTCCCGCTATGGGTTGGCCACGGGTGCTTCAAGTTGTCGGATCAATCCTGCATTCCCGGGAATCCGTTGTCAGAGGCAAAGAATCCGTTTGGAAAACAAATGCCATCAATGTCAGGGGGCAGTGATGAACGACAGGTGCCACCCGTCGACGGTTTCCGGATGGGTGCTGAGAGTGGTTGCAGACAGGACTGCCTCGGCCATGTTGGTATCTTCCCTTCTATCCGCCTCGATGTTTGAACGAATCACGTCGGAAACTGTAAAGGGCATTGGGATCAATGGCCACATCAATCACTGCGGGTTTACCGCAATGTAACGCTGTTTCCACTGCATCGGCAATGTGCGCCACAGCTTCCACGCGGTAACCGGCGGCTCCGTAGAGCTCCGCGACCTTGTCAAAAGGTGGGCTGCTGATATCGGCACCGATATATCGTCCACCGAAAAAATCGCGCTGATAGGCCTTTTCGGCTCCCCAGCACTGATTGTTCATGACGATCGTGACGGTATGGATACCGTGATCCACGGCAGTGCTCAATTCGGATAATGTCATGCCAAACCCGCCATCTCCCATCAGACTGACTACCGGGCAGTCGGGTCGTGAGAGCTTTACTCCCAGACCGCAGGCAAAAGAGAATCCGACCAGACCGAAATCCAGGGGGGTAAACAGGGATTGTGGTGTCCAGTAATTCAGGGCATCCGTTGCCTGCAGGCACAACGTTCCCGCATCCATGGTCACAGCCGTGTTCTTCGGCAATACATTGCGAAGTATTTTGTAAAGTGCCGAGGGCTGGATCGGATGAATATCCATTGCCGCGTCCTCATCCCGTTTGTTCAGGTAGGCCGCCCGGCTGGCTACAAAATTTTCAGTCCATTCCGTTACGTCGTCCAGCAGGTCCACATCCTTCAGGGCCCGGGACAATTGCATTGCGGCCGAAGAGGCATCCGCCCAGATGCCCAGTGCCACTGGAAAATAGCGCCCGATCGCGGTGGGCTCAAGTTCGACTTGAATGATTTTCGCCTGTTCGTTGATATGGTCGTAGGAATAGAAGGTGGAGTTGAATCCCAATCGTGTGCCAAGTGCCAGAATCACGTCCGCTTCCTTGACCAACTGGGATGCAACCGGATTTCCTCTGGGCCCCATTTGTCCGGCGTTCAGGCGATGTCCAAACGCAATGGCATCCCCATGCCCCGGTGCGGTCGCTATGGGCATATTCAGGATTTCCGCCAAGCCAAGGGCGGCTTCAGACCCTCCGGCATTTTTGATTCCTCCACCGGCAATCATCACGGGCTTTGTTGCATGACGGAGCATCTTGGCGGCCTGCCTGATTTCATCAACCGATGCGTTCGGTACACTGTGTGATCGATATCCCCGGGGCAGTTGAAATGGGGGAAACTCCGCAATATCGGCCAGGACGTCTCTCGGCAGATTAAGCTGTACCGGGCCACGGCGGGGGGTCATTGCGAGGCGAAAAGCCTCGCGAAACATTTCCGGTATGCGGGTTGTTCGGGTAACCGTCCAGGTCTTTTTGGTCACGGGAACAAACAGCGATTGCTGATCGACTTCCTGGAATGCATCCCGGTAGATGTGTTCTGAAGACAGCGAACCGGCAATGGAGATCACAGGGGAAAATGCCGCTCGGGCCTGTGCCAGTCCCGTGACGAGATTGGTGGCACCGGGGCCATTTTGTCCAGCGATAATCACCCCGGGCTGACCGGAGGCCCGGGCGTAGCCGTCCGCCATATGAACGCCGGTGCGTTCGTCGTGCACGCCAATGAACCGGATGTCCCGGGCATCGTACAGGGCATCGAACATCTCCATGGTTGCTGAACCGATCAGACCGAAGACATGTTTTGTGTTTTCGGCCTGCAGCGACTTGATAGCGGCCTGGCCGCCGGACAACGGTTTCATATGGGATTTATATACTGTAGTGGACAGAATCAAACTGTGTATCTTTTTGACGGATCATCGAGGCTGACAACAAAACGCCTCTCCTACGTCCAATGGCCCGGGTCCCCGGGCGAAGCCATTCAATGCAGATTTCAGCCTTTTGTTGTGTCCTGGGGTAAAGACGATATCGAATGCCCGGGGTTCCATGCCTCGAATTGTAAATGGTTCGGCAATCAATAAACATCTATGGTCCGCCCCCGGTATGCCGATATCGGTATATCCCCCGCCTGGCAGGAACAATTTTTCGCTGTGAAAAATCCGGGCTGCCGCCACGTCAGTGATCTTTTCGTCTGTCAGGTTGAACAGATAATTCTCCAAACACTTCATGCAGAAATTTCAGCATGGGTCGGAGAAACTGTGCGGGCTGTTCCAGCAGGCCCAGATGCTGAAGCCCAGGTACAATCAGGATGCTCGCACCCGCAATGTCCGAACCGATATCCCGGGCCATCCCAGGAGTACTGCCGCGATCGTTCTCGCAGGTGATGACCAAAGTGGGGACGGAAATCGGCGGTGCCGGCCGGATCAGTTCCCTGACACCGGCAGCCAGGACCTGCCGACTCTGTGCGAAAGCGGTTGGATCGGTGCCCAGCACCCATTTGCGAACTTCATCGACGGTTTCAGCCCGGGTAGACAGGAATTCAGGCGTAAACCATCGTTCCAGGGAGGTCTGCATCGTTGCAGCAGATCCACCTTCGAGAGTGCGGGCAACCCGGTCCTCCACCAGTTGTTGTGCTTCGGGACTTCGTTCGTGGGGGGAATTGAGGATGACGAGGGCATCGGTGCGTTCCGGATAGTCCATGGCGAATCGACGGTTGATCATTCCCCCCATTGAAAATCCGATGACCGTGCAGCGATGTACATCAAGTTCATCCATTAGGTCCCTGAGCTGGCTTGCAAACAATTTCAGCGATAGTGGGTCAGAAGGCGGATCACTTTCTCCGTGACCCGGCAGGTCGTAGCTGAATACTCGATAGTGCTGGGCCAGTACGGGCTCGTACTCCCTCCAGATATGGCGATTCACCCCGATTCCGTGGAGTAACGCGATAACCGGCGCATTATCCGGTCCAGTCATCTGGTAGGCGATGCCATGGGACGACCGGAGCATGGCAGTGGTGTTATCTAAATGCTGGAATAACTTCGTTGCAGAACAGTTCGAGTGATTTTTTTTGTTCTGCCTGGCTTTGGCCCATACTTGCGAGATAGATGAATTCATCGACACCCAGTTCTTCCATCCGTTTCAACTTGGCAATGATCTGGTCCGGGGAACCAAACATCAGGTTTTCTTCCAGCATATGCGGATCATATTGTTCACGTTCCACCAGGTCCTCAAGAGGGATTCGTTTCGGAAACCCATTGATAACATCGTCGAGGTTTCGATACAGGTTCTCGAACAGTCCCATATGGTACTGGAGAGCCCTGACCGCGGAATCCCGTCCTGATGGATTTTCATAGAGCGCGGTATGCCGCATCATTGCAAAAATCGGTCGGGCGCACCCAGGGACCTTGGCAATGGATTCATCAAGCTGGGTTTTGTAAAGACGGGCTTCTTCGATGGGACGGGACATGGGCCAACACAAAATGTTGCAGCCGTTTTCCACCGCATAGTCAAATGTGATGGGGGACCTGGCCGCTATCCAGACGGGAGGATGTGGTTTCTGCAGGGGTTTGGGGACCGATGTGGTGGCCGGGAAGGACCAGAATTCGCCCTTGTGCTCGTAGTCACCCTCCCAAAGCGCTTTGACCGCCGGCAGCATTTCCTGCATGTAGCGATACGCGTCCTGCTGCTTGAGACCGGGGTGCATTCGGTCGAATTCCCGTTGGTATGCTCCCGAACCGAGCCCAAATTCCAGGCGGCCATTGCTGATCACGTCCAAAAAGGCCGCCTCGCCGGCCAGATTGATCGGGTTCCAGTATGCGGCAACCGCAACGGCGGTCCCCAGGTGTATCACATCCGTGTGGCTCGCCCACCACGTCAGCGTCAGGAAAGGATTGGGTGCGATATTCATTTCCAATCCATGGTGCTCCGCCGCCCAGACAATGTGGAACCCCCCGCGCTCCGCCATCTGGATGATCTCCAGTGAATGGCGCATCACATCCTCGGTTGGGATCGTACTGTTGTTGCGTTCCATATTGTAGGCCAGCTGAAATTTCATTTTTTTCTCTCTATTCAGTTTCCTGTCGGGCTTGAATCAGCGTGCAACGAACTGATTGGGAAACGGTTCGCTGGATGGAACCATCCACACTGTTTTATGGGGTGGGGTCGCTATCAATTGGTTGAAGACCACACCCCCATTCCAGAATACTTGATGCTACCCGTTTGCGCAATGGCGAACAGTTCTATTTGCTGCCAACACTGCGTCGGAGACTCTTGAGGTTAAAAGGGGAATCCATTATTCTGGCAAACCATTGGGCAGCAATATGTCTCAACTCGGAAGCTGGACAAGGACTGCCATGTTCGACCACGGCAAGATTGGATAGACAGTAAAGAGATGGCAAATCAACAAAATTCCGGGTGTCGCATACCAAAGTGGATCGATAGTCAATCTGATGCGGTATTGGTGTTCCACAAAACAGGGTTCGGTGTTCATGATGGTTGATTGCTGTATTGCGGTTGTCAATCGAATGGTTGCCGACGTTCCCCTTCAACGGGTGCAGGACCGGTAATGGGAAGCCGGAAAGATATCTTTCATCAGGAGTTCAAGTCCAGGCCATTTTGGTGGGAGGCCTTTAATCCGGCCAGCTACCCAAAAAAGGATTTGCCGAATACCACGACAGTCGCCATCATCGGCGGAGGGTATACGGGCCTTTCCGCCGCTCTTGAACTGGGAAAACAGGGCGTGGAATGTTGCGTTGTGGACAGTGGAAACCCTGGATATCACGCCTCTACCCGATCCGGCGGCATCGTTGCCGGGCCGGGCGGAGTCAAGGCACCCCTGGTTACTTCACTGCCGACAGATCGTCATTTCGATGAAATGGTCATCGCCGCCAATGAGGGTCTGCAGTTGGTTGAATCCATTATTCAGGAGGAAAAAATTGACTGTCAGTGGTGTCCCACTGGCTTTCTCAAGCTCGCCTGTACCCGCAAACATCTGGTGGGGATGAAAAGGAAACTGACCGTTGGCTCCAGGCCAGCGGGTATTCATTCCCGGATTCTCGACGAAGTTTCCATCCGGTATGGGATTGGCAGCCATTATTATCATGGCGGATTGTTGACGGACCCGGGAGGGCATTTGCATCCCGCCCTGTATTTCGGTGGTTTGCTCGGTGCGGTGGAAAGACGACGTCAGGTCATCATATGTGCTCATGCAAAAGTCAATAAAATCCAGGAAAACCGATCCGGCTGGCAGTTGCAAACCAGTCGCGGTTACCTGTGGGCGAATCACGTCATTGTTGCGACCAATGGGTATACAACGGGTGTAACCCCTCAATTCAGTCGCCGGGTAGTCCCGATACGTGCCTACATTATCGCCACAGAAATCCTGGACGAAGAAACTGCGGAAGCCCTGAGTCCGGGAAATCACGGTTTCGCCGAGAGCACCCGAATTGCCCCTTTTTTCCGTTTGTCCGGACCCGTGGGCAGCCGGCGGCTGATTTTTGGCAGCCGGGTAAAATGGGTGGACATTGAGCCGGAGGAGATGGCTCCGTTTCTTTTTGACCTGATGATCAAGAGGTTCCCACCATTGCGGGAAACAAAAATCACTCATGCCTGGACCGGCAATGTGGCTTTGACACTGGATGAGGAACTTCACAATGGCCGGCTCGATGGACTGTATTATGCCCTGGGCTGCAACGGTTCAGGGGTTGCAAACATGACGTACCTGGGGACCCAGGTGGCCAGGAAGATTATTTCCAGCCGGCTTTACAGCAGCCCGTTCGACGGAGTGTTTCCGCAAAGCAGGTTCTACAATGGTGACCAGCGCTGGTTTATCCCCCTGATTGGTCGCTACCTGACGGCTCGGGATTGGCTGGATATGAAGCTGGATGACAGGCCGCCGGAAACCAAGGGGACTTGATCCCTCAAATTGGACCGGGGCGGATTGGTCGCATCCTGGGATGTGAGCGGTGACTGATGTCCCGCTGAATCCTCTGAAAAAGGTGCAGAATTGTATATTTACGGGTTATTGTACGACCAAAGAAACAGAATTCAGGAGAGAAAATGGCAGATAGCGACATCTCCATGGATGTTCTTCTCGAGCATCTGGAAATACTGGCGAACCAGTCCCTCTCCCTGTGGGATGTCCCGGATGACGCCCGTGCGAGACTGATCAACGTGTCGGAAAATGTGACGTACCTGGTTGAAGGCAGCCACTGGAAATCCATTTTGAGGATTCATCGGGAGAACTACCATTCACGCAGGGCGATTGAATGTGAACTGGAGTGGTCAAAGGCACTCTCCCGGGAAGGAAAGGTGATCACGCCGGACTTTTATATTGGGCGCAACGGGGACCCCATTCAATCCGGCATAGTTGACGGGTTGCCCAATCCGCGCTACATGGTGATGTTTCATTTTGTCGAAGGAAAAGAACCCGGTGAAGGGCAGGACCTGGTTCGCTCATTTGAAGAACTCGGGCAAATTGCAGCCATCATGCATATGCATTCCATGCAGTGGCATCGGCCCGAGCCCTTTGAGAGATTGGTCTGGAATCTGGACACGGTGTTTGGGAGCCACCCTACCTGGGGAAACTGGCGGGATGGGCCCAATGTCACACCTGAAATCCGGGAGGTTCTGGAGCAGGTGGAAAACACGGTGACCGCTCGGTTGACGGATTTCGGTACCGGAGCGGACAGATATGGATTGATCCATGCGGATATGCGCCTTGCCAATCTCCTGATTGACCGGGCAGGTACCCGGTTAATCGATTTTGACGATTGTGGACTGGGGTGGTATCTGTATGATTTTGCCGCCAGTATCAGTTTCATGGAAGACAATGCCCAGGTGCCGGCATTGAAAGCGTCCTGGGTCAGGGGATATCGGAGGATTCGGGGCCTGCCCGAGTGTGATGCCGAGGAAATCGATACCTTTATCATGTTGCGCAGACTGGCGCTGCTTGCCTGGATCGGAAGCCATATTGAAGCGCCTGAACCTCGGGAACTGGCACCTCACTTTGCCCGGGTGTCCGCAGAACTCGGATCAGCGTATCTGGCAACCCACCGGTAGCCCCTGATTCCGTATGTTTTTGTTTGATGGCATCGGGTTTTCTTGGAAAATCTGCGGTCTGTGGGCGATGGTTCCGGTCTTGGACCATCGTGGTTCACCGAACGGAAATTTTCCGGCACTCATGAAATAAAGGCCGCCATGCTGCTTTCTCCAATCCTGATACTGACGGTTCTGGTGGTCGGAATGCTCATCGGCAGTGTGGGGGTCGGGGGGGTATTGCTGGTGCCTGCGCTGGCCTATCTGGACGGAGAATCGGTCCATGCCGCGATTCCGGCCTGCATGTTTGCCTATCTCTTTCCCGGGGTGGTTGCCGCGGTGGTTTTCGCACGACATGGCACCATGAATTGGAAACCGGCGGCTGCCTTGTGCGCCAGCGCCATTCCGGGTGCTTATATGGGGGCTTACCTGTTGCCGCTTTTTCCTTCGGTGATTCTGGAATTCGCCATTGCCTGCCTGGTTCTGTTCTGTGGAATGCATGCATTGGGGAGGTCGCACAGAACAGACCATTCCAACCCGCCGACGGCCGCATCGCTGTCCTTGTTCGGGTTCATTACCGGAATCGGTTCCTCGCTGACCGGTACGGGAGGCCCCGTGCTGCTGGTGCCGCTGCTGATTTGGCGCCGGGTACCGGTTTTGACTACCATTGGTTTGTCCCAGGTCATCCAGATCCCCATCGCCTTGACGGCGACCACAGGGAACCTGATCCATGGGGAAGTGAATCTCCCCCTGGGATTGGCAATCGGTATCGTTCTGGCCGGAGGAGCTTTCATCGGGGCAAGGGCCGTGCACCGGGTACCTGTCCCACTTTTGAAGAAGACCATGGGCATGGTATTGCTCGGGGTAGGGGTCATGATCCTGCTTCGGTTTTGCACAACATGATCCGGTCGGACGGTTTTGGCATTGACTCACAGGGTGACACACTGACCCGCAGTCCGGAAAACCGGGGGTCGGTCGGTCCTGAATTCAGCACTCGCATCTCCCCCAGGGGATGTCCGAATGAACTCCCCGGTCTCCATGACAGACGGTTGTCGTGACCGGACCGATTGATCACTGATCCCGGAGCGCGGTCAATGTAAAGTGCTTTCCAGCCTGTCCAGAAACAGTTGAACATGTTGTGCATCAAACACCATTGGAGGGCGAACCTTCAGTACATTGTGTTTCACTCCATCCAGTCCAACCAGCACACCCCGGTCACGAAGGGCGTTGGCAAGGTCGCTCGCCTGTGCCGGATCCGGTTTCAGGGTGATCGGGTCCTGGATGATATCCACCCCAATGAACAGGCCCCCGCCCCGAACGTCCCCGATGATGGGGGATTGTTTGGCCAGATCCTGAATACCGTGCATCAGCATACGACCCGTCTGGTTAGCATGCTGCACCAGGTTATCATCGATCACGATGTTCAGCACCGCACTGGCGGCGGCACAGGCAACGGGGTTGCCCCCGGTCGTGCTGAAAAATTGACAGGTTTTCTCCAACTTTTCGGAAATTTCCCGTCGGGTTACGACCAGGCCCATGGGGTAACCGCCTGCAATGGATTTCCCAAAGGTCACGATATCCGGGGTAATGTCAGCCAGTTCAAATCCCCACATTGATTTGCCCAACCGGCCGAAACCGGACTGAACCTCATCGGCAACACACAATCCCCCGGCTGCGTGGACCAGTCTGTATACCTCTTCCAGGTACCCGGCAGGCGGCAGCATGATCCCGTTGCTGCTCATGATCATATCCATGAAAAAAGCAGCGGGCTGGTGTCCCCGGGCAGCCAGTTCGGCGATCGCAGTTTTACAGGACTGTGCGTATAGAATGCCCCGTTCCGGGTTGTCCCGCTTCCAGGGACCCCTGAAATCATCCGGTGCTTCCAGTTCGGCGATGTGGGACTTGAAGTCATCAGGATTGTATTTTTCCGCCGGAGACAAATCGTACACGGCATCCGTGATGCCATGGTAGGCGTTCGACAATACCAGCCCGCCATTGTTGCCGGTCCAGTTCTTGGCCAGGCGCCACGCCAGATCATTGGCCTCACTGCCGGATGAGACGAAATAGCAGGTATCCAGTCCCGGGGGAAGGGTGTGTGCAATCTGTTCCGCGTAATCCGTCAATGCGCCGTATAGATAGCGGGTATTGATATTAAGCGCGGCGGTTTGTTTTGCCACCGCGGCTACCACCCTGGGATGGCAATGGCCGACATGGGGGACATTGTTGTAGGCATCCAGATATGCCCTTCCGTTGTGGTCATACAGCCAGACCCCTTTTCCCCTGACGAGATTGAGGGGTTTTTTATACGCGACATACCGTCCGTTTCCCAGGTATTTTCTTCGTCGGGCGAGTAGGGACCGGGTAGATTCGGGTAAGCCGGCATCCCGGATACCCCCTGCAGGGTGACCGCAGGCGGCCTTGAGTCGAAAAGCCAGTTCTTTGGGATCAGTGGACTGCATCAGCCGGAACATGGCCAGTGCCTTTTCATCCCAGCCGTCCAGATGGGGTCGGCGGTCACTCCACGGGAGTTCCTTCCTTGACCAATGGCTGATCAGCAGATTCTGTACCAGTCGGGCAGTCATCATCGCGGGCAACAGTTCGAATTCCAGATCCTCCAGCGGAACGATGGAATGGTAGCCGGAAACAATTTCAGCACACCGGGACAATGGGTCTGTACATCTTGCGGGCACTTCGGCTGCCGTGATCCCCAGTTCCTGGATCAGTGGTGCGAAAATCATGTCACCGAAATCAAAAATTCCGGCAATCTGGACAGGATTTTCGGGGTCTGTCAGGACGTTGTGAAAGGAAACATCGTTGTGGATAATCTGAGCACGGCAACGGGGCAGCACGGGTTTGATGCGGGCGGAAAAATGCTCAAGAAAGTGTTCAATGACCACCCTTGATCCGTCATCGTCCACGTACGTGGCCAGCCTGGAGAGTTGGTCCACGCCTTGAACATCCCAGGCAAAAATATGCTTTGCTGAAGAATGAAAGAAGCCTCTCAACGACAGATCAAGCCTGGCCAGTGACCGGCCAAGATTCCTCATTAGCCGGGGGTCTTCCGGTGTTTCAAAGAACGCCACACCATCCAGATAATCAAAGAGCCTCAGGCGATATTTTCCTTCGCATTGGTCCTCACCGGAAACCCAGCTCCTTCCATCGGTGGCTGCAATGAGTTTCTGTACGGGAGGGACCCGGTATCCATTCGCAATGTGGCACAAAGCCCGGGTTTGCAGGTCCAGCAACCCATCGGGCACGGAAGCGTTGGCGATTTTTACCAGGTACCGGGATGCCTCGTTCTCAAGGAGCAGGTTTTGATCACATTCTCCCCCGAGGGGTTTCAGTTCGCCATCCAGGGAATACTGCTGCACCAGAACCGACCTGATTTCTTCCAGGGCGATCTTCGGCGGGGCTGTTTTCAGGGACAGAAGAGGGTCAGCAGCTAAATCCACAAGCTTGGATTTTTGAGTGGTTGTTGAGAAATTTCTTATGTTATCGACTAAAGCATGGGTCTGCAGGGTCGGTGATTTATTCAAGAAATTCCAGCCCCAGTTCCACTGCGAAGCGCAATATCCGCCGCTTTCTCAGGATTGTTTTGATAATGCGGTTTACCGGGCATCTTCAATGTAGTCCAGCTCACCCATGACCAGGTGTTCAGCAATGCCGAGTTCAAGATCGTATTCCGTCCTTTCTCCCTGCCTGGCAAAGGATTTCCCGTAAAAATGAAGATGCAACAGCGGCTGGTCTCCCTGGGCGCAAATGGAATGAATGCCATCTTCCAGCATGGATACCGCGGTTCCCGGTTTAACCACCATTTCATTGACCAGTTTTACGGTATCCGGGGTGACTTCCTGATACAACCCGTGTTTTTCTTCTCCTTCAACCGCGGCGATGACTGCCCAGGAGCCTCCGTGGTTATGGGGCCGATAGGTCTGGGTGGGCAGGGCGGAATTGGCGTACAGCGCGAAGTCCCCGTTATCGTCTTCATGAATGAGGAAACATCGTTCTTTCTGACTTTTGTCCGGCACGGGAAAATCACTCCGGGGGAATAAATGGGATTGTGCGCACAGATTCATTAACGCTTCCTTTACCTGGTTCAGGGAGTCTATGGTGGCTCCTTCTGACAGGAAGTCACGTGCCTGGTTGACGCATGTCCGAATCGCAGCTTCCCGTTTGGTTTTGATATTCATGGGTCTCGTTCTCTCAGGATTCTGTCTGTCATCGAATTGTAAACATTTCGGCTCCACCAAAGGGTGGTATTGTCCTGGGTATTCTCACCATACCATGTCTTTGGGGCAACCGGGTATCCGTATCGGTTGGCGCACGACTGGAAACCATCTCCCCGGATTCATTGTAATTCGCGAGAGAGTCTTATATAACGATGGTTCGAGAATTTCTGAATCAGGACAACCCGGTGTATGACTTGCCAACCCACCCCGAAAACTTTCCCGTTGTGGGACGAAACCCGATGATGGGATTGTGAATCGGGTCATGCCAGCGGGAGCCCTGGTTTGCCCCATGACACGGTGCAGAACAGGGAGTGCTGGGGATTTGCATTCTACCGGCTGACGGTGTCCTTCTGGTTTCCGGTCCACAAACCACGAATTGAGCAGACAACAGGACATGAATATTGATCAGAGCCGGGAACCGGATAGATTCCAGTCACTGGCCGTACAGGCGGATGTTGAACTGGACGAGGGCCCCGGACGCTATCGAATCGGTTTGATTGCCCTGTCCAATGATCTGGTAACGGAACGGGATTTCAATCAAATGTGCACAAGCGATGAGATTGCCGTATTTGTTTCCCGGGTGCCGAATGCACAGCGGTGCTCGGTCGCCAATCTTCGTGCTATGGAGCCGGAACTGGCCCATGCCGCTTCCCTTTTGATTCCAGGGTCCCGGCTTGACGTGGTGGCTTACAGTTGCACCTCGGGGACGGTTGTACTGGGGTACGACGCCGTTGCGGGGCGGATTCGCAGTGTCCATCCGGGGATTCCTGTGACCACCCCCATTACCGCGTCCCTGGCCGCATTACGCCTTCTGGGTGCCGGGAACATCGCCGTGTTGACCCCGTATACCGACGAAGTCAACGCCCCCATTTCCCGTTACATCCAAAACAGTGGACTGGGCATTGCCGCGTTCACAAGTTTTCAGCTTGCCAGCAACGACACCATGGCAAGAACTCCACCCCGGGCCATTTATCACGCGGCACTCGAAGCGGACCGGCCCGAAGCGGATGCGTTGTTCATATCCTGCACGGCAATCCGGGCGGTGGATGTCGTGGATTCCATTGAACAGGCAATCGGCAAACCGGTGGTAACGGCCAATCAGGCGTTATTTTGGCAGGCGTTGCGATGGGCAGGGTATGAATTGCCGATCCAGGGATTTGGCCAACTGTTGCACAGGCCGGGGGCCACACCCGATCATGGCGTATCGGCCGGGGGGTTGCCATGAAACTCGACAGCATCCTGTCCCGCCCGCCATCCATTGTGGCCCGGGAACAAAGAGAATTCTATTACCAGCAGGGGTATCTCGCATTTCCCGGACTGATTGGCGATGAATGGCTGAATCCGCTTCGAAGTGCCCTGGCGGAGGTTGTCGAGCAGACCAGGGACTGCAGGCAGTCCACCCGGAAGGTGGATATTGAACCGGGCCACAGTTCCGAAAATCCCCGCCTGCGGCGGGTTGCCTATCTGGATGAATTTGCCCCGGTATTCTGGGACCTGTGTTCGAAATCCATCATTCCCGACATTGCAGCGGACTTGCTTGGTCCCAATGTCAGGTTCCGGGAACTGATGATGAATTTCAAATGGGCTGGTGGGGGGGCGGAAGTCAAGTGGCACCAGGATATTGTGTTTTATCCCCACACCCATGCCGGTACGATGCAGTTTCTGCTGATGCTGGAGGCCACCGGACCGGGGCAGGGTCCGTTGCAGGTCATTCCAAAGAGCCATCAGGGTCCGATATTTTCGCACTACGACACCCGGGGAAACTGGACGGGTGCCATTTCCGATCAGGACCTGGGGGAGGTTGCGCTGGACCGGGCAGTGTCCATGCTGGGTCCGCCGGGTTCCCTTTCCGTTCACCACAGCCGCACCATCCATGGGTCTGCCCGCAATATGAGCGCCATGGGAAGGCCGGCGTTTATCGTCACCTACAGTGCCGCAGACGCGATTCCGTATACTCCGCCTGCCTATCCCAGTGTAAACTATGGCCGTCTTGTACGCGGTGTGCAATCCGAATTTGCGCACCATGAAGAAATGATGGTTCCTCTTCCCCCGGACTGGTCGGAAGGATATACCTCAATATTTGATCATCAACAGGATGAAAAATCCGCCCATTCAGCCTGATCCAGTACAGTGAACCAGAAAGCATTGAGGCCGGACTGGCCGACCATTGCAGACATCCGACGGGCAAGGCGCCAGATTGCCCCCAGGGTCCTGACGACTCCGGTTGTGCCCTCTCAGACCCTTGGCGAGTTATCCGGAGTGCCGGTATTTCTCAAACTTGAACACCACCAGACTACCGGGAGTTTCAAGTTGCGCGGTGCGACCCATGCCGTGTTGAATCTCTCCAGGGAGCAACGGGCCCGGGGGGTTGTTGGCGTATCAACGGGCAATCATGGTCGTGGATTGGCCTATGCCGCGCGTCAGGCAGGCATTCGCTGCATAATCTGTATGTCGAGCCTCGTCCCGCAGAACAAGATCGATGGCATTGCATTGCAGGGTGCCGAAGTGCGCATCGTGGGAGATTCCCAGGATGAGGCCCAGATGGAGGTGGACCGCCTGGTCAGAGAGGAGCATATGACGATGCTCCCGCCATTCGACCATTCTGACATTATCATGGGGCAAGGCACTCTTGCACTGGAACTGATGGAGCAGAATTCGCAATTCCGGACTGTGCTGGTTCCGGTGTCGGGTGGAGGATTGGTTTCCGGGATGGCCATTGCGCTGAAAGCCGCACAACCGAAAACCCGGGTGATCGGGGTCTCCATGGAACGTGGAGCCGCTATGTATGAAAGCATCCAGTCCGGACACCCCGTCGAAGTGGAGGAACTGCCCACCATTGCGGATTCCCTGGGAGGAGGCATCGGTCTGGACAACCGGTTGACGTTTTCAATTGTACAAAAGCTGGTTGATGAGTTCGTTGTAGTTTCCGAGAGCGAGATTGCTGAAGCGATCCGCCATGCCTATTGGGCAGAACGACAGATTCTGGAGGGTTCCGGTTCCGTGGGCATTGCCGCCCTGCTTTCCGGTAAAATAAAGAGCGATGCTCCGGTGGCCGTGCTCACCAGTGGCGGGAATATAGATATGAACCTTCACCATCAGATCATCTCCGGTGAAGATATTGATTTCTCAGTAGCCTGAATTTTCTCATGCCCAGAGTAAAGATTCTGACCGAGAGGGAACTCCGTAAAATTGTCTGCCTGGATGGGGAGACGATTCACTGTATTGAATCGGCTTTTGCCGCACTGTCAGGGGGCAATGTGGTGATGCCCCCAATTCTGTCCATGGCCATCCGGGAATTCAATGGTGAAGTGGATGTGAAAACCGCCTATGTCCCGGGATTCGACGGCTTTGCCATCAAAATGTCCCCGGGGTTTTTCGACAACCCAAAACAGGGTCTGCCAAGCACCACGGGTCTGATGGTGCTGTTTTCGGTCCGCACCGGGATACTGCAAGCCGTTTTGCTGGACAACGGTTACCTGACGGATGTGCGTACAGCAGCTGCGGGGGCGGTGGCCGCGCGGCATCTTGCTCCAGCGGATGTGGAGCGGGCGTGTATCCTTGGAGCAGGTCAGCAATCCCGCCTGCAGCTTGAAGCCCTGTGCCTGGTTCGTGGAATCCGGCTGGCAAGGATCTGGGCGCGAGATTTTCCGAAAGCGGAAGCGGTAGCCCATGAACTGTCAGAAAAACTGGGGATTACCGTGAAAGCGGCCCCTGACCTGGAGGAGGCGGTTGTCCTGTCCCAGGTTGTCGTCACCACCACCCCTTCCGCAACCCCATTGGTAATGAGTGACTGGCTGCGGCCCGGCCAGCACATTACCGCGATGGGCTCTGATCAGGCGCACAAGAACGAGCTGGACCCCGGTTGCCTGTCGAGGGCGAATATTTATGTGCCCGACCGGCAGTCACAAACCGAAAAACTCGGTGAACTGCATCATGCCATTGAATCCGGAACCGTAAATGAAAAAACCGTGTATCCGGAACTGGGGGATATCGTTGCCGGCAGTGCCCCGGGACGACAGACTCCGGAAGAAATCACCATTTGCGACCTGACCGGTACCGGTGTGCAGGATACCGCGGTGGCAGCGTTTGCCAGCAAACGGGCGGAAGCACATTCAGCGGGCCTGACCATTAATTCCTGAGTATTGATACCTGATCATGAATACCCTTCCCCCCCTATTTGAAAAAGTTTTCCCCAGCGGGGAATACGCCGCCCGTGTGCAGGATGTCAGACAGCGCATGGAACGGGCCGGTTATGACCTGATCATCAGCCAGGACCCCGGCAATATGTGCTGGCTGACCGGGTATGACGGATGGTCATTCTACGTTCCCCAGTGTGTACTCGTGCATTTGCAGGAAGAATCTCCTTTTTGGTTTGGCCGTGCCCAGGATGCCAGGGCCGCGGAGGTCACCACGTACCTGCCGAATGACCACATCCTTCCATTTTCCGAAAGCCTGGTGCAGAACCCTCTCAATCACCCGTATGAGGAATTGGCGGGTTTCATTCGGTCGCGGGGCTGGGGGAACTCCCGGATCGGGGTTGAAATGGATGCCCACTACTTTACCGCTCGATGTCATGCAACCCTGGTCGGTGCGCTGCCGGATGCCGGCATCACGAACAACGGGGACCTGGTCAACTGGGCACGATTGGTCAAGTCCGACAAGGAAGTGGAGTTGATGCGTGTTGCAGGGAAAATCAGTACCCGGATGATGAACGCAGCGATTGCCCGTATACGTGCCGGGGTTCCCCAAAACGAAGTGATCGCTGAAATCTATCGAACCCAGGCATCTGGCGTGGAGGGCTTCGGCGGGGATTATTCCTCATTTTGCCCGCTCCTTCAGGTCAATGAAGGAACGAGTACGCCGCATTTGACCTGGACGGATGCTCCGTTGCCGGACAATGCCCTGGTCATGCTGGAAATCGCTGGAGTCAGACGGCGATACAATGTACCGCTGGCCCGGACGGTACACATCGGCCAGGCCCCTGACAAAATAAGGAAACTGGCCCGGGTAATTGTTGAAGGCGTGGATGCAGGCCTCGAACAGGCGAAACCGGGCAATACCTGTGAATCCGTTGAAGCGGTCTGGCAAGCCGTGCTGAACCGAAACGGAATTACAAAAGAGAGTCGGGTTGGATACCCGGTGGGAGTGGGTTATCCGCCGGACTGGGGAGAACGGACATGCAGCCTGCGGCCGGGAGACCGAACGGAATTGCAGGCAGGCATGTGTTTCCACTTTCAGTCCGGAGTCTGGCTGGACCATTTCGGTTGCGCCGTTTCCGAGTCATTTGTGGTGACCGACCAGGGTGGCGAGAGACTGTGTGACGTGGAACGCGACTTAATTGTCATTGATTGAATCCGAATTATTCTGGTGAAAGAGGTACCGGCCATGATGCAAGACAATCCCATCACATCAACCATTCCCTTTGACCGCGATGGCGCGCATCACGGTTTTCTGCGATTGCCATACAGCAGAAATGATTCTGCCTGGGGATCGCTGATGATTCCCATCTGTGTGATACGAAACGGTGCGGGCCCCACGGCGTTGCTGACCGGGGCGAATCATGGTGATGAATATGAAGGCCCGGTGGCGCTGCAGAATCTGGCCCTGCACCTGGACCCCGGGGACCTTGCAGGGCGTGTCATCATCGTCCCGGCCTTCAATTACCCTGCTTTTCGTGCGGGATGGCGAAATTCCCCCATTGACGACGGAAACATGAACCGCGTATTTCCCGGCAACCCCGGTGGAACCGTTACCGAAAAAATAGCCGACTATTTCATGCGCACGCTGGTTCCCATGGCGGATGTCGTGGTCGACATCCATTCAGGGGGGAAAACCCTTGAGTTTTTGCCCCTCGCGGCGGCCCATGTGCTGGCAGACAAGGACCAGCAAAAAGCATGTGTTGAGGTAATGAGAGCCTTCAATGCGCCGTATTCCATGCATTTTCGTGAAATTGATGACACGGGAATGTATGACACCGCGGTGGAAAACCAGGGGAAGACCTTTATATCCACGGAACTCGGTGGTGGAGGAACCACCACGACAAAATCTGTGGCCATCGCAAAAAAAGGGGTACGCAATGTCCTGGTTCACGCCGGAATACTGGATGGGAAACTCTCATTGGATCCAACGGTTGAAATGGAAATGCCGGACAGTGATTGTTTTGTCATCAGCGAACATGAGGGCCTCATTGAGCCTGCCGCAGACCTTGGTGCTCCCCTGGTCAAAGGCGATGTGGTTGCCCGGGTCTGGATGCCGGACCGTACTGGCGTTGCGCCCGTTGAGTACCGCGCACAGCGCGGGGGGGTGCTGGCCGGTCGTCATTTTCCCGGGCTCGTAAAAATGGGTGACTGCATGGCCATTATCGCGGTGGCCAATCCATAGCAACCGGAGATGAAACGCCTGTAGCGGAAAAACACGCGCAGGGACCGACCGGGGGCGGTGCCCGGATTACCCGGTTTTATTTCTGGTTGACAGCGCTCAAAATATCTTCCGTAAACAACAGTGTGATCTGTTGCGAGGTGATTTTCCCCGTTTTCCCGTCCCGTATGGAATGGTAATAGTCCCATCGGTTTTTATGGAAGGGGTCGGTGATCAACGGGGTGCCAACCACCCGGACAACCTCCCGTTTTGTCATGCCGATTTCAAGCTGGGCGATCATTTCTGGTGTGATTTCATTTCCCTGCTGGATATCTATTTTGTAGATACAGCCCCCCAGCAACAGGCTGAGAGTCAGCACTGCAACCAACATGGAATGATTTTTCAAGGCCATCAACAGGCCATGAGCAATCCCTTTACTTTGATGCGGGATGGACATGAAGAACACCAGTTTGTTTGGGAATGGTAAGAGTGGATGATCCAGCAGGGGTGATTTTAAATTAAATATTTCAATACCGCTATTTCATCACAGCGCTGAAATTTGGGGCAATTGATGCAGGCTCCCCATACCTTTTCAGGCAATTGATTCATTTCCACCACCGTGAAGCCCAGCTTTTCAAAAAAATCCACCTCGTAGGTCAGCGCCATGAGTTTGGTCAGGCCAATGCCCCGGGCATCCTCTTCGAGTTGATTGACCAGCTTGTATCCAAGCCCCCGGTTCTGGTATTGCGGGCCCACCGCCAGACTCCGTACTTCGCCCAGTTCCTTGGTGTAAATCAACAATGCCGCACAGGCGATCACCCTGCCATGGGTTTTGACGACATAGAAGTCCCGTAGAGAATGATAGATATCGCTTTCAGGACGGGGCAGCAGGATACCACGATTACTGTAGAATTGTAACAACTGGAAGATTCCGTTGACATCCTCCAGACGGGCAGGGCAAATACGGTCCCGTACGGTATGGGCGGTTTCGATCATAACGGTTCAAGCATCTCCCTGGCTTGCGCCAGTGACTGGGCAGTAATTTTTTCACCAACGGTCATTCGTGCAATTTCTTCGATCCGCTGTTCTTCCGACAGTTGTCGGACCTGTGTTTCCACCTGGCTTTTTCCATGCTTGACTACGGAGAAATGGGAATCTCCACGGGCCGCTATCTGGAACAGGTGGGTGATGCAGATTACCTGTGCTGATTTGCCCAGTTCCTTCAGCTTTTGCCCTACGACATGGGCCACTTCTCCACCGATGCCCACATCGACTTCATCGAATATCAGCGTAGGAACCCGGGTTTTGTTGGCGAGAACCACTTGAATGCCCAGGGACATTCGGGACAGTTCCCCCCCGGATGCGACCTTGCGCAGGGGCTCCAGCGGCTGCCCGGGATTGGTGGAAACGACAAATTCCACTGTTTCATTGCCATATCGAGTAAAACGGTCCGGGTTGACGGGCAGCAGGAGAATTTCAAATTTTCCCCCTGCCATGCCCAGTTCCTGGAGGATGGCAGTGACCATCTGGCCGAGATGGCGGGATATTCGTTTGCGATTCACAGTAATCTTTCCAGCGATGGCCTTGTATTTCCGGGACTCGGACTGATACCGCTTCGTTAATCGTGTCAATTCACTTTCAGGGTCTTTCAATCCCTCCAGTTCCTCTTTCATGTCATCCAGCTGACCGGACAATTCTCCGGGATGGACACGGTGTTTTCGGGACAGGAAATGATACAGGGACATTCTTTTCTCTATTCCGGAAATTTCATCCGGGTCAATATCGCTGTCCTGATAGACCGGCTTGAGTTGACTGGCCGCTTCTTCAACGATAATCCTGGCCTCTTCCACCATCTGTACCACGGGTTTCAGGCTGTCATCAAACCCGGACAACACTTCGATCTGCTGGGCGGTTCGTGTCAATCGTGATGCCACGTTGTCATGGTCATCCTCAACCAGGGCATTGGCGGCGGACTGGGCGCCACTGAGTAGTTCCTGCAGGTGATTCAACTTTTTGTGGCGGTTTGCAAGTGTCGGCCACTCATCGGCCCGGGGGGAGAGTTCATCGAGTTCTTCAATCTGGAATTTCAGCAAATCAGCCCGTTGCTGGGCGGTCTGGCTCTGGTCCTGGTACAAATCAATCCGGGCCGCGATGTCGTTCAGGGTCCGGTAGCACCCATGCAGGTCTCTCAGCAAGGCATCATTTCCGGATGCGCTGTCCACCAGATTGAGCTGCACGGGTTTCCTGAGCAGGGAATGATGTTTGTTCTGGCCGTGTATATCCACCAGTTCCCGGCCAATCTCCCTGAGCTGTGAAACCGTGACAGCGTGACCATTGATATAATTTCTGCTGGGTTTTCCCCTGCGGAGAATACGCCGGAGTATGCACTCCTCTTGATTGTCCAGTCCCTGTTCGTCCAGCCATGCTGTCGCGGGGTGGTCTGGGGTCAGGGAAAATCCGGCCTGAATCTCAGCCGTGTCATCGTTGTGCCGGATATAACTCGTATCCGACCGATGGCCAAGAAGAATCCCGATGGCATCGATCAGGATGGATTTGCCCGAACCGGTTTCTCCTGTCACCGTGGTAAAACCGTCATCGAACTCCAGTTCAACGTGTTCGGCAATGGCAAATTGCTTTATTTCAAGCCAGTCAATCATGTCCAGGGCATGCGCAGGCGGGTTGGGAAGGTCTGCTCAACCGGTCCAGCCGAGTTTTGAGCGAAGGGTTTCGAAATAGTTGAAACCCTCCATGTGCATCATTCGCAGTTTTTTGGGTGCCCGTTGTATCGCGATAGTTTCCGTGCCGTTCAGGTGATGACTGATGACACCATCCAGAATCAGGTTGGCATTGGATTCCCGGACTTTCAGGGCAGAGATCGTTACCTCGTCGTTTTCATTGAGAATGATGGGCCGGTTACTCAGGGTATGCGGGCAAATGGGGGACATGCTGATGACAGGCAATCCCGGAGAAATGATGGGTCCCCCTGCGGACAGGGCATATGCCGTGGACCCGGTTGGGGTGGAAAGAATAAGTCCATCACTTCGGGTATGGGCAATGTATTGGCGGTTGACGTGGGTTTCAAATTCGATCAAACGTCCGGAATTGCCTTTGGAGATCACGATGTCGTTCAGGGAAATGCCGGAAAACACCTCCCTTCCTTCCTCCAGCACCCGGCATTGCAGCATGGTTCGGAGTTCCACATAACACTTTCCTTCCAGAACAGCGGTTAAACTCGGCTCCAGTTCGTGAAAACTGATATCCGTCAGGAATCCCAGGCGGCCAAGATTCACGCCGATGGCGGGAATGGCATGATCCGACAGGAGGCGGGCGGCGTTTAGCATGGTGCCATCCCCTCCCACCACTATGGCCAGATCAATCAATTCTCCCAGGGGGCCTTCGTAGTTGTCTATGCGGTCTCCCTGTATCTTGTCTGCGGTGGTATTGCCAAGCAGCACCGACAGCTGTTTTCTTTCCAGGAAATTCCTCACCTCGGTAATGGCATCCGCCACACTGTTGTCGTTGAATTTACCGAAAAGACCGACTTTAGAGATTTTCACCATTGCTGTACAGATTAAAAGGGGGATTATACATTAGGTTGTATCTGCCGAATAAAATCCATAAGAATCTTGACAGAATGCCCGCTGGATTGGTAGCGTTCGCATAATATCCACAGTTTTTCAGTACTATCCCACCCATCGCCGAGTTTGAATGACTGAAGCAAAAGATCTGGGGCTGAGTGAACGGGCCCAACTGGTTCTCAAAGGACTGATTCGTCGTCATATTGAAGAAGGTACTCCCATCGGGTCCCGTACCCTGGCAAAGGAAATGGAACTTTCCCTCAGTCCGGCAACCATCCGAAATGTCATGGCGGATCTGGAGGATTATGGATTGATTCATGCTCCCCACACTTCAGCCGGTCGGGTGCCCACCATCAGAGGCTATCGGGTTTTTATCAACGGTTTGTTGAAAATCGGGCCGATGGACAGTCACTCCCTGAGTGCAATGACGGAAAGATTCAGTGATATCTCGGACCCGAACAGCGTGAACAGCATCAACAGCATTCTGTACGGAGCCACTGAAATGCTGTCCCAAATCACTTCATTTGCCGGCATTGTATCCATGCCGGACATGGGCGCTGTGCAGATCAAGCAGATTGAGTTTCTGAGATTGTCTGATCAGCGCGTTCTCGCGATCCTGGTGACGAATGATGGACAGGTCCAGAACAAGGTTCTCACTGCTCATCGTGAATATACCGAATCCGAACTCACCGAGGCGGCCAATTATTTCAATGTGGAGTACAGCACCAGGTCCCTCAAGAGGGTGCGGGAGGAGTTGCTGAGGCATATGCGTCGGGACCATCGGAGCATGCACAGGGAAATGCGTACTGCCGTCAAGATGGCCGGCCAGCTTTTCGACGATGATTCCCAGGCCACCGAAAGCGTACTGGTCAGTGGTGAAAACAATTTACTGTCCATCCCGGAGTTGTTGGAACTCAGCAAGTTGCGTAAATTGTTTGACATGTTCAAGACCAAGCAGGTGCTGTTTGATCTGTTGCAAAAAAGCATGTTCGCCGAGGGGGTCAATATATTTATTGGCGAGGAATCGGGATATGAGCCATTCAAGGATTGCAGCGTGATTGTGGCTCCCTATGAAATGGACCACAAAAAAGTGGGGATGCTGGGGGTCATTGGCCCAACCCGAATGCAATATGATGAAGTGATCTCTGTGGTGGATGTCACGGCAAAACTGTTGGGCAGCGCACTCAGTGCCAACAATGCCCAGTAATTCATGCCCGGGCCACCGGGCCAGGCTACGCATTCCCGCCCAATAAAAATCGTTGAGTTCCGTACTGGACATCAAGGAACTGTTCAACGAACTGGATGCCTTCAGACTTCCACCCGTAGAGAAATGGCATCCGGACAAATCCGTTGATATCGGACTGAGAATCGATCATCGGGGAAAGTGGTTTTATCAGGATTCCCCGATCCAGCGACATCGCATCTCAAAACTGTTTTCAACTGTCTTGCGCCTTGAAGGCAGGGAATACTACCTGGTTACCCCGCCCGTAAAATACCGGATTCAGGTTGAAGATGCCCCGTTTACCGCGGTGGAACTCCAGGTGCGGGGGAACGGGAAGGACCAGGAACTGTTTTTCCGGACCAACATGGATGAGGTCGTGTTGGCGGATGCGGATCACCCGATAATCGTTACCGTGGACCCGGAAAACCAGGAGCCATCGCCCTATGTCATGGTTAGAGACGGGTTGAAAGCGAAGATTGTTCGTTCCGTTTTTTATGAGTTGGCCAATCTGCTGGTGGCAGACCCTGAAGTGGGAATCCGTGAAAACCGGGCAGGGGTTTACAGCGCTGGGCAGTTCTTTTTGTTCGGGGATGTCTAGAGCGTTGCGGACTGGACAGGGAAAGGGAAGAAGAGGGGCCGTTGCACCTTCGCGATGGCTACCCGTCCATGGTTGCCCTGTTGTTCCAGAATCCGCCACAGGATGCCTGCAGGTCGCCAGTCCCGATGGGATCTTATATTTTAAATTTATCCTGGGCAGGAATATATCCGCTACTTTGAGCGGCGAAATTATGTAAGAATCACCGCATGGATGCCGATCAAATCAGTCTTTTTGCTCTTCTTGGAGCGGTTATTGTCCTGTTTATCTGGAATCGCTGGCGATACGATGTCGTCGCAGGGATGGCGTTGATGGCAGCGGTTTATCTTGGAATTGTGGAGCCGGACAGGGCGTTTACCGGCTTCTCCCATCCCGCGGTCATCACGGTAGCCTGCGTCCTGGTTATCAGCCGGGCATTACAGAATTCCGGCCTGGTTGAAGTGTTGCTGCGATTCCTGGATGGTACCAAGCGCAGTTCCACGGGTCAGATTGCGGCCAATTGCGGGGTAGTCGGGATGCTGTCAGCGTTCATGAACAACGTGGGTGCATTGGCGTTGATGCTCCCCGTAAGTATCCGTGATGCCAAGAAAGCCGGGCGGCCCGTTTCCACGATTCTGATGCCATTGTCTTTCGCCAGTCTCCTCGGTGGCCTGATTACCCTCATCGGGACTCCCCCCAATATCATTATTGCCGCGATCCGCCAGGAAAGTCTGGGCGAGCCCTTCGGGATGTTCGATTTCACGCCGGTGGGTCTGGCGGTGGCGGTGGTCGGGTTTCTCTTCATTGTTTTCATAGGGTGGAGGTTGATCCCCTCCAAGGACACCGAAGAATCAACGGACCGTTTCCATATCTCCCGCTACATTTCCGAGGTGAAGGTGGCATCCGGTTCCTCGCTGGTCGGGTCCACGGTGGGAGACCTGGAACAGGTCTGTGAAAACGAAATCACGGTGATGGCGATTATCCGGCACAAACGGAACCGACTGGCTCCCTCCACCGCCGAAAAAATCCTTGAGGAGGATATCCTGATTTTGCAGGGGGATTCCGAGTCCTTCCAGCCGCTGTTTGCATCCCCGGGCCTCGTCCAGGTTGGAGACAATGTCATGACCCGTGAAATGCTTCAGTCCGAGGAACTCCGGGTGATGGAAGTGCTGGTAATGCCCAACTCCGTGATGGAGGGGTCTCCCATGCGTGACCTGCAGTTGCATGCCCGGTACGGCATCAATCTGCTGGGGGTCTCCCGGCAGGGCGGTACGCCCATGTTCAGGTTGGGACAGGTCCGGTTTCAAACCGGAGACGTACTGTTGCTGCAGGGTGTGGACAAGACCCTGGGGCAGGCCGTCAAGGCATTGGGTTGCATGGTGCTGACCCGAAAAACGCATAAGCGGCGGCTGCGCAGCAGCGCGTACCTGGTCCCGGCCGTGTTTGTCGGCGGTATTCTTGCGGCGGCGTTTGGTCTTTTGACGGTCCCCCTTGCTTTTGCAACCTGTTGTCTGGTTTTGGTATTGATGAAGGCCATTTCCCTGCGGGATGCCTACCGCAGTATTGAATGGCCGGTGATCGTTCTCCTTGGATGCCTGATTCCCATTGGCGAATCGCTGCATTCAACCGGCACGACAGAACTGATCTCCCAGAGCATTTATTATATCGCCCTGGACGCGCCGTTGTGGGTCCTGGTCGGTATGCTGGTGGTGATTTCCATGATTCTGTCTGATTTGATCCACAATTCCCCTACCGCCGTTCTCATGGCGCCGTTGGCAATCAGTCTGGCAGAAATCATGGACATGTCCGCAGACCCGTTGCTCATGGCCGTCGCGGTGGGTGCTGCTTCCCCGTACCTGACTCCCATCGGGCATCAGTCCAACACCCTGGTGATGGGGCCGGGCGGCTACCAGTTTGGGGATTACTGGCGGATGGGATTGCCGCTGGATGTTGTGATCGTAGGGGTGTCGGTACCGATGATTTTATGGATATGGTAAGGGTCGGGTACTGGAATAAATTTCTGAATTTTAGGATGATATCGGTATTAAAAATAATTCCTGTTCAAGATGGAGAACGATTATGAGTTGGCAAAAGAAAGTATTGCGTGTGGACCTGAGTGCCGGAACCACTTCCATTGAGCCGCTGAATATGGAGTGGGCCAATGCCTACCTGGGTTCCAGGGGGCTGGGAACGAAGTATCTCAGTGAGGAAATGGATCCTGCAGTGGACCCCCTTGGACCGGACAATGTGCTGATTTTTGCCACCGGACCGCTGGGGGGCACCATGGCCTCCACCAGTGGTCGATATGCTGTGGTCACCAAAGGCCCCCTGACAGGGGCCATTGCCTGTTCCAATTCCGGCGGGAAATTTGGTGCAGAACTCAAATTTGCGGGGTATGATCTGCTCATCATCCGGGGCAGGTCCGAAACACCGGTCTATCTCAATATCCGTGATGACAAAGTGGAGATTCTGCCGGCGGATGAAATCTGGGGGAAAACGGTCTGGTATACCGACGAATGGTTGCACACGAAACACCAGGACCCCCAGATCAAGGTGGCGGCGATCGGGGTATCCGGGGAAAATCATGTCCGTTTCGCCTGTGTGGTCAATGATTTGCACCGGGCAGCGGGGCGTTCCGGCGTGGGGGCGGTGATGGGCAGCAAAAACCTGAAGGCGATTGCTGCCCGGGGGACCATTGGTGTTCGGGATGATCACCCGGACGAATTCATGAAAGTGGTGAAGGAAGTGAATGCCGTATTGCATGGGAGCAGCAATCGACGGGGTCTGATGCGTTACGGAACCCATGCCATGCTGGACAGCATGCAGGAATTCGGCGGCTTGCCCACGGAAAATTTTCGCAAGGTTAAGTTTGACGGTGCCGAGAAAATCAATCATAAATCAGTCACCATACGACATCGAAACGGGCATACCAACCTGATTCGAAATGCGGCCTGCTTTGGCTGCACCATCGGCTGCGGGCGGATTTCAAAGATCGACCCCGGGCATTTCAGTGTTCGGGACCGTCCGGAATACCATGTGGCTTCGGGGGGGCTGGAATATGAAACAGCCTTCGCCTTTGGACCGGTGGTGGGGGTCGACGACCTGGACGCACTGACTTTTGCCGGGTTCATGATGAATGAACATGGAATGGATCCCATCTCTTTTGGCGTCACCCTGGCGGCCGCAATGGAGCTGTATGAAATGGGGGTGATCACCTCCCGGCAGACGGATGGAATAGATCTTCGTTTTGGCAGCGCTGAAGCGCTGGTGGTGATGTCGGAAAAGACGGGGAAATATGAAGGATTCGGGAAGGAGCTCGGATTGGGTTCGAAATTGCTGTGCGAGAAATATGGCCATCCGGAGTTGGCCATGGTGGCCAAGGGGCAGGAATTTGCGGGCTATGACGGACGCGCCATGCAGGGCATGGGTCTGGGGTATGCCACCAGCAATCGCGGTGCATGCCATCTGCGTCACGATACATTTACGGAAGATTATGAAGACCCGGGTACCCGGGGCAAGGCCGAAGCCTGTGCAGTCACCCAGAATTTTGTTTCCATGGTGGATTCATCCGGGCTTTGCCTGTTCACCACCGGGACCTGGGGATACGAGGATTTTGCAAGGATGATCAATGCGGATTTGCCCGGTGAGTGGGATGTGGAAAGGCTTCGCCTGACCGGCGAACGGATCTGGAACCTGGAAAAGCTGTTTAACCTGAAGGCCGGCTTGGGCAAAAAAGACGATACCCTGCCGCCCCGAATGCTTGCAGACCCTGCGCCAGAGGGATTTAACAAGGGCGGTGTAGCGGAAATCGGAGTGATGCTGCCGGAATATTACCGATTCCGCGGCTGGTCAGAAGAAGGCGTGCCGAGCAGGGAAAAACTGTCTGAACTGGGCATTTAGGGCAGCCCGTATGGTTGTCCGCTGTGCCGGGCCTTTCTCCATGGAGAAACCGGCACAGCGACCTGTTCACGAATGCTTGATCCGGGCAATGGTTTCATTCAGTTCAGAGATCACCTTGTCCTTGTCGGCATGAGAGTCGATGTTGATGGATAACCGCAGTCTTTTGTTGTTCACAGTATAATTCTGGTAGTCCCGGGCCCCGGCTACAAAGTCAATGACCTCGTAGGTTCTGACCGGGTACGCGATGCCCTTTACCGTGATCTCTCCCCGCAATTTACAAAGAATACGGTCCTTGATCAGGCCGTATGTTTCGTGGGAAATGAGGATTGAGTCGACATTGGCATGCGATTCGAGCCTGCTGGCCAGATTCACTGTTCCCCCCACAATCGTATAATCCAGGCGCTCTTCAGAACCGAAGTTGCCAATCGTGCAATAACCGGAATGCACTCCAATTCTGATTCGAAGAGGAGTGGTAATGCCCTTGGACATCCATAATCCCTGAAGATGGTTCATGGCTTCGCGCATTTCAATGGCCATGGCAATGCAATGGTAGGCATCCTCTTTTTCGCCCTTTGTTTCCGGGTCGCCAAAAAAGATCATGATGGCATCGCCAATATACTTGTCAATGGTTCCCCCGTGTCTAATCGCGATACGGGACATTTCATTGAGGTATTCGTTTAATAAATCAGACAGTGATTCAGACTGCATACTGTCTGTTATGGATGAGAAATTCTCAATATCCGAGAAAAAAACGGTTAATTTTTTACGGTAGGTTTCCAGCTTGACATCTTTTTTTCCCGAGAAAATGGACTGATAGAGTTGCGGTGACAGGTACTTTGCGAGTTTGTTCGCCAGGGTATGGAGTTCCTTGTTTTTCTCTTCTGTCTTGAGATTTGCCAGTCGAACTTCTTCCAGCGCATTTTCAATTTTTCTCGAAACAAAGACCGCAATCAGTACAAACAGAATAGAGACAATCACCACGATGGAACCAATCACCAATCTTATTTTATCGATGGCCTGGAAGAAATCGGACTTCGGGATTGAGTAATAGATGACCGAATGATCCGACTCGCTTTTCAGGAAATAGAGAAAATGTTCCAGTGAGATGGAGTCCGGTTGTGCATGGGGGTTGTCAAAAACCGGGTGGTAGATATAGCTGACAAACCCTTCACTGGCTGTGTCGACGATCTCCCTGTCTTCGGGTGAAAAAATGGCTATCTCAAAGATATTCTTTTTGGCCACCATATCATTGTTGGTATGGGCGAGAAACAGTCCATTTTTCGAGGTAATGAAGGGATAGGCGCCTTCGGATACTTTCAGTGTCTTGATGAGGTTGATAATTTCCTGGAAATCGATCACCCCGGATACCACGCCAAGAGGCTTTCCATCCTTGTCCAGTATCGGGTGGCCCAGGATCACAATGGGTTTCTTGGTTGTCCGGGCGATAATAATCTCGGAAATAACTCCTTTCCCTGTTTTCATCGCTTCACTGAAATAGGTGCGATCATGCAGGTTCTGGAGATACTTGATCTTGATGGATTTGTCCCGATAGGATTTATAGATCTGGTTTCCATTGCTATCCACAATCTGGTAGGACGCAAACAATGGGGTGATACTCAATGACCTGTCGAGCAGGGCTTCAATGTCATTTCTCAGGGTGTCTGAAGGGAATGGAGTGAGATTGGACTTGATGGCATCCAGCTCACTGACGCCTCGAAGGATAAATATGGCGCGCTGATACAGTTGCTGGAGTTCATGGTCGATTTTTTTGACAATCGTCCGTGCTTCGGCCCGGGTCTGTTTCTTGATTTCATTGGATGAAAAGTTAAACTGAAACAGGGAGACGAAAATCAGGGGGACGATGGCCAGACCAACCAGGGAGATTATCAGTTTAATGCGAAATGTCATAATATTGTCGGTGACTGTTGTCTGTACTCACGGAACGCTCCATCCTCTCACGAGGTCTTGTCCATCATTCCCGATTACAACGAGTATAAGACATAAGGCCAATCAATGAAAACGCGCCACCCAATTACCTAATTATATCAACGCAAAGTCGGAATGTCCTCTTTCAGCAATTTTACAATGCCCCCATTTTCATTGGGGAAGACCCATGACATTAAGGAAACCATCACATTGAGTATTCGGGAGTGGGTCGGGTTTTATCCAGTCTCCATGGATGCTCACAACGACAGAAGGGTTTCGGTTGGATTTGCGTTGCGCAGTCGTACCGGGTGCGGGAACAATTCAAATACCGGACAGTTCCCTGGTTTTGAAGAGGATGTGTTCCTGTGCAGGGGCTGGTGACTGCTGTTCGGAAAGTTCCACTATCCGGCCAGCTGCGGATGCCCCGTTTCAGGACGGTCCGGCATCGCCGGTCCCATCAAGGGGATGGACCCGGGTCCGGCCGTTACCTGATTCAGATTATCATTTAACATAATTTCATTGATATCTGAAGTGCATCTGGATAGAATCAAACTCTGCAAATACAATTCAAGTGTGTAGTTGGCACTCAAGTTCAAATGCCCATCCATGATTTCCTTCCACGCAGTACCCCCGGTCCAGTGCCAGCTTGTACATATCCCGGCCTGTACATGTGGTTGACCGTCCATTGACTTCGATGCTTTACCAGGAGCGGGAAACGATATTCCAGTGATGGCTGCAGGGTTCTGCAGGACAAGCCCGCCGCAAAGGGGCCGGTTTGGTATTGGGTCCTCCTGTCGATGGACCGGCTTGAGTACCGATTTGAGCATCTGGAATCCATGAGTGTTGTGGTGGAGTCGCGATGCACGGTTGAGTGCGTTCATTTTCCTGAACCAGATATCTGGATGGTGATGCCTTGTTGAGTAAAAAAGAAAAGAGTGAGGATGTTAATGGCCCGTATCCGGTCAGATTTTATGGTGTTCCCGAAGCCAGATCATGCAGCATGATGTCCAGACAGTCCCCCAGCATCTTTGAAAACCAGGTAAAGGCCAGGTAGATGATCCATGTAAAATTCCAGAATCGACTGATCAATAAACTTGGGTTTGCGCTTGCTGTGGTCCTGATCTTTTCCGTCGCCCTGAGTTCATTTTTAAACTACGCCACCTTCCACAAAAACTACCGCCAGCTACTCCAGGACCGTGTGCAAATCGTGCTCGACGATACCCGGTTTGCGGTGGAATATGGTTTGGGACTGGGGCTGAAGCTGAATGAGCAGACTCAAATCGGGGCTTTGCTGACCAAGGCTCTGGGGTCGGATGAGCTTATCAATGCGGTAATTGTTGTAAACAACCAGTCTGAAGTGCTATTTGAGCAGGGGAATACGGAGTTGGCGAGAGAAGGTCTGCTTCAGTGGCAGCAGGCTCCGGTGTTGGGAGAAGTGGTTGAACTGGATGATCAGCTGGTATTCAGCATGGCGTTGACAAACAGTTTTGACCAGACCGAAGGGCGCCTGATTCTTTTTTATGACCAATCGGAACACAGTGCTTTCGAGCGGAGTTTGATCGAAAGGCTGGGCCAGTATGCCGGAATCGTCGTTGGCGTGGCAATTTTGGTGGGTCTGCTGATTATTCATCTCATTTTGCGTCCGACCCTGCGCAGTCTTTCTCGGATGCTGACCTCGCTTTCCCAACTCCAGGATGGTCAGAACTCAAGGCTGACGGACAAAACAGCCACCACCCAAACGGAACAACAGGTGGTGGCCCTGCAAAAGCTGTATCAGGGGGAATCCATCCCGGAGCAGGAGAAGGTGGCGGATGCAAAGGCCAAGGGGAACTGGCTGATTCTGGGGACCACGATTACGTTGATTATTGTCGCGACAGTAGTAAGTGCCTGGTTGCAGCTGGGTATTTTCAAGCAGGAACTACGGCCGCAGGAACAGAAAAAGGCATTGGAGATTTCGAGCCAGATTGCTGAAAATATCGATTATCTTCTGGAGATAGGAGTGCCGTTTGATCGCATTCGGGGGATGGAACAGGAGTTTCAGGCGCTACAGTCCACCCAGCCCGATTTGCAGCTGATCGCACTTCAAATGAGTGATGGCCAGTTACGGTACCAAAGCGGCGACATTACTTCGTCCGAACCGTTGGAGGAGCAATTCAATCTGTATCGATACCCCATTCTCTACCAGGGTGAGGGGCTTGCGGATGTGGTGATTGGCATCGATCCGCTGGCCATGGAAGAAAGCCTGAAGGAAATATCCCTGGATATTCTGGCGGTGATCGCGGTGGCCGGGCTTTTGGCGGGAGAGCTGATCCTGTTTATCGTCAGTTATACCATTACCACGCCGATGATATCCCTGCAACGGATCATCCAAAGAGCGACCCGTGGTGACTTCAGCCAGGTCATGGATATCAGTTTTAAAGATGAAGTGGGTATGCTCGGTCAGAAATTGAACCAGTTAATGGCCAACCTTCGAAACCGGGTCACCGGAGCAGGGGACAAAACCGACAAAACCAGAGTGCTGAAAAGCAGTAGCCTGAATTTCGTTCGCCCCCCCCTGTTTCTGCTGGTGTTTTCCGAGTCCATGTCCCTGTCGTTTTTTCCGATTTACGTGGAATCGATGTATGAACCCATCGCCGGACTCAGCAAATCCATGGTTATCAGCCTGCCGATTTCCGCTTTTATGGCTGTCTGGGCCCTGTCGTTGCCGCTCGCGGGCCAATGGTCAGACAATGTAGGCCGGCGAAAGGCATTTATCATCGGGGCTCTGCTTACCGCAGTCGGTTTGGTCGCGAGTGGTATGGTGGACAATTTCTATCACTTGCTGGTGGTCCGCTGTTTTACCGCCATTGGTTATGCCATCGTTTTTATCACTGCCCAGGGCCTGGTTACGGATAATACGGATTCATCCAACCGCACCAAGGGAATGGCCACCTTTTTATCCGGGTTTTTCTCCGGGTTGTTGTGTGGAGCGGCCATTGGAGGAATTTTATCTGACCGCATCGGCTTTGATGCCACGTTTTATTTGTCGGCAGCCATGTCCCTCGCTTCCGCGTTATTTGTTGCACAGTTCTTCACGAACAAGGAAAAATCCGATAAACCACCGACAAAACTGGCATGGCGGGATTTCACGATACTCATGAAAAACCGGTATTTCATCGCCATCACCCTGTTTTCCGCCATTCCCGCAAAAATCACCTTGACCGGTTTCTTGTATTACGCCGTGCCTTTATACATGCAACTGAACCTGGCCGAATCGCAATCCTCCACGGGTCGCATTTTGATGGCCTATGGTTTGGCGATCATTCTTGTCACCCCCTTGAGCGCCCGGATCGTGGATCATTATAATCAAAAGAAACTGTTCATCTGTCTGGGAGGCCTGGTCGCTGGCGTTGCCCTCGCCGCCCTGTACATGATTCCAAGCATACACGGGGTATTGCTCGCAATCATGCTGATTGGAATTGGGCATGCCATCGGGGTAGCGCCTCAAATTTCGTTGCTGACTGAACTGATGCAGCATGATGCCCGGTTGTCCATGGGTAAGGTGATCGGTATTTACCGCATGGTAGAGCGTGTGGGGAATTTTGCAGGACCGATACTGGCGGCGGTGTTGATTGCGGCGCTGGGTTTCAATATGGCATTTTTGTGGTTTGCAGGATTTTTGTTTATCAATGCGGTAATCATGTTGACCTTCCTGACCGTTATGTCTCTTTTGCCCAAAAAAGCAGTGGAGACCACATGATGGGCAGGTTGGTCATAGGGTTGCTGTTGCTGGTTTCCACGGTCAGTTTTGCGGACCAGAAAACGGTGTTCATGGTTTTGTGGCGGGGTGAAACCGATGCGGAACAGGGTTTTATGGATTACCTGCAGTCGCAAAATGATCTGGATATCCAGTTCATGATCGCCAATGCCAACAAGGACAAGACCGGGGTACCGGGCTTTGTTGAGCAGATCAGACAGCAGCAGCCTGATTTGGTTTACACGTTTGGGACCACCGTGTCGCTTGCCGTGGCGGGTTCACAGGCCGCGGGCGACAACCTGGGGGATATTCCATTGGTATTCAATATTGTTTCGGACCCAATCGGTGCCGGCCTGGTTACCCAGTTCGAGGAACATCACCGCAATTTGACAGGGACCTCTCACCTGGTACCGTTGACAACACAGCTCAATGCCATCGCCGACTTGGGCGAATTTTCGCATATTGCCGTTTTTTTTAACCAGGAAGAAAAAAACTCGCAATTGCAGGTGAGCAAGCTTCAATCGACCCTGGATGAGTCAGAGCAATTCAAACTGACCCAGTTTGCCATCGACAGCAGCCAGCCCCTGTTGCCGCAATTGATCTCACATGTCGATGAGGCGATGAAAGCCGGGGTGGATATTTTCTATTTGCCCTCGGATTCCTACATGATTTCGAATGGGGAGTTGCTGGCGGAACTTGCCAGGGAAAGGAGGATACCGGTTTTTTCGGCTACAGAAGGCCCAGTGAAATCCGGTCACGCCCTGGTCGGTTTGGTCAGCAAATACTATCTGGTCGGGAAATTTGCGGGATTCAAGGCGGCACAGATCCTCCGGGGCACACCAGCCAGAGATATTCCCATTGAAACACTCAAACGGTTCAATTTCATGGTGAATATGGATGTCGCCAAAGCCGTCGATTTTTACCCCCCTGCCACCGTTTTACGCAATTCCGTCATCTACCCCCAGGCGGCTGCGGTTCAGTGATGCCGATTGATGCGAAGGACAAGTCTATAAACGCTGAATGAGGGGAAAATGAAATTTGTAAAAAAAGAAATCCCCGGGTATGTTGCATAACTCATTGTGATCTACCTTGAAATGATTGCATTGCTGGAGGACGTTGAAGACCGAACTGCCGTTGATCGAGCATTGGTAGACTATCCGGTATATTCAAAAGTCCAGATAGTCAGAGCAGGGTGAGAATAACCGTTGTTGAGCGGAGTCATTTTGCTCCAAACTAAACTCCCTCCCCACCAAAGTCGCCAACCGTAACTTCATCCCACGGATTTTGGTGGTTCCCGTGTCTCGACGGTAGCGCCGATCACGCTGCCACAGTCTTCGAAGACGAAGCGGCAGAAGTTCCGTTCAATCGATGCCCCAGTCAAGCATCTTCTCGTAGCACCACGATGACGTTCTGCCATCCGGATACATCGTTGGAATTTCGGCCTGGTATCTTGATTTCCGGCCTGTCGGATCTTCTTCGGCAAAGACCGCGACCACGCGGGCTTCGACAGAACGTCGCCTTGGCGCATCCTCCCGTGTCGTCGGATCGTTGAAGGCGGTGTGAAAGGTGACCCGGGAGGCCAGGTCCTCGATGCGGGAATCGTATTGCCTGAAGATTATCGCCTCGTCCGGCTTCATCCGTGGAAAGTAATGCCAGTTCTGGGTCATGTCATGAACAAGGCGGTAAAATACCATGCGGGTGCTCGGTTCAGTCATGCGCCATCCATCGGAACTGACCATGTCATCGGCCGAGATAGTCGAATGGTCGCACAAGGCAAGGGGTTTTGACTCGATTGCCTGCAGGGGGTCTGTGCTGCGCCAGACATTGTAGACGCCGAAGTGATGGCCATCAGGTATGTCGAGCACATCCTCGACATAGGGAGTCAGGTCCGCGTGGGGCGTCTCCGCATAGGTTCCGGCGCCGTTGGACGAAATGGGTGCACCTGTGCGAAATTCGTGCTGCATGGTCCGTGCACAAAGGCATCCGGTTGCCGCCATGACCAGCTCCGCGCACTGGGCGTAGAACCGGGAAACGATATCATCATGATTGCCGAAATCGATATCGATCGGCGCATGCACAAGCTCGAACCCCATGCGTCTGATGGTGGCGGCCGGTTCGAGGGCGCGCGCATCGTGAACACGGATCGGCTTGACAACGAGCATTTCCGAATGACTGGCCCCGTCACCGTGGCATGGAAGCCGGAACCCCCGGTATCTCGAATTCACGAAGGCACTTTCCGAAACAACAAACGGCGTATCGGAAAACAATGGCAGAGTTCCCATGGCGCGGACCCTCTCAGACTATCTGGCGCAAGGCCAGGTCACGAAATTGGCCTTCTGCCGTCAGCAATTCGTCGTAGCTTCCGGTCTGCACCAGCCGCCCCCGGTGCAGCACATGGATCCGGTTTGCCCTGCGGATCGTGGACAGGCGGTGGGCAATGACGATCCGGGTGCTCGTGGAGTCCTCGATTCCCTTCATGGCCAATGCCTGGCTCCTCGTGTCGAGCCAGCTTGTCGGCTCGTCAAGGAATATGACCCGGGGCCTGTAGACCAGCGCTGCTGCCATCCTGATTCGCTGGCTCTGGCCACCGGAGAAGTTTACCGAATTCTCGCCTACCGATGTGTACAACCCCATTGGCATGGCGCGGATCTCGTCGGCAACACCGACCTGTTCCAGTGCACGCCATGCATCATCCTCGGTGAGGTCGCTGTTTGTGCCAATGATGTTGTCGAGCACACTGCCGGGTCGCAGGGAGCTGTTCTGCATGACCACTCCCATCTGTTTTCTCACGACACTGAAATCCAGCTGCGAAAGATCCCGGCCGTCATAGTAGACCGCCCCTGAATCCGGTTTCTCGAGACCAAGCAGGAGGCGGAACAGGGTCGTCTTTCCAGCGCCGGATTCTCCGACAATTGCCACAAACTCTCCCGTTTTGACACGGATCGAAACCCCATCCAGCACCTTCGGTCCACCGGCGATATAGGCGTGACTCACCTGGTCGAGCAGTATCCGGCCGGACAGCACGGGCGGGACGCGGTCTGCCTTTCTGGTGGATGTCGGGCTTGCCAGGATTGGCAGGACCTGGTCGCAGGCGGGTTTGACAAATGCAATGGCCCGCGCTGCATTGCCCAGCATGATGACCGCCATGCACAGTACCATCACTGCCGTGAATACTGCGAGGAAATCTGCCGTGTCCACAACACCATCACCCCGAATGGCGACGATCGAGAACAGCACTGCACTCGCCAGGGCGGGCACTGCGGCCCCGAATGCGGCAAGATGTTCGCCCAGGATTGACAGTCGGATTTCCGCCTGTTTGTGACCATGGTACTGCCTTGCCCAGGCAGCAAAGGCCGAGTCTTCGGCACCGGTGGTGCGGAGCTTGGAAATACCGTTGAGGAATTGCTGCGTGTCCCCGGCCAGTCTTCGCATGGTCTCCAGATACTGGCGCTGGGGTCCGATTTGCAGGATGCAGAACACGACTATCACCCCGATCATCGCTACCGAGAGCAGGAGGGCGATCCATCCCAGCCACGCATCGTAGAAGAACAGCAGTCCGAATGCAGGTAACAGGAACAGCGTGGACAATACGCCATCGGCGGTGACACCGGCGACCTGGTCCCGCACATCCTGGAATACCATTGATCTGGCCGTGAGTTCACCGGCAGTGTAGCCGCGGAAGAAACCCGGATTCAGGCGCAGCAGGCGATCCCAGATCAAGGCGCCCAGCCGGGCGGCCACACGGCCTTCTACCCTCATCAGCGCCGTGCCCCGAAGAATATGCAACAGGGCCACCAGCGCACCAATTCCAATCAGGATTGCCGCCAGCTGCAGGGTCAGGATTGCATTTCCGCCCGGCGCCACCGCACCAACCAGCCGGTTGACTGCGAATGCGGGTGTCAATGCCAGTGTACCGGTAGCAATGCCTGCCAGAACCAGCACGGTGACGTCCCCTGCCACGCCGCAAGACCCGGTCTGGAACAACTCCTTCAGGCCGGACGATCCATTGCCGGTCAATCTCGGATACAGGTAATGTATCTCCCGGAACAGGGCGGCGGTCCTGCTGTTCGCCGGGGTCGATTCGCCGGTCGTGGGATCCACGACCCGGTAGCGGCCGGTCCGCCCCGGCAACAGAACCAGAGGTTGTCCGTCATCTTGTCGAATTGCCAGCATCGCTCCGCTGTCTCCGAGCCACCAGCGTTTTGATGTCGACAGTCGCACCCGGCGTTTCCGTATCGCCGATACTTCACAGTAATCAGCCAGCGAGGGCTCCTTGCCGTCCGGAATGACAGGCATTTGAACGCCGAATCCTTCCTGTCTGCCAATCATGAGCAAGGCTCTCGCCATGGCCGACTCGTCGTCCGCCGACCGAAGTCCGGAATTGTACAATGCTTCCAGGTCGGTCCTGGCCCGCGCCTTTTCGGCCCGGCGTTTGGTCGCCTGTGCAATCTGGAGATTGGCTTCGTCAACAAGCAGCAATCTTCGGTTGAGACTTTCCGCATCGAACGCAATCTTGTGAAACCCCGGCAAGGCCTCTTCCAGCAAGCACTTTCCATCAAGTTCGGAAGTGGTCCTGCAGTCGAATGCCTCCTCCCTCGGCAACCGGACCCAGGTATCCCGGGAGACCGGCACCAGCCCGTGGCCATCGGTATCGGCAAGATCAAGAAAACCGACCTCCATCCCGCTTGTAGCCAGCCAGACAACGCCATGACCGGGCGAGGCGACACCTTTTCCGGTCATTGGACCAGGATGGAGACGAAGTTCTGTGGCCGGAATGCCTTCCATGTCACGGGATACGGCAGCGGACATGCATTCGATCCAGAAATCGACCTGCCGGTTGAGTTCCGACCTGATTGCAATGGAATTGTCGCTGTTCGCCAGTGCGTCCAGCAGACATTCCTTTGTCAGTCGACGCAGCCGGGTGCCCTGCAACCCCTTGGCGACCAGGTTCATTGCATGGCCGGGTTCATCGACACTGAATGCCAGCTGGCCGACTTCAAGACGAACGAAATGCTTGTAGGTGGACGTCATTTGCCCGGATTCAAATTCGGCTCCCAGCACGTCGATGGCCCCTGCCTCGACATACCAGATATGGTCGGACTCCCACAGGCTGATCGGCTGGTTTGCAGCAGCAGGACATTTGTTGCCCCGATCGAGAAACAGCGCCGCCAGGGCGTCATCCGGATGAAATTCATTCACCATGAAGCAATCTCCGATACAGGTTGTTCCGGGCGTACAGCTCGTCGTGGGTCCCCTGCTCGACGATACGGCCGCCATCGACAATCATGATCCGGTCCGCATCGCGAATCGTGCTCAAGCGATGGGCAATGATCAGGCAGGAACATCCGCGGCGGCGAATGCTGTCGTCAATCATCAACTCGGTAACGGGGTCGAGAGCGCTCGTGGCCTCGTCCATGATCAGCAAAGAAGGCTTGTTGACCAGCGCCCTGGCGATTTCCAGCCGTAGTCGCTGGCCACCGCTGAAATTCTGCCCTCCTTCCTCAACCATGGATTCGTAGCCTTCGGGACGGCTGATGATGTCCTCGTGAATCGATGCATCCCTGGTGGCGGACGTCACGTAGTGATCCGGAATGGTTGTGTCCCACATGGTCAGATTGTCGCGGATGGTGGCGGCAAACATGACCGGGTTCTGGTCGACGATGGCAATTGACCTGCAGAATACCTCCCGCGGGATGTCCCCGATCGGATGGCCATCGAACAAAATATCTCCCGACCAGGGCAGGTAGAGGCCTACCGCAAGCTGTGCGATTGTGGACTTGCCTGAACCGCTGGGGCCTATCAGTGCAATTCGCTGGCCAGGCTCCATGGTCAGGCTGAAATCTCTGACCAGCGGGTCACGGTTTTTCTGGTACCCGAAAGTTACCCCCTTCATTTCAAGCTTGCCGATCAATCGCAACCGGCCTGCGGTGGTCATGACCCTCCCCGGCCCGCTGGCATCATTGACTGCCAGCACCGCATCGTGCGGCGCATTGATGACATCATCCATTCTTGTCATATCGGCCTCCAGGGTCTCGAGCATATCGGACAATTGCCCAATGCGGGCGACCGGACGAATGAAGTTGTCGGCAAGTAGGTAGAAGCCCATCAATTGGCCGAGACTGATATGTTCCAGCATCATCAGCCAGCCGCCAAGACCGAACACCGCTGCTGCATTGAGCAGCTGAAAGAGTTGCGGGAGAGAGGATGCCACATGTCCCAGCTCCACGAATTCCTGGCGAGCGGCAAGTTCACGGGCCTGCCTGCCGCTCCAGTCGGAAAAGAAGTCATTTTCCCGTGCAGTGGCCTGCAGGCTCTCGATTGACGACAGGCCGGCGGCACTGACGCCAGCCAGCATGCTCTGCTCCCGGCGCAACCGGTGGTTATGGTCGCGGCGCTGGCGGGACAGCAACCGAGTCATAACAAAACAGGACCCACCAAGGCCGGCAACCACGAGCGCCAGCGGCGGGTGCCAGACCAGCATGACTGCCAGAAAGGCCGCGCTCATGATCAGGTCAACCGAAAGTCGCACGAGTTGTCCGGCCCCGGTGTCGGCCATCTGGTCAATCGTTCGCAGTCGCAAGGCGAGGTCGCCGGCCAGCCTGTGGGCATGGACCCTGATGGGAAGGCGCAGCATGGTATCAAGGAAGCTGTCGGACTGGGTGATCGAGAGGCGGATTACCAGATCACGCAGTGAACGCATCTGCAACCAGGTCAGGAGGTAGGCGAACACACCGACCAGCAGCGTGCCCGCAGTCAATGTCCAGCTCAGTTCGGTCTGCCCGGATTCCAGAACGCGATCCACGAACAGGGCCAGCAGGAGCGGCAGGGCCAGCAACACGATTGCCAGAAGCAATCCGAAAACCGTGGTGCGGGCCAGCAACGGCTTGTGATCCCGCAGCCAGAGCCAGAGTTTTCGCACGACGCTGCGCCTGGCCCCCTGCTGCCTGAATTCGCTCCCGGGCCCAAGTAGCAGGCTGACACCGGTGAAGTAGCGGTCGAATTCTTCCCGGTCGACATTGCGATGCCCTTCAGCGGGATCATTGAGAAAGAAACGATCCCCGACTATACCCTCGAGCACAACGAAGTGGTTGAACCCCCAGAACAGAATGATCGGTAGCGGAAGCGCTGCCAACTGGTCGATCTGACAGCTGTGGCCAGTCGCATCCAGGCCATAGCTGCGCGCGGCCTGTGCAATGTCCTTCAGGTTGGAGCCATCGCGACCGACATTGCATTGTTCCCGCAACGTTTCCAGGGATATCCAGCAGCCGTGATGCGCAAGCACGATACCCAGACAGGCGGCCCCGCAATCGGTAGCCTCCAGCTGCATCATCAGCGGGGTGCGGCGTGGTCGCCGCCGGATTTTCGGAATCCGGATTGCTTTCGCAGACGTTGATTTGTCTGATTGTGCCATCTTGGATCGGGATCAGGTTGTCAGCGCAACCAGACCAAGCATTACCAGGAAAAGTACCATTAATGCGGCCTTGAAAATACGCTCATGCGGTGCAGATACCTGCAATGGCTCGTCCATAGCCTCGGGCTGTGCCTTGTGGATCAGGGAATCTCTTCGAAACACTTCGGATTACTCGCGCGCAAACCAGTCCTGATTACTACTCAAGCCAGGTTTACCTCAAGCAGCTGTTTGGCCAACGCCATCGATGGAGGGCATCAAAACATTGGTTTTCGGTTCCGTAGAGCGGGAGAAACTCGTTCAGACTGATTCCTTTCTGAAACTGCACAGGGTTTCGCGCCATGTATTTTTCCTTTTTCTATTATTGAGTTACATGGCGGCATTCTATGCTAAACGGGGGTTTAGACTCAAGGGTAATCAGGAAACCATCCAGGACGGTCCACTCTACGGTTGTTTGATTTTTCCTGGATTTGTCTTTCAATGCGTATTTTCTGCCCTGCCGCGGTATGTTGTGCTCCTCATCCCGTCCTGCGTGTATTGCGAGTGTATCACAGCCCTCCGGTCTGCGACCCCACCGATGATATTTCCCTGGAGAAGCCCGCCGATTTTAGCCTGGTGGAGGTAGAGGTTCACCTGGTCACCCCGATGGATCGTCCACGGTGGGATGCGGTGATGAACGAGCATCATTGTCCGGGATTTCATCGTCTTGCGGTCCAGGGTTCGGGTTGTGGCCACCCTGGCGGGGGCAGTGGCTGGCCGTGGAGTTCGCCAACCAATGAGAGGGGAAAGCCTCGCCGGGGCTCTGCGACGGTTCCAACTCCGACCCAAATCCCAAGCGTGGGATTTTGGACGCACCAGGGAAAGATGTCAGCTCCGGGCAAATGGCGCCACGGTGCAATCCGGCGGAAAATTATGCTGCCACATCATGACGTCGGCAGGTCCTGGACTTCGGGCGGTTGTGCCTTGCAGTAATCGTCAATGAATTGCTGGTGGTCCGAAAACTGGTTCACCTGCTTGTCGACATTTTCATGGATGTCAGACAGATATTCCCCGAGTTCCTTGTCGTTCATCGCATTGGCGATGGGGTGATACTGTTCCGGAATCAACCCCTGGCCCAGCATGACCTGCGCCCATGACGTGGTGCCGAACAGTTCCATCTGGCTCCACGCTATCCGGCCCGTTTGACGAAACAGCTTGATCCGGTGTTTGAGGGAGTCGGGAATATTCATGGTCCGGCACTGCCGCCAGAACGGCGTATCCGAGCGGTTGGTCACATGATAGTGCAGGATGATGAAATCCCGGATATTATCGATTTCAAGCTGCATGTGAGAATTGAACTCTGCGACCCCGGATTCGCGAATTCCATTATCGGGGAACATCTGGACCAGGCGGGTGATGCCGCGCTGAATGAGGTGGATGCTGGTTGATTCCAGAGGTTCGATGAAACCGGATGCCAGTCCCACGGCCACGCAGTTCTTGTGCCAGTACCTGTGCCTCTGGCCGGCTCTGAAACGGATCAGCCGCGGCTCCCCAAGTACCCGACCCTGCACATTGTCGAGCAGCCGGGCCCTGGCTTCGTCGTCGGACCAGTGCCGGGAAGAGTACACCATCCCGTTTCCAACCCGGTGCTGCAGCGGAATACGCCATTGCCACCCCGCTTCATGAGCTATCGAGCGGGTATATGGATGCACGGCTCCGGACGATTCGGTTGGCACCGCAATTGCTCTGTCACAGGGCAACCAGTCGCCATAATCATCGAAGCCGACATCGAGGGCTTGCCCGATCAGGGTCCCGCGAAAGCCGGTGCAGTCGATGAACAGGTCACCGGTGACGAGTTGTCCGGATTGCAGGCGCAGACCGGTTATGAATCCACTGGTCTGATCCTGTTCCACCTGCTCAATTCGTCCTTCATGTCGGACAACGCCAAGCTTCTCGGCAATCTCTCGCAGGAATTGTCCGTAAAGGCTGGCGTCAATATGGTAGGCGTAGTTCAGAATGTTGTGCAGGCTGATTGCAAACCGGTTGCGTAGCGATGCCACTGTTTCTGGACAATATTCGCCATACTCCCGGGACAGGCCCAGCAAATGGCCCCTCAGCCAGTAATGCTGGAAGCCGGCGGTCCAGCGTTCCCTTCCGACCCACCCGAAGGAATGGAAGTAGTCTTCTCCCAGATCCCGCCAGTTCTCGAAGGAAATTCCAAGCTTGAAGGTGCCCTGGACCGCCCGCAGGAAGTCAGTCTCCCTGATCCCCATGTGTTTGTGAAAAAGTCGCAGCGGTGGAATCGTTGCTTCACCCACCCCGACAGTGCCGATCTCGTCGGATTCGACGAGGACAATGTCCAGGGATTCGCCCAGCTGCCGGGCAAACATTGCCGCAGCCATCCACCCGGCAGTGCCACCTCCGGCGATCACGAGTTTCCTGATTTTCCTATGGTGCATAACCTGCCTCCGGAAGGTCGAGTTGGTGTATTCGCGCCATTGCCGGACTGGAACAGGACGGTCGAGTGCGGGCAAAATCAGCAGTCTGGGATACGAGGCATTCACCACGCTCTGAAGTTGGGTACCGGGCAGTATCGGAATGGCGATACATGTGATGCTCGAAATGCCGATTCCGATCGCGGGTTCGGCATCCGCAGTATGTCAATGCTGATTTTGGTTCTGACGACAAGCCAGGGGTGACCGGTGGCTCAACGGACCGCCACAGCCTGACCCGGAAAATTGGCGTGCACCCATGACCGATAGTGCTGGAGGATGGAATAGACGGCAACTCGCCCGAAGGAAATGGTGCAGACTCCAGGCCGGTCTGAGTCGGTCGGTACTCCTGTTGAGCTCTGGTCCAGACCGGTTCGGGGGTCGGCTGCCCCTTTTCAGAGAATACGTGCCAGGTGGAATTCATGCGACGAACAAGAAGCCCGTGCAGTCATCACCGATTGCCAGTTCAATTTCCTAGCAAACCACTGCTCGTGGACAGGGTATCGTGTGTAATGCCCTGTCCAACTCTGGCACGGGAGTCGGGGATATGGTGCTGCGTTGGTACTCACCGGGTCTGGTCCGGGTCTGGGCATCGGTGGCATTTCTGACATCGTTGACTCCGGTTTCGACGGCAACGCCGCTGATTTCCCCATCGCACGGGTTGTGGCATGTACGGTTCGATCAGAGCTCATTCACGGTCGGTCAAATTGCCTGAATATTGCGGGCAGTTGTCAATACTCCCGTCGACCGATTTCGGTCCAGGGCATAAGTGGCCCCGTTCTGCTGCAAACCGAACATCACCACCAGACCCTTAAAACCGCTCAACTCTTTTTGGGTCAGGCTCCGAATATTGGCATGACAGCATTGCCTGACCGGAAGAATGGCTCCGGCAGAAAATCAGCAGATCATTGCCGGAGACCCGACAAAGCTCACCAGGTGTTGATGTCACCAATCCCGCCGGCAACGCCGCTGATTTCATCATCCGACAGGTTGCGGCCCGCCGGTGGCAGGACCAGGTGATAGTCGGTAACGTTGTCTTCAAGGACGTGGATGTTGATGCCATCCGGGACCGAAAGCCCGGTTGCGTCCTTGATGGCTCCCTTCGGGTCATTCAGGAGCTGGTTGCGGAATTCTCCGTCCTCGTCGGCCCTGGCAAGTATCTGTGCCTCAATCTGTGATTGTGTTTTCATGTCTGTCTATCTTTACCTCTGTGTTTCAGCGTAATGGCATTGATCCTAACATTTCCTCATTATTTGGGTCAACTTTAATGCGTTGTCCGACCACAATCCTCATCAATGGTCCGCGCCCGTTTGCAGGAATAATTTTTCGCTGTGGAAGAGTTGATCTGCAGCCATCGAATATGGGAATGTCCCATATTCGATGTTCAACAGGTCGGAGTGAACGCAACGTAATTTCTGCCGATCTTTGGACAAATTGGAGTGCTTGGGCATATCACGATGTTCTGTGGTGGCTCCCGGCAGAAAAACATCTGCGCAAATCAGCCATTTCGCACCGGTTTGGATACGTTGAGTTGGCGCCCTCGGCAGGATTCGAACCTGCGACCTATCGCTTCATACCACTATAGCTTTCACTACCCGTTCAGTTTGTGGTCTGGACTTTCTCTTCACCCTGGTCAATCCCGTAGGTGCTGCCCGTCAAGTCTCTACACCTTCCTGGTATCCCCAGGCTTGGCTCGGTATTGCCACCGACAGTGTCGGGAAGGGTTCACCGAATTTGAGCAGATTCACACGGAGAGTTTCCTGCTCCGGTGCCCGTATTACAAATCAGGAGGCGATCGCTCTATCCCCTGAGCTACGAGGGCGCGGGTCTGGAGTATATCAGTTTGTGCCATGAAAAATGAAAGTCTGTGGGGAACCAGTTTCCCTGGAACAGGCCGGGGCGGGCGGAGGTCACCGCCAGTCGGCCTGGAAGAAGGGACGAATCCGCCTGGAACGATTAACCGGGCCCGGGCATGTCGGGTCCGTGACAGACCATGGCCCATGGCAGATTGTCAGGCCAGGTCAGCACCCGGGTCATACTCCCCGACCGAATGCCCGGTCCCCCTCCCGGGTCTCGTTTTATCGGCTCCTTTTTTCCTTCAGTTGAAGACAGGAATTGATGACAGGCCTGTCACCTGACCGAAGTGGCTGATGAATTTTACTGCTTCAGACCCCCTGTTACAGTCCGTCCAGTGCCTGCTTGAGGTCAATGATGAGGTCATCGGCGGATTCCAGCCCGGCAGACAAACGCACGAGTCCATCTGTGATCCCGGCTGCCATTCGTTCTTCCCGGGGCATGTCCGCATGGGTCATGGTCACGGAATGCGTCACCAGGGATTCAACGGAACCGAGATTCTCGGCCAGGCTCCACAATTCCAGGGTATCCATCAGCTTCTTGCCGGATTCCACTCCCCCCCTGACTTCAAACCAGAGCATGGACCCATGACCGCTTGCCTGTCTGTCTGCCAGTTCTTTTTGCGGGAATGAATCCAGGCCGGGATAGGCCACCCGCTCTACCATGGAGTGGGTCTCCAGAAATTCGGCCACCTTGCGGGCATTTGCGGACTGGGCTTCGATCCGGGTGCTCATGGTCTTGCATCCCTGCAGCGTATAGAATGCGACCTGAGGGGACATGTTGGAACCCAGGCAGTTGCGTACAAACTTGATGTCTTCCAGCATCTGTTCATCTTTCGCCGTAATCGATCCGCCTACGGACACATTGTGTCCTTCCATGAATTTGGTGGTACTGTGGAGGGAAACGTCCGCCCCGAGTTCCAGGGGCCGCTGGTAGTAGGGAGTCAAAAATGTGTTGTCGACGACATGGGGAATTTCACGGGCCTGGGCAATTTCGGAAACCGCGGCGATATCGGTCAGTTTCAGGGTCGGGTTGGCTGGAGTTTCCGTAAAAATCAGTCTTGTGTTGTCCTGAATGGCCTCCTTGACATTCTGTGCATTCGAGGTGTCGACAAAACTGTACTCAACGCCGAATCTGGAGAGTACCTTGGTGGACAGTCTGTGGGTACCGCCATACACCACATCGGACAGAACGGCATGTTCACCGGCATTGAGCAGGGCCATCATGGTTGCGCTGGTTGCCGCCATGCCGGTGGCAAAACAGGCGCTGCCCGCACCGCCTTCCAGAGCGGTGATACGATCTTCCAGCGCCGTTACCGTGGGGTTCCCCGAGCGGCTGTAGGAATACCCCTTTTCCATGTACTTGTTGACGGATTCCTGAACATACGTCGTGGATTGGTAAATGGGCGTAAGAATTGCTCCGGTTACCGGGTCTGGCCGTACACCAGCGTGGACCTCTCTGGTTTTGAAATCGGGTTGTCGATCGTCGTTCATGGTGTTTCCTGAAAATGTAGGGGTTAAAAATGGGGCTGATTCCAGCAGGGTTGATTATCAAGAGTTGGAGTAAAACCTGGAAATACCTATATGGAGATATAACCGGGATACTTTGGGGCGATTTGCCGAATATTTTCCGGTTTCTCCCAAGGGGCACTCGCCCCGGGTGAACAACACACCCCCGGTTTCCCCAACCGGTCAAGTGCCCTGAAACGTGCGGACCAGCGGACAGGATGGGTGGTTGACGGATGGGCCGTCAACCATTTTGGCGTTGAAAATAGTCATCCAGAAATGCTTCAAAGGAAAGCGTGTCGCCGTTTTCGATTTCCTGTCGTTTTACATGAGATTCCCGGGCCAGTGTTTCATACCGGGCATTCACTTCCGGGTCCAGGGTATTCTGCTTGAATATTTGTTCCGAGCGGACGGAGGCCTGCATGGAAAATTCATAAAACGAAAGATTGTCTTCAACCATGCCCTGGATGATTCTGGCCGAAGGAGTCAAACCGGGGTCCTGGACCTTGGCCTGCTGTTTTTCCATGGTGGTCCGGTAGTCGTCAGACCCGTTGACCTGATCAAGCAGTGCCGCGATGGGCTGCATGCCATCAAGTATGGAGACCATTTCATCTCTGGCATGGATGCTTTCGTCGGATTTGAGAATCCTGGCATCGCGGTTTCTGCCCGCCATGACCATGGTCTTCTGGTTTTCCCGGGTGAGCAGGAATTCTTTCTGACTCATCTCCCTGCTTTCCGAGAGCATGCAGTACAACAGAAACATATCGAAAAACCGCACACAATCGGCGTGTATGCCGATGGGTTCAAACGGGTTCAGGTCGACACTGCGTACTTCGACGTATTCGACACCGCGTTGCAGCAGGGCACGGGAGGGACTTTCTCCCGAAGCAGCCACTCTCTTGGGCCGTATGGACGAATAGAATTCATTTTCAATCTGCAGGAGGTTCGCATTGAGCTGCCGGTATTCGCCATTCACCCTGACGCCGATCTTTTCGTATTCATGGTGCGGGGTCTGGATGGCATGGCGAAGAGAGTTGGTAAATTCCCGGATCCCGGCATAGCTGATGCCGACCTGGTCCTGTGCTTCATTGGTATATCCCAGTCCGCTGAGTCGCAGCGAAGTGGCATCCGGGGCATAAAAACTGTGGGCATCGAAATCTTCCAGCTTGTGCTCCCGGCCGACCAGGAATGTCCGACAAACCGCCGGGGAGGCCCCGAACAGGTAGCTGCTCAGCCAGGAATGGCGATGAAAGTTGCGAATTAACGCAAAATAGTGATCCGATTTTCCATCTCGCATCTGCTCATCGTCGTTGGCATCCAGGCAGGCTTCCCAGAAGGAATCGGGCAGGGAAAAATTAAAATGAATGCCGGCAATGGCCTGCATGAGAGAACCGTACCGATGGCTGAGCCCCCGGCGATAGGTTTCTTTCATCTTCGCAATGTTGGAGGTCCCGTACCGTGCGATGGGTATCTTCTCTTCGCTTTCAACGATACACGGCATGCTGTTTACCCAGAGTTTTTCATTGCCGATATGCCGATAGACAAAGTGATGGATATCGTGCATTTCATTCAGCAGGCCCTGAATATCGGTGTGGACGCCGGTGACAAATTCAAGCAGGGACTCGGAATAGTCAGTGGTAATGGATGGGTGGGTCAGGGTGGACCCGAGTGCGCGGGGGTGAGGGGTTTGTGCGAGCAGGCCCGTCGTGTCCACCCGCAGGCTTTCCTTCTCCAGCCCCCTTTGTAACTGCGCCAGATGGGATTCGGCCCCCTTTCTGACCAGGGCTTCCAGGGCCATGGCAACATTTCCAGACATGAATTTTCTCGTGATTCCTGATTGGTTATCAATGTGGAGGTGAGGGATGATAAATCAACTGTTTAAATAATTGGCCAAAAGATCCGTATCTTCAGGGCCTGGAATGGTAAAATGCCTTGATTCGCATTCACTGTCAGGTCCATGGAGAAAGAGTTTTCAGTCGCCCCCATGCTGGATACCACCGATCGGCATTGCCGGGCATTTCTGCGTCTGTTTTCACCCCGATTCCGCCTGTATACCGAAATGATCGTGGTGGGGTCGATTCTACACGGTGACCGGGACCGGTTGTTGGGTTTTGATGGCTCCGAACATCCCCTGGCACTGCAGCTCGGCGGGTGCCATCCCAATGAACTGGCCATGGGTTCGCGTATAGGCGTGGAATATGGCTACGATGAGATTAACCTGAATATAGGCTGCCCCAGCGACCGGGTAAAAAATGCCCGGTTTGGCGCCTGTCTGATGGCCAGCCCCCGGCTGGTTGCGGAATGTGTGGCGGCAATGGCTGAAAATGTTTCGGTTCCGGTTTCCGTCAAAACCCGTCTTGGTATTGATGATCTGGACCATTATGCGCACCTGTGCCGCTTTGTTGAACTGGTTTCTGCCGCCGGATGCAGGAAATTCATTGTCCATGCACGAAAAGCCTGGCTGAATGGTTTGAACCCGAAAGAAAACAGAACCATTCCCCCCCTGCACTATGATCGCGTCTACCGGTTGAAACAGGATTTTCCGCATCTTCGCATTGTCATCAACGGGGGCATCTCATCGGTGGATGAAATCGCCCTGCACCTGGAAAAAGTGGATGGGGTGATGATTGGCAGGGAGGCGTATCGAAACCCGTGGGTATTGAAAACCGCGGATAACTCTTTTTGCGGTAATTCGACCGGGCACCCGCGGGATGCGGTGGAGGATTTCCCGGCCCGGGTGAATATTGTAAAGTCGTATCTGCCTTATATTGAGGCCCAGTTGCAAAAGGACGTTTTCCTGCGCCATATGACACGGCACATGTTCGGTGTGTTTTATGGTCAGGGCGGGGCAAGGTCCTGGAGGCGTTACCTGTCAGAACACGGCAGCAGGAAAAATGCGGGGATTGAGGTGATTGAGCAGGCACTCAGGCTGGTTCATCCCGTAGTGAGGGACCCCGGGCCGCGCCATGACCCCGGTGACTACGGCAGAATCCATTCCCGGATGCAGTCCGCCAACCCGCCCCGACAATTCGAGAGACAGGTATGGTCCGGTCCGTTGGGTATGTAAACGGCGTCATCACCGACCTGGCGGACGCCAGGATTCCGGTGCTGGATCGGGGGTTTCTCTATGGAGATTCGGTGTACGAGGTTTTTCGAACCTATCGCGGCATTCCATTTCTTTTTGACGAGCATTTCCATCGTCTGCTGAATTCCGCGAAGCTGGCGGGCATGGAAATTCCGTACAGTCGGGAGGATATTGGTGCGGCAACGTACAAGACGGCAATGGCAGCCCAGCCGGATGCCGGCGAGGACATCTATGTGCGGTACCAGATCACCCGGGGAGTCGGGCCCATTGACCTGAATCCGGACGTGTCACACGGGTCGACGCTCATCGTCATTGTCAAGGCCACTCCCGGCAGAAATCAGGAATATTACGACAAGGGGATCACTCTGGCGGTTCCGGAGTTGAGAAGAAACAGCATCCACAGCCTGAACCCCAACATCAAGAGCGGGAATTACCTGAACAACATCATTGCCTTGTCCGAAGCCAGGAAACTGGGTGCCGATGATTGCCTGATGCTGGATGCGGGTGAGCAGGTCACCGAATGTTCCAACAGCAATTGCTGGTTTGTACTGGACAACAAGGTGGTGACCCCGGAAGACGGCAATCTCAATGGGTTGACGAGGCGGACGCTCATCGACCTGTATGGAAAAGCAGGGGTCCGCGTGGAATTGAGACCGGTTCATTACGAAGAACTGGAGCATGCCACCGAGTGTTTCATTACCAGCGCGACCCGGGAGGTCATGCCGGTGGCCCGGTTGCAACTCATGAATGGGCAACGCCTGCATTTCGAAAATGGAGGGGGGCCCCGGACCCGGCTGGCAATGGACCTGTATGGGGAGATGGTCAGGGAGTTTGTCGAAACCAACAGGACATCGAGGTGGTATTGAGGATGGTATTGAGGTGGACTCGATTCTACGTTGAGCGGGAATGATCAATGCTGAATAAAACGGGGTATGGTCTGGTTGTCGGCCTGTTCTGTGTCATGGCCGTATTGATATTTTCCGGCGGACGGGAATGGGACCATCCGTGGGACCATGAGTCGGTTCTTCGCCTGTCCTGTTTCCTCGTCGTGCTGATGCTGCTGGTGGCCTGGGAATGGGGGATGCCGAGACGCCAGAATATTGCGAGGAGGCGCCGATGGCCACCGAATTTCGGGGTTTTTCTGATCAATATTGTGGTGCTTTCCCTGCTGCCATTAACGGCGGTGACCACGGCATACTTTTCCATCGAACATCAGTTTGGCCTGTTTGTCTGGTTGAAAATGCCGCTGTGGCTGTCCGTCCTCCTTTCCCTGCTTGTGCTGGATGCTGCGATTTACTGGCAACACCGGCTGTTTCACCTGATTACGCCGCTGTGGCGGGTACACCGGATGCACCATACGGACCTGGAGTTTGATGTGACGACGGCATTGAGATTTCACCCGGTGGAAATCGTGGTTTCCATGTTCTTCAAGGCAGTCGTCATCCTCCTTTTGGGTGCCCCCATTGTCTCCGTGATCGCTTTTGAGATCATACTCAACAGCAGTGCAATGTTTAATCACAGCAATATTCGACTGCCACGGTCCGTGGACAAATATTTACGGTCTGTGGTGGTTACCCCGGACATGCATCGGGTGCATCATTCGGTCCACAGCAGTGAGCATCAGTTCAATTTCGGGTTTTGCCTGTCTGTCTGGGATAAAATATTCGGGAGCTATGTCGAGCAGCCGGGGACCGGCCATGAACAAATGGAAATCGGTCTTCGTGAATTCCGGGGGCTGAATGAAGGAAGATGGGATAAACTGCTGACCCAGCCTTTCCGGTAAAACCGAACACCATTCCATGCCCATCCATAGAAAACTGCTTGAGGTGCTGGTTTGCCCGGTGACCAAACTTCCAGTGAACCGGCTCAGCGAAAAAAAACTCAAACAGATGAATGACCTGATCAGGGAAGGAAAAATCAAAACCATGGACGGGAACCTGCTCAGGGACCCCCTGACGGAAGCACTGATTACCAGTAACCGGAATATGGTTTATCGCGTTGAAGAGGGAATTCCGATCATGCTGGAAGATCAGGGGATCGGAACGCACCAGATTGCAAACTGGTGAGGGTCGGCCATCCGGGCCACTCGCCGACCGAATCCCGGGTCAATGGCGTTTTCTTGAGATATTGGTGCGCAGCAATTTCTTGTGTCGTTTGGCTTTCAGTCGTGCCTGGGCATATTCAATCATTTTATGCTGGCATCCCGATGTTTTTCCCGATTTGGGTTTGCGTTTGACGTAGGAGCCATCGGATTGCATCTCCCAGGTATTGGTGCTGTCATCCAGCAACGTGTTCAACACGAGTCGCAGCTCTTCCTGGAGGTGCTTGGGGGTGATCGGTGTCACCACTTCCACCCGGCTTTCCAGGTTTCTTTGCATTAAATCCGCGGAACCGATGAGATATTCTTCATGGCCTCCATTCCTGAAATAAAAGATACGGCTGTGTTCAAGGAAGTGCCCCACAATACTTGTCACGGTGATGTGGTCGGAAACATCGGCTAATCCGGGTCGGAGTCGACAGGTATCCCGCACAATCAAATCAACGGTTACCCCGGCCTGGGAGGCCTGATAGAGCGCCTTTACAAGATCCCTGTCTTCCAATGCATTGACTTTGATTTGGATCAACCCGGGGTCCTGGTCGGAGTGAGATCGAATTTCCCGTTTGATATTCTCCAGCAACCGGCGCTTCAGGTGCTTGGGAGCCGGCAATATCTTTTTGTAATTTCGCTTTGGCGTGTATCCCGTGGTGAGATAGTTGAACAATTCGGTGACATCGTGACCGATCTCTTCATCACAGGTGATCAGTCCCAGGTCGGTGTACTGTCTTGCGGTGCCGCCATGATAGTTTCCGGTGCCAATGTGGACATATCGTCGTATCCCGCTGTAATCCTGCCTGACCACCATAATCACCTTGCAGTGGGTTTTCAGCCCAATCACGCCGTACGTCACATGTATGCCCGCCTGCTCCATGCGTTCCGCCCATTCGATGTTGGCGGCTTCGTCAAATTTCGCCTTGAGTTCCACAACTACGGTGACCTGCTTGCCATTTTGTGCGGCTTCAATCAACAGGTCCACAATCCGGGTTTCCCGATTGGTGCGATACAGGGACATTTTGATTGCCCGGACCTTTGGGTCCCGGACGGCCTCCTCGATGAACCGGACCACGGAGGTGGTAAACGATTCATAGGGGTGCTGCAGGAGAATGGATTCCGCTTCACGAAGAATATGAAAGATGCTGCGCTGTCTTTCCTGCAACCGATAATGGTTGACCGGGAAATGGGGAGGGGCCTGTAATTCGGGAATGGGCAGCATGGCAAGCTGCATCAACTCCTTCTGCATCATCAGGCCTTCGCGCTCGAACACATCCTGGTCCGGGTCGAGTCCCAGTTCCGCAGCCAGCAGGCCTTCCCTGAACTCGTCCATGCCGGTGTTGACCACCAGACGGACGGTGGGTGCGATCCGCCGGTCACGCAATTCCAGTTCAATCATCTCCATCAGGTCGTTGGCACCGGATTCCTCGCGTTCTGAAGCCGCGTTACGGACCACGAAGAAAAAGTCGTGCGTAATGATTTTCACATCCGGGAACAGCAAATCCAGGTTATTGGCCATGACATCTTCCAGAGTCACGAAGTGGTGGCTTCCCGTGATTTGAATAAAACGCGAAATACCGGTTCCTACCGGTACCTTGATCCGTGCCAGTATTGGTTCTCCTTCTTCCGTATCCGGCTGGATCGTGACCTGAATGTTCAGGGAAAGGTTGGAGATAAACGGAAAGGGGTGGGCCGGGTCGATGACCTGTGGGGTGACCAGGGCAAAGATATTGTCGATATAGTACTGGCGGATTTCCTCTTTCTCTTTTTTATTCAGCTGGTTGTATTTCAGTATGCAAATGCCGTTTTCTTCCAGTTGCGCCAGCAGGTCGGGCAAACACCGGTCCCGTTCGTTTTCGATTTCCGTGACCATTGCCCGGGCTGCGGCGAGCTGTTGACTGGGCGTGTGTCCATCCACCGAAAGCGTGGAGACCCCGGTTGCCACCTGTATTTTGAGCCCGCCTATGCGCTTCATGAAAAACTCATCGATATTGGATGAGAAGATCGCAAAAAACTTGAGTCGTTCCAGCAGGGGATTCTCCGGGATGGTTCCCTCGTGAAGTACCCGCCGGTTGAACTGCAACCAGGTCAATTCGCGATTCAGGTAAAGTTCTGGCGAATCCAGGTCAATGGGGTCGGATACCGGCGATTCTGTGGATTCCGTCCGATCATTTTGTGTTTTGAGTTGTGTGATGTTGGACATTTTTCCAAGTTTTCTGCTAAACGGTTGATATTACAGCAAATAATGATTAAACATCAATATGGTATCGGGATAAAGCCAAAAATACATCGACTTTTCTATTGAAATCAAGCCTATATTGGGTAATATTAAGGATAATTCAATATTGAGGAGCAAGCTGTTAAATGAGCGAGCACCCCCCCGACCACTTATACCACCAAAATACAGATGGAACAGCTGCTGCAATTTGCAAACCAGTACTGGCAGTGCGTGGTCGAATACTTCGCCTTCGACACCGCCGTACTTTCCGAACCGGACATGATTGTCCGGCTTGGGGTGCAGTTGTGCCTGCTCGCATGCTCCGCATTCTTTTCCAGCTCTGAAACCGCTCTCTTTTCTCTTTCCCGTTTAGACCTGCAGCAATTGCGCAGGGAGCAAAACCCCCGCTCCGAAACAATCCACGAGTTGCTGGATCAGCCCAGGCGGCTGATTATATCCATATTGAGTGGCAACGAACTGGTCAATATCGCTGCAGCGGCAAACATGACCCTGATTCTGCTTACGCTGTATCCCGTGGATCAGGTCGTGTGGATCAATCTCATTGTCATGGTTCCGGTGTTCCTGTTGCTGGGGGAGGTGACCCCGAAAACCATTGCAGTATCGAATCCGGTCCGGTACAGCACCGGAATCGTCGCCCGCCCGTTGTGGCTCTGGATCCGGCTCATTGCCCCGGTTCGCTGGGTAATACGGGGGGTTGCAGACCGTATCACCACCTGGTTCGTGGGAGAAATCAAGACGGCAGACAACATTCTCCAGATGGACGAATTTCTCACCCTTGTCGAGCAGGTGTCGGAAGAGGGGGTGCTGGATGCCACCGAACGCGCGCTGATCTACAACCTCCTGGAGGCCAATGAAACCGAGATTGTGGAAATGATGACGCCACGGACCCAGATGGCCTTTTTGAACGTGGAGATGAGCGTCCCGGAAATGGTGGAAAAATTTATTGCCTACCGCCATCCCAGGGTACCCGTTTTCAAGACCCATCGGGACAACCTGGTGGGGTTTGTTCATGCCGAAGATGTTCTGCGCCTGGTTCTGGACAATGTGGAACTTGCCGATCTCCGCCCGGAAGATATCATGCATCCCCCGGTGGTGGTTCCCCTGACGAAAAAAGTGGATGAAATGTTCGATTTCTTTCAGACCAACCAGGTCCGGGCCGCCGCCTGCCTGAACGAATTTGGCGGCGTAGAAGGATTTATCACGATGCGTGGTGTACTGAATTTCATTTTCGGCGATATCAGTGGTGGTTCGAAAGCCACTGCCGGCTACTACGAGGAAAAAGACTACAATATCTATGAAGTTCCCGGGGACATGAAGCTCAATGACTTCAATAACCTGACCAATTTTGGTATCGAGGACCCGAGAATGACCACCATTGCAGGCTTCGCCTTTCGCTGGCTGGACAGATTGCCAAGGGAAGGGGATATGGTGAAAAGTGAGGATATCATCATCCAGATACTGGAGATGGATGACCATCGGATTGCAAAGGTAAGAGTGGCCAAGGGATTCGACGAACAGGACTTTCTGCAGGCACAGGAAATTCTGGTTTCCGGTGAAGACCAAAGGACAGACCCCCGGGCGGACAGCCGGGAAGAGTATGGGGAGATCCCGGAAGATATCGACAACGACCTGGAAGTGGAATCCGAGGAAGCCTCCGACCGGACGGGGCATGCACCATGACCATTCTCGGAATCATTTTGCTGTTGGTTGTCCTTTTATTGCTGAAAGGGTTTTTTTCGGGTTCCGAAATCGCCCTGGTGAATTCCGACAAGGTGAAGCTGACCGCCAAGGCCAACCAGGGTAACCGCGGGGCCAGGGAGGTGCTGGAACTGTACAAGACCCCGGATGTGATGTTGGGGACCACACTGGTGGGGACCAATGTGGCCACCGTGGCGATGACCACCATCGGCACCGTGATATTCGTCAACCTGTTTGGTGAAAATGGCGACTGGTATGCCTTTCTTGTGTTCACGCCAATATTGCTGGTTCTGGGGGAAATTGTTCCGAAGAGCATTTTCCAGCAAAAGTCCGATCAGATTGCACCGCTTGCGATCTATCCGCTGAAACTGTTTTCGTTTCTGTTCTACCCGCTGATCTTTGTCTTTTCGCGTATCGCCCGGTACCTGGCAAAAATGCTGGGTGGGGGGAAAGTGGAACAAAACCTGTTTATGACCCGGGAGCAGATCCGGTCCATTGTGGACATGACCGAGCGCACTTCTTCCGTGGATGCGTTTGACCGGGGCCGGATCCGGCGCGTGATTCGTTTCGGGGATACTACCGTGGGAGAAGCCATGATTCCCATTGCGGAAGTCACTGCGATTGCCTACAACAGGGGGATATTGCGTGCGGTGGCGACGGTGCGCAGGAAGGGGTACAACCGTCTGCCGGTTTACAAGGGCAATACCAGCAACATTATCGGTATCGTCACGTTGACGACCTGGGACATGATGGACAAGTCGATTTCCGGCAAGACCCTCACCGAACTGGTGAAACCGGCGCAGTATGTGTTGCAATTCCAGACCATTGATGAACTGTTGCCCATCCTTCGCCAGCGGGAAGATCATATGGCCGTGGTGGTGGATGAATTCGGTTCTGCAGTGGGTATTATTACCATGGAGGATATCGTTGAGGAAGTGGTAGGAGATATCGATGTGGGATATGATTTTGAAGAATACCTGCCCCGCAGAAAGCGTATTTTCCAGACCATTGATGAGAACAACTATCGGCTGGATTCGCGGATTTCCGTGTCGGAAGTCAACGAGCTGCTGGAAATCAATCTGAATACCAAAACCGCCCGCACCATTGGCGGGCTGATCATGGAGCAACTCGGACATATCCCGGAGCAGGGGGAATCCATGGTCGAGCAGGGCTATCGGTTCAGCGTGGAAGAACGCACGGAACGTGCGATTGTTCACATCAAGGTGGAAAGGATTCGATAATGGAAAGGCGAACCTGTCCGGTTGGGTGGACGGAAAACTTGATCCCGCAGCTGGGACTGGTGTTAAATTCGTTTCCTGGCCAATGCAGGCAAAGCGGCCCTCTTTGCAGCCGGATTGGACCGGGGTCGGGTGGGTCCGTTGAAACGAAGACGGATTCGGGGATGGGTGCCTTCGAAGGTCCGGGCAGGGGCCCATAATGAAAACAGAACGATTCGTTCACGACAGGTTGGTCGCATTATGCTCGAACAGGAACTGAAACTGACTGCGCCTCGGCCGGAAGTATTGGACGATGTGCTGGAGTCCCTGCATGTGCGGCAGTACACCACAGGCAGTCCACCGCCTCCGGTAAGATTTTTGGCCATTTACTACGACACCCGGGACGATTCCCTGAAAAAGGCAAAATGTTCCTTCCGGGCCCGCCTGGAAGGCAGTGTTTTTCGAGCGGCATTCAAATCTGCCGGTGAAACCGTTGATGGCCTGTTCCGACATCAGGAGCATGAAACGGTCATTGACGGCTGGCTCGACAATGTTTCCCAGGTCCCTGAAAGTGAGTTGAAGGAGGCACTTCTCGGGCTGCTGGACCCGAATGAAGCCCTGATTCCCCGGGTCAGAGTGGATATGCAGCGCAGAATCATGGACCTGGAAATCGGGGAAACACAAATCGAGCTGGTTGCGGATCAAGGGGTCATTGCAGCCAATGACCGCGAGCATGCGCTGTTTGAACTGGAACTCGAATTGAAGCAGGGTGATGTTGGGCAGATCGTGGCCATGGGGGAGGCCCTGAAATTGAATTTTCCGTTGGTACCGTCCCGGCTCACCAAGCACCAGATCGGCCTGGGTCTCTGGCAAACCGGCTGAATGACATATGCTGAATGACACATTGATACATCGTCCGGAGACCGGGAGGGTTGAGGGGGCCACGTTCATCGCGTCTCCCAATTTCGATCATCGTCCGTCGGGGATTGAAATCGATGTGCTGGTGATTCATGCCATCAGCCTGCCCCCCGGGTGTTATGGGAACGGGTATGTTGAAGCCCTCTTTACCAATCAACTGGACCCGGAAGAACACGCGTGTTTCCTCGAGATCGCACACTACCGGGTCTCTTCCCATTTCTACATCAAGCGAGATGGCGAACTCCTCCAGTTTGTCGCTTCCGGGGACCGGGCCTGGCACGCCGGGGAATCCGAGTTCCGGGGACGAAAAAGAGTTAACGACTTTTCAATCGGTATTGAACTGGAAGGATGTGATGAAGAGAAGTTTGAAGAGATACAGTATGCGGCCCTGTGTCGGTTGACGTCGGTGTTACAGGACGCATTTCCTGCCATCCGTATTGGCAATATTGTCGGTCATTGTGATATCTCGCCGGGAAGGAAAACCGACCCCGGACCCCATTTCAATTGGCCAGGATTTTTGGATTCGCTGTCCCGGTAGAGGGCCTATTTCCTGCGCCGACTTAACAGTTGTTCAATGATCGGGCCAACGATGATCTCCATGGCCATGCCCATTTTCCCCCCGGGAACCACCAGCGTGTTCCCCTCAGTTAAGACATTTCCCCCGATTTTCTGATTGAGATTGAGGATTCATGCGGGTTTTGGGGTGGTTTTGGAGAAAATCCTCATGTAGTGCCCGTGTGGTATCTTTCTTTGACATACGGGTCGGATTGTAGTAATATCTCCCTATGTTCATCCGTACCAAAACCACTCCCTACAACAAAACCAAGGTTCAGATCGTCCGATCCGTCCGCGAGGGCGACAAGATCCGCCAGAAGATGGTACGCCATGTGGGTACCGCAGGCAGTGACGAGGAATTGCGCCAATTGCGTGTCCTCGGTGAGACAATCATTGAGAGACTGCGCCAAACCGCCTCTCCCCAGCAGTCTTTATTGACTCCCAAACAGCATGCCGAGCTATATGAACACTCCCGGGTGGCCTTGCTGGCGGCGAGGAAGGCGAAAAAGCCGGAGCGTTTCGGGGTCGATCTTGCACAATGCCGGGAGATTTCCCGGGTGGGGGCCGGAATTCGCGAAGCGATGAGTGAGATGGTTCGCCAGATGGGCTGGGAACGGTTATTGGGGGCCAGACGGATGAGTAGCAACCGGATTCTCAAAGAACTGATTTTGGCCCGGTTGCAGGAGCCGTTGTCCAAGCGTGCCACGGTGCGGAAGCTGAAGGAGCACGAAGATGTCCCCCTGAATCTGGATCGGGTCTATCGCACGATGGATTATCTGGACGATCCCCTTATTGACAAGATCCGCGAGCAATCCCTGGAGGCTGCCCGGAAGTTGTATGACGAATCGATCAGCGTGGTGTTTTACGACACCACGACGTTATGGTTTGCCAGTGAACGGGAAGACGACGAGGAACCCCAGGACAAGCGGGAAGTGGGGATACGGTATAAGGGATACAGCAAGGATGGCAAGCCCCATCGGGTTCAGGTGATGCTGGCGCTGTTGGTGAATGCCGACGGCATTCCAATGGGCTATGATCTGTTTCCGGGCAACACTGTGGAAGTGACCACGCTGGTGAGTGCCATTGAACAGTTGCAGAAAAATCATCCGGGTGTGTGTTTTACGCTGGTGGCGGATGCCGGGATGATCAGCAAGGACAATGAGGCACTGTTGCGGGGCCGGGACATTCCCTATGTGTTGGGGGCAAGGCTCAAGGTACAGAAGGCGGCGGTCAAGCAATGGATTCTTGATCAGGATGGTTTTTTACCCTGGGAGACGGACTCCTCGACGCGCAAACCGAAGTCGAAGCGTTACAAGGTACGCACGGTGGACGAGGCCCAATTGATCGTGACCCACTGTGACCGCCGGGCCCGCAAGGATGCCCGGTTACGGGAGAAACAGGTTACCAAACTTAAGAAGAAGCTGGAAAGGAGCGGTACCCCAGCCTCCCTCAATACATCCGGTCATGCCCGGTTCCTGTCGTTCCCCGAGGGACGGGTTGAGTTGAATGCAGACAAGATTGCCGAAGCCGCCCGCTGGGATGGGCTGCACGGCATCAAGGCCTGGGGCCTGGACGATCAGGACCCTCAGTCCTTGATCAAGCAATACCACCTTCGCTGGGAGATCGAGGCCTGTTTCCGTACCAACAAACATGACCTCAAGATTCGACCGATCTTCCACTGGAAACCCCGGCGCATCCGGGCCCACATTGCCATCTGTTATATGGCCTTTTGTTGTCTGCAGCATTTACGCCATCGATTGAAGCTCCTGGGGTATCCGATGAGTCCGAATGAAATCCGTCGGGCCCTCAATGGCCTGCAGTTCAGCATCCTGGTCCAACAAGGCACCCGCAAACAGTTTGCGATGCCGAGCAGGTCCACGGCCGAGGCCAACCGCATCTATCGCTGTCTGGGACTGAAGTGGAACGAGGCACCGTTTCCGGTGCCGGTCAAGCCACCCAAAAAGCCCAAAAAATCCAAGCCGAAGTCAAAGCCACCCTCTTAATCCCCACTGATCCCGAAGCACCCGGGCACTACCGGCGGCGTCAAGTGGATACCGAATGTAGTGCCCTATTTCTATTTGGCCCCAATAAAATCAACGGCTTGGAAATCGAGATGTCTGAAGTCAGGATCAAGCGAGATGGCGAACTCCTCCAGTTTGTCGCTTCCGGGGACCGGGCCTGGCACGCCGGGGAATCCGAGTTCCGGGGACGAAAAAGAGTTAACGACTTTTCAATCGGTATTGAACTGGAAGGATGTGATGAAGAGAAGTTTGAAGAGATACAGTATGCGGCCCTGTGTCGGTTGACGTCGGTGTTACAGGACGCATTTCCTGCCATCCGTATTGGCAATATTGTCGGTCATTGTGATATCTCGCCGGGAAGGAAAACCGACCCCGGACCCCATTTCAATTGGCCAGGATTTTTGGATTCGCTGTCCCGGTAGAGGGCCTATTTCCTGCGCCGACTTAACAGTTGTTCAATGATCGGGCCAACGATGATCTCCATGGCCATGCCCATTTTCCCCCCGGGAACCACCAGCGTGTTCCGCCTGGACATGAAGGAATCGTGAATCATGGATTGTAAATTGGTGAAATCCGGTTTCCACTTGTTGGGGTTCTTGAATCGGATGACAACGAAACTTTCATCCAGGGTGGGAATATCCCGGGCGATAAACGGATTGGAGGTGTCTACCGTCGCCACCCGCTGAAAATTGATGTCGGTCAGTGAAAACTGGGGGGTGATGTGTTTGACATAATCGGGCATTCTCCTCAAGATGGTGTCGATGACCTCTTCCTTGCTGTAGCCCCGTTCCATTCGGTCACGGTGAATTTTCTGGATCCATTCCAGATTGACCACCGGGACGACACCCAGTGCGAGATCGACATGCCGGGTGACATCGTAGCCTTCCCCCTTGACCATGCCGTGCAGGCCTTCGTAGAACAATAAATCCGTGTTGTCGGGAATGGGCGCATAGGGGGTGAACTGTCCGACCCTCATTTTCTGTGAAAACCGATTTCTGTACAGCTTGAGTTCCTTTTTGCTGTGGATATAGTGCCGATAGTCGCCGGTTCCATCCCGACCATAGGACCTGAACAGGTTTTCCAGTTCGTGGAAGTTGTTGGAGGCGGGCCCGAAGTGACTGAAATAGGGGTCGCCATTCTTCTCGGCCTCCTGCACTGCCCGGACAAATTCCTCGTGAGTGTGTCGATGAAAACTGTCTCCGCTGATATAGGCCGCATTGATTTTGTAGCGTAAAAACAAATGTTCAAAGCTGCTTTTGACCGTGGTTGTGCCAGAACCGGATGAACCGGTTACGACAATAACGGGGTGAGACTGGGACATTTACAGGCCTGAGGAAGTAAGGTGGACAGGCAATTTTTCGGTGGTTGAGGTAAAAATATTATATAAGGTATACTTAATAATAATATAAAACGGTATAATTGTTTATTTATACCACAGAAAAACCAGTTGGAGTTTAGTTTATGGCGTTGCATATCACAATGCGTCAGTTACAGGTATTTGAGTCTGTAGCGCGACGTTTGAGTTTTACCCGGGCTGCCGAAGAATTGCATCTCACCCAGCCAGCCGTTTCCATGCAGGTCAAACAGCTGGAATCCATGGTTGATTTCTCATTATTCGAACAGTTGGGCAAGAAAGTATACCTCACGGAAGCGGGTCAGGTCATGGTACAGCATAGCCGGAGGATGATGGCCCAACTGGTGGAGATTGAGAACGACATCAATTGCCTGCGGGGCATAGAGGGGGGGCAGTTGAAATTGTGTATTGCCTCGACCGTGAACTATTTTGCCACCCGCCTGCTCTCGGAATTTTGCGAAAGATATAAATCGGTGGACATCAGCCTGGAAGTGATCAATCGGAAAAAATTGATCAGGCGGCTGGAGGCCAACGAACCGGACCTTGTGCTGATGGGGCAACCCCCCGAGGAACTGGATGTGGAGGCGTGTGCGTTTATGGAAAATCCGCTAATCATCATTGCGGCCCCCGGACATCCACTGGCACAGCAGAAAAATATTCCCATTACCCGGATGTCAGAAGAAACGTTTGTCATGCGTGAGCCCGGGTCCGGTACGCGCATAGCGATGAAACGTATTTTTGACGAGCATGGCGTAATCCCCAACCCAGGGGTGCAACTGTCCAGCAATGAAACCATCAAGCAAAGTGTAGAGGCCGGATTGGGGCTGGCCGTTGTCTCCTCGCACACCGTCGACCTAGAACTTGAAGCCGGTCGCTTGATCGCGCTCAATGTGGAACATTTTCCAATCATGCGAAAATGGTATGTGGTCTATCGCCGGGGCAAACGGCTGTCAGTCACCGCAAGAGTTTTCCTGGATTTTGTCTTGTCCCAGGGAGAAATCAAACTGGCAGGGCCAACAGCGGTATCCTCCGGCGGTTGAATCTGCTGGATGGTCGTACGGTCGTAAAGTCCTTGACTAATGAGCGTTCGTGTTCTTTAATCCGCAGCTTCCTTCTTCATTATAAGGCCAGGTAGCTCAGTCGGTAGAGCAGTGGACTGAAAATCCTCGTGTCGGTGGTTCGATTCCGCCCCTGGCCACCATCACCATATTTATCAATGTACGTAATCCCAATTACTGGATTACGTACACACTTTTCCAGCAGTAAACCATCAATTAAGCGCTTGCTTGCCTACAGAAATAAAATCCTGATATTTCCATTATAATCAACGGGATGTTTATTTAAGCCCAATTAAGCGTTTTCGTCAGTACGCATTGTAAAAAGATAGTATTCCATTTGAATTTCTGACAAATTACTCTGGAGATACCAAACCATGCGGGGACTTCCCAAGCGCATCATGGAATATGCCGAAATCCTCCCGGAGGCCACGCCGCTGTGTCCGGGTGCGATGCTCCATCTTGGTAACCGGGCTGCTGTTGACCAGGCATTGTCGCGGTTTGGACGATCCGGCAAGTTGCTGCACATCTGCCGGGGTGTCTACATGCGCCCGATCGAAACCCGTTTTGGCATTCGTGCGCCCAGCCTGAGCAAAGTGATCGCTGCGCTCTCGGCGTTATGGGGCGAGATGGTCGTGCCCTGCGGCGGTTCAGCAGCAAACCGTCTTGGATTGACCACCCAGAATCCGGTGCGCATGGTTTATCTCACATCCGGCCCTAGCCGCTGGCTGCACTTCGGTAGGCATCCCGTCGAATTGCGCCACGCTCCGTGCTGGCAACTCGCCGCGCCCCACCGCAAGGCGGGAGACATCATCCGTGCGTTGGCATGGCTGGGTCCTCACGAAGTTGAGGGTGGCCTCGAAGCGGTTTTGCCCGGGCTTTCTCCGGATGACCGGAACGAACTGGCCGCCGCACGCAGGGGGATGCCGAACTGGATGGCCGAACCGGTGAGCGCACGACTGAGGCGGGATATCTGAGTATTCCACGGAAGGTTGCCGCCCACCGTCGGGTACGGGAAGTTTTCCCGAAGCCTGACCTCCATCCGGTACCACTCCCAATACCTGGAATCCGGTTAACCGGTTAACAGTGTATCCTTGGCCTTGTTGATCTTTGCTGCAAGAAAATCGGACCCGCCCCGGTCCGGATGAATTTTTTGCATCAGTTGTTTATGTGCCTCGATGATGCTTTCTTCGCTGGCACCCGGTTCAAGCCCAAGAATTTCATATGCTTCCTCCCTGGACATGGTTTGGTCTGGTCGAGGTGGACGGCTTTCGCCGGTAAACGTTTCTTTGGTCTGGCTGAACTGGCTCCAGATTCTTTTCACGGTCAATGCCCGGTTAATCCAGGGCATGGCGGCACTGAACAGGGCAAACAGCCAGGGAATACGGCCGGTCACGACGAGCAGCAACAGTACAGCCGCAAGGCCGTACAGCAATCCGGTAATCAATGACTTGTTGCGTCGTTCCGGAGGAGCGCGCCGATACCAGGCCAGGAACCACATGACCGCGATCAGTGCGACGAGCGCCAGAAACAGCCTTGGTGCCATAATTCCCCTATCCAGTTGGTTTCATGTAGTGAGATTGTATAGTTCTTTTGTCCGGTAGTGTATAGTGCCGCCAGATCAATCCGGGTTCCTGTCATGTCTGAAACGATTCAAAGCATCCTTGTTTTCTGGTTCGGCAACAGTTCCAGCACACTCACAATCTGCGGCGAAAAGGAATCGATGTGGTGGAGTAAAAATCCGGATATTGATCGCGAGATCACAGAGCGCTTTGAAACCATCACGCTGGCAATTGCCGACGGCAGGTTGAGGGAATGGCAGGTCTCACCACCGGGGCTGCTTGCATCGATTATTGCCCTGGACCAGTTTCCAAGAAACATGTACCGGGGGACGGCAAAGTCGTTCGCATTCGACTCCATGGCGCTTGGTTTCTCGAATACCATGATCGAGAACGAATGGGACCAGGAACTGCACCGTGCCTATCGGGGTTTTGCCTACATGCCGTTTGAACACAGTGAAGACCTTCACGATCAATACCGGTGCGTGTCCCTGTTCAGAAAGTTAAGTGAACTGGCCCCGGAAGAAGAGAGGGAAAAGCTCGGGGCATGGGTTCAATTTGCCATCCGGCACATGGAAATCATTGAACGCTTTGGACGGTTTCCCCACAGGAATCAAATCCTGGAAAGACAGACGACGGTTGAAGAGGACGAATTTCTGCAACAGCCGAATTCCTCTTTTTGACGGTACAGAACGAGAGAGGTCTGTACAGGTTGAACGGGTGGGGGGACGCCTGCGGACTCCATGCAGTTTGTACCCGCCGTGCACAACAGGCCGGTCCCTGTTTTGCATGGCGGGGTCCGGAGGTTATGCCGACATTGGGACAGCAATGAATCGCGTCTTTTTGTTCCGTTCGATAAGGAGCAGTACCCATTCTTCATTGTCCTGCCGGAAAAGGTCGATGGCCTGAATGACGTCTTCGGGCTGGAAAACATCTGTTTTACCCACCTGCTTGATGATATCGCCTTCCCGAAGACCGCGCTGTTCTGCCTCGCTGTCCGGGTCCACCTCGACAATGATGACACCGGTGGAGTCTCCATCAAGACCGAATTGTTGCAGGGAGTCATTGTCAATGCCTGCCAGATACAGGCCCAGGGCTTTTTTCAATTTTTTTCCGTCGGGACCACTCTGGGCGAGCTCGGATTCTTCGTGGCTGCCCACCACAACATCAAGTGCCAGGGTGGCATCGTTTCTCCAGACCTCAACCGACACCTTCCGGTCTTTTTTTGTCAGTGCCACAATTTTGGGCAGGTCCTGCATCTTCCCGACGGGTTCACCACCAAAGGACAGTATGATGTCTCCCGCTTCGATACCGGCGCGTTCTGCCGGCGTATTTTCATAGACCTGGGTAACCAGCGCGCCGCTCGAATCCTCGCGTCCCAGGCTTTTCGCAATTTCATCGGTAACCGACTGGATACCCACGCCCAGAAACCCACGCTGGACGGTGCCGCTTTCCGCCAGTTGGGTCACCACACTGCCTGCCATGGATGAAGGGATGGCAAATCCGATGCCCACACTGCCACCATTGGGAGAGAAAATCACGCTGTTCACCCCAATGACTTCGCCTTTGGTATTGAAAAGAGGCCCCCCTGAATTTCCCCGGTTGATGGGTGCATCAATCTGTATGAAGTCGTCCAGCGGGCCGGAGTTGATATTCCGGCCACGGGCTGAAATGATCCCGCTTGTTGTGGTACCGCCGAGGCCAAACGGGTTGCCGATGGCGATTACCCAGTCCCCCACTTCTGCGTGGTCCGAGTCGCCAAAAACCACGTAGGGCAACTCATGATCCGTCTTGATTTCCAACAGCGCCAGATCGGTTTTCTGATCGGTTCCCTTCAGTTCAGCAGGAACGCGTGTGCCATTGTCAAACACCACTTCGATCTCATCCGCATCCTTGATGACGTGGTAATTCGTGACCACCAGACCTGCCGGGTCAATAATGAAACCCGAACCCACCGCTGTGGATTTTCTTTCAATGGGTCGATTTTGGTTTCTGTTTTGCCCTGGATTCAGTTGTTCCCCAAAAAACCGTTTGAAATACTTTTCGATCTGTGGTGGCAGGTTTTCGAAATGAAAGGGCAGTTCCGGGGCCATCACGATGGTCGTGCCGGTGACTGAAATGTTGACCACGGCGGGCTTCACCGCTTTCACCAGCTCGGCAAAGCCATCATTGACGTTGATCTGCGCCAGGTCCGCGGCGGCATGCGCCGGTTCGCTTTTCGCCCAGGTTGCCGCGGAGGAAATGGTCAGCAGGGCGACTGCGGTGACGAACCCGGCAAGGAGAAACGCGGCCAATGCCGGGGTGTGGTTCCCCCCCCGGTTCAGGGTCGTCAGCATAAATTTGTTGTTCATCATGATTTCAGAAAATTATTAAACAGTGTGGGGATTGAAACAGGATCATCCTGACGACAAGATGAACAAGTGATTACATAATGGTAATATTGCCGGTAGCAGGGCGTGTCCTTTCCGGATCAAGAGATTATTCCCGGTATACCCATTTCCCGGAAAGCATGGTCCGGGTCACTTTCCCCTTTAGTTTTACTCCGTAAAAGGGGGAGTTTCGGCCTTTGCTTCGCATCGTGTGCTCATCGAGTTGCCAGGTTTTCTGTGGGTCGTACAGACAAAGGTCCGCCTGGGCACCGGGGCCCAGATGACCGGCATTGGTACCGAGTATTCTTGCAGGGTGGGCAGTCAGTGCGGAAACCGCGGTTTCCATGTCCAGTTTTTTCTTCCTGACCAGGCTCATGGTCAGGGTCAATAATGTATCGACACCGGCGATGCCGGTGGCGGCCTCACTGAATGGAGCCAGTTTCGAATCTGCGCCATGGGGCTGGTGGTCGGAACAGATGGCGGCGATATGCCCTTTTGCTACCCCCTGGATCAGCTCGGCCCGGTCCTGCCGGGTTCGTAATGGCGGCATCACCTTGTACTGGGTATCAAAGGCACCGATATCGTTTTCTGAAAAAAGCAGCTGGTGAATGGCTACACTGGCGGTAACCGGCAGTTCCCGGTTCCGGGCTTCTGCGATCATGGTCACGGACCGTCCACAGGAAATCAGGTCAAAGTGTGCTCGGGCACCGCTGGTTTCGATCAGGGCAAGGTCCCGGGCAACCCCGACGGTTTCAGCCGCTTCCGGGATGGCAGGCAATCCCAGGAGCGTGCTGACCGCCCCTTCATGGACAACACCGTTTCCCTGGAGCCAGGCATCCCGCGGGGTGAGAAACACAGGTAAATCATAGGTTGATGCGTACTGCATGGCACGCCGCATCACCAGGGTGTTTTTGACGATCTCCTGTGCATTGCTGACGCCAACACACCCCGCGTCCGTCAGCATGGCCATATCGGTCAGTCTTTGGCCTTTGAGACCTACCGTGAGCGCACCCAGAGGATGCACCCTGGCATACCCCAGATCCTGGGCACGGTTGATAATCATGTGCACCATGGCAGGGGTGTCAATAATCGGAAACGTATCCGGGGGGCAAACCATTCTCGTGATGCCGGCACTGGCTGCGGCCCGGGTTTCACTTTTGATGGTGGCCTTGTGCTCTTCGCCGGGTTCCCGCAGTCTGGCGCACAGGTCGATGATCCCTGGAAGCACGTATTGCCCGGAAGCATTGATTTCCCGGTCGGCGGTGAAACCGGCCGGTTTACTCCCGATGCCGACAATTTTATTCTTGCTGATATATAGATTTCGAATGCCGTTAATTCCGTTACCAGGGTCAATGACCTGTCCGTTGCGAATAACGGTTTTCATCGCCGTTTTTCCTGGCCACCCATGAGCTTTGCCATGATGGACATTCGAACGGCAATCCCATTGGTTACCTGGTTGAGTATCACAGACCGGGAGCCATCCGCCACGCTGGAGGCGATTTCCAGTCCACGATTGATGGGACCGGGATGCATGACCATGGCGTCCTCGTTGGCAAATTGCAACTTCTTTTCAGTGAGCCCGTATCGTTGGAAATACTCCTGTTCACTGGGGATCAATTGCCCATCCATTCTCTCATGCTGGATCCGCAGCATGATGATGACATCAATTCCGTCCAGTCCACCAGTGAGGTCACTTGTGGTGGTGACCCCCATGGTTTCAATTTCGGTGGGAATCAGTGTTCTGGGTCCGATCACCCGAATCTCGTTGACACCCAGAATATTCAGCGCATGAATCTGAGAACGGGCAACCCTGGAGTGCAGTATGTCGCCGACGATTGCGACCTTTAACCGGGAGAAGTCCGGTTTCTTCTGGCGTATGGTGAACATGTCCAGCATGGCCTGGGTAGGGTGCGAGTGACGCCCATCCCCTGCATTGATAACCTTGATATTGTCTGGCAGGTGGGCGGCAATAAGGTGGGCGGCACCGCTGGCCCTGTCGCGAACGATGAACAAGTCGGTATGCATGGCTTCGAGTGTGCGCACGGTATCCAGAATGGATTCTCCCTTTGTGGTGGACATCCGGGATGCATTCAGGTTGATCACGTCGGCGGAAAGCCGTTTGCCTGCGATTTCAAACGTTGTGCGGGTTCGGGTGCTTGGCTCAAAAAAAAGATTGACGAGGGTTTTTCCACGCAACAACGGGACCTTTTTGATTTCTCTGTGGCCGAAATTGATGAATGATTCCGCCGTATCAAGGATATTGACCAGGGACTTTCGGGTCAGCCCATTGATTGTCAGGAAGTGCTTGAGGTTGCCGTTTTCATCAAACTGGATGGAGCTGTCAGGGGCTCTCATGAGTGTTTCCGGGTCGAATGATGTTTAGTTTCAAACTGCCGTTCCTGCACGTCAGTTTGGCCTGTTCATTGTCATCCAGAACAAGGTGGCTGCCCACGATATCGGGCTGGATGGGAAGCTCCCTGCCCGGGCGTTCTATGAGTACCGCAAGGGTCACCCTGGAGGGCCGGCCGTAGGAGAAAATTTCATTCATGGCTGCCCGGACGGTTCGGCCGGAATACAGAACATCATCAACAAGGATGACATTGCGGCCCTCCACCGGATCGGGCAGTTCCGATGACTTGACTTCAGGATGAAGGCCTACCCGGGTAAAGTCGTCGCGATAAAAGGAAATATCCAGCATGCCCAGCTGGCTGGAAATATTCAGTTCGCGCTGCAGGTGGCTGGCCACCCATACGCCCCCGGTGTGAATGCCGATCAAAAGGGGATTGGACAGGTCCAGGGTGGCAATACGCTCCGCCATTTCCTTGATCACTCGCTCAATGTTGATGGCGCCTCCCATGCCCTGATTGTCGTCGAAATAGGTCTGAAGAATCAACTCCGCAGCCAGGTTATCCCGAGCGGTTTTATGGCGTTTGCGCTGGTTTTTTCCTGGCCGGCCGGATTCCTGCAGCAAATGGTCCGCAGTCATGGAGGTCAGTCGTTCATCGACAAAGCATACGTCCAGACCGCTCTTTGCCGCCAGCATCGCACCAAATCCCCTGGCGGACCGGGACATGTCCGTTTCATCCCCCTCCATGGACAAGGGCAGTCCAACCACCAGTTGTCCGGGTTTCCACTCCTCAATCAGGCGGGCGATCACGGACCAGTCCGGGTTCCCATCCCTGGCGGACACCGTCATCAGGCCCTGGCAGGTCCCCGTAACCGAATTGCCTGAAGCGGTGCCGATTCGCTTCAAACCATAGTCAAATCCGAGAACCCTTTTTTTACGCCTGTCTTTTTTTTCCTGAAACGGGGTCGTTTTCGGTTCCATTTATTTAGGCATGACCGATCTGGTGAAAATATTTTCGGGTATCGATTCCGATCAGACTGGCGGCCTTTTCCCACTTGCTGTTCACGTCCTGTGTGAACAGGATGTCATGGTCCGTCGGGGTGGTGAACCAGAAGTTGTGATAGATTTCCTGTTCCAGCTGCCCCGGTTCCCATCCGGCGTATCCCAGGCTCAGCAATACCCGGTCAGGGCCTTCACCCCTGGCAATATCGCAAAGGATATCCTTGGAACTGGTCAGGCTCAGACCATCGCCAATCTTGACCGTTGCCTCCCAGTTTGCAGGCCTGTCCGTATGGACAATGAGCCCAAGCTCCGGAAAGACCGGTCCCCCGTTGTGTACCCGAATCTGTGTGAGAACCTCGTTTGATATCACAATTTCCAGCTGCGCGAAAATATCCCTGGCACTGTGCCCGCTCAATCGGTTGACAACGATTCCCATGGCACCTTCATCATCATGCTTGCACATCAGGATGACGGTTTTCCTGAAATTGGGATCATCAAGTTGCGGGGTGGACACCAGGAATTGGTTGTCGAAATAATTTCCCTTGTTCTGATTGGGTAGCATGGCGGTGTGTTTATTGGCTCCCCCGAAGATAGCTGGAGGTCAGGCTGTTATGTCGATACTCCCAGGTTCGGACAATATGCAGCACATCGGTATCCACCCGGATGATATCAGGGAATCGGTCAAACGGCGCGGCTAACTTGATTGTTCTTAACGCAGAATCGTCCAGGATCTTGTGTCCGGATGAGGAGAGTATGAGCACATTTTCCACGCCGCCTTCGGCGTTGATGGCAACATCCAGCACCAGCGAGCCTTCCAGTTTTTGGGATTTTGCCTCCGCCGGGTAGTTCAGATTTCCGACTCTTTCCACCCGCTGTCTCCACTGCTCAATATACGCTGCGTATCGACTTTCCTTTGAGTGTGTGCTCACATATTTCTGGCGGGGCCTGGCCTGTGTATCCAAATAGGCCAGATGGATTTCCTGTATCAGCTGTTTCCGGCTGAGGCCCGGGTTCCCGGTTCCGGGAGGACGGACTGTTTGGGAGGATTCCATGGATTCACGGTGCAGGAAATTGTCAATCTGTCCGGTATGGGCATCTGGAGGGAGTTCTTCCAGGGACGGGGGGGTAGGAAAGGGGGGGCTGAGAATCATGGTGTCGGCCTCTTCCTCTCCGAGGCTGTTGGCCTGGGCAAGGGTATTGTGCTCGTCCGGTTCAACCTCTGACACCGTGGGCACCAGTATGATTTTCATGGGTGTCTGGGGCAATGGATTTTCCGCTTGCTCCAGTAGCGCCGGCAAGGCAAACGAAATCCCGAGCACGGCAAACAGATGAACCAAGATGGAGGTCACCAGGGCCCACTTGAACAGGTCGGCGATGGGCCGATGAGCTCTCATTCAGCATTCTCGCTCACGAACAGGAAAGAGAGTCCCGGAACCTGAAGACAACCCGTGGTCTGGTTCATCCCGGGACCGGTTCCACCGGGTACAAAACAGGTTGATCTGCACAGGGTAAAACGGACTCCCCGACCGCGAACCCATTGTAAAATTTGTTAAAAATCATGAACTTGGTTATCGTCCAAAACCTGAATGTAAGGGATTGGTTTGAAAAAATCAAACCAGCAGCCCTGCGGGATGCCGGGGAAGAAGAACGGGAAGCACTGTTTCCCTGATTCAGTGCACCGGATTATAGTACACCTGGGATCTGGAGCCAGTAGTCCAGTTGCCGATTCGATCTACTGCAACCACAGATGGAGGATCATTTTTTGTTGAAAACGCGGGTTAAAGTCCGATATTTTGAGCACGATTGATGTATATTCGAGCCGTTCCAGAATACTGGATGAGTGATGGGTGATTTTTGACGTCCTGGCGTGTTGAAAACTTCCCGGACCCGGCGACGGTGGTTCTTTTCCCGATTGCTGGAAGGACCAGGGAAAGCAATGATTCTGCTGCCCGGGAAGTGTGGACTCATCCATTGGGCAAGCCGGGTTGGACCAGACAAATTACCAGGCGGAGAATGAGATGTCTGATAGAAACAGGGGAACGGGAGGCTGTCTCTGCGGTTCCGTACGATTTCAAGTAGAAAGAGTAAGCAAAAAGGTGGGGGCATGTCATTGCAACATGTGCAGAAAATGGGGCGGCGGCCCGCTCATAGCCACCAATTGCGGTTCAGAAGTCCTGTTTGAGGGAGAGGAATACATATCGGTATTTGATTCATCCGAATGGGCCGAACGCGGTTTCTGCAGTCAATGTGGAAGCCATCTTTTTTATCGAATGAAACAGGACGGACGGCATGTCATCCCGGTGGGCCTGTTGGATACCGATCAGGACCTGATCTTCACTCATCAGGTCTTCATTGATGAAAAACCCTCTTTTTATCACTTTTCAAACGAAACAAGTGATCTGACCGGGGCAGAAATCTTTGCAAAGTTTGCCCCTCCCTCCCAATAGGGCAGGTCGGGGAATGTCGGTATGGTTCCGGAAAAGTATTCCGTGGTTTCCGCAAAGGAACCGATCCCTGTTGCCATCACTATACACAGGGGGACCGTACATTCGCCTATTCGAGACAAGATGGTGACATCATTCCCGGATGAAAACGATATTCCCGGGCACCCGAAGTGTCGATGAGGCCCAAAGCAGGTTCACGGTGGAGGAGTCGGCGATCCGTTGCATGACTGATTGGGTGGAGTCAACTTCAGGAATGACCAGGACCATCTCCCTGACGCCGGTCGCCCGGGTACCCCGGAGTCCCGGTGTCGGTCTGCACAGCCGGTCTCGCCTGGATTCCAGACATTGGAATATCCCGAGTACAACCCCATACCAGTCAAATCAATGAGCATTCCTTCATCCAGCCCCCGGCTATACCGCTGGGTCGAATCCGCACTTACCCCGTTCCTGTTGCAGGTCAAGGTCTCCTTGAGCGAAGCCGATGCTTCCGGTCCTGCCGGGACCATGCACCGGATTTCAGGCCGCTTCCATCATATCCAGGGGTTGCTGGAAATGGCCGGGCTCGACGCGGCCAGCCTCCTTGCCCGGGATCTGGCACAGCTCAGCGGGAAAATGGCGGATCGTCCCCTGACCATGGATTTTGACCAGGGGGTGATATGCCTGAAAAGGGGATTGGAGACATTGCAGGAGTACCGGTTCTCCATCGAAAACCAGTCTCCGCGGTCTCCCCTTGTTCTGGTGGATGAAATGAACGCCATCCGGCAGATGTCCGGTGGGGAACCCGTCTGTGGTTATGATCTGTTTCATCCTCCGCTGGATTGCGACCCAATGTTTCCTTCCCGGGGCCTGCCCGAATGGTCCAGTGCAGAGCGGGGTCCATCTCCTGCCAATTTGAGGGAACGCTATCGAAAGGCATTGCTGAGCCGGCTGAACCATCCTGAACAGGACGATTCCCTCGCTGCAATGGCGCAGGTCATGGGCCATATGCAAAGAGTGAGCCGTCTGGAGACTGATCAGCGATTCTGGTGGGTTGCCGCCGGATTTATGGAGTCTTTCAAGGGATGCCGTGCCGACGTTGTTTCCGGGACGAACGTGCTGTTCGCCCGACTTGACAATGAAATGAGCCGGATGCAGGACGGTCCAGTGGATGTGGATGATACCCCGACGAATGAGCTGCTTCGCAAAATGCTCTATTTTATCGGCAGCGCCGGTGCCCGGCTATGTTGTTCGGGGCAGGTTGGCCGGATCAAAACCGCCTTTGGACTCAATCAGTGGTTCCCGGAGGAAACCGGGTGTTCAGAACCGGACCGGCTCGAACCGCTTTCGGGTTCCATGGTTGAATTTTCGAAAAAGATCGACGCCGGTTTCTTCTGTGAACTGGAAAGTCGACTGGACCAGTACCTGTCCGGAAAGCTTGACGGGGAATCGACCCGGGCCCTGTGTGCGGACCTCGATACGCTGGACCGATTGTACAGGGAGACGGGTCTCGGGGGGGCAGGGCGTCTGATTGGTGCGCTTAGAAGTGTCATCCAGGACATGAATACGGACCGGGCCCAGCTTGTGCAGGGTGGTGGGGACCATCGAATTGCGTCTTCGGTTTCATTGCTGAAGGAGGCACTGCATGACCCGGGCAGGGTTACAGTACGCTGGTTGGCATCCGTCGCTGAATGTGAATCGGAACTTTACCGGTTGACGGTTCAGGATGAAAAAGAGGGAGAAGCAAAAGGCAACCGTCGGGACAGCACGGAATATTCCCGGACAAGGGCAGCTTTGCTGAATGACATCGATGCGATGCTGGCAGATGCAGGCGCCTGTGGAGAGGCCCCGCACGACTTGCGGCAGATTGAAGGGCATTTCAATACGATGGCAGGGTGGTTTGGCAATGAAGACCGGATGGGCCAACTGTCGGAAAATGCCGCCGGGGTTCTGTCCCGCATCCGAACCCGGGGGATTGGCCTGGACAGGGAGAAGAAGGAAAAAATAGCACTGGTCGCCATGTCCATTGGTCTGGGTTCAGAACCACTGGAACCGGTCCGGCCCGGGGCCATTGCCGAATCGGCCCGGACAATGCTGGAGAGTCTGGTAGCGGGCATTGACCCGTTGGATGCCTGCCCTGAAACCCCGGTTTGTGTCCATGACGGGGAAGCAGGGTCTGCTCCGGAGCCAGTGGATGATTTTTCCCGGGAACGCGAAGCCGTGCTCTCCCGGTTTAAAGCCCACCTTTTGCAATGGAGAACCCATGGAATCTCTGCGGAAATACTGGGGAACATCCGCAGCGAGTTCCAAACCCTGACGAGCCGGGCTTCCGCTGCCGGCCACGATGAGGTCGTTCGATTGGGTTGCGCAGTGGAACAGTTGCTCGAAGCCAATGTAGGGGAAAATTCCGGGGCTGTGGGCAGCAGTCTGCTGGATGTGATGGAAGAGGTGCATGATGGTTTGGCATTCGACCTGGGATTGACCCACGGGGCAGACAGGGACCATGTCCGAACACTCACGAAGATTGTTGAATTATTGCTCCCCGACCGCGTGACCTGGTTAGAAGAAGCGGCGGCAGACAGGTTGGTGGATGGCGAAAATGGCGCGCCGGTCCAGAATCCGCCAGACATGGACCACGATATGGTGCGCTATGCGGACGAGTTTGAGCAGGGGCGGGTCCGTTTGGAAGTGGCCCTGGCCGATGTGAGACAGGAACTTGAGGGGTTGAGGGCCCTTACGCAAGGTATTCGTGATCGATTTTCTGCCTTCGAACCGGATGAGGACCTGCCTGGAGAAGGCCCGACCGAAAGTGACAGACAGGGAGATGGCGCAGCCGGCCCTGTACCACGGGACCGGCATCTTCCCATGCAGGCAAGAATACCGGAGATGATCCAGCAGCTTGAACGCATGTCCCGCGTGGAGTGTCAATTGTCCGACGGGGCCTCGGACCTCGAGGATATCCTGGCCCGTCAGTCAGCACTGGCTGAGCAGTTGCGGGATGATTTCAGAAGTGTCCATCCTGCACCCGCATCCAGGCGGTACCTGGATGCTTGACTTCGGATATTTCCCAGGACCCGGAGTCGGATTCCCTGTCATTTTAATCCCCTGGAGAGATTGTTTCTCAAAACCCCGCTCCAGGGTCCTTTATCCAGTGAGAAAACCTGAAACCAATGCCTGCCGGTGAAAACACCGGAACTCGGGAAGGCATGGAACTGGATGGTTGGGGAAATGGAAGGCTGAAAAGTGTCGAACTTCTCTTTAGACAATGCCGGTCTGCTGGGGTATATTCGAATCAGGGCAGAGCCCGGATCATTCCGGTTCTGAAATGTCTTGCTGACGACGGGGTTGATCAAAATAGCGTGGTTACCAATACACCAAGTGCCAATTTCGGGTTGCCCCGGATTGAAGAAGTTATTCGTGAGGTAAAGCAGTCCGCAACGATCATTCCGGAAACCCTGGTGGACGGCCTGGTTTCACAGAAAAAGCTGGATGGCAGTCTGGTGACGGCAGTCGATCAAACCATTCAGGACTACCTGCAACATGCGTTGTATACCAGGTGGCCGCGGTTTGGATTTATCGGCGAAGAAATGCCACACAGTGAGCAGGTAGAGATTTGTGAAAACAGTGAGGAGGGGTTCTGGGTACTTGACCCATTGGACGGGACCACCAATTTTGCTGCGGGATTTCTGTTTTACGGTATTAGTCTCGCCCTCGTGATCAATGGGTCTCCCGTGCTTGCGGTGGTCTATGATCTGGTCAGGGAGGAGTGCTTCTCGGCCGAGAAGGGAAAGGGCTCCCGGTTGAACGGGTTGCCTCTGCGTTGTCCGGATACCGGAGAATTGTCGGATTGTATTGCCAATATCGATTACAAAAGACTGGTGGGTGAACTGGCCTCTCAACTCGTATGGTGTCCTCCCTATCGTTCACAGCGGAATCTGGGTTCGTCGGTTCTGGAGTGGTGCTGGCTGGCGGCAGGGAGAATCCAGCTCTATCTCCACGGAGGACAGAAACTGTGGGATTTTTCGGCAGGCTATCTGATTTTGCTGGAGGCGGGGGGGGCGGCCACATCGCTTTCCGGTTTGCCACTGGACTGCGGGAAACTGCGAAAGAGGTCGGTGGTGGCAGCTGTAAACCAGCGACTTCTCCAACAGTGGGTCGACTGGATCGATTCAAACAGTAAAATATCCCGGTCTGCACCCTATTAGGGGTGCGGAGCCAGTGGCCGCGGTCCGTTTCAGGCTGATGAATTTCTTCCTGTGCAAATCGTGTTGTCGGGGTGGATGTCTGCAAACCGGAAAGGCTGTCCGTCCATCCAGAAACTGCGGAACAGTTTTCCGTGGTATTTGGCTGATTTAGGCTTGGGTGGATGGGAAAAAACCGCTATATTATAGTGACAGGTATCTGAACGGATTACAGATCACAAGATACTGATACGTCGTATTTTTCAGACTGAAGACAACCCATTTTCCTGCCAGGGGCCAAATTATTGCATCATTTTTCCCAGAGCGAAAACAGGCTGGACCCCTAAAATTAACCCAAATACCCTTCACCGGTTGACATGTCTCAAGTAAACAGAAGAACAAAATCGAATGCGATTCGTGCGTTGAGCATGGATGCGGTTCAAAAAGCCAATTCGGGTCATCCCGGGGCACCCATGGGGATGGCGGATATTGCGGAAGTATTGTGGTCGGATTTTTTGAACCATCATCCAGGAAATCCCGATTGGTCGAATCGTGACCGCTTTGTACTGTCCAATGGACATGGGTCCATGCTGATCTACTCGCTGTTGCACCTGACCGGCTACGACCTCGGTATTGAGGAAATCAAACGGTTCAGACAACTGCATTCCAAGACCCCGGGGCATCCGGAATATGGGTATACACCGGGGGTTGAAACCACCACCGGCCCCCTGGGACAGGGATTGTGCAATGCGATTGGCATGGCCATTGCGGAAAAAACACTGGCAGCCCAGTTCAATTGCCCCGGTCATGAGATCGTGGATCATTTTACCTATGTGTTTCTGGGGGATGGCTGTCTAATGGAGGGAATCTCCCATGAAGGATGCTCCCTGGCGGGAACGCTGAAACTGGGAAAGCTGGTGGCGTTGTATGACGACAACGGGATTTCTATCGATGGGCCGGTGGAGGGCTGGTTTACCGACAATACGGCCATGCGTTTTGAAAGTTACGGATGGCAGGTCCTGGGCGATGTTGATGGGCATGACCCCGATGCGGTGTATCGGGCCATTGAAATGGCCCGGGCTGAAACGGAAAAACCCACTATTATCTGCTGCAAGACCGTGATTGGTTACGGTTCGCCCAACAAGCAAGGCAAGGAAGCCAGCCATGGCGCACCGCTGGGAAACGAGGAGGTGCAGCGGGCCCGTGCGCAACTCCATTGGACGCATTCCCCATTTGAGATTCCCCGGGACATCTACGATGCCTGGAATGCACAAAAACGGGGGGCAGCGGCGGAACGGCTATGGCAGGAAAAGTACAGTCGGTACCAGGAGGAATTTCCGGCGCTTGCTGCAGAGTTCACGCGACGCACATCCGGGAATCTTCCGGGGGACTGGAAGGAAACCTGTTGGCAGGTCACCGCCCGGACGGCAGAAAAACAGGAAACCATCGCATCGAGAAAGGCTTCGCTCAACGCCATTGAACAGCTGGGCCCGTATTTGCCCGAGTTGATCGGTGGTTCTGCGGATTTGACCGGGTCCAATTTAACCTATTGGTCGGGTTCGAAGAGTATCGAAGAAGAAGCCTCCGGCAATTATATCTATTTTGGTGTCCGGGAATTCGCGATGGCCGCCATTGTCAACGGGATTACACTGCATGGTGGATTCAAACCCTATGGCGCCACATTTTTGATGTTTTCCGAGTATGCCCGCAATGCACTGCGGATGGCTGCACTGATGAAAATCCCATCGCTGTTCGTCTTTACCCACGACTCGGTGGGATTGGGGGAAGATGGGCCGACTCACCAGCCGGTGGAGCAACTGGCCACTTTGCGATTGATTCCCGGAATGTCCGTATGGCGGCCCTGTGATGCCGTTGAATCCGCCGTATCCTGGCAGCAGGCCTGCGAATCTTCAAAGCAGCCTTTTTCCCTGGTTTTTTCAAGGCAAAACCTGCCTCATCAGCAAAGAACCCAGTCCCAGCTCGACAACATATCCCGTGGAGGTTATGTGTTGCGGGATTGCGAGGGGGAACCCGATGTGATTATTATTGCCACCGGTTCGGAAGTCGCACTGGCCGTGGAAGCGGCACGGCAACTGGTGGAGATTGCGATCAGGGTGGTTTCCATGCCCAGCACGGACCGGTTTGATGCCCAGGGCCCGGACTACCGTGAATCCGTGTTGCCCTCCCGGGTCACCCGCAGGGTGGTGGTGGAAGCCGGGGTGACGGATGGCTGGTTCCGATACGCCGGAACCGGGGGCAAGGTCCTGGGAATCCATACTTTCGGAGAGTCTGCCCCGGCAGACGACGTGTTCAATTATCTGGGAATTACCGTGGAAAACGTTGTAAAGGCGGTTGTCGGGATGACAGGAGGATAATCCTGTATCCCGGTGCCGGGAAATTTTATTTGGAGTGTTGATGATGACAATTAAAGTAGCAATAAATGGGTATGGGCGTATTGGTCGAAATATATTGCGGGCCAAATATGAATCCGGAAACGATGAAATAGAAATCGTGGCCGTCAATGACCTGGGGGATGCCGATACGAATGCGCATCTTACACAGTATGACACGGCCCATGGCCGGTTCCCGGGGTCCGTTGAAGCCGGGGAGGATCATATCGTTGTGAACGGAGACCGGATTGCTGTCTTTGCCGAACGGGACCCCTCCAGGTTGCCCTGGGGAGATCTGGGTATTGACGTGGTCCATGAAAGCACGGGATTTTTCACTTCAAAGGAGAAAGCCGGCGGACATTTGGCTGCCGGAGCCAGGAAGGTCATCATTTCGGCACCGGGAGGGAAGGATGTGGATGCAACGATTGTGTATGGTGTCAATCACGGTATTTTGAAATCCACCGACACGGTCATCTCCAATGCCTCCTGCACCACGAATTGCCTGGCACCTTTGGTCAAGGCCCTCAATGACTCGGTGGGGGTGGTCCATGGCTTGATGAACACCATACATGCCTATACCAATGACCAGGTACTGACCGATGTCTATCACAGTGACCTGAGACGGGCACGGTCTGCCACAAGCTCAATGATTCCAACGAAGACCGGTGCAGCGGCAGCGGTGGGCCTGGTTATCCCGGAACTGGACGGGAAACTGGACGGGTTTTCGGTAAGAGTGCCGACGATCAATGTATCCGTAGTGGATCTTACCTTTGTCGCCGCCCGGGAAACCTCCGCAGATGAAATCAATCAGATTCTCAAGGATGCTGCAGACGGTAAAGTCCTGGACTACAGCGATGCCCCGCTGGTCTCAGTGGATTTTAACCATGTCCCGGTTTCGTCCACTGTGGATGCCGGCATGACCCGGGTGACCGGCGGTACACTGGTCAAGGTCTGTTCGTGGTACGACAATGAATGGGGGTTCTCCAACCGCATGCTGGATGTCACCACAGCACTGATGAATGCAGGCTGACCGACTGGTTCCGGCTGGTCCGGGCCCCTCTGCCACATTGTGAAGCATACCGCGCCCTGCACGGTATACGGGTGGCAGGCTGGCTCCCGAACCCCTTATGGGACTACCCGGGTATATCGATCTTCCGGAACCGTCCGATGTCCCTGATGGCAGCCATGGGGTTGGCCAGACAGGGTCCATGGCAATAATTTGGTAACGATGAATATCCGGCAACTCTCTGACCTTGATCTGTTTGGCAGGCGGGTGTTAATCCGGCAGGACCTGAATGTTCCGGTTGCGGACGGAAGAATCGTCTCTGCAAACCGGATTGAGGCCTCTTTGCCGACCATCAGGCTGGCCCGTGATGCAGGGGCCAGGGTCCTGCTGATGTCCCATTTGGGTCAGCCCGAAGAAGGCAAGTACAATGCGGCATATTCGCTGGGACCGGTGGCAGAGTACCTTTCGCACACACTGGACCAGGAGGTAAGACTGAATTCCAGTTATCTGGACAATATGCCGGATCTGGCCTGTGGTCAGGTGGAACTGCTGGAAAATGTTCGCTTTAACCCGGGAGAAAAGTCTAATGATGCCGGTCTTTCCAGGTCTTACGCCGCCTTGTGTGATGTCTATGTCATGGATGCATTTGGAACGGCTCATCGTGTGCAGGCTTCCACCTATGGGGTCGGGCTGTACGCTCCCATGGCCTGTGCGGGGCCCTTGTTAACCCGGGAACTGGGTGCTTTGGACAGGGCACTTTCTGAACCCTTACGTCCCATGACTGCGATCGTTGGAGGGGCCAAGGTGTCCACCAAACTGACGGTACTGAATGCCTTGATTCATGTTGTGGACCGGTTGATTCCAGGGGGCGGCATTGCGAACACCTTTATTGCGGCAGCGGGATATGGTGTCGGCAGGTCTTTGTACGAACGGGGTCTGATTGATCAGGCGAAGGCATTGGCCGATGCGGCCAGGGCCAGGGGAAGAGAAATCCCGATTCCAACGGATGTTGTCGTGGGCAAATCATTTTCCAGCGAGACAGAAGCCAGAATCGTCCCCGTATCCGCCGTCGCGGATGACGACATGATACTGGACATTGGTCCGGCCACGGCGGAGCGATATTGCGAGATGGTGAGATCAGCGGGCACAGTCGTCTGGAATGGCCCCGTGGGTGTGTTTGAATTCGAGCAGTTTGCATCGGGTACCCGGCAATTGGGGAACGCCATTGCCGGGTCGGATGGATTTTCCATCGCAGGGGGGGGAGATACACTGGCCGCGGTGGACCGGTTCGGATTATCGGAATCCATCTCCTATATTTCCACTGGAGGGGGGGCCTTTCTCAAATACCTGGAGGGGGGTGTATTGCCCGCGGTTGAAATGCTGAAACGTGCCCATCCGACCCGGAAATCTGTCGCGGGGGATGGGAGGCTGGGCCGTACAACCTGAAACCTGCCATGTTCCAGGGCTTTTGGCCGTTACCGCATGGAGGCGTGCACGACGGGTCCCGCAGAGCCTTCACTCAAGAGCCCGGCAAGCAGAAATAACCTTACCGGAAGGGGTGTTTTGAAAAGGCGGTGTCCCCCGACGCGTGCCCTGGCGGCCGGATTGCTACAGCATGGGCGCCAATTGCTGATAGCCATCGTACAACATTCGTATTGCCACGTAGAAGATGATGGCCAGACCAACATAGCCGATCCAGCGGTGTTTCTGTAACGTCTCGGAGATGACGGAAGCGGCCACGGTCATGAAAACCACGGACAGGGCCAGGCCAAACACCAGGATTCCACTGTGCCCGTCTGCAATGCCCGCTACGGCAAGCACATTATCCAGGGACATGGAAACATCCGCCATGGCGATCTGGAAGATGGCTGTGCGCAACGGTGGATTTTCGCTGACATGGATCTTGTCGGTTTGCTGGTGTGCCTTGTCATGGTTGCCGCTTTCCCTCAGGTCCTGCCACAACTTCCAGCAAATCCACAACAGCAGTGCGCCCCCTACAAGCAGCAATCCTTTGATGGCAAGCAGCTGGACGGTTAACAGGGCAAATACAATCCGAAGGAGTACCGCTACCCCCACTCCATACAGGATGACTTTGCGTCGAAAGTCCTTGTTGAATTTCGCCGCCACGAGGCCAATGACAATGGCATTGTCACCAGCCAGAACCAGGTCAACGAAGATGATCTGTACCAGTTTAAGAAAATTTTCTGTTAAATCCATTGTTTTGGACCTGAAAGAGTCGTGCCTTTACCGGGGTCTGCTGCTTGGTTTGTGGAAGGCTGTCTGTTAATGGAATCCGTTAATCGTATTCAGAAAAAGAACCAAAAGCGGATATGCGTGATTTTTACGGAAACAAATACAAGCCGGAAATAAATACAAGCCATCAACGGCCTGGAGAACGGGATGGAGCGATAACCATCAGTTTTGTCTGCGACAGTATATCATGCCATGCCAGTTTGTTTGGGTGAAATACCGACCAGAAATACCCGATGGCGAATATCGCCCAGGATAAAATGGATGAGATGAATCTCATCCACGCCATGCCCCAGGTGACGGGACTCGTATCCGGGGCATGAAGTCGGACCAGTTTGATTCGCCAGGCTCGCATCCCCAGTGTTTGGCCTCCGTGACACCAGAACCATCCGAAAAACAGGAAACAAACCAAAATGAGGTACCCGAGCCGAAAAGCATGACTGATTTTGGGGTTTATTATTTCAGGCAGAAGCGGGACGGGCTGCCAGGCAATGAATACAATGCATGAAAGCAAAATTGCATCGTAGGCCATGGCACTGCAACGACGCCATAACGGGCAGGGCATGGGAAAAACTTCACTTGTTGACGCTTCTTCTTCTATCAATTTTATTTAACCTTATAAGTTGTTGTTTTTTCTGTTTAAAAAAAGTTTTGCACATTGACGGTTTGAGCCGGTTTTGGCTGCCCGGATAGACCGGAACATCAGAAATGACATCTATATGAATCTAACTCATTGATAATAATACAAAAAAAAGATATCTGGCTGTCCTGAAAAAATGACTGCAGGTTCGGCAGAATGACTTCCCAAGAGTATATTCAATTTAATCCACAAAGTTATCCACAGGCATCTGACACAGGGAAGACGAGTTCCGGGGGGTTGTTTGCGGAAACAGGGGGTGCCGGGGAACGCTGCACGGGAAAAATGAATGTTTCTCCAGCTCCGTAAAGAGCACCATTCCACCGCGCTGTCCCTGAATAACCATGCGCCGGGAGCCCATAATACCCGGAAACAGCCGGCACAGCACGATAAAATCAGGGATGCCGGTATCCCGGGTGTTTTGTACGCCCTTGTGGGCCTGCCAGGGGAAAATAGTCCCTCTGGAGGGATCGGTTTCCGGTTCACTGGGCTGTCTATGCACTGTCTATAAGGTGTTCAGGGAGTGCCAAAGAGAGGTTGTGCTGGAATTCGGGAACCGTTTACCCCTGGCATCGGGTTTTTTCGGTTGCCCCCAATATATCCCTTCGGTACAGTTGCAGGACAGTCGGACAGGACCCGGGTAAAACCGGAAAGACTGCCAGCGATGAATGATGACCCATGAAATCTGAAGAAAAACCACGGCGAAAAGGCGGAAGACTCCGTAAAAGGGAACAGATCCGAAACGCAGTACCGGTTCACCATCCACCCTTGGTCCGGAATATTCCCATCTACGAGGTGCTCAACGAAGAGGGCGTTGAACTCGTGCATGACTTCGCGATGCGGGTCCTTGAGCAGGTCGGGTGCGATTTCAGGGATGAAGAATCGCTGGAGTTCTGGCGCAGGACAGATGCCGAGATTCATGGACAGCGAGTCCGCATCGGCAGGGATTCACTGATGGAACGGATCGGGCACGCACCGTCTTCCTATATTCAGCATGCCAGAAACCCGGACCGTACCGTGAAGGTGGGTGATGGCCATACGGTCATTGCCCCATCGTATGGTCCGCCATTTGTGCTGGATATGGAGGGCGAACGTCGTTATGCAACCCTGGATGACCTGAATAACTTCCAAAAACTGAATCACATGGCCCCCTCCGTGCACATCGCCGGGGGGCCGATTGTGGAACCGGTGGATATTTCGGTCCCTCATCGGCATCTGCACATGGCATACAGCGGCCTGAAATATTCAGACAAACCTATCGTCGGGAACGTGACCGCGCGAAACCGGGCAGAAGATACCGTGGAGATGATGAAAATTGTATTTGGGGAGGAGTTTGCCACCAACAATACGGTGACCAGTTCCCTGATCAATGGCAATTCTCCCCTGGTGTGGGACTCGACGATGCTGGATGCACTGAAAGTGTATGCACAAAACAACCAGGCCGTACTGGTTTCCCCGTTTTCCATGACTGCGGCAAGCACCCCGGCCAGCAATGTCGGAACCATTGGCGTGGTGGTGGCGGAAGCACTGATTGCCATTGCATTTGCCCAGATCGTACGGCCGGGATGCCCGATGTTGTTTGGCCTGCCATCGATGACAGTTGCATTGAACACCGGTGCTCCGGTCCATGGTTCACCGGATTCCGCCATGGTGCAGTTTATGGCCAACCAGATGGCCAGGAGATACCGCCTGCCTCACCGGGCCATCATGAATGTGGCCACCTCAAAGTGTGTGGATATACAGGCGGGCTACGACTCGATGTGGGGAATCATGCCCTGCTTTTTGTCCGAAGCAAACTGGCTGACCATGTCCGGTGGCCTGATCGAAGGCTCGCTGACCCAAAGCTACGCCAAAACGCTGATTGATTTTGAACAGCTGGATGCGTTTTATCACTTTGCCCAGGGAAATTCCTTCGACGACCTGGAAGAGATTTTCGAGACGGTCAAGCAGGTGGGACCAGGGGGGCATTTCCTTGGAGCCGCCCATACCCGAAAAAGCAACCTGTTTATCTTCCCGTCGCAAAACAATGTGACCTATGAGCAGTGGGAGGAAGACGGAAGCAAGGATTCAACGGTGGTGGGTCTTGACAAGGCCCGGGATTGGCTGAATCGTTACGAAGCCCCTGCGATGGACCCGTCCCTGGATCAGGCATTGCTGGAGTTCATCCGCAAAAGGACACGGGAAATCCCGAAAACAGTCACTTGACGGACAGGTTCATCACGTTCCCCTTTTTTTTCTGCAACCGGCAGCAATCCTTCGAATGGACCGATGGTGGGGAGTCCGGGTCTCTCCCCCAGTGTCACAGGGGGGCTGAAATCCGTTTTATCCCGCCACCACTTTTCCGGCCTGGTACAGCCATCCTGGCATGGGGCGATCCAGTTTCCAGCGTATCTTCATGGGTCGTTCCGATTCATGGCCCTGATAATGTGCCTCGCCCAGGCAATGGTAAGGAACCGTTTTCCCTCCCACCGACTTTTTTCGTTCGCGCACGAACAGGATGACCTTCGACCCTTGTGTCGAATGCCGGATGTATCGCTGGCCGGTGGGGGAGTCTGCCGTGGTGTGGTTCTGGGTTTCCCAGTGGAACAAAGTAGGCGAGATTGGATAGTCGGCGTAACGGGTAGACGGGGAGAAGTGCTTGTCCGTTTTTTCCAGGGTGACAAACAGCAGGTCCGTTTGTGTCGATTTGTCCCACAGGACTCCAGTCTGGGGCAAATGGATGGCATCCTTTTGGGTGGTTTGATGGCAGGCCGCCATGATTTCTCCCAGAGTATAGGTGGCATGGCTTTTCAGGGGGACCACTGAGGACGGATTGAGAGATTGGGGTACCGTGCGTATTCGATCCAGGAGGATTTCCAGCAGGTCGCAATACTCCCGGTGCAGTTCGATGGAATCTTGAATACATCGGAGCAATGGGTCTGCATTGGAAATCGGGTTGCCGCGCCCGCCCAGAATGGCAAACAGCATCAGTCCCAAACGATACTCCCGCCCCTGCAGGCTGGAGATTGGATGGGGATGGCCGGTTTTCAGAATCTTCAACCATGTTTCCAGGCGTTCAGGATCATCCACGTGGAGCAGTCGGCCAATGGCACGTTGTACCGAAATGTGCGGTTCCTGAACCGATTCCGTGACAAAGCCGGCCTGTCGACGAAGTTCTGTAAAACAGTGGCCTTTCTGGGGTTTAAGGTAGACCTCATCCATATCCACATTCGCGTCCTGCAAAAAATCGACCAGCCGGGTTTCCGGGCCCAGGGTTCGCAGCTCCTCGACCATCCATCCCCAAGCATTGAATATGGCCTGTTTCAGGTTGTCGAGTATCGTTTTTTTCGCAATCCGGTCGAGCCGGATGGAGCATCCAGGCGGGAGCATGGGAAAGTCGGCATCAATGGCCTGCCTGACCTGATGCCGGGTTCCTCCCAGTAATGCCCGATAGCGAATGTCATATCGGTATTCCCGTCTTGCCTGCCCCACAAAATCAAGGACGGTCAGTATTGGCTTTTCATTCGACCAACGCAGGCCCCGCCCGAGTTGCTGGAGAAACACGGTTGCGCTTTCTGTTGGCCTGAGCAGGAGCAGCGTATCGACTTCGGGCAGGTCGATGCCTTCGTTGAACAGGTCCACGGTGAAGATGGCCCGTATCTCCCCCCGTCTCAATCGTTCCTTGGCGGCAATGCGATCACGGGTGGGGGTACTGGCATCCAGTGCAACGGCCGAAAAGCCAAAACGGCAGAATTTGTCTGCCATAAAATGGGCATGGGCAATCCCGGCGCAGAATCCGAGGGTTCTCATTCTGTGCGGGTCGGTCACGTATTTCATGACCGCATCACGGATGCGTCGTGCCCGCATATCATCACCGGTCAGCAGATTGTCCAGGTCTCCTGGCAGATACCTTCCGCGCTGGAACCTTACCCCGGAGAGATCCGTGGGATCGTGGATGCCAAAATAGTGAAAAGGACACAGGAGTCCCTGGTCCAGGGCATCCCAGAGCCGTGACTGGTAAGCGATGCGGCCATCAAACCAGGCCAGAATCGATTTGCCGTCAGCACGTTCCGGAGTTGCCGTCAATCCCAAAAGAATTTCAGGCTGGAAGTGAGTCAACAGGCGTTCATAACTGCTGGCGGCGGCATGGTGAAACTCGTCCACGATGATGACATCGAAATCCCCGGGTTCCAGGCGATCCATGCGATTGCCAAGAGACTGTACGGATGCAAACACATGGTGGCCCACCGTTGGGTGCTCGCCGCCGACCAGCAGTTCTCCAAAATCCGGTTCCTGCAGGACGAGCTGGAATACTTTTCGGCTTTGACGGAGAATTTCATCTCGGTGTGCAACGAAGAGCAGGGAGTAGCCGGGGTTCTTCCTGCGCAGCTGCATGAAATCGAATGCCGCGATCCAGGTTTTCCCGGTGCCGGTGGCGGCGACGACAAGATTGCGGTGGTGCCCCCGGTTCCGCTCGGACTCCAGTGCCTCCAACGCAATAGCCTGATGGGGTTTTGGAGTGAAATCAATCGACAACCAGGGATCTGGAGTTTGTCCCGGATAGACAGGTTGCGGTTTGCACAGGGCGTGGTCCAGTCGTTCCCCATCGTGTTCGGGGTCATATTTTTCGAATTCAGGCTCCAGCCAATACTGTTCGAACGTTGCCTCAAAATGTTCGATGACTTCGGAGTTTTCCACCGAACTCACCCGCACATTCCATTCGAGCCCATCCACCTGGGCCGAATGAGTGAGGTTGGAGGATCCGATGTAGGCCGTGTGAAGCCCGCTGTCACGATGAAACAGCCAGGCCTTCGCATGGAGCCGTGTTCGGCTGGTATCGTATGACACCTTGACCTCAGCGCCGAGTTCTACCAGCGTGTCGAGGGCACGGCGTTCGGTGGTCCCCGTGTATACGCTGGTGATGACGCGCACTTGTGCTCCGTTCCGCCTTCGTTCTTCGAGTTCGCGCTGGAACAGGCGCAGCCCGGAATAACGAATGAACGCGCATAACAGATCGATTCGGTTTGCGCTGGGGATTTCTTTCACAATTTCCCCCGAAATCCGGACGTCCCCCCTGCCGTTGACCAGCAATCCCGTGCGGCGCATGGAAAGGGTCGGGCGGGGCAGTGGGCCGACCCACGAGTTGGCCGGTTCAATGGCCTCAAGAAGCAGTTCGATGGCTTCGGATATTCGTTCTCCTTCGCGGGTGGTTCGGTATTCAAGCAGCACATCGATCAATTGGTTCACCAGCCGGGCCTGCTCCTTTGCAGACCCTTGCATGCTCTCCAGTGTCCGGCGAACATGGCAGTAGATGTGATGTGCCAGCAATGCAGGGCGAATGGACCGGTCCGCCGAATCGGTACGGATCTCCCAGTTTTCCTGTTCACGGGCGGTGATTTCCGATACCAGTTCCTCGGTCAGCAGGTTTTCGTAGAGCCCGGGCCGTCGGAGGTGTTTCATGAATTTTCAGACTTCATCGGCTTGTCTTTCCAGCGGGATGACGCTTGGCCAGCTTCTTCCGCCGCAATCTCCATTTCGCTCACTTCGGTGATGGTCACACCCTGGCAGACCGGGGACATTGAGGCCGACGGGCACTTGGACATCAAATGTGGAAGAGGGGAGTTATATAGTGTCTGAGAGCCCCCCTGATTTTGCGTGACCGGAGGGCTGAAATCAATTTTTGCAGGTTCTCTCCGACGGATGCGGAGGAGATTTTCTCTCAGACACTAAGTACGGGATGCCTCGACGATGGTCTCAATGGACCGGTCCAGGGTACGACTGAATTCCTCGTCCGATTGCTGGGCAGTCAGGCCCTCGGTCAGGGCCCGGGAAAAGCTGGCGATCATGCCTTCGTTTTCCGCCAGTCGCCGGTTGGCTTCTTCGCGACTGTACCCGCCGGACAGGGCCACCACCTTGAGTACGTTGGGGTGTTCGATACAGGGCTGGTAATAGTTGGGGGTTTCGGGCAGGGTAAGCTTGAAAATCACCCGCTGATTTCCAGCCAGTTCTGAAAGGTTTGAGAGCAGTTCATCACACAAAATCACTTCTGCTTCGACTTTTTGGGGAGAGTGGATATCCACTTCGGGCTCAATGATCGGAACCAGGCCCCTTTCCATGATCTGTTTTCCAACCTCAAACTGCTGCGACACCAATGCATGAATCCCCTGGTAATGGTCGGTTTTGATGACGGACCTCATCTTGGTTCCAAAAACCCCGTTCGCCCGTGCCTTGTCCAGCAGGGCCTCCAGGTCAGGCATGGGTTTCATAATCTGGACCCCGTTGGTTTCCTCTGCCAGGCCCTTGTCGACTTTCAGAATGGGGAGGATTTGTTTCTCTTCCCACAGGTATCTGGCCGTCGGTTTTCCTTCGACTTGACGGTCCATGGTGTTTTCAAACAGGATCGCGCCAAGAATACGGTCACTGGTGAAGTGAGGGTTGGTCATAATGCGTGTGCGCATTTCATGCACTTTTTCGAACATCTCATCCTCCCCGGAATACTCGGTTTCATCCACTCCGTACATTTTCAGGGCCTTGGGCGTACTTCCGCCGCTTTGATCGAGAGCCGCAATAAATCCTTTGGAAAGATGGAATTGTGCAATTTGTCTGGGAGAGTCAGTCATGATGTTTTAACGGGTGATTGAAGTGTGATTTTGAAATATGCTGACGGGCTATTGTCCCGAAAATTACGACCCATGACAAGCAGGCTTTCGGAACCCGCGTAATGCAGCCCTCTTCCGGGCATTGGCATGAAGGCCGGTGCGGCGGTGGTTCGGAAAATCCGGCTTCCAGGGGGCTATATGATGGGTTCGGTTTCCAGCACCTCCTTGAATAATTCGCTGCTGATATTGGCACCGGTCAGAATCAAAACGACCCGTTTGTGGCGTATGGTTCCCTTGTGCAGGCAGGCCCCTGCCAGGGATGCCGCGCCGGCGGGTTCCACAAGGACATGCGCGCTTTGCATCAAGGCGTGTGTGGCCGCAAGGAGTTCGTCATCGGAAGTCAGCCAGGCATCGTCCACATTTTTCCAAAGCATATTCAGTGCCAGCACAGGCGGTACCCGGGTAACCAGCCCGTCTGCCAGCGTGTTGACCTCGCATTCGACGGCCTGTTTTTGATGAAAGCTCCAGGTAACTGCGGGGGACCCTTTGGCCTGTACGGTAATGACCCGGGCCGTTGGTTGGAGAGACTTCACAGGCACGGCGCATCCCCCGGCGAGATTGCCGCCGCCGAGGGGAATCAGGACCAGATCGATATCTTGCAGTTGCCGGGCAATTTCATACCCGATGGTGCCTGCGCCTTCCATGACCTTGATGTCGTTTCCATCGTCGATAAAGGTCAGGTCATGACGCTTGGCATACTCGATGGCCGCATATTTCGAGATATCCAGATCCTCGCCGATCTCATGCACGGTCCCGCCGAACGCTTCAATCATCCGGGCTTTTACCGGATTGGCCGGATGAGGCAGGAAGATGTCTGCCTTCATGTCCAGCAGCCTTGCCGCGTACGCAACGCCCTGCCCATGATTCCCTGTGGACGATGTAACCAGGCCGCTGATTCCCTGCTCATGAGCGTCTACCGCTGAATTCAGGGCTCCGCGAAGTTTGAAGGAAGCGATGGGCGTGACGGTTTCATTCTTGAGCCATATATCTGCATTGAGGGCCTGTGATAACAGCTCTGACCGTACCAGGGGGGTGGGTTCCAGGTAAGGACGTATGGTCCGGGCAGCCTGTTCGATACCGGCCAGATCGGGTTCGGTTTTGTTTGTCATGTTTGGATTTGCAGAAATAGGGTAAGGAGGGAATGTATAGGATTGTGTATGGTTTAACCATGCAGGTCAGTGGTATTTTACAGGTTATGTATCTGTAACCAACATTAATAAAGGGGGTTGCGATGACCACTGTACAAAAAGCCGCTGAACCGGAAGATCTGCTGGATGAGGCATTGCGTGCCGCGAGAATACGGTATGTTGACCACCATCCGGAGTCGGCCAGGTCATTTGAGATTTCCACGGACTATCTGCCGGGAGGCAATACCCGGACCGTGTTGTTTCATGACCCGTTCCCGTTGAGAATTGTTTCGGCCGAGGGTTGTCGGGTGACCGACGCGGACGGGTATGAATATGTCAATATGCTGGGTGAGTATACGGCAGGATTGTTTGGTCACAATCCCCCTGAAATCCGGCACGCCATTGATGCTGCGCTGGATAACGGGGTCAATCCAAGCGGTCACACCGACAGTGAAATCCGATTGGCTGAACTGGTTTGTGCTCGGTTCCCCTCCATCGACAAGGTCCGGTTTACCAATTCCGGAACGGAAGCGAATTTAATGGCCATTGCCACTGCCCGCCATGTGACCGGCCGGGAAAAGGTCATCGTGTTCGACGGAGGATATCATGGTGGCCTGCTTTATTTCGGGGGTGGTGGGATGCCGCTGAATGCACCCTATGAATATCTTGTTGGCAAGTACAACGATGTGGGCATGGCAAACCGGCTGTTTGACGAATACGGAACGGAGGTCGCCTGTGTGCTGGTGGAACCGGTCCAGGGTTCTGCAGGCTGTATTCCAGGGTCCTGGGAATTTCTTCAGGTGTTAAGGAGCCGGAGCGAGGAAGCCGGGTCGGTTCTGATCTTTGATGAAGTGATGACCTCCAGGCTGTCGCGAAACGGCGCGCAGGGGCTGTTGGGCATTCTGCCGGATATGACCACCCTGGGAAAATATATCGGGGGTGGCATGACATTCGGTGCCTTTGGTGGAGCGGGCAGATTCATGGAAATCTTTGATCCGAGGCGGCCCGATGCCATTCCCCATGCCGGGACCTTTAACAATAACGTGTTGACAATGGCCGCAGGGGTGGCCGCACTGACCAGTTTGCTTGACCATGAATTACTGGATGAATTGAACGCGAAAGGAGTGGCGTTGAGAAAAACACTGAATGCGATTGCCCGGGATCATCGGGCCTGTCTGCAGTTTACGGGTACCGGGTCGCTGATTGGAATGCACGCAACCAGAAACCGGATTCGCAACCCGGACGACCTTGTTGACTCGGATGACCGGATCCGGGAACTGGTATTCCTGGATTTGATTGAGCAGGGCTACTACATTGCTCGCAGAGGCTTTATGGCACTGATGTTGACCGTGGGTGAGGATGAAATTTCCGGGTTTGTTGAGGCATTCAGGCAGATTGTGGTGGATCGTAACCGGGTCATTGAAAGAGACGCATGAAACAGGGTTCGATTTCCTGGGAAGGGCCAACACGACGAATCCAGGTGTCATGAATGGCAGGGATATTTTCGATTCTCACTTTCATGATGTTGGAAAACCCAACAGTAAAAAGACTGTATTCTTTACGAAGAGCAGACGGTATTTTACCGAAACACCGGGATGCGGAAAGCCGCCTTTCAACGGTGATGAGGGCTGCTCGCCGGGCCGGGTCCACGGTGGCATGATCGGGTGGAGACGGTCCTTCACGGCGTTTGCTGTTTTCAGCGATTGCGGATTCTCGGATCAAGCGCATCTCGTAGGCCGTCACCGATGTAATTCACGGAAAGAACGGTCAGCGAGATCGCGAGACCGGGCCACACCACGCGCTCAGGGTAGATCTCCATCCGGTCGACTGCATCGAAAAGCAGCTTGCCCCAGGTCGGGAAGTCCGGTGGAAAACCAAAGCCAAGGAAAGAAAGTGCCGATTCGGTGATGATGGCGGTTGCAATGCCCAGTGTTGCCGACACCATGATGGGTGACAGAATGTTGGGAAGGATGTGCCGCAGGATCATCCATGGTGGCGATGTACCGATCGATCGTGCCGCCAGTACGAATTCACGCTCCTTGAGTGCCAGAACATCCCCCCGGACGATGCGCGCAGTCTGCATCCAGGACGTGATACCGACCAGAGTCACAACCAGGAAAAATATTCCTCCCTCGGGTCCAAAGGTGGCAGACAGGGGGGCACGGAAAAGCAGCACAGCGACCAGCAGGAGAGGCAGCAGGGGTAGCGCAAGGAAGAGATCGGTAAGACGCATCAGCACCCCGTCGAGCCGTCGGAAATAACCCGCAACTACCCCGATGACCGTGCCGATGACGAGGCTGAGCAGCATCGCTGTCAGGCCGACAGCGACGGATACACGGCCGCCCGACAGCATACGTGCAAGGATATCCCGTCCCAGATTGTCCGTGCCGAGTGGATGCGCCCAGTTGATCTTTGCACCGGCATCCCACAGTGCCACATAGATCGGGCGCGTGTCCCTGAGTGTGATGAAATCACGGCCCGCGGGCACGAATTGCGGGTCATTCCAGTAGACAAAAGGGCCGATCAGTACCGTCAGAATGATCGAGGTGAAGACGATCATGCCCACCAGCGCCCCCCGGTGTGTTCTGAACTGCTTCCAGACATCCCACCACTGCGAGCGCCCGACTTCGGTTCCCGTCCCACGGTCAACGGTCTGTTCAGTCATAGCGGATTCGTGGATCAAGGATGCCGTAGAGGATATCGGCGAGAAGATTGAAAAGCACAATCAGGACGGCGAAGATGAAGGTCAGTGTCTGGACCATCGGAAGATCATTGGCCTGGATGGCCGTGATGAGGAGTTGGCCGATTCCATTCACCTTGAATATCTGTTCGGTGATGATTGCCCCCCCAAAGATTGCCGGTACACCGAGCGCAATGACGGTCACGACCGGGATGAGCGAATTGCGTAGCACATGAACCAGGACTACCGTACGCTCGGACAGTCCCTTGGCCCTGGCGGTACGGACATAGTCCTCGCTGAGATTGTCGAGTACCGAAGCCCGCATGAAGCGGCTGAGTTGCGAGGTGATCTGCAGGGCCAGTACCATGACCGGCAGCACCATCTGTTTCAACTGAATGAGGAAACTGTCCCAGTCGTTCACAACATGCGTCGTGTTGTAAATCGAGGGAAACCAGCCGAGCTGGACCGAGAAGATCACGATGACAAGCACCCCGGAAAAGAAGGGAGGGACCGAAAAACCGATCATCGTGATGAATGTGCCGGCCTGATCAAAGATGGAATACTGGCGATAGGCCGAGTAGATGCCTACCGGCAATGCGATCAGCACGGCGACCACATAGGCTACACCCACAACCCAGAGTGTCTGCGGGAGACGTTGCGCCACGATATCCATGACCGGTGAGCGGGTCTGCCATGAGATCACACGTTGTGCGCCTTCGGCAAAGGTTGTTCCAAGAAACGTATCTGCCAGGACCATCGGTTCAACCAGGAAAAACTGGTACAGCCACTTGTTGAAGCGGATGTGTACAGGCTGTCCGATTCCGAGTGCCTCGCGCATTTTTTCCTTGACCTCCGGTGGCACGGTCAGCGGGACCTGCGCCATGGGGTCCCCCGGAGCAAGTTCCAGCAGCAGGAAGATGACGAGGCTGATGAACAGCAGCGTCGGGATGGACAGGACGAGACGTCTAAGGGTATAGGTCAGCATCGGCAGACGCATTCTTGTGCGCTGTCCGCTGCGCTCTTCCAGAGGATTCCGATCAGGGTTGGATCAGGTCCGGCCCTGACCGGACCCGCCGCCGGGGGAAGCTGTGGTCGGGGGCCTCTTGTCACTATCGGATACGGTACCAGTCGGCTGCGTTCCAGAGTTCGCTGTCCCACACGTTCAATTTGATGCCGCCAAGACTGTTGGCATGGGCGGAGAGTCGCCCCCGATGGACAAGCGGAATCATCACGATGTCCTGCATCAGCATGTCGTTGAGTTCCCGGGCGATGCGTGCCCGCTCGCTGATCTTGGCCGTCGTTGCCAGTTCCTTGTGAAGCGCATCGTACTTCGGATTGCAGTAGCGAGGCATATTGGCACCCTGCCATTGGGTGTCGGGATGCGGAATAACCGAGCAAAGCCAGTTGGCGAGGTAGGACTGCGGGTCCGTACCGTTGAAGTTGCTGGCGTACATCTCGACGTCGGCATAGAATTTCTGGTAGGTGTCGGGGGATCCTGGATCACTGCCGAAGAAAACCGATGCATCGATATTGCGAAGCGTTGTCGCGACACCGATTTCAGACCACCACTGCTTGATCAGTACCTGGAAGTCCTGGCGCACGGCGTTGGTGGATGTCTGGTAGAGGATGTCCAGTTCAACGCCGTCCCGGTCGCGTATGCCATTGCCGTTCGAATCCATCCATCCGGCCTGGTCAAGCAGCGCATTGGCGCCGGCAATATCCTGGGTCAGGCAACTGTCGTTGGCCGAGGAGTTGTAGATGTCAGGGGCCGGCACCACATTACAGGTCAGTCTGCCGGCCTTGCCGTAACCGATTTCCACCAGCAGTGCGCGATCAATTGCCATGGAAAGCGCTTTTCGGACATTGATGTCCGAGAGGAACGGGTGTGGATGTTTCATTGTTGAGCGCTCTCCCTCGGGCAGGGTAGGATCGGGGTTGGAGAGGTTGACCATGATTCGTTCGACCAAAGAGCCGAAACCCGCAATCGGCCGGCCCTTGCCGCCTTTTTCCATTTCAGCGATGACATCCGGTGCCAGTTGCAGATTCCAGGCATAGTCGAATTCGCCTGTTTCCATCACGGCACGGGCGGCCGCGGTGGCATCACCGCCCCCTTTGAGGGTCAGTGTCCCGAAGGCCGGTTTGTCCGGGTCACGGTAATGTGGATTGGCTTCCATGGTGATCACGTCATTGGGGCGGAATTCCACCACCTTGAACGGACCGGTTCCAATGGGATTGAAGTTTTGTTCGGTGCAGTTGGGCGCTGCCGCGCCCAGGCAGTTGGCGAACTGTGCGGATTGGAGAATCGGATTTTCAGCGCCTACGAATGGTCCGTATGGAAAAGGTGTGGGCTCCCCGAACGTGATTGTGACCCGATGCGTATCCGTTGCTTCAACCCCGGTGACACCTGAGAAGCTGGCAAGCTGGGCACAGCCGCCTTCGGGATGCATGCAGTAATCCGCTGTAAATTTGACATCCGCCGAAGTCAGGGGTGTTCCGTCCGACCACAGGATGTCGTCACGCAGTTGCCAGGTGATGGAAGTCAGGTCCTCGCTGATCCCGCCATTGGCGAGAGTCGGAATTTCAGTTGTCAGCCAGGGCACCATGTTGCCCCCTTCATCATACCGTGCCAGCGGCTCGATAATCAGGCTTGAGCTTTCAATGTCCTTCGTTCCACCGGAAAGGAACGGGTTCAGGATGGACGGTGCCTGCCAGTAAATGACATTGACATGTCCGTCGCGACCCGGTTGGGACATGGCCATCGGTGCCAGTACCAGCGTGGAAACAGTGAAGCAGAGCATAAGATATTTCATGGTATTGTCTAAGTTCAGTTAACCGGATTGAATGGACACTTTACCTGTTGTGCGTCATCATCATGATGCCGATGGTCGAAGAGGGACATTCGGGTGAAAAGCATTGAATTTTGAGAAGATGTCCATGAAACAGATTAGCATTTTCGGTATCGAGTTGGCAAAGAACAATTACCGCCCGGGGCAGTGGGGGCATCTTCCGGGGCATCCCTGCCCGTATCCGTGCAGTCATGATGCTGGAGGAATGTATGGCGAGTCAGCCGCTGGTTGAGGTCAGCAACCTGCGTGTGGAGTTCGAGACGGGTTCAGGGTCCGTCGTGGGGGTCGAGAATATTTCGTTCCGGGTCTTGCCTGGCGAAACCCTGTGTGTGGTTGGTGAGTCCGGGTCGGGCAAGTCGGTATCCGCGCTCAGCCTGATACGCCTTGTTGAATTCGGTGGAGGAAAGATTACTTCCGGCGGCCTGCGCTACCGTGGACTGGAAGGTGACATCGATCTTGGCAGAGCGAATGATCAACTGATGCGTCAGATTCGCGGTCATCGTATCGGGATGATCTTCCAGGAACCGATGACGGCCCTGAATCCGGTGTTCACGGTGGAACGTCAGTTGACCGAGGGACTCAGGATTCATCTCGGCCTGAACGAAGCGCAGGCACGGGACAGGGCACGGTCGCTCCTGCACGATGTCCGGATTCCTGAACCCGAGCAGCGGCTGAAGCAGTATCCGCATGAACTGTCCGGCGGGATGCGCCAGCGGGTGGTGATCGCGATGGCCATGGCATGCGGGCCACGACTCCTGATCTGTGATGAGCCGACCACGGCCCTTGATGTGACGGTCCAGGCCGAGATACTGGCACTGATCGACCGGCTGAAGCGTGAGCACGACACCGCGATCCTGTTCATCACCCACGATATGGCCGTGGTTGCCCAGATCGCGGATCGGGTGAGTGTCATGTATCGCGGTCGGCAGATTGAGGAGGGGACGGTTTTCGAGATTTTCGAAAACCCGCAACACGACTACACCCGGTCCCTCTTGGCTGCGGTGCCGAAACTGGGGGAGATGCGGGGCCGGTCGGGGCCCGGCTCAATGAAGGTCATGGGGGGCGGTGAGCCTGAAAAGGCCGCCGGGACCCGTACCGCGGGACACCGTGTATTGCTGGAGGTTGAAGGGTTGACCACGCGTTTCCCGGTTCGCAAGGGTTTTTTCAGGCAGGTGGTGGCCAATGTGCATTCGGTGGAGGATGTCTCTTTTACGCTGAAGCAGGGAGAGACCCTGGGCCTTGTCGGAGAATCCGGTTGTGGAAAGTCCTCCTGCGGACGGTCTATCCTGCGGCTGGACCAGCCCCTGCGCGGAAAGGTCAGGCTGGACGGACATAACGTGATGGCGATGAACGATGGCGATCTGCGGGCTGCGCGACGCAACATGCAGATGGTGTTCCAGGATCCTTTTGCCTCACTCAATCCACAGATCCGGCTGATTGACCAGGTTTCCGAACCCCTGCGTAACTACGACATTGTTCGCGGGACCGAACTTGTAGACCGCGTTGCAACCCTTTTCGACCGGGTGGAACTGCCCCGCAGTTTCATGAAGCGGTATCCGCATGAGCTTTCCGGCGGGCAGCGCCAGCGGGTTGCCATTGCCCGTGCCCTGGCGTTGAATCCCGGGCTCATCATTGCCGATGAGGCGGTTTCCGCACTGGATGTTTCGGTACAGGCCCAGGTGCTGAATCTGATGATGGAATTGCAGGCCGATCTGGGTATTGCGCTTCTTTTCATCAGCCACGACATGGCCGTGGTCGAGCGCATCAGCCATCGTGTCGCCGTGATGTATCTGGGACGTATTGTGGAAATCGGGCCACGGGCGGCTGTCTTCGAGGACCCGCACCATGATTATACAAAGTCGCTGCTGTCAGCCGTTCCGGTTGCCGACCCGCGCCAGCGCGGGATCCGAAACGAGGTGAGTTTCAGGCCTGTTCCTTCCCCCATATTCCCTGCAGGGCATGATCCCGGTCCTTCCGTCTATGACGAGGTTGGGCCGGGACACTTTGTTCTGAGGCCGGTGGACTGCTGACGGGAAACCGGGTGAGGCAGAATACAAAGTGTTTTAAGGCATGTTTTTCAGCGAATGGAAGTGGTGGGCCGTGTAGGGCTCGAACCTACGACCCGCTGATTAAGAGTCAGCTGCTCTGCCAACTGAGCTAACGGCCCATCCGGGTGGATTCGGGAGATTATACCCGTAAATACCACCCGAAGGAGCGATTTCAGCGGCGGTCGACTGAATTTTCACCCTGTATTCTGGTACCATCAAGTATGGATTTATCTTGAATTACACTCAATCGGACGAACCTTTGCATAAAAAGCATAAAAATAATTTATAAATATCATAATTATTTATTTCTTGATAATCTCGGCTGATTGGACCAAATTTATACAATCAGAATTATATTCCGGTCTTGCGTAGACCCATATTGATTTAGCCTTGGAGAATCGACTATGAACACTGTAATGATTGTGTCGCTGGTATTGTGTGCTGCCATTGCAATCTGGGGGGTTGTTTCCCCGGATTCCATGACAGGTGCCGCACAGGGACTGGTGAATTATTCCCTTACCGCACTGGACTGGTTTGTGCTGTTGCTAAGTACAGCCTTCCTCGTAATCATGGCCGTCATGGCATTTTCGAAATATGGAAATATCAAGCTGGGCAAGGATGATGAGGAACCGGAATTCAGCACGGCCTCCTGGATTGCCATGCTCTTTGCAGCAGGCATGGGGTCTGGGCTGCTTTTTTGGGGGGTTGCCGAGCCCATCTACCATTTTGTGACGCCGCCGGTTGGCGAACCAGGCACGGCAATCACCGCGCGCAACGCAATGGTACTGACCAATTTGCACTGGGGTCTGCATGCTTGGGCGATTTACGGTTGTTGTGGACTGGTTATTGCTTATTTCACATTCCGCCTCGACCTGCCTTCCATGATTTCCACACCCATAAAGGTTGGATTCAAAAACATATTTGGCAAATCCACGCTCGATAGTATGGGAAATACGGCAGACATCCTCGCCGTCATAGCGGTTATCTTTGGCCTTGCGGGATCTCTGGCCATGGGAACACTCATGGTTCGATCGGGTATGAATGCGGTTTTTGGTACGGAAAACAGCGTTACCATGAGCATGATCATTGTTGCGGTGATGACCGTCAGTTTTCTGCTTTCGGCCTGTACCGGTGTCGACAAGGGCATTAAGATTTTGAGCAATATCAATATGCTGACCGCAGTGCTGATATTGCTTGTCGTGCTGTTTGGCGGGCCGACGGCCTATCTGTTTCAGTCGTTCGTATATGCCATTGGTGATTATCTGATCCAGCTGATCCCACTGTCGTTCAAAACCTATGCCTATACCCCTGCGGGGTCCTGGAACTGGTTTCATGGCTGGACACTGACCTATATGATCTGGTGGCTGGCGTGGGGACCATTTGTAGGAATATTTATTGCCCGGATCAGTCGTGGACGTACCATACGTGAATTTGTGATCTTCGTGGTCGGTGTGCCCACCATTGTATCCATGTTGTGGTTTGCTGCATTTGGCGGCGCCGCAATCCACATTGAACTGTTTGGTGCGGGTGGTATCGCGGACCAGGTATTTTCCGATGTCTCTGCAGCACTTTTTGCTTTCTTTGAGTATTTCCCCGGTGCCCCGGTTCTCAATTTCCTCGCAGTGTGCCTGATTTTCATTTTCCTCGTAACGAGCGCGGATTCCGGTACATTTGTGATCAGCATGATGACCAGCAACGGCAACTTGAATCCGGTCACCAAGCTCAAAATCACCTGGGGGCTGATCATTGCAGGGATTACCGTTGCTACACTGATTACGGAAAGTGTTTTTGTGGCGAGAGCCATGGCAATCACAGGGGCCGTCCCGTTTGTCTTTATCATCATTATGCAGCTCGTCGCATTTTTCAGAGTGGTGCGTGAGGACCCGTTCCTGAAGGAATCCCATACCACGGTGCGGCCAATAGGCAGCGAGAGTGCACCAGACAAGTCTGCAGCATAGGAGGCCAGTCATGATTACTAAAATTACAAAATATTTGCTTGTAGCCTGTTTGTCAGCAGCACTCATTGGTTGTGCAGAAGACAAGGGGACCCTGAGAGTGGGTGCCAAGCCATTCTCCGAGAGCCTGATTCTTGCCGAGATGATTGCCCAGTTGGCTGAAAACGAAGGCATTGCGGTACAACGGAGTCTTCCATTTGGGCCCACCCGCAGAGTGATGGAGGCGGTCAAGCAGGATGCCCTGGATGTCTATCCAGAATACAACGGCACCAGTTTATCCCATCTGGGTCAGGCGCCCACCAACGATGGAGAAGCCTCCACCGCAACCATCCAGGAACTGTTCAAGCCGCTGGGTTTGGAGATGACCGGAAAATTCGGGTTTTCCAATGACTATGCGATGGTGATGACGGCGGAAAGGGCCGCCGAGCTGGGGGTCAGCACGATTGAAGACCTTGCCAGGCTGGCCAATCCGGTTACCTATTCCGTGGATGATGATTTCGTTGATCGCGCGTCGGATGGTCTTCAGCAGATGAACCGGCGATATGGCATCAATGACAGCAGTGTGAATGTTTTTTCAACGACTACGGAAGGAAAGGACCAGATTGTTTCGTCATTGCTTGAAGGGAACGCTGATGTCGGTGAACTGTTCATGACAGATGGGCAGATCGCAGAGTACGGGCTGGTTGTGCTTGAAGACAACCTGAAGTTTTTTCCTGTCTACGAAGCGGCTCCTCTGGTCAGGTCGGATGCCCTGGCAGCAATCCCCGCTCTTTCCGGAATATTTCAAAAGCTGACGGGTGTGATCAGCGCGGCGGATATGCAGGCGATGAACAAGGCGGTTGATCTGGATGCGCAGAGTGCCGCATCGGTTGCCACTGCATTCCTGGTCGAAAAAGGACTGCTGCCCGAAGGCGCTGCAGGCAGCGGTGCCGAAACAATAATCGTGGCCGCTGACCCGAGTGTTGGGCGAACCAGCAGCACCGCAAAGGCACTTCGGGCGATCCGGGCCGGATTTTCGGGCAAGGACCTCGAAATTGTAAATTCCGCGGCGCCGCTTGAATCTCTGCAGGACGGAAGTGCGCGGGTTGCCATCCTGGGAGCGGAATCCTTTTATTCACTGAGTGACAGTGGGCCGGTTGCCAAGTCCGGTGCGGAAGCCTTTGCAGTACTCGGTTATAAGGCCGGTCACTTGATTACCAATAACGCCGGAGGTGCCAGTTCCATCACGGAGATGAAGAAAATAGTCACCGGTGAAGAAGGTTCGGGGTCTGCCATTGTGCTGAACATGATGCTGTCTTCTCTCGGACTGTCCGGGGGGATTGAAGTCATGAATTCTGCGGATGATATTTCGACACAGCTCGAGGGTCTTGCCGGCGGCCAGTATGACGGCGTGTTTATCATGGCAGCCCAGGGTGAGCGTTCGGTAAGCTCTGCCCTGAAGAATGCACCATTTAAACTGGTTGATCTGGGGGAGTGGTCTGAAGGGGGACATGCGGCAAGGTTCAGTTTTATTCGACCTGCGAACATTGCAGCACGAACATACTCCCAGCAATTCAAGGCCATTACCAGTGTCAGCACGCAGTTCGTTTTGGCCGGGCCGGTTGAAACCGTCCAGGCCGCAGGCGAGGTTGGGCCCGGTACAGCGGGTAGCGGTGGCAGTACAGCCCTGCCGGTGAGCGCGGATGCAGTGCAGGCCATCCGGGCGGCGCTGGATTCCGGAGAAGTGATCGACCCTGCAATCCCGGTACATCAATCCCTGATACCCACAATCGAAGTGGCAGATAAATCATTACCGTTCAGCCTCGATGTATCCATTATCAATATACTGATGATTGGATTTACGGTATGGGTTCTTTATCTGACTACGTTGCCAAGCCCGCGTGATTTCACAATGCCGGTGGACGACAGCAAAACGTGAACCGTTAATTAGGAGAAATAAAAAATGACCAACTATTTAGCAACCATTGACCTCGACGATGAGCCATCCTGGGAAGGTGTCATCAAGAAAACCGTGGACATGGCAACCGGTGTTGAAGGGACTAAGATCTACCTGATGACGGTAATCGGCGGCATTCGTCCGGGCATTGACCAGCGTTATGCCATTCGCGGTGAAATGGGAGGTTCCATCGACTACCCGTTGAAGAACTGGAAAGATGATGCAGCGAAGAAGCTGGAGGAAATCGCCATTCAACAAATTCCCAAGGAATTGCAGGCGGGTGTGGTTGTGGAACATGGAACGGTATACAAGGAAATCGTGGAAGCGGCCAATGACCTGGATATTCAGCACATTGTCATGGGTGCCCATCGCCCCTCACTGTCGGATTTCCTGCTCGGGCCCAACTCTGCCCGGGTAGCCCGTCACGCGGGATGTTCCGTCACCGTGGTCCGGTAATTTTTCCGGCGGATACCCATTGTCAGCAATGAGGAAAGTTGCCTGAATTGGATCGGCCTGCCTGGGAATTTCGCTGACAGCCAATAGGCAGGCGGAACGCCAGGCGCCGCCGGTCGGTGGGTATCCGGTTGTTTTGAGAAGGCTGTGTTCGAGGTAAGATCGGCACAGCCTTTTTTGATTTGTATCGCTGGACCTGCCAGATTCCCGGTATTTGCACCAGGGTCTCCGGGCCCAGGACACGGGCTCCGGGACGTTGCAGGCGAGGGGTTGTCGCCCCCTGATCCGACCTTATCCATCCCGGGACGGCAAGGATGGTTTCGCCCGGGGTCCAGAGTATTTTCCAATCCTGCTGTTTGTGTCTCAATGCCCGGGGATTGAAAATTTCCAGGAATTTCCCTGCGGGGTCCCTGTACCCTATCCACCATTGATTGGGGGATATGATCGCGAGTGTGCCGGAATGCGGCAGGTTTCAGGGGCCGGCTGGATGAGAAGCCGGTTTTGTTTCAGGTTTTCAGGATTTGCCGGATTTTTGTGGGCATCTACGGATCACCCCATTGGTTCCCGGGGGAAGAGGGTTGGTCCATCAGGACCCTGGTTCCAGAAAATCGGGGAGGTCAGCAATCTTCCCGCAGCCGATCTGCGCCATGGTACAGCGGTATTCTTCAGACAGGACATTCATAACATGGGCCGCACCGGGTTTGCCCATCGCGCCCACTGCATACATGAATGCCCGGCCTGCAAAAACGAAATCAGCCCCCTTACCGAGATAACGGATAATATCCAGGCCGGTCAATACCCCCCCGTCTGCAATAAGGGGAAAATCGGGGCCAACCGTATCCCGGATCGCTGGCAGACAGTCGATCGCCGAGGGGGCAGCATCGAGCTGTCGGCCGCCGTGATTGGAAACGACCAGGGCATCAACCCCGATATTGACGCAATTACCGGCATCATCGGGATCCAGGATCCCCTTGACAATCAGATTGTGAGGCCATTGGTCCCGGACACGTTTCAGTCTCTCCAGGGAGACATGTCCCTCGATCACTTCCTGGATAAACAGGCCAATTTTCTCCAGATCCGCGTTTTTCGGAAAAAATTCCATGTAATTCTGAAACCGCGGAATACCCGACAGGAAAGTTTCCATTGCCCACCGGGGCCGGCGGGCGACATCACACAGGGTGCGCAGATTAAACCGCGGCGGCACGGATAAACCGTTGTGGATATCATGATCCCGTCGGGTAACGGTTGGGATATCCACGGTGATGATCAGGTTTTCATACCCGCACTCCAGGGCGCGTTTGAACAGGATTTCGTTCAGCTTTTCGTCTGCACACATGTAATGTTGATACCAGGCATTTTTTCCTGCGATGCCTGCGATTTCCTCCATGGAAGCCGTGGCAAAACCGCTCAGGCAGAATGGAAGGTTGTGGGAGTGCGCTGCCAAGGCCAGGTGCTGGGCGGCCCGGGGCCAGATAATGCCGCCCAGACCAATCGGAGCTATGCCAAATGGAAAGTCATAGGACTTGCCCAGTAGTGTGCAGCGGGTCTGGGGATGGTCGGCATTGTCCACCAGGTACTTCGGAATAATGATGATGTTGTCCAGGGCATCCCGATTGTTCCGCAGGGCACCATGCAGTCCAATTCCCCCGGACAGGTAGTCATATGCGAATCGGGGAACCCGTTTTCGGGTCGCCTTGCGCATATCCCGGATGCTGGGGTATTTTTGTTCAATGTTCATGCCCCGAAGTGCCGGCGGTCAGGACAGGTCGGGGAGGTTTTTCGCCATCCGGGTTTCTTCCCGGGTGATCACCTCGATCAGGGCGGGTCGCCCCCGGGCATTTTCGTTCAGGCCCCGCGTGATCGCAGGAATGATTTCCGCCACTTTTTCCACGCGTTCTCCATAGGCCCCCAGTGCCATGGCAAGGCTGGCATAGTCCCCGCCGAGCTGATGGATGCCGTATTTTTCCGTGGCCACCGGATGGTAGTGGGTATATCCACCCATTACGCTGTTTTTGAATACGATGGTCAATGTCGGAATGCCGCACCGCACTCCGGTTTCCAGGTCCATCCCCACCATTCCAATGGCGGCGTCTCCCATGATGTTCACGCAGGACCAGTCCGGTTTGGCCAGCTTCGCCCCCTGGACCAGTCCCAGGCCCATCCCCAGTTGGGTGGTTTTTCCCCAACCGATGTACCCATGAGGGACAATGGATTCCCAAAAGGGTGTCAATTGGTCCCGGGGAGACCCGGCGTCATGCGTGATGACGGTTTTACTGCGGTCCACCGTATGCATGAGATCGCGGATTACCCGATACGGATTGATGGGTTCTTCATCCGAGGACAGTACGGGAAGCCATTGTTTAATGAACCGGGCTTTTCTTTCCCTCACTTCCGAGGTGACTTCCTGCCGGCGGTTCCGCAGTTTGTCCGCATGGGAAGAAAGAATACGGACCAGGGCTGCCAGAGTCGGTTTTGCGTCACCGAGAATGCCCAGTTCCACCGGATAGTCCTTGGAAAGATCGCCTTCATAATTGGTTAGCTGGACCAGTGTTTTTCCCCGGGTCGGAAACGGGGTAATATAGTCCGATCTGGTAAAGCTGGTACCAAGGCCGATGATGAGATCCGCCTTGTCGAGGAAGTGATTGACCGGGTCAGGCCGTGCTCCTCCGGCGCAGCCCAATGCAAGGGGATGATTTTCAGGGAAAGCACTTTTCCCATTTAATGTCGATGCCACGGGTATGTTGGCGAGTTCCGCAAGGTGCACCAGTTCTTCCGATGCCTGGGCATAGAGAATCCCCTGGCCGGCAACAATCAGGGGATGGTTTGCCTTCAGCAGCATTCCGGCCAGTTCGCTGATCTGACTGATATCGGCAACCGGAGCCGAGCGGGACTGGACCTGGTATGCATCCGCCAGCCCGCTCCCCACTTCCTCCGTGAAAATGTCTATGGGGACTTCCAGCGTCACCGGGCCGGGCCTGCCGTTTTTGAGAATCGCAAATGCATTTTGCATCATCTGGGGGATTCGTCCGGCGTGAGGAACCGTTTCGCACCACTTGGTAATATGCTGCATGTTTCGGGAGGCCAGGAAGTTGGGAGCAACCCGGGCCTCGTCTCTGGGATAGCCCCCGGGCAGATGCAGAACGGGAACGTTGTCTGCATAGCACTGGGCCACCGCACCCATGGCATTTTCGGATCCCGGGCCATACTGGACGGTGGTGCAGCCAATCTTCCGGCCCGCGTTCATCCGGGAGTAGCCATCGGCGATATGCAGGGCCTGTCGTTCCTGGCGAACGATGATCGGTCGAATCCCGATTCTGGCTGCACTGTCCAGAATATCGGAGTGTGGAAAGGCAGGGATGAATTCCACGCCTTCTTTTTTCAGTATTTCAGCGATTACGTCAGCACCGTTCATATGGTTTATTCGTGAGTCTGGTTATTGGGGAGAATGCTCATTATCGCAGGGTCTTGCCGGGCATCGCTGCATCTTCATAGAAAAACTTCTCGACCATGGTTATGTTGTCAACGGCGAGGTCGACATCATGCGGGGCCATGATTTCGGTCGGTCCGGATAACAGATGAAAGTTTCCGCAGCGGTCTTCTCCAGCGACAAGATGGGCGTAGGGCCGGATGCCATCGCGCTGTGCCATTTCCGCCGTGATGTACCGGATGGTCAGTCCGATCCGCCGGTCATCCGACTGATTGGGATGGGAAGCATGAAAGGTGTGTCCGTGGTGCAGCGACATCTGGCCGGGATTCAACACAACATCCACCGTCTTGCTTTCATCCACATCAACGGCCAGTTCCTGGCCCCGGCTGAGGAGATTTTCATCGGCAAAGGTATCCCGGTGATCCAGCAAACTGGCTTCATGGCTTCCGGCAACGAAGCGCATGCAGCCGCTTTGAACATCTGCCCGGGACAAGGCCACCCACGCGGTCACTTCCTCGGAGCCCGTGAGCCCCCAGTATTTGAGATCCTGGTGCCAGCTGACAAAGTCCGGGGTACGGGGTTCCTTGATGAAAAAACTCGCATTCCAGACCAGAATATTGGGCCCGAGTATCGATTTGATCGGGTCAAGGATCGCGGGGAGCCGGGTGATTTCATCCACAAATGGAAGGACAAAATTGGCATTGGTAAACCAGATTGCCGTATTGTACCGTTCCGGTTCTCTGGACGCGCGACTCTCTATTTCCTCCAGTTCCTCTCGATATGCCCGGGCCTGACTCCCTGGCATGGCGTCAACGGGAAAGAAAAAGCCATCGCGCCGGTATGCCGATGCGATCGGATCAGGGGTTGGCAAACGCATGTTTCCTCCAATGGGCCTGGATGGGTTAAAATGAAAGAATCTACGATTTAGGAATGTACTCTGCCCCCCTTTGCCGATCAATAGGCCGACAGCATTTATTGGGGGCCGCCTTTTCAGGTTAACACACTCAGGGGCCCGGTTTATACTGCCATTTTCAGGTTGATAATGCGAAATGCCGTATAGAAACGAAATTTATTTTGATGCCGTGCCGGACCGGGAACTGGCGTTCCCCAAAGAGGAATTCGATGAACGCCTGTCCCGGATCAGGGCCGTAATGGCCAGAGAGGAAATGGATTGTCTCTTCCTGACATCTCCGGAAAGCATGTATTACCTGAGCGGCTACATGTGCATGTGGTATCAAACGGAAAGTCCGGTTGAATGGCCTCCGTCCAATGGTTTTGCCGTGCACGTGGATCATGACAGATTCATCCACTTCGAATCCGAACGGGAGGCCTTTTTGACCAGGATGTTTTCAGTGGATGGCGATGTCCGGTACTTTCCTCCAGAGAGTTATCGGGATGGTACCCGATTTATTGCCGACGAGCTCAAGGCAGAGGGATGGCTGAATGGCACCGTTGGACTGGAATATTGGGCCATGCGTCCCAACCCCGCAGTCAGTGGGTTACTCCAGTCCAGGATGGAGCGCGGGGGCGCGAAAGTCATTGATGGAAGCCATGTTTTGCGGGAAGTGCGCTGGAAAAAATCTCCAGCGGAAATGGCCTGCCTTGAGGAGGCAGCGCGCATCGCCACCATCGGCCAGGCGGCGGCAGGTTTGGCAATCCGCCCGGATGTCACGGAACTGGAGGTGCAGGGTGAAGTGATCCGGGCAATGGCCTCGGCGGGGGGCGAATTGCCCGGAATGATGGTGCCGGTGCTTTCGGGCAGGAAGACCTGTGCAACCCATGGGGTATCAACGAGAAAGAAAATCCGGGACGGTGAAGTCGTCACGCTGGATTTGTCCGGGGTGCACAAGCGGTATCATATGAACGCAGCCAGGACATTCCATGTGGGACGACCGGCACACCCGGTGCTGGAAGTGGCCGAGCGTGCAGCCGGCGCCATGGAAGTGGCCAATGATTGCCTGCGGCCCAATCTGCCGGTGCGCGATCTCAACGGACGGGTCAGGCAGTATTACGAAGAGCAGGGGTTGTGGGACAGCAGGGGCTGGATCGGTGGATATGAAATGGGGATCGGCTTTTTTTCCGACTGGGTGGGGAATTTTGTCTACGATCCGTTGTCGGAAAAGAATGCAGACAGGATTTTTGAACCCAATACGGCGGTTAATTTTGAAATTCAGGTCTTTCTGCCCGGCCAGGTGGGTGCTTTCTTCGTGGTGGAGTCCTTTTTGTTCTATGAAGACAGGGTGGTCAGAGCCACCGAAGAGATTCCGTATGAACTCCGCATTGTTCACTGACCCCACTCATGCCCACCCGATTGGACCATATTGTCATCGCTGCAAAGACCCTGGAGCAGGGGGCCGCCTACATTCACGAAAAAATGGGGGTCACCATCCCGGACGGTGGCTGTCACGACATGATGGGAACCTGCAACAAGGTCATGTCGCTTGGCCAGGGAGTCTATCTGGAGGTCATCGCAATCCATCCCGAAATGCGGGCACCGTATTCTCCCCGCTGGTTTGGTCTGGATGACCCCCATGTCCGAAATACCCTGGATGGCGGCCCGAAATTGCTGACATGGGCGGTCAATACGGATTCCCTGGACTCCCTGCTGCTGGATTCACCCCTTCCCCTTGGCACGGTGGTGGAAGCACGCCGGGATCATCTGAAGTGGAAGGTGGCATTGACGGAAGACGGACGAATGCCCGGTGCCGGGTTCATCCCTCTTTGCATTGAATGGCTGGTTGACTTTCATCCATCTGAACAGATGTCCCAAATGGATTGCCATTTCAAATCCTTCAATTTGTACCATCCACGCCGCCAATGGCTTGAAGACGCACTGGAATCAATCGGTGCCGGGTCTGTGGTGGGTGTATATGAGACGGAAGATTCTGTTTCGCCGTACATGGAACTGGTGGTGGATGGCCCCCATGGGGAAGTCGCAATCTCGAGCACAACTGGAATGTAGGGGAAAGATCATGTCCAAAAACCCGTTGAATCATGAAGCCGCACTGTATAAATACCTGGTATCCGTGTCTGTCCGGGAATCCGATGCACTGAAACAGTTGAGAGAAGCCACCGGGAAAATGGAAATGGCGATGATGCAGATATCCCCTGACCAGGGCCAGTTTATGGCAATGCTGGTGCAGCTGGTGAACGCAAAGACCGTCATTGAGGTCGGTACATTCACCGGCTACAGCACCTTGTGGATGGCCGAAGCCCTGCCCGGGGATGGCAGGGTGATTGCCTGTGATATCAGCACCGAATGGACGGACATTGGAAAGCCCTTCTGGAAACAGGCGGGGGTGGCGGAAAAGATAACATTGCGAATCGGTCCCGCGCTGGATACCCTGGATGAGTTGATATCCAGCGGACTGGAAGGTCACGTGGACCTTGTTTTTATTGATGCAGACAAGGTGAACTATGGGCACTATTACGAGCGCGCCGTCAGGCTGGTGCGGCGCAATGGCCTGATCGTTGTCGACAACGTTTTCTGGGGCGGGAGCGTTATTGATGAGGAAAACAATGGGGAAAGCACTGCCGCGATCCGAGCGATCAACCGGCAGATTTCCAAGGATGACCGGGTAGATATTGCCATGGTGGCGGTGGGGGATGGCCTGTTTCTGGCCCGGAAAAAATAAACCGATGCCTTGCCCGGTGGTCCGCGTGCCGGACCACCTGATTCAGGGTCGGGACAGGGAAAGCCCGTACAATGACCCGAATTCAGTCAATCTGTCCTCAATTCCCGCCAGGCGCATGGCGTGCCAGGCCATGGCATGGTTGGAAGAGGTGAGGGGGATTCCCAGATTGTCTTCCATCTCTTTGCAGGCATCGACCAGCCGTACCGAGGTGCACGAAACGAATATGGCATCCACGCAGGCCTGTTGGACCAGTTCCCGGACCCCGCCTTCAATAGAAGCCGCACAGATGCGGGATACGCGGGTATCCAGGTCTTCGTTGAACGACCCGAAGACGGGAACTTCGATTCCCTTGCCGGTCATGTACCCGGCAACAATTCGATTGACATCCGCAGGATAGGGGGTCAACACGCCGACCCGTTTTGCGTTGAATGCCTTGAATGCTGCAAATGCGGCCGTGATGGGAGTGGTGCATTGTGCACCGGGCTTCGCTTCCCTGATCTTCTCAAACACTGCCTCTTCGCCGATGGCCATGGAGGCGGAAGTGCAACCGTAGGCTACGACGTCCAGGGGGGTGTCCGGGGTGATCAGGGAGGCAGAGTCGGTGATGCGTGGCGCCATTGCCCTGAGATTGTCCGGGGTGATGTGGTCGCTATTCAGAATACGGCTGTGATAGATGGCGACACCGTGTACGGTATCAAATATCCGCCGCCACTCATATTCGATGGTGTAGTCCGTGGACAGTACAATCACCCCGATACTCGCGCGATGGGCGATTCCGCCATCCAGTTCATGGGGAAGATGTTCAATGAGTTTCACTTTATCCCCCGGCTGTACGCCCCGTGCGGTGTTCAGGCCCGGTGCGGGTGGCCACTTCAGGATCCATCCCGGGGGAATGACCGGGCATGCACTCGAACATCCCGCAGACTGGCGGATCAGGGGAGGGCAAGGTCATGCAGCACATTTCTCAGTAATCGGCTGATATGGTTTTATCCAGTATTAACCGGAAGGCTACCACACAATGCAATGGAGCCAACAGAAAATAATCCGGACCCGGACCGGTTTTGTCGGCAAACCATGTCCGCACGGATCAGTGGTTCCACCGGTCTCCCGACGCGGTGATGAGGCGGGTCAGGCAGTCTTCAGGATAAATGGGCAGAGTCATCGCATCCTTGTCCAGTTCCCGTTTAACCTGGAAGATGGCCTGTGGTCCGACCGCAGTGTCGGCCACAGGGGGAGCCATCGGTGCCGGGATGCGCGTCGAAGGACAGGTATTGTACCGGGGCGATGGCACAGGGTCCGGGGCGGATCGGGTGATCCCGGGAAAGATATTTTCCATCAATGCCGCCCGGGCAGGATGTTCAATTATTCCGGGACGGTCCGGGTTCGGGCCGCACAAACGATACGGACCATGCTGACGGTGATGTTCCTGTCCTGTTCACTGCTGACCCTGAAATCCAGCGTATTCCCGGGTTTCCCTGACCGCGAATAAATGCAGCCGATGAATGGAATATTTTGTGTTCTGTCATTATGATTCGGGGTACTGGGGATTTTTGAAATCTGATCACCGTGTCGAACAACTACAACGCACAAAATATCGCCACACTGGAACTCATTTATGGCGAGGGCTATCTTTCCGCAGGGGGAGACAATGAAGTGGCATCCATTGTGGAAGGGATCAATCTGGCGGGGACATCCGTCCTCGACCTTGGATGCGGGCTGGGTGGTGCAAGTGTGGCCCTGGCCAGGAACCATCTCGCAAAGTCCGTGACCGGGGTGGATATTGACACCCAGGTACTGGAACGTGCTGCCGCACTGGTCCGGAAGCATCACCTTGAAAGCCAGGTTGTTCTGAAGAAGATTGAACCCGGGCCATTGCCGTTTGAGAATGATACATTCGACCTGGTGTATTTGACCGCTGTGACCTGCCACTTGCCGGAATTGCGCCCGTTTTTGGGAGAAGTCAGGAGAGTGCTGAAGCCCGGAGCGGTGGTCGCCGGATGCGAATGGCTAAAGCTGAAGAACAATGCTTCCTATCAGCAGTGGGACCGATTGTTGCGGGACCGAGGGCTGAAATTTTACTTTGTCGATCAGCATGAATTGACATCGGCTCTTGAAGACAGCGGGTTTGAACAGATTTCACTCTCTGACCGGACCGGGCACATTCATCGTCTGTCCCAAAGTGCCATCAATCGGGTGGAGGGGGAATTAAAGGACGAACTCACCGGAATGCTGGGTGATGAAGGATATGCAATTTGTCTGGACTGGACCCGGACCCGGGAGCGTGCTTTTGCCCGAGGAGGAATCGGGCAGGGCCATTTTCGGGCCCGTACTCCCCGATGAACCGTGGGTCACAAAGAACGGCGGTAAGGAAGGGTCATCCTGTTGAGTCCATGAATGAATGGATCAACCTCGGTAAATATCCGTTTTATGGTTCGGATGAATCGCTGAAAGATGAATTGATTGCTGATTGCCGGCAAGTCTATCTGCGAACCGGCATCTGTGAACTCCCGGAATTCATCCTTCCGTCAGCGCTTGATCTTTTGGCCGAAGACGCGAACCAGTGTATAAAGAGCGCCTATTTTTGCGACAATTCCCACAATGCCTACCTGGGCACATCCGACCCCCGCAAAGCTTCTGGCTCCGTGGAAAATACCATGGAGAAAACCGTTGTGGGCTCCATCCCCTATGACCGGGTGGACCCCGGGTCGCTGCTCAACCAAATCTATCTTTGGGACCCCCTGAAGGATTTCATAGGCGGTGTATTGGATAAATCCCCCTTTTATCGATTCGCGGACCCAATGGGGGCGTGTTCCATTAACGTTTTTGTGGAGGGAGGCGAGCATGGATGGCATTTCGATGAGTCTGAGTACTCCGTAACACTGATGCTCCAGTCCCCCTGCGAGGGCGGGGAATTCGAATATGTGCCCTTGATCCGGGGATTGGAAAACGAGGAATCCACGGTCGGCGAGGTGTTGCGTGGCAAGCGAAGAGACGTTCGCAACCTGCCATTTGTACCCGGGACCCTGTTGATATTTGCGGGCAGGCAAACACTGCACCGGGTGACCCGGGTTTCAGGACCCACACCCAGGCTGGTTCCCGTTCTGTGTTTTGCTGAAGAACCCGGGAGGGTGAACAGTGAAAAGGTGAGGAAGCTGTTCTGGGGCAGGGCAACCTGAATCCCAGGACCCCGGAGGTTTGGATAACGGGCAGAATGCCCGGGTCCCATGGGTGCAAAACGCGAAGCCAGCCCAGGTTTTCCACCCGCATCCATGTTGCAGCGCACTGCCCGGTCCTTTTTCCGGAAACAGGGCCGGGCCGGATGGAAGGGAAAGGGCCGCAGCGGAAAACCGGAGTTCCCGGAACAGCCTATTGAGGGTGGATGGTTGAAAAGGCGGGCTGGTCATTGGTGTGGCAGTGCGCCCCCCCACCCTGATGCCACGAACCGAGCATTTCGATTATATGCACGTCGCGGCCCGGAAAGTAGGATTCAATGCGCTGTTTGGCGCTGGCGTCCGTATCCGGATTGTCAAACCCCACGGCAATGACAAATCCGTTTCCGACGATCCAGTTCATATAGTTGGCGTCATAAGTGGTCCCTTCGTGGGTACCAACCCCTTCAATGGGGTGTCGAATCACGTCAAATCCGGCTTCTTCCATGGTTTGTGCGGCGTCATCGAATATTTTGTCGTTCTTTCCATCTCCGGGTTTGCACAGGGAAGCGTTCGTGCACCTCGGAACGACCACGGTGGTTGGATTGATAAACCGGGCAATGCCATCGATATGCCCATTGGTCAGGTCGCCTTCAGGCACGCCCTGCACAAAGACCACTTTGCTCACGCCAAAGTACTTCTTTAAATCCTTCTTCGCCTGTTCGCGACGATAGCCGGGATTTCTCCGCGGGTCCCCGAGAGTGCTCCAGTTCAGGAGCACCGTATCCACCCCGTTGAATTCCAGGTTCCCTCTTTCGTGGACGATATTCACGCGGTCCACGGGCATGTTCAGGAATTTTCCCACTTCATCCGGGATGGCATTGTCCTGGGCAAACGGGACCTCCGGGCCAAATGCTCCGCCCCAGGCATTGAACTGCCAGTTCTGAATGCGCATTTCCCCGTCCTGGACGACATAGACCGGCCCGTTATCCCGCATCCACGCACCGTCATTCCGGATTTTGTGCCACACAATATTGTCATGGCCCGGGTTGCCCCCTGCAGAGCGGATTGCGGTTTCGGCATCCCTTCGAATCCTGCCATTGTCATGAATGATGTGGAGGGTCTGATAGCGGATGATCACAGTGGCCATTTTCCCGAACGCGGTTTCATATGCCTTTTCGTATTTCCCGGGCCATTGCAGCCAAATGGCTTCCTGAGGTTCCCACTCCGCAGGGACCCTGGTTTCATGGCGTGTTTCATCGTCTGCCATCATAATTTCCGAATGCAAAACAGGCAGGGACAGGGTCATCACGAGTGCAGGCATCCAGGTCCACGGAGACCGGGGTCCCATCGCATTCATACCCCCGTGGATGAGTCAACGGACCGTGAAGGGAGGCGGATGTCCGACATTACCCTGCTGCCGACTTCCCGTTGCAATGCCGGGCCAGAAATTGACAGATTTCCGCGAGGGATTGGTCGGCTTCCGGTATCTGCGGGTAATACTCAAAGACATGCCACATGTTCTCCCATACACGGAAATCGACCTGGACCCCCGAGGCCCGCAGCCTGGATACGAGCCGCACGCATGTGCTCAGCAGCAGGTCCCGGGTCCCACTGGTAACCATCATCGGTGGAAATGACTCATCGTATTGCCCGCGCAGCGGTGAAAGGCCTGGATGGTCAACCGGCCATTTTCCCGCAAACAGTTCAGCGCCGACCCTGGCGTAAGCGGTTAACAGGGTGGGGTCCCGACCGTCGTTGAAATCAAAGGAATCCCCCTGGTTGGTCAAATCCGCCCATGGAGACAGCAGTGCACAGGCTTTGGGCATGGTCAGGGTATTCTCCCTGATCCAAAGAAGGAGTTGCAAAGCGAGGTTGCCTCCTGCGGATTCACCGGCGAGTAAAATGCTGCGAACATCCCTCTCGCCAAGGAGTTCCCGGTAGACCGACTGGCCGTCTTCGATGGCGGCCGGGTACGGGTTTTCCGGTGCCAGCCGGTAATCGGGAGAAATTACGGTGATATTCAACCGATGTGACAGGGTCACGGTAATGGGCAGATCCTCTTCTGGACTGCCCTGGAGATAGCCTCCCCCAAAAAAATACAGCAACCGGGCTCCCCCGCGGGTTTTCTCCAGTGCTTCGGGAGAGATGGACAGACATCGGACGCCGCCGATCTTCACACTGCCAATGACCGGACGGAAACGTTCCAGGACCTGGTCGATGGCCGGCTGGCAGGCCTCCCGGGTTTCCTGCCGCAGGGTGACGATATTTTTTCGGGGGTTGTCCTGATACGGTTCAACCGGCAGGTTCTCTTTCAGAAACTGCTTTGCTTCGGGACTGATCCCTACCGGTGCCGGGGAATGGGTGCTCATTGTGGTTTCACGGGTTCCTTGCAAGGACCCCTGCCGTGCAATGATCCCGGTTTCCGGGAATCCCCGGTTTGTCCGTGTTCATAAAACTGCGGCCACATGACCTTGACGACCGCGCTGTCACGGGCCAGGGCATGGCACTGGTCCAGGATGGGAGGCGCACTGCGCTTCGATTTGCTCTTTTCCTGTCTTTCAAGGGCCTGATGCATGGTCTGGTAGGCGGTGGTGGAGACAGGGCCCAGCAGTTCGGTAAGGTGGGTGCAACTGTCCGTATTCGGGATACGTTTTCGCACTTCCCTCATCCATCCGGGTTGTATCCGAAGACCGGTGAGTCGTGTCAGATATTCCATTGCCCGGGGACAGATTTGAAAGGGAGTGAATGGCATCTGTGCCCGGATATCAACAAGGGTCATGTCCAGGTCCAGGGTGACCACCAGAACCATCCTGTGAATGGGTTCCCCGGGGGGTATTTCACCCCGTTCGTGATTGAAAAACCCGATCGTTTTGGTGTCGGTAAGGGTCGCCTCGATATCCCACAATCCGTCGGAACGTTGGTAGCCTTCGCAACGGATATCCCGCACATGCAGTTTTGTGCGGACCAGTCCACCGCCGGAGGGGTCAGGTTGGCTCATGGCGATGGATAGGTAATCAACTGGGTACAGCGGAACTCCCCGATGGTTCTGCCGCTGTGGACATCGATCACATCCGCGTCCCAGACCTGGGTTGTTCTCCCCCGATGGATACATCTGGCGGTTGAGCGCAGGACCCCGGATTGTGTGCTGCCAATGAAATTGCATTTGAGTTCGATGGTTGTGAACCCGTTTGCCCCCTCAGGGAGGTTTGAATAACAGCCGTAGCCGGCAGCCGTGTCCGCAAGGGCGACTACGCTCCCGCCATGAATGAATGTATTCAGGTTCATGTGCCGGGTCTGGACAGTCATTTCAGCGATGGAGTAATCGCTGCCGATTTCAATGGATTCAATTCCCAGAATGCCTGGCAGATTGCCTTCATCCTGCTGATTCAACCATGCTGGAGTGGGTTTCATGGCTGTGGGGAAGCAATGGAGTCAGCCAGCCTGTCCAGTGAATCCAGTATCACTGTGGGCGAAAATTCCCAGGGGTCCAGAACCACTGCAGTAGAACGCTGTATCCAGGCGGCCTGCATGCCAATGGCCACGGCACCGATGACATCAAACCCATTGCTCGAAACCAGCCAGGTGTTCCCGGCAATGGAATGGGTGGTTTTGAGAAAATGATGGTAAACCTCCGGATTCGGTTTGAATGTTTTGATCTCGTCGACACTGACGACCCCCGCAAAATACTTCCGTATTCCGGCATTTTCCAGAACGGTTTCCACCGCTTCGGCCTGACCGTTGGAAAATGCAAACAATTCATGACCCGCATCCTTCATGACAGACAGTCCGCTCTCGGCGTCCTCAAAAGCGGGCAGGGTATCGTAAGCGGCGATCAGTTTCTCCTTCTGATCATCCCGCAAGGCGTGTTTCAGGGTTTCCGCCGTATGGTCCAGTGCCTGCCGGGTACAGATTCCGAAATCCAGATACCTGCGCATGGCCCCCCGGCGGAATGTGTATTCCAGTTGTTTCTCCCTCCAGGTCCGGGAAAACCCCGGGGCATGTTCTGCTCCAATCATTTTTTCCAGTTCACCGATGACCCCGTGTGTGTCGATCAAGGTGCCATAGACGTCAAATCCAATTGTCATATTCATGTCGGTCCCCATGTGGTTCAGTCAGGCCGGCGAAGGTCCGGGTACATTCTGTATCGTCCTCGACATCATGGCATTGCCCGGTTTACCCTGGACATTACCGGACGATTCAGGATTGTACAGATATTCCGTCCCGTTTGAACCAGTTTTGCCAGGTCAACCCCGTGCCGGATCCCCAGTCCATTCAGCATATACACCACATCTTCGGTGGCAACATTGCCGCTGGCACCGTGTGCGTACGGGCAGCCTCCCAGCCCGGCCACGGAGCTGTCGATGACGGACACTCCCGCCTGTAACGCCGCATAAATATTCGCCAGTGCCTGGCCATAGGTATCATGGAAATGCACGGCCAACCGGTTCCGGCTGATGCGTCCTACCAGTGTCTCGATGAGTTCTCCGGTTTTGCCGGGAGTGCCGGTACCAATCGTATCACCAAGGGAGATTTCATGGCACCCGAGTTCGATGAGCTGGACCGCAATATCTGCTACTGTGGAGGCCGGGACATCGCCTTCGTACGGGCAGCCCATAACGCAGGAGATATACCCCCGAATGGTTACGCCGTTGTCCTGTGCCCCGGTGCAGACCTTCCGGTATCGGCGAATGCTTTCATGAATTCCGCAGTTGATGTTTTTTTGGCTGAACGTTTCGGATGCCGCGGCGAAGACCGCAATATCCCTGGCACCCGCCGCCAGGGCATCTTCCAGTCCCCGGGCATTGGGCACCAGGACCGGAAAACGGCTCCCCCCCTCCAGGGGCAGGCGTGCCAGCACCTGGGCCGTCCCCCTCATTTGGGGGACCCATTCGGGGTGGACGAAACTTCCCCCTTCAATGTGTTTCAACCCGCAGGAGTGCAGGGAAAGAATGAATTCTGCACGGGCTTCAGGGGACAATGCCGACGATTCGTTCTGGAGACCGTCCCGGGGGCCCACTTCCACGATTCGTACAGATTCCGGTATCATCAGCGGATCTCCAGCAATGCCTGTCCTTCGGTCACCTGGTCTCCCTCGGCAAAGTGGATGGAACGCACCTTTCCAGGACGGGGAGCCCGGATCTGATGTTCCATTTTCATGGCTTCGATGATCATCACCGGTTCGCCTTCCTTCACCGTTTGTCCTTCCTCCACCGAAATGGAGACCACGGAACCCGGCATGGGAGCATTCAGTGAATTGGCAGAATGGACGGTGGAGGGCCCACCGAGGCGCCGGTCAAGATGTGTAAACCGGTAGTGTTCATTCCGGTGGCGAAGAAACAGGACGGAACCCGCTGTCGCCATGACCCCGGTGAATTTCTCCCCGGCGGTGTGCAGGCTGATCCGGTGTGCAGTGATCTCCGGCAGCCGGGCTTCCACCCTTTCTTCGGGGAGATGGAAAAGCAATCCCCCTGAATGGCTCGAAATCCCCACCGTATGGCTTTCGGAACGATGTTCAAGCACGACGGAAAGATTCCTTTTCAGTCCGTTGTGCCAGAGATCGTTTTTTTTCCAGGGGGACCAGCGGTCGCAATGGCCCGGGTCGGGGAAGGGGTCCGGTGGGTTCTTTGCGAAGAGGAAATAACTGCCGGCCAGCATGAGAGCACGGTTGAAATAGCGCCGGGACCCGGCCAGCAGTTCTTCCATGTGATTTTCCACAAAACGTGTGTGGTAGTTTCCATTTTTGAAAGCGCTGTGATGGACCAGGCGCTGGAGGAAGGGAATATTGTTGTCCAGGCCAAGAACATGGTAGTCCTGGAGTGCCTTTTCGATGCCGGAAACGGCTTCATGGCGTGTCAAGGCCCATACAATCAGTTTGGCAATCATGGGGTCGTAATAAACGCTGATTTCATCACCGGACTGCACCCCCGTATCCACCCGGGTGCCGGCATTCGTTTCGGGTTGCTCGAGGTAGTGCACTTTGCCCGGGGCGGGCAGGAACCCCTGTTCCGGGCTTTCCGCATAGATGCGTGCTTCGATGGCGTGTCCGGACAGGGAAATTTCGGACTGTTCACGGGGCAGGGGATGGTCGGCGGCGACTCGAATCTGCCATTCCACCAGGTCCAGGCCCGTTACCATCTCTGTCACCGGGTGTTCCACCTGCAGGCGGGTGTTCATCTCCATGAAATAAAAGGAATGATCCGGCGCAAGGAGAAATTCCACGGTGCCCGCGCCGACATAGCGGATGGCTTCGGCGCAGGCAATGGCGGCTTCCGTCATATCCCTGCGCAGGGACCCGGTCATGCCGGCTGCAGGGGATTCTTCAATGATTTTCTGGTTTCGGCGCTGCAAGGAGCACTCTCTTTCAAACAGGTGGACCCGGTTGCCGTGCCGGTCCCCGAATATCTGGATTTCAATATGGCGGGCCTGGGCCAGGTATTTCTCCAGGATCACCCGTTCATCCCCAAATGCAGACCGGCTTTCCCGTTGAACGGCTCCGAGTGATCCGGCAAAATCTTCCGGTTTCCCGACCCTGCGCATTCCTTTCCCGCCGCCTCCCGAAACGGCCTTGATCAAAAGCGGGAACCCGATGTTCCCGGCTTCCCGGATTAACGCCGGCCCCGACTGGTCCGGGCCGTCATATCCGGCCAGGACCGGCACGCCGGCCCCGGCCATGCATTGCCTGGCGGCACTTTTCGAACCCATGATTCGTATCGACCGGGGGGCCGGGCCGATGAACGTGATGTCGTTGCGGGCGCAGATTTCAGCAAATTCGGCATTCTCTGAAAGAAACCCATACCCCGGATGGATGGCCGTGGCGCCGCTTTGTTCTGCCGCCTGGAGTATTTTCCCGGCGTCCAGGTAGGATTCCAGTGCGGTTGCGCCGCCGATGGAGACGGATTCCGTGCACCGTTTGACGTGGAGGGCATTGCGGTCGATATCGGAATAAACGGCAACCGTCGGGATTCCCATCTGTCTTGCGGTCCGGGCCACACGGCAGGCGATTTCCCCCCGATTGGCGATGAGCAGTTTTTCAAACACCTCTACATCCTGAAGACACCGAACCGGGTATCCCCGATAGCGGCATTGAGGGAGGCGGACAAGCCCAGGGCAAGCACCCTGCGGGTGTCCGCGGGGTCGATGATGCCGTCATCCCATAACCGGGCACTGGCATAGTAGGGGTGGCCCTGGGTTTCGTACTGGGCCTGGATCGTCGCCTTGAATTCGTCCTGTTCCGCCGCCCCCCAGGATTCTCCGTTTCCGGCCATGGCATCCGACTTGACCTGTGCCAGTACATTGGCCGCCTGTTCTCCTCCCATGACTGAAATCCGGGCGTTCGGCCATGTCCAGACAAACCTGGCCCCGAAAGCACGTCCGCACATGGCGTAATTGCCGGCTCCAAAACTGCCGCCGATGATCACCGTAAATTTCGGGACCCGGGCATTGGCCACTGCGGTGACCATCTTGGCCCCATCCTTGGCAATGCCGCCCGCTTCGTATTTCTTCCCGACCATGAACCCGGTAATATTCTGCAAAAAGACCAAAGGGATTTTTCGTTGTGCGCACAATTCGATAAAGTGTGTGCCCTTGATCGCTGATTCGGAAAACAGAATGCCATTGTTGGCCAGTATCCCCACCGGATAGCCGTGTATATGGGCAAACCCGCAGACCAGTGTTGTGCCGAAATGCAGTTTGAATTCATCCAGGTCACTGTGATCGGTGATCCGGGCAATAATCTCCCGAATCTCGAAAGGCTTGTGCCTGTCTGCCGGAATGAGGCCGTATAACTGTTCGGCAGGGTACCGGGGTTCAGCCGGCTCCCGGCATTTCAGGTCAATGCGTTTGACCCGATTCAGGTTTCCAATGATTGTTCTGGCCATGCCAAGGGCCTGATAGTCATCGTTGGCAATATGGTCGACGACCCCGGATGCCTTGCCATGCACATCCGCCCCACCGAGTTCTTCGGCGCTGACTTCTTCGCCGGTGGCAGCCTTCACAAGGGGGGGACCCCCGAGAAAAATGGTTCCCTGGTTCCGTACGATGATGCTTTCATCGCACATCGCCGGAACATAGGCGCCGCCTGCGGTACAACTCCCCATGGTCACAGCGATCTGGGGAATACCCGCCGCGGACAGATTGGCCTGGTTGTAAAAGATTCTTCCAAAGTGCTCCCGGTCCGGGAAAACCTCATCCTGCAGGGGCAGAAACGCCCCGCCGGAATCCACCAGGTAGATACACGGGAGGTTGTTTTCCAGGGCAATTTCCTGGGCACGCAGATGTTTCTTGACGGTAATCGGGAAATAGGTTCCCCCCTTGACGGTGGCATCGTTGGCGACAATCACGCATTCCGTGCTGCGGACACTGCCGATGCCGGTAATGATTCCTCCTGCTGACACGTCGGTGCCGTACATCCCCCATCCGGCGAACTGGGAGAACTCCAGAAAAGGGGTGCCGGGGTCGAGCAACTGGTTGATTCTCTCCCGGACCAGCAGTTTGCCCCGGCCGGTATGTTTGTTCCGGGCATTTTTGTCCCCCCCCAGCGCGATCCGGCTCAGGTGTTGATGAAAATCATCCACCGCAGCATTCATTGCGGCCCGGTTGTCCAGGGTCGCCCGGGAATTCGGGTCAATGCAGGATTTCAGTTCGGCCATCGTCCAGGGGTCCTCGTAAGATGGTCATGGATACCGTTCAATTGCCATGGCCGTTGCCTCGCCGCCACCGATACAAAGGGATGCCAGGCCGCGTTTCAGATTCTTGTGTTCCAGTGCGGACAGGAGAGTCACCACAATGCGTGCACCCGAGGCGCCAATGGGGTGCCCCAGCGCACAGGCTCCTCCGTGAATATTGATCTTTGTATGTTCGATGTGGTGTTCACGCATTGCTGCCATGGTGACCACGGCAAATGCCTCGTTGACCTCGAACAGGTCCACATCGTCCGTTTCCCAGCCCACCGATGCCAGTAATTTTGCAATGGCTCCCACGGGAGCGGTGGTAAACCAGCCGGGTTCCTGGGCATGGGTGCTGTGTCCAAGGATGACTGCCCTGGGTTTGATCCCCCTGCTTCTTGCAGTGGACTGTCGCATCAGCATCATGGCGGCCGCACCATCGGAGATGGAACTGGAGTTCGCGGCGGTCACGGTCCCGTTTTTTATGAAGGCCGGTTTCAGATGGGGGATTTTTTCGATTTGCGCCTTGAATGGGGGTTCGTCCTTTTCAATGATGGTCTTTTCCTTTTTTCCCCGGACCACCACTGGGACCACCTCGGCATCAAACCCCCCGTCATGGCTGGCATGTTGTGCACGGGTCAGGGAGGTTATGGCAAATTCGTCCTGGGCCTGTCGGGTAAAGCCGTAGCGTTGTGCACAGGACTCTGCGAATGCGCCCATTAATGCGCCTTTTTCGTACGCATCTTCCAGGCCATCGAGAAACATGTGGTCCATCATCTGTCCATGTCCCATGCGCTGTCCGGACCGGGTCTTCAGCAACAGGTACGGGGCATTGGTCATGCTTTCCATCCCTCCGGCTACCATGACCCGGTTATTCCCTGCGAGGAGCAAATCATGGGCAAGCATAATGGCTTTCATTCCGGACCCGCACATTTTGTTGATGGTGGTGCAGTGGGTGGACAGCGGCAGGCCTGCCCCGAGTACGGCCTGACGGGCAGGGGCCTGTCCCTGGCCGGCGGACAATACATTCCCCAGTATTGCCTCATCAATCTCGTCGGGGTGGATTTGTGCACGGTCCACCGCAGCCCGGATCGCCTGGGCCCCCAGTTCATGGGCGGCCAGTTCCCGGAAACAACCCTGGAAACTGCCCAGGGGGGTCCTGGCAACGGACGCGATCACGATGGGATCATCCGGCATGCCATTTGCATCGGAAGTCATGGTGTCCAATCAGGAACCGGTTTCCCGCCCGGCTTTCCGGGCCGATGCAGGGCCGGGATGTTTCCGGGCGTTTCTCACAGGCTTTCACTGAACAGTTCCCGGCCAATCAGCATGCGCCGGATTTCAGAGGTGCCCGCTCCGATTTCATACAGCTTGGCATCCCGCAACAGTCTTCCGGTGGGATAATCGTTGATGTACCCGTTTCCGCCCAGTGCCTGGATGGCTTCCAGGGCCATCCAGGTTGCTTTTTCTGCCGCGTAAAGAATGACGCCTGCCGCATCTTTTCGGGTGGTTTCACCGAGGTCACAGGCCCGTCCCACCGCATAGGCATACGCCCGGCAGGCATTCAGGGTCGTGTACATGTCCGCCAGTTTCCCCTGCATCAACTGGAACTCTCCAATGGGTCGGCCAAATTGCCGTCGTTCATGCACATACGGAACCACCACGTCCATGCAGGCACGCATGATGCCCAGCGGGCCGCCTGACAGGACCGCACGCTCAAAATCGAGTCCACTCATGAGTACCCGGACCCCGGCATTCACGTCACGGAGAATATTTTCCCTGGGAACCTCGACATTTTTCAACACCAGTTCCCCGGTATTCGATCCCCTCATTCCCAGTTTGTCGAGTTTTTGGGCCACTTCGATGCCGTGTTCCTTCTCGACGATAAAAGCGGTAATGCCGCCGGATTCCAGTGCTGGATCGGTCTTGGCGTAGATCACCACCACATCCGCGTCCGGTCCGTTGGTAATCCACATCTTGCTTCCGTTCAGGACAAAATGGGATCCTTTGTCCCGGGCACTCATTCCCATGCTGACCACATCGGACCCGGCGTTGGGTTCCGACATCGCAAGGGCGCCAACGTGCTCACCGGAGATCAGTTTGGGCAAATACCGGGATTTCTGCTCCCGGGTGCCGTTCCGGTGAATCTGGTTGACGCACAGGTTGGAATGGGCTCCATAGCTCAGGCCAACCGATGCCGAGGCCCGGCTGATTTCTTCCATGGCGATGATGTGCCCCAGGTAGCCCATGTCGGTGCCGCCAAATTCCTCGCTGACGGTGATACCCAGCAAACCCATTGCCCCCAGTTTTTTCCATAACGGGACCGGGAATTCGTTGTCACGATCGATTGCATCGGCGAGGGGCGCAATCTCCTGCTGGCTGAATGCGTGTACCGCATCACGGAGCAGGTCGATATCTTCGCCAAGATGGAAATTGAGTGCAGAAAAGGTATTCATTACCGCCAATGCCGGGTTTCTAAGGAATATGAAAAAATACATGACGTTTACGTAAACGTCAACTATAATTGGGCGGACCGTTCACCGGTATGAAAGAGCCTCTCCGTGGTGGAGTGACCCAGGGGGGGCAGAACAGATTATTCCCCGGATTGAAGAACATTGTCCATGAATGTTGACCAGGCCCGTGCATTCCTGTCCCGGGTATTTCCGCAAAATACCTGTACTGTGGAAAGTATCGGAGCAGGAACTTCGGTATTGAGGCAGAAAATCGGCCATGAGCATTTGCGTCCGGGTGGAACGGTCTCCGGTCCCACGCTGATGAGCGTCGCAGATTGCGCGGCCTATGTGGCCATCCTTGGCAAGGCAGGAGAAGTCGCCCTCGCAGTGACCACCAGCTTGAATATCAACTTTTTGAGAAAGCCGTCTGCGGATCGGGATATTATTGGAAAATGTCGGTTGCTGAAAGCAGGGAAGAGATTGATGGTTTGTGAAATCTCCCTTTTTTCCGAGGGTCTGCCGGAGCCGGTTGCCCACGTTACTGCAACGTATTCCATTCCTCCGGATTTGAACCAACATAGCTGATGCACATTTTGATGACATGCTTTAGAATCCCATGACCCCTATTCAGAGCCTGGTGCAAAAACGGCAGATGCCCGATACATTTCCCAAATACCTGTTATTGAACGCGGAGCGTTTTGCGGACCGGCCGGCCATTCGCGAAAAAGACCTGGGAATCTGGCAGTCCTGGACCTGGAAGGAAATGAAAGAGGAAATCGTTGCCCTGGCCAGCGGCCTGGCGACCCTGGGGTTTCAGCGCGGTGACAAGCTGGCCATCATCGGTGCCAACCGGCCAAGACTGTATTGGGGGATGGCCGCGGCACAATGTCTGGGAGGAATCCCCGTACCCATCTATGCGGATTCCGTGGTAGCGGAAATGCGATATGTGCTGGAGCATGCCGGGGTGGGATTTGTATTGGCGGAAGACCAGGAGCAGGTGGACAAAATCCTGGAAATCCGGGGGGACAATGAAACGATCCGGCATGTGATCTACGATGACACCCGTGGGTTGCGGGACTACCCCAGAGACGGCCTGCATGATTTTCAGGATGTCCAGGCCGCAGGACGTGAACATGCCCACCGGAACCGGGAATTCCTGCCCGGGGAAATTGAACGGGGGAGCGGATCGGACGTTGGCATTTTTCTGTATACATCCGGGACAACCGGTAATCCAAAAGGGGTCGTGCTGACCAATGACAATGTATTGATTACGTCCATGAACAGCGCCAGGCAGGACCGTCTAACAGAAAAGGAGGAGGTGCTTTCCTATCTGCCGCTGGCATGGGTCGGGGACCATATTTTTTCCTATGGTCAGGCCTATGTGACGGGTTTCTGTATCAATTGCCCGGAAAGCGATGCGACGGTGGCCAACGACTTGCGGGAGATCGGGCCCACCTTTTACTTTGCACCTCCGAGAATATTCGAAAACCTGCTGACTTCGGTGATGATTCGAATGGAGGATGCGGGGGCGCTCAAACGCAGCCTGTTTCACCGGTTCATGGCGGTGGCAAAAAAAACCGGGATTGCGATATTGAATGGAGAGTCGGTTTCGTTCCCGGACCGGTGGATGTACAAAATCGGTGGCCTGCTGATTTATGGGCCGCTGAAGAATACCATGGGGTTCAGCCGGATTCGGGTGGCGTATACGGCGGGGGAGGCCATTGGACCGGAAATATTCGATTTCTTTCGTTCCCTGGGCATCAATATCAAGCAGCTGTACGGACAAACGGAAGCGGCCGTCTTTGTGACCGCCCAGCCGGACGGTGAAGTGTATGCGGACACCGTGGGGGTACCTTCCCCGGAAGTCGAGGTAAGAATTACGGATGATGGCGAGGTGGTGTACCGCAGTCCCGGAGTGTTTCAGTGCTACTACAAAAATGAAGAGGCCACCCGTGAGACAAAGGATACCCAGGGCTGGGTGATGACCGGGGATGCGGGTTATTTCGATGACAATGGACACCTGAAGATTATTGACCGCGCCAAGGATGTCGGCAAGTTGCAGGATGGCGCGTTGTTTGCACCCAAATATATTGAGAACAAGCTGAAATTTTTCCCGCAGGTCCAGGAGGTGGTGGCCTTTGGTTCGAACCGGGAATATGTGTCGGTCATGGTGAATATTGATCTGGATGCAGTGGGGAACTGGGCGGAGCGCAATAATTTGCCTTATGCCAGTTATCAGGAACTTGCGGGACACCCGTCGGTGTATGACATGATCCTGAAAAATATCACGCAGGTGAACCAGGACCTCGCGGCGGACCCGAAATTATCCGGTTCACAGATCCGGAAATTCCTGATTCTGCACAAGGAACTGGATGCCGATGACGGGGAGTTGACGAGAACGAGAAAGGTCCGCCGCAGAATTATCGCCGAGAAGTACCGGCAACTCATTGATGCATTGTATTGTGATGCCGAATCCTGCCACGTGGTGACAGAAGTGACTTTTGAAGATGGAAGAAAGGGAACCATTGAAGCGGATTTGCGGATTATGCAGACCACCGTGTTGGCTCCATTGAAAAAGGCGAGTTAATCCCTGCGAGTTAATCCCTGTTTAAGTCCCCGGCCCATGTCCCTCGATACATTACTGGAAGTAAAAAACATTTCGCTGTCATTCGGAGGGGTGAAGGCATTGCGGGATATCAGTTTCGATATACTGAAAGGGGAAATCCGGGCCATCATAGGCCCCAATGGAGCCGGTAAAAGCTCAATGCTGAACGTGATCAACGGTTTTTACCACCCCCAGGAAGGGGAGGTATGGTTTGATGGCCGGTTGCGCGGTCCGATGCATTCCCATGAGGTGGCACGATTGGGAATCGCCCGTACCTTTCAGAACATCGCCCTGTTCAAGGGGATGAGCACCCTGGACAACCTCATGTCGGGAAGACTGATCAACATGAATCGAAACATGTTCTGGCAGGGGCTCTGGAAAGGCCCGGCAGAGCGGGAAGAAATGGAACACCGTGAAAAGGTCGAGGAGATCATCGATTTCCTCAAGATACAGTCCATCCGGAAAACGCCGGTCGGGCGACTTCCGTACGGTTTGCAAAAGCGCGTGGAACTGGGCAGGGCCCTGGCTGCAGAATCGAAACTCCTGCTGCTTGATGAACCCATGGCGGGGATGAATCTGGAAGAGAAAGAGGACATGTGCCGGTTTATTCTGGATGTCAATGACGAATTTGGCACCACCATTGCCTTGATAGAGCATGACATGGGGGTGGTGATGGACATTTCCCATCGCGTCGTGGTACTGGATTATGGCAAGAAACTGGCAGACGGGACACCGGATGAAGTTCGCAGCGACCAGCGGGTCATTGATGCGTACCTGGGGGTCGCCCATGAGTAACCTGCCCGGGGGTCGCCCGGTTTTGATAAAATACCTGAAAAGAATTCGTGGAATCAGGAGATACATAGTCAGGGGATACACAGAGTGAATCCGGTCATACTCAACACCATTGAAGTGATTCTGAACGGCCTCATGGCCGGGGTGATGTATTCGCTGGTTGCCTTGGGGTTTGTACTGATCTTCAAGGCCTCGGGAATTTTCAATTATGCCCAGGGTGTGATGGCCCTGTTTGCCGCGCTGACCCTGGTGGGATTTCAAACCGGTCAGGTTCCGTTCGCCCACCTGATCAACAGCATGTTCGGGACGGAATACCACCACTGGGGGTCGGGCATGAACAGTTTCTTGGCGATTGTGCTGACCATCCTGGTGATGATGATCTTCGCCTATCTGGTGGAGAAGCTGGTGTTGCAGCACCTGGTCAACCAGGCCCCGATTATCCTGTTCATGGCCACCATTGGCCTGGCATTTTTCATGGAGGGTTTTGGCGACCTCATGTGGGGCGCCAACATCAAGTCGCTGGATGTCGGGATCCCGTCGGGGGGGTCTTTCTGGTGGGAGGATGTGACCCGCACCTGGGCCTCCGAAGGGTCCACATATTATGGCATGTACATTGATGTGCTGGATGTCTGGGCGACGGTGATTGCGGTGATTCTGGTTGTCATACTGACCCTGTTTTCCCAGTTCACCAAAACCGGCCGGGCATTGCGGGCGGTTGCGGATGATCATCAGGCTGCCCTCACCGTGGGCATTTCCCTGAGAACAATCTGGGTGATCGTCTGGTCCATTGCCGGATTTGTCGCATTGGTGGCGGGCATCATGTGGGGGTCCAAGTCCGGGGTGCAGTTTTCACTGTCCCTGATTGCCCTGAAGGCCCTGCCGGTCCTGATCCTCGGCGGCTTCACTTCCATCCCCGGTGCCATCATCGGAGGGTTGATTATTGGAGTGGGAGAAAAGCTGTTCGAGTACTGGATTGGTCCCATGGTGGGGGGAGCCACGGAAAACTGGTTTGCCTACGTGCTTGCACTGGTGTTTCTCATGTACCGGCCCCAGGGTCTGTTCGGTGAAAAAATTATAGAAAGAGTATAGCGAATCAACATGATTTACAGAGAATCAGGTGATTTCAAGACCTCCTATCACGGGGATCAGCAGATGTTTCCCATTGCCCTGGATAAATGGTTTGTCATACTGGTCTGTTCCTTTGCCTTTCTGGTGGTTCCCTTTATCATCAACGACTACTGGGAAAAATCCGTTCTGGTCCCCGTACTGGTGTGGGCCATGGCCGCCCTCGGACTCAATATCCTCACCGGGTATTGCGGCCAGGTCAGCCTGGGGACCGGCGGTTTCATGGCGGTGGGGGCCTATGCCTCCTATAAGCTGATGACTTCTTTTCCCGAACTGAACCTGTTTGTCGTGGTTCTCCTTGCCGGCGGCGTGACGGCGCTGGTGGGCGTGGTGTTCGGATTGCCCAGTCTTCGAATCAAGGGGTTCTACCTGGCAGTCGCCACCCTGGCTGCCCAGTTCTTTCTTGTCTGGCTGTTCAACAAGGTGCCCTGGTTTTACAACTATGCGGGAACGGGCATGATTACGGCACCGGAGAGGTTTGTGTTTGGGGTCGCGGTTTCGGGACCGAATTCCCCTCCCTGGGCGACGTATCTGTTTTGTCTCATCATCGTGGTGATTTTTGCGGTCATCGCCAAAAACCTGACCCGTGGAAGATTCGGGCGGTCGTGGATGGCCATCCGGGACATGGATATTGCCGCTGAAATTATTGGTGTGCCCCCACTGAAAACCAAGCTGTCTGCGTTTGCGGTGAGTTCATTTTATATCGGGGTCTCCGGGGCCATGTTTTTTACCATCTATCTTGGCGCCGTGGAGCCGACGGAAGCCTTTGGCATCGATAAATCCTTCCTGGTGCTGTTCATGATTATTATTGGCGGATTGGGTTCGATATTCGGTTCCTTTGTCGGTGCCGCGTTTATGGTCCTGATGCCCGTATTGTTTAAGAATATCATGGTCGGTGGCCTGGGTTGGCCCACGGATCTGGTAGCCCACCTGATTTTCATACTGATTGGTGGGTTGATTATGTTTTTCTTGATTGTGGAACCCCATGGATTGGCACAACTGTGGCGGGTTACGAAAGAAAAGCTACGACTTTGGCCCTTTCCCCATTAGGAAGGCCAATATCCATCCCCATCATGGGGTTTTAACTATTTTCGAGGAGAAAAGATGAAGAAAACGAAATTTGTTGCGGCAGTCGTCGCCATGGTGATGACGTTGGGTACCGGGGTCGCTTCAGCGGACCTGGTGTTCCCGTCGCTGAGCTACCGGACGGGTCCCTACGCACCCAATGGCATCCCGTTTGCCGATGGGTATGCGGACTACTTTACCCTTTTGAACGAGCGGGACGGCGGGATTGGCGGGGTTCCCATCCGGTTTATCGAGTGCGAAACCGGGTACAACACCGAGAAAGGAGTGGAGTGCTATGAATCCACCAAAGGGGAGGGACCGCTGGTCTACCAGCCGCTTTCCACGGGAATCACCTACCAGTTGATCCCCAAGGTCACGGCAGACGGCATCCCGCTTCATTCCATGGGCTACGGGCGGACCTCTGCGGCCAACGGGACTGTTTTTCCCTATATCTTCAACTACCCCGGCACGTACTGGGATGCAGCTTCCATTATCATCAATCATGTTGCAGACCAGGAAGGGGGCAATCTTGAGGGAAAATCCATTGCCCTGGTTTACCACAATTCGGCGTACGGCAAAGAGCCCATCCGGACTCTGGAAGAGCTGGCGAAGAAACACGGGTATACCCTGACCCTGCTTGCGGTGGATCATCCCGGCCAGGAACAGAAATCCCAATGGTTGCGTATTCGCCAGGAACGGCCGGATTATGTCCTGATGTGGGGATGGGGGGTCATGAACCAGGTAGCGATCCAGGAAGCGGCGAATATCCGCTATCCCATGGACCACTTCATTGGGGTCTGGTGGTCGGCGTCTGAAAATGATGTATTGCCTGCCGGGGAGGGGGCGAATGGATACAAGGCGATTGCGTTCCATGGCGTCGGCAGTGATTTTGCCATCTACGATGACCTGAAAAAACATGTCGTTGATCCGGGAAAAGCGGCTGGCGATGGATCGTATCTGGGTACCGTTCTGTATAACCGGGGCATGTATGCTGCGGTCCTGGCAGCGGAAGCTGCCCGCACGGCCCAGGAAATCCATGGGGTTGGCGACATCAACGCGGAACAGATGCGCGATGGAATGGAAGCCCTGCAGATTGACCAGGCACGGATGGCCGAGCTGGGGCTGGAAAACTTTGGTCCTGAAATCAGCGTCAGCTGTGCCAACCATGGTGTTCCCGGGTTGGGGGCGATCCAGCAATGGGATGCGGACGCACAGTCCTGGTCGCTGATTACCGGATTTGCCGGTGCCGACCGCGAAGTGGTGGACGCCCTGATTGCGGAAGACTCGGCTGCTTTTGCCGCGGAAAACAATATCACCCCACGCGATTGCGGATAAGTCAATCTCCTGGTGATGATTGTCCGGAGTGGCGGGTTCCCGCCACTCCGGTTTCCTGTTTCCACTTCTACCGGTCCGAATGATGGCTGACAACCCGAAGATTGTCCTGAGCGTTAACAATATCGAGGTGATCTATGATCATGTGATCCTGGTGCTCAAGGGCGTATCCCTCGAGGTTCCCGAAGGCGGGATTGTGGCATTGCTTGGCGCCAATGGTGCCGGTAAAACCACCACGATCAAGTCCATCTCCAATATCCTGCGCACCGAACGGGGCGAGGTGACCAAGGGGTACATCGAGTTTCTGGGAGAAAGAGTGGACAGCCTGACCCCCACCGAGCTGGTTCAACGGGGAGTGATCCAGGTGATGGAAGGCCGGCACTGTTTCGAGCACCTTACCGTCGAGGAAAACCTGCTGACCGGTGCATACACCCGAAAAGACAATCGCCGGTTGATCCATGACGACCTGGAGATGGTGTACAGTTACTTTCCCAGGCTGAAGGAAAGGCGCAGGAGCCAGGCCGGGTACACCTCCGGAGGGGAGCAGCAGATGGTGGCAGTGGGCCGGGCACTGATGGCGAGGCCGAAAGTGATTTTGCTGGACGAGCCCTCCATGGGTCTTGCACCGCAACTGGTGGAGGAAATATTCGAAATCGTCAAGCGGTTGAACGAACAGGAGAAGGTGACTTTCCTGCTTGCAGAACAGAATACCTCCGTTGCATTGCGGTATGCGACGTATGGCTACATCCTGGAAAACGGAAGGGTGGTCATGGATGGGGAAGCCGCAGCATTGGCGGAAAACGAGGACGTCAAGGAATTTTACCTGGGGATCAGCGGAGCCGACAAGAAAAGTTTCCGGGACGTGAAGCATTACCGGCGCCGGAAGCGCTGGCTGGCATGATCCCGCCGGCGTGACCTCTCCGGGGTCGACGTGCCTGGGAAATGCGGTGGGATACCCGGTCAACCGTTCTCCTGCCGGCCCCCTGACCGCGGGTTTCGCCCGCAATTGGAGAACACACCATGACTGAACACTACGACCGCCTGGAAACCCGAAGCAAGGCCCGGCGTGAACAGGCCCTGGTCCAGGAAATCAGGAATCAACTGATCCATGCCAGGGACCACACCCGGGCGTATTCAACGACACTTCAAGGCATGGACTGCGCTGCTTTTTCATCCCTGGAGGACCTGAAGCAGTACCCCCTGACCCGAAAATCGGATTTGATGGCCAACCAGGCTGCCGATCCCCCCATGGGGGGCCTGGTTCCCCTGGCTCCGCCGGATGTCCGCTACATCCATGTTTCTCCGGGTCCCATCTACGAAGCCTGCTCACACCGTCCCGATTTCTGGAGACTGGCCAGATCGTTGTTTGCGGCAGGGTTCCGTACCGGGGACCGGGTGCAAAACTGTTTTTCCTACCATCTGACCCCGGCAGGCATGATGCTCGACAGCGGCCTGCATACCCTGGGGTGCACCGTCATACCCGGGGGAGTTGGACAGGCAGAGATGCAGGTGCGGACGATCACCGACCTGAAGCCGGTGGGGTACGTCGGCACGCCGTCCTTTCTCAAGATCATTCTGGAGAAAGCCGATGAACTGCAGGCGGATGTGGGTTTCATCGAAAAGGGACTGGTATCCGGAGAAGCACTGCCCCCCTCGTTGCGCTCGATGTTTGCAGCCCGGGGAATCGCCATCCTGCAGGCCTATGCCACGGCGGACCTGGGGGTAATTGCCTATGAAACCGTCCCGGATGCCCCCCTGGTGGTGGATGAAGGCGTTTATGTGGAGATTGTCCGGCCAGGAAGCAGTGAGCCGGTCCAGGATGGTGAAGTGGGGGAAGTGGTGGTTACCAGCCTGAACCCGGACTATCCGCTGATTCGTTTTGCCACCGGAGACCTTTCCGTCATCGTGGATGGCGTGAGCGAATGCGGGAGAACCAACCGAAGAATCCGGGGCTGGATGGGACGGGCGGACCAGACGGCCAAGGTTCGGGGGATGTTCATTCATCCCCGGCAGATCCATGAAATTGTCAAACGGCATGGAGAGATTGAAAAAGTCAGGCTGGTCATTGACTGGGTGGACCAGAAAGATGAAATCACACTGTACTGTGAAACCCATTCACAGATGGAAGGGATGAGGGAAGCCATTGCCCGGAGCATCCGGGATGTTTGCAAGGTCCGGGGGAATGTAGAACTGGTGGCACTTGATACCATTGCCAATGACGGAGTGGTCATCGAAGATATCCGCAACTATGAATAGTCGGATACCCACCGGCGGATGGGCCCCGGGTCATCCGGGCCGGATATCCGTGCCGCTCTTTTCATCCCGTCCGGATTTCGGGTGATGGCGGATACCGCCCTGCTTGCCGATGTCCGGGTCGTGGATTTTTCCCAGTTTCTGCCGGGGCCGTACGCGACCCACCTGATGGCCACTCTTGGAGCCGAGGTTGTGAAGATAGAACCCCCCGGAGGGGACCCGATGCGAAGGGTCCTGTGCCCCCGCGCAGAGGCGGTATCGCCCCTGTATCGCCAGGTCAATGTGGGCAAGACCATCTGGTTCAGGGATCTGAAATCCCCGACGGACCGGGACCAGGTAAAAAAACTCCTGTCCCGCAGTCATGTCATGTTGAATGGCTATCGACCCGGGGTCATGGATCGGCTCGGGTTGTCGGACAGGGTGTTGGAGGCCATCAATCCTGGACTCGTTCGCTGTCATCTGTCGGGATTTGGTGCCACCGGCCCCTATCGGTTGAAGGCGGGCCACGACATCAACTACTGTGCGCTGGCGGGATTGTACTCGTTTCATGAAAAAGACGGTTTTCCGGAAATGGTGTTCCCGCTGCTGGCCGATCATGTGGGAGGACTGCAGGCGGTCAATGCCATTCTGGCCGCCCTGTACCGCAGGGAAAAAACCGGGCGAGGGTGTCATCTCGACATCAGCCTGTATGAAACCCTGTTTTCATGGCAGTCCATCGACCGGCTTCCTGGTCTGCGCAGCCTGCTGACCGGCGGTGCCGCCTATTACAATATGTATCGCACCGCCGACAAGCGTATATTGACCCTGGGCGCATTGGAAGAAAAATTCTGGGAAAGATTTTGCCGGGGGATCGGACAGCCGGCCCTGGCCCGGCGCTATACCGACCCCATTCCCCAGCTCTCCCTGCTCTCCAGGGTCCGGAAAATCATGGCAGGCCGGACGGCGGCGGATTGGGAAAACCGGTTCCGGGAGATTGACTGCTGTCTTCAGCTGGTTCCCCTGCCCGATGAAATGATTACCCATGGCCATTGTGTGAGCAGGGGGGTGCTGGAAGAAAACCAGGTGCACTACCCGGGTAAAATCGATGGATTCGGGACGCCATCCCTGGAGCCCTGCCGGGACCGGGACATGAACGAAATTTTCGAGTGGAAGACATCATAATGAACTATACCGACATCAAACTGGATATCGATGAAAGAAAGGTGGCCCGGGTAACCCTGAACAGGCCGCACAAGCACAATGCCATGGGCAGCCGGATGATGCGCGAGCTGTGCGCGTGCTGTGAAGAGATCCGTGGTGATGAGTCCATCCGGGCGGTGGTGCTCACCGGTTCCGGGGACCAGAGCTTTTCAGCCGGAGCGGACCTGGGATGGATGAAGGAAAACTTTCACAGGGACCGGGAAGCCCGCATTGGGGAAAGTGCCTTGCTGGCGGATACCCTTGAAGCCCTGAATGTTCTGAACAAAATCACGATTGCCCGGATTAACGGACAGGCGTATGCAGGGGCCGTCGGGTTGATTGCGGTGTGTGACATCGCAGTGAGTGTGAACACGGCTCGATTCAGCATGACCGAGACCCGGCTGGGACTGACCCCGGCCAATATTTCACCGTATGTTATTCAACGGGTCGGCGTGAGCAATGCCCGGCGGATCCTGTTGAGTGCCCACTTTTTCGGGGCCGCCGAGGCCATGTCCCTGGGATTGATTCACCAATCCGTTGAGCCGGATGAACTCGATGCGGCGATTGAAAGGGAACTGAAAAATTGCCTGGCCTGCGCCCCGGGTGCCATTGCCATGACCAAGGAACTCATCCGCAACGTCAGCCGGCAGTCCGAGGACGAAAACCGTCAATACACTGCCAGAATGCTGGCGGATGCCTGGGAGACCGAAGAGGCCCAGGTCGGAATCCAGGGATTCTTTGACCGGGAAAAGCCACCGTGGGTGCTTTAGTACGGTTTCAGGTTTTCCAGTACCGCACGGGCCTGGTCCGCCAGTTTCACCGTGAGTTCTCCGGCGGATACCCCGGCAAAGTGCTTCCCGAGACCGGCCCCCTGCCCGGACCACAGCGGAGTAAAATCGGTATTCCCGCTGGCCTCGCTGGCGACGCGCAGGGGGGCGAGATCCGCCGCTGCAAGGGGGAAGGGTGGGGCATCGTCGCTGATTGGGCCGAGTTCCCACAGCAGCCGGTTCACGATGCCACGGGCGGGTCGGCCGGTATATACATTGGTGAGTGCCGTTGATTCGTCGCTGGAGGTGAGCAGGGCTTCCCGGTGCAACCGGGAGATGGTGGATTCCGGGCAATAGAGATAGGCGGTGCCAATCTGGGTGCAATGGGCTCCCAGGGCCAATGCAGCGGTGATGGAGCGACCATCCCCGATTCCTCCCGCAGCAATGACCGGAACCTGGACGGCATCGGCGACCTGGGGAACCAGGGTCATGGTCCCCGATTGGGTGGCAATATCGTCACCCAGAAAAAGACCACGGTGTCCCCCCGCTTCGGCACCCTGGGCAATGACGGCATCTACCCCGCGGGATTCGAGCCATCTGGCCTCTTTGGTCGTGGTGGCGGAACTGAGTACCCGGCAGCCGGTGGACTGGACGCGTTCCAACAGCGCTTTTCCGGGGAGGCCAAAATGGAAACTGACCACGGGGGGCCTGATCTTCTCCACGACACGGCACATTTCATCGTTGAAGGTCTGTCGGACGACCCGGTCGCCATCGTCCGGCATCCGCAGCCCCCGTTCCCGGTAATAGGGCGCCAGTTCCTGTTTCCAGAGGGCCAGGGAGGTGTGTCGGGTATCGGGTTCTTCATGGCAAAAGAAGTTCAGGTTGAAGGGCTGGTCCGTCCGGGACCGAATCCGTTTGACCTCCTGGAAAATCTGCTCCCTGGAGAGCATGGCGCAGGGAAGGGATCCCAATCCTCCCGCCCGACAGACCGCAATCACCATCTGCGAGCCACAGGCGCCGGCCATGGGGGCCTGGATAATCGGGAGGGAAATGCCCAGACGCTGCAAAAAATCAGGAGCAGGAGCCATGGTCGGCGATGGGGTTATTGCAATACCTCAAAAACGGCGGTATCGAGGTTCGCGATTCCTTCCGCGCTGCCCAGAATAACCGACTGGTAATAGGCGGCTTTTGGCATCTCATAGGCAAAGTAAAACCGGGCTGTTTCGATTTTGGAGGCGTAAAACGGATCGCTGCCATTGTCCAGGCTCATGGCAATACCGGCCGCTTTGGCCAGTTGCCAGCCACAGCAGACGGTACCCCAGAGCCGAAGGTACGGATCAGCGATGCCAGCAGGTTCCCGGAGGTCCCGGACCCCCATTTCCAGGATCGCCGTCATGGTCTCCTCCAGGGTCTCCAGCCCCTGCAGTGCCTGCTCCCGCATCCCGGCCAGTTCCCTGTGGTGAATGCGCTCCACATCCTCCCGGATATGCCGGACCACCTGCCGGGCGATTTGTCCCTGGTCCCGCAACAGTTTCCGGCCCACCAGGTCCAGGGCCTGAATGCCGTTTGTCCCTTCATAGATCGGCGTGATTCGCTGGTCCCGGTAGTACTGGGCCGCGCCGGTTTCCTCAATGAATCCCATGCCGCCGTGTACCTGCAGGGCAAGGGACACGTTTTCAAGGCCGAGATCCGTCATGCCGGCTTTTACGATGGGCGTCAGAATATCCACCATGGCCTGGTTGAATTTCCGGGTCCCGGGGTCCGGATGCTTGCGCAGCCTGTCGAAAGCTCCGCCAAGGACCAGTCCCAATGGACGCAGTCCTTCGATCCGGCATTTCTGCAGCATGAGCATGCGTTTGACATCGGGATGGTGGATGATGGTGACCCGCTCCCCCCCCGGTGCCGCGACGTCGGTACCCTGGACTCTTTCCCTGGCAAACCAGGCGGCCTGCTGGTAGGCCCGTTCGGCCACACCGTTTCCTTCCAGGCCCACGGCGAGGCGTGCGATATTCATCATGGTAAACATGTACGCCATTCCCCGGTTCGCTTCACCCACAAGGTAGCCCACGGCTCCTTTGGGATTCCGGTATTTTCCGCTGCCGTAAGCAAGGACCGCGGTGGGAGAACCATGGATCCCCAGCTTGTGTTCGAGTGAGACGGTTTCCACATCGTTGCGCACGTTCCATTGTCCATGCTCGTCCGGCAGGAATTTTGGCACAATAAAAAGTGAAATACCCTTCACACCCGGTGGTGCGTCGGGCAATCGGGCCAGAACCAGATGGACAATATTTTCTGTCAGGTCATGGTCGCCATAGGTGATGAAAATTTTCTGGCCATGGATCAGGTAGTGGTCTCCCCGGGGGACTGCCTGGGTTTTGACCTGGGCCAGGTCAGACCCGGCCTGGGGTTCGGTCAGGTTCATGGTTCCCGACCAGTTTCCATGGACCAGGTGGGGCAGGTACGTGTTCTTCAACTCATCGGAGCCATGAAGCGCAATGGCCTCGATGGCCCCCTGGGTCAGCAGCGTACACAATGAAAAGGCCATGTTGGAGGAATGCCAGACTTCCTGCACCGCGGTGGCGACCAGCCAGGGCAACCCCTGGCCGCCGTGCTCGGGATCGAACGCCAGTCCATTCCAGCCACCCTCAATGAATGTCTGGTAGGCTTCTTTCCAGCCATCCGGTGTCTGTACCTTTCCATCGTGGAGGGAAACTCCCTGTTGATCGCCGACTCGGTTCAGGGGATCCAGGATATCTTCGGCCAGTTTGCCCGCTTCCTGGAGGATGGCATCCACCAGGTCGATGGTGGCTTCTTCATGCCCCGGCAGGGCGGTGACGCTTTGCAGGTCGGCAAGATGCTCGACGGCGAATAGAATATCTCGAATGGGAGTTTTGTACTGGCTCATGACCGGAAATTCTGGAATAGGACAATAGGAATTGCTTGGGGTAAATGTTCAGGGCTGAAGGGCTTTGAGCTTGTTTCGCACCCGCTGGGCCACGGATTCCATTTCATTGAGTGTGGCCAGGATATCTGCTTGTTTCTGTTTCAGTTCATTCCGATGTTTTTCGATGGTTTGCAGTACATATTTCAGCTGGGCGATTTCATCGGGATGAGTATCATAGAGTTCCATGGTGGTCTTGATTTCTGCAAGGGAAAAGCCGAGACGTTTTCCCCGGAGAATCAGTTTGAGACGGACCATATCACGATCATGGTAGATTCGCCGGTTGTTTTCCCGCACCGGGGCCAACAACCCTTCTGATTCATAGAAACGGATGGTCCGGGAGGTCAGACTAAATTGCCGGGACAGATCGGAAATGGAATAGGTTGCTGGATTGGCCATGAATGCGGTCTGGTGATCCGGGGATGTTTCCGGTTGACGTTTACGTTAACGTAATGTAACGTCTTGATATCGTAAAATCTACCCCTGCCGGAGGGAAAACCGTGGGTAAAGTCAACGAAATTTCAGCGATGATTACACCGAAACTGCGGTTCATTACCGCCGCCAGCCTGTTTGACGGTCACGACGCGGCCATCAATATCGTTCGTCGAATCCTGCAGTCCTACGGTGTGGAGGTGATCCATCTGGGCCACAACCGGTCCGTGGCAGAAGTGGTCAATGCCGCCCTGCAGGAAGATGCCCATGGTATCGCGATCAGTTCCTACCAGGGGGGGCATGTGGAATACCTGAAATACATGCTGGACAGGCTGCGTAGCCAGGGAGGGGAAAAAATACGGGTTTTTGCGGGGGGTGGCGGTGTCATCGTTCCGGAAGAAAAGGTATTGCTTGAGAAATACGGGATTACCCGGATCTATACTCCGGAAGATGGCCAGCAACTGGGGCTCAACGGCATGATCGAGAACACCATCGCCCTCAGCCAGTTTGATCCGGCGGTGGATGCCCCGGACCGCCTGGAACCCATCCGCAGTGGTCATTTCAGGACACTGGCCCATGCGCTTTCCGCAGTGGAAAACGGAACCGTGAGTCAGGCATTGATGGCAGACCTGTCTGAAGCCGTGGCCGATGGCGGACCGCCGGTTCCTGTCCTCGGGATCACGGGAACCGGGGGAGCCGGAAAATCATCGCTGACGGATGAACTGATCCTGCGATTTCGCATGGGATGGGGGGATGAATTGAAAATCGCGATCCTCGCCGTGGACCCCACTCGCCGACGTACGGGGGGTGCCCTGCTCGGTGACCGCATTCGAATGAATGCCATTGACCATCCCAACATTTTTATGCGTTCCATCGCTACCCGGGACAGCATCTCCGAAATCCCCGACTATGTTCCGCGGATGATTGATCTGCTCAGATGTGCCGGATTCGGCCTGGTCATCGTGGAAACCCCGGGGATTGGCCAGGGCAACACCGAAATATCGGCCATGGTGGATTGTTCCCTTTACGTGATGACCCCTGAATTCGGGGCGCAGTCCCAGCTGGAGAAAATTGACATGCTGGATTTTGCCGATGTGATCGCCATCAACAAGTTTGATCGCAAGGGAGCGGCGGATGCCTATCGGGATGTCTGCAAGCAGGTCCAGCGCAACCGCAATGAATTTGCGTCGAGACCGGAATCGATGCCGGTTTTCGGAACCATCGCATCCCGGTTCAATGATGATGGCATGACCGCGTTGTTCCAGGAAATTCTGCGTCAGCTCGGCGAAAAAGGGATGATGTCTAGAACCAATCGGCTGGACCGGGTTGAGGCCCGGGTCTCCACGGACCAGAACCAGATCATTCCGGAGAAACGGAGCCGGTACCTCGCAGAAATTGCGGAATCGGTCCGCTGTTACAAGCAGTATGCCCGGGAACAGTCATTGATTGCCCGGGAGATCCAGCAACTCGAAGCCAGCAGGGAGATGCTGTGCCAGGCCGGTCATGAAGACAATGAAGTGCTTGACCGGATGATCCGGGACAAGTCCGCAGACCTGGACCCCGGCCTGAAAGACCAATTGGCCGGCTGGAAAAAGAAGGTCGGGGAGTATTCTGCCGGGGAATTGAGTATCACCGTCCGGGGCCGCTGCATTTCCAACCGGTTGAAGCGCGAAACCCTGTCCGGGACACTGGTTTCCAGGGTGTCGTTGCCACGATATGAAGATCATGGGGAACTGGGGAAGTGGTTGATGATGGAAAACCTGCCGGGGAGTTTTCCCTTTACGGGGGGGGTCTTTCCGTTCAAGCGCGACACGGAAGATCCGACCAGAATGTTTGCCGGGGAAGGGGATGCCTTCAAGACGAACCGGCGTTTCAAGAACCTGTCCCGGCACTCCGACGCCAAGCGGCTGTCCACCGCGTTTGACTCGGTGACCCTGTATGGGTGCGACCCGGACGAGAGGCCGGACATCTATGGCAAGGTGGGGAATTCCGGCGTTTCCGTGGCGACCCTGGATGACATGAAGGTGTTGTATGATGGCTTTGACCTGTGCCATCCCGCCACCTCGGTATCCATGACCATTAATGGCCCGGCGCCGATCATACTGGCGATGTTTCTGAATGCGGCCATTGATCAGCGGGTCTGTGCATTTGTCGAGAATGAACAGCGTTCTCCGGATGAGTCTGAACTTGAAAACATCCGGCTCAATGCACTGGAAAATGTCCGCGGTACCGTCCAGGCCGATATCCTCAAAGAGGATCAGGGCCAGAATACCTGTATCTTTTCAACGGAATTTTCCCTGAAACTGATGGGGGATATCCAGGAGTATTTTACCCGGTACCATATCCGTAACTTCTATTCGGTGTCCATCTCCGGATATCATATTGCCGAAGCGGGGGCCAACCCGATCAGCCAGTTGGCCTTCACCCTTGCCAATGGGTTTACCTATGTGGAGGCCTACCTGGCAAGGGGAATGGAAATTGATGATTTTGCCGCCAATTTGTCCTTCTTTTTCAGCAATGGAATGTGTCCGGAATATACGGTCATGGGGCGGGTGGCCCGACGAATCTGGGCAGTGGCCATGCGGGAGCGGTATGGCGCCAGTGAACGGTCCCAGAAACTGAAGTACCATATCCAGACTTCGGGGAGGTCATTGCACGCTCAGGAAATCGATTTCAACGATATACGCACCACGCTTCAGGCGTTGATTGCGATCTATGACAACTGCAACAGCCTGCACACCAATGCCTTTGACGAGGCCATCACCACCCCCACCGAGGAATCTGTGCGACGGGCCCTCGCCATCCAGTTGATCATTAACCGGGAGTGGGGGCTGGCCATGAACGAAAACCCCAATCAGGGCAGTTTCATCATTGATGAACTCACGGATTTACTGGAAGAGGCGGTGCTTTCGGAGTTTGAACGGATTTCAGAAAGGGGAGGGGTTCTCGGTGCCATGGAGACCGGATATCAGCGAGGGAAAATCCAGGAAGAATCCCTGTATTACGAACATCGGAAACACGAGGGCACGCAGCCCATTATCGGGGTCAATACCTTTCTCAATCCAGACCCGGTGGAAGATACCGTACCCATGGAACTGTCCCGCTCCACCGAAAAGGAAAAGCGAAGCCAGATCACCCGGCTCCGGGATTTCAAGGAGCGTCATCGGGATCATTCCCAACAGGCCCTGGACCGCGTCAAGAAGGCGGCGATCAGCAATGAGAACATTTTTTCCGAACTGATGAATGCGGTCCGGTATTGTTCGCTTGGCCAGATTTCATCTGCACTCTATGAAGTGGGCGGGCAGTATCGGCGAAATATGTGAGAATAAGATGGAGATGACCGCTTTCATCGAACACATCGTTTCCGTAAACCGCCATGCTCCGGGCTGAGGACCCGTCGAGTCAGGAATGGGGATGACCGGCATAGGGGTTATCGGTGCAGGAACCATGGGAAACGGCATTGCCCAGGTATTCTCGACATCCGGGTTTGAGGTCCGGCTGGTGGATGTCGATGCAGAACGACTGTATCAGGGCCTGGAGGCCATGGATGCCAGCCTGGGACGGCTGGTGAAAAAGGAGTGGATGACTCCTGAACACAAGGACCAGGCCATCGCGTCCATCCGCACGTCCCGGAGCCTGGACTCCCTGCACCGCTGTGAATTCATCGTTGAGGCCGTGACAGAAAACCTCGCGGTAAAATCGGATATCCTGCAGAAACTCGATCGAATTTGTCCGGATGAAACCATCCTGGCATCCAATACCTCTTCTATTTCCCTGACCCGGCTTGCGGCACAGACGGCCAGAGCGGACCGGGTCATTGGTATGCATTTCATGAATCCGGTGCCCCTGATGAAGCTGGTAGAGGTGGTTCGGGCCTACCAGACGAGTGAGAAGACCTGCCGGGAAACGGAGAAACTGGCTTTGAAACTGGGCAAGACGCCGGTCTTTGTCAACGACAGTCCGGGATTTGTCTCCAATCGCATTTTGATGCCGATGATCAATGAAGCCATTTTTGCGCTGCATGAAGGCATTGCGGAAGCGGAAGCCATTGATGAAATCATGGTGCTGGGAATGAACCATCCCATTGGTCCCCTGGCTTTGGCGGACCTGATCGGCCTGGATGTGGTGCTGTCCGTTCTGGAGGTCCTGCAACGCGGCACGGGGGACCCGAAATTCCGGCCCTGTCCCCTGCTGACCAAAATGGTGGATGCCAATCTGCTGGGCCGAAAAACCGGCCAGGGATTTTATCCGTACCCCTGACTTTCGGAAGCTGCGTTCATGTTGCCACGGGGAAATACGCTGGAAGAAGTCCGGGACCGCTTCCAGTGGAACATACCGGAGTTCTTCAACATGGGAGTCTCGGTTTGTGATCAATGGGCCGATCGGGAACCCCACCGGGTGGCCATCATCCACGACAACGGAGAAGCGGTTGAGCCCCTCTCCTACGGGCAACTTCGGGCACGCTCGAACCAGCTGATGGCCCTGCTGGCCGATTTGGGGATTCAGGCCAATGATCGGGTTGGCATCCTGTTGCCCCAGAACCCCTGGACGGCAGTTGCCCATATCGCAGCCTGGAAAATGGGGGCCATCTCCATTCCCCTGTTTACGCTGTTCGGTCAGGAGGCACTGCAATACCGCCTGTCGGATTCTTCGACAAAAGTGGTGATCACCGATCTTGATGGAGCGAACAAAATTCGTGAAATCCGTGACGATTTGCCGGGGTTTCGACACATTCTGTGTACCGATGGAAGCGGGGAGGGGTTCCTGGAGCTGAGCAGTGAACTGTCCAGGGTCCACGGCGACGGTGTTCCCCGCAATACCCGGGCGGAAGATCCGGCATTGATTGTGTATACCTCCGGGACAACCGGCAATCCAAAGGGGGCCCTGCATGCCCACCGCACTTTGCTGGGCCACCTGCCGGGGGTGGAAATGAGTCATGATTTCTTTCCCCGGCCCGGAGACAAAATCTGGACCCCGGCAGATTGGGCGTGGATCGGGGGGTTGATGGACGTATTGATGCCCGCGTTGTATCACGGCGTTCCGGTCGTCTCCCGAAGATTTGACAAGTTCAATGGAAAAAAAGCCTTTGCGTTCATCCGCCAACACGGGATTCGCAATGCCTTTTTACCGCCCACTGCCTTGAAAATGATGCGAATGGAGGAGGATTCACCGGACCCGAAGGTTTCCCCCCTGCGCAGTATCGCGAGCGCAGGAGAATCCCTGGGTGCCGAGTTGCTGGAATGGGGGCGGGAAGCCTTTGGAATCTGGATTAATGAATTCTATGGCCAGACGGAATGCAACATGATTGTTTCCTCCTGCGGGTGTCTGAGGGAACCGGAGCCTGGGGTGATGGGGTTTGCCGTGCCCGGACATGATGTGCAGGTTATCTCCACCGACGGTGAAGTACTGGGAGTGGGGGAGTTGGGGCAAATTGCAGTTCGGAGGGAGAACCCGGTGATGTTCCTGGGATACTGGAACAATGAGGAGAAAACGAAAGAAAAATACCGGGGTGAGTGGCTGTTGACCGGAGATACCGGGATACTGGAACCCAGTGGTGCCTTGCGGTTTGTGGGCCGGGACGACGATGTCATCACGTCATCCGGTTATCGCATAGGGCCGGGAGAAATCGAGAACTGCCTGTTGGGCCATCCGGCGGTGGCCATGTCTGCGGTCGTTGGCAAACCCGACCCGATGCGCACTGAAATCGTGAAGGCGTTCGTGAAACTCAATTCGGGGTATGAGGAGTCCGGGGCACTCAAGGACGAACTGCAGCAATGGGTTAAAACAAGACTGTCTGCCCATGAGTATCCCAGGGAAATCGATTTTATCGAGAATTTTCCATTCACCACCACCGGCAAAATCATTCGACGCAAACTGAGGGAGATCAACTGAAAGACATGAACGTGAATGAGGCATTGAAAAGCCGAAAATCGGTACGGGCCTTTCTGGACCGGGAAGTGAGCACCGGGCAGGTCACCGCGATCCTGGAATCGGCCCGGTGGGCAGCATCCGGCACCAACGCCCAGCCCTGGGAGGTGGTGGTCCTGTCCGGCGAGAGCAAGGCCGCGCTGTGCCGGGAAATCGGGGAGCTGTTCGATGCAGGGGTCCGGGGAAAAATGGAGTACAACTACTACCCGGTGGACTGGAAGGAGCCATTCAAGGCCAGGCGGATCGCATGCGGGATGGCGTTGTATTCCGCCCTGGGCATACAACGTGATGACATCGAACGCCGGAAGTCCCAGTGGGCGGCGAACTATCGCGCCTTTGATGCGCCGGTAATTCTGCTGTTCTTTATGGACCGGGGTCTGGAAACCGGCTCGTACCTGGATATTGGCATGTTTATACAGTCCGTTATGCTGGCTGCCCTGGATCAGGGCCTGGCAACCTGCCCGCAGGCTTCACTGGGGGAATATCCGGAAACCGTGAAACGCCATGCCGGATATGGTGATGGCCATGTGCTCGTTTGCGGGATGGCGCTGGGATATGAAGATTGCAGCGATCCGGTAAATCATTACCGGACCACCCGGGAAGAGGTTTCTGCATTCACCCGGTTTTTGTCCTGAGTCACTCCCCGGAAACGGATTTCGGTGGCCATTTCACACGGGTCGACCCGGTGAAAATCCGGTGAATGGGATCATGGGCCAGCGTCCGGAAGCTGAAAAAGGGGAGGATGGGCTCGATTGAGGTGGTGTAAAGTTTGATACTTTGGTACGCCAGCGGACTGGCGGGAGGTAGGGGGTGGAAGTCCCCTGTGTTGAAGGCGAAACCAGCCACAACACTCCGCGAGCCGTGCGTTTGTCCCCGTGAGGGGGCCGATTCATCGGCGATCTGTTTCATGGCGTTCAATCTCATGGGGTTTGTGTCTCGACCGAAGGTGGGGGCGGACCATCCCATTAAGTTGGGTTATGGCAGCACGTCAACCTCCGCTAAAGTATTCTGACTTTATCGCTCTCAAGATCACCACTGAATCATGAACGCCATGTGGGGCATCTTTCAGCAGGGCAACATTGGGATTGGATACTTCCCGATGAGCCAGTGTATTTCTGATTGCAAATGGAAGAGGAACAGGTTTTGAGGTGGTGTTGTATCCATTCTTGGAATAGGAGTAGTATTGTGTAGTGAACGAGTTGCCCAGAAGTGCGCCAGAAACTTTGTTTTTGAAGCCTTTGTCGTCGATCCATTTGTTGAGTTGCTTTTTCTTGTCGTTTTCCAGAAGGTTATTAACAAGCTCGCCATAAAGTTCGAATAATTCTGCCACAGAGAAATCATACAGTGGTTCGCCAGATATCGCATCAGATAAGATTTGGGTCAAGATTGGATTGGGTCGCTCATTGAGCAGAAAATCCTCGGTCAATATGTCTCGGGCCAAGGAGAACATTTTTTGTCTATGAAGCAAGGTTTGGTCAAAAGATAAGGTAACCGCCTGCAACGTGACAGGTGGTTCACCACCTGGGACCAGCTTCGGCCCCAGGATGCTAAGACCCAGAGAGCGTCCATTATCATATTCTCGACGGTGATGTTCTATACCGTCACGCAGGCGTTTCTCTTTCAATGCCTTCCAGGATTCTTTAGAAAGAACTTCTACCGTTTCCCCGGCTGACTGTGTGACGGCAGGACGATGGGTGGCCGACAATGGATGGGTGGCCGACAATGACTGAAACTCAGCCTCAACCAATCGTCCAAATTCCTCCGGCAGAACGGCCGTTTCATCCACTCGAGCTAAAACAGCCTTGAGTGCTCGCAACATCAATAACTCAATGTGCCCCTTGAGCGTCCCAGGATCAAAATCGTCCTCTGACCGTGCCCTGAGAGCAGCTAAGTCAAAACTGAGGCCTATGGGAATTGTCCATTTCAGGGGATTTCTTCTTGCCATATGGTCCTTCACCAGTTGGATCTACGTTCAGAATTTTTGCATGTCCAAGGTCGTGGCCAGAGCGATTTACGGGAAATGCTGTGACAAAGAATAGGATCAGAATCGCATGGTTTCGGAAATCAGCCAGTCCACCACTTTTTTCATGGCGGTTTCGTGGTCATCTCCCTGTTCAATTGCCTTGTTGAAAATGGCAAGCTGGCGATGGGCACTGGTACCACGATGGATGATTTCCCGGGCATGGCCGATTTCATTCAGGCACCCGGCCTCGTCGGCATCTTCGTGGATCAATACGAGCAGTTCCTCCAGTAACTGGGGGAAATCAACCACCTTGCCGATGCCGAAATCAATCAGCCCCTGGTTGATCCCATATCGATGTGCGCGCCAGCGGTTTTCATCAATCAACATGTTCGGGTAAATACGCCATTCCTGATTGGCGGTTCGTAACCGAAACAGCATGTGCAACCAGCACTGGTAGACCGCGGCAATGCATAGCGTGTCTTCCAGTGTCGTACACAGGTCGGATATCCGCATTTCAATGGTGTCATAGCGCGCACTGGGTCGGAGGTCCCACCAGATCTCGGTGGCATCCTGTATGACCCCGGCCGAGACCAGGACATCGACATGTCGCTGATAATCCGAATAACTCCCGAACCGATGTGGCATGCCGGTTCTTGGCATGCCGTTCCAGACCGACATGCGGTAGGACATTAACCCGGTATCTTCCCCTTTCCAGAAAGGCGATGAGGTGCTCAATGCGAGCAGGTGCGGCAAAATGTAACTGGCCTGATTCATGAGGTCGATTCTCAGGTCGTTATTCTCAACCCCGACATGGACATGCATTCCACTGATCAGTAGTCTGCGCACGACGGCCTGCATTTCCCGGGCCAGGACCTCGTAGCGCTGTTTGTGCGTAATCGCCTGATCCCGGGGTTCGGCAAATGGGTGCGTGGAGACGGCAATGATGGCTAGGTCGTGGTCGTTGGCGACTTCGGAGACCGAAGTACGCAAATAACCAAGTTCGTCCCGAGCCTGTTGTATGCTGTTGCACACGGGAGTGCCCACTTCGACCTGGGATTGAAGAAGTTCTGTGGAAACCTGGTCACCGAGTTTTTTTCGCATGGCAGGCATCAGTGACCGGTGTACCTTGCGGATCAGGTCTCCGGTATGCGGATCTACCAGCATATATTCCTCTTCGATGCCAATGGTAGAGCGAGGATCTGATTTTCCTTTTCCGGATGCGTATTTCATATATGGATAGTAAATGGCAAGGCCGGGTTAGTAAAGTTCAAACTGCCCAGTGCCGGTATGAAGTGCAACCCCCGCTCTTGCCGCACCCCCGGTTGTGTTCGAGGATATCAATATTGGAAAGAATAATTTGGTTTTGCCCTGGAGAGTCCTTCGCGGGACCCCGGAGTTCCTCCTGCCCGGTGATTCACCAATCCGTTCAAAGGAGGTTCAATGATCCAGGGTTATTTCGGTTGGCAGCTGCTTTTCACTCTTAATCGGAAAACAATTATTTGATACGGCAGAAAAAGCATTCCCAAGCCCATCCCGAGCGTCCCGTGTCTTACGGACTATCGGCATCGGTGGGCATCGGGGGCACTGAAAAGTTTTTTCAGCATGCCGGTGAATGAATTTCGAACTGTTCAGTTCGGGAAATCGGGGGGGAACAAGTCTGTACGACAACCCCTCAAACCGACAGGCCGGTTCTGCCTGGTCAACCTGCCAGGCAGGCTTTTAAATCCCTGGCAGCTGCCTGCATCAAGGGGATTTCATCCTGCAGGGTTTGTATTGATTTACGGGTCGCCAGCGCATGCGTCGAAAGACAGGCCATCAAGGTACCGTTGTCAGCAAAGATCGGCACCGCAGCACCGTTCATGTCATCAAACCATTCTTCATTGTCCAGTGAAAAACCGGTTTCACGGATATGCAGCAGCTCTTTTTGGAAAACTTCAGGGCAGGTAATGGTGTTTCGGGCCAGTTCAGTCTTGTTGATCCGGTTGAAAATTCCCAGGGCAATCGCCGATTTCAGGGTCGAAAGATACAGCTTGCCCGACGCGCAACAATGCAACGGCAGACTGGTGCCGACTTTCAGGTTGACCTGGAATGGCCAATGGGATTCCAGCCGGTCAAAGTAAATGAGCCTGGCCCCATGCGGAATTGAAATGTTGACGGTTTCATTCAGGGTTTCTGACAGGGCGTGCAGGATTGAGCGGCGTTCGGTAACTTTGGGTTCATATTGCAGGCTGTTGAGCATCATGTCCCGAAAACGTTCGCCCGGAACATAGTGGCCCGATGCGTACGTGGCAATGAAACGCTCCTGGCACAGGGTTTCGAGCCAGCGGTAAATGGTTGGCAGCGGGATGTTCAGGGACTGGGACAACCCCGCTGCCGTGGCAGACCGGGGGTTCTTGCAGATCGCTTCGATGATTTCGAGAATGCGCCGGGGCGAATTGCGGGTTGACTTGGATTCGGTCATTCAGGAACGCTTGGTTTGCCTTTTACTAAACAGGATAGAAATATCAAAAAGGAAACTAACGTAAATCAGATGATGGGTCAACTAAATGAGAATTGAATTATCGTTTAGTTGACATGGTATCTTTGTCTGACTTAGACTTACTGTGAAGTCAATCGAAGAGGAGAGCATTATGAAATCACTTGCACGCGTCCTAACCCGCCTTGGACAGCGAGTACCCGCCATGGCCGCCATTGTCGCGCTATGTGTGGGTACAGGTATCCATACGTCTGTCGAAGCACAGGACAATATTCGCTGGAAAGTACAATCCACTTTTAATACGGCCTGGCCGGCACTGGGGGATCCCATCGCTTATCTTGCCGAAACCCTGGACAATGCTACGGATGGCCGGATCAAGCTGAAGATTTATGAACCCGGCAAGATTGTGCCGCCCCTTGAAATCACCCCTTCCATCAGCAAGGGTGATTTGCCGGCTGCCTACAATTATCTGGCCTATGACCAGGGGCGTATCCCCTCAGCGGTTCTCTTCTCCGCGGTTCCATTTGGTATGGAGCCCTGGGAGTATGCCGCGTGGTGGTTCGAGGATGAAGGGGCCGCATTGGCCGCGGAAATTTATCACCAGCGTAATGTTCATCCGTTGCTGTGCAGTACGATTGGACCCGAAACTGCGGGCTGGTACCGAAAACCCATCAAGGGTCTGGATGACCTGCAGGGTTTGAAAATCAGGTTCTCCGGGCTCGGGGGAATGGTATTGAATGAAATCGGGGCCTCGGCAACCCTGATGGCAGGGGGCGAAATCTTCGCGGCGCTTGAGAAAGGCACTCTGGATGCCACCGAATACTCCATGCCTGCCATCGATGAAATCCTCGGGTTTCACAAAATAGCCAAATACAACCTGTTTCCGGGTTGGCATCAGCCTTCCACTTCCACCCATCTGTTGATCAATCTGGATATGTGGAACGCGCTTTCTGCAGCAGATCAGGCGTTGTTTGAAATGGGCTGTACCGCTGCGACCATGCGTGCCATTACGCGTGGTGAGGCTCTTCAGGGTGCCCAGATCAGCGGTTTTGCAGAGAAAGAGGTAACCGCTGCGAAGCTGCCGGATGATGTCATTCAGGAACTCAAAACCGTGTCAATGAGGGTGATCAACGAGGAAGCCGCCAAGGACGCTGATTTCAAGAGGGTATGGGAATCGCAACAGGCCTTCCATGCGGAATACCAGATATGGAAGGAATGGGGCTATCTGCCCAGAGACTTCAAATAAGCAGGACCTATGTGCTGATGGGTCAATCCTGACCCTTGTGAGCTCCGCAGCCGATGGGTTCGGTTGCGGAGTTTTTTTTGTTGAACCAAACATATTCTCATGGTAAACAAGGGCATGACTGATGCTACTAGAATCGTTGAATCCCTGGCGCACCATGATGCACTGGTCGAAACCCCGCTAAGCAAAAAACTGGATCGGTTCATATTGTCCATTTGCGGGGCTTTCAACTGGATATGGGTCGTTTTGCTGCTGGTGATCATCGGTAACGTCATACTCCGGTATGTGTTCAGCCAGGGAATGATTGAACTCGAGGAACTGCAATGGCATCTGTATGCCGTCGGCTGGTTGATGGCGCTTTCCTCCACCTTTATTGTGGATGGTCATGTCCGGGTGGATGCCCTCCATGACAAATTGTCCTACAAGGGCAAAATGTGGTTTGAGCTGGTCGGGTTGCTGGTTTTGTTTTTGCCCTTCGTTTCTTTTATCGTCTACTATTCCCTGGATCTGGTCGCGCTCTCCTGGTCGACCAGTGAAACGTCGACATCGGCGAACGGGCTGCCCGCGAGATGGATTGTCAAGGGATTTCTGTGTTTTGGTTTTTCCCTGCTGTGTCTGGCGGGGATTTCCCGGTTGATCAAGGTGATCGCTTCCCTTAAGTCCCCTCCGGACCAGGAACCCCCTTCCTTGCCCGAAGGCGCTGCCCAGCGGATGATGTGATGGAGTTTGAGGCGAATCACTACATGGCGATAGGGCTGTTTGCTTCTTTCATCGTCTTTATTTTCATGGGATACCCGGTAGCCTGGTTGATGGGTGGTCTGGCGATCCTGTTCACACTCCTTTCCATTTTTCTGGACACCTATTTCGATACCTTCTTTGGCCTCGACTGGGGGTATACCTCAATTGTGGTGACCCGGATTTATGCAGTCATGAGCAACTGGGTCCTGGTGGCGTTGCCGATGTTCATATTCATGGGAATCATGCTCGACCGGTCGGGTATTGCCGAGGACCTGATGACGGACCTCGCAAAGCTGTTCGGCCGCATGCGAGGCGGTATCGCGATTTCAGTCGTTTTCATTGGGGTGCTGCTGGCCGCATCCACCGGCATCATCGGCGCATCGGTCGTATTGCTCGCCATTCTCGGTATTCCGTTGATGCTGAAAAACCGGTACAGCCCGGAACTCGCCTGCGGGGTGGTCTGTGCAACCGGGACCCTCGGGATTCTGATCCCGCCCAGTATCATGCTGGTCATGATGGGCGACCAGATCGGAATATCCGTCGGCGACTTGTTCATGGGTGCCGTTTTCCCGGGGTTACTGTTGGGCCTGCTTTATACCACCTATATCGTATCCTACGCATGGTTTGTACCCAAGGCGGCCCCCGCCCCGGAAAACGCAGAACCGGTCACCGCAAAAATCCTGATCAACGTACTGCGTTCCACCATCCCCCCTGCGCTGCTGATCTTTGCGGTGCTCGGCAGTATTTTCTTCGGGGTCGCCACTCCCACGGAAGCTTCCGGGGTCGGTGCACTGGGCGCAACGCTGCTGGCGTTGATGCGCGGCCGGCTTTCCTGGGCCGGCCTGAACAAGGTGGTACAGGCGACCTCCAAGACAACGGCCTATATCTTTGCCCTGTTTGTCGGGGCCACCGCATTTTCCCTTGTGTTGCGCGGATTGGGTGGAGACGAGGTGATCGAGGGTGTATTGACTTCGCTCTCCTTTGGTCCCCAGGGGGTCGTTCTCATTGTGCTGCTGTCCGCCTTCATTCTCGGGTTTTTTCTGGACTGGATTGAAATCACGCTCATCATGCTGCCTCTGATTGCGCCGGTCATGAGTTCCCTTGGGGTGGACATCATCTGGTTCACGGTGATGTTTGCAGTCTGCCTGCAGACCTCCTTTATCACCCCGCCGGTCGGGTTTGCGCTGTTTTATATGAAAGGGGTGGCACCAAAGGGGATTGCCATCACGCAGGTCTACAAGGGTGTCATCCCGTTCGTCGCACTGCAGATGATTGCCGTGTGGGTCGTCTTTCAATGGCCTGAAATCGTCACCTGGCTGCCCGAAGCGGCGTACGGGTAGCGGCAACCCCGCGCAAACGTCTGACTGGCTGAACAGGGGGATGCCAGCCACCCCCATCCTCCTGTCCATCTGTTTGGGGTCCGGTTTGGTTCGGGCCTGAACCGAGGGACGACCGGGCGTGGAATTTACCGGTTCAGGTGCCCATTCACCCCCAGGGCAGGGAAAACGTTTTCACATTGGTATAGCTCTTCATGGCTTCGATCACGCCTTCCTTGTACCCCAGGCCTGAATCCTTGATACCGCCAAAAGGGGACATTTCGATTCGATAACCCGGTACTTCCCAGATATTCACCGTTCCCGTATTCAGTTCATTCACGAACCGGATGATGTGGTCCAGCCGGTTGGTACAGACCCCGGATGACAGACCAAATGCGGTGGAGTTGGCCACTTCAATGGCATGGTCAATGTCCTGGACCCGGATGATCGGAATCGGTGGGCCAAAGGTTTCTTCGCGAACCAGTTCGCAGTCAGGGGGAACATGGTCCAGTACCGTGGGGGAATAAACGGCCCCCTGCCGAACATTTCCATACAGCAGTTCCGCTCCTTTTTCCATGGCATCGTTGACCCGGTTCTGGAACAGGATGGCCGCCTGTTCAGTAATGACGGTCCCGACATCGGTTTGCGGGTCCATGGGGTCACCGTAGTGGAGTTTCCCGGCTTTTTCCGCTACCAGGGAGGCCAATTCATCCGCGATGGATTCCATCGCGAGCACGCGCTTGACCGCCGTGCAGCGCTGGCCGGAATTCCGGGTAGCGCCCTGGACGGCCATTTCCGCCGCTTTATCCAGGTCGGCATCGTCCATGACAATGAACGGGGAATTTCCTCCCAGTTCCAGTACCGTCCGTTTATAGCCCGCAGTCTGTGCGATATATTTTCCCACCGGGACGCCACCGGTGAACGTAATCAGGTCGATATGCGGATTGGTGATCATTTCATCGCCCATTTCTTCCGGCAGGCCCGTGACGATGGACAGCATTTCCGGCGGCAGGCCGGATTCGTACAGGACATCGGCAAGGAGCAGTGCGGTCAACGGGGTCAATTCCGTGGGTTTGCCGACCAGACAATTGTTGGTGGCGATGGCCGGAGCGATCTTGTGCGAGATCATGTTCAGGGGATGATTGAACGGCGTGATCGCGGAAATGACGGCCAGAGGCTCTCGCTGGGTGAATATTTTGCGGGATTTACCGTGGGGTGTCAGATCACAGGAGAAGATTTCACCATCGTCCAGGATACACAACTGGCCCGCGAGGGAGAACACATCAAAGGCGCGCCCGACTTCGTACAGGCTGTCTTTCTTGCTCAGGCCGCATTCCGCAGTGATCAGGTCAGAAATTTCCTGTTTTCTCGAAATCAGAATGTCCGCAGTTTTCAACAGAATTTTCTGGCGCTCATACCGGGTCAGGAGGGACCGGTAGTTGGCGGCCGTATCGAATGCCCGGGCAACCTGTTCCCGGCTTGCCCGGGGAACGGTGCCGACGACTTCGCTGGTATACGGATTTCTGACCTCAATGACTTTCCCCGTGTCACCATCGACCAGTTCCCCTGCGACACGCATTTTCTGATGATTGATTCCGATTCGTGGGGGATTGTTCATGGGTTTTTCTCTTTGGGTAGTGATCTCTATGTCAAGGTATGGTTCAGGGCGATATCAAAAACATCAAAATTCCGCAGTGGATGTTTTCCCACAGGCGCCACTTTTCGATTGAAAATCAGGGGAACCGTCTGTTCGCTGACGCCGCCATGCGATCGCAATGGAACCTCCAGTCCGGAAAGATCATGGCGGTCTTCACGGGTCCCGATCACCGTGTCGGCTTCAGATACCAGTATCAGGTCTCCCATGCGGTCCGTTGCCAACTCAAACAGATGGCATCCTTCCTCATTGCCCAGTACCTGTTCGAGACCTTCCAGCTTCGAAAGGTTCTGAATGACTTCAGGGATATTCACGTCCTCATCCAGGTAGACGGTTGCAAACGACCCCAGGGCCCCATGGTGAACCACATAGGGATCCGTGATTGGCAGAATGACGCGTCCCCGGTTTCTGCCCACCAAGGCATCCACCTTGTCCTGGAGATAGATCACGTTGGGCGTTCCATCGCCCCCGTGCTTTGCATTCATTCCATGATCGGCGGTCAGGCCGAGAACGGCACCGAGGGCATCGAGCTGGCTCCAGTACGCGTCCATCATGGCGTAAAACCGGTTTGCACCATCGCTGCCGGGTGCGAATTTGTGCTGGATGTAGTCGGTGGTGGAAAGGTACATGATCTGCGGGCGGACGGTCTCCATTAACCGGACCCCCGCCTGGAATATGAATTCCGACAATTCGGCGCTGTAGACATCCGGGACATCCATTCCGACCATTTCCACGACCTTTTCAACTCCGTTGTTGGCCAGGGTTGTGTCATCGGATTTTTCCGAAGAAAAACAGATTGCACCGTCCGCACCAAAGGCCAGTTCATTGCCCAGCAAACGACGGAGTTTGTCCTTGGCGGTGACAATTGCCACTTTGGCGCCGGCATCCTGGAATGCCTTGAAAATCGTGGGTGCCCGAAGAAGCGAAGGGTCATTCATCATCACTTCCACATCGTTGCTTCGGTCGTAGTAGAAATTTCCACAGATACCATGAACCCTGGGAGGGACGCCGGTGACAATGGACAGGTTATTGGGGTTGGTGAAGCTGGGGACCACGCAGTGGCCACGCAGGTCCGTCCCCGTGCTGTCAATCACGGATGCCATCCAGGGCATGAACCCGGCCTGTACGGCCTGTTCGATGTAATCCGGCTCGGAACCATCGATGCAAACCACCACAACGGGTCGTTCGGGCCAGCGGTAACGGCGGCCATTTACTTCAATGCTTTGGGGTTCAGTTGGCATACAGGACTTTCTGGCGGATTGAAGAACGATTACGGAGTTTAGGTGGATCGGATACCGCGGTGCAACCGGTGCCAAAGCGGATAGTATAAGCCTTGTCCAAAACAATATCATTGGTATTCGAAATGGCATCGGCATGGTCTGGCTGTCATGGGTCCAAAGCCAGAGGTTCTGATAGATCGGTTGTCTGACTCCTTTGGACCGCACTGGTCTGCCGGGCCAGGTGTGGTGATCATTTCCAAAGAGGCCGGTTGTCTCCGTTCGATTTACGCTGAGTCCGGGGTTTCATGGTATAACCATTGAAGTGAATGGGGCCGGCCGGGTGGTTGCGGGTAAACGTATTGAGGGTGCGGTACCGGACCCCGGCGGCGGGAGGATGAGGGGGTACGTCGGTGGGATATCCACCGGACCGTTAAACATTGTCACCCTAATCCCTGCAAGATCGACGGATTTTTCAGTTAACATCTCCTCACCATCAATTGAAGAATATTCCAGGGCCGAAATGACTTTCACCCCAACTCTGATGATCCAGGGAACGACCTCGAATGCGGGGAAAAGTGTCATTGCAACAGGCCTGTGTCGTTTGTTCAGTTCCCAAGGAATCCGCGTCGCTCCGTTCAAGCCCCAGAATATGGCCCTGAACAGCGCCGTGACGCTGGACTCCGGCGAGATCGGTCGGTCCCAGGCCGTCCAGGCACTGGCCGCCGGGGTGGAGGCCCATTCGGACATGAACCCGATCCTGCTCAAACCCAACAGCGACCGGGGAGCACAGATCATCATCAATGGCCAGGCCAGGGGGAATATGGATGCGGTGGAATACCATGCCTTCAAAAAGGAAGCGATGCAGTATGCCACCGAAGCCTACCGGCGTCTTTGCGCCCGGTTCGACCTCATCATTGTGGAGGGGGCCGGCAGTCCCGCTGAAATCAACCTGAGGGAAAATGATATCGCCAACATGGGATTCGCCACCGAGGTCCATTGTCCCGTACTGTTGTGTGCAGACATCGACCGCGGCGGGGTGTTTGCCCATCTTGCGGGAACCATGGATTGCCTGAGTGCAGCGGAACAATCCCTGGTTAAGGGATATCTGATCAATCGATTCAGGGGGGACAAGGCGTTGCTGATGAAGGGAATACAATGGATTACCGAAAAGACATCCACTCCGACATTGGGGGTGTTGCCGTATCTCAAAGGCCTTCATATCGAAGCGGAAGATGCGGTGGATCACCGCAGTGTCGGCTCCACGGGGGGCGACGACACGATCCGGGTCGTGGTACCCAGGATACCCAGAATCAGCAACCACACGGACTTTGACGTGTTGCGCCTGCATCCCGGGGTGGAGGTGAATTTCATTGGCGAAGGCATGACGATCCCCCCGGCAGATCTGGTGATTCTGCCGGGAAGCAAGAACACAATCCAGGATCTTTATTGGCTTAAATCAAATGGCTGGATTTCATACCTAAATAAACACATGAGGTATGGTGGAAAACTGATTGGAATCTGCGGAGGTTATCAGATGGTGGGTCGATCCATTCATGATCCAGACGGAGTGGAGGGAACGGTGCGCTCCTGTGAAGGGTTGGGGCTGCTGGACTTTGAAACCATCCTGGAGCCCGTGAAACGGTTGAACCGGGCAAGCGGTCGGCTGATCGGTTCCGGAGCCTGTGTGGAAGGATATGAAATCCACATGGGGAAAACCGAGGGAAAGGCGCTGGAACGTCCTGCCATTGAGATCAATGGAAAGATGGATGGAGTGGTGTCGGCGGACAACCAGATCCTGTGTACCTACCTGCACGGACTGTTTGACACCCCCCAGGCCTGTGACGCGTTGCTGAAGTGGGCGGGACTGGAAGATGCCTGTACGGAGAATTATACCGAGTTCCGGCAGCGCGAATTTGACCGGGTGGCCGCCATGCTGGAAGAGGAAGTCGGGCTGGAAGTCCTGGCCAACTGCGCGGGGCTTGAAACCGGGTGATGGTGGAGTTTCTTCCTGTCCTGGTGTGTGTTGTCGGGTTGTTGGGGGACCGGGTGTTTGGGGAGCCCCGGTGGCATCCCCTTGAACTCTTTGGTCGTTTTGCCGTGTCCGTGGAGAAAAGGCTGAACAACCGGACTTCACGGGCCAGGGGGGGGATCGCACTGGTCCTGGTCACCGTGGTACCGGTAAGCGGTATTTTTGTTCTTCAGCAGCACCTGTCCAACCCGTGGATTCGAGGGATTTTCGATGCGGGGATACTGGTGCTGGTGATTGGATGGCAAAGTATGAAGGAGCATGCCATCCGTGTGGTTGAGCCATTGATTCGGGGGGACCTGGACGAGGCACGCCGGTCACTCTCCTGGATCGTCAGTCGGGATACTGAAAACATGGACCCGCAACAGGTGGTTGGCTCAACCATGGAATCGGTGCTGGAGAATGGACATGATTGTGTGTTGGCATCGCTGTTCTGGTATGCATTGCTGGGGCCAGCCGGGGCGGTGATGCACAGGCTGGTCAATACGCTGGATGCGATGTGGGGGTATCGCAACGCACGGTTTGAATCCTTCGGGTGGGCGGCCGCCCGGTTGGATGACGTGCTGGGCTGGGCTCCGGCCCGGTTGACGGCCATTTGCTACGGTCTGGCCGGGTCCTTCCCCAACGCAATCCGTTCGTGGAAGCATCAGTTGGGAAAACACAAAAGTCCGAATGCCGGGCTGGTGATGGCCAGCGGGGCGGGTGCTTTGGGATGTACCATTGGCGGCCCGTTTGTGTATGAGGGGAAAAGCCAGGACAAGCCCTGGCTGGGGCAGGGGGACCCGGCACAGGTCGGGGATATTGGCCGGGCCATTCAACTGATTGACCGAACCCTGTGCATCTGGATGGTTTCCTATGCCCTGGTGTGTTTTGTGTTCGTGAAGTGGGCGTGAACCGGTCCCGGTCCCATTTTGATGGCGGTACCGGGCTGACCCGGCCGCGCCTGTAAACACCGGCAATCTTCCGCGAAGACCTCGCCGCGAAGCCCGGTTGCAGTCCGCTGATTCACCAGACATTCATATTACACACCGGATGTTGTGCTTCGAGATGACATGGGAGCCCTGGAGCCCTGACAGGATACGGATTTTGAAGAATATGGCTGTGTCTTGTCAGGGCATGAAGGAGAGTACTTCAGATGCGCGCACTGTCAGTGCCCGACTTTCAGTCCCGTGCTCAATCCGGGCAAGTCGAAAATCTGCCTGTCTTCAACTTCTTCGAGGGCCGCGATCATCCGCCTCCCGCTTGCCGGACCTTGATCATGTAGTGTGCCCAGGACACGAACCTGCCGAGAAAGGCGTAGAAATTCAATATCCGGTCCGTATCGAGCGTGAGTCCGCAATAGTACGCTCAATCGCGGCCAGGAACATTTTGCATAACCTTCCAATCTTCTTCCGCGATTGCCTTCAAAAGAGACTCGGTGAGACCGCCGGATTCAATATAGTGGTCTAGCTCCGCTTGCAACAGTCTATCAATCTCTTTGTGACCGTTCGTCTTCGCAGTCGACAGGGCATTTATACCGTTTAGGGTCTCAGGCTTGTATCCTCCTGCGTTCACCAGCGACGATACTACTCCCAGATGACCACCGTGTACGCCGTAGTTGACTGCGTTTCCATGGCCCGAACTGATCGCCACATCGGCACCCCGTTCAATCAGAAAATTGACGATCTGCAAGTGACCCAGAAATGCGGCGACCATTAGCGGCGTCTCCATGCCGGTTTTCGTGTTCAGGTTTGCCCCTGCATCGATCAGGAGTTCCGCAATTTCCACATGGCCACCATGCGCGGCAATAAAAAGGGGGGTGGCTCCATGCAGGTCTGCCTGGCGCAGGTCATCCTCGGACATCCCCTTGACCGCCGTTTCGGTGTTCACGTCGGCACCCGCATCAACCAGCTTGCGCACTTGCGCCAGGTCTCCACTGTAGGCGGCAGACAGGAGTTGATCGTCAATCGACAGTTCCTGGGCCCATGCTGAGCACATCCACGCCATCAGGAAAAATACGCCGCAGAGCACAGAGTGCTTGCCCTGCACCCGATGGTTGATGCTGTGCTGACTGGTTCTCATCTCCGGCACTCCCGGTTCCCGGTTATCCAACTGATCCACCCGGCGATTGCGCCCTGCAATCACCAGGCCGCTCCTGACTGCATTCTACCAAGCGGTCCAGGAGCCGGTGTCGACGAACACGACCTCCCCGGCCTTCATCGCTGTTCGTCGCAGATCGTGTCGTGATCAACGGATATGCGCGTCGGCAGCCCGTTGCAGGGAGGACAAAAACGAAACCTGCGTACGAATCGCGAAAAGACATTGCTTAATGCATCGTTTCGCGGATGCGCTGCATGGGAAGGGGGTCGCTGAATTCGGACGCGTGCTCCAGCAACTTCTCCAGCATCTCGCGTTGAGACAGGCCGCAGACCGAACGCCGCATTCTGTACTTGACAGAACTCTCGAAAAATCCGCTCGTTCTTTCCATCGCATAACAACCCGCGAAGACAACGCCGGGACCCGGGACCACTGTCAAACCGGTAAGCGGCGGAAAGGTAAGCGTGGTCCGCGTCTCTGTGCTCAGGAACGATAATACCCCTCTCATACTGTGGAACCGGTAGAGTCCCGGCTCGAACCCGACATGCCAGAAGAGATAACCACTCCCCGGCCCCCAATAAATTCTCTCCCAGGCCATCGAATACTGCGGAGAATCCTGCGCCCGATCTTGGCGTTCCATTCTGAAGGACGTCAGATCACTGGTGAAAAAACCGCTTTCGTCAAACCACGCATAGACAACCGCACGGTTGCTGAAATCGGCGATGTTATTTTGCTTGTCAATCAGTTCCTGCTGGATGGTGGTACCGCAAGCGGTAAGTGCCAACGCCATGAAGCAGAACAATCCGCGGGTCAATTGATGCCCTAGCATCGAACAGTCTCGATCCAGTGCAACTTGTCGCCTGTCACGACGAAAGCCGACAGGTTCCGGCCTCGACCCGGGCTGCCTGATCCGCCTTGATCTGGTTGCGCCAGTCCTTCGGATAACCCGGCATGTCGGGTGGTGGTGTGGGTGCATGCCTGTGCTTGCTCATGTTTCCGATTATACATGCAGCCGTCGCACCGTCTAATCCGGGAATGTCGAATCAGATGCATTCGCTGGCGTTGTTTGTGCTGCCATCACGAAAAGGGATTGGTCATCAAGGCTGAATCCTGGTCTTGGATTGTGTTGAAAAGGGATGACGCATTTTCATGGGACGCGCTGATGCGAATCATGAATACCAACACCCCGAATATGCGGATCTGTTTGTCGTTTCATGGACTGAAAAAAGCATGGGGCTTGCGGAAGGTTGCATTACAAGGCCCTGCACCTGATTTTGATGACTTTCAGATGGGATCTACCTGTTTCGTCCATATGCGGTTGCCCCAGACACATCTTCTCGCATGAAAAAGAAAGTGACAAGGCAGGCGCTTTGATCGTTATGCGTGATGATGAACAGAATGGAATTGACCCCAGGTTCGGAATCGAGTCCATGCAATTGAATGCAGGCGGACCTGCAAGAGAACCCAAGTGAAACAGACAGGAGATTCAGGATGGTCGAGGCCATGTCTGTAGTCTACAGGGATTGCGACTGCCTTCGGGTTGGCGCAACACCGCGTGCGGACTGGCCGGGCCGAGTTGGCTCGCCTTCTTGATAAACTCATGGAACCGGAACCTGCAATCGATCTTCTGGTGATCGATGAAGCGCACTACCTGAGAAACCCTGAAACGCAAAGCGCCGTGCCTGACAGACAGACGGGTCTGGTCCGGCGGGTTGAAGCAAACGGGTTTTCCGGGAGCGGGTGCCATTGGCAAACGGTATGGACTGGAAGGTATGGGGTCTTTCGGCACAGACAGGCGGACAGCATGATGGGTCTTCTCCCGAATAGCCGGTAGACGCACAAGCAATAAGCGGGTTTTCAGATTTTCTGCCTGCAGGGGAGTTCGGCATTTCCCTGCCTGCTTTTTCCGGGGCCAGGAACTTCAGCCTGAAATTTGATTTCCTGCAACGGCTTGTGCGCCGTTGATATCCATTGCCAGAATGCAGTTCCGCCTACATGGAGGTCTCAAGGGAGTGATCAATCTGCAAAATGGTTTTTTCCAGTTTGCCCCGGTAGTCGCCGGGGTCCTGCCACAGTCCCCGTTGTTGTGCCTCGAGAAGGCGTTCCGCCATTTCCTTCAGGGCCATGGGGTTGGATTTCTCCATGAACTGGCGATTGCCGGTGTCCAGTGCCAGAGCATCGGTCACGGCTTCGTACTGATAGTCGTCAATGAGTCCGGTTGTGGCATCGTAGGCAAAAAGATAATCCACCGAGGCCGCCATTTCAAAGGCCCCCTTGTAGCCGTGCTGCTGCATCGAGGCAATCCATTTCGGATTGGTTACCCTGGAGCGGATGACGAGATTCAGCTCTTCCTTGAGGGTCCGGATTCGGGGGGCCGCCGGATTGGCGTGATCCCCGTGGTAGACAATGGGTGACCGTCCTCGCAAGACCTGCACCGCATTGCTCATGCCGCCCTGAAACTGGTAGTAATCATCGGAATCGAGGAGGTCATGTTCACGGTTGTCCTGGTTCTGGACCACGACCTCGATCCGGCCGAGGCGGTGTTCGAATGAACGAAAGGCTTCCTCGCCAAAATGGTCCCGGGTATAGCTGTACCCTCCCCAGTTGACATAGGCCTGGGCCAGGTCCGCCCCGTTTTTCCATATGCCTTCATCAATGAGTCCCTGAAGCCCGGCTCCATAACTGCCGGGCTTGGACCCGAATATCCTGAAACGTGCCTGGACCCCTGCCTGGTTGGCGTTCATGCCGCTGTCAATGAGGTCCTGCCGGGTGGATTCAATATTCGTTCTCAGCACATTGGTATCCCCGGGTTCTTCATATTCCGCCAGGGTCTGTACCGCCGTATCAAACAGCCTGGCCACATTGGGAAAGGCATCCCGGAAAAACCCGGAGATACGCAGGGTGACATCGACCCGGGGCCGGCCAAGCCGGAAGCCGGGGATGACCATGATATCCATTACGCGATTGGACCCTTCTGCCCATACCGGGCGCACACCCATCAGGGCCAGGGCCTGGGCAATGTCATCCCCGCCGGTCCGCATGGTGGAGGTGCCCCAGACCGAGATTCCGAGTTCACGGGGATACTCCCCGTTTTCCTGGAGGTGGCGCATCAACAGGGATTCTGCGGAACGCTGCCCGAGTTCCCAGGCACTTTGCGTTGGAATGGAACGCGAATCCAGGGAATAAAAATTCCGGCCGGTGGGCAATACATCCAGCCTGCCCCGGGTCGGGGCCCCACTGGGGCCCGCCGGGACAAATTTACCCGCCAGTGCCCGGACAAAATTCCGGACTTCACTTTCCCCCGAGTCGGCAACCGCTTTTACAATCACGTCCTTGACATGAGCCATCAAGGTCCGGGTGCGGTGAAGCCCGGAGTCGATGGGTCGGCCTGCCAGGGTGGACTCGATACAGTGTTCCGCGAGCAATTCCAGCCGTTCACGGGTATCCGCCTCCGTTCGCCAGTCTGCATCACTGATCCCGGCCAATTCCACAGGGCGGGGGCCCTTCCATTTTTCGGCGGCTGACAGCCTGAGTGGATCAAATGGGCCATCGCCATTGTCGAGACCAAGGTCGTCGACCAGACAATGCAGAATACCGGCGTCGCGGGGGGTGTCTCCCCGGGGGAGCCGGGTCAGTGCAACCAGGGTCTCCACCAGGGTATGCCTGTGCGGCGGTTGTCCGAAGGTGTGCAGACCGTGTCGAATCTGCGCTTCCTTCAAATCACACAGGTAGGTGTCCAGTTCGTTGAGCAGCGCATCGTCTCCCTCATCCGTTCCTGCTCCGAGTTCCCGGAGCAGGCTGGTTTCTTCCAGGCACCCAAGGATTTTCCGGCGCAGGAGTTTTTCACGGCGACGGTCCAGCCCCAGTGCCTGGTAATATTCATCGACCCAGTTTTCCAGTTGCAGCAACTCACCGTGGATTTCCGCCCTGGCCATGGGAGGCATCAGGTGATCCAGAATGACGGCCTGGGTCCGTCTCTTGGCCTGGGAACCTTCCCCGGGGTCATTGACAATAAAGGGATAGAGATGGGGCATCGGACCGAGTATGGCATCCGGCCAGCATTCTGCAGACAGTGAAACGCTTTTTCCGGGCAGCCACTCCAGATTCCCGTGCTTGCCGATGTGCGCGACGGCATCGGCCTGGTAGATTTTTCCTATCCAGAAATAAAACGCGAGGTAGCCATGGGGGGGCACGAGGTCGGGGTCATGATAATTCGCCATGACATCCAGGTTGAATCCCCTGGCAGGCTGTATGCCGATAAAGGTTTCGCCCAAGCGAATCCCCGGAACCATGATTCGCCCGTTTCGGAACATCGGGTCCTTCTCGACGCCCCCCCATCGGTCCTCGACACCCCGGCGATTCGGTTCCGGCAGTTGGTCAAACCAGGCAAGGTAATCCTCCTTGCGGATGCTCTGTTGACACCCCCTGACCGGGTTGGTATCCAGGTGATTGGTCACGCCGGACTGTAATTGGACAATCAGGTCATCACCATTTTCAGGAATGTCTGCAACGGGATATCCTGTAGCCTGAAGCGCGTTCAGGATACGAATGGTCGATGCGGGCGTATCCAGCCCCACCCCGTTGCCGATCCGTCCGTCCCGGGTGGGGTAGTTGGCAAGAATGAGAGCGATTCTCTTGTCCGGGTTTTGTTTTTGGGAAAGTCTGGCCCATTTTTCTGCCAGGGCGGCCACAAATTCGGCGCGGTCTTTTTTCAGCCGGTACCGGATGATGTCCAACTGGGCGTTCCGGGAATGCCGATGTCTGTCCTTGAAGCTGACTGCACGTCCGATGATTCGGCCATCGTATTCCGGCAATACGATATTCATCGCCAGGTCACGACTGCGAAGTCCCTGGGTGGAATGGCGCCAATCCTTTTCACTGTTGGCCGCCAGGATGGCCTGGATGACCGGAATATCCCCTTCGAACAACCGGGCCGGGGCCTGGGGTTCCGAGGAGAGGGAGGGGTTCCCCTCGGTATGCTGGGAGAAACTGGTGGTATTGATGACAACCTGGCATCCGCAGGCCTGGATCAGGTGATTGATGGTGGCCAGGCAATCCGGGTTTTTCAGCGAAAGGGTCGCAACGGCCAGGGTGTTCATCTTCGCGTCCAGGATATCAATCAATTGATCAAATGCCTGGGTATTCCCGGATTGGACATGGGATCGGTAAAACAGCAGGAGTGCAGTGGGTCGGTCCGGGTCCTTTTTCTCCAGCCACCGCGCCAGGGAGATTTCAGGGTCCCTGGCGCTGTACAGCTGGGAAAAGGGAAGGGTCCGAGGGGGTTCGATGGGTGAAGCCTCAAAATCGGCATCCAGGAATTGACCGGCAATGAAACGGAAAAGATGCCGGGTATTTTGGGTGCCGCCCTCACGCAGATAGCGCCAGATGGGGTATCCCTGTTCCCGGCTGCAGGTGGACAGCCGGTCGAGTTCGTCATCCGGATGATCATCTCCCGGGACCACCACCAGTGTGATGGGTTGCGCGGATGCCAGGGCAGCGAGCTGCTGGATTCCATAGGGCCAGTATGCGGTGCCACCGAGCAGGGACACCACGATCACCTTGCTGTGCTGCAGGACGGATTGTTCGTAGAGGTCGTAGGAAGCCGGCTTGGTCAGGTGGACCAGATTGGCCAGCCGGACCGACGGGCACGTATCGGGCAGAGTGTCCAATACTTCTGCAAGCAGTCCGAGGGAGGTATCCTGGGAGGACAGGATGACAATATCTCCCGGGGACTGTTCCAGGTCGATGATGCCTTCTTCATCGGAAAAACCACCGGGCTGGGCCGCTAGCAGATGCATGCAGTCGTGCTCCCGTGCCCGTCCTACACCAGGCTTTCCAGCAAATGCTTTCTGAGTATTTCCTCATCCAGCCCCTTGCCGATGAAAACCATCTTTCCCCTGCGTTCCTCGTCATGGCCCCAGGGCCGGTCGAAATAGCGGTCGATACGGTCGCCCACGCCCTGGAATACCTGGCGCATGGGTTTGCCGGGGAGCGACAGAAATCCCTTGACCCGGAAGATGGCATGGTCCCGGATCAATTGTGCCACCGAGGCGGTGATCCGGTCACTGTCCACATCCCCCAACTCAATGCAGACGGAGTCAAAATGATCATGGGCATGAACATGTTCCTCGTCGTGGTGGTGATGCCGGTCATGGTGGGTGTGGATGGCCTCGATGCTGTTTTCCGAAGCCAGCCCCAACCCCATGATCAGTTCGCTGTTGATCTGGCCGTTCTGGACTTCGAGGATTTTCACCCGGGGATTCACCTGTCGCAGGACCGATTCTCTCACCCTGGACAACGGCTCCCCGTCAAGTTTGTCCACCTTGCTGATGAGGACCAGGTCGGCAGAACCCAACTGGTCCTCCAGAAGTTCCTGGAGAGACGGGTCATGGTCCAGCCGTTCGTCTGCAGCACGCTGGGCCTGGACCTGGTCCGGGTCAGGAGCGAAGTGACCGTCGGCCACTGCGGGACCATCCACCACGGTGATGACGGAGTCCACCGTGCAGTGCTGCCGGATCTCCGGCCAGTTAAAGGCCTGTATCAGCGGTTTTGGCAACGCCAGTCCCGAGGTTTCAATGAGGATATGGTCGATTTCATCACGGCGTGCAACCAGCTGTTTCATTACCGGAAGAAACTCCTCTTCCACCGTGCAGCATATACACCCGTTGGCAAGTTCATACACGCCATCTTCGGCAATGGGAGCTTCGGGTGGAACAGCCTGGTCTTCGCACTCCAGGGGGCAACTCCTGAGCAGGTCGGCGTCAATATCGAGTTCACCGAATTCATTCACAATCAGTGCAATGCGTCGGCCTTTGGCCTGCCTGATGACGTTCGACAGCAAGGTGGTCTTTCCACTGCCGAGAAAGCCGGTAACGACAGTGGCCGGGATTTTATGGAGGTTGATCATCGTTTTACTTTTCTGGGTTGGGCCGGTTTTACCTTGGGCCGGTAAATGTGGGCCTGGTGTTCATTGTACAAATAGGAATCGTTAAATTGTTGTGGGTCCAGCACCGGGCCGACCAGGATGAGGGAAGTGCGTGTAAACTTCCTCGCCCTGACTTTGGCAACGATATCGGACAGCGTCCCGATCACAAAGTCCTGGTCGGGCCAGCCCGTCCGATAGCACACGGCGACGGGGCAGCTGGCACCATAATGGGGCTCCAGTTCCTGGACGATCTTGTGAATGTGACTGACCCCCAGATGGATGGCCAATGTTGCTCCATGCGGTGCCAGTGCCTTCAGGCGTTCTTTCTCTGGCATGGGGGTTTTGGATCCATAGCGGGTATAAATAACGGTTTGGGTGATGCCGGACAACGTCAATTCCCTTTTCAGCAGTGCGGCGGATGCGCTGGTGGCGGTGACACCCGGGATCACCTCATAGGGAATGCCCAGGGAATCCAGGCGACGCATCTGCTCGCCGATCGCACCATAGATGGAGGGGTCCCCCGAATGGACCCGGGCCACATCATTTCCCGCCTTGTGGGCGGTCTGGATTCGTTCCATGATTTCTTCAAGGTTCAGCGGCGCGGTATCTTCGATACGGGCGTTTTCGCGGGCGTCTGCCAGCACTTCTTCGGGCACCAGGGAGCCTGCGTACAGAATGACGGGGCACTGTCGCAGAAGCCGCAATCCCTTGACAGTAATCAGGTCCGGGTCCCCGGGACCGGCACCAATAAAATAAACAGTCATTGCTTTTTCGAGTATCCCCGTGGTGTGTATACCCACTCCTTTTGCCCGATGAGGAGATGCCTGGATTCGCTGTTGCCAACGCTCACGCAGGTAAACATGTCCACCGTATCGGCATTGAGGTCCCCCAGTTCTACAATCTCCTGGGACTGATCGTGGCGGGTCAGGTTTCGTCCGAGTATCACCGGGGTATTGCCAGGGCGATACTCAAGCAGTATCTGGCGGGCACTGTCCAACTGCCAGTTCCGTTTTTTCGATACGGGATTGTAAAAGGAAACGATGAAGTCGCCCGCTCCTGCGGAATGAATGCGTTTTTCGATAACGTGCCACGGAGTCAGCAGGTCCGACAGGGAAATGGCGCAGAAGTCGTGGCCGAGCAGGGCGCCGGCAGCGCTGGCATTCGCCTGCATGGCGCTGATCCCGGGAATCACTTCGATTTCGACCTCCATCCATTCAGGATGGCTTTCCCGGTCCTGCACCTGGCGATCAAGAAGTTCAAATACCACGGCACCCATCGCAAAGATCCCGATATCGCCGCTGGACAGCAAAGCGGTGGGCTTGCCTTGTGCGGCGAGATTCAGGGCGAGTCTTGCGCGTTCCGTTTCCTCTCCGAGGGAGAGGGCATGACAGGTTTTTTGGGCGACCAGGTCGCCAAGAAAATCGAAATAAAGTCCATAGGCCACAATGTCGGTGCTGGCGGCGATGGCTTCGGTTGCCCGGGGTGGGATCAGGGAGATCGCCCCCGGTCCGGTGCCGACGAGAAATAACCGGCTCATAAGCCTGGATTTCCGGTCGGTATTCGGAAAGGCGGCGGTGTTGACCGGGTTCCGGGTTTCCGTGGTGCCGGTCATTGTGCATAGCTCCTGGCAACGGCGACCGTGGCACGGCTGTTTTTCTGTTTGGTGATGACCAGTTCTGCCGGCCTTTGCGTTATTTCACTGGCTGCGAGCAGGGCGGCGGCTTCGGCGACTCCGTAGCAACCTACTTCCCTGAATACGAGTTCCGATTTCTCGGACAACTGGTTTTCCACCGTACGAAGCCGGGTCGCTCCATAGGTCTTGAATTCCAGCCCCATCTTTTTCGCCTGGGACCGCAATCCCGGTTCGTTGGACTTGATGTCAATGCTAGCCAGGGCCTTAAATGGAGGGGCAGGGGCCATGGTCGCAGTGGAGATTTCAATCAGTTCTGCAATGGTTTCAGCCGGGCACCCCCGGTCGCAACCGATCCCCAGGGTGTACACCGGTCTTCCGTAGTGGGTGGCAGAGGTGACCACGACCCGGGCCTGCAGTTCGTCTGCAATGATTTCGGCCAATTCACCGGCCCCTCCTTCATGGCTGGAAAGGAGGGGAATCACAAATTGACCCGCATCATCTATCACGACGACCCCGGGGTCCCGGGTTTTGTCCCGCAGGACCGGGGCCAGTGCACGGACAACGATCCCGGTGGCACAGATGAAAAGGCAGTCCTGTCCCTGGGCAAAGGCTTTCTGGGCAGTTTCCACGAAAGGCCTGACCCGGTGATGATGGGTCGCGTTCGGGAACCGGTTCAGCAACTGCTGTGCCATCTTGTGACCATTGTCGGTCAGGCTGAATATGGTGATGGAGCGGGTACCGGTCATGGCTTATTGGTTTCCATGATCGCGTTGGCGAGTGATCAGGAATACGGAAAAGTAGGGACCCGCGCCCGATTCCATCCGGGTGATGTCCCGGACGATTCTCTGGTTCTTCTGGCCCGCGTACTCGACATAACAGGCGTCAGCGGTTCGGCCCGCCTGATGGATCAATGCTAGAATCCGGTCCCGCCGCCGGCCGGGTTTCATGATAGCGATATTATCGAACTGAACCAGGGCGTTGAGAATATCCTTGTCATCCCTGCGCCCGGAGGTGACCGCCAGATTTTCGGTCAGCAGTGCCAGGGGACGGCCCGTCAAGGCCGCACTGGCGTTGATCGAACTGATGCCGGGCACGATCTCAATGGCGTACCGGCCGTTCAGTCGATCGTGCAGATAGGCGAAAGAGCCAAAAAAGAACGGGTCCCCCTGACAGAGGAAAACCACCTCTTTCCCATGGTCCAGATTTTCCGCGATGAGCGATGCGGCTTCATCGTACACCCGGTTGGCCACTTCACGCTGGTTACCCATCGGTACAATGATGGCATGCTCCTGCTGATGGGGATTGTCCCGGGCAACCAGGATTGGAGCGGCAATCTCCCGTGCCATCGAATTCCCGTAGTCACTTTGCAGATAGGTCACCAGGCTACATTGCCGGATCAGGCGCTGGGCCTTCAGGGTCAACAGCTCGGGATCTCCCGGCCCGACTCCGACCCCATAAAATGTCCCCGTTGACCGCAACGATGAGGGTCCGGGATTCATTTCGGTTCACCGGCCCGGTTCCAGGGCAATGGCAACGAACTCCGGCTGGTTTCGGCATGGCGGGTGGACGCCGGTTTTCCGGGGACAACGGTCATGACGGACTCGTTCCGGCAGATTCCACGGGACGAATACATTTGGCGATGGTGACCGGGGCCAATGACCGGGTTTCAAGACGGTTCGGAAGATTTTTTTCGATTCCAAGAGTGATCCATTCCCTCGCGGGTTTGTCCCTGAAAAAAGCGGCCAGGGCCGCCTGGCTTTGATCGGTGACGGCACTGGCCACCAGCTTTCCTCCCGGTTTGAGACGACCCCAGGCATATGCCAGCATCGCGGCCAGCCCCCCGCTGCCACCGATAAACACGGAATCCGGGTCGGGCAGTGCGGCGCAGCACCCGGGTGCGGTCCCCTGGATGGGCGTCAGGTTCTGGATTGTACCGAATCGTTCATTGTTCTCGATGATGTGGTCCATGCGGGGGGAGGATTTTTCGATGGCGTAAATCTGGCCCGTGTGATTCCAACGGGCCCATTCCACGCTGACACTGCCGCACCCGGCACCGATGTCCCAGGCGATTTCCCCGTTTTCGGGTTGCATCAGGGAAAGGATGGTCAGGCGGGTTTCCCGCTTGCTGATCATGCCATAACCGGGTTTCGACCCGGTCGCAAACAAATGGTCCGGAATGCCGGGAAAACCCGGGAGGGAGGGCTGGATCATTTTCCGGTTTCGCTTTTGCAGGATGATACACACGTTCAGGGGATGAAAGGACAGGTTTGCACGGGACAGCGATGCAGCGGTCCCGGACTGTATCTGCTGCTCTGACTGGCCCATGGCCTCGCAGACCCACATCGTGGATCCATCATATCCCTGTCGGCACAGTTCCCTTGCAATGCGGTCCGGGCGGGATTGGTCATCGGTCATGACAGCAATCAGGTGATTGTGCCGGATGTGTCGGCGCAGTGTTTTCAGCGGACGTCCGTGCACGCTGACGATTTCTGCCTGTTGCCATGGCAATCCAATGGCATGAAAACAATACTGTATGCTGGAAATGTTGGGATAAAACACCAGATGCTTCCGGCCCACAAGCCGGGTCAGCCAGGTGCCAATCCCGTAAAGGAGGGCATCCCCGGAGGCGAGTACGATGATTCTGCGTCCCCGGTTGGTTTTCAGGATGTCCCGCAATGCCGAAAAGGGGGAGGGGAAGCGGCGTTGTTCCGCATCCGTTTCGATGTGCGCAATTTCTTTCAGGTGGCGTTTGGCTCCCAGGACCAGGTCGGCCTTTCGGACCTCCTCCATGGCAGCGTCCGGCAATACGCTTTGTTTGCCGCATCCCAGGCTGATCACCGTGAGCGGGATGCCTTTCCACTGGATGGGCGCTGATTTCAAGGGTTTGCCATCGATTACCGGTATGCCGGTCGGGTCTGTGCACTCCATGGTGCTAGTGCCGCATTCCGTGTTTCAGCCGTGCCAGGCTGTTGAAGGCCGCCGCGGCCATTGCGCTGCCACCGCTTCGGCCCAACAGGGTGATGCATTCGCACTCCAGCCTCTGGTGATGCGTCCATAGATACGATTTTGACTCCGGTGCTCCGACAAACCCCACTGGCATACCGATGATCAACGCGGGTCTGGGGGTTCCCTGCTCCAGCATTTCCATCAATCGAAACAGTGCGGTCGGTGCGTTGCCGATGAGGACGATACCACCTTGCAGGTAGGGCCTCCACCAGTGCAATGCCGTCATGGTACGGGATTCTCCGTTGGACTTTGCCTTTCCCTCCACCCCCTGATGATGGAGGAAGCACAACGGTTCCTTTGGCCAATAGCGTTTGGTCACGCCCTGCTTGACCATTTCCACATCACACAACACATCACAGTCTGCCTGGAGTGCGGTCATGCCGGCATCCATGGCACCTTCACTTATTCGGACTGCACCGGCAATCTCGGGATTTCCGCAGGTGTGCACCAGCCGCATCACCACCTGTTGCTGGCGGTCGCTGAATCCGGACAGGTCGGTATGTTGACGGATCAGGGAAAATGATTTTTCCTCAATGCCCCGGGGGTCCTTGAGATAGTCCTCCATCGCACTATTTCCCGTCGGGACAGTGCCCAATCCGCCAAAACGGCAGGATGCGGTCCATGTGAGTCATCAGGTTCTCCGGTTTGTCTCACCCGACAAACAAAAAATCGGTTTAAGGGTCGTTGTGGCAGGTCTCCTGGCTCGTGGGTATTCCGACCATTCGCCTTCCCAAATTCTTTTCGAATTCAGTGGCATATCGAATCATCGAACCACACATACAGTTGCGGGGGCAGCTCCGGGGTTATTCCTGGGGAATTACCGGATTCCCTGATTCACATTGACTGATCAATGCGAAACCACCCCTGCATTGTATCGGTTATTGCCCTTCGTAAAAAGGGATTATGCCATCGCAATGGCATCCAGCAGGGAATCAATGGAATCAAAACTTCGGGATGTCGGGGCCAATACCGGCCGGACCTGTACAAAGACCGGGATGCCCAGTTGCCTGGCAGCTTCTAGTTTTGCGGATACCCGGGTACATCCGCTGTTCTTGCTGATGAGGGCATCGGTTCCGTGTTGGCACATCCATGCCAGTTCATCTTCCAGGCTGAATGGACCAATGGCATGGATCTGGGCGACCCCGTCCCGATCGGCAAAGGGTTTCGCGCTGCGGATCGTCCACGTCTGGTGGTGGGCCCGTTTCTCCACCCATTCCAGTGCGCTGCGGCCAATCGTGAAAAACGGACGATGGTAGGGTTCAATTTTCGGCAGCAGGTCCTGCCAGTGCACATAGTCCTGCCAGTTCGGATAATTGTTCCGGTCCCAGCCCGGCCGATCGAAGCGCCAGCAGGAGATGCCCGCGCGAGAGGCCGCCGCTACCGCATTGGCTGAAATCTCTTCGGCGTAGGGATGGGTGCTGTCGACCAACAGCGCAATAGCATGCTTCCGGCAATAGTCTGTCAGACCCAGAATACCATCCCGTCCCTCCCGGCTGAATCCGCCGCTGTGAATTTTACATGGCAGGTCCGGTTGCCTCACCAGCCCGGCGATACTGTAGATAACAGAATGCCCGGCCCGGAGCAGTGCACCGGTCAGGGCCTTGGATTCAGCAATACCACCGAGCACCAGAATATTCATCTTGTATTATGTTTTAAGGGAGGTCCCCACATCCTGACCACTTCGGTCAATGGCATAGACATCAATTTCGCAGCGGTGTTGGCACGCTTTGCTGGCAGTCGTTCTGGCCAGGGTGCAGATGGCGTTGGCTATCGGGATATTTTCAGACTGACAGTATTCCAGGGCTTCGAGACTGGTATTCGATTTCAATATGCGCCCGACCAGGGTATTGTCTGCGCCGAGCTTTTCGGCGACTTCGCCGAGAAAACTGAAATCAATGGCTGAATCCTTGCTGTGGAGAGAATGATGGCCCGCCGCCAGCTTGCTGATCTTTCCGAATCCACCACAAATGGACAGTTTTTTCATGGGGACTTTCCGAAGGTGTTTCAGGACCGCGCCGGCAAAATCACCCATCTCCACCACGGCCATGTTGGGCAATGCAAGACGTTTCTGGATATGGGTTTCGCTGGTGGAGCCCGTGGCGGCGGCAATGTGACTCATGCCGTTGGCATGGGCCACATCAATGGATTGGTGAATCGAGGCAATGAAGGCCGAGCAGGAGTAGGGCCGGACGATCCCTGTGGTTCCCAGTATGGAAAGTCCGCCAAGAATTCCCAGGCGGCCATTCATCGTATCCAGCGCGATTTTTTCTCCGTTGACAATCCCGATATGCACCGAAAATCCCCCGGCATAACCACTTTGGGTCCCCAGGTCTGCCAGGTGTTCCGTCATCATTTTTCGGGGGACGGGATTGATGGCCGGTTCGCCGACCGGGATGGACAGGCCGGCACGGGTCACGGTGCCTACCCCTTCCGCCGCGTAAAACCGCACCCCTGGATTTTCGACCAGTTCCACTTCGGCAAATACCGTCGCAAGATGGGTGGCGTCGGGATCATCTCCCGCATCCTTGATGGTGCTGGCCATGGTACGACCCCGCGATATCCGCTCGCATCTCTCCAGTTTGAATGCCACCTGCTGGCCGCGGGGCAGGGTGATCGTGGCTGACTCACTGGCCCGGCCATTGAGTAGCAAATCCGCCGCAGCCAGTGAGGTTGCGGTGGCGCAAGCCCCCGTACTGTACCCGCTTCTCAGTTTCTGCCTGTTTTCAGGCGTTTCCTCGCGCATCCGGAATCATCCTTCCCGTTGATTGACGGTTGCATTATACCGTTCGAAATGACGTTTCACCCGACGTTCGTCCGGCCAGTGGACCGGATTCCACTACAGTGATCTGGAAGAACCGTGCCTGGTCCGGTTTGGCCTGGCGGGATATCGAAGTGGAACACCGCCCCGGCAACCTATGCCAGCAGCCAGTAGCTTCCAAATGCGATGGCCATGGAACCAATAACCAACCGGCTTCCCTGGAATACCCGCTGGCCGAATCCCACTATCCAGTTTTGTACCTGCCTGAAAAACAGGCCAAACGCCAGCATGGAGATCAATACCCCGAGGCAGAACAGCAGTACATAGAGAATCCCGACCAGGCTGCGGGTCTGGTGCAGGGCTGGAATCAATGCCAGGACCGGAGCACTCCCCGCCAGGCCATGGATGATACCGACCAGGACCGGCTGGTGGTTGTGGTATGCATTTCCCCTGTCGGTAAGGTGGACATGGGTAATTTTATGATGCCGGTGTATCTGCAGTACCAGCCGATTACGCCGAACATTCCAGACTATCCAGGTTCCGATACCGATGAGGAACAGGCCAATCAGCTTTTCGGCCAGCAGGGGGATGGCTTCAGGCAATTCCAGCCGGGCGAACAGGAGCAGCAAAGACAATGAAAGCAGGATCGCACTGTGGCCGAGAGCCCAGCGAAAACAAAAACCGAGCATGGTCCGTATCGACCAGCGATTGCGGGAATTGGAGTGGGTCGCCATGGACGAAATGGCCATGATGTGGTCCGCATCCAGCGCATGCAGCAGGCCAAGACCGAAGCCCAGGGCAAGTATGCTATATATCGCCGTTGCATCCATTGACTGGCTGGAAATCGGTTGGGAGTCGTGGTTGTTCTTGGGCCAAATAAGACATATTCTACTGGTCAAAAACCGAACATGATACAGGTATTGTGCCACAAAATGTTTTCTGCAACCCCATCCCGCTGTCTGGCCACCCTGATTGCGTCCACTGGTTCACGGCAGGGCAAGACCGTCCTGACTTCAGCCCTTGCCAGACGTTATTCCCGGGAAGGCAGGCGGGTACAGGTTTTCAAGATAGGGCCGGACTATCTCGATCCCACCATTTTGCAATCCGCCTCCGGGCAGGCCGTCCATAACCTGGACCTGTGGATGATGGGAGAGGATCATTGCCGATCGCTATTGCATCAGGGGGCGGCCTGCAACGATGTCATTCTGGTGGAAAGCCTGATGGGTCTGCACGACCATGAACCCAGCAATGCCCATCTGGCCAGGTTGTTCAACCTGCCAGTGACCCTGATTGTCAATGTTGCCAAATTTGCCCAGACTGCAACCGCGGTCGTCGAAGGGATGGAAAAATACGGTCCGGCCGTTTCCATTGACCACATTATCGGTAACCGGGTTGGCAGCGACAACCATGACCGCTTGATGCATGAGGCACTTGGGGAGCGCTACACGGGCAGTATTCGCAGGGATGACCGCATGACTTTGCCGGAAAGGCATTTGGGGCTGGTGCCGGGGAATGAGCACCCGGACCTGGGTCATCGGCTCGATGACATGGTGGCGGTACTGGATGAATGTGGCATTGACCCCGGCCTGGGCGAGGTGTCTTTCCCCGTGGAAAACCCGATCCCCCTCACCGAACCGTTTCTCGCCGGAAAAACCATCGCCATCGCCAGGGATGCGGCGTTCAGTTTTATCTATCCCGCGAATGTCGAACTGCTGGAATCCATGGGGGCCACCACGGTCTTTTTTTCGCCATTGGCCAATGATCCGGTCCCCTCCTGTGATGCGCTCTGGGTGCCTGGTGGATATCCGGAGCGGTATCTGGCTAGGCTCACCCAGGCCGATGTGACCCGAAAAAGCATGCAGGCATTCCAGGATGCCAAAAAACCGATTCTGGCAGAATGTGGCGGCATGATGGCGTTGTGCAACCACATTGATTCCCGGGCCGGGGAAAGGGGATACGGATTTGCCCTGCTGGATGCCGAATGTACCATGCAGTCCGGTTTCCAGAGTGTTGGGCTGCAGTGCGTGAACTATGGCCAGGGAGAAATACGGGGGCATTCCTTCCATCACTCCATGATTCACTGGAAGTCGGCTCCTTCGTTGTTTTGTACTCGGCAAAATGGAGAACGGGGAGAAGCAGTCATTCAATGTGGCAAAACGACCCTGACGTACCTGCACCACTATTTCCCCTCCAATCCGAAAGCCATTGCAGCCCTGTTGTCCTGATGCCAATGGTGAGGGAACCACCGGCTGTCCGTGATTGTAGTCAAGGGGGGCAGGCGAAGCGGGGTGGGACGTACGCACATGGGTCAGAACAATCACAAGAGGGGGGCTTGTCCCATGCTATGATCACGACGTGGGTTTTTCCCGAGTTTGCTTAACTGAAATAGGAAGGATTATGCCTCCATCAGGAACGGTTATCTGTAGACGCTTATGGCCTTCCAATGAAAATGGGGCTTAATTACCAAACGCCTGATGCTATTTCCCAATTTGGTGCAATTCGTGTCCGATGACATGGCCGGACTGTAGGCGTATATTGAGGACGATGGATCGCAGACCTTCCGGTTTGACAAACGAGGAAATATCTGGCTTATTGGCGGCGACCTGGACATCTCCGATCATCCGAAGTTCGAGTTATGGAGCATCGGCAATCTGGACGCCAGTGATGAGACTGGGTGCTGTGTGCTAAGATGTGTAACTAGGATGTATTACCGGAAACGGAGCGATTCAGCAGCTGTGACGCCGGGGTCGGAACGGTGACGGACCAGGACGCGGGATGTGGAGAAGATACGAACAGGTTTAAGGCGTTTTGAACAGAATTAACCATTTCAATCAACAAAAGAAGGGGGTTAGTATGAGAGCAAAGAAAATTTTCAGGGCATGGGTCGCTGCAGTAGCCGTGATGCTGTTTGTGCAGGCACCTGTCGCATTCGCCCAAGCAGAATCCGAGGATCCGATCAAGATTACCTGGCACGACTGGACCGGGCAATTCATCACCGCTACCATGGTGGGTGAGATTCTCAAGTCCATGGGGTACAACGTGGAATTCGTGCCCGCAGACTATATTGCGCAATTCGTTGGTCTGGAGTCCGGCGATTTGCACGTTGCCGTGGAAATCTGGGAAACCACGGGGAAGGATGCGCTGGAGGCTTCCCTCGCCACCGGCAACACCGTGGACCTGGGTGAAACCGGAATGGATGCGATTGAAGAGTGGTGGTATCCGTTGTATATGAAGGAAAAGTGCCCCGGATTGCCGGATTGGACCGCGCTGAATGACTGTGCGGAGGCCTTCGGAACCCCCGAAACCCTGCCGAAGGGACGCTATCTGGGTGGCCCGGTCACCTGGGGCGGTTACGATGACGAGCGCGCCGAAGCCCTGGATTTGAACTACGAAGTGGTGCATGCCGGAACCGATGCCGCGCTGTTCGCCGAGATTGAGTCGGCATACCAACGGCAGGCACCGATCCTGGCCTGGGTCTACGCGCCGCACTGGGCCACCGCCAAATATGAAGGCGAGTGGGTGGATTTTCCCGTCTACACCGACGAATGCTACAAGGACCCGTCCTGGGGAAGCAACGCCGACATGGCGTATGACTGCGGCAAGCCCAGGGGCTGGATCAAGGCGGTAGGCTGGGCTGAAGGAGAGGCAAAATGGCCCAAGGCGTACCAGACCATCCGCAACTTCACCATCGACAATGATCTGATGAGTTCCCTGATTGTCAAGGTCGACCTCGAAGGAATGTCTGTCGAAGACGTTGTCGGAGAGTGGCTGAGAGACAATGAAGCCGTGTGGAAGCCCTGGACGCAGTAATCCGGGCTCTGCGTTGAATTGACTCCACCGTGCCGGGGCCCGGTATCGCGCCGGCACGGCGGGTCGACCTTTGACCTGTCCGCCTCATGACGTAATCCCACCGTGGACCGACCGAAATCCATTCTCACCTGCGAGGGCGTCTGGAAAATATTCGGGAAGAATGCCGAGCGCATTTTCGATGGCGTTTCGGCGACATCGGCAATCACCAGTGAAGACCTTCGGGCGGCCTCGTTAATCGGCGCGGTCCGCGAAGCGACCATTGAGGTCGCCGAAGGAGAAATCTTTATCATCATGGGCTTGTCCGGTTCGGGAAAGTCCACCCTTCTTCGGTGCCTGTCCCGTCTGATTGAACCGACGACGGGGGTCATCACTTTCGAGGGCGAAAACCTGCTCGCGAAATCCGAAAAGGAAATGATCCAGATTCGTCGACACAAAATGGGCATGGTGTTTCAGCATTTTGCGCTGATGCCTCACCTCACCGTACTTGGAAATGTGGCATTTCCTCTTGAAGTACAGGGTGTCGATCGCGATACTCGCCATCAAAAAGCCCGGGAAGTGATTGATCTGGTTGGTCTTTCGGACCGAGAATCGTATTATCCGCGAGAACTGTCCGGCGGACAGCAACAACGCGTTGGGATCGCACGGTCACTGGCCGTAGAACCCAAGATCTGGTTTCTGGATGAACCGTTTTCTGCCCTGGACCCCCTGATCAGACGCGAAATGCAGGACGAGTTCCTGCGCATTCAATCGGTGCTGAGCAAGACGATTGTTTTTATCACCCACGATTTCAATGAGGCTATCCGTCTGGCCGATCGCATTGCAATCATGAAGGACGGGGCCATTATACAGATTGGAACACCGGAAGAACTCGTTCGGACCCCCGCGGACAGTTATGTTGAAGAATTTACCAATGATCTGACCAAGTCCAGAGTGTTTACCGCCAAATCAGTGATGGCCCCGAAAGATGCCTCTCTGCCCTCCGGCGGGAGGGTGCTGGATTCGGCCAAGATTGACGCAATCGCAGCCGAGATCGTAGCTTCAGAGCATCCCTATGACGTCGTTGACGCGCAAGGCAATATTGTCGGCCAGCTTGCCCGGGAAGCGGTCATTGACGTTCTGGTCAACAACTGACAACTCGCCCTTTGATTTCCATGGCCGTTGCGCGCGCAATTGAGGTTCGCTCACACGGCTGGCTTCTTGGCTGGGGTTTTGCGTTTGTCGTGGCGGCCGTGGTGTGGCTTGGCGCCGATTGGTGGCAATGGGCGGTCAAGGCGCCCAGGGAGCTTTCGTGGCACGTGGAGGCGCTGGGCAGCTGTACCAGCATCCGCTACTGTGTGACCGGATTCATGAAATGGATGCTGGGCAACGAAGCCTATATCTTCCCGTGGACATTCAAGGAATTTACCCGTGCGTTGGCGGCCTGCATCGAGGTTCCCTACCAATTCATCCGCGCGTTGCTTTCAACTGGTTTCGAGATTCCTCTGGGCAACGGCGGGGTGTGGAAAATTCCAGCGATATCCTGGGTCGGCCTGACCCTCGTCACCGTCCTGTTTGCCTGGCGGATCAAAGACAAAATGCTGGCCGTGATCGTACTGGTCAGTTTTTTGTGCCTGGTGGGATTCGGACAGTGGGAAAGTGCGACGATTACGCTTGCCTCCATCATGGTTGCGGTGCCGATTGGGATCGTATTTGGCGTGGCACTGGGTATTGTTGGCTACCGGCACAAGCGGTTCGAGCAGGCCATCATGCCCGTGCTGGACCTGATGCAAACAGTTCCGATCTTTGCCTACCTGGTTCCGGTGCTGTTCATGTTCGGCTTCGGCCCCGTGTCGGCCATTACGGCTACGGTGATCTATGCGATGCCGCCGATGGTTCGAATTACCATTCTCGCCCTGCATTCGGTTCCCTCCGAAATCAAGGAGTTCGGAAAAATGGCGGGTTGCAACCGCCGCCAGATCACCTGGAAAGTGCTGATACCGTCTGCGAAACCCGGTTTGATGGTAGGGGTCAACCAGGTCATCATGCTGTCGTTGAACATGGTCATCATCGCATCCATGATCGGGGCGGGGGGCCTGGGATTCGATGTCCTGGCATCTCTCCGTCGTCAGGCAATCGGGGACGGTATTGAAGCAGGCGTTGCCATTACGCTGATTGCCATTGTGCTCGACCGTCTGTCCCAGGCCTGGGCGGTACGCGGTGTCGCGCATCCCCCACCGGGAACCCTCCACAGCAGGTTCAACCGATACCGCAACACGGTCTATGCCCTGGCCATTTTGCTTGCCACCACGGCTGCTGGATGGGTGGCCCCGTTTTTCCTGCAGTGGCCGGAGGCCCTTGAGTTGACCACCGGGCAGTTCTGGAACGATATTGTCAAATGGATCAACATCAATTTCTTCGACCAGCTGGAAGCGTTCAAGGTATTCATTCTGCTGAATATCCTGAAGCCGGTCAAACTGTTCCTGCTTTCCCTTCCCTGGGTGGTGGTGTTGCTGTTTCTGGCCCTCGCAGGCCTGCAGCTCGGCGGGCTGCGGCTTGCGGTACTGGTGGTTTCCCTTGCACTGTTTATCTTGATAAACGGGCAATGGGAAAAGGCGATGATCACCGTTTACCTGTGCGGAATTTCGGTGGTCTTTGCGACCCTGATCGGGATTGTGGTAGGGATGTTCGCATCCCGCAATGCCGTGTTCAAGAAAATTGTCATTGTGTGTATCGACACCCTGCAGACATTGCCGAGCTTTGTGTATTTGCTGCCGGTGGTCATGCTGTTTCGCGTCGGGGATTTTTCCGCGATGGTGGCCGTGGTGCTGTATGCGCTGCCTCCGGCGATTCGCTATACGTTGTACGGGATCGAAAATATCCACGAATCCCTGGTCGAAGCTGCCAAGACATCGGGATGCACCCGGTGGCAGCTGCTGTCGAAAGTACAGGTCCGCCTGGCCTGGCCGGAAATCATGCTCGGGGTCAATCAGACGGTGATGTTCGCGCTGTCAATGCTGGTCATCACGGCATTGGTGGGGACGCGGGATTTGGGGCAGGAGGTATATATCGCACTGACCAAGGCGGATGTTGGCCGCGGGCTGGTAGCCGGGTTGTCCGTTGCTTTCATCGCCATTATCACCGACCGCCTGATTTCCGCCGCAGCACGTCGACGAAAAGCGGCTCTCGGACTGTAGGAGATTCCCCTTTCGACAGATAACCCGGCATTTAATTCGAACAAGGTAGCCGACGCTTCGCAGACCGGTGTTCGGGTGTCTTCCTGCCGGATATTATTCAGATCATGCCTGGCTTTCGGTTGCACGGACTTCGGCAGCCTGGAGGATATTCCCGTACTTGTGCACCCGGTAGCACCGGGGACATGTCTTCGGATCAATCTTTTCCAGCCATTGGCCGAAACCCAGGGCCCCGTCACCGGTCCCAGGAACGGCTTGGGACCGGGCCCATGCACACCCATGATCACGGTATAGACACCAATGATGTGTGATCGAATTATGACCAGGGCCTTTCTATGCCTCTGTTAACGGAAAGTGGCAATGTCCCTTTACTCCCCCGTCCCCCACTTCGAAGTGCAATACCCGCGGAAAAATCAGCATCTCGGGGTGCCCATTTCGCTCACAAGTGTCATCCATCTTAATTCTGGGAAGATACTGACGGAGTCATCCTTCAACGCAAGGACCCTGCTGCCCGGCACCTTCCGGCCGAGGGGAGCCGCTCCCTGTGGTCACAGGAGTTCCAGGCAGTGGAAATTTTTCCACCAACTGAGTATCATCATTCAATCAATCATTCAGGCTACTGTAATTATGCTGCTGTACTCCGATCGGGATGGTAACTTTGAGCGTGGTAACTTTGAGCGTGTATTGAGCGGCAGTTTTTACCATTAAGACACACTGAAGTATGAAAGCTTCCCACGTCAAGGCGATTTGCCTGGGTGCTGGCCCGGTTTGTGCATTTATTGTCTATATGTTGCTTCCGGAGCAATACCCTGGCAGTAATGGGGACATGATCGGTTTTGATCATCCGGCAAGGGCCACACTGGCCATGCTGGTATGGATGGCTATCTGGTGGCTTACCGAAGCGATCGATATCCATGTTACCGCATTTTTACCTGTTACGCTGTTTCCCGTATTGAATATCAGTTCGATCAAGGCCGCGGCGGCACCTTATGCATCCCATATCATTTTCCTCCTGCTTGGCGGTTTTATTATCGCGACAGCCATTCAGCGCTGGGGGCTGGACAGGCGTATCGCCCTGGGGATCCTGTGCCGGGTTGGAAACACCCCTTCCCACATCGTGGGCGGGTTCATGCTTGTAACGGCCTTTTTAAGCGCATTTATTTCCAATACCGCAACCACGGCCATGATGCTGCCCATCGGGCTGAGTGTCATCGGGCTGGTGGCACTCCATGAAAACAACCTGGACAAGGAGGACAAGGATATTGCCTTCTCGACTTGCATCATGCTGGCCATTGCCTATTCCGCGTCGATTGGCGGAATTGCAACCATTATCGGCACCGTGCCAAATGCATTTGTCGTGTCTTTTGTCCGGGATGCGATTGATACGCCGTACCAGCAGGACATAAGCTTTCTTGAATGGTCACAGATTGGCCTGCCGGTCACACTGGTACTGTTGCCGGTCTGCTGGCTGCTGCTTACAAAAGTCATCTATAAAATTGACAGGATCAATGCTCCTGACTCTGCAAAATCCCTGGAAAGAAAAATGCTGGACATGGGGCGACTCAGCTACCAGGAAAAGGCCGTGCTTGGCGTATTTGGTATTACAGTTTTACTGTGGCTGTCTCGTGCCTACCTGCAGGGTATTGTTTTTTCGCTGGACGGGAACGAATTTGCACCGCTCAAGGGGCTTTCCGACTCTGGCATTGCCATGTTCGGAGCAGTGATGCTTTTTGTTATACCGGCCCGGAGCGGTGCGAATCGAAGTCTGCTGCAATGGGAAGACCTGAAGAGTCTGCCTTGGGGCATCCTGTTCCTGCTGGGGGGAGGATTAAGCCTGGCCCGGGCCGTACAGACCAATGGCGTTACGGAGTTTTTTGGCGCCCAGGCGTCGGCGTTGTCATTCCTGCCCATGTTCCTGATCCTGCTGGCCATTATCGGTTCTGTCGTGTTCCTCACAGAATTGACTTCAAATACTGCAACCACGGCCACGTTAATCCCGGTGCTCGCTGCAATCGCTCCGGCACTGAGTATCCATCCCTATACTCTGGTAATCCCGGCATCCATCGCAGCAAGCTGTGCATTCATGCTGCCGATTGCAACCCCACCGAATGCCATTGTATTCGGTTCGGGGCACATTACATCGAGGCAGATGCGACGCTCCGGCTTTTGGCTGAACCTCATTTGCCTGGCGGTTATCACCCTGCTGGCCTATTACCTGAGCAGCATCATGATTGGGTTGGTTGCCGGGTAGTATTCCTGTCTATTCCCCGTATTTCCCGGCAAGCCTGTATTTTTCTTCCACACCGGTCAGCTTGTTGAACTCTGAAAAATGAAACAAGTCATTCTTGGCTGAACTTTCTTGCGCGTTATCGCTGAACAGGAAGGTCCCCTGGACAGCGTGGTTATCTGGGAAGGCCGGACAGATACGTGGCCAGGGCTTCGATCTCGGCTTCGTTCAGATTGGCGGCAATCGCCTTCATCAGGGAAGTCTGGCCGTTGTTGCGGGCACCACTGCCGATATCCGTGATTTGCTGGATCACATACCCCTTGTTTTGTCCTGCGAGTTTGGGAATGTTGTCATTGATGGGGGACTTGGCATCCACCCCGTGGCAGGCAATACATCCCTTTGTTCCGAATAAATTGGCGCCGTCCTGGGCCTGGGCAGTGTGCAGGGAGAGGGTGGTGGACAGCACGAGGGTGGTGCTGATCAGGAGAGGAGCATATTTCATGGTCTATGTGATTGTGGTTGAGTGTTCTGGGATTCCGGTTCCCAAACCCCGGGAGGGGTCAGGCCACCTGATGAATGTACTTACGAATGATATCTGCCATGCTCTGCGGATTCAATATGGGGGGGAACAGTGTCTCGAGTTCACCCTGTCCATTGAACAGGTAAATATAGGAAGAATGGGAAATAATCGGGCGATCATTCCAATCCATTCCGGCGTTTTTTGGGCTTTGGCTGAAATTGGTGTACACCGTTTCCAGTTGTCCGGCATTCCCGGTCAGGCCAATCAGGCTCGGGTGATACTTGGGAAGTTCAGTCTTCATCACCTCAGGAGTATCCCGTTCCGGGTCAACGGTAATGATCAGCGGAGCCAGATCATGGACCGAATCACCCAGAAACTCCAATGCCTTTCCAATCCGGCTCAGGGAGATGGAACACATGTTCTGGCAGTTGGTATATCCAAAAAAGACCAGCATGTATTTGCCGGAATAACTCTGGTTGGAGACGGGATATCCGTCATGGTCAATGAGTTCAAATTCTCCCCGGATATCCAGGGGGAGGGGGTTTTCAAAGGACCCGGTATCCGGTTCCACGGTAACACCCGGATCCTTGTGGGTTTGCGTGCCGTGGGTCCAGGCCATTGAAGTCCCCAGCCACATTGCGACGAGAATCAAGCCGGTTGCGGCCGTTTTGACGGGCCGCATCGTATTTCCCCGGTGCCGAAGACTACTGGCTTTCAAAGTATTCGGCGTCTTTTTCAGGCCCCATGCCCAGATAGCCGTCCCGCTCAATGATCTCCTTGATCCGGGGGTCTTTTCGGTACCATCTCTTGGCTTTCCTCGGCTTGCCGCCATAGGTCGCGGCCCAGGCCTTGTGAAAGCGAGTGGCTTTTTTCCATTTCCCCCCCACTTCGCGCATTTTCTGGACCTGGAAAAACCGTACATTCCGGTTAGTTGTAAACAGGCCGTCCACTTCGATTTCCTGTCCGCAGAAACCATGCAGTTCTTCCGCTGCTCCGGTGTATAACGTCAGATTCTTGGAGACGAGAATGATGCCCTGGTCTTCCGTTTTCAGCCCAAGCTGCCTGGACCCTGCTCCGCAGCCTTCCGGACAATTCCCGGTCAGTTCACAGGTGATGTCCACCACGACTCCCTTGAAAACGCTTTTCTCTTCATTGGTGAGACCCCAGCTTTTTGCAGCCAAAGCACTGTGTGCAAAGGAGAACAAGCCCACTATCACTGCCAATTTGATCATCTGTTTCATTTTGGATTTGCCTCCCCGGGAAGTATGCCGACAATTTTATGCGTTTCCTTGGTTATCCCGTGGTCTTCCGTGATACGGTCAATCATGAGGTAATTGATTCCATCCAGTACATAGGCCATGCCTTCTGCCGTGATTTCATGACTCTGAATATCCATGAGGGCCGAATTGGCCACGCTGTCCGTATTGTCACCAACCCCCAGAACCATGTAGATCGTCCCATCATCCTTGTCCAGCAGTCCCACCGGGATGCCACCTGCGGCACACCAGACGGCACACACATGATGTGTGGTGCCTACAATAAAATCCGATGCTCCCATGATCTGGGATACGTAACACCAGGTATCGATCAGCTCTCCGGTAATGGTTTTTGGTTCTCCCTGCGCCCCGAATGCCGGCCTGAAAAGCAGCAGGGCACCGATGATGGCCAGGGCAAACCGGTTTCTCATTGGATTGATGGACATAGTCTTCTCCCGTTTATAATTGGTATTCACTCACCAAATAAATTCACAATGGTTTCCTCGGGTCCGCCTGGAGATTTCCACCGTCGATCCGGGACTGTTGGTCCGGAATCAGACAGGTTCGATTGCGAATTCCCGGGTTCGTTCCGGTGAAATGGAATTTATTGATTCTATCGAATGAATTCTAATCCTAATTGAGTTGAATTTCCCGTTAATTTCTCATGAAATCGACATCCTCTTTCAATTCCTCGTATATTTTGTAACGGGTTTCATGCATGCCAACCCGGTCATACGTTGTCTGTGCAGTGGTGTTTTCCTTTTCCACGTATAAGCGATAGCCGCAGACATTCTCATTGGCCCCGGCCAATGCCTTCACCTTTTCATACAGCCTCCGGTACAGGCCCCTGCGACGCCATGCGGGGACCACGTAGACGCTCTGGATCCACCAGAACTGCCCGTTTCTCCAGTCGCTCCATTCCGTGGTCACCATCAGTGAACCGACGATCTTCCCCGCGGATTCAGCGACAAGATAAAACCCCAGATTTTCGTTTTCGGTCAGTTGTTTTGTTCCGGCAAGAATTACTTCCGGAATCAATTCTATTCCTTCCGTTTCCCGGGCCATGTCTTGGTTGAATGCCGCAATTTCCCCCACATCGTCCGCGGTGCCCCTTCGTATCAGAATCTCGTCGCTAGTCATTGATCCCTCCCGTTTCAATCGATTCTCCCGACCCGGACGATGGGAGGGTTCCCGTCCCCCCGGAATGTCCCGGTGTCAACCGGGGATGGGCCGGACTAACCGGGAATGATGGGTGTTTTACCCGAAAAAAATACATTGCCATGCTAAAGCGTTTGCCCAGGAAGGCCGGTCAAGGAAGGAAAATCCGTATCAATCCAGTACCCCCGGCCAGTTGATGTTCCCCTGGGTGATGAAATTGTCCCGATCAGCTGTCCAGGTGGCCTGGACAGCCGCGTTGTAGTTCAGATAGAGCCTGTCGTTGTGCACGGTCCATTGCAGCGGGTCTCCCGAAGCCGTGTAATTGTTGGCAACGGCGTAGGCACAGTAGCCACCATATTGAGGAGCGTATTTCGGTGGATTGTCGACAAATCTGTCCAGGTTTTCCCGGCTGGAAAATTTCCATTGTGCTCCCTTGTATTCGGTGGTGAAGGCCTCGTCACCCTCAATGGGCCCCGAGCCGGTGAAATAGGCGACCACGTCATATCCTCCTGCCCCGGTATTGTTGAAAAGGGAGGTGTAAATTTCATCTTCGCCTGAAATGGCGGTGGTTGAGTACAGTGAAAACGTGAAAATGACGATCAGTAGTGTATGGGGTCTCGGCATCAATGGTTCCTCCCTATTCAATGCAAACGTAACAGTAGCTGGCTTCCTGATTATAGTGACTGAACCGGAGATTGGAAGTTCACCGTGTGAACAAAACAGGGTCATGGCCGATGGGGGGTTGCGTTTCAGACGGAATCCAGGGGGAATAACTTCTTGTTATTGTCGGTAACGGAAATGATAATACACCTGTTTTGCAATCGAGATACAGGAATGAACCGGGAACGCTACGGCGAAATTACCGAAGGAGCTGAACGGGGGGTTGGGTTTTACCTGACGGACAACTTCAGTATGCTGCCCTTTATCTCCGCCGTAGAACCGTTGCGTATTGCCAACCGAGTGTCGGACCAGCCACTGTACCAGTGGTCCATCATCACCCGGGATGGAAAAAGGGCCGTGGCAACAAACGGGATGATGCTGGATGCCCACTATTCCATTGAGGATGCACCGGAATTTTCCATGCTCTTTGTCAGCGGCCCCCACGAACCCGATACCTTTGATCATACCCCGACGCTGGAGTGGCTATCGTCAAGAGGGAAGGGGCCCACGTTGATTGGAGGACTTGAAACCGGATGTCACCTCCTGGCTGGAGCGGGCCTGTTAAGGAGAATGCAATGTACCACCCATTGGGAAAACCTGGCCGAGTTCAGAAGGGCTTTTCCCAATCACCATGCCTCTTCGGATGTCTACGAAATTGGCCGAAACAGGGTGACCTGCGCAGGCGGGACCGCTTCATCCGATATGATGTTGTACCTGATTGAACAACATCATGACCATGAACTGGCGGCTTCGGTGGCCGATGTCATGATCCATCCTCACATACGGCATTCCGGTGAACCCCAGAGAATGTGCCTCAAGGCCAGAACGGGGGTGAACCATCCCATGTTGCTGGAATGTATCGAGTTGATGGAATGCAATATTGAACAACCGCTTTTTCCAGACGAACTGGCGAGATTGGTGGGCATTTCCAAACGTCAGCTCGAAAGGTTATTCCGACGCCATCTGGATACCACGCCTGCGCGCTATTACCTGCTCCTTCGAATAAAAGCGGCACGGCAAATGCTCGAAAACAGCACCATGAAGATTATCGATGTTGCCATCGCCTGCGGTTTCAAATCTGCGGGCCACTTCAGCAGCCGGTATTATTCATGCTTTGGCATCACCCCCCGTGAGTCGCGCAAATTCTAGTGGCAGGGAAGGCCTGGATGCGTCCCGCTGGATCAGGTTGCCGGTTTCTGGAGATTTGAAGGCCGGGACGGTTCATTCGAGTATTGACTGATGTACTATCCGAATATCTTTGCCCCGCTGGACCTGGGATTCACTGTTCTGGAAAACCGGATTGTCATGGGTTCCATGCATACCGGCTTGGAAGATCGGCTGGACCAGTATGATCGCCTGGCCTTTTTCTTCTCGGAGAGGGTCCGTGAAGGAGGACCCGGTCTGATCGTGACAGGCGGAATCAGTCCCAATGAGGAAGGCCGGCTCGCGGAAAACGCCGGGAAGCTGGACTCCCGGATGGAATGTGCCAGGCATCTTCAGATCACCCGGGCTGTTCATGAAAACGGAGGAAAGATTTGCCTGCAGATTCTCCATGCAGGACGATATGGCCACCACGACCGTATCGTTTCAGCGTCTCCCATACGCGCCCGGATCAGTCAACATGTCCCCCATGAGTTGTCCCGTACGGAAATACGAAAACAAATCACGGACTTTTCCCGTTGTGCTGTCCTGGCCCAGGATGCTGGCTATGACGGGGTGGAAATCATGGGGTCGGAGGGGTATTTCATCAACCAGTTTCTGTGCAAAAGAACCAACCGGCGACAGGACGAATGGGGTGGAAACCTCGAGAACCGGATGCGCCTGGCGCTGGAGGTTTCCCGAAGCGTGCGACAGGCGGTGGGCAAGGCGTTCATGGTTATCTTCCGGATTTCCGTCGCCGACCTGGTGGAGGGTGGATCGAACTGGACGGAAATCGCCACCCTGGCCGTGGCACTGGAAGCTGCGGGGGTCACAATGTTTAACTGTGGCATTGGCTGGCACGAGGCACGCATCCCGACGATATCCAGTGCGGTACCCCCCGGCGTGTTCGGTGGGGTGGCATCCAAGCTCAAGAAACAGGTATCAATACCCGTTATCGCCACCAACCGGATCAATACCCCTGAACAGGCGGAACAGCTTCTGGGTACCGGGAGCTGCGACCTCGTGTCTCTGGCAAGGCCTTTTCTCGCGGATGCCCGGTTTGTACAGAAATCCAGGATGGGGAGGGCGCATGAGATCAATGCCTGCATCGCCTGTAATCAGGCCTGTCTGGACCGGATATTCATGGGAAAGACCGCCACCTGCATGGTGAATCCCCGGGCCGTCCATGAAACCACAATACACTATGCAAGAACCGGTACCGTAAAACGGGTGGCGGTCATTGGTGCGGGTCCGGCGGGCATGGCTGCCGCGGCGGTCAGTGCCCGCCGGGGACATCGTGTCACGATATTCGAGGCTTCTTCGGAAATCGGCGGACAGTTCACCCTTGCCAGGGAAGTTCCGGGCAAGGAGGAATACCAGAAAACCATCGATTATTTCCAGGCCATGAACACCCGGTACGATGTCACGGTGCACCTGGATACCCGGCTGACCTCCGAAAGTATCCACGATGCGGGTTTTGCGAAAAACTTTGACGAGGTGATTGTCGCCACAGGGGTCAAGGCACGGCGGATATCCATCCCGGGAGCAGACAGGAACCTGGTGTCGGGTTATCAGGATATTCTTTCCGGCAGGTCCAGCGCCGGTTCAAGGGCAGTCATTATCGGGGCGGGTGGAATCGCGTTCGATGTGGCCGCCTATCTGAGTGGAAACATGTCCGGGGACCGAGAAAGGTGGTTCACGTTCTGGGGCGTGGACCCGAATTTTGAAAGCTCCGGGTCCCTGATGGCCCCGACACCTTTTGTCCCCCCAAGACAGGTGTGGATGCTGCAACGCAGGGAAAGTCCCCCAGGCAAAACCCTGGGCAAGACCACCGGGTGGGCGCATCGGTTACAGCTCCGTAAACAGGGAGTTGAAATTTTAACCGGGGCGGGTTGTCTGCAGATTGAAGAGAATGGAATCCGGGTGGATCATCAGGGCACGCATCGATTTCTCCCGGCGGATTCCATCATTGTCTGTGTCGGACAGGAACCGGAAAACGATCTGTACGAGGATCTCCAGAGTATTTTTTCCGAAGGGTGCGTGCATCTCGTCGGGGGGGCAAGAAATGCGGTCAGACTCGATGCCCAGATTGCGATTGAGCAGGGGTGTGAGGTCGGTTCAAGAATTTGAATCCGACGGGCAGGGAGATCCCGGGACCGATGGAGAGGCCACCGTCGACAAGATATACGGCTTGATTTGGTGAACTACGGGTATATACATCTCAAAAATACATCTCAAAAATTGTTAGAATGGTGGTCAGATGTAACGGTATTCCCGGGAAAAGATTGCCTGCAAAAACCAAAAGTGAGGGTTGAATGGGGTCAAATCCAATAACATGCAGCCGGATATTCGAGTATCAACGACCTGCCACCAGAGCAGAATGCAGGGTGTCGGCTCTCATCCACCGTTCCGTGTTTGGGATGGTGGGACTCGGATGACCGGGCAGAAACTGAAACCGGCTGGGGGAGGGGAAAATGTGTTCCAATGCGGGTGCACTGACAGGCCGGGGGAAGGGCCTACTCCATGTCCGTCGGCGGGTGCTCCGGCGACCTTGTTCGCAGTGAAAGCCCGGTTATGAGAGATCAGCCATGAAACTGGGATTCGCTCCTCGAACCGCCATGGTGATCACCCTCATTCTGGGCTGTGGCATTGCGACCACCGCAATGCTGAGCATTCACAAGTACGAAAGTACGCTCTTTGACTTCCTGGCCTCCCGTTTTGAGTTTATCGTGAACGATATCCGGCAGGGAATTGAAACCCAGCTGGACCTGGGGCTGTTCCTGGCCGACATGCAGCATGAATCCGAAATACTGGATTCAATCATGGCGGCGGATGAACAGATTCTCTCCATCGAGGTCTTTGACCCCGACGGTGTTGTGCTGTTCAGCACAGACCCCAGTTTTATCGGGGACCTGGTTACTGAAAAATGGCTGGATGCGGGGCAGGACAACCAGAGCCGGCAGGTCTGGAGCATACTGGAAATCGATGCGGGAGTCGTGGGTGCCCTGCTGCACAACAATCTTGGACAGCATACCGGTTCTCTTGCCCTTCGATATTCCCGGGCGTTTCTGGATGGCAGTGTCGCCAATCAGTCGTATCGAGTCCTGATCATGTCCGTCGTGATGATACTGGGGACGGCCCTGGTCAGTCTGGGCGGAACGGTTCTCCTGCTGCGCACCCAGCGTCGCCGCCAGGAAGACCTGGAGCGTGCGTTGGATGAGGTGATTGGCGATTGCCGCGACGGGAAAAATCTGGCGTTGGCCAAAGCGGAATGTCCGGAACTGGTGGCCTTTTCCCAGGGCATCTTTATTTCCAATGATGAGATCCATGCTGCGACCGAAGAGATCAGGAAGCTGGACGAAGAGGGACTACAGTGAGCCCGGTCCGCCCCCCCTCCATGGAGTCACAGAGAACGGGACCCGGTCTGGTCCCGTCACGGGGAATATTATGGAAGCTGGTTGTCTTTTCGATTGCTCTGTTATTGGTTGGTCAGGCTGTGCTTGCCTGGTTTTCCCTGAGGGGATTCGAGACGGAACTCAAACCGCAGCTTAACCAAAAGGCGGTAGCGGTTGGCCAGTCACTCATGGACCAGATCGGCTTTGCCATCGATGGCATTGGCATACCGGTTGACAGGCTGGTGGGCATGGATGAATTCTTTGACCGGACGTTGGATCTCAATCACGATATTGAGTATCTCGCCCTGGTCCGACCTGACAACCGCCTCCTGTATGCTCGGGGCCGGGCCGATGACTTTCTGGAAAGCATGGTCCCCCACCTGCCGGAAACGATTCCTGAACCCGGTCACCAGGCTGAATTTGGCGGATATATCGACCTGACATTCCCCGTGATGGCAGACGGCCGGATTAGTACCGTCCTGCATGTGGGGGTCAGTGCCAAGTATGTGAGAAACAGATTGTCCGAAGTATTGTTTGAGATGCTGACTGTGATGGTGGTTACGGGGGTGATTGTCCTTGAATTGATCCTGTTTTTTTTCGGAATGCGTATTTCCGAACCGTTGCGATGTTTCCAGTCTGCCCTGAAGGAGGGTGTCCAGGGCAATTTTTCGAACCGGTTCATGATCCCGGTAATGGATGAGGTCGGGAGGATCTTTTCCCGGTTCAACCTTCTCATGGGCAACCTGGTACAACGGTATGAGGACTTTTCGTTTGAGGTACAGGAAATCAAGAATGCCCAGATAGATGAAAAGATTGCCCTGAAGGTCCAGGACGTCCATGATCGCCTGGAGAAAAAGTTTAATTCCGGTCATATTCTGAATTTGAGAGTCAGCTCAGCGACCCGGATTCGTGTTCCCCTGTTGCTGTTCTTTTTTGCCGAAGAACTGTCCCGTTCATTCTTGCCCCTGTTGGCCGCCGGCCATGTCCCGAATGAACCGGGAATTTCGGTGGAACTGCTGGTGGGTCTTCCGATTACCCTCTTTATGGTTGCGGCCATGCTGTGCACCCCGGTCGGAGGAGGGCTTGCAGACCGGATAGGCCCACGGCGGGTATTCCTGCTTGGTGTCGGCTTGGCCGTATTCGGTTTTATCGGGGTTTTCTTCACACAGACGTATTATGATTTCATGGTGTGGCGCCTGTTGTCCGGTGCCGGATTCGGATTGATTTTCGTTGCGTCCCAGGCATGGGTTCACAGCCACGTTCCGGAACCCGGCCGGGGGACCGGTCTGCCGATGCTTTCCGGGGCGGTTTTTGTCGCCATGCTTTGTGGTCCACCACTCGGGGCGATCATTGCGGGGCGTATCGGATTTGAGATCACCTTCCTGGTCAGTGCTGCCATCGCGGTCATCTCCGGAATGATCGTGTTTTATATGCTGGATGATCAGGGGGAAAGGAGGCATTCCCCGTCTCTCCGTCTGGACATGAATGGCTGGCGGACCCTGTTGACGGATGCCCGGTTCGCCAGGGTGTCCTGCCTGGTGGCAATACCGGCCAGGATCATGTTGACAGGAATCCTGTTTTTCCTGGTTCCCCTTTACCTGAATGAGCTTGGAAACGGACTCTCCACCATCGGATGGGTCATCATGCTGTATGGACTGGTCAGCATTGTCATTACCCCGGTTTTATCCCGTATAGCGGGCTCGTTCCCGAATCCCGAGTATCGGCTGGTACTGGGTGCAGCGGTTTCCGGGTCCGGCTGCGTTTTGACTTTTCTTGAGCCGGTTTTCGGCAGTGCAACCGCAACGCTGGCCATCACCGTCGTGTTGATGGGAATTGGGCATGGAATCCTGTTTCCGCCGGCCCGGGCGGTGGTTGAGTCGGTCGGCGAAAAACACCGCAGGACCGTGGGGCCGTTGTCGGCAAACCGGGCCTTTGGAGTGATGGAACAACTGGGCCTGGCATGCGGCCCCATTGTTTCGGCAGTGCTGGTCCTGGTCCTGGGGTTTTCACAGGCCATCGTGATGATGGGGGGCTTCATTCTGGTCTGTGCCGTCCTGTATGGCCTGGTCCTGATCAACCCCCGGCACAATGCGGCACCCACAGTGCGACAGGGAAGACGGTCATGAATCGGGCGATTCGACTGGGTGCGGTATGGCTGGTGTGTTTTGCCTGGCTGCCTTCCCTTGCCATGGCGCAAACTCCAGGGGAGCCCTTTGAGATTTTTGCCGTATTGTGGCGGGGGGAAACCGAGGTGGAAGACGGTTTTCGCGATTATCTCGATCGCCGTGGAATTTCCTACCGCCTCACCATTCGGAATCTCAATCTTGATCGCGGCAATGCGCCCGGGATCGTCGAAGAGATCAAGCGTGTACAGCCCGACCTCGTGTATACCTGGGGAACAGTCACCACCAGCAGCATTATCGGGAAGCTGGAAACCGGGACGCCGGATGCCTATGTGCGGGATATTCCCGGTGTCTTTGTCATGGTCTCCTACCCTCTTCAGTCGGGAATCGTTGGAACCCTTGAAAACCCCGGAAGGTCCGCCACCGGTGTTACATTCCTGCCTTCTGTTTCGGCACAACTCAAAACCATCGAAGCGTACGGAAAGTTCCGGAATATAGCGGTCATCTATGAGCCGAATGCCAGCAACTCCCGTGTCAATGTGGAGGAACTGCAGCGGGATATCCGGGGGTTTGACATGAATCTGATCGAACTTCCGGTCCCCCTGCTTGACAATGGCCGGCCGGACCCCGAACAGATCCCGGCTCTGATCCAGTCCGCCAAGGACCAGGGTGCGGATATTCTTTACATGGGGCCCGATTCGTTCCTGGTCAGTCATGCAGACGCCTACACTTCCGAAGCAATCGCTGCCGGTCTTCCCACCTTTGCCTCCTCCCAGGCTCCGCTCAAGAATTCCCGGGCCATGTTCGGGCTGGTCACCGACTACTATACCCTTGGAAAGCTTGCAGCGCTTCAGGCGGAAAGAATCCTGATGGAAAACCAGGATTCACAGGATTTGCCGGTGGCACAGCTGGCACGCTATAAACTGTGGATCAACATTGATGTTGTCCATGAGGTTGGCATTTATCCGCCGATGAAAATGATTTCAATTGCCGACTTCAAGACCACCCTGGACCGCTGATTATCTGACCAGGACTCCGCTTACACAGACATGCTCCTTCGTACCCGAATCAGTTTATTCATTTCCCTGGCGTTTGTTATCGTCTGCCTGAGTTTTGTGGTCGCTGCCCTGGAACGGGAACAGCTGTTGACCTCACAATTTTCAGAAAAGGTGGTTGCGGATCAACGTGCGTTATGGGACAACACCATCAACCACCTGGTGAATCGGATGGACGAACACCAGGCGATGGCCAGTGAGAATCCGCAACTTGCCGTTTCGGTTGCAAGGGAGGAACGGGCGACCGTCCAGCACCTCGGCGCACACCTGTCCTCGAATCTCAAGGCCCAGGGGATTGCAGACCGGTTGGATATCCTGAACCGGGAAGGAGTGCTCCTTTACTCATCCCTGCCGAGTGTTTTTCAAACCCCCATCATTTCCCCATCGAAAGTCAAGGCCATGATCGAAGGCGGGCAGGTTGTCCGGGGCATCGGAAACGACCAGCAACACAACATTTCCGTGGTGGTCGCGATACCACTTTATCTATTTTCCCGTGTGGTTGGCCTGGCCGTGTATGCCACCGATATAGAGGAAGCGATTCGGGAAATGGAACTCATCACCCGATCTGCCGTGATCCTGGTCAATCGCCGGGGCCGTCTCATCTCGGGAGAAGCCACCGCACTTTGGGACAGTCTGCAGGATTCTATCGATATACGGAACGTCAACACCTTCCAGACCGTCAAGACCGGCCAGGAGGCCTATTCATTCGTTTTGCTGGACCAGACGGCTGATCTGGGTAATTTGGTAACGAGATTGCTGACGTTCAAGAATGTGACGGCATATGCCCGGCAGCATGACCGCATCGCGTACTACACCGTCGGGGCATTGGGAGGCTTTCTGGTGCTGACCCTTCTGGCGTTGAACTGGTATCTTTCCCGATCATTTGCCCCCTTGACAGGAGGCGTGCGGGTTTTGAACGCATTGTCCCGGGGGGACCTGCAGGTCAATCTGGGGGGGACCGATCGGCAGGACGAAATTGGTCGGATTGCTTCTGCCGTGAATGTTTTTCGGACACATCTCATTGCCATTACCCGGTTCCGCAGTTCCCAGAAGCGTCAACGTATCAAACAGGAGCGCTTCATACGGCGCGAAATGATCCGGCTTGCGGACACGCTGGACGAAGAGGAACGGGTGGCAGTGCTTGGAGAATTGTCCGAGCTGGAGGAGTTGATCAAACCCGCTTCAAAGGATAGCCGGGACACCCGGAATGAAAAAGTCATGGACAACCCCATGCAGGTCCTTGAGCAGGGGAGAAGCAGTCTTGCAATGATCGCGCTGGCGTTCCAGAAAATGTCAGACCGGGTACAAAAGCAAAACTACAGCCTCAGAGAAGCACTGGAAGCCAAGAATGCTTTCATTGCCATTCAAAAGGAACTCGATATCGCGACCCGGGTGCAATTGTCGCTGCTACCGGATGACCCCCCTCCCACCACAAGGTTCTGCATATCCGGAGACATGAAAGCGGCCAAGGAAGTTGGTGGAGATTTTTACGATTTTTTCAGGCTGGACAAGGACCGGGTGGTGGTGGTGATTGCCGATGTTTCAGGTAAGGGCGTCCCCGCGGCCCTGTTTACGGTGATGGCTCGAACACTGATGCGCAGCACGGCACGGCAAGCACAGTCGCCGGGGGAGTTTCTCGCGACGATCAATGATTTTCTCGAACAAAACAATGACGAGCAGTTGTTCATTACGGTGTTTTACGGTTTGCTGAACGAACGGACCGGACAGTTCATGTATGCAAATGGCGGGCATAACCCGCCGGTTCTGGTAGACAGCCAGGGGGTCAGGATGCTTCCTTTGACGGGGGGGGTGGCATTGGGCATGTTCGGGGGCCTTGAGTATATGGATGCCTGTATTGACTTGGAGACCGGGTCAAAGCTGGTATTTACAACAGACGGTGTGTCCGAAGCGATCAATTCCAGTTTCAAGGAATTTGGTGACGAGAGATTGTTGCAGACCATCGCAGATCTTCCGGAACAGACTCCAAGCGATGATGTGAGGGATATCGTGGCGGCAGTGGAATCGTTTGTGGGGGATGAGCCGCAATTTGATGATATCACCTGCATGGTGTTGAGGTATACGGAGACTGGTTTTCAGGAGAAGCCCGATTCGGTCAAGGGTCGGCATGGAGGATAAGGGAGGTGTGGTGGCTGGAGCCAGATACTTCGGGGATGCGGTTTCCCCGAGGAAAACAATTTCGTTGAGGATTGAATTGACATGACAGACATGAAAGTACGCGAGTCATCGCTGGAACTGATACTGAAAAACGAACTGTCCGAAATCGAGCGGGCAGCCAAAAGCATCAGCTCGCATGGCCATTCATACGGGTGGCCGGACGAATGGTTGTATAAAATCAATATTTCGGTGGATGAGCTTATTACCAACACGGTAAATTACAGCTATGCAGATCAAAGTGCTCATTCAATTCTGCTCAAGCTGGTGGCCACCTATGACAAATTGATGGTGACCATTGAGGATGATGGAAAGCCTTTCAATCCCTTTGAAAAGGTTCCGTCGGCGGACCATGTCGAGGCTTTGTTGGAAGGTCGTCCCATCGGTGGCCTGGGGGTGCATCTGGTCAAGGAACTTATGGATGAGTTTTCGTATGAAAGAACATCGGACGGCTTGAACCGGATCACCCTGGTGCAGCTTCGGGAGAGCCAGGATGATGTCGACCCGGCTCCCCCCGGTTCGGACTGAGTTGCCCGACTTTCTCCGCCATCCAGGTCCGTGCTGCGGTTGGCGGCGGCGAGTACTGCCGGAAAGCCCCCTGAACGGGAGAATGGGACGGGGAAATCAGGTCATTGTTGCAAAAGACTGCCCGGCAGGGTGTTCCGCGTGAACCGAATCCGGCTCCTCAACCGAAAGAGGCCACCGCATCCTCACGGGATTCATGAATGGCAATGATTTTATTGAAACCACTGATTTCAAAGACGGTTTTGATGGGAGCGGATAACCCGCAAAGGGCGAACTTGGTTTCATGCTTTGCGAGGGATTTTGCGAGAAGGAGAATCACCCTGAGTCCGGCGCTGCTGATATAGGAAAGATCGACCAGGTCAAGGAGGAGAGCACGGTCTGTATCCGCAATTATGTTTTGCATTGCACTTTCGAATTCCTGGGCATTGGCCCCATCAATGCGGCCTTCCACGCAGGCAATCAAGGTTCCGTTAATTCGCTCGCTCTTTATTTCCATTGATTTGATCTCTGTTGATTGAATTGTGAACATGTTTTTCCAAGGCAGAACTGTACCAGAACATCACAACGGATAGAAGAGCGAGAATTGTCCAATCCAGGACAACCTGGTCAGTGGAATCTCCTCCACTGCCAGGGTATCATCCAATCGGCTGCCGTCGCGTTGCTACGCTCCAGGGTGGAAATTTTACCGTGTAATCGGTGGAACCCCCGGGCGTGGATTGGCGATAAATTTTTTAATGTACTACCTGTTACAGAACACACCATGGGTTCTGTTGCCAACAAGATTGCGAAGAAACTCGCCTCCCTCTACATGTCGAGGTTCGTCGACATGGAGTGCTATCGGGAAGGCATGAAGATGGCGCTCGAAGCCGGTGCCGGCGATGATACGCCTGTCCTTGACGGGTTCCCACCTTGACCCCTGTCACGCCCCGTGTGTGTTTGCGGAGAACGTTTCATCCTTCTTCTTCGAATCGATTTCCGTGATGGATGAGGCGGAGGGGTATTACACGATTGTCACTAACGCGGAGGACGAATACATGCCGATGGGGCCACCGATGAGCCCGTTGACCCGCAGCTATTTCACGATGTGGGCGATGTTCGACGTTCGCTTCGGGAGTAGCCGGGGGACCATAGGCAGCTGCATTTTGCGCATCATGGCCGAGTTCGACCCCCCGGTCTGGCTGGTTGGCACCATTGAGCGGATGCGGCAGTCGCGGATGAGTTTTTTCGTGCATTGTGGCCGCGACGGCGAGAACATTCTGTTGCGCGAGGTGGGTATGCGGGAGACCCTTTTCTGCCGGGTTCCAGCTGGCTATATCGGTAACGAGGGGGAGATCTGGTTCGTGCGCGTGCTGCCGCCTCCCAGCCCCTTGTTGCGCGACCATATTGTGTTCAACACCCCCTACGTCTTCCTGCAACATCCCGAGTTTTTATTTGTCGATTATCTGGAGCGCGAACTCGCGCGGATGATGGCGAGGGAGAGACGGCTTCGGACAGATGACTCTCGCGGTCATCTGCTGAAGTACGGTCTGACGCCCAACCATTGGAACGAGTACATTTTCAGGGCATACGTGAATCATCGAAACGAGGCGGTCTTTCTGACCGGTATCCCGGACATCCCCGAGACTCTGCCCCATCCGGGACTGCCGTGAGAGCGTTCTCATGGCCACGGCATTTCTTTCGTGCCCTGACCGCAACGCCCCTGGATTTGTCCCAACGGGGGAGCCTCCCGGCGAGGCCGGATCGTGAACCTCGAGACGCTCTGCCCTTGTGGTCGTCAACTTCGAGGAATATCTTCGCAAAAGGGGGCGGGCCATGGATGTCTCAAGTCAGGAAAGTGAGAATTCTCCAATCAGGACAACCTGATCAGTGGAATTCTCTCCACTGGCAGGGTATCATCCAGACCGCTGTCGTTGCGTTGCCACGCTCCAGGGTGGAAATTTTACCGTGCAGTCGGTGGAAACTTTGATCGTGGATTGGCGATCACTTTTACTGTAATCCCTGCTGCAGAATGCTCCATGGGTCGGGTTGCCAACAAAATCGCGAAGAAGATCACCTCATTCCGCTGGTCGAAGTTCACTGATTTGAAGGGCTATCGGGAAGGCAGGAAGATGGCCCTCGAAGCCGGTTTCATCGACGACGTGCTTTTCCTCGACTGGCTCGCTGACCTCGACCCCTGCCACGCCCTGTATACGTTTGCGCAGAATGTCTGTGCTCCCATGGCCGAAACGATTTCCGGGATGAAGGAGGTGGAGAGTTGTGCCAGGATTGTCGGTAACGCCAAGCGCGAATACATGCCGCTGGGTCCGCCGATGAGCCCGGTAACCCCTAGCTATTTCACGATGTGGGGGATGTTCGACGTCCGCTTCGGGAGTAGCCAGGAGACCATAGGCAGCTGCATCTTGCGCATCATGCCCGAGTTCGATTGCCCGAGCTGGCTGATTGACACCATCGATCGGATGCAGCAGTCGAGGATGGGTTTTTTCATGCATTGTGGCCGCGATGGCGGCAAGGTTCTGCTGCGCGAGGTCGGTACCCGGGAAATCCTTTCCTGCGCGGCTCCATCTGGCTATGTCGGCAGCAAGGGGCAGGTCTGGTTCGTCCGCGTGCTGCCGCCGCCCAGCCCTGAGTACCGCTACCATCTCGTGTTCAACACCCCCTATGTCTTTCTTGAATATCCCGAGAGTGTCTTTGTCGACTATCTGGAGCGCGAACTCGCGCGGATGATCGCGGTCAAGCCGCCCCGGACAGATGACCCTCACGGTCATATGATGAAGTACGGTCCGAAGCCCAATCATTGGAACGAGTACATTTTCTGTGCATACCTGAACCATCAGGCCGGGGTAATCTTTCTGGACGGGATCCCGGACATCCGGCAGAGTCTTCCCCATGCTCATGAGTAGTTCGACCAATCGGTACGACCCGGTTCGCAGCTGCGCAGCCGCAGGAACGGTACCGCTGTACTTCGCCACCCAGTGCTGTTGCACCGGTGACGTCGCCATGGGGTGGAACGTCGGCCTCGGGGGGGGATGACTGGCACCCCATGGATCCATGGCATTTCCTTGCGCCCTGATCGCACCCCCCTGCCTGCCCCAACGAGGGGGCATCCCAGCGAGGGTAGATCATGAACCTCGAAAACGCCCCTGCCCTTGTGGTCGTCAACCTCGAGGAATATCCTCGCACAGGATCAGTCCATCACCGGGGCCCGCCCGGCCGAGAGCATTTTCCAGGCAATTGATTCCAGCCAGGCGATGGCATCCGTACAAACCCATCCCGGCTTTGGGTTTTGTCCGGGTTCCCGGGTATAATTACTATATTGAAGACGCAGAAACACAAAGAAAAGTCGTTTAATCTAACAACGGTGGATTGTGGTTCGGGAATACTAATCCACCTGATAAATACAGTGGAATCGGGTTATGGGACGAAGAGCAGGCGGAAGAGCAGCGAGAAAAGCATTGAGAGCAGCACCCCTTGCACCAGAAGACAAGCCGGTTCGGCCAGGTCAGCTCGGTGGCCGCTATATGCCACTGACCGGTGAGCAGCTCAAACGCGTCCACACGGCGATGCTGGACCTTCTTGAGAATGTCGGGTTTTCCCGGGCCATTCCCTCGTGCATAGACCTGGTGACCAAGGCAGGTGGAAAATATACCCCGGAGGGCCGGCTTCTTTTCCCCAGGGAGCTGATTGAATGGACCATGGAAACCTGTGCACGGGAAATCACCCTGTATGGCCAGTCTCCCGAGTATGACATGCACTTAAGCGGTACCAAGGTCTATTTTGGGACGGCCGGAGCCGCTGTTCATGTGGTCGATGACTGGAAGAGGCATGGGGGATACCCCGGGGAAGGTGCGTACCGGGAATCCACCATCCAGGACCTGTATGATGCTTCGCGCCTGGTCGATTACCACGAGCACATTCACTTTTTCCAGCGTTGCATGGTTGCACGGGATATCGAACAGCCTGCCGCAATGGACCTGAATACAACCTATGCATCCGTTGCCGGCACGATGAAACACTGTGGCGTCAGTTATGTGGAAGCTCCCCATGCAGAAGAAGGGTTACGGCTGCTGCATGAGATTGCAGGGGGGGAAAGGAAATGGAGAGAACGGCCTTTTGCCAGCCTGTCCTGTTGTTTCGTCGTGCCGCCCATGAGATTTGCCGAAGATGCCTGCAAGGTCCTGGAAGTCTGCACACGGGGAGGGATGCCCATTTTATTGTTGGCTGCGGGACAGGCCGGGGCCACCAGTCCGGCCTCCCTGGCGGGGGCCGTGGTACAGGAGTGTGCGGAATGCCTCGCTGCATTGGCGTATGTCAATCTGATCGAGCCCGGGCATCCTGCCATCTTTGGTCCCTGGCCATTTGTTTCTGATTTGCGCACGGGGGCCATGAGCGGTGGCAGTGGAGAACAGGCGGTTTTGATGGCGGCCTGCGGACAGGTTGGCCAATACCTTGGTCTGCCCACCGGGATTGCAGCGGGGATGGCGGATGCCAAAACCCCGGATGCACAGTCCGGATTCGAAAAGGCGTATACCGTGACTCTGGCGGGGCATAGCGGCACGAACCTGGTGTACGAATCTGTGGGGATGCAGGCCAGTTTGCTGGGCTTCAGTTTCGAAGGAGCCACGATCGACAATGACATGCTCGGAGCCATCAATCGAAGTGTGCGTGGTGTGGAAATTGACGATGAGAACCTTGCCCTGGAGACGATTGCGGATGTTTGCCTGAATGGGCCGGAGCACTTCCTTGGGCATGATGCGACGTTGTCCCGCATGGAGTCGGACTATGTCTATCCCGAAGTGGGAAACCGGCTGACACCGGCAGAATGGAAGGAGCTTGGGTCCCGGGAAGTTCACCAGGTTGCCCGGGAAAAAACCCGGGAAATCCTGCAGACCCATTTCCCGCCCCATATCTCTGATGAACTGGACGCACGTCTGAGAGCCAATTTTGATATCCGGTTGCCCCGTGAACAGATGAAGGTCGGGCATTCTTTCTGATTCCCTGTGGAATATTCCAATGAATGAAAAGCGTTTGCCATCCCAATCAAGGGTGGTCATTGTCGGTGGTGGCGTGATGGGGGCCGGGTTGGCCTATCACCTGGCTGAAGAAGGCTGGACGGATGTACTGTTGATTGAAAAAGGGGAACTGACATCGGGGTCAACCTGGCATGCTGCCGGGCAGTGTCCGAGCTTTATCGCCGATTACAACATGGCAAAAATCCATGATCATGGGGTCAAACTGTATCCCAGGCTGGAGGAACTGACGGGCCAGTATGTCAGCTGGCATGGCTGTGGAGGAATCCGGTTTGCCTATAAAACAGCAGAAGTGGAGTGGTTTCACCGGGTTGCCGGTGTGGGAAAACTCATTGGATTTGAGTGCGACATCATTGATCCGGCGAAAATAAAGGAACTGATTCCGTATGCCAATATCGAGGGAGTCCTGGCCGGTGCCTGGACCCATACCGATGGACATGTGGACCCCGCCGGTGTGTGCAATGCCATGGCCAAGGGGGCGCGGCAAAAAGGGGTCAATATTGTTACGCACAACCGGGTGACGGATATCCGGCAGCGAAAATCCGGAGAATGGGAGGTTTTTACAGAGCGCGGTAGCGTGGTTGCCGAACATGTGGTGAATGCGGCGGGATGCTATGCCCGGCAGGTCAGCCAGATGGTGGGCACAGATCTTCCCTTGATCAATATGAAGCACACCTACCTGGTGACCGATACCGTCCCTGAATTCCTGGATCGTGATACCGAAATGCCCGTGATTCGCGATCCCTACCCGTCCTCGTATTACCGCCAGGAGCAAAAATCAGGTTTGATCGGAATCTATGAAATGGAAAACTCCCAGGAGTGCTGGACCCATCGTGGTGGCTGGCCACAATGGGATTCCGAAAATGAACTGTTTGACCCGGATTTCGAGAATATCATGCCCTATATCGAGCGCGTCATGGAGCGCATCCCGATGTGGCGGGAGCTTGGAATCAAGCGGACGGTTTGCGGGGCCATTCCACATACCCCGGACAGCAACCCATTTCTGGGTCCAGCGGCGGGGTTGCGCAATTTCTGGCATTGCAATGGGGCATCTATTGGAATCGCAGCGGGGGCGGGTGCTGGAAAATACCTTGCCCAGTGGATGATTTACGGTGACGCCGAGATCAACATGCTGGGGGTGGACCCCCGGCGGTTTGGAGATTTTGCTCCGGGAGGGTATACCAAGGCCAAATCCCATGAAGATTATGAGCACATGTACAAATTGCACCTGCCGGGAGAGGAGCGGCCAGCGGGACGGAAAGCCCGAACGACTCCATTGTATGATGTGCTGAAAGACAAGGGAGCGGTCTTTACCGAAGTCAATGGCTGGGAAAGGCCGAAATGGTTTTCCCTGGATGGCCGGGAGGAAGAGGTGGGGTTTCGCCATAACAACACGTTTGAGGTGGTGGCGGAAGAATGCCGTGCCGTCCGGGAGCGGGTGGGGGTGCAGGAGTTGTCTACCTTTGCCAAATACGATGTGACCGGCCGGGATGCGGAACGATACCTGAACCGGATCAGCGCAAACAGGATGCCCACCCGGGAAGGGGGGATTACCCTGACCCATTACCTGGCCCCAACCGGCAGGTTGAATGGCGAATCAACCATTACCCGGCTCAAGGAAGGACATTATTACGTGTTGTCCGGGGCCACCAGTGAAGAGCGGGATTTGTCGGTTCTGACCCAGGGGATAGGAGAAAACGAAGATGTTTCGGTCAGCACGCTGACGGATGACCGGGGGGTTCTTGTGGTCGCCGGTCCGAAGTCAAGGGACACCTTGGCCGGACTGACCAATGAGGATTTGGGCAATGAGTCCTTCAAGTGGCTGACCGGGAAGGAAATCATGGTTGCGGAAGTGCCGGTGCGTGCACTGCGCGTCAACTATGTGGGTGAATTGGGGTGGGAACTGCACTGTCGCAAGAAGGACCTGGTGAGGGTTTACGAAGCGGTGTGGGAAGCGGGACAGGAATATGGGATTGCTGATTTTGGCACCTACGCCATGAATTCATTGCGAATGGAAAAGGCATACAAGGGGTGGGGAGCGGAATTGACCAATGAAATTTCCATGGTCGAAGCGGATATCATGCGGTTTTTCCGGGAAGACAAAGCGGATTTTACCGGCAAGTCCGCAACCCTTGGGGTGGACCGGGATCAGGTGCCCCTTCAACTGGTCTATTTTGAAGTCGAAGCGGGGGACAATGATGTGGTGGGTGGTGAAGCCGTGCTGGATGGGGATGAAACCATCGGTGTGACGACCTCGGGCGGATATGGACATGTCACCGGGAAAAGCCTTGGTTTTGCGTATGTACCACCTGGATACGCGGACCCCGGGTGCGTTTTTGAAGTGGAACTCATTGGAGAAAGCCGGAAAGCCACCGTTCTCAAGGAACCGGTCTGGGACCCGAAAAACAAGAGAATACGGGGCTGATACCGGAAGCGGGAAGGAAGGGGCCGGACAGATCATTTGCTCCTAACAGATTAATGACAATCGATAATTTAAGACATGAATCCGCAGATATCGATTCCGAAAACCGAAGTTTCTGCCTTTTGCCGAGCGCACGGGATCACTCGGCTCGCTGTTTTTGGCTCAGCGTTGCGAGAGGATTTCGGGCCGGAGAGCGACATCGATATGCTGGTCGAGTTTGGTCCGGGGCGTACTTGGGGATAGCGGGTATGGAGATCGAGCTGTCGGCTTTGTTGGCGGCCGCAAGGTGGATCTTCGAACCCTGGAAGACTTGAGTCGTTATTTTCGACAGGAGGTTTTCGATACCGCCGAGGTGCAGTATGCAAAGGGATGACGAGTCCAACTGCAGCACATGCTGGATGCTGCGCGCGAAGCGTTGTCCTTCGCGCACGGGCGGACGCGCAACGACCTGAAATATGATCGTCAACTGGTCCTTGCGCTGGTCAAGGATATTGAAATTATCGGTGAGGTTGCGACCCATGTTACCGAACGTTCGCGACTGTCTATGCCGGAGATTCCTTGGGGCGGATCGTCGAAATGCGTAATTGGCTGGTACATGCATACTTCGACATCAACCTCGATATCGTCTGGAAGACCGTACAGGAGGATTTGCTGGAATTAATCGTGTTGCTCGAAATGACTATCTCATCCGACTCCGTCTCGTCTTCAGAGGTGGAACCGTAACGTGTTCGATCATCGATTATGCCCAGCCTGTGGTGATGATCTTGAGGCTTTGCGTGGTGAAGTGGATACCGTGCCTGCCATTCGGTGTCAGACAGAATCCTGTTTTTTTGGTCAGTCGATCGAGCGAAGTAGATCAGACCACTGTCTGAACATCATTTCCCGGGAATCAGGCCCCGTGGGAAGAATCTCAGGACAAGAAGAAGGATGACTCCCATGACCACCAGTCGCATGTGTGCGGCGGAGTTCACCAGATGAACACGCAGGGTGCTGTCTTCGGGCAGGTCGGCTGTTATCGTATCCATCAACCATCGGCCCATAGGTTCGACTTCGACCCACAGAAACCAGATCACGAACCCCCCGAGAATAGAGCCCCAATTGTTCCCTGAACCGCCGACGATGACCATGACCCAGATCAGGAAGGTGAAACGAAGGGGCTGGTAAGACCCCGGGGTGAGCTGGCCATCCAGGGTGGTGAGCATTGCGCCTGCGATTCCACAGACAGCGGAACCCAGAATAAATACCTGAAGGTGCCGGGCGGTCACGTTCTTGCCCATCGCCCCTGCTGCGGTTTCGTTGTCGCGAATGGCCCGCATCATTCTGCCCCAGGGAGAGGCCAGTGCTTTCTGGGACAGCCACAAAATGGCGATCAGTACAATCGCAAACAGGATCGAATAGGACAGCTTGACGTAAATCGAGGACAGTTCCACCGGGTCCATGCCGAGGCGTGGGGCCCATGCGAGAAAGGTATCCATCTTCTGGAGATCAACCTCGTAAGCAACCGGACGGGGCAGGCCGACCACGTTTTTGACGCCCCGGGTCAGCCAGTCTTCATTCTTGATGACGATAATGATGATCTCGGAGATGCCAAACGTGGCGATGGCAAGATAATCTGAACGAAGTCCAAGAGCCGTCTTGCCGACGATCCAGGCCGCCCCGGCGGCCAGTAACCCGCCCACCGGCCAGGCCAGAAGAATCGGAAGCCCCAGCCCGCCGAGGTATCCGGTTGCAGCGGGGTTGACGTTTTCGATGGCGGCTACCGCCGGGTCGAACAGAAATCGGAACAGGAAAAGCCCCGTTCCTGCCACGCCAATCAGCACCGCCCATCGCTTGCGTCCCGGTGGCAGGAATTTCCAGATAAAAATGGAACCGGCGATGGTTCCGGTTGCCACCAAAAGGGCTGCCACAATGCGTGCTCCCCCCGCTGCCCAGGCTGCGCTGACCGGGGGCATGCTGACGATCACCGCGGCCACCCCGCCCAGTGCCACAAAGCCCATTGCCCCGAAATTGAACAGGCCGGCATATCCCCACTGGATATTCACCCCCAGGCTCATGATCGCGGAGATCAGGCACAGGTTGAGGATGATCAGCGCAACGGTCCAGCTCTGCATCAGGCCAACGAGAACAAGCATTGCGAATACTGCTGCAAAGAGGGCCATGTTCTTCGGGTTCATGAAGACCTTCCCTTGAATATCCCCGTCGGCTTGAACAGGAGAACCAGTACCAGAATGGTGAAGGAGACGGCGAGCTTGTAATCCGTTGAAAGTAACTGGGCAAGGTGTTCCGGCTGCATGCCCTGCGGCAGAACATAGCCCAGAAATTTCTTGAAGGCATAGGTAATGGATATCTCGGAAAATGAAATGATGAACCCACCGGCAATGGCCCCGAGCGGGTTTCCGAGTCCGCCGACAATGGCCGCGGCAAAGATCGGCAAAAGAAGCTGGAAATAGGTAAAGGGCTTGAACCCCTTGTCCAGGCCGTACAGGACCCCGGCCGTTGTGGCCAGTGCGGCCACAATGATCCAGGTAATTGCGACAACGCGTTCGGCGTTGATCCCGCACAGTGTGGCCAGGTCTTCGTTGTCGGACAGTGCCCGCATGGATTTCCCGGTGCGCGTGTGTGTCAGGAACCAGAACAGGGAGGTCACGGCAATGAGGGTCACAATGACGGTAATCAATTGCGGAACATTAATCGAAAATCCTTCAGAAAGCCCGGTTATCTCCTTGAATTCACGGGCCCGGACAAGAAAGCGGGCACCATCGGAAAATCGTTGATGTTCCGGTCCGATGACCAGACGAACCAAACCGTTCAGGACAAACATGACCCCGACCGAAGAAATGGTAAAAATGATCGGGTCGCTCTTGCGGAGCCGGTAAAACCGGTAGACAACCCGGTCGGTTCCAAGCAGAAGGACTGCGGTTGCGGCAATGCCAATGGGAAGGCCAATCAATGCCGTGGGCAGGCTGCCAAGGGTCATACCGGCCGACTGAAGCCATCGGGTCATAAGGATCGTGATCATGGTACCGAAAGCCATGGTGTCGCCGTGGGCAAAGTTGGAAAATCTCAAAATGCCGTAAACCATCGTCACCCCGAGTGCGCCCAGGGCGATCTGACTGCCATAGGCGGTTGCGGGAATGATTACAAAGTTGCACAGAACAATGACTGCATTCAGGAGGTCCGTCATCTACCCCCCGAGGAATGACCGGCGCACATCAGAATCCTTGAGCAGACTGGGCCCTGCACCGGTATGATGGTTTTTCCCCTGAACAAGGACGTATCCCATGTCGGCAATGGAAAGTGCCTGTCTCGCATTCTGTTCCACCATCAGGATGGAGACCCCGGTGCGGACGACTTCGGTAATCCGGTACATCAATTCGTCCTTGACGATGGGTGAGACCCCGGCCGTCGGTTCATCCAGCATCAAGACCTTTGGCAGGGTCATCAACCCCCGTCCAATGGCAACCTGCTGGCGCTGCCCACCGGACAGTTCCCCGGCAGGCTGTCGTCGTTTGTCCTTGAGAGCGGGGAAGAGTTCATAGACTTGTTCCATGGTTTCCAGGATGTGGTCATGGCGTAAAAAGGCCCCCATTTCCAGGTTTTCCTCCACCGTCATGGAAGGGAACACATTGTTGGTCTGGGGAACGAATGCCATCCCTCTGGATACCCGGTCCTGGGGAGAAAGGCGGGTGATGTCTTCGCCGCTGATTCGAACCGTCCCCGAGTGCAGTTCCACCATTCCAAAGATTGCCTTCATCGCGGTGGACTTTCCGGCCCCGTTCGGCCCCACAATCACTGATATTTTGCCTGTTTCCGCACGGATGGTGCAGGCGTGGAGGATATCAACCCCATCGTACCCTCCCGTCATGTTTTCACCAATGAGCAGGCTCATGTTGCAGAATCGGCAGAAAATCCACTTCCAAGATATTTCAGGACAACCTGTTCATTGGCCATGACTTCCTGTGCGGACCCCTGCGTCAGCACCTTGCCTTCAGCCATGACGATGACCGGGTCGCACAATTGGGAGATAATCTCCATATTGTGCTCAATCATGCAGAAGGTATACCCCTGTTCCCGGTTGAGCCGGACAATGGAGTTACCAATGGTTTTCATCAGCGTGGGGTTGACTCCCGCGCCTACCTCATCCAGAAATACGATTCGGGCATCCACCATCATTGTCCGGCCAAGTTCCAGGAGTTTCTTCTGGCCACCGGACAGGTTTCCGGCCCGCTCGTCGGCCAGATGGCGGATGGTGAGGAATTCCATGACTTCTTCCGCACGTTCCGCCAGCACACGCTCTTCCCGGGCCACCCGGGTGGGGCGAAACCAGGCCGATACCAGTTTTTCCCCGGACTGTCCACCGGGAACCACCATCAGGTTCTCGCGCACGGTCATGGACGCAAATTCATGGGCAATCTGGAAGGTGCGAAGCAGTCCTCGCTGGAAAAGTTCGTAAGGAGGCAGGCCGGTGATGTTCTCGCCATTCATGAAAACATGGCCTGAGGTCGGAGGATACAACCCTGCAATGATGTTGAAGAGGGTCGTTTTCCCGGCTCCATTGGGACCGATCAGTCCGGTGATCGAGTTCGGAGCGATGTGCAAAGAAGCGCCATCCACGGCGCGCACTCCCCCGAAATTCTTGCAAATCCTGGAGACGGTGATCAAGCTCCAATCACCCCGTCAACCGGCAGCCTGCACAGGGCCCAGGCTGCCGTTTCACCACAACGATATGTGCAGGTCAGCGGTACCGCACGGTTGTGATTGCACCGTCTTTCACTTCAATTTCGCGGTAGTTGCCTGCGGATTCTCCGGGGCCGATGAGTTCAACCGCCGAGGCACCCTCGTAGTCCACCTCTCCACCGTCCTGCAGTATCTGCAGCGCCTTTGCCAGCTCACCGGGATAGATTTTTTCACCGGGCGCGTTGGCAACTTCCATGACCGTTTTTTGGTAGGCCGCGGAGTCGGACGAGCCGGCGGCCTGCATCGCCAGGATAATGAGAGCGGCGGCATCGTAGGATTCCGCGACAAACGCGTTGCTGCCATTGAAGTCGTTCTCTTCTCCCAGTTTCACGATCATGGCGGAGCCGGGCCCTTCCGCAGCAGGATGCTGTCCGAAGGAACCATCCAGATCGGGACCCACCGTTTCCACCAGTGCTTCGCCGATCATCCCGTCAGGAAGAACGAAAGTACTGAAAGCATCCGCATCCAGTGACCCCTGGATAATACCCAGACCCCCCTGGTCCAGATAACCGGCAACCACCAGTGCTTCGCCGCCCGCAGAGGCCAGTGCACCGATTTCAGAGGCATAGTCCGCTTTGCCGTCTTCATGCGAAGCACTGATGGTCACTTCGCCACCCGCAGCCCGAAAAGAGGATTCAAAAGCGTCTGCCAGTCCTTTTCCGTAGTCGCTGTTCGTATAGGTCACGGCAACCTGCATGATTCCGCGGTCCATAATCACGCCGGTCATGACTTCTCCCTGCCGGGCATCCGAAGGCGCCGTGCGAAAGAAAAGCCCGTCATCCTCCGCGGTGGACAGTCCCGGGCTGGTTGCAGAGGGAGAAATCATCACAATTCCGTTCGGACGTGCCACCTGTTGCAATATGGCCCCGGTCACACCGGAACAGTCCGCACCGACAATGCCCTGGACCTTGTCCGACGTCACCAGGCGTTCCGCGGCGGCGGTTGCGGCGGCGGAATCAATGCAGGTTGAGTCTGCTTTGACGGCGGTAATACGGGAACCATCCAGAAAAAGACCGGATTCGCTGGCTTCCTGGATCGCAAGTTCGGCTCCGGCACTCATTGGCGGAGTCAGTGACTCGATCGGACCGGTAAACCCCAGAATGATGCCAAGTTGGACATTTGCGGCGTTTATATTGGCCGAAATCATCATCAGTGTCAGTCCGGCCACAAAGTGCAGATAATTTTTCATTGGATTAACCTCGGAATCAAGTAGGCCAATCGTAACAAATCCCCGATTTCATGGTCAAATCCGAGTTTGGGGATGGCGGGTCAATGTGCAGCACAAGTTCCGGTGGCCGTCCATTCTCCCGGACAATTGTGGAGTATGATAGGCGATGACTCTTTATTCCGGGAAACGTGAAGACCGATATGTTATCCGAGCCATTCCTGCGCAGGCTGTTGGGGCAGGAAATCGAATCCATGGAGGTTCAGGCAGACTCATCAGGAAAACGGATCTATCGCGTCCGCACCCCGGGCAGCCAGTTTTGTGTCAAATTCGGATGCGGGGTGGTGGTTGACATGCTCGCCTATGAAGCAACCGGGCTGGCCTGGATCGAAAACACCGGGGCCGTGCGGGTACCCAGACCGATCGCCACAGAGAAAGGGATTTTGGTGACGGAGTGGATTGACCGGACCCTGCCCACAATCCGGTCATGGCGAACCCTGGGGGAATCCCTGGCCAGGCTGCATGCGAATGACCATTCCCGGTACGGGTTTGAAATGGACGGATTCTGTGGAGACAGTGTTCAGTACAACCAGTGGAAGGACGATGGCATCGAATTTTTTGTTTCACAGCGGATGGAACCACAGGTCAAAATGGCGAGGGACCGGGGCCTGCTGTCCAGAGACGACCTGTCCGGAATCAACGGCTTGGTTTCCCGGCTTCCGGAACTGATTCCGGATCAACGCCCTGCGTTGATACACGGTGACCTGTGGTCTGGAAATGTATTGTTCGATTCCTTCGGGCCGGTGGTCATTGATCCCGCCATCCACTATGGCTGGGCGGAAGCGGATTTGGCAATGACCCACCTGTTTGGCTCGTTTCATCCGGATTTCTATGCCGCTTATTTCAGCCACAGTGGTCACTGTACGGGATTTGAACAGCGAAAGGATGTCTACAATTGCTATCACCTGCTCAATCACCTGAACCTGTTTGGAATGGCGTATCATTCCCCGTTGATGACTATTGTCAGACGATTTGCCCACTGACCCCCTGAACCCAGCATCCGGATGAACCGGGTATCCGCCATGTCAAAGAAAAAGGAATTGAAAAACCGATCCATCCTGGGGGTGTTGCTGTTGGGGCACATGGTCAACGACTGGGTGTTCGGGGCCCTGTGGCTGCTGGCACCGGCGATTGCGGTCAGCATGGGATTGGGTCCGGTTGAGATCGGGTTGCTGCTGACTGTCAATGTGCTTGCAGCCGGGCTGGTCTATGTGCCGGCGGGCCTGATTGCGGACCGGATGTCCAACCAGGGACTCCTGTTGTTCATTACGTTTTGGTGGGTGGCCATTGGTTACTTTTGCGCTTCTTTTGCCTCCGGTTTCTGGGTCATCACGCTGTTGCTGGCATTCGGCAGCATGGGGGATGCATTCTGGCATCCGGTGGCAACCGGGGTACTGGTCAAGAAGATGCCGCAAAATCGTGCCCAGGCATTGGGGATCCACGCTTTGGGGGGGAGTATCGGTGCGGAAGTTCTGGGTCCTTTGGCCGCAGGATTCCTGCTCGGTTTCTTTGACTGGAGAGTGAGCCTGCAAATTCTGGTGTTGCCTGCGGTGTTGATGGGGTTTGCCTTCATCCTTGTCGTGGGAAAAATCAATACCCGTGCGGACTCAAGGGTCTCCCTGGCGGATTTCATGGCGCTGTTGAAAGAATGGATGTACCCCCGTGGACTGGGGATGATGGCCATGATGGTGTTCTACAACATGTCTCTTTTCGCCATGCTGGCGATGACACCGCTTGCGCTGCAGGAGAACTATCAGTTCAGCCCGTTCCTGTCGGGGGTGATTTTTGCGGGGACCCTGGTGATGGGCGCCGCGTTTCAACCCTATACCGGAAAGGTATCGGACAGGATCGGGAGAAAACCTGTTATCCTGTTCTTCACCATCACCGCTGCTGTATTTGCTTTTTTGGCCGGTGTTTTCTCCTCCTTGTGGCTGTTTGTCCTGTGCCTGGTGGTCGCCATTTCCCTGTTGACCGCGGTTCGCCCGGCAATTCTGGCTGCCGCAGTGGAGTATTCGGGCAAGTCGGAGTCCACGACCATGGGCCTGGTTTTTGCAGTTCTGGATGGAATCGGCTCCCTGGGCGCTCTGATCGCGGGATTTGCAGGGGAACTGGATCTCTCCTATGCGTATCTGTTGGCGGGGGTACTGGCCATGGCTTCAGTGGGTGCCACGGCAATGCTTCGGTTTGCTGGTTCGAAAGCACCGGGCTGATGCCTGAACGGGTCGGCAGTTATCGTTCCCCGGAGAGATAAACAATCCAGCTGGGGTCGTCCTCGCCGTGTTTGCAGGGGTGGTAGATGCCATTGCCTTCACCGGTTTCTTCGTCCGTTCCTTCCCAGTATACGGTGACATTGTTAAATCCGGCTTCACACAGGATTTCCTGCAATTCCGGCAGGGTCCACATGCGCCAGTCGTAGGTGAAGGCCTTCTTAAGCCTTGAACCGTCCCGGAACCTGAAATGGATATGGCACAGTGCGTGAGCGGTCACCGGATCATATTTTTCCTGGTGCCAGTAGTAGGTAAAATCGCCGTATTTGGTCTTTTCCTTGATCGACCTCCACGACTCATGCCCCCCGTAGGCATCGAGGATGAAAACTCCCTTTTCATTCAATCCGGTTTTTGCGGCCAGGAAATAATTGCGCAGGGCATCCCGGGTCTTGAAGATCTGATAACTGAAATTCATTGCGATCACAATATCAACCAGCTCTTCGAGGGGCTCCCGTACGTCCTGATTGGCCAGTTGTACCCGGGTTTGCTGGTGGGCACCGAGTTGGCGGACATTGTGGTGCAATCCCCAGTCCAGGACTTCCTGGTTGAGGTCCACCCCCACCGCCCGGTTTCCGGGTCGCCGGCGTACCCACTCACAGCTGGTATTCGCCGTTCCGCAAAAGTCTTCCCGAAGGAGGGTAGCCGTGTTCCCTCGAATGTTCCGGTATGTCGTATCCACCATGTCAACTTCCGCTTCGACATTCTGGACGGATTGTTCGTATAACGAATGCCGGTCAGCGGTACTTGCGATATCGTCCTTTTTCGGGAGGGGGTGTTTGCTGCCCATGGGTGGGGAATTGGGTTAGAATAGAGCGCATATTCTACTGGGTAAACGGGAGTCCATGGCAACAAAACAGTTAATTTTATTGAGGCATGCCAAGTCGGACTGGTATTCGCTGGCCCCGCGTGATATCGACCGTCCACTGAATGCCCGGGGGAGAAACAATGCGTCCCGGGTGGGGGAATGGTTCCAGGGCAACGCGTACCATCCCGAAAGAATCCTGTGTTCCGTCGCGGAGCGTACCCGCGAGACCCTCGATCGGGTTTTGTCCCGGGCGGGGTGGCCGGATGCCGGGATTGACTATCGCGCCGACCTGTACCTGGCCTCGGCAACCCGGATCATTGATCTGCTCAGGGAGAACATGAAGGTCTGTGATCGCATCATGGTGGTGGGCCACAATCCGGGCATGGATGAGGTGTTGCTGTATTTTTGCCCCGATATCGAGGTGGAAGACAAACTCATGACAACCTGTGCATTTGCGGTGATTGAATTTGAAAATGCACAACTCGCTTTCCCGAAATTGATTGAATTTCACAAACCCAGGGAACTGGTTCTGCCCTGACCGTCAAAATACAGGGCAACCGGGTCATCCCCGAAAACCGCTTCATTCTGGCGTCATTAACCCGGTATCGATGAGAAAACGGTCAAACCGAATTTAATGGATTATCTTTGTCGGGATGCTGGTTCATTGCCCCCGCATATGGGATAATTTTTGTGCAGGAAATATCTTTCAACTGAAACACTCAATTCGGGGAACCATTGAAAATGGAGGACAATAAACGAAAGGCACTGGACGCGGCACTGGGGCAGATAGACCGACAGTTTGGCAAGGGTTCGGTCATGCGCCTGGGGGATTCTGAAGTAGCACAGGACATCCAGTATTATTCCACGGGTTCTCTGGGTCTGGATATAGCGCTGGGGATCGGTGGACTTCCCAGGGGGAGAGTAACGGAAATTTATGGGCCTGAATCCTCAGGCAAGACAACGATGACCCTGTCGGTTATTGCCGAGGCCCAGAAAGAGGGGGGGACGGCAGCATTCATTGATGCCGAACATGCGCTGGACCCGGGCTATGCCGAAAAGCTGGGAGTGAATATAGACGAATTGCTGGTTTCCCAGCCCGATACCGGGGAACAGGCCCTGGAGATCGCGGATATGCTCGTACGTTCCTCTGCCGTGGATGTGGTGGTGGTGGACTCCGTCGCCGCCCTCACACCGAAAGCGGAAATCGAAGGGGAGATGGGGGATCATCACGTGGGCCTGCAGGCAAGACTGATGTCACAGGCGCTGAGAAAGCTGACTGCGAACATCAAGCGGTCGAATACCATGGTGATCTTCATTAACCAGATCCGCATGAAGATCGGGGTCATGTTCGGAAACCCGGAAACGACCACAGGGGGCAACGCCCTGAAGTTCTATTCCTCGGTGCGAATGGATATTCGCAGGATCGGTGCCATCAAGAAAGGAGATGAAATCCTGGGTAGCCGAACCCGTGTCAAGGTCGTGAAAAACAAGGTGGCGCCACCATTCAAGCAGACTGAATTCGACATCCTGTACAACGAGGGTATTTCCAAGCACGGGGAATTGATTGATCTGGGTGTGGAACTGGGCATCGTCGAGAAATCCGGAGCGTGGTACAGTTATGGGCCGGACCGGATCGGCCAGGGCCGGGACAATGTTCGGGGGTTCCTGAAGGAAAATCCGGACATGTCCGATGAAATCGAGTCCGCGATTCGCAGGAAAAGGCTGAAAGGTGCGGCCTCGGAGGATGAGATGCAGGATCAGCCTGCGGCCGGGAAAAAAGGTGCCCGGGGATAGTCGATCGCCCATTGGCAGACCAGGAAAACGAAAAACCACCTTCTGGTGAGGAACACCTGGTTTCAACACTGCGGGACCGGGCGGTTCGATTTCTGGTACGGCGAGAGCACAGTGCATTCGAATTACGCCGGAAATTGGAGAAATCGGCTCCAGAGTCGATTGTGAACAGGGTGCTGGGGGCACTCCGGGAAGAGGGCGCGCAATCCGATGAACGATTTGCGGAAATGGTCTGCCGGACCCGTGTAAACAACGGCCAGGGCCCGGTCCGTCTTCTCCATGAATTGAATGAACACCGGATCAGTGCCGAAATCATCGAGGCATCCATGGTGGTTTACGAGGAGGAGTGGTGCGACCGGGCCCGGGACGCAAAAGTTCGGAAATTCGGCGTCCAGCCGCCTGCAGACTACAAGGAATGGGCCAGGCAGGCCCGGTTTCTGCAGCGAAGGGGATTTACTGCCGAGCAGATCGGGCAGTCCATCCGGTACGAATGATGCGTTGGGTCTGTTGATCATTTTCCCGTTGATCGTTTTATCGTGACATGAAGACTTCTGAAATCAGGCAACGGTTTCTGGATTACTTTGCCAAACAGGGCCATGAAGTGGTCCCAAGCAGTTCCCTGGTGCCCGGGAACGATTCGACGCTGTTGTTCACCAATGCGGGAATGGTGCAGTTCAAGGACCTGTTTCTGGGTCATGAACACCGGGACTACCAGCGGGCGACGACTTCCCAGCGTTGTGTTCGGGCCGGGGGCAAGCACAATGATCTTGAAAACGTAGGCTATACGGCCCGCCATCATACCTTCTTTGAAATGCTGGGCAATTTCAGTTTTGGCGACTATTTCAAGGAAACCGCCATCCACTATGCCTGGGAGCTTTTGACCAGGGAGTTCGCCATCCCCAGGGAAAAGCTCTGGGTCACCGTGTTCGAAGACGATGAGGATGCGGAATCGATCTGGGTGAACCAGGTTGGCGTACCCCCGGACCGGGTCATCCGAATTGGCGCCAAGGACAATTTCTGGCAGATGGGGGATACCGGCCCGTGCGGCCCCTGCTCCGAAATATTTTACGACCACGGCGCGGATGTAGCGGGGGGGCCGCCGGGGACCCCGGAGGAAGACGGTGACCGGTTTGTGGAAATCTGGAACCTGGTTTTCATGCAGTTCAACCGAAACAGCCAGGGAGATCTCGAACCGCTTCCCAAGCCTTCGGTGGATACCGGAATGGGGCTGGAACGGATGGCAGCGGTGCTGCAGGGCGTCCACAGCAATTATGAGACGGATTTGTTTCAAACCCTCATTCGTGCCACGGCGCAGGTGCTTGGAATCCGGGAACTGGAAAAAAAATCACTGCGGGTGATTGCCGATCATGTCCGCTCCGCTGCCTTTTTGATTACGGATGGCGTGATTCCTTCCAATGAAGGCCGGGGATATGTATTGCGCCGGATTATACGAAGAGCCATCCGGCATGGGCATCAGTCGGGTTGCAAGGAGGCCTTCATGCATCGGCTCGTGCCCGCGCTGGTGGAGGAAATGGGGGATGCCTTTCCGGAACTCCGGGAAAACCGGGATCGGGTGGTCCGGGTGCTGAAACAGGAGAATGAGCATTTCAATGGAACCCTGGAACAGGGGTTGAAAATTCTTGGCCAGGAAATTGCCCGGATGAACGGGACCCTGCTGTCCGGGGAGACGGTCTTCAAACTGTATGATACCTATGGATTTCCCGCGGACCTGACCGCAGATGTCGCCAGGGAGAAGGGGTTGAAAATTGATTCCAGCGAATTTGAAAGGTTAATGGAAGCGCAGCGAAGCCGGGCCCGTGCCGTGAAATTCAAGGCCACGGGCCTGGATCATTTACCAAATCCATCCCTGAGCGGTCAGGATGGATTGGAAAAAACCGAATTTACCGGCTATGGTGGCATGCAGTCTGCCGGGCAGGTCATTGCATTGTTTGAAGAGGGGGAACCGATTTCACGGCTTGAACCGGGGCATTCAGGAGTGGTCGTGCTGTCCCGGTCGCCATTTTATGCGGAAAGCGGCGGTCAGACGGGTGATAAGGGTGAAATCCGGTTTCCCGATGCGGTGTACCAGGTGGAGGATACCCAGTACCTGGCGGACAAGGTCATCGGACATTTTGGCCGGGTGGTTTCCGGTGTCATTGAAATCGGTGATTCCGGCCAGGGTGAAGTGGACAGCCGGCGACGGTTGTTGAATGCCAACAATCACTCGGCCACCCACCTTTTGCATGCGTCCCTGAAATCCGTACTGGGCAGCCATGTGGAGCAAAAAGGTTCCCTGGTTGAACCCAGGCGTCTTCGGTTCGATTTTTCCCACTTCGAACCCGTTACCCGGGAACAGCTGTACGGGGTGGAAAGACTGGTCAACCGGAATGTGCGGGCGAACCATGAGGTCCGTGTGGAGGTGATGGATCTGGACGACGCGAAAGCGGTCGGTGCGGAAGCCCTGTTCGGAGAAAAATATGATTCCCGGGTTCGGGTGGTTCGGATGGGGGAGTTTTCATTTGAATTGTGCGGGGGGACCCATGTTTTCCGGACCGGTGATATCGGTTTGTTCAAGATTGTCTCGGAGAGCGGGGTCGCAGCCGGTATCCGGCGTATCGAAGCGATGACGGGGGAACTGGCTGAGAGTCATATTGAAGGGCAACTCGGACTGCTGGAGGAAATTTCACGGGACTTGAAGGCGCCCACCGCGAAAATTTCTGAAAGAATCCAGGGTTTGATGAAGAGCCAGAAACAGCAGGAACGGCAGATACAGTCCCTGCAGGCGCGCCTGGCTACCGGGGGGGCAGACGATGATGTGGTAAAGGAGGTCGGCGGGATTCGGGTGGTGGCGATGAGACAGGACGGTGCGGATGTGAAATCCATGCGCATCACGGTAGACCAGTGGCGCAACAAGCTGCAAAGCGGGGTGGTGTTGATCGCTGGCGCCAATCATGGAAAGGTCACCCTCATTGCGGGGGTCAGCCGGGACCTGAAAGATCGGTTCGGAGCCGGAGACCTGATCCGTAAAATCGCTCCGCTGGTGGACGGACGGGGAGGTGGCAAGCCGGACCTTGCCCAGGGCGGAGGGTCCAATGTGAATGGAATCGACGAGGCGCTCCAGGCGACCTATCAATGGGTGAAATCGTCGGCAGACCAGTAGGCTCAACCTGCGGGTATCGCCAGTCAGTCATCACAAAAAGGCTTTTTCTCCATTGATTTTTCCTCTTTACTTTTCCAGGTGAAACCGTTTTAATCTGCCGCCATTTCCATGATCAGGTATCCAGATTGGCTTTAATTGTTGAAAAATATGGTGGGACGTCCGTCGGTTCAGTAGAACGGATCAATGCGGTGGCAGCCGTGGTTGCGCAAAGTGTGCGCAACGGCGACAGGATGGTGATCGTCGTCTCAGCGATGAGTGGAGAGACCAACCGCCTGATCGGCCTGGCCAGGGAGATTTCCGGTCGACGGCCCCTGCAACGGGAAATGGATGTACTCGTGTCCACAGGAGAACAGGTTACCATTGCCCTGTTGGCCATGGCCCTGGAGAAAATCGGGGTGCCGGCACGTTCCTATACCGGATTCCAGGTTCCGATACAAACGGACACCACCCACGGGAAGGCAAGAATTGTCGAGATTGAACCGGATCATGTGCTGGCGGACCTGGATGCCGGTTCGGTTGTGATTGTCGCCGGGTTCCAGGGGATCAGCCGTGAAAACAGGATTACGACGCTGGGACGGGGCGGATCGGATACCACCGCGGTGGCCATGGCTGCCGCACTCAAGGCGGATGAATGCCGGATATTTACGGATGTGGATGGGGTGTATACCGCGGACCCCCGGGTGGTTGATGATGCCAGGCGACTGGACCGGATCACCTTTGAGGAAATGCTGGAACTGTCCGGTGCAGGGGCCAAGGTCATGCAAATTCGTTCCGTTGAATTCGCCCGAAAATACAGAGTGCCAATACGGGTACTGTCTTCGTTCAAGAAAGGCCCCGGAACACTGATCACCAACGAGGAAAAACAGATGGAAAAACCCATGATTTCCGGTATTACTTCTGCCGAGGACGAAGCGAAAGTAACCATCCGGGGCGTCCCGGACCGACCCGGAATTGCCTATAGCATTCTGGGTCCGATTTCGGATGCAGAGATCATTGTCGACATGATTGTTCAGAATATCGGAATCGATGGTCTGACCGATTTGACCTTTACCGTTCATCAGGAAGATTTGCCGCAAAGCATGGAGTTGTTGACTCCGGTTGTCGAGGAACTGGGTGCGGAAGCCATCGTCGGAGATACCAACCTTGCGAAGATTTCTGCAGTGGGTGTGGGCATGAGATCCCATGCGGGGATTGCAACCACCATGTTTCGTGCCCTGTCGGAAAGGGGAATCAATATTCAAATGATTTCCACCTCAGAAATAAAAATATCTGTTACTATCGACAAGGAATATGCAGAACTTGCGGTGCGTACACTCCATAAGGCATTTAACCTCGACTCCATCGGCACTGCTGCATCGTCATGATCCGGGGTCGAAGAACGCTGGGCCAGGATTGGAGAGTATGTTTAAAGATAGCCCCTGACATCTGGTGCCATGGTCAAGACTATAGTTGGCGAATGTGATGTCAGTGAAATTTGAAATTTAAATCAGGAGCAGAACCACATGTTAATCCTTACTCGTCGGATCGGTGAGTCCGTTTATATTGGAGATGATGTTCGTTTGACCGTGCTGGGTGTTCGTGGAACCCAGGTTCGAATCGGCATTAATGCGCCGAAAGAGGTGCCCGTTCATCGTGAAGAGATTTACTATCGTATCAAGCATGAACAGGGTGATGTTGATCATCAGGATATAGATGACAACGACCATTATATGGAATCTGATTACGAGGATCATCAACCAGACATCAATGAGGGTGATCCACATAATACCTGAAACAACTTGATCCCCGCGGATTTGGTTTGCCATCACCAACTGACGGCAACGGAGAGGTGGCCGAGTGGCTGAAGGCGCTCCCCTGCTAAGGGAGTATACGTTGATAGCGTATCGCGGGTTCGAATCCCGCCCTCTCCGCCATTAAACAAAAAAACCGGTTCTTTGAAGCCGGTTTTTTTGTATCAGGCTTCCTTGTTTCGGGGGGGGCAGCCGAATCCAGCGCGGGATACGTGGTTGAGGGCGAGATCAAACCGCCTTGATGCCGTACTGAACCGGTTGGGGAGTGACCGATCACATCGGATCATTCATGGCGCGTTACTTGATGCCGAATTGCTGACGGATGCGTACCCGATCATGTTCAACCTTCAATTTCTCGCCGAGAGTAAAAAGGCGCGTAATCCAAAATACCGAATTAAAGCGCGATTAAAAACAAGAGGCGGCCAAGCGTAAATCAACAACCAAGGAAAACGCGATCAGACCAAACTGCCTCGCGGATCCGGCCACAGGTCGTCCAGGCTGAAACTGATTGCATCGAAGGGCGGTAACGAGACGGGGTCATTGTTCGTCAGGGTCTTCAGCAAAACCCACTGGCTGTCTCTCAGTTCGAAGGCCTCCAGAGTGCGTACATCGGGATCGACGAACCAGAGGTACGCAACGTCTTCCCGGGCATAGATGTCACGTTTCTTTCCCTGGTCCAGTGCCTTGGTCGAGGGCGAGAGGATCTCGCATACCCAATCGGGGGCCAGAGTGAAATATGCCTCGTCGGGATAGACCGGCATCCGTTCCCGGCACCAGCCCGTCATGTTGGGAACCAGAATGTCCTTGCCCAGATGTAATTCCGGCTCGTCAATAATCCACCAGCCACCCGGCCCCCCATCTCCATAGTTAGTGTCTGAGAAAAACCCCCTGATTTTGCGTAATCGGATGACTGAAATCAATTTTTGCAGGTTCCCTCCGACGGATGCGGAGGAGATTTTCGCTCAATGCCGCTTGTTTTCAGCTGTTTGAGGCACGATTTGGTGGAATTGTACGCTCCAGGCCATAGGAGTCCCTCCCCGTCGGTGCGGGGGCAGGTCTGACCGGGTAAAAAGGGCGTCAGGCAGCCAGACGGTGCCGATCATGATGCGTTTTCTCCGATTTTTGTACCATCCGGCCGAGGCGCTGCAGGTTGGCAGCAAGTATGGCCAGCCCGACGGTTCTCTCGAACCCGTCGGCTCCCTTCGCCCGGACTCTGTCAAGTCCGTGGTGCTCCAGGTGATTGATTGCTGACTCCACGGCCGGGTGCTGCTTGCGGGCTCGGGCAAAGACTTCTTCGGACTCCCGTTCCTGGTCCGCGGCATTCAGGCGGCCCTTTTTCGGCAAGGCCGCGGTGTCAAGCAGTTCGTCCAGACGCTTGCGGTTCGCCGGGCTGTGAAAGCCCCGGTCAAAGCTGCATTCCCGCAGGTCCGGGTGCATCTTTTGGCAGGACTCAATCAGGGGAACCGCTACATCTATATCCCCGCCTTGCCTTTCGATATCCACCGGGTATGCTCCTCGAATACCGAAAAGGTTTTCTCGGAATGCTCAATCGTTTCGCCCTGTAACACCCGGCGGTCGATCTGGTTGGTAAACTTGTGGACAAACCACAGAAATTTGCGGATCTTCTCCATCCGGGCGGCACTTGCCCCGGCTTCCTCCAGGGCAACCCGGGATAACTCCGCTTTCCCGGCCATTTTCCGACAGGTCTTCAGATACTTCACCACCTGCTTCGGTCGTTTCTTCCAGAACCGAGCCGTGGAGACCCGATTGAACCGCTTGCGTACCTGTTTGGTCAGGTGCTGCCGCCAACCTTTCACATCATGCAATTCACAGGCCTTGCTGGTTTCGCGGATCAGGCAGCGAGTGGAATCCAACAGGAGGTTGAAATCAGTCGGGTAGTGGACATCCGTCTCCACCACGAAACTATCGCATCGCCCGGCCAACGTTTCTCCAGGCTTTTTTTTGCGACCGCATGCCCCGTGGAAACCACCAGTTGGTTCACCTTGACCAGCACCTCGGGGCGTAACAGGCTGACATTGTCGATGACCTGCTGGAGCTTGTAGGAAGCATGGATCGTCCCGTGACCCAGAAAGGCCCGGATATCCGCATGCTTATTCACCAGCTCATGCAACCGGTCAAAGTCACAGTTCAATCCTTCTTTGAGTATTCCCATTACCAGAATGCTCCACAGGGTCATACCCGGGCGGCCATTGTTCAGGTCCACCCCGGGGAGCACCTCTTGCTCCAGCAATTCAAACAGGGCGGTGCGGGTGGTTTCATCGGCATAGAGATGTTGCAGTCCCAGCAACAGGGCAGGAATATCATCTCGTGACCTTGGATCAAGCTGGATATCCTCGATGGACAAGGCGCCGATCTCGGCCTGGAAGTGGAAGACGTTTCGCATAATGGAAAAACAAAAGAAAAGTGAGGATGGAGAAGGCGAAGATTCGACAAAAAGGGCCTATACTGCCCGTATTTTACCATAAACCGCCCTTCTTGGGGGAATCTTCGAGCAAAAAAACCGAAAATAATCCTTTTAAATCAACATACTATCGTTGATCTGGGGGTTTTCTGGCAAACACTAGTTATACGGTGTGCAGATACTTTCTCCAAGACCTGAACTGGCCCAGGCATGCCTGGGTGCGGGCCGCGGGTTCATGTGCTGTGTGCCGTCTATGATCTCGGCCACCTTGTGCGGGGGCGCGTCGAGCACATCCTGATAGGACGCGGGTTCGGGTAATTGTGTAGCACTTGCTGCCGCCTTCTTGCCCATGGTTTGTTCTCCTGAAAAGATAAAAGGGGACAACATCTAGTGTAGTCCCTGACTGCCAACTGACTCAAGACGCGAGTTTTCCAACGGGAAATGAGCCACAAGTCAGTATCTCTACACTGATATTGTCAAAGTAGTCTGAACTTCATATGTTTGTTTGCAATTTCCCCCTTGTGAAGTTGTCCCGATTACGCGGGGGTCAGCTCTGAACAAGATGGATGACTGGCCTGGTTCCGGTTGCCTCAGCATATCGATACAGGCTCTTGATGCTGGGTAGTGTGCGGCCACCCTCAAGACGGGCGACAACGGACTGGGTGGTCCCCATACGTTTGGCCACCTCCTCTTGAGTAAGGCCAGCTTCGACCCGCGCAGCGATTAAGGTATGGGCAACCTCGAATTCCGGCCTCATTTCTTCGAAGGCTTCGTTGACCTTTGGGTCTTTCATGCACTTCTTTTTAAGTTCGGCAATACTGCTCATGTCTGTATCTCCTTCACACGTTCAAGTGCGAGTTTGATGGTAGCCTTTGGGGTCTTTTGCATCTCCACTTGCCACTGCATGAGCAAATTATAGCAAAAATACGATATTTATCATACCGTTTTAAGAATGGGTATAAGTGGATATTTTTTTGGGTTTTAACCGGCCTCATTTTCACTCCGAAGGACAATTAAAATATTTCGGAGTTTGATTAAGCGAGTTTGTCTTTGATTTCCTGCAACGTAAACCGTTGTTCCTTGAGAGCATGGATTTGCTTGATACGATCGATCATTTTCGGCGCATAAAGTTGGTAGCCCGACCCCGTGACTTCAGCAACGCTCAAGAGACCTTTTTTTGTCCAGTGGCGAATGGTGGAATTTGGTTCACCCACCTTTTTTGCAAGCTCCCCAATCTTCAGCAATCGATTACGATCAACTGGCTCGGCATCTTCCCCGGCAGCGGCCTTCAAATAGATATCCAATGATCGATCGACGGCCTTCCAAATAATTTTAAAATAGTTACCTTTAGAACCACCAAGCTGGGCTTTTTCCAATGATCCGATATAGGCCAAACGATCACGCTTGCGAATAATCGCCGCGGGATAACCAGACATCAGTAAAATCATATTCATGAGCAATCTAGCACTGCGACCATTTCCATCTACAAAGGGATGTATGGTAACGAGGCGATAATGTGCTTCTGCTGCCAGTTCAACAGGATGGAGCCCTTGGTCACTTGCAAGCCATGCTGTGAACTCCTGCATGAGTTCAGGAACTTTGCGTGGATTAGGCAAAACAACCGTAGAGCCTGAAATTCTGACCGGCACAGAACGGTAGTGTCCGGCATTCGCATCATCAATGCCTTTGAGGATTACGTCGTGAATGTGAAAAATCTCCTTTTCCGTCAGGCAGGCAGGCTTGCGTTTGACTTGCTCCTTGATCCAATCCAGCGCCTGTGCGTGGTTAGTGGCTTCCAGATGCTCGGTCAGTAATTTTCCGCCAACCGTCAATCCCTTTTCAACGACCAGCGCGGTCTCTCGCCGGGTCAGCGTGTTCCCCTCAATGGCGTTGCTGGTGTAGGTCAGTTCAACCCGGAACCAGTCATCCAGATTTCGGACAAGGGCATCCGGTAACGGACGAAACCCGTCCAGACGTTTCTTTTTCTCGGTAAGTCTATCCAGTTTCATGGATAAAACCATAAACTATAACGTCATAGTTTTCAAGTTCATTTTAGAAATGAGATGAACTTCCACAGAACAGCCGGATGGGGCACTCCGCCATCCATGGCGTAAAAGTCGAGGACCTCAAGCAAGAGCGGATGTTGGACTAAAACCGAATGGAGCGGTCTTCCGGTCCCGCGGTTTACCCGTAGCGACCCTCAATATAGTCTGCGGTTTCTTGCATTGCGGGGGTCACAAACAAGTCTTCTGTCGCATTATGTTCCATGACCTTACCGTGTAACATGAAAATGCACTCTTCGCTGGCACGCCGGGCCTGGGACATGTTGTGGGTGACAATGAGCACCGTATATTCCCCGTGCAGGTCCCAGAGCAACTCCTCAACGGCCGCCGTGCCCTTCGGATCCAGTGCCGAGCAGGGTTCGTCCATCAGAAGGATCTTCGGTCGAACCGGCAACAGGCGTGCGATACAAAGCTTTTGTTGTTCTTCCAGGGAGAGTTCAGTGGCCTTTTTGTCCAGATTGTCCTTGACTTTGTCCCACAACAACACCTGACGCAGGGCATCTTCCAGAATTTCCTCCATTTCCAGCTTGCTGAATTTCTGTCCCTTGTTGTGAATCCGGTGTCCGAACAGGACATTGTCCCGAATGGAAATGGGCAGGGGATTGGGCCGTTGAAAGACCATGCCGATGTTTTTCCGGACCTGGACCAGTTCCACGGCAGGATCGTAGATATTGTGGCCAAACACATGGATACTTCCATCGATCCGCACATATCCCAACCGTTCGTTTATCCGGTTGACGCTTCGCAGGTACGTGGATTTCCCACAGCCGGAAGGACCAATCATGGACGTGATCAGGCCCTCCTTGATATTGATGTTGACATCGAAAAGGGCTTGGAAGGATCCATACCATAGGTTCAGGTTCTGCGTACAGATCGCGTAATCGTCCCGTTTCATGACAGGATGGTCGCTGGATTCATGGTCAGGGGCGTTGGAAGGCCTCACACTTTTTCTCCCGGGTTGGTCATTGGGACAAGATCACTAGCCAAATTTTCCTTCGATGTAGTCCCTGGTTCTGGAATCTTCCACATTCCCCTCAAACAGGGATTCCGTCTTACCAATTTCGATGCACTTTCCGTTCAGGAAAAAAGCGGTCCGGTCCGCGAGCCGACGGGCCTGCTGCACCAGGTTGGTCACCAGAATGATGGTCATTTCCGAGCGCAGTTCCTTCAGCACCTCCTCGATCCGCATGGTGGTCACGGGGTCGACAGCAATGGAAAATTCATCCAGCATCAACAGGTCAGGGTCCTGTGACAGGGCACGGGCAATGGTCAGTCTTTGCTGTTGCCCGCCGGAGAGCAGGCTGCCCAGAGAATTCAGCCGGTCTTTGACCTCATCCCACAGCGCGGCCCGGGTCAGGCAGCGTTCGACGATGATATTCAGTTCCGTTTTGTCCGTGATTCCCTTGAGCCGGGGAGACAATGCCACATTTTCGTAGATGGTCAGCGGTAGGCCGACCGGAAGCGGGAATACCACGCCTATCCGGCTACGCAAGGCGTACACATTTTTCAGCTGGTGAATATCCATTCCGTTGAACCGTATCCGGCCACCCACCCCCATGTTGTCCGTGAAGGTGTTCATCAGGTTAATGCATTTCAGGAAACTGGTTTTTCCGGCGTTTGCAGGTCCAATAATGCCGAATATTTCGTTTTCCCAAACGTCCAGGGTGACCTCGCTCAGCACGGTCTGGCCGCTGTAATGGACGGACAGGTCGCGCACTTCGAGTTTTTTGACCCTCGTTCCTCTTTTGTCTTCCATTTGATTCGGGGCTGCGGGGTTTGAATTCCCGTTTTGCGGTTCCGTTTCTGAATCGGTATTTACCATTTTTTCCGGCCCCGCAGGTAAATTCGAAAAGCGATGGACAAACTGTTCATCAGCAAAACCATGCTGATGAGCACCAGCGCAACCCCGTACGGCAGGGCATCCGGCACACCGGGAACCTGGGTCGCGACAACAAACAGGTGCAGGGACAGCGCCATGGTCTGGTCATAAATGCTTTCGGGCAGGAACGGGAGAAAAAAGGCGGCCCCGGTAAACATGATTGGCGCGGTTTCTCCTGTCGTGCGGGAAACTTCCAGAATAACCCCGGTAAGAATGCCGCTCACGGCATTGGGCAGGACAATTCGTCGTACGGTCTGCCACCGGGTCGCTCCCATATTCCAGCAGGCCTCCCGGAAGGCATAGGGGACGGACTGGAGGGATTCCTTGGTTGCCACAATGACCACGGGTAACGTCATGATTGCCAGTGTCATGCTGGCGGCCAGGATGCTCGTTCCAAACTTGAAAAATATCACAAAGGCACCGACGCCAAACAGGGCATGGACGATGGACGGTACACCGGCGAGATTGATGATCGCGAGGTTGATCAGCCGGGTAAACCAGTTGTTTCCCGCGTATTCGCTCAGGTAGATGGCGGCGGCCACTCCCAGGGGGACCGAAATGAGCAGGGCCAGGGTGACCAGCCAGACGGTCCCAAACAGTGCAGGGAAAATCCCACCGGCCGTCATGCCGTCTACCGGGTCGGTAAACAGGAATTCCATGGAAATGATACTGCCGCCCTTGTATATCAGGGTGGCAAGAATGATCAGGACAGGGAGAATCAGCAGGATCGTGACCAGCATCAGCAGGGTACGATACAGCCCTTGAATCCGTTTGTTTCTGGCAATTAACTCTGTTTCTTCAAACATGACTGTTTTCCAATAGGGTCCCGGGGTCGTAGTACCACACCATCACTGATCCCGGATTCCGCGGACGATCAGGTCCGCCGTCAGGTTGATCACAAAGGTAATCAGAAACAGGAAAATACCAATGGTAAACAAAACCTGATAGTGGTCCGAACCGACGGCCGTTTCCCCGAGTTCTGCAGCAATGGTTGCGGTCAGCGCTCTGACCGGGTCAAACAGACTGTCGGGGATGTTTACGGAATGCCCCGTGGCCATCAGCACGGCCATGGTTTCCCCGAAACCGCGCCCGACCCCAAGCAGGACGGCACCAAGCAGACCGTTTTTGGCAGCCGGGAGGACTGTTTTGAAAATGACTTCCCATCGCGTTGCCCCCAGTGCTTCAGCAGCTTCACGGTAGCGGTCAGGGACCGCCTTGAGCGCATCTTCTGCGATGGAGGTCATGATGGGGGCCGCCATGAGTCCCAGGATAATGCCGGCGTTCAGCACATTCAGGCCGACCGGAACATTAAACACTTCAATGATCAGGGGATTCATGATGGTCAGTCCGATGAAGCCCCACACCACCGATGGAATTGCGGCCAGCAGTTCCACGAGTACCTTGAGAAATTCCCGGGTGCGTCCCGTTGCAAATTCCCCAATAAAGATGGCCGCCCCCAGTGAGAAGGGAATGGCCACAATCATCGCCAGCCCCGTTACACTGGCTGTTCCTGCCACCAAAGCCAGTATTCCGTATTCCGGTGCATCCTCATCGCTGGGCTCCCAAAAGGGAGACAGAAAAAATTCCTTGAAATCGAAATCATCGAACAGGAATCCCGCTCCCTCAAGGGTCACGAATGCGAAAATACCGATGATGAATACGATCGCGGAGATGCCTCCGATGAAAACCAGTGCCTGGACAAGTTTGTCGATGTACCAGTCCAGATTACGCCGGTCAAATTCAGCGGCGCTCGGGGGTGTTGGAGAAGCCCGTTCCATGTTTCAGCTCTCTTCGCCGCTCAACAGGTCCATCAGGTCTTTGACCTGGGGTGCCAAGGTCCGGTACACCTTCGCCATGTGCTCGGAATCGTGCTCCCCGGGTACCGCTACGTCCCCGACTTCCCAGTGCAAAACGGAAGTATGAAAGGGAATATCGGTCAGATACGCACTCACATCGCCCTGAAGACAGACGATGACGTGCTGGTCCGCAATTTCATGGAGAGTCAGATCATTCAGGGCCACCGGGTTTGTGTTCTCCATGCTGATCCCCCGGCTTGAGGAAAAATCAAGGAGTCCGGGGTTCAGGCTCTTGGCAGCCGTCCGCCCCGCACTGCGGTAGCGCCCGGTATTCGGATACTGTTTGCGGGCGATAGCCTCGGCCAACGGACTGAAGAAGCTGTTGTCTTCGTCGATAAACAGGATATCGAAAACCTTGGGTTCTTTCTGTTCTCCGGTGGCGGCAAATACGGTTTCCTCACACAGGTTTTTCGCTTGGTCCGCAACCCGCTTCAATTGGCTGAAGACCGCAAAAAGAGCCAGTGTATCCTTGAAATTCCTGGTTTGACTGGTATCGGCGATCTCCTGGTAGACGATATCCAGATTGTATTCCATGGCGCCGGACATCATTTTTGTACTGTGGGCCAGTTCCGCATTCAATTCGTTGAATGCCCGGGTCGCCTGGTCCAGCATCAACAGCGTCTCGCTCGCCATCCTGTCCAGTTCCCGTCCCATGGCATCATCAGCGGGTGGGGATGAAAGCTGCACCCCCTCCCGCGCGATCGTGACCGCATAATCTCCGATACGCTCCAGTTCAATGTTAACCCGTATCACTGCGGAAAGAAGCCGCAGATGGGTTCCGCTTGGCAGATGGATGGCAATGAAGCGATGACACAGCCGATCAATCTCTCGCATGGACCGATTGATGGGGTAATCGTTGAGGATGGTTGAATAGGCCAGATCACTGTTGCCGGTCTGCAGGGCGTGCACGGCACTTTTCACCGCCGCCGCCACTTTGACAGCCTGATCTTCAATCCGTTTGCGTATCAGCAGCAGGTCATTTTCCAGGCGTTTCTCTAATAGTGGCATTTCACAGCCTCCGGTCTTTGTGTGAACGATAAAAATGGATTACAGGATCAGGATGCGCCGGCACGAAAGAATACCGACCGCGCCTGAATCAATGGATTGCAGAATCCAGGAAAGCGGGTTGCACAACCGCTTCAGGCTAGCAACTGGGATCTGTCACGGGCGCATAGCCTTTTTCCCATAATATACATTGACCTTGATCACTCAAAACCCAGTCAAGATAGGCCTTGATGATGCCTTCGGGTTCTCCATTGGAGTACATGAACAGGGGCCTGGCAATGGGATAGCTTTGATCGCTTGCGGTCTGTACGCTGGGTTGGACGCACGATTCGCCTTCTTCCAGCATGATACACGCCATCTTGATGTGGCTGGTTGCATAGGCAAGGCCGCTGTAGCCAATGGCACAAGGCGTTTTTTCGACCAGGTCCACAACATCCTTGGAGCCATGCATATCCAGCGTACCTTGACGGTACTTCCCTTTTTTGCCCAGCACGGCTTTTTTGAAATAAGCGTAGGTTCCCGAATTGTTCTGCCGGCTGACCACTATGATCTCATCCTGTGGGCAACCCGGAACCTCAAGACCCAGATCGGACCACTTTTCGTATTCTCCACCGCGCCCGAAAATGTTCTGCAACTGGGCGATCGACAGGACATCCGCAGGATTGTCCTGGTGCAGAAAAACCGCCAGCGCGTCATATCCAACAATATGCTCCACCGGGTTCACTCCTTTGTCCTGTGCGCTTTTGATCTCTTTCTCTTTCATCTTTCGACTGGAATTGGCGATATCCACCGTGCCGTTGATCATGGCGGCAATGCCGGTTCCCGAACCACCGCCCGAGACGGCAACGGCCACTTTGTCATCGACGGTCACATAGGCTTCGGCCCATCCCTGTGCCACATTCACTAGGGTGTCCGATCCCTTGTTTTGAATAACCTGGCGATCAGCGGCATGGGCGGTCAGCCCGACCATCCAGACGGATACTGTAGCGATTGCCGCAACAATAAACGTGTTTTTCATCGTGTTTTTCATCGTGTTTTTCATCGTGTTTTTCATCGTGTTTTTCATCGTGATTTTCATCGTGATTCAAATTGTCTATTGTCCTCAAAATGGAAATACGTTGGATCGTGGAAAAGAATAATTCCAGACCGAAATTATACCAATAATCTGTGGTCGAAAACGAAAAATATTTTATTTTTTAGCATCATTTTCGGTCACTTTTTTGAGGTTTTCTGTGCCTCGTTTTGTGTTCCAGGAGTTCCCTTATTTACTTTCCTTTGAGTAGGGAGGGTGACATCACGAATCCTTCCGGGGGAACCGGCTTTGTTCCCGAATAGGAATCCCGATTATGGGAAAATCAGGGGAGGCCCCGTTTGTCTGTGAAGCAGCACAGTACGGGTTGTCGGTCCGCCTGTCCTGCCCTTTCCCCACCAAAGGGAAACCGGGCGGAATCGGATTATACGGCTCCCGTTTCCAAGTGGATGGGATGACTTCAACCGGCCGGGCATGCAAATGGTTCTCCTGCCAACGTCGTATGATCGTAGAGCCGGGAACAGAAACGTGGTTTTACCACAGATAATCGGTTACCGTACCCTTTCGAACATTTTTTCTGATTATCCGGCATGCAGAATATCAACCAGTCAGTCTTGCTAAGCTCACATCTGTTCAACCCGCTGAATGAAGAACAACTGGACCGGGTTGTATCTTCAACCAGGGAAATTCATCTGAACGAAGGGAAGAGACTGTTCCATCAGGGTGACAAAGCGGATTATTTTTATCTGGTTGTTGCAGGGGATATCAAATTGTTTCGCACATCAGAAGGGGGAAATGAAAAGATTGTGGAAATCGCCAGCAAACACCACACGTTCGCTGAAGCCGTCATGTTTATGGAACAACCGCAATACCCAATCAGTGCCGAAGCAATCAACGACAGCGTATTATATCGATTTACCGCCCGGGTCTATCTCGAACTCCTTTCCCAGTCTCATGAATTGTGTTTTGCCCTGTTGGGGGATTTGAGCATCCGATTACGCAGGATGCTTAACGAAATCGAACGGCTTTCCCTTGAAAACGGACGATTTCGGGTTATCCATTATCTCGATGAGCTCCTGGGCCGCAGGGACCAGAACCCGATCAAGCTCAATATCAAGAAAAAAGTCATCGCCTCCCGGCTTTCCATCACCCCTGAAACCCTGTCCCGGATTTTCAGGGAGTTGACCGACGAGGAAATCATCTCCATCTCCGGGAAATGGATCACGATTCACGACCGGGCACGGTTGAAAAGTTTCGGGTAAGGTGGCGGGTACCCTTGCGATTCTGGAATGGATTCAAACCAAGGGATATCGCTTTCGCAACCGAATTTTGACCAGAGAAGGCAAGGCCTGCCTTGGGTGGGCACCCTGTTCATTTTCCTGATCATGATGACGTACATTCCGTGGATTTCCATGTACCTGCCAACCCTGTTGATGGGGCCGGAGATCATTGTCAGCTGAAGGGACCCTCCGGTCCCCGTATTTCACCCTGCCTGGCTGGCCTTTTGTGTCGGCTCTCGCTTTCGGATGGGAGGATTTTCCTGGCTCATGGGCCAACCCTGCCCGGGCAGAAACCATACCCAGGAGTCCGGGTGTCTCATGCCTGCCGTTACGGTCGATGATCGACCGGTGTCCGGCTTCAGGTCACCATCTTTCTCAGTTCAAACTCCAGAATGCCTTCGGCTCCCGCCGACTTCAGCAGCGGAATGATTTTCCTGACCTCTTTTTTGCTCACCACGGTTTCCACCGCCAGCCATTCATCGCCGTACAGCCGGTTGATGGTGGGGGCATGCAGGCTGGGTAACTGCCCGACCAGTTCATCCAGACGGTCACCGGGTACGTTCATTTTCAGAAGAACCTTCTTCCGGGCCATGAGTGCACTTTCCAGCAGCAATGCGATCTGGTCGATTTTTTTCTTCTTCCATGGATCCTTGATGGAAGTCCTGTTGGCAACGAATACGGTATGGGTCTGAAGCAGGTCGCACACGATACGCAGACCGTGTGCCTTGATCGTACTTTCGGTTTCAGTGATTTCCACCGCAGCGTCCGCTAGCCCTTCCACCACTTTCGCCTCGGTTGCCCCCCAGGAAAACTCCACCGAGGCGTTGATATTTCTTGCGGACAGATACTCCTTCGTAAAATTCACCAGTTCAGTGGAAATCCGTTTTCCTTCCAGGTCCTGCACTGTCTGGATTGGGGAATCATGGGGCACAACCAATACCCATCGACAGGGTCGGTCCGAGGCTTTTGAGTACACCAGGTGGGAAATGATTTCAACGTCCGAATTGGTTTCGGCCAGCCAGTCCTGACCGGTGAGCCCGGCATCCAGGACCCCGTTCGTGACGTAGGTCCCCATTTCCTGGGACCGTACCAGCGAACAGGTGATCTCACTGTCATCAATGGAAGGAAAATAATTCCTTGACCGGGTGCTGATCGTCCACCCGGCCTGGGAGAACAAATCCCGGGTCGCCGCTTCAAGACTCCCTTTCGGAATGCCCAGTTTCAGTATGTTTGACATGGGGGAAGGAAAAAAATATTGGAGTGCGGAGTATAGCCGAAATCACAGAAGCTGGAAAAATCGTTTCACCGGAAAACCCCGGATGTCCTGGACCAGTCCTACAGACCGGAGACCACCTGGCCCATGCTTTCCTTGGCATCCCCAAACAGCATTTTGGTGTTCTCCCGGTAAAACAGCGGGTTCTCGATGCCGGCGTAGCCACTGGCCATGCTTCTTTTCAATACGATCACCTGCTTCGCCTTCCAGACTTCAATCACCGGCATGCCGGCAATCGGGCTGTCCGGGGACTCAATGGCGGATGGGTTGACGATATCGTTTGCCCCAATGACCATCACCATGTCGGTGTCCGGCAACTCCGGGTTGACTTCGTCCATCTCGAAAACAATGTCGTAGGGCACCTTCGCTTCGGCCAGCAACACATTCATATGCCCGGGCATACGGCCGGCAACCGGATGGATGGCGAAGTGGACCTGTACATTCCGGTCCCGCAATTTCTTTGTCAATTCGGAGACCAGATGCTGTGCATGGGCAACGGCCATGCCGTAGCCCGGGACGATGACAAGGGAGGAGATCATGCCCAGTTGGGTTGCGGTTTCACCGCTGCTGATCGCAACCGCTTCCCCTTCAACATCGGACACGAAAGATCCGGTTGATCCGAACCCCCCCATCACGACGTTGACAAAGGAACGGTTCATGGCCCGGCACATGATATAGCTCAAAATGGCCCCGCTGGATCCCACTAGGGCACCGGTGATGATCAACAGATCGTTGGAAAGCATGAAACCGGTGGCGGCGGCGGCCCAGCCGGAATAGCTGTTGAGGATGGAAATGACTACCGGCATGTCAGCGCCCCCGATGGCCATCACCATGTGGACGCCGAACAGGAATGCCAGGGTCGTCATGATCAGCAATGGGGTGACCCCGGCATCAATGGAACCGGCCTCCACGAACACCTTGCCAAGGTAGATGCAAACGATGAAAAGGGCCAGGTTCAGCCAGTGCCTTGCCGGCAGCATAAGGGGTTTGCTGCTGAGAATTCCTTTCAATTTTCCAAAGGCAATCACCGATCCTGTAAAGGTCACGGCGCCAATGAAGACCCCCAGATACACTTCGATATCGCGGATGGTTTTGGCGGCATCCTGGAGCACGATGTGGATGTCCAGGTACGAGGAAAATCCAACAAAAACCGCGGCAAGGCCGACAAAGCTATGCAGAATGGCCACCAATTCCGGCATGGAGGTCATCTCCACCCGAACGGCCAGCACCGCACCGATCATGGCGCCAATGCCCATGGCAACAGCGATGATCCCATATCCCGTGACGGAATCGCTCCACAACGTGGCGGCAATGGCAATCACCATGCCTGCAATGCCGTATTTGTTTCCCCGTTGTGCCGTTTCCTGGTTGCTGAGCCCTCCGAGGCTCAGGATGAAACAGATGCTGGCGACAATATAGGCCGCAATGGTCAGGCCGGCTGGCATATCAGAGTACCGTTCATTTCTGGAACATGTTTAGCATGCGCTGGGTGACCAAAAACCCCCCGGCAATATTGATGGAAGAGATCACCACTGCCACAAACGCAAGGGCAACACCCAAAGTTGAACTGGCATTGATTTGCAAAAGAGCCCCGATCACGATGATGCCACTGATGGCATTGGTAACGCTCATCAGTGGAGTATGCAGCGCCGGGGTCACATTCCAGATCACCTGCCAGCCCACAAAGCAGGCCAGTACAAACACAATAAAATGGCTCATGAATTCCGGGGGCGCAACCGAGCCCACTCCGAGAAGGAGCAATGCGCCCAGCCCCATTGCCACCAGCGTCGGCAGGACCCGGTTTTTTGGCGTGGGGGTCGGGGTCGGAGGCGAGGGAGGGGGTGAAGCTGGTTCAGGGGGAGCAACCGGTTCCGGTGCGGGGGGTGGCCAGATAATCTCCCCCTTGTGGACGACGGTGGTTCCCCGGATGACCTCGTCGTCCAGGTTGACCAGGAGTTCACCGTTCTTTTCCGGAGTGAGGTCGGTCAGCAGGTGGCGGATATTGGCGGCATACAACTGGCTCGACTGGGTGGCCATCCGGCTGGGCAAATCGGTGTAGCCAACGATGGTGACCCCCTGTTGCACAATCACTTCCCCGGGCTGGGTATATTCACAGTTGCCGCCCTGTTCTGCCGCAAGGTCCACCACCACGCTCCCCGTTTTCATGGAATCCACCATCTCCCTGGTGATCAGTTTCGGGGCCGGCCTGCCGGGAATGAGGGCCGTGGTGATGATGATGTCGACTTCCCTGGCCTGTTCGGCAAACAGGGACATTTCCGCGGCAATGAATTCTTCGCTCATGACCTTGGCATAGCCGCCCGATCCGGAACCATCCTCCTTGAAATCCAGTTCAAGAAATTCCGCATTCATGCTTTCAATCTGCTCCTTGACTTCAGGGCGCGTATCAAAGGCGCGAACGATGGCGCCCAGGTTCACGGCGGTTCCGATGGCGGACAATCCAGCCACACCGGCACCAATCACCATGACCTTTGCCGGCGGGATGTTCCCCGCCGCGGTGATCTGGCCGGTAAAAAACCGGCCAAAATGCTGACCGGCTTCCATGACGGCCCGGTACCCCCCGATATTGGACATGGAGGACAGGGCATCCATTTTCTGCGCCCGGGAAATTCGGGGCACGGCGTCCATGGCCAGTACCGTGCAACCGCGGTTCTTCAGTCCCTCCATTAATTCGCCGCTTTGACCCGGCCAGATGAAACTGATCAGGGTATGGGATTCATTCAGGAGGTCGGTTTCATCCCGCTCCAAAAGGGGGTGATATTCCGGAGCGCGTACCTTGCAGATGATATCCGCTGTCTCCCAGAGTTTTTCCGGGTCCGGTTCAATGGAAGCGCCGGCATCACGGTAGTCCCGGTTGGAATAGCCGGCAGCCATGCCGGCCTCTTTCTCCAGGATGACCGGATAACCCAGCTCGATCAGTTTCTTGACCTCATCCGGGGTGCAGGCAACCCTGCGCTCGCCGGTATGGATTTCTTTGGGGACACCGATTTTCACGATTCAGTGATCTTGACAGGGTTTGTTCAGTTCATGAAAACGCAGGGAGGAATCAGTACAATTGGAACTTCCAATTCGTATCCGCAGCCGAACGGCAATATACCCATTCGTTTCGCATCGGTCCAATCAATCTCCTTTATATGTCCAATAATTTTATCAGTGCAATCCCGATTGGTACTGTAACGGCAACCCGGTTGATGTATTGTAGTCAATCTGACAAAGGAAGACACAAAAAATAACATGAACAATAATTTCGTAGCCGGAGGGATTCCGGTCCCTACAAAGTTACAGATATTTACCCATCTCCTCGGCAAGGAAAAATGGATTGGTCTCGCGGACCTGATGACCCATTTTCAGCTGTCTTCAGAGGGGGAGCAGGACGCATTGCAGGCCAGGATGCGACAAATGTGCGGAGAGGGGCTGGTGCTCGACGATGAACAGGACCGCTACAGACTGTCCGGAAAAATGAAGGCAGTCACCGGCCGTATCCAGGGGCATCCGGATGGTTTCGGGTTTGTGGTCACCGACAACGAAACCGAAGACCTGTATCTGCAAGCCGGTGAAATGGAGAAGGTGCTGCATGGGGACCGGGTGCTGGCGCGGATGGGTCGGCGCCGGGATTTTCGTGGACGCAGTTCCGGGTATATTGTTGAGGTCATGGAGCAGGAACGGCACATTACCGGACTTTTCCATTCGATCGGCACAGGGGGAATCGTCAAACCGGACAACCCCCGGTATGCCCAGGATATCAGGGTTCCTGCTGACCAGGTTCACCATGCCGGGGACGGAGACATCGTGGTGGTCAGGATTACCGGGCATCCAATGGTAAATCGCCGGGCCATCGGTGAAGTGGTTGAAGTCGTGGGCCAGGCGAAGACACAGGGCATGGAAACGGAAATCACCATTCGGGAGCATGAACTGCCGCATCGTTGGCCCCGGGAAGTTGCGGCGGAAATATCGAAAATCGGGAGTCCTGATTCCTTCGATATACCGGCAGATGGCAGCCGCCGGGATATCCGCGACTTGACGCTGATCACCATCGACGGGATGGATGCCCGGGATTTTGATGATGCTGTGTATTGTGCGCCCACTTCATCCGGCTGGCGGCTGGTGGTTGCCATCGCCGATGTCAGCCACTATGTGGAGGCCGGGAGTGCGCTGGATCTCGAAGCGTTGAATCGGGGAAATTCGGTGTATTTCCCGGACCAGGTCATTCCGATGCTGCCGGAACACCTTTCCAATGGAATCTGTTCGCTGAATCCGGATGAAGACCGTCTTTGCATGGTTTGTGACATGCAGTTCGACCGGTCCGGAAATTTGCTGGAAAGTGAGTTTTATCCGGGATTGATGAATTCCAGGGCACGCATGACCTATGAGGTGGTCCACGAGATTGTTGCCAACCGGGACCCGAAGCAACGCCAGGCCTGGGCGCATGTGGTGGGAAACCTGGATCATCTATACCGGCTCACCGGGCTTTTGAAGGAAAACAGGGTGGGCCGGGGTGCCATTGATTTCAGTTTTCCAGAACCCCGGATTGAATTTGGTCCGGACCGGCAGATCACCAGTATTGCCGTTCGGGAGAGAAACGAGGCTCATGGTCTGATCGAGGAATGCATGCTGGCGGCCAACATTTGCGCGGCACAGGCATTGCAGGAGAACTTTGGGGAAAACTCCGTTTACCGGAATCATTATGGTCCGGAAACGACCTCGTTACGGGACCTGAAAACATTCCTGAATGGCATGGGACTGTCTTTGGGAGGGGGAGATGACCCGGAAGCCCGGGATTATTCGAAATTGATAGACAGTGTTGCGCACCGCGGTCCGGTGGCCGAGGTAGTCAAGGCCGTATTGCTGCGCAGTTTGAGCCGGGCGGTGTACGGACCGAATCCTTCGGGGCATTTTGCACTGGCCTATCCGGTCTATACCCACTTCACTTCTCCCATCCGCCGGTACAGTGACCTGGTCGTACACCGCCAGATCAAGCAGATTCTGGCCCGCAGAACGGCGGGGAAGGGCAAGGATGTCCTGGCACCGGGACGCACACTCCAGGAGGTGACCACGCAGTGTTCGGATGCCGAGCGTCGGGCGGATGATGCGACATGGGAGGTGATCGCCAGGCTGAAGGCCGGGTACATGCGGGATAAAATAGGCAAAAAATACAAGGGGGTCATCACCGGGGTCAAGGAATTCGGGGTGTTTGTACAACTGAAAAACCTGTTTGTGGATGGACTGGTGCATGTCTCTTCACTGGGCTTCGACTACTATGAGTACGATCCGGATCGGTTGCAGCTTGTGGGGCAGGCGAGCGGTGAACGGTTCAGGTTGGGAGATACGGTCCTGGTCCGGGTCAGCCGGGTGGACATGGAGGGAGCCAAGATCAATTTTGAAATGGACCATGGCACACGGCCCCGAAAGCACAGGAGACGGAGGCGCATGGGTTGATCATGCCCGAAAAAGGCGGGGAGGAAAAAAGCCGAAATCTCGTATATGGATTTCATGCGGTGGAGTCGGCTGCAAAATCCAGCAGGCATGACATTGCGGAAGTCCTGCTGGACGGCAAGCGACAGGACCACCGAATGCGCGGGGTCACCGACTGTCTGCGAAAGGCAGGGGTGCCAATACGGGTTTTGACGCGGCTGGAGTTGAACAATGTTTGCGGGAGCCCCGACCACCAGGGGGTTGTCGCGGTTCTCCATTCTAAATCTTCCCGCCGGACCAGCACCTGGAATGAAATTCTCAACGATTTGAGTGATCGTGAAACCGTGCTGGTACTGGACCATATCCAAGACCCGCACAATCTGGGGGCCTGTATCCGCACAGCCGAATGTGCCGGAGTCCGAAAGATTGTTCTCCCCAAAAACGGGGCATGTCCGGTCAACCAGACCGTGCGCAAGGTGGCATCCGGCGCCGTTGACCAGGTTGATGTTGTGTATGTATCCAATCTTTCGCGGGCGCTGCTTGACCTTCAGGAAAGAGGATTCTGGGTGTATGGTGCGGACGGTACCGGGGATCAGCCGCTGTATGATTGCCGTTTTCCCAAGAAAAGCGTGGTGGTCATGGGAGCCGAAGGCAAAGGGCTGCGGAGACTGACCCGAAAATATTGCGATCATCTGGTGAACATTCCCATGCAGGGGCTGATTTCCAGCCTGAACGTCTCGACGGCCACCGCGGTGGTCCTGTTCGAAATTCTCCGGCAAAGTCAGCACAGCGAGACAGGGTAAGGCTGTGGTGGCAGCTGGCAGGGATTCCATGGGCCGGCGGCCTCGTTGCCCCGCTACCGGTCAACCCGGCATTGAGTGTGCTCGGTCCTTCAGAGAATAAGGCCCGCGGCGACCCGACGGTCATCCCCCTGCAATATATTGTAGGTTCTGCATGCCGCGGGTGTATCCATGACTTCCAGGCCGGTACCGCTTTGTATCAGCGGCCGGGTAATTTTCGGGTCCGGGAAGACCATGGTGCTTCCGGTTCCCAAAATAATGACTTCTGCATTGAGACCGGCCAGTTTTTCAAAATCCCCCTGATTTAATTCAGAAACCCGGTTGACTTCCCACATTTCCAGTTTTTCAGGTGTTAAGATTAAACTTCTTGTATAATCCGTATCCCCGATTTTGAGCAAAAATCCATGATTTAACCGGGTGAGAGCGCGAATTCGATTCAGTTGTTCGGTCTGATGAAGGTGCAGTTTCATTCGGATTGATCATACATTTTTCTGGACGTACCAGTTTACCAAGAATTATAAGAACTTACTGTGAAAGCGGTCAATATTGGCCTGATTGGGCTAGGCACTGTGGGGAGCGGAACACTCTCTGTCTTACAACGCAATGCGGAGGAAATTACCCGGCGTGCGGGTCGTGAGATTCGGGTCATTGGCGCCGCGGTCCGGGATGTTTCCAAGCCCCGCCCGGTGAATCTCGACACCCTGGTCATCACCCAGGACCCGTTTGAAATCGTCAACCATCCGGATATACAGATTGTTGTCGAGGTCATGGGCGGAGAGACCATCCCCTTGCAGGCGGTGACCCAGGCACTGGACAATGGCAAGCATGTTGTCACTGCGAACAAGGCGCTGATCGCGATTCACGGGAATCAGATTTTCAAGTCAGCCCAGGAAAAAGGTCTGATTGTCGCGTTTGAGGCGGCGGTTGCAGGAGGTATTCCCATTATCAAGGCCATCCGTGAAGGATTGTCGGCAAATCGAATCGAGTGGCTGGCTGGAATCATCAACGGGACAACCAACTATATCCTGACCCAGATGGATGAAGCCGGGTGTGATTTCGATGACGTTCTGGCCGAGGCCCAGGAATTGGGGTATGCGGAAGCGGACCCCACTTTCGATATTGAAGGGATTGATGCCGCACACAAGCTGACCATCCTGGCTTCCATTGCCTTCGGGATTTCTCTTCGGTTCAGTCGTGTCCATGTCGAGGGGATTACCGCAATCACCAGCGAAGACATCACCTATGCCCGGGAACTGGGTTATCGCATTAAGCACATCGGGATCGCGAAAAAATCCGGCGATGGGGTGGAATTGCGGGTGCATCCGGCCCTCATCCCGAAAAACCGGTTAATTGCCAACGTAAACGGGGTCAAGAATGCGGTCCTCGTACAATCCGATGCCGTCGGCCCAACGTTGTATTATGGAGCCGGTGCGGGTTCTGAACCCACGGCCTCCGCGGTCGTCGCTGACCTCATCGATGTTGTCCGTACGATCACCACAGACCCGGGAAACCGGGTTCCGCATCTCGCCTTTCAGCCCGATGCGATCATCGATATGCGGATACTGGCGATGGAAGAAATTGAAACGGCCTTCTATCTTCGCATGAGTGTCATCAACCGTCCCGGGGTAATGGCCTCCATCGCAACCATTTTCGGGCGCGGCGATATCAGCATTGACAGCGTGATCCAAAAGGGAAGAGGCCGGCCGAACGAAGACGTTACGATTATCATGCTGACCCAAACGACCCGGGAAGGCAATCTGGTGAGGGCCCTGGAAGAAGTGGAAAAGCTCGATACCGTGAACGGCAGCGTGGTCAAAATCCGGCTTGAGCAATTGTCATGATTTCCTTCCGGGACGGGAGAAAGTGGTCAAAGCGAGTGCCAATCAATGATGTCTCCCCAAGCGGTGAAAACCGCTTTGGCAGGCACCTGGCAGCCTGCTTCCCCGACAGGGGGAAAATCGGATCATTCCAGTGCCTGCAGGGGGGCTGGAGGAAACAGGGAATCTGCCCCGGGGGTTCCTGATATTCACCCGGCCAGGCGTCAATGATCCAGGCATCAATGATATGGACAGGCCTGCCCAGAAAAAAAAATATTGTCATCGTACGCCACGGGTTTCCCTGAGCCTGACCCCCAACACCCGCGTCACCGTTTCTCCCCTGTTGAAGCGGATCTTTGAAAACCGGGGTGTTTCAGACCCGGAAGAACTTGAATACCCGCTTTCCCGGCTGCATGACCCGGCATTGTTAAAACACGGTTCCGACGCAGTCGAGATGCTCCATGTGTCCATGCAAAAGCAATACAAGATACTGATTATAGGGGATTATGATACCGATGGTGCCACCGCAACCGTCCTTGGCCTGTTGTGTCTTCGTTCATTTGGCGCCAAGAATGTGGAATATCTCGTCCCCAACCGATTCGAATACGGGTATGGTTTGTCGGAAAAAATTGCCGAAGTGGCCATACAGAAATCCCCCGACATTGTCATTACGGTCGACAACGGAATAAGCAGTCTCGCGGGGGTGGGTGTTTTGCAGGCAGCGGGCATCCGGGTGATCATCACCGACCATCATTTGCCCGGCCCGGAACTGCCCCCGGCGGATGTCATCGTGAACCCCAATCAACCCGGCTGCACGTTTCCCAGCAAGATGCTGGCGGGAGTCGGCGTGATGTTTTACCTGCTTGTGCTGCTCAGGGCGAAGCTGAATGCGGTGGGCTGGTTTGAAACCCGGCAGATTCCGGTACCGAATCTGGCCGAATATCTTGACCTGGTCGCACTCGGGACCGTGGCAGACCTGGTGCCGCTGGATTACAACAACCGCATTCTGGTTGCCCAGGGGATATCCCGGATCCGGGCCGGAAGGTGCCGGCCGGGAATCATGGCCCTGCTTGAAAGTTCAGGCCGGAATTTTCGAAATCTCACTTCACAGGACCTGGGTTTTGGGGTGGCCCCGAGGCTGAACGCAGCGGGGCGCATGGAGGATATCTCCATGGGGATTGAATGTTTGCTGTCCGAATCCATGGACGAGGCCAGAAAACTGGCTCAGCCCCTGGAAACCATCAATCGCAACCGACAGAAAGTCCAGGGAGAGATGCAGGCGGATGCGATGCGGATTGTTGCCGCCGTGTTGGGAAACCGATCCTCAAGAAAGGCGGTGGATACCGTCACAAATCTTGGGTTTTGCCTGTTTCATCCTGATTGGCATCAGGGGGTCACCGGGTTGGTGGCTTCCCGGATCAGGGAAAAAACGGACGAACCGGCGATCGTATTTGCCGCCAGTGGAACGGATCAATTGTCGGGTTCCGCAAGGTCCATCAGTGGCCTGCACATCAAGGATTTGCTCGAAACCATTGCCAGTGAGAATCCCGGGCTGATTAAAAAATTCGGGGGCCATGCGATGGCGGCAGGGCTGACGATCCATGGCGATGATCTCGATTCATTTGCACAGGCTTTTTACCGGCATGTAACCCGGTTTTTCAGTGAGGCGGGTGATCTGTCCACCGTATATACCGATGGCGATCTTGCGGAGGAAGACATCACCCTTGAAAATGCGGAAGACATCCGGATGGCGGCACCCTGGGGCCAGGGGTTTCCCATCCCCTTGTTTGAAGGGGAGTTCAAGGTGTTGCATTCCAGGATAGTCGGGGAACAACATCTCAGGCTGACATTACAGTCTTTCCACAGGAAGTGGAAATTTGAAGCGATTGTATTCAGGGCGATTGATCCGGGAGAGAAAGCGCCGGTGCTGAAGAGAATCCATGTCATCTACCAGCTGGATGTGAATGAATACCGGGGAAAGCGCCGATTGCAATTGCTCATCTCCGATTATTTTCCGGTATAGTGCCCGGGATGACCGACGCAGGGTGTCCCCGAACCGGCAGTTGAAACGCTGGAACTGGACCGGGTTGTTGTGCAGTTAAACTCCAGTGTGCAGGCTGCGACAGTTCCGTGACGCAGACTAACTCAGAGTACCGTGATTGAAACGAAAGCCAGGGTACACAAATGCGCTTGAGATTCGCTCGCAATCCCGTTCGGTAACACCCCCGGCCCGGGCGATGTGGTACCAGCGGTGGCGCACAACCTGCTCCATGGTCTGGATCGTCGCATCGGCATCATCACGATTCAGTAGAAATCGTGCATGTTGGGATAACAGGTTGTCAACATTTGCATAGCGCCCCATATCGCCACAGATGAGGGCAAGATCGCGTCGTTCGGTGCTGATGGGCATCGATGGGACCAAGTCGTAGGCAGGGGACAGCCTCCAGTCGGCATCCAGTGCGATGATGGCGTGATTTCGGGGATGATCGTCCGTATTCGAGATCAACGCATTGAAGCACATCCGCCGGAAGAGTTCCTGAGCATCTTGCTGCGGCCGTGCCGATATTCGCCGCAGTTCTTCGACCAGCAGGGGATAGGACCATTTGTCCCGGCCGACGTGAGAATCCTCTGCACGGAGTATTGTCAGGGCGCTCAACAGTCGCGCACGTCGATAGCCCGTTGCAACGTTGGCCCGATCAAAGCGCTTGACCATCAACACATCACGGCCCCCAACCGTCTCGACTCGACTCTCCGCTGTCTGCAGACCGCATTCACGGCCAAGCAGTAGCATTGAGTGCTCGACACGTGCGTGATTCCAACGGTCATCCGGGTGATTGAATTTCGCAACCCACAGGTTGTCATCGTCTTGTATGACTGCTTTCGGGCGTGCGCCTCCCATGGACGTGCCGGCGAGCAGCAATGCTTCCGCTTGTTCAGCGTTCGCACTGGTTGGCAGTTCTTCATCAGCAATGATTGCATCGGTCAGTTGCTGTAACTTGGCCAAGTCCAGGGTGCGGGAGAATTTTCTCCGCGGTGCTGGTGGTTCCCGATTCAGGCCGAAGCTCAGGGCGCCGGCGCGGTCTTCCGGCGAATACAGAAGATAATCCAGTTTACTGAGATTTGCTTTGCCGGAATATTTTTCGATGACCCGCCGACCCCAGTAATCCGGGCCCGCGTCGCGGAGTGCTCCGAAAATGCCCTGGAGCCGTCTCGTCTCGAATATTTCGGTTGTGAGCTTGAGTTCCACCGGATCGATCGCAACGGCATTCTCACGGGAGAGGTAGCTTTTCCCATAGACAAATTTGCCGATCGGATTCCTGTGCCGGTCAGCGGCGAGCACGAATTTACCGGCCGTTACGAACGCTGTCTCGCCAGGCAGCACGATGTACACGTAGCACGCGTCGTTCATTCGACGAACCTAGAAATCGTTGTCCAGACTTTCCGGCTGGCGGGCTCGGGCACGCTCACGGGGCAGGGTGAGTGCCAGCCCCTCCTTGTCAAGTGCCGGGTCCGCAATCTCTTTCAAGGCATCCAGCAGGTCATACGCCCAAAGCAACGCAATGTAGACGGCAACGGTGGTGGAAGGCTTGCCTTGCTCGGCATTAGATACCGGGCGCGGACCGGTGCCGATCTTCTCCGCAACGTCCTGGATTCGCAGGTTTCTCCGGAGCCTTGCGGTTCGCAGGTTGGCCCCCAACTGTTTCAGCACCTGTTCCACGGGATAAGGGGGTGCGGTGGTCAATGTGTTTCTGCCAGTCATATTCTTTGAATTACCTTTTATATTGGTTAATATACTATTAACAGCATACCTTCTTTTGACAGAGAAGCAAGCCTGTCTGCCATGAAGAGCCGACTAAAGCAATTAAGAGTTTTTCCGTGGGTCGCATGACATCATTACCGGGAGTTGATGCGGTGCGGTACCACGAGTCCAGTCTCTGTTTGTCTGAAATCCCAAGCTTGGGATTTAAAGCAAAATGCCAAGTGGAATAAAATGCCAAGTTGTCGGCCAGGAATGGCTTAACCATGCGGTTTTCCGGGCATTTTTACTTGGCATTTTATTTGACCACCGTTCTCCGGGTAGAGTGGTTCTCCCTTGTAATTCAATGGAGAACTACCAATGTACTCAAAACCCCATCGCCAGATTCTGGCAACCCCTTTACAGATCCATCATGATGCCCTCATTGCTGGGTTTATTGATGCCTCCGGACTTCCCGGGCGTATAACCGAGAAGCATCTCAGCGATTATCGATATCCCGCCCATCACTTCCTTACCTGGCTAGCGTGCAATGATATTGATCTTGGAACCGTCGATGGTTTTATCATCCACCGATTCCTTCAGCACGACTGTGATGGTTGCACCGTTGCCCCGGCATCGGCTCGGTTCCGCTCTTGGGCCAAACGTCTCACCTCCCCCGAACTCATGCACTTCGTCCGCTATCTGGAGCAGGAAGAATGGATTGCCACCCCGGGGGATCTCGACGACAACCTCCGCCTTGTAGATGATTTTACCGACCGGTTACGCACGGATGGTTATTCCTCTTCCACCATTCAGGACTATCAGAAGACCTGCACTGGACTGATTGTCTGGCTCCATCTCTCCCGACTTCCGCTACGCGAACTGACCCCGGCGGTCCTCGAACAATTCCATCATCGTTTGTTTGTCTGCTCTCTCCCCGGCGTCTTTTATGGTCAACGCATCCGGTCTTCCGACAGTGATAAAAATAGAAGCAGGCTGTCCCGGTTCATGGTGCATCTTGCGACCATTGGGCGAATTCCACCCATGGAGCCCCCCACAAGGACCCTCTCCCGGACATTCTAGAGAAGTTCTCGACCTGGCTTGAACACACCCGGAGCCTTTGCAGGTGTACCTGTCGAGCTCATATCCGACGGATGTCAGCGGTTCTGCCCGGTCTCGGAGTCGACCCGGATGCCTACGACGCCGCACGGATTCGCAAGGTGCTGTGGGAACAGATCGAGCATCGGTCACGAACCTATGCCCAAAGTCTGACCACCTCAATGTGTGTGTACCTTCGATTCCTGGTCTCGAAAGGCTGCATCCCGGCTGCCCTGGTCGAGGCCGTGCCGACGGTGCCGCAATGGCGGTTGTCGTCCCTTCCCCGGTATATTTCCACCGACGACATTGAGCGCACCATCGAGACTTGCGATGCTCGCCCGGTGGGCCTGCGCGATCGGGCCATTCTGTTGTTGCTGGCACGACTGGCACTGCGGGCCGGGGATATCGTGGCCCTGCGCATGAACGACATCGATTGGGAGCGGGCCGAGATTCGAGTGTCGGGAAAGTCCCGACGACAGGCCATACTGCCGCTTCCCCAGGAGGTCGGTGATGCACTGGTTGCCTATCTGAAACGTCGGCCAAAGGTGGACGAAGAGAACGTGTTTCTTCGGTCGGTCGCACCCTACCGGCCTTTTTCTGATTCGAGCGCGATCAGCATAATGGTACGCAGAGCACTGGACCGGGCCGGGGTCAAAACTTTTGCCGGCCGCGGAGCCCATGTGTTTCGACACAGCCAAGCCACCCACCTGCTGCGCCACAAATCCATGGACACCACCATGATCTATGCCAAAACCGATACGGTGATGTTGCAGGAAGTCGCCCAACCGTGGATCGGTGAGGGGGTGGAAAAATGAACAAGACAGTCACCCTGACCGAACATGCCAACCGCTTTGTTGCCATGAAACAGCAGCTTGGCTACCGGTTCATCAATAACCAATACATGTTGCAGAGCTTTGCCCGATTTGCCGAAGACCGCCACGAGACGGTGATCCAGGCCGATACTGCGCTGAAATGGGCCGCAATGGGGTCATCACGGCATCAGCGAGTCGAAAGGTTGTACACGGTACACGCCTTTGCCGTCTGGCTGCATGCCGAGGATGCCCGTCACGAGGTCCCGCCGCCGACCCTCGCCGTATCTGATCTCGGTCGAGGAGATTCAGGCCCTGCTGACAGCCGCACTGTCCATCGGACCGGTGGGCACCCTCACGCCGCTGACCTGGCAGACTCTGTTCGGGCTCATCGCGGTGACCGGAATGCGTGTCAGCGAGGCCCGATCACTGACTCTGGAGGACCTTACCTCCGATGGTCTGATTATCCGAGACACCAAGTTCCGCAAGTCCAGAATGGTCGCCCTGCATCCTACCACCTGGGAGGCACTGAATCGCTATCTGGTGGTCCGGCGTAAGGCATCAACCCAGGATGAGCATCTGTTCGTGCTCGCGTCCACCGGTCGACCGCCCGGCAAAACCTATACCGAGATCATCTTCCGGCGTCTCGCGGAACAGACCGGTATCCGCAAGCCCGGTGCACCACGAGGCACCACGCCTCATTCCCTACGACACTCTTTTGCTGTCCGGTCCATTGAGAACCTCGCTCCCGAGGCCGACCCAAGCCGTCACATGCTGGCCCTGTCCACCTACCTCGGGCATGCCAATGTCTCGGATACGTACTGGTATCTCGAATATGCCTATAACCGTTTTATGCCGACAATGCTCATCAAGTAATTGATTAAGCGGAGATTGATGTTCAAATTGTCGGCATAAAAAAGTTTCACAGGGACGGTAAAATCAAAATGGAATAGTATCGGCACCGTCAACCGGATCCCTGTGCCGATGGTGTGTTTGGTTGGAAAGCTCTCCACCGATATCAATGGCTGGAAGAGCGATGACGGTGGAGCACTTTTATGGTTTATGTTTTCTCTTTGTTTATTAACAAAGAGGAAATATCCATGACTTTGAATCCACCCCCCAGCCCATCGACCCCCCCGTCGATGATTTCATCCTGGCTTGAGCCGCACCAAACGGCGTTCCTGGAATCCCTGGCCGAACAGGGTTACTGTGCGCGCTACATGAAGACTTTACGGCGGTTCACGGATCTCCTTTGCGCCGAGGCCAGGGCCCGCGATCTGGTTCCCGATGGACTGGATGCGGGGGTTTTCCTCACCCTCGCGGACACCTGCCCGAAAACCGGCTCCGCCTATATGGAGCGGGACCTGACGATGGTTGCCCGTCGATTCACCGACCATCTGGTGCAGGCCGGCGTGGTGGCTGCCGTGAGTCCACCGCCGCCCACCCCCGGTTCTCCGGAACAGCTGTGCGAAGAATATGACCACTGGCTCCGGCACCACCGGGGGATGTCCGGCCGATTAACGGTCTATCGCCATCAGTTGAAAGACTTCCTGTCATTTTGTTGTACGACCACCGGAACGGCCGAGGACCTGACCTCTCTCACCCCCGATGTTCTGTTCACTTACCTGCACCGTTGTCCCGGCAAGTCCAGATGGCGCATTCGCTATGTCCGCAACCTCCTGCGGTTTCTGTTTTACAGTGGACGGACCCTACAGGATCTGTCCACGGCGATTCCACGGTCGACGACAACCCGTCCACCCGATGGATTGCCCCGACATCTTGAACCCGATTTCGTTCAAAAGCTACTCGAAGCGATGCGGGGTGGCCAGCCCCGTGCGTTGCGCAATGTGGCGATGTTCCTGCTGATGGCCCGTCTTGGCCTGCGGGCACAGGAAGTGATCGCCCTTCGGCTGGAGGATATCGACTGGGGAGCAGGCCGGATGCTGATTCGCGGCAAAGGCCAACAACGCGACCACATGCCGATCCCGGTGGATGTCGGCGAAGCCCTCGTCACCTGGCTGCGTGATGGGCGCAAGGGGAACGCGCGGCATGTGTTCGTCTGCATCCAGGCCCCGTATCCTCCGATCATCTCGCCCAATACCTTCCGCCGGGCGTTGCGCGCAGCCTATAAACAAGCCGGTCTGATTCCGCCCCAAGGGAAGGTGCGGGTACATGCCCTGCGCCACAGCCTGGCCATGAAGCTGTTGGGCCAGGGGTCGTCCCTGGAGGAGGTCGGCGATGTCCTGCGCCATCGTTCTACCTGGTCGACCACCGTGTATGCCCGGTATGATCTGGATGCCCTGCGTCCCCTGGCACGTCCGTGGCCGGTGCCCGGAGGTGTTCAATGATTTCAATCACCGAACGCGTGGCCCAGTATCTCGCCCAGCGACAGGACTTCGGCACCGGCCTGTCCATCAGTGCGGTTCATATATTGAACACATTTGCGACCTTTGCGGTCAATCAGGGGGCCGACTACGTGACCACGGAGTTGTTTTGGCAGTGGAAAGAGCAGTACGGATCTGCCAGTCAACAAACCTGGTTCAATCGACTCAGCTATGTGCGCACCTTTGCCCGTTGGCTGCACGCCCTGGAACCCCAAACGGAGGTGCCTCCACCCGGCTTGATTCCTCGCCGTCGTCATCGGCCACCCCCTTATATCTATCGCACCGAAACAATCACCGATCTCACCACCACGGCGGCACAACTGTCCTCACCGCGCGGTCTGCGGGGGCCCACCTATGCGACCCTGTTCGGTTTGTTGGCCGTGACGGGAATGCGGATCGGCGAGGCCCTGGGACTGGATGATCAGGATGTGGATACCGAAGCCGCGGTACTGCGGATTCGTCATGCCAAGAACAACGGCCATCGAATGATTCCCATCACCGGGTGCACCGCACAACGGCTGGTGGCGTACCGGTCGGCGCGGGACCGCCTACTTGGTTCTACCGGTCTTCCCGCCTTCTTCCTGGACGAGCAGAGTCAACGAATCAGCATCCATTCGGCACAATATAACTTTGCCCGGGTCAGTCATACCATTGGTCTGCGGGAACAAAACTCATCCCGCCATCGTGGCCACGGTCCTCGACTGCATGACCTGCGTCACACCTTTGCCGTGCATACGCTCCTCGACTGGAATCGGTTCGGGCTGGACCCTGACCGCGAGATGTACAAGCTGAGTACTTGGCTTGGACACAAAAATCCCCGTGACACGTACTGGTACCTCGAATCGGTCCCTGAATTGCTGCAATGGGTCACCCAACGGGCCGAACAGGCCCTCGTGCACCGGAGGGAATCGTCATGAACCCACTTGAGGCCCATGCGCTGCCCGCCCATGTGCAGTCTTTCTTCTCTGACCGACTCATCCATCAGAAAGCGGTCAGTCCCCATACCGTAGCCAGTTATCGGGATACCTTCCGGTTGTTGCTCGACTATACCTGCCAGCAAACCGGGCGACTGCCCACCGACCTGTTCGTCACCGACCTGGATGCCGATCTGGTGTCCGGGTTTCTGTCCCACCTGGAAAACCACCGCAACAATGGGGTCCGTACCCGTAATACACGCAGAGCGGCCATTGTCAGCTTCTTCCAATACATTGCGATCCGTGAACCCGCATTGCTGCTGCAGTGCCAACAGGTTCTCGCGATTCCGGCGAAGCGTCAGACGAAACGGCCCATCGACTTCCTGGATTCCACTGAGTCCGATGCCTTGCTCTCGGCCCCCGACCTGTCCACCTGGATCGGACGACGTGACCGAACCATATTGCTGGTCGCCCTGCAGACCGGTCTTCGGGTGTCGGAACTGATCCGCCTCAATATCGGCGATGTGGCGCTCGATTCCCCTTCACAGGCCGCGGTCCAGTGCCTGGGAAAGGGCCGCAAGCAACGAGCTACCCCCCTGCGTCCTGACAGTTGTGCGGCCCTGTCGCAATGGCTCCAGGAAAACACCGGAGCACCGGACAGACCGCTGTTTGTGAGCAACCGCCAAAAACGGTTCAGCCGGGATGGTATTGAGCGCATTGTGCACAAATACACCCGCATGGCCGGGCAGACCTGCCCGTCACTGAGGGATAAGCGGGTCAGTCCCCATACGCTGCGACACACCGCGGCGATGGAACTGCTGCGCAGTGGGGTCAGTTGTACAGTGATTGCCCTGTGGCTCGGTCACGAGTCGGTGGAAACCACCCAAATCTACCTCCATGCGGACATGGAGATCAAGAAACAGGCGATGGATCAGACCCGTCCCACCGAAGTACCGGAGGGAACCTATCAGCCGGATGACGCATTGCTGGCGTATCTTGATGCCCTGTGAAACTTTTTATGCCGACAATTTGAACATCAATCTCCGCTTAATCAATTACTTGATGAGCATTGTCGGCATAAAACGGTTATAGGCATGTAGCACATCCTGGTAGGACACGGGTTCCGATAATTTCGTGGTTCTTGCGGTTGCCTTCGTGATCATGGTTCGGTCTCCTGGAGTTACAAAGAGGAAGACGCCTGATGTGGTCCCGCATCACCGACCGACTCAAGACGCGAGTTTTCCAACGGAAATTCAGTTATTAGTGGTTCGTTTCTCAAATTAATTTGCAGGTATTGATGCACACGGTATGATTCTACCCCGATTCACTGGTTTCACATGACGTGTGATGACCTGAGGGTAAAGGAAAATTTGTTGTACACACTGGCGAGGACAAATTCCCCTCCCACGGCACAACCATTTTATCGCTTTCGCACTTCATTGAGGATTTAAGAAAACGCATTGGATAGACAAGCCACTGGCAACCATGGAAATAACACATTCAGCGACACAACCAGGGTCCACACGCAGGCCAAACGGCATCATGAATCGGGCCACAGGTCGCCAAGGCTGAAACTGATCGCATCGAAGGGCGGCAGAGAGACGGGGTCGTTGCCCGTCAGAGTCTTTAGCAAAACCCATTGACTCTCTCTCAACTCAAAAGCCTCCAGAGTGCGCGCATCGGGGTCAACGAACCAGAGGTATGCAACGCCTTCCCGGGCATAGATGTCACGTTTCCTTCCCCGATCCAGTGCCCTGGTCGAGGGCGAGAGGACCTCGCATACCCAATCCGGGGGCAGAGTGAAATATGCCACATCGGGATAGTCCGGCATCCGTTCCCGGCGCCAGCCCGCCAGATCGGGAACCAGGATATCCTCACCCAGATGCAACTCCGGTTCATCAATGATCCACCAGCCACCCGGTCCGCCCCGGCCGCGGTTGAAAGGAGGGCCAATGGCTTCCCCGAGCCCTGTCGATGCCCAGGCATGCCTGGATGCGGGTCGTGGGTTCATGTACAGTGTACCGGCAATGATCTCGGCCACCTTGTGAGGTGGTGCCTCCAGCACATCCTGGTAGGACGCGGGTTCCGATAATTGCGTGGCTCTTGCTGTTGCTTTCGTGGTTATGATTCGGTCTCTTGGAGTTATAAAGGGGAAGATGCCTGGTACAGTCCCGCATTAACGATCGACTCAAGATGCGAGTTTTCCAACGGAAATTCAGTCACTAGCGGTTCGTTTCTCAAATTGATTTACAGGTATTGATGCGCACGGTATGATTCTACCCCAATTCGGTGGAGGAGCGGGCAGGGCAATGAGGAAACAGGTCGCGAGGGCAGCATTGGTGTTATCGACTCCAGACCACGCGAAGCGGACGACCCCATTTCGCTGGTGAAAATTCGATCTGGACCTTGCCTGACGGGTCAATATTTTGATGAAACGAACCACTGGTTCCACTGCGAACCGGACCTGCGGCATGATTTTTTATGACCCTATCCAGCCAGCCCCGTAGAGTACGAAAACAATGAGCGTTGAAAAGTATGTCGCCGCCGTTGATCTTGGATCAAACAGCTTCCACATGGTGATTGCCGAGGAGGGGAGGCAGGGCCATACCAAACTCATCGACCGGGTAAAGGAGATGGTCCGATTGGGGGCCGGTCTGGATGAAAACAACCATCTGTCCAGGGAGGCACAAGACCGGGCACTCGAATGTCTTCAGCGTTTCAGGCAGCGATTGAAAAATATTCCGATGGATCGGATAAGAGCGGTTGGGACCAACACATTGCGGGCAGCCAAAAACAGCAGCGCGTTTCTCCAGGAAGCCGAGGCCAGTCTTGGGCATCCAATTTCAGTCATATCGGGGCACGAAGAGGCCAGACTGGTCTATCTTGGGGCCGCATTTGATCTTGCAACGAGTGGGAAAAGGCGGCTGGTGGTTGACATTGGAGGCGGCAGCACTGAACTCATCATAGGTCAGGGCTTCAAGCCCATGCGCATGGACAGCCTGTATATGGGTTGTGTCAGCATCAGCAGACGGTTCTTCCCGGATGGCCATATCTCTGACCACCGGCTTCTGCAGGCCCGGACTTTCATACTTCGCAAGCTGGAAACCGTGGTGGCACTGTATCAACAGGACGGTTGGGATGAGGCCGTTGGCACGTCGGGCACGATTAAAGCCATTGACCGACTTGGCATTTCCCTGGGGTTGAGGCAGGACTGGATATCCCCGGAAAGTCTGCAGAAAACCAGGGCATGGTTACTGGAAGCCGGGCACTGGGGGAATCTGGACCTGATCACGGAGCAAAGGCGCCCGGTTCTGGTGGGGGGGTATATTATTCTGGAGACGATTTTCGATGCCCTGCAGATTGATCGAATGGAGGCGTCGGAAGGAGCGTTACGGGAAGGGGTTGCGTATGAATTAATCAACCGCTTACACAATGAAGACTCGCGATTTCAGGGGGTCAGTGCGTTGCTGGCCCAATTCAAAACCGACCCGGGTCAATCTCGAAGGATAGAACAGCTTGTGCTGTTGTTTTTGGGCCAGGTCGCTGGAAAATGGAATCTGTCATCCGATATTGACCGAAAGTTGCTTATCTGGGCGGCCCAGTTGCACGAGGTTGGAATCACCATTTCCTACAGTCAGTACAACCAGCACAGTGCCTACATTGTTGAAAACAGTGACATTGATGGATTTTCCCGTCATGTTCAAAGGATTCTCTCCTTGTTGGTCCTGAATCATCGGCAGGAAATTGATGTTCGGCAGATAAAGTGGTTGCCGAAGGTCTGGAGAAAAAAAGTGGTTTATTTGACCGTATTGCTGCGTCTTGCCGTAACCTTTTACCGTGGAAGGACTCCGATTGGTCTGTCACATATTCGATTAAGGCCAAAGAAAAGGAAATTGAAATTGCAACTCCCTGAAAAGTGGGTACAGGCACACCCGCTCACGCTTTTTGATCTTGAAACAGAACGGGAATATCTGCAGTCCGTCGAAATAGAATTGTCTGTCGAAATCATCGACGGGTAATCGGGCGGGTTGACAGATGCTCGACTGTTGTTCGCCAGGGCGCTGAACCGCAGAAGACCCATCATTTCCTTGAATTCGGATACCCCGGGAATTCTATGATCGGATGCGGTTCATTTCAATCCGTTGCCGAGGGTTCCCAAAGAACCCTGCTGCATTTCCCTTTTTCCAATAAGCATTCGGCAGGTGGCCATTGTGGACCGCCGACCGATGGTCGGCGACAGTCTGTTCGTCCTGATAGATGTCCAGCAAGGACTGAAGCTCGGCCTCAATCGCTGACTGGATCAACTGACGGGCTCCAGATCGAATCAGGTCCTGAATCGGATCACTGAATTCCGCTGGATTCTCGAACGCTGTCGCTTTATGCTTACTCATGGTGGCGTATCTCCTATGTTGAATTGAGCCGCGCTCCGCAGCGGAGGACTGTTCGAATCCATAGCCCCGTTCCCTGTCCGAACGGTAATCCAGCACAAATCTTATTGCACCAGCCATAGTATTGACCATGAAATCGATTAGACCGTGGATGTCTTGAATCCCTCGTTATCCGATACGGAAACGGTTGCGTAGTGTTAATAGAACCAAGAACAGAAAAATAGGCCCGAGAATGATCTGGAAAGCACCCACAGTGTTCAGAAAACAATCAGACTGGGTGACTTTATACAAATTTTCGCGGGCTCCATGCAGATACCCATCAGTGGAAGCTAAACCAAGTATAGCGTGCGCATTCGAGAAACTGAGCAAGAGACCATCCCTCAGCGCCTTAAACCAGACTTGGACGTCAGATAAGGGAGCCGACGGGTTCGAGAGAACCGTCGGGCTGGCTATCGTTGCTGCCAACCTGCAGCGCCTCGGCCGGATGTTACAGAAATCGGAGAAAACGCATCATGAGCGGCACCGTCTGGCTGCCTGACGCCCTTTTCACCCGGTCAGACCTGCCCCCGCACCGACGGGGAGGGCCTCCTATGGCCTGGAGCGTACAATTCCACCAAATCGTGCCTCAGACCGCTGAAAATAAGCGGCATTGAGAGAAAATCTCCTCCGCATCCGTCGGAGGGAACCTGCAAAAATTGATTTCAGTCATCCGATTACGCAAAATCAGGGGGTTTTCTCTCAGACACTAGCTACTCCAATGCCGGCGGTCCGGTTGCAGGGGGACAGGTACGTTATCGTTTGTCAGTCAAGGCCGTAAAGCGGGGATGTGGTGTTGTACCTTCAGAGACTCAAAAATGATGATTGGGTGGTGCCATACTGGTATAATCGGCCGACCCACTGGCGAGGATTGAACCATGAAACCCATCATCCGAATACTGGGCCTTGCCCTGCTGCTATCCGCCACCGTCACCGGATGGGCGGACCATAACCAATATGTGGACGGTAAAAGACACGGCCACTGGACGATCACATCCCCGGACGGTAAGGTTAAAACAGGCCCGTTTGTGGACGGCAAAGAGCATGGAGAATGGACGATCACATTCCCGGACGGTAAGGTTAGAACAGGCCCGTTTGTGGACGGCAAAGAGCATGGAGAATGGACGATCACATCCCCGAACGGTATGGTTGGCAAAGGCCCGTTTGTGGACGGCAAGCAACAAGGGGAATGGACGACCACATCCCCGGACGGTCTGGATGCTAAAGGCCCGATGGTGGACGGTGAAAGACACGGCCACTGGACGATCACACTCCCGGACGGTCTGAATGCTAAAGGCCCGATGGTGGACGGTGAAAGACACGGCCACTGGACGATCACATTCCCGGACGGTAGGGTTGACAAAGGTCCGTATGTGGATGGTAAACAACACGGCCACTGGACGACCACATCCCCGGACGGTACGGTTCATAAATACCCGATGGTGAATGGTGAAGTGCACGGGGAATGGACGGTAACATCCCCTGACGGTACGGTTCATAAATACCGGTTTGTATACGGTGAACCAGTAGGCGGGTAATCGACCGGGCCGGGGAAGCGGACCCTGAACCAACATTCTTATTGTTTTATGATTGATCACTCGATCATGCTCCCCTTCGCAATGGGGTTGTCGCGTAATGAGCGCCATGGCTCAGCCCCCGGTCCATCGTCTCAACGGCTCGCCCCACCCGAGCAGCACAAACGCCGCCGCCGCGAGATACGGCCCCAGCGCAAAGGCCTCGGCGCGGTGGGCACGGCGTAATAACACCCGCGTGTGCTGAACCACCACCGCACTGCAAAACGCCATCGCGAGCAGCAACGGCAACGCCGCCCAACCCAGCCAGGCCCCGAGGGCCGCCGTGAGCTTCAAATCCCCGGGCCCGATGGCCCGTTGTCCGGTGCGCCATTGCCAGGCCCGGTCGGCCAACCACAAGACGCCATAACCGGCCATCGCGCCGATCACGGCCGAGCGCAGATCCACCATCAATTCAGTGCAGTTGATGCCCAGCCCGACCCACAGCAGAGGATAGACCAGGTCATCCGGCAACAGGTGTTGCCACCAATCAATCAGGCTCAAAATGAGCAGGGCGGTGAGCAGCCATAACGCCGCAACCAGTTCGAAGGACAGCCCCAGGCGCCACCCCAGCCCCGCAAAAGCGACCGCCGCGATCCCCTCCACCCCTGGGTAGTGGCCGGGAATGGCCACCTGGCAGGCCCGACAGCGGCCGCGACACCAGCAAAAGCCGAGCAATGGCAGTTTCTCGATCAGCCGCAGCGGCGTACGACACTGCGGGCACCGTGACGCGGGCGACCACCCGTTGCCGGGTTGCAGCACGCCGGACAGGGCCATTGACCGGCGCACGGCCACCAGGTGGGCAAAACTGCCGGCCATCGCCCCGAGCACGAACAACACCGCCATGGCGGTGATCGGTGAAGGGTTCAGCCCGACCAGAAACCGGGTGAACTCGGACCCCAACGACGCGCCTGCGCTCAGCGCCGCACGCCACGCGAGGGAACGGCCAACAGCCGGTTGAAGTGGACCAGCTGCCGGTGGACCTGTTCGAGCAAATCCGTGTCCTGCTGATGCATCCGCAGGTGCACAATCAGGTATTCAACCCCTCTTAGGGCAGGACTATCCCACGCTAAAGAGTCGTTAGCGTTTTTTGGCATGGTGGATTGATTCTACATGAGGTGACAATGGGCAGCATGCTGGATTCCCCTTGATAGAAGAGTAGGCGGAGTCTGGATGTGGAGGGGTATGGGCGTTGTCTGCCTGATTTCAGGGTCTTGACAACGGCAGGGCGCCAGCAGGGAGCCGACTGGTTATGGTCGGTGGTCAACCAGTGCTGTGATTCAGTTATATGTGAACGTTCACATATAACTGACCAGCCGCTTTTGTTCCACCAGCAGGGCGAGGCGGCGCTGCAACATCCGCGGCGGCAGTTCGTAGGGCAGCCCCTCGCGGATGGTACGGACCGGTACGCCTTCCGAGTAGGCCGCCACGACGGTGAGAATGGCATTGAGCTCTTGTTCGGGAATCCGCTTCGGCATGGGGCGGAGGATGGGTCGCTAAAAATTTTTATGCGACAAATAAAATCACTTATCAGACAAAAAAACGTTTTTTTGTCGTATAAATAGCTTTTTCCATCAAAAACGCGCCATCATGGCGTTCCTTTGGCCCCTCGTGCGCTTCGAACAGGAATACCGACCGGGTCGAGGCGCGCCGACAGCGAGCCCGCGTGTCGCTAGTCATTGGGCTGATAAAAGGCCATATCGGACGGCTTCAGGTTGGGCAGACATCCCATGGCATCCAGCGTGGAGACCAGGAATCCCTGGCCATTCAACCGGCCTAATGATCCGATGCTGCAGGCCTTTTCACCGAACTGCTCGACCAGGTCCTGTCTCCCCACCGGGTTGTGCAGCAAGACCGGAACCGGATCACCACTGTGTTCGCCGACCAGGGAATCCGTAGAGTGGTCTGCACAGACAGCCATGACATGTTCTTCCATTTTGCTTTGTGCCAGGACCGAATCAAAATGCGATATGAATTTCGCTTTGGCGGTGGGGTTCCGGTCATGCGCGGTGGTATCCGTCGCCTTGATATGCACATAGACCAGGTCATGGGTTTTGAGTGCAGATTTTGCAAAATCGAGTTTTTTCCGTAAATCCGTATTCGGCAAGGCGGTGAAAGAAGGGTCCGACAGGGCGGTAAACCCGCATAGCTTGGCCAGACCCAGAATCGTGCTTTCTCCTGCAATGACGGCGGTCTTGAGATGCAGATACGACAGAATGCTGCTGAAATCCCCATATATGCCAACACCCCGGGTGATGACGCCGTTGGCCGGGTGGTCGCCATTGTCAATACGCTTCAGGTTTAAGGGGTGCCGGGAGAGAATGTCGTGGGAAAGTCGGGTGAATTCATTGACTGCATCGGCGGTTTTCTGCGCGTTTTCATCCTTGCTGTCTCGGGAATGGGCTTCCAGAATTCCCCGGTGCATGGCTTTTCCGGTGGGATCGGTGTCGCTGATTTCTGCAGACAGCCGGGGTCCTCGCATGAGAAGCACACATCGGTGCTGGGTTGCGGGAAACAGGGAAGCAAACAGGTTCTCACCCACTTGCAGTTCCTGCAGGGCTTCACACAGTTCAGCCACGCCGTCCTGAATCCGGCCGGCACGGCGGTCCAGAATGTTGAAGTGGTCGGCATCTCTTTCCACCGTGGCCAGGTTGGCCCGGAAGAGCAGGTCTCCGTACTGTGGATTCAGGTCGATTCCTGCGGCCTCGATGGGGCCCCGACTCAGATTGGTCGCATCCCGGGGAGACATGCCAAACAGAATCCCCACACCGGTATGGGTATCCACAGGCAGACCGGGCAGGACCGGGTCCATGAGCCCGCTTTGGTTCAATCTGACGAGCCTGTCCAGATAGGGGGTGTCGGCATATTCAAGCGGAGTACACCGACCCAGTTCTGCACAGGGGCGGTCGCCCAACCCGTCGAGAATGAATACGATGCCCTTCAGCCGATTGTGGGTCATGAATATTGTTTCCTCAGGGCAGCGATTTCCCCGGTATATCGTGAATATATGGCTTGAACGATTACGCTCATCAGGTCTGCAATCGTTTCCTCGATTCTCTGGTTGTCGATGATTTCAGTCCCCGCATTGTCCGATTCGGAAAGCAGTATGGACTGCAGTTGCCAGATGTCATCCAGATTCTTCAGATAGCGTTTTGCCCGACGCTGCTTGTTGCTGTCGGACCTTCCCTTGATATACTTGATCAGCCTTTTTTTGGAGAATGCGGCCAGGCAGACCGGGACGACGACCGCTTCCGAGGACTCAATCCGTTCCAGAATAGACGGGCGGATGTGAACGCCCTCCACGATCATCGACACGTTTTCGTTGAGTGCCCGCTGAATGACTGCTTCACAGGCCACTTCCACCATCTCGGATTGCATCTGAAAACCGTATAGCAGATGATCGTCCTGGTTATTGTCATGGACGGTTGAAACCTTGATGGATCGGCCCACCTGAAAAGACGATGTGTGCAGGGAAGGGGACAGTTTTTTGGGGATCATGATACGCATGACTTCGCGCAACATGTCGGTGGACTGGATACGGACGATCCCCAACTGGTTTCCAATTTCCGTTGCAATGGTGCTTTTCCCGCACCCGGGCACTCCGCCGATCAGCAGGAGAAGCGGGTAGCTGTTCAGCAGGAAATCTCGCCACATCAGGTAATAGTCGGCATGTTTCTGGTTGATTTCCTTTACGATGATCTGGTAGGTCAGGACCGTCAGATCGAAAGAGCTGATTCTCTTTATTTTGTTTTTAATCAGATTGCTGTGAATTTTCCGGGTGATCGCCAGACATTTTTCGGGTGGAATCGTGGAATTGGCAAGACGCTGGTAGTGAATGGCTCTTGAAAAGGGATCGGAGCTGCCATCCTCGCGGACGACTGAAAGACTTTTGCGAAAGATTTTTTCCTGCTGGTAGTTTCGCAATATGACATCGGGATGTTGTTTGGTGAGGACCTCCTTGATTCTCTTGCGCAGATCTTCGACAGTTATTTTGTCGGTCTTGTCCAGGTCGTTCCGTAAATTGGTGGCCACACGGTACGCGTCGGCAAATTCAAGACCGGCCTCCTGCAGCGACCTGACCAGCATGCCGCGCAGAAAGGGAACCTTCGTTTCCTTGGTTTTATTAATGACCAGTAATTTCGACATGATTAGGTTCCGGCGGTGATGGCAGCCTGGGGTATTAAACCATACGCCTGATTGACCTCTTCAGCAATAATCCTCAAACCCTGCTCGACTTTCAGCGAATCCCCGGCATAGGACACGCGAATACATTCGTGCTTGTGCTGCCATGGCTCTGGCAAACCGGGAAAGAAATGATGACCGGCAATGACGAAAACCCCCCGTTGCCTGAGCCGCTGGTAGAGGGTTTCGCTGGAGATGGGCATCCCTTCAAACCAGAGCCACAGAAACATGGCACCTTCGGGTTTGTGAATTCTTACGGGAATGTCTGCCATCAGTTCACGTACCATGCGAACAGCATGGGTGACCCGTTTTTCGTAATAGGGCTGCACCACGGCGCGGCAGATGGGAATGAGTTCCCGGCTTTGGACCAGCCGGGTCAGCAGGGACGGTCCGAACCGGCCCGGTGCCAGGTTGAAGATTGCGTTGGACCGGCTGATCAGGGTGATCAGGTCCTCGTTCGCAACAATAATGCCGGTTCGGGTGCCCGGCAATCCCAGTTTGGACAGGCTCAAACAAAGAATGACATGATCCTCCCAGATGGGATTGGCCTCAACAAACAGGATGCCGGGAAACGGCAACCCATAGGCTCCATCGATAATCAGCGGAATATCCCGGTGACTGGCCAGATCGCTCAGTTTTTTCAATTCCCTGTCGGTGACCACATTTCCGGTAGGATTGGTGGGTCGGGAGAGACAGATTGCCGCACAGTCGTCCCCGAGTTCCAGGTTTTCAAAGTCCACCCGGTATTTGAAGAATATCTCATCGTCTTCATCCATGCGGATGATGGGTTTGGTGGCTTGAAACAACTCGCTGCCTCCCAGGCCCACATCGGCATAGCCGATGTATTCCGGAGCCACCGGCAACCGGATGTACCTTGACAGCCCGTCCCCGTATATTCCGGACAGAAGATTGAAGATAATGCCGAAACTGGCCTGACTGCCGTTGGTGATGGCAATATTTTTTTCCGTGACGGGCCAGTCAAAGGTATCCTGCAGCAATTCAGCCAGTGCGCCGATGAAACGATGATTCCCCTGAGGAGCATCATAGTTTCCGATCATCTGCTCAAATTCATTTCCCTGGTCCATCAACTGTTTCAGTTCCGACCGGAAGCAGGCTTCCATTTCGGGAATGGCGGCAGGGTTCCCGCCCCCGAGCATGCAGATGCCCCGGTTCTGGTTGATGGCGTAGCTCAGGTCATTCATCAGTTGCAGAATACCGCATTCCGGGTTGAATTTTTCAGCAAAGGCAGAGTATTTCATGGCCAGCGGAGGGGATCGAAAAGAGAGTCCAATGTCCCTGGATTATCGGTTCCAGGGATCGTTCCCCTGGAAAATCCTGGTTCCGGTGAGTATCCGAAAGAAGAGTGGAAGGCCGGCATTCATTCGTTTTGCCTAGTTGCTGTGCCACACTTGATTCAGGGAGCGGCTTTCCTGGTCGGCCAGTTTGGCGAGAGTGGAATCCGGGTTTCCGGGGTTTGAAAAGTGGTTGAAATCAACGAGTATCTTCGCGCTTTCCATGAGGAACGCATCCGGGGGCCTGTCGTCAAACCCATGAATTCCGGTTGACCGGGTACGGCGTTCTTCATCTTCATCCAGCGACTGTATATCCGAAAACAGGGTCTGTCCAAGCGCCTTTCTCCGGTTGTTTTCGAGAGCCAGCCGTTCCCGGTCACGCTGTTCACGGTTCAACCGTCTTTGTTCCTGGTTCAGGGTAACGAAATCTCGGTCGCGGTTTTCCCGGTAGAGCCGGGTGATATCGAGAAAATAATCGAACTCCGGCTGGTTGGTGATCCGGGCGTGATGGGCCTCAATGGCCCGGGTGAAGGCCTGATTGGTTAATTTGGCCTGGTATGGGGTGAATGGAGTTTCCTCGACACGGCTCCAGGGGATCGCATTTTCGAATGCTCTTTCGCCGGTATCGGCATCCGGTTCGGTTGTCGGCCAGGTGAAATCCGGAATGACTCCGCGATACTGGGTGCTGTCCCCGTTTATGCGAAAGAATTGTGCAACGGTGATTTTCAGTTGGCCCAGATCGGTATCCGTTTCGACGATTTGGTTCAGGTCGACCAGGTTTTGCACCGTCCCCTTCCCAAAGGTGGATTCCCCCACAACCAGACCGCGATTGTAATCCTGGATTGCGCCGGCAAATATTTCCGAAGCACTGGCACTGTTGTGGTCAACCAGGACCATTAAAGGGCCATCGTAGGTGATTCCGGGGTCCGGGTCGCGGTTGATCCGAACCTTGCCGGATGCATTCTTTACCTGCACGATGGGCCCCGTTTTGATGAACAGGCCGGTGAGTGTGATCGCCTCGGCCAGAGCCCCGCCTCCGTTTCCCCTCAGGTCAATGACCAGCCCATCAATATTTTCCTGCCGGAGTTCCCCCAGGAGGTTCTGGACATCCCTGGTGGTACTGCGGTAATCGGGGTCATTCACATTCCTGCCATCCAGGTCACTGTAAAACGAGGGCAATCGGATAACGCCGACTTTCGCGCTGGCGGCTTCGGTGTCAATCTGGAGAACTCTTTTTTTCGCGGCCTGTTCTTCCAGTTTGATCTCATCCCGCTTCAGGGTAATCACCACCGGTTCGCCATCCAGCCCGTCTTCTCCCCGCAGGATTTCCAGATGAACAATGGAGGCCTTGGGTCCCCGGATCAATTCCACTACATCGTCCACGCGCCACCCGATAATATCCGTGATTTCTTCCCCTTCCTGTCCCACCCCGACAATCCGGTCATCCGCATGGAGTTGCTCAGAAAGGTCCGCTGGCCCTCCTGGAATGATTCGGCGCACGATGGTATATTCATTCTCGGTCTGCAGGACCGCCCCGATCCCCTCCAGGGACAGTCTCATATGTATCTTGAAATTTTCTGCGCCCCGGGGAGAATAGTAGTTGGTGTGCGGTTCGACGGATGTCGCGTAGGCATTGATGAATGTCCTGAAGATGTCTTCCGTTTTAAACTGGCGGGTACGCCGGACAATGTGTGTATACCGGCTGCCCAGGGTTTCCGCTATCTCCGCCCCGGGTTTGTTGGCAAGGCGCAAATTGAGTATGTCATTCTTGATTCGCCGACGCCAGATATCCTCGATTTCCTCCTGGCTCTGCGCCCATCGGGCCTGTTCCAGATCAATTAAAAACGTCTCATCCAGGGAAAAATCAAACGGTTCATTCAGTCTTTTCAGCGCGTATTCGATGCGTTGATCCACCCGTAGCCGGTAGATTTTGAAAATGGCAAAAATCGGATCCAGAATGCCCTGCTTGATATAGTCGTCCAATTGGTGTTGGAGGCGCTCAAATTGATCCAGATCACTTTGCAGGAAGAAGTATTTGGCAGGGTCGAGGAGCTGAATATATTTGTTCAGTATGATTTCTGAAAAGTTGTCGTCGAGTTCGACATTTTTGAAATGCGCGTTTTCAATCAGGTAATGGATCAGTTTCGTTGTCCTCGACTGTGCTTCGGAACTCTCTGGAATGGCCGACATTTCCAGCGTGTCCAGGGTGGAAGCGGACACCGCCATGCTCAGGATAACCGTCCAGGCAATCATAAATTTGGGCAATCGTTTCATGTGCGGATTCGGTGGGTGAATTCGAAAAGCGGGGGGACGGTCCGGTCTCTCAGTATACCAAACACATCCCGTTGTTGCGGAATCGAGCACGTTGCAGGAATGCGGATTGAAAAGATGGCATGGATGCGTTGGCCTGGATTTGGCGGATGCTGCATGATATCACTTTTCAATTTGAACCACTGAAAAATATGTCGGGTGAACCTCGGTCCCCGGCATCATGGTTGCACGGCGGAAGCCTGGATTTTCCGTAAGCTCCATAAGCCAATACTCAATGATTCTTCCTCTTCGTTGCCTGGGGGAGCCAGTTTTTCGCTGCGATGAACACAAAGATGATTCCCGGTTGCCCACTGGGAAATGGTCTGATCGGAAAACCCGAGTCTTCGATGGGCATGATCGGCACGCAGGAATTCCAGGTCATGCGGGAGGAAGTCGACAATGATCAACTGCCCGCCGGGTTTGAGCACCCGGGCCACCTCTTCAATGACTTTTCTTGGGTTTTCAAGGTAGTGCAGAACCTGGTGTATGGCAACGGCATCCACGGACTCATCCTCGACGGACAACTGGCTGATATCCCCCTGCCGGACGGTACAATTCGCCGTACCCGCTGAATCCAGGTTGGAGCGTGCCACCAGCAGCATTTCCCGGCTCAGGTCGATTCCAATTCCCTTTTCGATGTGAGGGGAAAAAATTTCCAGAATTCGGCCGGTTCCGGTTCCCAGGTCCAGAAACAGCCTGGGTTGGGTTGACCCCAGACAATCGATGAGTTTTTTTTCCACATCGGTATCCGGGACCGCCAGTTTCCGGATACTGTCCCAATCGGTTGCATTCTTTCTGAAGTATTCCGCGGCCCGGTCGGCATTTTTCTGCCTGATTTCCTGTAGTCTGTACTGGTCCAGGGACAGGACCGGGTCCGTTTGATCCATCAGGTTCAAAATGCCCCAGGTGATGGTTGCCATGTTGTCGGCATCGTTGATTCGATGAAAAACCCAGGCCCCTTCCTGATATCGTTGCAGCAATCCGGCATCACAGAGCAATTTCAGATGCCTGCTCACTCTGGGCTGGCTTTGATCCAGGATATGCATGAGTTCCGAAACCGTTAGTTCACTGCTGCTCAAAACGGATAGGATACGCAATCGCGTACTTTCCCCTGCAGCCCGCAATGCTGCCAGCAGTTCACCCATTGCCTTGTACCCCAAACATATAAAAATATCTTTATATCATAGAATGCCTTGATTCGGGGCGGCGGCAACCGGACATTTTTCTCCAAGTTCATATCTCTGGGTTTCCGGGTTGCGGTATAATCCGCCGATGGAACCCATTGACCTAGCCCTCACTTTTGACGACGTACTCCTAGTTCCCGGGAAATCGGAAATCCTGCCTCGGGAGGTCGGCCTGCACACCCGGTTGACACGGGAACTGACGCTGAATATTCCCCTTGTTTCCGCGGCAATGGACACCGTGACCGGATCCAGGGCCGCAATCTGCCTCGCACAGGAAGGGGGGGTGGGGGTGATCCACCGGAACTTCAGCCCCGAAAAGCAGGCAAGGGAAGTCAGCCGGGTCAAGAAATATGAGAGCGGGGTGATCAGCGACCCAATCACCGTAGGAAAATCATCGAGAGTTCAGGAAGTCCTTGATTTGATGAAGAAATACAGAATCTCCGGTGTCCCGGTGGTGGATGGTGAAAGGGTGATTGGCATTGTCACCAGTCGGGACTTGAGGTTCGAGCGGAACATGGCAACCCCGGTTCACGAGGTGATGACGCCGGAAGAGCGGCTGGTCACGGTAAAAGAAGGGGTTTCTTCGGAAAAAATCGAAGGCCTTTTGCACCGGCATCGAATCGAGAAAGTGCTCGTGGTAGGGGAGCACAATGTCTTGAAAGGGTTGGTGACCGTAAAGGATATTCAAAAGTCCACGGACCACCCCAATGCCTGCAAGGACCGCCATGGACATCTCCTGGCGGCAGCGGCGGTGGGGGTGGGGGAAGATACGGATGAAAGAGTCGAATTGCTGGTCCAGGCGGGGGTGGATGTCATCGTGGTCGACACCGCTCACGGTCACTCGAAAGGCGTACTGGACCGGGTCGCGACGATCAAGAGAGAATATCCGGAGGTCCAGGTGCTTGGTGGTAATATCGCAACCGCCGAGGCGGCCCGGGATCTTGCCGAGGCCGGGGCCGATGCGGTCAAGGTGGGGATTGGTCCCGGATCGATTTGCACCACCCGGATTGTGGCGGGGGTTGGCGTTCCGCAAATCCATGCCATTCAGCAGGTGTGTGGAGCACTGCAGGGAACCGATATTCCCTGTATTGCCGACGGAGGGATTCGCTATTCCGGGGATATCGCCAAATGCATTGCCAGCGGTGCCCACGCCGTGATGGTGGGAGGAATGCTGGCGGGTACGGACGAGTCTCCGGGAGAAATCGAAATGTACCAGGGGCGGTCGTACAAGTCTTACCGGGGAATGGGATCACTGGGGGCGATGCAGAAAGGGTCCCGGGATCGCTATTTTCAGGAGGGAGTGGACAGCGCGGACAAGCTGGTTCCCGAAGGGATCGAAGGACGGGTCCCCTACAAGGGGCCCATGGTCAACGTCATTCACCAGTTGATGGGGGGGTTGCGAGCCAGCATGGGATATACCGGCAGTGCAACGATCCAGGATCTGCAGCACCGTACCCGGTTTGTCCGGATCACCAATGCCGGAATGACGGAAAGTCATGTCCATGATGTGTCGATTGTCAAGGAAGCCCCGAATTACCAGACGCGGTAGTCCGCCCCATAACCATATCCCCGTGGACCCTCACGAAAATCAAGTCCTGATACTGGATTTCGGGGCGCAATACACGCAGCTGATTGGACGATGTGTGCGGGAGCTGAATGTGTATTGTGAAATCTTCCCGTTTGATGTCGACGTGGAAAAAATCAGGGAATTCAATCCTTCCGGCTTTATCCTGTCCGGCAGCCACGCGTCTACCTATGAAGATCACGGGACCCGGGCTCCGGACATCGTTTTTGATTCCGGGTTGCCGGTCCTTGGCATCTGTTATGGAATGCAGACCATGGTGTCCCAGCTGGGCGGAGAAGTCGAGAACGCGGTCCATCACGAGTATGGAAATGCCCGGGTACACTGTCATGCGCCGAGCGGCCTGACCGGGGAAGCGGACCAGACCCTGGCGGTCTGGATGAGCCATGGTGACCGGGTCAGCCGACTGCCGGACGGATTCGACGTGATCGGGACCACCCCGAACTGTCCGTTTGCGATCATTGCCGATGCGTCCCGTCATTATTACGGGGTGCAGTTCCATCCCGAGGTCACCCACACCGACCATGGCAGGGAAATGCTGTCCCGGTTCGTTCACGATATCTGTGGTTGCGGGTCCTCCTGGGTGCCTGAAAATATCATCCAGAGCCAGACCGCGTGGGTCCGGTCCCGGGTCGGCAGTGATCAGGTCATACTGGGTCTGTCCGGGGGAGTGGATTCGTCGGTGGTTGCGGCGTTGCTGCAACGTGCTATTGGCGACCAGTTGACCTGTATTTTCGTGGATACCGGCCTGCTGCGACTCGATGAAGGGGACCAGGTCATGGAAACGTTTGCGGCCCACATGGGGGTGAAAGTGATCCGAGTCGAGGCGGAATTCGAATTTCTGGATGCGCTCAAGGGGGTCGTGGAACCGGAACAAAAGAGAAAAATAATCGGACGCCTGTTCGTCGAGATCTTTGAGCGGGAATCCAGGAAGATTCCGAATGTCCGATGGCTGGCCCAGGGGACGATTTATCCGGACGTCATCGAGTCCTCGGGGCACAAGCACGGGAAGGCAAAAGTGATCAAATCCCATCACAATGTAGGGGGGTTGCCGGAAGAGATGGGCCTGGAACTGCTGGAACCCCTGCGGGAGTTGTTCAAGGATGAAGTCCGTCGAATCGGGATGGAACTGGGATTGCCGGAAAAAATGGTCTATCGACACCCGTTTCCAGGACCGGGGCTGGGGGTACGTATCTTGGGAGAGGTCAAAAAGGAATATGCCGACCTGCTTCGGCAGGCGGATGCCATTTATCTTGAAGAACTGCACAGGAATGGTTTGTATGATGAAATCAGCCAGGCCTTTGCCGTTTTTCTTCCGGTCAAGTCGGTGGGGGTGGTCGGGGATAATCGTGCCTACGAATATGTGATCGCCCTGCGAGCCGTGGAGACCGTGGACTATATGACGGCGAGCTGGAAACAGATTCCCTATGAAGTGCTGGGCCATATATCCCGCCGAATCATCAATGAAGTCCGGGGGGTCAGCCGGGTCACCTACGATATTTCAGAAAAACCCCCCGCCACCATCGAGTGGGAATGATTTCGCGCCTGGCACTGGCTGGCACCAACAGGCACCAGACAAGTAATAGGGGCAAGCTATTGCTGACATCTCGGTACGTTAATGGCTGGGGCGGGTTATTATTGCCATGATGTTTTCCATCGATGGATTCAACGATAGGCCCTTACAGGATTTCCAGTGATGCCATGGGTACGAATAACTTCATGGGGTTGTCTGTTAACGATAAGAAAAAGTCGAAGGATCGGTAGAAGGCCAGCGCTTCCTGATCGAGTACGTCTAGAACGACGCCCAGAGCAGGTATGCCATTTGGGTTGCAGGCAATCTGATAGGCATGTCTAAGCGCGTGAACCAGCGTTTTTGCGCCCAGGCCTTGTCGGTGGAACCGCTGGTCGATTCCAAGTTGAGCAAGTAGGATCACTGGAACGGGGTAGCGCGGCAAGCGGGATGGATCAGGCAGTTCTTCACGAGCCAGAGTCTGATGGGCCAAGGTGTAATAAGCGGCCACATGATATTTCTCTGAACTTTCTTCGGATGTATAGGGCAGAACAAAGGTTCGGTTGAGGTTTGATGCCGTATTCTTTGCCGCGTAGCGGCGCAGATAAGTGTTAATGGCATCCCTGCCGCAATCAAATGATTTAACATTGACCACACTGGGGTCCAGTGGCAAAAACTCAGTGGTTGGCATTCAGAACGAAGCCCTCTTGGTCAAGTGTTTCTGCCGCCTTACGGAGTTTATCCGTTGGTGCTGGCGGGCTGTCGCAAGCCTCGCAAAAGGCATCGAACTGCGCGTTGGTCAGTTGAATACTGCTGTAGGCCTCCAATGCCTCGGGCGCATGTTGTCTCACCAATTGAGTGACATACGCCTTGATGCTGGTTAAGCCGGACGCGCGTGTAGCGCGCTCTGCCAGCGCATAAGTTTCTTCGTCCCACTGCATTTCATAGCGTAAAACTTTAGGCATGTTAATCTCCAGATTCTGTTTACGGAATATCTCCGTGATAAATGTAATTATTACGGAATTTATCCGTAAAGGCAAGTGATTTGCTGTCGAAGGCTGGTCATATCTCATCTATGGTTCGAAGGACTCGTCCACAAATCCACGGGCCCTCCCGGACCCACGGTACTGATTTCTGGGTACCGTCGGGCCGATTCATCGGTGGTCTGTTTCATGGCGTTCAATCTCATGGGGTTTGTGTCTTGACCGAAGGTGGGGGCGGACCATCCCATTATAATTGGCTGTGACAATACAGTATAAGAGCCTGTGAATACTGTATCGTTATAGTATTAAAGAACAGAAATGAAGAAATGAAAGTAGAATTCGAGAAGTTATTGCAACCTTGCTCCATCGAGCGAGGTTCTTTGCTGCCAGCGATATTCAATATTTTAGCGTTGTGGTGTCTTAATCGCGGGCACGAGCAAATCACTCTGCTGTCCGAGTAAGAGGGGGCGTTGCCGCGCCCCTCGCACCCGGACTGGTTTCGCATCTGATTGGTTGATAACTGGCCCCGACAATGGCTCACGGCAAACACAAATGGACTTTTTCCGCACGTTTCCGGAGATTTTAAGGACACCATTCAGGTGCGGGCCCAACGGGGGCCGGCGTTTCGCAAGGCCCTTCTGCAGGAAGGGGCCGAATGCCTGCTCGCAGGTGATGTCGATACCGGCAAGGCAGTACTGCGTGATTATATCAATGCGACGATGGGGTTCGAGACACTTTCCCAGGCCTTCGGCAAGTCGAGCAAGAGTCTCATGCGCATGTTCGGGCCGAAAGGAAATCCCCAAGCGAGCGACTTGTTTTCGGTGATCCGTTATCTGCAGGAGAAAGAGGGGATACACCTGGAAGTCAAAGCTCGGAAAATGGGCTAAAAGGGGTTGTATGGCGGTATCCAAACGGCAATTTTCTCAGCAACGTCAAATAAATTATAATGCGGCTTGCATGAAGGGAGTTTCAGGTAGGCACTGCATACATTCTCAAGTTGCATCCCAGCACAACCCCTATGAATCAGGAATATAAACTTCAAATTGATTGGAATGACTATGACTGAAACAACCTCAATTCCAGAAATAGAACCACCTGAGGAATTCTCGTCTCCTGAGAAATATGCAAAAAGTTTGGCTAAGTTTGATGCAGCACTATGTGAAGGGTGTGCTGTCTGTCAAAAATTAAATGAACAAACTTTTCCTCCCAGTTTCGGGTTTTCAACTTATGTATTTGCACGTATTGTGGCTTGCGGACGTAACATCATGAGGTCAGTGCCTCGGAGTAAATGGTGCTCAGCGGATTATGCGGATTGGGACTTTGGGGCTAACGCAGGCAGCTTTCGCTCGATTTTGGAGGCTCCACTATCTCTATGGCGCATATTTCGATCCAGATGATGAAGGTGCTGCCGTACAACTGATGCACCTATACGACCTGAAAAAGCGCGAAACAATATTTTGTGACGGCAATGTGGATAGTGAATTGGGTCACAATCAAGAGGAAGAAATTGTTGACTGGCTAACAGGTACGAAACGATTTCATCAACTTCCGCCTGACGTACAGGAAAATGCACTACAGGGAAGAGTGCTAATGCTGGAGTCAAAAGAGGAAATCATACAGCGCATCGGGTGGGACAGGGAAAGATTTTATTTACTATGGAAGCTCACGTCAAAATATGTGCATGTCTATTCACTTCCTGTCTATCGAAGTGGACCAAATGGGTATCAGACTGGAATGGAAAACGATTTCGATCGGGGGTTCCTGGCATTGGGCTTGGAAACTTGTGCTCCGATATTGGAAGATATCACCGACAAAATTTGCGAAGATTGTCCTGACGTGCATATGGCTCTAAATGGTGCTTTTTCAAAATTCTCGTCAGGCCCTTACCGCAACCTGCCACATTCGAAAAGACGGGCGCTGGGGAAAAGAAGGCGAAAATGAGTGAAAAAATCAAACAGGGCAGGAGGTATTTTCGTAAGCGGTGCGGCCATACCCCATGGATTTCAGCTTGGGGCGGTTGTAAAGGCACAAGGCAGCACCGCATCGACATCCACGTCATAATTTTGCGGCATGCGACGGGTGCTTGAACCGGGGCCGCCTGAAGGGTCGGCCCGGGGAATTTTCCGCGCCGACCGCCAGGGTCACTCGATCGATTCTGCGCCACCTGAGCGAATCGGCGGAACAACGAAACTGTGCGGGGTGGGCAGAAATCTCCATTCCTGCCGCAACAGGGATCATACGGGAGTTTCATTTGAAAACGGAATGGAGCAAAATCACAACACTGCAAATCAAGACCGTACCCTCTGAGTCTCTTGGGCATATACCGGTTTCGGTTATGGCTCGAATGTGTTCCGTGCAATCTTCGACAAAGCCGGGCATTTGCTCCCTGTGCGGTGATGAGGAGTGATACTCTCATGGAATCAATCAATGAATAAAGACAGTGAAAAGACAGTGATATGACAATGGTGGCCCTGTGAGATTCCTGCATGCGGCGGATATTCATCTGGACAGCTCTCTTCACGGTCTGGAGCGATATGAAGGGGCTCCTGTAGAAGAAATCCGCAGTGCCACGCGCCGCGCCTTTGACAACCTGATCGAGCTGGCAATCGGGGAGGAAGTGGACTTTGTGCTCCTTGTTGGGGACCTGTATGACGGTGACTGGAAGGACTACAACACTGGCCTTTATTTTTCAGAACGCATGGGAAGGCTGCGTGAGGCCGGTATTCGGGTATTCATCGTGGCGGGCAACCATGATGCAGCCAGTCAAATCACCAGGCATCTTCGATTGCCGGACAATGTTACCCTGTTCTCAACCAGGAAGCCGGAGCGGGTGGTTCTGGAAGACTTGAATGTTGGCATCTGCGGACAGGGGTTTGCGACCCGGGCGGTAACCGATGACCTCTCGGAGGCTTATCCGCAGGGAGACCCACAACTCTTTAACATCGGCCTGCTGCACACCTGCCTGGACGGTAAGCCGGGCCACGAGCCGTACGCGCCGTGTTCCGTTGATGGACTGCGGTCGAAAGGATACCAGTACTGGGCCCTGGGCCACGTTCATAAACGCGAAGAGGTGAGCCAGGAACCATGGATTGTGTTTCCGGGAAATATCCAGGGACGACACATCCGCGAGTCAGGACCCAAGGGCTGTACCCTCGTTACGGTGGAAGACAGGGAGATTGCGGAGGTAGAGCATCAAGACCTGGATGTGATGCGCTGGTCTTTGTGTGAGCTGGATGTTTCTGCCAGCGGGACCATGGATGATCTCTATGAGCAGGTGCGCGAAGGTCTGCAGTCGGCATTGGATGCTGCCGAAGGGAGGCCAGTGGCTGCGCGTCTGGTTCTGCAGGGCTCCTGCTCTGTACATTCGACGCTGCATGCAGACCGTGAGCGCTGGACCCAGGAGTACCGGGCCCTGGCAACGGGGATGAGCGGTGCGGGCATCTGGTTGGAGAAGGTTTCCATCAGGACAAGGCCGTCCGCATCGTTTGAGGAAGCACTTGAACGTGACGACGCACTAAGCGGCCTGCTGCGTGCGATCCGCGACATGGAGCCTGATGCCTCGGCTTTGGACGATCTCACCGATGATATTTCTTCGCTTCGACAGAAACTCCCGGCGGAACTGCTTGGTGGGGATGACCCCTATGATCCGACCAAACCGGAAATACTCAAAGAGTTGCTGGAGGATATCAAGGAGCTGCTCGTCAACCGCCTGTTGACCACGGAAAGGGGGGCGTGAAGTCCAGATGAGAATCGAGGAGTTGAATCTGGCTGCATTTGGCCCCTTCACTGACCGGGTACTGGGTTTTGGTGAAACGGGACTTCATGTCGTCTATGGACCGAATGAAGCCGGCAAAAGCTCGGCGCTACGGGGGTTGAAAGCCCTGCTTTATGGCATTGACGAACGTACCCTCGATAATTTTCTCCATGCCAATGACAAGCTCCGTATCCACGGTTTCCTGCGAACAGTCGATGGGCGGGGACTCGCATGTATCCGGCGCAAAGGCCGGAAAAACACCTTGTTGACTCCAGATGGCGAGACCCTTGATGAGCAGTCCCTGGCGCCTTTTCTTCAAGGTGTGACCCCGGAACTCTTCGAGACGCTTTTTGGTATCGATCACCCGGCATTGGTGCGGGGAGGGGAAGAGATACTCGAACAGAAGGGGGAGGTCGGGCAGGCGCTTTTTTCAGCAGCCCTTGGCAGTCACGCACTCCATGCTGTCCTGAGTGAGCTTGATGCTGAGGCCAAGGGCCTTTTCCTGCCGGCAGGTTCAAAGCCAGCTATCAACGCAGCCATTCGTGCACATGCAGAACTAAGAAGTGAGATCAGAAAAAGTTCTCTTTCATCCAGACAATGGGGGGAACACCGACGGGCCCTGGGACGTACAACCCGGGAACTGGAAACCGTTCAAGCCAAACTGGGAGACAACCGGATTGATGTCAACCGCCTGCAACGTATTCAGCGTGTTTTACCGAAACTGGCCCGGCGTCGTGAACTTTTTCATGATCTTGAATTGCTGGGCAATGTGACCGTCCTGTCGGATGATTTTATGGAACGTCGCCAAAAGACAGTGAATGCACGGGAAACCGCTCAGGCCATTGTTGGCAGGGCAGCCTCTCGTTTTGAAGGATTACAGAAACAACTCGAAGCATTGTCCGCAAACCAGGCATTGCTGGAACAGGCCGAGAACATTGAAGATATCCATGCACGTTGGGGAAGTCATCGAAAAGCACAGCAGGACCGGCCGAATCTTGAGGCAGAAAGCAAACAGTTATTGGAGGATGCCGAGTCAATACTCAAGGAGAATCGTCCTGATCTCGAACTCCAGGACATTGAGCAATTGCGTCCCGTATTGGCAAGACGACAGTCCATTGCCGATTTGGGTAGCAAGGAAGCTGTCCTGAATGCCCGTGCAGAGCAGGCACAGACCAGTCTTCGTGAAACAGAAAAACGCCTCAAGGCCGCTCGCGCGGAACGTGATGGGATCGCTGAATCGGGTCCCACGGATGCACTGCACCGGACAATCACCGCCGCCAGGAAGCAAGGGGAGCTGGATGCCTCGGTCCAGTCTACCCGGAGCCAGCTTGCAGGCCTGCAGGCACAATGCCTTGCCGATCTCGCAAGACTCACGCGTTGGGAGGGTGACCTGGAAGAGGTGGCCGGATTGGCTTTGCCAAACCGGGAAAGCATCCATCAATTCGAAGAGAGCTACGCGGATATCTCAAAACGTATCCAGCGACTTGAAGAGAAAAAAGAGGAAATCGTCGACGCCTTGCAGGACACCTCCCAGAGGCTTGATGAGATAGAACGTGTTGGGGAAGTGCTAACCGAATCTGTCCTCACCCATGCCAGGTCCGAACGTGATGCGGTCTGGCAGTTGCTGCGCAGGCAGTGGGTGGAGGGTGAAGAGGTGTCCGCTGAGGCAAGGGAACACCAGGGGGAAGGGACATTGCCGGATGCCTTCGAAATCCGACTTGCCGGCGCGGATGAAGTGTCTGACCGGTTGCGCCGTGAAGCAGACAGAGTCCATGCATTGGCAAGCCTTCAGGCCAGGAAGGAGAGTGGGCAACAGCAGGGGCAACAGATTGACGGGCAACTTGAGGCAACAAACACTGAAAAAACACAACTGGATGCGGATTGGCAGGCATTGTGGACCCCCTGTCAGGTTCACCCGGGCAGTCCGCGAGAGATGAGGGCCTGGGTGGACGAGTTTGAAAAACTTCGCGATCAGGTGGGACAGATCAATCTGCTTCGCCGGAAAGTGCGTGAGCTGGAGCAGAATCGTACCGCGCATATCCAGCGGCTCAATGAGCAGATGGCCGGACTGGGAAGAACGGGTTTCACATCAAAGGAGCTTGAAACGGTACTCCTGGAATGCGAAGCGTTCGCAGGACAGCTGGATGAATCCAAACGCAAACACGACTTGCTGAGCAAGGAGGTCATCGACCGGGAAGCCGATGTTGAATCGTTGAGTGAGGAGTATCAACTGGCAACGAAGGCCCTTGAAGTCTGGAAGAGGCAATGGGGTGATCTGATGGAGAGTCTTGGTCTGCAAGCCGGGAGTTCACCATCGGAGGTGGCTGATTTTATTGAACACCTCAGGGAATTGTTCTCGAAAAAGGACGAAGCCAAAAAACTGCAAATACGGACCAATGCCATCGACGAGGATGCGGCGGCGTTCAGTAGCCAGGTCAAGGACCTGGTCGCCATGATTGCTCCGGAATTGGTGAATTTGCCTGCGGAGGATGCCGTCGTACGCTTAAACGCACTGTTGTCGGAAAACCGGTCAAGACAGACAAAACGACAACAGATTGGAGAACAGATCGAACAGGCGACCCAGGAGATACGCGAGTCGAAGGCTTCCATCCGGACCATGACGGATCGGCTGGATGCGTTGGGTGTCGAAGCAAACTGTAACAGCCATGATCAACTTGAGGCAGCGGAACGCCGCTCGGCTGATTATCTTCGAATAAAGGAGGCAATCTCTTCGATTGAGAAAGAAATTCTGGAAGCCGGTGAAGGCATCAGCATTGAGGACCTGGAGTCACAGGGGGAGGGTGTCGATCCAGACAGCCTGCCTGGGCAAATCACGGAGTTGAACAACAGGATTGAGGATGAGCTCGAACCCAGGCGGACAGAACTGGCTGAAACAAAAGGACGCGAAGAAAAAGAACTGGAACTCATGGATGGTAGTGATCACGCTGCACTGCTCGCTGATCAGGCCCACGCCATACTCGCCGGCATCCGGTCAGATGCCGAGCGTTACGTGCAGGTGAAATTGGCCAGCAGGATTTTGCTCGATCAGATTGAGCGTTATCGCCGAGAGAACCAGGGACCTTTGCTCCAGCGCGCCAGTGAACATTTCTGTGCACTGACGATTGGATCGTTCGAGGGCCTCATGACTGACTTCAATGAAAAGGATGAGCCGGTTCTGGCCGGACTTCGCCCGGGAGGAGAGCGCGTGTATGTGCAAGGGATGAGCGCAGGGACCCGGGACCAGCTCTATCTGGCGTTGCGTCTTGCGTCTTTGGAAAAATACATGGAATCATCGGAACCGTTGCCTTTCATTGTCGACGACATACTCGTGGATTTTGATGATGCCCGTTCACAAGCCGCATTGAATGCGCTGGTTGCATTGGCCGAGAAGATGCAAATCATTTTGTTTACGCATCATTCCCGGGTTGTTGAGCAGGCAAAACAAGTGAAAGGGTCGGTCCAGGTACAAGAATTGTAGAGAGAAAACAGCAGATTTTGCATGGCACCTCAACATAGGCATAAATGGGTTTTTCCTGCACGTTTTCGCGCTCGTGCCTACGGACGGAAATCCTCCCGGTTGGCTTGTCAACGCCTTCGTGAGGCAGTTTCCGAGATCAGGAAGGTCGCCAGAAAGGAGCCGGTTCTCGGTGGAGAAGGGGCCGTTCGCCTGATCGAGAAGTTAGGGCCTGCGCTGGTGCATGTGGACGGTTCCAGCGGTGCCATGGGTTCCGGGGTGCACAAGGCAATCAATGGCTTGATGCCGATCATCATCAATGCGCCGGCTGATACCAGAACACGCCGCAAATGGCTCGAACGCCTGTGGCAAGCTGTAGAGGATGATGGTGTCGAGTTCCTGATTCTGGTGGGGGATCATTGGGGCGCGCTATGTGGGTCGGTGGAAACCGCCAATCAGTGGGCGGAGTGGTTGGTGTCAACCCTACGACCCTGTTGGAGCCACCCGGGTCCCGCTATTTATTTTCGCGGCACGACAGCCTGCCTGTCTTCTTTGTTGGTAGCCGGACGCTATCAGGAAGTACTCGATTTGCTGGCACTGGGGCCTACACCGTTCTGGTGTGATCGCCGGTACGGCGTTGAGGCATTATTGGCCATGGGCCGGAAGGCTGAGGCCCTGAAATACGCCGAGGCATCCAGAGGAGTGGACCAGCCGGATTCAGCCATTGATCGAGCCTGTGAAGGGATTCTGCTCTCCTCTGGCCTGTATGAGGAGGCCTATGAGCGTTACGGGATACGGGCGGCCCGGGGCAATTCGTATCTCGCGCGTTTTCGCGCCGTGGCAAAACGCTATCCCATGATGGCGCCGATTGAAATTCTTGATGATCTCATCAAGACCACTCCGGGAGAGGAGGGCAAGTGGTTTGCCACCGCCAAGGATTTGAAACTCTACGAGTTCGCGCTGCAGCTTGCTGACCGGACCCCCTGTGAGCCGAAGACACTGAACCGTGCGGCAAAAAATTTCCTTGAATCAGAGCCTGAGTTTGCTCTCGGTGCGGCCCTGGCGGCGCTTCGCTGGTTAAACGAAGGCTGGGGTTACGAGGTGACCTCCTTTGATGTGATAGAGGCCTATGATCTGGCTCTGAGAGCCGCTGCCGAATCTCACACAGACATCGACAGGGTGACAAGTGAAATTCACGCTCTGATTGAGCAGACACAGTGTGCTGGCAATATTTTTGTCCGGGAGTCTTTATCGTTCAGACTCCGTACATCGGGCGCTTCGTGAGGACCCGAATAAAATGGCGAATGATTTTCAACTACTGATCCAACCTTCCGCTCCCACACGTCGGGGGAATGCTTACGAGCTAAATTTTCACATGCTTGCCACCATGCCCTGAACAGCACTTTCCTTTTGAATGAAAAAGAAGTATATTTTTCTTTCAAAATATGGGCAAGCACGCAGACAGTACCGACAGCAAGATCCTCCGGCGGATTCAGGGCCGCAAGCGGGGCTGGGTCTTTACGCCCGACCGTTTTACGGATCTTGGTACCCGCCGGGCTGTGGACCTTGCTCTGATGCGGCATCGGGGCAGCGGTCTTATCCGCCAGCTGGCCCGGGGACTGTACGATTACCCGAAAATCGATCCCCAGTTGGGTCCGTTGCAGCCACCGATGGATGCGATCGCAAGCGCACTTGCTGATCGCGACGCCGCTCGGCTTCAACCCTCCGGGGTCTACGCAGCCAATTTGCTTGGACTTTCCACGCAAGTCCCCGTGAAGATCGTTTATTTAACGGATGGTCGCTCGCGGACTGTCCAGGTTGGCAAGCGCCAGATCATCCTGAAGCACACGACTCCCCGCTATATGGCCACCGCGGGAAAAATCAGTGGGTTGGTAATCCAGGCACTGCGCCACCTGGGCCGGAAGAACATTGATCAGCAAGTCATCGGACAGCTCGGTCGTCGGCTCGATGATGATGCACACAAGCAACTGGCAAAGGATATTCGATATGCCCCGGCCTGGATCGCCGATATCATTCGTTCACTGGACGACCGGGACCGGAACAGTGCAGCATGAAAGAATTTATTGGGATGTCGGAAGAACGTCGCCAGGTGGGGGCTGTACGGAAGCCGGAGCACAGCTAAACCGGTTCGAAATTGCCTTAGAAAAGGACTTCTGGGTTTGTTGGATGCTGGGAAAATTGTTCGGTCTGCTTGAATGGGGCAAACACCTGACGTTCAAAGGCGGTACGTCATTGTCCAAGTTCTGGCATCTCATCGAACATTTTTCCGAAAGAGATCGATATCGTCATAGACTGCACATAATTCCGTAGATATGCTAAGCTTCTGTTTCAGAAAAACAACACTGTTTTCCTGAAAAATTAAGAATTCTAATATGCCGCAAAGTATTGAAAAAAAAATAATTTCTCGAATATATGGCCGCGGTAGGGGTTGGTCATTTACCAAGACCGACTTTGTGGCCGAATTTGGCGAGGCCAATGTCCATCAGGCACTCTCCAGCTTGACCAAGGCTGGCAAGATCCGCCGTGTTTGCCGAGGGGTCTACGACTATCCTCGTTATAGCGATCTACTGGACCGCCAATTGAGCCCGAATCTCGACCAGGTGGCTCATGCGCTGGCTCGCAAATTCAACTGGCGGATTCAGCCTTCCGGCGATGCGGCCCTGAACCTGCTTGGTCTCTCCACCCAGGTTCCGGGGCGTTGGGTTTACCTATCTGATGGCCCGGGCCGCGAATACAAAATCGGAGGACACTCCCTGGTTTTCAAGAAATCAGCTTTGAAGGATGTGGGCTTCAAGTACCGTGAGAGTGGTTTGGTGGTACAGGCCTTGAAGGCACTGGGTAGGGAGCATGTGGACCGGAAGGTGACTGAGGGTATCCGCAAGCATCTGGAGCCCAAAGCGTGTGACCGTATCCTCAAGGATACCCGTTCGGTGACCGGCTGGGTCTATGAAGCTATCAAACCGATATGCAAGGAGGATGGTTGATGGACAGAGTTGCCCGACTTTCTGCACAGGAACGTAGCGAGCTGTTTTCGGAGACGGCAACGCAGAAGGACACCATGCCAGCCATTGTCGAAAAGGATTTTTGGGTAACTTGGGTGCTGAACCGGCTGTTCGGGGAGTCGGACCTCGCGCGACTGCTGATGTTCAAGGGTGGCACTAGTTTATCGAAGGTTTATAACCTGATCGAACGTTTCTCGGAGGACATTGATCTGGTCCTCGACTGGCGTGTCTTGGGTGTAGATGATCCCTGGGCTGAACGCTCCAAAACCAAACAGGCTCAGTTGAATGCGACGATCAACGAGCAAGCACAAAAGTACATTGGTGGGGAACTGTTAAGATTGGTCAAGGCTGCACTCGACGGCGTGTGTGGCTGTCGTGTAGAGGTTGATGATCCCTTTGTGATTAATATTAACTATCCCTCGGCCTTTCCTGATGAGTACCTCCGTTCCGAAGTGCGGCTGGAAATCGGCCCACTGGCGTCATGGCTGCCTTATGAAGGTCGCAGTATCAGCTGTTATGCAGCCGAGGCTTTCCCCAAAGTGTTTGAGCAACGAGAATGTGTTGTCAAAGTCATCAAGGCGGAACGCACGTTTTGGGAGAAAGCCACGATTCTGCACCATGAGGCCCATCGCCCAGAGGGAAATGCACAGCCGCTTCGCTATTCGCGCCACTATTACGATCTGGCCAAGATGGCCCAATCATCGGTCAAGGAACAGGCTTTGGCCGATCCGAGGTTACTGGTCAGCGTAGTGGCGTTTAAGCAGCGATTCTATCCTCGGGGCTGGGCCAGATACGACTTGGCGAAGCCGGGTAGCTTGGTACTGGTACCAGTGAGCCATGTGCTGACCTCGGTAAGGTCCGATTACCGAGCAATGGAAAACATGATCTTCGGAGAGGTATTAAATTTCGAGAAGATTCTGGCGGTGCTCCAGGCACTTCAAGAGGAAATAAATAGGCCACCCGGTGAAGTATAGATATATTTTTTCAAGGAATTTCTGAGCATGGCGTTTTTCATGGTATTACCGCCAATACAAAAAATTCAGCCATTGATTTTCAATAGAAAAAACGGCTCGTTTGCCATCGAATGCGAATAAGACATCGCAGTATAGACGAGCACTATATGTCCTGTGCCATTAAACTGGCCAAGCAGGCATCGGCCATGAATGAAGTTCCGGTAGGCGCCATACTGGTCCAGGAAGGGAAGATTGTGGGGGAAGGTTTCAACCAGTCCATTTCTAATCACGACCCGTGTGGCCATGCGGAGATCGGGGCGTTACAATCCGCTGGAAGGCTGGTCGGGAATTATCGCCTGCCAGGCTCCACGCTGTATGTCACGCTGGAACCCTGCATCATGTGTGCTGGCGCCATTGTCCATGCCCGGGTCCAACGACTGGTATTTTCGGTTCACGATGCAAGGTCCGGGGCAGCGGGCAGTCTTGTCAACCTGGTCCAATCCGGTTTTCTCAACCATCAATGCGCCGTTGAATCCGGTATTCTGCACGAAGAAAGCCTTGCACTGATCCAGGGTTTTTTCCGGTCCCGGAGATAGCCTGGATGCCAGAGGGCCTTGCGCGTTCTGACCAGGATGCGGGGACATTATGATTGCTGACCGGTAAAGGCCTCAATGGCAAAAAACCGCTCGGTGATCCGGCCGGGATCATGCGGGGCTTGAAACAGGGTGGCCAGCCTGCCTTGTGGGGAGACCAGAAAGATGGCACCGCTGTGGTTTACCAGGTATTCCCTGGCGCCAGCGGGATGCTCTTCAATGCTATAGGGTACCGACAATTGGGAGGCCAATGAGTCCACCTGTTCCCGGTTTCCCGTTATGCCGATAAAATCAGGATCGAAAAAACCGACATAGCGTTTCAGATGATCTGGAGTATCCCGTTCCCCGTCCACGGAAACGAATACGAAATTGAATTGGTCCAGATCAGTTTTCCCATTTGACCGGAGTTGTTCACTGATCTGCCGCAAGGTGTGCATGGTGATCGGGCAAATGTCCGGGCAGTGGGTATATCCGAAAAACAGGAAGCTCCATTTGCCCAGCAAATCGGTCTGGCTGAACCGTTCGTTGTCCTGGTTCACCAGTTCGAAATGTTTGAGGGGCTGTTCATCCGGCCATAAAAAATTTTCGATGTCGGGGGAGGGGGCCCTTTCAGGTCTGATCGGCAGGTTAAACCCGAAAAGCTGAAGATATAAGCCGATAAGCAGGGCGATAAAGCACAATAGGATCAGCTGTACCTTGGATTGCATGGTGTAATGACTGGGTTGGGGATGTGGAGGTGAATATTGAACGGGTCACTGTTGTGGTCAGATGCACTCCATTTGAATCCGTCCAGGAAAATGGATTCCAGGGAGAAGTTCAAAATTGGGATTGTGGAAAAAATTGATTTGTTTGGGTATGGATATTGATGAAAATTCATTTATACTGTAGGCATCAACCATACAATTATAACCGCCATTGGGGGCAGACTATGATGAATTTTCCAAACAGATTAAAAACCGGTGTACTGGGCGCAGTGGCTTCCGTGCTACTGTCATGGGCCGGATTTGTATCCGCAGAGGGGTCGTTGAACGTGACCAACTGGGCGGAGTATATTGGCGAAGAAACCATCGCAAATTTTGCAGCAGAATACGATATTGATGTGGTCTATGACAACTATGATTCCGTTGAAGCCATTGACTCCAAATTGTTGGCCGGTAACACCGGGTATGACGTGGTCAGTCATGCGGGCAGCTCGGTCGCGCGCCTGATCCCGGCCGGGATTCTGCAGCCACTGGACAAATCGAGACTGGACAACTTCAAGCACATGCGTGCTGATGTGATGGACCAGGTTGGCAGTCAGTGGGACCCGGGAAACCAGTATTTTGTTCCATACATGTTTGGCACTCATGGGGTGACGTACAATGAAGAGTTGGTTCGGGCTACCTACCCCGATGCTCCAATCGGTTCCATGGACCTGGTGTTTGACCCCGCACATATGGAAAAACTGGCGGCGTGCGGCGTTTCGTTTCTGGATTCACCGACCGATGTCATTCCCATGGCATTGGCCTATATGGGCCTGGACCCCAATACAACCGACAAGGCGGACTATGCAGCGGTGGAGGAAATGCTGCTGAAAATCCGTCCCTATATCAAGACCTTTGACAACTATGCCTACCAACGGATGCCTGAGAAGGAATTCTGTCTCTGTGTTACCTGGGGTCCGGATGGATTGTTGGCGGTTGCGGGTGCCGAAGAGGCGAATACGGGAGTCGAACTCGATTTCTTTCTTCCCGCCGGCCAGGGTGCGGCCAATTTCTGGGTGGACGGCTGGGTGATTCCCGCGGATGCAGAGAATGTGGACAATGCGTACCTGTTTTTGAACTACATGATGCGACCGGAGGTGGCCGCCGAGGACAGCAACTTTACCTGGTATGCCTCTGCCAACAAGGATGCGTTCGATATGATCAATGTCGAGGTTACGAGCAGTCCTGCCGCCTATCCTGTTGCAGAGGATGTGGAGAAAATGTATACACTTGGGGTATTGCCGCCAAAGATTGAACGGTTGCGAACCCGGACCTGGACCAACTTTAAAGCTGGACACTAAAGCACAACAGACAACCCAGGTGTGCAGTGTATACGGGAGCACACCTGTTTCACGGGGAATAGGTAATGCCTGCAGATAACCAAGAAATCCAGGATCAGCCCTGGCTGAACCCGGATGCCGAACCGTTTATCCAGATCAAGGGGGTGACCAAGCAGTTCGGGGATTTTGTTGCCGTCAGCAGTGTTGACCTGGAAATATACAAGGGAGAGTTGTTCTGTTTGCTGGGGGGGTCCGGGTGCGGCAAGAGCACTCTGCTTCGCATGCTGGCCGGATTCGAAACCCCCACGGCCGGGTCCATCTTTATTGATGGCATTGAGATGAGCGATGTTCCCCCCTACGAACGTCCGGTCAATATGATGTTCCAGTCCTACGCCCTGTTTCCACATATGGACATTGAGAAAAATGTGGCTTATGGACTGAAACGGGACGGGGTAGGCAAGGAGGAGATTCGATTGCGGGTCGCCGAAATGCTGGACATGGTGGAATTGACGGATTTTCGCAAGCGCAAGCCCCACCAGTTATCCGGGGGCCAGCGACAGCGCGTGGCACTGGCCAGGGCATTGGTGAAGCAACCCAAGGTATTGCTGCTCGATGAACCGCTGGCGGCCCTGGACAAGCGACTTCGTGAACGCACCCAGTTTGAATTGATGAATATCCAGGACCAGCTGGGGGTAACCTTTGTCGTGGTGACCCATGATCAGGAAGAGGCCATGACCCTGTCCACTCGAATTGCCGTCATGGATGTCGGAAAATTTGTTCAGATCGGAACGCCAACGGAAATTTATGAATACCCGGACAACCGGATGGTTGCCGACTTTATTGGCTCCATCAACATGTTTGAGGGGCGGGTCACTGAAAATGGGGCGGACCATATCCGGGTTCGTTCCGCTGAGGCGGATTCGGAGTTTTTTATCGACCGCGGGCTGTCCATCAAGGAAGGCGCCAAAGTCTGGGTAGCGGTCCGTCCGGAAAAAATCAGGGTATCCAAATCCCTTCCCGACAATACGGATGAAAACTGGCTCCGTGGCAAGGTGGAGGAAATCGGTTATCTGGGAAGTCTTTCCACGTATCGGGTCCGGCTCAAAAACGGGAAAATCGTGGATGTGACCGTATCCAACCAGATTCGTCCCAAGGATGGTCGGCATGTTGTGTACTGGGAGGATGAGGTGTATCTCCATTGGGATGCGGGCAGTCCGGTGGTCCTAACGAAATAGCGGAACACCAGCATCATGCCTCCATTGACAAAAACGCTGGGCAGTAGGGAGGAGGGGAATTCATCCCCCCAGACCCTGGCAAAAATACAGCACTTCCTGCAGTCGCAGTGGAAAACGGTGCTGATCGTTCTGCCTTTTTTCTGGTTGCTGCTTTTTTTCCTGGCTCCCTTCTTTATCATCCTCAAGATCAGTGTAGCCGAATCCCTCATTGCCAGCCCGCCCTTTTCTCCGCTGTTCGAATGGACGAAGGATGGGGTCATGACCATACGCGTCATATTTGACAATTATGCGTACCTGTGGGAGGACGAGTTGTATGTCAACACGTACATCAGTTCCCTGAAAATTTCCGTCATCTCCACTGTATTGTGCCTGCTGATCGGATACCCCATGGCCTACGCCATTGTCCGCTCATCTCCCACGGCAAAAAATATCTTGTTGCTGATGGTCATTCTGCCGTTCTGGACCTCTTTTCTTTTGCGTGTCTATGCGTGGATGGGTTTGCTGGCGGACCAGGGGCTGGTCAATGACCTGTTGATCTGGCTGGGTTTTATTGACAGCCCGGTACGGCTGATGTATTCCCATTTTGCGGTGTATGTCGGGATCGTTTACACCTATGTGCCATTCATGATCCTGCCGCTGTATGCCAACATGGAAAAACTGGACCTGACACTGCATGAAGCCGCTGCAGACCTTGGCGCAAAGCCGGCCACCACTTTCCTCACGGTGACCCTGCCAATGACCTGGCCGGGCATTGCAGCCGGATCCCTGCTGGTTTTCATCCCCGCAACCGGTGAATTTGTCATACCGGACCTGCTGGGCGGCGGGAATGTTTCCATGATTGGCCGGGTGCTGTACAACGAATTCCATGCCAATCATGACTGGCCGGTTGCCTCCGCGGTCGCCATCGCATTGTTGATTTTGCTGGTGGTTCCCATGATGCTGTATCAACGTGTCCAGGCCAAGGAAACGGAAAGCGACTAGACCCATGCAGAAGAAAAAATCCACATTTTTGCTCACCGTTCTGTGCTTTGGCATGGCATTTCTGTATATCCCGATGCTCATGCTGATCGTCTATTCCTTCAACTATTCGAAAATCGTCCCCGTATGGGGCGGATTTTCGATGCGGTGGTACGCCACTTTGTTTGAAAGTGAGGAGGTCTGGAATGCGCTGCTCCTGAGTATCAACATTGCCGTGGTCAACGCGACGTTTGCGACCCTGTTCGGTACCCTGGCCGGGCTGGCACTGGTCCGGTTCGGGCGGTTCCGGGGCCGGACATTGTTCGGGGGCATGATCACCGCGCCACTGGTCATGCCGGAAGTGATTACGGGCCTGTCCCTGTTGATGTTATTCATCACGCTGAAAGAGTTTGTCGGCTGGCCCGACAAGCGTGGATTCACGACCATCACCATTGCCCACATTACCTTTTCACTGGCGTACGTGGCCATCATCATCCAGTCGCGCCTGACCGGGATGGGGCAGGATTACGAAGAAGCGGCCCTGGACCTCGGTGCAAAGCCCCTGAGAGTATTGACGGATATCACGTTTCCCCTGCTCGCCCCCGGCATGGTGTCCGGTTGGCTGCTCGCGTTTACGTTGTCCCTGGATGATCTGGTAATTGCCAGTTTCGTCACCGGGCCCGGTGCCAATACCCTGCCGATGCTCATCTATTCCCGGGTGCGGCTGGGCCTGCGTCCGGATATCAATGCCCTGGCAACGATCATCATCGTGACCGTGGCCGTGGGGGTCATCATCGCGGGATGGCTCATGTTCCGGCAGCAAAAACAGAAAGACAGAGAAATGCAGATGGCGGCGGCCGCCAACAAATAGGCCGCGTTCTGCTTTCCCCACCAGCGGGGAGGCCTTTACGCGACCATCCCGGCATTCACTGTGCTCACCTGTCCCTCGCCAGGGTGATGTTTCAGCTTGGCCACCGGCAACCTTTTTTGTATCTGGTGATGGAATCCGCGAACCCCGCTTTCAATGCTGGAAAGGATCGGTTCGGGAAAGGCGCTGGAGCGCATTCCATCCTGGAGTGTGCGTACATAGGTTTCATCCTCCCGCGCCGTGATCCGGTTAATCCGCCTGTTCAGGTATTGTGCCGCCCGGGTTTCCCGGCGGTTGTCCGGGTGGGCATAAACACCGCTACGCAGGATTGTCCGGTCGGTCCGTACTGGCAGGGTCATGTAGAACTCGATACAGTCCGGATACAGGCCGATGACCATGCTCGGAAAAATGCCTCCATAGGACCATAACCTCTGGTTGGCTTTGGGGAGGTGATCGTAGTGCGGGAGCAGTTTCTGGTAATTTCGCACACTCCAGAGGGTGGCGGGTTGTTCATTGAGGGGGGCCAGGGAAACGGGGATTTCGGCAATGCAGGTGTCCCGGTAGTTTTTGCCGTAAAGCTGTTGCAGTGAAGGATGACCGACCGGGACGTGATACCCCTCATTGTCGATGTCATGAACGACTTTCCAGTTGTAGGGCAGGATTTCATCGTACCGGCCGTTGGCAATGGGATGCATGTCCGGGATTCGGTAGGGCAGAAAATGGTCCTCGACGGGTTTCATCTTTTCGGACAGGGTGGAGTCCCCTCTGTCGAAGCGGATGAAAATGAAACCCATCCAGATTTCAAGGTCCAAAGGGACCAGGCCATGGGATTCCTTGTGCAGGTGGTCGAAGGTGTTTTCGGCCGGAACGCCGATGAGTCGGCCATCGTGCTGGTAGGTCCAGCCATGAAACGGACAGGTCAGGGTATGGGCACATTTGCCTGAGGGTTTTTCAAAGAGCTTGGCCCCCCGGTGCCGGCACACATTGTGGAAGGCACGAATCTGGTTGTCATGGCCGCGAATCACCATGGCGCGTTCGCCCACGGCATCCAGGGTCAGGTAATGACGGGGCCCCGGCAGGTCATTGACATGACCCACCAGAAGCCAGTTTTTTCTGAAAAGCGTCTCTTTTTCAAGTTCCAGGAATTCCGGGTCATAGTATGTCCAGACCGGCAGGGTGTCGCTGGTTTCCCGATCACTGGAAAGGCTCCCGGTCTCTGCTTGCCTGGATGGGGCAGGGGGGGAAGGGCTGTCCGGGAACAGGACCTGGAGATATTCGTGGCAGACGTTACGGGCAACCTCGCGGTCGAATTTCTCGGGTTCATACAGCAGGTCCTGCCAGAATCCATCAATCAATCCTTCCAGTCCCCTGGATATGCTCGTGACCCGGGAGGAAGAATAGCTCCTGTTCCCGGCACACACCTTTTTCACCTGTGCCAGCAGTGACCGTTGAAACCAGGCATCGAATTCACCGCAGATGCCCAGATACTCCCTGCGCGCACTGCTTTCGCTGACAAAGGCATACCAGACTGCGATTTTGTCTGCAGTGCAGATTTCTTCGGAAAAACAGGTATCGATGACCAGCCCCAGGGTTTCCAGCGGGTCGTCGCTGAATTCAAATGCCAGCTGGACCTGGTAATGGGTTTCCTCGGCAATTGCCTGGAGTGTTCCCAACAGAAGCTGTTCCTTTCCCTGGAAATAAAACCCAATGGTGCCGGTGGACAACCCTGCCTCCCTGGCCACCCGCGCAACGGTGGTCTTGGACAATCCATGGGTACGGATCGTCCGCATGGTGGCGTCGATCAATTGCTGTTTCCGGAAATCCCTGACATTGCTGGCCGGGTGGTCATGGGGGGTGGGTCGCATGGTAAAATCCAATGGTATTGTAGATTGAACGATTATATAATATATTGCACAATAATTCAATTTCTGGGAAATTCATCTGGCGTCCACCATGAAAACTAGAACAGCTGACTACCCCTTGGTAATTGTTGGAGCCGGTGCGGCAGGACTGGGAGCTTCCGAGGAAGCCGCCCGTCTGCAGGTGCCCCACCTCGTGCTGGAAGCCTCCCACCGGACCGGGGGACGGGGATTGACCGAGTATCTGGAAGGCCGTTATCCGGTGGACCTGGGATGTCACTGGATGCATTCCCCGAGTGAGAATCCGTACGTCCAGTGGGCCGATGAGTACGGTTTCGAGTATCAGTGTGAGCCGTACCGCTATGCCATGCATTTTGAAGGTGAATGGCTCGGTCCGGAAAAAAATCAGCAATATGATGCCTTTGTGACGAATTTCTATTCTTCTGTGAACGATCTGTATCGTCAGAATCCTGAATGCTCCATCATGGAGGGCATTGATGGGAGTAGCGAGTGGGCACCGTTTTTTTACTACTGGCTGTCTTTAATGCACTCCAATGATGTGGACCAGGTTTCCCTGGCGGATATCGTGGAAGACAATGATACGGGAGAGGACTGGCCGATCCGTGATGGCTATGGTGCCCTGATTGCCTGGCAGGGAAAAGACCGTCCTGTCCAGCTCAATTCCGCAGTCAACAAGATCGACTGGAGCCAACAACCGGTGCGCATTGAAACCGGTCGAGGCATATTGACTGCGGAAGCAGTGTTGATCACGGTGTCAACAGGGGTCCTTGCGGCGGATCAGATTCGGTTTTATCCCAGGTTGCCGGTGAGGAAGCTGGAAGCGGTGCATGCCTTGCCCCTTGGAAACAGCAACTACCAGTTTTTCAGTTTTGACCCCGGGATGTTTGAGGATGCCCCGGAAAATATTCATTACTGGAATGGGGACCAGTCCGCGGCGTTGCGAATCCGGCCGTTTGGGATGCCCTGTTTGTTTACCAGTGCTGCAGGCCGGTTTGCCTGGTGGCTGGAAAAACAGGGGCCCGAGGCCTCCAGGGACTACCTGAGTGGTGTGCTGACAGATATCTTTGGCAGCACAGCCACCCGGGGACTCAGGGATTTCAAGGTCAGTGCCTGGGGATATGATCCCTGGATAAGAGGGGCCTATTCCTCCATGAAACCCGGGGTTTCAGGGATGCGCGAGGTCCTGGCAGAAACGGTGGATGAGCGCCTGTACTTCGCGGGTGAAGCGACCTTTCCGGATTTTGTGAACACCGCACATGGTGCGTATCTTTCCGGCAAGCGTGCGGTGCGGGAGTTTTGCCGCTACTGAGGGTGTCTGAGGCATGCTGCCACATGCCGATTGCGGGTCACTGCATCGTGTTTTTCAAAACCGATAATTAGCCTAAAAATCATAGTTAAATCGAAATCAATACAGAAATCTGTTATGAGTCGGAAATGATTCATAGATTTCGAGTCAATAATTTCCAATCCATCCGGGAGGATGTGGAACTTGACCTGCGCATTCCCGGCACCACTCCCGAGATGTTCTGCTTCCGGGGCAGTCATTCTCGATCGGACATCCGCCTTCCGAGTGTCGTTATTCTGGTTGGCCCAAATGGGTCCGGAAAGACAGCCTTGCTGCGAGCCATGAAGGCAACCTTCCGGTTTGCGGAAGTCTCATACCGGCACCACCATTCAGACAGCACCGGCGAGTTTATTCCCTTCCTTTCGTCGGAGACCATAACCGCACCAACCCGTATCGAGATCGAATTTGATGCGTCGTGGCTCGATCCTGGTTCGGGAAAAGCCAACTCGCTACTTCGTTACACCCTGGTGCTTGCCCGTGAGGGGGAGCCCGGACTCTCCCCCACCGTTGAGTACGAAGCACTACATGCCTTTCCGAAAGGACGCCCCAGGCGTGTCCTGGAGCGGAGCCGGGACGAGCCAATCTATATTTCCAGGGAATTGGGGGTCAAGCCACATGATGACCGCCTCTCTTGCATTCCGTCGAATGCTTCCGTGATCTCGGCCCTTGCTGAAATGGAAGCGGGGATTTTTCCCGAGATCTCGGATGACATCGGCGACGTGCAAACCAACCTTTATGGATCCGACCCGTGGTGGCCTGATATAGAAACTGTAACCCGCTTCTACCAGGAAAAACCGGATCTGCTGGACAAGGTTTCCGACCAGCTGCAACGCCTTGACCTTGGGATTGGAGGCATTCAACTCCTTCAACTTGGAGATGGTCAATGGAAGCTTGTTCTTGACCATCCAGACCTGGGCACATCGCTTCTTCTGGATCGTGAATCTGCAGGTACGCGTCATCTGGTTCGCATCTTTCCTTCACTCCGCTTGGTTCTCGATGCCGGTCATCTGGCAGTCACGGATGCGCTGGACTCTGGTTTTCACCCGGACCTTTCCGCAGAGGTCCTGGGCTGGTTTCGACAGGAGCGAACCAACCCACGCAATGCACAACTGATTTGTACGCTTCAGAATCTGTCCGTGCTCAACGATCTTGAGAAGGAGGAGGTTTTCATCGTGCAGAAGGACCAGCACGGGGGCACTCACGTCCATGGAGCACGTGATGTCGCAGGCCTGCGGCGTGACGGCAGTCTCCAAAAGCTGTACCGCAGCGGCTCAATGGGCGGGTTGCCTGTCTTCGGGTAATGCAGGCTCTTGGGCGAGTTATCCCCAAGCGAAAGCGAATTTTTATCGGTACCGAGGGCGAGAGTAAGGGGTCAGAAGGCGGTTCGGGCCGGACCCCGTCGGCCGCAAGGGATGAGATCGCTTTTCAGGCGGCCTGCAACCTGAACTGATGCAGGTATTGATAATGAGGGAGAACCTGTTGATAGATTTCCTGCACCCGGTCCGGGGTCTGGGAGATATCCACATAATGGCGTGGCTGCGGCTTCAGTCCGTCTGAATATCTCAGATTGCCGTGCCATGAACCCCCGTCGTACCAACTGACTTCGGCACGCTCTCCCGGTGACCAGCTCAATGCTTCGGGTATGAATGGAATGTCCATCGCGTTGCACCATGTCCTGACCACGTCGTGGGGGGCTTCCAGCAGGTCGTCGCTGTCAATCAGTGGAGGGGCGGTTCCGGACTGTTCCGCCAAACGGTCGAACAGGGTTCTTTGCTCAATGATCGCGATTTCCTTCAACACGAAATCCGGCCAGTGCTTGTACATGGAAGTCACCACTTTTGCCGGGTCCCGGATCAGGAATGAATGTCTGAAATGGCTCAAAAACCGGTCGGTCCATGCATGTTCGATATAGTGCGGAAAATCCTTGGTAAAGACGGTCCCGGTTTTGGCCGCATTTTGCAGTGTTTCCCAGACACTTTCGAAGGTGAGCCCGGGTGTGCGGGGACTGTCTTCCCTGATCCGCGGCCAGGGAGCCCCTTCTCCCTGGTACCACCATTCCCCAAAAGGTTCATGGAAACAGGTCATGTCGCCCCGTTGGCGCATCATCCATTCGAATGCGGTGGATGTCGATCGGGGAGTGGCCCACAATGCGATGATCTTGTTCATGGTGTTATCCGGCGAGAGTGTCAAACAGTGTCCCGTGGTTCCCCTCGGGGCGAATGCCCAGGGTTTTGAAAATTCTCCAATACAGCGCTGTGTCAGACGAAACAATGGGTTTTCCGAGGATTCCCTCCAGCCGGCCGCCGATGGAAACCATGCGTTGCGGCAACCCATCGGCCCCCCTGAAGTTGGGCATGCCATTGACCACAATGGCCTCGGCTTCGGGAGCCTGTTCCGCTATAAAGGCCATGGATTTTTCCGCCAGGTCTCCGGGAAATATCCAGGTCAGGTCATTGACTTCCCGCTGTGTGGCATAAAACCCCTGGTCCACAAAATTACCCACGTACACCAGGTCAAATCCGGCTTCTCTCAGGAAACGGGCAATCCCGTCCCGCCAGTCCGGCCAGTAGTAGACCGAATTCAGGGCCACTTTTTCTACGTTCAGGGCCCGCAATCCCTCGACCAGGCACAGGCCCGCCATGTGCAGGGGGGTTGCATACATATCCCCCATGCGGTCGCAAAATGCTTCGATCTGCTGAGGGGTGCGACCCCCTGCATGCACCCAGTTCGTGCCGACCTGCCCGCATGCATCCGCTCCGTTGTTCGCCATGCATTCGACAAATTCCTCCAGGAGATGAAAGTTGTCGGTGCGCTGTGTCAACTCATGCTGATAGCCCGGAACATGTAGCATCCTGCCATGGACCCCCACTGTTTTCGGTGCGATACGAAGAAAATCGGTGGGGGCGGCATCAAAGTCGTGAGGCGGTGAAGTAAAGCCAACCTGGTGAGGAAACAATTTGTTGTCTGGATTGAACCATCTCTCCGGTTTCATAAGACAGGTACCTGCTATGCTGTTTTGAAGTCAATGGCATAGTCTAAAGTCGTCCTGAACCAAATGGAATAAGTTTTCTCTGTTTGCAGCAATGGTAAAATTGCCTTGAAACAGCATGGAATCCGTGCTGCCATGCTGTCGGGTACACGCTGAATTTGAGTTCCATGGAAAAATTTGCAGGAGAATTGGCTGCGGACATCCGGCCTTGTTACGAAGTCCTCGAGTTTTCCGACAGGCTCCTGGAAGTGAATCCGGGAATTGTAGACACCGGGACTCTTACGATCTGTGAAACCTGGAGATAAATACTATTTTGAAAATAACGGGTTCCTGGGCAACTTCACAGGGGACCGGTTCTACCATTTTTATATGACATGAAAATCGCATTTATTGGCCTGGGAGTAATGGGAAATCCCATGGCAGAAAATCTGGTCCTGCACGGTCGGCATGAGGTGGGTGTCTTTGATCTGGATGCCGAAAAATCCAATCGGCTGGTTGAGCTGGGTGCCTGGTGTGCCGATTCGGTTGCGCAGGCCGTTGCCGGTGCCGACCTCGTGATGACCTCCCTGCCAGGGCCGCAGCAGGTTGCCCAGGTGGCCTTTGAGCAGGGCCTGTTCGCCAACATCAAACCGGGTTCCGCATGGGTCGACTTCAGCACGAACAATCTGGAGGTCTGCAGGCAAATTGTCGAAGTGGCAAAAAAATGGCAGATTGACTGTCTGGATGCGCCGGTTTCGGGTGGAGATGAAGGCGCCCGGGCAGGAAAGCTGACCATCCTGGTGGGTGGACAGGAATCGGTGTTTCAGAGGTTTTTGCCCGTTCTTGAGGTCATCGGGGAGAACATCCGTTACCTCGGACAGCATGGTGCAGGTTATTCAGCCAAGATTGCACAGGTGGTATTGTGTTATCTGCATTCCCTGGCACTGTCGGAAGCATTGATGCTGGGCATCAAGGGAGGTGTGGACAATCGCCGGATGCTGTCCATTATCCAGAACAGCACCGGCAAAAGCTATGTGGCGGACCGGTACGGTCCCCCCATCCTGAATGGCGACTATGATCCATCCTTCACGGTTGGATTGGCGCACAAGGATATGAAACTGGCGATGGAGATGGCAGAAAATTTGGGAATTACGCTTCCGATGTGCAAGCTTACTACGGATACCTATGCCCGTGCGGTCCATCACTTTGGCTTTGAGGCGAATCATTTGAAAGCGGTTCGTTTGCTGGAGGAAGACAACGATACGTTTTTACAGGGGTAGGGCGTTGTCCGACTCCGTCTGTAGCCTGAAGGAAGTCTTGTGCAGACTTTCGGTGTGTGAACGGGTGTCAATGGGCCTGGATGGCGGCTCATAGTCGCTACGTCTCTACGGTCGAGCAACTCGTACGGCGTCCACCCCCCCCGGGTCTTTTCTGAGGGCGCCGCGTTCAATCAGGTCCTTGATGTCACGGGACGCGGTGTCCTGGGAGAATTTCGCAGGTCAACGCCCAGGGATTCCATCCTGCCCGGCAAGTGTCCCTGTTCATGGGATACCGTGGAAAGCAGCTTTGAAAGTCGCCCCGTATCCCATTTTAAGTTCGGCCAGTCATCCTGTCCCCATACGGTATGGCATTCATAATCTCCGCAAAGGCAACTAAAGTCCGCAAGGTTTCTGCTAACAGAGGGTCTTTTTAAGTTGACAATAGACACCATACAATTTAATCATGATTAAGGCTTTCCGGCATCGTGGTTTGCGTGAGCTTTACCAACGTGGTAAATCATCGAAAGTGGCCCAAGGGCATGTGCCCAAGCTTTGCGTATTCTCACTGCTCTCGATCAAAGCACTGGGCCGGAAGGAATGAACATCCCCGGCTTCCGGCTGCATCCTCTCAAGGGTCGTTTACTAGGATGCTACGCGGTATCTGTCTCAGGTAACTGGCGAGTGACCTTCCGGTTTGAGGGCAGCCATGCTGTGGATGTCGACTATTTGGACTATCACTAGGAGATTGAGATTCTATCATGGTTATGCACAACCCCATCCACCCCGGGGTCATCGTTCGTGAGGACTGCCTGAAACCATTGGGCCTGTCCGTCACGGAAGGCGCAAAGTGCCTCGGCATCGGGCGCCAGACCCTGTCCAATCTGGTCAACGAGAAGTCTTCCGTCTCCATCGAGATGGCCTATCGGCTTTCAAAGGTCTTCGGGTCGACCCCCGAAACTTGGCTGGGTATGCAGCTGGCCTTTGACCTGGCCCGTTGTTCTCATCTGGAAAGAACAATTCAGCTCGAACGAATGGTGATCACATAAATTTCATCGTGAGCGTTCGGTCTCCCCTGTGTTATTCAGAGACTATGCGTTCAATTGCTTGCATTTCAAATGGGTTTGGAGGCTTGACGGTGTCGGGGATGACCTGACCTCCCGGGTCCGGGAGGTCGAATCGAATGGGTCCTGCTCCCTCTTCTCCTCAGGACTTCGCCTGACGCAATGGTAATTTTCTGTGTAATACACAAAAATCGAACGGTTGTCTGATAATCGAAGGACTTTACAGTTCTGTAATGCATGTTGGTACAGCGTTTTCGTTTTGTTTTGTTTTTCACAAGGCCATTGGATTAAGGCAGGATGGGTTCACGTGAGGGCGAGAAAATGAGTGACACAAACCTGAAACGTCTGTTTAAACCGGGAGATGGTGGTGTGTAGCCTATCTGGCTGGCCGCAGGCAGGAACAGGAATATTTTCAGGATTGTGTCGAAGTCCTCGAAGACCGAAACTCCGTCAGTCGGGACCTTATTCTCTACGGTCTCCGGGGCAATGGTAAGACTGCCCTGCTCCGTTATTTACAGAAAGAGACCTTCTGGAAAGAAGGAGCGAAGCTGGATATTCTGTGGGCAACCCTGGATGAGATGGGAACCCTGTTCGACCTGTAGATTCGCCTGGCGGAGGATAATCTGGAATTACGGGACCGGCTCAAGTCTGGCAGGGTCTCCAGTGGCGCCGGGTTTGCTCAAGCCGATATAGAAATAGACCTGTCCCGTCCGTCAGTGACAGTAAGGAAGTTGTTGCAGGACCTTCGGTGTGTGAACAGGTGTAAGTGGGCCTGGATGGCGGCTCATAGACGCTACGGCTCTACGATCGAGTAACTTGTACTGCGTCCTCCACCAGGGTCCTTCCTGATGGCGCCGCGTTCAATCAGGTCCTTGATGTCACGGGACGCGGTGTCCTGGGAACATTTCGTGATTTTGGCCCATTTTGAACTGGTTAATTTTCCCTCGAAACCATCTAGCAACTTGTTTATAACTTTTATTTGCCGGTTATTGAGGGGCTCTTTCGCGAACCGGTTCCAGAACCTTGCCTGAACCATGACGGTGTTGAGGGTTTCCGCGCTTCCTTCGATTGCCCGATGCAGGCATCCAAGGAACCACTCCTGCCAGCGTGTCACATCCATGTCGCCCTTCTGCGTCCATTCGAGAACATGGTAGTAGTCCTTGCGCTCGGCCCTGATTTGTGAAGACATGCTGAAAAAGCGTTGCCGGGTTTTCTCTGACCGTGCAAGAGCCATATCTGTGATTGCGCGGGCGATTCGGCCATTTCCATCGTCGAACGGATGGATCGTTATAAACCACAAGTGCGCCAACGCGGCAACCAGTAGCGGGTGTTCGTCTCCCGGGTCGGCAAGCCACGCCAGGAATCGTGCCATCTCATTGGCGACGCGCTCAGCCGGTGGAGCCTCGTAGTGGACTTTCTCATGGCCCATGGGTCCGGATACAACTTGCATCGGTCCGTCACGGTCATTGCGCCAGGCGCCAGCGATTATTCTGACCATACCGTTGCGTCCGGTGGGGAAGAGGGAGGCATGCCAGCCGTATAGCCGTTCTTCAGTCAACGGCTCATCAAACTTCTCGGTCGCATCAAGCGTCATCTCAACGACGCCTTCAACATCCCTGTCAGCCGGCACGAGCCCGGCAATATCCATTCCAAGCCGGCGAGCTATGGAAGACCGGACTTGATCCGGATCGAGTTGTTCGCCTTCGATCTCGCTCGACTTGATGACATCTTCGGTAAGGGTTCGGAGATGGGCTTCATTTCGCAGGTCAAAGCCTAAGGCTTCCATCTTGCCCAGCAAGTGCCCTTGTTCATGGGATACCGTGGCAAGCAGCTTTGAAAGCCGCCCCTGATCCCATCTTAAATCCGGCCATTTATCGTGTTTCCATAGGTAGGGCATTCATAATCTCCGTAATTTATGCGGATATTATGAGAGATATTCTCCGCAAAGACAAATAAAATCCGTAAATATTGCGGAAAATAAGAGATCTAATCTCCGTAAAGTTAGTTGGTGTCCGCCCGATGCGAGAACTTTTCTTGCCATTGGATGCAACGTTGTGCGTCACGCTCTTCATAAGCACGCAAGGCAGACTGAGGGTCCAGCGTGAAGGTATGCTCACTGTCCTCTCCCAAGGCGGTAAGTCGCATGGTGTACCAGGCCGTTACCCCGCCCCGAGGCGGGGTGTCGAAGATCGGAAATTCCGGGTCACCGCTGTCCTCGGTCAACCAGGAGCTTGCCAGTTGCGGATCAAGGACCATGCCCCGTGCCAGGCTCACCATGTCCGTGGCGCCACTTGCCACGGCATCCACGGCCTGCTCGCGTCTTGCGAACCCCCCCGTCAACATGAGCGGTACCTCGGTGGCCCCTTTGGCACGCCGCGCAAAATCCAGAAAATACGGACCGCTGTCCGACACCCCGTCCGAACTCGCCCTGGCTCCGGGGAAATAGGTGCCACCGCTGATGTCAATGAGATCGATCGAGGTCCGGTCGAGAAGGCGCACCACCTCCAACGCATCGTCCTCCGTCAATCCCCCTTCCAGTTTGTCCGTTGAGTTGATCTTGATTCCGATGGGATACGAGGGGCCGACTGCTCGGCGCACTTCGTCTACGATCCGAAGTACGATTCGGCATCGGGCATCCACGGAGCCGCCGTATCCATCGTTGCGACGATTGAACAGGGGAGAGAGGAATTGACTCAGCAGGAAGCCGTGACCAGCGTGAATGTGCACACCGGTGAATCCTGCCCGCTTTGCAAACGCCGCGGTGCTTGCGTACAGGCCGGGCAGTTCCTGGACTTCTTCCCCGGACATCCCGGTACATTGGAGGCCGGGCAGGTCGATGGCAGAGGGCCCCTTCGGCTGGCTGATCGGTGGATGTGAAAGAGCGCCGGCATGGCCAAGTTGTGGCCAGAGGTGAGCCTCCTCGATCACGGCCCGGTTGACCAATGACTGGATAGCACGCCGGTCGCTGTGGGTCCCGAACACCAGGTTTCCCGGCTTCTCCGGAAATCGGGGGTCCCCCTGCACTTCACCGATGATGGAAACCGCCGCGCCGCCCTGGGCCCATCTTTCGTAAAGTCGGGCCTGCGCCCCGGTGGGATCGCCTTCCCCGTTTCCGAGGGAATCCGACATGGCGGATTTTGCGAGGCGGTTCTTCAGGATCGCACCACAGGGGAGTTCCAGCGAACTTCCAAGGACATGGTGGGAAGTTGAAGAGTTGGGCTCCGATGTTTTTTCGTTCATTTCAGCTCCTTCCATCAGGATATTTCAGTACTGTACCGGGTTGCGTGCAATCAGCTCCAAAAGTGGGTTAATCCGGGCTGAATGGAATTTCCTGTATCATGCGGATTGTCAGAATAATCCCGTATATACCTGAAATAAATATTCTATTTCAGAAAATATTCACGAATCATCGATCTTTTTTCCTGCTGGAGTCTGCGTGAGCAGACTCCCAGGAGGCCCTTGGCCGACAATGGCGAGGTCCACGTTATCATCCGATTTTTTCTGACTTTGCCTCTTCCATGGCCAGTTCAATCCCCCGACGCAACTTGCTGACCAGCTCGTCAATCTGCTCGGTGTTGATTACCAGAGGTGGCGACATCACACACATGTTGATGATCGGTCGAACCAGCAACCCGAGTCTCTGGCAATGCTTGTCAATGAGATTTCCGATCCTGTAGTCCATGTCCGGGGTGTGATCTCCCTGGTCCTCCATGTGGCACTCCACACAGGCCATCAAGCCACGGCCCCGGACATCCGTGACCACAGGAAGGTCTGCCAGGTTGGCGAGCTGATCCTGAAAGTAGGGGGCAATGGTGCGCACATGCTCCATGAGGTTTTCATTTTCCATGATTTCGATGTTTTTCAGCGCAGCGGTACAGGCCACGGGATGGCCGGAGTAGGTAAAGCCATTCGAAAAAACAACCTGGGGATCTTTGGGGTCCATGGATTTGAGCAGTCTGTCTGACACCAGAAAGGCTCCCAGGGGAACATAGCCGGAAGTGATCCCCTTTGCACAGGTGATGATATCGGGAACAATATCGAAAACGGCTTCAGAGGCGAAAAAGTGCCCAAGCCGCCCAAAACCGGTCACCACTTCGTCGGAGATATACACCACATCGTGGTTTCTGCATACTTCCAGGCAGGCGGAATGATACCCTTCCGGGGCCAGCAGTACCCCTCCTGATGCAAGGATCGGTTCGGCGATAAATGCGGCCACGTTCTCTGCGCCAATTTCATGAATCTTGTTCTCCAGCGCGTCCACACGATTCGCGCAGTATTCCGTCATGCTCATCCCCTCCGGTTTGTCCATCAGGTTGGGATCCGCAATATGGTGAAAAGTCCGGTCGATGGAGTCGAGGTAGGTTTTGTCCTGGGATTTTCCCGAGGCCGAGGCAGCCAGATAGGTGCTCCCGTGATAGGCATTGGTCCGGGAGATGACATGTTTCTTCCCGGGTTGGCCCAGCACATTGTTCCGGAACATGACAAACCGCAGGGCCGAGTCCACGGCAGTTGATCCGCAGGTCGTATAGAAAACGTGGTTCAGGTCCCCGGGCGATAATTCAGACAGTTTTTCAGCCAGCACGGCAGCCGGTTCACTGGTCAGGCTCCAGGGACTGGCATACGTCATTTGCATAACCTGTCCGGCAATGGCATCGGCCATCTCCTGGCGCCGGTGGCCAATATTGACGCACCACATGCCAGCGGGCCCGTCCAGCAATTGATTGCCGTCGGTATCCGAGACATAGATCCCGTCAGCGGCGGAAATCACGGTACGGTGGTTTTTCCCCAGGTTTTTGACATCTTCCCAGGGGTGAAGAAATAAATTGTCTTTTTTCTGAAACGTTTCGGTGGTTTGTGAGGACATGTCGGTAAACTGTTCTGATTGAATATGAGGGGTAAGGGGTCGTGGAGGATTGGGTGTACGAAACGGGTCAGATGTGCCTGTGTCGCCTGTGCCGTTTGCGCTTGTAAAAGGGCTTTTCCCCGGGCGGCCGTGTTTTGAAGCGCCTGTGAGCCCAGAAGTATTGTTCCGGAGCTTGGGTGATCAGTTTTTCAATTGCCTGATTCATGGTGGTCGCATCCGCCACCCCGTTTCCTGTGGGGTACTGTTTCAATGGCGGGTCAAAAATGATTTCATATCCGCCTCCAAAGGGCTGTAATCTTGCCATGCAGGGAAGGACCAGCGCGTTGCTTTGCTTGGTGATTCGGTTCAGTGAGTCATAGGTTGCGGTTTCGACCCCGTAGAATTTGGCAAATACCCCCCGTTTCTTACCCGGGTCCTGGTCCGGAAGATAGTAAAATGCCACGCTGGATTTTATCATCTTTATCAGGCTGAACAGGGACGATCTTTTGCTGTACAGCCGGTTTCCAAATCTGGATCGTCGCTGAAGCATGAATTCGTTCATTAACGGGTTCTTGTGTTTCTGGTACATGGAGCACATTTCCATCTGGCTGAACAAGAACATGCCCAAAAATTCAAGACCGACGAAATGTGGAGCAAGAATAATGATATTCCTTCCGTCTTGCTGGATATCCTCCAGTATCTGCCGGTTCCGGTAGGTGCATATCCTACCGATCCGGTCCGAAGAACTCCACCACGCGATGGGCATGGTCAATGCGCCGATGAGCAGTTTCCGGAAATGTGCTCTGGCCAGTGCCCTGATCTTTCCAGGGGGGAGCGCTGGAAAGCATTTGGAAAGATTGGTGATGGTTACCCGGCGACGGGAGCGATGGATCCAGTACAGCAATTCTCCCATGCCAGACCCCAGAACATAGATGACCCGCATCGGCAGATAGCTCATCATCCGAAGTAACAGGATACCCAGGATTAGCGGGATGTTCCGGAAGGAAAAGTGCCGTTTCAGCAACGACCATAGGCTGGAGTCCATACGCTGATTTTACTATGAGATTGAAAATGATCCCAGTCAGTGAAATTTTTGTTGATCAGGAATAAAACCTGGCTTGATAATCAGGCAGGGACCGTACTTTTAGTGCTAAAATGCCGGGCAAGAAAATCAGGGGTGCCTGAAGGCTCCCTGACTCGACCCTGGCTGGTTCCTGATGGGTCCCTGATCGGGTAGACCGGATGGTAGTATAATCAAGTTTTCGAAAAAATATCAGTTGATTCGATGGAGATCGATTTGCCTGTTTCCCTTCCCACTTGAACGGAAAAACAACCGATTGGGCTGGTTGGACAGCCGCTGGCAGGAGCCTGGTCATATCACCGGCTGGAAAGCATTTCTCCCGGTATTGCAGTCCGTGCAGGCAAAGAAGGACGTTTAAAGTCGGGATAGAAACCACAGGGAGATTCCGGTCCCGCACCACCCGGGTATTTTTACTGTTACATGATTTGGTTCCATAGTCCGCAACCATGACCAGCAGAGGCGGTTAACAGTACAGCAGATGAGGGAGTCCCCGGGTGCCTGAAACACTTCAACTGACGGTTGAAATTGGAGCCGTGATGGCAATCTTGTTGTTGACGGTTTATCTGTTTGCGTTTGAAGTGGTGCGGGTCGATGTTGCGGCGGTGTCCATTATGGTTTTACTCGGGCTGACCTCACTCATTCCCGGATACGATGGACTGGTTTCTCCGGAACAGTTGTTCAGCGGATACTCCAGTAATGCGGTGATCTCCATCATTGCCGTCATGATCATCGGTGCCGGGCTGGACCGGACGGGATTGATGGGCCAGCTGGCAGGAAAAATCCTCAAATACGGCGGGCAGACCGAAGGCAGGGTGATCATGATCATCTCCACTGTGGTGGGCCTGGTCTCCAGCTTTTTACAGAATATCGGTGCGGCCGCACTGTTTTTACCCGTGGTGAGCAGGATTGCAAGACGGGGCAACCTGGCGATTTCCAGGTTGTTGATGCCCATGGGGTTCTGCGCCATTTTGGGCGGAACGATCACCATGGTGGGGTCGAGCCCCCTGATTCTGCTGAATGACCTGTTGCTCGGTCTGGAAGTGAACTCCCCGGGGCATGTGGATGGAGCACCCCATTTCGGGATGTTTTATGTCACTCCGATCGGCCTGGCCCTCCTTGCGGCGGGCGTGATTTATTTTGTTTTTCTGGGACGATTCGTATTGCCGGTGATCAAGGACAAACCCGGCGAATCGGGGAGCATGTTGAAATATTTCCGGGAAGTGTACGGGATAGAAGGGGAGGTTTACGAATGCGTGGTCACCGAGGACAGCCCGCTGATTAACAGTACACTGTCGGAAATTGATGCGGCAGGGAGGCTGGGATGGATCGTGGCCATCCGGAATGGACCTGACCTGGTTGTCGCACCCCGAGGCGATACGGAGTTCTGGGATGGCAGTGAAATGGCCATCATGGGCCGAAGGGATGCGGTGTATGATTTTGCAGAGGAGTACGCTTTGCATGTCAAGAATGAAACCGATGTGTTCGCTGAACTGCTGAGTCCGAGCATTTCCGGGATTGCCGAAGTCGTTATTCCGCCGGATTCTTCGCTGATTGGCAAATCCATCCGGGAAATCGGTCTTCGCCGGAAATATGACGCCACGGTGTTGTCGGTTTTCCGTGCAGACGATGTCATTGATGAGGGGATTCCAGAGCTGGTCTTTCAGTCCGGGGATACCATGGTTTTGCATACCCGGTGGAGCAATTTGAGTGCGATCGCGGATGACCGCCATGACTTCGTCGTGGTCACCGACTTTCCAAGAGAGGATGAGCGGCCCGAGAAACTGAAGTTTGCCGGGGGGTTTTTTGCGTTGACCCTGTTCCTGATCCTGTTTACCGAAATCCGTCTTTCCACGGCACTGATGACCGGGGCGATTGGCATGATTCTCTCCGGCGTGATCAAGATAGAAGAAGCCTATAGGGCCATCAGCTGGCAGAGTGTGTTCCTGCTGGCCAGCCTGATTCCATTGGGGGTTGCCGTGCAAAACAGCGGCACGGCGGCCTGGATTGCCCAACAGGTGCTGTTTTACATGGAAGGGGTTCCGATCTGGGTGCTGCAGACCGTCATTGCCATCCTGGCAACGCTGTTCACCCTGGTCATGTCGAATGTGGGGGCAACGGTCCTGCTGGTTCCCCTTGCCGTCAATATCGCAATTGGCGCGGGTGCAAACCCGGCTATTTTTGCATTGACCGTGGCCCTGGCCACTTCCAATTCATTCCTGATCCCGACCCATCAGGTCAATGCCCTGATCATGGGGCCAGGGGGCTATCAGGTCGGCGATTTTCTCAAGGCCGGCAGCATCATGACCGTGATGTTTCTTGCGGTGATCATTGCGATGTTGAACACGTTTTACAGCTGAACGTTCACGGCTGAACGTTGATTCAGCCCATCACCGGGACGGCCACCGCCATTTTTTTCTTCCATATTGTCGGGGCGGTGTGATGAACCGAACCCCCCCGGCTGTCTACGGCAACCGTAACCGGCATTTCATCGACCACAAATTCATGGATGGCCTCCATTCCCAGGTCTTCAAATGCCAGAATCCTTGCAGATCGGATTGCCTTGGAGACCAGATATGCCGCACCGCCCACGGCAATCAGGTAAACCGATTTGTGTTTTTTCAGCAGGTCGATGGTTTCATGGCCCCGTTCCGCCTTGCCGATCATGCCCAGGACCCCGGCATTCTCGAGCATCATGGACGTGAACTTGTCCATCCGTGTTGCGGTGGTGGGGCCCGCGGGGCCAACGGCCTCCTGGCCCACGGAATCCACCGGACCAACATAGTAAATAAAGCGATTGTTGAAATCCACCCCGTTCGGCAGGGGCCTGTTTTCAGCGAAATATTCCGCAATTCGCTTATGAGCGGCATCCCGACCGGTCAACAGCCTGCCGCTGAGCAATAGCGTTTGGCCGGGTTTCCATTTTTGCATCTCTTCACGGGTGATGGTGTCGAGGTCTACCGCAATGGTGTCATCGCTTCCCTGCAGGGTGATCTTCGGCCAGGTGGAGAGCTTCGGGGGGACCAGCCTGGCGGGCCCGGTTCCATCCAGGGTAAAATGGGCATGCCGTGTGGCGGCGCAATTCGGAATGATTGCCACCGGCAAGGAGGCGGCATGGGTGGCATATTCCCTGATCTTGACATCCAGCACGGTGGTGACACCGCCCAGCCCCTGGGCTCCGATCCCCAGCCGGTTGATCTTTTCATACAGTTCCAGCCGGAGTTCTTCGGAAGCATTGTCGGGTCCCCTCTCAATGAGTGTCTGGATATCAATGGGGTCCATCAGGGCTTCCTTGGCAAGAACCATGGCCTTTTCTGCACTGCCGCCCAAACCGACCCCCAACACCCCGGGAGGGCACCACCCGGCGCCCATGGTCGGGACGGTTTTCAAAATCCAGTCCACCACGCTGTCGCTGGGATTCAAAATGGTAAATTTGCTTTTGTTTTCAGACCCGCCTCCCTTGGCGGAGACAATGACATCCACCTGGTTTCCTTCCACCATTTCCACATGGAGGACGGCAGGTGTGTTGTCCCGGGTGTTTTTTCGTTGCCCCACAGGAGGTGAAACCATGGATGGACGCAAGGGGTTGTCCGGGTTCAGGTAGGCCTGGCGCACCCCCTGGTTTACGAGATCACTGAGGTCCCCTGAACTTTTCCAGCGGACACCCATCCCGATCTTCATGAAAACGACGACGATCCCGGTATCCTGGCAGATGGGCCGCTGGCCCTCGGCGCACATCCTGGAATTGATCAGTATCTGGGATATCGCCTGACGGGCGGCCTCGGACTCCTCCTTCAGATAGGCTTGGTGCATGGCCTGGACGAAATCAGGAGAATGGTAATAGGAAATGTATTGAAGCGCGTCAGCGATGCTGATGACCAGGTCTTCTTCTTTAATGACCGTCATGGTGCGTGATCTCAATGTTGAAGGAGTTGTTTATACGTTTTAATACGGTGACCGTCAAACATTTTTGGTGTCTCCTGTTTATTTTCAACGGGGGTTTTGGTCAGGCACTGTGCATAAAAAATATTTCTTTTTGCTGTATTGGGAGAAGCTATCAAAAACAGTCGCTGGTTCGACACCATCCCCTGCAGACCGGAAAGATCATCATGCAAGCCGGTTAAGGAGTTGATATGAGTACGCAATGTCCTATGTTTATAAAATGGAGTGTTAGTGGGATGATGCGAAGAGCGATGCCTGTTTTACACACCATGGATTCGATTTCTCTCATGTCTTCCCGGTGTTTTTCGAGACCCGGACCGGGTTGTCAGACAGGATATCGGGTGGGACTATGGCGAGGTCCGCTATCGACTGTTTGGCCGGGTCGACCGACGGGTGTATGTCGTTGTCTGCACCATACGGGGTTCGGTTATCCGCATCATAATCCGCCCGCAAGGCAAACCGAAAAGAGGTTTTACATTATGAGCACAACGCGCGTAACGATTGATCCGGACGACCCGGCAACCTTTCCCACCGGCCGGTTCGTCCCCGCCGTGGTAGACAGCACTACCGAGGCGAAGATCGCTTTGCATCAGCAGCAGGACGATGCGGCTGCCATGCAGGATATGGCACGATACGCACGCCGGGTGCGTCGGAAACTGGGACTCACCCAGCCGGAACTGGCGGAGCGGATCGCCGTGTCGACCGGGATGATCCGCAACTGGGAACAGGGAAAACGGTTTCCGTCCGGCGCGGCACGCGCATTGTTGCGACTTCTGGACAAGTCCCCGGAAGATACGTTGCGGGTATTGTCGTAATTTTCAGGACAAACAGGCAGACTGAACTGCAAGAGGGGTCCCCGGCCTCGGGCAAGGGGAAACATAGTTGATTTGGCACTGTCGGTCTTCATGAATCCGCTGTTTTGTTCCGGGTCCTTCTTCCCGAAGATCAAGCCGATGGGATTTTTATCCACAAGATCAATAACGGCATTCATGGACTCCTCGATGACGATTCCCGGGTTTTCAGGAAGCATGCCTTCCTGATTGCAAACTGGTCAGATTCACAAACAGTGATGCCGATGTGCATCCTTTTTGGCGAAGCCCCTTTGCCCGGTGCAACGCTTTTTCTCCGTCCCGTGTTCTTCAATCGTTCTCCCATGGTATATGAGAAGGAGGAGGGACCCCGGTCGATGGATGAGGTTGGGAAATTTATACAATAATTTGTGTACCCACTGCGGACTTGACTGAAAAACTGACGTACAATTGCACTCCCACATTGATTCGCTGTATCTGCTGAAAATCACCATGCGCAAAACGGGATATGTCCTTTTGTTGGTCATGTTTATTGCCGGGGCTGGCCTGTTCGTACCGGCGAATCCCGTCTTTGCCCATCACCTGCTCCCCAAACACCAGCTGAACTGCAGCCCATTCTTTCCCTGCCCGGACAAGCTGAAACGCAGGGTTGATTTTTGGATTAACACGTTCAAGGAGTGGGACAGCAACATCGCGGTATTCCACGACCCGAATGTTCCGGAGCGGGTCTATGCCACGGTGAAAACCGGTCACGGGTGCAGCCGGAAAGTGTCCAGGAAGATCAAGAAGGAACGCAAGAAGATCAAGTCGGCACTCTACAATGTCGCCAAGAAAATAGAGGCCGGGTCCACGCTGAAAGATCCGTCGCAGATTCATTATGCGGAACTGTTCAAGGGCAAATCCCCCAACGAGATCCGCCGGGCCGCGGAAAATATTCGCTGTCAAAGCGGGGTGCAGGACAGTTTTGTGCTGGGCCTGAAGCGTTTCGGCCGGTACAGTGGGCTGGTCGATTCCATACTGGCGCAATACCAGCTGCCCCCGGATATCCGTTATCTGCCTTTCGTGGAGTCCTCCTACAACCCGTATGCCTACTCTTCCGCCGGAGCGGCGGGAATGTGGCAGATCATGCCCGACACGGCACGCACCCTGGGGCTGGAACTCAATGCGACCCTCGACGAAAGGATGGACCCGGAAGCGGCGACCCATGCGGCTGCCAAGTATCTGGTGAATGCACGGCGTACCCTGACGAAGCTGGCGCGGTCACTGGATTCGGGCATTCGCGAAGACGAGATTTATCCGTTTGTCATCACCTCCTACAACTACGGGTTGAATGGGATGCAGCGGGCGATCCGGGCGATCAAGCCGGATTATCTGACGGTTCTTGAAAATTACCGATCACCCAGGTTCCAGGTAGCCGTGAAAAATTTTTATGCCAGTTTTTTGGCGGCGCGGCATGTCAGCCTTAATGCCGACAAGTATTTTGCCAAGGTCAAGGGGTACAAAAAACTGCGCTATGCCACTTACGTCCTGACGCACCCGACTTCCATTGATCGGATACGGTCTGTTTTCCAGGTTGAGGAAAGTCAGCTAAAACTCCTGAATCCGGGTTTGACCCGGTTTGTCTGGCACCGATGGCGCATGGTCCCTCCGGGATACCAGTTAAAACTGCCCTATCAAAACGGGGGGTATCAGCGGGAAATTGAAAGGCTGCGGGCCATGGCGCCGGAAACCGAAGTGCCGGGTTCCGGAAAATACATCGTTCGCCGGGGGGACACGGCCTGCGGGATTGCCCGGGGCCTGAAGGTCAACTGCAGGGAACTGATTCGGGTCAATCAATTGGGCAAAAGGGCGCTCATTCGCATCGGACAGGAACTGATCATTCCCACAAAATGGACCCGGACCACCCAGACCGCGGCCAGGGTGCAGGACCAGCCTGGGGGGGGAGTGTATTCCGTAAAACGGGGGGATACCGCCTGCGGCATTGCCCAGCGCTACGGGGTCAGTTGCCGATCACTGATCCGTCTGAACCGATTGAATCGCAAGGCCACCATCTATGTTGGCCAGAATCTGACCATTCCCGGGGGAGGCCGGGGGGTTGGGCAATTGCCGGGTCTGGACGAAAACAACCGGTATCTGGTCAGAAAGGGGGATTTTGCCTGTGCCATTGCACAACGGTTTTCCGTGAACTGCCGGGCACTCGTCAAGCTCAATCGCCTCGACAAAAAAGCCAGAATCTATCCCGGGCAGAAGCTGAAGATTCCGGGCCTGGAGGTTCCCGATAGCGCGGAGACCGTGGAACAGCTTGCCCAGGTCCAGACAACGGTCCAGAACCTGGGTACGGGCTCCAGTGAAGTCCAGACGGACCAGGGGGCGCTGGCGAATCTGCTGGATTCCCTGCCTGAATTGAAGGTCTTTGTATCCGGGCCCCGGGACAACCCGGTGTATCGGATCAAGGTGGAACCCGATGAAACCCTGGGACACTATTCCGACTGGCTGGGATTGCGGTCGACCCAGGTCATCAGAAAATTGAACCGGTTCCAGTATAAAAACGTGCTTCGCATTGGCCAGACGCTAAAGCTGCCCGTCACGAGTGCCGAGATGGTTTCGCAATTTGAGCAGAAGCGAATGGAGTACCATCAGGTGTTGAGTGAATCGTTGAAGGAGCATTATGTGCTTGCCGGCATCGAAAAATATAAGATCCGGCCCGGGGATACGGTCTGGTCACTGTCCACGGAATCCGGTTTTCCGGTGTGGATATTTTATCGCCTCAACCCTTCCCTGAATATTTATGGCTTAAGAACCGGGCAGGAAGTGTTGCTTCCGAAACTGCAGAAAAAATAGCTTCGATGACCGCCGTCCGTTCCCATGGCAGACGGTTTGGTAATTTCTGTGGGCCCGGCCCGAAAAAGCGCTACTCAATGGGCAGACCCGGGTCGTTCCCCCACTCCGCCCAGGAGCCCGCATAGCCCTTGACCTGCGGGTATCCCAGGGAACGCAGCATCATGTAGCTGTGGGAAGATCGGCGGTGGGTCTGGCAATAGACAATGATTTCGTTTTCGGGGTGAATGCCGGCATTTTCCAGTATGCCGGTCAGGACTTTCGGGGTATGCAGCCTGCGTGCATTGTCAAGATCAATGGTATCGAGCCAATGGACATTCACGGCACCCGGGATATGGCCCATGCGTGCAGAAGACGATTTAAGTCCGGCATACTCCGCGGGAGACCGGGCATCCAGAATCCGGATGTTTTCTTGGCCAAGAGACTGGAGTACTTCATTCCTGTCCGCAATGACCCGGGGGTCCAGTTGGAAATCAAGGGCGCTGCAAGGTGCCCCGTTGGGGGCCGTTTGGAAGTGCCCGCCTTCTGCGAGCCAGTCCAGCATCCCGCCGTTCAGCAGGGAGTGGGATTGGTGAAAAACCGCTTCAAGCACCCACAGGAAACGGCTGGCTTCTGCACTGTAATCATGGTCGTAGACCACAATGTGGGTATCCCCGTCAATCCCCACCGACCGGAGTGTTTCGGTCAGCGACGGGAGGTCCGGCAATAATCCGGATGCGGGACGGGTATTGAGCCGCAATTTCTCCGCATCCAGAAAGACAGCTCCTGGAATGTGGTAGTTGGAATAATCTTTCGACGTTCCCACTTCCACGATGCGGATACCGGGGTCGTGAAGCAAAGGGCGAAGCTGCCTGGCGTCGAGAAGGTAGGGGATGGCTGTTTTCGTCATGGATGGTTTAACTGTGATAAAGTCGGTTGCCGCGTTTGTCCCGGAATGTCATGCAGGTAGATGAAGGGTTTTTACAAAAAACTGTCCGTCAGCTGGAAAAATCAAAACTCTCTGTTGTGTGTCGGTCTGGACCCCGATTTGGCAAAGTTACCGAAAACCATCCGGAAGGGGAAAGAGCCGTTGTTTGCATTCAATCGCGAAATTATCGATGCCACTGCGTTGTGGGCCTGTGCGTTCAAGCCCCAGATCGCCTATTATGCCGCAATTGGGGCGGAAGGGCAGTTGGAAAAAACCATTGAATATATCCGCACCCGGTACCCCCTGCTCCCCGTCATCCTGGATGCCAAGCGCGGCGATATTGGTGCCACGGCGAAAATGTATGCCCGGGAAGCCTTTCAACGCTACCAGGCGGATGCGGTCACGGTGAACCCCTATATGGGGGGAGACACCCTGCAGCCGTTTTTCGAATATGAAGACAAGGGGGTTTTCATTCTCTGTCGCACTTCCAACCCCGGCAGCGGGGATTTTCAGGAAATGAAGAGCGGGAAATCCTTCCTGTATGAACGGGTTGCACAGCACGCGATGAAGTGGAATGTGCGAAACAATATCGGGCTCGTTGTGGGGGCCACCTTTCCGGAAGTCATCGGTGGAACCAGGAAGATCGTCGGGGACATGCCATTGCTGGTTCCGGGAATCGGGAGTCAGGGAGGGGATCTCGGGCAGGTGCTCCGATGCGGCTTGAATGCCGACAGGACCGGTCTGGTCATCAACGTTTCCCGGGCCATCCTGTATGCCGGCAGTGGCCGGGATTTTGCGGCGGTGGCGGGGGACCGGGCCAGGGAAATCTGTCTGAGCATCCGCGCACAACAGGCCAGCCGTCCCGGGACCGTGTCAAGTTGATGACCACCGCATCGAACCAGCATATCGGATTGTTTGTTACCTGCCTGGCAGACCTGTTTCGGCCCGAAATCGGATTTGCGGCGGTTCAATTGCTGGAGCAGTGCGGATGCACGGTTTCCGTGCCGCTGCAAAGTTGTTGCGGTCAGCCGGCATACAACAGCGGGGACCAGAAAAAAGCCTCGGAACTGGCCAAGGCGGTCATCCGGACCCTGGAGCCATTCGATGGGATTGTCGTGCCTTCCGGGTCCTGTGCGGCGATGATCCGACATCATTATCCGCCGTTACTGGAAGCGGAAGGGGGCTGGCACGCACGGGCCCGGGCGGTGGGGGAAAAGACGTTTGAGTTGTCTCAATTTCTGGTGGAGGAAATGGGACTGGACACCGTGCCCGGTGGTCACGCAAAATTCGGAAACCGGAAAGTCACGTACCACGACTCCTGTTCCGGTCTGCGGGAACTGGGCATCCGGGAACAGCCCAGAAAACTTCTTGGGCACTGTTCGGGAATCCAGTTGGAGGAAATGCACAATTCTGAAATCTGCTGCGGTTTCGGGGGGACCTTCTGCGTCAAGTACCCGGAGATATCCACCCGCATGGCGGACGATAAGATCTCCGGAATCGAAGACACCGGGGCGGAGGTTGTTCTGGGCGGCGACCTGGGATGCCTGATGCAGATTGCGGGTCGATTGAAAAGGCACGGCAAATCTCCCAGGGTCTATCATTATGCGGAACTGCTGGTGGAGGAACCTTCACACCCCGGTCTCGCAGAAGATAACGGGTAACGGCTGAAAATTGGAAGTCCTGTCCCGAAATTTTGGCCCGGCATCCAGGCGTGCCCTGCTGGATGAAGACCTGCGTGCCGCTCTGGGCCGGGCGGAAGCGGGATTTGTCCATACCCGCAAACGCGAAACCGACAAGCTGTTGAACTTTGAGGAATTCAGGGAATTCGGGGAAGCCATCAAGAACCATGTGTTGGAACACCTGGATCATTACCTGATTGCGTTCGAAAAAAAGGTGGTGGAAAACGGCGGCCAGGTTCACTGGGCGAGCAATGGAGAGGACGCCAATGAACAGATTCTCGAGATTTGCAAGCGGGCCAATGCCCGTAAAATCCTCAAGGGAAAGTCCATGGTGTCGGAGGAGGCGGCCACGAACCATTCCCTGGAAGGTCATGGATATGAGGTCGTTGAAACGGATTTGGGCGAATATATTATTCAGCTGGCGAAGGAAACCCCCAGCCATATCATTGCTCCGGCCCTGCACAAATCCAAGCAGGATGTGATTGATTTGTTCCATGATCATCATGCAAAACTGGGGTATGAGGAAAAAGCCCGGGAACGGACCGATATCGTCAACCAGGCGCGCCAGGTGTTGCGGGACCATTTCTGCAGTGCTGATGTCGGCATCACAGGCAGTAATTTTCTGGTGGCCGAGACGGGTTCCGCCGTCATTGTCACCAACGAAGGGAACGGGGACCTCTCGTCCTCCCTTCCCAGGGTGCACATTGTGGTCGCCAGCCTGGAAAAAGTCATCCCGGACCTGGAATCCCTGGGAGGATTTCTTCGGCTGCTGGGCCGCAGTGCAACGGGGCAGGTGATGTCGGTGTATACCACGGTCTTCAACGGACCCCGGAGAAGCCACGACCTGGATGGGCCGGAAGAGTTTCATGTGGTCCTTCTGGACAACGGGCGCTCCGGGATTCTCGGTTCGGCATACCAGGATATCCTGCGGTGCATTCGGTGTGGTGCCTGCATGAATCACTGCCCGGTGTATACGAGCATTGGCGGACATGCCTATGGCTGGGTCTATCCCGGCCCCATGGGCTCCGTGCTGACGCCACTGTTGGTGGGGCAGGGCCAGGCGGCGGATTTGCCTTATGCCTGCTCATTGAACGGCCGGTGCGAAACCGTCTGCCCGGTCAATATCCCGTTGCCATCCCTGTTGAGAAAACACCGGACGGACCTGACCGAATCGAATCACACCAGCCGCCTGTCCGGGTTATGGATGTGGATCTGGTATCGGCTCGCCAGTTCACCCCGCCGGTACCAGTGGGTGACCAACCTGCTTGGGGAAGGGCTCCACTGGGTGCAGAAACTCCTGCCCGGACCCAAAAGGGGACGGTTCGGATGGTTACCGTTTGCAGGACCCTGGGTAGCCAGTCGTGATTTTCCGGCTCCCAGTCGAAAAACATTCCAGAAACAATGGAAAGAGGGCAGGGGTCAAACCAAACCGTGAACGCCAGGGAGAAAATTCTGTCCCGGATCCGGATGAAGACCGGTCATACGGAAAACCCGGAGACCGGGCGGTCCCGAATCCGGCTGCCCCGGCCGGACTATGGGCCGGGCAGGGAAACCGGCGGCGTGGACCAGTTCGTCACCATGCTGGAAAGGGTGCACGGGACCTGGACCCGGCTGGACCGCATGGTACAGGTGCCCGGGGCGGTGGGGGACTGTCTGCAGGAATTCGGCTGTCATCGGGGAATCGTGGCCGCTCCCCACCCGGTACTGGAATCCTTGGACTGGGCCCACCTGGAAATCGAATACCGGAGGGCGGTCAAAGAGGATGAGGTGTCCGTGACCCTAGCGTTTGCAGGGATTGCCGAAACGGGAACGGTGGTCCTGGTCTCCTCTCCCCGGTCACCCGTCACCCTGAATTTCCTGCCCGAAATGAACATTGTGGTTCTCAGGGAAACCTCGCTGGTGCTGACGATGGAAGATTTCTGGCCCCGGGTGAAATCCCAGCCAAGAGCGATTAACTTTATCACCGGCCCATCGAAAACCGCGGATATCGAACAGACGATTGTCTACGGAGCCCATGGTCCCAGAAAATTTCATGTGTTGATCATTCGGGACAGCTGATCTTTCAGGCGATGGCAGGCGGTTAATGGTTTGCGGTTCCTGGCGTGGACGATGGCATTCGTTCATCCCCGAACCGGACAGGCTTTCGCGGTCCAGTGGTCATGACCCGAAGGGCAATCGGTCTGGTGTCTTCGGTCAATGGTAGTGGGTTTCGGGGGGAGGGTGTACAAAAAACCCGGACCCGTAACCAGAACTAATCCAGATCAACGTTGACCCGGAACCCTCCCTTGTTGTCCAGGGTGAAATCCCCGTTGGCAACCGCATAGCTCCATTTTGCGCTTCGGCGCAATCCACCCAAGGGGTAGACGTGCACGCCGGTAATCCCGGAATCGGGATCATTGGCCTGATAATCTGCAAGGTCGGCGACCAGCTTGTCGGGGGTGTTGACCTTCATCAGTTTGGAGACATTTCTCGTCTGCTTGATTAAAAACTGTATTGAATTGCCAATCCCGCAGGCTTTGGCGTGCATCAGCAGGGTTTTGAGGGTCGCAAGACCCGGAATTCCGATATGTATGGGCAGTTGGTTGCCCTCGGCCTGCAGCATCCTGTCCCAGGCGATAACGGGTTCGGCTTCAAAGGCAAACTGGGTGACCAGGTACATTTCGGCATCGCTGCGTTCACTGAAACGGTTTTTCCATTTTACCGCCGCCATAATGGACTCGTCGGTCATGTCCGGGCTGCCTTCCGGATGACCGGCCAAACCGATCCGTTTGATCCCATGCTTGTCGAACAGTCCGGAATCCAGCAATTGCATGGAACTGGTATACTGGCCAACGGGGGTGTCCACCGCACCGGCGATGCAAAGCACCCAGTCGATACCGGCTTCCCCAACGATCTGCTGCAGGTAATCATTGAAATGCTTTTCGTTTGGAATGCTCCGTGCCGCGAAGTGAGGGACCGGAATGAACCCTTCCTTTCTCAGCCGTCTTGCAACTGAAATGGTATCGCTGAAATCGGACCCTGGCAGAAACGTGATGTAGACCACCGTGCCGGGTTTCAGATGCTCGCGGAAATCCGCAATTTTTGCTGCAGACCCCGGGGTGGTTTCTGCGGTAAATCCATTGATAAACTTCTGGATATTGGTTTTCTGGGTCATAATGCTTTCACAGTTCAACAGGTATGTTCTTGAGGTATGTTCTCGCAATGGTTTGAAAGCCCGCAATCAACCAATCTGCCAGGGACAACTCAAACGGGGCGATTTTATGACAAATGCGCGGTCCGTTTTGCATTAAATTACCTTCTCCGTGAAAATCTCCGGTTTTTTTTCGAACGGGCCAGCGGACCCGTCGCGAAATTGATCTGCTTGCTCCATTGGCGTATGATCAACGGCCTACACATAGTGCCTCTCGATCTCATGCCTGCTGAATCAGGATACCCGGTTGGTCTGTCTTTCGCAGTCTGTTTGACGAACGGGGCACTCCGAAATCACAGCACGATCGTAGCGTGATATTCGCATTCAGGGAAATGGCATCCGAGCTTCGCTCGGACATCCAGTCTGCGAAGACGGTTCCGGCACTGTCGGCCGGGCTCACCTCCGGCCTTGGGCTGCTCGTTGCCCAGATCGCTTTCGGGAGCTTTATTTTCTCCGGTGCGTTGGCGTCTTATTCCTCCCAGGGCATTGGCCTGATTCTGTTTGGAAACTTCGCCGCCTGCCTGCTCATGGCATTGTTGGGAGGTTACCGGGGCACCGTTGCGGGATTGTCGCCGGCACTGGTGATCGTCATGGCCACGATTGTCGCCACTCTGGAACTGCAGGGGGAAGCGCTGTTCGTTACCGCAGTCAGTGCACTCATGATCAGTGCCATCGTCACCGGCATGTGTTCCCTGATGATCGGACGTTTTCACCTTGCCCACCTGGTGCGTTTCATCCCCTATCCGGTGGCAGCCGGGTTCGTGGCGGGGATTGGAGGCACGGTATGCCTGGCGGCCATGTCCCTCATGGGAGCGAAGCTGGAATGGCAGGGGGCTTCCGTGCTTCTGGAGCCAGCCGTACTGTGGACGTGGGCCCCGGGTGTCGCGTATGGAACCGTACTCTACTTTTCGATCCGGCACTGGAGGAATGCACTGATATTGCCGGTGAGCGTGGTGGTTGCAGTGGCTGCCTACCATTTTGCTCTCGGCGCCCTCGACATTTCCGGCGACGAGGCCAGAGCGATGGGTTTGCTGCTCACCAGCACGGCGGAAGGCAGTCTGTGGCCAGCGGTGCTTCCGTCCGATCTGGTGCATGTGGACTGGACCGCGCTGGCAAACCAGGTACCCGACATGCTGATGCTGGTGCTGGTTGCCTTCATCTGCATCATCCTGAATCTCGCCGGGTTTGAACTGGCGGCGAATGAGGACCTGGACTGGAACCGGGAGTTTAGGGCATCCGGATGGACCAGTATCGTGGCTGGGTTGGGAGGCGGGACGGTGGCGACGCTGATTGTCCCTTCCTCGTTGCGCAGTATGCTCCTCAAGGCCACGACTCGGCTGACCGGGTTGTTCGCTGCCAGTGTCATCGGGGTCGCCTTGTTTTTCGGTGATGGGATGCTGGAGTTCGTCCCCGCGGCACTCATCGGCAGCATTCTTGTTTTTGCTGGCCTTGTCATGCTGGACGAGGGGCTGGCGAAGAATCGCCATCGCCTGCCCTGGACGGAGTACGGCATCATCATCGTGATATTCGTAGTCGTTGTCTTTTTCGGTCTCTTTGAGGGCGTAGCAGTGGGGATGTTGACCTCTCTTGTATTTTTCGTCGTGCGCCTCAGCCGTGTGGATCCCCTTGAAAGCCGGTTCACCGCCCGTGAACGTCACAGCAACAAGGCCCGTTCGATCCCCGACCGCGTGATCCTGTTGGAGGAAGGCACGCGCATCCAGGCCTATCAGCTGTGCGGTTACATCTTTTTCGGCAGTATCAGCCTTCTGACCGATCGCCTCAAAAAGACCCTGAAGGATTCTTCGCCCCCCGCCTGCTGGATACTGGATTTTACTGCCGTATCCGGCCTGGATTTCTCGGCGGTCAGTGCCCTGTCCCGGACCCTGCGGACGGCGAACGAGGCGGGGGTCCAGATCGTGCTGAGCGCCGTGTCGGAGCCGTTCCGATCAGGCCTGGAACTCAACCTTCCCGCTTCGGTATTTTCCTGTCTGGTATTTGAACCGAATCTGGACCGTGCTTTGGAGTACTGCGAGGAAATTGTCATTGAGGGGTGGAAAACGGAGGGTACCGCTGCCGACAGCCGGCGTACGATTTTGTTGGAACATACCGATGACCTTGAACACCACCTGGAGCGCCTGATTCGTTTCGAGGACCTGGTGGAGGAGATGGAAGCATGGCTCATACCATGCGATTACGCTCCCGGTGAGGTCCTGCAAGGCGAAAATACACCGCCGGCAGGACTGCAATTGCTTCTTTTCGGCCGGGCATCGGCCTATGATGGAGCGAATACGCGCCTCCACCAGTTCAGCCCCGGTGACCCGATTTGGCCTGGGACTGGGTCGGACGCACCGGGGGTCTCGGTGTGTGCGGACGAAGCGTGCCGGACGATGATTCTGACTCCGGCCGCCCGGCGTTCGCTCGAGCAGCACGAAGAGCGGTTGGCCCTCAAACTGTATCGATATCTTCTGGTCGGGCATTTTCAGGATGAGTCAACTGTTGGCCAGGAGGAATTTACATGACTTTCCGCAACCGTCAATATATACGATAACTCGTTGTGTTCCTGCCATAAACTACACCATGCAATATTGACAAATTACTCGAATGTAATAGAATTGCTTATAACAACACCGAGGTTTTCGTGCCTCGGCCCGACGCCAGTAGCCATTAATGCTGGCGTTTTTTTTGCCGATCAGGAAAAGTCCTCATAATCCCTACCTCCACAATTGTCATGGTATCGTTACCGAAGATATCTACCACTTTCACTGCCAGCTTGTGTCATCCTGGTGAACATTCATAAGCTATGCCAGTCAACTCCAGCATAACTATTCCTACTCCCCATTTCGGTTATGGTAAAAAAACCAGCCTAGACGGTCTTCTTGATACAGGTATACCGCCGAGGCCATCGCGCTGGGTTGCGATCACCGGTTTTGAAAGACACCCCCACACTCTGTGCCGCCCATCAAAGCCCGGTTTTGGGATAGTGACTCCGGCTGAAACTTGGGCAATCTGGCTGCATGGCATGCGAACTGATCGTTATCACACTAAATCCATATGGCAAAAGCTAAAAGTCGGTTCGCACCTCTGGTCCCCGGTTTGTTTTAGGGAAATCCACTGCCCATCCGGAAATTTGTTCTGGAATTAGAAAATGGAAATTGCGTCCATACTGTTTCCGGTCCTGTTCATCGTCCTGTTGGGATATTTTTATGCAAGGAAGTTCAAACCCGATATGGATGTCGCCAATGGGCTGGTTTTGCGTGTATTTATTCCCGCACTGGCATTCGATGTCATTTCAAAAGGAGATTTTCAGGTTCTTTCCTACAGTTGGCTCATCCTTGGCGGCGCGATCGTGGTGCTGGGGTCTGGATTGATTGCGTGGCCGATCGGGAAACTGTTCCGAATCCCGAAACAGGTGTTTGTACCGACGATGATGTTCAACAATTGCGGGAATCTCGGTTTGCCGATCGCTGTGCTGGCCTTTGGAGAGCATGCACTGGAAGCGGCCATCGTGTTGTTCCTGATCAGCAACATCGGTCATTTTACGCTGGGTGTCTACCTGTTTGGTGGAGCCGTATCATGGAAGTCTCTGGCCTCGACACCTGTCAATCTGGCGACGGCGCTGGCACTGGTTTTCAATTTCAGCGGTGTCCAGGTTCCGGATATTATTCAGTTCCCGATTGCCCTGCTGGCCCAGGTCGGGATTCCGCTGATGCTGTTCTCCCTTGGGGTACGGATGCTGGATATCAGATTTGATCATTGGAAGGTCGGTGTGATCGGTGGAGTCGTCTGCCCGGCATCCGGGTTGATCTTTGCATATCTGGCCTCATTGATCCTGCCGCTGGACCAAATGGAGTGGGGGGTGCTGGTATTGTTTTCAGCCTTGCCCCCGGCCGTGTTGAACTTTCTGTTTGCAGAGCGGTACCACCAGCATCCTGAACTGGTGGCGTCGATCGTACTACTCAGCCATGCCATGGCGATCATTGTATTATCAATCGTGCTTTGGTGGCTGATATAGTTCTGGATTGGTGTATCATTCCCCGTTTCCAACTTTTTTCGGGAGGTTTCCATGACAATACAAGTAGGGGATAGAATTCCCAACGTTTCCATTTCCACCATGACGGCAGATGGGCCGAAAGACATCACAACCGATGAGATATTTTCTGGCAAGAAAGTCGTGATGTTTGCGTTACCGGGGGCATTTACTCCGACCTGCTCGGCGGCACATCTGCCAGGATATGTCGTGCATCATGATGCCATCAAGGCCCAGGGCGTGGATACCATCGCCTGCCTTTCTGTCAATGACGCTTTTGTGATGGGTGCCTGGGGCGATGCACAGAATGTTGAGGACAATATCCTGATGCTGGCCGATGGAAGCGCCTCTCTGACCCAGGCCATGGGGCTGGAACTGGACTTGACCGGGGCAAATTTTGGTGTTCGCTCCCAGCGATATGCTCTGGTCGCAGAAGACGGGGTGGTTTCCCATTTGAATGTGGAAGCCGGTTCAGGGTTTGAGGTCAGCGATGCCGAAACGATTCTAGGATTGCTGTAGTTTTCGATGGTGTAGCCAATATCGGTGAACGATGTATCGGCACCTGGCGCGATCGTGTTTCCCTCCCGCCGAAAGCGCCTCTGGAGAGGAAAGGTTGGTCGGGTACGAACCACCGACAATTACCGGAAATTTCCCCGGAATAAGCTTGATGGGTGCGTGGTACGCGTAATAGACGGAGACAGTCTGATCGCAGATGTACGGGGCTTCGGAAAGCTGAACATCCGTCTTGCCCACATTGATACCCCGGAGCACGGACAACTCTGGGGTGAAGAATCGAAACAGGCGCTTGCCCGAATGCTGGATCGTACCAATGCGCAGTTCAGACTGTTGTATCGCGACCAGTATGCCCGTGCCGTTGCCGTCGTGTGGTCCGGGAACACGGTAATCAATGAGGAAATGGTGCGGCTTGGTCATGCATGGATCTACGAGCGCTATATTCCTTCCTTGTACCGCCCTCGTTATCGGGCCTTGATGAAAAAGGCGAAACAATCACGGTCTGGACTGTGGGGAACCGGGTCGGTACCGATCCCACCATGGGAGTGGCGACAGAAGCCGGCCAGGCCAAGAATGAGATCCGGGAGCAGACTTGTATGGCCAATCATCATGCTGTTCACATTGTTCTTGTTCCTGGCTATATTGGGGAAATGATCCGAAACGGGTACTATACAAGGACCCCATGTTGACAGAACAATATTGATCAGGCTGGCATATCTGGAAGGACATTCTCCGAGATATTCTGCCGTACTCTCTTCTGTCTTGGTTCCGCTCAGGCTGGATTTTATAGTTCCGCAGACGACTATTACTGAAAGCTGATCACCGATTACATCAGGAAATTCAGCGGACCCGCGCGGGAAGAAATTGACAAGCTGTGGATGTATAAACCAAGCGATGCCTTGAATACCGACCAGGAGCTCAACAAGATCGTGAATCTATTGACCAAACCCATGCGTCGGGGGCCATTGTAAAACAAGGTTCAGACAGAAGGTTTTCCTGTGAACTCACGGAGAGAATTGCAGAATAAAATGATGCTGCGCAGATCGGTTTTGATTCGAAAAACCAGAATATTTTCTTTTTGTTCAATGAGTTGTATTTTTTTATTTTTATTCTGCAAGCTGTCCTTGCAGAATAAAAGGCGGGACAGGTATAAAACTGAAGTTCAAAGTCCGCCCTGTCAAACCAGCGGTTGAGTCTGTGGTTGACTGTTTTGTCGGGCAGGTCAACGTCTCACTTTTTCCCGTTGCCGGGGGGTGGAATCCCAATGTGGTGAAGCCGGCTCAGGGTTCCCTTTTCAGACCGGCAGACAGGAAGGTCGCCGTGGCCTGATGACGGATTGAAAAAAGCCGGATCACCGCCATATCAAGACCATGAGAAACAGGGGGAGTCGGCAGGTATTCGCTGGCAAACCGGGAGCGTTGATAATGATTAACCGTATCTTCTACTTCATACTGACCAATCTGGCCATTGTATTCGTACTGAATATCACCATGCGCCTGCTGGGGTTTGACCTGTACCTGGTTCAAAGCGGGCAGAGCATGACGGGTCTGTTTGTTTTTGCCGGGCTCTTTGGCATGGGCGGGGCGTTCATATCCCTCGCCCTGTCCAAGTCCATGGCCAAACGTTTTTCCGGGGCCAGGGTGATTGAGAATCCGTCCAGTTCCCGGGAAACCTGGTTGCTCGAGACGGTGCGACACCAGGCGAAAACCGTGGGGATCGGCATGCCGGAGGTGGCCATCTTTGACACTCCCCAGGTGAATGCGTTTGCAACCGGAATCAACCGGAACAATGCGTTGGTGGCCGTCAGCAGCGGTTTGCTGGAAGTGATGACCCGGGAGGAAGCCGAGGCTGTGGTTGGCCATGAGGTCAGTCATGTTGCCAATGGGGACATGATCACACTGGCGCTGATCCAGGGGGTGGTCAACACCTTTGTCATTTTCCTTGCCCGGATCATCGGCCAGTTTGTCGACCGGGCGATCTTCAAGTCCGAGAGCGGGCATGGACCGGGATTCTGGATTACCACCATTGTTGCGGAACTGGTCCTGGGAATTCTGGCATCCGTAATTGTCATGTTTTTCAGTCGGCGCCGGGAATTCCGGGCGGACCAGGGGGGTGCGGACCTGGCCGGGAAGGACAAAATGATCGCGGCGCTGGAAAAACTGCGGGCACAACACGAACCGGCCGTGTTGCCGGATCAATTGGCTGCATTCGGGATTTCCGGGGTCAGCGGCCTGGGCATCCGAAAACTGTTCATGTCCCATCCGCCCCTGGACGAACGCATCGAAGCGTTGAGGAATCTCTAATCCCGGGTTTTACGGTATCCGGGATAACATGCGGTCCATGACCCGGTCCGGCAACAGGCGTTTCAGGACCGCAAACACTTTGGTCGGAGCGGTCACGCGGTAACGGATCTTCGGATTCGGGCTGTTCAGGGCGTGCTGGACGACTTTCAGGACGGACCGGGCCGGGAGAGTAAACCGGGTTGGTTCATCACTGCGTAACCGCTCCACCAATGTGTTGTATTGTTCTTCGTGGTCGCTCTGTCCGGGATCGATATTCTCCAGAAATTTCTCATGGGAATTGGTTCTGAATGCGCTTTCAATGGGGCCGGGTTCGATCAGGGAAACCTGGATTCCGGAGTTGGCCAGTTCCAGCCGGAGCGTGTCGCTCAGGGCTTCCAGGGCGTATTTGCTGGCATTGTAGGCGCCCCGGTACGGCAGGCAGACGAATCCAAGCACGGAACTGATCTGGACAATCCGCCCCGATTGCTGTTTTCTCATGATGGGGATGACCCGGTTGGTCAGTTCCTGGGTGCCCAGCACATTGGTTTCAAACTGATCCCGCAACGTCTTCCTGTCCAGATCTTCGACGGCACCGGGCTGACCATAGGCTCCGTTGTTGATCAGCCCGTACAGTTCACCCTGGGTGTATTCAAGCGTGGTTTCCAGAGCCTGGTGAATGCTGTCGCTGGAATCGAGGTCCAGCACCGCGGAAAACAGCCCATTCTGGTGAAAATAGGTACAGTCCTGTTCTTTTCGGCAGGTGGCGATCACGTTGAATCCGCTGCGGTGCAGTCCAAACGCGAGACATCGCCCGATCCCAGTGGAACAGCCGGTGATCAATATGGATTTATTTGCAGGAGTCATGCTCCAAATTATAGAAATAAACTATCATAGAATTTAAAACAATCAATTAGCTTAATGGAATGAAATCCACTACACTTTCGCCATGTCCAAATGTGACATGAATTTTATATTCAAACCATAACCCAATAGGAGAAAATGATGAGTTTAAAAGATTCAGCAACCGAACAGAACCTGAAGGACGCTTTTGCAGGGGAATCCCAGGCAAACCGGCGGTACCTGTATTTTGCGGCCAAAGCGGATATTGAAGGGTACAACGATGTCGCGGCCGTATTCCGTTCCACCGCAGAAGGGGAAACCGGACACGCCCATGGCCATCTGGAATACCTGGAAGAGTGCGGGGACCCGGCCACCGGTCTTCCCATCGGCAGCACCCCGGATAACCTCAAGGCCGCCATTGCAGGGGAAACCCATGAATACACCGACATGTATCCCGGCATGGCCAAAACTGCCCGGGACGAAGGGTTTGATGAAATTGCAGATTGGTTTGAGACCCTGGGCAAGGCGGAACGCTCCCATGCAAATAAATTCCAGCGGACCCTGGGAACGCTGGACGACGAGTAGTTGGTGAAACAGGGCCCGGTGAAACAGGACGTTGGGGAGTTCTCAACGTCCTGTTCACCAACCCGTACTATCCGAATTCAAAAGGGCAATAGCGATGGTTGAAGGGGCAATCAAAGAAGGAAGTCTGGAAGCGCCAACCCGGTATGCACTGGACTGGAAAAACCCGGATTTTTACGATGAAGGGGTGTTATTTTCCGAGCTTGAGCGGGTTTTCGATCTTTGCCATGGATGCCGTCGCTGTGTCAGTTTGTGCAATGCGTTCCCCACCCTGTTTGACCTGGTGGATGAATCATCCACCATGGAAGTCGATGGGGTGGACAAGCAGGATTACGGGAAGGTAGTAGACCAGTGCTATCTGTGCGACCTGTGTTATCAGACCAAGTGTCCCTATATTCCGCCGCATGAATGGAATATCGACTTCCCCCACCTGATGCTGCGTGCCAAGGCGGTCAAATTCAAACAGGGAAAGGTCAAACCAAGCGAAAAACTTCTTTCCTCTACCGATGCGGTGGGAAAAATTGCCGGTATTCCGGTGGTGGTGAATGCGGTGAATACGGCTAACAAAATCCGGCCCATTCGAAAAGTGCTGGACAAGGTGCTCGGCGTGCATCCAGATGCCGCTCTTCCGGAATATCACAGCAAAACCCTTCGCAGGCGAATCCGGAAAACGGAGGGAAAAAGCAAGGAGGAAAAAGGCAATGGGACCCTCGTCCAGCCAGTGGGGAAAACCACTGGGCGGGTTGCCATCTTTGCCACCTGCTATGGAAACTACAATGCCCCGGACCTGGGTGAAGACCTGATATCCGTCCTGCGGCACAATGGCCTGGAAGTCACCCTGGTGGACAGGGAACAGTGCTGTGGCATGCCGAAACTGGAACTCGGAGACCTGGCATCGGTGGCCAGGGCCAAGGAGACCAATATCCCGGCGCTGGCAGCCATGGTGGATCAGGGCTGGGACATCATGGCACCGGTGCCTTCCTGCGTGCTGATGTTTCGCCAGGAGTTGCCGCTCATGTTTCCCGACGACGGGGAGGTCAGGAAGGTCTCCAATGCGATGTACGATCCGTTCGAGTATCTGATGCTCCGGCACCGGGGAGGGCAACTGAATACCGAATTCAAGCACCCGCTGGGGAAGGTGGCCTATCACGTCGCCTGTCACCAGCGTGTCCAGAAAATAGGATTGAAGACCCGGGACTGCCTGCAACTCATCCCGGGTACCGACGTGACAGCGATTGAACGCTGTTCCGGTCATGACGGAACCTACGGGGTCAAAAGCCGGTTCTATGAAACGGCACGGAAAATTGCGAGGCCGGTGGTCAACCGGGTCAATCAGATTGATGCCGACCATTATGGCAGCGACTGCCCCATGGCGGGCCGGTTCATTGAACATGCCCGGGGGGACGGTTCCACCACAGCGCATCCCATTTCCCTGATGAGACAGGCTTATGGGATTTAGTTTGCTTTTATGCTCAATTGAAAGACGACAATGAACCCACTGAAGAAATCCGATTTAATGTCCCTGGAGCAATATGCCCAGCATCGGCCGGAGTATCGCGAGCAGGTGATGGCACACAAGAGAAATCGCCAGGTGGCCATCGGGCCGAATGCCCGGTTGTATTTTGAGGACCGGGTGACGATGCAGTACCAGATTCAGGAAATCCTGAGGATTGAGAAAATTTTCGAAACTGAGGGGATTGAAGAAGAACTGGAAGCCTACAATCCGCTGATTCCAGACGGGATGAACTGGAAAGCGACGTTTATGATTGAGTATGAAGACGAGCAGGTGCGCCGGCAGGCCCTGTCCCGGCTGATCGGCGTTGAAAGAGCTGTCTGGGTACGGGTGGGCAAACTGGAAAAGGTGTACCCGATTGCCAATGAAGATCTGGTCCGGGAAACCGCTGAAAAAACCTCAGCGGTTCATTTCCTTCGATTCGAACTTTCTGCGGACATGATTCGTGCCGTCAGGACCGGGGCTGAAATTTCAATGGGGGTGGAGCACGAAAATTATCATCATGAGACCGGGCCGTTGCCGGAAAACATCGTACAGTCCCTTGCTGATGATCTGGACCAGTTACACTGATGCCGGGATATTCTCCCTGACCGGCCAGCCCGTTGCGTGGTGCGGGGAGCCGGACCGACATCCGCGGGAATTCACAGGAGGCCCACCTGCCCATGACACTGACTGAATTGAAATATATCGTGGCCGTCGCCAGGGAACGGCATTTCGGTCGGGCATCCCAGTCCTGTTTCGTCAGTCAACCCACTTTGAGTGTGGCGGTGAAAAAGCTGGAAGAGGAATTGGATGTGACGCTGTTTGAGCGCAGTACCAACGATGTATTCCTGACCCCCATGGGAAAGCAGATTGTGACCCAGGCCCAACAGGTGCTGGAGTCCGCGGACCGGGTGAAGCAGATCGCCCAGGCCGGGGATGAACAGTTTGTGGAACCGCTTCGTATCGGGGTCATTTTTACGATCGGGCCCTATCTGCTTCCCCACCTGATCCCCATACTCAGGGACCAGGCCCCCGAGATGCCGATTATTGTAGAAGAAGGGTTCACCGCAAACCTGAGAAACAAATTAAAACAGGGAAGTCTGGATGCCATTATTGTGTCCAACCCGTTTGAAGAACCGGGCGTGCAGACCCGGGTCCTGTACCGGGAGCCCTTCGTGGTGGTGGTGTCTCTTTCCCATCCCTGGGCGCAAAAGGATTCGGTCCAGTCCACCGAGCTGGGAACGGAAACGGTCCTGCTGCTGGGCCCTGGGAACTGTTTCCGGGACCAGGTATTGCAGGCCTGTCCCAATTGCCAGGCAAGCGGACAACAGGATGATCTGCAGCGTTCTCTGGAAAGCGGTTCCATTGAAACCATTCGTCACATGGTGGCCAGTGGCGTGGGCATCACGGTCCTGCCATGCAGCGCAGCCGGTGCCGAAGAGTATTCGCGGCGCCTGCTGTCCATCAAGCGGTTTCGCGATATTTCACCCGGCAGGGATGTCATCCTGGCATGGCGCAAGGGGTATCCCCGGGAACAGGCCATCGAAGTGATTTCCTCGGCAGTGCACAGCTGCCCAATGAGCTGTGTGGACAAAACCAACCATTCGGTTCAGTGAGGTTTCCGCCGGACCATAGATGGGGGGTTGATTACTGGTCGGCAAGCTCTAACCGTTTTTCGATGCGGAGTATCCGTTGATTCATTCGGTCAATGGCTGCTTGTTGTCGGGCGTTGGATGAGCAACCCTCTCCCAACCCCAAAACGACAGATGCCAGGCTATACCCTACCTCGGAAAGTCGCATATTTATATCCTGATTATCCGCTTTCAAGTCCTGTACATCGGCACGGATTGCCTTCAGGTGCTCCAAAACCAGATTTTCAATGTTGTTGTCCATTGCCTGATTCTATACACAGACTTATCTGTTTTCCACGGTGGTTCCCTACAGGCTCGGAAACCCAAATGTCGGCATTTTGTCCTGTGCTAATCCCGCGTTACCGTCTACACTACAGACCTTCCAATAATCGGAATTGCATATGGTGAATCCCGTACGTATCGCAGTGATCGGGGTCGGGTATCTCGGGAAAATCCACGCGAAAATCTATTATGGGATGGAAAACGTGGACCTGGTCGCGGTGGTGGATATCGACGAGGGGGCCGCAGCTGAAACGGCCAACCGGTATGGGTGTGAAGGGCTGACCACTGCCGATGATCTTTTGGATCGTGTGGATGCGGTCAGCATTGTGGTGCCGACCAGTGCACACCTTGACGTTTCACGCCCATTTCTGGAGGCGGGAATACACACCCTGCTGGAAAAGCCCATCGCACCGAGCGTAGAGGAAAGTGCCCGGGTGGTCGGGCTTGCCAGCCGAAGCAGCGCAATTCTTCAAATCGGGCATCTCGAGCGATTCAATGCCGGGGTGATGAAGCTTGCGGAACTGGCCGAGAATCCCCGGTTTATCGAGTGCCACCGCCTGGGTGAGTTTGTGGAAAGGGCAACGGATGTCGATGTGGTCACGGATTTGATGATCCATGACATCGATATCGTTCTCACCCTGGTGAACTCGAAACTCCAGAAGGTCTCCGCCGCAGGAACCCGGGTCATCACGGATTTCGTGGACATTGCGAATGCCAGGCTGGAATTTGAAAATGGTGCGGTGGCCAATGTCACCGCCAGCCGGGTTTCCCGGGAACAGTTCCGCAGAATCCGGGTATTTTCGGAAAATCGATACCTGGGCCTGAATTTTGCCAACCAGCAGCTTGAGGAAATCAGGGCAAGGGAAGGTGCCTCCGGGGACAGCTACCCGGAGTTGGTGCATTCCAGGGTGGATGTGGTACCGCAATTGCCCCTCGATGCGGAACTGGCCCATTTTATCGAGTGCATCCAGGAAGGAAAACCACCTTTGGTCCGGGGCGAAGACGGGCTGATCGCGGTGGAAGTGGCGGAATTGGTGCGACAGAAAATTCATGAATCCATGGTCGCAGGCGACCAGTAAAGAAATCGAAACGATATGACCAGAGAACTGTTTAGAGAAGACGGCTACCTGATATCCTGTGAGGCGACAGTGACTGCCGTGAACCATCGGGGGATTTGTGTCGATCAGACGGTGTTTTACCCCATGGGAGGGGGACAACCCGGGGACCAGGGGATTCTCATCCGGTCCGACCGGGAGGAAATCGACCTGGTTGACTGCTACAAGGACCGGAATGACGGAACCCTGGTACACGTTCCGGGGGAAGGGGGCAAGTTGCCTGCTGTAGGGGAGTCGGTCACCCTGACCATCGACTGGGAACGGCGATATCGATTGATGCGTATGCACAGTTGCATGCATATGCTGTGTGTGGCCGTTCCCGCACCGGTCACAGGGGGCTCCATCCGCGATGGCAGCGGCCGCCTTGATTTCAATTTACCGGACCCACCCGCAAAAGAAGACCTGGAGCGGAAATTGAATCACATCATACAGCAGAATCACCCCATGACACTCAGCTGGATTACGGATGCACAGATGGAGCAGCAGCCGGAATTGATCCGGACCATGTCGGTGAAACCGCCCATGGGCAGTGGACGGGTACGGCTGGTCCGGTTTGGAGACGCCGACCTGCAGCCCTGTGGCGGCACGCATGTCGCCAACAGCGGAGAAATTGGGGCAGTCAGGGTGGAAAGCATCAAAAACAAGGGGAAGCAAAACCGGAGAATTACCATCGTATTTGCGTAGGAGTCAGGGCCTTTTCTCCAGTTGCTGAAGCTGTTCAGGGGTGTTTATATTCTCGAACATGTCCGGCTCGGCGGAAAAATCCACCACGGAATGATTGATCTGGGCATACCAGCCATCGATTTTCCGGGAGCCGGTTTCGAGGTAGCTCCGAAGATGGGGTTCCAGGTCACGGTGAATCAATGCATAGACGGGTTGTAATCGCTGGTTGCAGAAAGCCACAGCCAGGGGATGGCGATTCTCCATCACGGCATGGTGCATTCGCGATACGTAATCCGTGGCGACACGGGGGCCGTCACAGGGCGCCGTAATCATCCAGGGGGTTGCGATCCCGTTGAGGCCTGCCAGCATACCGGCCAAAGGACCCTGATATCCCGTCAGCTCATCTGCAATCACCGGATAACCGAATTGCGCGTATACCCCGGGATTCCGGTTTGCGTTGATCAACAGTGCCTGGCATTGTGGACCCAACTGCTCGCAGACGTGTTGCGCCATGGCCCTGCCATGGAACTGGACCAGCCCCTTGTCCAGACCCTGCATTCGCCGGGCTCTTCCCCCGGCCAAAACCAGCCCGGTAATCCCTTCAGTCTCCCGGTCTCCCATGTCAGCTGGCGAGACCGGTGAGGGGCTTCTTTTGGTTGATGGGGGTCACATTATCGGAAAGACGGTTCTGGTGGGTCTCCACCAGTTTCCGGTCAACCAGTTCGAGGGTTCTTTCCGAAATAGGCCTGAAGTGATGGCTGTGGTGACTGCAGATGACAATCGATACATTGGATTTCTTCAACTGTCCCAGTAATTCCAGGGTCCGTCCGCTTGAATGGGCATCCAGATTGGCAGTAGGTTCATCCATCAACAGGTAGGAGGACTGCCTTAACCAGGCCCTCGCCAGCGATACGCGCTGCTGCTGACCTCCGGACAGGGTTTTCGCATTGTTGAAGGCGTACCGGGTCAACATCCCCCATTCAAGGGCCTGGTTGACCTTGTCATAGACCTCCTGCTTTCTGAACAGTCTGGGCAGGCACAATTCCAGGTTTCTGAAAACCGTTCCCTGGAACATGTAGGGTTGTTGATGCAGGTACATGGTATTGGCAAGCAATCCTTTCCTCGACTTTTTCCAGTTGCGGAAACCGCTTCCGAGATCCACCTCCCCTGAATCCGGTTTTTCCAGTCCCGCGAGGATTCGAAGCAGGGTGGTCTTGCCGGTGCCATTGTCCCCGGTCAGCGTAATGACGGACCCTGGATGCAGTGCAATGCCGATGTTTTCAAGCAGATGGAATCCCGGAAAGGACTTGCTGATGTCACGGAACTGGAGTACGGGTTGGTTTGTCATCAGGCCAGTTTACCTTTTCCCTGGAAGTATTGAAGCAGTATGTTCAGGATAAATGCGAGAAGAATCAACACGATCCCCAGTGCAATTCCCTGGGCAAACTCGCCTTTGCTGGTTTGAAGTGCGATGGCGGTGGGGATGTTCCGGGTGTAATGCAAAATGTTTCCACCCACCATCATGGAAGCACCCACTTCCGCGATGATCCGTCCAAAGCCGGCAAGAATCGCCGCAAAGAGGCCGAATTTTACTTCATTTACGATGAGCAGGAAGGTTTTGAATACGGAATTTCCCAGAGTTCTTGAAGTTTCCCAGGCACGTTGGTCGGCCGCCTGGAAGGCGGCATGGCTCATTGCAATCAAAATCGGAAAGCTGAGTAAAAACTGCGCAATGACCATTGCAGATTGGGTAAACAGCAGTTTCCAATCGCCCAGCGGGCCCTGGTTGGACAGGAGGAGGTAGACCAGCAACCCTATGACGACGGCGGGAAACGCCATCAGGGTGTTGAATACGGACAGCAACAACCGCCTGCCCGGAAAATTGAAATGGGCCAGGACAAATGCCAGCACCAGGGCGATGGGGCAGGCAAGCAGGATGGCTGTACTGGATACTTTAAACGATATTCCAACGATTTCCCACAGGGCGGGATCCCCGGAAACCAGCAGTGACAGCGCTTCGGATGTCGCTGTAAAGAGTGAGTCCAAAAACCAAATTCAGTTGACAATTCAGCCGGGAATTATACACAAGAAGGGAAGGCACGGGCGGACTGTGAACTGCGGTGAAACCGGGTCAATCCAGTGGCTGCATGCCGTCCTTGCCGCCGAGTTTGGGAAGATGGTCGTTTATCTCAACCCAGTCAGCCCGGGAGTCATAGTAGTAATGTTCTTCTGGAATACGGTCAATCGGTCCGTGCAAAGCGGCCAGCGCAATATCAATGGAGTCTTCTTCCACCTGGCAGAACAACTGGCTGCCGCAATGGCTGCAAAAGCTGCGCACCCCTTTCTGTGAACTTCGGTATCTCGACAAACGGGATTTTCCCGAGGTAAGTACCAGTTGACCAATGGGCACGGCCGTCCAGGTGACAAACGCCGCGCCATGCGGGCGCCGGCACATGCTACAGTGGCAATGCCCGCAAAACAGGGTCGGCAGTTCGATTGTGAATTGAACTGCCGTGCAAAAACAGCTACCGGTTACTTTCTTGTCAGACATGACCCCCCTTGAAATCTGAAACTGCAGGAAATACGAATCAACCAGATTTTCCGGGATTTTTCAATCCCTGTGCTGCGGGACTGATCCGGCCCGGAACTTTCCCGATTGGGCGGGTCGGAACAATATGGATTGAGTATCCCCCGCTGTTCACATAAAATTTGACGGATTGCAACTGCCGGAGAATGTCTTGTACCGCTTTCCCCTGAACAGATTGAGTTTGACAGGACCCATGGATTTCGTCGGGTGGAGAAATTGTTTCACCGGGAAGGATGGGAGCCGACGCCATCGATGACAACCCGGATATCCTGAAGGCTCCGAAATACAACGGATTCTTCCCGTACCCTCATCAATACGCCGCCTTACAGGGATTGCCATGATTGAGCTTTGGATTCCAGTAACCATTGCTGCCGGATTTTTTCAAAATCTCCGTTCAGTGGTGCAAAAACAGCTGAAGGGTCGTCTGTCCAACCAGGGTGCCGCCTATTCGAGATTCTTCTACGCCCTTCCCGTGGCACTGGCCTACCTGCTGGTGTTGCAGCTTGTCTGGGACCTGCCGCTGCCCCGGTCCAACCCGGTATTTTTGCTTTTCTGTCTGGTGGGAGGAATTTCCCAGATTCTGTTTACGGTTTTTCTGTTGTGGATGTTTTCATTTCAGAGCTTTGCGGTGGGCACCACTTTTTCCAAGCTGGAGGTGGTTTGGGTCGCCATTCTGGCGGCGGTGGTTCTTGGAGAAAACCTGAACGCCGTTGCCGTACTCGCGATTGGGGTATCGGCGGTGGGAGTGGTTGCGCTTTCATTGGGTCAAAACAATCTGACGATGAAGGCCCTGTTTGACGGGGTATTCAGCAGGGCAACAGTAATGGGCATTGCCTGCGCCGGTTTTCTGGGCGCTTCTTCGATGTGCTACCGCGGGGCCGCACTTGCGCTGGACCACCAGCCATTTTATATTGCGGCAGCGTTTGCGCTGGTAATCGCTCTGGCCATCCAGACAATTCTCATGGGGGCTTACCTGATGATCCGGGAGCCCGGAGAAATGACCCGGTTGATAAGGAACTGGAAATTCGCCGGGCTGGCTGGATTGGCGGGGGCGGCCGCAACCGCCTGCTGGTTTACCGCATTTGCCCTGCAAAAAGCCAGCTATGTCCGCGCCGTCGGACAAACTGAACTGATCTTTACGTTTATCGCCACCACCGTGTACTTCAGGGAAAAGGTCAACCCGGCTGAGTACCTCGGTATTTTCCTGGTTTTGTCGGGAATCATCATGCTGCTGTTGTACGGGTGAGCACTCCCTACCCCAACTCCACATGAAAACGAAGTGTTCCAGTAAAATAACAATGAAAACCAAACGACAACTGCCCAAATGCTGACAACCAAAATGGCGGGCGTAATCACGCCCATTCTGACTCCTTTTGATGATGATCTCAAATTCCAGCCGGATCTTTATGTTAAACATGCCAGCTGGTTGCTGTACCACGGTGTGAACGGTATCGTCCCATTTGGAACCACCGGGGAGGCCTTGAGCATGTCGGTGCAGGAACGCCTGGATGCGGTGGATGTGCTGATCGATAGCGGCATTGACCCGGGTTATCTGATGCCGGGAGCGGGGCTGTGCAATCTGCCCGAAACCATCGTACTTTGCCGGCAGGTGGCGGAACGGGGATGTGCGGCGGCCCTGACGCTGCCCCCGTTTTTTTATAAAAATGCCAGTGATGACGGGTTGTACCAGTACTTTGTCGAACTGATTGATACCGTGAATCATCCGGGGCTGAAGATCTGCCTGTACCATATCCCGCCGATGGTCGGGATGGGTTTTTCGCCCTCGTTGGCGGGTCGGCTCGCCAGCGAATTCCCGGATGTCGTGGTGGGGTATAAAGACAGTTCCGGGGATTTTGAAAATACCCGGGCCGTGCTGAAGACAGCCCCGGGCATGGCCGTTTTCCCCGGATCGGAAAGATTTCTCAGGGAGGGGCTTGAATGCGGGGCCATGGGCTGTATTTCAGCCACCTGCAATACCAATCCAGCAGGCATCCGAGAGGTTTATGATATCGCGACCGGTCGCCGAAGAGGCGATCTTGGGCAGGCAGAAGAAAAAATGATTCACTACCGAAACTCGGTGGAAGGATATGCGCCGATTCCAGCCATGAAAGGCCTGCTGGCGACGCAAAACCAGGACCTGCGCTGGCGAAACGTCCGGCCTCCTTTGGTGCCGGCCACCCATAAGGATATGGTCGTTTTAGTTCATACGATCTACCGGTGTTTAGACGACCTGCCGGAGTCCATACGATCTGCCGGCGTTTAGGCGGGAAACCGGGAGAGACCATATTGATCAACCTCCAGTCATGGAAAATTTCACGATCACAACCACACTGCGAAAGGCGTTGTCCGAAAACCTGCGTCGTTTCCAGCTGGTTCCCATTGAGGACGGGAACCTTCGCCATGCGGCCGTCGCGATTGTCGTTACGGGCTCCCCGAATGATTGGAGCATTCCGGGTATTCTGCTTACGCGAAGGCCGGTCAGGTTGAACCAGCATTCCGGCCAATACGCCTTGCCGGGTGGGAAAATTGATCCCGGTGAGACTCCGCAAATCGCGGCACTTCGGGAACTGCGTGAAGAACTGGGGATGCAACTGGAGGAGTCGGATATCATCGGGCGGCTGGATGACTACCCCACAAGATCGAAATTCCGCATTACGCCCATCGTGTTGTGGTGGGGATCGGAGTACGAATTGTCCCCCTCAGCGGACGAAGTGGAACGGGTGTTCCATATTCCGTTCCATGAACTGGACAGCGATGCGATTCCGGTCTTTGAGCCGGGAGTGGAGGCTGGCCGACCGGTCCTTTGCTCGAATTTCCCGACACTTGGACATCGAATGTATTCGCCTACCGCCTCCATGATCTATCAATTCCGGGAGGTGGCCATACGGGGGAGATCGACCCGGGTCGCCCACTATGATCAGCCCCGGTTCGCCTGGAAATGAGCGGTGGTCAATTCACGACATTCACGGGTTTGCCGTTGAAATAGCTTTCCAGATTGTCCACAGCGATTTCGAACAGCCGGTCAACGGCCTGTGCAGTGTGGTATGCGACATGGGGGGTCACAATCACATTGTCCATGGAAGAAAAAGGATGGTCAGCGGGCAATGGTTCCTGGTGGAAGACATCAATTCCAGCGGCTGCGAGATGGTCGGACTGCAATGACTCGATGAGCGCCTCTTCATGGACCAGTTCTGCGCGTGCGGTGTTGATGAGGATGGACCCGGGCTGCATGCTTTGAAGTGCGGTCGGGTCGATGATGCCATGGGTTTCCTCATTGGAAGCGAGATGAAGAGAGACAATGGAGCACGATGCATACAGTTCTTCAAGCGTGCACAGCGTGATGTCGTATCGGGTTTCCAGGTCCGGGTTCATCGACCGGGTCCAGACATGGACATTCATTCCGAAGGCATTGCACAGTCGGGCAACGTGTTTGCCGATGCCTCCGAAGCCGATCAATCCGATCTTCTTTCCGTGCAGTTCGACCAGGTCGGTGGACTGATCCCAGATCCCGGATTTCAGTTCCCGGTTCAGACGGGGCAGTTGGCGGCAGACGGACAACAACAGTGCCAGGGTGTGTTCCCCGACGGTGATATCCGAATACCCGGGGCAGTTGCACACCGTGATATTCCGTTCCCTGGCCTGGTCCATGTCGACAAATTTATCGGCCCCGACACCGCTGAAGGAAATGACTTCCAGGTTTTCAGCGGACCGCATTACATCTCCGGGCAGGTCCCAGCCCAGGAGTATACCCTGGGCGTGGGCGATGCGATGAAGGTATTCCCGGGTGGACCCCGGGCGGCCCACGTGAATTTCCAGGTCCGCAAAGGCGCGAAGACGATCAAAGTGCCGGGCGTGTAATTCAATTTCATTGCCATCCGCATCGGGATAGGTGATTTTGATCTTGGAAGACATCAGTGGTTCACGGGTTTGTCACGGTTATCATGGTGTATTTTGGGATTTTCTGATCCCGGTATCATTCATGAGTGGTGCAAAATGGTCTATTTCTATCCGATGTGTCTGGTTCGATTTTATAGGCTGTTCAAGCAGTTCAAAAGTGGATTGTTTCGAGGATTTCCCATCGAAGCTGATGGTCGATTGACAGCTCGCAGAATCATTCAGCCGGGCGGTTTCGATGATCGGGAAAATCCGCATTTGAGTTTTTGTAGTCGTTCAGCGTCCTGCGTACAACCCTCGCCCCATGATTTCCAATTGACTGACTTGCAGCAATTGCTCAATGATATTCTCAATCGACATTCTCAATCGCTATGCTGTCCTGGTCATAATTTTCCTCCAGGAACCCAGTTCACTTCGCAAAGGGTGATTTGCCGATAAAACAAGGGGGCCTCCTTCGTACAGTGGTTCTCAATATACCGGGTTGCGGCCGCCTCCTGTTTCGCATCATCCTGTGCCAAATAACGAATCAGCACATTGGTATCCAGGGCTTGCAACCTTGTTCCCCCTTTATCTTGATGGTGGACTTCATTTCCTCAACACTGATCGGGCTCTCGGGTGCGTCGATGATCCCCTTGAGAGACGTGATCGGTTGGGTGACCGATAACAGTCCCCCCTTCCTGATCCTTCCATCAGGAAATGGATTCGGTCCCCGGTTTGGATTCCCAAACCCGTTTTTATATCAATCGGTATGGTGATCCGGCCTTTGCTGGTGACCGTTGCTATCGACAGAATTTAACCCCAGCGAAACTGCCCATAAAGCATATTCCTTACTTCATGGACAGTCAAATGATAGAATTGCCTGAACAACTCTGCGTTTTGAGTCGGGCGGTGATACAGGGCTGTACTGGATGTATTCCCTGTTATCGCTTCAAAAGAGCAAACCATGACTACGAAGGCGGCCACAAGGGACCACGCAATTCTCCGAACCAGCGTCCTACCAGGACGTGCTACATGCCTATAACCGTGTAAGCCTTCGGTAAACGTGTGATGCCACCCCCTCACAAGGTGGCCGAGGTCATTGCCGGCACATTGCACATGAAGCCGCGCCCCGCCTCCACGCATGCCAGGGCAAGTACCGGGCTTGGGGCGAAAATCACTACGCCGTATGACCATGGAGATGGGGGGCCGGGTGGTTGGTGGATCGTCTTTGAGCCGGAGTTGCATCTGGGCGAGGACATCCTGGTCCCCGACCTGGCGGGTTGGCGCCGGGAACGGATGCCGGACTATCCTAATGTGGCATATTTTGCCTTGGTACCGGACTGGGTGTGCGAGGTCCTCTCGCCCTCGACGAGGGCACTGGATCAGGGAAAGAAGCGGGCAATCGACGCCCGGGAAGGCGTGGCACACCTCTGGTTCGTTGACCCCGATGCACGCACTCTGGAGGCCTTCGAGTTGAGGGAGGGTCAATTGGTTCTGTTGGAGACCCTGACGGGCAACGACTCCGTCTCTCTGCCCCCCTTCGGGGTGACCAGTTTCAACCTTGGTGCCCTGTGGTCGGATTCGTGATGCCGTTTGCTCGGTCGTGCTGACCCTGGTTGCCAGTGAATGATGCCAGCGCAACGGAACCAGTGACAGAATGGGGCACCATTCATACAACCGGATACCATAGCCCGATTTCATTTTTCGGGCTGTTTCCGCAGGCAGGACTGATATCGGCCATGGGACTGGTTGTGGTGGAGAATCTGCATGAGTGAGAAACACGACCATATCCGGATTGAGCGAAAACTTGGCTTTCGTGCGGCGCATGCCCAAAGGATCTTCACGGAATGTCGGTCTGGCTCTGTTGATCGGCGGATGCTTCCATGTTGCCACGGAAACAGGGGGTGATTCATACCATTTTATTCCGTTGGACCACTCTTGGTATTGAAATGCAAGTCGTCCAGCGTTTACACTGCATGGACGAATCACCGTGCCGGTCGTGGTTGGTTTTGTGGGATAACTGGCCTGCCGGGAGAGTGCTTTCTTTGAACGGGAACGGGGGAATATCATAATCATGAGAAGAAATCTGATGGCAGTTTCGGTGCTGCTGCTGGCCACCCTGACCACGTATCCGACGGTGGCCGGGTCCGAACCCGAGGTCGGGCAGGTTTTCCGGGATTGCGAGTTATGCCCGGAAATGGTAGTCGTCCCATCGGGCAGTTATGAGATGGGGAAACCAACCCATGAGCTGGGGTGGGCGCATGATGGAAATCCCATTGGCCCGGTCCATCCGGTGACCATTGCAGCGGCTTTCGCGGTCAGCCGGTATGAGGTCACCTTTGCCGAGTGGGATGCCTGTGTTGTCCAGGGCGGCTGCAATGCGTACCGGCCCGATGACATGGGCTGGGGCCGGGGCAATCGACCCGTCATCAATGTGTCCTGGAAGGATGCCCGGGCCTTTGTGGCCTGGCTGCACAGCAAAACCGGTCATCCCTACCGTCTCTTGAGTGAATCGGAATGGGAGTATGTTGCCCGGGCGGGCACACAGACGGCATTTCATACCGGTGACCGCATTACGGCAGACCAGGCGAATTTCAATGGTACCTATACCTATAATGGTTCATCCCAGAGTGTTTTCCGGATGCAGACCATCGAGGTGGGAAGTTTCCCCGCCAACAACTTCGGTCTTTTTGATGTGCATGGAAATGTTTCGGAATGGGTGGAGGATTGCTTTGACCGCAGTGATGCGGGGGCCTCTTCGGATGGCACGGCGCGTCCGGCCGATGATTGCATTGGACATGTCCTGCGCGGAGGTTCCTGGACCAGCGATCCGTGGTTTGTCCGGTCAGCGAACCGCGCCCGGAACCACATCGAAGGACGAAATCACAACATCGGCTTTCGGGTCGCCCGGACTCTGGGACAGTAGGGTTTGGCGGGTTGCCGATTGTTGATGTGTGCAGATAAAGTGAATGGACAGTCCAGGCGGACAACTTTCCCCACCTTTTGGCAGCTCTTTATTCTCCCCGTTAACCAATCCTTAAAGATGGCACGATATTCAGGCATTCAAGATATGGAAAACGAATAGAGGTCAGCACTGACCTTGGGAACTGGAACGACCAGCCCGAAAAGGTTAGTCCGATTTTGGGAACGGCCCTCTGGTCGCTGCGGGAAGTATATGCGGTATTGTGCAGGTCATGCAAACCTGGAAGCACAGAAATGATGTCAACACACACGGAACCTGATTTCGGGACCTGCACAACGAAGAGAAACAGAATTTTTCCTGTCCCAACGTTCGCACCTGCCTGTCAAGGGACTCCTGTTGTTCTTTGCTGACACGCAACACGCCAGGTTCCACCGGCCCTGTACAATCCTGGTTTTCGGGGCGCTTTATCGAAACGATTGTTGACGGATTGAAAAGCAGATTTACCTTTGCCGGTACCGATAAAAATTGAACACATAAAGACCGATTGATCGCCCTGATACAATGCGAGAATTCAATTCCGACTATCCCGCTGACCTGGACAGCAGGATGAGTGCGGCACTGCGTGACGATTTTTTTCAAAAGGGATGGTGCGTCTTGCCCTGCGATCCCCCCTTGAAGGAGTGGGTCGACCATTGCCGCCCTTACGCGCGCGGGACCATTGATCAGGCAGAAAACAGGCAGTGGCTGCGATGCGGGGGCACCTGGTTTGCCGGGGTCAATGCCCTGCACAACGACGGGCAGGGCCGCGTCCAGGGGGGACCGCCCCTGACCGGACTCGCGGTGGATTTTCTGAACCGTTACCTGGATACGGGGAGTTTTGTGTGGGACCGGGCGCAGATTTCCATTTGTTATCCCGGATACCCGCAACCCATGAACTCTGAAACCACCAGGGCCTTCCGATACCGATTGAACAGGGATGCCGCCCATGTCGACGGGCTGTTGCCCGAGGGCGCGGACCGTCGAAGATTTCTGCGGGAACACCACGCGTTCATTCTGGGCATTCCATTGGTGGAATACGGGAAACATGCCTCTCCATTTGTCATCTGGGAAGGGTCTCATGAACTGGTTCGGGAGCGTTTTCAGACCGTATTTCATGGCATACCGCCGGACCGGTGGCGGGATATGGATATCACTGAGAGCTATCATGATCTCCGCAAGGCGATTTTTGAGAACTGCCAGCGAACCATTGTGCACTGTAATCCCGGGGAAGCGTATCTGGCCCATCGTCTGAGTCTGCACGGTATTTCTCCCTGGCAGTCGGGTGCCACCGGTTCTTCCGAAGGCCGGATGATTTGTTATTTTCGACCGGAACTCGGCGAGCCGGCCATGTGGCTGAACAATCCGTGAAACCCGTCTTCGGAGCCTCCTTGAAGGGAACTGTGAAGCCTCGGGCTGCGTATTTTCTGATACACTGATGGGCCACTTGAAACCAGTCTGTCAAGACCGCTGTTCACCTTCTGTTTGTGGGAAGTGGCGGATGACGATAACCACTGCAGCTTCGAATAATGAATGATCTGACTCACAACCAAAAAGGGCCGGAATCGGTGAACGGGGATGAAGTCCACGGTGAACTCGAGATGGCGCCCGACCTGATGCTCGACCTCGCACGCCAGAGCGCCGAACTGCTGGTTGAACGCATGCAGGGCCTGCCGGAAGAAAACGCCTGGGACGGTGACTTCCGGGGGTCGCTTGAGCCTGTGCTCCTGGAAGAGCCGCCCGAGGAAGGCAATGCACCCAACGAGGTCATCGAACGGGTTGCCCGGGAGGTGCTTCCGTTCGCAATGCGCCCGGATCACCCCCGCTGTTTCGCATTCGTTCCCTCCGCCCCCACCTGGCCCGGGGTGCTGGCGGACTTCATCGCATCCGGGTTCAACTTCAACGTCTGTACCTGGCTGGTTGCCAGCGGTCCGAGCCAGCTCGAGCTTGTGGTCATCGACTGGTTCCGGCGTTGGGTCGGCTATCCGGAGGGGGCGGGGGGACTGTTGACCAGCGGTGGCTCGGCGGCTGCCCTCAATGCGTTCGTCGCGGCACGGGAAGCCGCGGGCAATCCTGAACGGCCGACGGTATACATGAGCGATCAGAGCCACAGTGCACAGATCCGCTCCGCGAGGATCATCGGCATCCGGCCCGAATGCATCCGCAGCATTCCCATCGACCATACCTTCCGTTTGGACATGGATGCACTGGCCCGTGCCGTTGCCGACGACCGTGCTGCCGGATTTACTCCCATGGTGGTCTGCGCCAATGCCGGCGCGACCGGCAACGGGGCGATCGACCCCCTTGATGAAATGGCCGACTTCTGCGAAACCGAAGGGATCTGGCTGCATACCGATGCATCATACGGCGGCTTTGCGATACTGACCGCTGAGGGCAGAAAACTTCTGCGTGGCATCGAACGATCCGACTCCATTGCTCTGGATGCACACAAGTGGCTTTTCCAGCCCTATGAGGTCGGTGGCCTTCTGGTGAAGGACCTGAGCACCCTCGAGAGCCCGTTCTCTGTCCAGCACGATGTTCTCCAGGATACGGTCTGGGGCGAAACCCACCCAAATTTCTCGGACCGGAGCCTGCAGCTGAGCCGGGGCTTCCGGGCGCTGAAGGTCTGGATGTCGATCCAGACCTTCGGGATGGCCGCGTTCCGCAGGGCCATCTCCAGGTCCCTGGTGCTGGCTGCGAGGGCCGGGGAACTTGTCCGGAAAAGTTCCGTTCTGGAACTGCTGGCTCCGGTATCACTCGGGATCGTGTGTTTTCGGATCAACCCCGGGGATTCCGGGATGGAAGAGAAAGACCTGTATGAAATCAACCGGACCGTGCTTGCCCGGGTGCTTTGGGAAGATCGAGCCCTGATGTCCTCCACGGTTGTCGAAAATCAATTTTCCCTGAGGCTCTGCATCATCAACCACAACACGACCTGGAACGATGTGCGTGAAACCCTGGAGTTCATCGAACAGGCCGGGAGGGAAGAACCGTCGAAAATAAGTTGATTTCCGGCCCGCATTCCATCGAATTGGCATCATGGTTCTGTTTGTGCGACGGCTTATGGTGTGGCCCCAGTCTAGACTTCCCCCCTGACAACGACTCCGTAATGCGATCAGGCGTCCCGGTGCATATACCTGAAATGGGTTGTCTAGTATCATCCGGTTTCATGCAAAGAATGGGGTCCCGATACGGCCCTTTGAAACCAAGTAAAGCAATATGGAACTGAACGCAAACAATATCGTAGACTCGGATATGGCGTCTTTTGCCGAGGATGTCATTGCCGCCTCCCACGAACAGTTGGTAATGGTGGATTTCTGGGCACAGTGGTGTGGTCCGTGCAGGTCGCTGACGCCATTGCTGGAAAAACTGGTGGGCCAGTACGATGGCAAGCTGAAGCTGGTCAAGATTGATACCGATGCCAACCAGGAAATCGCCCGGCAATTCGGTATTCGCAGCCTGCCGACGGTGTTCCTTTTTTTCAAGGGGAAGCCCGTAGACCAGTTTATGGGACTGCAGCCTGAAGCCGCTATCCGGGAAAAGATCGACCCCCATCTGGTGAATCAGTCCGACTTGATGCTTCAGCAGGCCAATGCCGCGTATGAGGCCGGGCAGAAGGATGCCGCCATGGCATTTTTGCAGCAGCTGATTCACAATGAACCGGACAATGAAGCGGCCAAGCTACAACTGTTGCAATGGCTGTCCCTGGCCAACCGCATGGAAGAAGCCCGAACCGTCGCAGAGTTGCTCTCAAAGGAGTCAAAAAAATCTCCCCAGTATCGCGGGTTTTCCATCAAGGTCGAGTTTTCAGAAACACTGGTTGATCTGAAGGACATGGATCAACTGTTGCAGGAACTGGAAGCGGACAATGGAAACCTGGATGCGCGATTCCATCTGTCATTGGCCCTCATTGGTGCGGGACGATACCCGGAGGCACTGGAAAATTTGCTGGAAATCATCCGGCGTAACCGGCGCTACCGGGACGAGGAGCCGCGTAAAACCATGATCAAGGTATTTGAGGTTTTGGGAGGGAAAGGAGAACTGGTGGCCGACTATCGCCGTCGACTCGCCCGCCTGTTGCATTAGTTCAAAAACACCGGGTGGCCGCACGGTGTCATCGGGACCCTTTGGGACCCGGCATCGGCGAAATCCGGTTTCAACGCCGGCCCGGGCAGATGTGTCGAATGGGTGCCTGCACCGTGAAGAGGCAGGGGAGGTGCAGAACCGGTACGGATTCGTTGCCGGCTGCCGGATACGATCACGATGCAAAGAAGTTTTTCTGACGGTCAACACAATGACCGGCAGATCGGTGGTCTGTCGGATGGTCGCCATGGACACAATTTCGAGGAGAACATGAACACACTCAAACTCATCCAGTCCGAAGTCTGCCCCTATGCCCAGCGTACTCACATGTGTCTGCTGGAGAAGTCTCTGGATTTTGACATTGTGGAGGTTGACCTGGCGGACAAACCGGCCTGGTTTGAGGATATCTCCCCGTACGGTAAAGTGCCGGTGCTGGAGGACGGGGAGATCCGGATTTATGAATCCTCGGTGATCAATGAATACCTCGATGAGGTGTACCGCCATCCCCCCCTGATGCCGGCATCGGCTTCGGGCCGGGCTGTTGCCAGGATATGGATTGATTTCGACAACGTCCGGTTTGTTCCGGCCTTTTACCGGGTATTGCTCGAACAGGATTTACCGAGGCAGCAGAAAATCGTTGATCAGCTGGTTGATCACATGAAGTATATGGAAGAGGCCGGTTTTACCCGCCACTGGAAGGGCCCCTACTGGTTCGACGGTGATGTTTCCCTGGTGGACCTGACCCTGTACCCCCACTTCGAGCGCATGGCAGTTCTTGAAACCTATCGGAATATCAGTATTCCCCCCGCCTGCCACAAGCTGATGGAGTGGTGCGAGGCGATGAAGGAAAGACCGAGTGCACGGACCACTGCCCACGATGACGACTATCACATCGAGTCATACCGCCATTACGCGGATGGCACGGCATCCGGTACCACGGCCAGGGACATGCGCCAATAGAAACGGGGTTGCCTGGTGAGGCCCCGTTTCCGCGGTCAGGATAAAGCCGGGGCCATGGCAGACCGCCCCCTTTCGGGGACATCCTCCAGGGGGAAAGCGAAGGCCGGATCGAGTGCTTCAGGGTCCGCCGTGGTCAGGCCGGGTTTCTTCCATGGTGTGCGGCATGATGTGGATGATTACTTCCGCATTGGGGAAGGTTCGATGAAGCCTGGATTCCACATCCCGGGTGATATCATGGGCAGCGACCACACTCTTGCTGCCATCAATTTCCAGGTAGAATTCGATAAACAGGTTCATCCCGGAACTTCGCGTTCGCAGGCCATGCAGGTTGTGGACCTGACCGTTGGCCCGGACAATCTCCGCAATTTTCTGCCTGTCCGAATCCGGCAATTCCTTGTCAACAAGAATGTCGACGGATTGCTGGCCGATTTTCCAGGCGCCATGCAAAAGCACCATGGCAATCATCAGCGCGAACAAAGGGTCGTAATACTGCCACGTGGTCTGTTGTGTCAGGACAATGGCAGCAATCACCGCCAGGTTGATCAACAGGTCCCCCTTGTAGTGGAGGCTGTCCGCAGCAATGGCGACGGAATCGGTTTTGCGGATGACGTAATACTGGAACCCGACCAGAACCAGAGTCAGAATAATGGAGAAAACCATCACACCGATTCCGAGTGCGGGATGGTGGATTTCCTGGACATGAACGAAGCGTTTCAGGGACTCATAGACCAGGAACAGGGCTGAAACGGTGATAAAAACAGCCTGGGCGATGGAGGCAAGGGCCTCAAATTTTCCATGGCCAAAACGGTGTTCCCGGTCAGCAGGCTGGGTCGCATGGTGGACCCCGATCATCATGACGATGGAAGAAAAGGCGTCAATGATGGAATCGATCAGGGATGAGAGCAGGCTCACCGAGCCCGTCTTCAGATAAGCGACCAGCTTGACACCGATCAGGATCACGGCGGTGGCGACGCTGGCATAGGTCGCCCACTTCCGAAGACCGATTTCATGATTGAGCCGGTTTCGATCCTGTTGGGAGAGGCTGGTGCGGGTCATCAGCCAAGTCTACCCGAATCCGCCGTCGTCGGCACCCGGGGGCCTTTTTCGGACCCTGGACCGGATGAACCGATGTCAGCCATTGGCAACGGGGGCACCCATACCGGCGGGCAGGCCGGCACTGTACCGGGTTTCAGTGTCCCCGGTCTGGTAAAACCAACCCATCAGACCGAATGCCCCCCTCCTGAATCCATGAACCTGGCCGGTTCCGGAAGCCGGGTTCCGGATCATCGGGACAGTCCGGTCAGCGGGTTGTGTGCCCCGTCCAGGGTTCCGTTATTCCCGGACGATTATTTCCTGTGTCCCGGCATGGCGGCCGAGAACGGTTTCACGGTGGAAAACATAGATTCCGGATCCGACAATGATCGCAATCCCAAGCCAGGTAATCGGATCCGGAAAATCATTGAAAAAGATAAAGCCAAGAATGGTTGCACCGATGATTTCCACATACTGGAAAGGCGCCAGCACACTGACCGGAGCCCGTCGGAATGCGTGCACGACGAGCAGGTGTCCAAGGGTTGCGATGAATCCCAGGCCGGCCAGCAATATCCACTCGGTCAGGCTCGGCCAGGTGGCAGCAAGGATTCCGATCTGGTTTCGGGTTCCAATGGCCAATGCACCCCCCATGACCAGCAGGCCGAAAACGCCGGCAAAAAATTGCAGGCGAACCGGGTCTTCGTTTGCCACGAGCTTTCGTGTAAGCAGGATATAGAATGAAAAAAAGACCGCGGCCAATACGGGATACAGGACGGGCCAGCCTACGTCGGAAAAGGTGGGCCGGATAATAATGAGGGCACCGAGAAAACCGATGGCAATCGCCAGCAATCTGCGCCAGCCGACGGTTTCTCCCAACAATACCGCGGACAACAGGGTCACCAGCAATGGTTCAATGAAAAATATGGAGATGGCATCGGCAACGGGCAGGTACGCAAGGCCGCTGAAAAAAGACAGGGTGGCGGCTGCGATCAGTATTCCCCTTGCGGCATGCAGCCACAGGGTGGGAGTCAGCCACGCTCCCCGGGTCCACAGCAACAGCGGGAACATAAACAAAACCTGGAACAGAAACCGGCTGGCGGTCACCTGTCCGGAAGAGACGGACCCCGACAGCCATTTTGCAATCGCGTCGATACCCGGGAGCATCAGCATGGCCAGGACCATCATCACCATTGCGCGCTCGGTTTCGTTGCGCAGGCTCACGAGTGGCTGGTCCAGGTCAAAAGCGGACCGAGCCCGGAATTACGCCAAAACAGGGCCCTGAAAGGATATTGTTTGTCAAGATTCCTGTTCCGGAAATGGCCATGGCATACCGTGGGTTGGGGGGATCATTTTCGCATTGCCGGGGTGGGGCGCCAGGAAAGGAACCACGGGATTCTAGGAGTCCGGTGGGTCAAAAAACTCCACTTCACCCGTATCCAGGGAATATTCCGCTCCGAGGATTAACAACCTCCCGTTGGTAACCAGCGATTCCAGGAACCGGGAATCCTCGCACAACCGGCTGGCGGAGGACCGGATGTTGGCCTTGACTGCCTGGTCCACCAGAACCTGTGAATCCGGGGGTTCCCCGGATGCAAGCAGGGATTCCACGGCAGGCTGGATTCGTCCAACGATGGCCTGGAGATTGGGAGAATGGTTTTCACTGGGTTGTGCCAGTGCCTCCAGGGTTGCCATGACCGCTCCGCACCGGGAATGGCCCAGCACCAGTACCAGGGGGACGTCAAATTTCTCCACGGCAAATTCCACGCTGCCGACCTGGGAAGGAGCGATCACGTTGCCGGCGATTCGTATCACAAACAGGTCCCCCAGTCCCTGGTCGAAAATGATTTCTGCCGGCACCCGGGCATCGGAACAGCCAATGATGATGGCAGCCGGTTCCTGCCGACGGGGCAGGGTGTACCGTCTGGAATGGGGCTCTGGCGCAGGTTGACTCCGGATTTTGGCGACAAATCTCCGGTTGCCCTGCTTGAGCATGTCCAGCGCTTTGAGAGCCCGGCTCATGGTTTTCAATGCCAATCCGGGAATTCCGGGAAACCCTTCATCCCCCGTTCAGCCAAACTGGAACAGGTCATGATCGGAAAGGACCAGGATGGGGAATTCTTTTTGCACGGACCGAAGAAAAGGAAATCATGGGGTGGGCGCGGATTCGGGTTCAAAGGAGCCGGGGATAGCCCCGGTTTTCCGCTTCCTGTTTCATGTCATGTATCCCCAGGTAGTCCTCGTGGTTGACCTCAATGAATCGGTTGATGCACAGGGTTTCCCGGACTCCCGGCAGGAGTGTCTTCAGAGCCTGGTTGAATGCCTTGACAAGCAATCCCCTGTCAAGGTCCAGAGATTTCCCGATGATGAATGGCAATCCCATTGTGTATTTAGATTGTCCGATAATCTTTAGCCTGCGTTCATCAATCTTACCTTGGGATTGGGCAAAATAGTAGGTGTTTGCGTCCACCGCAGCGATATCTGCAGTCCCTTTCTCAACCAGTTTCAGGCTGGACAGGTGGGAGCCGCTGACAATGACCTGATGAAAAAACGGGCCGGAACCCGCAGACCGGGATACCGCGTGACGCAATACATTCATGCCGCTGTTTGAATCCGTGGTGTTGATGGCTGCGATGGAACCCCGGAACTCGTCCAGTTTCGTTTTGTCAGAGTCTGCCCGGGTGATAAACCAGCTTGAGTAGTGTCCTCCCACCGAGCCCCTGACATTGAATTCAGGGGTGCACAGGACATCGTGGGTGGTATGTAAGCGGGTGATATACGGATAACCGCAGGTATGTCCGAAAAGAAAATTGCGGTGGTGATACGATTCGGGCCGGTCAAGAAAAGAAATCGCGAACGGTTTATTGTACGGCGCCGGGAGACGGGGAGGCAGGTTGGACAGCCAGGCCAGCCACGCCTCCTGCAGGCGCCGGGTGAAAGCGTACATCCCGCAACCCACACGAGGGGCATCCTTGTCGGGCATCACTGTTTTCCGTAGAAGGGGTGTACCGGGGAGTGAATCGGGCGGAACGCAAACCGGAGCCAGTCTGAATAACCGGGATACCGGAAATCTCTATTCTCAGCGATATATTTCTCCCTGTTCTCCTGATACTCCCTTTTCAGCTTATACCAGGCCAGCCCCGGTTTCTGGTGGTGGACATAGTGGTAATTGTTGTTCAGATACAGCAGCGACATCGGCAGCGAAGCTTCCTGAATCACGGAGCGATTGTCCACTTCCGTCACCGGCTGGTGTTCGAAAAATGAGCGCAGCTGAATCATGGACAGGGAAAGATAGGCCATTAACAGGTACTGCCAGGCGGGAATATTGAATCCGGTCTGGACCAGGACCAGGATGCCCGCGACCAGTGAATAGTGCAGAATCCACATCCCTTTCCTTTTCACAGGTGCTGTACGGAGGTCCGTGACCGCACCTTTGGCGAGGAGGCAGATACAGGTTCCCGGGCCCATGAGCATCCTGCCTGCCAGCGTCATGTTTGCCCATGCCATCCATCTTCTGGGTTGACCCATTTGTATCCACGTCTTTTCCGTGCAGAAAAAACTCTCCGGGTCGACCCCTGGATAGGTAATGTCCTCGTTGCGGTGATGCTTGATATGGGTTTCCCTGAAGATCGTATAGGGGAAGATCAGGGACAGTGGCGGATAGCCCAGCAGGTTATTGATGGTCTGGTTCCCTGTGGGGTGTCCATGGATCAGTTCATGGCAAAGCGAACTGTGCAGGGTCAGCAGGAGAGTCAGCAGGGGCACGCCCACCGCCCAGTGCATCAGTTGAAAATTGCGGAGGAGTACAATCCAGGCAGAATAGATGAAAATGATCAACAACCATGTTGGCCACTCTGGTGTCTGATGGGTTGTCCGGGTGCTCACGTACGGTTCAGGTATGGGATAAGAGATGCTTTCCAGTGAATTTATAGCAGAAATAATGCTTGCATTCCAATCTGCCGGGAATATAGTTTGGGGTGGTTAGCATACTTGTGATCCAGCCATGGTCAGACGACAGCGCAGGGTAAGGGAAAAGCCGGCATTCAAGCTGGAACAGCTGCCGGTTGTCCAGCTTGAAAACGGTTATTCACCCATTGAAGTGCTCAGCCCGGAATCCATCGAATTGATACACGATGGTTCCATGCGCATCCTTGAGCAGGTCGGGCTGGAAATCCTTAATGAGCCGGCCAGGGAACTGATGGTCCGGCACGGCGCAACGCTGGACAGTGAAACCGGGTATGTACGCATGGACAGGGAAATGGTTATGGGATTGATTGCTTCCATTCCATCCGAGTTTACCCTGCATGCCCGGAACCCCCGATTTAACGCTATCTATGGCGGCAGGCATCTCAATTTCACGCCGGTGGCCAGTGCGCCAAACTGTTCGGACCTGGACCAGGGCCGACGAGCCGGAAACTTTGAGGATTACTGCCGGTTTGTGAAGCTTGGGCAGGTATTCAACGTGATGGGCGCCTTTTCCGGATACCCGGTAGAGCCCGCGGACCTGCCACCACATATTCGTCATCTTGATGCGTATCGGGCATTCATTACCCTGAGTGAAAAACCATGGCATGCCTACAGCCTGGGCAACGGAAAAATCGAGGATGCCATTGAAATGATCTGTATGGCACGTGGGATCGACAAGGACAGGTTGAAATCCGAACCCAGCATCCTCACCGTGGTGAATACGAATTCGCCCCTGAAGGTGGATGCCCCCATGCTGGACGGTCTGATGACCATGGCGGAATTCGGGCAGCCGGTGGTGGTCACACCGTTTACCCTTTCCGGTGCCATGAGCCCGGTGACCATTGCCGGTGCGCTGGCCCAGCAGAATGCCGAGGCACTGGGGGTCCTTGCGATCACGCAGATGGTGAATCCGGGGGCACCGGCCATGTATGGGGGATTTACCTCCAATGTCGATATGAAATCGGGTTCCCCGGCATTTGGTACGCCTGAGTATGCCAAAGCGGTACTGGCCGGCGGCCAGCTGGCCCGTCGTTACCGTCTTCCCTATCGCACCTCCAACGTGAATGCCGCCAATTGTGTGGATGCCCAGGCCGCCTGGGAGTCCGGTATGTCCCTGTGGGCGGCCGTGATGTCCCATGGCAACCTGATCAAGCACAGCGGGGGCTGGCTCGAAGGAGGCCTGTGCGCTTCTTTTGAAAAGCTGATCGTTGACATGGAAATGGTGCAAATGATGTATGAATTCCTGAAGCCGCTGAAAGTCACGGAAAGTGAACTGGCGCTGGAGACGATCAGGGAGGTCGGTGCAGGAGGTCATTTTTTCGGTTCAGCCCATACCATTGACCGGTACAGGGATGCGTTCTATGCGCCCATGGTCACCGACTGGAGAAATTTCGAAAGCTGGACGGAAAACGGGGCTATCGAGACGGCACAGCGGGCCAATCAATTGTTCAAACAGATATTGAATGCCTATGAGGAGCCGGCACTGGACCCGGCGATACGGGAACAGCTTGATGAATACGTGGCCAGGCGGAAGAGTGAAATCCAGCCGGACTGGTAGTCGGGTTGGCCAGTCCTTCCAGAATAACCCCAACAACAACCTATTTGACAGATTACGATGAAAACTTATACCCAGGCGGCCATCATTGGCGGCGGCGTGGTGGGCTGCAGTGTGCTGTACCACCTTGCCAAATTTGGCTGGAAAGATGTCATGCTTATCGAACGGTCCGAACTGACCTCCGGATCCACATGGCATGCAGCCGGTGGTTTCCACACCCTGAATGCGGACACCAACATGGCGGCACTCCAGGGGTACACGATTGGCCTGTACCGGGAACTGGAAGCCGTTTCCGGGCAGAGTTGCGGCCTGCACCATGTTGGCGGCATTACCCTTGCCGGGACCCCGGACCGAATGGATTTTCTGAAGGCTGCCCGGGCGAAACACCGCTACATGGGCCTGGACACCCATCTGGTTACTCCCGAAGAAATTCGTCAGCTTTCTCCCATTACCAATACGGATGGTGTACTCGGTGCCCTGTACGATCCACTGGACGGGCATCTTGACCCGTCGGGCACAACCCATGCCTATGCCCGGGCCGCCCAACAGCAGGGGGCGGAAATCATACTTCGCAACCGGGTCATCGAAACCAATCCGCGCGCGGATGGCAGCTGGGAACTGGTGACGGAGCAGGGTACGGTGGTGGCGGAGCATGTGGTCAATGCGGCGGGGCTGTGGGCACGGGAAGTCGGGGAGATGGCCGGGGTCTACCTGCCGCTGCACCCCATGGAGCACCAGTACCTGGCCACCGACAGGATTGATGAAGTCGTGAACCATCCTACCGAGCTCCCCCATGTCATGGACCCCGAAGGGGAAAGTTATCTCCGGCAGGAGAGGCAGGGTCTGGTGATCGGCTTTTATGAACAGTCCTGTGATCCCTGGGCGGTGGACGGCACGCCCTGGGACTTTGGCCATGAACTGCTTCCGGACAACCTTGACCGGATCAGCGATGCCATGGCGTTCGCATTCAAGCGGTATCCGGTGCTGGAAAGAGCCGGGATCAAGACGGTCATCAATGGCCCCTTTACGTTTGCACCGGATGGGAATCCCCTGGTTGGCCCCGTGCCGGGACTGAGGAACTACTGGACGGCCTGTGGAGTTATGGCCGGATTCAGCCAGGGTGGAGGAGTGGGGCTGACTCTGGCAGAATGGATGGTGGATGGCGAGCCTTCCCGGGATGTATTTGCCATGGATGTTTCCCGGTTTGGGGATTTCTGCACCCGGTCCTATACCCGGCTGAAGGTAACCGAGAATTACCAGCGCCGCTTTTCTGTGGCGTACCCCAACGAGGAATTGCCCGCAGCCCGACCCTTCCACACCACCCCGGCCTATGCGCTCTGGAAGCAGCAAAATGCGGTATTCGGTACGGCCTATGGGATGGAAACGGTGAATTACTTTGCCGCGGAAAACGAGGAGCCTTATGAAGTCCCGTCCTTTCGCCGGTCCAATGCATTCGATACCGTGGCCCAGGAATGTCATGCGGTGAGAACGGCGGTTGGAATCAACGAGATCCATACCTTCAGCAAATTCGAGGTGACCGGGGACGGGGCGGCCAACTGGATCAATACCATCATGGCGGGCAGGATGCCGGAAGACGGGAAGCTGACCCTGTCCCCCATGCTCAGTCACCAAGGGCGGTTGATCGGGGATTTCACCATTTCAAAACTGGGGGAAAACACGTACCAGATGAATGCCTCCTATGCGTCCCAGTCGTACCATATGCGCTGGTTTGAACGTCATTTGCCGGATTCGGGGGTACGCATACGGAATCTGTCCCGGGAGCGTATCGGTTTTCAGATTGCGGGACCGAATGCCCGGGAGCTGCTTTCCCGGGTTGCCAGGGGGGATGTTTCCACCCGGGCCTTTCCATTCCTCGGGGTCAGGCGTATGCAGGTTGGACCCTGTGAAACCATTGTTCAGCGTGTGTCCTACACTGGTGACCTCGGGTATGAAATCTACGTGCCGGCCAGTCAGCAGATTGCGTTGTACCAGATTCTTTCCGAAGCTGGCAAAGACCTGGGGCTGCGTCCGTTTGGCATGCGTGCGATGATGAGTCTGCGCCTGGAAAAATCCTTTGGATCCTGGTTGAGGGAGTACCGCCCCGACTTCATGCCGGTGGAAACCGGTATGGACCGGTTTGTGGCCTATCACAAGGAGGTTGAGTTCATTGGCAAATCCGCCGCCCTGGAGGATCGGGCAAGAAAGCCTTCAAGAAAACTATGCACCTTTATCGTCGATGCCGAAGATGCCGATGCCGTCGCCGATGAACCCATTTGGCACGACGGCGAGGTCGTGGGATTCGTGACGTCCGGGGGGTATGCGCATTATTCGGGGAAAAGTGTTGCCAACGGGTTCATCCCGGTGGAACTGGTCAAGGAGGGGAGGGTCGTTGAAATAGAAATTCTGGGCAAGCGTTGCCGGGCAACGCAGTTCACCCGGACGCTCTTTGATCCGGACGGGACAAGAATGCGGGGATGAAGGCCCGTCTGGGGCAGCATGGCCAGCACATGCGGTTTTGCCAAACGGAAGGCCGATCTTGGCACCGCCAGATTCGTGTGCTGCAAAGTTGTCCTGTTTCTTAGCCCGTCTTGGTCCACGGTACGTCAATTCCGTCGCGGATACTCAATCCACTCAATGGGTGTATCCAATTCCACGGGTACAGGGACAATCTTCGGGTAGTCTCCTGCGCTCGCCGCGTCAACATCGAACTCGCGACAGATAACCAGGGTTGGTACCTCTTGCTGACGGACGTTCAGTGAGTACCGACACAGTGCTATGTTCCATCGACAAAGAGGATTCGTCTATCCAGCACAGAACGCGCACCAATGGCTCTTCATGATGCGCCCTGGTTCAAGAATGTCGTATATTTTCCGGACAAATTGTCGTATGTTTGCTAGGCTTTCTGCAATCTTTTGTTGCCTTGATTAAAGAAAAGTCATGTCCATCAAAGTTCAGATACAGAAACGACTGAGTCGCTCAAAGCGCTATGTTTTCATGCGAGCCGATTTCAAGGATATTGCCGGGTATGATCAGGTTGGACGCGTATTACGTGACCTGGTGAAGGACGGTGAGTTGCTAAAAGTCGGTTATGGTGTCTATACCAAGGCCAGGAAAAACTCGATAACAGGCAGGCTCATGCCTGCGTGCCCTGGTGGTTCGGATGCCGTTATTCTGGAGGCGCTTGAGCGCCTCAATGTCGATTATTCATTGGGCAGGAGTTCAACCCGATACTTGTCGGGGGAATCTACGCAAATCCCTGCGTATACACAAATCGAAACCCCTGATCGTTTTAAACGCCGTTTGTCGGTTGGAAATAGCCGACTGAATGCCTGATTTGACGTCGGCCTTTGCTGAGACCGCTGAGGTCTTAGGCCTTGGCGCAATCTCTATCGTTGAAAAGGATTACTATGTTGTCGAGCTGCTGAGAATTCTGCAGCCCCTTCAGTTTAAATCTCACCAACTGGTATTTTCCGGTAGTACGGCACTGGCCAAATCCGGGATCGACTTAAACCGAATGTCTGAAGACGTCGACATCAATCTGGTGCCCAGCACTGGATTTTCCAAAAACAGCCTCAAACAACGTAAAACAATCCGAAAACATATTGTCTCTGAGATTTATGAATCGATTGAGCATTCCGATTTGTTTGAGTTCGACGACGAGTTTCCCAAAAAGACGTTCAATGAGTACCGACACAGCTGCTTGTCCATTCGTTACCCTCAAGAATTTCTGCAGGCACCATTCCTGCGGCCCTTCATCAAGCTTGAACTTGTTGAGACTGAAATGCTTCAGGAGCCACAAACTCACTCAATTACCGGGCTAATCAGTGCCAAGGCAAAGAAGCCTAACAGGCCGAAGCAGTATAAGAAAAGGGCGCAAGGTTGAATTTCAAACGGATACACTACCGATCATTTCAAGATTACTGAAGCCTCCGATGTGGACATGGGTCTGTTGATTGTGCTGGCACAGGCCACGATCGCTAAAGATGCGGAACGATACGGCAACCAACACTTACAAATGCGTGAAGACCCGATTGTAGAACTCAGATCGGGTTTGGATGAAATTGGCAAGAACCCGATATACGAAGAAAGATATAAGGAGTTTGTGATCCCCATGGTATATGGCACGACCCCGGTGTCTTGGGAGCAAATTTATGAAAGATTCCATAAGTCAGCAACCGACTTGTTGGCGAATCTGTAGCTGTAATGATAGGTCGGTATAGAAATGTCGTCATTAATGGAAATTACCGGAGCTGATATCGCTGAATTCGGGGATGCGACCGTCATGAATAAATGGGTCTGTTGTGTGAGGCGGACTACAGGTTGGCAGGCTTGCCAACGTCAGGAATTAAATGGAGTGGCCATCAGGAGGGGTCGAAGCGTCTGCCACAACCGCTTCGACAAACCCAAAAAAGGATATTTGGCTACACCCCCGAGGCGTGACTGGAAACGAGTCCCCAATCGGTAAAACTTCAATCTTCGGGTCACTGCCCCCAGTTACCCCTATTACTCAATATATCGGAAGTCAAGGGCCGGTATGGCTCAATTCCCCATCGCCGGCAACCCAAATATTTCCGGTTTGAACTGTCCCAGTGAAGCCAGGACCTGGGTCGCTTCCGCGTATCGGGACGGGTCCATATTGGGGTCCGGGACAGTGATGACCTGTGCCCCGGCGGCGACTCCTGCCGCCAGACCGGACGGGGCATCTTCAAACACCAGGGCCGAGGCGGGGTCGACACCGAGGCGCTTTGCTGCAACCAGAAAGATGTCTGGAGCGGGCTTCCCCTGGCTGATTTCCGGGTCATCGCCGGTGACAATGGCATCAAACAGGCCGAACCAGTCCTGGTGATGCGTTGTCTTGATTTCATACAGTCCCCGGTTTGAACTGGTGGCGACCGCAATGGGAATGTCATGGCTCCTCAAATGACGGACCAGTTGCCTTGCACCGGGCATGGGCATGCATTTTGGAAACTCGGTGGGTGCCAGCACGGATCTTTCTTCCAGGTATTCTTCCGGAGTGATGGGCAATTCCAGCATCTTGACCAGATAGCGCGCCGAATCCAGTGCGGGCCGGCCAATCATATTGCTCTTCAGTGACCAGTCGTAGGTTTTGCCATATCGGCCCACAATGGATTGGGTAATTTGCGTATAGATCCTTTCCGTATCCAGGAGTAAGCCATCCATGTCAAAGAGGCAGGATGTGGCAGTACGAATCATTGGGGCCGGTTTTGAGAGTCAGCGAAAAAAAGTTCGGGGTCCGGGCGGGGCCATCGACCTGGGGCATTGTATCTGATTCCGCAGGAAAAGCATTCATTTAAATCTGCGGGTCGCATAAAATCCCGGAGGGAACTAATTCAGACGCAGTGGGGAAGTCCCTGTTCTTTCTTCGGTCGGAATCCAGTCAGGGTTTTCAATCACAAAATTCATTAAATTTCAGTAAAATCCTTTAAATGTCGTATAACTGTACTGTAAGATCCAAGTTTGGAGTCATAACGTCCATATTCTAGAACACTACCGCATCATGGCAAATTTCCTCGTAATTCATGGTCCGAACCTGAATCTCCTCGGTACCCGGGAGCCCGAATACTATGGGCAGGCCAGGCTGGAAGACATTAACCGCCGACTGGAAAGCCTGGCCCGTGAAGATGGCCATCATGTGATCTGCAAACAAAGCAATGCCGAAAACGAACTGATTGACTGGATCCAGCAATCACCCCGGCAGAATGTGGACTTCATCATCATCAACCCGGCCGCATTCACCCATACCAGCGTGGCCATCCGGGATGCCCTGGTTGCGGTGGGCATCCCGTTTATCGAAGTGCACTTGTCCAATGTTCATGCCCGGGAACCTTTCAGGCGCCACTCCTATTTTTCGGATAAGGCAGAAGGCGTCATCACCGGGCTGGGGTCCCTGGGATATGAATTTGCGTACCGGGCCGCCAGAGCGGGAATTCGGTCCGGTGGATGAGCAGGCAGATGGCGGGGACAATCCTGCCGCATTGGTTTCGTCCGGAGAATTGTACTGACCATCCAGGGGGAAATGTATGGATTTAAGAAAAGTCAAAAAGCTCATTGAGCTTCTGGAAGCCTCCGAACTGGTTGAAATGGAGATTACGGAAGGCGACAGTGCCATCCGCCTGAGCCGGGCCTCCACTTCCCAGCCCATCCTGGCGACCCCACCCGGAGTGGAACTCCCCCCCGGTCCCCAGCTGGAACCGCCCGCGGTTGTCGAGGCGGGAGGCCCCGAAGCCTCTCCCACCGGCGGCGAGGGCAGGGTGATTACCTCCCCCATGGTGGGCACCTATTACGAAGCGCCTTCCGAGGAAACGGCACCCTACGTCCGGGTGGACACCAAGGTGAGTGCCGGGGACCCGCTGTGCCTGATTGAAGCGATGAAAACGTTTAACCAGGTGGAGTCCGATGTTTCCGGAACGGTCATTGCCGTGTACAAGAGCAACGGTGATCCGGTTGAATTCGGGGAACCTCTTTTCCTCATCCAGTAATCGCCCATTCGATCTCCCGTACAGACAGATGCCAGGCCAGATAAAAAAACTGGTAATCGCCAACCGTGGCGAAATTGCACTGAGGATCCTTCGTGCCTGTCGCCAGCTGGGCATTTTGACCGTTGCCCTGCACTCCGAAGCAGACCGGGATGCCAAGTATGTCCGCCTTGCCGACGAGTCCGTTTGCATCGGTCCGGCACCGGCGGCAGAAAGTTACCTAAACATTGCATCGGTGATTGCCGCCGCCGAAGTCACCCAGGCGAACGCGGTCCATCCCGGTTATGGGTTCCTGTCCGAAAACCCGGATTTTGCGGAACAGGTGGAGCAAAGCCAGTTTATCTTTGTCGGCCCCACGGCGGACACCATCCGCAGGATGGGAAACAAGATTTCCGCTCTTGCCGTGATGCGGGAGGCCGGGGTCCCCTGTGTGCCGGGGTCGAATGGTCCGCTCCCGGAAGAGGTCGGTGAAATTATCCGTCTCGCCTCGGAAATCGGATATCCGCTGTTGGTCAAGGCCAGTGGTGGCGGTGGTGGGAAAGGCATGCGGGTTGTGCGCGAGGAGAAGGAACTTCTGGACAGTGTTGAAACCACGAGGAAGGAGGCGGCCAGCGCATTTGGCGATGATACCCTGTATATGGAACGGTTTCTGGAAAGGCCGCGTCATATCGAATTCCAGGTGCTTGCCGATACCCATGGCAATGTCATCCATTTGGGCGATCGTGACTGCTCGATGCAACGCCGTTATCAGAAAGTCATCGAGGAAGCGCCCGCGCCCGGCATCAGTGATGTACTCAGAAATGAAATGGGAACGCGATGCGCACAGGCCTGCAAAGCCATGGGTTATCGGGGTGCGGGGACCTTTGAATTCCTTTTCCAGGACGGGGAATTTTACTTCATCGAAATGAATACCCGGATTCAGGTGGAACACGCGGTGACGGAAATGATTACCGGAATTGATTTGCTGCAGGAACAGATACGGGTGGCAGACGGTGAAAAACTCCGTTTCAGGCAGCAGGATGTGCATTTTCGGGGCCATGCCATTGAATGCCGGATCAACGCGGAAGACCCCACGACATTTGTCCCGTCACCGGGACGGATCAGCCAGTACCACATGGCGGGCGGGCCGGGTGTTCGGGTGGACTCCCACGTTTACAGCAATTACCTGGTTCCCCCGTACTATGACTCCATGATTGGCAAGATTATTACCCATGGAATGCATCGCGATGAAGCACTGGCCCGGATGAATGGTGCCCTGCAGGAAATGGTGGTGGATGGAATCAAAACCAATTTGCCATTGCATAGACATCTGATCCAGGATCCCGGATTTGTCGAAGGACAGTGTGACATCCATTTCCTGGAAAACCTGATCAAGGACAAATAGATTCCATGGGCCGGTTTTTGCAGGTGTCCGTAAATACCCGTCGGGAACAGTCGAACAGCGTGACGGAAATCATGCAGCACTATGGTGCGATGTCCGTCTCCATCACCTGTACCGACGATCAGGAGTGTTTTGACAACGCCTTTCCGGGGGAGCCGCGCTGGGAGCATCAGCGGGTCTGCGCATTGTTTGATCCAGCGGACCCGCTGGATGCCATGATTGGAGCGGTTCAGTCGTGCACAGAACGCCCTGCTGAACTGGTCATTGAAGAAGTGGCGGAGCGGGATTGGGAACGAGGCAGGCGGAGGGATTCCGCCCCCTTCCGGGTCGGCAGGGGGTTGTGGGTGTGTCCCGGCAGTCGAGAGCCTGAATCTCCCGGCAGGACGAATTTGTTTATCGGGCCGGGACTGGCCTTTGGTACCGGATTACACGAAACAACGCGATTGTGCCTTGAACAGTTGACACGGGAGGAGGTTTCGGGCAAGACGGTGATTGATATGGGTTGTGGTTCCGGAATTCTGGCCATTGCAGCGGTTAAACTGGGCGCTCGTCGGGGCATTGGCGTTGATCTGGACCCAAGAGCGTTGGAAACCGCCGCATCCAATGCCCGGATCAATGCCGTGGAAGACAAAATAATCCTGCTGTCCGATGTGGAGTTTGAGGAGACGATCAGAACCTGCCGGGGGGACCTGGTGATCGCCAATATTTTGGCCCCGACTATTGTCCAGTTGTCGCATACGATTGCCTCGGTGGTGAAGTGCGGTGGTACGATACTGCTGTGTGGGATTTTGAAGTCCGAAGTCGGGAGGGTTAAAATGGCTTTTGGCGCTCACATTGATTTTACGGAAAAATCCCTGGGCCATTGGGTACTCCTGATTGGGCATGTACGATGAATATGGGAATTATATATTTAACTTGATAGACGAAAAGGTCATATTTCTACTTTGTATCGACATCTCAGGTTAATGTTGAACCCAAGTACTTGTTATTCACCAAACCGGGTATAATCCGAAACATGGAGTACCGGGGCATCCGCTATCGTCTTTATCCCAAGACCAGACAAAAGGCTGAAATGCTTCATCAGTGTCTGGGTGCCACCCGCTTTGTGTGGAATCATTTCCTTGCCCGAGACAGGCAAATGATGGAAGCTCACCGCAACGATGAGTCCTTGCCCCGCCCGAAGGTTTCGTTTTTCTCATTGGGAAAGGAGTTTGTCCAGTTAAGACGACAAACCGACTGGCTGCAGAAGCTCCCCTGTGCGCCAATCCGGTACACCCTGAAATACTATTCGGATGCCTGGAAGCAGTGTTTTGAGTCGGGAAAGGGGTTTCCGAAGTTCCAATCCCGGGCCAATCATTCCGATTCCGTGACCTTTGTGAAAGGGACCTTCCAGCTGAACGGGAATTCCCTGCATTTACAGAAGATTGGACAGGTGGTGTTGAGCGGAAGCCATCCGTATGCCGACGCTGAACCGGTGTCGGTGGTGATCCAACAGGAAGAGAACCGGTTTTATGCCATGGTGAGTTATCAGATGGAGACCATTCAAAGGAATGACAATGGCAAGGCCATTGGCGTGGACATGAATGTCCGGCAATTTGCGACCAGTGAAGGGGAGATCCGGCGAATGCCCCGGCTTGACCGGCTCGAAGCCAGGAGAAGGCGGTATCAACGCATGATGGCCAGGAGACAGAAGCCGACGAAACGGAAGCAAAAAGACGGCACGATGGTGTATACCAACGGCTCGAAGCGTTATGAAACGGCGCGGATCAAAAGTGCCAGGGTCAGTCGTAGGATCAAGCATATCCGAGGCAACTGGCATCACCAGGAATCGAGAAAGATTGCGGACCAATCCCAGTACGTGGTGGTTGAGAACCTGAACACCCGGGGCATGACGAAGTCTGCGAAGGGGGACAGGGAGAATCCGGGCCAAAACGTCAAACAGAAGTCGGGGTTGAACCGGGAAATCCTGAACACCGGCTGGTCGGGATTCAAACAGAAACTCGGCTACAAATCGGAGTTGATTGAGGTCGACCCCCGAAACACCAGTCGAAGGTGTCATTCATGTGGACACACCGACCAGGACAACCGCAGGACGCAAGATCAGTTCAGGTGCGTCCAATGCGGACATCAATGCTGCATTGATATTTTAGCCCTGGGGACTCGGGTGGTTGGACGTGGGAGAGGCGATTGCATTGGCAACCTTGATGATCCGTCAAGAAAATATACGGATTGATTTTGTCAAGTTAAGTATATAAGTCCCATGAATATTATTCTGGAAAAGGTCGAATGAGTCAAAACGGGTTCTGTTCCTGTCCTGAGTGTACAGCCGTGCTCCGATTGACGGCGACACAGCTAGGGCAGCACAAGGGGCTGGTGCGGTGCGGCGCCTGTGAAAAGGTCTTTCTGGCGGCGGACCACAGGGTGGTGGAAGAGGAATCGGGGTTTGTTCCGTTGAAATCCGGTGGGTCCGGGGATGAAAAGGATCCGGGGAACCATGCAACTGGATCCGATGATCCGTATCAGGGGGAGCGCAGTCCGGGGGCCGGAGACCCATTGCCTGATCCGGATGGAGAGACGGTTCAAGCTGCGGAAAACCAGAACCCATCCGCAGAGGATGGGGAATCTTCCGGGAGGCAGGTCGAAGCCGAGGCGGGCAGGCCGGGGCCGGATCCGGTATCTGGGGAAACCGGATCCGGGGAAGACAATCGGCTGTTTCAGGACAATGACTATGCCACAGAATTTGACCGGGCACGCTATGAAACGTTCACCGGATCCGACGACCCTGGGGATCAACCAGGAAACCGGTCCCGGAGTCATGGGGAGAGCTTCCCGGGTGGTCAGGGGTTGGGGGAAGATCCCTTTTCGGAAAAATTTCCCTCCTCAGAGGCATCACTGGGGATCGATCGAAGCGAGGTGGACCAGTATATTGTTGACCAGCCCAATCCGCTGGTCACGTTCACCTGGTTTCTGGTGATCGCGGGATTTGTATTTTTGCTTGGGCTGCAGGTCAAGTATTTTTTCGTTGAGAAGTACGCCCAGAATGAACATTACCGACCGTACCTGGAGGTGTTTTGCAAGGTGGCGGCCTGTGACCTGCCGCCACAGAAAAACCTGTACAGGTTTACCCTGACCCATACGAAAATAGACCTTCATCCGACCCAGCCGGGTGCCATGCGCCTCACGGTCAAGCTCGTCAATGAAGCAGAATTTGAGCAACCCTACCCGGCGTTGCAACTGACCTTCACGGACCGGGTGGGCAGGGTGGTTGGCCGGCGAACATTTGGACCCGGCCTGTATTTGCCGAAGGAGACCGAGAACCGGATCGGCCGGGGCGAATATGTGACGATTCTCTTTGACCTGGCGCGTCCCCATGGAAAAGCGGTGGGATTTGTGGTGGATATCGTGACGGAACCGGTATCCTGATCGCTGGTTTGGTATACGGAGGGGGGAAGTTTGGGTTTGGGTGGGTCGCGCCGAGGGGCTGCCCGTTGCTCTGCAATATTCGGGTTAGGTGAACGGGTGTCCGTGTAGTCGGTAAAAGTCCGACGGGAGAGAAAGAGTAGCCATCCAGCCCATCGGTAGGGTGAGGGACTCTGGAATCCCTCGGCGTCGAAGAACCCAGGCACGTACGTCCGCACGATACTGGGACCTGGGAGGTCATCCTGTCGTGGCGGGGTCGCATAGAACACAACTGGAATCTTGTGCGGGATTTCTCCTATAGAGTTACTACTTTAGGACACTAGTGGTGTTCAGTGTTCTTTTCTATTCAGGTCAAAAGTACAGTATACTCAGGGCATTGGTATCCATCATGACCAGTGCTAATGCAACGCGCGTCTCGTAAAGGTCTGGATGTGCAGACCTAACACCTCTTGAGGGCAATCATTGACTTACGTACCACATCATCGTTCTTGCTCGCCGAGAGCGTAGTATCATTGATTTGACTGTCAGCGCAAGGTAGAAATGACCCCTTTTCTGCAATATCGAAATATCCCCTTTTTATTCAACCCGGGCATTGAACCGCTTCGTTGCCAGGTTGGATCGCAATCGGGCGAGTGCGAGCAGACAACCGGGCCGTTGCGGACTGCGCCGGTTGCCGACGCGTTGAACCGGCCTTCCGGTCATTTCTTCTTTTTGTCACGACTCGAATGGCCATACGGATGAACCACCCGGTCCGAAGAGCACTTGTCAGTGTTTCGGACAAACGTGGAATTGTTGAATTTTCCCGGAAACTCCAGGCGCTGGGCGTCGAAATACTGTCCACTGGGGGGACCGCGGAATTGCTGGCAGCCCATGGAATAGCGGTCATGGAAGTCAGTGAATTTACGGGCTTCCCCGAAATCATGGATGGACGGGTGAAGACCCTGCATCCCCGGATTCATGGCGGCCTGCTTGGGCGACGCGGACAGGACGACGAAGTCATGGAGGCCAACCGGATCCGGCCCATTGATCTGGTCGTGGTCAATTTGTATCCCTTTGAGGAGACGGTCTCGAATCCCGATTGCACGATTGAACTGGCCATGGAAAATATCGATATCGGTGGCCCGGCCATGCTGCGGGCCGCCGCGAAAAACCATGCCGATGTCAGTGTGATTGTAGATGTTCAGGACTACGGGCGGGTTGTATCCGAAATGCAGGACAATCAGGGGGTCGTGAGCCCTGATCTGCGCTTTGACCTGGCCGTCAAGGCGTTTGAGCACACGGCGGCGTACGATGGGTTGATCGCCAATTACCTGGGGTCCCGGATCGACCCATCCGGACCCCGCCGGTTTCCAAGAACCTTCAATGCGCAATGGACCAGAAAGCAGGTGATGCGGTATGGAGAAAACCCTCATCAGCAGGCTGCCTTTTTCGTGGACCCCGGTGAAGTGGACCCTTCCATTTCCACGGCAGACCAGGTCCAGGGAAAATCCCTATCCTTCAATAATATTGCAGATTCCGATGCCGCACTGGAATGCGTCAGGCAGTTTGACCAGGCATTTGCCTGTGTCATCGTAAAGCATGCCAACCCCTGTGGGGTCGCTGTAGCCGGCACCCAGAAGGATGCGTATCAACGGGCTTTCAGCACGGATCCGGAATCCGCCTTTGGGGGAATCATTGCCTTTAATACAGCGCTGGATGCCGGGGTGGCAGCCGCCATCCTGGACAACCAGTTTGTGGAAGTCATTGTCGCGCCTTCGGTATCCGGGGAGGCAAAAAAAGTGCTCCAGGAGAAGGGAAACGTCCGGGTCCTTGAATGCGGCGACTGGTCTTCGAAGGGAAGTTCCCGGACCGAATGGGAATACCGGAAAGTCCGTGGAGGCCTGCTGGTGCAGGACCGGGACCAGGGTCTGTACCAGAAGCTGGAAGTGGTCAGTCGGCGGGCCCCGGACGAGGCGGAAATGAAGGACCTGATTTTTACCTGGAAAGTCGCAAAATACGTCAAGTCCAATGCCATTGTGTATGCCGCCAACCAAAGGACACTGGGCATTGGCGCGGGGCAGATGAGTCGGGTGAACTCCGCCCGCATTGCCGCCATCAAGGCCGAACATTCCACCCTGAGCCTGGAAGGCGCGGTCATGGCTTCCGATGCTTTTTTCCCCTTTCGGGATGGGCTGGACAATGCTGCCGGGGTCGGGGTCCGCGCTGTCATCCAGCCCGGAGGGTCCCTGCGGGATGAAGAAGTCATCGACGCGGCCAATGAACATGGTATCGCCATGGTGTTTACCGGCATGCGGCATTTTCGGCACTAATCGAAACGGCATCCCTGCCCTGTTCCCATGCGCCCCGGTACTCAATTCAAGGTGATCCTCGAAGGCACCATCCTGCCTGAATTTGAACGCGGGAAAGTCCAGGAAGGTCTGGCGGAGCTTTTTCATTCCAGTGAAGAAACCATGGAAAGGCTTTTGCAGGGTCAAGAGGTTGCGCTGAAGAAACAATATGACCGCGATCAGGCTACGACGATCTGCCAGAAAATCAGGCAGATTGGCGTGCAATGCCGGTTTGAGGAAATTCCCGGGGAAGAGAGCACCTCTGGGGAGGATGCAGCCCGTGTCCGGGGAACCCGGCATCCATGCCCCGTTTGCCGGAACCAGATGGAGGAATTCGAGGAGACCTGTCCTGTTTGCGGGTTTGTGGAAGGGAAAGAAGAGGTGGAGCACATCATTCCCGACGGACGGGGTGCGCAGGGAGGGAAGCGGGATGAACGCAGTTCCCCGGCGGGGAGGATGGATTCGGCAGAAGATTCTGTGGAAGAAAACAGGGCCGGCGTTGATTCGGACGGAGTCGATTCGGCCGGTGCCGAGTCCCGGGAACAGACGGAAGCGGGTCGATTGCAGGAGTTGCTCAACCGGTATGTCCAGACAAACACCGCGTACTACGAGCGCCAGTTCGCCCGGTTCGGCAATCCAGAGGAATACCGGTTTGCCATTTCCTGGCACTGGCCGGCCTTTTTCTTTTTCTTCTTCTGGGCGCTTTACCGGAAACTGTGGTTTTTGGCGGGGGTCAATCTCATCCTGAGCCTGTGCCTGTCCCTGTTTGTCCAGCCCGGGGTGCTCTATCTGCTCTGGGCGCTGGCCTGGCCCATGGCGGCGAATTACCTGTACTTCCGGGTGGCGTCATCCAGAGTGCAATGGGCGATGCTGGAACCGGGATATGCGGCCCAACTGGATGGACTGGGAGGGGTCAGCCGGCCAGCTGCCGGGTTGGGGGTGATTATTTTCATCTTCGCGGTGATCTTGACCAGCAATCACCTCGCGGACCGGTTTATCGAACAGTACGGGGATCAGATCCAGGAAGTTCTTCCGGATTCCGGTTCCCAGATTCGGGGAGATGGGAGCGCGCTGGAGAACATCGTGGACAGGCAATCGAAACTGGCCCTCACCTCCCTGAAGTTGAGTTATCTGGGGACCTCGTTGAAAATCCTTCTTCTGTCGGAGGACAACCCGGAAAACAGGGATAAAATAGTGAAATTCGAACGTCAGTTTACGAACGAGCGGATTGAGGATTCCTGGGGTCAGCCTCTCCAGCTGGAACAGCAGGTTGAACGGTATGTATTGAAGTCCGCGGGACCAGACCGGGCCTTCAATACCGATGACGATATTCTGCAGTTGGTCACCCATCAGTCATTGCCCTAGGGAAAATCGGTTATGCAGGTACTCATCGTAGGCAGCGGGGGACGTGAACATGCCCTGGCATGGAAGGCGAGTCAGTCCCCCGCGGTGGAAAAGGTTTTTGTTGCGCCGGGGAATGCGGGCACTGCCGGGGAAAGGGGAGTCGAAAATGTCGGGATCCCGGTGAATGATTCTGCCTCCCTGGTTGAATTTGCGAAAACCTCCGGCATTGGCCTGACCATCATCGGCCCGGAAGCGCCGCTGGTGTTGGGCATTGTTGACCGGTTTGAAGAGGCCGGACTGCGCTGCTTTGGACCGTCCCGGCAGGCTTCCCGGCTGGAAGGGTCCAAAACCTTTACCAAGGATTTTTTACGCCGGCACTCCATTCCCACCGCGTCCTATGGCAGTTTTACGGAAGCCCCGCCCGCGCGGGACTATCTGGAAGAAGTCGGATTTCCCTGCGTGATCAAGGCCGATGGGCTGGCTGCCGGCAAGGGAGTGATTATTGTCACGAGCCGGGAACAGGGCAGGGAGACCATACACGCCATGCTGGCGGGCAATCAGTTTGGCCAGGCCGGGCACCGGATTGTCATTGAGCAGTTCCTGACTGGAGAAGAGGCAAGTTTTATCTGCATGGTCGACGGAGAGAATATTCTCAGTCTGGCTTCCAGCCAGGATCACAAGGCCGCTTTTGACGGGGATTCTGGGCCGAACACAGGAGGGATGGGGGCCTACTCCCCCGCCCCGGTGATTGACGGACCCATGCATGAAAAAATAATCCGCCAGATCATTGCGCCAACGGTGGCCGGTATGGCCGGGGACGGGATGCCCTATACCGGATTTTTGTATGCCGGGCTGATGATTGGAGAAGATATCGTTCCCCGGGTGCTTGAATTCAATTGCCGGTCCGGGGACCCGGAAACCCAGCCTATCCTGCTCCGGCTGCAGTCCGACCTGGTCGAGCACTGCCTGTCGGCATTGGATGGCGAACTGCATCAACAGGTTGCCCGGTGGGACCCCCGTCCTGCGCTGGGGGTGGTGATGGCCGCGGACGGCTATCCGGAATCCTATGATTCAGGTCTTGTTATCAATGGGTTGGAAAATAATAGTCAACCGGATTGCAAGATATTTCATTCCGGCACCCGCTGGGTCGATGGCCAGACCGTTACCGCAGGGGGGAGGGTACTTTGCGTGACGGCGCTGGGAGAACACATCTCCGCTGCACAGGAGCGGGCGTATCAGGCTGCCAACTCCATCCACTGGGACGGTTGCTGGTACCGGCGGGACATCGGATATCGTGCCATACAAGGTTCCCTTAAGAGCCCGGAGCAGTGAGGAATCTCCGGCTGGTTTCTTTTTTCAGCCCTGGTTCCGGGAGGGTTCCGGGCGGTTGATCCGATGGGGATTACTGATTATGCTTCGTACAGGACGGAGGGAACTGGGAAACGGTCCCAGACCCGGAATCGTTCCGGCCCGACCACCAAACAAACCATTACTCAACCACTTTCGATCATGAATAAAAATTTCGTCTCCGTGCTGATGGGATCGGATTCAGACCTGCCTACCATTCAGTCGACCTTTCAGGTGTTGGATAAACTGGGGGTTCCCTGGGAAGCTCGGATTACTTCCGCACACCGAACCCCCCAGGCCACCCATGAATATGTCCGGGATGCCGAGCACCGGGGGTGTGCGGTGTTCATTGCCGCTGCCGGGCTGGCGGCCCACCTGGCAGGCACCGTCGCCGGGCTAACCTCCAAACCGGTCATCGGGATTCCTATGGACGGAGGGCCGCTAAATGGCCAGGATGCGCTGTTGTCCACGGTACAGATGCCCGGGGGAATCCCCGTGGCCTGTGTTGCCATCGGCAAGGCGGGCGCCAAAAATGCGGGATATCTGGCCGCCCAGATCCTGGCGGTTTCCGACCCTGGGATTGGTCAGCGGGTGAAACAGGAACGCGAAGAGAATGCGGCGGTGATTATGCAAAAGAACGACCGGCTCCAGGAGGATTTGAACCAAAGTTGAAATTTGCTTCTGTATCCGATGCGGCGGCGGTCATCGGCCAGGGAGGGGTGGTGGCGTACCCCACGGAATTCTGCTACGGACTGGGTTGTGACCCGTCCAATACCGGGGCAATCCGGCGGATACTGCGCCTCAAGCGCCGGCCCCGGGACAAGGGACTGATCCTGATTGCAGACCGCCTGGATCGCCTGTTCGGCTACATGACCTCCCTGCCTGCACCGTACCGGGACGAGATGCTGGAAAGCTGGCCAGGTCCGTTTACCTGGCTGGTTCCGGCCAGACCGGGGGTCTCAAGATGGGTGCGCGGCGAGCATGACAGTATTGCCGTACGGGTGACCGCACATCAAGGTGCGGGACGATTGTGCCGGGCCGCAAAAATGGCGCTTGTCTCGACAAGCGCCAATGCTGCCCGACAACCGCCATTGCGCACTGCGGAGGCGGTATCCAGGGCATTTGCGGGCCAGGTGGACTGTATTGTCGGTGGACGAGTCGGTTCCGGTTCTTCCCCCACAACCATACGCGATGGATTGACCGGGAATGTTGTCAGACCATGATCCCGGGGGATTGCCCGGATTGAACCCGTCCCGTAACACGCCGAATGTCCAGGCAGTGGTTCAGTATTTTCAGAGCCTGCAGGATTTTTGTTGCGAGCAGATGCAGTCCATGGAGAACGAGGCCCGGTTCAGGGAAGACAAATGGGACCATCACGGCGGTGGAGGGGGGACCACCCGGGTGATTGAAGACGGAGAGGTGTTTGAAAAGGGCGGGATCAATTTCTCTTTGATTGAAGGGGTGGCTCTGCCCGAGACAGCGTCCGCGACCCGCAGGAGCATTGCGGGCAGACCGTTCAAGGCCACGGGGGTGTCGCTGGTCATGCATCCCCGGAACCCCTTTGTGCCAACGACTCACATGAATGTGCGTTTCTTTATCTCCGACCCGGAATCGGACCACCCGGTATGGTGGTTTGGTGGAGGGTATGACCTGACCCCTTACTATGGGTTTGTGGAGGATTGCGTCCATTGGCACAAGACGGCGAAACAGGTCTGCGACACTTTCGACCCCCTCTACTATCCAAAATTCAAGGAACAATGTGATGACTACTTTTTTATCCCGCATCGGAATGAGGCCCGGGGGATAGGGGGGTTGTTTTTTGATGACCTGAATGAACCGGGATTCGAGGAGTCATTCGAATTCGTACGTGCGGTGGGGTTCAGCCTGCCGGATGCCTACCTGCCCATTGTGGCAGCCAGGAAAGAGACCGGTTATACCGACCGGCATCGCCGGTACCAGTCTTACCGCCGCGGACGCTATGTGGAGTTCAATCTGGTTTATGACCGGGGGACGCTGTTCGGGTTGCAGTCCCGGGGCCGCACGGAGTCCATATTGATGTCGCTGCCCCCGGTGGTAAACTGGGTATATAACTGGAGTCCTGCCCCGGGAAGCGAGGAGGAAGCGCTGCAGACCGGCTTCCTGAAACCAAGAAACTGGCTGGAAAGCCAGGCGTAGGGAAGAGGGGGATGAAATCATTTCGGGTGCGATGTTGACGATCTACCGGTTCTTCCTGTATGCCATCTTCCCGGTTGTCATGCTGAAACTGCTGTTGCGGGCAATCCGGAACCATCAGTATTTTGCGAGGATGCCACAGCGGTTCGGGTTTAACCTGCTTCGGCCGGAGTCCCGCCCATCTTCCCGGGGTGGAATCTGGGTGCACGCGGTTTCAGTGGGTGAGGTCAATGCCGCGGTGCCCCTCATCAATGAAATGATCGCGACCTGTCCAGGGAGGTCCGTTACCGTGACGACCATGACGCCAACGGGGTCTGAGCGGGTTCAGCAAGTGTTGGGAAACCGGGTGTTCCATTGTTATCTGCCGTATGATTACCCTGGGGCCATGAAACGATTCCTGAACACGGTTCGACCCGATGTGGGAATGGTGATGGAGACTGAAATCTGGCCCAACATGATCTCGGAATGTCATCGGCGGAAGATTCCCCTGATCTATACCAATGTCCGCATGTCGGCCCGCTCGTACCGGGGGTACCAACGGTTCCAGTTCTTCTTCAGGGAAATATTCAATAAAGTGGACCAGTTTGCCGTACAGGCAAAGATGGACGCAGGCCGACTGGTTGACCTTGGTGTGGATGCGCAGAAAATCAGGGTCACCGGAAATATCAAGTTCGAAGTGGTACTGCCTGCCAGCACGAAGGAAGTTGCACAGTCCGTTCGCCGGAATCTGGGGTGGGAAAGGCCGGTGTGGGTTGTCGGCAGTACCCATGAAGGTGAGGAACCCCGGATACTGGAAGCCTTTGCCGGCGCCAGAACGGAGATTCCGGATTTACTGCTGGTGCTGGTGCCAAGACACCCTGAGCGATTTGCAGCGGTCTTCCGATTATGTACCCGTCACGGCTATCGCACCGTCCTGCGTTCGCAACACCACTCGAAAATATCCGTCGATACGGATATCTATGTGGGAGACACCATGGGGGAGTTGTCCATGCTGCTGTGCGCCGGGGACCTGGCCTTTATGGGGGGCAGCCTGGTCCCCACCGGCGGTCACAACCTGCTGGAGGCCTGTGCAGCGGGGGTCGCTGTGGTCTTTGGCCCCCATATGTTCAACTTCCAGGAAATCTCAAACCTGGTGCTGTCAGGCGGAGCCGGGGTCCAGGTGCTTGACAGCGAAGAATTGTCTGAAGTGGTGGTCCGGTTGTTTAAGGACCCGGGGATGCGGGACCAGTACGGGTCCGAAGGTCAGTCGATCATCGAAGCAAACCGGGGAGCACTGGCCCAGATACTGGAAATCCTGCAGACCTGCTACCCGGTTGCCCCCCGGTAATCGGGAAAAACAGGTGGACCTTCTTCAGGCCAGGTTCTTTTCGACGATTTCACTGACATCCCTGGACAGGCCAGGCAATGCAGAAATGGATTGCAGGGCCTGTTTCATTTTTTCCCTGGGTCCGGGGGTGTACCTTTTCCAGCCATTCAGGGAGGACGCCAGCCTCGCGGCGATCTGCGGGTTCACGGGGTCCAGTTTTTCGATCCACTGTTGAACAAACGCATATCCCGACCCGTCGGAGGCGTGTAAACAACAGGGATTGCCATGGGAAAATCCCAGAATCAGCGAGTACACCTTGTTCGGGTTCCGGTAGTCGAAACCGGGGTGTTCGGTCAGAACATTCACCGTTTTCAGGGTGCCGTTACGGGGCGCCGTGGCCTGGAAACGAAGCCATTTGTCGATGACCAGAGGCTCTTCTTTCCATTGTATGTAGAATTCTTCCAGGATGTCCTGGCGGTCGCTTCGGGATGATCGTGCAATCTGGAAAATCGCGGAAGCGGTGTCGGTCATACAGGTTGAGTTTTCCAGTTGCTCCAGGCAAAGGGCCCGGGATGCGGTATCGTCCAGGGCGCACAGATAATCCAGGCAGGCATTTCTCAGGCTTCGTTCCGCCATTTCCCGGTGATTCACCTTTCCCGAATGGTTGGCCTGGCATTGGTGGTAAGTGTCCATCAGGGTCTTCCGGGATGCCCTCGCAATTTGAAATTTCACCTCGTTGACGGCGGATTGAATTGATGGCGGGTCGATGGGTGAAACCTGTTCGGAAAGGTAGGGGATGTTCGGCAGGGTGATCAGCTTGGCGACAAAAGCAGGGTCTGCGGTACCGGTATCCAGCAGGTCTGAGACCATAGAGGCCAATCGGTCGGACGCGGGCAACTCGTCCCCTTTCTGAATGCAGGAAACCGTTTCCAGAAGATGCGCAAGAAACAGTTTTTGGCCCGATTCCCAGCGGTTGAAAGGGTCGTCGTCATGTCGAAGCAGAAATTCCAGGTGGTTCGTGCCCAGGGGAAGGTTGATCTCCACCGGGGCACTGAAATCACGCAATAGGGAGGGGATCGGCCTGGAACGAATGGAATGAAAGGAAAAGGTCTTGCTGGGTTCGTCCAGAATCAGCGTGGTTTCCTGGTGCCGGCCATCCACCGGCATCTTTTCCCCCTGGGGATCAAACAATGCCATTTTTACGGGAATGACAAAAGGAGATTTTGCGGTCTGTCCGGGCGTGTCGGGGCACGATTGTTTCAGGGTGATCCGGTAGGAGTTTTCTGGTGGGTCATACTGGCATTCCACGTCAATTCTCGGTGTGCCTGCCTGTGAATACCAGTTCTTGAATTGCGTTAAATTCACGTTGCCGGCACTTTCCATGGCGGCCACAAAATCATCAGTGGTCACAGCCTGTCCATCGTATCGCTCAAAATAGTCATCGGTGCCCCGGAGAAATGACTTCGTGCCGAGGATGGTCTGTAACATGCGAATGACTTCGGCCCCCTTGTTATAGACCGTCGCGGTATAGAAATTATTGATTTCTTGGTAGGAATCCGGGCGTACGGGATGTGCCATGGGGCTGGCATCCTCCTTGAATTGATAAGCACGCAACAGATTCACATCGTCAATCCGCTTGACCCCCCGGGACCCCATGTCGGCGCTGAATGACTGGTCGCGAAAAACCGTAAATCCTTCCTTGAGGCTGAGTTGAAACCAGTCCCTGCAGGTGACCCGGTTTCCGGACCAGTTGTGGAAGTACTCATGACCGATGACGCTTTGGACATTCTGGAAGTCCTCGTCCGCCGCCATCCGGGGGTCGGCCAGAACAAATTTGGTGTTGAAGATGTTCAGGCTCTTGTTTTCCATGGCCCCCATATTGAAATCCTCTACCGCCACCACATTGAACAGATCGAGGTCGTATTCCCGCCCATACACCTCTTCATCCCAGCGCATGGCCAGCTTGAGGGACTGCATCGCATGGTGACACTTGTCGATATCCGATTCCCGGGCGTAGAACCTCAGGGTGACCTGCCGGCCATTCATAGTGGTAAAATGGTCTTCCAGACAATCGAGGTCCCCCGCAACAATGGCAAACAGGTACGTGGGTTTGGGGAATGGGTCCTGCCAGACGGCATAGTGAGTCGATTCGGTGACCTCTCCTTTTTCCACCAGATTGCCATTGCACAGCAATACGGGGAAATCCGACTTGTCCGCAACCAGCTTCACCCGGTAAGTGCCCAGATTGTCCGGTCGGTCAATGGCGGGAGTAATCCGCCGGAACCCTTCTGCTTCACATTGGGTACACAGGATATTCGCCGATTTGTACAGGCCGCTCAGCGCGGTATTTTTCGACGGATCCAGGGAGTTGCGGATTTCCAGTTCAAATTCATCCGGGACATTTTTGACCGTGAGTGAGTCGCTGTCCCGGTGCCAGGCACCGGAAGACACCGGTTCGCCATTGATGGAGACGGAGGTGACTTCCACAAATTCGCAATGGAGAACCAGGTCCCCGGCATGGCGGTTTGATCTGGTTATAGAATGCCGGGCAACGACTTCAGTTTCCGAATAATCCAGCTTGATTTCCAGGTCGGAATGATGGATTAAAAAATCGGGTTTTCGGTAATCCCGGAGGAAGACCGTTCGAGGCGCTTCATTCTTCATGGTCAGAAATAACCGGTCAAGCTGTTCTTTATCCCAAGCCGGATGATTGTTGGATTCCGTAGCGCAGACTGCTGGGAGGATAACATCAGGCCCGGTTCATCTTTCCAGGTACTGCAACTTTTCCTTGACGTCCAGCCAGTCATCCGAATCTTCCGGGGGATCCTTCATTTCCGTGATCACCGGCCAACGTTCGCTCAATTCGGCGTTGAGATCAAGAAAATGCTGCTGGTGTTCCGGGAGTTCGTCTTCGGAATAGATCGCATTTACGGGGCATTCCGGTTCGCACAGGCTGCAATCAATACACTCTTCGGGGTCGATGACCAGAAAGTTGGGACCTTCATGAAAACAATCCACAGGACAAACTTCCACACAATCGGTGAGTTTGCAGCGAATGCAGGACTCCACTACCACATAGGTCATCTTTTCAATTCTCCGGAATGAAAAATATCGGGGTCGCTATTGTATGGATTTGGAGGGTGCCATACAACCTGCGGTTTGGTTAAGTGTTAGGAGTTCATGATCTGTCCGGTAAGTAGCACATAAACTGTCCGGTTTCAAAAACCCTGATTGGGAGGTGTGATGAAACGGGCAGAATGGTACAGGAGACCAAAATATGCCGATATCGGCATAAACCAGATGAATGAGATTTGAAGAAGCGTATGAGGGTTGGACGGGGAGTCGTCTGATCTTTGGAGGCAAGCTTGGATAATATCTTTATCGGCCTTCGCTTCGAAGGGATGTTTTCTCTGTCAGGATTCACGATCAGTCTCCCGGCGATCCGGCAATGGACCCAAATTCCTGCGTCACGGGGGATCGTGGGACAGTGTAACAGGACAGCGTAGAAAAAGTTTAATTTGAACCCTATGAGACCACCCAGTACTTAAGAGGAGGGCGGCGTTACCCAGTGGGTGATAACCCGGGTTACGCAGAGGCAGTGTCCACGCGAGCACCGCCGTGCTCTTCCACTACTCGTTACAGGTTGGGACTGGGATCAAGTTGGTGAGCAGATCGCGCTTTTCTCGCCGACGAGCCATGACGCCGTCTTCGTTCCTACGCACATGGATGTGCGTCGCCTCCTCGCGTCGGATGCATGACATCCTGTGATGGTTGTCGAAGCCCTCGAAGAGATATTCTGTCTCACCGATGTAGATGGGAGAATATATTCCCCGCGCTGTTTCCCTTACGAAGATGTAGTTGCCAGGCACGGCCTTGAAGGTCGTGCCGATGGGAAAGACATCGTATTCATACAGGCGACGGGATTCTCCGAACCAGATGCGCGCTTTCATTGTATTTCAGTGTTCTTTTCATGGCTAACGGTTGAACGGCGCATGCGCCGCGGGCACCCCGAACTCATCCGCAATGGAAAAAAAGACGCATCAAAAGTTCGGAATTGCAATACTATGAAGTCTACCATTTGCAAATCGTGACATAACCTGATTGTCGGCGATTGGCGTGTGCGGCTTGTTTACGTCCCGTTTGTTGTCGGACTGTTGGCGTACGGCAATCCTACATTATCGGGGCAGTGCTCAGGAAACCCCATTTTTCGACCGGATGTCTCCAATGAAAAGACAACCGGACCCGCGTACCGGTTGCTGCGGCAATCTTTACACGATCTTTTCATTTGCCTTACCCAAACCTTGCACTTGGCCGGGCACAATGCACCGCATGAATCAACGTATTCATACTCTATTACCCACATCAAGGTACCCACTTATGAAAAAACGAAATCTCATTATCACAGTCGTCATCACCGCAATGATTGGTTCCGGGCTGGTTTTCGCAGGTGCCAGGAACTGCGAGTATTCCGGCAAGACCCATGCTGGCCACGATGGAAGGCACAAGATGGAACGAATCATCGGAAAGATGGACCGGCATCTGGATCTTTCCGATGCACAGGAATTGTCGCTGAAAAAAATACTGGAAGAAAACAAGTCGATGATCCGGGCTACCCGTCATGCCGACAGGTCGTTTTACCTGGATATGATGGCCCTTGGCCTGTCGTCGGATAATTTAGATGAATCGGTGAACGCGCTGGCCCGGGAAAGGGCCGAACAGGTGAAGCAAGGCGCCATGGAAATCGCCCATGTCGCAAAGCAGGTTTCGGAAGTGCTCACTGAAGAGCAAAAACAGGAAGCTCATGACTTCATCCGGAAAAGAATGAATGGGTGGCATACCGAAAGCACCATGTAGACGGGCACACCATTACCGCATACACTCCTGTTTCATGGGCCGGGCCAGGGATGGCCCGGGAAACCAAGAAACGACTCTGGGAAAGAGGACTCCCGGGGAAGTTTTCCAGAGAAAGGAAGTGGCCAGTCATTCCCCGGATACCGGCTCCGCAAAAACCGATGCCACGAGAATACTGCTCGTGGACGATGATGCGGTGCTTGCCGGAATGCTCGGGGAATTTCTGGAAAGGGAAGGGTGTGCAGTTCATCATGCCGGCAACGGGGAGGATGCACTGGACCGCATCAGCCGGAATGTTTACGACCTGCTGGTTCTGGATATCATGATGCCCCGAATGAACGGCCTTGATGTGCTCAGGGAACTCCGGACCCGCAGTACACTGCCGGTGATCATGCTGACCGCCAGGGGAGACGACCTGGACCGGATCCTGGGCCTGGAACTGGGTGCGGATGACTACGTCTCCAAACCCTTTAACCCCAGGGAATTGCTCGCCAGGATCCGGGCGGTTCTGCGGCGAACCCACTTGAAGGCAAAGAACCAGGCCACCGAAATTGAACAGGGAGATATCCGGATCAACCCCGCAACCCGTGGAGTGACCATCGGCCAGGGTACCCGGGATAAACGCCCGGTTTCACTGACCCAGACCGAGTTTGACCTGCTGTACCTGTTGTTGGTTAAGCCAGGTCAGCTGGTCACTAAATCCAGTTTGTCGACCCAGGTCCTGGACAAGCCGCTGAGCAGGTGGGACCGCAGTATTGATGTGCATATCAGCAACCTTCGAAAAAAACTCGGCCCCTTTTCCCATGGTGGCAACCGGATTAGAACGGTACGGGGAGTCGGGTACCTGTACCAGAGTGGTGAGAGGGAACGTTGAAATCACTTTTTGCCAAAGTACTTTCCCTGCTGCTTGCCTGCTTTTTCATCACCGCGGTGGTCACCTTTTTGTTGTTCAAGTGGATCAGTTACGAACTTGATCCCCATGAAAGGCATTTCCAGGGACTGTCCCAGCGGATGGCCGAGGAGGTCATTGAAGCGTACGAAGAAGGCAACCTCCAGGCATTCGGCCTTGAATTTGAAGAGCGCTTCAACGGGAAAGTCTGGATCCTGGATGAGGACGGAAACCGGTTGTCCACAGAGAATCTGCCGGAGAGGATTCGTTCCCAGATTACTGAATATCCTTCCACCATTTTTCCTCACCATAACGGGGCAGGACGGTTTTTCATCTTTGCGCACCGGGTCACCGGGGACCATGCCAGCTACAAGGTGATCATGACTTCCCGCCGGCCCTCGTTCAGCCGGAACCGGTTTCAGTTCGTATGGTTGCCCATCGTGGTGGTGATTCTGGGCATGGTCAGCGCCAGCGTGCTGCTGAGTTACTGGGTGCTACGCCCCACGCGCATCCTGCGCAGCACCTTCAGGGAAATATCCGTAGACAATCTCGCCTCCAGGGTTCCGGAGGTCATTACCCGGCGAAACGATGTGTTTGGGGACCTGGGGCGGGAATTCAACCACATGACGGACCGCGTCCAGTCCACTATCGAAAACCAGAACCAGCTGCTGCGTGATGTCTCCCACGAATTGCGGTCCCCCCTTGCGAGAATCCAGGTGGCCGCATCCCTTGTGGAACAGAAGCTTGGGGCCAATCTGGACATTGACCGAATGGAAACAGAGATCGGGAAGCTCAACAACCTTATCGAGGACCTGGTTTCCCTTACCCGGCTGAAGAATCGCATTCCCCCGGTCAGGGAAAAGGTGGATCTCATCCAACTTCTTGAGCCAGTCATTGAGGATGCCAACTTCGAATTCCAGCAGGCGGGGAAAACCGCCGTACTGACGACGGTTTCCCCTGCACTCCTGTCCGGAGATTCCGAGTTGCTGTCCAGGATGCTTGAAAATATTATCCGCAATGGATTGCGCTATACCCCGGAACAGGAAACCCTGGAAATTGAAGTGGCCGAACACGGTCGACGGATGGTCGTCACGGTCATCGACAAGGGACCGGGGGTATCTCCGGAATTGCTGGAAAGAATTTTTGATCCGTTCTACCGTGTAGACCCTTCCCGGGATATCTCGGAAGGGCACCGTGGTATCGGTCTTACCCTGGCAAAAACCATTGCCGAAATCCACGGTGGGCAAATCAAAGCGACCAACCATGGCGGAGGCGGGCTGGAGGTCCGAATTGACCTGCCGGCCCATTCGTGACCCATATTTGCACGGAGCGGAAACCCGGCAGCGTGTCCGCCCGGTTTTTCAATGCCGAACAGGGCCAGCGGGGAGGCGTTCGGGAATATTTTTATTTCCCCGTTCCCCGGTCAAAGGAAGGACTGCCCGGTATGCTTCGGATTTCAAGTTCAGGGTGCAGGTTTGAGTATCGGCATTGAAAATCGATCTCCTTTTTTCTAATGCTTGAACACCGAATGTAATTACATTATGCTTACTTGAAATCGTTTAATGTACAAGGTCACGATCATGGCACACTTGGTGAAAATTGGTAATTCGCAGGGCATCAGAATCCCGAAACCACTTGTAGAACAAGCTCAGTTGGCAGGTACAGAGCTTACATTACAGGTAGTCGACAACGGACTCCTGGTCACTCCCAACAAAAGGGCAAGGGAAGGCTGGAAAGAATCCATTGAGGCGGCAATAGCTGTACACGGTGTTGAGGCAATTGACAGTGAATGGCTGGATGCAACCTTAACATCCGATGAAGAATTCGAATGGTAATGCCGGATATTGCCCGCTTCGAGGTCTGGCTCGTAAAGCTTAATCCGACCCGGGGCAGGGAAATCAGTAAAACAAGGCCATGTGTCGTAATTTCACCCGATGAAATGGCTGCATTATCCACTGTACTGGTAGCTCCGATGACAACAAAGAGTTTTTATTTTCCAGGTCGAGTCATCTGTGAATTTCAAGGGAAGAAAGGGATGGTCCTCCTTGATCAAATCAGGGCGGTTGATAAATTACGGTTAGTAAAGAAATTGGGGGTTGTGGATGAGACCACTCAGAAGGAATCGTGCAGGTACCTCCAGGAATTATTTGCGTACTGAACCGCATATCCATAAGGACCCATGTGCAAAACAATTTCAAACCGGAGCGTAAATGACAGATTGCAAGGATAAAGCCGACCTTATCTAGGATGTGGCTGACCTCACCACGTGGCGGCTAAATTGCATAACCACATCAATGACTATTCGGTTTTGGCCCGGGAGATTATCGAGTATCTCAACTTTGATGACCAGATCGAGCGCATGGATGCTCCCAAAATTACAGCCGTGGGGCTCCTTATGGGAACCTGATCCCCCTGACTCCTGGTCTTTCAAGGGTTTCCGGCAAGATTGGGTTCCCATAAAAATACTCCCTCCGTTTAGAAAATGAGTCAGACTCCTTGATCTTGTAATCACATCGGGAGTCTGAACATGACTATTCCAAAATCCGATAATTCGAATTGTGGAATATTTTTATTTTCCCATTCCCCAATTGGGGGCAGGATCATCCGGTCAGGCACCGTGCACGGCAGCGGTGTGATCGGGTGTATACTCGCCCATAGACAGCCTGGTACGCCAATCTGTCGGTTTTCTGCCGATCCGTGTCAATGGGTCCGGCCCTGATGGGTCCGGGCGGAGGAATGGTGTATGGTTGAATGAAACCGCTACCCGGAGAAATTGGCCCATCATCGACAACACATCTAGTGCAGTGATCCGGATTCTGTTCCGGTTGGGTCATCGTTTCGATACCGGTATTTCCCCGGGGACCCCGTGTGCGGGCACGCCTCCCGTTCCGTTGTGATGGCTGCTCCTGAATCCGGCCGGGAAGTGCTCGTGGGCGCCATCGAGCGGGTAACTTTCCACAGTCCGGAAAGCGGTTTTTGCGTGCTGTCTGTGAAGGCCCGGGGGCATCGGGATTTTGTCACCATCGTGGGGCATGCCGCGATGGTTTCGGCCGGGGAATGGGTGACAGCATCCGGAGAGTGGAACAATGACCGGACCTATGGCCTGCAGTTTCGTGCTCGGTACCTGAAGATATCCGTCCCGTCCTCCCTGGACGGGATTGAGAAATATCTCGGTTCCGGCATGATCCGGGGGATCGGACCGGTGTATGCAAAGCGCATGGTCCAGCTGTTCGGCAAGGAGGTGTTTACGGTCATCGAAACCCATCCGAAGCGGTTGCGGAAGGTCGAGGGGATCGGGCCGAAACGGGCCAAAAGGATCACCTCGGCATGGGCCGACCAAAAAGTGGTCAGGGAGATCATGGTGTTCCTGCTCCAGTATGGCATCGGCACGGCCCGGGCGGTACGTATCTTCAAGACCTATGGGGCCGATGCGGTACAGGTGATGAGTGAAAATCCCTATCGGCTGGCCCAGGATATCCGGGGGATCGGTTTTCGCACCGCGGATCTCATCGCCGGAAAGATGGGCATTGAAAAGACCGCCATGATCCGCCTGCGTGCCGGAATCTCCTACGCGTTGAGTGAAGCCATGGGGAACGGCCATTGTGGTCTCCCGGTGGCAAAGATGACCACTCTTGGGGTAAAGCTTCTTGATGTGCCGGAAGCACTGGTGGCCTCTGCACTGGAACGGGAACTGGAAGCCGGGACCGTGATCGCTGACAGCGTGGCAGGAACTTCCTGCATCTTCCTGAGCGGGCTTCATTATGCCGAACAGGCGGTGGCCGGGCACCTGCAGCGGCTCCTCGACGGCCCTTTGCCGTGGGCAGGGATCAATGCCGACAAGGCACTTCCCTGGGTCGGGACCCGTATAGGACTCACCCTGGCGGGCCGCCAGGAGGAGGCAGTGCGGCAGGCGTTGTGCTCGAAGGCCATGGTCATTACCGGAGGTCCGGGGGTTGGCAAAACGACCATCGTCAACGCGATCCTGCAGATTCTCCTGGCGAAAGAGGTAAAGATGCTGCTGTGTGCGCCCACGGGACGGGCTGCCAAGCGCCTGTCAGAGTCCGCCGGCATGGAAGCCAGGACCATCCACCGGTTGCTGGAATTTGATCCGAAATCATTCGGTTTCCGACGCAAGGAAGACCACCCCCTGGACTGTGACCTTCTCGTCATGGATGAAAGCTCAATGGTGGATGTCACACTCATGCTGTCCCTGCTCAAGGCCATCCCGGGGTCGGCTGCCCTGCTGGTCATCGGCGATGTCGATCAGTTGCCCTCGGTGGGACCAGGCCAGGTGCTCGCCGATATTATCAAGTCGGGTGTCATGCCCGTGGTGCGCCTGACGGAAGTCTTCCGGCAGGCGGCCCAAAGTCGCATTGTCGCCAATGCTCACCGGATCAATGCCGGCAGACTCCCTGAACTCAAGGCAGTGGACAGTGAAAGCGATTTCTATTTCGTGCCCGCCGAGAACGCGGAGCAGGCGGCAGAACGGGTTCTTGCCATCGTTTGCTCCCGTATTCCCCGGCGATTTGGCTTTGATCCCATCCGGGAAATCCAGGTGCTCTGTCCCATGAACCGGGGCGGAGCGGGTGCCCGGTCCCTGAACATTGAGTTACAGGCGGCACTGAATCCTGCCGGGGAAAACAAGGTGGAACGCTTCGGCTGGACGTTTGCTCCGGGAGACAAGGTCATGCAGGTGGAGAATGACTATGACAAGGAAGTCTACAATGGAGACATCGGATTTGTGGAGCACGTGGAGGTCGAAGAGGGAGAACTCCGTGTTCGGTTCGATGGCCGGTGCGTCGTCTATGGCTTCGGGGAACTGGACATGCTGGTTCCCGCCTATGCGGCGACGATTCACAAGAGCCAGGGGTCGGAATACCCAGCGGTGGTGATTGTCGTACTGAACCAGCACTATGCCATGCTTCAGCGTAATCTGCTCTACACCGGGATTACCCGGGGCAAGCGGCTTGTCGTTCTCGTCGGCCAGCACAAGGCCGTTGGGATTGCAGTGAGAAATGTTTCCGGACGGCTTCGCTGGTCAAAACTGGATGAATGGCTGGTCGAGGGACTGACGGCCCCCGCATGCCCCACACTCCGTGAAACGCATCCTGCATGATTTCGTATCCGGAGGATGTCGGTTACCGGTCCGGTTGCGCTGTCCGCCAACTGTCCCGCAGTCGTCGGTATCGAGAGGACGCAACGAAACCCTTCTTGCGGCTGGATGACCGCTGAACGCCGGCATCCCCGCCTGCAGCGAGGCAAAGAGCAGTGCGACGGTCAGGTTGGGGTGCCCAGAGCTTCCGGTGCTCCGGTGCGTGCCAGCCAGCCCCGGGTGTTTTCATAGATCATCAGTAAGCACGGCAGCAGGAACAGCACCAGGACAGTCGCAAAGGCCAGGCCAAATGCCATGCTGATGGCCATGGGAATGAGAAACTGGGCCTGGAGGGATTTCTCAAACAGCAGCGGCAGCAACCCCGCGATGGTGGTTAACGATGTGAGGATGACCGCCCGAAAACGCATGCAGGTGGCCTGGACAATGGCATCGCGGGACTGGACGCCCTGGGCGCGCAACTGCTTGTAAAACACAATCAGGATAATGGAATCATTGACGACAATGCCGGACAAACCGAAAAAACCGAATAACGACAGGACAGTCAGGTCCAGTCCCATGACGACATGCCCCCAGATCGCTCCAACGATACCGAACGGAATAATCGTTAACACCAGCAGTGGCCAGCCGTAAGAACCAAATACCCAAGCCAGCACCAGGTACATCAGGCACAACGCCAGACCCAGCCCCAGTTGCATGTCCTCCAGGGTTTCGCGCTCCTCGGCCTGGCGTCCTTCGAAAGAAAGCCGCACACTGTACTGGTCCGACAGGGTTGGCAGGGTATCCCGCTCCAACTCTGCCCGGACTTCGTTGGTATTGTTCACGGCAGGGTCGACATTGCCCACTACGGTAATGGCCAGCTTGCCGCCATCGTGCCGGATCGATTCAAAGCCTCTTTGCAATCGGACATGGGCCAGATTTTGAATGGGTGCTGACCGTCCGCTGGGAAGCATGATATCCAGCGTTGCCAGGCTGCCAATGATATTCCGCTCCCGGTCAGGGAGTCGCAGGGTGACGTCGATGTCGTCAAAGCCATCCGACAACTCCTGTACGTTATACCCGTCATACGCCGCCCGCAACTGGCGGGAAACATTGTCAACGCTCAGGCCCAGTACCTTCGCCGTTGGCGTCAGTTCCAGCACCATTTGTTCCCGGCCATAGGGGGAGTCATCCCCGATTCCGGAGACCCCGGGTATATTGTGGAGTACATCCTGCAAGGCGATGGAGGCGGACTTCACCTGGTTGATATCTTCTCCGGTGATGCTGATTTCTATATCCTGGCCCGGGGGACCTGCCTTGGGTTCAAGAATGGACAGGTTTTCGATCTCGGGCACACGCGGCAGACGCTCTTTCCACGTCTGGATGATCGTACTGTTCCGGGTTTGTCGCTGGTCCGGGTCCCGCAATTCAACGCCGATGACACCGAAGTGGTCCCCCCGGCTCTTTATTTCTCCTTGCTGGATCCCATGACGGGACAGGACCAGATTGATGAAATCCTCGGACAGGTCCTGTTCGACTTCGTACAGGGTTTCTTCCATGACCTGCAGGTATGCCTTCACTTTATGTGCCGGGGTGCCCGAGACAAAGGCAACGTTGGCAAACAGCCGATCGGCCTCGGCGATGGGGAAAAACTGAAATCCGATGCGGCCGCTGGACAGGAATCCAACGGTGATGATCAGCAGTGCCGTGGACAGTGCCAGCGTGCTCCATCTGAACGAGATGGCTGCGGAAACGGCATTGTGAAACGGGCCATCGCGAAAGCGGTCAAACCCGCGGTTGAAGGCCACCCGCCACCGCGCAGGCTGGGTCTGCATTAACCGGCGAAACGAGTGCGTCAGGTGCCCGGGGAGGATCAGGAAACACTCAACCAAAGACGCAATGATGACGCAGATCACGACCAGGGGAATGGATTGCATGATTGTGCCAATGGTCCCTCCGACCAGTAACAATGGCATGAATACGGCAATGGTGCTCAGTGAAGAGGAAAAAACCGGTCCCAGCATGCGCCGGGCTGAGCGTTCCGGGGCATTCACCGGGTCTTCACCGGTTCCGAACTGCGCCACGGCCTCTTCGCCCACCACGATCGCGTCATCGACGATAATGCCGAGGGTCATGATCAACGCAAAAAGAGTGATCATGTTGATGGATCCCCCAACCAGATACAGTGCCGCCAGGGCGGCCATGAATGAGACCGGGATACCCACCGCAATCCACCAGGCAACCCGGGCATTCATAAAAAGAAACAGGATCAACACGACCAGCAATAACCCGCTAAGGCCGTTCTTTACCAGCAGTGAAATACGGCCCTGCAACAGTTGCCATTGCTCGTCGTAAACGATCAGTTCCACCCCATAGGGCACGTTGGGATGCGTTTCGTCCAGCCATTCGTGAAATGTTTTTGCCGCCTTCAGGCTGTCGCTGGACTCGGTTCGGTACAGGATCAGTTCGATGGCCGGTTCCCCCTCATGCTGGATGGAAACCTGGCCATCCCGGGGTTTTCGGGAGATGTCCGCGATATCCCCCAGGGTGATCAGTCGGCCCTGCTCCTCGGCAACCACGGGCACACTGGCGAAGGAAAACGCATCTTCACGTCGCTCATCAAAACGAAGCTGACGTGAAGTTTCATTCTGTCCAATCACCCCCATGGGGGAATTGCGCGACCACGAAGCGACCCGGCGACCGACCTCATCCAGAGAAAGACCCAGTTCACGCAATCGAACCGAAGGAATTTCGATGGCAATCTGTTCTTTGGGAAGTCCGTTGATCTCGACTTTCGAAATATCCCGGTTCAGCAATTCCGTCTCGAAACGATTGGCCAGATTGCGCAACTGGCTCAAATCGGTGGGACCCGTTATCAGCAGGCTCGCCACCCGTTCATACAGTGCTGCCTTGGTGACCACGGGGCGATCAATATCCACCGGCAGATCCTGAACCTGGTCGACCTGTTGCTCCACCTGGCTCACAGCCAGCCCCATGTCCGTGCCGGAGAAAAATTCCAGAGTGATGAGACAGACCCCTTCTGCGGAGGTTGAGGTCATCTTTTTGACGTGGTCAATGTTACGCAATGACTGCTCCAGCGGCAGGGTGATCAGGTCTTCGACGTCTTCGGCACTGGCGCCACTCCAGGTGATCTCCACCGTGACATTTTCAATTTTGAAGGTGGGGAAAAACTGGGTATTGAGCTGTTGGATTCCCCATACGCCCGCCAGCAGCATCATGGCCATCAGCAGGTTTGCGGCCACCGGGTGACGGCTGAACAGGCCGATCAGATTGGATTGTTCGGGCACACGTAAGGCATCGTTCATTGGGCTTCAAATCCGTCAACGTCCACTTCCAGCCCATCAATTGCCAGGGGCAACCGTGATTGCAGAATCAGTTCGCCGTTCTGGAAATCGGTTCCGTCCAGCACCAGAAACGTTCCGGTTTCATCCTGCCGCCGGCCCAGGAGCGTGATTTTCCGGGAGTGCAGTTTTCCCTCTTTGATCAGGTAAACCTGGCGGTTTCCATACAGCGCATTGAGCTTGACCAGGACCGCATTGTCGATCTTCGGCAGGGACAACTGCAAGGAGACGGTACGGCCCAGTTCCGGCAACGGTTGTTCGCTGCGAAAAAAGGCATCGACACCTCCCTGACCCTCGGCAACACTGGAGGACAGTCGGTCCAGGGTCAGGGGGATGCCGCTTTCAAGGGTGCGGGCCTGTATGCGCTGGTTGCTTTCCAGTGCTGTGCGAAGAGGCCGGATATGCTGACTGGGCACCTGGGTGCGGATTTCAAGCTGTTGGTCATCGTAAAGCCTGACCAGCGACCCGCCCCGCGCCCGTCTGTCACCCGGGGAGACCATCACCTCCACGATTCGCCCGGAAAATGGAGCCACAACACGGCTGCGTCCGATGTCCAGCTGTGTGCGACGCAAGGCGGCCCGGGCCTTGTCCAGTCGCGCATTCCACAATTTCTGCCTGAAAGAAAAATCCGCGATCGATTGATGACGCTGGGTAATTGCGAGCTGCTGTCGTTGTTTGTTTTTCAGCGCGGCATCCATCGCTGCCTGGCTGCCCGCCGCAGACTGCACCAGAGTACGGGCGCGGGCGACCTCCTTGTCGATAATGGCCAACAACGCCTTTTCAATGTCCAACGCATGTTGATCGGCAGCATGGCGTATGTCATCGCTGTTGATCTGGGCTTCAATTTCCGCCACCTCGGCCCGACGTTGCACCAGTTCGAGTTCGCTGTCCCGGCGGTCCATCGCAATCAGCAACTGCCCCTTTTTCACGGAATGGCCCTCCAATACCAATACCTGGTGAACATCCGCTTCGATGCTGGCCGTCAAGGTGCTCAGGTTCGGGGTTTCCACCTGTCCGTACAGGGTCAGTGTCGGCGAGATCGTCTGTTTTTCAATCACCCCGGCAGCAACCACCGGGGTACGCACCGTCCTTTCCAGTTGTTCCGGGCTTTTTGCGCTGGAGATGAGATACATGAAGCCGCCAGCACCCAGTCCCAGAATCAGTAACGGTAAAATGAACTTTACAATTTTCACGGCGTATCAACGGTCCGTCATAAAAAAGGAAGAAGGAGTATATCGGATACAGGGAACACCCCGTCGGTGGAAACCCTCCCTGGAGGGAGCTGTTCAGTCCACGAAAGGACATTCGGTTCTGCACAGATAGAATGTTTTTCCTGCACGTTCATCAGGCAGTCGATTGTACAGGTACCGGGTTCATGAGTCAGTTGGATTCACCCCGGTTCCATCGTTTCATAACATCTGGTGAGTTGGCCGGATCGCATCACGAGTGCCTGCAATCATGGTTATCCGAAGGATAGTACGGCGGGTTGAAATACCTGTCAAATCGAACGGTTGAAGTTTGTTAGAAGCAAATAGAACGGTTGAAGTTTTGGTCAAACAGCTCTATCCCGATACGAACGTGAGAAAGATTTCAATCTGCATCATGAGCGCGTGGTATATCTTCTCCTTCAGGACATGGGACCCCGCTTTCCGATAACCTCCCCCCTGTGCCTCATCGAAGACTTCGGCCATTTTGACCATAAGTTCGACCTGATTTTCCAACATTCTGGGCCATAGAGGCAACTTCCCGGGGTGGTAAACCTAAGGATTGAGATTTTATCGGTTGGGGTTGGTTTTTGATGCGCCAATACAAATCAGAAAATACTGGCCCAAAGGCTATAGTCCGAGATTCACAAAGGTTTGTAGTGGCAAAAAGAGGCGGCGCGACCAGGACAGGAAAGGCTTGAATCCGTAATGCTCGTAAAAAGCACTGGCTCGATCGCTCTTGGCTTCGACGACGACCGCGTAGACTCCTAGCGTGTTGCTCACACGCACGACGCGGTGGATGGCGTCGAGCAACAAATTCTCGCCGAGACCTCGGCCCTGGTATCCATGAGCAACGGCAAGCCGCCCAATCAGTGCCACTGGTACAGGATAGTGCGGTAACCGCTTGACCAGTGCTGCCGACAGATCGCCCTTTTCAAAACTCGCCGCGCTCAAGGTGTAATAGCCAAGTATTTCTCCGGGCTGTTCAGCAACCGCGACGTAGACCTGTGCAATGCGTCGCAGGGCATCCTGCGAGGCTTGACGGTGGAGATAGGCATTGAGAGCAGGCTCTCCACAGGAAAAGGCGGTGCGGTCGTGATGCGAGCCGAGGAGCTCGATCAGGAACGGCGATTCATTCACCCATGCGCTCGCGGTAGCGGTGGGCGGCGCGTCTCAGAGCGGCATTCGGGGTAGGTGGGTTGAGCAATGCCTCGTGGAAGGCATCCCAGTCGGTTGCCGACAACACGATCCGCTCGCGGGCCTCAATGACCCGCTCGGCCGCGGCAACGGCGTTGCTCAGCACGAACCGGCTGATGGTGGTTTCTTCGTAGGCGGCTGCCCGTTCCAGCTTGTACTTGCTTTGGATGTCGAGGCGAAGGTGCATGCGCTGGTGTTTTAATTTGGTTGCTTCGGCCACTGTCTTCTCTTCCGTTTCCATGAATAACAGAAGTATGCGTCATTCTGGCGTACATTGCAAGAAAAATTACTCTTTCATATCATACGGATTATGTGTCGTTGGATTACACAACCCGGGTTCCCTCCCCGGAGCATCAGACAGACCATAGGATCAGTGAAATCCTAGAAGAACGTACTGTCTCAAGCCAAGGACAGAAAAACCCCGTGCCGTAAAAAGAAAAATGAGCAGTTATCCATTATGAAAACAGGAAACTCTGTCATGCCGCTCGTGGGTCTCAATGACCCGTTCGGCCGCGCGGCAACAGCGTTGCTCAGCACGAACTGGCTGACGGCATTTCCTTCGTAGGCGGCTGCCTGTTCCAGCTTGTGCCTGCTTTGAGTCTTGAGATACCAATGGTTCTTCATTGGCTCTTTTCTTTCGCTCACGCAGAGTTATGTGTGGAGTGTTTGGGGGAATCCAAGTGTTGTTACTGTTATCGTATACCGAACGAAAGCAACCGACTGGTATCGATATGCTTTCGCAGATCATTGCCGAAGGTTCAAGTCAACACACCAGCGAACGCATCAATTGTTCCGAACAGCCGGCGGTCCACCGACTTTGATGGGCGGTAGCCATGTTTGTTTTTCTGATGAGCCAATCTTTATCTCGACCAAATGTTGCCAAAGTTTCCTTACCCGGATGAGGTGACACCACAACGACTGCATCGTGAGAAATCGGGAGGCAACTCTGCTCGTTTTCTCCTGTCTTGAAAATGGTAATACCATGACTTCCGATCACAAAGCTTCTTTTTGGAATACCAATAACACCAAACAACAAACCGGTTTCCCTGCAAAATTTTTCCTCCTGCTGGGTAAGATGACTATCCTCCCCAGCAGCGAATCTTGCATCGACATTATGTTCAACTTTTTCCATCAACCGTACAGTTTCTCTGTCTTGGTAAAATGAGTCCTTATCAGGAGGCGGATGGTTCTGTTGTTCGGTACACTCTTTTTCCGCTTCATGGAATATATCTTCAAAATTATTGCTCGACATTACTCTCTGTTGAGATTCGCGAGTCCTTCGCGCCATGGAACACACGAATCGTTTGATAGTGTCCGAATCTTCTTCAGATAGTTCGGGGCATTTTTTGCTTCGGACCTTTTCCATTATGTTCCGGATGACAGGAGCAGTTCGACTTTCAAACTCTTGCAAATCCCTTTCATATGAATAATCTTTCCTGGTCAAGGCACCTGTATCAGGATCATAGACATGCGTGGTGTACAGGTCCTTTTCTACAAAACTGTTATGTGGTTTGGCTTTCCAGACACATCCTGTTTTCGTATCTCCCATCCAGAAATAACCTTCGGAATTGCAAAAATTCCTGAGCAGAAATTGTGGAATATAATGCTGTCGTTTCGGGTTATTGGAACTCATCCGAGTTGATCTTTACAGTTGATATTCTTAAATGCACAGGTGCCATTTTGCCCGGGCAAGGATTCTACACGCAACAACACAGATTGTGTCAGCCAGAAATAACAGCACCGAATCTTTAACGACTCCTCGCGTGTTGTTGGACCGTGATCTCCTGGTTGGCACCAGATTTGCGAGTCCCGGATGAGCAGCCAGTCAACCCGATGGTATTTCCTTTCCTGTCGGATTGAAAAATCGGCCAATCCCCTTGAATCAACTGCCTTCCCTGGGAGGGAGAGAAAAGTCTTCATCTCGTATCCATCGGTCAAAATGAATTAGAATCGATTCCAGGGGCAAGTGCTCTTTGTGAGCAGGATTGCCAACCATCCGGAAGAGGCGGATAATTTTTAAAATGTCATGTCAATCGTAATCACGACGAAGGCCCCTGCCGGGGGGAGAGTTGAAAGGGCAGCCCAAACAGGATGAAGCTCACCCTGGCCCTGAAACCGGCATCCCGCGTTGACAGTTTGAAAACTGCATGCCGGGAAATTCCAGTTGCCTCTGCGATGTATTTCCATCGAACACCGCTTCTTCACAACCCGGGCACCGGGGAGGAGCGACGTATCCGGTGACCCCAGTGTTTTCATTGCCCGGAGGCCTGCTTTCCATTGATCTGGAGGTCGACCCGAAGAACAACCATATCTTCGCTTTCGCTGCGGTGAATCCGGATACCCGTGAAACCCTGATCCACGACCGAAAAACCAGTTTTGCCAGGGCGTTGACCAAGCTGGACCAGATCGCAGGGGGAGTATCCTGCCTGGTTGGCCACAACCTCATCGCCCATGACCTGCCGCAATTGAAAGCGTGCCGCCCCGGCCTGAAGCTGCTGGAGCGGCCCGCCCTCGATACCCTGATGCTGAGTCCCCTCGCTTTTCCCCAGAATCCCTATCACCGGCTCATCAAGCACTACCAGGACGGGGGACTCATCCGGGGGCAGATCAACAACCCTGAACTCGATGCCCGGCTGGCACTGGATGTCCTGCAGGAGGAATTCCGGGCCCTGCAGCAAATCCCCGGGGACCTGCTGCTGTGCTGGCACTGGCTGAGCACACTGGAACCGGGGGGAGAGGGTTTCGATCTTTTTTTCTCTGCCCTGCGACAGTCGGGACGGCCCGACGATCACACCGCACTGTCCGCCATACAACGGCAGCTGGATGGACAGGGCTGCCAGACCCATGGCAGGGAAGTGCTGGAGCACCCCACCGGCAAGGGATGGCCCCTGGCCTATGCACTGGCCTGGCTGTCCGTCAGTGGAGGCAATTCAGTCATACCGCCCTGGGTGTGCCGCCAGTTTCCCGATACGCTTCAGATCGTGAAAGTTCTGCGCGACACGGCCTGCGCGGACCCGGCCTGCCATTGGTGCACGGATCGGCACGATCCGGTGAAGGAACTCAAGCGTTGGTTCGGTTTTGAGACGTTCCGGGCGGAACCCAAAGATGAATCCGGTCAATCCATGCAACAGACCATTGTCCAGGATTCGATGGCGGGAATGTCTGTGCTGGGGTTGCTGCCCACCGGGACCGGGAAGTCGCTGTGCTACCAGATTCCGGCCCTGTCCCGATACGACAAGATCGGGGCCCTGACGGTGGTCATCTCGCCTCTGGTGGCCCTGATGTCCGACCAGGTAGCTGGCCTGGAAAGGCGCAATATCACGTCCTGCACCACGATCAATGGCATGCTGTCCATGCCCGAGCGCAAAGAGGCACTGGACCGGGTGCGGCTGGGAGATGCCAGCATCCTGCTCATCTCCCCGGAACAGCTTCGGAGCACTTCGGTACGAAGGGTCCTGGACCAGCGGGAAATCAGCTTCTGGGTGGTGGATGAGGCCCACTGCCTGTCTAAGTGGGGGCACGACTTCCGGCCCGACTATCGCTACATCGGGCGCTTCATTCGCGAGAAATCGGAACGCGAAGGCGGGGTGCCGCTGGTCATGTGCCTGACTGCGACGGCGAAACCGGACGTGGTCACCGACATCACCCGGCACTTTCAGGACAAACTGGATATCCCTCTCAAGGTCGTGGACGGTGGCAGCGAGCGCAGCAACCTGGTTTTCGAGGTGATTCCCACCACCCCGGACCGAAAATTCCATCATGTCCATGAACTCCTGTCCATGGCACTGCCGTCCGGTTCTTCAGGAGGGGCCATCGTGTACTGTGCGACCCGGCGTTCCACGGAAGAATTGACCGAATTCCTGCAGGCCAAGGAGATGGAATCCAAATATTTTCACGGGGGACTTTCCCCGGAAACCAAAAAGGAAGTGCTGGAGGGCTTTACCGACGGGAAACTGCAGGTGATCACGGCAACCAATGCCTTCGGCATGGGGATTGACAAACCGGACATCCGTCTTGTGGTGCATGCCGACATTCCCGGCTCGCTGGAAAACTACCTGCAGGAAGCCGGCCGGGCCGGTCGGGACGGCGGCACAGCACGGTGTATCCTTTTCCATACGCCGGATGATGTGGAGCGCCAGTTTGGCATGTCCGCCCGTTCACGACTGACCCAGCGGGAAATCCAGGGAGTGCTGAAAGCCCTGCGAAAACTGTCAGCCAGGGACAAGAGTGGCAATGAAGACAGTGTGGTCGCCACCGCTGGTGAAATTCTCAACGAGGATGATGAATTTCTTGTGGAGCGGGACTTTGGCACCGAAGACACGAAAATCAGGACAGCGGTTGCCTGGCTGGAGGAATCGGTCCTGCTGACCCGTGAGGAGAATATCGTGAACGTGTTTCCTTCCTCTTTGCTGGTCAAGTCATTCGAGGATGCCCGGATTCGGCTCTTACAGAACCGTAAGTTGACCGAAAAGTACCGGGGACAGTTGCTGGAAATTACCCGGGCACTGATGAATGCCAGTGCAGTGGAGGGTATTACCACCGATGAACTGCGCAACCTGGTGGGCCTGAGCCCGAATGGGATCCGGGGGGCCCTGTATAACCTGGAACAGCTGGGTATCGTCAGCAATGACATGGCATTGACTGCCTATGTGCACAAGGGGGTTCAGCGCGCTTCCACCAAACGTCTTCAGGAGGCCGTAGAACTGGAGTGCGCCCTGATCGAACAACTCCGCCTTTCGGCCCCGGATATGGAAAAGGGAGAAAAATTCCCCCTGCACCTGCGTCTCATCGCCCAGGCTCTTCGGGATGAGGAGGTTCCGAACCCCTTGCCGGAACGGGTCTGGCGCATTCTCCGCAGTCTCCAGTTCGACGGATGGGACGAGGATGGAGGCAGGGGGAGTCTGTCATTGCGCAAAATTGACGCAGAACAGGTCAACGTGACCCTGCAGCGGGAATGGTCCCTATTGAAAGAAACCGCCGAGATTCGCCGTACGGCGGCACACCGGTTGCTGGAACACCTGTTGTTGTCGCTGCCGGACGGTCGCCGGGGAACCGACATTCTGGCCGAAACCACCGTGGGAAAAATGCTCGATGCGATCCGCTCAGATATTGAACTGCTCAATTCCGGTAACCGGAAATTCGACAAGCTCCTGGACCGGGCCCTGCTGTGGCTGCACGAGCAGGAAGTGATCCGCCTGAACAAGGGCCTGTCGGTATTCCGCTCGGCCATGACCATCCGGCTGGACAAAAGCAACCCGAAGCGCCAGTTTGTAAAAGCCGATTTCGAGCCGCTCAGCCTGCATTACGAGGGGCAAGTGCAGCAGATTCATGTCATGGCGGAATTTGCACTGCAGGGTCTCGAATCCATGGATCAGGCCATTCGCCTGTCCATTGACTATTTCAGCCTGGAGCAGGACCAGTTTCTTCACCGCTGGTTCCCTGACCGGGAAAAGGAAATTGGCCGCCAGATGTCCCCGGCATCGTGGGAGAATATTGTCGAAAGCCTGAACGATTCCACGCAAAAGAGGATCGTCGCCGACAACCGGGAACACACCAATGTGCTGGTGCTCGCCGGGCCGGGCTCCGGAAAGACCCGAGTTCTGGTGCATCGAATTGCCTATCTGATCCGTGCCAGGCGGGAAAATCCCCGAGGGATTCTCGCCCTGACGTACAACCGGCATTCGGCGGTTGAAATCCGCCAGCGCCTTCGGGAGTTGATCGGAAAGGATGCGCGCGGCGTCATGGTGCTGACCTGCGATGCGCTGGCGATGCGGCTGGTCGGCGCCAGTTTCTCGGGCCGGGCCGAATCCCGGGACCATAAGGTGTTCGAGGAAATCATGAATCAGGCCATTGCGCTGCTTCGCGGAGAGGGTTTGGAGCCGGAAGAGGCGGATGACCAGAGGGAACGGCTCCTGGCCGGCTTTCGCTGGATTCTGGTGGACGAATACCAGGACATCAATGAACCCCAGTATGCCTTGATTTCCGCCCTGGCCGGCCGGACCCTGGAATCCGAGGACAACAAGCTTGCCGTCTTTGCGGTGGGGGACGATGACCAGAACATCTATGCTTTCAACGGAGCATCGGTGCGGTTCATCCGGCAATTCGAAGAGGACTACGGCCCGGTCCCCACGTACATGATCGGCAACTACCGTTCCACCGGCCATATCATCAACGCCGCCAATACCCTGATTGGACCCGCCGCCGAACGAATGAAGGCCGATCATCCCATCCAGGTCAACCGGGCACGCACCGGGGAGCCGTCCGGAGGGGCCTGGACCCGGCTTGATCCGGTTTCCCGGGGCAAGGTGCAGATTCTGGATGCCGGAGGTAACCCGGTCTCCCAGGCACAGGCCGTCATGACCGAATTCCAGCGTCTGGCAGGGTGTTCACCGGACTGGGACTGGGCTTCCTGTGCCGTGATCGCCCGAAACTGGAAGTACCTGGACCCCGTCCGGGCCTGGTGCGAATCGAACTCCATACCCGTTCAGATGGGAAACGAGGAAATACCGGGTTTCTGGGGCTTGCGGGAAACCCGGGAGCTGTTGGATTTCCTGAGAAACCGCGAGGGACCACCGATCGGTCTTTCGGAATTGCGTTCCCATTTCAACCATCGTCACGGGAATCGCTGGTACAGGCTGCTGGAACAGGCGATGGACGAATACCACCTCGAAACCGGCAACGGTGGAGGGATTGTTCCCGGGCATTTCATCGAATGGCTGGCGGAATGGGGCCGGTCGGTGTACCGCCGCCAAAAGGGACTCCTGCTGGTGACTGCACACGGTGCGAAGGGTCTCGAATTCGATCACGTCGTCGTCCTGGATGGGGGGTGGCGTGGAATTGGCCGGGACGAAGATCGGGATGCTCCCCGACGGCTGTATTACGTGGCCATGACCCGTGCCCGTCAAACCCTTGCGCTGGCGCGTTTCCACCCACGGCATGCAGGTGAAGCGGCACCTCCTCCCCATTTTCAGGGTAAGAAATATTCGATTCATCCCAATCCGTTGCTCGAAACCCTGGTACAAAGCTCCGATGTGCTGCTGCGTTGTACGGTGGAGGTTCCACCCGCTGGCCCGGAACTGTTCCGGCGCTACCTGCTGTTGAAAATGAAGGAGGTGGACCTGTCCTACGCGGGACGGTACAGGGAGACCCACCCGGTCCACTCGGCCATCCGCGACCTGAACCCGGGAGACCCGCTGTTCCTGGTCCGGTCGAAATCCAGGGCGAAACGATGGGAACTGGCCGATCATGCCGGAAAAGTGGTGGGCCGGCTGTCGTCAAAATTCAACTGTCCGGCGAACATGAAATTCCGATCCGGGACAGTGTACGCCATTGTGACACGGGACCAGGACCAGGGTGAAGGGGACCCGAAATACCGTTTACTTCTCAAATGCAGGACCTGGGAAATCGTGGTGCCGGAACTCATCTTTGAACCCGGGTAAGCGGAACCCGAACGAGGCAGTGCCAGCACATCCCCCCTGTGCCTGGGAGGGCCATCAGTGGGCGCTGGACAGTCAGGATCGGGTTTTCAGCAACTGGCTCAGGGTATACAGAATCTCCAGGGCTTCCCGGGGGGTGGCATCATCCACTGAAATTGCCCGTAACCGGGCAATTACGGCCTGTTCTTCCGGCCGGACGGGTGAAAACAGGCTGGCCTGAACGGGGGGAGAATCCATTGGGTTTTGAATATTCTCCACATACTGGTCTTCCAGGCCGGACAGTTTGAGCCGGGAATCCTCGATCACCTCATCCGGGATTCCCGCGAGCCGGGCGACCTGGAGCCCATAACTCTGGCTTGCCGGCCCATTTTTTACCCGGTACAGGAAGATGATTTCACGGCCATGTTCCACGGCATCCAGATGGACATTGACCGCGGATTCGAGTTGGTCCACCAGCCCGGTCAACTCAAAATAATGGGTCGAAAACAACACGTAGGACTTCACCCGGTTTGCCAGGTCCCTGGCACAGGCCCAGGCCAGGGCCAGGCCGTCAAAAGTGCTGGTACCCCGGCCGATTTCGTCCACCAGTACTAGGCTGTTCTGCGTGGCATTGCGCAGAATCTGGGCCATTTCAGTCATTTCGACCATGAAGGTGGACCGCCCGCCCGCCAGGTCATCGGCGGCACCGATCCGGGTAAAGATCCGGTCAACCGGTCCGATTCTTGCTGAATTCGCCGGAACGTAACTGCCGGTGAAGGCGAGCAGGACAATCAGGGCAACCTGGCGCATGTAGGTGCTTTTTCCTCCCATGTTCGGCCCGGTAATGATCTGCATTTTTGTTCTGTCGTTCAGGGCGATGGAATTGGCAATAAAGCTCGATTCCAGGACTTTCTCAACCACCGGGTGGCGTCCATCCTCGATTTCAAGCACCGGAGTCTCCACCAGTTCAGGGCGGTGCAGGTTGAGGGACTGGGCCCTCCCTGCAAAATTATTCAGGGCATCCAGAATCGCCAGACTGTTTGCGCAGTGCAACAGGGTCTGGATATGGGGCGAAAATTGTTCCAGCAACTCGTTGTACAGCCACTTTTCCCTGGCCAGGGCCAGGGACCGGGCACTCAATATCCTGTCTTCAAATTCCTTGAGTTCCACGGTAATGAATCGCTCGGCATTCTTGATGGTCTGCCGGCGGACGTAGTCCTGTGGCACCTGGTCCGACTGCGAGCGCGGGAGCTCGATGTAATACCCGTGCACCCGGTTGTAGCGAACCCGGAGATTCGCAACCCGGGTACGTTTTTTTTCCCTTTCTTCCAGTTCGAGCAGGAATTGGGCCGAGTCCCGTTGCAGAAGACGGTATTCCCCGAGCTCTGCATCATACTCATCCCGAAGCATTCCCCCGTCCCGGATCACGCTGGGGGGCTCATCGACCACTGCGCGTTCCAGGAGGTCATGGCATTCGCTTTGGGGCGCCAGGGAATCCAGTAACGAGATCAGGAGGGCGGAAGAGGTGGATTCGAGCGCCCTGCCCAGTACGGGAAGGACGGAAAGCGCCCCCCTCAGGCGGATCAAGTCCCGCGGCCGGGCGGTTTTCATGGCCACCCGGGCCAGGATGCGTTCCATGTCCCCGACCTGGCGCAACAACGGCTGGAACTCCTGATAGCGCCCCTGGTGCAGAAGCCAGTCCACGGCCTCATGGCGCTGGATGAGTTCCTCCCGGTTCCGGCTGGGGCTGTGAAACCATCTGCGCAGCATTCGGGCCCCCATGGGAGAATCACAGTGGTCAAACAGTTTCAGCAGGGAGCTTTCCCGGCGACCATCGGACCCGGATTCGATTTCCAGGTTCTTTCGGCTGACCTCGTCCAGGATGACGACATCCTGGGTGTCTTCGTACTCGATACGGTGAATATGCGGGGTGTTCTCGCCATGCAGGTCTCGAATATAGAGAATCAATGCGCCGGCTGCCCGGGTCGCCACCGGAAACCGGTCGCTTTCAAAGGCAGCCAGACTGTGGGTTGCAAACAGGTCACACAGGGTGTCGGTGGCGCGCGATGGGTCGAAGTACCAGTCCGGAATCCCGGTTTCATTTTCCCGGCTGGACAATCCCGACTGGTTTTGCCCAACCAGAATCTCTGCCGCATTGATCCGGGTCAGATCATGGGTCAGCTGTTCATGGCTGCGGACTTCCAATCCCCTGAATCGACCGCTTGAAATTTCAAGGGTGGCGATGCCGATGGTCTCCCCCTCCTGCAGCACCGCGGCGGTCAGGTTTTCATGGTGGTCGGAAAGGAGATTTTCTTCGGTCAGGGTTCCCGGGGTGATGACCCGGACCACCTTGCGTTCGACGGGGCCTTTTGTGGTGGCGGGGTCGCCGGTTTGTTCACAGATGGCGACCGGAATATTCTTGTGCACCAGTTTCGCGAGGTACTGGTCCACGCTGTGGTAGGGGACGCCGGCCATGGGGATGGGAGAGCCCGCGGATTTCCCCCTGGCGGTGAGGGTGATATCCAGCAGTTTGGCGGCTTTTTCCGCGTCCTCGTAAAACAGTTCGTAAAAATCTCCCATGCGGTAAAGCAACAGGGTCTCCGGATACTCGGACTTGATGGACAGGTACTGCTTCATCATCGGGGTGTGGCCGGCACCACCGGAGCCGGGCTTCGACGTTTTCAGCGTCCGGGTGGTATTCTTCACTACGGGGCGGGTCGGTCTTTGGGGAAGCGGGATTTGACGATACCCAGGATATCGCTGAATATTCCCGGGCTTGCGGCAATGACGCACCCGGTGCTCAGGTGGTCCTGTTCGCCCTGAAAACCGGTCACGAGGCCGCCCGCCTCCCGGACGATCAAACTGCCCGCAGCCATGTCCCAGATATTCAGGCCGGATTCCCAGTAGGCGTCGCCTCGGCCACAGGCAACATACGCCAGGTCAAGGGCCGCGGAACCGGAATGCAGGGATTGGGATACCAGGGGGAAAATGTCCCTGAAACACGCCGTCCAGTTGTCGAACTGACCGGGATGGCGGGAAGGAAATCCAGACAGGACCAGGCTGTTCGACAGGCGCCTCTGACCGCTGACACGGATGCGCCGGTCATTCATCTGTGCACCGCTTCCCCGGGAGGCATGAAAGATTTCATTGCGAAGCGGGTCAAAAATAATGCCATGTTCCATGCGGTTTTTATGCCGCACGCCTATCGAGATCGCAAAGTTGGGATGCCCGTGCAAAAAATTGGTGGTGCCGTCAAGGGGATCAATGATCCACTCGAAGGCATCTTTTGTGGTCCCTTTTCCAGGAGAATGCTTCGTGCCGCTTTCCTCTGCAACAATGGCATGGTCCGGATAATGGTGGTGTATGCAGCCGATGATTTCCTCTTCCGCCATGTGGTCCACTTCGCTGACAAAATCGTTTCGGCCCTTTTGGGTGACTGGAAACTGGTCCATTCGATCAAAATGGCGGACGATGAGGTTGCCAGCCCGCCGGACGGCCTTGATTCCGATATTAATGAGTGGGTTCACATTTTGTTCCGGTAATTCATGATAGGAGCTGGTTCCCTTGACGAGGTTCCTGGTGCACAATCACTCCCCGATACGGTGCACTGTACAAAGAACATGAAAGCACTAAATTATATCCGAGTCGTGCTGATGGAACCTACCCATCCGGGGAATATTGGTGCCACCGCCCGGGCCATGGCCAACATGGGGGTGAAACAGCTCGCGTTGGTCAATCCCGGGGAGTTCCCCAGTTCCATTGCCACCCGCCGTGCCGCCGGTGCGGATTCCATACTGGAAAAGGCCAGAGTGTACCATCGGCTGGAGGATGCGGTGGCGGATTGTACTTTGGTGTTGGGGACCACTGCCAGATTGCGTTCCATTGAATGGCCTTCCCTGGAGCCCTGGGAGGCCATGTCCCGTGCCGGGGACCATGCCCGGCATTCCCGGGTGGCCATTCTTTTTGGCCGGGAAAGCAGCGGATTGACGAACGAGGAAATGGATATTTGCCACTGGCTGGTGCGCATTCCCGCAAGTCCCGAATTTGGCTCCCTGAATCTGGCCTCGGCGGTGATGGTCATGCTGTATGAACTGCGGAAATGCCTGGAATCGGATCAAGGCGAAACTCTCCGGAAAAGCAAGGAATCCAGGGCCACCGTGCAGGACCTACAATATCTGTACAGGCATCTGAAGCAGGTCTTGAATCGAATTGAGTTTATCAATGGCCGGTCGACGATGTTGATGCGGAAAATTGTGCGCATGTTCAATCGAATACACCCCTATGAACAGGAAGTGAATATGCTTCGGGGGATTCTGTCTTCCATTGAATCCAGGCTGGACAATCCGGAAAAAAGGGGGCACAGGGACAACTTCCCGGAGTCGTGACCCCGGGGATTGGGATTTTACCGGCCCGCGGGCAGTCTCCCACGCTCGAATACATCCATCCCAAACGACATCGGGTTCCTGGTCTTCTTGCGATCAACCCTGCCGCCCGGGAGTGCTCATACCGTTCCGCATGTTGTTTGGGTGTCAACAGGGACGGTTGCGGGGACGCCGCCTGGTGGAACTCATTGATGGCCGTTCGACCCAGACGTTTCAGCTTGCTTCAAATACAACATTTACAGTGGCACTATCTTTGGGGTTCTGCCAAAAAGCCCCCGAAACCCACAGGAGCCTCGGTTCGAATCCAAAACGGAACGGACCATGGATGTGAAGTTGAGAGTCCGTCGGATTGCAGCACTCTGGAGCACAGGACCGTTTGAGTCGACTCGACCACACACCGGTTTCAGTTGTAGCTCAGGTTGGAAACATTTCCAGCATGCCGATTGACACAAAAGTTTATCATTAGTAAACTTATTTGATGTATATTATTCACTATCAGAAACAAGCTGCTTACAGACTTATTCGCATGCCACCTAAACTTGCAAGTAAAATTCGTGACAAGGTTGAAACAATAGCAAATAATCCCTATCAACATCATCCGAATATTACATGGCTGCAAGGGCAGAAAAATTGTTTCCGGCTCAGGGCAGTAAATTGGTGCATAGTCCATGCTTTGGAAAAAGAGCGAAATTTGCTTCTGATCGCAAAAATTGATCAAAGAGGACAGGTGTATAAACGATGAACGAGTCGAAAGTGCAATTTATAAAAAAAGGGGAAGACCCGGAGTATGTTGTATTGCCAATTAAGGATTATCTTGAAATGACTTCATTTTTGGAGGACGTTGAAGACCGGGCTGCCGTTGATCGGGCATTAGTGGACTATCAGAAGGGTACCACTGTTCCAGGCGAAGTGGTGAACGCTGTTTTGGATGGCGTATCGCCGTTGCGGGCATGGCGAAAAAGTCGAGGCTTTACACTGGAACGGTTGGCCCGGCGTGTTGGAGTATCCAAAAGCTACCTTTCTCAAATCGAAAACAATCGGAAATCTGGCTCACTAAATCTGTACCGTCAGATTTCAATTGTTTTGAATGTCTCTGTCGATGACCTGATCGACTGGAGAGAGGATACGGGTGTTGTCTGAAGTGGACGCAATTTGATTTCTGTCGTGCGCCGTGGAAGGGCGCGTTCCTGGTTGGTGCGTTCAGGGAGGGATGCGCGGTAGTCGGGTTGGTGACAGACACAGACCTGAGGCGTACCGGTCAGGAGAGATCAAAGGGGTAGTGGGATGAGGTGCACCACTCGGTGAACGGATGGTTCCACCGAGTCGACATCCCGTTTTTTGATGGCCGATGCAGTGTGTGTAAGACGCCTGATCGATCTGAAAGCTCGCCGCCGGAAATCAGCACGTCCGGTTCGGCAAGCAGGGAGTGGAGATGTGGCCAATGCGGAAATAGCGGATCTACTCGCAAAACCGAACGGGCGGGAAGGGAACAGCCTCCGCTTGCCCGTGCCCGTGCCACCCTCCGCTTGCCCGTGCCCGTGCCACCCTCTGACTTTGCAGAAGCTATCATTCTCCGTACCCCTATAGAGATTGGGAGTATCCGGACAAAATTACCTTGCAATTTTGAACTAGAACCTCAATAATACAAGGATGATTCCCCGGGGAGCTCGGAAAGTTGTACAAACTCGCCTGAAACAGTTCGACAGTGTGGCGCTGATTGGCCCACGCCAGGTGGGCAAAACAACGCTGGCGCATCAGGTTGCGACCAGGTGGAGTAGCGGAGCGAAGTACCTGGATCTTGAAAATCCTTCGAACCGGCGTCTTCTGGATGATCCGGTTGAGTACCTTTCCGCAAATACCGACCGGCTCATTGTTCTGGATGAGATTCACCGGATGCCCGGGCTATTCCAGGTATTGAGGGGACAGATCGACGAACGTCGTCGAATGGGCAGGAAGGACGGAAAGTTCCTGATTCTCGGCTCGGCATCGATGGAACTTCTGCGCCAGTCGTCCGAAAGCCTGGCGGGCCGCATCAGTTTTGTAGAACTGGTGCCGCTCACCTTGCCCGAAGTACGGGGGCAGGACATCGCCGTTGCCGGAGGGGCAGCGGTGGAAATCGACCGACTCTGGCTACAGGGCGGCTTTCCTCCCAGTTATCTTTACAGCGATGAGAGCACTAGTTTGCAGTGGCGGTTCGATTTCATCCAGACGTACCTGGAGCGTGATCTTCCACAATTCGGTCTGCAGGTGGATGCCGAACGCATGAACCGATTCTGGCGCATGATCGCAAATGATCAGGGGGAGCTTTTTAATGCCCAGCGCTATGCAAGGTCCCTGGGGGTGAGCGGGCATACCGTTACCCGTTATCTTGAAATCCTCCAGCGGTTGCTCATGATTCGACTGTTGCAGCCCTGGCATGCCAATATCGGCAAGCGCCTTGTCAAATCGCCCCGACCCTATGTGCGGGACAGCGGTATCCTGCATGCATTTCTGGGCCTGCGCACCAAGGATGATCTCAGGTCTCACTCGGTGGCTGGCAGGAGTTGGGAAGGGTTTGTCATCGAAAATCTTGTGAGTGCGGCCGCTGGCCGGGCAAGGCCATATTTTTATCGTACGAGTGCGGGTGCAGAGATAGACCTGGTATTGGAATTCGCCTCCGGAAATTGCTGGGCGATCGAAATCAAGTTGTCCAGTGCACCGAGCATAGATCGGGGCTATCTCAATGCAGTCAATGACACCGGAGCGGAACGAAGGCTGTTGGTACACAAGGGGGTGGAATCGTTTCCCATGCGCTATGGAGTCGAAGCAATGCCGTTGTTGGAAGCCATGAACGAAGTCAGTGTGGCGGTGAGCGCATGAATTCCCAAGGAGCACAGGTTTCAGGAAAGCTGCCCCGGGTCGATCAGAATGGCAGGAGGCCTCTCATCACCCCAGCGTCCTGTTGACGGGTTGCGGGTGCCCTTTGTTATTCTGGGCGAGGCCGGGATGTGCAAGACAGGCTGATGGATGATTCCCTATCCCGAATAATTCATAAAAATGGAGTGAGAAAGAGAGTGAGGCCTCTTTTTATGATATAATTCAATTAGTTATAATAATTACAGGACGACCTACTCGTGACAGATTGTGCTCAAAAAGTTATTTCATTTCCAGCCCTGAAATGACGTTGGATCGAGGCTGAATTCACCGGCGGGGACATTACTTCGGATACCGGAGCACTGTTTCTAAGAGAAATAGACCGTTATTGGGGATTGCTCAAGGCCGTGGACAAGGCGATTCCCGATGAACGGGATCGACGCTATATCCAACATTCTCAGTTAAACCTGATAAGACAGCGGGTGTATGGTCTGGCACTGGGATATGAGGACCTCAATGATCAGGATACGATGCGGTCCGACCCGGCGTTGGTGTATGCCGTGGAGTCGGATTAATCCCTGAGTAGGGCTTCGACTCTTTGTCGATTAGAGAATCGCATGAAATCCCACGCTTGGCATTTCGCATGGGCCGACCCACGGCGGTGGCCTTGTATGAGGTCATGATCGAGACCTTTATTGCGTCGTTCAAGAAGCCTCCGGCGGAACTGATTCTGGACTTTGACGCTACCGATGATCGGGTCCATGGGGACCAGGAAGGCCGGCATTACAATGGCTATTACCATCATCATTGTTTTTTGCCGCTTTATGTCTTTTGCGGGGACCAGTTACTGGTCAGTTATCTGCGACGCAGCAAGGGTCAGGCGAAGCACGCGTGGTGCATTCTGGCGTTGCTGGTCAATCGGTTCCGTCAGCAGTGGCCCGATGTGGAAATACTTTTCCGGGGAGATGCCCGGTTCTGCCGTCATGACATCATGACCTGGTGTGAACGCTATGGGGTGGGGTATATCGTTGGAATTGGCCGCAATCAGCGGATTACGAAGCGGTCCCAGGTGACCCGCCTGAACAGTTCAGACCCTGTACCATGACCTATGCTCCGAAACCCTGTTATCTTTCTTCAGCACTTTGGACTGACTCTGAGTACAGCGATTGAAAACTCCATGGAAAAGCACACACTGCTTCAGGCTCACTTCAGGATTGGAAAACACTGCCCTGATTTCACCCAATATTGGCCCGATTCATTGGAAATGCCCGGTCAGCGACCCGAAAAGCCCTTTGCGACTTTTGACTTTCCTTGCTTTGGGGGTTGAAAAGTATCGGGCTGTTTGGCTATAATTGTTCCATAAGAACCATTGATTGTTATCATAAGAAACCCTGGGGATTATGCCCACAGGGTCAGGCAGGAGAATCTGGGCGTGAACCGGGTTCGGTTGTATTTACCCAGATTATACACAGCACATACACAATACAGAGATAAAACCAAAATAGAATAGAACAGAAATCGGAATCGGAATCGGAAAGTTCCGTTACTAATTCATGATTACAAGGCAGGTCGAGTCGCCGTACCGCCGTGCCAGCATGACTACCCTCGTTACATGCCGGCATGCCTTTGTTTGGTCTACCGCCCCGCCTGAACCACCCCCCCCCCCCCCCCGGTAGGTTTCCTCCGGCTCCCGCACCGCAGCGGGTTCTCGGCCTGTCGTCCGCCGTCTGTGGCGCGATTTTTCCACCGCGCTATTCTCCCTGGCGATGTTCGCAGCCGGAGTGCAGGCGTCCGCGCTGCTCAGCCGCCTCGGCCAGGCGGGCGGCCGTACCGGAACTTTGGGCAACGACCGCATCCAGCGGTTCACGACCGGCGACTACGCGAACGGATACAACCCGACCGGTGTCAAGATGGAGCCCACCAAACTGGATGCCAGTGATGTCGCCGGCGCCGCTTGAGCGATCAGCATCTGGACCGCCAACAGTTCTGTGCGTGCGGGTCCGACCATGAAGGCCAGCACACACCGGCGTACCCCGATCCGTAGTGCCGCGTCCCGTGCACTCCTTCAGGTACTGGCCGCATGGGCGCTCGCCCTGCCGCTCCTCGCGTTGCTCGCGCCCGTCGCCGAAGCGAACTCGGCCAACTGTTCCGCGTCGAGCGGTCCCTACCCAGCCCACGAGGACTGGGTGTTCACGCCCGGGAGTCTCGACGCCGGCGACACCTTCCGCCTGCTCTTCGCAACAAGCGCGAAACGCAGCGCGGACTCTGTACTCCCGTCCGTGTACAACGACTTCGTGCGCACCGCCGCCAAGGGCGGACACGGTCAGATCCCCGCAAGCTGCGGGAACAGGTTCAACGCGATCATCTCGACGCAGTACGACTCTGCGCGGTTTAACACAAGGACCAGGGCGACCGACACCGACGCACCCATCTGGTGGGTGAAGGGCGAGAAGGTCGCAGACAACTACGCCGACTTCTACGACGGGTCCTGGGACAGCCGCATCGCAAGGAACGAGTACGGAACGACCCCCATCATCGATTACAGGGTATGGACCGGAAGCTTGTCGAACGGGCACCACCCCGGAACCGGCTACGCAGGCCACTTCGGCGTTGAGGTCCATCGAGGCCACCTCACCACGGGCGATCCACTGAACGCGGGAAGCACGAACAGCGGTGCCAAGTATCGCTTGTACGGTCTCTCGCCCATCTTCACCGTGGTGAAGGCCCCGCGGCTTTCGATTTCGCTCAACAAGACTTCGGGGAACGAGCTGAATTCAGCGGGAGGCCATGCCACCATCACGGTCAAACTCGACCAGACGCGCCCCAACGACACGTCGTTCAAGATGTGCGTCAAGAACACGAGCACCGCAACGTTTCGCACGAGCACCAGCACAAACGACCGCGATTTCGACCTCTACGAGTACCGTCTCGACGCCCACGCTCAGCTCGTTGAGCTCGCCGTCGACGCCTCGAACTGCCACACGATGACGATCAAGAAGTTCACCTCAGAACACAAAGCCCGTCTGTTCTACTACGGAGACACCCTGAAGGAAGAGAACGAGACCGTGGTGCTCGAGCTGAAGGACCCGCCGTCGGACGTCAAGATTGCCTCCTCCGGGGGCACCGCGACGTACACCATCACCAACGACGACTCCGAGCCCACCGTGACCATCACCGGCGGTGCAACGGCGTCCGAAGGCACCAACGCGACCTTCACCGTCAAGTCGAGCCACGCCCCCACGCAAGCCCTCTCGGTCAAGGTGAACATCACCGAAGACGAAGACGCCGACACGGGGAAGGACCACGTCGCCGCCGACGACGAGGGCGTGCGCACGGTGACGGTCGCTGCGGGCAGCACGAGCCAGTCGTTCACGGTGCCAACGACCGAGGACTGGGTCGACGAGCCCGACGGCGTCATCACCGCGACCGTGCAGGCGGGGACCGGCTACGTCGTCGGGCAGGCCAACAAGTCCGCGCAGGTGAACGTCAAGGACGACGACACGCGCGGGTTCGTGTTCCGTCCCGAAAGGCTGAAGCTCAAGGAAGGGGGAAGCGCCACCTACACCGTGGCGCTCACCTCGCGCCCGCTCGACGAGCCCGAAGGCGTCACCGTCACGCTGACGCCCTTGGGCGACTTCACCGTGGACACCGACAGCAGCAAGGACGGCAACCAGACGACGCTGCGCTTCGACGCCGTGGGCGGGAACCTCTGGCAGTCCGGACAGACGGTGAAGGTCACTGCGAACGAGGACGCGAACAGCACCGACGACACCACCGCCATCAACCACGAAGGGTCCGGTGCCGGTTACGGCCCACGCCCCGGCGCCGATTTCGGCGCGCTCCTGGGCATCGTAGTGACCGTCACCGACAACGACGTCCCGCACCTGGTGGTCGCGCCGACCGCGCTCAGCGTCACCGAAGGCGGCAGCGCGACCTTCACCGTGCAGCTCGGGACGCAGCCGTCCGCCGACGGGACCCTCGCGTTCGCCTCGACGAACCCGGACATCACCTTCAACCCCGCGAGCCTCAGCTACTTCAAAAATGACAGTCACCAGACCCAGGGGTGGGACAAGGTGCGGACCGTGACCGTCCATGCCGCGAGCGACAACGACATCGGCGACGACGCAGCGACCTTGACCGTGACCGCCTCAGGGGGCGACTACGAGGGCAAGACCGCGACCATCGCCGCCACCGTCACCGACACCACCACCCCGGCGCTCGTGCTCTCGACCAGCACGCTCGCCGTCATGGAGGGCGCGAGCACCACCTACACGGTCAAGCTCGCCGCCAAGCCGACCGGGACGGTGACGGTCGCCATCGGGTCGAACAACGGCGACGTCATGGTCGATACCGACAACGATGACACCAACGGCAACCAGAACAGGCTCACCTTCAACGCCAACGGCAGCAACCTCTGGAGCACGGCACAGACCGTGAAGGTCACTGCACGCGGCGACGCCAACACCGCCAGCGAGGCCGTGACCCTCACCCACACCGCCTCGGGCGGCGGCTACGGCGCGGTCAGGAAGACGCTCTCGGGCACCGTCACCGACGACGGCAAGAAGACCGTCGCGTTCGCCCAAACGAACTACCCCGTCATCGAGGGCAAGGGGCCGGTGACGGTCACGCTCGTCATGTCCGAAGCGCGCACCTCGACCACCAACGTGAGGGTCTCCGCGACGCCGCTGACCGCGACGGGCAGCGGCGTGGATTACACCGGCCAGGCCTTTGTCGCGACGTTTGCGGCAGGGAGCACGAGCGCGACCTTCGAGATACCCATCACGGCGGACAACAATCTCGAGGATGCGGACGGAGAGACATTCCGGCTCGACATCTATGACGTCGACTTTCCGGGCGACCTGAAGAAGGTCAAACCCGACTTGGCCTACGTCACCATCTACGACGCGCCGGTCCTGTCCTTCACCCGCCCGGAGACGACGACGGTCTTCGAAGGCGGGCGTCCGCTCGAGTTCACCCTGAACGCCCGCGCGCCGTACTTCGACGAGACCGACGGGTCGCACGGCTTTGCCCATGTCCGGCTGTCGGGACGGGCAAGCTCGTACAGCGACTATCGCATCGAGTACTGGTACCCCAACCTCGGCTGGCTGAAGGGGCGGAACCTCATCGCAATTCCGGTGGGTAAGCCGAGCGCCCGCGTACGCGTGACGGCGCTTGAAGACGGGCGCAAGGAAGGACGCGAGACGGCGACCCTCACGCTGATTGAGCTCCCGCAGGTCTACCGCGACACGGGGCAACCGTTCTATCGCGCAGGGAGCCCCCGCACGGTGAACTTCACCGTGGCCGACCGCGAGACGGTGGAACCGCGCGTTGAGTCGATCGCGCATCACGACCCGGCCACATCGACGGCTGTTTCTCCGGCAAGCCTCACCTGGCGGGTGACCTTCGACGAGGAGGTGCACGGTGTCGATGCGAGCGACTTCACGCTGACGGGCACCAGCGCGACGCTCGCCGTGACGCGGGTCGCGGGCACGCATGCGTTCGACGTCACCGCCTCGGGCGGGAACCTCGGGCGCATCACCGGCGGACAGGTCGTACTCGGCCTGGCGAGCGACAACGACATCACCGATGGCAGCAGCAACGCATTCACCCGGTGGGACGAATTCACGAGCACGTACTGGGTCCACGACGGCACCACACCGCCGCCACTGCCGGTGGTGACGGTCGTGGTCACGAGCAACTCGGTGGTCGCCGAAGGCGCAAGGACACTCTTCACGGCGAGTCCGAGCGTGTCGCCGAGTACAAACCTGCAGCTCAATGTGACGATGGCCCAGAGCGGCGATTTCTTCCAGTCCGGCCACCTTGGCAAGCGATCGTTGTCGTACAGCCGTAGCGCGGGTAATTGGCAGTACGGCCCCCGCTCGCAGAACGACGCCGTCGACGAGCCTGACGGCAGCCTCACGCTGACCATCGACAGCGGCGACGGCTACACCGTCGGGAGCCCGCCCTCGGCGACGATTACGATCAGGGACGACGACCCGACGGTGGTGAGTCTCGCCCGTACGGGCACCGGCGCGGTGACCGAGGGCGGCACCGTCGAGCTTGACGTGACGCTCGCCCGCGCGCTCGTCGCCGGCGAGACCATCGACGCACCGCTCGCCATCGGCGGCACGGGCGTGACCACCGGCGACTGGAGCGTAGGCAAGAAGTCGGGTGCGACCAACACGGGCGTGACGCTCCTCGATGCGGGCACCACGACCCCGAAGGTGCGCTTCGAGGGCGCGGGGGCGCAAACGGCGACGCTTGAGCTCACCGCGACGGCGGACGGCACGGTGGAGGGCGTCGAGACCTTCACCGTCGCGCTCGGCGCGGACAGCGCCTTCGACGACTCAAGCCTCGGCACCAACGTCGGCGGCGGCGCCGACCCCCACGGCACGGACAACACCTTCGACGTGACGGTGAACGACGGCGCCGCCCCGCCGCCGGGCACGCCCGCGGTCGGGTTCGCCTCCGCCACCTCAAGCGCGGCCGAGGATGCCGGCACGCACAACGTGACGCTCGACCTCGCCCCGGCGGCGCCCTCGGGCGGCCTTGACATTGCCTACGCCGTCACCGGCACGGCGATGGCGGGCAGCGGCAACGACTTCACCATCGCGGGCTCGGGCACCCTCAGCGTCGCGGCCGGGGCGACCACGGCGAGCGTCCCCATTGCCATTATTGACGACAGCACCGACGACGACGCCGAGACGGTGGTGCTGACGCTGAGCCCGGGCACGGGCTACACGCTCGGCGGCACGACGGTCCATACGCTGACCATTGCCGACAACGACGACCCAATCACGCCGACGGCTTGCGTGTCGGCGCAGTTGTTGAGCGACGTCCAGGGCTATGCGGGCGAGAACCGGCCGAACTCGCCGGACCATGTCGAGCGCTGGAGCCGGGTGCTCGCCGCCTTCGGGGAGAGCAACAGCTACGACAACAACCCGATGACCGCGAGCGAGGCGCAGACCCAGGCCGACAGGGGCTTGGCCCGCTGGGTGCCGGTGGTGACCGCGCTCGAATGCCTCGAGGGCACGCCGCCGCCGATTGTCCCCCAAGTCACGGTGCAGGGCGGCAGCGCCGTCACCGAGGGCGGCAATGCGGTGTTCACCGTCAGCGCGAGCTCAAGTCCCGCGGCGGCCCTCACGGTGACGCTCACCGTTGCCGATGACGCGAGCAGCGATTTCTTAAGCGCCAGCGACCAGGGGGAGAAGACGGTCAGCATCGCCGCCGGCCAGACCTCCGCTACCCTGACGGTCCCGACGCAAAACGACAGCACCGACGAGGCCGACGGCAGCGTGACGGCCACTGTCGCAAGCGGTACCGGCTACACCGTCGGGAGCCCCTCCACCGCCACGGTGGCAGTGAGTGACAACGACCCGACACCGCAAGGGACACCGGTCGTTCGCATCGCCGCGGGCACCGGCGTCACCGAAGGCGCCAGCGCCGAGTTCACGCTTACCGCATCACCCGCCCCGACCGCGTCCATCACCATCAACGTCGCCGTCACGCAGAGCGGCGACTTCGCGACGAGCGGACAAGCCGGGACGCGCAGCGTCACCATTGGGTCGAGCGGCACCGCGACGCTCACCGTCGCCACCGACGACGACAGCACTGACGAGACGAACGGCAGCATCACCGCCACCGTGCAGACGGGCACCGGGTACACCGCGCACGGGACACAAAACGCCGCTACGGTTGCAGTGGACGACGACGACGCCCCGACGTTAAGCATCACGGGCGGCGCCGGCATCACCGAAGGGGGAACCGCAGCGTTCACCCTTACGGCAAGCCCGGCGCCGGCAGCCGCCATCACCGTCAACGTCGCCATCACGCAGAGCGGCGACTTCGCGACGAGCGGACAGACGGGGACGCGCACCGTCACCATCGGGTCGAGCGGCACCGGCACCGTCAATGTCACGACCATCAACGACACCGCCGACGAAGCGAACGGGGCCATCACCGCCACCGTGCAGGCGGGCACCGGCTACACGGTCGCGACGGCGCCGAACCATGCGGCAAGCGTCACCGTCGCCGACGACGACGCAGCGCCCGGTGCTCCGACCATCTCGATTGCCGATGCCACCATGAAGGAGAGCCATGTCAACGGATATTTCAAGGTGACACTGAGTGAGAAGGTGGACTGGCCGGTCAGGGTCCACTACGCGACGCGGGACTCGACACCGGTGTCGGCCGTGGCGGGCCAGGACTACCTCGCGTGGAAGCGGTCCTGGCAGCTCAGCGCCCGGTTCAAACCGGGTCAGACGGAAACGCAGATTCACGTCCCCCTCTACAACGACAGCCACGACGAGGACCCGGAGACCTTCGAGGTAGTGCTGTTCGACGCGCGCGTGAACGGCCCGCCCGGGGTGTCGGTGTCGATTGCGGACGGCGTCGCCGTCGGGACCATTGTCAACTCCGACCCCATGCCCGCGGCATGGCTCGCGCGGTTCGTTCGCGCCACGGCCGAACAGGCCCTCGACGGCATCGCCGGGCGCATCGCGGCTTCACGAACCGCCGGGATGCGCGGCACCATCGCCGGACAGGCGATCAACTTCGATTCCGGACCGGGGTCCGGGGAAGACCCTGATGGATCGGCGGCGAATGGGAATACTGCCCCGGGCAGCCTTGCCGACAATGACCTGTTCGCACAGTCCAATGTCGTCCGCGCCTTCGATGCCGGCAGGGGTGGAATCAACCACGACGCACATGGCTTCGACCCGGATCGTTTCACAGACGGCGACGCACAATCCTGGTCCATGACGACCCGCGAAGCCTTGCTCGGCAGCAGCTTCACGGCAACCGGGGAGAAGGATGCCATGGGCGGCAGCCTCGCCTTCTGGGGCCGGGCGGCGCAGTCAAGCTTCGACGGACAGGAGGGAACCTTCTCCCTCGACGGCGAGACCACCACCACCATGCTCGGCGCCGACTATGCCCGGGACAACTGGCTGGTCGGCATGGCGCTGATGCAGGGCAGCGGCAAGGGCAAGTATGCCGATACCGACGTCATGCCCCGCCCGGCTTCCCAGACCTGCCCCGAGGAAGTGGAGAAAATGAATAACGCCCTGTGCAGCGGTACCGTGCGCGATGGCGACGGCAAGATTGAGGCCTCAATGACCGCGGCGGTGCCCTATGCCTCCATCCAGGCATCGGAGCGGTTGAAGCTCTGGGGTGCCCTGGGGTATGGCACCGGGGAGGTGACGCTGAAGCCGGATGCGGGTACGGATGAGAAGAAGGAATCCTACCAATCCGACATCTCCTGGAACATGATGGCGGTGGGTGGACGTCAGGAGTTGCTGTCTTCCCCACAGAACGGCCCAACACTGGACCTGACCGGGGATGCCCTGTGGGCGCGGACGGAATCGGACAGGACAAACGCCCTGGCGGCATCGGATTCCGATGTGACCCGGTTGCGCCTGGGTCTTGAAGGCAGCTGGCGCATTGCCACCGAAGGCGATGGCAGTATCACGCCCAAGCTCGAACTTGGCGTCCGCCAGGACGGCGGGGATGCGGAGACCGGGTCCGGGATGGAGCTGGGCGCCGGCATTGCCTGGAGCGATCCCGGTGCGGGCCTGAGTCTGGACCTTTCCGGTCGTACCCTGATTACCCATACCGAGGAGGACCTGGAGAACGAGGGCTTTTCGGTCTCGTTCCACTATGATCCGAAACCGGCCTCGGCACGGGGGCTGGAGCTTTCCCTGAGCCAGGAGATCGGTGGACCATCCACGGGAGGACTCGATGCGCTGTTTGCGTCCGAGCCCTTGAGCGAACGTCCGGACAGCGACGAGGACAGCCGTTTGAAGCTGGAAGCCGCCTATGGCTTCCCGGTCTTCTCGGGGCAGTACATCGGCAGCCCGCATATGGGGCTGGGCTTCGCCACTGGCGCGCGCGACTACAGCTTGGGTTGGAAACTGACGCCCTCGAAGAATGCACCCGATGTCTCTTTCGGCCTGCAGGCGACGCGAAGGGAGAGCGATATGGCCAGGCCGGAACATACCGTTGGGTTCGAAATCAACGCGCGGTGGTAGGACCCAGGATCATTTCACCCTTAACTCGAATAATTCATAAAAATGGAGTGAGAAAGAGAGTGAGGCCTCTTTTTATAAATTATTCGAGCTATTGATCATCGATGGTCTGTGAAAAACCTCCCTTTATCAATTTCGTGCCGTTCAGCCCAATGGCGGACGACAGCACGGTTTGACACAGCGGATGACTATAGCCAGGCCCCGGAAGGTATTTGGCCTTGGGCCATTTGCCAAAGAAGAGGCAATTGGAATATTCTCTCGCGAAGCGGGCAGGGAAAAAGACTGAAATCGGTCCGGTGTTGGGCTGTTCACGGTGGACATCCTCGAAAGTGGATTTTTTTACCTTTTACCAATACAAATGGCGCCGCACTCCATGTATCATAGCCCCCACAGAAGGGTGGACGCCACCCGGTCGGTACGTGGGCATTCCGCGTACGGGGAGATTGCAGACATTTTTGAATTTCAGGGTTACTCTATTTTTACCCAATTTAACTTCTTTACCAATCAGGGGGCATACACAATGAATGCGATACGTGAATCCATGAGCCAATGGACTCAAATTCAGACCATGACAGTGCCATGGTCAAAGGTGGTGGGAATCGCTGCGGCACTATTGATGGGGTTTTTCATCCTTTATTCGGTTGGTTTCGCATCACCTGAAGTCATTCACAGCGCGGCTCACGATGCCCGTCACGGAATGGCGTTTCCCTGTCACTGAAAAACATTTTATGGCCGGAGGGTTCATTCACCGCATTTTCTGGACGGCACTGATCGCCGGCGGTTTTGCGGGACTGGTTCTCGCCGGTATCCAGCAGTTCACGATTGTGCCCATGATTCTGGAAGCCGAGACGTATGAAACCGGCGACAGTGATCAGGGTCATCGTCACGAGCCCGAAGAGCAGGCCGACGGACACTCCCATGGAGCCTGGAGCCCCGAAGAGGGGATGGAAAGGAGCGTCTTCACTTTTATGAGCACGATGGTCGTGGGCATGGGGTTCGCCCTGCTGCTGGTTGCCTGTTACGCAATCCGGGCCATGATCATGGAGTCCCGCATACACTGGCGATGGGGGATACTCTGGGGTCTTGGCGGGTTCGCTGCATTTCACTTGGCACCTGCCCTGGGCATTCCTCCGGAGTTGCCGGGCGCGGCAGCGGCTGAATTGAGCGGACGCCAGGGATGGTGGTTGCTGACGGTGGGTTTGACCGCAGGCGGACTGTTGTGTCTCGTCTTTGTTCCCGGTGCCTTCCGGTGGTCTGGATTGCTGCTGATTGCACTGCCTCATCTGACCGGGGCTCCACAACCGGAAACCCCCGGCGGCCTAGCTCCGGTAGAACTAACAAGAGATTTTGTCTATATGTCATTGTTTACCAATGCTATATTCTGGGTCGTACTGGGGTCCGTGACGGCCTACCTCTATGACCGGCTGGGAGTCGACGATGGGGTCCCGGGATAAGCCGCACTCCGGGGCCTCGAAGGGAAAAACCACCGCCGTTCCCATTGGCCAGGGCCTCCCGTCCGCAGTTTCCCGGCTTTTGGGCTCATACGGGTCAATGCATGGAGTGACCTGCCTCGGAATGCCGTCGAGAAAATGATCCGGCAACGAAGGTTCTATATCTCCATTTCGTAGGTATTCCATTTGGTTTTACTGGATATCCGGTCATAAAGGCTTCGGGCGCGGTAGTTGTCGTCCGCAGTAATCCAGCGTATTTTTGGCCACCCGCGTTCCCTTGCCGTGGACTTCAACGCGTCGAACAGGGCGTCACCAACCCGGTTGCCGCGAAAGGCCGGGTCCACGAACAGATCATCGAGAAATCCGATATTCATCCCTCTGAGCGGGCTGGGCATTCTGCGGACATGGGCCAATCCGCAGGGAGAGGAGTGGCCATGGAGAAATGCGAGCAGGCATTCGATTTCGTGGTCTTCATCCAGAATCCAGCCCCATAACGTATGGAGAATGGTTTCATTCATGGGTACCTTGTAAAATTCAGCATAGCCGGCGTACAGTCGACACCAGTCCTCGAAATTTTTATGTTTCGGGGAGCGGACAACGATTGGATTTTTTATTTCGGTTTTCGGGGTCATGGAATGTGGGTTCCAGGCATGGGTCCATTCACCGCAAGTTACAGCGACTTCAGTGCACTGGAAGTAAAGACGGACAGGCTTTGCTTTTGTTGGCCCTGGTCATCAAAGTTGTCGGGCGAAAGCCATTGTTGAAAGGCCGGTTTGATCGCGGGCCATTCCCGGTCAAGCAGGGAAAACCAGGCGGTATCCCGATTTTGTCCTTTCACGACCTGCATCTGCCGAAAAGTGCCTTCATAGGTAAAACCCAGCCTCCGTGCCAAACGGCAGGATGACTCGTTGAGTGCGTTGCACTTCCATTCATACCGGCGATTGCCCAGTCGGAACGCGTTTTCCATCAGCAGGAACATCGCTTCGGTGGCCGCAGTTGTTTTTTGCAGGAGCGGGGAGTAGTTGATGTGGCCGACCTCAATGGACCCGTCCCGGGTATTGATGTTCAGATAGCTGACCACCCCCGTTGCCATCCCGGTGGCGTGATCGACGATGGCATAAAACCAGGGGTCACCCGTAAAACAGGTCGAAGCCATCCATTCCTGGAAGAGACCGAACTCATCAAAGGGCCCGTAACCGAGATAAGTCCATACCCGGTCTTGCCGGTCGGATTGGTAGGCCGTGAACAGGTCCTTGCCATGGGCCTGTGTATTGAGCGGTTCGCATCGGCAATATTGGCCCTCCAGCACTTCCCGGCCGGGTCGTTGGGCCCCGGACCAGTCCGGTACGTCAAACCCAATGGGCAGCCCCAGTGAAGTGGTTTGGTTCAAGGGAGTGGTCATGATTGTGGGAATGCAAAATAAAATGGGTTGATATTGTGAACAATCCGGTTTCCGGAATCGACGGGAAGGTATGCCAAATGTGGTGGCAGTGTGAAGATTGCTTGGTAACCGAATGACCCGGACGGTCTCGATTTTAACATGGGACGGGCCCTGTCCATCCGGGTTGCACAAGAATGATCCGGCCGTTCCTGCCCCCGTGTCTTGCCGGGTCTGGCCGGCATGGTTTTCCAGTCCAAAGCGCCAGACGGAGTGCGCCCGGTGCGGCGGCAGGCCATCATTTCAAAGTACCTTGTCCAGATCGTTGATAATGTCAGAGGCATCTTCCAGTCCCACTGAAAACCGGAAGAGGCCATCCCCGGCCAGCGCACGATAGGCCTCCAGGTCGCTTCCCTCCAGCCGGTAGGAGGATTCAATCAGGTCCCGGGTTTCCAGGAGGTAGATCAGACTTCGATGGTGGCCCAGCGAGACGGCATAATGCACTACCTGCAGGCCCCGCATGAACGCTTCGGCGGTTTTGCGGGGATTTTTGACCCGAAAGGAAAGCATGCCGGAAAAATTGTCCATCTGCGTCCTCGCCAGTTCGTGGGACGGGTGGGAGGGGTGTCCGGGATACAGGACCGTTTCCACCCGGGGATGGGCATGGAGATACTCTGCCACCTGCAGGGCATTTTCCTGGTGTGCCTTCATGCGCAGGGGCAGCGTCGCCGCACCGCGCATGATGAGCCAGGCATTGAATGGGCTGATGGTGGCGCCATAATGTAGCACTCCGTCGCCGCGAAGCGATGAAATCAACGCCTTTGAGCCAAGGATCGCACCGCCGAGTGCATCGCCATGGCCGCCAATGTATTTGGTCAGGGAGTGAATGACCAGGTCGGCCCCCAGGCTGATTGGACAGGTTCCGATCGGGGTGGCAAAGGTGGAGTCCACTGCCAGCAGTGCCTGGTTGCCTCGGGCGATTTTGGCCATCGCCGCGATGTCTGTAATGCGCAACAGCGGGTTGGAAGGAGTTTCCACCCAGATCATCCGGGTGTTGGAGCGCATGGCATTTTGAACACTGGCCAGGTCCGAGGTGTCCACGGGGGTCACCTCAACCCCCCTGGCAGGAAGATGATCCCGGGCCAGTTCCGCGGTTCCCGGATAATTGGTATTGCTGACAACCAAATGGTCCCCCGGGTTCAACTGGGTCAGCAGCACGCCGGTGGAGGCTGCCATTCCGGAAGCCAGTGCCAGGCAATCTTCGGCATTTTCGAGCAGCGCCAGCTTTTCTTCGAGTTGACGGATGGTTGGATTGGACCAGCGGGTGTAGACATAGGGGGAATCGTCATCGATGTTGGTGGCGGAAAAACTCATGGGTTCGTCCACAACGAACGTACTGGACATGACAATGTTGGGTGCTGATGCCCCGGTCTTGCCATCCGGTTTTTCTCCGCCGTGAATGGCGACGGTCTGAATGCCTCGATTTTTCATTGTTCCTGGGTTTCTGGTTGAAGGTAACGTTCTCAATTGCCCCTTGCAAAGGGGAGTGTATTGTCCGGTGGTCGGGTACCGTAAATTGTACCGTTCCGAAGAAAAAAATACTGGAAATAATCCGGTGTCGCTCCGACCTTTGGAACCGGGAGAAAAATTCCCGGATGGCCTTTTGGTGCAGGAGCCGGCTGTCCGCCAATCCGGTTGAATTGACCGATTTCGGTGAGGGCTGCCAGGGCCGGAAGGGGAGTCGGAACCAGGTGGGTATGCGATTGCGGAGGTATTTGACACGGGGTGAATCCTGAATCCCGGTTTTTGCCCAAGATCGAAAAAGCAGGGCGATTGAAGCCATGCAAAGGGCTATAATGCGGGCAGTATGACCGGTACAGGCAGTGAAATATGCGCAGAAACCGAAAAGCAAAAATAGTGGCGACCCTGGGGCCATCCAGTTCAACCTCCGAAGTGATCGAGGAACTGTTTCATTCGGGAGTCGATGTCTTTCGTCTCAACTTCAGCCATGGCAGCCATGACGACCACTCGGAAAGGGTGGACATCATACGTCGTATCGAACAGGAGACCGGACGGCCCATCGGTATTTTAATGGACATACAGGGTCCGAAATTGCGTCTCGGCCGGTTTGAAAATGGTCCGGTCACCCTGGCCAAAGGAGATCCATTCAGGCTGGACCTGGAGGCTGCACCCGGCAACCAGGACCGGGTGCAGTTGCCTCACCCGGAGATTTTCGAGGCACTTTCGATCGGCAGTGACCTGATGATCGATGATGGGCGGGTCCGGCTGCAGGTCACCGGGTGTGGGCAGGCCCATGCGGACACCCGGGTCATTGTCGGGGGGGACATCCGTGACAGCAAGGGCGTCAACGTGCCGGGCGTGATCCTGCCGATCTCGGTGATCACGGAGAAAGACCGGGCGGATCTGGAGTATGGTCTGACGCTGGGCGTGGACTGGGTCGGCCAGTCGTTTGTGCAGCAGCCGGACGATGTGCGGGAACTGCGCCGCCTCGTCGGGGAAAACCTGAAAATACTGGTTAAGCTGGAAAAACCCTCTGCCTGGATGAAAATCGATGGCATTCTGGAGCTGTGTGACGGGATCATGGTGGCCAGGGGGGACCTGGGAGTGGAATTGCCACCCCAGAGAGTTCCGGTGGTGCAAAAGGAGATCATACGCCGCTGCCGGGATGCAGGTAAACCCGTGGTAATTGCGACGCACATGCTGGATTCCATGGTCAGTGCACCGGTGCCGACAAGAGCCGAGGCTTCGGATGTGGCCACGGCCATCTACGATGGAGTGGATGCCGTCATGCTTTCCGCGGAATCCGCCGCAGGAGAGTACCCGGTCCAGTCGGTGAAGATGATGGACAGCATCATCAGTGAGGTGGAAGGAGATCACGCGTACCGGGCGATTCTGGATGCGCAGAGACCCGACCCCCATTCGACCACGGCAGATGCCATCTGCAATGGCCTGCAGCGCGTGACGAATATCCTGGAATCCGCGGCAACCGTAACCTATACGGCTTCTGGAAGTACCAGTTTGAGGGCGGCCCGGGAGCGTCCGCATGCACCGATTTTGAGTTTGACACCGTTTATTGAAACCGCGAGATACCTGACACTGGCCTGGGGGGTGTATGCGGTGACCGTGGATGTCGCCAGCGAAAATGCACGGGTCATGGATGTCATCAATGTTGCCAAGGACATCGCCGTGCAGGAAAAATTTGCCCGGCCCGGGCAGGCGGTGGTGATTGCGGCGGGGCTGCCTTTCGGGACATCCGGCGCCACCAACCTCCTTCATATCGCCCGGATCTGATTCTCGGACCGGGTACAATGTGTTCATTCGGGTGCATCCGTGAAACCTGAATTATTGTATAATCCGGCCCCGGACTGGATCGGAACCAATTATTATGAACATTCATGAGTATCAGGCAAAATCCCTTCTCGCTGAATTTGGAGTAGCGGTGCCCAGAGGTCACGTTGCCTTCAGCGTGGACGAGGCGGTGGAAGCGGCCGAAGAACTCGGTGGTCCGGTCTGGGTAGTCAAGGCCCAGATCCATGCAGGGGGGCGGGGCAAGGGTGGTGGTGTCCGGGTGGTCAAATCCCTGGAAGAATTGAAGTCTGCGGCCGGGGACATTCTGGGTATGCAACTGGTGACCCACCAGACGGGTCCTGAAGGCAAGGAGGTCAAACGGCTGTACATCGAGGAAGGATGTGAGATCGCGAATGAAATGTATCTCGGGATGCTGGTGGACCGCGGATCCAGCCGGGTCACCCTCATCGCCTCCACCGAGGGAGGGATGGATATCGAGGAGGTGGCGGCGAATACCCCGGAAAAAATACTCAAGGTGATGATTGATCCGGCCACCGGGCTGCAGCCCTTCCATGCCAGGAAGCTGGCTTTCGGCCTCGGACTTTCCGGGAACGAGGTCCGTTCCGCCGTCACGTTTCTGATGGGGATGTACCGTGCGTTCAACCAGCTGGATGCCAGCCTTATGGAGATCAACCCCCTCGTATTGACCGGGGCCGGGGAGATGATTGCGCTGGATGCGAAAATGAATTTTGACAGCAATGCGCTGTATCGCCAGCCAACCGTGCAGGCACTGCGGGACCGGGATGAAGAAGACCCGGCAGAAGTCGAAGCCAGTGAATATGATCTGAACTACATCAAGCTGGATGGCTCCATCGGGTGCATGGTGAACGGGGCCGGGCTGGCCATGGCAACCATGGATATTATCCAGTTGTGCGGCAGTTCGCCGGCCAATTTCCTGGATGTGGGGGGCGGGGCCACCACGGAGCGGGTCACCATCGCATTCAAGATCATCCTGTCGGACCCCAATGTAAAGGGGATACTGGTGAATATATTTGGCGGGATCATGCGTTGCGATGTGATCGCCGAAGGGATTGTTGCAGCGGCCCGGGAAGTGAAGCTGGATGTTCCACTGGTGGTTCGGCTGGAGGGCACCAACGTGGGCAGGGGGAAACAGATCCTTGCGGATTCCGGGTTGCCGATTGTTTCGGCAGATGATTTGGGCGATGCCGCCCGCAAAGTGGTTCAGGCAGTCTCGGAGGCAGGATAATGGCAATTTTGGTGGACAAGAATACAACCGTGATCTGTCAGGGTTTTACCGGTTCCCAGGCGACATTCCACAGCGAACAGGCAATCGAATACGGTACAAAAATGGCCGGCGGTGTGACCCCCGGCAAGGGAGGCCAGGTGCACCTGGGCCTGCCGGTGTTCAATACGGTGGACGAGGCGGTGACCCGGACCGGGGCGAACGCGTCCGTGATTTATGTGCCCCCGGCGTTCGCCGGGGATGCGATCCTGGAAGCCATTGACGCCCGGATCCCGCTGGTGGTCTGTATCACCGAGGGTGTGCCGGTACTGGACATGATCCGGGTAAAACGGGCATTGGAAAAATCTCCGACCCGATTGGTCGGCCCGAACTGCCCAGGGGTCATTACACCGGATGAATGCAAGATCGGCATCATGCCCGGGCACATTCACCGCAAGGGCAGTGTGGGCATCATCTCCCGGTCCGGAACCCTCACGTATGAAGCGGTTGCCCAGACTACTGCAGAAGGGTTGGGACAGACATCCTGTATTGGTATCGGTGGCGACCCCGTGAATGGCACGAATTTTATTGATTGTCTGGAATTGTTTCTGGCAGACCCGGAAACGGAGTCCCTGATCATGATCGGTGAAATTGGCGGGACGGCGGAAGAAGAAGCGGCGGATTTTATCCGGCAGAGCAACACCAAAAAGCCCATCTGCGGATTCATTGCCGGGGTGACCGCCCCCCCCGGGCGGAGAATGGGTCATGCCGGTGCCATCATCGCAGGAGGAAAGGGTGGGGCAGGGGATAAAATTGAAGCGCTCAAGAGTGCGGGGGTTACGGTAGCGGATTCCCCCGCAACCCTGGGCCGTACCCTTAAATCGATGATTGGCTGACAGACCCACTGGTTTACCATCGCGGAGCCATCAAAGAAGTGTGTGATCGCGTATTTGCCGGTTGAAAAACAAATGTAGAGCGAAAATATAGAGTCTATGAGCACCGACACCCATGCAGTCATGAAAAGGGGGCACCCGGGCAGGGGAAAGAAAAAGGCCAGTGCATCCACCAAGGGGAGACAGGTTGTCCCTTCCGCCCGGGATGAAGTGCAGAACCTGTTGGGCGGGGGTCCGTACAGGCGGGATATGCTGATCGAATACCTCCATCTGATCCAGGATGAATACGGTCACCTGTCCAGCGCGCATATCGCCGCGTTGGCGGATGTACTGAAACTGGCACAAACCGAGGTGTATGAGGCGGCCACCTTTTATGCGCATTTTGATGTGGTGAAAGAAGGGGAAACTCCGCCCCCTGCGGTCACCGTCCGGGTCTGCGACAGTATCGCCTGCCAGTTGGCCGGGGCCGAAACCCTGTTGTCGGCGCTCACCGGCGAGGGGTTGCCCGATGTGCGTATTGTCCGGGCCCCCTGCATGGGGCGATGCGAAACCGCGCCGGTGGCGGAAGTCGGTCACCACCATCTTGTCAGCACCAGTCCCGAAGCCGTGCTCCAGGCCATTGAACGGGAAGATTTCCATGCTCCCCTCCCCGATTACATTGACCTGGAAGCGTACCGGAAAGAGGGCGGATATCAACTGTTGAATGCCTGCCTGGCCGGGGAGTTCACCCCCGAAGAAATCATCGGCAAGCTGGACCGGTCTGAACTGAAGGGACTGGGCGGGGCCGGATTTCCCACGGGCAGAAAATGGAATATCGTTCGCAGTTATGAGGGCCCGCGCCTGCTGGCCGTCAACGCCGACGAGGGAGAGCCCGGCACGTTCAAGGACCGGTTTTATCTGGAGTCTGACCCCCATCGTTTCATTGAGGGCATGCTCATCGGTGCCTGGGCGGTGGGCACACAGGCCAGCTATATTTATGTGCGGGATGAATATCCTGCCATCATTTCCCTGCTAAAGACCGAAATCGGCAAAGTCGAGGAAGCGGGCCTGGCCGACCATGTCAGGATTGAAATACGCCGGGGCGCCGGAGCATATATCTGTGGCGAGGAATCCGCCATGATTGAATCCATTGAAGGCAAACGGGGTCTGCCCCGAAACCGTCCCCCCTATGTTGCCGAGGTGGGGCTGTTTGGTTGCCCAACCCTGGAAAACAATGTGGAAACCCTCTTCTGGGTCCGGGATATTGTTGAAAAGGGACCGGAGTGGTTTGCCGGAGCCGGGATCAACGGTTCCAGGGGCTGGCGCAGTTTTTCGGTCTCGGGCCGGGTTAACCACCCCGGGGTCAAGCTGGCCCCGGCCGGCATCACCATCCGTCAGCTGATTGAGGACTACTGCGGCGGCATGCACAAAGGACATGTTTTCAAGGGATATTTGCCCGGTGGGGCATCCGGGGGGATTTTGCCGGCATCCCTGGGAGACGTTCCCATGGATTTCGGGACGCTTCAGGCGCATGGCTGTTTTATCGGATCCGCGGCAGTGGTGGTCTTCAGCGATGCGGACAACATGAAAGACGCGGCACTGAACCTGATGCGGTTTTTCCAGGATGAAAGCTGCGGCCAGTGCACGCCGTGCCGGGTCGGCACCGAAAAGGCGGTGAAAATCATGGAACAGCCGAAATGGGATGAAGGCCTGCTCAGGGACCTGAGCACGGTGATGACGGATGCCTCGATTTGCGGACTGGGGCAGGCCGCGGGCAACCCCATTAACTGTGTACTGAAATATTTTCCGGAGGACCTGTGATGTCGGACGAGATCAATTTTATCCTGAACGGGGAATCGGTCCAGGCAGCCCCGGGAGAAACCCTGTGGCAGGTTGCCAGACGCCGGGGCGTCGAGATTCCCCATTTATGCTACACCCCCCAGCTCGACTACCGGCCGGACGGGAATTGCCGGGCCTGCATGGTGGAGATCGAGGGAGAACGCGTGCTCGCGGCTTCCTGCCTGAGAACCCCCGCCGAAGGCATGGTCGTCAGGACCGACACGGCCAAGGCCGTGACCGCACAGAAGCTGGTGATGGAGCTTCTGGTGGCGGACCAGCCGGACCGGAAAGTCGCCCATGACCGGAATTCCCACCTGTGGGAATGGGCGGACCGGTTGAATGTGCACGACAGCCGTTTCCCCCAAAGACCTCCCCCTATTGCCGATGCCAGCCATCCGGCAATGCATGTGGCACTGGATGCCTGTATCCAGTGCAATCTTTGTGTGCGTGCCTGCCGGGAAGTTCAGGTCAACGATGTCATTGGCATGGCGTACCGGGGACATGGCGCACAGATCGTCTTTGACCAGGATGACCCCATGGGCAGCAGTACCTGTGTGGCGTGTGGAGAGTGTGTTCAGGCCTGCCCCACCGGTGCCCTGATGGAAGCGACCCGGGTGGACGCAAACGGGGTCGGGAAAAGTGATGAGCTGGAAGAAACCCACAGTGTCTGCCCCTATTGCGGCGTGGGGTGCCAGATCACCTACCAGGTCAGCGGGAATGAAATCGTGGCGGTACAGGGCCGGGAGGGCCCGGCCAACCGGAACCGGTTGTGCGTGAAAGGCCGATTCGGTTTTGATTATGTCAGGCATCCCCACCGGTTGACGGTCCCCCTGATCCGCAAAGACCCTTCCACAAAGACCGGGACAGCGGACCTGGACCCCGCCAATCCCTGGACCCACTTTCGGGAAGCAAGCTGGGAGGAAGCTCTGGAACATGCCGCCAGCGGTCTGCGAACCATTCGCAAGGAACGGGGCAGCCAGGCGCTGGCGGGATTCGGTTCTGCCAAGTGTTCCAACGAAGAAGCCTATATTTTCCAGAAACTGGTGCGCACCGGATTTGGCACCAACAATGTGGATCACTGCACCCGGTTATGTCATGCCTCCTCCGTCGCTGCCCTGCTTGAAGGGATTGGGTCCGGGGCCGTGTCGGCGCCGTTCAATGCCGTGGAGGATTCGGATTGTGTGCTGGTCATTGGTGCAAACCCCGTGAGCAACCATCCCGTTGCCGCCACTTTTTTCAAACAGGCGGCAAAAAACGGAACACTGATTGTCATGGATCCCAGGGGGACCTCGCTCAAACGGCATGCGACCCATATGCTGCAATTCAAGCCGGGTACCGATGTTGCCATGCTCAACGGTATCCTGCATACCATTATTGAAGAATCCCTTTACGACCGGGAGTACGTGGAAAAACATACGGAAGGGTTTGAAAACCTGAAGAAGCATCTCCAGGATTTCTCTCCTGAAAAAATGTCCCGGGTCTGCGGAATTGATGCCGACACCCTGAAAACGGTGGCCCGGACGTTCGCGAAAGCCCGGGCTTCCATCATTTTCTGGGGAATGGGAATCTCCCAGCATGTTCATGGCACGGACAATGCCCGATGTCTGATTGCGCTGTCATTGATCACCGGTCAGGTGGGGCGGCCGGGTACGGGGCTGCATCCATTGCGTGGCCAGAATAATGTGCAGGGTGCGTCCGACGCCGGGCTGATTCCGATGATGCTTCCGGATTATCAGCTGGTGGAAAATGCCGATCTGCGTTCCCGGTTCGAGGATGCCTGGGGCACGTCCCTGGATCCGAAACGGGGGTTGACCGTGGTGGAGATCATGGATGCGGTCCATCGCGATGAAATTACCGGGATGTATGTCATGGGTGAAAATCCTGCGATGTCCGACCCGGATGTGCAGCATGCCCGGGACGCCCTGGCCAAACTGGAGCACCTGGTGGTGCAGGATCTGTTCCTCACCGAGACCGCGTTTTATGCGGATGTGGTGTTGCCGGCCTCCGCCTGGCCGGAAAAAGACGGGACGGTTACCAATACCAACCGGCAGGTTCAAATGGGCCGAAAAGCCCTGGAGTTGCCCGGAGATGCCCGTCCTGACTGGTGGATCACCCAGGAAATCGCCCGGCGTATGGGCCTGGACTGGCACTACCGCCACCCGGGAGATATCTATACGGAAATGGCTGGGGTAATGCCTTCTTTGGACAACATCTCCTGGGACCGGCTGGTGGAGGAAAGTGCGGTGACGTACCCGTGCGATGCCGGAGATGTTCCCGGCAATGACATCGTATTTGGCAATGGTTTTCCGACACCAAGCGGACGGGGGAAACTGGTGCCTGCGGACCTGGTCCCGCCGGATGAGTTGCCGAGCAAGGAATACCCCATGATTCTGTCCACCGGCCGGCAGCTTGAGCACTGGCATACGGGTGCGATGACGCGACGGGCCAGCGTGCTGGATGAGATCGAGCCCGAGGCAGTGGCTTCGTTGTCCCCCCTGGCACTGGAGAAGCTGAATGTCAATCCCGGGGGGCGGATCACCGTTTCAACCCGGCGGGGAGCCATCGAACTGGTTGCCAGGGTGGACCCTGCGGTGCCGGATGACATGATATTTATCCCGTTTTGCTATGCCGAAGCGGCCGCCAACACGCTGACAAATCCGGCATTGGATCCCGTTGGCAAGATTCCGGAATTCAAGTTTTGTGCGGCAAGGGTCGACGCATCGATCTGATTTTCCCCGAAACAGCGCCCGGAGAATGTATCCAATATTCTTCCTTGATTTATCCCTAAATACAACGATTTGAGAACCATGAGTGACATAGAAATTGCACGGGCAGCGTCCATGAAGCCCATAACCGAAATTGCCGACAGGCTGGGAATTCCCGATTCTGCCCTGGTGCCGTACGGACATACCAAGGCAAAGGTGGGCCTGGATTTCATTGATTCATTGCAGGACCGGCCCGACGGCAAGCTGATACTGGTCACGGCGATTACCCCGACACCCGCTGGAGAAGGAAAAACAACCACCTCGGTGGGGTTGGTTGATGGAATGAACCGGATCGGCAAAAACACCATGGTGTGTCTTCGGGAACCTTCCCTGGGTCCCTGTTTTGGCATGAAAGGAGGCGCGGCGGGAGGAGGCTATGCCCAAGTGGTTCCCATGGAAGATATCAATCTTCATTTCACGGGTGATTTCCATGCGATTACGTCTGCACACAGCCTGTTGTCGGCGCTGATCGACAACCATATCTACTGGGGCAACCAGGCCGGACTGGATACGCGTCGGATTGGCTGGCGGCGGGTAGTGGACATGAATGACCGTGCATTGCGCCAGATTACCAATTCACTGGGAGGGGTGGCCAACGGCTATCCCCGTGAAGATGGTTTTGATATCACGGTGGCATCGGAGGTGATGGCTATTTTCTGTCTTTCCAGGAATGCCAGGGACCTGGAGGAAAGACTGGGAAAGATGGTTATTGGCTACACCCGGGACAGAGAGCCTGTTCGGGCCGAAGCCGTGATGGGGCCCGGACCCATGACGGTGTTGCTCAAGGATGCCATTGCACCGAACCTGGTGCAGACCCTGGAAAACAACCCCGCCTTCGTGCATGGCGGTCCTTTTGCGAATATTGCCCATGGCTGCAACTCTGTGATTGCAACCCGGGCTGCGATGAAGCTGTCGGACTACACCATCACAGAAGCAGGATTTGGAGCCGACCTTGGGGCGGAAAAGTTCTTTGACATCAAATGTCGGCAGGCCGGTTTGTCACCGGATGCGGTGGTGCTGGTTGCCACCATCCGGGCATTGAAGATGCACGGCGGAGTCGGCAGGGACGACCTGGGGGCTGAAAATGTTCAGGCTGTCCGGGCCGGTTGTGTGAACCTGGCCCGGCATATTGAGAATATTCGCTCATTCGGGTTGCCCGTCGTGGTGGCCATTAACCAGTTCAGTGCAGACACGGCGGCGGAGCGGGCTGCAGTGCGGGAATTGTGCGGGGCCCAGGGGGTGAAAGCGGTGGATGCCAATCATTGGGCCGAAGGCGGGAAGGGAACCACCGAACTGGCCCAGGCGGTGGCGGACATGGCGGACAGTGGTACCGCAGACTTCACGACCACCTATCCGGATGAAATGCCGTTGTGGGAGAAGATCGAGGCCGTTGCGACGAAGATTTACCGGGCAGATGGGATCAGTGCGGACCAGAAGACCCGAAACCAGATTGCGGACCTGCAGAACGGCGGGTTCGGACACCTGCCCATTTGCATTGCCAAGACCCAGTACAGTTTTTCCACGGACCCCAATCGCAAGGGTGCGCCAACCGGTTATACACTGGGAATCCGGGAAGTCAGACTGTCCGCGGGAGCGGGATTTGTCGTCGTGGTTTGCGGGGATATCATGACCATGCCAGGTCTTCCCAGGGTGCCCGCGGCCAACCGGATCCGGATTAACGAGGCCGGTGAAGTGGAAGGGTTGTTTTAGGACCCGGCACACGCCAGGAAACCGGGGTTTTTCTTCTCAAATGACAACAGAAAACATCCCTGCTAAAATGTATCGGAATTCCACACTGTAGGAGAGTCGGTTGCTCCCCACCCATGACATCTCCAGCTTTCTGAACAATCCTGTCAGTGAAGAGGGCCGGGCCTTTGTAACCGCGCTTCTCGAAACCTGTCATGATCCCGGTTTCTTTTACCTGGTCGGCCATGGGATTTCTGCTGACAAAAATGATGAAATGATCGAGGTTGCCCGTCGTTTCTTCGCCCTGCCTGAAAACGAACGGCACCAGATGGCCATCGCCAATTCTCCCCATTTTCGGGGGTACACCGTGCTCGGTGATGAAGTGACTGCAGGTCGGCGTGACTGGCGGGATCAACTGGATATCGGCCCTGAAGAACCCGCGTTGGCCCTGGGTACGGAAGACCCCCCGTGGCTGCGCCTGAGGGGGCCGAATCAATGGCCGGACAGCCTTCCCGAAATGCGTACGGCAGTGGTTTCCTGGATGGGAGAGATCCAGTCTCTTGGACTGGCCATCATCCGGGCCCTGGCCATGGGGCTGGGCCAATCCATGGATTTCTTTGATCATACCGTGTCGCCAGACCCGTATACGCGTTTGAAAATCGTGCGCTATCCAGCCCGGTCAGCTGATGCGTACACCGGGCAGGGGCTGGGTCTGCATCATGATTCCGGTTTGGTAACATTGATACTCCAGGACGAAGTGCCCGGGTTGCAGGTAGAAAATAACGGGAGACTGTTTGAGGTGGAGCCGATTCCCGGTGCCTATGTGGTCAATCTGGGTGAAATGCTGCAGGTCGCCAGTAATGGCTATTTGCGTGCCACCAAACATCGGGTCGAAAGCCCGCCACCGGGCAAGCAACGAATTTCCATTGCCTATTTCATGAACCCGCGGCTGGACGCGGTATTCAAGCCCGTTTCTCTTCCCCTCGAACTCGAAACCCGGGCACCCGGAGGGCAGAATGCGAACCCGGATGATCCGGTCTATCCGGTTTTTGGAGACAACACCCTGAAAATCCGAATGCGGGCCCATCCCGACGTAGTGGCCAGGCACTATAATGGGATCAATCCGTATTGATGCCCCCCGTAACCGGTACGGATTCTGTTCAGCCCGAGACACCGGGATCCCGGGACGGGGGTGTGGCAACGGTTCGCGGGTGGCAGATGCCGGCAGAACCGGTGCCGCCCGGATTTCCGGCATGAATTTCAACAGAAAGTGATTCCAACACCGCAGGGCCCATCCGTGTCCACAATATCCGACCAGCAGATTCAGGATTACCAGCGCGATGGTGTGATCGTATTGCGCAAATACTTCACTCAACCCTGGCTCAAGAGACTGGCTTCAGGGATTGAACGTTGTTCTCTCAAACCGAGCTCACGCAGCAAGATTTACGTGGACGATGCGCATTCCGGTGGGCACTTGTTTTTTGATGCCCGCACCGTGGGTGAAATTGATGAATTTGACGAACTCATGCTGGAATCGCCCATGGCCGAGGCGGCGGGCCGTTTGATGAAGGCCCAGTACGCCACCCCCTACTACATCACGATGTTTGTGAGAACTCCCGGGACGCAACAAAGGACACCCTGGCATCAGGACCAGCCATCCTGGTCAGCCGGGGGGGAGCAGGGGTGCAGCATGTGGATGTCCCTGGACCCAGTGCCTGCCCAAACCGGGCTCGAATTTGTGCGTGGGTCCCATCGCTGGAAAACGAAATATTCCCGGGACCCGTTCTTTCAAACCGAGTACGAGGAGGGGAATTCCCCGGATTTACAGCCGTTCCCGGACATAGAGGGGCATCGGCACGACTATGACATTGTCTCATGGGGGATGGAGCCCGGGGACTGTGTCGTTTTTCACGGCATGCTGACGCACGGGGGGTCGGGCAACCTGCCGGCGAACCTCGGTCGCAGAACGGTATCGGTGCAATGGCTCGGTGAAGACGCACGCTACCGCATCGTCCCCGGGGGCGATGATCCCAACATCAGCGCCGAAGTCGTGAAATTCGGTATTCAACCCGGGGACCCCCTGGTCAGTGATCTTTGTCCCGTGGTATGGCGGGCCGAATAACCGGAACCATTACTTTTTTATCCACCACCTCCACCGTGTATCCGGCGTAGCCGGGGCATTTCCCGTGGAGATACGCTTTGCGTAATCCGGGCACAAGGGATATGCCGGCTGCCAGGGGAGGAAAGTATCCGTCCGAAGAGGCCTCCCCCACGGTGGTTACGGTGGGTTCAAATGAAAACCGCCGGGCATTGCCCCGGGTGTTAACGGTATAATGGGAGACCAACCGATTCGGGCAGACCGTGTTCGACTTGAGCGGGAAAGTCCATTTTCTTGTGAACAGTCTGTACTGGAAACTGTAAGAAATTCTGTAGTTATGGTATAAAAAAGACAGGCAGGACAAGTGATATCCATCCACAAATACTTTCAAATCGATAGGTGGTGCAAATGATAATTTACCCGGATATTGAGTTGCACAATGGTCAGTGCGTCAATTTGAAGCATGGGAGTATTGAGGACCCCCAGACGTTCGACATACGGCCCCTGGACGCTGCACGGGAATTTGAAAATGGGGGAGCACAGTGGTTGCATGTGGTGGACCTTGATGGGGTATTTGAACATCACGGGCAAAACGCTGAAATCATCCGGGATATCATTTCGAAATCGAATATTCCAGTTCAGGTCGGCGGAGGAATCCGGTCATTAAGTTCCGCCGACTGGTGGATGGAAAACGGAGCCGCCCGGGTGGTGCTCGGCACTGCCGCGGTGGTGGATCAACACCTGGTGGAGTCTTTGTGTTCCAAGTATCCCGATGGTGTGGCCATCAGTATTGATGCCAGAGATGGCAAGGTGGTTTCCCATGGCTGGAAGCACACCTCGGCGTTTACCGCGATGGAACTGGCAAAACGTTTTGAAAGAAGTGGGGCGGCGGCCATTATCTATACCGATATCGACCGCTACGACGAATTGCCGGAAAGCAGTATGGCCAATACCACGCAGATGGCGACTGAACTGGCGTGCCCGGTTGTATCCAGCGGAACGGTCCGCAATCTCGACGACATCTCAATGCTGGTCAATCTTCCCAATATCTCCGGGGCGGTAACAGGCTGGGCGTTGTTCAACCGGGTGTTTACGATTGAAGAGGCGGTTGCCGTGGCGAGCCAACAGACCACCAAAGCGGAATTCATCTAGCACCGTCCGATGGAGATCCCCCTTGTATCCGGTTGAGGGCGGATCAGATAGAGGTCATCCGGGCTATCCTGCGTTGCTGCTGGATCCCGGTGAAAGCCTGCAATACGATGGCACCAAACACAATCAATCCGCCAACTAGGGTATAGACGCCGGGAACTTCTCCCACGGCCATCCAGACCCACAGGGGGCCGAGAATCACCTCGGTCAGGGACAGCAGCACCAGCTCTGCCGCCGGCACATGTTTTGACCCAGCTGTATAGATGATCATCCCAATGCCGACCTGAACCAGTCCCAGCAGGGCGCACATTTCAAAATCATGGTGGGATACCTGAAATCCGGTTCCGGATATCAGGATCATGACCGCTCCGATCAGGGTACCGGAAAGACCGGCCCAGAAGACGGTCGGCGTCATGTCAATGCTTTTGGTTCTGCGCAACAGAACGGAAAACATGGAAAATCCAACCGCTGCACCCAGGGCGAACAGGTTGCCGAGGAATGCACCCACCAGAATCCCTTCGATCACCATCACCAGTATGCCCAGGGCGGTTGCAATCATGCAGTAGACCGTGACCCTCTTGACCGCTTCACCCAGAATCAGCCGTCCGAGCAAAGCGGTAATGAACGGTGCGGCGGCCAGCACAAACAGGGCATTGGCGATGGTGGTGTGGGTCATGGCAAAGATCCAGCTGCAGAAGGTTACGCCAAGACACACTCCGGCAATCACCGACCCCCACCCCGGTTCCCGGTATGCGTTGATCAGGGGACCGCGATATCGGAACCCGATGTAGAAAAAAAGGAAAACCGAAAGGGTCAGGGACCGATAAAATAACACCTGCCATTCATTCGCGTTTTCCATGTACCGCATCACCACTCCGGCGATACTCCAGATACCTCCCGCAATGAGCACCAGCGCCACCCCTTTGGAATAGTCTTCCCGTACCATAAAGCAGCCCTAGGAGACTGTCCGGAAACAGAAGGAATCCCGATTTTTAAAAAAAATAATCATTATATATAAATCATTTAAAGTGATATTATAAAAAAAATCTATTCCCGGGCAACCTTCCGGTTCAGGAAAATCCAGACAACCACGGCAGTCGGATGGACGGGTTTTTTGGGAAGGACCCGGACGAAAAAAGGGATGAACCGGAATTGGGGAACTGCTTTGTGGAAAACGCTGTTTTTTGCGGGCACAACCGTGGCATGCGGACCTTTCTCAATTTGTAATGGCGCGGTATTTGCCGGATAATACCGACTGTTTTCCATGTCATTCAGAATCGGCGCATCCAGGATCAATGAAGATTGATGCCGAGGATTGATGCCCTGAAAATCCTGATGAGGTGGATTTTTTCCATCCCACTCCCTGAGACAGGCCTTGTCACTGCATTTTACAGCCGAAGAATATCAGTACAGGATCGGGAATGCACGCCGTGCAATGGCCGGGAGGGACCTCGACGGCATGTTGCTGTTTGCACCGGAAAGCCACTATTACCTGACCGGATACGACACGTTTGGATATGCCATGTTCCAGTGCATGGTGCTGTCCGCCGACGGAGACATCCACCTGTTTACCCGCCTGCCGGATTTGCGGCAGGCACAGCAGACATCGGTTCTGCCGGATTCTCACATTCACCTGTGGCATGATTGGGAAGGTGTGGACCCATTTCAGGGCCTGTACCGGTTACTGCAGCAAATCGGCCTGGGAAGTGCCCGGTTGGGCATTGAAACCAATACAGTGGGACTGAATGCCTTCAACGGACAGAAACTGCATAGGGCGCTCCAGGAAAAAGGGTCCCTGGTGGAGGCATCCGATCTCATCAGCGGGCTGCGCCGGCAAAAAAGTGAACAGGAAATCGAGTACCACAAAAAGGCGGCGGCGCTGAGCGATGATGCGCTGGATGCCGCGGTCGCCATGACCACGGCCGGGGTCTTTGAGGGGGAGATCCTTGCCGCCATGCAGGGGGCGGTTTTCCGGGGCGGGGGCAGTTATGCGGGAAACGAGTTTATCGTCGGTTCCGGCGAGGGAGCGCTATTGTGCCGATACCAGTCGGGGCCGCGACACCTGGATGAATCGGATCAATTGACCCTGGAATGGGCGGGGGCGTATCACCGGTATCATTCGGCAATGATGCGAACCCTGGTCGTGGGTCCTGCATCGGAGACCCAGAAAAAAATGCACGCCGCGGTGGTGGAAGCACTCCAGGCCTGCGAACAGGCCATACAACCGGGCCGGCCCATGGGGCAGGTCTACCAGGCCCACGCCACCGTCCTGGATGAGCATGGACTGGGGCATGCCAGAATGAAAGCATGCGGGTATGGAATGGGGGCGGTATTCAACCCGATCTGGGTGGATTTTCCGATGTTCTATGAGGACAATCCATTGCTCATGCATGCCGGAAATGTCTTTTTCCTCCACATGATCCTGATGGATTCCGATTCCGGGTATGCCATGTGCTGGGGGCATTCGGTGCTGGTGACCGAAACCGGGGTGGAAAGACTCAGCCGCTCTCCCCTGGATCTCGTGGAGAATCTTTGACCGGCCCATTGTGTTTCGGTGGTGAAGACTGCCGGCATGTGGGGGCTGATCATGTGGGCACAATGGAAAGGGGTGTGCATTCCGGTCACGGGAAGCCAGCCCCGAGGCATGTATGCCAGGCAGCGAGCGAGTTCGGTTATTGTTCGCCTTTCCCCCGAATTATTTTGCAGGAGGAATGGAAACATCAATTACGCAGACCCGGATTTTTAATTGCTCTTCATTCAGGAGCGTGTTTTTCAAAAGATCCGCGAGTTCGCCAGGACTTCCTGGAGGGGGTCCTGTCTCTGGTGGTGTCGGGTGATCGCCTTTTCTATCTCCGAACCAAAACACAAGATAGATGCCATGCCCGCCCGTCCCAGAATCTATAACGTATTTAGCAATAAGTGGTGATCGGATCGCACTCCAGAGATCTTGGCTACTGCTTTTCTTGACTTCGATGGGCACATTGAAGTCGTGGTGAGAAACACGAATGTCCGCCCGTTTGTCATTGGCGTAGCGGCCTTCCGCCTCAACGTTAATACCAAGGTGCGCCAACCTGCTCTTCAAATTCGGCAGCAGCGCATCACGGCATGAAGGTTCCGGTCGTGTGTTCTGTGGGCGGTTGTGCCCATCTACATTCCAGTATTGACGCCAGTCGGAGGTGTTGCCGTTGCGAATGTGGTTGGCGATCTCGTTCAAATGCTCGAAAGTCAGCGCCGCCAGGTCGGCTGCATTTGCTGGTGCTTTCCTGTCCAGTGTGTCAAGCACCTGGATAACGCCATAATAGCGGAATTCGGCTTCGCGGCGGATCGCTTTTTGTCGATATGTAGCGTCTATGAGAAAGGAGCGCCAAGGACGCAGTGCGTTGTTGGAAGATAACACGTCAAGAGCTTTGGTGGCGTCTGCGGACGAAATGATCGCCAACTGCTCAATGAAATCTCGGACCCGGTCCGCAGCATTCATTTCCAGTCCCACCATGATTTTTTGGTGGGAGGCGTCACCAAGGGAGTATGGTCTGCAGGACGCACCGATGAGTCGGATCAGGAGGAGCAAAGCAGGAACGTTTCGAAGGTGTTGCAGATCAGGTAAGAGGTGGAATTGTCTGGATACGGCCTCCGCAAGGAAACGGATCCGGCGTTCTTTTCCAGTCGCATAAGAGTCCAGTCGATCGATGTAAGAGTCCGGCGCAATGCAAAGGCCGGCGGCCAGCCAGTGGACGCGTTGTGCCACGTTCATATCGCGATGAGCGAGTTTCCTTTCGATGAGTTCCAGAAGCGGTTCGATATCGTAGTGTTGTCTGGCTGCCAGCAACAGATGGTCCAAACTCGACAACTGATCGGAAGTGCAACGCACGGGAAAGCGCTTGAGCAGAGGCATGGTGGCCAAGGGGGCGACGCGAGCGTAGTCAGGGGAATGGGCCAGTTTATGGAGTCCCGCGGGAGATACCACGCCGTTGCGCAATTTGGAGAGAATTGTTCTGACCAACATGTCGGCAACCACCTCAGGACGGTTGGATAGCAACCAGCTGAACCAACGCGGTGACCGGTTCTCTGGAGGCCTCGCGGTGGGCCACATAGGCACGGTATAGTGAACAGCCAGGGCCAACCGCAAACGGCTTTCTTCTCTTTCGGTCTCACCCGATAGTGCGGACTCTGGGATTTCTTCCAGTCCAGCCATGAATGGATGCGCAAGGGGATGCGTCCGGTTCGAGGTCCCGAGGCGTATGATTTGTGTATCCGAAGGGAGATCGTCTCGTTCGATGGTCCTGCGAAACCCGGACAGGACGGCCTCGACCAAGCTCTCGTCGTTGGCCAAGAGAGCATTCAGCCTGTCTCTTGGTGAATCGCCTCGAACATTGAGGTATTTGCCGAAATACACTCCGGCAAGTTCGTGCAAAAGAGCGGATGATGCCATATTTCCACGCAGTTCGTTCTCGTGCGGTTTCACTTGGTCGTGCCAGTTCGGCTGCTTGGTTTGCGCTCGGCGTTCGGAAACGCTCATGTCGGAGACCGGCGCTTCAAGCTCAGCCAATTTCTGGTCAAATATATCCTGAAGGTCGGAGTATCCAGCCAGCCGACCCGATACAACATCGCGGGAAAGACCGTCGTCGAAGCGACGGCAGTGCAGGCATATCGCAATTTCGCCTAGGAGCCACTCAGCAGCCCTTTCGTCTTCCGCGAGGATTGCCTGATCGAGGCACCAAAAAGCAAAATCGGATGGCGGTTCGGTACGGAGGAGGCGATCATGCTCTTCTTGGTACATGCAGTGGTATGGTTCGAAGCATTCGGATGAGCCGATACAATGCTTGAGGCTCATGATCAGCAGGGTCTTCCATGCGGCAGGGCGTCTTTCGAGCCATCCGCGAATTTTTTCGTTGTCTGGACAGTAGCGCCCGTCGGCTACTGCGTGTACCACGGGTCCCAACCAGTGGAACAAGTGGGTCAGGTCCACATCATCTTCTGATAGGCAAAGAAACCGCTCCAAGAGATCCGTGGGCAACCGGCGTAAGAAGCCAGCGGGATATCCATGCATCGCTTCTTTCGAGAGCAGTTGAGCGTAGTGTTCAGCGAGTTGGTCAAGAAGAAGGGCGAGTTGATTTCTCGTCGAACTCTTTGGAAGGTGTAAGTTCCAGAAAGATTCATATTCGGGGCAATAGCTGGGTTTGCGCGAAACCCGGAGATAATGCATGACCTCGGTTTCCGAGATCGCCTCGGGATAGAGGGTGTACAGCAGACAGCCGAGCAGGGCGTCGTCGGGATCTGGAATTTTTCCAGCATAAACGTCGGTGGTCAGCACTTTGAGTTCCGCGAAAGCTTTTTCGTCATTTCCCCGGTGTTGCACGAACGCGTCGATGGCACGATGCCGAATCCTCGGCCACCACGAGGCATCGCGTATCAGATTCATCAACGGGTCGGCAAGTTCTGGAAGTGGCTCGCCATCCTGGAGTGCTTCGAGCAGGATAACAATGAAAGATTGCCACGAATCCTGTCTCGACGGGTTGGTCAAGAACTCGCGGAATTGGTCCGCCATGTCGGAGGACACTAGATCACCGAGTCGCGAATCCGACTGAACCGTGACGATCAGGCGGGGATTTGCTGCGGTTTCCCGTTTGAGGCCGTGCAGAAGCCGTCCCTTTTCTTTTGGCGAGAAGTGTTGGGCATCACCGTACAGGACGGTTCCGAGGGGGTCGCGTTCGATCACCTCGGCCCGGCTGAGGTTACTGTGGGCCGCGAGCCACGCGGAAAGACCGCGCAATTCGGAAACCACGACGCTGTCATGTCCGGTGATCAGTGCGAGAATTCGCCCGACCGGTAGCCCTTTCCTGACAAGAACAGCCAAGTAGTTGGCGGCGAGAAACTCCGCGATCTGACGGTGAACGGGAACTGTCCGGTGCTGAGTCAGGGTTTTGAACAACTTGCTCTGCAGGCAGTTGCGAAGTATCGCCCGGTCTTTTCCCGGTATCTGGTCGAGTCCAAGGAAATTCCGGTCGTTGTCCGTGTCAAAACGCAAGTAGTATCCGGAGGTACCGGTTAACAATTGTATGGCGCAAAGCCTGCCGCTGGCATTCATCAGATCGGAAACGCTGCCGTGATCTGGTTGCGCTACCCAATGCTCTTCATTGTGTTCCACCAGCAGGGTGCGGCAAGCCATATCGAAGGCCTCCATCCTGGTGTTGGGCCAACCCGTGTGTGATCCGACCGCGACCGCGAGCATTTTAAGGGTTTGAGGATTGGCCAGTAGTTCCTGGAGACCTTTGTTCTGGGCCGAAGCGATGAAATTCTCTGGATCATCGATTCCGAGATTTTCACGCAGGATTCGACGAACGTCCTGATCGGACAGAGGCTCGAGGCGTAGGACCGTGATGGTTTCGTCGGGTGCGACCGACTGGAGTTGGTTGCGGTCGTTCGTGCCAAACCAATCGGCCTCACGACACGACAGGCGGAAGTGCGGTCGCCCCATTTTTTTGAGTTTGGCGCGGATACTGTCCAAGGGTGTCCGTCCGTCGGCGATTCCTGCCCGCGCCTCGTCAAGCCCGTCGATAAATAAGGTTGTATCGTGCCACTCGGGCCTGTCGTCGAAGGTCAGGAAATTGCGCACAGTGACGTAGGATCCGCGTTGGCGGTTAGCTTCACGGTTGAAAGTGGTGGTCTTACCGGAGCCCGGAGGGCCAAGCAGAACGTAGGCCTTCTTATCCTCCCATTTCTCTACAGGCTGAGGCGGAAGTTCCGACCCACCGCGAGAATCGTTTTGCAGAATTTCGCGACACTTTCGTGAAACGGCGTTCATTGGTCGTCAAACCATTTCGAAGCGGGAGTTGAAAGACACTCAGAAATTGAAAGACCGCCCTCGCCTACAACGACGGATTCTCGAACGTCGAAGCGTTCTGCAAATCGTTCAAGTCCGCTTGTCCTGATCTTGCGTGCGCCGCTTTTGACCTCGAAGACAACCAATCTTCGACCGCGTGTCAAGACGAAATCCACTTCGGAGCCGTTCTCGCGCCAATAGTACAGGTGGTGTTCGGGCGTACCCGTATTGAAAAGATGCGCGCCCACCGCGCTTTCGACAAGACGCCCCCAATAGCTCCGGTCCGCCTTCGCTTCCTCAAACGTGTATTCCGAGGCAACCGCCATGAGCGCGGTGTTGAGAACGTTGAGTTTGGGGCTGGAGGACCTCCGTTGATGGGTCCCGGTGTAATATTTGAGGAGACCTGTAATCAGACCCGCTTTCGACAGGAGGTCCAGATACCGCGCCAGGGTCGTTGTATTTCCAGCGTCCTGAAGTTGGCCGAGCATCTTGTTGTATGAAAGGATCTGTCCAGAGTACTCGGTACCGAGCTGAAACAGCCGCTTCAGCAGTGCAGGCTTGTCCACTCGCTGCATAGCGAGAATGTCACGCTCGATATTGGGTTCAACCAACGCCTCGGCGATGTACGCACGCCATTTAGCCTGCTCCCAGATGAGTGGGGCACTTCCCGGGTAGCCCCCGAAATAGACATAGTGCTGAAGATCGAAGCCGAATGCCGCCGACATTTCGGTGAACGACCAGTGCGTAAGACGGACGGTCTCGAATCTGCCGGCAAGGCTTTCACTCATTCCCTGCTGCATCAGCAACGGGGCCGAACCCAGTAGAATGATATGAAGTGGGCGATCATACCGCCGGTCTGCATCCCAGAGCCCCTTGACCGTTTCTGACCAGTTCGGGATTTTCTGTATTTCGTCAATCGCCAGAACAAATCCCCGGTCAGAATTCTGGGCAACCATCCGTGCCAGCTCCCAGTGCTGGATGAGCCAAGGTGTGTCTCTGGGGCCGGCGAGCGGGATTGTTGGTGGGTCCCCAAATTCAGGGGGGAGGTTCCTCAAGCCTAAATCCGAGGGCAGGGTGGCGCGTTCCGGCTCATCGGTCGATACATAACGAGATGGCCGGTCGATCTGTCCAAGCACCTGCAGAACCAGAGTGGTCTTGCCAGTTTGGCGCGGACCGGTCACGATTGTGAGGTGTCGGGGCTTCTCGTTCAGCTGGCTGAACAAGGTCGAAATCTGGGTTCGTTCATAAACTGTCATGGCATAATTATACTGTATTGAGTAAATTTACTCAATACAAGCGCAAAATCGATCAGATCGCAGTCTGAGTGCCTATGGCTACCGGGTGGCAAGCGCTACGAAGCGGTGTTTGCGATGGATCACCACCCGGGCCGGGTTGAGTGCGGCAGACCGGGAAAGAACGCCCCGAGGTGTCTTCGTATAGACTCGTCAGGCAGCCGTGTCATCGCCGCCGGCGGCCTGCACCGCAGTCCCTCGTTCCAGCATCCCGATCGCCTGGGCCCGGGTCACGGTGGGGTAGTCTACCAGGAAGTCGTCGAGCCGGTCCCCCGCCTCCAGATGCTCCATCAGGATGCGCACCGGCACCCGGGTTCCCGCGAACACGGGGGTTCCCCCCAGGATGTCCGGGTTCCTGTCGATCAGCTTATCGGTCATCGTTAATCTCCGGACAACGGCTATCCGGTCCGCAATGTTTTGAGTTCATCCACCGTCGGGCAGCCAAGCTGTGCCAGGGTACCCCGGAGTTCTTCCCTGAAGATTTTCATGATGTGCCGGGCTCCCGGGTCCCCCAGTGCCGCCATGGCATAGTAGAACGGACGGCCCATCATGACAAGGTCGGCTCCGAGAAACAGCAGGCGGGCAATATCCAGGCCATTTCGGACCCCTCCATCCACAATGAGGGCAAAATCCTCCCCGGTGGCGGCCCGGATGTCCCGAACCATGTTGCAGGGAGCGGGTGCGGCGGCAAGCTGCCGTCCCCCGTGGTTGGAAACGACGATCCCGTCCACCCCCAGGTCCCGGCACATGGCCGCTTCACGGGGGCTCAACACTCCCTTTACCAGCAATTTCCCATTCCATCGTTTTCGCAGTTGCCGGATGGCATCGGGGGTGATGTGCCCGGTCATGATATCCGAAAGATAGTGGAGTGCCTCATTGCCCTTCAGCGCTTCCGGGATGTACGGGTCCAGGGTCTGGAATGACGGAAAACCCTTTCTGGCCATGGCGAATGTCCACTGTGGGTGCATGGCTGCCTGCCAGAGTTTTCGGAAGTCAAACCGGACCGGAACGGAAAACCCATTCAGGATGTCGTGGTCCCGTCGCACGGGTGCGGGGACATCAACGGTTACCAGCAGTACTTCGTACCCCGCGGCCTCCGCCCGATTGAGAAGGTCTTCTTCAATGGTGGAGAGATTCGGCCGGTACAGCTGAAACCAGGTGCAGGGGCCCGCACAGTCATACAGCGTCTCCAGGCTGGCCATGGCGAACGTGGAGGCCACGAATGGAATGCCCTGTTCCCGGGATGCCCGGGCGAGGCTTTCTGCAGAATTGGGCCAGGCCATACCGCCGAGGCCAACCGGGGCAACGCCAAAGGGTGCACTGAACGTTTGGCCCAGAAACTCTTTGTGCATGGTCACCTTATCGGAGTTGATGAGGTAGCGGGGGACCAGTTTTATCTGGTCCAGCGCATGGCGGTTGCGTTTGACCGCCTCCCCGCGCCCCATTCCACAATACAGGTACTCCCATACAAATGCAGGCAACCGCTTTTGTGCGGCCTGTTCCAGGTAAGCCGCCGAGGGGTATTTGCGCTCCAGAGCCGGTTGCATACCACTCAGGAATCAGAGACAGGAGCCAAAACGCTGGATGATGAAACCGGGTCAATCCCGGTTTCACGGGTCCCCGGGACCCTTTCCCATTGGCCGGAAACATTCAGGAATTCGGTGCCCTGGTTCCGGTAAAAGGTGGATTCTCCGGAATCAATGAGAACCTGCAGCATGGCGGGCATGGCAAACGGAGTTTCCCTGGCGAGTGCAACCAGCCGGTGGGCCCCGATTTCATCCATGAGCTGGAAAGGGCCTTTTTCCCACCCGAAGCCCCAGCGCATCGCACGGTCCACATTGACGATATCCTCCGAGATTTCCGGAACACATGCAGCCGTATAACATAAAGTGGTTGCCATGAGGTTTCGGACCAGCCGCCCCGCGGGATCCGGGTTTTCAAACAGGTCCCGGAACGATTGTTCGTTTTCGTGCAGGGTCACGGAGGATTCGCTTCTCCACGTTTCCCCCGCGAAGTCAAACACCTCCATGGATTTGCGGCCATCTCCATGCCGGATCAGCTTGTAAAATCCGCCGCCGGTTTTCCGGCCAAGCTGGCCGCGGTCATACATCCCCTGTACCTTTTCGGGCAGGGCGGTGAACCGGAGGCTGTAATCGTTGTCCGGAAGATTCGCTTCCAGGTTGCGGTTCACGTTGTACATGACATCAATGCCAATCAGGTCGCACAGACCGTACAGGCCGGTGGGCGGGAGTCCCAGGGGGGTGCTCAGCACCGCATCCACCTGTTCCACAGTCAATCCATCCGTCAGGATGGACTTTTCCGCCAGGTGAAGCCCGGCGTTGATCCACAGACAACCAATCCGGTTGCCAATGAAATTCACCGTGTCCCTGGCATATACCACGCCCTTGCCGACGGTATTGCCCAGGAAATCCGCCAATGCCGGAATGACTTCAGGCCGGGTCTGGGTGCCCGGAACCAGTTCAACCAGTTTCATGACGTGAACGGGATTGAAAAAGTGGGTGACGGCCACATCCTGTTGCAGCCTTTCCGGCATGCCGGTATAGAGGTCACGAAGCGGAATCCCCGAGGTGTTGGTGGAAAGAATGGATCCGTCGGACCGGTATCTTTCCGCTTTGCGGAATATCCGGCGCTTGATCGATACCTCTTCGATGATGGCTTCACAAATCCACTGGCACTCCGCAATCCTCGGCATGTCGTCGGCAAAGGACCCCGTGGTGATGCGCTGCAACAGGGATTCATCTTCCAGTACGGGGGCCCGGCCTGCGAGGAGCCTGGGCAGCGCGTTGTCACAGGATTCCTTGTGCAGGTCCAGCAACAATACGTCGCACCCGGCACTTGCGCACATTCCCGCGATTCCCAGCCCCATGGTACCGGAGCCCAATACCGCTACACGTTTGATTGATCCCATAAGATGAGTCCTCCCGGCTTGAAAGTGAAAAATGGCGGGTCGGCGGTTCAGCGAATCGTGGCCGCAACCGGCCTATACTTCCCCATCCGCCACCATTTCGCGCAATATGAACTTCTGTATTTTTCCAGTGGAGGTCTTGGGCAGATCCAGAAAGACCACCTGGGACGGTCGCTTGAATCCCGCCATATTCGCCTTGCAAAATTCGATGATTTCTTCTTCGCAGGACTCTTCCCCGGCTTTCAGTTCAATAAAGGCACAGGGAGTTTCCCCCCATTTTTCATCGGGCTTGGCAACGACCGCCGCTGCCGCGACTTTCGGGAATTTGTACAACACCGATTCCACTTCAATGGAGGAAATATTTTCACCGCCGGAGATAATGATATCCTTGAGCCGATCCTTGATTTCAATGTACCCGTCACGGTGTACCACCGCCAGATCACCGCTGTGAAACCAGCCATCCTCGAACGCACTGTCTGTCGCGGCCGGGTTCTTGTAGTAGCCTTTCATCACCGTATTGCCCTGAATCACGATTTCTCCGATGGTCTTTCCATCGGCAGGAACCGGTTCTCCGGAATGGACATCCACCACCCGTGACAGTTCTGTCATGGGAAAGCGGACCCCCTGCCGTGCCTTGATTTCCGCCTGTTCTTCGATGGTCAGATCAGACCACTCCCTGCGCCAGTCACAAAATACAACATGGCCGTATGTCTCAGTCAGGCCATAGACGTGGGTCACGTTCAGTCCGAGTTCAGCCGTGGCTTCCAGTACCTTGCTCGGTGGCGGCGCACCGGCGGTCATGACCTCAATCGTATAGTCCGGGGTGAACTGGATTTCCTTTGGCGCGTTGGCCAGCATGGCGAGGACAATGGGAGCTCCGCCGAAGTGTGTGATGCGGTAGTTCCTGATCGCCGAAAAAATATTTTCTGCGCTGACGGCCCGGTTGCAATACAGGGTGCCGCCCATTAATGCCATGGTCCAGATGTGCCCCCAGCCATTGCAATGAAACATGGGCACAATGGTCAGATAACGCGCATGCTTTGGAATCTGCCAGGCCGCAACGGTGCCCATGGACATCAGGTAAGCGCCCCGGTGGTGATACACCACCCCTTTGGGTTTTCCGCTGGTGCCGGAAGTATAGTTGAGGGTCAGTGCGTCCCATTCGGAATCAGGAAGATACCAGTCCTCGTCCTCATCGCCGCTTTCCAGAAGCATTTCGTAGGTCCATTCGGACAGCCGTTCTCCGGTTCCTTCTGCCTGTTCATCCACGATGTCAATGACGACAGGGGGTGTTTCCAGCATCCCGATCGCTGCGGAGACCGTATCGGACAGACGGGTATCGGCGATGAGCACCCGGGCATCACCATGCTTGAGGATATACGCGATGGTTTCCGGATCCAGACGGGTATTGATGGCATTCAACACCCCGCCGGACATGGGCACCGCGAAGTGGCATTCCGCAAGTTCCGGAGTATTGGCCGCTATCATGGACACGGTTGATCCTTTGGTTACCCCCAGTTTTCTCAGTGCCGAGGACAATCGCAAACACCGGCGGGCCACCTCCTTCCAGGTATAGGCTCGATTTCCGTACACAATTCCGGGATGATCCGAATAGGTATCCTGGGCACGGCGCAGAAATGATATGGGTGTCAATTCAACAAAATTGATTCCGTCCACCCGGTCGAGTATTTCGTAGTGATCTCTCATCTGTTTATTCCGGCATTGTATCGCTGGATAATGGTTTTCTATTTCCAACTGACGACATTTGGTAGCATAATACGCGCTTTTTTCAGCGACCGATTATAAAGCAATCCTTATGAACTCACGCCAATTGATTTTACCCCGTCTGGTTTTGTCCCGTCGCATAAGAAAGACGCCATTTGAGGAACGGGTATTCGAACAGAGCGCCAGCGCTTTCACTACCTACAATCATATGCCCCTGGGTTCCTATTATATTTCCGCCGAAGAAGATTATCGACATCTGTGCGAGCATGTGCAGGTCTGGGATGTCTCCTGTGAAAGACAGGTGGAAGTTGTCGGTCCCGATGCCATGGAACTGGTGGAACTGGTCACTCCCCGGGACATGTCGAAATGCTGGATTGGCCAGTGCAAGTATGCACCATTGGTGGATCAGCATGGCGGCGTGGTGAATGACCCGGTTATATTGAGACTGGCGGAGAACCGATTTTGGATATCCATCGCGGATTCAGGCGTACTTCACTGGATACGGGGAATTGCATATGGAAAGGGGATGGATGTGTCGGTTTTTGAACCGGATGTCAGCCCCCTCGCTGTTCAGGGACCAAAATCCGATGACCTGATGGCGGATATACTGGATGACGGCATTCGGGATCTCAAGTTTTTCTGGTTTACCAACGCGAAGATTGCCGGTACGGAGGTTATTATCGCCCGGTCCGGATGGAGCGGGCAGGGTGGCTTTGAGATTTATCTGCAGGATGGAGCAAAGGGGCTGGATTTATGGGATGTGGTGTGGGAGGCGGGTCGAAAATACAACATCCGAGCGGGCTGTCCCAATCTTATTGACCGCATCGAAAGGGGATTTCTCTCTTATGGCAGCGATATGACCCTGGAAAACAACCCGTATGAATGTGGGTTGGACCGGTTTCTTGAACCGAGCAAGGAAGCCGAGTCCATGTCTGCGGCGGCCTTGACTGAAATCCGGAAGAAAGGGGTCCGGAAGAACCTGGTGCACCTGTCGGTGAATGGCGGCCCGCTGGCTTCTCCCCGGTCGGTCTGGGATGTCGTAGATGAAAACGGTCATAAAGTCGGCATCCTGACCAGCCTGGCGTATTCCCCGAAATACAAATCCAACCTGGCTTTTGCAACCATTGATGCCAGTGCAAACCAGGCCGGCAAGGCGTTAAGGGTGGATGTGAATGGAGAGGAATTCCGGGAGGCCCGAATCGCGGACAGGAGCTGGAAAATCCAGCATTGACCGGGTAAAAATTCCCCGGTGCCGGTCGGCACGGCTTTCGGATACTTTTATGAGTGTTTCCGGGTGTTTCGGACTCCCCCGCCGGTTTTCTGGAATGCGGGCCCCTTTGTGATGAAGTGTAGGGGGCGAGCCGAAGTTATGAAATCGGAAGGAGTCCCGTTATTTCAGTACCCTCACAATGGCTTCCGGGTTGGAGGGAAAGTAGAGATGGAGATAGCTGGCCGTAACATTGTTCATCTGGTAAATCGGTTCTCCAGGAGCCGGGTGCCGGATCCGTTTCCCATGGGCGACCGGTGCCGGCGTGTTTTCGCACCGGGTGCGGTGATGGGCATGGGCCCGTACATTTCCCTGGGGCAGGGGAGCGATCTGCATTCCCTGGCAGCCACCGCGGGCCCGCATGATTCCATTTCCGGGCAATATGCCAAGCATTTCCGCCCGGTCCCCGGAAACATCGGTCAGGGACTCCATGAGATAAAGCATGCCTCCGCACTCGGCCAGAATTTTTTTTCCACCGCGATGAAAATCCTTTATCTGTTGCTGTATTGCGTGGTTATCCGCCAGGGCGTGAAGATGAAGTTCTGGATAGCCCCCCGGTAGCCACAGGGAATCAACCTCGGGGAGTTCCGTATCCTGTAGCGGAGAAAAATACACACACGTGGCGCCCATCTCTTCCAGCAACCGGATGTTCGCCGCATAGATGAAGGTGAAGGCCGGGTCCCGGGCGATGCCGATACGCATTCCCTCCAGCAATCTGTCCGGGCGGGATACCTGCCCGGGCCGGAACTCCACCGATCCGGGAAGATGGCACAGCCCGGCATCGAACATGATTTCTGCCAGGCTGTCGAGGCGCTGTTCCATATCCCCGACCTCGTGAGGATGGATCAGTCCGAGATGCCTTTCCGGCAGGCAGGCCTCCGGATGGTGGTGCAGACAACCCAGCAGAGGAAGCCCGGAAGGCATGGCCTGGGTAATCAGGTCCTGATGTCGCTGGCTGCCCAGATTGTTGGCAATGACCCCGGCGATCTGCAGTTTCTTTCGATGGGTGGCAAGTCCCAGGGCGATGGCACCGAAGGTTTGTGCCATGGATCGTGCATCGATGACGATGGCGATTGGAATACCAAAATAGTGCGCCATGTCCGCACCACTGGGATGACCATCGAACATGCCCATGACCCCTTCCACCAACACCAGGTCCGCCTCACAGGCTGCCTGGTAGATGATTTGCCGGCACTCGTCTTTTCCCACCATCCACAGGTCCAGCTGGGCCACCGGGTTACCGGATGCCTGTTCCAGAACAAGGGGGTCAAGATAGTCCGGCCCGGTTTTGAATACCCGAACATCCCGTCCCCGTTGCCGATGGTACCGGGCAATGCCCGCCGTCACGGTGGTTTTGCCCTGACCCGATGCGGGTGCGCAGACAAACAGGGCGGGGCAGGCCGCTTTCGGGTCCTTTACCATTCGATGCCAGGCTGGGCCTTTACGCCCTTGCGAAAAGCATGTTCCAGATCGGCAATATCACTGATCGTATCCGCGACCTCCATGAGTTCGCGATGCATGGTACGCCCGGTGATGATGACGTTTTGATTCACCGGGCGGGACTGGAGGGCCTGGACCACCGGCCCCACGTCCAGGTGTCCGTACTTGAACATGTAGGACATTTCATCAAAGACCAGCAGGTCATATCCGGCATCACCCAGCATGCCCTCCGCAATGGCCCAGGCCTGTTGGGCTGCCAGCCTGTCCAGGGACTTGTCCTGGGTTTCCCAGGTAAACCCATGGCCCATGATGTGAAAGTCGACCTTTGGATGGTCTTTAAAAAACCGGTATTCCCCGGTTTCCTTTCTGCCCTTGATAAACTGGATCAGCCCCGCTTTTTGACCGTGTCCCAGTGCACGTGCCATGGTGCCAAAAGCCGAGGAGCTTTTTCCCTTGCCATTGCCCTTGAGCAGGATGAGAACCCCCCGTATTTCCGTGGCCCTGGCAATCCGCTCATCCATGACGGCCTTTTTTCGCTGCATTTTCTCTTTGTGCCGGGTTTCTGAATCGCGCATGGGACTGGATTTAGTGATGGGTGGCTAACGGCAACTCGGACACATGAAAATATTCCGAGTGGATTCTTTCAGACAGTGTCCTGCTCATGCCAAGGGGAACCCGTCCTGATTCGATATCGATCACCATGGCCGGATGATTGGACCACAATGGATGATTCGCGGCAGCTTCCTCCACCCGTCCATCCGTCAGCAGGTATACCACGCAGTTGAGCGAGTGATGCCGTTGGCAATTCAGCAGATTCCAGGCATGATCCAGCGCCATGAGGATGGGGGTCCCTCCACCTGCCTGTATGGTATCCAGGATGGGCTGGACATTTTTGGGTGCCCGTTTGGGGTACACCAGGGTCCTGACCATGTCATTGCCGAATGCAATCAGGCCCAGGCGCCGCCGGTGCAGATAACCCTGTTGAGACAGTGCCTGGACGACTCCCTTGGCATGATTCAGGCCCCGGCCGCTCAACGTTGATGCCGAGGTGTCCAGCAGAACCAGGTCCAGGTCCAGTCCTCTTTTCTGCGGATAGCGATACACCAGTCGTTTGTTTTTTTCGCGATGGCTCAATGTCTGGAAATGGTTGGAGTATCCCAGTGTTCGGTACCAGTCGATTTTGGGTACCATCCCGTTTTCCCGGTCAAGATAGCGTGGGGAGGGAAAAAAGCCATTCTCGCGCTTTCCCGGGTCCAGGCCAATCCGCCCTGTCCCGGGCCGATGGGCATGGGAGGTGAGAAACGGCACGGCCCGGGGTTCGGACGTGCCCGTGAGCACAGGGGGCAGGGCCCCCCAGGCACCCTGCACCGAGGACCCGCCACGAGTCTCGTTGCCCGAGTCCCGATCCGGGGTATTCGAGGACCCCCGGGGAGGGGGCGCAGGAGAAGAGGGCATCCCAGGTCTGCGTCGATGCGCCAGCACAAGTTCTTCGATGCTTTCCAGGTCTGTTTCGCCGACTTCCCGTCGTTGATGCAGTGCGGCATGGGCCCGGCTCGCCCGATGCATCACGATATCCGCCCGCAGCCCCTCGACATTGGCCCTGGCACAGCGCCGGGCAATCTCCTCCCCAATGGGCCTTCCAACGACGACGTGGGAAAGGGATTGTCGTGCTTTTTCCAGGGCCCTGGCCATTTTGTTGATCTGCTGCTGGTGTGTGGCGATAAATTCATCCGGGTTGTTGTCGAATTCGACCCTTCTGGATACGATTTCCATTCGTTGTCCGGGTGAAAACTGTTCCTCTACCTGGGCCATCAGCCCGAACCGGTCAAGAAGCTGGGGGCGGAGTTCGCCTTCGTCCGGATTCATGGTGCCGGTCAGGACAAATCGGGAATCATGACGGTGACTGATTCCGTCCCGTTCCACGATATTGGTTCCGGAAGCGGCGACATCCAGGAGTAAATCCACCAGGTGGTCCGCGAGCAGGTTGACCTCATCGACATACAGAATTCCGCCGTGGGCCTTTGCAAGCAATCCTGGCCGAAAAGCCAGCCCGGATTCCTTCAGTGCATGGGCAAGATCGAAAGTACCGGAGATCATTTCTTCGCTGGCCCCCAGTGGAATGGTCACAAAGGGGCGTTCGGGGTCAAGGTCCGCGAGGCCACGCACCACCGTGGATTTGGCGCTGCCTCGTGGACCACAAATCAGCAGGCCGCCGATGGTCGGGTCAATGGCAGTCAGCAGGAGAGCGGTTTTCAGTCGGTCCTGTCCGACAATGGCGGTAAACGGAAAGTTTTGCGACATCGAAAAATTTACCGGCAGTCCAGGGAAATGGTCAACGGCACAGATGGCGCACGGTACTGTGCGGCAAGCACACAGACCGTATCGGGTTGGGTCACAAATGGCCGCATTTTCACCGATATCACAGTCATGAACCGAGGCGATTGATTTATGGCAGAGCCTGATTCATCCCCGGCATGCCGGGTTGGGACGGACTTCCGGATTGTTTGGCTGCTGCATTTGGTATATCTCCGACTCTGCACACGCTGGTGCGATTAAGATCGAATGCTGTGTGCGGTATTGGCTGCACCGGGATGGGAGTATTGGCGGGTTCCGGGCTTCAGTGAACCCTGTACCCGTGACCGTTGCCGGGACAGTCCAAGGTTCCCTGCCAACCCGAACCCCCGGGCACACCGTGCAAAGGCATTCTGTCTTCCCATTCCCCCGGGTGAAACCCTGGTTCCTTGGGCTCGATTATAACAAATAGAATGGGCCACAGGGGATTGGAGTGGCGGTCACGCCATGTGAATCGGCCCCGGTTCCGATCAACCGGGGAATGGCCGCGGCACGGGTAAAAATTGATACCATACATGAATTATCACTGTTCATTTTACACATTGGACGGGAATTGCAAGATATAATTCGCCGTCCCAGCAACTTTACCATATCAGTTATTGAATTCATTTCCAGACAACGCCGGTATCCTGATCTGCGGTCATGGCAGCCGGGCAAAAATCGCTGAACAGGAATTTGGATTGTTGGCAGCAGGATTGCGCGAGCGTTTCCCCGGGCGGATGATTGAACATGGATTTCTGGAGTATTCCTCGCCGAATATACACATGGCACTGGACCGGTTGATTTCCAATGGTGTCCAGCATGTCTGTGCTCTGCCCGGCATGCTCTTTCGGGCCACCCATGCACAGAATGACATTCCTTCGGTATTGACCACATACCGGGACCGGCATCCGGGGCTGGAAATCCGTTATGGCGTGGAACTTGGACTGCATTCGGAAATGGTCGCCGCTTTCGAGACCCGGATTCTCGAAGCATTGGGACTGGAATCCCGACCGGACCCGGGAGCCCTGTACGATACCATGCTGGTGGTGGTGGGCCGGGGCACATCGGTGGCCACGGCCAATGCCGAGGCGGCCAAATTGACCCGGATCGTTGCCGAAAACCTGGGGTTCGGATGGTGTGAAACGGTCTATTCCGGGGTGACTTTCCCCTCAGTGGGGCGAGGCCTGGAGATGGCGACCAGACTGGGGTTCAGCAGGATTGTCGTAGCCCCCTATTTCCTGTTTTCCGGCCGTTTGGTTGGACGGATTAATGCCTATGTGGAGAAAGTGGCGAACACCTATCCCCATATACAATTTATTACGGCCGACTATTTGCGTGATCAGGAGCATGTCATCAATGCATTCGTGGCCCGCATTGAGGAAGTCCTGTTCAATACGGGACAGGAGCCGGGGCTGCTGGAAGATTTTCAGACGCGGCTGGCAACGGGTGAAGTCACTGCACATCACCATCATGCCGAATACCAGCCCGACCACGGGACTGCACAGGAGACCCCCCATGTTCACCACCATGCTCCCTACCGCCATATCGCGCATCCCCATGGCCCGCGGACAATGATTGATGAGAATGTCTGCTGCTGTTTTATGGGTCAGTTCCCCCAGTTTGTGATTGACGAGGAGAGACGGTTGCGCACCCAGAGTGCCGGGCCGCCCAGCGATGATCACCTGCCCCAGTGCAAGTAACGTTTTCGGGTATCGGAGGTGGGGGTGATTGAATTGATCACGGGAGGTGCCCGGAGTGGGAAAAGCAGTCATGCACTCGATGTCGCTGAATCCCTGGCGGGAAACCGGCATTTTATTGCCACCGCCGAGGCCCATGACCAAGAAATGGCAGAACGCATTGCACAGCACAAAAAAGAACGAAGCGCTGCCTGGCAACTGACGGAAGAACCCCGCTATCTGTCCGCCCCGGTTCCCAGGTTCACAGCAGGGGACATCGTCCTTGTGGACTGCCTGACATTGTGGATTACCAATTGGCTGTGTTCCCGGAACACGGACGGGTGGCCGGAGGAAAAACGTCGATTTCTGGAAGGACTGGGGGTCTCCCGGGCGCATTGGTTGCTGGTCAGTAACGAAACCGGCATGGGGGTGGTTCCGATGGATTCGTTAAGCCGGCGATTTGTGGATGAAAGCGGCCGGCTCCACCAGGAGTTGGCGGCAATGGCCAATCGGGTCACGCTGGTGACGATGGGCATTCCCCGGGTCCTCAAGGAGAGCTGAGGGCAACCATGTCGGATTGGTTTGTGCAAGGTACTGCGCCGGTCCGCACGGTATGGGGAGACCGGGCCCGGGAGCGGCAGCTTTCTCTGACCAAACCCCCCGGGTCTCTCGGCCGACTGGAAGATCATGCGATTGCCCTGTCCGCGATGCAGGGACGCATTGACCCCGCGCTCGACCATGTCAGGATTGCCGTCTTTGCCGGAGACCACGGCGTGGCACACGAAGGGGTCAGCGCCTTTCCCCAGGTGGTTACGACGGAAATGGTCCGGAATTTTATCCGGGGCGGGGCGGCGATCAGTGTTCTGGCCAAAAAACTGGGGGCGGACCTGACCATTGTTAATGCGGGGACGATCCATGGGGAGGGCTTTGGGGAGGCGGTGATTGATCGGCCGATTGCCCGGGGCTGTGGAAATATCGCGGTGGAACCGGCCATGTCCCGGGAGCAGTGTGTTCAGGCGCTTTCTCTCGGGAAAAGCATTGTGGAGGGATATGGGAGAAATTGTGAACTGGTCATCGGAGGCGAGATGGGGATCGCCAATACCACCAGTGCTACCGCACTGGCCGTTGCCATGGGGGTCGGAGATCCGCGTTCACTGACGGGGCCGGGTACCGGGCTGGATGATGCCGGCGTGCAACATAAGATTTCGGTTGTCGAGAAGGCGGTTTCCAGGCAGCCCACCCGGAAACAGGCCGTGGATATTCTGGCCGATCTGGGTGGATTCGAAATTGCCGCGCTGGTCGGATATTACATCGCTGCTGCCCAGCGGGGCGTTGCCATTCTTGTGGATGGTTTCATCGCGTCGGTTGCAGCCCTGGCGGCGAGTCACATCAACCCGGGAACACGGAACTGGTTGCTGTTTTCCCACACGTCAGCGGAACCGGGCCACCAGAGGGTTCTGGAATCTCTGCATGCGGAACCCCTGCTGTGCCTGAAGATGAGACTGGGAGAAGGAAGTGGTGCTGCGGTGGCGGTGGACCTGCTCCGTGCGGCCTGTGCACTGCAAAACGGGATGGCGACCTTTGCCGAAGCAGGAGTTTCGGATGGATAAACCGACACAGATCGATTTGCTGCGCCATGGCGAGCACCAATTGGGGGATGTGATTTGTGGAGTTACCAACCCGCCGCTGACGGACCGGGGAATGTCTCAACTCGAAACCCGGTGTCAAGGGCTCATTGAATCCGGGGTGCGGTGGGATGTTTGTATCAGCTCCCCACGAAGACGGTGTGCTGTTTTTGCAGAGCGGTTCAGCAAAAAGATCGACACTGATCTTGTTTTTGATTGGGGTTTCGCCGAAGTGGATTTTGGAGAATGGGAAGGGTTGTCTTTCCCGGAAATTCACGCCCGGTTCCCCGGGCAATGGCAGTCCTGGATGAGGGATCCCGATAAACCGGCTCCTCACCATGGCGAAAAATACCGTGATTTTCTGGATCGCGTACAAGTCGCCTGGGAACGGTTAATGGAATCCCATCGACAAAAAAACATATTGCTGATCAGTCATGGCGGCGTGATGCGAGCCATCTATACCACGGTTTTTGCACTGGGTCCGGAATCCTCCTTTCGCATCAACGTTCCCCATGCCTGCCATACCCGGATCATGGCCTACCACCACAGCGGACATTCCGACTGGTACCAGTTCGACAGCCACAGTTCACATCCATGAATATCCGTGGGCCGCTGGCGGCCATTCAGTTCCTGACCCGTTTGCCCGGGGGCAGACAGTTAAGCCATGACGCCCGGCTGGCCGGTGAAGCGGTGGCCTGGTACCCGGTGGTTGGAATACTGATCGGACTGATCATCGCACTGAGTGCCTGGGTGCTGGATCGCTGGCTGGGTCTGCCGCCGGTTCTGGTCTCGGCGCTGTGCGTGGGAATCTGGATTGCCGTGACCGGCGCTCTTCATCTGGATGGTGTGGCCGATTGTGCGGATGCCTGGATGGGTGGACACGATCGGGAACGCATGATGGAGATACTGCAGGACACACACTGCGGGACCGGTGCTGTGGTGGCACTGATCCTGGTGATCGTCATCAAAATGGTGGCGGTTTCCGTACTGGTGGAGCAGGGGGCATGGTGGGCGTTGGTGATGACGCCCATGGTGGGGCGTATCCTGCTGACGGGGGTGCTTTTCGGTTTTCCCTATGTGCGCGAACAGGGATTGGGCCAGGGTCTCCGGGAACATCTGAATGTTCCAGCCATAAAGGTCGTCGCGGCCTTGTGTGCGGGGTCGCTGGTTCTGGTCTCGTTGTCTGGATTTTTTGTCGCATTGGCCGGGGCATCTGTTGCCATGGGGATGATCTATTTCCTGCTGATCAGGCCGCTGGGGGGAGCAACCGGCGATGTGTACGGGGCAACCGTGGAATTGACAGAGCTGTTGATGCTCATCGGTTTGGCGATGATTGTATGAGCCGCATCCAGCGCACCGGTCCATCAACCCCCAACCTGGGCTAAAACAGGACGAGGCAACTCATTGTGCGTCCCGGAGAACAGGTTTTCGGTATTTGTCCGGCAGTTTCCGTTCCTCGTTGATTGTAGTCGGCATCATGTCCGCGCCAGGGACTCGCGGAGTTCCATCGACTGCTGACCACCCTGTGTGGCCCTGGCATCCCGCCAAACGTACGTTTGCTCCCCATTTTGGGGAACCCCTGGCCTTTCTGGAAAACCACTCCAAAGGTGAATCGCGCCTCAATATGTCCAGACTCGGTCATGTTTCATACTTTCAGCTGAATTTCTGTCTTCAAACCAGGACAAGCTGAGAGGTGGTCGGATCAGAGGGTTCAGTTCCAGCTTCTGTTTTCCAAAATTTCTGCAAAGCCTGTCATTTCCTTTGCCTGAACGGTCTCAACCCGGCTGACCGTGCTCTGCTCGACGGTAAAGAAATGAAGCTTTTGATGTATACATCCGGACGGACAATCCCCCCAGGCATTACGGGCGATGACATACCAGGTTTCCTGTACCTTGGACAGGTCCATATCCGGTCCGTCTGTGAGATGTATATCGAGTTCAGCAAACTGCACACCCGGTATTTCCTGGTAGCCCCGGTACGCAGCATCCAGATTGACGGATTCATCAAATTTCAGGAGGACCACTCCCGTATTATGGAAAATCTGCAGATCAGACAGGCCGAGTTTTGCATTCAGTGCGTCGAACTTTACATTCCCGGTAGGGGTTGTAGTGAGTTCATTTTCATTATCTTCAAGTTCTGTAACTGCCATCCACAGGTCTGAATCCAGACCGAGAAGAAGCGTTCCGGGTGCATGAGAGCGTCGTGCGGAAATCTCCGCCATGGCCGGGTATGCGGTCCGCAGTTGCTCCAGGACCTGCCTGATCTCGTCAATGAGCCGGCTCCGGTCCACCGGGTCCAGAAACATGTCAGTGCTTTGCCGTTGCAGCATCTGCTCACCCAGTATGATGGCATCCTCATGCATATAGGATTTCTGCATAACCAGCTTCCCACCCGCCGGATTTTCATCGGCATAGAGCATTTCTGTGGCTGACAGACCACGACCTGTCAGAACCAGGACAACTGTACAGAGGAGGGCGAACCAGTACACCTTATGTATTCTTTTCTGTGTCATTGCTGCTATATGCTTCCTGAAAATATACCGGAATCCGCCTGTGTGATGAAAGTATATTGCAACGAACTCTACTAAAGATCAGTATTACGCAATGATATTGTAGTATACCGTGGAAAGGCGTGTTTCTCCGGTGGGGTCGGATTCATTCAGGCTAAAACGGAAGTGGACTTGTCCCCGATCTCCGCAACTATCCGAAAACTCCTGCTGGTGCTGGCCGGTACGCCAAATCTCTGGCCGCACTTGGGAAAGCCAATGCGTCGTTCTGGGACCGCAGCAAGAAATTGCCTTTGGGATGCTTGTCACCGGAAGAAGCTGCCAGGCACTTGTCATCCCGTTGCAGAAAGTGGGTATTTCTTTTGCCCCCGGTGTTCTCGGACACATCGTGGAGCAGACCCACTGTTATCCCTTTTTCATCCAGGTCTGGGGGGATTGTCTGGCCCAGCGGTTACAGCAGACGGGGGGCGGATAATTGACATGGAGACAGTCAACGGGGTGACGGCGGCGGTGACAGATGAGCGCGATGCCATGTATCAGATCCGGTGAAATGAGATAGAAGAGGCGGAGTTGTTGTCCGTCGCTGAAAGCATCGCGAATGCGTTTGTGCGAGGTGACATGGTACATTTTCATGAACATAGTCTGAAGGAAGCGATTGCACAGGGGATGCCCGACGATGAACCGACCACAGATCAGCATGTCCGGGAAAAGTTAAAACAATTCTCTCATTTGGGTTATGTCTGGCAAGTGGGTGGTGTTTATTACGAGCCTGGCATCCCGAGCCTGATGTCTTACGTCAATACTCTGGCACAGGTGAATGCTCCGCTATCGCTGGCTGAGCAAGCTGGAAAACGTTGAGTCAACCAAAAAGCGCATGATGTTGATACCGAAATATGAGGGTTGGTTGCCTTGCGCCGGGCCACACCATTCACGCATTATAAAGTCTACGGAACACTTTTCTCCAATCCCCCCGCAAAACTGTCGTCGGATGCCGACCCTCTCGGAGGAGCGGATGGAATCCGGGGACGGAATTGGTTTTGGAGAAACCTGAAATTTTATTTATCATGAAATCAATACATTGCATTTCCTCGTATTAAAGGTGGGTGAGCGGGGAGGCAGTGCACTGCCTGTAAAATCGGGACAGGTTTTGGGCGGTTTGACCCACAGACTACTGGCTTCGGGCCCGGCAAAAATCTTGTGGGGTGCAATTCTTAAATGGTAATGGTATAGTTTGGGTTTAATCAGTTTGAGGAACCCGGTGACACCCTGTGCAGGGTGAAGCCAAACTTGTGCCGTTGTATTAACTAAATATAAACATCAATCTGGAGAAATTCATATGACAGATGAACTAAAGAACAAATCCGTGTTGGGTCAAACCTCGTTTGCGGATCTAACCGAGGGAGACAAGACCCTGATCGAAAAAGCCATCAAACGAGGGTATACCCGGCGGGAAGCGTTGAAATTTATGATGGCAACCGGGGTGACCATGGCTGCCGCCCAGAATATTTTCACCACCGGCAAAGTGGCCATGGCGCAGACACCCAAGAAGGGAGGTTCTGTGCGGATGGCATCCAACCTGCACGGTCCGGATGATCAACTGGACCCTCCGCTGTTTACCTCTACCATTGACTATACCCGGGGTCGTGCGACGTACAACAGCATGATTCAGCATTCCAATGAACTGATTCCACAGCCGGAGCTGGCCGAAACCTTTGAGCCGAATGCCGATGCCACCGAGTGGACGTTCAAAATCCGTCAGGGGGTTGAATTCCACGATGGAACACCTTTGACTGCGGATGACATCGTTTACAGTATGAATCGCCATCTGGGCGAGGAGTCCACATCGGTCATCAAGTCAGTACTGGCTTCCGTATCGGAATGGAAGAAGATGGGTAGTCATGAAGTCAAGGCGACTCTGAACACGCCCAACGCGGACCTGCCCACTCTGCTCGGCCTGTTCCAAACCAAGATCGTCAAGAATGAAACCACGGGGGATGGGGTTGGTACGGGTCCGTTCACCCTGGAAACGTTTGAGCCAGGTGTGAAGTCAGTCCATAAGCGCAACGAAAACTACTGGCGTGAAGGGGCGAACCTGGATGTCATTGAAATTACGGCGATTACGGACCCCGTTGCCCGGGTCAATGCATTGCTGGCAGGCGATATCCAACTGGCCACGTCCATCGACCCGAAATCATTTCGGCAGGTTGAGGAAGCCAGTGGTGTGACCCTGCTTTCCACCCCTGCGGCGCTGCAACTGGGGATTTGTTGCCTGAAGAATGCTGAACCCGGCAGCAATGACGATTTTGTGAAAGGAATGCAATACATTCAGGATCGGGAACGGATCGTCGACAGAGTGCTGAAAAACAAGGGGTCCATCGGCAACGACACGCCGATTATGGCTGCTCACGGCCCGGATTTCTGCTCGGAACTGCCCCAGCGACCGTTTGACCCGGACAAGGCGAAGTTTCATTTTGAACAATCCGGATACAGTTCTGCGGAACTGTATGTTGCCCCCGTGACGCCAGGAATTGAAGATGTCTGTCTGCTTGCTCAGGCCAACTGTGCGAAAATCGGTTTTGATCTTCAAATAAAGAAAGTGCCAACGGATGGGTATTGGGGAGCAATCTGGATGAATGAGCCACTCAATGTGGTTACGTGGAACATGCGGCCTACTGCCAACTCCCAAATGGCGATCCAGTTCGGACCGGGTGCCGCCTGGAATGACACCTACTGGAACAATGACCGAATGGGAGAACTGTTGTCTTCTTCCCTGGCGGAAACCGATCCGGTCAAGCGTCACAACATGTATTGCGAAATGCAGACCCTGATCCATGAAGGCAGTGGAATGGTGATTCCCGCATTTTCCAATATCAACGATGGTATCGCGGACAATGTGATGAACATGCCCACGGTTCCACTGGGGCAGCTGGGTGCCTGTGAGTGGCCTGAATTTATCTGGCTGGCGTAACGCTCACGCAGATAGATAGCAACAGGTTCGTTTCCGATTATGGTCCGCATGAAGAGACTTTGTGCGGACCATTTTTGTTTTTACCCGAACAAATAGAATCCCCCCGGGGGGGTAAGAAAATGACAGATAGTCTCCACACCAGAGGACTTTGCTTATGATGACACAAATGGTTTTACGCCGGATTGCGATCGGTTTTGCCACATTAATTGTGGTCTCCATCATCGTTTTCCTGGCCACCAGCATCCTTCCCGGGGATGTTGCACAGATTATTCTTGGCCAGAGTGCGACACCTGAAACCCTGGCCGCACTGCGTGCTGAACTCGGCATGGATCAACCCGGTTATGTCCGGTATTTTTCCTGGCTCGGTAACATGGCAATCGGAGATCTTGGGATATCGAAAGCGGGTGGAGCAACCATCTCCAGTCTGATCGGTGGTCGCATGGGAAATACCATGGTGATGGCCGGTCTGGTCGCCTTGATCTCGATCCCGATTTCCATTGCCCTGGGATTGTGGGCGGCCATGCACCCTGGAACCTGGCTGGACCGTATTGTCACCTTCGGCACGATGTGCACGATTTCGGTACCGGAGTTTTTCATTGCGACGATTCTGGTGCTCATCCTGGCGGTGGAATTGCACTGGTTGCCATCAACGGCCTACCTGACCGGCAATGAATCATTTATGGAACTGTTGAGAGCCCTGGCCATGCCGCTGCTGACCCTGGTGATTGTGGTTTCTGCACAAATGATCAGAATGACCCGGGCAGGGATTCTCAATGTGATGAGTTCGCCCTACATCGAAATGGCCATATTGAAAGGGGTGCCCAGGAGAAGAATCATTCTTCGTCATGCCTTTTTCAACGCCATCGGCCCCATTGTCAATGTCATCGCATTGAACCTCGCGTACCTGGTGAGTGGCGTGGTGATTGTGGAAACCATCTTTGCCTACCCGGGTCTGGCGAAATTGATGATTGATGGCGTACAGACCCGTGACCTTCCGCTGGTGCAGGCCTGCGCAATGATATTCTGCGGTACGTATGTGCTGCTGATTTTGCTGGCTGATATTGCTTCGATCCTTTCAAATCCACGCCTCCGGCAACCTAAATAATTCGGGAGGAGATACTGATGACTGAAGAAAACAAAACAAAAGAAGAAGAAGTAATCGCCCAGCTCGATACGTTCGATGAATTGCCCGATGCGCCCCCCAAACGCAGAATCAAGCTCTCTTTGGTGGGGAAGATTTCGGTGGCTATCGTGGCCTTCTGGCTGGTGATCTGTTTCATAGGTCCGTCGATTGCACCCTATCATGAGATGGATATGGAGGGAGATGACAGTTTCCTGGATGCCTATGATAATTTTTACCTGGGTACGGATTATCTGGGCCGGGATACCTTGTCCAGAATCATTTATGGGGCTCGAAACACCATTGGAATATCCCTTGCCTCGACTTTTCTGGCCTACCTGATGGGAATTACCCTGGGCATACTGGCTGCTGTGAAAGGAGGGTGGATCGACATGGGCATTAGCCGGGTGAACGATGCCATCCTTGCGCTACCGACGATCATGCTGGGCTTGATCGTGATTGCGGCGCTGGGGTCATCCATCGCCATATTGGTGGGGACCGCGGCGGTGATCTACGCTACCAGTGTCTTTCGCATTGCCCGGGCCCTGGGCCAGGATATTATGGTGCAGGATTTTGTCGAAGCGGCGAAGGCACGGGGGGAAGGGGTCTGGTGGATCATCCGGGCTGAAGTGTTGCCGAATGCCGCCATGCCGCTGGCGACGGATTTTGGTTTGCGTCTCGTCTTTGTGGTCCTGTTCATTTCCAGCCTGAGCTTTTTGGGTCTTGGGGTCCAACCCCCTGCGTCGGACTGGGGAAGCATGGTGCGGGAAAACCTGCAGGGGCTGACCTATGGGTCCTGGGCGGCCATCTGGCCGGCCTTTGCCATTGCAACATTCACCATCGCGATCAACCTGATTGTGGATGATGTTTCCGCGAAGTCCGGCGGCAGTCTAGCTAAAAAAATGGTGTAGAACGATGGAAAAAGAAAAACTTTTTGAAATTAAAGATCTCAGAATCAGCGCCTACAATGAACAGAAGGAAGAAATCCGGATCGTCAAGGGCGTTACTTTTGACATTCACAAGGGGGAAGTCGTTGCCCTGATCGGCGAATCCGGTTCGGGAAAGACAACCATCTCCCTGGGGTCGCTGGCCTATACCAAGCCCGGGCTGCATTTCACGGGAGGCGAAGTCCTGTTACACGGAAAAGATGTATTGTCCATGTCGCCCATTGAGCAACGGGAATTGCGTGGTGCCCGGGTGGCTTATCTTGCGCAAAGTGCCGCGGCGACCTTCAACCCGGCTATCACCATTGGCGAGCAGGTGACCGAATCCGCGGTGTTGCATGGTGTTTTGAACCAGGAGGAGGCGACGAAACGTGCGGTTGAGTTGTATCACGCGCTGGAATTGCCGGATCCGGACCGGATCGGGTTTCGTTATCCCCATCAGGTCTCCGGCGGACAGTTGCAACGGCTCATGGCGGCCATGGCATTGTGTGGCAATCCAGACCTTATGGTACTGGACGAACCCACCACTGCGCTGGATGTGACCACCCAGATCGAAGTTCTCAAGGCATTCAAGAAAGTCATCCGGGAAGAAAATTCTGCAGCCATTTATGTCACCCATGACCTGGCGGTGGTGGCCCAGGTGGCTGATCACATCGTCGTGCTGTATAGCGGTGAGATCATGGAGCAGGGGTCGGTGGACCAGATCATCAATCACCCCACCCACGCCTATACCAAGCGACTGATGGCGGCGGTTCGTCCGACGCCCACCGCAGGGATGGGGACGGAAGTCGGCAGTGAACATGACCGCCACTTGCCGGCGATTGAAGTCAAGGACATGACGGCGGGCTATGGTGGAATCATCAACAACGAGCCCAAAGTGCCCATTCTTCGTGATGTGAGTGTCAAAGTTGAAAATGCCCATGTGGTCGGGGTGATCGGGGAATCGGGATGTGGAAAATCCACGCTGGCCCGGGTCATGGCAGGCCTGCTTCCCCAGGCAAGGGGTGATGTGCTGCTGGATGGGGAAGACCTGGAGGGAAGTCTGCATGACCGAAGTCTGGAAGAACTCCAGAAGATCCAGTTCGTTTTCCAGATGGCGGATACGGCGTTAAATCCGAAACAGGTCATTGGCGATATCATTGGCCGGCCGCTGGAGTTTTATCACGGTTACAAGGGAAAAGAGAAACACGCCAAGGTGGTGGAGATACTGGACATGGTGGAACTGCCGGCAGAATTTGCCACCCGTTATCCCATGGAGCTTTCCGGCGGCCAGAAACAGCGTATCAACATGGCTCGCTCACTGGCTGCGAACCCGGAAGTGATGTTATGCGACGAGGTTACCTCAGCGCTGGATTCCATCGTCGGCGCCAATGTAATCAAGTTATTGACTGCGCTTCGGGATAAAACCGGTGTGTCGTTTGTGTTTATCAGTCATGACCTCTCTACCGTCGCGTCCTTTGCGGATGAAATTGTGGTGCTTTATGCGGGCCGTGTGGTAGAACAGGGTCCCACGGACGAAGTGTTGACTCCCCCGTTTCACCCTTATACCCGGTTGTTGATCAGTTCGGTGCCAGAGATGCGGATCGGCTGGCTGGAAGATACGATGACCAAGCGGGAAATGGCGGTTGGGATCGCCAAGGGGGTCGAAATCACCAAGATCGGATGCCCGTTCTTTAACCGGTGCCCGATGGGCATTGATGGGACCTGTGAATCAGAAAGCCCCCCGATACGGGTATTGGACGATGGCCATGAAATTGCCTGCCACCGTACGATAGATGAACTGAAAGCAGCCGAAGCCGAAACCCAGCAAATCCTGCACGGGTATGAAAAGATCGGTGAGGATAAACAATTGCCCGCAGCGGGATAAAAACCGGGAGATCCGCTGAATAACCCCTGTGTGAACTGGGAGAGGGGGCGATAAATCTGCCGAGTAGCGGTGGTTTACGAACGTTTCTCTGAATCCAGGAGCACACTGCCCGAATGGGGCAGTGGATGGATATGAAAGCGTGTCGCGGCGAAGTCCGGTTTCTGGAAGAAGAGAGTGCTTCTCGAATCAGCGGCGTTTGTTCCCCTGTGGATAAAGCCTGCGGAAGACAGGAACCCGGGATCGTCTGGTTTCTGGTCCCGCCGGTGCTGACAACAGGAAGGGGGGCACTGCCCTGTACCCATGTGTTCCTGACCATTCGATGGTTTGGAGTTTTCATTGCCGCCTGAAACCATGAGTCATGGAATACCGCTCCGTCAAGGTGTGTTGGGATATGGTTTGACCAGACAGGTTTTTCAGTTGCTCGAATGACGGCATGAATCTTCCCGTTGCGCGGTTATTTGTACAGTATGCCTTCTTCTTCGGTTCCCGGTCCTCCCTCTGTGAGCACCGCCTGGTAACTACCATAAATACCCGTTTATGTTAGTTACCTCCTTACAAGTTTTATATGTGGTCGCTAAATTCTTTTTACTGACCAAAATATTGAACTCTTTAGTAAGACATGACAAACAAACCACGACGTATTGGCCGCTATATTAAAAGTTCCGCTATCGCGGGAGAAACCTATTATTCCTATATTCCCCCGCCGTTGCGTTCACTTCTCCCTTTGAACATGGCTGGACTTTATCCGTTCCTGGGCCAGGCCAATATTGCCATCGGACGGTTGGATGGTATGAGCGCAACGATCAGGGACAGTTGCCATTTGTCCCTTCCAACCATCCTTAGAAGCGTCTCAGCTTTGGAAAGCCTGGATATTGTTCGGGAAATAACCGGCAGGGACCGGCATACAGTCTTTGTCCATGATCAGTTTCTTGGTCTTCTGCAATCGGGCACAGAACCCCGTTCATCGTGAACGGTGTCTGCTTCCCCGTGCATATTTTCGGCATTTTCAGTAACGACCAGCTCGCAACTACCGATTCCGTAAAAAAATAATCCCATTATTCGGGACTGCCTGGCGAGACCAATGATCAACATAAAAATAAAAAACATGCTGGCTATCAATGAAGCGGATATCGACCTTGTTCCAGGAAAGGTAACCGGTATAACCGGGTTGAATGCCACGGGAAAAACCTCCCTCGCGATCCTGACCGGCGCCCTCCTCACGGGAGAAGGGAATCCTGCGGGCGGAAAAGTCAAGCAGAAGATTTACCTGCGGGACAACGCCGAGTTCGGGGAGGCCCTGTTCAGTACCGATGGCGAACTGGTCTCCCGATGGAACGCGGCATCCGGAGAAATGAGCGTTTTTGAATCCAATTTTCACCGGCCCTGTGCAGAAACGGTCAGCCTGGTCGATTTCTGCGGACAGATGACGCAACCCCAAAAGAATGCGTTGTGGGAAGGTCTGTTCCTGCCTCCTGCACACATTCTGAATGAGAAATTGGAGACCCAGCTGAAACCGCACATCCAGGCCCAACTGACACCACACATTCAGGCCGATACGCTGGAGGAACTCATGCGGATGGTTCGCGAAGAAGATATCGAGATTGTCTTCAAGATGTACCAGTCACGGGCCAGAAATAGCAAACGGGCGTGGACAAGGATCACGGGAGAGACGTGGGGACAGACAAAGGGTGCCGATTGGGTGCCCAAGACCTGGGTGTCTTCACTGAACGACGTTACTGTGCAGAAACTGGAGGAAAAACAGGCCTTTCAGCAGGGAATGCTACGATCCCTGCATGTCGATCAGGCGATTGCCCGTGGCGATGTGGAGCGGGGCAGGGAAGCCCTCGCGAAACTGGAGGAAACGAGGGAAAGGCTGGACAAGTTGCGCGAGCGGGCGACCGAGCTGAAAACCAGTCTGGTTGAGCCGGGAGAGGAATACGTGGATATTTGTTCCCGGTTGACCGACGCCACTATCCGTTTGAAGCAAATCAGGTCCCGAGGAGCGAGCGGCTCAGGCAACCCCGTGCTGGAATGTCCGGTGTGTTCGTCCACATTGATTCAATCCGACCACCGTTTGCTGGTTCATGACGGGGACGGTGAGGAGTTGCGGAAAAAGGCGTATGAACAGGAGCTCGTTAAATACCAGGAACAACGGGAAACCATCGTTCAGGAGAAGAAGGACTGGGAGTTCACCTATCTCCCCATGCAACAGGAATTCGAGTCTGTTGTGAAGGAAGGGAAACGACTCAAGGCCGAAGTCGATCATTTGCATGACCTGGCAAGACTGGCGCACGAAAACCCGGTTGAGTTGAAGAAGGATGATATTGAAAGGATGGAATTTAAAATCCAGGAGACCCAGGACCAGATCCGTATCGTGGAGTCCAGAGATGATGCACGGAGCATTCATGAGAATATCATCGCGTACCAGACCATCATGCAGATTGTGGGGCCAAAAGGTGTTCGGGCAACCTGCATGGAGGAGAACATGGAACTATTTGACGGAGTTCTGAAAATTATCAGTGACCTGACTGGTTGGCCCCGGGTCAAACTGGACCGCACGTATTCGATCAGCATAGGCGGTCGTTCCTTTATCAAGTTGTGCGCCGAATCTGACCGGAGGAGGGCTCAGTTCACCCTGCAACTGGCCATTTCCCGGTTCACCCGTTCACTGGTGGTCATCCTGGATGAGGTAAACAACCTGGATGAGAAAAACCAGATGCATTTGGCGGACCTGATGGCGACTGTGTGTGGTCGAAACCAGCCTCCTGCATTCATGGTCTGCGGGAAGGAACTGGATCTGGCACACATCAATCCCGGTGGGATCAACTATAAAATGGTCAACGGTAAAGCTGTAAATTTCAACGATGTGGCGACCTGAGGCGGCCATGGGTTCCGGAAAAACAGTCATTGCCGGGAATCTGGCGTATTCCATGCGTGGAAATGGACACGAGATACTGATTTTTGTGCATCGAAGGGAATTGGTAAAGCAGTTCTACAGGACGCTGGAAAAAGCGGGTTTGCACTGGGCACCATCCAGATCGGGTTGGTTTTTTTTCTGGGACTGGCGCAAGACGGGGTGCCACCGCTTGGGCGCAGGTTTAAAAAATCAAGGACTGGAGAATCCGGTTATTCTGTGAATCATGGATACGGTCACTTCTGTTTGCCAGAAGAATCTTCGGAAGAGGACTCTTCCATGGCATGTTGTTGCATGCACTCGATGACAGAGCTGGACGGGTGCATGGCGGCCGGGGTAAATGACCCCTGTTTGGCCAATGGAGTCGCCGGGCGTTTTGCCATTCTGTACAGTGCGAACAGTCCGGTAATCAAGTGTGCACCGCCCATGCACCAGAAAAAAAAGTCATTCCCGTAAAAATCCATCAACGCGGCGACCACCACGGGGCCGATGATGGCTCCGATTCCACCCACAAGGACCAGGGTCCCGCTGGCTGCAATCATCTGCTTCGGCTCCAGGTGATCGTTGGTATGAGCAATACAGACGGAGTAAAGAGGCAGGGCCAGCCCGGCAAACAGGCCAACAGTGAGAAATTGCACGATGGTCGACTCATACTCTGCCCGGATACAGAGGTATGCGGCAGCGGAAGCCAGAAAAGCGACAACGGTCAGTACCAGCCGACGGTCAAACCGATCTGACAGTGCGCCGATTGGCCATTGCAGCAATATGGTGCCCACCACGGCGGAGGCCATGAAGTAGGAAATTTCCTCGAGATTAAAGCCGAGACGCTGGCCATAAATGGGCCCCAGTGCAAAAAGAGTAGCGGTGACCAGGCCTTCGATAAACATGCAGACGATTCCCAGTGGGGAGATTCGGAAGAGTTCCTTCAGTTTCAGGCGAACGGACTCGTCGAACCCGGGGGTGTCGTTGGCGGAAAGTAGCAAGGGAACCACCGCAATGGAAATCAGTACGGAGGTCAGCACAAACAGCGGGTAGCCCCGGGGATCGGCGAGATTCAGGAACAGTTGTCCGATACCGACCCCCATATAAGTGACCACCATGTACAGGGACAACAGCTTTCCCCGGGTTTCGTTGGTGGCGCGATCATTGAGCCAGCTTTCTGCAACGACATAGAGCCCGGCAAAGCAGATGCCGCTCAGGAATCTCAATGCAATCCAGGCTGGAATTTCGACAAAGACAGCATGGACAAGAATGGTGGCGGACGCGAGTGCAGCCAGGGCCGCGAATACCCGGATATGTCCAACCAGAGTCATCACTCTGGGGGTCAGTATGGAACCACAAAGAAACCCCAGGTAAAACGAGGACATGATCATCCCGGTTACGGTTGCGCTGAAGCCTTCCTGGTCTGCACGGACCGCCAACAGGGTCCCCTGCAGGCCGTCTCCAAGCATCAGGATTCCAAATCCCAGGAGTAATGCCCAGGATGACCGCAGTGCGGAGTTAAGACTGGATGGCGGTGAATTCATTCGTAGTTTGTCAAAAGACCGTTGCATGGGGTCCGGGAGTAAAGCTAGCCAACCCGTGAACCGGATTCCATTTGATTATCACGTTTGAGTGCAGACGCGTCAAACTACTTTGACCGGGGCTCCTGAATGGAAAGGGGACAGAACCGGATATGTCCGAATGCAGTGTCAGCCGGTGCCAACCCGCTGGAATGCAGCCATTTATACCCCCTTAAAACCGGTTTCCATTTCATCCGAAACTGTGGGGAAATGGTAAAAAAGTTTATAATCCGCAATATCGTGAAGATCTGGCAGTAAAAGTCTGTTCCGAGTGCCAGTCACCCTTTGTCTGGTTGAAGCTGAAAATCAAGTACGAAATTGAACATCAAAGCGCCACCCTTTCCCGAATCCTTGCCCCAGCCGTACCAGTGTTTTGAAGACGAAGTCCGGTACGACCCCGGGGTACATCTGGCCCCGGAATGGCCGGAACGCATCTGGACGCTGGAAGAGTTCGGGTACAGTCCCCGGGAAATCAGTCAATGCCCTTCCAATGTCGCGGTCACGTCCCCGTTTCGATTGTTTTCGGAGGAAGGCATCGAAGCGGTTTCCCGGGTGGTGAACCGTCTGAAAGCCGTCCGGTCATCCATCAGTGGAAACCGGACCCCTTCCCATCTTGCAGGGGGGGTCTATCGGTCCCGGTTTCTCAGGGACCTGTGTGCATGTCCGGTGATCCTGGAGCACATGTCCTCCATCAGCGGGACCCGGCTTGGGCCGCACTCCCTGCCGTCCCAGCAACTCTATGTCAACTATTCTCCCGATGACATCACCCAGGCCGTGGATTCCTGGCATTACGATGGAATCGGGTTTGATTATGTCGTGATGGTGACTGACCCGGGGAAGTTGAAAGGGGGGAATTTTGAATATTTTCAGGGGACCAAATACGAAGTGGCTGAAATGTTTGGTATGGCCGTGCATCAGGTCAGAGATGGAATCGTCGATGAACTGGATGAAAGCCGGGTAATCCAGACCCGGTTTCCACAGGCCGGATATGCCATTTTCCAGCAGGGCAATATGGTGGTCCACCGTGCGGCCAGACTACTGGAGCCCGGGGACCGGATTACCATTGTACCGGGGCAGGTCGCGGAGGATATTTCCTGTCCCGACCCGACCGCGATTCACGATATCGTTCATTACGGAGAACCGGGAATCAAAGCGGAACTGGCGCGCCACGGGGCCTGGCTTGCCCAGGGCAAACTTCAGCGCCTGATCCAAAACCAGGACATGTCGGAGAAGGAAGAAGAAATTATTGAACAGCTGAAACGCGCGGTGGCCGATGTCAATGCAGTGATTGAACAGCTGGAACAGTCCGGGCCGTCAACCTGAAAACTACCATTTGCACAGCATTTCGCTGCCGACATCCATATTGGGCGGGAATTCTGTCCCAAGCAGTTCCGACAGTTCACAGCGGATACTCCTGAAAGCCGGTTCGTAGTACAGGTTCCGGTGTTCATCCGGATCAGATTTCAGATGGAAAAGTTCTCCCCATTGTGACTGGTTGGGGTAAATCGTCAGGCGCCAGTCGAGGGTTTGGACGGTCTGGTTATAGACGTCATTGCGGACAGTTGGGTGATATTCGCCAAAAAGATACTCCCGGATACCGGAATTCGCTCCCGCAAGAAGTGGGACCAGGGACTTCCCATCGGTGTTTTCCGGATCACAGGGAATCCCGGTGAGATCAAACATGGTTGGCACGATGTCGATATGGCTGGATAACGCGTGGGTGGTCTGGCCGGCACCGATCCCGGGCCCCGACATGATCAGGGAGATTTCAGTCAGTTGCCGATAGGGCGGCGGTCCTTTATGCAACAGGCCGTGGGTCCCCAGCAACTCTCCATGATCGGAAGTGAAGACCACAATCGTGTTATCGGCACGGCCCTGGTCTTCCAGTGCGCGCATGATTTTCCCCACCCCCTCGTCAATCATTTCAATCATCCCATAGGTATGCGCGATGGCCTGTTGCATGGACCGGTCGCTGATCTCTTCCGTGGTAATCATGGAACCCGCTTCATCATCGGTGGCTGCCCAGTAGAGTTCCCTGAAACCCTGGCCTTTTGGAAAGAGGTTGCGGTAGTAATCCGGAAGACGGTCCAGTTCTCCGGGGTCCGCCCGTGGCAAGGGCATCTCCGAGCAGGGGTAGCGGTCTGCGTATTCGGCAGGGGGAGCAAAGGGGTGATGGGGGTCCGGGTAGGAAACAAACAGAAAGAAAGGATGATAGGATTCAGCCTGTTCAATAAAGTGGACGGCCTGTCGGGTAATCCAGCTGTTGTAGTGGAGTTCTGCCGGGATGGCTGATTTCCATATCTCATCCAGGTCCTCAGGCGGGCGGGCTATCGCGGCGTCCACCTGTAACAGCTTGGCCGCTTCGGCATGATTTTCCTTCAGCCAGTTTGCATAATGTCCGGCAATGGCCGCGGTATCGGATTCGCCGAGGAGGAGGTCCAGGGTTTGAAACCCGTAATAAGGACCATTCCACTTACTCGAACGTTCGTTTTTCCAGAAAGCCCTGGAATCGGGCATGTTCAGTTCTGCCGGAGCGAGGAGGGGCTGCAAGTGCTGTTTGCCCACACTGTGGGTCGAATAGCCGCTCTTCGCCAGGTTTTCCGTGAGGGTGGGGATGGAAGGGTCCAGCGCCCGGCCATTGGTAATCAATCCGTGATTTCTGGGATACAGGCCCGTAAAGAGGGTGGCCCGGCTGGGTGAACAGATCTGCATCGGTGTGTGGTGCCTGGCAAAGCGGGTACCACTGGCGGCCAGGCGATCCAGATTGGGGGTGTTGACAGTTTCATTGCCGGAACAGCCCAGGCTGTCCGAGCGTTGCTGGTCCGTACAGATCCAGAGGATGTTGGGATGGGTCATGGCAGAAGAGTCGTGCATGGTATCAGTTGAAATATCCGGCGGCGGTCGAATCGTTCCCGGCATTTTCGCCGAATTCCTGCATCATGTCATCCACACAGAGTAGATGTTTTCATCGGCCGGGTTCCTTTCGGGTTTTCGGTTTCTTCCCCGGGGAGTTTATTTCGGTCCGGTTGGTTGCATCGGCACAGCTTGATGACTCCGCTGTCCCGGGTTATGGGCAGCGGGGAAGGAGAAAGGGGATGGCAGAAATTCATGATCTCGCCGCCTCCATGATATCATCAGGGCTTCAACCCAAAGCCTGTTCCGTTCCCCGCATCCACAGGGATGGTTGATAGAGATGGTGCGGACTACCGGCGGGTGGCAGGACCCGATGATCAATGGTTGTTTGATGTTCCGGGTATGGAACCGCGGCGGGTCAAGCCGTTCCGATTCGGATGCGCGGTTCAATGCCAGGCCGAATTGGTACCGCCAATATCGACCCTGAGGAAAACCGATGCCAATTCCCCTTCCAACAAACAGCCGAACCCCCATTCTCCCGGGATGTGCCGTTGGTGTCCCGGTTTCAAGCGGGCAGCATGTACGCATCATCAATACTGAAGGAGGACAGGTTGTGGATACCTGGGCATTCAATCTGTTGCAGACCGACGAATACTTGTCGATGGCCCACAGTCGCTCCGCGACGTACCATCTTTTTTTCCGGCCCGGAGACCAACTGGTCAGCAACCGCTTCAATCCCATGGTGACAATACTCAGGGATTGTTCTCCAGGTGCACACGACACACTGCATGCGGCCTGCAGTGCCGGGAGTTACGCGTTCTTTGGAAGTTCCCATTCCCAACCGAACTGCCACGACAACCTGATCAGGGTCATGGAGGATGCCGGCTATGAGTTGAAAACGGTTCCCTGCCCGTGGAACCTGTTTGAACAGACGGAGGTGGACGGGCAAATGAATCTGATCGATCGGCCGTCCCCGGCAGCAAAGGGGGACTATATTGAACTGAAAGCCGAGCAGGATATTCTGTTGGTCTGTTCTGCCTGTCCTTCCGTTATTGGAAAAATCAGCGGTGATTCACCCAGAGGAGCAGTGATTGAAATTCAAGGATGAGGGGAAAATCCGCATAAACCGAGCCATGGGGGTCATTCCGATCAGGTCTTCCGATGACAGCGGGTTTTTCGGTCGAAGTAGGTGATGCATTCCAGAAAAACCCCCTCGTTTCCGGTTTTTACGAGTGCGGCCCCGCACAGGTCAGTGCCAATCAATTCCCACCACTCCCAATCCGTCAAGATGTCATTCCTGTCCTGCCTGACCTCATCGGTGAGTTTCCACTGGTTGTGGGCGCCTGCTGACCGGGTCCACCGGTCCCATCGGTGCATATAGTCGACCAGTCCTTCCCGGTTCACGGATGCCGGTTCGGCGGGGTCCTCGAATCGAAAATCCTCCCTGGTCGCCTGTAACAGCTTGTCTCCATCCAGTTCGTACCAGCCCTGGATGTAGGTTTCTCGCATTTGATATCTGTCTGACAAATTCTGTCCATTCGGTCTGTTGCATAAAACAAGGGCTCCGGTGTCCGGTTTTTCAGGATCAATAAAATCGAACCCGGGCCCGGTTCCTGCGGTGTCTTCGATGTTCCCAGTGTACCCGGGAGTGCAGTCCAGGATAGAACGGCTCCTTCGAGACAATCCCTTTTTTCTCGACAGCCCCTGCACGGGTCGCCTGAATCCCGGCTTTGATTCCGTCGCACCCGTTTTGAACCGTGTACCCCCGTATGATATCACGACCGGTTCAGGGCTCCCGTATCCGGTTCCTCAGAGGTTCCAGTGAATGATACGGGGTGGTCCTTACTTTCCAGCAAATCACCAGTCGGCGCTGAAACTGTCGAATGGAACCTGTCTTGTCGGGATGTCGGGAATCGTCAATTTCTTCGCGTCAGTGACTGACTACATGAAGTCACGAAGAATGGACTGTTTCCACCTCCTGACATGGATCACGGCACCCCTTTCATATGCCTTGACTTCCCCTCGAATATGAAATCGAGTCCGGTCCAGGACGAGCTCGCTTCGGGCAACAGTTTTGATACGCCAGTGGCCCCGGGTCATCCAGCAGATGAATTTCGCTTTCATGGAGGCAATCGGTGGATCATGGAGGTTGATCTTCCACTGGTTGACATGTTTCTGCCGGACCCGCAGTCCGTGCCCGGGCAGCACCTGCTCACCGGTATCGTCGAGGATTCTCATGATGGTTGAGTTGTCTTTTGTGTTGCGGGAGACCTTTCTTTTGTAGCGTGGGGATGACGCCATCTCATGTACTGGAAGCGGGTCGGGATTACCCGGAACGGGCAGGCTGCATTCCTCGCCTCCGGTCCTCACCGGCAGGGTGAGGGATGCAGAACCACCAGTGCTCAGGGTTGCGGTCACAATCTCGGGGGGAGGGAGTATCGTTGGCCAATAGGCGGTTGACAGGGCAATCCGGATCCGGTGTCCTGCCACAAACCGGTACCCGCATTCATCCAGCCGCAGGGTGATTTCCACCGATTCACCCGGAATCATATATTCCGGGAATGTCTGGCTGTTTCGATGGCAAAGATTCAGAACTCCCCAGCTGACCCGGTATCCGACATCATCCGGGTGTATATCCACCAGCCTGGCAATGAGGTTTCCAACGGGCCGGTCAATGGCCACTTTCAGTTTCAGGATTGGACGTCCCAGAATTTCCAGGTCGGCGTCCAGGGGCGGGGTGTCGAACACCAGCGAACCGGCATCGTCTTCACACTGGTTTCCGGGCATTTCCCGGTCTGGTTTCAATGGAAAGAACTCTCCGGATTCCAGACCACAGTCCTGGGGCGAACAAATCGACCAGGACTGGCCCTGTTTGGGAGGATCAGGTTTCAACTTCTGATTATCCAGGTAATATTTCGTCGGCAGGATATTGTTTGAAGGCCAGTTTTTCTCTGCGACCCAGCGGCCAGGATCATATTCCCGCCAGTCTGAAGGGCGGATGTTTTCGAGGATGTAGGCGCGATAATCGGGGAGGGCAGTGGCATCATTTTCAATTCCCTTCAGCCATCGGTCCCACCAGCGAATTGCTTCCAGATGGAAATCCAGCCGGGGATGCGGATAGGCAAAATGGGGGTACCTGTGAATCCATGGGCCATTGATCGCCTTGGTGCGCGTACCCATGTTTTCCACGGTTGCGGGCGGAGCATTGAGATACCCGTCCGCCCAACCGCTGATCACCAGGCAAGGAATGGTGATCTCCGCGTAGTTTTCACAAATGGAGCCATGTTTCCAGTAGGCATCTCGCCGCTGGTGGTTCAGCCAGTTGGGAAGCAGGAAAGGCTGGGTAGCCAGACGATGCAGCCACATGGCGCGCCACTGCGCTCCTGCGAGTTCGGGGTCGGGCGGTCGGGAAGCGTATCCCAGCATGACACTTGACCACCAGAAATTCGAGTACAGATGGCCTCCATTCTTGTAATGAATGTCGTCATTGTAACGGTCCACGGTGGTGCCGATGGCGATCACCGCTTTCAGGGCAGGGGGCCGCAGAGCGGCCAGCTGCAATCCGTTGAATCCTCCCCAGGAAATTCCCATCATGCCGACATTGCCATCACACCACGCCTGTCCGGCAATCCAGGCAATGACCGCCAACCCATCCGCCATTTCCCGGGGCGAATATTCGTCATCAAAGGCTCCGTCTGACTCGCCATGACCCGCGATGTCAACCCGAACCCCCGCATACCCTGCCTCGGCCAGAACCGGATACGTTGATTCGTCACGATCCGTTGTTCCATCCCGCTTTCGATAGGGCAGATACTCCAGTATCGCAGGGACCGGAGTCTCTGTAACCGTATCCGGCAACCAGATTCTGGAGGCGAGCCGACGGCCATCAGCGAGCAGGATATACTGATTTTCCAGAACGTGAAAACTCATGTTATACCGATCTGCCGTCTGTGGACTGCAATGCAGTGTGCTTCAACCGTCCCGGCTCCGGGCATGGGCCTTGCCGGGTCCACGGAAACAGGTCTGGATTACCGGGTGGATTCTTCCTCCGCCTGGGGCAGAAGGAACGCGTCGAGTTCCTTGGGCACGGTTCCACTTCGTGGTCCGGCAACGTTCGATCCAGTACATAATCCCTGATGGATTTCTCCTGCATCGCTACGGTCGTTTTCAGTTTTTTGTGTTGCTCCCGGGTGATTTCAATGGATAGACGCATGATTTTCTCATTGGCAATTATTATCAGCCTGAAAGATAGTCCAAAATGGCAAAATATCCAACATGTTACAAGTGTTGTTTTTAATGCAGTACATACCGCTGCTTGCAAGCGTACATCCAACGCGTGCATCAGCCTCGATTGGGAACATCCCACCATGGGCTTCACACAGCCCGATTTTGTAATCCCTGTATCAAAATGGTTCCTGGATCGCATTGCGATGATGCGCCCGGCAAAGGCCCGGGTGAGCCAGATCACAATTTCAGATTGGTCGAGACCGGAGGTATTTATATGACTACAGGTTGTCTATACTCGATATCATGGTGAAGCCAATTTTCAGTATTGAGGATGCACGAAGGATTGCCCGTGGCAAGTTGCCTCGTCTCGCGTTTGACTATATCGATGGGGCGGCGGGTAACGAGGAACTGAACCATTTCAACACATCGGCAATCGATCAAATCCGGCTGCAACCCCGTGTTTTGGTGAAAGTGGGGACCCGCGTACTCAAAAAAAACCTGTTGGGCAGGGAGTGGGGCCTCCCTTTTGGGATTGCGCCCATGGGGTTGGCGGGCCTGGCCTGGCCGAAGGCGGATCGCATGCTCGCGCAGGCCGCCAGGAGGTACGACATTCCGGTGGGGGTGTCCACGATGGGCTCCTGTTCCATTGAAGAAATGAGACAGCATGCTGGTGGAAACTGCTGGTTTCAGCTTTATGTAGGCCCTGACGAGGAAATGACCATGGCTCTGGTGGAACGGGCAGAAAAAAGTGGCTATGAAACCATGCTGTTGACGGTGGATGTTCCCGAGGTGGCAAAACGGAACCGGGAACAGAGAAATGGATTCGAAGCCCCCTTTAAAATAGGCATGAAACAATTTGTCGATTTTGCGACTCATCCTCACTGGTCACTTTCCACACTGGCCATCGGGAAACCCCAGTTGGTCAATGTGCGGGCCCAGAACTCGGACAGCGGGTTCAAGCGGTCGGACAGCCGGGCCTGGGTGGACTGGGCGTTTCTGGACAAACTCAGGTCGAAGTGGAAAGGAAACCTGATCATCAAAGGGATTACCTCGGTAGACGATGCGCTCAGAATTCAGCAGGCCGGTGCCGATGGAATCTATGTCTCAAACCATGGGGGTCGTCAATTGAACAGTGCGCCGACTACCATCGATGTACTGCCCGGGATTCGACAGGCAGTCGGAGAGAAATATCCGATTTTGTTTGACAGCGGGATACGCAATGGAGAGGCGGTGGTCAAGGCGCTGGCAAAAGGGGCCGATTACGTCATGCTGGGCCGTCCCTTCCTGTACGGGATTGGTGCGCACCGGGAGGCGGGGCTGGAGCGGATGGTGGAAATCCTGGTTCAGGAAATCCGGTCCACACTGGCCCAGATCGGACGCGTCTCCATGGAGGAAATCGATGCGAGCGTTCTGGTCGGTGCCGACTGAAAGGCGGGGCCACAACGGGACCGAAGCGTTGTTGACCCGAGTCTGACTTCCGGGCACTCCGGTTGGCCGGAGGGTGAAAACCTGGCATCCCCAATCACTGAAATCCGGATACTCCTGGCCAAAATCGTCGGAATTCACCTTTCCTGAGAGCCGGGTACGAATCACATTGCCATCCCGCCGATTGAACCGGATGGGATGAATGGACCCCAGTCGAAAGCAATCCCTGTCAGGCCGTATCGCCCAGTGGTCCACCCAACCCCTTGTTGGAATCGGGAGGCATTCGATGCAACACCATGTCATGATGCATTTCGGCGATGATCGCGCTGCCCGTTTTTTCACAAAGAAACGGAAAAATCGAATGAACCAAACAGGCCATGCTGCCAACAGCCAGCTTCATGGAAAACCGGGCAGCGTGCCGCATATGTTGAAAATAGGATTCGTTGACCTCTTCCAGGTGCCGTGTGAAATATGCCATTGGTTTTAATCTCGGTTGGTTTGAAGGTATTTTGGCTTAAAATGATTGAGATTGTGTTCCAATTTGGTTTATAATTTTGAAATATTTTAGAATAAAATACTACTGTGATAATCGTTTATAGGATATGGATCAAATTGATTTAAAGATATTGGACTGTTTACAGCATGACGCGAGTTTGAGTGCGTCCGAGATTGCGGAGAAAGTCAACCTGAGCAAGACGCCTTGCTGGCGGCGTATACAGATGATGGAAAAATCAGGGGTGATCAGCAAGAGGGTCGCGCTGCTGAACCGTGAAAAACTCAACCGCGACATGGATGTGTTTGTGACCATACGGACCAATCAGCACAATGCCAAGTGGTTTCGCAGGTTTTCGGTTATCGTCAACAGTTTTCCCGAAGTGGTCGAGTTTTACCGCATGAGCGGAGATGTCGACTATTTGATGCGGGTTGTGGTCCCGGACCTCAGGGCCTATGACCGTTTTTACCAGAACCTCATTGAAAAAATTGACATCAATGATGTCAGCTCGAATTTTGCGATGGAACAAATCAAATATACCACCGCGATCCCCCTGCACAAGTCCTGACGATCTGTTTCAACAGATATCCGCGTTCGGCAAGGGCCCATGTCGGTTTGGAAGGGGACGTGCACACCCTGACAGTTTCATGTCACCGCATCCGGATCAGGTCCCCGTCACCGAATGGAAACGCCCGGGGAGGTGCTTTCGGTCCCCCGAAGCCGTGGATTGAAAAAAATGGATATGGTCAGGGCTTGCGTCCCAGGGTCTCTCCCCAGGCGAAGGCGCCAAATGCGCCGGGAAGGGTTTTCCACTCAGCCAGCATGCTGAGCCAGCTGTCGAACTGCTCCTGACTGGCCAAACCGTGCTTGACAGCGGCTTTCACGGTATCCGGGGAAAAAAACCAGCCCACCGAAAAGTTGTACAGAAATTCAACGTCTTCTGCAGTGCTGAACGGTTCAAATGAGGCACTTGCGATCACGTCTGAAAACCCGGCTTCCAGAAACAGGCGTTTGAGTTCCTTGCCCATCTGCGGATGACCTCCATTGGCCCTGAGGAGCGAGGTAAAGGTGATCCAGGCGCTGCCGAGGTCTCCCATGTCCGGCTCGAAAAATGATGAACCGGCAATCAGGTCCCGGGAGGAGAGGATGCCTCCTGGCTTTAACACCCGGATCGCCTCCGCCAACACAGCCTGTGTATCCGGAACATGCATGAGTACGGCATGGCAGTGCACGATATCGAAGGTATTGTCCGAAAAGTCAAGCGCCGTCGCATCTCCCGTCTGGAAGACAGTATTGTGGTGCCCCCCGTCCGAGGCGGCCGCCTGGGCCAGGGAAATCTGGGAGGCTTCGACATCCACACCATGCACTTTTCCGGGTGCGACCGCCTGAGCAAGGCCCATGGAAATCGTTCCGGGACCGCAACCGAGGTCCAGGACCTGCAGGCCGGGCTCAAGGTACGGGAGAAGATGCGCCGCATTCGATTGGGCATTCCGTCTTCTGAGCAATTTCTGGAAATCCTCGCTGTAACCCATGGTGTAAGTCGTTTCGGAGGGGTCTGGCGGTACGGTATTCACTGTGGTTGTCTCCTGCGTAAGGGGTAATGGTTTGGTTTTCGATCCGGATAGATTGTTGGGAATCGGAGGTTCCGGCAACCGTCCAGAATCCCGTATTTTCCACATGGTTGGTCGGAGAGCCTGGTCAGTTCCGGTTGTTCACATAGGGCCTGTACTATACACGGTGCCTTGTATATTGGGAATATTTTCCATCCACGGCACTTTACTTTTCTTTGACTGGAATCGGTTCGAGCAACGCCCCGCCCGCCTGTTTTCGGAATCTGCCGGAAAGAGGGCAGTTCAGGCACATCCGCGTCGAAGAATTCAATTGCGGATCAGGCATTCACCCTTGATCTCAGATACTGGTGAAAACCTACCGCAGTGACCACCATGGCCGCTCCTGCAATCTGTTGACCGGTCAAATTCTGGTTAAGCAGGATCAGTCCAAAGACAATCGCCCAGACAGGTGCGGTGGTATCGATGATGGCCGTTCGCAACGGTCCCACCATGCTGACCGCCGTGAACAGGCAGAATGTCGCCGTGACATAAAATACTGAACTGCCGGCAAAGAACAGCCAGCCAGCTGCTATTGTGGGCAGGGCGAGGTCCACAATGGTCATTGACATGACCAGGATAATGGCCGTGACAACCGTCAGCGAATTCAACAGAACCTGGTAGTTGTCGTATTGTTTCAGTGCTTTTTCGCTTGTAAGCAGCATGGCAGCCATGACCAGCGCTGCGGCCACCGAGTAGGCCAGACCTTCCGGGTCGAGTTGTACCGGGGAGTCGACCAGAACGATGACCAGCCCACCAAATGCAATGGTCAGCAAACCCAGTAACTTTCCTGAAAACCGGTCCGTACCGGTGATCCAGCCAAACAGGGCGATGAGGATGGGGTAGGTGTAGAAAACAAGCACGGCGACCGCTACGGGTATGGTCTGGATGGCGCCAAGCATCACATACATTTCAATGCAAAGCAGCACGCCGACCGCACCGCACAGGAGGTGTGCCCGGCCCGTGACCATCGCCCGGGAGCGGTTCAGCTTCACCACCATGAGCAGGCAGCCAAGGAACAGGGTTGCCCGGGCCAGATTCAGGGAATGGATATTCGCTCCATACTCATAGCTCTTTCCGGCGAGGACCACGTTAAGCGCAAAGGACATCGCGGAAACCAGGGCGATGAGACTTCCAATCAGGGTTCGATTGTCAAACATGATTACGGTTTTGAACCGGGGAACCTGGGTAAATCCCTGCCGGAATTTGAGTTGATTGAAATGGCCTGTAAACGGGTTCTTCCGGGTTGCCGCCGGGGTTTTTCCGAACAGGCAAGTCAGTGACTGCTGGCGCAAGCATATTCCCAGCGTGCAGTTGGCCTGCTTCGGGCAATAGTCGCCAGTATACCGTTTTATGCCCCGGCGTTGGCTCCCTCCGAACGGGGTTTTCAAAATTGGTGCCCGTTGTGACAACCGCCGATAGAATACGGGGATGACGAATCTCGGGTTCAGGTTCAGGGAACCAGACAGGCCATTTCGGGTCCGGCCTTTGTATTTTTTGTCCCGGTCAAAATACGGGTTCCACCGCACGGGGCAGGTTCTCGGAATTGCCGTCATGGAGATCATGAATGGCCAGGCAACGGATCCACTACCATCCCGCGCTGCATTTCCGGCCGGACCGGCTCATTATTTAAATCTGCATTCATGGGCAGAAAAGGGTAAAATCCGACTTCACCTCCCCCACTTGATATGCTGCTTGTACGCAGATCGGCAACAAAATCCACACAAACCCACTTGTTTGATATGACTGTGATCGGTCGAAGAAACTATCCAGTTTCAAGAATCCGGAATTTCTCGATTATTGCCCATGTGGACCATGGTAAATCGACCCTGGCAGATCGGTTTATCCAATTGTGCGGCGGACTGGAGAACCGGGAGATGAAAGAACAGGTGCTCGATTCCATGGACCTCGAGAGGGAAAGGGGAATTACCATCAAAGCGCAGAGTGTCACGCTGGAATACCAGGCAAGAGATGGAAAGAAGTACCAGCTTAACCTTATTGATACTCCCGGTCATGTGGATTTTTCGTATGAGGTATCCCGATCGCTCAGCGCATGCGAAGGCGCGCTGCTGGTGGTCGATGCGGCTCAGGGAGTGGAGGCACAAACGGTTGCCAACTGCTATGCCGCAGTGGACCTGGGGCTGACCGTCATCCCCCTGATCAATAAAATTGATCTGCCGGCGGCTGAGCCGGACCGGGTTCTCCAGGATATCGAAGATGTGATTGGACTGGACTGCACCGGGGCACTGGCAGTCAGCGCAAAGACCGGGCAGGGAGTGGAGATGGTTCTTGAGCAAATCATCGACTCGCTGCCGCCGCCGGGGGGGGATGAAAATGCGCCATTGAAGGCGCTGATTCTGGATTCCTGGTTCGACAACTATCTCGGCGTGGTTTCCCTGATCCGGATTATGGACGGTTCGCTGGCTTCCGGCCGGGAACGGATCATGATGATGTCTACCTCCCAGGATTACCAGGTTGAGAATATCGGGGTGTTTACCCCCAAGCCCACCAACGTGGATACGCTTTCCACGGGCAATGTGGGTTTTCTGATCGCGGGTCTGAAAGACATCAAATCGGCCAGGGTAGGGGATACCGTCACGTTTCTCAATCGTCCTGCAGACCATCGTCTGCCGGGCTTCAAGGAAGTCAAGCCGACGGTCTTCGCGGGTCTGTATCCGGTGAACAGTGCTGACTTTGAGGCATTCCGGGTTGCCCTGGAAAAATTGAGCCTGAATGATGCTTCCCTGTCCTTTGAGCCGGAATCATCCCAGGCCCTGGGGTTTGGATTCCGTTGCGGATTTCTGGGAATGTTGCACATGGAAATCATCCAGGAACGGCTGGAACGAGAATACCAGCTTGAACTGATTGTGACAGCACCCACAGTGATTTATGAGGTCATTCAAAAAAACGGGGAGACCCTGTTTATTGACAATCCTGCGGAACTGCCCGACCCCTCCAATATTGACGCCGTCAAGGAACCGTATATCGAAGCGCATATCCTGGTGCCCCACGAGTACGTTGGCGCCGTGATTACATTGTGCGTGGACAGTCGGGGTACCCAGAAGAACATCCATTACCACGGCCGGCAGGTCATGCTGGAGTTTGATGTGCCCCTGACAGAGGTGGTGGTGGATTTCTTTGACCGGTTGAAGTCGGTCAGTCGAGGATACGGATCACTGGACTATGAACTGATCGAAAACCGATTCGCCGATATGGTAAAGATTGATATACTCATCAACGGGAAAAAAGTTGCCCCCCTGTCTGTCCTGGTCCACAGGGAACAGAGCCAGTACCGCGCACGTGTCCTGGCAAAACGGATGCGCGCGCTGATACCCCGGCAAATGTTTGATGTGGCCATCCAGGCCGCCATTGGATCAAAAATCATTTCCAGGGAAACGGTCAAGGCCCTAAGAAAAAATGTCACGGCCAAGTGCTATGGCGGAGACGTCACCCGAAAAAGAAAGTTGCTCGAAAAACAAAAAGCCGGAAAGAAACGAATGAAGCAAATCGGATCGGTCTCCATTCCCCAGGAAGCGTTTCTGTCGGTATTGAAGGTTGATAGAAACTAAACAGACAGTTTGATTCATTTTTCTTAAATACGAGGTGTTTTGTGGATTTTTCGCTAATCATGTTTATCGCTTTGCTTGTCACGGGAGGGATTACACTTTTGTACAGGATTTACTCCGGGATAAAAGGCAGCGGTAACAGGCGTTTTGCCGACTATGCCCAACCTGCGCGTTCAGAACCCATTATTGTCGAGTATGCGCGGTCATTATTTCCCGTCATACTGATCGTTTTTGTACTCCGTTCGTTTGTGGTGGAACCTTTCCGGATTCCTTCAGGTTCCATGCTGCCGAGTCTGCACATCGGTGATTTTATTCTGGTGAACAAGTATACCTATGGCATTCGGCTGCCTATTCTGGACACCAAGGTGGCCGCAGTGGGTTCGCCCGAACGCGGCGATGTGATGGTCTTCCGGTATCCGGTGGACCCTGAACTCAATTTCATCAAGCGAGTCATCGGGTTGCCGGGAGATACCCTGTCCTATGTGGATAAAAAGCTGACGATCAATGGCCAGCAGGTACACACCGAACCCAATGGTGAATTCATCTACAAGCAGGCGAAGATGCGGGGCAAGACTGCCAACCAGATACAGGAAACCATTGATGATTCCGTGCATCAGATATTGCTGGATGAGGTGGGATTCTCCAGGGATCTTAGGGAAGTCAATGTTCCCGAGGGGCATTACTTTGTTATGGGGGACAACCGGGACCACAGCAATGACAGCCGGTTCTGGCGTTTCGTCCCGGAAAGTCATGTGGTTGGCAAGGCATTTTTCATCTGGTTCAGCTGGAAAAGCACAAGCGGAGGGGGGGTCGAATGGTCCCGAATCGGCAATTCCATCAAGTGATCTCTTCGATTTCAGGGAAATGTCCAGAGTTATTCACATCTGCAAATTTAACATCAAGAATAAAATATAAAACTCTGTTTGATAAATATAATTTTTAAATTTATTTTTCTGGATACCTGCCCGGCAGAAATGCGATCACGGTTCAACCGAAGGGGTTGGATTTCTCAGGTTGCCCGGGTGCTTGATTCTTTTCTCCCTGTTCTGCAAAATCATGTTTTGCCCCAACTACCATCAAGGTAGCAAAAACCGATGTCCTGTATTCATGAAATGGACCGCATCAAAGAGGATGACCGTGTGCAGGTGTCTGGACACTGCAGGTCCTGTTGGGCAGGGACCGGGGTCGTGGCAGGAACAGCAGTCGGTGTTCCAATCGCGGGATGCAATGAGGCGGAGACGGCCTTTCGCTGCCTGCAGGGCCTCCTTCCCGCGGGAAATACTTCAATGAGTGGATGAATACTGACGGTTTGCTGCAAACGAGGCTGGGATATCGTTTCAACGACCAATCGTTGCTCCAGCAGGCACTTTCGCACAAAAGCTCCGGAAAACCGGACAACGAGCGGCTGGAATATCTGGGGGACAGCATCCTCGGTTTTGTGATGGCCGAGAATCTGTATCATCGTTTTCCGGAACTGTCGGAAGGGGATTTGACCAAAATGCGTTCTGCCCTGGTATCCAACCCGGCCCTGGCCGATATTGCCCGGGAAATCGATCTTCAGGGCTGTCTGCGGATGGGCAAGGGCGAAATGAAAAACCAGGTATTCAATCAGGATTCCGTTTTGTCCGATGCCATGGAGGCACTGGTAGGTGCCCTCTACATTGATGGAGGGATAACAGCCGTTCAACAGGTGCTGCCCGCGCTTTATGATGAACGCCTCCAGACAATCTGTGCTGCCGGCCTGCAGGACAGCAAGACCGTGTTGCAGGAATGGTGGCAGAAAAACAATCCGTCGGTCCCGGAATACCAGGTTGTGCGAAAAACCGGGGACGCACACAGTTATACCTTTACGGTCCAATGCACACTGCCGGGGGTTGACCAGCAGTTCCAGGGCGTTGGAAAAACCCGCAAACAGGCGGAGCAGATTGCAGCCGCCCGGGCACTGGAATCGGTTTGCGATGACGATGGATGAACCACGGTTTGGGTATGTGGCATTGGCAGGGTCGCCAAACGTCGGCAAATCAACGCTGCTGAACAAGCTGGTGGGGGAAAAAATTTCCATTACGTCCAGACGTCCACAAACCACCCGGCATCGGATTCTCGGGGTGAAAACAGGGTCTGATTATCAAATTGTTTTTGTGGACACTCCCGGCATCCACCGGACCATGGGTCGACGCCTGAACCGGATCATTGTCAAGACAGCGATCTCCAGTCTGGCCGATGTCGATCTGGTTCTGTTGTTGATTGACCAGCGGACCTGGTCCGGGGAACAGGAATGGGTGCTGAAGCAGATTACGCAAAACCGGATTCCGGTTATATTGCTGATCAATAAAATCGACCGGATCCGGGACAAGCGAACCCTATTGCCATTGATTGAGGAATCCAGGCAGCGCCACCCCTTTCTTGAAATCATCCCCATATCGTCCCGGTTTTCATCTGCAGAGGATGTCAAGAGAATTTCCGAGACGATTGCCGGACATCTCCCGGTCGGCCCCCCGGGGTTTCCTGCGGACCAGAGAACGGACAAGAATGAACAATTCCGTGCGACTGAATTGATCCGGGAGCAGCTCTTTTCCGTTCTGGGCCAGGAATTGCCTTATTCGACGGCCGTAGAAATCCAGAAATATGAAGAGAACGACAAACAGATATTGTGCATTGATGCCACGGTCTGGGTGGAGAAAGAAAGTCAGAAATCCATCGTAATCGGGAAAAACGGGCAGATGCTGAAGATGATTGGTATGAATGCCCGGAAGCAGATCGAAATGACGATGGACCACAAGGTTTTTCTGGGTTTGTGGGTGAAGGTCAAGAAGGGGTGGTCAGACAACGCCAGGCAGTTGCACGCCCTGGGTTATACGGAATCCTGAGAATCATCCGGCATGAAAGCTCACCGACAGCCCGGGGTGATTCTCCATCAACGGCCCTACCGGGAGAGCAGCCTGCTGGTGGACCTGTTCACCCGAAATTACGGAAGATTCATGGTCATTGCCAAAGGGTGCCGCCGGCACAAGTCCAGAACACAGGGGCTTTTCATGCCATTTCGCCCCTTGTTGCTGGGGTGGGCGGGGAAGGGGAAATTGCCCGTCCTGACTTCCATTGAGCAGCCCCGGTTTTGCCCACCCCTGGGTTCAGTGAGCCTGGCGTGCGGTTACTATATGAACGAACTGATTCTTAAATTGCTTTATCGCCATGACCCCCATGAAGTGCTGTATGACAAGTACCAGGAAGCAATTTCCGGCTTACTGGAAGACCGGAACCCAGATACCGTTTTGAGAGTATTTGAAAAACACTTCCTGCAGGAAATCGGATTTGGCTTGGTGCTGGGCCAGGATGTGGAGAGCGGAGAAGCCATCTGTGAGGATCGGCAATACCGGTACTATGCTGAAAAAGGTCCTGTGCGGACTATCGGCAATCACCCGGGCGCCATTTCCGGGGAAACCCTGATTGCCCTGCGGCTCGAAACATTCCACAGCAGGGAGCAGTGCGCTCAGGCCAGGCAATTGATGCGGTTTCTCATTGACCGCCAATTGTCAGGAAGACCGCTTCGTTCGAGGAGGGTCCTGCGGGAAATCAGGCGATATGCCTGAAAACCGGTCCAGTGCATTGGCTGTGCAGGTAGAACACAACAAAATGACCGGCGAGAGGGCCCTTTTCCGTTCGGGGGAAACCCACGAATCATAAACCGCCCTGAACTTTATTTCCGTATTTTAAAATCCAGCAGGCCAGCACAAACACCCCGGCAGTACGTGCCGAGGCAATCATTTTTCAGCCATCTTTCCGGGCAATCGAACGGGCACCTCCCGATTGCAGGACAGCAATCGGGAGGTGTTGGGTTCAGAAAGGATCAGGCCTTCTTCTCTTCCCCCGATTCAAAGTCCTGGATGGAATCCGGATCATCTTCGGATTTATGGATAGTAATATTGAAAATACCGTAGAGCAGGGTCACGATGGGGGAGAGCCAGCAGAAAAATGCAAAGGGCAGGTACAGGATAGTGGCCACGCCCAGGGTAGCGGTCTGGTAAGCACCTCCTGAATTCCAGGGCACCAGGTTTGCCGTAACCGTTGCAGAGTCTTCCACCGCCCGGGACAGATTCTTGGGGTGCAGGCCGCGGTCCCGAAACGCCTGGGAATACATGCGAGCCGTCATTACAATGGACATGTACTGGTCGCACAATACCATGTTTGAAACGAGTGCAGTGCCCACAACTGAGCCAAACAGGGAGCCCTGGGACGTAGCCCATTTGAGAATACGGTCAACGATTACGCGCAGTTGGTCGGTTTTTTCCATGACCCCACCAAACATCATCGCCGCGATGACAATGGAAATGGTATACATCATGGATGACATGCCACCTTTGGTCAGCAGGTCATCGACTGCAGCGATACCCGTTTCGCTGGTATAGCCCGCATAGGAAACATCCAGCATGCCGGCAAGACTGGTTCCGTCCTGGAGGAACAGTCCCATAATAATCGCAGCCAGTGCACCCGCGGTAATTCCGGGAATTGCGGGGACTTTTCGATAGGCCACGACGATGACCAGCACTGCCGGGAGCAGCATGAGGGGGTTGATCCAGAACGTTTCATCCAGCGTTGCGATAATTTGCTGGACTTCAGCCAGGTTGCCTTCGCCTCCCGAATAACGCAACCCCAATACGATTTCAATAATCAGGGTGAGTCCGAATGCAACGCCGGTGGTATAGGTCATGTGCTTGATATGGGTGTACAGGTCGGTGCCCACCATGGCGGGGGTCATATTCGTTGTATCCGACAGGGGAGACATTTTGTCCCCAAAATAAGCACCCGACAACACGGCCCCGGCGACGATGGGCAGCGGAAATCCCAACCCGGCCCCAATCCCCATCAGTGCCACGCCAATCGTGCCCGTGGTTCCCCATGAAGTCCCTGTGGCCACCGATGTGACCGCGCAGATGATCAGGGCAGCGGGCAGGAAAATCGAGGGACTGAGCAGTTTCAATCCATAATACAGCAGCGTTGGGACCACCCCGGATGCAATCCATACCCCGATTAATATCCCTATGATCACCAGAATGATGATGGCTGGAAGCGAATTGGTTATCCCCTGAACCATGCCGTCCTGGATGTTTTTCCACTTGTGTCCACATCGCCATGCCACCACAGATGCAACCAGCACACCAAATAGCATTGCGATATGGGGTTCAGTCCCGAATACGACGATCGAAAGCGAAATTCCGACCACCAGGGAAAGCAGGGAAACAAGTGCTTCCCATAGATGGGGTTGTCTGGGTGTATCCATTTTGTACCTCCGTAGGTTGTTTGGCCAGATATGGCCTTTATTTTTATATGGAAAGCTTGAGAAAAGTGACTTCCTGAATCATTGATGTTGCACCGGATGAATTTCCTCAATCCAGGATACATCCTTCCGTAAAGCATTATACCCTAATTTCACTGTCGGACAGCCGGGAAACACCATCGGACATCCTAAATCGAATCTCTCCAATCTACCTGGATTCCCTGGTATCACGAGTTGATCACCATTTGACTAACAATTATGCCTTGGGCAGATACAGGTCAGTGATCGTCCCTTCAAACGCTTCCGCGGCCAATCCAAGGGTTTCGGCGAGAGTAGGGTGCGCATGGATGGTCAGGCCGATATCCTGGGCATCGGCGTTCATTTCAATGGCCAGCGCTGCTTCCGCAATCAGTTCTCCCGCATTGGACCCGACGATTCCTGCACCGATGATCCGGTTTGTTTCCTTGTCGAACAGCAATTTGGTGATGCCTTCACTGCGGCCCTGCGACAGCGACCGCCCGCTTGCGGCCCAGGGGAACATGCCCTTGCCGTAATTCACGCCGTTTGATTTGGCCTCCGTTTCCGTCATGCCGGCCCAGGCCACTTCGGGATCGGTATAGGCCACAGACGGGATCACCCGGGCGTCAAATCCACTTTTCAGGCCGGCTGCAACCTCTGCCGCGACTTTTCCTTCGTGTACGGCTTTATGCGCCAACATGGGCGGCCCGACGATATCGCCAATGGCATAAATATGCGGAACATTGGTCTGTTGCTGACTGCTCACAGGGATAAATCCTTTCTCGCTGACCTCTACCCCGGCGGCCCGGGCATTGATTTTGTGGCCGTTGGGGGCACGTCCAACGGCCACCAACACTTTGTCAAAGACTTGGCTGTCCAGACTGCCTTTACCGGAAAAATCCACTTTGACGCCATTTTTCTGTGCCTTCATCGCGGTGACTTGCGTATTCAGCCAGATATTTTCGTATTGGCGTCGAATCCGTTTGAACAGGGGGCGGACCAGGTCCGGGTCTGCACCCACCATCAGGTCGTCCATCATTTCCACCACACTGATCTGGCTGCCGAGGGCCTCGTAAACCGTGGCCATTTCAAGCCCGATAATGCCTCCGCCGACAATGAGCAGGCGCTCCGGGATATCATCCAGTTCCAGGGCACCGGTAGAGTCGATGACGCGGGGATCATCGTGGGGGAAACCGGGAATTTCGATGGGTTCCGACCCGGCGGCAATAATGGCGTGGTCAAAGGCGATGCGTTCGGTCCCGGTTTCCGTGGTGACTTCGAGCACATGTTCGGAAGCGAATTTACCCACCCCCTGTATCACGGTGACCTTTCTTTTTTTGGCCAATCCGGACAATCCTGTGGTCAGTCGGGACACAATGCCATTTTTCCACTTGAGGGTTTGTTGGAGATCAATGGCGGGGGCGGCATACTCCAGCCCGATTTCACCGGCCTCCCGGCTTTCTGAAATGACCCGGGCAAGGTGGAGCAATGCCTTGGAAGGGATACACCCCACATTCAGGCACACGCCACCCAGCCGGGGGTACCGTTCAATCAGGATCACATCCAGACCGAGATCGGCAGCCCGGAATGCGGCGGTATAGCCGCCGGGACCCGATCCCAGGACCACGAGCTGGACTTTTCGATCAACCGCACCGCTCGAGCCGGTCAAAGCGGATTCGGTGCGTTCGTCGCCAGCCGCTGGTTTTTCCGGTGATTTGTCGGGCGGTGTCGGGGTCGGTCGGGATTGGTCGTCAGGAACCGACTGGTTGGCAACCTCCACAATGAGCAGAACCTGGCCGGTTGAGACTTCGTCGCCAATGGAAACCCGGATGTCGCGGACCGTACCTGCGGTGCTTGCGGGAATCTCCATGGTAGCCTTGTCGCTTTCGATGGCAACCAGGGGGTCATCCTGTTCGATGACATCGCCCACGCTGACGAAAATCTCGACCACCGGGACATTTTCAAAATCACCCAGGTCCGGGATTCTGATTTCTGTTTTCTTCGACACGGACAGACGTACGGTTACAGGGACAATCTGCGCACATCTTCAAATGATCGGGCGAGATAAGCGCAGAAACGGGCCGCTTCTGCACCATCTACGACACGATGATCGTAAGATAGGCTCAATGGCAGGATCAGCCTGGGTTCAAAGGATTCTCCGTTCCATACCGGCGTGATTTTCGATCGGGACACGCCCAGTATGGCCACCTCCGGCGCATTGACGATAGGGGTAAACGAGGTGCCGCCAATCCCGCCCAGACTGGAAATGCTCAGGCATCCTCCTTTCAAATCCGCTGGCCTGAGCTTTCCGTTTCTCGCGCGCTCACTGATCTCCGCAAGGTCCCGGGCCAGATCGAAGATGCTTTTTCGATCGACTTCCCGGATGACGGGGACTACCAGGCCGTGGGGGGTATCCACCGCCACCCCGATATTGAAATACTTTTTCAGGATCAACACCTCGTTGTCCGGGCTCAGTGAGGCATTCAGATTGGGAAATTTTTTCAGGGTGCCGACGAGGGCTTTCATAATGAATGAAAGGAGGGTAATTCTTGCGCCAGCCAGTTCCGCCTCCTCCTTGAGTGATTTTCGGAACGCTTCGAGCTCGGTAATGTCGGCTTCATCGTGATGGGTAACATGTGGAATGTTGAGCCAGGCGCGTTGGAGATGGGGTCCAGACAGTTTCTGGATGCGGGAAAGGGGGCGCGTCTCGATTTCTCCGAACTCGGTGAAATCAATCTGTGGAATGGGAGGGATTCCACTTCCTGCAGCATCCAGGGGTGTTTTGGCAAGTGCCTGCTTGATCCATGCCTTCACATCTTCTTTCAGTATCCTGCCCTTGGGCCCGCTGCCGTTGATTTTCGATATATCGGCTCCCAGTTCCCGGGCGAATCGACGGACTCCCGGGCTGGCATGGGGGAGCTTTCCTGTTCGTGACCGAACTTCTCCGGGCAGGGACGGGGGAGGTGAGTGGGCCGGGATTTCTCCGGGTGCCGGTGGTTCTTTCGCCTCAACGGTCCGGTTCGATGAAACCGGGTCGGGCTCGTTTCTGGATTTGTCTGGTTTGGCTTCCCGGGTTTTCGGGGGAGTATCGGGTGGGTCACCGCTGGCGAGAATCTCCATGATCACGGAGCCTTCGGAGACCCGGTCCCCCACCGACACGGCAATATTGGCAACGGTCCCGGTTTCAGGAGCGGGGATTTCCATGGTCGCCTTGTCGCTTTCCAGGGTGACCAGGGGATCTTCTGCATTCACGGCCTCGCCGTCGCTGACCAGTATTTCGATGACCTCAACTTCCTCGAAGTCTCCAATATCCGGGATGATTACCGCCGCCATCGTGCCCTATACCCTGGTTGGATCGGGTTTCTCCGGGTCGATTCCATACTGGGCAATGGATTCGGCGACCTGCTGGTAGGTCAGGGCTTCCCGGTCGGCCAGCGCCCGCAGTGCACTAACCGTAACATGCTTGCTGTCCACTTCAAAAAAGTACCGCAATTGTTTTCGTGTATCGCTTCGGCCGAATCCGTCCGTACCCAGTACATAGTACGGATTCGGGACAAAATTCCGAATCTGCTCGGCATACAACTGGATATAGTCCGTTGCGGCGATGACCGGCCCCTCCGTATTTTCCAGGCACATCTCAACGTAGGATTGCCGGGGAGTTTCGGTGGGGTGCAGCCGGTTGTACCGTTCAGTACTCTGTCCATCCCGGGCGAGTTCGTTAAAGCTGGTCACACTCCATATGGTGGAGCTTACATCGTGGTCCCGGTCCAGCATTTGTGCAGCGGCTTCCACTTCACGCAGAATCGCACCGCTTCCCAGCAATTGTACCTGGTGCCGGTTTTCCGCCTTCCCCACCGTGCGCAAACGGTACATGCCCTTGAGGATGCCTTCCTGGGCTTCCCCGGGCATTTCGGGATGTGCATAGTTTTCATTCTCGACCGTAATGTAATAGTAAATGCTTTCCTGTTCCTCATACATCCTGCGCATTCCATCGTGAATGATGACGGCCAGTTCATACCCGTATGCCGGGTCATAGGAAACACAGTTGGGAACGGTTCCGGCGAGTATCAGACTGTGGCCATCCTGGTGCTGCAGTCCTTCTCCCGCCAGCGTGGTCCGTCCGGCGGTCCCTCCCATGATAAATCCCTTGGCACGGCTGTCGCCTGCCGCCCAGCACAGGTCGCCAATCCGCTGAAATCCAAACATGGAGTACAGGATGTAAAAGGGAATCGTACAGATATCATGATTGCTGTATGCGGTTCCCGCCGCAATCCAGGAGGACATGGCACCGGCTTCGTTGATGCCTTCCTGCAGGACCTGCCCGGTTTTCTCTTCCCGATAGAACATCAGCTGATCCGAATCCACCGGTTCGTACAACTGGCCGTGTGGCGAATAAATCCCCAGTTGTCGGAACATTCCTTCCATCCCGAAGGTCCGGGATTCATCGGGAATGATCGGAACGATGTAGTTCTTGAGGGTTTTGTTCCGTACCAGGGCGGACAGTATCCGGACAAATACCATGGTCGTGGAGATTTCCCGATCCCCGGTCCCCGCAAGCTGGCTCGTGAAGATGTCCAGACCCGGCAATTCGAATGGGAAGGTACTGGAACTTCGGCGGGCAGGGAGGTATCCCCCCAGCGTGCTTCGCCGTTCCCGCAAATATTCACATTCCGGCGAATTCTCGGGGGGGCGGTAGAAGGGGGCTTTGGCGACTTCCTTGTCCGTCAAGGGAATGTTGAAACGGTTTCTAAAAGCGAGCAGGGCCTCTTCACCCATTTTCTTTTGCTGGTGGGTTGTGTTCTGGCCCTCGCCCGACTCACCCATTCCATACCCCTTGACGGTCTTCGCGAGGATAACGGTGGGTTGGCCGGTATGCCGACTTGCCACGTGATAGGCGGCATAAATCTTGTGGGGATCATGGCCGCCCCGGTTCAGCCGCCAGATATCCTGGTCGGTCATGTTGGCCACCATCGCCTTCAGTTCCGGGTACTTGCCAAAAAACCTGTCACGAACATAGGCGCCGTCATTCGCCTTGAACGCCTGGTATTCCCCGTCGACCGCTTCTTCCATACGCTGTTTGAGCAATCCCTTGGTATCCCTCATCAATAACTTGTCCCAGTACCCGCCCCAGATCACTTTGATGACATTCCAGCCGGAACCGCGAAAGTCACTTTCCAGTTCCTGGATGATTTTGCCGTTGCCCCGGACCGGCCCATCCAGTCGCTGCAGGTTGCAGTTGACCACAAAAATCAGGTTGTCCAGGTTTTCCCTGCCGGCGATGGCCAGGGCGCCGGTGGATTCCGGTTCGTCCATTTCACCGTCCCCCAGAAAGGCCCATACTTTCCGGTCCTGGGCATCAATCAGACCCCGGTTGTGCAGGTACTTCATATAGCGTGCCTGGTAGATGGCCATGATCGGACCCAGCCCCATGGAAACCGTGGGAAACTGCCAGAAGTCGGGCATCAGCCAGGGGTGCGGGTATGACGACAACCCCTTGCCGCCCACTTCCTGGCGAAACCGGCGCAGGTCCTGTGCATCCAGGCGCCGTTCCAGATACGCTCTTGCATAAATACCGGGGGCCGAATGGCCCTGGATATAAATCAGGTCTCCCAGATGCTCGGGAGTCGCGGCCCGCCAGAAGTGATTGAAGCCGACATCGTACAGGGTGGCGGCGGAGGCAAAACTAGCAATGTGCCCGCCAAGCTCCGAAGATGTCCGGTTGGCGCGCACCACCATGGCCATGGCGTTCCACCGGATCAGGGCGCGGATTCGGTGTTCCAGTTCATGGTCACCGGGACTCGGCTGCTCCTGGTGGGTGGGGATGGTATTCAGATACGCGGTATTCGCCTGAAAGGGGATATGTGCCCCGGACCTGCGCGCCTGGTCAATGAGCGACTCGATCAGGAAATGTGCCCTCTCATGTCCCTGTGTTTCGATGACCGCGCTCAACGCGTCAAGCCATTCATTGGTTTCCGTCGGATCGGAATCCGGCAGGATGGTTTGGTTTGTCATATTCCCTGCAAAGTCGACATTGAGAAAAGGGTATCATGGACGCGATGGAATGAAGCCGCCTCTTGCTCCAACGATTGCCCGACTACATTCCAAAGGTTCGGCTGGGCAATGTGTGAATTCCGGCGCGGCGAAGGGCAATCAATGGTCTGCACAACCGGATGGAGGCGGGGAAGGAAAGACAGGGTGAAAGCACATAAACACATTATAACAAGCATACCCGGACGGGTATCCATCTGACAAGCATCCTTTTTCAGATGTGTAGGGAAAGCCTCCTTCTGCCGATGCGGTGCCACCCGCAGACTCCCTATTACTTCTTAAAATACGCCTGCGTCCGGTCTCGACCCAAAAATGCCCGGTAAAGGTTTCAAACCTTTCTGTACATTGTTCCAGGCCTTTTCCGCCATGTCCTTGCATATCTCTTATAAATTGCTCGGTTTCAGCAGGACGGTCAAACAGTTCTTCATTTAGGAATTCTATAGTCTCTAAGGATGCAATCATGGCAACATCCTTACCCAGCTTCATAGCACTGGCTTTGCATTCGTCCTATTCCTGGTCCTCCATGTAGCCTTCCTTGTACAAGGCATCAAAAATTTCTGGAATTTTGCTGTAGCTTTGAATCAGATAGTCAAAATCTGTAGCGTCTTTTGGACGCAATTCAATCTCTCTGTCCAGCCATGAAATCAGTTTAAGCAAGCAAACTCCTGCAGGAGAAGCCACAGAAATAATACTATCTGGCGCCTCACTGATTTGCACATCCAACGCATGTTTGAATGCTTCCTGAAAACCGTGCACCTTCATTTCGAAGTTCTGTTTGGGTGGCCAATGAATACTGTGGTTTTCATCTGCAATTTTGCCAAAAGGGATAATATCAATTTCCCATGGCGGGCCATCTTTACCTTCATGGGTTAATCGGTGAATTTTGCGCGCATCCTGCTCATAGCCTGTCTGCAATAAGCGGTCTCTTTCCAAGGCACTGCACAGAGTAAAAGAATTGAAGTCATTGATCTGGAGAGGGTGGTTGCCATTGCACCAGCGCGCGGCTCAGTTCAACGATCTTATTGGCCGTGCTGACGCACGGCCAATAAAAGCCTATTCTTTATGTTGTAACAAACACCTGCACAACTTGAACTCCTAACACTGCACAACTTGAACCTTGCGGCGGATGACAAGTTCATATAGAATCGCGTCCGCTTCAGGCGCTCAGTTGCTTTGTGAGCAAAATGACGATTCAAAAATTACTCCTTTCTTCACCACGTCAGGGAACTCCCCGGTGGGAAGATTCCAACCCGTAGGGAGAACCCATGAGACACTACGAAATTGTATTTCTGGTCCATCCGGACCAGAGCAAGCAGGTGCCCGCCATGATCGAGCGGTATTCCGAGATGGTCACCACCTCGGAAGGCCAGATACACCGCTCGGAAGATTGGGGCCGCCGGCGCTTGGCCTATATGATCAATGACGTTCACAAGGCGCATTATGTGCTTATGAACATTGAATGCGACCTCTCCGTTCTGGCGGAAATTCAGAAAAACTTCAAATTCAACGATTCCGTTCTGCGACACCTTGTGGTACGACGCCAGGCCGCGATTACGGAAGCGTCTGCCATTGCCCGACAAAAGGCAAAGGATGATGCACCCGAAGACACGGCGACGGCAAAACCGGCACCGGCTGCCGCCAAAGCGCCTGAAACTAAAGCGCCTGAAACTAAAGCGCCTGAACCTAAAGCACCTGAAACTACTGAAGCTGCCAAAGAGCCCGAAACTGCTGCAGCCGAAACGACTGAACCGGCCGAAGCAAAGCAGGGCGAAAGCGACGAAGCGGGTAAAATCGGAAACTCCGCAAAAGAGGGCGCAACACAAGAGAAGGGGGAAGCAGGATAATGGCCAGATTTCAACGACGACCCAGATACTGCAAATTCACGGCCGAAGGCATTCAGTCCATTGAGTATACCGACCTGCATCTGCTGACTCCAAACATCAGTGAGACGGGAAAGATCCTGCCCCGGCGCAGCACAGGCACCAAGGCGCATTACCAGCGCCAGTTGGCCACGGCGATCAAGCGTGCCCGGTTCCTGGCCCTCATCCCATACACTGACCAGCACGATAACTAGGGAGATCATCCGATGGAAATTATTCTGCTTGAGAACGTCCAGAATGTCGGGGACATTGGCGATCTGGTGGAAGTCAGGAACGGATATGCCCGCAACTACCTGATTCCACAGAAAAAAGCTATGATGGCAACCGCTGAGGCCAAAAAAGAAGCGGAAGAAAAACAACGACAGCTTGCCGAAGCGGAAGGGAAGCAACTGGTGGTACTCAAGGCCAGGGCCGAAACGATGGTCCGGGAGGTTACCCTGATACGGCTGTGCCGGGAGGAAGGCCAGTTGTACGGTTCGGTATCCCCCGCGGATATTGCCGAAGCGCTGACTGAGACCGGTACTCCAATTGACAAATCGGAAGTCCTCCACCCGGAAGGTCCCATCAAACAGGTGGGCGATTACGAGGTGGAAGTCGTTCTGCACCCTGAAATCCGGTTCACGGTGAAGGTCCAGGTCCAGGGCGACAGCACGCCTGGCCCCGTGGCCACCGAAATCCCCCGTGAAGAAGCTGAAAATGGACCGGATGACGTGAACACCGGAGATTCTGACACCACCGATACCCCCTGACGCCAGCTGCCGGTTGACTGGCCATGAGGTACCGATCCCGGTGCTTTTGCTGCTCATTGGTGTCCAACTTCACGGAGCGGTCGAAAGAGCGGGCGTAGGTCCTTGAATATGCAGATACCCCCCTTTTCGGGGAACGGTCTTGATGGCGGGGAGTGCAGGACGAAGTTCCTCTGTCCACCCGGAAAACCGCTGTGCGAAAGGAGGCATCCCCCATGCGAAATATTGGCTCCGATCGGTAAGTACGGTATCCTATGGACACTGTCCAGCAACCTGATCCATTGATTCCAGACATTGGCCGACCCCGCTAAATTAATCGCCGCTTCTCCAAAAACCCCTCCCCAGGCACTGGAAGCGGAGCAGTCCCTGTTGGGTGGTTTGCTCCTGGACAATCGTCGATGGGATGAGGTGGTGGACGAGGTCGGGATTCACGATTTTTATAACCAGAATCATCGACTCATTTTTCAGGCCATTTCCGGCCTGCAGGGGCGGGGAGACCCGGCGGATGCCGTCACCACATCGGAATGGCTGGAAAACGAAGGCAATCTGGAGGCCGCAGGTGGCCTGGCCTATCTGGGAAATCTTGCGAACAACACGCCAAGTACGGCCAATATCCTGACCTATGCGAAAATTGTCCGGGAACGCTCGATATTGCGTTCCCTGATCAGCGCTGCCAACGATATCTCCGATTCGGCCTATCACCCCAAGGGCCGCACTCCCCGCCAGGTGCTGGACGAGGCGGAGCAGCTGGTGTTCGATATTTCAGAACGGGACGGACGCAGTCAAAAGGGATTCAGTTCTATCAAGGACTTACTGGCCCGTTCTGTCGAACGAATTACCGAGTTGCATGAGTCCGGCGATGGCATAACGGGTATTTCCACGGGGTTTGCGGACCTGGACGCTGAAACCTCGGGGCTGCAGGCTGGAGACCTGGTCATTGTGGCCGGTCGGCCATCCATGGGAAAAACTTCCTTTGCCATGAATATCGCGGAATATGTTGCCGTGGAAAAAAAGCTCCCGGTTGCGGTATTCAGCCTGGAGATGCCCGGGGAACAGCTTGCGATGCGCATGCTGTCGTCTCTGGGACGCATCAATTCCAACCGGGTCCGTACCGGGAAACTGGCGGATGAAGACTGGCCAAGATTGAATTCTGCCATGGGATTGCTCGACAGTTCGTTGCTGTTCGTGGATGATTCTGCATCGCTCAATGCCATGGATCTGCGCTCAAGAGCTCGAAGGTTATATCGGGAAAACAATAAGCTGGGGCTGATTATTGTTGATTATATTCAACTGATGCATACCGCTGAGACCAGTGAAAACCGGGCCACGGAAATTTCCGGAATTACCCGTTCATTGAAGATACTGGCCAAGGAACTGGATGTTCCCGTGCTGGCATTGTCCCAGTTGAACCGGCGACTGGAAGAACGGACCAACAAACGCCCGATCATGTCGGACCTGCGGGAATCGGGAGCGATTGAGCAGGATGCGGATGTGATTTTCTTTATATACCGGGATGAAGTGTACAATGAAGAAAGCGAGCAGAAGGGGACGGCAGAGATCATTATCGGCAAACAGCGCAATGGTCCCATTGGAAAGATTAACCTGGCTTTCCTCGGAGAGTATACCCGTTTTGAAAATCTTGCCCGCCACGGTGCGGGATACCCCGAATAACCGCCGTTCCCGACCGATCCCGACCCAGAATCTTGCCGAATCCCCGTTTCGATGATCACTGGCGGGCCCGGGCAGTGATTGATACCTCTTCACTGGACCACAATATTCGCCAGATCAGGCTGAACGCCCGGAACTCGAGACTGATGGCCGTGGTCAAGGCGGATGCGTATGGGCATGGCCTGGAAAATATCTGCACCGCAGCGGTGGAACAGGTTGATGCATTTGCCGTGGCGACCATTCAAGAGGGTATCATCTGCCGGGAACTGCAATCGCTCAAGCCGATCATTGTCCTGTCGGAATTCTGGCATACGGCGCAATTGAGGGATTTTGAGCACTTTGACATGCAGCCCGTCGTACACACTCCCTCGCAGATTGACTACCTGATGGAATATGCCGGCAGGCCGCTTTCCGTCTGGATAAAATGCGATAGTGGAATGAATCGTCTTGGAATTTCCATGGAGACGCTGAAAAAGGTCTACCGGCAACTGTCGTCCCAACAGAATATCCGGAGAATTCGTATCATGTCGCATCTGGCGAATGCGGACATTCCCGGAGACGGGTTTACGTCCCATCAGCTTGGAATATTCAGGAAGTATTCCCGTTTTGCCCAATGCGAAAGAAGCCTCGCCAATACAGCAGGAGTCATGCACTGGCCGCAAACCCATTTCGACTGGGTCAGGCCGGGGCTCATGATGTATGGGGTTTCTCCCTTTGGGCCGGAGCCGGAAGCGCGGGTTCCGCTGAAACCGGTGATGCAGCTGAAAGCGCGCATCATTGCGGTGAAAACCGTGCAGTCCGGGGAGCCGGTAGGATATGGCGGCATCCATCGAACTGCGCGCAAATCCAGAATTGCCATGGTGGGCCTGGGGTACGGCGATGGATATCCCAGAGGAGTGGATGACCGGGCCTGTGTCCGGGTCAAACACTTCCGGGCACCGATTATCGGCAGAATTTCAATGGACATGATCACCATCGACCTGACGGGATTCGGGGAGATTGGAATCGGCGAGGAAGTGACCCTTTGGGGACCGGACCTGCCCGTGGAAGAAGTTGCGGATTGGGCCGGGACCATTCCCTATGAGTTGCTGTGCAAGGTGACTCCGAGAATCCCGAGAACCATCCGGGGGAAATAAAGTGGGCCAGGCCAGAACCAAAACCGTTTTCTCCTGCAATCAGTGTGGTGCACAAAGCCCCAAGTGGTCCGGTCTGTGTTCCGGGTGTGGGCAGTGGAACACGCTGGTGGAGCAGACGGTTCGCAAAGACGAGACGAAATCAGGCCGCTTCGAAGGGATGGCATCCTCCTCACCGGTCCAGTCCCTGGGGGAGATTGCCGTTGACGAAGTGGTCAGGATATCGAGCAGCAGTGCCGAGTTCGACCGGGTGCTGGGAGGCGGTCTGGTACCGGGTTCCGTGGTGTTGATCGGAGGGGACCCCGGCATTGGAAAATCAACGCTTTTGCTACAGCACCTGTGTGCGATGAGCCAGCATACCGGGGTACTGTATGCGACGGGAGAGGAATCCGTGGAACAGATTGCCCTGCGCGCCCATCGACTGGGACTCCATGCCGAAAACGTCCGGGTGATGGCGGAAAACCGGCTGGAACCCATCCTGGAAGTCGTACAGAATGCCCCTCCGTCGGTTTTGGTGATGGATTCGATCCAGACCTTCTTCAGCGATGCCCTGGCAGCGGCCCCGGGGAGTGTTTCCCAGGTCCGTGAAACCGCGGCAAGACTGGTCCGGTTCGCCAAACACAGTGGCTGCTGCGTACTGGTTGTGGGACATGTCACCAAGGAAGGGGCCATTGCCGGGCCCCGGGTGCTTGAACATATGGTGGATAGCGTCCTGTATTTTGAAGGGGACAGCGCAAACAGCTTCAGATTGATCCGGGCCACCAAAAACCGGTTTGGCGCGGTGAATGAAATCGGTGTATTCGCGATGACCGAGCAGGGTTTGCGGGACGTGAACAATCCATCGGCAATGTTTGTGAGCCGGCACGGGGCGAAGCAGCCCGGCAGTGTGGTGCTGGCCACCCAGGAGGGTACCCGGCCACTTATGGTTGAAATTCAGGCACTGGTGGATGAAAGTTCCCTCGCCACCCCCCGGCGATTGAGCGTTGGCCTGGAACACAACCGTATTGCCATTCTTCTTGCCATTGCGCATCGCCATCTGGGGGTTTCCCTGGGCCACTTCGATGTATTTACCAATGTCGCCGGTGGAGTTCGCGTGGCAGAACCCGGGGCGGACCTCGCCGTGTTGCTGGCCATTCTTTCCAGCCTGAAGAACCAGGCCGTGGGAAGCGACCTGGTGGTGTTTGGGGAAATCGGTCTTTCCGGGGAACTCCGGCCGGTCCAACGGGGACTGGACCGACTTCGGGAAGCCGAAAAACTGGGCTTTCAACGAGCCCTGGTCCCCGCCGCGAACAAACCGAAGTCCAGAGGGTTAAAAATGGAGATACTGTCTCCTCGCCGGATTGAGGAAGCCCTCCAGCTTCTGGGGCTATAGCAGTCGGTTACGGTCACGGTTGTCGCCTTACTTTTTTCTATTCCAACTTATGATTCAGCTATCGAGGATTCGTTATGTATAAAAATTTCCTTTTGTCAGTACTGGTGCTGTCCCTGGCCATTCTCCCTCCCCTGTCCCGTGCACAGGATGAACCGGAACTGGGTCCCGATGAACGGTACGACTATGCAATTGGGGTCATGATCGGCCAACAGCTGTACCGGAGTGTAGCGGACCAGCCGGACATCAACCCGGCAACGGTGCTCCAGGGTATTGCCGATGTCATGCTCAACGAGGACCTGTTGTTGACGCAAACCGAGGCGGTTGAACTGATTCGCCAGCACCAGCAGGCGCAACAGGCAGAAGTGGCGGCCATGGCCGAAGAAAACATTGCGGCGGGAACCGCATACCGGGAAGAAAACAGGAGCCGGGACGGGGTAGTGGAAACGGCAAGTGGATTGCAGTATGAGATTCTCCATTCGGGAGAAACCGATGAAGCCGGTCCCATGGAAACGGATACCGTTGTGGTGCATTACCAGGGCACATTAATCGATGGCACCGTGTTTGACAGCAGTTATGCCCGGGGGGAACCCGCGGTGTTTTCCTTGGCTTCGATTATCCCGGGGTGGACCGAGGTGTTGCAACTGATGAAACCCGGCGATAAATGGCATGTTACCATCCCCCCCGACTTGGCTTACGGGGACCAGGGCTCCGGTTCGACGATTGGTCCATTTGAAACACTCCTTTTCGACATCGAGTTGCTTGAAGTGAAGCGGTCCTCCCAGTAAGGACGCTCCTGTCATTCCCAGGAGTGGGGTCCGTTTTCACCGTGCCAGGATGCCGTACCCCGGGGAATCCCCCAAATGGTGCCTGCCAGGCCGCCGGGGTTGCCCTGTACCGGTTTTACGATGATTCACGATCGGTTCATTCTTGAACGGTATAGTCATGCATATGGCGATTCCCGTTGACCGTACAGACAGGATCAATACCCTTACCGGACAGGGCTGGGAGGACGCGGTCAGGACACCGCCAGGGTTCCAGGGGTGGTATCTGAGGGTTGATCGGTGAGGGCCACCAAAGCAGGAAAAGATCGAAGACGGCGAAGACCGCGGGACAATATGATCCTCGCGGCAGGGCCGTGGAAGACGATGGTGTTGAAAGCGGCATGAAGATGATGAGGCCGCGTACCCGTACAATGACACCCCCTGCATTGCCCGGACCCGCCATGAGCCGGGCTCCATTGTCCTGGTCCCGGTTATTCCCGTTGAATCCCCTGCATGCCAGTGGACAGCGGTTCTGTGCGCGGATAGCCGATACGGCCAATGCACATCTTTTTGCAGAAGTGTTACACTTTTCCAGGTAATCCTGTCAGCCCTGTAACTGTGCGCAAGTCTCTACCCCTCCACTCCCTGTCGCTGCTGGTTGCCCTGGCAACGGGCAGCCATGCCGGGCACGCACTGGATTCTGAAACCCAACCGGTCCAGCGCGTTGTCAGCATTCAGGAAGTAGCGGCACAAATACGACAATACAAGCGGTGGGAAATACTGGATGCACGCCCGGCAAAACTCGAATCCGGGGGGAAGGTCATGAAGTTCAAGTTGCTGAACAAGCGGGGCAGGGTCATCATTATTCACATCGATCCCCATAAACCGAGTTTTGTGCGTTTGGAAGAATGAGAATTCTGATCATCGAAGATGAAATCAGGCTGCGGGACTATCTCACAGAGAAGTTCCGGCAGATCGGGTATGCCGTTGACAGCGCCCGGGATGGGGAAGAAGGACTGTACTATGGACTGGAATACCCGGTTGATCTCGCGATCATTGACTTGGGGCTGCCAAAAATACCCGGGATTGAACTGATCAAGAGGTTGAGAAATGCAGGAAAAACCTACCCCATCCTGATCCTGACGGTACGGTCGCGATGGCAGGACAAGGTGGAAGGGCTGGAAGTCGGTGCTGACGACTACATGGTGAAGCAGTTTAATTTTGAAGAACTGCGGGCCCGGGTCGCGGCGTTGATCCGGCGCACCGGGGGGCATACCACTTCCATACTTGAAAACGGGGCCATCAAGCTCGATACCCTGACCCAGGATGTGTATGTGAATGATCGGCGCCTGGAAGGGGAACAGGAACTCACCGCATTCGAGTATCGAATGCTTCATTACCTGATGATCCATCCGGGGAAGGTGGTGTCGAAAATGGAACTGATCGAACATCTGTATGACGAGGATACGGACCCCGACAGCAATGTCATCGAGGTGTTTGTGGGCCGATTGCGTAAAAAACTGGGTTCCGATCACCGGATCAGTCCAATTGAAACCCTCAGGAGTCGAGGCTATCGCCTGGTGGATTTCAAGAAGGAGCGCTGAAACCGGGCTCCCCGTGACTTTCCGGATACGACGGCTTGAAAACAGACTTTTCCGACGCTCCCTGTTCGGGTTCAAGGTCCCCGCCCCAGGCGTGTACCCGATCATGGCAAGACCAAAGAACCCGCGAGTGCAGGATATCCCGGTAATGTCTCCCCAAAAAGATGCCGGTCATGTCAGGCAGGCACAGGGGTGGCGCGGACCCGATTTTCTCGGACATGCGCGGTTTGAAACTTTTGCTTCACCTCTCCCGGTTTGCTGAATGAGCACCCTGTCCCTGAAAAACCGGTTGCTCATTTCCGCGGTCTTTACCCTGATTGCCTTCCTTGGTCTGGCGGGGTTTGCCCTGGAACAGGCTTTTATTCCCAGTGCGAAAGGGATTGTAAAGGAACATCTCAGAGCCCAGCGAAATGCACTGTTGACCCTGGTCAGCATCCCGTCGAAAGATGTCTTTTCAGTCCAGGAAAGTTTGCCTGAAAGCCGGCTGACATTGCCGAATTCAGGCCTGTATGCCGTGATTCTTGACCATGCCGGCAATATTATCTGGCGGTCCCGGTCCTCGGTGGGGATCAATCTGGACCTCTTCGAAACCACGGCAACGGGGATCGAGAATTTTTACCAGGTTTCCGATGATCCGGGAAGTCCCTTTTATTACAGCTACGGGGTGGAATGGGAGTACGGTCCAAAGACCCGGGACACCCTGGCGTTCACGTTGGGCATCCTGCATGAAAGCCGGGAATATCGTGAGCTGATTCGCTCCCATCGCAATGAACTTATTTTCTGGCTGGGCCTTGCGGGGACTCTCCTTTTGGTGATGCAGCTGTTTTGCCTGAAATGGGGGCTGAAACCCCTTGCCGAGGTGATGCAGGAACTGGACCGGATTGAACGTTTTCAGCAACCCCGGATTCGAGGGGTTTATCCCGCAGAAATTGCCCAGTTGAGCCAGAGAATCAACCTGTTTATCGAAAATGAACGCAAGAACCTGAAGCGCTATCGCAATACCCTGGAGGACCTCGCCCACAGTCTCAAGACCCCCCTGGCGGTGATTCGGGTCATGACGGAAAACCGAGAAGCCATGAACCGGACGCAGATCCGAAAATATGTGAAGCAAATGAGCCGGATTGTGGACTATCAGCTGAACCGGGCCGCTGCCTCCCAGTTCTCAGTCATGCACACCGCCGTGGATGTCAATGCAACCCTGTCCAAGGTGAACGACACCCTGCAAAATCTTTATGCCGACAAAAACATCGATTCCGGCCTGGAGATTGAATCCGGCAGTGTTTTTTACGGGGACGACAGTGATTTTTATGAACTCACGGGGAACATCATGGACAATGCCTACAAATGGGCGGATACCCGTGTTCGGGTGGTCGGCTCCATGGAGAGCGAAGACGGGAAGGTGCACCCGGGAATCTGCCTGGAGGTACACGATGACGGCCCGGGAATCCACCCGTCGGAACGGGACGGGGTCCTGAAACGCGGGTCCCGCATCGACCAGCAGACGCCGGGTCAGGGCATTGGCCTGGCCGTGGCCCAGGAGATTGTCATTCGGTACCAGGGAGTGCTGTCCATTCACGACAGCCCCCTGGGTGGAGCCCTGGTACGGATACGTTTTCCCTGCGTATAACCACTGCCGGCCGGACCGCCGGGTTCCGGATATCGGTTCAGTACATGCGAAATACGAGGATCAGGGAAACATTGTCCGGGGCGCCCTGGTTCAGGCAGGTGTCAGTCAGGACATCCACACACCGTTCCGGATGGTGTTCGTACTGCGTCAGGATATCCGCGATCTCACGGTGGTCGAGAACATCGGACAGGCCATCCGTACACAGCAGATAACGCTCGTTTTCCCTGAGGGGGAAGGAGAGAAAATCCGGCCGGCACGCAATCTCTACCCCCACTGCCTTTTGCAGCTGGTGGTGGCTACCGGCGGGAGGTTCCCGGTCCGGATTGGCCGATAGCAGCTCGCTGGCCAGGGTATGGTCCGTTGTCAACTGGACGAGTTCACCTTCCCGGAAACCATACAGCCGGGAGTCGCCGACATGCCCCACCTGGAAATAATCGGGTTGAAAGTATGCCGCAAGCAGGGTGGTCCCCATGCCTGCCCACTCCGACCGCTGATGCGCGGCTTCATACACCCGGCGGTTTGCCAGGGACATGGCATCAATCATCACATCCCGGAGGACGTCGTGATGAGGTACCCCGCCGGATACCGGGAACTGTTCTTCAAAGTGCTCGCATATCGCATCCACGGCCATTCGACTGGCCACTTCCCCCGCCTGGTGACCTCCCAGGCCGTCCGCGATCACGGCCAGGCCCATTCCAGAGCGCATCTCGAAGCAGTCCTCATTGGTGGATCGGACCCGGCCAGTATCCGTGGACCCTATCATGTCATATTCAAAATTCACCGTTGTCCCCCAGGTACCGTGAGTCCCGGACTATTCATCGATACTTCGGATCAATGCATTGATTCCGACCTTGCTCTTCGTCCGTTCATCCACGGTCTTGACGATGACGGCACAGTACAGGCTGTGACTGCCATCTTTTGCCGGAATGGACCCGGAGACGACCACGGACCCCGGGGGAACCCGGCCATATGAAATTTCTCCCGTATCCCGGTGCAGGATACGCGTACTCTGGCCGATGAACACTCCCATGGAAATCACGGAGCCATGGCCCACCACGACCCCTTCCACGACTTCACTTCGGGCACCGATAAAGCAATTGTCTTCAATGATGGTGGGGGCAGCCTGGAGGGGCTCGAGAACCCCGCCGATTCCTACTCCGCCGGACAGATGCACGTTGGCCCCGATCTGTGCACAGGACCCCACGGTTGCCCAGGTGTCCACCATGGTTCCACTGCCGACCCAGGCCCCGATGTTGACATAGCTTGGCATCAGCACCACATCGCTGGCAAGATAGGCTCCCCGCCGGACCACTGCGGGGGGGACCACCCGGTACTTGCCGGATGCGAAATCCTGTGCTTCATACCCGGAAAATTTCAGGGGGACCTTGTCATAGTAGGAGGTAAACGCCCCGTCCACCATGCGATTGTCTTCAATACGGAAGGACAGCAGTGTGGCCATTTTCAGCCACTGGTTGACTTTCCAGCCGCTTCCGTCCGGTTCGGCGACCCGTACCGTCCCGGAATCCAGCAAGTCAAGGACTTCGTTGACAGCGTCGCGGAGTTCACTGCTGACCGTACGAGGGGTGATTTGGGCCCGGTGCTCCCAGGCATCGGTGATGATTTTTTCCAGCGTGTTCATTGGGTATCTGTCCAGTTTTTCTGATTCAAGGAATTGGCCGAATCGGCACCGCCCTGGACGGGAGGCATCGGCCGGTTCATGGTGAATTGGCCGGGCAGGAAAACCACGCTCCTGCCAGCGCCACGGTCCGGGTCCTATTTCCGGGAGAGTCGTTCCGGCGTCGCATCAAATATCATGTTGTGGGCATTGAAGGCCACAAAATGACGGCTTTTGGCCCGGGCAATCAGCGCCACCCCCAACTCGACCGCCAGCTCGTACCCCATGTTCGTGGTCCCATTCCGGGACACCAGCACCGGGATTCCCATGAAAGCGGCTTTCATGACAATTTCCGAGGTCAGTCGCCCGGTAGTGTAGAAGATTTTATCGTTTCCGGACAGGTTTTGCAGCCACATCTCCCCCGCAATCGTGTCCATGGCATTGTGTCGTCCGACATCTTCGATGAACATCAGCACTTCTCCGTCCTGGCACAGGCCGCAGCCGTGCACGGATCCGGCGATGCGGTAGGCCCGGTTGCAGTGTGTGACCTCCTTGAGGACCCGATAGATGTCAGACTGCCTGAACCCGGTTTCCGGCAGCCGATGGTCATACAGCCTGTCCAGCGTGCAACTGAGGATGGTGCCCTGGCCGCATCCGGTCGTGACCGTTCGTCGTGAAGTGTCGAGGTTCCGGATTCCTGTGCCGTCCCGGGACTGGACCTCGGCCACTCCCCGGTCCCAGTCAACGGTGATGGACTTGATCTGCTGGGGCCGTTCAAACAGGGTCTGGTTGCGCAGGTACCCAAGAACCAGTTTCTCCGGGTGGGTTCCGAGCGTCATGAGCGTGACCAGCTCCCTTCCATCCACCTTGATGGTCAGCGGGACCTCATCGACAATGTGGACGGTCTTTTCCTCCCCGTACTGGTCGTGGGAAGGGACGCGATGGATGGACTCCAGTCCCTGGTTGCTCAATTCCGGCAGCGTATACACGATTTTTCCGGTCCCGGAACCTTCGGCGGGTCCCTCTGGGGAGACCGGGTGAGGGGATGGTTTCATGAATGTGGTATGGCGGCTTCGGAAGTCCCCTGGTTCCCGCCGAAGCGTTTGCCGGGAATGGTTGTTCGAGCCGGAATCATAGCGGAAAAAGGGACAAAACGATACCGCTGGCGTTCGCCGTCATCGGCGTGGACTCCCGGAACCAGGAGGCGTGATGTTCCGGGAAATCCATGAGCCGGAGCTGGAACCCGTGCCGCGCACGGACCCGGGCCAGGGTCGGCTCCGGCGGCCTTTTTGCAATGCGCCATTTCATCCGGGTGCCGGGTGCCCAATCCCTCCGGGGTCCCCGGGGAATCATTGGATTTCCTGGTCAATATCGATTTCCAGGACTGCGTCCGGATGGTCCGGTGAAAATGGAACCCTCCGGCTGGTATAGTCTCCGGTCCGGGGGGTCGCTTCGCCACTTCGGGAGATCCTCGCCACAATCTCCAGTTTCTCGAACGACGCGATGGTGACCCCGGGCTGCATCGCCATGCTTTCCGTCAGCAGCACATCCGCGGGCAAATCTGAAACGCTTAACCGGGCGATGGCCAGGGGCATTCTGGGTCCGTCCACGGCCCTGGCATAGACAAAGACCGTGTCATCGGGAACGAATCGGGACATGACGGGGTCAGCGGCCCGGACATGTACTCGGATGGTCAGTTCATCGTCGGATACCGGCATGGCAGCCGGGGCCGGAGGATTCAACTGGGCATGATTTCGGTCCACCAGCCTTGTAATGTGCGCCTGGAACTCCGGGTCGGTGACCAGCGGTTGCAGCACCTCCAGATACTTCAGGGCCAAACGGTGGTCCCCGGTGGACTCCGACCCCAGTGCCGCGATCCACAGCGCGTTGACATTCCCTGGATCCAGCAACAGGGCTCTTTCCACGATATCCCGGGTTGCAGCCGAGTAGGTGTTGGCTTCGGCCAGGACTTTTGCATCCGCCCAGGCGGCCAGATAGTCCGGGTTGTCCGGGACCAGTCGGTTCAGTGTGCCGTAGGCGTGCTCGGCCCTGGCGTATTGCTGCAGTCCCATGTACAGCCGTCCCGCCAGTTCCCAGCTTTTGGGGTTTTCCGGGTTCTCTTCGATTCTACGTTCCAGCTCCCCCAGCAGGCTGTCCACATCCACATCGTGGGTTTTGTCCGGGAAAAAACTGAACTGCGGATTGATTTCTTCCAGGACATACCCCGGGTTTCCCACAAAACCGTAGGTAACCAGCGCCAGAACAGGGATACCCAGTAGAATCAGCCATCCCCAGCGGCGGTGCAGGGTCGTGCTCACCTCTTCAACCGAGGTGGACAGTTCTTCAAGGAGGGTGGCCTTGATTTCTTCTAGGGCCTGCTCCGTCTCCGGTTTTTCTTCCGCTTCCGGCCCGCTCACTTCCCGGATCCGTTGCCGGGCGATTTCGATATTCTTTTCTTTCCGGTCCCGCATGCTCACCGCTCTTTGGTTGGTCAGCGCCGGGAAGAGAATGGCCAGCGAGACGATGATGAGTCCGGCAATGGCCAGCAAAAAGAGAGTCATGGGAGGAGGTGTTATTTCAGGAGTTTTTCCACCCTGTGTTTTTCTGCAGGGCTGAGCTGGACGGGATGCCGGGCCTTTTGCCGTCGGGTTCGGGCGATCACGACGATGATCAGGAGCACCAGCATCACAAAGGGGGCGAACCACAGGACCAGTGTGGTGGAATTTAACCTCGGTCGGTACAGCACAAAATCACCATACCGCTGAACCATAAAATGGATGATTTCATCGTACCCTTTCCCCGAGACAATCATTTCGTGGGATTTTCTGCGAAGGTCCCGGGCCAGATCGGCATTGGAATCCGCCAGATTCTGATTCTGGCAGACCAGACACCGTAATTCCCGGATGACCTGCAGATACAATTGCTCCTGTTCCGGGTTTTCAAATTCTTTCGGGGCCTCCAGGGCAAACGAATGCCCCGCAATGAGGCAAAAAAGCAGGAGTGGGACCAATGAGGGGATTTTCAACACGGGAGGAATGGACATTTAAGGTAGCAGTGACTGGAGCAGTGGAATGATTTCCGATTGCATGCTGTGGGCGTTCACGGGACCAATATGTTTCAGCCGGACAATCCCTTCCTGGTCCACAACAAAGGTTTCCGGTACCCCGTAGACCCCATACTCCACCCCGGTATCGCCGCTTTCATCCACCACCACCGCGGTATAGGGGTTTCCCAACGCTTCGAGCCAGGCCCGGGCATTGGCTGCCTTGTCTTTATAGTTCAGCCCGACAATCGGCACCAGGTTCCGCTGTGCCAGTTGATTGAACAGCGGATGCTCGTCCCGGCAGGTTGCGCACCATGAGGCCCAGACATTGAATATCCAGACCTTTCCCTGGAAGTCCAGATTGCTGATGACCTGGCCGTCGTGGAGCAGGTCGGGCAGGGAAAAGGAGGGTGCCGGTTTGCCGATAAAGGGGGAGGGGACCCTGGACGGATCGCGTTGCAGACCCACCGCGAGAAAAACCACCACCAGGGCAAATGCCAGAAAAGGGAAGATGGATTTTCTGGTCATGATCAGACCGCACCGGTCGCACTGGCGGTTTGTCCGGAAGGCTTTTCCCTGCGGTAACGCCGGTCCGCCGCGCCGAGCAATCCCCCCAGGGCCATGGCAAGTGCGCCCCCCCAGATCCAGCGTATGAAGGGTTTATAGTAAATGCGAACCGCCCAGGTATCCCGGTCATCCAGCGGCTCTCCCAGCGCCACATACAGGTCCCGGGTCCAACCCGGGGAAATGGCGGCCTCCGTCATGGGATTCTGCTGGACCAGGTAGGTCCGTTTCTCCGGAAACAGCCGGGTCACCAGCTGGTTGTCCCGGTATACGTCAAACTGTCCCTGGATCGAACGGTAGTTGGGTCCTTCAACCTTCGCCGTTCCCCGAAAGACAAATTCGTAGTCATGGATGACATAGCTTTCGTTTTTGCCCAGCCTGACATCACGTTCGACGTTATAGACAGTGGTCAGTGTTACCCCCATAATGAAGATTCCCACCCCGATGTGGGCACAGGTCATACCGTAGAACCACCCTGGCGTCGTCCGTAGTCCGGCCCGTCGTGGGCCATGCCGTGTCCGCACCAGCAGGCCCTGAACACTGAGCAGGATCACAAAAGTGCCTGCCGCCACCCCCAATCCCGCCGCAGCACTGTAAAAGGGCATCATTGCTGGCACCAGCACCCCTGCGGCAATCCCGGCGGCCCCCAGGGAGAGCACCGTGGTATTGACCCGCGAGAAGGTGTCTTTTTTCCACCTCAGCAGGGCACCAATGCCGATGAGCAGGGTCATGGGAATGCCGATAATCGAAAAAACCAGGTCAAAATACGGTGGACCCACCGAGATCTTACCCAGATTCAGGGCGTCCAGGACAAGGGGGTACAACGTGCCCAGCAGGACGGAAAAACACAACACCCCCAAAAACACATTGTTGAGCAGTAAAGCCCCCTCTCTGGACAGGGGGCTGAAGGTCACATGGCGGACGATGCCGGGAGCCCGCCAGGCATACAGCAGCAATGACCCGCCGATCACGAGACCCAGAAAGATCAGGATGAAAACCCCCCGTGCCGGGTCGGTGGCAAAGGCGTGTACAGACACCAGCACGCCGGAGCGAACCAGAAAGGTGCCAAGCAGGGAAAGGGAAAAAGCCAACACGGCAAGGAGGATGGTCCAGGCCTTGAAGACGCCCCGTTTTTCGGTCGCAGCCAGGGAATGGATCAAGGCGGTACCAATGAGCCAGGGCATGAAGGAGGCATTTTCCACCGGGTCCCAGAACCACCAGCCGCCCCAGCCGAGTTCGTAGTACGCCCACCAGGACCCCAGGGCAATCCCAATGGTCAGAAACATCCAGGCGGCATTCGTCCAGGGACGTGCCCAGCGTGCCCAGGCGGCATCAAACCGGCCCTGAATCATGGCTGCAATGGCAAAGGAAAATACCACGGAAAACCCCACATAACCCAGGTACAGCATGGGAGGGTGGACCGCGAGTCCAATGTCCTGCAACAAGGGATTCAGATCCTGACCTTCCCGGGGAACGGGAAACACCCGCTCAAAGGGATTGGAGGTGAAGATCAAGAAAAGCAGGAAACCGACGCTGATCATACCCATGACCGCGAGTACCCGTGCGGTCATGGTATCCGGGATGGAGCGGCTGAAGACGGTTACCGCACCCATCCACAGGGCGAGTATCAGCACCCAGAGCAGCAGGGAACCTTCATGTCCTCCCCACACCCCGGAAATCCGGTAGATCAGGGGCAACTGGGTGTTGGAATGATTGGCCACATAGGCTACCGAGAAATCGTGGCCCAAAAATGCGGCGGTCAGGCAGGCATAGGAGAATGCGATGAGCAGCAGCTGGGACTGGGCCGCTGGACGGGCCAGGGCGATCCAGGCAGAAATTCCCCTTTGTGCGCCAACCAGTGGCAATACCGACAGCATCAACCCCAGCACCAGGGCCAGGATCAATGCGAAATGGCCGAGTTCAGGAATCATGGTTCACTGGCCTCCGTCCGGGGAGTATGGCTGGGGATTGGCGGCTTTCAGCGCCTCACTGACTTCCGGCGGCATGTAGTTTTCATCGTGCTTTGCCAGGACCTGATCGGCCTGGAATTCGTGACCTTCCAGTCGGCCCAGGGCAACGATTCCCTGGCCTTCTCGAAACAGGTCCGGAAGGATGCCCGAGTAGTACACGGTTACGGTTTCAGCGGTGTCGGTGAGATCAAACGAAACCTCCAGATCGTTCAGGCTGCGCTGGACACTGCCGTCCACCACCATACCTCCAATCCTGAAATAGGTCCCTTCCGCCACTTCCCCCGCGGCGACCTGGGAGGGGCTGTAAAACAGGTTGATGTTCTCCCGCAGGGCGAGCAGGGTGAGCAGAACCGCTACCGACACCCCGGTCACCAGGGCCCCTGCAATCATCAGTCTGCGTTTCCGGTTTGCCCGCATTATTCCGCCCCGGATTGCCCGCCCGACGAGCCCAGCTCCCGCACCAGGTTTTTTCTCCTTCGGATGGGAGAAAGATAGCCGTGCAAAAGAACCAGTACCGTAATGGCATAACTCGTCCAGATGAAGAACCCATGCCCCCCCATTGCAAAAAATTCAGCCATGCACCACCTTTTTGACCCAGCGTGTATGACGTTCCTGGTCCAGCAATTCACACCGGACCCGGTTGAGCAGGGTGGCCAGAAAGTAGAAATTGGCTGCTGCGAACATGATCAAAAGAGGGATCAGCATTTGCAGATCAATACTGGGCCGCCCGAGTTTGGCCACCGTCGCGCCCTGGTGCAGAGTGTTCCACCATTCCACCGAGTAGTGAATAATGGGGATGTTGACCAGTCCCACCAGCGCAAGGACCGCCCCGGCCCTGGACCCCGTTTTCCAGTCATCCATGGCCGACAGCAGGGCCAGATACCCCAGGTACAGGAACAGCAGCACCAGCTCCGACGTTAATCTGGCGTCCCATATCCAGTAGGTGCCCCAGGTCGGTTTTCCCCAGAGGGAACCGGTCAGCAGGGCGCACAGGGTAAACGCCGCACCCACTGGCGCACAGGACCGTGCGACGGCATGACTGAGCTTGATTCTCCAGATCAATCCGACTCCGGCGGACAGGGCCATTACCACGTAGATGAACATGGACATCCAGGCACTGGGCACATGAACGAAAATGATGCGATAACTGTCTCCCATCTGATAATCCGGCGGGGCTACCACGAGGCCGAAATACAGCCCGGCCAGAAAACCTGCCCCGGCAAGACAACCGAACCGCGGCGCCCATTTTCCAGCGAAAGAGTAGAAATACGCAGGCGACCCGAACCGATGGAGCCATCGCCATTTCCGGCTTTTGGATGGAGTGGCTTGTTCAGGATCTCGCATGGTCATGAAAGGGGTGATAAGGGGTCGGTTTTATTCAGCTTCGCGTGCCGGATTTTACCGTATTCCACAGGTTTTTCCCTTCGACAATTCAATCCGGTCACTGGCCAGTCATTGGGTCAGTTCAGGCTTATTTTCAATGCCGCAACCAGTGCAAAAGGGGCGAGTGTCAGACTCAGCACCAGTATGGCGGTCATCAGCAACAACGGAGACTCCCAATTGGCCTGCAGCATGGACGACTGAATGGCGTGGGCCCCAAAAATCAATATGGGGACATACAGCGGCATTGCAATCAATGTCAGCAACAATCCCCGCCTTCTCAGTCCAACGGTCAGTCCGGCTCCGATGGCGCCGATCAGGCTCATGGCCGGTGTGCCGACCAGCAGGCTCAGCACCATGACCGGGTAGGCCTGGGCAGGCAGGTTCAGCATGACTCCAAGAAAAACGGATACGGCAATCAGCGGCAGCCCGCTGAGCATCCAGTGGGCAGTTACCTTGGCCAGGACAATCAGTACGACGGGGTGCGCGCTGGTCAGAATCTGTTCCAGGGTGCCGTCTTCATACTCGGTTCTGAAAAGACTGTCGAGCACCAGCAATGTCGAGAGCAGGGCGGCAATCCAGATGATCCCCGGAGCGAGCTGTTGGAGAAAATTCGGATCCGGACCCACTGCCAGGGGAAAAAGGCTCACGGTCAGGATAAAAAACAGGATCGGCTGGGTGCCTTCATGCAGATGCCTCCAGGCCACGGCCAGGTCCCGGGAAACCGAAACCATGAAGACCGTCCAGGGCGAGGGAGGTCGTGTCAGAGCGGGGGGTCGGGTCATGTCTACAGCTGCAGTCGTCGTACAGTCACCGACCCCAGGTCAATCGCCTGATGGCTGGTGTAGACGATCAACCCCCCTGCCAGGGCATGATGGACCATGATGCTGGCCAGCATTTCAATTGCCGCGTCATCCAGGGCCACCGCCGGTTCGTCCAGTATCCACAAGCGGGCATTGCTCCGGTATACCCGGGCCAGTGCGGCCCGTTGTTTCTGCCCTGCGGACAACCGGGCGCAGGGGACATCCAGGCAGTGCCCGATTTCAAATTTTCCCAGGCTGTCCCGAATCCCCAGCCAGGGTTCGCTGGCTTCCAGTTTTCCCAGGAAATGGAGGTTCTCCCGGGGGGTCAGGGCCTCATTCAATCCGTTTCGATGGCCCAGGTAGCTGAAATTTTCGGTATAGGCGGAATCCGGGTCCCGGATTTTGACATGGTTCCACGAAATCACGCCCTGATCGGCTTCGGTCAAGCCGGTGATGATTCGGATCAGGGAGGTTTTGCCGCTGCCGTTTGCGCCCAGAATCTGCAGGACGGTCCCGGATTCCAGGGCGAACTCCAGGTCCGAAAACAGGCAGGCATGCCCCCGGATGCATTGGATGCCCTGGCCGTCCAGTCTGGCAGGACCGCAGAACCCGGTTTTCTGTGCGGCTTGGGGCAAAGGGGGGGAATGCATTACACTTAACGGGTTCGGAAAATTCAGGGTTCTTACTTTACCAGCTATTGGATGAAATACACATTGGGGCGTAATTCATGATCATTCATGTCGATATGGATGCATTTTATGCTTCAGTCGAGGAACGGGAAAATCCGGGGCTGATCGGGAACCCGGTGGCAGTCGGTGGGCAGGCATCCCGTCGTGGGGTGGTGGCCGCGGCGAACTATGAAGCCCGCAGGTACGGCGTGCACAGTGCCATGCCCATGGTCACGGCGGTGGAACGCTGTCCGGGTTTGATTGTTGTCCCGCCGCAAGGTGCCTTGTACAGCCAGGTTTCCAGGCAGATCCGGGAGATACTGTACCGGTATACCCCCATCATTGAGCCCTTGTCCCTGGACGAAGCGTTCCTGGACCCCCGGGGAAGCGAGCGACTCCATGGCAATGCCGCACACATCGGCACCCAGATCAAACGCGACATCAAAACCGAGCTTGGGCTGATTGCTTCCGTGGGAGTGGCCCCGAACAAGTTCCTGGCCAAGCTGGCCAGCGATTATGACAAACCGGATGGGTTTACCGTGATCCACCCCAGGGAAGTGCAGCGGTTTCTGGACCCGCTGCCCGTCAGCCATATCTGGGGAGTCGGCAAGGCGGCCAGTGCGAAACTGGCCAAACACCGGATCGGGAGCGTCTCGGACCTGCGAAAACAGTCCCCCGCCCTGCTGGACCGTTTGTTTGGACAGTACGGCAAACAGTTGTGGCGACTGGCGCACGGCCTGGACGAGCGGAAAGTCACTCCCGACAGCGAAGTCAAATCCATCTCCCAGGAAACCACCTTCGATCAGGATATCACCGAATATCCGTCCATCGAATCCACCACGATTTACCTGACGGAAGGCGTGTGTTTTCGGTTGCGCGAATCCCGCCTTCAGGGCCGGACCGTGACCCTGAAAATCCGGTTTGATGACTTCCGGACAATCACGCGGTCCAGGACCCTTGATATGCCGACGGACCGGACCCGGATCATCTGGAGAACGGTCAAGGAACTTCTTGAAAGAGCCCTGAAAAACAAGCCTATTTCCATTCGCCTAGTGGGGATCGGTGTCTCCAATTTCGGGGAACACGGGTTCACCCAGGTCAGTATTTTCGAGCATTTTGATGCCAGTGAAGTCGACTCAGGGGGCGACCGGGTTGATCAGCTTTCTGATGCAATCAAGCGAAAATATGGGGAACAAAGCATCAAAATGGGGAAATCGATTCGATAAGGCACGATCGCCGAGTTTCGCAGCCCCCCCGGTCGAGTGAAGCGATTCCCGGATGTGGGAATCTCAGGCAAGTGGGGGTGCGGAAGAGGTCAGACCCGAAACCGGGATTTCGGATTGGAAGGTTGTTGCCTTGCATAGGGCCGTCTGCTGCTTGATGTGTTGCCGAAGGTTGGCGGAATGTCAAACTCCGTCATATAAACGGGGATATGCCCGGTTGGCGTACCCTTCGAAGATCAGGAGAACACTGATCGGAGGTCATGAAAAGGAGGGACAAAAAGAGTACTCAGGTCCCCGGTAGCGATGGTCGTGACTGCTGTGCTGGATTACCGTTCGGACAAGGAACGGGGCTGTGGATTCGTACAGTCCCCGCCACGGAACACGGCTCCGTTCAACATCTGACATGGGACCGGTCCTATATTAGATGGTTACAGCCCAACTCTTCCACAGCGAAAATTGTTCTTGAAAAAATGGGAGGGACCATAGATGGTTGATACTTCGGGATTTGGAAAAATGTTTTGACCAACCCCATATTTTGTATATATTATTCGACAGTTTCCACTAGATATGGGTTTTTCCGGCAATCCCTCGGTGAGGAGGATGTGTGCCGTAGCTGGCTCAACCCGACAAAACCAGTAACGAGGACGTAAGCGAGGACGTAAGAATGAATGCAAGCGGTTTCGAAGAAGGCGCGAATGCGCCGTATCCGCCAGTGGGCGCTGCACAGGGCAATCGTTCTGGAACATGCAGACCCGGGCTTTGCCTGGATTTGGCCCGGTTCCGAATTCCGGCACCCGGGTTTGGCCGGGAATGCGGTACATCCATGAGGAAAGTCCCATGATCACCCTGAGGATGATTCAGGATAATGTGGGGAATACCATGTTTTCCGAAGGGCAAAGGCTCTACGAGGCAGGTCGGGTGACCCGGGCGAGGTACAAACAGGATGAGCTTGATCAGGAAGATATCGCTTTTGGAACCTACATAAATCGGAACGGAAAGGAATATAAAATGGAAGTCATCGTTTTCGTGGACGACGACTTTGACGATATTGAGTACACGGTCGATAGCGTGTGCACCTGTTGTCGTCGGACGAATTGCAAGCATGTCGCAGCAGTCCTGATTGCCGCAGTACAAGCTACCCGAATACCGGGTCAGCAGGAACCGAAGATGCCCGACAAGCCGCTACTGCCGGCCCCCGTCGGAGCCTGGCTGGATACCCTGGACACTGAAGAATCCGTTTCGGATACTCCTGTGGTGGTCAAAACGACGTCCAAGCACGCGATCTTCTATGTTTTCGATATTCACTCGCGTGGACACTCCATCATCCAGCCGTACAAGGTGTATGTCAGGAAGGATGGCAGCGCTGGTGCCAACTCAACGATGTACCTGCATCTGGATCCGACCAACCCGGCACAATTCCTGGATGCCGCGGATCTGGGGGTGATGGCGAGACTTCTGTTTTATGGCATGAATACCTACGGAGGCCCTCCGAAGTGGCCGGAAGGGGAACAGCTGTGGAGCCTGCTGCGTGAAATTATCGGGACCGGTCGGGCCCGGGCCTTTGGTATCACCGGCACCGAGGTCACCTGGACGGAATCCCGAAAGGTTGATTTTTTCTGGGAGACCACGGAACAGGGGAACCAGCGAATGAATGCGCGAGACACGGAAAACCGGCCAGTCACGATTTTCCCTTTCCCCTCCCTGATCTATCTGGACGAGACCACCGGCGAATTGGGTCCGGCAGAGACGGGATTGTCCCGCGCGCTGGCAACGCAATTGGCAACGGCCCCGGAAATTCCGGCCAGTGCTTCCGCAGAAGTCATGAACACCATGACCGCCTTCACCAATGATCGGATTCCTCTGCCAAAAGTGATTCCGTTCAGGGAGGAGCAGGGCCGCCCACAGGGGGTCTTGATCCTGTACGCGGTTGAGCAGAAAGTTTCCAGGGACGATCTGTTGAGCTGGTCCAATATCAATGCAGTGATATATCCCTGCGCCAAGGTCTGGATGACCTATAAACCGGCTCCAGACAGGGTGTACCCGCGAAATGGCGACGATCATATACAATTCACAAACGGGGAGACCGTGATCAGGATTTGTCGCGATTTCAAGGAAGAGTCGGAACTGTCTGGTGACCTGTGGGATGTGGCCAAGGAATATGGAGGCTCTTCGCTGATATATGAAAGATTCCACTCTTCCCTTCCCAGGGAGGTGCACGAGGCGGATATTGTATTTCACCCCTACCTGGACAGCGACAATTACTCCGATTCCCAGGTCATTTCGTTTTCCTCCGAAGTGATTCCCTCACTGCGCAACCTGGGTTGGGAAGTGGTCGTTGAGGACAGCTGGCCGTTTCAGATCGTCGACAGTCCTGCCGAGTTTTCTGCCGGAATCGAATCTTCCGGGATGGACTGGTTTTCCCTGGCCCTGAATGCGGAGGTCAACGAGGAGGTCGTTGATCTGGTGCCCATGATCCTCGGCATTATTGAAAAGCTTCCCATGACCAGTTCGGGAGAGCTGGTGGAGGATTTCAATCTGGAGGAGTTTTTACAGGGCCGGTCGTTCTTTGCTTCTTTGCAGGACGGTCGGCACGTTGCGATCGAAGGGGAACGTCTCGGACCGTTTGTCTCGGCTTTTCTGGAAACTCAGGGATTGTCAGGGTTTCATGTTGCCGAAGCCGGGCGTGCTCTCGAGTTCGCCGAGGCGCTGGAGGGGTGTGGTATTGCATGGAACGGTGGAAAAGAAATCCTGATGCTTGGAGAACGGATGAAGATGCTCGCGGATGCCCCGGATGTGATGCCGCCGGAGCAGTTGAACGGGGAACTGCGGCCCTATCAGCGCAAGGGCTATGGATGGCTCCAGGCACTTTCCGAAAGTGGTTTCGGCGGTGCCCTGGCGGATGACATGGGCCTTGGCAAGACCATTCAGGCCCTGGCACTGCTGCTGCATTGCCATGTTGAACAAGGGTCCAGGCATCCGAGCCTGTTGATTGTGCCGACCAGCCTGATCGGAAACTGGGTGCAGGAGGCGACCCAGTTTGCCCCGGATCTGAAATTTCTGATATTGCACGGACCGGCGCGCAAGGAACTGTTCTCCAAAATTCCGGATCATCACGTCATTCTGACGACCTATCCGCTGGTGCGCCGTGACCATGAACTCCTTTTTTCCCACGAATACGAACTGGCCATTCTCGATGAGGCCCAGGCCGTTAAGAACCCGGCTTCTTCCACGGCCAAGCGTATTCGTGAAATCCGCGCCCGTCAACGGATTGCCATTACCGGTACGCCGATGGAAAACAACCTGACGGAGCTGTGGTCTCTGTTTGACTGGCTGATCCCCGGCCTGCTGAGCGACCGCAAGAATTTTACAAAAACCTTCCGTACTCCCATCGAAAAACACGGCAATACGGCCAAACAGCGTTTCCTTTCAACCCGGCTCAAACCCTTTCTCCTGCGCCGGACCAAAGACGAGGTGGCGACGGACCTGCCACCGAAGACGGAAATTGACCAGATTGTCCCCCTGGCGGAAGGACAGCGTGCGCTCTATGAAGCCATCCGCACGGCCATGGACGAACGGGTCCGCAATGCCATCCGGGAAAAAGGAATCCACCGTGTACGGATTACCCTGCTGGATGCCCTGCTGAAACTGCGTCAGGTGTGCTGTGACCCGGCGCTTGTGAAACTCGATTCCGCGAAAGCGGTGACCCAGAGTGCCAAACGCACGCGGCTGATGGAACTGCTGGATGAACTGGTTCTGGAAGGCCGAAAAGTGCTGATTTTCTCCCAGTTCGTGACCATGCTGAGGCTGATTGAAAAGGATATCGTCGAACGGGGATGGGACTATGCCATGCTGCATGGCCAGACCCGCAACCGTGGCGAGGAAGTCGAAAAGTTTCAAAAGGGCAATGCTTCGGTGTTCCTCATCAGCCTCAAGGCGGGTGGAGTCGGGTTGAATCTCACTGCCGCCGATACCGTCATTCTCTATGATCCCTGGTGGAACCCCGCCGTCGAGCGCCAGGCCATGGACCGGGCGCATCGTATCGGCCAGGACAAACCGGTCTTTGTACACCGTCTCATCGCGGAGGGTTCGGTCGAAGCGACCATTCGGAAAATGCAGGCCAAAAAGCAGGCACTGGCCGATGCCCTGTTCGAGAAGGGAGGAGACCGCCCGATGCAACTGACCGACGAGGATGTTCAGGCACTCCTCGCTCCAATCGATGCGTACACCGAACCCCTGGAAGCCGGGCCGGATTATTCGCAGTTGCCCATCAGGAAGGCGAGTTGATTGTTCTATCCCTCACGGTTACCACTGGCCGTGAGGGAATACTGTTCGCCGGGAGGCAACCCGGTATAGGCTGAAACGGCATGAGCCGAAACCGGATTTTCCGGCTGTGGTTCACCCGATGGTCTGGCTGAGCAAGGCCCCTCCATCCACATCCAGGACGGTACCGGTCACAAATTCATTCTCCAGCAGGAAAAGAATCCCCCTGGCGACTTCTTCCGCTTTCCCCGCTCTTTGGATCAGATGACGGTGGGTGCCGTTTTCAAAAAACTGCTGTCTTTCCTCTCCTTCCTGGGCAAACATCGGGGTGTCGATGAGGCCCGGTGAAACCGCGTTGATGCGAATCGGAGCCAGTTCCGGTGCCATCCCCCGCACAAAACCTTCTACGGCATTGCCCACCGTCGAAATGGCAATGTACCCTGGCCCGCATTTTCTCGCCGGGTAGCCACTGACCAGTACCAGGGCACCGCCGGCATTCACATGGTGTCCACCGATCCGAACGGAGTTGGTGTACCCCCACAACTTGGCAAAGGACCCCTGAAAACCATCCAAATCCATTTCGAGAAACGGGCCCATTGCCCGGGGTCCGCCGGTCGCCGCATTGACCAGGTAATCCATGGGTCCATGGCGGATAAAAAATTCACTCAGGGCGTTGCGGTCGAGCACATCCACGGTATCCACCCGAATGCCGGGCAAATTTTCCGCAATGCGGCCCCGTCGGCTGGCAGCCACCACCTCGGCACCGGCCTGTTGCAATAATTTGACGGTGGCCAGGCCGATACCGGAAGTACCCCCCAATACAATGGCTTTTTTGCCTTTGAAGTCTGACGTCATGATTCTACTTGATGAAATTGGTTAAAGAGTGGATACGCGGCTCGAAATTCCCGAGAACAGGAATTTCGAGTTGTGAACCCCCGTATCTTCCAGGAGTTTACAGGAGCAGGGTATCAATCAGACGGGTATTGTCAATATATACTGCGATCAATGCCCGGGGCCGGGACAGTTTTCCTTCCGGCCGGTGCTCGGTCCACCGGATATCATCCCGGATACTGGCATATTCGACCACAATGTCCGGGTCCTCCAGTGCGGTCCTCATCCGGGATTCCAGTGCTTCCGGGTCGTTAATCCCGTCCTTTCGCCAGGCGGTCTGTGCCCGCTGCAGGGCCTTGTGGATCTTTGCAGCCGTTAATTGTTGGCCGGGGCTCAATCGCTGGTTTCGTGACGACAGGGCGAGTCCGGAAGATTCCCGGATGATCGGGCAGACAATCACATTGATGTGAACTCCGTGAGGTAGCAGCCGGTCCGCGAGTTCCTTGACCACGAGGGTCTGTTGAAAATCCTTTTCTCCAAAATAAGCCTTACACGATCCCACCGTCCGAAACAGGCGGTCCACAATGGTCACCACGCCTTCCAGATGGCCCGGCCGGTAGCGTCCTTCCAGTCCTTTACCCGCCAATCCCGGGTGTAAACGGGGAATCTTCCCCCCGTCCTCCGCTTCGGGGAAGAATTGTGCGAGGGATCCGGTAAAGACCATCGCGCAACCCGCCTGTTCCAGCAGATCAATATCCCGATTGAAATCAGCAGGATACGTGGCTAAATCAACGGAGTTATTGAATTGCAGCGGGTTCAGGAAAATGCTCGCACAGCTGACATCGCATTGCGTCCGGCTGTGGTCCAGCAGCGACAGATGTCCATCATGCAGTCCACCCATGGTGGGAACAAACCCGATCTGTCGTCCGGCCTGTCGCTGCTCATCGCACCAGGCCGCTGCAGCCCGGGGGGAGGGCAGGGAAGCCATCATAGTCGTGTGACGAGCCCGTTCATCCAGTCGATGATTTCCAAAGGACTCTCGATGATGTGGTCGGCCTGCCACGCACCGGGATTGTCGCCGGACGCAATGTATCCATAGGCTGCGGCAATGGTCCGCATCCCCGCGCTTTTCCCCGCCTGGACATCCCGTGCATCATCGCCGATATACACCGCATGCTGACACTGGGTTCCGAGTTGCTCACACGCCAGTTGAAGCGGTGCGGGATGGGGTTTCCGCTGGGGCAGGGTATCTCCGCTGATGACACAGCCTGCTTTCGTATCCAACGACAATCGGGACAAGAGCGGTTCGGTCAGAAACCCGGGCTTGTTGGTCACGATTCCCCATTTCATTCCCTGACTTTCAATCTCATCCAGTACCCGGTCCATGCCGTTGAATAATCCGGTCTGCACGCAGAGGTTGCGGGCATACTCGTCCAGGTATTTCTTCCACAGGGTAGTCGCCTGTTCACTGTCGGGTTCACATTGGAACGCGTGGCAGACCATTACCATGGCCCCATTGGAAACAAAAGGCCGAATGGTTTCCACGGGCAGCATCGGTTTTTGGTAGGCGGCCAGCAGCGTATTCAGGGCGGCGCCCATATCCCGGTACGTATCCAGCAGGGTTCCATCCAGATCAAACAGGACTGTATTAAGTTTCATCCGGTTAGGAGGTTTTTTTCGTGTGCATGATGTAATTGACATCGACTCCCGGTCCCAGGTAGTACACCTGGGAGAGCGGGTTGTAGTGCAGACCGGTCAGTTCCTGAACTTCCAGTTGTACCGTTTCTGCCCAGCCATTCAGTTCACTGGGCTTGATCAGCTTTTCATACTGGTGGGTGCCCCGGGGCAACAGGTTGAGGAGATATTCCGCCCCCACAATCGCCATCAGGAAGGATTTGGGATTGCGGTTAATGGTAGAGAAATAAACATGCCCGGCCGGTTTTGCGAGCCGGGAACAGGCGGTAACGATGCTGGCCGGGTCCGGGACATGCTCCAGCAGTTCCATGCAGGTCACGATATCCCAGTGGCCGGGTTGCTGCTCCGCCAGCTCTTCCGCGGTGATTTTAAGGTAATTCACTTCGACCCCACTTTCCCTGGCATGCAACCGGGCCACATTCAACGGAGCATCACCCAGGTCAATTCCGGTCACGTCCGCCCCGAGTTGGGCCATGGATTCGCTCAGAATTCCACCACCACACCCCACATCCAGTACGGCCACACCGGCCAGGGGGGTTCGTGCATGGATAAAGTTCAGTCGCAGCGGATTGATCTGGTGGAGTGACTTTAATTCGCTTTCCGGGTCCCACCACCGGGAAGCCTGCTCGGCAAATTTTCCGATCTCGGACGGATCAAAATTGGTGGAAGAATCGCTCATAGTCCCCTGCCATCATGCGGCAATTTTATTTCTCCATTGTAACGCAGTGTGGCGTATCGATTCATAATCCATCACGGTGAATTCGCCATCCTGCAGCAATCGCTTTCCCGCAACCCAGACGTCGGACACCTGGTCCCGGGTGGCGCTGTAGACAATTTGGCTGACAGGATGATAAACCGGAGTGGTGCTGCTGTGGGACAGGTCAATGGCCACCAGGTCTGCACTTTTACCCGCCTGGATGGATCCGGTGATTTCTCCCAGCCCCAGTGCCCGTGCCCCATTCACGGTAGCGGCCTGCAGCGTCTGGTGTGCATTCAGGGCGGTGGGGTCCTCGCCCACGCCCTTGGCCAGCAGGGAGGCGGTGCGCAGCTCCCCCAGCATGTCCAGGTCATTGTTGCTGGAGGCCCCATCGGTTCCCAGGCATATCCGGGCATTGGCTTTCTGCAGGGCCGCCACCGGACAGAAACCACTGGCAAGCTTCAGGTTGGATTCGGCACAATGCACGACATGGACGCCGCGCTCGGCAATCAGCCTGATTTCATCCGGCAGCAGTTGTGTCATGTGTACGGCCAGCAACCGGGGCCCCAGCAACCCCAGACGGTCCAGTCGTTCGATGGGCCGGATACCATGTCTTGACACGGATTCTTCCACTTCGTGGGCGGTCTCATGGAGATGGATGTGGACCGGGCAATCCAGTTCTTCCGACAGGACTGCAATTTTCTGCAACGGAGCATCAGAGACGGTGTAGGGAGCATGGGGGGCAAAGGCGGCGGTGACCAGGGAGGAATTCCGTATCTCGTGGTGAAAGGCCACTCCCTTGTCCAGGTACTCGGTGGCATCCTGGGCCCATGCCGTCGGAAAATCGATGACAATCATTCCCACACAGGCCCGAATCCCGGCCTCTTCGGCACACTCGGCCACCGTATCCGGAAAAAAATACATGTCGTTGAAGCAGGTTGTCCCCCCCCGGATCATTTCCGCAATGGCCAGTTTTGCGCCGCATTCCACAAACCGGGGGTCCACCCACTGCTGTTCGGCCGGCCAGATATGCTCGCTGAGCCATTGCATCAATGGCAAATCATCGGCAAACCCCCGGAAAAGAGTCATGGATGCGTGGGTGTGTGCGTTGACCAGTCCCGGGATCATGGCATGATTGTCCAGCCGGGTGACCGTATCCGCGGCATAGCGGGACTCGATGGCTTCCGCGGGGCCCAGGGCGATGATTTTCCCCTGGTCCAGGGCCACCGCCTGGGATTCCAGAATGGAGTGTTTTTCGTCGACCGGAATGAGCCAGCGAGGCTGAATTATTTCATCGATTCTTTGCATAATTGATCAGTCAGTATGTTTGAAGCGCAATTGCCGCGGTAATTCCGATTCTGAAAATAGCCGGGACAGGGCACTTCCAGGTGGTTCCACCGGACAGTCCGCTATGGTTTGCGATGGGACCCGATAAAGTCTTTCAATGCCCCCAGCACTCCATCGGGTGATTCGGCCATGATGCTATGGCCGCAGTCCGGCAGGAGCACGATCTGTGCCTGGTCATTTTTTTCAGCTTCCCGTTGGGCCAATCTGGCCGGGGCCATTTTATCCTTGCGGCCGCTCAGGAACAAAATCGGGCAATCCACCTTTTCAAAGGCCGCTTCCCCGGCACGGTAGTTGTCGCAGGCCAGCAATCCATTGTACACGGCGTCCTTCCGGTTGTTTTCCATCATGCTCATTTGCATTCCCCGAGTCCAGAACCCGGGGATGGGCTCACCGCCGATTTTGGAGGTATGGCTCCACTCAATCATCATTGAATAGGCTTTGCTGGGATGGTTTTTGGCTGCGTCCAGCAAAACGGGAGCGACTCCCATGGGATAGCTGAACCCCACCAGGGACAGGGATTGCAACGGCATTTGCTGATTTGAATAGTCTGCGGCGGCTTCCAGCGTGATCAGGGACCCCATGCTGTGCCCGACCAGATGGCAGGCACGGCCTGCACATCGGGAAATGATCCGGTTCAGCCATTTCGACAGGTCCTCAATGGAGGACAGGGGTTCTCCTTCACTGAATTTGTGGCCGGGCAGGTCCACTGCCACCACATTGTAGCCGTGATAGGCAAAATACCGGCTTTGATGGGACCACACGGAATGGTCCATGGTAGTACCGTGGACAAATACAATGGTTTCCAGGTCATCGGAAAGGTCATGGGTTCCGGTATAGGCGTAGTACCGGGCATGGTCGAGTGAAATATACATTGTATTACTTATCCGCTTGTTTTTTTGCAAGATGAAGGCCTCTGGACAGGTCTTCGAGCAGGTCATCGACATCCTCGAGACCAACCGACATGCGAATCGTTCCCTCATGGATGCCTGCCTTGAGCAGGTCCTCCGTGCTCATCCGGTAGTGCGTCGTGCTGGCCGGATGGATGATCAGTGATTTGGCATCGCCGACATTGGCCAGGTGCGAGAAAATTTCCATGTTTTCCGTAAATACCCGGCCCGCATTCCGACCTCCCTTCAGTACGAAACTGAATACAGAGCCCGCACCCCTGGGCAACAGCTCCTGCGCCAGCCGGTAGTCGGGGTGTTCGGGCAATTCAGGATAACTAATGGCCTCGACCCCTTCCTGGGCATGCAGGAATTCGATAATTTTCCGGGTATTGGAGACATGCCGTTCCATCCGCATGGACAGGGTTTCCATGCCCTGCAGAATGTAAAAGGCCACCGTGGGCGACATGCAGGCCCCGAAATCCCGCATGCCTTCGCGCCGGGCGCGCAACAGGAAGGCCGCCTGGGTGGATTCTTCGTCAAAAGACATGCCGTGAAAGCCCGCATAGGGATCCGAAAGGGTCTGGAATTTTCCGCTTTCTTCCCAGTTGAAGCGGCCCTGGTCCACGACCACGCCGCCGATTACCGTGCCGTGCCCACACAGGAACTTGGTTGCAGAATGCATGATCAGATGTGCACCGTACTCAAACGGCTTCATCAAATAGGGGGTGGTGAACGTGGAGTCAATCATCAACGGGATTCGATTTTCCCTTGCAATTTCAGCGACTAATGGAACATTCATGATATCGTTTCCAGGGTTTCCGATCACTTCCCCGAAAATCATCCTGGTGTTGGGCTGGATGGCATCGCGGATTCCATCGATATCCCGGGGAGATACGAAGGTGGTGTCAATGCCAAACCTGGACAGGGTGTACTGAAGCAGGTTATGCGAACCCCCGTAAATGGCACTGGAAGAAACGACATGGGAGCCCGCATCCATGATCGTGGCAATGGCAAGATGCAGGGCAGCCTGTCCGCTCGCGGTAGCGATCCCGCCAATGCCGTCTTCCAGGGCAGCAATTCGTTCTTCGAAAACCGCGGTCGTGGGGTTGGACAATCGTGCATAGGCATGGCCGGGACGTTCCATGTTGAACAGGGAGGCAGCCTGGTCGCTGTCCTTGAACACATAGCTCGCGGTCTGGTAGATCGGCACCGCGCGGGCACCATGGACGGGGTCGGGTCGCTGCCCGGCATGCAGTGCCAGGGTATCAAATCGTGTGTTTACGGGTCTTGCCATCCGGATTTCCTGGGTTTGGTATTGGGTCGCCGTGGATTATACTCCGGTTTGCTTCACTTCAAAGACCAACCAGAGTAACTTTCAGGCTTAATTCCTGTTCGGAGAAAATCAATGTCCCTCCATTTTGACAGCACAGAAATGCAGTCCCGCCGCCTGGCGGTGATCCGGTCCCTGCAGTCCAGGGGGCTGGACGGCATCCTCCTGTTCAAGCAGGAAAGCATGTACTACCTGACCGGGTATGACACGTTTGGATACTGTTTTTTCCAGTGCCTGTATCTCGGCGCCGATGGTCGGTATTTTTTACTGACCCGGGCCCCGGATCTTCGCCAGGCACAACATACTTCGGATATCCCCGATATCCGGATATGGGTAGACGGGGAAGGTGTTGACCCGTCCGCGGACCTCAAGAAGGCACTAACGGATTATGGTGTCAGTGGGAAAACACTGGGGTGTGAATATAACGCGTACGGCTTGTCCGCCGCCTACGGGAAAATGCTGGACCATGGACTGCAGGGATTTTGCAGTCTGGTAGACGCGTCCACGCTCGTAAGCGGGCATCGTGTGGTGAAAAGCGAAGCGGAAATCACGTATGTGCGACGTGCCGCGGAACTGGCGGATGATGCGATGGACGCGGCTAAAAATACGGCCGGTCCAGGGGTGTTTGAAGGCGATATTCTGGCGGCAATGCAGGGCGCCATTTTCAGGGGAGGAGGGGACTATCCGGGCAATGAATTCATCATCGGGTCCGGGGCCGGGGCCCTGTTGTGCCGATATTTCAGTGGGCGTGAGACCGTGGGCGATCAGGACCAGTTGACCCTGGAGTATGGCGGGGCATATCGGCGTTACCATGCCTGTCTGATGCAGACATTCCTGACCGGTGTTCCCTCGAATGAGCATCTGAGCATGCACCAAGCCTGTTCAGATGCTATGGAAACCTGCCTGGAATCCATCCGACCCGGGGAAACGATGGGGGCGGTCTTTGCGGAACATGCCCGGGTGTTGGATGCGGCAGGTTATCGGGAACACCGAATGAATGCCTGTGGGTACAGCCTTGGCGCGATGTACACGCCGATGTGGATGGATTTTCCCATGTTTTATGCGGGCAATCCCTATGTCATCCAGGCCAACAACATCTTCTTTGTCCATATCATCCTGATGAACAGTGATACGGGGAATTCGATGACTCTGGGACAGACCATCCGGGTTACCGAGGTGGGTGTTGAAAGATTGAGCGGGCAATCTACAGATATTGTAATTGTATAAATTCTGGTATTTCAACAATTGGTTTTGCGTATACTTATTAGCATATACTTGATCGGAAATAAGAGTTTTCGGTCAGGTACTATTTTCCAATTTGATGTTATCTGAAAATATTTGAGCTAGAGAGAATTTACCAAGCATACTGGTGCTCAGACTTGGACAAATACCTTTAGCTGACTATAGTTGAATTAACCAAATACTTGGAGAAATAACTCATGGCCGTAACCGTTTTCAAGGATGTTAGTTATAACGTGAATGGTCTTCTGTCTTGCATCCAGTATGGACAGATTGCACTACCCGAAATTCAACGCCCTTTTGTTTGGTCTAATGCTAGGGTCCGGGATCTTTTTGATTCCATGTACAAAGGCTTTCCCGTTGGTTATCTATTGCTTTGGTCCACAGGGACTGATGCTGGTGCTAAGCAAATAGGAACAGATGCTAAACAAGCAGCTCCATCTTTGCTGATTGTTGACGGACAACAACGCTTGACTTCCTTGTATGCGGTTATAACTGGAACGCCCGTTGTCAGCAAAGACTATAGTGAAGGGAGGATACGTATTGCATTTCGACCACGTGATCAAAAGTTTGAAGTGACCAGTGCAGCTGTGGAAAACGATCCTGAGTTTATCCCAGATATTTCCGAGGTATTTGCGGGTGCATTCCATAGCTTCGTTAACAGATACTTGGAAAAAGTCGAGGCCTATCGAAACATTAAACTTCATGAGGCTGAAAAGAATCGTCTTGTTGAAAATATCGATCGGCTAAAAGATTTGCAAAACTATCCTTTTAAAGCAATCGAACTCGATAGAACGGTTGGCGAAGAACATGTTGCTGAAGTGTTTGTGCGTATCAATAGCGAAGGAGTTCGGCTCAACAATGCAGACTTCATTTTAACTTTGATGTCAGTTTTTTGGGAGAAGGGGAGACTTGAACTCGAAGAGTTTTCACGCTTGGCAAAAGTTCCGAGTAAGAATGGTCCTTCGCCCTATAACCACTTCATCGAACCTTCTCCTGATCAACTGTTGCGATCATCTGTCGGCCTCGCATTCCGACGTGGTCGTCTACATTATGTCTATTCTATCCTTCGTGGAAAGGATTTGGATACCCGACAATTCAGTGTGGAACGCCGTGAGATTCAATTTGCAAAGCTACAGGCCGCACACGAAGCCGCGTTGGATCTTACAAACTGGCACGAGTATCTGAAGTGCCTTCGTCATGCTGGATTTCGCTCTAGTCGCATGGTCTCATCCGAGGCCGCACTCATGTTTGTATATATCCTGTGGCTGCTTGGACGTACAGACTATGGTGTAGAACTAAGGAGGCTACGCGAGGTTATTTCACGATGGTGGTTTATGGCGCACACAACAGGCCGTTATACTGGGTCGTCAGAAACTCAACTGGAAGCCGATTTGAGCCGTATTGGGGCAGTATCTTTAGGAAATGCAGATGAGTTTTGCCAAACGTTGGATCGCATTGTACGTGATACTTTCACACAAGATTATTGGGACATTACATTACCCAATAGACTTGATACTTCTTCAGCCAAATCACCACCGCTTGCCGCATATTGGGCGGCTATGAATATTCTGGATGCAGAGGTCCTTTTCTCCGAGCAAAAAGTTTCGGCTATGCTCGATCCTGTCATTACTCGAGTCAAAGACATGGAACGTCATCACCTGTTCCCCAAAGCGTATCTAAAAAGCTTTGGCATCACTGATCACTCGAGGGTTAATGCGATTGCTAATATGGCTTTCGTGGATTGGGCAGACAACTCCACCATATCCAACAAGCCACCTCACGATTATTGGTCAATAATGACAGATAGAATGGACCCCGAGCAGATCAGAAGTCAGATATACTGGCATGCCTTGCCGGTTGGTTGGTATCAGCTTGATTACGATGAATTCTGTGAGAAACGTAGAAAGCTAATCGGGAAGGTAATTAAGAGTGGGTTTGAAAGGCTGTGGGACGCTCAAACAAGGGTGCCCCCAAAACAGAGATCGATTCATGACATTATTGCTGATGGTGAATCCAATATTCTTGAGTTCAAGGAACGTGCACGGTGGAGCTATGGGACTAATAGGAAAGGAAAAAGCGAGCAGATAATTATCAAAAGTGTTGCTGGATTTATGAATACTGAGGGTGGCACGTTACTCATTGGGGTTGCTGATGATAGGACAATTACAGGGCTTAAGGCCGATTATGCAACTTTATCCAAAGGGGACCGTGATGGCTATGAACGTTTCCTCACACAGCTTATAGGAGATAAAATCTCAGGCCCATCACCTGCGTTGTGTCGGATTTCCTTCCATGAGATTGACGGAAAGGATGTGTGTCGCATAGATGTATCCGCTTCGTCCAAACCTGTCTTTGCCTGTCCTGTAAGTAGCAAAGAGTTCACTGATTTTTGGGTGAGGCAAGGAAATAAAACAGAACAATTCTATGGAAGTGAACTACTTCAATACAAAGAAGATCATTGGGAGTAACTTAAGGAGACGGGATATCGAGTGTTCAAAAAGAGCTGTATCCCAATGCAGCACCGATACTTCCATAAAGTTGCCTCAAGGACATATCAATGACCTTACCTGCATGGGGAAAATTTGACAAGGAAAGTCATCAATACCATCATCTTGCACACCATAGCATGGATGTTGCCGCGGTCTTTCAACACCTTCTATCCCTGCCGGTTTTCAAAGCACGTGCGCAATGCTCTATGGGTGGTCCATTGGCGCCAACCACTATTTCACGCCTCAGCGCACTCGTTTTTTTGCATGATATCGGAAAGCTGCACCCAGGATTCCAGGCTAAGGGCTGGAGTAAGGAACTCTGGCCTTATCGCAAACGTGGTCACGTGTCGGAAAGTCTTTCCTTTGTGATATGCGCTTATCAACACAATGACCACCCATTTTTCGAAGTGGTTCAGTCGCTTGAAAAGTGGGGAAGTGGAGTGGAGCCACTGCTTCAAGCGAGTTTTTCTCATCATGGGCGACCACTAGGCGTCATCCCGGAGTGCGGACTTGCAGATTGGGATCAACAAGAAATCTCGCATTACTGCTGGCGCACCGAAGCCGAAAATTTCGCGAATGCCTTGCAGAGATGGTTTCCGGATGCATTCGAGGATGACGCTCCATTACCTGAGCCCCCCCGATTCGTACACTTTTTCGCCGGTCTTGCGGCGTTGGCTGACTGGGTTGGATCGAACAGAGAAGTATTTGAGTTCCGAAAAGAATTGGACTTCAACTATGACGTAGAAGCAAAATTTCGCGCGAAAACCGTGTTATCCAAGATTGGCCTTGATACAGGCAACTATCAAATCCGCTGTTCACCCGCATTTGTAGATGTTTCCGGCTTCCAAGAACCCAATCCCGCTCAAGCTACAATCGGAAATACATCGTTGGACGAGAGATTGATCATACTCGAAGCGGAAACTGGTTCAGGAAAGACAGAAGCGGCGCTATGGCGGTTTGCCCAGCTCTTTGCCGCCGGTCACGTGGAAGGACTGTATTTTGCGGTTCCCACGCGCGCCGCCGCACGACAACTCCATGCTCGGGTTGATGATGCGCTACGGCGCATGTTCGGAAACTGTGCACCCGAAGCCATCCTAGCTATTCCCGGCATGCTCAAAGCCGGGCAAGCTACTGGCCGTCAACTGCCAAACTGGAACGTGCTTTGGGAAGACCGTAATCGCGCAGAACCGGCGCGCTGGTCTGCAGAACACGCTACGCGGTTTCTTGCATCCATGGTCGCCGTAGGAACTATCGATCAAGCCATGCTCGCAGGATTGATGGTCAAGCACGCGCACTTGCGTGGTAGTGCCTTGAGCAGAAACTTATTGGTGATTGATGAAGTGCATGCCTCGGATGCGTACATGACTCGCGTACTAAAACGTCTGCTTGACTCACACTTGGGTATAGGCGGCTATACAATGCTGATGTCAGCCACGCTAGGGTCTCAGGCTCGTATACGCTGGACGGACGAATCGAATCCAACTCTGGATCAAGCCATATCGACACCCTATCCCGCCGTCTGGTCAGGTGGCGGCGCGCCTCCTCGAAAACCAATTGGAAAATCACGAACCAAAATTGTCGATCTTTCGCTTGATGGCATGGAACCCGGACGGGCAGCCGAACTAGCGTTAGCTGCCGCCAATGGCGACGCCCGAGTTCTGGTCATACGCAATACAGTTTTGCGTGCTGTTGAAACTTGGAATGAGGTAGTCCAGCGCGGTGGCGAGAAACGACTGTTGCAAGTTGCTGGTTGCCCCGCACTTCACCATGGACGTTTTGCGGCCGAGGACCGCGAATTGCTTGATCGTGCTGTGGAAGCAGCCTTGAGCACTAAGAGAGACAGGCACCCGAGGGGAATCATCGTTATCGGCACCCAGACGTTGGAACAATCCTTGGACATTGATGCAGATTTGCTCGTGACCGACCTTTGCCCCATTGATGTGCTTCTCCAGCGTATTGGCAGACTGCACCGCCACGAGTTGCCGCGCCCCACTGGATTTGTAAGCCCAAAATGTGTCGTTTTGACTCCAGAACAGGGACTGGACCGGTTGACAGTTCCGGCTTTCGACAACGGTCTTGGTGGCTGGTTTGAGGATGATGCACTCAATGGCATTTATCGAGACCTCGTTATTTTGGAGCTGACGCGAAAATTAATCGTGCAGCACCCTACTTGGACCATTCCAGAAATGAACCGATCGTTGGTGGAGATGGCTACACACTGGGAACGCAGAGACAAACTGCTCGAAGAGAAAGGTGAGGATTGGAAACGGTACGACCGTACACACGGGGGCGCTGAAGCCGCCGAATCTCAATTTGCACGACTATGTTGGCTGGACCGGGAAATGCCTTACGGGGAGGAAAAGTTTCCAAAGGGCGATGAGCAGATATTCACCCGTCTGGGAGAAGAGGGTGCCATCTTATCATTTGATGCTTCCCCGACTGGCCCGTTCGGCAGGTCGGTCACAAAACTCGCGCTTCCTGCGCGGTGGTCGAAAGGCATAACGAATGATGATCTAGAAAATCTCACCGTCATGCCCTCGGAGGAACAACTCAACATTTCGATAGGCGCTCAAACCTTTATATACAACCGTTTAGGGCTTGTACGGCAAAAGAAAGAGGGGTAGACTGCCGCGCAATTCAAATGCCCCCTTTCAAATAATGATAATGTCGTATATCTGTTGTGGTGAATCTTCTGGGATTACATTGGTGCGCAATGAATTGAACCAAGACATAGCGAAACCGATCCCTGAGACCTTCGCAGGATAGGCAGGATAGGCCTGTAGTGCCCGGCGTATGCATAACCTGATGAACATACTGACACAACCTGTAATTTCCGTCGGCGAGGACGCTCGACTGACACTTCCCGAAATATTGGCTGCAATGGCACAAGGTAAGATCCGTAGATTCCCTGCGCTGCGGCCGCATCAACGCCCCGCTTGGCACATGTTTACCGTCCAGTTGGCAACGCTGGCCGCTGAGAAAGCGGGATGCTCCATTATCCCGGAATGTGCCGAGGAGTGGGCTCGTCTTCTTCGCGGACTAACGCCGGGGTACCCTGACGACGCTCCATGGTGGTTGATAACGGACAATGATGCCTCTACACCAGCATTTTTCCAGCCTCCAGATCCTGGAGGGCTCAAATGGACGGAGATGCCAACCCCGGATTCTCTGGACATACTCATTACGGCGCGCAATCACGATGTAAAGCAATCGCTGGCACTCCGTTCTCATGCCGAGGATTGGTTGTTCGCATTGGTTTCGCTTCAGACTTCGGCGGGCTTCGATGGTAGGGGAAATTACGGCATTGCACGCATGAACGGGGGGTCTTCAAGCCGACCGATGCTGGGGTTGGCTCCATCGAACGGCAAAGACTACAGCATCCACCCAAGCAAGTGGTGGCTCCGTGATGTGCGGCAACTTCTGCGTCGTCGACAGTCTGATGACAACACGCTGGGTCGATTAGGTGGGCCAGCGTTGCTCTGGTGTCTGGATTGGCCCGAAAAAAGTCAACTTGATATCAGAACGCTTGATCCATTGTTTATTGAAACCTCACGTCGAGTTCGACTGTACAAAGTGAATGGTAGGATTAGAGCCAAGCGCGCGAATTCCCAATCCTCTCGCATTGATGCAAAGGTTTTTAACGGCAACATTGGTGACCCATGGACGCCAATTCACCGAAAAAAGGGCAAAAGCCTGACTTTAGGAAGCGGTGATTTCGATTACAAGCGGATTGCAGACCTGCTGTTCGGTGAGGATTGGATGGTTCCCCCATTGGCAAAACTTGCTCCGGGTGAAAAGGCGGACAACAACTTGCTTGTTGCTGAAGCGCTGGCTCGAGGAAATAGCAAAACCTATGGATTCCGAAGCCGTGTTCTGCCAGTCCCCGCCACCGTGCAGAGAATGTTCGGCACTCCGGAAGCGGCGAAAGTATCGCAAAAACTCATTCACGAGATTAAACAATTCGATTCGGCGTTGTGCAAAGGGATCGCGTTGCTGGCAGCCGGGGGGGAGCACGCCCGTGTGAAGCAGAAACATTACGAAGCGTCCATACCTGCCCAGCGCCGATTTGATCGTGAAGCGGACAGGTTGTTTTTCCCATACCTGTGGAAATGGCTTACTGCGATACAGTCCGGGATGCCTGAATCGATTGACGAGGCAATCAGCGAGTTTCGGAAAAAATTGCTTGATGCGGCAGAAGCCGAACTCAATTATTCACTGCCGGGCATTCCCTGCTCTGCTGTACTCCGGCCAAAGGCGGAGGCGCGATGCCGACGCAGATTCTATTCGTGTGTACATAACATCCGAGCAAGTTTGCATGTCACCAATCCAAAGTAGGTAGAATCTAATGACCGATCTACAACATAACTCAATTGAAGATACGGCGCGGTCAGCGGCCAAGTACCTTCAATACCTTGATCCAGGCAACCTTGCTGAATTGCGCCGTATGAGGCCGCCTTCGGTTGGTGCACCAGCGTATTGGCGTTTGGCAGCCCGGCATTCTGGCACGATTAGCCGCAATCACAATGCATGGCTGGTAATTCTACGTTCCCTTGCTATTCTGACTCCACGAGGGGAGCCGGAGAGTCGCCCACCTCTACACAATCCGAGCAGGCGATTAGGATATGTGCTGTGCGATGGAGGCGATCCAGATTGGCCTTCCACGGGAAAATTAGTTCGGCCAGCGATCAGCGAGAACAGACTCGCGCAACTAATGTCTGCCCGGGGAAAGCAACGCCAAATCCTGTTGGAACGCGCCATTCGAGCAATCGCTCGTACACGAAGGCCTGAATCTGGCATCAATGTTGTGGATATTGCTTGGTGGCTACTTTCCACTGATGCCGAGCGATCTACCAGACAACTTGCAGAAAGTTATTACCAACGTCTCGACCGTGCCGAGCAAGAACAACCCACCACTCAAAATGGAGCGAACACATGATGGTTCCCAGATTCCTACAAATCCATACGCTAAGCCCCTATACCAGCGTGCTGCTCAATCGTGATGACACCGGACTGGCTAAGCGACTACCTTATGGTGGTGTGTTGCGCACCCGCATTTCGTCACAATGCCTAAAACGGGCTTGGCGACTTGCGGACGACCCCCATTCGCTCAATCGTATAGACGGTTCTCAACCCGCATTCCGATCACGCGAATTGGTTACGCATAAAGTTATAGCGCCCCTTCGGAATCGGTTCAGTGAGGACGTTATCGATGTTATCGAGCCGGAATTTCAGCAGGCCATATACGGCAAAAAAGGGACAACCAAGAAAGGGCGTCAAACTCTTTTGTTTGGCCAACCCGAACTCGATTGGCTAGCCAAAGAGGCCATGGTTCTCGCAGAACAGGCCAATGGTAATCCAGAGCTAGCCTCGACTCTCACAACGGAATGGAAAGAAAAATTCAAAGCTAACATCAACACGATGCGGAATACAGTCAAACTCCCCGGAGGGCTGACTTCCGCACTTTTCGGGAGGATGGTCACATCCGATACAGACGCCAATATAACGGCCTCTATTCACGTCGCACATGCCTTTACCGTACATGCCGAGGAAGCGGAGAATGACTATTTTACGGCTATGGATGACTTATCGCTGGATGAGCCTGGAGCCGATACGATCCAGGAAACGGAACTGACTTCAGGATTGTTCTACGGGTACGTTGTGGTTGATATACCTGGGTTGGTTAAAAATTTAGGACGGGATGTAGACCTTGCCGGGAAAGTTCTGTTTAATCTGATTCACTTGGTCACAGAAGTTACGCCAGGAGCTAAACTCGGATCTACCGCTCCCTACGGAAGGGCATCTTTGTTGTTGCTTGAAGCAGGTGATCGACAACCCCGGTCACTTGCGGAAGCATTTCGGCGTCCATGCGAACCTGAAACAAGCGCGGCAATAGGCTCACTGTCCCGCTACCTGGAACAACTTGACAAAGCTTACGACACTGGTGAAGAACGATATGTGATGACGACTGAGGACATCAAGTTGCCGCGAACACAGCGTAATTCGCTGGTCGGTTTGGCCGCTTGGGCAAAATCACTGCCTGGAGCGAATCAATGAGCCATGACTGGCTTGTACTACGTCTTGAAGCCCCGCTGTTGTCTTTCGGCGATGTTGCAATCGACCAATATGGCCCGACACGAGATTTTCCAAGCGCTTCCATGCTGACGGGCTTGTTTGCCAATGCGTTGGGATGGCATTGGTCTGATCGTTTGGCTCACCAGACTCTACAGGACCGAATACTGTTCGGCGTGTGTTCAAAGTTAACCACCAATGTTTTGATCGATGTACAAAATGCCCAACTGTTCAAGGCGGATAAGGCGTGGACCACCTCCGGTGTGCCAGCAGGCCGGGGTGGCGCAAGTTACGGTGCACCACATCGGCGTACAAGAGATTATCTCGCGGATCAATCGACAACTGTTGTTATCCGCTTAGAACCTGCCGATGAAAGCCCCACGCTGAAACGGCTCGCTAACGCACTCGATCAACCTGCGCGACCGTTGTACATCGGCCGCAAGCCCTGTCTACCTACCTGTCGGCTCATGGATGGTTGGGTAAAGGCCGAAAGCGTATATGAGGCACTTTCGGATTTGCCTAGTCCAGATCGTTTCTTGGCACTCTGGCCAAAAGGTGAAGGACCAGAATCGGGCGAAAACGTGAACCGTGTTTTCGAACTCGCCGATCTCAGGAACTGGAACACAGGATTACATAGCGGCTCTCGGTTTGTAGTTGAGGGGCATATCGACAGAGGGAAGCCACTATGAAGGAATTGTACTTGATCCGTGCTGTTCTGGAAATTGAAAATCTTGCTCGTTGGTCTGCTGAGCGTGGGTTGGTACAACGAGGCAACATTGTGAAGGGATTTGATGAAGGTCGGGCACTTCACCACTTACTCGATGAATTGTTCGGACCGAAGACCATCAGGCCTTTTCGACTATTGGTTTCTCCCGGCGGACACGCCGCCAACCTGTATGGCTACAGCAAGCACAGCCACAAGCAACTGCAAGAAATGGTAGCCATCCATGGTTTGCCAGAACACATCAAAGTAGTTCAACCTGCCAGATTAGAATCAAAGAAAATGCCTTCCGTATGGAAACGAGAACAACGTCTTGGATTCGACCTTCGAGTTCGACCTGTTCGTAGATTGAAATCGACCTTGGAAAATGGTGATAACTCTATTCGCAAAGGAGCAGAACTTGACGCGTTTCTAATTGAGGCACTTCGCCTACACCCAAAAGACAAACTAGGAATGGCCAATTGCGCGAGATCCAGAGAATTAGTTTATCTCGACTGGCTCGAAGCCCGGTTCGGCGGAGGAGCGGAAATTGACCGAGTCGCTACTCGTCTGGCAAGTTTCAAGCGCACTTGCATATCTCGAGGCTCTTCTGGACCCGAAGGGCCCGATGTGGTTTTCCATGGCGCACTGGCCATCAAGGACCCGGAGCATTTCAAGGAATTGCTATCTCGTGGCATAGGTAGGCACCGTGCTTACGGATACGGAATGATTCTTCTACGACCACCAAATCAGAAGTACAACCGAGAAAATGCTTAAGGGACGTCTGGGGCTGGACAGTGCCAAGGTACCCCACAAGGACCGTGCAGGACTTTTATATCTGTCCCGAGGACATTTGACAGCCAAAGATGGTGCCCTTGCTTTTTTAAAAGTATCTGCAATCGAAGCTGATTCCCTAGATTCTGGAGACTACGCAATCCCACTTCAGGGTATCTCAATGATACTGCTCGGTCCGGGATCAACCGTGAGTCATGATGCTCTCCGATTGCTTGCCTTCGCGCGTACCGCGCTTGCGGCTGTCGGAGAAGACGGTGTGCGAATGTATACAGCGCCGCCATTGATTCCGGACCGCTCTGGTTTAGCGCGCGACCAAGCCCGCCGCTGGAGTGACAAATCAGCCCGTCTTGACATCGCTCGGCGGATGTACACATGGCGATTGGGAGAAGTCTTACCCCATCGTGATATTGAAACCCTGCGTGGAATTGAAGGTGCTCGAATGAAACAGTCGTATCGCCTAATTGCGCAACAGGTGGGCATAGATTGGCAGCGGCGTAGCTACGACCGCGCGAATCCCAACTCTGCCGATCTCCCCAACCAAGCCTTGAATCATGCAGCCAGTGCTGTTGAGGCCGCTGCTGCGATAGCTGTAGCTTCAACAGGCACCATCCCCCAACTCGGTTTCATCCACGAAGATCCAGGGCAATCGTTCGTGTTGGATATAGCCGATCTATATCGAGATTTGATCACAATTCCATGTGCTTTCAGGTCCGCTAAAAAGGCTTCTGATGAGGGCAAGAGCATAGAGCGAACCACCCGGCGGATGGTTGGTAAGGCATTGGTCGAGCAGAAAGTCATACCTGCCATGATAGGTCGAATAACCGCATTGTTTGCTCAGACAAAAAAATCTCCAAAATAATGTATGGGAAATTTCGATGCCGATGACTCTGGTTGTTACGCGGGATGTTGAAATGCGATATCGAGGGTTTCTTACGTCCATCATGTTGGAGATTGCTCCTGGCGTTTATGTGTCGCCAGACCTGTCGGTTGCAGTTCGCGAACGCTTGTGGGGTGTTGTTTCGACTTGGTGGGGCACCCTTCGTCGAGGTTCGATTGTCATGGTTTGGCGTGACAAGTCAGTTTCGGGGAGCTTGAAGATTGAGGTCTTAGGAGAACCAAGCAAGGAAATAGTGGATGCCGATGGCGTGCTGTTACTAAAGCGTCGTCCATTAGCGTGATTGTCCGAGTAAGAGGGGGTGTTTCCACGCCCCTCTTTCGGACGCGTGATTTATTAGTGTTCTTTAACAATTCGAGTAAAATTAGGCAGTTAGATGTTAGAGGTTTCCCCGCATACGCGGGGATAGTCCCTCGACTATTGCGGCCAGCACTGAATGGGTAAAGGTTTCCCCGCATACGCGGGGATAGTCCCTCTTCCTTTTCCTTTTTCTTAGCTGCCAGCTTGGTTTCCCCGCATACGCGGGGATAGTCCCCTGTTCAGCAACAAGAGTACTACCAGAATAACGGTTTCCCCGCATACGCGGGGATAGTCCCAGAAATACCACCAATCCCTGGAGGAATCCCCAGGTTTCCCCGCATACGCGGGGATAGTCCCGATTCAATTTTCTGAGCTTGAATCTCGATTGTGGTTTCCCCGCATACGCGGGGATAGTCCGTTGTCCCCAGCGAAGCGCTTGCAAAGCTGAACGGTTTCCCCGCATACGCGGGGATAGTCCCGCGAAGCGGTTGCAGAAAGTGTCCGTTGACCTGGTTTCCCCGCATACGCGGGGATAGTCCCAAGTCTTGTTTGCTTCCGGAGTCGGAGGAGTCGGTTTCCCCGCATACGCGGGGATAGTCCCATGAGGGATACAGACCAGAGCCTTATGAACTTGGTTTCCCCGCATACGCGGGGATAGTCCCCAGGCAGGGGCTGGTAATCGCCGGCAGGGGGAGGTTTCCCCGCATACGCGGGGATAGTCCCAATATACAGCCGGGAACCGCTGACTGATGTACGGTTTCCCCGCATACGCGGGGATAGTCCCGTGATGGGCGATGATGAGCTTTCCAAATTGTGGGTTTCCCCGCATACGCGGGGATAGTCCTTAACAGGATAAAGAGCACCCATCTCACCAGTAAGCAAGCGGTCGTTAGAGAGCGAATATTTATGACGTTTCGGTTTCCCCGCATACGCGGGGATAGTCCTCATCAGGAGGGATATCAGGAGAGCCAGTAAGAGGTTTCCCCGCATACGCGGGGATAGTCCATAATCATTACCATCCTTCTCAAGCTCAATAGCGGTTTCCCCGCATACGCGGGGATAGTCCCAAGAGAACATTCAAACGGAAATAACGAGAACAGGTTTCCCCGCATACGCGGGGATAGTCCATCATCCACCTCCTCCATGGTATCAATGACAGAGGTTTCCCCGCATACGCGGGGATAGTCCCGGTCGTGGAGACAAACCGCAGCTGCTCCCCATGGTTTCCCCGCATACGCGGGGATAGTCCCAATACGAGTGGCATGGAATACATCCTGCTCGAGGTTTCCCCGCATACGCGGGGATAGTCCCGATGATGCCATGGAAAAAATCATTTCCAAAGCGGTTTCCCCGCATACGCGGGGATAGTCCCTTGTCAAAAAGGGTATGCCGGTTATGGTCCGGGGTTTCCCCGCATACGCGGGGATAGTCCCCGTTCTGGATTGGGCGGTTCAAGCGACAAGTCGGTTTCCCCGCATACGCGGGGATAGTCCCAATTGACTGGGAGGTTGTGATGGTTAGGTATAGGTTTCCCCGCATACGCGGGGATAGTCCCAAAATTTTCGATGAGTTCTATCGTGACCAGGAGGTTTCCCCGCATACGCGGGGATAGTCCCAGTACGGCCAATACCTTTGACAGGAGCTTCGCGGTTTCCCCGCATACGCGGGGATAGTCCCCGGATAATGGAATGGAAGGGGGTAAAAAGAATGGTTTCCCCGCATACGCGGGGATAGTCCCCTTTCCCATTTACAGTTACAGTTCCTGATCCAGGTTTCCCCGCATACGCGGGGATAGTCCCTTCTGGCATCTCGCGAGGGACTTCGCGAAGAAGGTTTCCCCGCATACGCGGGGATAGTCCCCAGTGAAACATTATCTTTAATGAATTTCTGCAGGTTTCCCCGCATACGCGGGGATAGTCCCTGAATAGTATCATCACCCTGATATCCGGTTGGGGTTTCCCCGCATACGCGGGGATAGTCCTTGTTCTTCCTGGACTACTTGACCAGATTCACCGGTTTCCCCGCATACGCGGGGATAGTCCTTCACGTCCTTTTATAAACATATCATCAATGGGGGTTTCCCCGCATACGCGGGGATAGTCCTCTTCTAACCGACCCTGATTCTTTTTCAGTCCGGGTTTCCCCGCATACGCGGGGATAGTCCCCAGTGATGTATTCGAGCCTCGACAGGGTGCATGGTTTCCCCGCATACGCGGGGATAGTCCCTGCTGAGGTTCTTTCTCGCGCCAGGCGTAACAGGTTTCCCCGCATACGCGGGGATAGTCCCCGAGGACGAGAATAATTAGCAGAGGTGTCACTGGTTTCCCCGCATACGCGGGGATAGTCCCTCAACCACTTCGCCCGCGCAGGACGATACGAAGGTTTCCCCGCATACGCGGGGATAGTCCCACCGACGATGCTTTCATCAAGAACAAGCCTGAGGTTTCCCCGCATACGCGGGGATAGTCCCTGGATGCCAAGGCGGACGCGAAGGTCGTGGCCGGTTTCCCCGCATACGCGGGGATAGTCCCGGTTGCCGCCAACCCGGCTGGAGCAGCTTCCGGGTTTCCCCGCATACGCGGGGATAGTCCTGGTACTGAGTTGCAGTTCAGCCTCATGGGTTTGGTTTCCCCGCATACGCGGGGATAGTCCCAAGATCATTGTCCAGCGCGTCGGTTCGACGTCGGTTTCCCCGCATACGCGGGGATAGTCCCACCACCACCACGAGGTATCAATCACATGACAGGGTTTCCCCGCATACGCGGGGATAGTCCCAGGAGAAAATCTGGTCCGGGTGGAAGCCATTTGGTTTCCCCGCATACGCGGGGATAGTCCCAAACTATCCGTAGCAGTAGAAGCGAAAATACGGGTTTCCCCGCATACGCGGGGATAGTCCCTTCTATTTCCAACCCCCCGAATCCAGGTATAGGGTTTCCCCGCATACGCGGGGATAGTCCTTGTATTTGTCCCATTCGGAAAATTCAGGACCTGGTTTCCCCGCATACGCGGGGATAGTCCCGCAATCAATCGTTACCGGGAGCATGGAACCTGGGTTTCCCCGCATACGCGGGGATAGTCCCCAGAAAATCTATCTGCAGGATGACAAGGAAACGGTTTCCCCGCATACGCGGGGATAGTCCCATATGGTTTCTGTTATCCTGAAAACCTCTCTGGGTTTCCCCGCATACGCGGGGATAGTCCCTGCTGAGGTTCTCTCCCGTGCCAGGCGTAACAGGTTTCCCCGCATACGCGGGGATAGTCCCTCTTACCCATTTTTCAGATGGTTTGACTTACCGGTTTCCCCGCATACGCGGGGATAGTCCCTGGGAAGAAATCGGCGTTGACTTACACAACATGGTTTCCCCGCATACGCGGGGATAGTCCCGACTGGTAAATTCACGCACAATCCGATGGGAAGGTTTCCCCGCATACGCGGGGATAGTCCCCGAGATAGAAAAGCATGACGATGAGGAACCGAGGTTTCCCCGCATACGCGGGGATAGTCCCGTAGTGTCGCGGAACTCACCAGTGACATGAGAGGTTTCCCCGCATACGCGGGGATAGTCCCACTGACTCTGATTCTATTGTCCCGCAGTTGGTGGTTTCCCCGCATACGCGGGGATAGTCCCATCGTATTCTTTGCCTGTTATTGCTGTGTATTGGTTTCCCCGCATACGCGGGGATAGTCCCCCGGCCAATACGTGTGGCGTGTGGACGGGAACGGTTTCCCCGCATACGCGGGGATAGTCCTGTCCATATCAAGAATTTTCGCCAGGCCAATGCGGTTTCCCCGCATACGCGGGGATAGTCCCTCAAGCGGCATATATAAAGCGAAAGCATATGCGGTTTCCCCGCATACGCGGGGATAGTCCTTACCGACAGAAGAGAAAAAAGACATAAGATTTGGTTTCCCCGCATACGCGGGGATAGTCCCTTTTATGGACGGAGATGAATACATCTTCTATCGGTTTCCCCGCATACGCGGGGATAGTCCCCATACATAGCGCGGGCCTGCTTGAACCGTTGCGGTTTCCCCGCATACGCGGGGATAGTCCCGATAGGCTCACTACCTTCGATATGGGTTATCTGGTTTCCCCGCATACGCGGGGATAGTCCCTATTAAATCATTCTGCCAGTCTAGAAAAAAGTGGTTTCCCCGCATACGCGGGGATAGTCCCGTCCGTGCTGTTGCATGGCAAAAGGATCGCTAGGTTTCCCCGCATACGCGGGGATAGTCCCACTGAACGTCTGGGATATCCATTCCCTTTACCGGTTTCCCCGCATACGCGGGGATAGTCCTTAATCAACCTAATAGCTGAATACCTGAAATATGGTTTCCCCGCATACGCGGGGATAGTCCTTCAGTAGGAGACCGACGGAAGAAGGTCCGATCGGTTTCCCCGCATACGCGGGGATAGTCCCTGGAGATTTGATATTGCATGGCCAGATAGGCAGGTTTCCCCGCATACGCGGGGATAGTCCTTCTCATCTCTAATTAGCCCGAATATTGATGACGTTCACTGCCGCGCAGGTGCTTAGAAGAATGAATGAATGCTCCCGGCTCTATACCGGTGTTAGTTTTAGTTTAGCCGTAGGTTTCTTTCTGTGCCTCTTTACCGGTGACAGGGTTGCCATGATCAGGTAGGTATCCGCCAGCAACTCGGCATCGAGTAATGCGCTATGATGGGTTCGGTCCGACAGGTCCACCCCCACCCGCTGGCACACGGTATCAAGGCTATTTGGTCTCCCCGGCCATATCTCCCGCGCCATGCGTAACGTATCCAATACGGTACAGTGTTTCCTGATAACTTCGACCCCAAAACCGGCCCGCTTGAATTCGCTATTGAGAAACTTCACATCAAATGGTGCATTGTGGATTACCAACTCGGCTCCACTCAGAAAATCCAGCAATTCTAGGCCGATCTGGAAGAAGGTCGGCTTGTCGACGACTTGGTCATCTGTGATGCCGTGTATTTCCGTTGCTCGTTTGGGAATCTTCCGTTCTGGATTGACAAAGTACCGAACAGTCTTGCCCGTTCGCCTCCCGCCCAACAGTTCAACCCCTGCTACCTCGATAATCCGATGCCCCTGTGTGGGTTCAAGACCGGTTGTTTCAGTATCCAGCACTACTTGACGCTTCATTGATCAATTCTCGGTGGCGTGGTTTTTTGGGTTGTCCGGACCTTGGTAGTGATTCGATCTCCACGGTATGGCACCGACGAAACAGGCCGGTAAGCCGATAGCGTAGAGGAGGGGAGGGGACGATGTGCTTGAGAGTATAACCAACCAAGGCCTATCCGCAATTCACAACTAACAGCAGTATCTTTCCGCAACATGCTGTCGTATGGCCTGCAAACCATTTCTGAAACCCTTATCTCGACCAAATCCGATACGAAAATGATCCACTGGAGCCGTCATCAACTCAGAGCGGTAAATCGAGGATGGCAAGAGGAGTACACCGCTCTCTTCAATCAGTGATTTGCAGAAGGATTCCACCCCATCTGTCCCGATATAGCGGGGATAGGCCACACATCCCCCTCCGGGAGGTATCCAGGAAAATCGATCAGGATGGCTGGAAAAGAAGGACTCCAACTCCTGCACATTCCTGCGGACAATCTCTCGGTTGCGGGAAAGGATGATCTCGCGATGTTCGAGCGCAATCATCGCCAATCGCTCACTGGGACCGGCATTGCAAATGGAGAGAAAGTGTTTGTACCGCTCGATCGATTGCAGGTTTGCGGTATCTTGACTCGCAATCCAGCCAATCCGCAACCCGGGCAAACCATACGCCTTGGACAAGACGTTGAGAGAAAAGCCTTTTTCATAGATATCGGCAATTTGCGGCATGCGGTCCTTGGGGTTTCGTTCCACCAGTCGATAGACTTCATCACTGAAAAGGTAAATATCGTGCTTTCTGCAGAGCGCGATGAGCGCTTCAAGGGTCGGTTGGGATAGCAAGGCTCCGGTCGGATTATTTGGAAAATTGATTGAAATCAGCCGGGTATTGGGCCGGACCGCTTTCGTTAGGTCATTCATATCCAACTGCCAGTTATTTTCGGCCCGAATAGGTACTCCGCTGACCTGACAAATATCGAGCGGCACGGTCTCTGCGCTTTGATAGTTGGGAACAACTACAATCGCATGGTCTGACCGGGACAAAAGCACCCGCATAGCCGCATAGATTCCTTCTTGCGCCCCCGACAGGCAAAGGATATTCGCTGCCTCCATCGTCTCGTAGGTCGTGGCAATCTGTGCGCGCAAATCCGGGGCACCCCAGGTTTCCGTATACCCCAACCACAAGTCTTCAAAACCAGCTTTCTGGTCCTTGCTAACCATTGCCAGCAAATCGGCCACCGTCCTGCTTTCAATGTCCGAAGCGGCCAGATTGTACTGTGCCTTAAATTCCCATTCGGAGAAAAATTTCTCCAACTCAAAATCACGCATGCTTACGTCCTGCCTGAATCGGTTTCACAATAATACGGTAAACGCTTCCTCCACCCCGACACATCGAAATCATTTCCGGATTTCTCAATGTCATGATACGGGCTTCTGCCAGTTCTTCCCCTTTGGTCTCGAGCGGCAATCATCCGCTTCGGATGGGCTGGATCCAACCGCATCGAACCTGCGGACTTCCTCGTTATGGTTTGGAACAGGCCCTCTCAGGCCCAGGCTCCGGACCTTTACCACCGGTGGAAAGCTTCATTCCGCCCTGAGCAATTCCGGTCTCATCCAGTGTGAGTATCTTACCGCAACGGTGGTCCGTTTCAACGGAATCCTTGGGTCTTTCTAACATTCGGTACCCATCCGAATTCCTGATTGGATCCAGGCTTCGGTCTGACGATCATAAACGCAGGAAACGAAATGTTTATCGGTTTTGGTCAAGGCAGATTTGATTATTTTCTCAGACGGGGTTCTAGGTAAATCCTCAAGAAAAAACCAGTACCGGGGCACTTTAAAGTAGGCGACTTTCGTTTCGCAATAAGTGGCCAGGATCGCAGGCGTAATCGATTTCGGGTCAAACCCTGCCTGCAGAACGATATAGGATTTAATCTCTTCTCCCCGCACCTCATCGGGAACTGCTACACAGGCGGCCAGTTTCACCGCAGGATGCTGCATGAGGACGGCTTCAATTTCTGCAGCAGCAATATTTTCACCCGCGCGCCGAATCATGTCCTTGATCCTCCCAATAAAATAGAGGCGTCCCTTTTCATCTGTTTTTGCCAGGTCGCCGGTATGCAACCAGCCATTTTTCAGAGTTCTTGCTGTTGCTTTGGGGTCTTGGAAATAACCCAGCATGAACCCGGGACCCCGAATGATCAATTCTCCAACCTGACCCGGAGAGATTGGGTTGCCCATCTCGTCAACGACCCTTGCTTCCCGAGTGGTCATGGGGCGGCCCATGCAGCCACTTCCCACCAGCTCATCATGCTCATCGGTTTCCACGACAATATCCAGTCCGGATTCAGTCATGCCAAAACACTCATACCAGGGCACCCCCCAGCGCTGTTCAATGATCCTGTGAAGACCGGGTGGAATTGCCGAACAGGCCACAAATCGAATTTGGTGGTTTTGATCTTCCTTCTCCGGTGGTGATTTCAAGAGAAGATTCGGCATGACACCCAGGCAGTAGAACCAGGTCACCCGATATTTGACAATTGCCTTCCAAAAGGTGGAGGGGTGGAATCGGTCCGCCACGACCAATTCCGCACCGATGAGTAAGGACAGCACCAAATTCCATTGCGGGTCGACATAGTAGAACGGCTGCGCGGTGAAAAGAATATCCGTTTCGGATAATCCATATTGGGCATGTTCCATGCGCTGGGCGAATCTCAGGAACCATTCGTGACTCAGCATGCAGCCCTTGGGCTGGCCCGTGGTACCGGACGTGTATTGAATACTCACCAGGGTTTTTTCGGTGATGCCGGCACAGGGCGGGATATTCGGGGCATTCTGGATCAAGTTAACAAACGATTGGTCGACCGGAATAATATGCGGAATGTCCGACCGTTCAGAATCGGTCAGTATGTCTTCCAGCATGGATACAAATTCACTTTCACAGAAAATCAGTCGTGCACCGGAGTGTGAAAGCAGGTACCCTGCATCGGTGGATTGGTAGTACACATTGAGGGGGACGGTCACTGCACCCGATTTTATGACCCCAAACCAGAGCAGGGGCCACATCGGTTGATTTCGCAACATAATGGCGACCCGGTCGCCTGGATTTATCCCGAATCCAAGAATGGTATTGGCTATCTGATCACTGACTTGATCCAGTTGTTTGAAGGTCAGACTTTCTTCTGCAGGGTCGAACCGGATCGCAATTTGATTCGTCCAGCGTTGTGCCGCACGCTGGAGCAGCGTTTTGATATCCTGTACTTGATCTGTAGGCAGGTCCTTGATCTTCATGGTGGATCAACACGGTTTCGCGAACAGCGAATGATATAATGCTCTCATCTCATTATCCGTACTCATTGAGACCGACATTGATGAAGACGCTGAACAGTTGAGTTCAGGAGTTTTATTTTCAGGATAGGCTATTATAATAAAAATAACACAGGGGGGCGGAGGATGGATGACACGATGTACTGTCAGCCCCATCGCCGCATCACAGGAAAACAGTTGCCGATATTCGGTCGATTAAGCACTAATTTACGATAAAGAACCGGAAGTTGCTATGGGTTGTCAGTATTTTGAACCGCAAAGAGGAGGGGCGGAATCGTTTACGGTTGCCATGCCGAAATTCACATTCGGCCGGGGCACTCTCCGGGAGGCAGGTGAGCGGGCTGCGGGGCTTGGAATGAAACGGGTCGCCTTATTCACGGATACCTATCTGCAATCTACAAAATACTACGCAAAGGTCAGCGATTCCCTGCAATCAGTCGGGATGGTGGCAGAGGTGTTCTCGGATATCCAGATCGAACCCGATGACGACACCATCCTTCAGGCTTCAAAGTTCCTGAAACAAGGGCGTTTTGACGGGGTCATCTCGCTGGGCGGTGGTTCAGTCATGGATACCGCCAAGGCGGCGATGGTGTATGCCCTTTATCCAGCTGAGTTCCCCACTTATTTCGGTCCTCCAGTGGGTCCGGGAGTCGCCGTACCGGGCCCGCTGCTGCCCCATCTTGCCTGTCCGACTACTTCTGGTACCGGGTCAGAGTGCACCTCCGTCGCCGTAATTCGCATTAACAACTTGAATACTAAATTCGTAATGGGAAGCCCCTGGTTGCTACCCGCGGAAGCCCTGGTTGATCCGGCGGTCTGTGATACGCTGCCTTCCAATGTAGTGGCTTCCACAGGCTTTGACCTGCTCTGTCATGCGCTGGAATGCTATACCGCCAAGGCATACACGAAATGGGAGAAAGTGGACAATCCACTGGCCAGAACCATGCTGCAGGGGGCCAACCCGTGGAGCGACATGGCGGCAAGAAAAGCATTGGAAATCGTGGGAGAATATCTGGTACGGGGGGTTGCGGATCATACCGATCACCAGGCACGGGACGCTCTGATGTGGGGGGCCTCGCTGGCGGGCATGGCCTTTGGCAATTCCGGAACCCACCTGGCCCATGCGATGTCTTATGGGATTACCCATTTGATGGACAACATCACAACCGAGGGGTATGCCATGGAATCCCCATTCATTCCCCATGGAATCAGTGTGATTGTCAATGCGCCGGCCATTTTCCGGTACCTGGGGGAGGGGGCACCCGAACGGCACCTCCAGGCTGCCCGGTTCCTGGCTGCGGACTGCCGGGATGCCGGACCTGAAGATGCTGGAGAACTGGTGGCCACCCGGTTGATTGAACTCATGCGTGACTCCCGTATGCCCAATGGATTGAACGGGATCGGATTTGGCAGGAACAATATTCAGGCCCTGGCCAAGTCCTCGATTCGCCAGGCCAGGGCGATTCAAAATGCCCCCAAAGTGGCCAATTTGACGGATATGGAAAATATTTATGCGGATGCCTTGAATTACTGGTGATCATCAGGATTCCTTGTGGTTCCGGGACATGAAAACCATTCGGATCGTGTCATGGAATATTCGTGCGGGCGGGGGAAAGCGTGTGGAAGAAATCCTGTCCCAGCTTCTGGCGTGGCAGGCTGATATCATCGGATTGTGTGAATTTCGGGGAACACCCGCGAGCCAATGGCTGGCCAATCAACTGGAAGAAGCGGGATATTGCAGTCAAATTTCCAGTGTCAACCCCGTTGCTCCGGCAAAAAATGCCCTGCTTCTTGCCAGCAGGACCCCTTTGAAAAGGATGCGGTTAAAACGTATGCCCACCTTGACCGAACGCTGGATTCTTGCAAGGACTCAGAAACCTCCCAAAATCGCGATTGGCCTGATGCATGCACCCAACTACACCCAGCCCGAACTGAAATATCCATTTCTGGAAGCAGTCGTTGAGATGGTCAGCCATTGGCGCAGTGGATCCGGACTCGTAATGGGAGATACCAATTGTGGCAAGAAGGGGGTCGATGAAGAAAACCCGTTTTTCGGGCCCTTTCAGCGTGAGCAGGATTTCATCGAGCGCATGGAATCACATCAGTGGCTGGACAGCTTTCGCGTTTTATATGGAGACAAGCGGGAATATACCTGGTACTCCCACCGCCACAATGGGTTCAGACTGGATCACTCGTTTTGTAACCGGATGTTATCCCCCGGGATCAAGAATTTCAGTCATGGTTGGGGAACCCATCCATCGAAACCGGACAAGCAAGACGGGTTGAGTGACCATGCGGCGTTGATTTTGGAGATTGAACTGGCAACGGATGGGGAAATCCATGGCGGAACCATCGACTGATCTTTCCGGCGAGAGCGGAACCTTCAAATCAAGGAAAGAAGGTTTCCGTGTGCTTTCACATAATGAATCGGGCTGGAACGCTTATTCAACCACAACATGTTCCTCCACCAGCACCCGGATTCGTGTAGCCACCCGAGAGAGAGAATCTGCAGCCACCTGCTGACCAATCTCGCTGGCATAGGCACGGGTAAAATCGTCTTCGCCATCAAACCACAGTTCCGATACGGCATCGATTTCACCGTTCCCATTCGAGGTGTCAAAATTGAATACCGCTTTACGAAGCCCAGGCAACTGTCTCACCAGGACGGAATGATGATTGAGCCAGTGGTCCTTGAAATCCTCGAATGACAGCGTCTCCTTCCTTTTCAGTAATATCATCGCTTTGAACATAAACACCTCATACTTCTTTCTTTAGAATAACCAAATGACTGGACCCACACGATTGAACCCGGGGAACGGGCGTCAGTCGGGCTGGGTCCGGTTGAGTGGGCGGCCACCGATGCCAAGTGCCGCAACCACTACGATTTCATGGGCCTTGGGGGCATCGGATATCGCAATATCAATAGCATCCATATGATCAAAGTCCCAGATGTTATTCTTGTTGGTCAGGGGGATGGTGATGGAGGAACCCGGACCCCCCATTTTCTTGGTTCCGGGAATGATGTCTTTGCCTTGCTCCACCGCTTCGCGCATGGGTGCGCCAAATCGAGGATGAAGCAGGGCCGCCGTGTGCTCAATTTCCCCGTCCACCCCCACAATCGCCCCTTTTCCGTAACTTTCCACGGTTCCCGGTTCGACCCCGAGGGCTTCCACACCTCGCCGGGCCAGTACTCCACTGATTTGCCTGCCAAGTTCTTTCAGCACTTCGAGGTCTTCCAGGTATTTTCCGGCAAGAGGATTACTGAGAACCGCGGCAACTGCTACTTTCGCCTTTCGGGTGTGTACTTCACATTCCATATCCTTGCGGGTTTCTTCCAGAAGAACCACAATTTTTCGGATGTCGGGTTTGGTCATGAGCTGATGATGGGTAATTGGGCTTCGTGACCATAACATTTATATCGGTAGGCAAACTACCGCCTTGCATAAAAATTTACAGCCCCGTGCCAGTGCAGGAGACAATAAACATATTGTCAGCAGAATAATATAAGCTGTACATCAGCATGAAATACAGCACGGTGGCTCAGCTCGGTCTGCCGAGTCATGGGCCATTTTCAAGATATGGATGTTTGAGGATGAATGATGTATTCTCGTTGCCATGACCAAACACATAAAAGTGGTTTCGTGCCTCCCCGATATCCCGGGTCGACCGAAAGATTGGCGCGAACAGATCAAGGCAGACCTGGCGGCCCAGCTTGAAGCCGGCGGGACACTCTACGGCGTCCGGTCGGACGGATGCTATATTGCACGCACCAAGGAGGGTGATCGAGTAATCGAGAAACCCACGCCCAGCCGAAAACAGACCTAATTCGGTTATCAGGTGGCGACCGTGCCAACCCTGTATGTAATGGCAGGCCCGAATGGGTGTGGCAAATCAACACTGACACGCACAACATGGTTTGGCAATGTTGATGTGATTGATCCTGATGCCATTTTTCGGCGCCTGGTTTCCGAGCATCCCGGGCAGTCCGTACGTGAAGCATTGCGCCGCCGACGGGCTGCGCTCAGTGCGGGTCGGACGCACCTTGTTGAGACGACGCTTTCCGGTTCCGGGATTCTCCGCCATATGGAAGCCGCGCGGCGAAAAGGTTATCGGGTGGTGGTGCATTATCTTTCCCTGAATACGGTTGAACAGGCGCTCGACCGCATTCGAAACCGGGTGTTGCTAGGCGGCCACGATATCCCCGAGGCGGATGCCCGACGGCGTTTTGTGCGATCACATGCCAATCTTCCGGCAGCGATTGTCCTGGCTGACGAAGTTTTTCTTTATGACAATGTAGCTCCAGACCGCCCGCATCGGGAGATCGCCATCTGCAAACAGGGATCATGGTTGACTGTGGTGGATGTGCCCGACTGGGCAGCCACTGTCATTGGTGAGGTGATGACACCGACCAAGGGGTGAAAGCTATAAAAGCTTTATTCATTGAATTGTTTCCAAATGCGAGAAAGTAAAAGCCATGTATATTCCCGGTTATTTTTCCGAGAGAAATCAGGATGTTCTCATAAAGCTGATCAACGACTATAGTTTCGGACTGCTGGTGACGACAGTGGATGGACAACCGTATGCCAGCCATCTTCCGTTCCTTGCCGATGGAAACTCCGACAACCTGATTCTGCATGGCCATCTGGCCAAGGCCAACCCACATTGGAAGTCCCTGGAAAATTCAGAATCCCTGGCCATCTTTCAGGGACCGCATGCATATATTTCGCCCACCTGGTTCCAATCCAGGGGGGTGCCTACCTGGAACTACGCTGCGTTACATGTTTACGCCAATGTAGAAATCATTCACAACGTCGAAGAAAAGCGAGATATTGTGATGAAATTAAGTGATAAATTCGAGCAGGGAAGGGCATCGCCATGGATTCCCGATTTCGATGAAAACCTGTTGGATGCCATCGTTGGACTGAGGCTTTCCGCGACCCGGGTGGAAGGAAAATTCAAGCTGAGTCAAAACAAGGCCAGAACGGACCAGGAGGGTGTGATCAATGCACTGCAATCCAGTACCCGGGAGAATGATGTGGGCATTGCCCGTTTGATGCGTAAGTGCTTGCCGGCAAATTCAGTTGCCAAATGACCGCGTAGTTTGTAAAGTTCCGGTTCGAGTTGAGTCAACAGTCAGGAGGTGACCATGGCAGAAGATAAAGTGTATGAAGTGGATGCTGCAATGGCCGGTGCAGCGCATATTACCAATGACCAGTATCTGGAAATGTACCGGCGGTCGGTGGAGGACCCGGAGGAATTCTGGGCCGAGCAGGCCGGGAATTTCATTGATTGGTTCAGGCCCTGGGATTATGTCATGTCGGTGGACTATCATGCTGCCAATATCAAATGGTTCGAAGGAGGGCAAACCAATGTCTGCTATAACTGTGTGGACCGCCATCTGGACAGTCGGGGAGACCAGGTTGCGATCATCTGGGAAGGTGACGATCCTGAAATTGATAAATCAATTACTTATAAACAATTATTCGAGTTAGTCAGTAAATTCGGAAATGTACTGAAATCCCGGGGTGTTCAAAAAGGTGACCGGGTTTCAATCTATATGCCAATGATCCCCGAGGCCGCAGTTGCCATGCTCGCCTGTGCGCGGATCGGTGCCGTACACTCGGTGGTATTCGGTGGATTTTCCCCGGAAGCACTCAAGGACCGTATTCTCGATTCCGATTGCCAGGTGGTCATTACTGCCGACGAGGGACCGAGAGGCGGGAAGAATGTGCCCCTGAAGGAAAATGTTGAAAAGGCACTGGAAGGTTGCCCCAATGTACATACCACCATCGTGGTGCAACGGACCGGGAACCCGGTCAGAGGGAATAATTCCCGGGACGTCTGGTACCACGATGCCATGACCGAAGCCTCCGCAGATTGCCCCCCTGAACCAATGGATGCGGAAGACCCCCTGTTTATCCTGTATACCTCGGGCTCGACCGGCAAGCCAAAGGGAGTGCTGCATACCACGGGTGGCTATAACCTTTTCGCGGCGATGACCCATAAATACATCTTCGATTACCATGATGGGGAGGTATATTGGTGTACTGCGGATGTAGGCTGGGTTACCGGACACACCTATATTGTGTATGGACCATTGTCCAATGGTGCCATTACCATGATGTTTGAAGGCGTCCCCACGTATCCGGATGCCGGACGTTTCTGGGAGGTGGTGGACAAACACCAGGTCAATATCTTTTACACTGCTCCAACGGCGCTACGGGCTCTGATGGGGCAGGGCGATGACCCGGTAACGCGTTCCAGCCGACGTAGTTTGAGGATTCTCGGCACAGTCGGTGAACCCATCAACCCCGAAGCATGGGAGTGGTATTATCATGTGGTTGGTGACTCGCGCTGCCCTGTGATGGACACCTGGTGGCAGACCGAAACGGGTGGAATTCTGATTACTCCCTTGCCCGGTGCAACGGCACTGAAACCCGGTTCGGCTACCCGGCCATTTTTCGGTATCCAACCCGCCTTGATGGATGCAGAGGGTAACGAACTGGAAGGAGCCACTTCCGGAAATCTGGTGATCAAGCAATCCTGGCCGGGACAAATGCGCACGGTATACGGGGATCATGAGCGTTTTATCGACACCTACTTCAAAACCTATCCGGGACACTATTTCACCGGGGATGGAGCACGATGTGACGAGGATGGTTACTGGTGGATTACCGGGCGTGTCGACGATGTCATCAATGTCTCTGGTCACCGAATGGGGACCGCCGAAGTGGAGAGCGCACTGGTATTGCACGAACAAGTTGCCGAAGCGGCCGTGGTGGGTTTTCCCCATGAAATCAAGGGGCAGGGCATTTATGCTTATGTGACGTTGATGGTGGGGACGGATCCGGATGACGCACTTCGCGCTGAATTGCTGGAACTGGTGAAACAGGAAATCGGACCGATAGCGAAGCCGGATGTCATCCAATGGTCCCCGGGATTGCCGAAAACCCGTTCCGGAAAAATCATGAGAAGGATTCTACGCAAGATCGCGGCCAGCGAACTGGATAATCTGGGGGATACCAGCACCCTGGCGGACCCAGCAGTGGTCGACGACCTGATTGAAAACCGGGCCGGTTAGGATTTGAAGCCACGCTTTGCGGAAGTCATGGACGACTTTCCCGAAAAAATCAGGTACCGCCCATATGGTGGTCCGCGGGGATTTTTGTTGACCGATAGCCGCCGGGTCAATAACAGATTAAGAACGGCCAGTGTGGAGGGGTTCACCCTCCGATCTGAAATCGCCTCCTGAATCGTCTCTCATTAACCATCCTGCCGGCACCCCACGAGAGGAGGACCAAAATCCGTCAACCGGTATTGGTTCACTCCAACAGGTGGTGGTGAAGGATCCGCACCAATTCGTCAGGTTTTTCAGCGTGAAGCCAGTGACCAGCCCCGGTTATACATTCCATGGTGGCATTCGGAAACAACGATTTCACTGATGCATGATGTTTCTCCCGCAGGTAATCCGATTCTGCCCCGGCAATAAATATCATTTCGTGGTCCACCGGGTTGTCGGCCTCGTAGCCCAACAGGCAGGACATGTTGTTCACGATGGCGGACAGATTCAAACGCCAGGCAAGTTTTCCATCCCGTCGTTCCAGGTTTTGCATCAAAAACTGCCGCAGAGGCGCTTCATCAATGAATTTTGAAAGTTGTTGATCGACCTTTGAGCGTGAATTTTGAACCGTGAAATTCACGGACCACATGGCTTCCACCAGGGTATCGTGATTGTGGCGATACGGTACGGGTGCAATGTCGACAACAAATATTTTTCCCAAAGGAAGAAGGGACATCTGGGCAAGGGTCATCGCCGTTTTCCCTCCCATGCTGTGACCAATCAGAATGGGAGAATCGATGGCTCTTGCAGCAATAAACCCGGCGACGTCTCCGGCCATGTCCTGATAGCGCATGTCATCATGCCAGGGTGATTTCCCATGGTTTCGCAGGTCGAGGGCAAATACATGGCAGGAACCGGACAGTGTTCTGGCAATGGAACGCCAGTTACTGGAAGACCCAAAGAGGCCGTGCAGGATAATGACGGCGGGAGCATTGTCGATTCCGATTTCTTCAAAGTGCAGTTTCAGACTCATGGGACATTCCTATCGAGTAAAAGAGGACATTTCTATTTTGCGTTGACATCAGTATTGTAACTGCCTTGTATCCTTTTCCAGATCCCAAAGACACGACTACGCTGGTTGGGTATTCGAAAAGATAGTGGGCAGTATCGGCGGAAATTCAGCCCGCTTACCAACCGTGAGATTCAAGCTATTGGGCCAAATACAATTGGGCTTTCTCCAGGAGTGGCATTGCTTTTCATCGGTGTATTTGGCCAAATAACATCCAATTGAATCAATGACCACTATATCCATATGACTATTAAAGAAACTACTGCACTCGTAACCGGGGCAAGCAGCGGAATAGGGGCGTCGATTGCAAAACAGTTACTTGAAAATGGCTACCGGGTAATCGGAACGTCCCGGAACAAACAACGCTTAAGTCACCTGCAACAGTCTGCCGAGGGTCGATTTTTCGCCTTGGAACTGGATGTCACGGATACAAATTCCATTGAGACCCTGTTTCAGAGATTACCCGATCAATGGCTGGAAATTGATATTCTGGTGAATAATGCCGGCTCGGACATTGGCGGAAGAAAACCCTTTCACCTGGGAGATTCCAAACACTGGAGAAACACAATCGAGACCAATGTGCAGGGGGTCATTCATCTGACGCATCAGTTGCTCCCGGCAATGGTCAAGCAGGATTTTGGCGATATCGTGAACATCGGTTCCACATCGGGGCTTCGACCGCTCCCCACGCTGGCGGCCTATACCGCAAGCAAGCATGCGATGGATGGGTTTAGCGAATCCCTGCGGATGGAACTGGAGGAAACCGGGATTCGTGTGATGCAGATCCTTCCGGGAATGGTACGCACCGGCTTTGCGGCGGCCCGGTATGCCGATCAAAAACAGGGAGAACAGTTTTACGATGATTTTGGAAAATGGCTTTTCTCAGATGACGTCGCCAGAACCGTGATCTTTGCCTTGCAGCAACCCCGCCACATGGTGATATCCAAACTGGTTGTGGTCCCCAAACCGGTGTGATTCAACCTCGACCGGATGATTCTTGCTCGGGCCGAAACGGTTGCGGGGTTCGTGTCTTGCACGGCATGCAGAATACACATGCGTGCCACCAGTGGTTCAGGTTGGTGAGGTGAGAACAGCGTGTTACCAAGGAGATATTGCAAACTCCTATTTGCTGTATTATTGTCTGTCGAAAACAAGTAACAGCGGTTTGCAGACGAAGACAACGAGGTAGGGTATGAACACATCGGAACCGACTTCCAGCTTCATGGATACGATTGGAAAGGGATTTGACGCATTATTTGGAAAGCAATGGGCTGCCTGGGTGGCCGGGATACTCCTTGCCGTTTCCAACATCCTGTTGTTTGCCTATGAAAAACCCTGGAGTGCCGCCGATGGCGTGCGAAACTGGGGAGACTGGGTATTCAACACGCTCGGGTTGGCGGACAAGGTGATTATTGCTCCTCACCTTTATTCCACTTCCCTGCTCAACTTCGGAGTGGTCGGCGGCGCCCTTGCAGCTGCTTTGCTGGCCGGACAGTTCCGGGTTCAGACCGCACCGGCCTTTGAATTGCTCAAGGGACTGGTCGGCGGTATTCTGATGGGGGTCGGTGCCGCGATGGCCTTCGGTTGCAATATCGGCGGTTTCTTCAGCGCAACCAGCGCATTGTCCTTGGCAGGCCTTGCGATGATGGCCGGCCTGATGATCGGGGTTTACATCGGGTTGAGACTCCTGATCCTGGAGGTCACTCACCTGGATTTTGCGGCGTCCGCACCGGCGCCGAACTCAGGCAGGAGCGGGATCCTTTCGAGCGAAAAAAACCAGAAAAGACTGGGTATTCTGGTCCTGGCGTCGGGGCTGGCCATTGCGCTGTCGTATGATGGCTTTGATTATCCTGTGCGCGCCGGTTTTCTTTTGTTCGGGTTGGTTATTGGTGTGGTGATGCAGCGCTCCCGATTCTGTTTCGTGAAGGCCTTCCGGGAACCGTTCCTGACCGGTGATGGCGAAATGACCAAAGCGGTCATCCTTGCGGTGGTGATCGGTGTACTGGGGTTTTCCATTCTCAAATGGACAGACCTGAAGGACTGGGATGCACAGGTATCCTCCGCCTTTTGGATGGGGAGTCTCCTCGGTGGCATTATCTTTGGTGTGGGAATGTCCATCAGTGGCGGATGTGCGACCGGTTGTCTCTGGCGGGCGGGAGAAGGTCAGATCAAGCTGTGGGTGGCCATCGCCGCTTTCAGTTTGTCCGGCTCGCTGTTCCGGGGGTGGCTGGAAGACAGCGGCTGGTTGATGAAACTGGGGGAACCGGTCTTTCTTCCGGATTTCATGAGTTGGAAAATGTCCATCGCTGCGGTGCTGGGCCTGATGGTTCTTTGGTATCTGCTCGTCGTTTGGAATGAAGCAAAAAAACGACTGGTGGTGGCCTGGTAAGAATTGTATCCATGCCAAGTTGAGAGCTAAATCGGAAACTGCTATTATGCAAGGGATTCATTAATAACTTACGGTAATTGTGGAGGAAACTATGAAAAGCAAATCGATCATTACAGCGTCTTTGTGTACGCTGACCTTGTTGATCGGGGCAACATTCATGTCTCTGGAGGCGAAAAGCTCTTCAGCTAAAAAATTCGGTGCACCCACCGAAGGCATGAGTGCCGAGGAATACCAGTCCCTGGTTTTCCTGGACCCCCAAAACACGACACGCATGGATTGGGATGCGGTGCAGGGCATGGATGGAAATTTCCTGATCGACAACCAGGGCGAGCCCACGGTTTCGGTAGTGGATTATGAAAAAGGGGTCACTTCAAGAAAAATTGATATGGGTGAAACCGGAAACCATCACCTCTGGGTGATTCCGGGTGCGCGCTATGTCTGGTCCTCACAGCGTTATGAATCCGACCAATTCTGGACAATCGACCTGACAACCCAGGAAGTCGTGGATAAATTCAGCGTCAGCATGAATGGCACGACTGTCATTGCTCCGCTGCATGTGGGATTTGCCTACACCAAACCACTGGCGGTGGTCGGAAACATCCTGGACAAGGAGCATGGCTACCTGACCTTTCTCAGTACCGTTACCCGACGGCCGATTGAAACAATTGAACTGAGTTGTCATGGTGCACGCGATGCCATGTTCAATCTGGACGACTCGTTGATTTTCAGCACCTGTCAGCAAGAACCCAAGGGCGTGTCAATCATTGATGTGGCTACGCGCAAGGAAATTAAAATGGTCCCGGTTTCCGGAAGCCGTGCGGGAGCCATGACCGCGGATGGAAAATACTTCCTGGCCGCGGCCAAGGGTTCCATCGTCATCTTCGATGCCAATACCGGTGACAAGATCAAGTCTATCGAAGTCCCGGGCGGCGGCGGTAACATCACCTGCCTGTCAGACAGTTCCAAGTGTTATGGCGGATTGCGCAAAGCAGAAGCCGTGGCAGTGGTTGACATGAGTACCCTGGAATTGACGAAAGTCATCGAAACCGGTCCGGATGCGAATCGACTGTACGTGAACCCCGCGAACCCACGCTATGGATTGTTCGCGAATGAAGGGGGGAAATCGGATATTGTGACAGTGATTGATACCCAGGAAGACGTTGCGGTGAAAAATATTATCACTGGTCTTGGGCCTCATAATATTGCCTTTAATCCTGAAGGCACCCGCGCCGCCGTGACCACAAAGAAAGAAACGGTGGCCTCGTTGATCGACACCTCGTCAGCAGATCCAATGGAATGGGATACCATTACTACGGAACTGTCTGCCGGCATACAAAACAACGGTGTCCGCTGGGTACCCAGCCCCGAAGCGTTGAAGGCCGTATTGTAATTTCGGGAAATCCTTTGTATTAACCCGATAGCGATCTGAACAAGGCGCCAGGCTCTTTTTAGTCTGGCGCCGGTCGCTTGATCCAGAGAAGAAGACTATGACTGATTTAACAACCCGACGTGATTTTCTGCGGTATGCCATGGTGGGGGGGCTGATGGTACCCATTACCGGGGTAAGTCTGATCGACCGGGCTCACGCAAAAGCATTTAATTTCATCGCCGATCCCGAAAATCCGACTGAACTGGAAAAGATGCACATGGCGAAGGTCACGCTGCCGCCGGTGGTGGAAGATGGCAGCCAGGCCCCCATTCAGGTGGAAATGAACCATCACCCCATGGATGACGACCACTATATCAAAAGCATCCAGCTGGTCAGCTTCAATGATCCCGTGCAGACCAAGGGGACCTTTTATCTGTCTCCTGCCAACGGAGAAGCGTTTCTCAGCACACAGATCCGTCTGAATGGCGGAGAAAGTGAGGTCTGGGTCATATCCGAGTGCAACCAGCACGGAAGGTGGGCAACCAGCAGATATACGAAGGTCGCGGCAGGGGGATGCTGAACTGAACGACTTGCGGAGTCTCTGGACTATGCGAACCATTCACTGGTTGGTCTCTTTGCTGATACTCTGTGTTGGTCTGCCAGCATCTTCGCTGGCTGGCGATGGGCAGGTGCGTCTCATCAGCACCAACGACATCCACTCCTACATGCGTCCCATCCACTACCGGTACCTGGACGAGCCGCGTCCCTGGGGGATCCAGTCCATGGAAGGAGACTACATCGAGAAGGCCCACTATGAAGGCAAGGTGGGCGGGATGGCACATGTTGCAACAGTCATCAAACGGCTTCGTTCGGAAGTCTCTGGAAAGGCTCTGGTATTGGACAGCGGAGACACCTGGCATGGCTCCGGACTGTCATACTTTGACCAGGGGCGCTCGATGGTGAAAGTGATGAATACCATCGGGTACGATGCCATGGCACCGGGTAACTGGGAATACATCTACCCTCAGGAACACATGCTTGAACTGGTCGAACAGGCTGAATTTTCGGTTCTGGCCCATAACCTGGTTGACAAGGATTGGGGGGACCCGGTACTGGACCAGTATGTGGTCCGCCAGGTCGGGGACCTGAAAATCGCCATCATTGGCATGACCTATCCCTGGACCGCGCTCACTTCAGCAATCACGGGGGCGGCCCAGTGGTGGGATTTTGGCATCCGGGAGGCGGAAGCCGAAGAACTGGTTGAACAGATTAAAAACGATGAAAACCCGGACCTCATCGTATTGATTTCGCATGCCGGCTACGGCATGGACCAGAAATTTGCCCAACGGGTGGACGGCATTGACGTGGTGGTCAGCGGACACACCCACAATCCGATCTTCGACCCGGTCGTCTACAATGACACGATTGTGTATGAGAGTGGCGCGCACGGTGAATTCGTATCCAGTATCGATCTGGATATCCGGGATGGAAAGATCGACAGCTATCGGTATCAGCTGGTCAAGGTTCAGCAGGATCATGTTCCAGCGGACCCGGAAGTTGCCAGGCTGGTAGACGAGGCGTATGCGCCACATGCGGACAGATTGAACGAGGTGGTCGGCGAGGCACAGGGGATGTTCTACCGCCGGGATTACTGGCAAAGCACGATGGGCAACCTGATTACGGATTCTTTACGGGACATCGGGACGACCGATATCAGTTTTTTCCCGGCATGGCGCTACGGTGCAACGCTGATGCCCGGTCAAATCACCGCAGAGGATATCTACAACATCATTCCCACCGACGGGCACATTTTTACCTATACAATGCCTGGCAGGGAAATCAAGAACCTGCTTGAGAATATTCTGGATGGGGTGGTGGGCCGTGATCCTTATGCGCGGGTCGGCGGCGACATGCTGCGGTTTTCCGGGCTGAAAATCGTGTACGATACCGCCGGAAAGAGGGGAGAGCGGGTGGTTTCCATGGTCACCGCGGACGACCAGCCTTTCTCAATGGAGAAGGAATATTCCATTGCATCCGTCCATACCCGGTTTCAGGACAACCCCATGTTTTCCGCCCGCGACATCGTCGACACCGGAAAAGTATTTGTTGAGGAACTGATCAGCTATATCCGTACCCATTCTCCCATTTCCCCCGACCTGGACAACCGGATCGTCGCACGTGGCTCCGATGATTCTGCAGAGGTCCCGGTTTCCGCAACCAATCAATGAATATATCAACCACAGGAACATACCCATGGCAGATAAAATAAAGCCTCCAAGAATGCGACTTGGAAGGAACATCAAGCAAGACGAAGTGGTCAAGGTTAAGGTCCGGTTCGAGCACCCTTCGTTTACCGGATTGGGCCAGGTCGACACAGAGACCAGCCCGGCATTCAATCGTGCCGTGCCCGTGTCGTTCATTCGAAACATGCTGGTCTATTACGGGGAAGACCTGATCAGCCGATTCAGCATGACTTCGGCAATCGCTGACAGCCCGCTTTTTACCTTCAAGATCAAAGCGACCAAGGAGGCACCGCTGAAGGTGGTATTTGTTGGCAATGCCGGTGAGCGTTGGGAAACCGTGAAAGACGTCAAGATTTCTTGATTTCATCTTCTACTGATGTCACCGACTGTCTCGTGTACAACTGTTATTCAGGTCAAATCATGAAAAGAGCCTTTTTCTCCGGCATATCCGCGTTGCTAGTGACTTTTTATACAACTGCAAATGCCCAGGCAGCAGTTGAAATGTTCGAAATCGAAGGTCTGATTTCTCCCGCAAGCCCCAAGGCGCTGGTTTCTGAACTGGAAGCCCAGCTTGGAGTTCGTGTAACCGATCTTAACCTGAAAAATACCGAATCCGGCTGGCCGGTTCTTACCGTCGAGTTTGATTCCGACACGGTTTCGGTGGGCGATATCGAAAAAACGATTGGAGGGATCGAAGATCCGGCAGGTCACAAGTACCGGGTTCATACTGGCCCACCCAACTCGAATACGGCCTACACCGACGAGGAAGTGGCCGCAATGGCCGCATTGGGCCCGGGTCTCCCTGATATCGTGCCGGTATCCAATCCGGTGGCCGTTACCGACGAGTCGGTTGCGAACGGCAAAGCCCTGTACGAGAAAAACTGTACAACCTGCCATGGATTGAATGGTAGTGGTCAAGGTCCGGCTGCCCATGGCATCATGACTTTTCCCCGCCAGCTCTGGGTCTGGAACAACGCACCCGCATCCGCGGATGACTACCTGTACTGGTTCATCACCAACGGGCGCAATGAAATGCCGCCGTGGGGAGTCATTCTGTCGGAGAATGAACGCTGGGACCTGATTAACTATATCAAGACGTTGTCGAAACCTGAATAGCGAGTACCATCACGACTGTGGATATCACCCGGGACATTGCCAGTGCCAGGTACCACACGGAGGATTTTGAGGTACTGCTGGAGGATCTGCTCACCGAAATCAGGACCCGAAACTACCGGGTTACCCGAATCAACCACATTGACAATATCCATGACCGGCGCGAGGCGGGGATCAATGTGACGATTGGGTTCACGCACTACAAGATTGTTGAATTCTGCAATCTGAACAGTTGCAGTGAACTGATATCGGCCGATTTGTCGTCCGGTGTCTTTATGCCGGTAAAATTTGTGGTGTACCAGGAAAATGAACAGGACGAGGTCACCATTGCTTTTTTGAAACCCACCGCATTTGCTGCCCTGTACCAATCGGAGTCCTTGACCCGGGTCGCGGCAGACCTGGAAAAGGACATGACGGAGATACTCGATGAAATGGGTTATTAGCCTGGTCATGGCGGTGGGGATTGGCGTATTCACCCCCCCTTTGCCAGGGTACGCTATCGAAACCGATACCATGGTGGAATCCAGCGACCCGGCCTTCACGCTCCACTCGTTCGATGGTCCGGTCACCCTTGAGCAGTTTCAGGGGAAGCTACTGCTGATGTTTTTCGGGTTTACGTCCTGTCCGGATATTTGCCCGGTGACCCTTGCCATGTTGTCCAAGGCCTTTTCCGGACTGTCCGAGGAAGAGCTTGCCCAGGTGACAGTACTCTTTATCAGTTTGGACCCTGAACACGATACCCCTGAAATTCTAAGGAAATACACCAGCTATTTTCATGAGAACATTCTCGGCGTGACCGCTGGCCCGGAAGTGCTTGACCAGCTCGCCAGGCACTTTCGCGTAACCTATCAACTCACGGAATCGTCGGATGCACCCCGGGGGTATGTGATCTCCCACTCCACAGATGTGCTGATTGTCGGACAGAATGGACAACTCCTTGACCAGCGTATTCCCTTTGCGGCGACCAGTACTGAAATTTCGGAAACGATCCGGAAACTGCTCAACACCTGAGTATGCACAATGAATACGATCCGCAATATTATGGTGGTACTTTGTTTCCTGGTTTCAGTCCCCCCTTTACTGGCCTACGAACACGAACAGTCTTTGGTCAATTTCAAGGAGTACACGGAACGGATCGTGTCGGAGACCAAAGGCGAGAACAGGCCTTACTTTTTGCTTTTTTCTGCAGAATGGTGCCACTGGTGCCACGAATTTTCCGAAAACACATTGGTGGACGAGCGGGTTGCCAATTTCTTGAACGAGAATTTTGTCAATGTTTTCATTGACGTCGATATACACAACGGCGCGTATGTCAAGTACCGGGCGACGGGGGTACCGTACACGGTTTTTCTCAATCCGGATGGGAGCCTCTACTACCAGTACACCGGTGCCTTGTATAGTGATGATTTTCTGGATGTCATCAAGGAGGTAGCAAACGAAGCAGGGGAGGGGAAATACGCCCTAGGCATGGAATCCAGCCATGTGGAATATGAACCCCCCTCCAGTGTGGACCAGCCGGCCCTGACCGGGTTATCTGATGCATTTGTACAGGGCGTCCTTGAGAATTTTGATCCGAAGGAATATGGGCTGGGAAAGGGGCAAAAGGGAATTCAACCGAATACCTTTTTATATTTGCTTGAACACACGGATGCACAGTCCAAAGCCGAAGCCATAGAGTCGGTCAGCCGGACCCTGGAACGTGCCATTGAGCGCATCTATGACCCGGTGGAAGGAGGATTCTTCCGGTACGCAGAGACCCGAAACTGGCAAATCCCTCACTATGAAAAATTTGCGGACCTGAATGCGGCAACCGTATTGCTGTTGTATCACCTGCACCAGGAAAATCAATCCCAGGTACTGAAACAGGCTGCCGATACCACTTTGTCCTATCTCACCTCCACCCTGTGGGATGACCAGTCAGAGACCTTCTTGAGTTTTCAGGTTGCCGACACCGGTTATTACCTGCTGTCCGAGAAATACCGAAAAACCTCTCCGGCGCCCAAGGTCATGGACAAAGTGTTTACCAGCACCCTGGCAGCCACCCTGCGTGATCTGATGAGGGTCGATGCCTTGGTTGACAACTCTTCACTTCAGCAAAAAACAAGAAAATCCATCGACTTTCTTGCACAAATGGTCATGAATGATGTGGGCATGAATCGCTACTACGGGTTGGGAGACCGGCGCTGGTTTGCACAGGCGGGTTTATCCGATCATGCGCATGTGGCGGGCCTTTTCGCCGAGGCTGCCCGGCATTATCAGGATGCCCGATACACGGCGGTTGCGAACAAGGTCATTCGCTCCGCAATTTCGGATTATTATGACCAGGAAGAGGGGATATTCGTCGACCCGGGAGTGGAAAATAGTTCCAATGCAGAGTATCTGATGCAGATGAATGCTCGGATTGCCCTGGCCATGTACACCGCCGGTGACCACGCTGATCCTGAAAGGAAAAAAATGCTGGATCGCATCATCACCTACTTTTCGCAGATTTCAGAAGTACTGGATGAGCGCCTGTGGTATGCGGTTGATTGGGATTTTACTGAAAACTATATCCCGTATCTGGGTGCACTGGCCCATTATTCTCCCGGGAAGTGATCGGTGCCTGCACCATGAACGCAGTCGTATCAGGCGATCTGTACTCGGTTTTATTTTTTCTTCAGTCTGTATTCGAAGTCCTGTCCATCCTGTGACGACTCCAGCAGTTCATTCCCGGTTTGGTTGGCAAATGCTGCGAAATCCTTGACCGAACCGGGGTCCGTTGCAACCACCCTGAGAATCTGACCGGATTCAAGCTGGTTGAGTGCTTTTTTAGCCTTTAGTATGGGCAAAGGGCAGCTGAGTCCTCTTGCATCAAGCTCTTTATCAAAATAAACCACGTTTGGATTCTCCTGTTTATTTCAGTTAACAAATACGGATTACAGCAATTCTTTGATCATCTTACAACCAGGACTGTACCGAATCGTTTCGGGCGGCCAATTCCACAAATCCGTCATATCCCACTGTCTTGACTCCTTTGATCAACCGGCCCTGGTCCAACCCCCTTGCCATCCAATCCGATTCAAGCACATACACCTGGTGCCTGTTGAGCGCATCCACCATGGTATTCGTCCACTCAGTATCCGACAAAGCCGCGTACACGGCATCCTGGATCAGCAGGATATCACTGCCGGGTTTGGCTAGGCGCAGGCAGGTACGGAGGCTGTTCTTTTCAAATGGGGATTTGTTGACGGTATGCAGCATATGGATGTTCAGTAATTGAAGATGACATCCTGTCCGGCGATGATGTCAGCCAATTCAGCGCTGTCGACAATCCGGATCGATGTTTTCTCCTTGTAATCATCGTCCTCGTCTTCATACGTCAACGGCAGTAAATCATCCACCGTCAATCCCCGCTGTTCCAGTGATTCTCTTTCAACGTACAATCGGGTGATTTCATAGTCACCCAGGGCCCGATAGGTGGGAGAGAAGTTTTTCATTCCGGTAGCAGAGGTATCCTGCCCGGCCTTGATCTGGAAAACCCCATCGTCCACAAACGCCATGGAAACCTCCTGGTCGAATGCGGCACCGATCAATGCGACTTCAAGTCCTTCCTGGGCATAGATCGCACCATAGGGTGCAGTACGGTTCAGGTACAAAAACTTTTTTACCGTCCCCATGTCAATCTCCGAAAACCAGCAAACGGTCCGCCTGGATCGCGGATTCGATCAGTTGCCCAAGGCCGGATATGCGAAACTGCTCCGCCAGATTGTCGGTATCTTTTCCGTTTCTTTTGGCTTCATCCGCATCCACAATTCCCCTTCTTTGGGCCGCGGCAACGCAAACAACGAGGTCCAGCCCCTCCTCGGCTGCCAGTTCTGACCAGCGGTTCACAATGTGACGGTCGTCCTGTGGCGGTGTGGTCAGGCGCGTCCCGTTGTTAACCCCATCATGATAAAAGAACACTCGGGGAACTCCATGCCCCGCTGCCAAGGCCGCTTTTGCAAAGTGGTAGGCGGTGTCCGAAGCCTGGTGTTGATAGGGCCCTTCGTTAACGACAAGTGCGAACTTCATGCTGATAGTGAAATTTCACCTCATGTTTATGGTTTGGTTCCGGCAGGTATTTTTGCCACGCAAGCAACAAGCCCCGATTTTCCGTGCAATCAGAAGCCGTCTCATATTTTTCATATATTGGTGGTCGGTTCTGCAAAATGACCGGTTTTCTCCCAGGCAATCCATATTGCCGCCAACTCGGGGGAAGCCGGTAACCCTGACTCATGGTACCGTTCCCCGTTTCCAGTAACGTCCCCGCAATGTGACATTTGTGGCAACTCCTAAGAGTCCACCAGCGTGTAATATAAAAGATTTTATCATTTCCAGGCATCGTGTGTCACCGCATTGCTCTTCGCCTCTTCGCCCATCTCGTATAATGTGAGGCGAGCAATGAAAGCAAGCTTGCCTATTTCGGCTAATGATATGATTGGAATATGGATGAATGTGATTGAAGTACATCGTTCATTTGGCTGCTGCGCATGCGCATGAAATGCACTATTTCCCAACCTCGAGGACAAAATGGCCACTGACAATTCTTCACTCGGTACCCCCGAGCAACTGAGAGATCCCAACTACACACCGCCGCTGTCTCTAGCGGTTCCACTCGGTATTCAACACGTTCTGGCAATGTTCGTCAGCAACGTCACCCCGGCAATTATCATTGCGGGGGCAGCGGGCTTTGGCTTCGGTTCCAACTCGCCTGACTTCGTTAATCTGATTTACATGATTCAGATGGCAATCCTGTTTGCGGGAATTTCCACTTTGTTTCAGACGATCGGTGCGGGGCCGGTCGGAGCAAGGCTTCCGATCGTACAGGGCACAAGCTTTGCGTTTTTACCCATTATGATCCCACTGGTCGCAGGGAAGGGGGTTGATGCCATGGCGGTATTGATGTGCGGGGTGGTAGTGGGTGGTCTTTTCCACGCATGTCTTGCGCCATTCGTCGGGAAAATTCGATTTGCGCTCCCTCCATTGGTAACCGGTTTGGTGGTGACCATGATTGGGCTGTCACTGATAAAAGTGGGGATCCAATACGCGGCTGGCGGGGTCCCGGCAATGGGTAAACCAGAATTTGGCAGCCTGAATAACTGGTTCGTCGCATTGGTCGTGATCTTTACAACATTGGGATTTAAATTTTTTGCCAGGGGTATCCTGTCCGTTTCGGCGGTTTTACTGGGTCTCATTGTCGGTTATGTCGTCGCTTATTTCATGGGAATGGTCCATTTCGGAAATGTTGGCAAGGCTGCGTTCTTTGCTCTTCCCAACCCATTTCACTTTGGATTTGAGTTCAGTACGGCTGCAGTCATTGGATTTTGTCTGATGGCGGTTATTTCTGCCATTGAGACGGTAGGGGACGTGTCGGGCATTACCAAAGGTGGCGCGGGCAGGGAGGCGACGGATGAGGAAATCAAGGGCGCGACCTTTGCGGATGGTTTCGGGACAGCAGTTTCCGGAATTTTCGGCGCACTTCCCAACACGTCGTTTTCTCAGAATGTTGGTTTGATTGCCATGACCGGCATCATGAGTCGCAAAGTGGTGACCATTGGGGCCATTTTTCTTATTGTCTGTGGTCTGATTCCAGTCGTTGGTGCAATTATTTCCACCATTCCAATTGAAGTGCTTGGTGGAGGGGTTATTGTTATGTTCGGAATGGTAGCAGCAGCGGGTGTATCCATGCTCTCCGACGTCAACTGGAATCGGCGGAATATGGTGATTTTCGCGGTTTCGTTGTCGATTGGCCTGGGATTGCAGCTGGTACCCGATGCGCTCCAGCATTTTCCGCCCACCCCAAAAATCCTGTTGACTTCCGGATTGCTGCCTGCGGCTTTCATTGCAATCGTTCTGAATCTGGTTCTTCCAGAGGAATTGGGCGCTGAGTAGACCTATTGCGGGCCTGATAATTAACTGAAGCACGATGATCTCGCGATCCAGGATATCCGTTTCGTGATCCGTTGGCATGTGCTTTCCAGATGATTCGGCTTTCGCCTGCACGAAATCGGGAAGGTCCTACCGGTTGTTTCGTGGTTTTAGACCTCAACCAGCTGCGATCGCATTGCCCAAAGCGGGGCACTCCTGAATTGGGGTCGACATTCTCATAATATACTTTTTTAATATATCTTTTATACGCTATACTGAGTGCTGACTGATTGGAGGATTTGTGATGGTTTCAGAACACAACGACAGCGCAAAGGTTTTTATGTCCGGAAAGTCTCAGGCCGTTCGGCTGCCTAAAAAATACCGCTTCCCGGAAGGTTGCAATGAAGTATCAATTCGTCAGGTAGGTAATACGCTGGTCCTCGCGCCGCGTTATAAAACATGGGCTGATTTGTGGGCTGACATGGAACCAGTTGACAATGACTTTGTCAACGCCGTTCTTGACGCTAAAAACGAAGGCCTGGCTGAAGATGTGCCGCGCACGAGCTTTGACGAATGAAGGCGATGCTGGATTCGAATACCTGCATCTACCTGATGAACCGACGGGCAGGTATTGTCGAGCGCGAGCCTTTGCATGAGTGCTGTATTTCGACCATCGTTTTGGGCGAGCTTGAATACGGATACTTGAAAAGCGGCCGAAGGGCGGAGAATCGTGTCAAGCTGAATCGGTTTCTCGGTGCGATTGCTATTTTTCCGCTGGGTGAAGCGGAATCGGAGGCCTGGGCGGAGATTTGCTTGGCTTTGAACAAAGAACAGATTGGCCGAAATGACATGTGGATTGCAGCCCATGCAATCGCTCTTGGTTTGCCGCTGGTAACGAATAATGCAAAGGAATTTAAACGCGTGCCGGGTCTGATTGTGGATAATTGGTTCGATTTTGTTTGACCGGTCCATCGGACATCTGGGCATGCGCGGGCTGCAGGGGAGATCAATCCCCACCATTTGGATGTCGGATCGTATTTTTTAAAAAATCATTTACTTTACATAATATACATTATACGAAGTATATCATCGGTTCCCGACAGTCTCTCACCACGCTTTCACTGGCCATTCCACGACTGCCTGGCCTGATCCCTGTTACCGTTCCCTGTCTTTCAAAAACAGGATTACCGATGACGGGCCCGATACACGCCCGTGTCCTCAGGTGGGAACGGCCTCATTGTTTCATGGCTGAACATGTGACCGCACCCTTCACTCCCATTCCACGATTTATTTTTTGACTGAAACTGTGGGGTCGGGCGGGTGAACAGAACGGTTACTGCCTGACCGCCCACCACATTCAACAGGCCGCTATACTTCAGTCGGAATACGGACCGGTGCAGGACAATCTATGGATGTGAATGGGAGTAGCATTCCGGGGTTTTATTAAAAAAGTGCGATTCCCTGAGATTTTCATATTCATATTTCGAACAAATTTATTATAATCAGTGTCATACAATTCCGATTAGGACGCATATCCGATTAATTCAGGCAACTGAACTTTCCTCGATCCATACAGTATGATTAGCCACTCTATACAAGACTCCAAATTTGGTCCTGCGTTATGAAATGTTTGCTCATTTCTGATTTGCACTACGTGTTGAAACACTTTGACTGGGTGCTGAATATTTCGGATCAATACGATTTGGTCATCATGGCTGGCGACCAGATTGATGGGTGCTCCTATGTGTATATGCGTGTCCAGATTCCAGTTATCCTGAAGTATCTGGAACGAATACACTCCAAAACCCCCCTGATGGTCAGTTCAGGAAATCATGATTTGAATGTTCGGGGCAGAAATGGAGAGCGTACTGCAAGTTGGCTCGAACCCCTGCGGGAACTGGGGATTACGACAGATGGTGACAGCCTGGAAAAAGATGGTGTACTGTTTACCGTATGCCCCTGGTGGGATGGACCGAAATCCCGGGACCTGGTGGGAGAACAACTCGCCATCGACGCTAAAAAGCCGAAGAAACGCTGGATCTGGGTGTACCATGGCCCTCCTGATGATTCCCCTACCAGCTGGACCGGAAAACGACACTATGGTGACAAGGACCTGGTGCGTTGGATTGAGCAGTACCAACCGGAAATTGTATTGACCGGACACATTCACGAGGCCCCATTTGTCGATGGCGGATCCTGGGTAGACCGGATTGGTTCCACCTGGATATTCAATTCAGGTCGCGAGAGGGGCCCCTGCCCTCCGCATATTGTCATTGACCTGCTGGAAAATACCGCTTTGTGGTCTGCCCAGGAGAAAACCGGGCAGGTACAGTTAAATTAGCGGTGCATCGACAACCTTTGCTGGCCAGCGAATAACTGCAGCGATTTAGAACGGGTCCCGGTCAGATCCAGGCTGCTGTTCTTCCCCCTGCTGCGTTACCAGGGTCTCAAGGATCTCACCCATCATGCCAAAATGGTCGCTGTGATCTTTAAATTGTTCCTTGATATCAACCAGATAATTGGTAACGCTGTGCAGTCGACGTGCCAGCATTATCGCCAATGGAAGGCAGACTTGATGATTCTCCTTGAGAAAATCGGAGTGTTTGTCTACGACGTAAAAACGGCATGGAGCGGCCGTTTTGACCGTGGCCGTATGCGGAATATCCAGTAAAGCGGAAATTTCACCCAGAATGGCGCCCGGTTCATTGATAACGGCGACCTTGAAGTCCCCTTTCAGTATTTCAACCTCGCCTTCAATCAATATATACATCAGCCCGGTGGTATCACCTTCATCGAGGAAAACCTGTCCGGATTCGATATGTTTTTCCTGCAGAGACTGACAACTGCTAAGTATTTCTTTCATTGCATATACCCTCGACTACGCTCATTTTATTTCTACAGACTGTTCCGTGGTTCTTCGTTGATAACACCATTTGGGCCGGTACCAGGTGAACCCCAAATATACTGGACAACCCGACTCTATCCTGCGGATTATACTGCCATCGCCAGTCGGTTGCCATGGACTGGAAATCTCCCATCGGTTGAATAAAGGGTGATCCTGCCAACCCAGGATGATTCAGTCTGTGAATGCGGATTATAACGGGTTATTTGCGGAAATATACCGTTGTTGGATTCCTTAATATCCGTCTGGCCCGTTGCGGGAACCCGGACTGTGAGCGATGGTTTAGCTCAATCTATTGGACCCAGTACTAAAACAAGGTCTCCTGGTACTCATGGTTGCTTTTCTCTATGTTACGAAGATGGGCCAGTCTGTTTTGTGCTTCAATAAATATTCGCGCCACTTCAGGGTATTTTTCCTTGATTTTCATCTCCAGACGAGTAATCGTCCTTTCCACCTCCCCCGCGGAAATATTGTCATGAAAATCTATACTGATATTCAACAGGATGTCCTGGGGCCCCATATGCATGGTCAGGATTTCATTGATACTCAATATGTCTTTTTCCTGGGAAACAATGTTCCGGATTCCCTCGATCACATCCTTGCTTGCGGCTTCTCCAATTAGCAATCCCTTGCTTTCATATGCAAGCAGCATGGCGGTACAGCTCAATATAATGCCAATGACGATGGACGCCAGAGCATCGTACATCGGTTGCTCCAGGTACTGGGTCAGCAAAAGCCCGATGAATGCCACTATTAAACCCAGCATTGCAGCGCTGTCCTCAAAAAGAACGGTAAATACCGTCGGGTCCTTGCTCACTTGTACGGCCTTGAAATAACCCAGTTTGCCTTTTCTTCTTCGAAATTCCCTGAAAGCCACGGTCCAGGCAAACCCCTCAAAAATCATGGCAACACCAAGCACAATGTAGTTAATGTAGATATGCTTGACCACCCGCGGGCTATTCAGCTTGTGAAAACCTTCATAGAGTGAAACGCCCGCACCAATTGCAAAAATCAAAATTGCAACGACAAATGTCCAGAAATAGAGTTCCATTCCATACCCAAACGGATGCTGCTGGTCCGCCGGTTTGGATGCGCGCTTCATTCCCCACAGAAGCAGTCCCTGGTTGCTGGTATCCACAATTGAGTGAACCGCTTCGCTGAGCATGGCCGAGCTGCCCGTTATTGCGGTAGCAATTATTTTGGTTATGGCAATCAGACCATTGCCAATCAAGGCCGCTATAACGACCCACTTCGACCCGGGTTTAGGTTTCAACTATGTGGGTATGGAAATGATGGGAGGGATATATTCCTGATGCACCCGTATTTTCAGGGGAAATCCTATCTCATGTCAAGAAATTCAGAAGCAAATAGGTCTGTCCGGTTGAGGAGCTTTGCGGGATGGGTGTTGCCTGATCTGGGGAAATGCGGCGGTATATGAACTCCGGGTCGACTCACTGCCGGATGATGTCCGGCTACCGCAGTAGGAAGAAGAGTGTAGCGGAAACCGCAATCCCTGATATGATATATTAAATTAAATAAACGATGTACTATATTGATAAATAATAATTCCACTTCCCCTCTCGCTGAACGCACTATAATGGTATTGTGTTCACCCGTTCACCCGTTCACCCGTTCACACGGGTATCCGCTTCGATGGAGGGCATGCACGGAGCCATGACCAGATACTGCAGGGAAAGTATTCCCCTTTTGCCGGAATCACTGGCATTCATACTTGTGGACGATTCTCAGGCTGATTCGATTGAGGAGGCATTCAGTCGACTGCCCTCCCCCACTTTGTGAATCTCCCTGCAAAGGTTATGACGTCATCACTTGGGAAGCGAAATTGCACAGGGGAGACGGGAGACATCCGCGTATCCATCTTGCCATGGATTCACGACTAACGAGCACTCCCTGCCAGGGCCATATTGTGCAGGACCGGGAGGACCGGAATGGATGCGTGAAGACAAATCTGGAAACCACTGGGCTTGGAACCCTGGCAACTGAAGGCATTCGATGAATCGGGGTGCCAGCCGGATTCGTTGAACTCGACCCCAAACTTCGGCACTGATGAGCAAATTCCCGGTATACCCTGCGTTGCCTTTCCGATACCCCTTGGGAAATCACCGGGATTCACTTAAAATCCTGTTTCGAGACCCCAACCCATTCACACCCACAGTCAGGTTTTCAGATTCATGCCCAACGTCCTGGTCGTATCCAACTGTCCGTCGGAAAATACCAAAAAACTGCAACAGGCGGTGGTCAAGGGATGCCGGAATGAGATGTTCGAGGGAATTGCACTGCGCACTTTCATCCCCTGGGATGCCGGCCCGGAAGATGTTTTATGGGCAGATGGTGCCATCCTCGGAACCACCGAAAATTTTGGTTACATGAGCGGGGCAATCAAGGATTTTCTCGAACGCATTTACTATCCCTGCCTGGAACAGACAGAAGGGTTACCCGTGGCATTGTTCGTAAAAGGCGGACTGGACGGACAAGGAGCAAAATCCAGTGTCGAGCGTATCCTTAGTGGACTGCGCTGGCGATTCATTCAGCCACCACTTGTGATGAAAGGCGACTTCAGGCCGGAGTTCCTGGAAAGTTGCGAACACCTGGGAATGACGATGTGCGCTGGTTTGGAGACGGGTATATTTTGACCCGGCCCGGTACAGTGAATTCCAGGGAGAGGGTCAGCCATCAGGGGAAGGAAATGTACTGCACACCCGCCCTCTCACAAGCGATTTTAATCCGATATTCGAATCGTCCTACCTTTCCATCCCGATCATAAATCACCACTGCCGGGGTTTTTCCAGTGAGAAAACCGAAGAACAACGCCTGCTGCACGCTGTCCAGACTGCTGCGCTTGTCCAGCCCACCTTCGTAGACATATTCTTCCGTTTCGCAATCGATTCGTACAAAACTGCGCCCGGTCGGATATTCAAACCCGTGCCGGGTTTCAGTTTTACCGCCCACCGATGCACAAAACAACGTATTGTAGTCGTCTTCCGACGTCAGCGTGTTCGAAACGCCAGTGGTTTTCCCGGACAGATCATTTCCAGTGGTCTCGAGGCAATGGGAGGAATTTCCCTGTCCAGGGCAATCTTCTGCTTGGACCCGGTCAGAATCCCCGCTGACCACGACCGGCATCCCCATACAAAGCCATAGCACCACGAGGAGAAAATTTCTCATGTTCAAAAGTCCCTCCCCTCCTTTACACTTGTCTCATAAAAGTGATGGTGGAATAACAGGAAAAGCCTATGTACAGGAGGTCATTTCTCATGCCCCCGGATTTGGCACGATTTCGGGATCCATGGAACAATTTCCTGCGACTCATCCCGGATATTGATCCGTTCCAGCCCGTATTTGACGATCAATTTCGGGGATTTCAACTCTTCAGATGGATTCCGTTTCCATGCCCGCCCTCAACCGTCCGGCACTTGCAACGACCCGAAGCGGGAGGATGAAACGGGTTCCACAGTACGACGAATGGGCGAAAAGGGTCGGGTAGCGAATACTCTCGGAAACCGGGGTGGATACTATTTTCCAGATTCCGCTATCGCTTTTTCCAGTTCCTGGAGTTTCTTTTCCAGCTCCTCAACGCGTCCCCGGGTACGTTTGAGGATCTTCTCCTGTACCGCAAGCTGGTCCCGGGTCACCAGATTCATTTTTTCAAAATTGCTTCTCACCACGGCTTCGACATTGTTCTTGATGTCGTCTTTTAATTCCGGTGGCAATGCAGAACGGATGCTTTGGCAAAGTTTCTCTAACATGATCCGGGAAAATCAATCATTAACCTAATATTCAATGTAGGCATTTTCTCTCATGCGTCCCACCCAGTTCTGATAAAGCTCATTGGCCTTTCGCTTGAACACTTCCTGTTCCGCTTTTTGTCGTACCAAGCTACGGCTGATATCCCGGTCGCGACGCTCCAGAACTTCGATGATATGGTAACCGAATTGAGACCTGAACGGTTCGCTCACCTGGTTTATGGGCAATGATTTTGCCATTTCCTCCATGGCTGCTGTCATTTCACCCGGATTCGTCCATCCCAGTAAACCTCCATTCACTCCACTTGTCTTGTCATCCGAGTTCAATCGTGCCAGCTGGGCAAAATCCTCTCCTTCTCCAATCCTTTTTTTAAGCGAATTCAACAATTCCAGGGCTTCTTCATCCGTCAGGCCTCTCTGGACCGGTTCCACCAGGATATGTTGTACCAGTTGCTGGGTAACTATTTTTATATCGCCGCCTTTTGAATGAAGCTTGAATATATGGATCCCCCGGGCACTTTCCACCGAGTCAGAAATATCCCCGATACCGGTTTCCCGCAGGATGTCAAGAAAAAGATCCGGGAGCTCGTTTTCTTTCTGCCACCCTATATAACCCCCTGTTTCCTTTTCCTCTCCCTGGGAATACTCAGCAACCGCCTGCTCAAAAGAAAAACCGGCACGGAGTTTCTGGAGCAGGTTGTCGACCATTTCCCGTGTTGTCTGGATTTCCTCTTCCGTTTTTCCCTCGGTGGAAACAAAAAGGTGTGAGATTTCGTAAGCTTCACCCGTGGAGTACAGGTCCTTGTGTGCCTGCAGGTGATACTCGATTTCCTCATCACTGATTTCAACCCGGGAATTCACCAATGCCTCGGTCACACGGTTGATCAGAATCTGCCCTGCGATGCTCTTCCTGATCTGTAATGGAGTAATTCCCTGCTGACCCAGAGCTTCCAGCAACCCGTTTACAGTATGGTTACTTTGCTCAGCCATCACCGACAGGGTGTTTTCCACTTCCTCAGCGGAGACACCCAGCCCCACTCTTCGTGCGGTCTGTATTTTGAGTTTCTCTTCAATCAACAACTCTAGCACTGCCGGGTCAATCTGCTCCGGGACCGGTAACACCACATCGCGGGTTTCCAGTTGTTTTCTCCGGTGTCGTGTCTCATATTCCAGGCGGGTAACCGCTTCATCGTTCACTATCGCCACCACCTGATCCAGTTGTATCGCATCAGCACGGCCAGAAACGAGAAGAACCGGGGTAATCAGCACCAAGAAAAAGAAATTCTGAAATATACTCACAGCCCTGTCACACAATAGTAATTAGAGTCCACCTTTGATTTTACCCAAATCATCCAGTGCAAAGGTAAAAAGATATCGGTCCTTGAACTCGCCGTTTCCGTCCAGATAATGTTGTACGCCCATGCTCGCTGCCCAGCAGCAACCATCGTAGGTCATACCCAGAAACGATGATCTGGTCTTGCTGTCTTCGAGGGAATAGGCGAGCCCGGCATCCAGTTGCCAACTCGAACCGACGGGTGTCTCAAATTCAAAGTTCACCTGTTCGCTGGTACCCAGAATCCGGCTATAACTGACCGAGGCATTGCGGTGTTCACTGTGCTCATAATCCGCAGACACCTGGGCATACCCGAAATCCTTCTCTTCCAGGTCATAGCGGGTAAATCCGCGAAGATTCCAGTCCGCAGCGACCCTGACGCTCAATTCCGTCAGCAAATCGGATTGGTCCTCCGTCTCCGGCTCGTTTGACAACCCGATTTCCCGGTCTTCGAAGTAAAATCTCTGGCCCAGACTCAGGCTGGCATGTTGTTCCCCAGTCTCCTCACTGAGAATTCGGCTGGTCAGTCCCACCGTCATCTGGTCGATATCCCCTACCCTGTCCCCACCAAAAAAACGATTTTCCCGGAAATAATGTGAAAAACTGGTCATATGACTTTCACTGGTATCAAAATTCGGAAAATCCTGCTGTTTCGATCTTTCGGGAATCTTGACATAAAACATCCGGGGTTCCAGGGTTTGCAGGTAGGAATCACCGCGAATGCGGATCATCCGTTCAAAGAATAATCCTCCATCGATACTCGTGATTGGCACCGTAACGGAAGGAGAATCATCCTTTTCATCCTCAGAACTTCCCTTTTCAGAACCGTGATTCAGGGAGTAGCGGATGATTTGCGACGACACCCTGGGAGTTAGATAGCCGTACTCCCTCTCGAGTGGCAGGCTAAGGGAGGGTTTGAAACGCAGGCGAGTGCCATCCGTCAGGTCATCATGGGAAAAACTGACATGATCCGATTCAAAACCGAAGCGCATCGGTCCGAAGGACTGTTCCCGCAGGTCAAAAGAAATTTCCGGCAATCTCTCATAGGGATGAACGGACGCATCGGTCAGGCGGTTGGTCGGTTCATAGGCGGCCAGTCGGGTACTGAAGGCGAACCGGTCATCCCGGTAGTCCACTGTTGCATTTTGCAGTAGATATCCAGAAGAAACCGCGCCGATACTGCTCGCAAAATCCCGCATATAGTCGCTGTCCGAGACGGTATGATAATCCACAGACAGGCCCCACCGGTCGGTTAATGCATGATTGTGGGTCAGGCCATACGCATATCGGTCCTCACCATACTCATCGTCGGAAGGCAATACTTCTCCCTGTATGTCTCCGCTGAATTCCGGAGACAAGTACCGGTATTCCCCGTACAACTGGACACCGCGCTTACTCAGGATTCTGGGCACAATGGTGGCATCCCTGTCCGGTGCAATATTGATGTAATACGGCAGGCCGAGCATCGCTCCATCTTTGTTCTCGTATCCGAATTCTGGAAACAAGTACCCTGTTTTGCGTTCATCATTAATCGGAAAGGAGGCTTTTGGAAAATAAAAGACCGGCACATCCTTGAATCGAACCGTCATATTTTTTGCGGTCCCGGTACCTGTACTGTGATCAAGTTCGATTTCATCGGCTTCCAGTCTGACATCATTATTCCCTTCCAGGCAGGTTGTCAGGCTGACGTTTCGAAGCAACTCATAATCCGACCCTTCGAAATCGACGCTCTCTGCTTCTGCCCTGGCCCGGATGTAGGTGGTCTGCTCACCATCCACAGCTTCACCGCTTGTATCCTTTGCGCCGCTGCCAGAGGAGGCGAAAAGGGAATGATCTCCAATGGCATCTGCCTTTTCCCGACTGGAATGAAGGGGGGGGCTGCGGGCAATTTTGATCTGCACCTTCTGTGCGGTCCCTGTGAACGTATCCGGCTCCATCCGCATGGACTCCGCACTGATTTCATCGCCGCGGGAAGTGTAGAGCCGGATATTTCCTTTCACTTCGGCCTGATAGGTGCCGCGGTTATAGATGATCTCATCGGCGTAAACGCCGCGGTTACCCTGGACGATGGTCGCATTGCCCGTCATATACAGCACTTCCTTGTCCACCAGCTCGTATTCATCGGCATTCATCCGAAGTGGCAATAAATCCGGGTCTCCGGCCGTTGCTTCCGATAAATCCTGAGGAACCCCAATCACCCCGGGTGGACACAAGTCCAGGCTGTCAAAACCATGGGCCTCACTGTTGTTCTGGGCATACAGCCCCGTGCATGCGAGGGTGAAAAACAGTGCAACCGCCGTTCGGGTCAACATATGCCTAGTCTGGTAGAGGGGCTCAGTACCATTTGATTCTGTTTGTGTCGTCAGGGTCTCGGATAATTGGTAATTATAGGAGGTTTGGCGGTTATAATCCATGCGTCCCAACCACGATCGTTTGCGAGGTATTCAGGATGGAAGCAATGATACTGGCCGCCGGCCGGGGAGAACGCCTGCGCCCGGCCACGCTCTCAACACCCAAACCGCTTATACCCGTGAAGGGAAAGCCCATGATTGAAGTACAGATTGAAAAGCTGGCAGCATCTGGTTTCAGGCGTATTGTGATAAATATCTCTTATCTTGCTGATAATATTGTTAATTATCTCGGGGATGGAAATCAGTATGGTGTTCATATCAGTTATTCCAGAGAACCGGATGGTCCTTATGGGACAGGCGGCGGGATCGTCAATGCCCTTGAATTGCTGCACGATGATCAATTTCTGGTTGTGAACTCGGATATCTATTCCGATATTGACTTTGGCCAAATCAGGATCGGTGGGCGGTTTTCCGCCAGGTTGGTTCTGGTGGACAACCCTGCACACAATCCAGGAGGAGACTTTGGCATGGTCAATGGCATCATAACCGGGCCCGAGGCGGCAGCCTCTACTTTCACCTTCTCGGGAGTGGGGCGCTACAGGCGAGGATTGTTTGAGGGTCACCCTCCCGGGTTTATGAAGTTGACAGAAATCCTGCAGGAAGGGATCAAAAAGCAAATGATTGCCGGAGAGGTTCATCCCGGTTTTTGGATGGACCTCGGTACAAAGGAACGGCTGGACCGGGCCAATTCATTGCCCGATTGAGCCAGGTGCGCTAAAATGCACGACTGATTTCAAATCGGAATTGTTCCTGAACCTCATCAAAAGATCCTATGGAAGCGTGGTCGGTCAATTGGGTTACATCCAGCCCGGCGAAACCACAGGGGTCGATCCAGCCAAAGGGCTGCAGGTCCATGTCGACATTCAGACTGAGCCCATGATAGGTGCAGCCCCGGGAAATCCTCAGTCCCAGCGCCCCGATCTTGGCCCCATTGACATACACCCCCGGTGCCCCGGATTTGTGGTATGCCGCGAGGTCATACCCCCGGAGAAACTGAATGAGAAACTGCTGGATGTCATTCACCAGCGCTTTGGGGCCACTGTGGCGGCGTTTCAGGTCGAATAACAGATAGGCGACGAGCTGGCCCGGTCCGTGATACGTCATCTGCCCTCCCCGGTCGGAATGTACGACGGGGACCGGCCCGGCATCCGGTTTGGGAGCATCACGGCAACTGGTTCCCTGGGTATACACCGCGTGGTGCTGCAGCAGCCAGATTTCATCGTCGGTATGGTCCCCGCGGTTCCGGGTAAACCGGACCATCCGTTGCCAGATGTCCGTATACTCGCACAACCCGAAGTCCCGCATGACCAGGGGCATCAAATCACCATCAAAATTTCAGGGTGACCGGTCAACTCCCGGTACAGATTGTCCATCTGCTGCCGGTTGGCTGCTTTGACCCGACAGCTCAGGGACTGGTACCGGCCACCACGACTGGTTTTGTCGGAAATTCGAATCAGGTCGTTGATGCAGACATGTTTCAGGATCACTTCGCGGACCAGGGAGAAGTTGTCTGGATCGGTTTTCAAAAATATTTTGATATCCAGCGTGCAGGGAAAGGTCAAACCTTCAGGGAAGGAGTCGTCGTCAGCCACCGGTGTTCGGACCCCGGTTTGTTTTCACGTTCCTCCGGGACAATGTGTCGATCTCACTGATTTCGGGGAAGGAACCCTGACGGAATCCGTTTTCAGTAGATCCATTTCTTGAAATAATCCATAATCCGGGACAACCACGGTCCTTCTCCATAGGTTTCATTGACATGCAGGGTGCCGCGATGGATGGGCTCTCCGTCAAATTCGAGCTGAAATTCTCCGACCATGGCATTGGCCTGCTGGGGGGCGTCCAGACTGTCCGGCAGTTCCAGCGTCACGGACAACTTGTTCTGCTGGCCTGTGGGAATGAGCACCTGGACATCCTGATTGACCCCAATCGAGGCCTGGGGAGTATTGCCCATCCACAATCTCAATGACTTGATCTCTGCTCCCTGCTTTAAAACCATTTCTCCCTCATAGGCGGCATAACCATACTGGAGCAATGCCTGAACCTGGTCAGCCCTGCGCGTTTTGCTGGTTGAACCCACCACGGCTGCCAGTAAACGGACGTCCTCCCGTACCGCGGTTCCGATCAGGCAATACCCCGCTTTTTTCGTATAACCGGTTTTTATGCCGTCCACCGTCGAATCCCGCCCCAACAGCAGGTTCCGGTTGTGCTGGGTAATCTCGTTATAGGTATATTCACGCTCGGAATAATACCGATAGAAATCCGGAAATTTTCGGATCAGTGAAGCGGAAAGAAGGACCATGTCCGCAGCGGTGCTGTAGTGATTGTCCGCGGGCAATCCGTGGCTGTTGCGAAAGTGGGTGTTCACCATGCCAAGTTCCGCTGCTTTCCGGTTCATCGTTGCAGCAAACGCCTCTTCCGACCCGCTCAAATGTTCCGCCAGGGCCACCGCCGCATCATTTCCGGATTGAATGACCAGTCCCTGGATCAGTTCAATGACCCTGACCCGGGTATCCACCTCGATGAACATTTTGGAACCCTTGGTCCGCCAGGCCTTTTCGCTGATATACACCTCGTCCTCCAGATCCAATGCTCCCGCATCCAGGGCTTCAAAAACCAGATAACTGGTCATGAGCTTGGTCAGGCTGGCAGGTTCAATCCTCTTGTCTGCGTGATGGCTGCCCAGGACCCACCCGGTTTCATAATCCACCAGTATCCAGCCCCCCGCCTCAATTTCAGGCAACGCTGCCGGTGCCCGAATGACTTCCGGGACCGGAACCAAATCCGCAAACGACGGCAATGGATTGCCAAGCAGCAGGACGAAAACAATGGGAATTCTCAGAACAGTGACGGACAGGATTTCAAACAATGGGATTTTTTTCCAGTACATACCGATGCAATCCGAATGGGGGTTATTTCTCCGTGACCAGCAATACTGCCTGGCCAAGCAGGTTCTCCAGCTTCCTTTGGGACTGCAGGGCCCTGCTCAACGACTGAAAAGGCCCGACCCGGACCCGGTAGGGAGTTCCACCCTCCAGGTGCTGTTTATTGTTCGCGGGAAACAACGGGAGCCCCCTGTTTCTGAGCCGGTCCCTCAGTTTCAGGGAATTGTCGCTGTTCAGGAAGGACCCTGCCTGGAGATAATAAAGCTCTCTTTCCATGGGTTGATTCGTCTCCACACTTTTTGTCGGAACAGGACTCGGCGCACGGCCCGATGCATCCAGTGCCCGGATTCTCACCCGTCCGATGCCCTTGTCTGCGATGCCGATCTTGTGCGCTGCCGCATAGGAAAGATCAATAATCCGATTGTGCAGAAACGGACCGCGATCGTTCACTTTTACGACAATCTGCTTTCCGGTCTCAAGGTGGGTGACTTCCACATAAGTGGGCAATGGAAGGACGGGATGCGCGGCGGTCATGGCCCACATGTCATAGGGTTCGCCGCTCGAAGTCCGGCGCCCGTGAAATTTCGTTCCATACCAGGACGCGGTACCGGTTTGTGTAAACCCGGCAGAGGATTTCAGGGGGACGTATTTTTTTCCGAAGACGACATAGGGCTTGTTTCCGGTTCGACTGGGCAACTCTGCTTTTGGAACGGCATCCGGTATTTTGCTGAAATCCCGATTCTTGCCCACGGGGGCACTGTCCCCCCCGTAATACCCGCTGTCCCTGGACTTTTTCCCACCGCAGCCGGTGAGCAGGGACAGGAATAAAACACTGATGAGACAGAGCCGCAACCCTGGGGATTCAATCATTTGAAATCCCGGGGCTTCAGTCATTGTTTTGCCGGTGAATCGCTTCAGCCAACTCGACCACGGCCATGGCATAGTTAACACTGGGGTTATACCGTGTAATGGCATAAAAGTTGTTAAAGCCGACAATATGCCGGTTCTCGTTTTCTTCTTCCAATGCCAGCAGTGCGACTTTTTCGCTGCTGAACTCGGTATTGAACAGGATACCCGCCGCAAACAAATCCTCCCTGTTCACGGTGGGTTTTGCCCTCCTGCTAACCAGTTCCGCCGCTGCTTCTGACAAAGGCCCGGTCACCTTGGCATAAATGCTCTGATCTTTTTCCCAGCCATGGGATTTCAGGTAATTCGCAACGCTGCCGATGGCATCTTCATATTCATTCACCAGGTCCCGCCGATTATTTCCGTTAAAATCAACGGCATAGGCTTCATAGCTCGACGGCATGAATTGGGGGATGCCAATGGCTCCCGCGAATGACCCCATCACCGAGGCGGGATCAATCTTTTCTCTTCTCGTGGTATTGAGGAATGTACGCAGTTCGGACGTAAAAAACGGGCTTCGACGGGGATATTCGGCGGATAAGGTGACCAGGCTGTCCAGCACCCGTTCCCCCCCCATACGGCTTCCATAGTGGGTTTCAACACCAATCAATGCGACAATCAACACTGCCGAAACCCCGAATTTCCGGTTCGCTGCTTCCAGGGTGTTTTTGTGGGCATTAAAAAACCGGACACCCTTGTTGATTCGATTCTGATTGATGAATATTTTACGGTATTTGTACCATGGCAGTGATTCATACTGCCGGTCCATCAATTTCAGGGTGTTCTCATCAATATTGGCCGTACTCAATACTTCTTCGAGCTCGTGCAACGGATAACCGTCCTCTGCAACCATGGTGTGAACCAGTTTTTCCAGCACCGGGTATTTTTTATAGTCCACGGCACCGGCCTGGAGGGGGCAGATCAAGGAAAGAACAAGCAACACACGTACAAACATGGGCAATGACATGGGTATTTTCAACATTATCCCTTTCTCAAGGTATTTTTAGTACGAGCAATGCTCATCAGGATTCCAAATCCAATCATGAGCGTCACCATGGAACTGCCACCATAGCTCATCAGTGGAAGCGGAACACCGACCACCGGCAGAATTCCGGAGACCATCCCGATATTAACAAAGACATAAAAGAAAAACGTTGCGGACAGTCCACCCGCCAATAGCCGTGAATAGGTGTCCTGTACATAAAATGCAATCCATAACCCCCGGAAAACCAGGAAAAGATACAGTATCAACAATACTACCACTCCTATCAACCCAAACTCTTCCGAAAAAACCGAAAAAATGAAATCCGTGCTTCTTTCCGGAATAAACTCCAATTGAGACTGGGTTCCGGACAACCATCCCTTTCCCTGAAAACCACCGGACCCGATTGCAATGGTGGACTGGATGATATGGTAGCCTGCTCCCAACGGGTCGGCCCACGGATCAAACAGGGTCAATACCCGGATGCGCTGATAGTCATGCAGGACAAATACCCACATTACGGGAGTAATGACCGATATCGCAAACAAGGCGGTGCAAATCAGCTTCCACCCGATCCCGGACAGGAAAATAACCACGACTCCGGTCATGGCGATTAGGGTGGCCGTCCCCAGATCAGGCTGAAGAATCACCAGTCCGGTGGGAACCAGAACCACCAGTATCCCCAGCACAATGAAAATGGGTCGGGGGGGAAGTGGTGTCTGTGCCAGAATCCATGCAGTCATCATCGGTACCGCAATTCTCATCATTTCAGCTGGCTGAAATCTGAAAATCCCAAGATCAAGCCAGCGTTGTGCTCCCTTGCCGACAATACCAATTGCAAGCACGAAACCGAGCAATACAAGGCCGGCCAGATAAACATACGGTGACCATTGGAATAAAACCCGGGGCGGAATCCGGGCAAAAATAACCAGCAGGACCAGTCCAAACCCAAACCGAATGCCATGCTTCATGATCTGGTTCATATCCTCCCCACTGGCACTGTACAGAATGACCAGGCTAAGGCCGAACAGCATCAATATCACACTGAAAAGTGGTAGATCAATGTAAGGGAGATTCGTTTCTGTACGCATTCGTGTTGCACACGGAGTTAGCTCTGAAGTGTGGAAGCTTGCGGTTCCACACCCTGGTTTTCAATGATTCCCAGTCTCTCAATCAGGTAATAATCCAATAGCTTTCTGGCAATGGGCGCGGCGGTTTTACTGCCACTGCCCGCATGCTCAACAATCACGGCAATTGCAATTTTAGGATCATCCAGGGGTGCGAAACCGATAAACAGGGAATGGTCCCGGAATTTCTTTTCGGTATTCTCCTCATCATAGACCTCATTTTGTTTAATGCTTTTCACCTGGGCTGTTCCCGTTTTACCCGCCATTTCATACGGGATATCCTGGCCAATTCTCCGCGCCGTTCCCCTCGGTCCATGTACGACATCCCGCATACTCTTGATGACAATGTCATAGAACTCGTCGTTTTTCAGATCGATACGTCCCACTGCGGGAGAAACGGTCTCCCGTGACGCGTTTTGCGGGTGTTCGATTTCAGTCAGGAGCTTCGGTGTTGTCTGTATTCCTTTAGCCGCCAACGTCGCTGTGACACTGGCCAATTGCAGCGGGGTGACCAGCATGTAGCCCTGACCGATTCCGGTAATGACGGTTTCACCCGGAAACCACGATTCCCCCCGCACCCGCTTCTTCCATTCCCGGGAGGGCATCAGGCCGGTTGGTTCGCCAGGAAGGTCGATCCCCGTTTTCTCACCGAAACCGAACCGGGTCATTCCTTCATACATCAGATCGATTCCAAGCAGTTTGGCCAATCGATAGAAATACACATCGCAGGATTGTATGATTGCCTGATCGCCGTCAACAGTTCCATGACCGGGGGACTTTTTCCAGCACCGATATTGATGCGTATGCCCCGGCAGACTATACCACCCCGGACAATAACTCTGCCTGTTGTGGGAGATATTGTTTTCCATCCCCACCAGGGACAGGAACCCCTTTATGGTGGACCCGGGAGCATACCGCCCATACAGGGCCCGGTTGAGCAACGGTTTCCTCACCGATGAGCGCAACACGGAGTACTCGTTTTCACTGATTCCGTTGACAAAAGGATTGGGGTCATACGTTGGAACACTGGCAAATGCCAGTACTTCTCCGCTGCCCGGCTCAATCGCAACCACCGCACCTTCATAGCCTTCCAGTGCTTCCATACTTTTTTTCTGGAGTTCGATATCCAGACTGAGATGGATATGTTTCCCCGCAGCCGGGGAGATTTGTTCAAACTTCCTGATCACACGGCCATGGGCATTTGTTTCAACACGTTCTGCCCCGGGTTTCCCGAGCAAAGTGGTTTCATAAAACGCTTCGACACCACTTTTTCCGATATATTCCATTCCCTGGTATGTCCGGGGATCAATTTTGTCCAGATCATCAGGGCTGATTCGACCCACGTAACCGATTAGGTGGGAAATCAGTTCACCCTGCGGATAGTGCCGCTGCAGGCGGGCACGCAATTGAATGCCCGGATATTGATGCTGATTGATCGACAACATGGAGGATTCCTCCTCGTTGAGGTTGACTTTCAATGTCTGCCATTCAAACGGGGGCCGTTTTTTGCGCAGCTTTTGAAACCGGGTCAAATCATTGTCCGTTAATTCGATAAACTGCCCAAGCTCGCTCAACAGTTCATCCATATTCTCAACTTTATCCGGCAGGACCTCGAGATTGTATGCATGGATGTTTTGCGCCAGAATTTCACCATTTCGATCGTAAATAAGGCCACGGATGGGAGGTTTCGAAAACAAATCGAACCGATTGTTCTGCGCAAGTGTAGAGTACTGTTCATGCTGAATGAACTGCAAGTAAACGAGACGAAAAAAGAGAACCAAAATCAGCAGGAAAATAAAAATAAAACACAGAATAATTCTGTTTTGAATAAGTGCTTTTTCCCGAAGATAATCCCGAACCAGGGTCATTATCGGATTCCCGTTCTATGCCGTAACAGCCTGAGAAGGGTATAGACAACCGGCCATAGCAGACATGAAGTCAGTGCGGATTGCCAGTAAATCAGCTGTATTTCAGTGTCCGAGGTCACGTAGTAAATCCACACAGTGATGCCGATATCCATCGAGGCGACGAGCAACACCACGATGCATTGTTCCCACAGTGCAAACAATCGGATGTGCCGATAGTCCGAAACGGCCACGAATGCCACGAATGCCTTGGCAATGGCATGCTGCCCTAGCAATGCATAATAGAGAATATCCAGGACCAGGCCTGACAACCACCCCAATCCTACCCCGACCCGGTCCGGTACGGCGAGACACCAGTAAAACAATACCAACAGTACCCAATCCGGTTCTGCATGCCGCATCCAGTCGGGATAGTTAATCAGGTTCAACGAATAGGCCAGCACAAAAGTCAATAATATAACCATCGCCGGGGCTTTGGTCTGCTGAACTCTATTCATCGGGGCCATCCCGGTGCAGCGGCGAAAATTCCCGGGAAGTATCCTTATTCCACAACAGCAATACTTCTTTTGTATAATCTATTTTAGCGATGGTTTCCGCATGAACGCTTAGAAATGCCTCGTTGGCATCGTTGACGATTTCAAAAACCTCCCCCACCCGGTATCCAACCGGGAACCTTCCTCCTGTACCGGATGTGACCAACTGGTCGCCGATCTGGACATCCGCCCTTCTGGTCAGGAATGGTGCCGTGATCGTATCCGAAATCCCTGAACCCTGAACGATGGTGCGGAGTCCATTTCGCTGGATTTGTACCGGCAGACCGTGGCTTGAGTTGGTAATCAGGGTGATCACGCTGCGCCGGAATCCGACTTCAGAGACCTGTCCGAGTATTCCTTTTGGTGTAATGGCCACCTGCCCGAGATAGACCCCGGATTCCAACCCGCTGTTCACAACAACTTTATGGGAAAAGGGTTCCAGACCGACATCGATAATTTGTGTCAGCAGCACCTGCTCCCTGGAGCGTTTAAAGATCGACAGCAGGTGGGAAAGCCGTTCGTTTTCTACAACCAGCGCTTCGTACCGTTGCAGTTTGGATTCCAGAATGACTTGTTTATTCTGTAATGTGATCAGTTCCTGGTACAGACGGTCATCGGGATAATACCGTTCCAGCGCCACGGCTGCATACCTTGGTGCCTGAACAATAAACTCGAATGTGATATTCAGTGCAGAGGTGAATGGCCGGACGGTTTGTAGCAAGGTGCTTTTATGGTCGACAATCATCAACCCTATGGACAGCACAATCAGCAGGGAAAACCGGAAAAGAGGCGATACACGGTTAGACGCCATATCGTCAAACCAGAAACACCGGAACTTTCAACTGGGGGAATCTCTCCACGTAATCCTACTTTTTCTGGATGACAAAAACAAAACAGTTCGTATCCCCCTGATCAGCAATTCGAAGCCTATAGATCACTGGAGAAAATATCGCCAATTGCATCCATTTCCTCAAGGGCCCGACCACAGCCGCGGACCACGCAGGTCAGGGGCTCTTCAGCCAGTACCACCGGCAACCCGGTGTCCATCATCAAACGACGGTCGATATCCCGGAGCAGGGCACCACCGCCGGCAACCACCATTCCTTTTTCTCCTATATCGGCACTTAATTCCGGTGGTGTTTTTTCCATGGCCTGTCGCACTGCCTGCACAATCTGTTCCAGGGAGTCGTTGATGGCTTCGTATATCTCTTCACTGGTAATCACCAGACTCCTTGACAGGCCTTCGGAAATGTCCCTGCCCTTGAGTTCCATTTCCATGTACTCCGATTCGGACCAGGCGGGGGCGATATTTTGTTTGATCCGTTCTGCAGTGGCTTCACCGATCAGTACACCATGGCGTCGACGCACATGGTTTATGATCGCCTCATCGAATGAGTCCCCCGCTGTTCGCAATGAACTGGAATAAACCGTTCCACCGAGGGACAACAGCCCCACCTCGGTGGTGCCGCCGCCAATATCAACAACCATGGAACCCGTGGGCTCGGCAACCGGCAAATTTGCTCCAATGGCAACGGCCATGGGTTCTTCTATCAAATACACTTCCCGGGCACCGGCTCCAGTAGCGGATTCGCGAATGGCACGACGTTCTACCTGGGTGGAACCGCAGGGAACACAGATAATGATTCTGGGACTGGAAAATATCTTGTTTTCCTGCACTTTCCGAATAAAGTACTTGAGCATGTCTTCGGTGACATTGAAATCGGCAATCACGCCGTCCTTCATCGGTCGAATAGCCTGGATGGAACCTGGAGTTCTGCCCAGCATACGCTTTGCCTCTTGTCCCACGGCCAGCACACTCTTGCTGCCGCCTGCCATGGTGCTCTTGATGGCAACCACAGAGGGCTCATCAAGAATGATCCCCTTGTTTCTGACGTAGATGAGGGTATTGGCCGTACCCAAATCAATGGCTAGGTCATTGGAGAAAAAACCGCTAAGTCTTTTTAGCATGGGAAATTCATATCTGTATGTAGGTCAAAAAACGGAAAATACAACAAAATAAAAACCCGTGTAGCTTAACAACCCACCCGCCACTATTCAACTGTACAACAACTGTGAAGAACACACATATTTCATGCAGACAAGGTCGTTCACGAGGCATCATTTGTATGGAAACCGATGGAGTTATTTCCCACCCGCCCGATTCCCGGGACCCGTTCCCGTTTTTAACTGGCGGCCTACTGCGGGATTTCCCGGAAACTCGAAAAATACTATAACCAATTGATATAAATTAATAATTATACCAATAAAGTCCACCATAACAGCCTGACCGCATCCCCCCGTCCTGGCCTCGGCCAGGTCACTCATTCGGTTCGCATTCCCGATCCCGAACACACTTCCCCGATGTGCGGACAGACCGGTATCGGCGGGTTCGAAAAAGTGGTTTCGGCCCGGAATCACGCCAAAATATCCGACCCCATCGTGTATAATCGCGTTTTCCGGCAACCCAGGAGCCGCCAAGGCATCCACCCATGACCGATTCGACCGATCCCCTCACTTCACATGCCCCCCAATACCCGACGGGGGCGTGGACGGACGGTTTCACAGGGAGAGGTCTTTCATCATTCACAGTCCGGCATATGGGTGAACCGTCAACGTGGATATCCAGGGGTGACTGGTCTCGACAATCCCGTAAGTTGCGGCATTTTCCACTGTACTGAACCGGCACAACAGCCATCCCATGCCTCTGACTCCAAAAACCGTTGACCATATTGCACGTTTGTCGCGACTGAAGATTGATGCGGAAAAAGCGGTGTTCTATGCCGAACAGCTCAACCATATCATGCAGCTGGTTGACCAGATGAACGGAATCGATACTGCGGGTATTGAACCCATGTCCCACCCCCAGGACGCCACCCTGAGAATGCGCGATGATGCAATCTGTACAGAAGATTGCCGGGAGCGATACCAGGCCGTTGCCCCGGCCACTGAAGACGGGCTTTATCTCGTACCGAAAGTAATCGAATAAGGGCCAGAAACGAACACATGCACACTCAATCACTCGGTGAATTGCGCGCCGGTCTGGATGGGAAGGAATACTCCAGCGTTGAGCTCACCCGGCATTTTCTCAGGCGCATTCACCATGGGCAGGGGCTGAACGCCTTTATTTCAGTTACCGAGGAGTTGGCCCTTGAACAGGCGCAGCAGGCGGACAACCGGATTGCAGAGAACAATTCGGGACTCCTGACCGGCATACCCATTGCCCACAAAGACCTGTTTTGCACCCGTGGCGTACTGACCACCTGCGGGTCCCGGATATTGAACAACTTCATATCCCCCTACGACGCCACCGTAGTCAGCAAGCTGAAATCCGAGGGGATGGTGATGCTGGGGAAAACCAACATGGATGAATTTGCCATGGGATCATCCAATGAAAACAGTTATTACGGCCATGTAAAAAACCCCTGGGATGAAAAACGAGTCCCCGGAGGCAGTTCGGGTGGCTCAGCTGCCGCGGTGTGCGCCGGGCTGTCACCGGTTGCCACCGCCACCGATACAGGCGGTTCAATCCGACAGCCGGCGGCCCTGTGCGGCCTCACCGGAATAAAGCCCAGTTATGGTCGGGTCAGCCGGTACGGGATGGTGGCCTTTGCATCCTCCCTGGACCAGGGCGGTGTCCTGGCCCGCAGCGCCGAGGATGCCGCCCTGGTTCTACAGGCGATGTCCGGATTCGACCGGCGGGACTCCACATCGCTGGACCTGTCCGTTCCGGACTATCGAGGCAACCTGCAGGCATCCATCCGGGGAAAGGTGATTGGCTTGCCCAGAGAGTTTTTCGGCAATGGTGCCGCCCCTGCTGTGATGGAAGCGGTTGAGCAGGCGATCCAGACACTGGAATCACTGGGGGCGAAAACCATCGAAGTGGAACTTCCCAACAGCGAAGCCGGCATCCCGTGTTACTACGTGCTCGCGCCGGCTGAAGCATCATCCAACCTTGCCCGGTTTGACGGAGTGCGCTATGGCTATCGCACCGGGCAGTATGAGGATTTGATCGATATGTATGAGCGTACCCGAACAGAGGGTTTCGGCGAAGAGGTCAAACGCCGAATCATGATCGGGACCTATGTATTGTCGTCGGGATACTATGATGCCTACTATATCAAGGCCCAGCAATTGCGACGGATGATCGCTGATGACTTCAGGAAGGCTTTTGAAAAATGCGATCTCATCGCCGGCCCCACCACACCGGGTACAGCTTTTATCCTGGGTGAAAAGAGCGATGATCCGGTATCCATGTATCTCAATGATATCTTTACCAATTCAGCCAATCTTGCCGGATTGCCTGCTCTTTCCGTCCCGGCCGGAGTGGATCACAACCGACTGCCGATCGGACTCCATCTGATCGGAAAGTATCTGGATGAAACCACCATTTTGAACGTGGCACACCAGTTCCAGCAACAAACGGACTGGCACCTGAAGACACCCGAAGGGTCTGGATAATGCAGTGGGAAGCAGTGATCGGTCTGGAGGTGCATGTCCAGTTGCAGACAAAAAGCAAAATATTCAGCGGTGCGTCCGTGGCCTATGGCGCAGAACCAAATACCCAGGCCTGTGATGTGAGCGTGGCCCTTCCCGGGGTTTTGCCTGTGATGAACCGGGAAGCGGCGCGGCTCGCGGTTAAGTTCGGACTGGGCATCGGTGCCACCATCCATCAGCACTCCATATTTGCCCGGAAAAATTACTTTTATCCAGATCTGCCAAAGGGATACCAGATCAGCCAGTACGAGGCCCCCATTGTGGGCAGGGGTATGCTTCAGATCGAAACGGATGACGGCCCCCGAAAAATCGGGATCACGCGGGCTCACCTGGAAGAAGATGCCGGCAAGTCCCTGCACCAGGACTTTCACGGCATGACCGGCATTGACCTGAACCGGGCGGGCACACCACTGCTGGAAGTGGTCTCTGAACCCGACATGCGGTCCTCGGCAGAAGCGGTCACGTACCTGAAGACCCTGCATGCCCTGGTACGATACCTTGATATTTCAGATGGAAACATGCAAGAAGGGTCTTTTCGTTGCGATGCCAACGTTTCGGTTCGACCCAGGGGTCAGGACAGCCTGGGTACCCGCACCGAAATTAAGAATGTCAATTCATTTCGCTTCGTGGAAAAGGCCATTAATTTTGAAATTGAACGGCAGATTGACTTGATTGAAAATGGCGAAGAAGTCGTTCAGGAAACCCGGTTGTATGATTCGGACCGGGATGAGACACGACCCATGCGTTCCAAGGAAGAGGCCCATGATTATCGATATTTTCCGGACCCGGATCTTCCCCCGCTGGTTCTTGACGATACATTTATTGAGAAGGTCCGATCGGAACTTCCGGAACTGCCCCAGGCCAGGAAAGCAAGATTCGAATCCGAGTACGGACTGCCCCGAATCGATGCCGCAAAACTGATCAATGACCGAAAGACGGCAGACTACTTTGAATTGGTATGCTCGAAAACCTCGGCAAATCCCAAGATTGCGGCGAACTGGATATTGGGTGAATTGGCCAGCACACTGAATCACCACAATCTGAACATCGCGGATACCCGGGTGGACAGCGCCGGCATGGCGCAGCTGCTCGACCGCATTGCGGACAATACCATTTCCGGAAAAATTGCAAAGGACATCTTTATGCTCCTGTGGGACCATGACCAATCCGTGGACCAGATCATCGAGGATCGTGGACTGAAACAGATTACCGACAGCACGGAAATTGAGGCAGCTGTTGACAGCGTTCTTTCCGACCATCCGGCCCAGGTTCAGCAATACCGGGAAGGGAACCAAAAGATTATCGGGTTCTTTGTCGGCCAGGTGATGAAACGCACCCGGGGCAAGGCAAACCCGAAACAGGTGAATGAAACATTGCACGAAAAATTAAAGTAGGGTAAAAGGAAGGTATGGGCCTGTAGCTCAGCTGGATAGAGTACCTGGCTTCGAACCAGGTGGTCGGGGGTTCGAGTCCCTCCGGGCCCGCCATTCACTGCGCACCGTCATTCCGTACGGGTATTGCCAGAAGGCGTCTCTTATTGAGATTTTACTGTGACCTCAAATTATGGAATTTTAAATTGAAAAAAATGTTTGTTGGCAATCTGCCGAGCGAAACCAAAGAAAGCGATCTGGAAGAATTATTCGGGCAGTACGGCACCGTACGCTCACTCAAATTAATCACCGATATGTTTACACGCAAGTGCAAGGGATTCGGGTTCATCGAAATGGAGGGACATGAGGCCCGTGCTGCCATTGAAGGATTGAATGGGCGGGATTTCAAGGGCAATTCCATTAAAGTTACTTTTGAAACCCAAAGACCGGGTGGGCGACGTAGGTAGCGGTTTCGACGCGTTGCAGTAACCGGTCCCGGTTCGTTGAGGAGTCGTCCACCGGACCTTTTTTTCTGGAGGAAAGGTTGAATCCGATCCGCCAGACCGAACCCGAACCCCCCCCTGTGGCCCGGATGCAAGTAGGATACTGGCCGGCACGACAATGGGAAGTCCCCTGCCGCAGGCGTACCGGGTCAGCATCTACCCCCGCAATTACCGGAACTGCCGAAGAGACACTGACTCGGTTCGAATGACCTACCGTCCCCCCTCTCGTGAACCCGTCAGGCCGTTTCTGCCTGTACCGGTGAAAACCCGGACGGTGGAACAATGACTCCCCTGTGAACTCCTGTTGAATGGAAAATTCGATCCTGCTCGCTTCGTCCTCTGTGTCCCGAAAACGGATTCTGTCCCGTACCGGATTGGAGTTTAAAACCGTTTCCCCGAATATCGATGAAACACCGGCTCCAGGAGAACACCCGGGTCATCTGGTTGAAAGACTGGCCCGGACAAAGGCTGAGGCGGCAAAAGGTGAATTTGGACATTCGTTGATTATCGGGTCGGATCAGGTCGGGTTCATCGACGGAGAAATCCTGGGGAAACCGAAGAACCACGAAGATGCGGTGAGGCAACTGACTAAATGTTCGGGGTCGGACCTGGTTCTTTATGCAGGGGTGGCATTGCTCAATGCCCACAGCGGCTTCATGCAGTCCGATGTCGACACGTTCCGGGTTACCTACCGGGTGCTCCGTGCTGAAAAGATCCGAAAATACCTCGAGATCGAACAGCCCTATGACTGCTGTGGCAGTCTCAAGGTGGAAGGCATTGGCATTGCCCTGTTGAAGCAGTTGACCGGAACCGACCCCAATACCCTCATGGGATTCCCGTTGCTCAAGCTGCTGCGTCTTCTGGAAAAAGAAGGAGTGGAACTGATCTGATTCTTGAGTTCAGACATTTCTATTTGCAAACCAGTGATTTCATGGAAATGCCATGGCAACAGGGCACTATAAGCGATTTCACTTGACCCTGACGGCAGTGTCCGATTGATTCCTCATCGGTTGGGATACGGGGGGATTTGGGTTTGGAGGTCGAGTTGGATTTTTGCATGTTTTCCGTGCCGGCACCGGAAGATGGAACGGCTGGTCATTAAGGGCCAACGGATCTCATTGGGGTTCATCGTATAACCCGTTACAGTCCATTTGATGGGCAAATACTAATGCCACAAAAGGCCATGCAACAGATGGCAATGGCCCCGACACGCCGGAAATCGATCGACAGAATTCACCGGGCAGCGTACTGCTAGTAAGGAGATCCGTCCTTGTGCATGAACTGCCACATCCCGTCCTCTCCCAGCACTGCACGCAAATCATCCCGAGGATAGCTTGCCCTGTCGCCCCTGGTCCGATCTCCAATCTCAAGGAGGACCGCTACCCGGTCAGAGCGATTGACCACCTGATGCGCCTCACCTCCCGCACAGAAGCCAGCACACATTCCTGGGTTAAGTGTGGTTTCTGTGAATTCGGTGACGAGTGTGGGGGTGCCCTGCAAGATGTAGATCATCTCGTCCTGCCTGGTGTGAGAGTGCATCAGAGCAGTTTCTCCACCGGGTTCAAGCGTTGTCAGGTTTACACCGAAGTTCTTCAGGCCGAAATAGTCTCCCAGGGGTCTCTTCTCCCGTCTCTTCATTCGGCTGAAGAAAGGTTCTGGATAGTTTGATGGTTTCGTTCGGGGCGAAACCTCTATCGCTGCAATGACCCGGGGGGGGTTGGGCTCACTCATTGGAAATTCTCTTTGTGGTTGAAGTTTGACTGTGAAAGTTTCAGGTAATATGCGGTACGATGAATTGGCGCACTGTTCGACGTTCAGCACGATCCCAAAACAATTGTCATGTGGATGCCGCCCATTGCAATGGAATTACGGACCAACCCTGGCGGCGTGCCTCGTGTACTCCCGGAATGCACTCTCAATGCGTTCAAGCACCAACCGGTTTCCGGTCCCGATCGCAACCGTATCCAGGCGCCTGACCGGCACCAAGCGGGCGCCCGATCCGCTCAGGAATACCTCGTCAGCACGCATCAGTTCCGCATGGCCGATGGAACGTATCCGTGTTTCGATGCCGAGTTCACCGGCAAGCTGGATAACCGTGGACCGGGTGATCCCGGGCAACGCGCCGTCAATGGTCGGCGGCGTGACGAGTACACCATCGATCCATGCGAACACATTGGCAACCGAGGCCTCGGCAACCATGCCCTGCAAATTCAGTATGAGACCCTCGTGGGCGCCACGGAGCCTCGCTTCGCGCTTGGCCATCACGCTATTCAAGTAGTTCAGACTTTTGACCTCGGGATTCAGTACATCCGGCGGGGGTTTGCGCACGGACGTCGTGACCATATCGATGCCGGTCTGCATGTTCTTCGCATCGTACAGTACGATGTGCCCGACCATGCAGACAAGTTGCGGTGGCCCGCAGGTAAAGGGGTCGACACCAAAATTACCGACCCCCCGGGTGACGAGCAGGCGCACATAGGCCTCGCGCTCAGCGAACGCATCCGCTGTTTCTTCGATGATTTCCCCGATACGCTCAAGCGAATAGGGGAGGTCGAGCCCGATGTATGCTGCCGAAAACCCGAGCCTTTGCAGATGATCAGCCAAGCGAAACGCGCGTCCGCTATAGATGCGGATCCCTTCGAACACGCCATCGCCATACAGCAATCCGTGATCACGTACATTCAGGCGCGCATCCTCGCCGTCCACGATCCCGCCTTCCATCCAGACCTTCATCCAGACCCTCCGGCAGCGCGTGCGGCAATCTGCCGGGCTGCAGCAACCACACGTGGCACCAGGGCCCTGCCGCCAAGTTCCGAGAGCCGCGGGGCAGAGGCTGCCAGTGCGACGACAGCACGGACCTGGCCGCGTACGATGATCGGGGCAGCGAGGACCGTGAGACCAGGCTGCCAAAGCTCGAAATTTTCCGACCACCCCTGTGCCAGCGCAGCAGTTGCCCGGGTCTGCAGGTGGGCCGGTTCGACATGGACACCCGGAGTCTCGGCCGCCACCGTGTCCGCCGGGAAAACATCCGGTTCGTGCGCCATGAACAACGCCCCGGCGGCAGTGCAGTGCACCGGGACTTCACTGCCTACCGTTGGCGACACACGCAGAAGGCCACGACCCTCATACTTGTCCAGCACGATGAGCTTCCGCGCCCGCCGTCCCACCAGAAACATGGTCTCGCCGATTTCTTCGACAAATCCGGGTAAAACCCCCCGCGCGCACACGACCACGGGTTCGCGGTCGAGAACGCCAAGCCCAAGGGCGAGCAGACCAACTCCGGGCCGGTAGCGAGCTCGCTCGTCGCGCTCGACGATCCCCTTGCGCACCATCGTGCTCAGCAGACGATGCACACTCGACTTGGGCATATCCAGTGCCCGGCCCAGTGCCGACACGCCCACCGCTCCGCCAGCATCATGGAGGTAAAACAACAGGTCCAGGGCCTTTTCGACGGTTGTGGATCCTTGTTCCATTATTCAGAACATAATAATTTTATATGGAACGATAGTATAGGCAAAAAGAAACCCAGGATCAATGCAACCGTTCAAATAGCGTTGCACCAGTTTGCAAGACCTGGCATCAGGTATCCGCCAAACAGCCTCACTGCATTTTACCCTGACACACCTAGGGTTCATGACATAACGGTACCTGTCAGGCTCTGTACGGTTGATGCAGAACACCGTGCCCTCTCCGGCAGAATTCTCCCCTGCATCTTCCAGGTGACAACGCCTCCCGCCGCTTTCAGGCACGCAGGACTTTGGCGCCGCGCGGCCCGGTGAGTATTACACGCACCAGAAACCCGCATGAAACCTCAACCCCAATCCAAAATCAGGGAACCACCGATATATGAAGGCGACAAGAAGGGAGTGGAACTGATTGGATCCCAGTATCCGGCCAAGAGATCCATTCGGCATTGTTGCGTTCACGAACCAAGCCAGAACCTGCCAGGCCACCGTCCCGGGGCGACGGCATGACCACATTCAGAAAACAGGCGGCTCCCCCTGAAATTGATTTTTCCGAATCCGGTGAATGCGATCCCGGATGGATGCGGCAGCCTCAAATTCCAGGTTTTTCGCACAGGCATACATTTCCTTTTCAAGTTTTCTGAGCAATTTTCCCAGTGCTGCAGGAGAAAGCTCTCGATCATCCTCCAGTTCCCCGGCAACTTGCCCCCATTGTTTGCCCGCAACCGCGGTCCGACTGGTAGGCGCAACACCATCAATAATCTCCTTCACCGGCTTGACAATGGATTTCGGTACGATCCGGTTCCGGGCGTTATACGCCTGCTGCTTGTTCCGGCGCCGGTTGGTTTCCTCCAACGCCTGCTGGATTGAATTCGTCTCCCGGTCCGCATAGAGAATAACCCGCCCGTTGACATGCCGTGCCGCCCGACCAATGGTCTGGATCAGGGAACGGGTAGAGCGCAGGAACCCTTCCTTGTCGGCATCCAGAATCGCCACCAGGGAAACTTCCGGAATATCCAGTCCTTCCCGTAGCAGGTTGATACCGATCAATACGTCAAACATCCCCTTTCGCAAGTCACGAATAATTTCAACGCGCTCGATGGTGTCGATGTCAGAATGCAGGTAACGGACCCTCACTTCGTGTTCATGTAAATATTCGGTCAAATCTTCCGCCATTCGCTTTGTCAGTGTGGTGACCAGTACGCGCTCATTGCGGGACGCCTGCCGGTTGATTTCGGACAGCAAATCGTCCACCTGTGTCTCCACGCCCCGGATCTCAACTTCCGGATCCAGCAAACCGGTTGGCCGGACGATCTGCTCAACCATATGGGGGACGCGTTCTTTTTCGTACGGCCCGGGGGTTGCCGAAACAAATATCGCCTGGGGTAGCAGATCTTCGAATTCATCAAACCGCAATGGCCGGTTATCCAGTGCAGAAGGCAGGCGGAATCCATATTCCACGAGGGTTTCTTTCCTGGACCGGTCGCCACGATACATTGCCCCAAGCTGGGGGATGGTGGCATGGCTTTCATCGATAAACAGCAATGCATTGTCCGGCAGATAATCCATCAGCGTCGGCGGGGGCATTCCCGCTTCCCTGCCGGACAGATACCGGGAATAGTTCTCTATTCCATTGCAGTACCCCAATTCACGCATCATTTCGAGATCATAAAGGGTTCTTTGCTCCAGGCGCTGTGCTTCCAGCAGTTTACCCTGGTCCCGCAATATGCCCAGACGTTCGTGCAACTCATCCCGGATATCGTCGAGGAGGTTCAAAATGGTCTCACGGGCGGTGACATAGTGGCTTTTTGGATAGACGGTTACGCGATTGACGTGTTCTTCCACAGTGCCCGTCAAGGGGTCAAATCGGGATAGATTGTCCACCTCATCTCCAAACAACTCGATTCGAATGGCCAGCCGTTCTGATTCCGCAGGATAAATATCAATGACATCTCCCCGAACCCGGAATGTGCTTCTCCTGAGTTCCAGATCGTTGCGGATATACTGAAGTTCCGCCAACCGATGGAGGATTGCCCGCTGGTCAATTCGATCGCCTTTTTTAAGATGAAGGATCATACCGTGATAGGCAGCCGGATCTCCCAGGCCATAGATTGCCGATACCGTCCCGACAATAATGACATCGGGGCGCTCAAGCAGTGCCTTGGTCGCCGACAGGCGCATCTGATCAATGTGATCATTAACCGAGGCATCTTTTTCTATGTAGGTATCTGAACTGGGCACATAGGCTTCCGGCTGATAATAGTCATAGTAGGAAACGAAGTACTCCACGGCATTGTCGGGGAAAAAATCCCGCATTTCCGAATAAAGCTGGGCAGCCAAAGTTTTATTGTGTGCCAGAACCAGCGTGGGTCGCCCGGTATTGGCAACAATATTGGCCATGGTAAAGGTTTTACCGGAACCGGTCACACCGAGCAAAGTCTGGAAGACTTCTCCATTTTTGAGACCGGTTGTCAGTTTCGTAATGGCTTCCGGCTGGTCTCCGGAAGGCGAAAAATCACTGACAAGGTGATATTGGGCGGTCTGTGGTCGCAATAGCTTCTAACTCAGGTGGAACGCAAACAGTAAAACAGGGCTTTTATCACAGCTGGTCAATTTGTCATAGATACCGGGGAATGACAAATGGAAATTTTCGCCCTGTAAACGCTATAATCGGTAGCGATGGATTTCTGCAGCGGACTGTCCCCATCCGGTCCCGGTGCGTCCCCGGTACAATGAATGGGGACAATACCGCATTGCGGGGACATTCGTGTAGAAATCCCTTGACCAAACGGCGTGGTGGAATTAGTATCGCCTCGCTTCCATTATTCCCCGGTAGCTCAGTTGGTAGAGCAGGTGGCTGTTAACCACCCTGTCGGCAGTTCGAGTCTGTCCCGGGGAGCCAAATTTTCGACTGCGCTCGGTTGCGCCCCGATCGTGAGTCCGAAGTCCCGAAGGGCGACCCCTTCGGGGCCTCTGCGGCTCCAGCGTTTTTTCAAGTCGTCCGCCCTCTTCCGAATGCCTCCGGATTACCGGGCGCGCGCATTCAACCGCACCGCCCTTGTAATCAGGGAGTTCTCAGAAAAATCACGCGCTCAATTCAGGCTGGAGAAACAGTCGTTTGGGGGCCATCATCCCGGCCGCATTGATTTCACCAAGACCGATAAACCGGTCGCCTGGCGCATACAGGCGGGCAAGACCGGATGGGGGGGGATTGGAAATCCTCACCGCCTGGCCCTGGCAAAACCGATGCACAGTATCCTCCGGCAAATCAATTTTCGGTAAATGCGGCAATGCCTGGTCCGGAGGGATCAGCCGCTTGCGACGGATATCGCCGGTATTCAGCGCTTCAAGCTGTTCAAGTGAAACACTTTGACTGAGATTGAATGGACCCACCCGTGTCCTTCGCAAAAAAATCACATGTGCTCCACAACCCAGGGCATCCCCCAGATCAATGGCCAGACTGCGCACATAAAACCCTTTGGAGCATGTCAGGGAAACATGAAGCCTGTCATCCACGAATTCAGACACCACCAGGGAATAAATGTGCACTTTGCGCGGCATGCGCTCCGTTTCAATCCCTTTTCGCGCCAATTTGTACAGGGGTTGGCCCTGTTGCTTGACCGCGGAAAACATGGGCGGAACCTGCAGGATTTCGCCCTGGTACTGTTTCAGGCACTCCTCGATCTGTGATTCGGATATTCGTCTGTTCGATCGGCTGATAATCCGACCGTCCGCATCGCCACTGTCGGTTTTTGTGCCAAGCTGGAAAATGGCTTCATATGATTTGTCCGAATCCAGAAACATCCCTGCGGTTTTGGTGGCCTGCCCAAAACAAAGTGGAAGCAAACCGCTGGCCATCGGGTCCAGGCTCCCCGTGTGCCCGGCCTTGTTCGCATTCAGCAATCGCCGGCAGACCTGCAACGCCCTGTTCGATGAGATCCCTGTGGGTTTGTCGAGCAACAGTATTCCATCAATATCCAGTCCTTTTGAATGTCTACGTCGTGGCATCAGTGATTCAGGTTTTCAATTAACCGGGTCATTTTGATCCCCCGCTGAATACTGGTGTCATACCGAAACCGCAATGCCGGGGTTACCCGCATATCCAGATTTTGACTTAGCAGGTACCGGAGATAACCGGATGATTTATTCATCAACCGTTCGGTTTTCTCCGAATCAATGGCGGAATCCAGGCGGGAAATATAAATGGTTGCCTGCTTCAAATCCCGGGATACCGTAACAGCGGTGACCGTCACCGTGTTGATACGGGTATCATTGAGTTCCCGGGCAATCAGAATGGCCACTTCCCTTTTTACCAGCTCGGCAACCCGTTGGGTTCGGTCGATGTCGTCCATTTCCATCCTCATGCAGGGTTATGCCGGAATCGTATCCCGAAAACACATGGTAATCTGAAGGGGTAGCGAGGTCTCGGTCTTTACAGTTCCTGGGTAGACTGCACCACCTCAAACACCTCGATCTGATCCCCGACCCGGATGTCGTTGTAGTCCCGGATTCCTATCCCGCATTCATACCCGTTCTTGACTTCACTCACATCCTCCCTGAACCTGCGCAGCGAATCGATCGCCCCTTCAAAAATGACGATATTGTCCCGCAGTATCCGTACCGGAAGGTTGCGTTTGACTATGCCTTCGGTGACATAACATCCCGCGACTGCGCCGATTTTTCGTGCACGAAAGATATCGCGAACTTCCACCAGACCGACATGCGCTTCCTTTGAAACCGGAGACAGCAGGCCCGAAACCACCGCCTTGACCGAATCCACAACATTGTAGATCACGCTGTGGTAGTAAACACTGACTCCTTCCGATTCAATCATTTTCCTTGCTGTAGCGTCTGCCCGGACATTAAATCCGATAATAATCGCCCCGGACGCCAGGACCAGGTTGACATCGGACTCATTGATTCCCCCAACCATTCCATGAATGACATTCACCTTGACTTCATCCACAGACAGTTTTTCCAGCGAATCCTTCAGTGCTTCCACCGAACCCTGCACATCGGCTTTAATCAACACATTCAGCGTGGTGACTTCACCTTCATTCATGCGGTTGAACATGCTTTCCAGCTTCACTTTCTGCTGTTGAGCCAGTTTTACCTCCTTGGACTTGCCCTGACGATGCAGCGCGACTTCCCGGGCTTTTCGTTCATCGGTGACCACGACAAAATCATCCCCGGCAATGGGAACACCGGTCAATCCCTGAATTTCCACCGGGGTCGAGGGACCCGACTGCTTCACCTTGTTCCCGCTGTCATCCATCAGGACCCGAACCCGGCCCGTTTCCTTGCCAGCAAGAATGCTGTCTCCCCGATTCAAAATGCCCTGTTGTACGAGGACGGTCGCGATCGGTCCCTTGCCCCTATCCAGCCGGGCTTCTATGACGATGCCGGTCGCGGACCCGGAAGACCGGGCCTTTAAATCCGCGATTTCCGCCTGCAGCAGCACCGACTCCAGCAAGGCGTCCACCCCCTCGCCGGTGATGGCAGAAACCGGATTCATCAGCACATCGCCACCCCATTCTTCCGGAATGATCCCGTGATTAGAGAGTTCCTGTTTCACCCTTTCGGGGTCTGCTTCTTCCTTGTCTATTTTATTGATGGCAACAATCATGGGAACATCCGCGGCTTTTGCATGGTTGATGGCTTCAATCGTCTGGGGCTTGACGCCATCATCCGCCGCCACCACCAGGATTACAAAATCTGTTGCTTTCGTCCCCCGGGCCCGCATGGAAGAAAAAGCCTCATGTCCAGGTGTATCCAGGAAACAGATCCGATGATCGTTCACGGACACCTGATAGGCACCAATGTGTTGTGTAATGCCTCCTGCTTCGCCCGCGGTCACCTTCGTTTTTCGAAGATAATCCAGCAAAGAGGTTTTTCCGTGGTCCACATGTCCCATAATCGTCACCACGGGAGGCCTTTGTTTTTCCTCCCCGCTTTCACTGTCTTCGGTCAACAGGGCTTCCAGGTCATCGGCTTTGGAAATTTTTGGAATATGCCCCATTTCCTCTACCAGCAATACTGCAAAATCCTGGTCAAGCACCTGGTTGATGGTCAGCATGAATCCTTTGGTCATCATGGCCTTGATGACTTCGCTTGCCTTGATGGACATGGCATGGGCCAGTTCGCCCACGGTAATGGTTTCGTTGATGATGACTTCGCGGACATCGGGTTCGGTGGGTTGCTGGAATGCATGCTGGCCTTCCAGTACCGATGAAATCCGGGGGGTCTTCCCGAGATGATGACGACGCTTTCTGGTATTGCGACGCTTGGTCGCATGCAGTTCCTTGCGCCCGGTTTTACCCCGGTTTCCCGGGCGATTACCTTTCTTTCCCTTTTTCGGTCTTTCGTCTGCCGGAGGTGCTACCGTCTCCGGTACCTGAGTCCGGTCGGCGCCCTTGTGCTCTGTACCCCTTGCCGCATCCGAAACGGGGGCATCTTGACCCGCCTCCGTGGCGGCGGTTTCGTCCTTGATATCGGTTTGTTCCCTTGTTTTCGAATCCTTTTCCGCCTGGGCTCTCTCCAACTCCTCCAAATTCCTTTTCTCTTCTTCCCGTTTCGCCTGCTCTTCGGCTTCTCTTGCCTTTTGCGCCTCTTCCTCAAGCCGTTTTCTTTCGGCTTCAACCCGAGCTTCCCTTTCCGCGATTTTCCTCTGCTCCTCTTCGATGGAACGGCGTGGAACGAAAGTGCGGCGTTTTCTTCTCTCCACGGGCACCACTTTCGCAGCACCGGTACGACTGGTCAGATTAATGTGGTCGGTGGTCTTTTGTGTCTTTGAAAATCCTCCGGGTCTGGGGGTTTCTCCCAATTTTCCACTCCTTGCCAGAAATTTCGAGTATTTGATTTTCTCATTGCCTTCCAGCAAATCGTCCTTTCCCTTGCCACAGATGCCGGCCTGTTCCAGCCGTTCAAGCAGCGTATCGACACTGACACCGATTTGCTTCGCGAAATTATCTACAGTGACTTGAGACATGTATGGGCCTTATATCTGGGTTAATGGGAGCTATTGTACGCGTTGTTGTCAAACATCGGGGCTCGTGCGGTCATAATCAATGCACTGGCCCGTTCAACGCTCATCTCAACGATATCCAACACTTCATCCACCGAACAATCCGCCAGCCCCTGCATGGTTCTCACCCCACCTCCTGCCAGCATTTTTGCCGTTTCCTCGTCCATTCCTTCCATGTCAAGCAAATCTTCGGCGGGACGCATCTTTTCCTGCTCCCTGATCCTGGCCGTCCACAGGTTGTCGTCCGCCCGATATCGAAGTTCATCCACCAGGGTTTCATCGAATTCTTCAATATCGAGGAGTTCCTGCTTGGGAACATAGGCGATTTCTTCCAGACTGCTGAACCCTTCCTGGGCCAGGATGGTAGCGATATTTTCATCGATATCCAGGGATTTCATGAATTTTTCAACCAGCACCTGCAGTTCCGCATCCTGTTTTTCCAACGCTTCCTTGTCTGTCATCAAATTGAGTTCCCACCCGGTCAACTCAGAGGCGAGACGAACATTCTGCCCGCCCCGTCCAATTGCCCTCGACAGGTTTTCCTCGGTGACAACGACATCCATGGATTGGCTCTCTTCATCCAGATAAATGGATTCGACTTCTGCCGGGGACAGGGCCTGAATCACAAACTCGGCGATGTTGGTCGACCAGACGATGATATCGATCCGCTCCCCGGCAATTTCATTGGAGACACTTTGCACCCGGGAACCACGAATCCCGACACAGGCTCCCACCGGGTCCACATTCGTGTCATTGGTGCGCACCGAAATTTTTGCACGGGACCCCGGGTCCCTGGCTGCTCCCAGGATTTCAATGATTCCTTCTCCCGCCTCCGGGACTTCCAGCTTGAACAGCGCGATCAGGAACTCTGAGGACAGCCGGGTCAAAATCAACTGCGGGCCCCGGGCCTCCAGATCGATTTCCCGTAACAATGCACGAATACGATCTCCCGGGCGCAACCCTTCCCTTGGAATCATACCGCTTTTGGGAAGCAGCGCATCCGCATCGCCCAGGTCAATAATGGCATTTCCATGATCCAGTCGTTTCACCGTACCGGAAATCAAGGTGCCAAACTTGTCCTTGTAACGTTCTGCAATCTGGTGGCGTTCCGCTTCCCTGACTTTTTGCATGATCACCTGTTTCGCCGCCTGGGCAGCAATACGGCCAAACTCCACAGGATCCATGGGTTCTTCGATCTGGTCTTCTACATTCAATTCCGGGTCGCTTTCCCGGGCTTCGGACAATGGAATCTGCCGATCCGGAAACTCCAGCTCACCTTCGTCATCAACGACTTCCCATACCCGAAATGTGTCATAGTCTCCGGTTTCACGGTGTATGCTTACTCTCGCATCAATATCCTCGAGATGCCTTTTCTTTGTCGCGGTTGCCAGCGCAGCCTCGATGGCATTGAATATAATTTCCTTGTCAAGACCTTTTTCCCGGGAAACCACCTCCGCCATCAATAAGATCTCGTTATTTGAAATCGCCATATTTCTACCGACACTCAATAAATGTTCAAGTTTGTTTAAAATACCGGGTCCAGCCGTGCCGACTCGATATCCTTATAGGGCAGATCATAACTTTCCCCATCAACATGAAGAACCACGGCATCTTCCCCGGCTTCAACCATCTCCCCGGTAAACCTCCTTCTTCCCAGGATATGTATCGACGTCACGATTTTTGCCTTGTTGCCAATAAACTGCTGAAAGTGGCTCGGTTTTACCAATGGCCGGTCAAGACCCGGCGAAGAAACTTCAAGCAAATAGGCTGAACTCAATGGGTCCTCGACATCCAGCACCATGCTTAGCTGTCGACTTACCTGTTCACAGTCATCGACCTGAATACCACCCGGCGCATCGATGTAAATGCGCAAAATCCGGTCCTTGCCCTGATGCCCAAATTCGATGTGCAGCAGTTCATACCCCATGCGATCCACCGTAGGTTCCAGAAGGTCTGCCAGCTCTGTTCTATTCAGCATCAATGATCCTGCCAAGGTAAAATTGCACAAAAAATGGGCCAAAGGCCCACTTAAATTCTCAAAACCAACTCCGTCCCAAATACAAAACCCCGCGGACTGCGGGGATCAACATGCGTCCGGTCAGGGACCACCCGGAACGACTTTTCAGCCACTTCAGTGCTGGCGACTGCCGCCCTGACCAGGGTAAACCATCTGCCTGAACAGGCCTTCCACCCCGGGAAAGTGCCCGCGTCTTGCGGGGCGAGAAGTATACCCGAAAAACGCCCTGCCCTTCAATCAGTAATTCCCCGGAAATAATGTCAGCCCAGTGGCGGCAAGATACCGGTTTTTCCGAGATCGGTTTTCCAGAGCAATCCGCACCTGCGCCTTCAGGGGTATTGCAGGAAAACCCCTGGGCCGGGTGTGCGAGAAAGAATCCCCCGGAACCAGCCCCGGGCCACGGAACCCGTCGGGGAGACCGGACAACGGCATGGGCGAATACCTGGAAGCAATAGGGATGCACCACGATCGAAGGACTGGAGGCTGTTGGTAAACGCACGCTTTGAGGTGGACGCGTGAGTATGCCACGGATGACATCAGGCAGTAGCGGGAACGGGCACCATAGAGTGGGGACTTCCAGGTCGAACAGAGCCTGATCATCAGTCAGATCCTTCGCGTTCCCACGACTTCTATTTTCACTCGAGTGATCCGGCATTACCAGATTTCATCGGATGTATAGGGCAGGGAAAATGGTAGCGGGGGTAGGATTTGAACCTACGACCTTCGGGTTATGAGCCCGACGAGCTACCAGACTGCTCCACCCCGCAACAGGGACATGGAGTCTACCCCATTTGTAAATCGTGATACAACCCGATTGTTGACGAATCGGAAAATCGAAAACCTGGATTTGAATCCAGAAGAACCCCCCTACCCCATTCCGTTCCCCGGGACCTGCCAAGTGGCTTCCCGGCTACTCTTTCCGGATATGGGAACCCGTGGAGGAATCGATGATCTCAAATCCCATTTCCTTGATTTTGAGACGGATTTCGTCCGCGACTGCCCAGTTTTTTTCCACACGTGCCTGATTGCGCCGGTGCAGCAACCCAGTGACCTCTTCCGGAATGGCCAGGGTTGTCGGTTTCCAGTTTGCGAGGTCCAGACCGAGAACCCGGTCACATTCGAGAATCGTGGCTTTCTTCACATCATCCGGCAACGGACTCCTTACCAGGTTCCAGATCACGGCAAGACCCTTTGAAGTATTCAAATCATTGTAGATTTCATTTCTGAACCGGGTGACGACCCCGGTATCCGCGGTGCCCGGCTCCCCCCACCCGGTCACCATTTTCCGCAGACGGGTCAATGCCGTCTGTGCGCCATCCAGACTTTCCCAGGTAAATTTCAGGTCGTTGCGATAGTGCGCCGTCAGGCACAAGTAACGATAGCCAAGCGGATCATACTGACGTTCCAGCAAGGTCTGGAGGCGCAGAAAATCCCCCGAGGATTTGGACATCTTGTCATCGGTTTCCAGGAAATAACCGTGCAGCCAGAAATTCGCCAGACTGGTGCCATGGCAGGCTTCGGATTGGGCAATTTCATTGGAATGGTGGACTGGAATATGATCCTTTCCGCCACAATGGATATCAAACATTTTTCCCAGGTACTTCACGGCCATCGCGGAACATTCGATATGCCAGCCAGGGAAACCCTTCCCCCAGGGACTTTCCCATTCCATCTGCCTCTGCTGGTTTTCAGGGCTGAATTTCCATAGCGCAAAGTCCGTTGCATTGCGCTTTTCACCGACTTCCACCCGCTGTCCGGCATTCAGTCCGTCCACATCCAACCGTGCAAGATATCCGTAGTTCCGGAGTTTGGAGGTGTCAAAATAAATCCCGTCCGAAGTCGCATAGGTATAGCCATTGGATTCGATTGTCCGGATGTCTTCAATCTGTTCGCCCACATGCTCCGTGGCCCGGCACCAGATACCCGGGTCCAGAATATTGAGCTGCCGCAGGTCCTCTTTAAACGCATCCGAATAGATTTCAGCGATTTCCCAGGCAGACTTTCCCGTCCGTCGGGCTCCTTTTTCGATTTTGTCTTCCCCGGTATCCGCATCCGAGGTGAGGTGTCCCACATCCGTGATGTTCATGACATGCAACACCTCATACCCACGGAATTCCAGCGTCCTGCGCAATACATCTTCAAAAATATAAGTCCGCAGGTTTCCAATGTGCGCATAGTCATAGACGGTGGGCCCGCAGGCATACATCCGCACCTGGTTGCCCCGTAGGGGTTCGAATTCACGCAGGCTGCGGCGATAACTGTCGTACAGACGTATGTTCATGGTTTATGCGGGGTTCCCTTATTTCCCGGTTCGGGTGGTCGTTGGCCATCAAGCGTATCACAGCATATTCCAGGTGGGCGATGGTATAATATTCGAGCCCTGCAATCCAATTGTCCCAGGTATCTTTTATGTCCACCGCGTTCATTTCTGATCTCCATTTGACTCCTGACCGACCCCAATCGACGGAATGGTTCCGGAAATTCATGCGCGAATCCCGTGGGTTGGTCAACCGGATTTATATCCTGGGGGATTTGTTTGAGTTCTGGATCGGGGATGATGCCCGGGACACCCTGGGGCACGGTGAGGTGGAAGATATTCTCCACGCCACGGTCCAGGCCGGTGCAGAAATCTTTTTCATTCATGGAAACCGGGACTTTCTCATTGGCCAGGATTTTGAAAGTCGTACCGGCTGCAGAATCCTTCCAGACCCCACCGTGATCGAACTGGGCACCACCCGGGTCCTCCTCACCCACGGGGATTCGTTGTGCACGGATGACACGGCGCATCAGCAGGCTCGGCAACAAATGCTGACCGACAAGTGGAAACTTGCGTTTTTGGACAAGCCCATCGACGAACGGGTCACCACGGCAAACGCCATGAGGGAGGAAAGTGAAATCGGAAAAAAATCAAAGAGTATGGAGATCATGGATGTGAACCAGCAACAGGTCGAAAAAGTGATGCGGGACCATGATGTACTGACGATGATTCATGGACATACCCATAAACCGGCTGTTCATGACTTTTTCATCGACCACACACCGGCAAAACGTTTCGTTCTCGGCGACTGGTATACCCAGAAAAGCATGCTCCTGTACGATGGAGGATGCTTTTCACTGCGGCGATGATATCCTGGTCTGGGATTTCAGGGTCTCCCCGCACCCGGACTCTCTGCCCCGGGATCAAACGGGGACTGCGACATTCACACCCGGACCCCTGGGTCACCCGGAAAAAGGCAAATGCACCTCCTGGATGCCTGTCCAGGCACCGGGGTGACGTCAAGCACGTTTTTCCTGTATTTCCGTAACTTCTGAAATGTCGAGTGCATTGTCCAGGCCCAGCTTCGCCTGGTCATTCCTCTTGTAGTCCACCAGTCTCAGGTAATCGGGGGTGATGTCCCCGGTCACGTATCGACCATCGAAACACGATGTATCAAATTCCGAAATTTCCATGTTGCACTGGCGAACCGCATTGATCAGGTCATCCAGTTCCTGGTAAATCAGCTTGTCCGCACCGATTTCCGCACATATTTCCTCGGTGTTCCGATCGTTCCCGATCAATTCGGTACTGGAAGGCATGTCAATCCCATATACATTGGGATAACGGACCGGCGGGGCCGCTGAGGCGAAATACACTTTGGAGGCTCCCGCTTCCCTGGCCAGTTCAATGATCTTCTGGGAGGTGGTTCCCCGTACAATCGAGTCGTCCACCAGCAGCACATTTTTTCCGTTGAATTCAGATGAAATGGCGTTCAGCTTCTGCTTGACTGATTTTTTTCTTTCGGCCTGGCCGGGCATGATAAACGTTCTGCCAATATAACGGTTCTTGATAAACCCTTCCCGGTACGGCAGTTTCAGGACCTTGGCCATTTCCAGCGCGGCGGTCCGACTGGTATCCGGAACGGGAATCACCACATCGATGTCATGGTTCGGCCAGTCGTTTTTCAGTTTTTGACCCAACCGCTTCCCCATGTGAATACGCGTCTGGTACACCGGAATGTTATCAATGATGGAATCGGGCCTGGCCAGATAGACATATTCAAAAATACACGGGAAATTGTTGGTCCGCTCGGCGCAGAACGCGCGGTGCACCGTACTGTCCATGTCGATAAATACTGCTTCACCAGGCTGGATATCCCCCTTCAGGCTGTAACTGAGCACATCCAGGGCTACGCTTTCCGAAGCAAACATGTGGGACACGCCGGAGGCCTCTTCCTTGGTACCGTACACCAAAGGGCGGATGCCACAGGGATCACGAAACGCAATCAGCCCCACCCCCACCACCATGACGATGACAGCATAGGCCCCCTTGCAGCGCCGAAATACACCGCTGACCGCGGTGAAAAGGTCCTGGGGGGAGGCTCTCAGACTGGACTCCCCCAATGCCGCCCGCAGTTCATGGGCAAAAATATTGAGCAGGATTTCAGAATCGGATGAGGTGTTGAGCTGCCTCAGGTCCTGCACGAACAACTCTTTTCTCAACTCTTCCGCGTTGGTCAGGTTACCATTGTGTCCCAGTGCAATACCAAATGGGGAATTGACATAAAAGGGCTGTGCTTCCGCCCTGGAATCGCTGCCTGCAGTGGGATAACGGACATGCCCGACTCCCATCCCGCCGCGAAGCTGGACCATGTGCCGGGTATGAAATACATCGCGAACCAGTCCATTGTCCTTTCTGAGATAAACCCGGTCCCCATCGCTGGTCATAATTCCCGCCGCATCCTGGCCACGATGCTGGATGACTGTCAGCCCATCGTACAGCGCCTGGTTCACAGGATCTTTGCCAAGAATGCCAACCAGTCCGCACATGTCTATATCATTTCGGTTTTACAAGTTCAGCAATATCGCTGGGCAGCAACGACCGGACAAATTCGGTTACCGGGGTGAAATAGTGTATCAGCATGGACTCCTGCCACCAAGGCTGGGACGTGAAATCCATAAACCTCGCGCACAGGATGAACAATGCCATGATCACCACCCCCCGGGCAAACCCGAACAAGGACCCCAGGGAGCGATCAATGCCCGTAATCCCGGTGATGGCCAGCAATCGGTAAACCAGGTAGCTTCCGATTGAAAAAAGAACCAGACAAGCAATAAAAAAAATGGCAAAGGCGACCACGAAGCGCAATACTGCCTGGTCGAAATACGGGTCCAGATAGGCGGCACCCCAGTTCGCATACTGATAGGCAATCCAGATTGAAACCAGCCAGGAGAACAGGGACAGGATTTCTCGGATGAACCCCCTGAACAGCCCCATCAAAAGGGACCCCAGTACGATGATCGAAATTGCGATGTCGACAATGTTCATCTCGTAATCCTGCGCGCTTTCCTATTTCGGACGATCTTTTTATCTCGCGCATGGCGACGGCACATGATTCGATTCAACAGAGTGCTCCCCAGCCCGTATGATAGCCAGTCGTCATTATAGTGGGTTACGGTTAATGTTTGGTGACATACCCTTTTTCTCCTCTCAGGGCGAGCAGTTTTGCATTCACGGTATCCGCGGTCTCTCTCTTTGCATAAGGGCCCAGCCAGACACGGGTGGCTTCACCGGACTCGACCTGAACCCGGGTCAGCTTTGCATCGAATCCGTGGTCGCCGAGAAATGTGAACAGGCGGTCCACATTTTCCTGTTTCATAAAGGTTCCCACCCGGACCGACCAGCCGCTCAGGGCTTCGCCGGACACATCAGGCGAGTGGTCCGCCGGGTCCTGGCCATTGGCCGGTTTTTCATCCCCGGTTTCTCCCTGTTCAAGTTGAGACTGTGCACTGTTTTCAGCCGGATCCGACTTTTCTTCATTCAAGTTGACCGAACTGACATTGAGAGGCACCAGGTTGGATTGAAAACCCGGGGTTTCCGCTTCTTCTCCGGTGGAGGTGGCAACCCCGACCCCGGTGTCAGGCATCTGGGCAGGCTCCCGGAACAAAAGCAGGAGGACCGCCAGCGCCCCGGTGATGATCACCGCCGCACCGGTGAGACGATGCTTTATCTGGTACGTTGGGTTGTGTTTCGGACGGGATTCACCCATGGTCAATACATCAATTCAAATATGGGGAAGAGTCCGGAACCCGGGATAAATAGAAATTTCTCACCCCCATTTCGACCTTGCCCATGATGAACGGCCCGGATTCACCGATTGCCTAAAGTCGCCATTATATCACCGACAGCATGAAATGAGCCAAAGATTACAATCCGGTCCCCCTGCCCGGCTTCCTGGAGTGCCCGGGCATAGGCTTCAGCAGGGCTGCCATGTGCATTCCAAAAAGGATGGTCCAGTACCCGGTCAAGCTGCACGCCCAGATTTTCTGCGGTTTGACCCCGGTCTCCGGCGAGGGTGGTGAGGTACCAGCGATCCACCAGTCCTTCCAGCGGCAAGACAATCCGGTCCAAGGCCTTGTCCGCCAACACGCCCAGCACGGCAACGGTTCTGCCGGGGCAGTGGCGGGCTTTCAGGAACCGCGACAACTGGACTGCGGAATCGCCATTATGGGCCACATCGATCACCACGCAAGGATTTTCCCGGATGACCTGACAGCGCCCGGCAATGCGCGCCTGCCGAAGCCCGCATCGCAAATCTTCCCGGGTGGCGCCCACTTTGCCCGCGGCCACGGAGACCACGGCAAGGCAACCACCCAGATTTGAAAACTGGTGTTCTCCTGGGTACGGCACGTGCACATTTTCCAGTTGCTTCCATGAGTCGGGAATCATGGGGTGACGGCTTTCCCAGTTGCAGGCTTTCCCGGACCGGAGAATCTCGTAATCGACATTCGCAGCGATCAGGGTTGCATTTCTTTCCGCAGCAATGGCGAGGATGCTGTCTGGGATTTCCGGGTCGGAGCACACCACGATTCCATTTTTCCGGATGACCCCGGCTTTCTCGGCCCCGATGGTTTCACGGTCATGCCCCAGCCATCGTTCATGATCCATTCCAATGGAAGTAATCAGTACGAGATCACTTTCCACCATGTTGACGGCATCCAGCCTTCCCCCCATCCCCACTTCCAACAGGCCGATTTCGACATTTTTCCGGTGGAATATTAACAGTGCACACAGGGTTCCGTATTCAAAATAAGTCAGGGGCACCCCGCACCGCGCCTCTTCAATGGTGCGGAACACATCACAGATATCATCATCCGTTGCTTCCGACTGGTTGATCCGGATGCGTTCATTGAACCGTACGAGGTGGGGAGAGGTATACGCACCGGTCCTTTTTCCAGCGCAGGCGAACACGCTTTCCAGGATGCTGATGGAGGAACCCTTGCCATTGGTTCCAGCCACGACAATGTTGAATGCAGGCTGGGGGCATCCCAGAGCTTCCCACACCTGCCGTACCCGATCCAGCGTCAGGTCAATGGTCCGGCTGTGCTGCGACTGGATATGCTCAAGCCAGTGACCCAGGCTGAACGAACGCAGATTCTGTTTCAAAATCAAATCCATTCAGGGCGCGAAAAGGGCGGGGACTGCGTCCGGAAGTCTTCGGAGAAACGATCTCAGACCGGGTCGGTCATTGGTCCTGCACTCAGACCAACTCCCCTTCTATCACCGGACCGGGCTTTCCGGTGTCTCCCCCCAGGCCATCCATTCCAGGGGCTGAAGAGGGGGGACAGCCAAACCCCAATTTCTCCAGAAGAGCAATCACGGTCGGTTTGATTTCAGGTCGGTTTGCGATCATGTCAATGGCACCGTGCTCAAGCAGAAACTCCGCCCGCTGAAATCCATCTGGGAGAGTTTCCCGTACTGTCTGCTCTATCACCCGGGGACCTGCAAAACCAACGAGAGCATTCGGTTCAGCGATAATGAGATCCCCGAGCATGGAGAGGCTGGCGGAAACTCCCCCCATGGTGGGATCCGTCAATACGGAAATATACGGCAACGCTTCGTCTCGCAGCCGGGAAATGGCCGCCGTTGTCTTGGACATTTGCATCAAGGAAAACAAGGCCTCCTGCATGCGTGCGCCCCCACTTGCCGAAAAACAGATCAATGGCTGCCGGTGCTCCAGGCTGTGATCCACCGCCTGCACGAACCGTTCACCCACTACTGAACCCATGGACCCTCCCATGAACCTGAATTCAAACGCCAGTGCCGTGATGGGTATTCCCGATACCCGGCCGGATGCCCCCACCAGGGCTTCCGTCGTCTGGCTGCTCTTCCGGGCAGTCTGCAAACGGTCCCTGTACCGTTTCTGATCCTTGAACTTCAGTATGTCCACCGGCACAATGTTTTCTCCGATCCACTCCACGGCATCCGGGTCCAGAAATGATTCCAGCCGCTCCTTTGCGCCCAGGCGCATATGATGGTTGCATTTCGGGCATACCTTCAGATTGTTGCTCAATTCCACCGCATAGAGCACCGCCTGGCAGGCAGTACATTTGTTCCACAACCCTTCCGGCACTCCTCTGCGCCGGATCTTGCTGACGGTCTTGATCTTCGGGGGCAGAATTTTGTCAAACCAGTTCACAGGATTTCCTCATCGTTGGAGGGTGTTCGACAGGATGCGACGTTGGAACAAAATTCCCTGATTTTTTTCTCGTCCTTGATCCCGAGTGTTTCCACTCCACTGCTGACATCCACGCCATAGGGCTTCCCCAGGCGGATGGCGGACTCCACATTTTCCGCGGTGAGGCCTCCGGCAAGAATCACCGGCTTGGTGCCACCGTACCGGGCCCGGTCCCATGCGAAGGTTTTCCCCGTTCCCCCATAGGCATGGGGAACATGACTGTCCAGCAGGATGGCCTGCGCATCCGGATAACGCCGTTCCAATTCCAGGAGCCGGGTGGACTCGGCAACCCGGAGTGCCTTGATATAAGGAATCCGGAAACTTCGGCAGTATTCCGCACTTTCTTCTCCATGGAACTGGATATAGTCCAGCCTGAGATTCGCAATGATTTCATTCAGGAACTCCCTGTCTGGATTCACCACCACCGCGACCTGGGAAACAAAAGGAGCCGATATGGCATTGATCTGGCGTGCACTTTCGATGGACAGAAAACGGCTGCTGGAAGGATAAAACATCAAACCGAGCGCATCTGCCCCGGCATTGACTGCCTGCATGGCCGTCTCCGCAGTGGATATACCGCAAATTTTGGATCGTATTCGCAATGGTTTTCCGCCGTCAATTCCAGGACCCCAGGCCTGAGTTTACCAAAATCGGCACGGCGGCGGTGAACAAGGTAGCCGGTACCTCTCATCGTACTGAACCTCCACAAGATAAAGACCGTCCGGCATGGCAGTGATTCCCCCCCGGGTCCGGTCCCTGCCCTCCAATACCTCCCTGACCCACTTTACAGGGGCCTGTCCCTGTCCTACCCGCATCAGAGTTCCGACGATATTGCGTACCATGTGCTGCAAAAAGCCGCTGGCGGAAATATCCATCCAGATCCAGCTCCCGGATTGATGGAGGGACAGGGCATGCACGTCCCTTACCGGGTTCTTCGACTGGCACCCGGACGCCTGGAATGCACTGAAATCATGAATACCCAGCAATGGCCGTGCAGCATCCTGCATGGCCCGGACATCCATCTTCGCATGATACCAGGCGACCCGGCCGTGCAGGTAGCTCGGACTGACCCTTCGATTCAAAATGACGTAGCGATAGCTTCTTCTTAAGGCCTTGAACCGGGCATGAAAATCCGGTGAAACCTCCTGCGTCCAAATCAATGAAACATCATCCGGCAGGCTGGTGTTCACCCCCATGAGCCATTCATCCGGAGTTCGCTGTGCAGCGGTATCAAAATGAATGACCTGCCCCGTACCGTGTACACCGGTATCGGTCCGTCCCGCGGCGGTTACGGCAATGTCCTCGTTGGCCACGGTGCTGATCGCCCGCTCCACTTCACATTGCACCGATGGAACATGTTTCTGCATTTGCCAGCCATGGTAATTTACCCCGCAGTACTCAATGCAGGCCGCAACACGTTTCATACGAATTCCAGCCAAAGTCCGCCGGCGGGTGGGAATCCAACCACCGGGAACTAGGTCGACCGTCTGTCGGCAAACGCCTGATGCAGGGTGGCCGGGTCCAGGTATTCCAGTTCGCCCCCCATCGGCATCCCCCTGGCAAGCCGGGTGACCTTCACATTTTTGTCCTGGAACAAATCGAGCAGAAAATCGGCTGTCGCCTGACCTTCCACGGTCAGGTTGGTTGCAAGGATGATTTCACTCACCGATTCTTCTTCCACCAGTCTCAACAGCGCATCGATTCCCAGCTGGTCGGGTCCAATATCGTCCAGCGGCGACAGGCGGCCCATCAACACAAAATACATCCCCTGGTAAATGCAGGCCAGTTCAATGGCTTCCAGGTCCGCCGGGGTTTCCAGCACGCACAGAACCCGGGGGTCGCGCTTGTCTGAGGCACAAATGGAACACAGCTCGGTTTCGCTGAAGTTGTTGCAGCGCCGACAGTGATTGACTTTTAACAGGGACTGTTGGATCGCTTCACCGATTTGACGGGCCCCTTCCCGGTCCCGCTCAAGCAGGTGAAAGGCCATCCTCTGTGCCGATTTGGGTCCGATGCCCGGCAGTCTTTGCAGGGCCTGTTTCAGTTCGGCTACCGAATTCGGGTCGATCATTAAAAGGGTAATTTGAAGCCCGCGGGAAGATTTATGCCGGATGTCAACCCCCCCATTTTATTCTGGACCTGACTTTCCGCTTTTCTCACCGCGTCATTCATCGCCGCAGCAATCAGATCCTCAAGTACTTCTTTGTCATCCTGCATCAGTGCCGGATCGATACTCACCGCCTTCACATCATGCCGACAGGTCATAACGATTTCCACCAGTCCCGCCCCGGATGTTCCTGTGACCTCCATCCTCGAAAGCTCTTCCTCGGCTTTTTGCATGTTTTCCTGCATCGCCTGAGCCTGTTTCATGATATCTCCCAGTCCACCTTTCATCGTCTTCTTTGCCCGTGTCAGTCCAAATGTGGTTTCAGCCAGACCGTTTGTAAAACACCCGGCCATCCCGAGTCAAGCTCTAATGCTCCTGTACAGCAATCCCTGTATCACGGGACGCCCTTCCCGGGTCCACCGCAATCCCCGCAGTGCGATTACGGCCTGCGCCGGCAGCCCGGGGCGACAACCTTTCCAGGCAAACCGGTCAGGCGGGTTGAATCGAATCCCCGACGATTTCTGCACCAAACAAATCCACCAGCTCCTGGACATTCGGGTCCTGTATGAATTGCTGGCGTGCATGATCCTGGTCCTGTTGTTTTTTTCGTGCGATGGACTGCGCGGGGGTTTCAATCCTGGAATCCTCCCTGGACAAATCCTGTATGGTCACCTTCAGGTGAATGTCAAGATTCTGTTTTTCCCTGAAATGAGCTTCTATCTGCTTCACTCTTTTCCTGTTACACAGGTACCGGCTGGATTCATTGAGGACCAGCTTGAGGGTGTTGCCATGAACTGACTCCGGGACTGCGTTCATCAGCACCTCTTTCAGCACCGCGCTCAGGCCGGCACTTTCGATGAAACGGTGCCAGGCATCCGCATCCAACAGCCGGTTGAAATCCTCTTGGATGGAAATGGCCGTGGGCATATCCCCCGGGATGGGCCGTTCGGGATTTTTTGCTCCCGGGGAAGCATTCGGCTGGTCTTCGGATTTCCGGTTCTCCGAAGAATCCCCGGGACCGGGTTTTTTCCGGTCTCCGGAACGTCCTGCCGGCACCTCATTCGGACTCTTCACAGTTTTCGGCCCGGGGGCGCCGGGATTGAACGCGAGCATGCGCATCAGGATCATCTCGAACCCTGAGCGCGCATCCGGCGCATACTCGAAATCCCGCTTTCCCATGAGCGCGATCTGATAAAGAAGCTGCACGGATTCGGGGTCCGCGTTCCCGGCAAGAACCCTCAGTTCTTCGGTATCCACCCCTTTCCATTCCACGGATACCGGGCTGATCTGAAAGAGCGCGAGATTGTGCAGTGTGCTGATCATTTCATTCAACGCCCCCGCATAATCAACGGCTCGCTCCGCCATGTCCGATACCGTTGACAACAGCCGGCTGCCTTCCCCCTGAAGGACATGATCGAGCAGCTGAAGGATAAACTGGTTGTCGATCATCCCCAGCATCGCCCGAACCCGCTCTTCGCTGACATTCCCGTTGGAAAAGGCAATGGCCTGATCCAGCAGGCTCAGCGCGTCACGAACACTGCCCTGGGCCGACCGCGCGATCAGTGTCAGTGCCGGGGATTCATGCCGGATTTCCTCGGCAACCAGGATTTTTTCCAACTGGGAGGCAATACGGCCGATATCGACGGTCTTCAGGTTGAATTGTATACAGCGGGAGAGGATCGTAGTGGGCAGTTTCTGGGGGTTGGTCGTGGCCAGCAGGAACTTGACGTGTTCGGGGGGTTCTTCCAGTGTTTTCAGCAAGGCATTGAAGCTGTGGGTGGAGAGCATGTGGACTTCGTCGATCAGGTAAATCTTGAAACGGCCCTGAGTCGGGGTGTACTGCACGTTGTCCAGCAATTCCCGGGTATCATCCACCCGTGTCCTGGATGCTGCATCCACCTCGATCAGGTCAATGAAATTTCCCACATCCACCCCGCTGCAGGCCGGACACTCCCCGCAGGGTTCAGCTCGAATACCCGTTTCACAATTGAGCGCCTTGGCAAATATTCTCGCCAGGGTGGTTTTTCCCACCCCCCTTGTTCCGGAAAACAGGAACGCGTGATGAACCCGCTGGTGGGTCAATGCATTGGTCAGTGCCGACACCACATGCGCCTGGCCCACAACTTGTGAAAACAATTTAGGACGCCACTTTCGTGCCAGGGCAAGATAGCTCATTCAATTCAGTACAATATCGGATTTTTGGTGTTCGCAGAGGTGGCGGATCCCGTGCGCCTTGTCCTGACACCCGAATTCGCTGCTGCGGCTGCTTCCTTCCGGACCTGACCGGGTTCACAACGTATCGCCATCAGGGAGACCCACTTTCACCGCCATAGATGAAAAGTCCTCTTCAACCCGAATATGCTATATTGCTATATTCAGGTTGCAACTTATTCTATGCAATTTATTGCCCAGCGGATACAATTTTTCATGCGTTTTTCCAGAATTTCCGGGTTCAGCGGAACCACGGTTTTGGAAATCATGAGGTTGATTCGGGAAATTAACCCCAAGAGGGTGCAATGAAGAAGTTTACCCCTGTATTCCCGAATCAGGATCCGGCACGAACCGCCATCCACGAACATTATCACGCGGATGAATCCCGGTGTGTCGAAGCCTTGCTGGACATGCTGGACAGCACGCAAAGTCAGCAACAGGCAATCGAAAGGGAAGCCGCCAGGCTGGTGAAGCAGATACGGCGCCAGAATGAAAGCCACGGAGGACTGGATGCCTTTCTCCTGGAATTCAAACTGTCCAGTGAAGAGGGGGTGGCCCTGATGTGCCTCGCGGAGGCACTGCTGCGGGTCCCGGATGCCCAAACCGCAGACCAGCTCATACAGGACAAGCTGTCCGATGGAAACTGGGCTTCCCATCTGGGTGAGAGCGAATCCTTTTTTGTGAATGCATCCACCTGGGGACTGATGTTGACCGGAAAGGTCGTTTCCCTGGACAAAGCCATCGTTGAAGATACCGGAAACTTTCTCGGAAAACTCATCACACGCAGCGGTGAGCCCCTGATTCGCGCAGCGGTCAGGCAGGCCGTCAGAATCATGGGCAAACAGTTTGTTCTCGCCGAATCCATCCATCGTGGTCTCCGGACCGCTGAAATCCGGGAAAGCGAAGGCTATACCTATTCGTACGACATGCTGGGCGAAGCCGTCCGCACCGCCGGAGATGCCGCCCGGCATTATGCGTCCTACCAAACGGCCATCGAGGCCATCGGCCCGGGGTCCGGTGCCAGCGACCCCTATTCGGGCCCGGGCATTTCAGTCAAGCTTTCTGCCCTGCACCCCCGGTTTGAGTACGCCCAGCGTGACCGCGTTTTTACCGAACTCTATCCATTGCTGAAACAGCTTTGCTTCCAGGCAAAGCAATACAATATCGGTCTCACCATCGATGCCGAAGAAGCCGACCGTCTGGACCCGTCCCTGGCCCTGTTGCAGAAACTGTGCAATGAAACCGAACTGGATGGCTGGGACGGGCTGGGTTTTGTCGTGCAGGCCTACCAGAAGCGGGCACCCCACGTCATCCACTGGATCGAACAGCTGGTCACCTCAAAGAAGCGCCGCATCATGATACGCCTGGTGAAGGGAGCCTATTGGGATTCGGAAATCAAGCTCGCCCAGCTGGAGGGGTACCCGGGGTATCCGGTGTTTACACGCAAGGTTTCCACGGATCTGTCCTACCTGGTCTGTGCCCAGAAACTGCTGAAGAATCCCACCGCATTCTATCCCCTGTTCGCAACCCACAATGCACATACCGTGGCGTCCATCCTGAATTATGCGGGCATGCGCCGGGATTTTGAGTTCCAGTGCCTCCACGGAATGGGGGAAATGCTCTATCGCCACGTGATGAGGACTTTCCGGGTCAACTGCCGGATCTACGCACCCGTCGGTTCCTATCGCGACCTGCTCGCGTACCTGGTGCGACGATTGCTTGAAAATGGAGCCAACAGTTCCTTTGTCAACCGGCTGGTCGACAAGGAATTGCCCGTGAGGAAACTGGTCTGCGACCCGGTGCAGTCCATCCGGGAACTTGCTTCCATTCCCCACCCGAATATTCCGCTGCCCGGGGACATCTATGGGCACAGAAAAAATTCCCGGGGACTGAACCTGAACAACGAACCGGAACTGGACCGGCATTTGCAGTCCATTCCGGTCTTTTCCGAAAAACATCATCGCGTGGTTCCATTGATTGCCAATTGGGGCATTGACCCCTCTTCCCGGCCGCAACACCCCATCCGGTCCCCGTCCAGTGCGCAGAAAATCGGCACGGTTGTCACTGCGAGTGAAGAGGACATCCTCCTTGCTGTGGACAATGCCCGACTGGGGTATGAGGACTGGAATAACCGGGGAGGAATTCTCCGGGGAGATATCCTTCTGGATGCCGCGGACCGGTTTGAGGCGCACCGGGATGAATTGATGACCCTGTGTACCGTGGAGGCCGGAAAAACCCTCCGGGACAGTATCGCGGAATTGCGGGAAGCCGTTGACTTCCTGCGTTACTATGCCCTCCAGGGCCACCGGGAATTTGATCGACCACTTGTCCTGGAAGGACCCACCGGAGAGTTGAATCAGTGGTCCCTGCAGGGCCGGGGCATATTTGTCTGCATCAGTCCATGGAATTTCCCCCTGGCGATTTTTACCGGACAGGTCAGCGCCGCTCTTGCAGCGGGCAACTGCGTCCTCGCCAAACCCGCTGAACAGACCCCCCTCATTGCATTTCGAGCCGTGCAGCTGCTGCACGAATCCGGGGTTCCCGAATCGGCACTGCAACTGCTCCCGGGGAACGGCGAATCCGTGGGAGCACAGCTGGTTCGCCATCCGGCCATCAACGGGGTCACTTTTACCGGGTCCACCGGAACCGCGAAAATCATTCAGCAGTCCCTGGCCGGCAAACACGGCCCCATCGTCCCGCTCATTGCGGAAACCGGGGGGATCAATGCCATGATTGTGGACTCCACGGCCCTCCCCGAACAGGTGGTCCGGGATGCCGTGCAGTCGGCATTCCAGAGTGCCGGCCAGCGTTGCTCGGCCTTGCGCGTCCTGTATGTACAGCAGGACGTCGCAGCAGAAATGATCACCATGCTGCAAGGCGCGATGGATGAACTCCAGGTCGGCGACCCGGCGGAACCGGAGACGGATATCGGCCCCATCATTGACCACGAATCCCGGAAGAACCTGCAGGCCTATGTGCGCCGGAAAGCCGAATCCGGTACCCCGGTCTATACCAGCGGTCGCATGGCGGGAGACTCCCGGGGATATTTCTTTCGTCCGGCCCTTCTGGAAATTTCCGGAATTGCCGAACTGAAAAGGGAAGTGTTTGGCCCCGTGCTCCATGTCTGCCAGTTCAAGGCCTCCGAGATTGACGAGGTGGTGGATGAGATCAATCACGCGGGGTACGGGCTCACTTTTGGAATACACAGCCGGATTGAGTCCACCATCGAGCGGATCATCCGTCGAATCCGGGTGGGGAATGTCTACGTGAACCGAAATACCATCGGTGCCGTGGTCGGCATCCAGCCATTTGGTGGCGAAGGGCTGTCCGGTACCGGCCCGAAAGCAGGCGGGCCCCACTACATGCATCGCTTTGCCGTGGAGCGTTCGGTGAGTACCGACACCACCGCATCCGGGGGAAATGCGCCCCTGTTGTCCATGGATCACCTGTAAGGGCTGCGTTCCCGGTACCGATGCCGTGCAATCGTTGCCGTGCCGGACAGGTCTCCATGGGGCTCCGGTTTGAGGCCCCTTGCGGACCTGGATGGGCTGATCATCTCCCGATTTATCGGGATCGATTTATCGGGATAAAAACACGCCGATAATAGCTCCAGGCGATCTAATTCTTGTATGCGTTCATCATGAAAATGGCATTAACTTCATGACGAGGTCATGTTCGCCTGCGCAGAGGAATGTCAGATACCACTACCTTATTCGCGGCATCCTCTAGACCCGCCATACCTAGAATTTCCACGAAAGCATGTTTAATGACTTCTGGATACTGTGTAGGACCAATAATGATTTGTCTATCAAACTTGGGATATCCGCATGGATAAGCTCATTCTTCGGATCATGCCTCAATGGAAGCTTCCAAATCTCCTGTATAACACCTTCTATAGTGACAATTTTCTTGGTAAGAATATTGTCTGAAGAGTCGGTGGGATGAGAATATATCCTCCACTCCTTTTCTTCTGAAAACCCTGGATGTTTGGTTCTTATGGCCCCTAAATATAACATTTTGCTAATACAATCTGTTATGACATCTTTACCGACTCCATGTAAAAAAGTAGTGTTTTTTTTGACTGCATTGGTCACATTTTGCAACCGTTTTTCAAATTCAGTTTGATCAAGATAGTGTACTGGCATAGAGAATACTCCAGGAGCGTCTGATTCTGATATGCGTGTAAGGGGAGTATTATTGATGACAAGAGCTACATCGCCATATGCGCGCCACATTGACAAACGGCCATTCTGATCCTCTGCGTCATCGTGCAGAGACAAGCATGCAAGATAGATTTCTGTTGGAAGAAGCCTTTCCCAATAATTGAAGTTGTACATGACTTTTTCAATTATATCTGGAAACCCTAGTCCGACTACCGTATCGCCGAATATTTTCCAAGAATCACTATGAAAGGCCTTCTTTGTGAGATCAAGTCCATAGGTTATTTCCGAAAAGTCATTCATGACTGCGGCGCTACGAAGCCAAACTTCCTTATTTTCTATAATCTCCTTCGCTGTATCTGCTGAAGTGTAATAAGCAAACCGTCTGTTGTTGGTTTTAATTTTATAAAGTTCATTCACATCTCCAGGGGAAAAGATATTCCACAGGGTTTCAAATTCAGTAAAAGATGGCATTTATCTGACAGTAATTTTTTAGTTTTAGGTTGAGATTACGCCCTGAGAAATTCGGACATACCGATGTCGCGCGATTGCAATTAATCTTAGATTTGTCAATTTCATACGATCCGAACCCGTAATAGTCCGAGTAAGAGGGGGGTGGTCCCACATCCCTCTTACTCGGACTATTACCCGAAATCATCGGTAGAGGAGCCCGTTAGCGTTCGGTAGGCTTTTGATGACAACAAAAATATTGTAACGAATTTTTGTTGTTGATCGATGCCGGGGCAGGTGATTTTCTACTGGTTGGTCCGCAACCGGTATCGAGGATACGTTGTCAGTATTTACCGAGAGGACAAAGCCAGATGCCCTTGACCGGTTTGAGTCGTATTGAATAGCGGTGATTTCGATCACGCCCTGAGCTTGCAACATCGTTCCTACCGCAACATTGCGCTGGAGCGTGATATCGGTAGCCGATATACTTCACGAATTCTCGGATTACCGTCGCATTCTCCCTAATACAAAGGAGTACTCATGAAATCAATAGGGGTTTTTCTCATCGTCTCCATTTGTGCCGTATCCCTGTCTTCGGTCCAGGCATACGAACTCAACATTCTTCATCTCAACGATCATCATTCGCACCTGGGAACGAACCACCTGGACCTGCTGCTGGGGGGCAAGGAAACCCGGGTTTTGAGCGGCGGATTCCCCGCAGTTGCCGCGGTAATGTCCGATCTCGGGTCCACTTCCCGGAACGTGTTGAAGCTCCATGCGGGGGACGCGGTTTCCGCGGGTCCCTATTACATTCAATTCAAGGGGGAGGCTGATGCGGCACTGATGAATTTCGTGTGTTTTGACGCCTTCACGGTTGGCAATCATGAGTTTGATGACGGCGATACGGGGCTGGTGACCTTTATTGAAAATCTTCACGACGACTCCTGCAGGACCCCCGTACTGGGGGCGAATGTCAAACCCGAAGTCGGAGTATCCCCCCTTGCGAGAAACTCTGCAACGGACTATCTGCTTCCGGCAACGGTGCTCGAACGGAGCGGCGAAAGGATTGGCATCATTGGCATCGTCGCTGCCCGGAAAACCAAACGGTCCTCCCGCCCGGATCCCACCACCGAATTTCTTGACGAAACCAGCACCGCCCAGGCACAGATCGATCGGCTGCGTGAGCAGGGTATCAATAAAATCGTACTGCTGACCCATATCCAGTACCGGAACGATATCGCCATGGCGCAGGAATTAAGCGGCGTGGATGTAATCGTCGGGGGAGATTCCCATACCCTGCTCGGTGCCGGATTCGAGCCGCTTGGCCTGGACCCGGCCGGGGAATACCCCACCGTGGTCAGGAGCCGGGATGGTGAAACCGTCTGCATTGTACAGGCCTGGGAGTATTCCAACATCGTCGGCGCCCTATCCGTTACATTTGACGATTCCGGTCGTGTCACACGTTGTACCGGCACCCCCCACCTGCTGCTTGGGGACAGCTTCAAACGCAGGAATGATGAACAGGAGCACATCGAACTGGACGGCCCGGAACGCGATGAAGTCCTCGCCGAAATCAAGGCAAACCCCCTGCTGTACCCGGTGTCGGTGGACCCCGCAGCCCAACAGGTCCTCAACCGGTTCTCCGAGGACATCTCCCTCATGAACCAGACACGGATCGCCTCTGCAGTGCATGCGTTGTGCTCGGAAGACCTCCCGGGACAGGGCCGCTCCAACGCGTGCAGCCGGGAGGACACCGCCTCAAACGGCAGTGACATTTCCAATATCATTGCAAAAGCTTTCCTGCAGATCAGCCGGACATCGGATATTGCCATCCAAAACGCGGGGGGTGCGCGCACTGATATTCTCCCGGGGGCGGTAACCGTGGGAGATGCCCACGCATTGCTGCCATTCGACAACACCCTGGTTGAAATGACCATGACCGGGGCGGAAATCATCCAGGTGCTGGAAGAGGCCCTGGATTTCGCTCTTTCCGAAGACGGAGCGACTGGCGCCTACCCCTATGCCGCCGGGCTGCGATGGACTGCCAACCTCTCCAGGTCCATGGGGGACCGGTTCAGCAATGTCGAGATCAATCCGGGACTGTCCGGTTCCTGGACGGCCATTGATCCTGCAGAAACCTATCGGGTCATTGCCAACAGTTACCTTGCCGCCGGCAAGGATGGATACGCAACCTTTCGCAGGGTATCGGAACGCGGCGATGCCCGGAACACCTATCTCGATTATGCGCAGCCTTTTATTGAATATGCCCGGACGACGGGCACCTTGCAGCGGTTACCCGTCTCCGAGTACAGCACCCAGGTCTTCATCAATCCGAAGGGCGAAATCCAATAGGACGGCAGGCAAGACAAGCGGCGGCCAGGGGAACGAACCGTCTTTCCGGCCCCCCGGCGAGTCACCCGGGATTTGAAACGCCGGGTCAATGGACTGAAGGGCTCGTGTATATCAGATAGCAGGGAAGGGTCCGCCCTGGTTCAGTTGAAAGCAGCCGGTCGTGATGGGTAGAAACCCTGTCATCGAAAGGGACCCTGAACGGGGAGGGAAACAGTTGTTCAACCGGATTTGAGCACGCGCGGTCTCCTCGACAATCGACTCGGTGAATCCGGTCATTCGGTAACAATCGTCAGAAAATTCACGATGAGGCGGATCATCAGGTTCTTGTTGGTCGCCGCACTCTCCGCGATCAATAGGGTGAGCGCGGTCAACGCACGGGGATCGAGCTGGTGCGAAATACCCTCCTGCGCCAGATAAAGCAGGAACAAGAGAGCTCCGATGCGCTTGTTGCCATCAGTAAACGGGTGGTCCTTGACGATGAAGTAGAGCAAGTGGGCCGCTTTCTCCTCCCGACCAAGGTAGAGTGGTTCGCCGAACATGGTTTGCTCGATATTTCCGAGAATGGCCTTCAGCGCGTCGTCTCGCTCATTGCCGAAAAGTGATGACGCCTCACCCTTTGCTGTGAGATCGCGGCGGAACACGTTAATTACACTCACGGCGTGCGCATAGTCGAGTGCTTCGACGGCTGGTTTGACACCTGGCGGTGCTACCAAACGATCCTCGTCGTACTCTAGCAACAGGCGCCACGTCTGGGAATAGCCTGCGATCAAGTCGAAAAAGGCTTGGCCGGTGTCGTGCAACAATCCCTGGTTTCGCAGTGTACGGGAGAGCAATTCCAGGGTTTCACGGGCCTCGTCAAGCCCACGTTCGGCAAGTCTTCGCTCATGCAACGTGTAGCCACGCACGAGATGTTCGCGCAGGATGCGAGTGGCCCAGATACGGAATTGCGTGCCGCGCAAAGACTTTACCCGGTAGCCGACCGATATGATTACGTCTAAGTTGTAGTGATCGACCTCTCTCGCGACTTCTCGCCCGCCCTCGGATTGAACCTGTGCAAATTTTGCACAGGTTGCGTCAGAGTCGAGTTCTCCCTCGCGGAAAGTGTTGTAGAGATGCCGGGATATCACCGACCGGTCTCGCCCGAACAGTTCTGCCATTTGCTGTCGCGTCAGCCACACACTGTCTTTGTCAAAGCGCACATCCAGACGAACACCGCCGTCGGGGGTCTCGTAGAAAATGACCTCGCTACGTGGCATGGTCTCGCGGGTCTCGATCACTCGATCGAGTTCGCTGTGGAAAAACGCCCCATACTCATGTCACAAGACCTCACCTCTTGAGACGACCCCCCAGCGAGTGTCATAAGGTTGTGTTCCGGCCCTCCGACGACCATGCTGTGCGAATGAATATCCACGAAACGGGGAATTCGGCGCTTCTTTGCGCGCTCGAATTGAATATCTTCCCGCTTTCCCCGCCAACCCCTTGGCACCGGATGACAGAACGCGAAAAACACCGTTCCGTTCGAGACCGTTGGATATCGACTCGGCGGACGTGCGGTAGACACGAACGCTTCCACCCCTCGCACCGGGTTCAGCAATCCAGGGTATGGTCCCGCTCCCACTGGCTTATGGACTTGGTGAAATCATCCCATTCATCCATTTTGAGTTTGCAATACGCATTGACCAAAGGGGCCCCCAACTGCTCTTTCAGTGCCTCGCCCCCTGCGGTCAGCCGGATCGCGTCCAACAGGTTCAATGGAAGTTTCTTCAGCCCTTTTACGGTATGACCGTGGGTATACATGTTGATATCGAGACGTTCCCCCGGGTCCCTCTTGTGGGCCATTCCATCCAGGCCGGCCGCCAGGATACCCGCCTGCAGCAAATAGGGGTTGGCCGCGCCATCCATCAGGCGCAACTCGAACCGGCCCGCATCCGGAATACGCACCATATGGGTACGGTTATTGCCCCCATAGCTCACTGAATTGGGGGACCAGGTGGCACCCGACAGGGTGCGCGGTGCATTAATTCGCTTGTAGCTGTTCACGGTGGGGTTGAAGATCGAGGACAGTTCCTCCACGTTGTGCATGATCCCGCCAAGGAACTGGTATGCCAGGGCGGACAGCCCCATCTCATCGTCCGCGTCTTCGAACAGGTTGTTCTGGCCCGATTCATCCCACAGCGAAACATGGGCGTGGCATCCGTTTCCCGTGAGATTGGAAAATGGCTTGGGCATGAACGTGGCACGCAGCCCATGGTTCTCGGCAATCTGCTTGGTCATATATTTGAAAAACACATGACGGTCGGCGGTTTTCAGGCAATCATCGTACTCCCAGTTCATTTCAAACTGCCCATTCGCATCTTCATGGTCGTTCTGGTACGGCCCCCATCCCAGCTCAATCATGCTATCGCAAATCTCGGTGATCACGTCATATCGCCGCATCAGGGCAGATTGGTCGTAACAGGGTTTGGACTGGATATCCCGGTCATCCGCGATCCCGGTTCCATCTGCATTGACCAGAAAATATTCGCATTCCACCCCGGTTTTGAGTCGGTATCCCTGTTTTGCGGCTTTTGCGATCTGTGCTTTCAGCGCAACCCGGGGGGACGCTTCGATGGCCTGTCCATCCATATACAAATCACCGGCAAGCCAGCCCACTTCGGGTTTCCAGGGCAACTGGATGAGGCTTTCCGGATCCGGAATCGAAAACATATCCCCATCAGCAGGACTCATGTCCAGCCAGGCTGCGAAGCCTGCAAACCCGGCGCCTTCTTCCTGCATCGCCCCGATCGCCCGGGCCGGCACGAGCTTGGAACGAAGAACGCCAAACAAATCAACGAAACTGATCAGGAAATACTGGATGTTCCGCTCTTTTGCAACTGCATCGAGGTCTATGGTCATTTTAGTCACCTTAATTTTATATCAATATCGTATGGCTCCAATCATAGCAAGGTCATCGGGGAAAACCATGTTTTTCACCGTGACAACGGACAACCGGCGCCAGGCCGGTCCCTACAGCCGATTGCCGGGTATCCAGTCCGTTCCCACCAGTGGAATTTTCGCCATGGCCGCCGCTTCAATTGTCAGGGCCACCATGTCTTCAGGCTCAAGATTCCGCACATTGGTTTTGCCCGCTGCACGGGCCAGAGTCTGGGTTTCAAGGGTCAGCACACGCAGGTAGTTGGCAAGACGTCGGCCGGCAAGTTCAGGGTCGAGCCGCTTACCGAGATCCGGGTCCTGGGTCGAAATGCCGGAGGGGTCCCTGCCGTCCTGGTAGTCGTCATAGTACCCTGCACTCGTTCCCAGTTCATTGTACCCCGATTCATGCTCGGGCGAGTTGTCTCCCATGGCGATGAGCGCCGCGGTTCCGATTGAGACCGCGTCCGCACCCAATGCCAATGCCTTGGCAACATCCGCACCCGAACGGATGCCCCCGGAAACAATCAGCTGTACCTCACGATGCATCTTCATGTCCTTCAGGGCGTCCACTGCAATCCGGGTGGCCGGCAATGTCGGGATTCCGACATGTTCGATAAACACATCCTGGGTCGCTGCTGTACCGCCCTGCATACCATCCACCACCACCACATCCGCTCCGGCCTTTACCGCAAGCTGCACATCGAAAAAGGTTCTGGTTGCCCCCACTTTAATGTAAATGGGGACCTGCCAATCGGTGATCTCCCGTAGTTCCTGTACCTTGATTTCCAGGTCGTCCGGTCCGGTCCAGTCGGGATGCCGGCAGGCGCTGCGCTGGTCAATCCCCTTGGGCAGATTCCGCATTTCAGCCACGCGGTCGCTGATCTTTTGCCCCAGCAGCATCCCGCCGCCCCCTGGCTTTGCACCCTGGCCCACCACGACTTCAATGGCATCGGCTTTTCTCAGGTCATCCGGATTCATTCCGTAGCGCGAGGGCAAATACTGGTACACCAGCTGCTTCGAGTGCCCCCGCTCTTCTGCAGTCATGCCCCCGTCTCCCGTGGTGGTACTCGTCCCGACTTCCGACGCCCCCCGGCCCAGGGCTTCCTTCGCCTGGGCGGACAAGGCGCCAAAGCTCATGCCGGCAATGGTGATGGGAGTGGAAATGGTAATGGGTTTTTTGGCAAATCGTGTTCCCAGCGTGACCGAGGTTTCACATTTTTCCCGGTACCCTTCAAGGGGGTATCGGGACATGCTGGCCCCCAAAAACAGCAAATCATCAAACGTGGGGACCGCGCGCTTGGCACCAAATCCCCGGATATCATAAATCCCTTCTCTTGCGGCCCGCTGGATCTCACGTATGACAGGACGTGAAAATGTCGCGGACTCCAGCAACCAGGATCGATCGGGTGTTTTGCTCATGGCAGGTTATTTCTCCGTCAGTAGGCGTCGGCATTGTCGACTTCAAAGTTATACAACCGGCGGGCCGACCCATAGCGCCTGAACTCGTCTGCCCGGTATGCCATACCGGCTTCCTCCAGCAATGCCTGAAGTTCTTCAACATGTTCCTGTTCCATGGGTTTTTCGATGCAGTCTGTTCCCAGGTTCCCCACCTTGCCCCGAACGTAGATCCGGGCTTCATAAATCGAATCCCCCAGGGAATCGCCGGCGTTACCGCAGACCACCAGGCGGCCACTTTGCGCCATGAAGGCGCTCATGTGACCGATGGACCCACCCACCACGATGTCACTGCCTTTCATGGAGATTCCGCATCGGGCTGCCGCATCTCCCCGGACGACCAGCAGTCCACCATGGGAAGTTGCCCCGCAATACTGCGAGGCATTGCCATGCACCCGAACCGAGCCGGACATCATGTTTTCCGCCAGTCCGGGCCCGGCATTGCCATGGACAACGATATCAGCCTGCTGATTCATTCCCGCACAGTAATACCCCACATGACCATGGATGGTCACCGAACACGGCACCCGGGCACCGCAGGCGACATTGTGCTTGCCCCCCGGGTTCGAGACTTCAAACGACTTCATTCTGGCCTCTTCCCGGTGCAGCGCCCCGTTGAGCGAGCGAACCGGGTTATCCTGCAGATCAAATTTCTCCATCAGCTTCTTTCCCAACTGTAAATGGTTGCCGGTTCCGGCTCCCAGATTTTCGCATTCTCGTTTCCCGGCAACTGGGCAATGGCCCGGAACTCCGAAGACATCGCGACCCAGTCTTCGGTTTCCGCAATTACGGCAGGTTTGCAGGCGATGGGGTCCCGCAATACCGCAAACCCGTCTTCCGTGCCAATGGCAAACGTATAAAATCCATCCAGGTCCCGGAGTGCGGCTTCCATGGCCTCATTGAGGGTGGCACCCTGGCCCAATCGCCAGGTCAGGTACCCGGCCGCGACCTCGCTGTCGTTGTCTGTCTGGAAACGGATGCCTTCCGCCCGCAGTCTTTCCCGCAGACGGTTGTGATTGGACAAAGAACCATTGTGCACCAGGCACAGGTCCCGACCGGTGTTGAACGGATGGGAGTGAGCGGTGGTGACCGCACTTTCGGTAGCCATCCGGGTATGTCCCAGTGCATGGGTACCCGTCATTTCATTGAGATCAAATTTTTCGATGACCTGGCCGGGCAATCCCTTTTCCTTGAAAATTTCAATGGCACTCCCCACACTGGTGATTTGGACCCCATCCAGGTTGGCTTCAATCCAGTTGGCCGCGCTGTCCGCATCACTTTTCATCGTGGCCACACCATGGGAAGCAATGGGTGCCACCCGTGCCCCGTCATCAATGTTTGTCCGAAGGTCTTCCTCAATGGCCCTCCAGTCTGTCTCATCATCCCCCTGCAGCGTGATCTTCACCGACCCCTTGGAAACCGGGTCATGGTACACGGCAAAACCGGCACTGTCGGGTCCCCTTTCGGTCATTTGCTCCAACATGGCCGCAACCATCTGACCCAGATTTTTCTCCAAGGCCGGGGATTTTGTATATAAACCTACGATTCCACACATAATTCTTTATCTTCAAATCAGAAAACCGGACGCAAAAGCATACCAATATGTCAGGGAAAAGTATACTGTCAGTTAATATTATTTCCTGTCAGGAAATAATATTTTACTGGTTTTCCGTGCTGCCCACAATCACCGCAAGAAGACGTATCGGCAGTGTAATGAGTTCTTCCGGCCCATGAGGCGCATCGGAATCGAAATACAGGGAATCTCCCTCACACAGATGGTAGGTCCGGTTGGCATGGCGATAAACCACCTCGCCTTCCAGAACATAAATGAATTCCACTCCTTCGTGCTGAAACAACGGAAAGACATCCGATTTCTCTGCCAGGGTAATGAGATAAGGTTCGACGGTGGGGCGGTGACTGCTGGAATGACCGAGCAACTGGTACTGATGACCCGCCCGGGTCCCCTGCCTTTGTATGGTCAACCCCTCTCCCGCCTTGACACTGGTCGCTTCCCGGGTTTCCTCATACATTCGGAACAGGGAAGTCACGGGCACATTCAGTGCCTGGCTCAACGCTTTCAGGGTGGCCAGAGAGGGGGATGTCTGGCCATTTTCAACCTTGGACAACATCCCGGATGACAGGTTCGCCTGGAGAGCCAGGTCCGCCACGGTGATTCCCTGTTTCAGCCGATAGGTCCGAACCTGCCGTCCGATGGACAACTCAAGTGCGTTCTCGAGAATGTATCTCGATGGATCGTCGTGACGCATAATACCTCACCCCTGAGCATTGATTGCGGATCAAGCCGCATGGGATCATCGCAATGAATACTGGAGTCATTCTAAAGAAAATACCAAACTGGTAAAATACAGGAAATATCCATTACTTACCACAACCCACCAACATTGAGGCGTATCGAACCGTGCACAACCAGACCGTCACCACCGACCTGCTCCTGGACCAACTCAAGAAACTGTCAGAAACGCCCCTGAACCAGGCCACTTCACTGCCCGGCAGTATGTATGTTTCGGAAGATTTCCTGCGCCTGGAAGAACAGGAAATTTTTTACAAGCAGTGGATATGCGCCGGACGCGCGGACGTGATCCCCAATCCCGGGGACTACCTGACCCACCACCTTGCTTACCAGCCGGTGACCGTCATGCGCCAGCAATCTGGAGAAATCAAGGCCTACTCCAATGTCTGCCTGCATCGAATGATGCGCCTACTGGAAAACCGGGGGCATTGTGAAAAAATAATCTGCCCCTATCACGGGTGGACGTATGACATTGAAGGGAAATTGATCGGGGCTCCCCACATGCATGAAAACCCCCGCTTCAAGGCGAGTGATTATGTACTGCCCACGATACGCAGTGAAATCTGGGAAGGATGGATTTATCTCACCCTGGACAAGGATATTCCTCCCGTCAAGGAACAGCTTTCCAGCCTCCAGGAAATCGTCAGCAACTATCGAATGGCGGGATATCAACATGTCGTTCAACAGGATTACGAATGGACCGGCAACTGGAAACAGCTGGTGGAAAACTTCATTGAAGGATATCACCTGCCGGTTACCCACAGTACCACCGTGGGAGAACACCTGACGGTCGGTGAGACCCGGTTTCCTGAAAATCCCCACCACCCTATCTTTACCTACCAGACGTTTACAAAAGCCTATGGAGCCAGAATAGGACGGGCCCATGAAAACAATACGACGCTGATCAAAGAGCAGAGAAACACGTCGATGCTGATTGGCGTCTTCCCCACCCACCTTTTCGTGCTGGCTCCGGATCATTTGTGGTATCTCTCGATTCAACCCAAGGGGACCGGGCAGATCTATATCCGATATGGCTCTTCCATCGCCCCGGAAGTACTGGCTGCAAGCAAGAACCGGGAACTGCTGATCAACGAGGTCAGCGACATCCTCGACCAGGTTAACGAAGAAGACCGGGTGATTATCGAAGGCCTGTACAAAGGTGCGAATGCTCCACTTGGCAAACCGGGATTGCTGTGCTGGCTGGAACAGCAGAATCATGAGTTTATCCAGTACCTTGCCAAACATCTTTGCAAATCATGAACGGCTGCACCATCGCGCCATCTGTCGGCGGACAAGGCTGATTGTCCGGTGGGCACGCGGCAACGGGTTGTCGGAAATCTCTGAAGATCATTGAACGGTTCCCGCGGGTTTCCACCCGTCTCCCCAGAAACCACAGGGCGGGCAGATCATGTGCTACTTAACCGGACAAATCATGAACTCCTAACATGCCATGACGGCACCGTTGCATCATACTGGTCGTTGTAGCAAAATGCTTTCGAGGATCCGAAACTCAGAAAAAATCGATGTCACAGCGGGCATCGCCAGATTGTCAACCTGAACCGGGAGTCCGATCCTTCGCCCACGTAATACTGACGAAGAAATATCATGAAAAAACTGATTTCCCTGGCGACTCTGGGGCTTTTGTTCCTCGGCTATTTTCCATCCCCGGCGAATGCGGATATGGTGACGCTACAGCTCAGGTGGATCACGCAGGCACAATTTTCCGGGTATTATGTGGCTCTCGACAAGGGCTTCTACGCCCAGGAAGGACTGGAAGTCACCATTCAACCCGGGGGATCTGATGTGAAGACGATATCGACCATTGCGGATGGTCATGCCGATGTCATCGTGGAATGGATGCCACCGGCGCTGGCGGCAAGAGAACAGGGAATTGCACTGGTGAATATCGCACAGCCGTTCAAATCATCCGGCATGGTGCTGGTTTGCCGGAAGGATGCTGGCATTGCGACCAGTGCCGACTTTCGCGGCAAGAAAATCGCGGTCTGGTTCTCCGGAAATGAATACCCGTTCCTGAACTGGATGAGCCAACTCGGCATCCCGGTCACGGGAGGCCCTGACGGCATCGAACTGCTCCCGCAGGATTTCAATATAGACCCGCTTCTTGATCGGCAGGCTGCCTGTATTTCCGCTCTGTCGTACAACCAGTACGGACAGGTCCTGGACGCGGGCGTGTCGCCGGATGAACTTGTGGTGTTCAGGTATGAGGACCACGGGGTCTCAACACTTGAAGACGGACTGTATGTTCTTGAAGAGAAGCTCGGTGACCCGGCCTTTAGGGACCGGATGGTGCGTTTCGTACGCGCTTCCTTGAGAGGCTGGAGATATGCCGTGCAGCATCCCGAAGAAACGGTCGAGATCATTCTGGACAACGACTCGACCGGAACCCTGACCGAAAAACATCAGACACGCATGATGGGCGAGATCGTCCGCCTGGTTACCGGGACGGATGGATCGCTTCGCCCGTCTGATTATCAACGAACGGTGGCCACTTTGCTTTCGGGCAGCTCGGACCCGGTGATCACCCGGGAACCGGAGGGTGCCTGGACCCACGAGATCACGGATGCCACCGAGGACTACTGATCCCCGGTGAGCCCAATGAACGCAGCCCCGGGGCTGCTTTGCCGATGGGGCGCTTCGAATCCGGGTGTCTGGTCTGACCACTGGCCCCGCCAGAAAAACCGCCTTCCCCCTCACGGTACCGCAGGATAGGGAAACCCGGCAATTCTTGATCAGGCATTTCAGCCCGGAAAACAATAACAGCATGGACATAAGCAAATTATCCAAAGCCCAGGGCTGCCTGCTTGGCCAGCTTGCCGGCGATGCACTGGGCAGCCTGGTTGAATTTGAGCCCCCGGATACCATCCGGCATCGTTATCCTGAAGGCGTCCGGAAAATGGCGGATGGCGGGACATGGAATTCCCTGGCGGGTCAACCCACCGATGATTCGGAAATGGCGCTTCTCCTTGCCCGGATGCTGGCAAAAAAAAGAGACTATGAACCCGGAGCTGCCCTGGCTGAATATCAATACTGGTTGAGTTCCGGGCCATTTGACTGCGGCCTGACGATTTCCGCCGGTCTGCAGGGGAATCCAAATCCATCCAGTCAGGCCAATGGGGCCTTAATGCGGGTCAGTCCGATTGGGATTTTCGGGGCCAACCATGAATTGGGTCAGACTGCAAAATGGGCCCGGCAGGATGCCGCCCTGACCCATCCCAACCCGGTTTGCCTGCAGGCCAACGCCCTGTTTGCCATGGCGATCGCCCACTGTATCCGATTTTCAATGGAACCGGACCGGCTGTATCATCTGCTTGTGGTCTGGGCAAGGGAAATGCCGGTCGATGGTGCATTACTGGCTGCGGTTGAAACCGCTGCATCAAACCCGCCGGATGAGTATGTGCAACGGCAGGGCTGGGTACTGATCGCTTTCCAGAATGCCCTCTACCAGCTGCTCCACGCGCCAAACCTGGAAGAAGGTGTGGTGGAGACCGTCATGCAGGGTGGCGACACCGATACCAATGCGGCAATTTGCGGAGCACTGTTGGGCGCAGTATACGGCCGGGAAGCCATTCCGGCACAGTGGCTGGACTGCCTGTTGTGCTGTCGTCCCGCGGCGGGCAATCCCCAGGTTCACCATCCTCGTCCAGAATGTTTCTGGCCCATTGATGCACTGGAACTGGCTGAAAAATTGATTGAGGACTGAACTTTCTCACCCGAGTATCCACTGCCCTCCCTGAAATCTTCTCGCGGTCTTGCAGGCACAAGGTAAACGGCCCGAAAATCAACGCCGCAAAACCAGTGCTGCACGGTGGCAGAGAGCGTGGCCGATGCTTTTATCCAGCGCGGGCCGCTAATTCTGCATGAAAGAGCATTGGAGGAGGCAATTGCACGGGCAATGGCCGGTGATGATGAGCCGGTCACAGACAGGCGCATTCTGGATAAATTCGTCGAGCAACTTTCCCACCTGGGTTATATCTGGCAACCCGAAGGGGCTGATCACGAACCCGGCATCCCGAGCCTGATGCCCTGTATACAGGAATATTCTCAGACCTGATTTAGGCAATACAGGAAAAAATAAAAATTTTTCCAGACTGATTTGCCCTGACAGGATTGCAATCATAAATCAAACAAACACTCGCAATTCCTGTTTGATTTTTGAATAATGAAATTGTCGGCTCCATGTTCGGGTACAAGCCGTTCTCGCTGGATGGGATGTGGGATTATCGCCCAGACCGGCTCGCCCTCCTTAACCTGCGGTCCAGGCCGTCCAGGCCGTCTTCCAGCACTTTCAACAGACCGGCATCCCTGTGGTGATTGAGCAACTGGGTATTCAGCCCTCCCTCTGTAGAAAGGTCTTTCATCGCTTCCAGAAACCGTTTTTTGCCATCCTTTGGCATACTGCCCAAATAACCGGAAACCAGAGAGGAAACATACATCTCCGCATCCCGGGGATTGCCGGCTTTCGACCCCAGCCATCGGCTGGTGCAATCCAATTGCGCCATCAGAACAGAAAGGACCGCGGTGGCAGCGAAATGCGGACCCATGGCCTCCTCCGAAGATTGGGGAATAATGGTGTTTTCCTGGCCGAACAGCATCGTCAGAACACGGGATCGGGGATACACCGGCAAAGGGCATCCGCCGGTTTCAATAAAGGGCAAGGGTATGGTCATGCACGGGTCCCTGGCCGGCGCAATCAGCGTACCGACTTCTGACAGGCTGATATCCGCCATGACGGAAATCACCCGCTGTCCATCCCGGAAGATGAGTCCGGGCAAAACCTCCCTTGCTACGCCGGCAAGGAGACTGAGTATCACGACATCAGAGTGATCCAATACCCACTGATTATTTCCGACCGAGATGTTACGGAATAAATTCGACAACCTGCGGGTCGTGGATTCTGATCGCCTCGACAACGAAATGCTGGCATTCGGAAAGTTCCGGCAAAGAGAGCGAACCATTGGTTCGGCAATCAATCCGCAACCTAGAAACCCGATATTCATCCTGTTATCCTGAAGCAGCCAGGGAAGGCGGCACCTCCCGATCCTGGGTTATTTGAACCGGATAGACCGACCGAACAGTGGATGCTGACGGGATGATCTGTAAATCTTTCAAGAAAGCACTCCGGATCATTGTTTTTTCTTTTTTCTCGCCAGATCGATCAAACAAGGCATCGCATCCTGGAAATGATTACAGACCACCGCTCCCAACCCCTCCAGGTCCGAGGTTACATCTTTGGGAAGAGAAGTTGTGCTCTTTGAGGGGATTTCATTGAGTCGCCCCCCAATCAATACGGGAATATCCACCCCCGCTTCCACCAGTTCGTCCTTCAACTGTTGGAAATAAGTCAGTGCCACCCCGTTGTAGGTGCTTAGTGCGATGGCATCCGCATGAGAGGCTTCGGCAGTTTTTGCCAGAGTGTGGGGGTTCGTTGAAATTCCACCATCCACCACCGCAATATCCAGTCTCTCGAAGATACCCTCAATCAGCATCTTGCCGTGTTCATGTACATCCGTAGTCGCCACAACGATGTTCAAACGCTTGCCGAACAGCTTGCCCGCGTCGTGGTATTCCAGCTGCTCCAGATTCATCTCCACCGCCTGGCGGAGGGAGCGGACAGTGTCCGACAAAACAACGGAACAACGATTCTGCCTGCGGAGGTCAAGCTGGCCGGGACCGTACAGCTGTTCCAGTTTTTTCCCTCCGATACGGCGGATGGCCAGAAACATTTCAAATGGATCATGGATATCAATTCCACTGGTTTCAAATCCCGACATCAGGTTGTTCCTGAACTGTTCGGCCCCGGCAATCAGCTTCTCCACGAGATGGTCCACCGCGGAAGCATTCGTGACCGGTTGAAATGTTTTGCTTTGCTCGATCATCCGGTGTGCAAACAACTGCGCATCCATGATTTCGTCCCTGTCCGGGATGCGCTGATTTTCGGTCACCGGTACCGGATTGATGGCATGACCACTGGGCGTGTCGCGCTGGGCCTGTATGTCAACCAGCAAATAGCTTGCCAGGCTGGCGTAGTTTTGTGCGGCGGTTCCCTGGTATGCCACGGTATTGCCATACACCATGGTCCCCGGCTGGGGACTGATTCTGGCCAGGGCCTTGTGGAAGGCATGCCGCACAACCGGGGTGCTGTAGTGATGCCCGAAACAGTGCGATACCGTTCCCCCGATGAGGTCTTCAACCAGGTAGATCTCGATGAGCACGGCTCCCAGTGCACAGGCCAAATCATGAAATACGGCTGCAAAACCATCATCAAGGTTGGAATGCACCAGCACATCCACAGGTTGTGCCGCCATCAGCGCCAGGGCTGAAACCGTGGATTCCGTGGTTTTGACATCATCCTCCCAGCCGGGGAGCCGGAAGGTGAAATACTGGCCAAGATTGCCAATGCTGGTGGCACCGGCGCTCAACGCATGTTGGGTATTTTCCAGCGCAGCCGGGAACCCAAGCACAAAATCACCATAGTGGGAGGCCACCGGAGCCGCATTGCTCAGTGAAACAAAATCTTCCGTATTTTCAAGGATTAATCCGGTACCCTGCATTCGGTTTGTCCGGATTTCTTTCGGAAAGCCCATGGACCAGTCCAGGCAAATCCCATATCTGTCGACGGTCACACCCCGGGCCAGGCATCTTTCATAAATTTCCGAACAGGCAGCCAGACTCCTGGAGTGGTCCCGGTACCCGATTTGTGCATGCTGCATGATTCGTCCGGTCTGAATATGGAGTCTTTTATAGTCCGCTTCACTGCGGCATCCGGTCCCCCGCAGGAATTCCGAATGCCCCACCCCCCAAACCTTTGCCAGTGATTTGCCACGATCGAGGATTTCCCGGGAATCGGGCAGCTCCGTTTCAGGGAAAACCTCCGACCGGACAATAGGCTCAATCATGCGGTACCCCGTTTATTCGCACATCCGGTCCAGCAATCGAGCCAGAAACGCATCGCAGTGAGCCAGCTGGGACTGCTCGATGAATTCATCCGGTTTGTGTCCCTGTTCCATGGAGCCCGGACCACATACCACGGTGGGGAGGCCCAGGCGAGCCTGGAACAATCCTCCTTCCGTCCCGAAATCAACCTTGATGGGACAATCCGCTTGTGCCAGCTTGCGAACAAAGGTCACCACCTCGTCGTCGGCAGCCGTATTCAGTGAAGGATATTCATTAAAGATTTCCAACTCGATTTTCGCCTGGGGAAAACGCGTTGAATACTGCGCGGTGATCGCATTGGCCAGGTCCCGGATTCGGGCCATGATTCCCACCGGGTCATCGGATGCCAGGTTTCGGATTTCGAACCTGAACTCGCAGCATTGTGGAATAATGTTCAGTGCCGTGCCACCCTGGATGGTGCCGACATGCACGGTGGTGTACGGCACACCATACATTTCATCCCGTTCACCAGTGGCCTGGATTTCCGACTGGATTTCCCGGATGCCATGAATCATCTCGGTCGCCAGATAAATGGAATTCAGACCGTGGGTGGCCATGGCAGAATGGGCTTCGACCCCCCGGCATCGACAGACCGCGGCCGTTTTCCCCTTGTGGGCAATGGCCACCTCAAGGGAGGTGGGCTCGCCGATGATACAAAACCCGGGTGGTTGGTCGGCAGCTTGAAGCATCTCAATCATTCGGCGCACCCCCACACATCCGATTTCCTCGTCATAGGAAAACGCCAGGTGAACGGGGTATTTCAAATGCCGTGCCTGGGCCCCGGGAATCATGGCCAGTACCGAAGCAATGAACCCTTTCATATCCGTCGTACCCCGCCCGTAAAAACAATTGTCTTTACGGGTCAATTTAAAAGGATCCACGGTCCAGTGCTGGCCATCCGTGGGCACGACATCCGTGTGCCCGGAAAGCAGGACCCCCCCGGGACCTTCCGGCCCGAATACCGCATACAGATTGGCCTTTGTCCGTTCCTCGTTAAACGTTAATGTTGGTTCAATACCCATCTCACCCAGATACGACGCCATGTACTGAATCATCTCCAGGTTGCTGTCCCGACTGACCGTTGGGAACGAAACCAGTTTTTCCAGAATATGTTCGGTATCGGTGGGCATGCAATGCCGGTCAGGGTATCTGGTCAGCAGGTGACTGGGGTTCGGTTTTGTATCCCGGGAAAACCGGAATTGAGTGAAAAGTCGATGCCAAGGAAACCGGGACCAATGGATTATTGCAAACGAATGGAGCGATCAAGCAGCATGCTGGAGAGTGTCGTACCGATCCGGTCGGCGAATTGCTCCATGAAGGTTGGGCGATAAGAGTAGTCCACCAGCATTTCCGCCCCCAGGATTTCCCGGGCGATCAACTGGGTACTTCCGAACCGGTCCACCAGGCCCAGTGCAAGAGCGGTTTCTCCGCTCCAGAGTAACCCGCTGAATATTTCCGACTCATTGCCGCTGAGCCGGTCCCCCCGCCCCGACCGGACCGCATTGATGAACTGCTGGTGCACTTCGTCAATCATCGTTTGTGCATGGTGCTTCTGGGCTCGTGTGACCGGGCTGAACGGGTCCAGGAGTGCCTTGTTTTCTCCAGCGACGATCAATCGACGCTCCACACCCAGCTTCTCCATGGCCCCCACAAACCCGAAACCGTTCATGAGCACACCGATGGACCCGACAATACTGGATGGGTGGGCAAATATTTCGTCCGCCGCCACCGCAATGTAATACCCGCCGGATGCACAGACATCCGTTACCGCCGCATACACCGGCTTGTCTGGGTACAGGACCTTCAGACGGGTGATTTCCTCATTGATCTGTGCCGCCTGCACCGGGGTCCCGCCAGGACTGTTGATCCTGAGGATGACTCCCACCGATGACGCGGCACTGAACGCATTCCGGAGACTTTGATTGATATTGTCCGCGGACAGGTCATTGGGGCCAATAATTCCATTGATCTCAACCATGGCGGTATGTTCACCACCAACCATGGCTTCATCTTCGGTGAACTGGACGATGATGGCCCCCCCAATGAAAAGAAACAGTACCAGTTTGAAGAAAATCCCCCACCGGCGACGCAGCCTTTGTTCCTGCACATACTCCTGGACCGCGGACGCAAGCATTCGGTCTGTGGCGGCATTTCTTCCCTCGCCACCGGGTGTCTGCGAAGCATGCGGGGTCGTATAGGGTGATTTATTTTTTCCAAACAACATTCGTTTTCCTCATGAAACGATGATTCTGCTCATGTAATTCTGCTCAGGGGTAAACCCGCCTAGATCACCTGCTCTTTGCGAAGTTTGTCAATCTGTTCTTCACTATACATCAATATATTGCCCAGCACATCCGCGGTATCCGCTCCGTGCACAGGGGGTGCTTTTCGATATTCAATCCCGGATCGGGAAAATTTCAGGGGATTGGCCACTCCCGGCACACTGCCGGCAACCGGATGCTCCAGGTCAATGCGCATGTTTCGTGCAAGGACCTGGGGGTGGTTGAATACCTGCTCGATAGTATTGATGACCGAACACGGAACGCCCATGGCGGGCAGTTCGGACAGCCAGCGGGAGTTGGGGTATTTCGCTATCTCATTAGATATTATATCAATCAGTTGTGTCCTGTTTTTAATTCTTTTTCCATTTGTTTCGTACCGTTCATCCCTGGATAAATGGGGCAACCCGATACTCTGGCACAACCATGCAAACTGGTGGTCATTGCCAACCGCAATGATAATCTCTCCGTCCAGAGTCTTGAATGGCTGGTACGGCACCAGGTTGGGATGCTCGTTTCCCGTCCGTCCCGGAACCTGCCCCCCGATCAGGTAATTCATCGCCTGGTTCATCAGCCAGCCTACCTGGGAATCGAGTAACGCCAGATCGATGCGCTGCCCCTCTCCGGTTTGACTGCGGTGGTGCAGTGCCGACAGTACACCGATTGTCGCGAACAGACCGGCATTGATATCCACAATGGGAACCCCGACCCGCTGTGGTCCACCCCCCGGAACACCATCCGGCAACCCGGTAATGCTCATCAACCCGCCGAGTCCCTGGATCAGGTAGTCGTATCCGGGCTGACTGGCCAATGGCCCGGTCTGGCCAAATCCCGTAATCGAGACATAAATCAGCCCCGGGTGGAGGGTGTGCAGGGCGTCATAACCCAACCCCATTTTCTCCAGGTCCCCCACCTTGAAGTTTTCGATCAGAATATCGGATTCGGTAGCCAGATCCCGGAGTATCCGGCCCCCTTTTTCGGACTTCATGTTGACGGTAACCGAACGTTTGTTCCGGTTCGCACTGAAAAAATAGGCCGCATCCTCCGTTTCATTTCCTTCCCGGTCCCGAAGCCAGGGCGGCCCCCAGCGGCGGGTATCATCCCCTCTTTCCGGGTGTTCAATTTTAATGATGTCCGCACCGAGGTCCCCCAGAATCTGCGTACACCAGGGGCCGGCAAGGACCCGGGTCAGGTCCAGGATACGGATTCCATCAAGGGGACCCGCCATTAATCTTCCCTTTCAAACAGGCCGGCAATCCCCTGGCCACCTCCAATGCACATTGTCACCACCGCATAGCGCCCCCCGGTCCGCTCAAGCTCCGAGATGGCCTTTTCGGCAATGATGACCCCGGTCGCACCGATTGGATGGCCAATGGAAATGCCGCTGCCGTTCGGATTCAGCCTGTCCGGCGGAACATCCAGGTCCCGGGCAACGGCAATCGCCTGGGCTGCAAAGGCTTCATTGACCTCCCAGACATCAATGTCCTGAACCCGGAAATCCGTATTTTCAAACAGATTCTGCACCGCCGGGACGGGGCCGATCCCCATGTATTTGGGTTCCACCCCCGCAAAGGCATATTTCACCAGCCTGGCCCGGGGTTTCAGGCCCAGGGCTTCGCAACGGGTCCGGCTCATCAGCACCATGGCCGCCGCGCCGTCGTTGATTCCCGAAGCATTTCCCGCAGTCACCGTTCCGTCTTTCTTGAAAACGGCTCTTAGTTTTTCCATGTCCGCCAGATTCGCACCGAACCGGACGTGTTCATCCTGTTCAAAATACGTCGAACCTTTCCGGGATTTGAGTTCAATCGGCACGATCTGTGACTTGAAATATCCCTGCTCAATGGCATTCTGGGCCCGCTGGTGGCTTTGCAGCGCCAGTTGGTCCTGCTCCTCACGGGTCACCCCCCACTTCTGTGCAATATTTTCGGCTGTCACCCCCATGTGGTATTTCTCAATGGGGCAATGCAGCCCCCCCACCATCATGTCCACGAGCTGGCCATCTCCCAGACGATTGCCGAACCGGGCCCCCGTGGCCAGGTACCCGCCTCGACTCATCACTTCAACGCCACCGGCCACCGCAGTATGACAAATATCCAGCTCAATCTGCTGGGCGGCGGTAATGATGGCCTGCATCCCGCTGCCACACAGGCGATTCACGGTGATGGCCGGTGTCCTGGCCGGTAAACCCGCATTCAGCGACACCACCCGGGAGATATACATGTCCTGTGCTTCGGTATGAATGACATTCCCGATGGCACAATGCCCCACCGTCCGGGGGTCCATGCCGGCACGGCGCACGGCTTCGGCAACCACCACCGCCCCGAGTTCTCCCGGGGACTGGTCTTTCAGGCTGCCGCCAAACGTACCCACCGCGGTTCTTGCACCACTCAGTACCACTACCTCATCTTTGCTCATTTTTATTTCCAAGTATGGTTGGTTACTTTTTCCAGCCAGGGGACCGTCAATCCTCCCGAAGTTCCTCCAGGTCCCTGAAACAATCCAGTGCCTCCGGATTCGCCAGGGCCTCAATGTTCTTCACTTCCTCGCCATGGACCACATTTCTCACCGCAAGCTCCACAATTTTACCACTCAACGTCCGGGGGATATCCGCCACCGCCACCACTTTTGCCGGCACATGCCGGGGCGTTGCGTTTTCTCGAATCGTGCTGCAGATACTGGATTTCAGCGCATTGTCCAGTTGCATGTGATCCCTTAACATCACGAACAGGACAATCCGAACATCATTTTCCCATCGCTGGGCGATGCACAGGCTCTCCAGCACCTCGTCGACCTTTTCCACCTGCCGATAGATTTCCGCGGTCCCGATTCGGACTCCGCCGGGATTGAGCACCGCATCGGAACGTCCATGAATGATCATGCCGTCATGCTCGGTGATCTCGGCATAATCCCCCTGTGTCCAGACATGCTCAAACCGGGAAAAATAGGCCTCGTGATAGCGTTCATTGTCCGGTTCGTTCCAAAACCCCAGGGGCATGCTTGGAAATGGCCGGGTACACACCAGTTCGCCGCGTTGCCCGCGAACCGGCCTGCCATCCTCATACACCTCCACCGCCATCCCAAGCGCCCGGCACTGTATCTCCCCCCGGTAAACCGGACGCAGCGGGTTGCCAAGCACGAAGCAGCCGATAATGTCGGTCCCTCCGGATATGGACGACAGCATGACATCCTGCTTGACCGCGTCATAGATGTAATCAAATCCCTCGGCGGCCAGGGGAGACCCGGTAGACAGGATCATCCTCACCTTGTCCAGACTGGCAAGCTCACCGGGTCGGATTCCCGCCTTGATACAGGCTGAAATATATCGGGCGCTGGTCCCAAACAGCGTAATGCCCAGTCTTTCGGCCATTTCCCACATGGCCATGGGCCCCGGGAAAAAGGGAGAACCCTCATAGGTTACGAGGGTACACCCCGTCGCGAGACCACTCACCAGCCAGTTCCACATCATCCAGCCACAGGTGGTAAAGAAAAACAGGGTATCTTCGCGCCGCAGGTCACAGTGCAACTGCTGTTCACCCAGATGTTTGAGCAGGGTCCCCCCTGCCCCGTGAACGATGCATTTCGGTTTACCCGTGGTTCCCGACGAATAGAGAATATACAGCGGGTGGTCAAAGGGCAGCTGCCGAAAATCGATTTTCGTCGCATCGCTGGAAAATTCTCCCCATCCCACTGCAGAGGGAATGCCCCTCATATCGGCATTCCTGTCCAGAAACGGGGTCAAGACGGTGGTTTCGATACTCGGGATCTGTTCAACCACCGCTTTGACCGAATCGAGAATTTCGATCCTTTTTCCGTTATAGCGATACCCATCCACGGAAAAAAGGATTTTCGGTTTTATCTGGCTGAATCGCTCCAGAACCCCCTTGACCCCGAAGTCAGGAGAGCACGACGACCAGATTGCGCCCAGACTGGTGGCGGCCAGCATGGCGATTGTGGTTTCGGGGATATTGGGCATGTACCCGGCCACCCGGTCCCCCTTCTCCACGCCCAGGGATTTCAGCCGATCCGCACATTTTACGACTTCCAGGTAAAGCTCCCGGTAGGTCAGCGTCCTGCAGTCCCGGCCTTCACTGACCGCGATGATTGCCGTTCGATCATCCCGATACCTGAGCAGGTTCTCCGCAAAGTTGAGTTCGGCCCCTTCAAACCACTTCGCACCGGGCATGGCATTCCCGTCTGTGACCACACGGTCCCAGGGTCGGCTGGAGAGGACTCCGCAGTATTTCCAGAGTACCGGCCAGAACTCCTCACTGGACTCAATGCTCCAGCGGTACAATGAATCGAAATCATTGACGGTTCCATGGGATTTTCCGACATGGTCGATGAACCCCTGCAGGTTACACCGGTCCTGTTCAGCTTTGGAGAGTTCCCAGAGAAGAGATGGCTTGCTCAATGGTGTATGCACAGATGGTGGGCAGAAGGCTCCCTGTGAATTCTAGTCCAGTTTCGCGCGGGGACCAAACTGTCCGTTGAAATTCAATACTGGGATTCCGGAACATGCACGACCAGCCCGTCAATCTCTTCCGTAATTTCGACCTGGCAGCTCAACCGGCTGTATTCGTCCACATCTTCGGCAAACTCCAGCATGTCCATTTCCTCCTCCTCCATCGGGGGCAGCTTCTCCATCCATTCCGGGGCGATGTGGACATGGCAGGTGGCGCAACTGCATACTCCCCCGCACTCGGCCAGGATACCGTGAAGCCCGTTGCGTTTGGCCAGGCTCATGACCGGGGTACCGATGGTCCCCTCCAGTGCACGATGACTGCCATCGAAAAGAATAAAATTAATTACCGGCATGCTCTTAATTCAGGTTCCAGTTCGTTAATGGTTCTAATCGGCAGTATTCAAGTCCTGTTCACTTCGTTTCCGTTGGATTCGGTTTTGCTCTCTCTTCCAGACCCCACAGTCCGCAACATGGCGGGATGGCAGGCTGGCCCATTTGCCAGGTCCATGGGAACCCTCTGGCCGCTTCTTCCGCCCACTTTCTGGTCGGGACTATTTCGGGTATATACGGAAAATACCGATCAATGAAGTTCTGTGTGAATCATACCATGCACCCATAAATCTTCCATACCGGTGTATTCACCCGGATTAAACTGAACGGCATCCTGGCGGGTTGGGTCTTCATCTGAAAAATCCCTCAAACAACAAAGGTAAACCGGGCTTTTGCCCAACCATCCATTTCGGACCTGGGATCAATCTGCAACGGTTCCCGCCGGGACCTGAACCAGCCCCCGCCTGTATTCCCCTGTAGATAAAGCTGTGTCGTCAACCGCTCCTGGTTGCCCTGCCATATCTTGACGTGGATGTGGGGCGGCCGCCCTGGATACGGTACCGGGTACAGGGTTGTAAAGTGGTACTCCCCCCGGTGGTTTGTCCGTTGGGCCCCAAAACCCTCAAAACCCGGGTCAAATTTTTGATACCCATCCTGAGCGGGGTGTGCATACCGCCCGTTACCATCGCATTGCCAGATTTCTATTTTTGCCCCGGCCAGGGGGTTGTTTTGCCGATCCAGTATACGACCATCCAGTTGCATCACCTCCCCCACCAGGTTCTTTTCATCGCGAATAAGACTGGAGCGCAACGGGATGGAGACCACCGGGTAAAAGGGTCCCTCAGTCTGGGGAGGAGTCGGTTGGCGATTGGCGGCCAACAACCGAAACGGAAGCACTGAAAGGCCCAGTAGATACAAGAATTGTTGTCGCTGCACGTTTTGAACGCCTTGTGAATGGGAAACCGTCAAGACAGTGCGGATAGTATACCCCGAAATCCCGCGCCATCCACCCCATGACCGGATGTGATGCTATCGTCAAACCTGGTTTTATCCTGCTCGAAAATTTTCATGCCACATCGCCTTACCTGCACATTAATTCTGTATTTTACGGGTACTGTTCTTCGAAAAAGCAAAGAGATTGCTCGACAGGGTCGATGCACCAAAGATAATGGTAATATCGATGACATTGAACTGATTCACCAGACTATACGGTACAAGAATGAATACCAGCTCCCATCAGCTCACTATGAGAACAAGAGATACCAACTGGTACGTGATGTTGTGGATCAACGGACTGCCGCAGGTGCAGAGTGAATGGAAGTGCGGCATGAAACCATGACCTGCGGCACCCGAAGTGGCAGGAGAACGACCTCAAGGACCCCAGGCGCTACAGCGGGAAGTCGTCTACTTGGAATTGCGGTTGTGCTGTTGCTTGCAGTCATGTCCGGCACAGCCTGCGCCCGGACGGTCCTCGTGATCGACAGCTGGCGGGACGACGACCAGACCGTCTGGGAGGAGAAGATCATACCGGCCTTTGAGGCCGCCCATCCGAGCATCGGGCTACGGTTCCGTCCGTCTGCGCCGACCGCGTACGACGCGAATCTGGAGGCCCGGCTCGAAGCGGGTACGGCGGGCGATCTGATTGCCTGCCGGGCCTTTGATGTTTCCCTGGCACTCTTCAAGGCCGGACACCTCACCCGCCTCGGTGACCTCGCCGGGTTGACCCATTTCTCCCCCACTGCGAAATCACCCTGGCAAACCGACGATGGATCCTCAACCTTCTGCGTCCCGGTGTCGTCCGTGATCCACGGATTCCTCTACAATCGGCAAGCCTTCGACCAACTCGGCCTTGATGTACCCGAAACCGAGGCGGCGTTCTTCTCGGTTCTTGAAAAATTCAGGGCCGACGGCACCTGGGTCCCCCTGGCCCTAGGCCTCCGCGACCGCTGGGAGGCCGCAACCCTAGGCTACAACAATATCGGACCGAACTATTGGAAAGGCGAAGAAGGCCGCAGGGCCCTGATTGCGGGGGGACAGAAGCTGACCGACGAGCCGTGGGTCGCCCCCTTCCGGACCCTGGCCCAGTGGTACCCCTATCTGGGGGAGGGCTACGAAGCACGGTCCTACCACGACAGCCAGGATCTCTTCGCCCGGGGCCACGCGGCCATCTATCCCGCGGGAAGCTGGGAAATCGTCGGCTTCAGTGCCCGGGCCGAATTCGGTATCGGCGCTTTCCCGCCGCCGACACGACAGGCCGGCGACCCGTGTTACGTCTCTGACCACACCGACCTGGCCTTCGGACTGAATGCCGCCAGCCCAAATGTGGAGGCGGCACACGTGTTCCTGAACTGGGTCGCTTCGGCCGAATTCACTTCGCTCTACGCCACGGCGCTGCCCGGGTTCTTTCCGCTTTCGGATCACGCAGTGGAGATTACCGACCCGGTGGCCCGGACATTTTTGTCGTGGCGCAACCGATGCCATTCGACCATCCGGTTTGCATCACAGTTCCTGTCCCGCGGCACGCCCGATCTGGAACAGGAGACCTGGGACGCATCGGTCGCCGCGATCTCCCGCACCGTAACCGCCGAAGCACTCAGCGCACGGTTACAGAAAGGGTTGGCGGGATGGTACGTACCGCAAATGAAATAGAAATTACAGTCCTGCAGGAAGAATACTCTTTAACCATATAAAAAAAAGGAAAAAAATGGTAGTAGTAATTTTGTGTAATCTATGAAGAGCTTACTGGTCCAACTCACCGATGGCCGCCATGCAGGTGATTTCGACCCGGCTGTCTCCGAATAATTGCCGGGACTGGGTGGTCGTCCGGGCAGGATAGCGACCCGCCTCAAAATGCCTGCGGTACGCGGCATCCATTTGATCAAAGTCATCCAGAGTTTTCAGGTGGACATCCGTGCGTACAAGATGTCTCATGGACAGCCCCAATTCACCCAGGACCAGTTGGATTCGTTTCAATATCTCATCGGTCTCCGCCGCCACATCCCCCAATACTGCCTGGCCTTCAGGAAAGTCCGCCGCGACCAGCCCTGCAAGATGGGCATAGTGGTTATCCACCACCACCTGGGTGAACGGTGCGGCGGACTCGGGGACACACTTTGGTTGAAAATATTGGATCATGGATACCTCACCTGAATTTTGATTCGATTTTCCGGTCAATCCTTCTGCCCTGTGGGTAGGAAATTTCACGGCAGGAACGACTGCCCGAAATCCGGGCATTCCCTATTCTACACCGTGCAACCCACCGTATCCCCACCATCTTTCCTGAATACTGGTTAAACGAAACCGATGCACCCGGTAAAGACCACTTGATTGTCGTTCAATCGGAATGGGAAGCAGACGTGCTTTCCAGTTGGCTGAACCAGGACCACCTGCCTGCGGTTGAATCCGGGCAGCTAACCGTCGTCGGGGCAAAAAGTGCGAAGGAGAGATACCGAAAGCTCGACAAGCCTTTTCAGAAGGTCCTGATCCTGGGCCACCCTGGAAAAAGCGAGGGATGGGTGGTGTACCTGGGAGAAAGAACACACTGGCTGGTCTACCCACAGGAAAAAAAGTGGTTGCAGCAACACGCGTCTGAATGGATCGCATCCCGGGAGAATCATCTCCAACAAAAGGAACAATGGTGGCATCTGGATGATCTTTCCCCCGGGGAGATGCCCCGGAAAAACGTTGAATTCCAGGAATGTACCTGGAACCAGTGCAGCGGCCAATACATCGCCCACAAGACGGTGGCGCCGACACCGGCGGTTGATCCGGCCGGGGTTGGCCCACTGTGGTCTGTCCTTGAGTGGCCATCCCCGGGTGCTGTGAAAAAAGGTCCACCTGCAAACCGATGAAGTAACGATTGTTACCGAGCGTGGAACGTACCGTTACCACAGGCATCAACTTGTCTACTCCCTGGACGGAATCTCTGATCGCGCAGCGCTTGATCACAGGCCCGCGAAAAACATCTCTCCCGGGGTCCAGCTTGTGCAGATCAGGAGTGAAAACGGTGAAGATCTGGACCTGATGGATTTTCTGCAGGAGTACGCCCGCGAACCCCTGCCAGACCAGGCAGCGCACGGTATCCAGATTAACCGGTGGCTGAACCATGTAGACCGTGCAATCCAAGCCTGTGGTTCGCTGGAAGCCCTGCATCAGCGCCTGTGTAACGACGGCATACAGATTGGAATCGAAACCGTTCGGCAATGGATTCGGTATCGGGGGATCTTTCCGAAAATTAACAGGGCCATTGCTCCACTGGTCGCGAAAATCAGCCGGCCAGATCATTGTGAAGAGGAAATCCGCGCAATTATCCATTCCCAAAAGCAGCTTCAGAATCACCACAAGAGGATTGGCCGGGCCATCCGACGACTGGCCATGGAAACCAACGCCCCGACTCCGGCGACCAGCGGAGGGAATACCAACGCGCCCATGAATGAGGTGCTGGCCTCCCTGATCTCCTTTGAAGAGGTGGTGTCCGTGCACCATCACGCAAAGAACGGGGTTGCGGCAGTGCAACCAGCCAGCCTGGTGGAACTGGTTGAACAGATGGTCGCTACCAGTCGGGGGAGATTGGCTATTACCTCGGCAGGGCTTCGTTCCGCGCAGAATTCCCCGTACCGGGACTTTGGCAAGGTCAGACGCTGCCTGGAAATACTCCGGGAAAAGTATTTCCATGTGTATGGTCCCGACAAGTCCCTTCAGCTGGGCGCTGCCATCGCCGCTGGCAGACCCTACCAGATTGATTTCAAAGGCGATACCGGAACAAGGTGGTCGACATTGGAAAACACCTTGGGATCGGGGACTCCGGGGCCCCGGAACGGTGTTTCCGCCTGCACTTTCACTGGGACGAGGCAAACCGGAAGATCGTCATTCATCATGCCGGACGTCATCTCCCGTCCGGTTCAGACTAGACAGCCGGATTGGGCTTTTGGTATTTTCCTGCAGGATTTATAATATCCAGATGATCCAACACCTACTCACCGGGGCCTACCTGATTCTTGCTGCCGCCGCATTCGTCTACTGGATCGGGGCGGTCTTGTCCATGTTCAGCATGCTCACGCACAAAGCCCCGGGAGCCTCCCTGTTTATCACCGCGACAATCGGATGGTTGAAAGATGAAAATTTCACTGAAGAAGGGATCTACCACCGCCGGAAATTCTTCCGGTCATCCCTGAAGTTTTTCCTGATTGTCCTGGGCATGTTTCTGGTCGTGTTGATGGGTGTGCAGACCCAGAGCTAACGGGTCGCCGGCAGCGATACCGGATTCCATCCGCGTCGTTCCCGATCCGGGACGGCTTTGCCGTCATGAAAATGTTCCGGAAAAATAATCCCAATCAGGACGATGCCAGCACCTCGCTGGCGCGCATTGCAGCGTCTTTGGCCGCATCCTCCTCTCCCAGGGCATTCAGCGTCGTACTGTAGTGTTTCCATGCCCAACCTGAACGCGGTTTGTGCCCCAGTCGTTCGGCAAACAGGGCACGTGCTTTCAACGCATCCTGACCCGACCGGGCCATATCCAGCAGAATCATGTGAAACACATCCCGCTGTGCCTTGCTGCCGCCGATTCGGTCAAGGCGATACCGCACCGGTTCCATCTTCACGAAGGCCTTAGAATACTCCCCGTTCCGGGCATATTCCAGGCCCTGGGCCAATGCCATCCCGACTTCCGCACAAACCCTGGCCTGAGTGGTCTCCAGCCGGGACCACTCGCGGATGGTTGCCGTCATTCTTTCGGCCCCTTCCCGGTCTCCGGCGGCGATCAGGGCCATAAAGTAGTGCAGCGAGACAAAGATCAGATCGGTATCGCCCACATGGTTTTTCGCGACGGCCGCCAGCCGATGCCAGCGCTCTCCAACCTCCACGCCAAACATTTCCAGTCGCCAAAGAAGCGAAGTGGCGTTGCACATGTCAAGGTAAAAATCGGTTTCGATATCCGAAACGATCTGCTCGTCATACAGGCGCATCACCGAATCCAATTCACCCCGTTCGAGGTGGTACAGGCATTGGTGCCAGTACAGGTGAAAGCGGAAGTTGTTGACACTGGACCAGTCCTTTTCCAGCGCGCTGACCCATTCGATGCCTTCCTGGTGGCGTTCGGTCATTTCCAGGACATGGGCCACCGCATGCACCGACCAGGCGTCCCGTGGATTGTGCATTGTTGCCGACCGGCCATATTGTTCCGCCTGAACATACTCGCCAGACTCCTCCAGCCCGAACGCATACATGCCGAGCACAAAACCATAGTCCGGGTCTTGTGCTGGCCACCGGGGAAGAACCCGAGCAATGGAGTCCCGCATTTGACGACCGTCGCCGGTGTAAAAATGCATGAAATGAGCCAGCCGTAACGCCATCCCGTCCTGGGGATGTTCCAGCAGGATCCGTTCCCAGAGCCGGGCGGTTTCGTCAAGTCTGCCTGCACACCAGGCTGCCAGGGCCCCGGCGTGCTGTTTTTCACGGAGATTCCCGCCAATGGTTTCAATGTGCCGGTTCAGACTGTCGGAAATCTCCCTGGCCTTTTCTGAATGCCGCGCACTTCCGATGAGCTTGGCGAAGTACCCCTTCGTACACAGTGCCATGGGCATATCCGGGTCGCTCTGGCAAAGCTCTTTGAGCAGGTCTCCAGTCCCGGGCAACATGCCCATGTAGGAAGTCGTCAGGCGTTCAAAGCGTTCGACACTCTGTGTACCGGAGGCGGTAAAGGAAAGACCCCGGGAATCAACATGGTTTTTCAGCATCATGAAAGTCCTTTATTCTGTTCTTATCACTCCCTTCGAAGATTCCGGCCCATGGGGAGACTCAATCCGGTGGGGACCCGGTGGTCTCCATACCGGTGCCCTGCCGGGCCAGCCTTGCATATCCATCCCGGGTCTGGGGAGTCTTGATCCCCAGGATGGACCCGGCGATCTGGGTACGCAGAATCTGGGCGGTGCCTCCGGCGATGGTGAACATCCGCGCATCCCGGACCCGACGTTCGAGGGACCGATTGCGGGAGTAGCCCATTGAACCATGGATCTGCAGGGCCTCGTTGGTGACTTTGATGGCGGTCTCGGAAGCCAGCACCTTTGCCTGGGCGGCGATACACATGTCGGGAAAACCGTCTCCCGCCCCAGCAGCGGCTGCATGCAGCAGGGCACGCGCCGCACCAAGTCCAATGGACATCTCCGCCAGCATCCACTGCACCCCCTGAAACTCACCGATTGGTCGACCGAACTGTTCCCGGCTCAGTGCCCGGGAAAGCGCTTTTTCATAGGCGCCCTGGGCAATGCCCAACGCAACGGTTCCCGCTCCCACCCGCTGGGCATTGTAGGCGTTCATCAAACCGGAAAATCCTTTTCGGATTCCCCCGGGAGGGAGGACAATCATGTCTTCAGGAATTTCCATTTCTTCAAAGAACAGTTCGGTTTCAGGCAGGCCCCGCACTCCCATGGAGGGTTCTCGTGGACCAATGACCAGGCCGGGGGTCCGGCCGCGTATGGCAATGAAACCGGCAATCCCCTGGGAGGTACCGTCTTTCATCAGCCGGGCAAATACCAGGTGCAGTTTCGACACTCCGCCCCCGGTGATCCAGTACTTTTTGCCGTTGAGAATATACTGATCGCCTTTTTTTACCGCGGTGGTGGTCATGTCGGTGGCCGCACTGCCTGCATCGGGTTCGGTGATACAGATGGCGGGTTTGTCCCCGGACAATACGTAGGCCGCAATGAGCTGCTTTTGTTTCTCGGAACCGTATTCCATGACCGCTCCGAGCGCCCCCATGTTGGCTTCCACGGTCACCCTGCCCATGGTGCTGCAACAACGTGCCATTTCCTCGATAACAATGACTGCATCATGACAGTTCCTGCCCAGTCCGCCATATTTCTTCGGAATGGTCATTCCCATAAAACCTGCACGGTTCAGCTTCTCAATGTTGTCCCAGGGATACTGTTCCGTACGATCAATTTCTGCTGCACGGGGCCTGAATTCAGATTCCGCAAGTTCCCGGGCAGCGGCCTGCAGGTCAAGCTGGGCAGGGGACAATGTGCTCAATGATTTTTCCTCCAGTACATAAGATCGGGGGCCTTCTGATTCCGGATTCGAATTGAAATCCCGGGGGCTCCCTGCCAGCACGGTCATCGAAACTGTCCGGTTTCAAGGAATGCACATCCGGTGATGGAATCCCTCGACACAATAGTGAATGTGGACAGTAATAATAATCCTTTAAACCATTGATAATACTGATCTGGTCGGGGTGAGAGGATTTGAACCTCCGACCACCGCAACCCCATTGCGGTGCGCTACCAGGCTGCGCCACACCCCGAATCAAAAATGGAACCGGACAACTCCTGAGTCCGGTCGGCATTTTCTTTATCTCTAGTTCAGAATTTCCTGGACTTCCACCAACTCGGCGATGAGTTGTTCGACCATTTTCGAAGTATCCTGCGCGTCGGATAGCAGGGCGGGAGCAGAATTCCCCTCATTGGCGAACTGCTCAAGCCGTACCCGGGCACCGCTGATCGTAAATCCTTCCGCATAGAGCAATCTTCGAATCTGCCGTATCAGCTTTACTTCATGTCTTTGGTAATACCGGCGGTTTCCCTTTCTTTTTACCGGCTTTAGCTGTTCAAATTCCTGTTCCCAGTATCGTAACACATGGGGCTTGACGTCACACAGCTTGCTCACCTCGCCAATGGTAAAGTAGCGTTTCGTTGGAATGGGCGGCAACTCAAACCCACTGGGATCAAGCATTGTGATTATCTACCCCTCCCCAGTTTTTCTGTCAACTCGAGTGAATTCCGAAGCACACCTTCCTTCAGCTTTTGGCTTGAACGAAAGGTCACGACCCGCCTTGCAGAAACCGCCACTTCTTCCCCGGTTTTCGGATTGCGTCCTGGCCGTGATTTTTTGTCCCGGAGCTTGAAACTTCCAAATCCAGACAGTTTGACTGAAGACCCTTCCTGTAGGGACTGCCTGACTTTCTCAAGAAATATTTCCACGAACTCCTTTGCCTCCCGTTTGTTCAGTCCAACCTCATCGAACAGCGTTTTTCCCAATTCCGCCTTGGTCACCGTCATTAAATTTTGTTCCCCTGAAGCACTGTGAATGTCTATTTTTCTCAGGTTCTCATCTCAGCGCCAAACGCCTCATTGAGCACCTGAATTATATTTTTTATCTCTGTCTCCATTTCCAATGATGTAAGGTTGCTTGACTCGGATTGGAAGGTCAAGCTGAAAGCCAAACTTTTCTTGTTTTTTTTCACATTGCACCCTCTGTAGATGTCAAATAATTCCAACTTTCTCAAATGTGGCCCTGCAACCGCCCGGATCTGTTGCAAAATCGACTGTACCGGAATGTCTTCATCCACCATCACGGAAAGGTCCCGATGCACCGAAGGAAATTTCGAAATTTCGGCAAATACCGGCAAATTGGCACCGCGCAGCGCAGACAGTTCAAACTCAGCCAGGTAAACCGCTCTTTCGATATCATGGTCTCTTTGGTGAACCGGGTGCAACTTTCCCAGATGCCCAATTTCCTGATTTCTGAAAACAATGCTGGCACACTGTTCCGGGTGCATGGCCGGATTCGTGGACGGGTGAAATTCAAATTTACCGGATTGGCCGGTAAGAGTAAAAATGGATTCCAGGCATCCCTTCAGATCAAAAAAATCACATTCAACCGCCTCTTCCCCCCATTGCCGGGGCTGCTGGTTGCCACACAGGATGATTCCCAGTTTCCCGGTCTCCGTGCAGCGGCCGGGTTCCTCCTCCCCGAGGAATACCTGGCCCGTTTCAAACAGTCGGACCCGTTCCTCCTGGCGGTTGAGGTTGGTTTTCAATGCGTCGAGCAATCCTGGCCACAGGCTTTGCCGCATCACAGACATATTGTCGGCAATGGGGTTTTGCAGTGGGATTGCGTTTCCCCGGCCAAGGAGCTGTTGCTGGGATTCCGGCTCGACAAAACTGTAGGTGATGACCTCATGAAACCCAAGATACACCATCCCCTGCTTGATCTCGTCCAGGGAAATCCGATTTTCCCGATGTGCTCCGACCTGTGGCTCCGCTGTCGGCGCCCGGGGCAATATCTGGTCAAATCCATGGCATCGGCCCACTTCTTCCACCAGATCGTGGGATGCCTGAATATCATGTCTCCAACTGGGGGGAACCACATTCCAGCCCACATCCGTTCGGGTGGCTTGCATGCCGAGGTCTGCCAGGATTGCTGCCGTGGTTGCTGACGGGACCCGGATGCCCAGAATACGCTGGATTTCCGATTCCTCGAACTTTATCCTGGGGGCCCTGGGCAACGCAGACTTCTCAACCGCATGGGAGATGGGCCCGGCATGTCCCCCTGCAATGCGAATCACGAGTGCCGTGGCCTGCTCGATGGCCTGCAATTGCAACTGGCTGTCAACGCCCCGCTCAAACCGGTGGGAGGCATCGGTCTGCATGCCAAACCGTCGCGCCCGGCCCAATATTGCGGAGGGCGAAAAATAGGCGGCTTCCAGGTAGATATCCTGGGTATCGGACGAAATCGCGGTGTTTTCTCCTCCCATAATCCCGGCCAGCGCAATGGCATTGTGATGGTCCGCGATAACCAGGTTTTCGGGTTCCAGCGTCACGGTATTGCCATCAAGCAGCGTGAGGGTTTCGCCTTTTTTGGCCATTCGCACCTGGATACCGCCCACGATTTTTGAAAAATCGAATCCATGCATGGGTTGTCCCAGTTCGTGCATCACGTAATTGGTGACATCCACCACCACGTTGATGCTGCGCATACCGGACCGGCGGAGTCTTTCCACCATCCAGTCCGGGGTTTTCGCAGACACGTCAATCCCGGTAATGGCCCGTCCGACATATCTCGGGCACCCGGCTGGAGCTTCTAGCACGACTTCAAGGGCAACCCGGGAGGTCAACCGGTTCTCCGGGACCGTGCCCGGGACAAGCGTACCCCCCATCAGCGTCGCCACCTCCCGGGCGACCCCGAGAATTCCCAGGCAATCTCCACGGTTGGGGGTGAGTTCAAGCTGGAATCGATGATCCCGCAAATCCAGGTAGTCACCGATGGCCGCCCCCAGCGGGGCACCCTCATCCAGTTCCAAGATGCCTTCCGAACTTTCCTCCAGCCCCAGTTCCTCTCCAGAACAAATCATGCCCTCAGACTGCACTCCACGAATCGTACGGGCCGTGACCGCGTTTGACCGGGGGAGCACGGCTCCTGGCAGTGCAACCGCTGTTTTCAACCCGGCCCGAATGTTTTTCGCCCCGCAGACAATGGAGTGGATGGAGCGCTCCCCGGCATCCACGGCACATACCTGCAGTTGCGAAGCATCCGGATGCCCGGTCACGGCGGTGACTTCCCCCACGACAATCCGGGGGTCCAGGTCCGGTCCCGCCGTGTCCACCGACTCCACCTCCAGGCCCGCGAGGGTCAACCGTTCGGACAATGCCTCAGAACAGGCCTCGGTGGAGACCCACTCCCGCAGCCAGGATTCACTTACCAGCATAACCAGGGCTTCCCGATGCTCAAAACTGTCTCAGAAAACTCAACTCGTTGCCAAAAAACAAACGCAAGTCATTGATACTATAACGAAGCATGGTCATTCTTTCCACCCCCATGCCAAAGGCATACCCGCTGTACCGTGTACTGTCAATGCCTCCGTGGCGAAGCACATCCGGATGCACCATTCCGCATCCCAGGACTTCCAGCCAGCCCGTATGCTTGCAGATCCGGCATCCCTGTCCATTGCAAAAAACACACCCCATGTCCACTTCGGCGGAAGGCTCGGTAAAGGGAAAGTAGGACGGACGGAACCGGACCGGGAGTTCTTTTTCGAAAAACTCATGAATAAAGTGGATCAGTATGCCCTTTAAATCGGCAAACGTAACCTCCCGGTCAATGGCCAGCCCCTCCAGCTGGTGAAACATGGGCGTGTGGGTGACATCCGAATCACAACGGTATACCTTTCCCGGCGCAATCACGCGAATGGGAGGGGCATGGCCATTCATATACCGGACCTGGACCGGTGAGGTGTGAGTTCGCAACACGGTATGCCCATCAATATAAAACGTATCGTGCATCGCCCTGGCAGGATGATCCGCCGGGATATTCAGTGCTTCAAAATTATGATAGTCGTCTTCAATCTCAGGACCGGATGCAACATCGAACCCGACCCGGTCAAATATTCTCTCCATGCGCCGGAATGTCCGGGTCACCGGATGAATGCTACCCAAGGATTGACGGCGCCCGGGCTGGGTGACATCCAGGTTTTCCGACGCAATCTGTCTGGACCGTGCCCTGGCTTCCAGAGCGGTTCTTTTTTGCTCCAGTTCCCGTGCGACCCTCGCCTTGCTTTGATTGACATCCCGGCCAAAATCTCTGCGTTCATGGGCCGGCAGACTGCCGATCCGCTTCAACTGTTCGGTAATTGAGCCTTTTTTTCCCAGATACCGAACCCGAACCTCCTCCAGTGCAACAGCAGAATCTGCAGCAGCAATTTCCTGTTCGGCCTGTAAATTCAGTTCTTCAAGCCCTGGGCCTGAATTCGGCGCCACCATAAATAAAAATTAATTCTGGATTGATCTTACGTGGATGGGCAGACGGGAAAATCCTCCGGTCATCCGACAGCCGCCTTCGCATTCAGCGCCGCACCAAACCTGCATTGCCGCATCAGGATTCCACCTGATCACAATTCAGGCAGACAGGCACTTTGCATGGGTCCGGCGACCGCAGTAATGAACCAGCACTCCGTGATGAAAAACAAAATGGTACCCAACTTACCCCTTCATTGGCAATGGGACAATCACACAATGCACAGCGAAACGATGAAACCACATCCCCGGCACCCCCTCCCATCCCGGAAAGGCTAACTGGCCAACGCCTGTTTTGCCTGTTCCGCCAGATGGCCGAAGGTGGCCTTGTCATTCACAGCGATGTCCGCCAGTACTTTCCTGTCGAGATCAATGGCCGCTTTTTTCAGGCCAGCGATGAATCGGCTGTAATTCATGTCATGCTCCCTGGCCGCCGCATTGATCCGTACAATCCACAATGCCCGGAATTGACGTTTGCGCTGTCTCCGGTCCCGGTAGGCGTACTGACCCGCTTTGTCTACCGCCTGTTTGGCGACCTTGAACAAACGGCTGCGTGCACCCCGATAGCCTTTGGCCTGTTTGAGAACTTTTTTGTGTCGGGCCTTGGCCGTGACCCCGCGTTTTACTCTTGGCATGATCGACCCCCGTTCAGCGATATGGCAACATTTGCCTGACCGCCGCATGGTCAGCGGCGTGCACCAGCCTTGCGTGACGAAGATGCCGTTTTCGCTTGGTGGATTTCTTGGTCAGGATGTGATTCAGATGCGACTGCGATCGCTTGAATTTTCCCGTCGATGTCCGCTTGAAGCGCTTTGCAGCCCCTCTGCAGGTTTTCAGTTTTGGCATTGTTTTCTCCAGTATTTGCAGTGGCATTGATTCCACTGATATTCATGTTCAAAGCAATTGTAGTTCTGGATTGGACTACTTCTCGCTGATTTGGACAACCTCTCCGGTCAAACCGGGTGGCTGCCCACCTTTATCTCCTCTTGCTTTATCGCCTCTTGGGCGCCATCACCATAATCATCTGCCGACCTTCAAGAGTCGGGGTCTGCTCGATTTCTGCAATGTCAGACAGGTCATGCTTCACCCTGTCCAGCATCTCCAGCCCCAGTTCCTTGTGGGCCATCTCCCTGCCACGAAACCGCATGGTCACCTTCGTCTTGTTGCCGACCTGGAGAAACTCCGTCAGTTTCCTGAGTTTAATCTGGTAATCTCCAATATCGGTGCCTGGACGAAACTTGATTTCCTTGATGGTAATCTGCTTCTGTCTTTTCTTGGCATCCTGCCGTTTCTTGCTTTCGTTGTAAAGAAACTTTCCATAATCCATTACCTTGCAAACCGGCGGGGTCGCGCTGGGTGAAATTTCAACCAGGTCCAGATTTTCTTCCTGCGCAGCCGCAGTGGCCTCTTTAAGGGATAGAATACCCAGCTGATTTCCATTACTTCCGATCACCCGAACCGGGTCGCTGGTAATTTTCTCGTTTAAATTTCTCTGTTTTGTTCTGGCTATGTCTGGTTCCTCGTATCGTTAATTTACCCGCTCAGGGCAACCGGATTCTCCGGCCTGGGTTTCACCGTTTCCAGGTGCTCACATGCATGTGGCGGCTCCCATGCAATCACTGCATGACACCGGGGCGTTGCCGCACAGCCGTGGTATCTCTGACCAATACACCATTCCCGCATTATCTCAACAATTGCCCGAACAGTCTACTCACTGTTGCCGGCGGTCAACCACGCACTGACGAATTCCCCAATGGACATCGTGCCGAGATTTTCTCCACCTTGCGCTCGAACAGAGATGGTGTTGGTTTCGACTTCCCGGTCACCAACGATGAGTAAGTAGGGGATGCGCTGCAATGTGTGCTCGCGGATTTTAAAGCCGATCTTTTCGTTTCTCAAGTCGCATTCCACCCGGTATCCCTGTTTTTCCAATGTTTTTTGGACCCTGCGGGCGTATTGCTGCTGCTTGTCCGTAATATTCATGACCACGGTCTGAACGGGAGACAGCCACACCGGAAATTTTCCGTCCCAGTTTTCGATGAGTATTCCAATAAAACGCTCCATGGAGCCAAGCAGTGCACGATGCAGCATCACCGGGGTTTTCCGGGAGCCATCTTTGGCAATATAGGAGGCATCCAGCCTTCCCGGCATGGAAAAATCCACCTGCATGGTGCCACACTGCCAGATGCGCCCGATCTCATCTTTCAGGGAAAATTCGATTTTGGGTCCATAGAAAGCCCCCTCTCCCGGCAATTCCTCCCAAGGCAACCCCTTGTGGTCCAGCGCCCGGGCCAGGGCCGCTTCGGATTTCTCCCAGCTTTCATCGGTGCCCACCCGATTCTCCGGCCGTGTGGCAAGACGGTACAGGATATCGGTGAACCCGAGCCGGGAATAAACATGGTGGAGAAAATCGATAAAGTCCGACACTTCATCCTGGATCTGGTCTTCGGTACAGAAGATATGCCCATCGTCCTGCACGAAACCGCGAACCCGCATCAGTCCATGCAGCGCACCGGAGAGCTCGTTCCGGTGGCAGGACCCGAACTCCGAATACCGCAGAGGCAGGTCCCGATAACTTTTCAACCCCTGGTTGAACACCTGGACATGACACGGACAATTCATGGGTTTGAGGGCAAAGTCCCGTCCTTCGGACTGTACTGAAAACATGTCCTCCCCAAATTTGTCAGCGTGACCGGATTTTTTCCACAAGGTGAAATCCACCACTTCCGGCGTATTGATTTCCCGGTACCCTCTTTTTTGCTGTTCGATACGCATATACTGCTGCAAAATCTGGTACAGCGTCCATCCCCGGGGATGCCAGAAAACCATTCCAGGGGCCTCTTCCTGCATATGGAACAGGTCCAACTGCCTACCGAGTTTTCGATGATCCCGCTTTTCCGCCTCTTCGAGTTGCCTCAGGTAGGCCTTCAGCGCCTTGGCATCCCCCCAGGCAGTGCCATAAATTCTCTGCAGCATCTCATTGCGGGAATCCCCCCGCCAGTACGCACCGGCCACCTTCATCAACTTGAACGCCTTGAGATGGCGGGTACTGGGCACATGGGGGCCCCGACACAGGTCAACAAAGTCATCCTGACCATACAGGGAGATTGGTTCACCGTCGGGGATGCTGCGGATGATGTCCGCCTTGTACTGCTCTCCTTCCCTGCGAAAATAGTCCACCGCTTCGTCACGGTCCATCACCGACCGCTCCACCGCATGATCCGCCCGGGCCAACGCCAGCATGCGTTCTTCAATCCTTTTAAGGTCGGTTTCGGAAAAACCGTCCGGGTAGGAAAAATCGTAGTAAAAACCGTTTTCAATGACCGGCCCGATGGTGACCTGGGCGCCGGGAAAAAGCTGCTTGACTGCCTGGGCCAGCAGGTGCGCTGTAGAGTGCCGGATAATTTCCAACCCTTCTTCACTTCCCGCGGTCACAATCTCCAACGTACAGTCGTTGGACAACCGGGTGCTGGCATCCACCATCCGGCCATCGACTTTTCCCGCAATGGCCGCTTTCCCGAGACCTGGGCCAATGTCATGGGCGACCTTCGCAACAGTGACTGGATGATCATAGGCACGGATGGATCCGTCAGGCAGGGCAATCTGCAACATGGGCAATCGACTATTGGGCAGTTTCAGTGGCGCTCCCTACAACAGAGCGCGTGGTTTCTGGAATCAAACGAAAAATCCCTGAATCTTTATATTCCGAACATCAGCGACCAGACTGGCCGGATTATTTTATGGTTTCTGGTAGGCGCGATTGGATTCGAACCAACGACCCCCACCATGTCAAGGTGGTGCTCTAACCAACTGAGCTACGCGCCTATTGAGGCGCGAGAGTTTACACACTGTGTGTTCCGAATACAATCCATTGTTGTGATTCTGCGGACCAATCCTGCAGTAGGTACCGGGGATATCTCGGTATTGGCAGGCAAGCAGGTTGCGGGGCAGTTGACCGGACCCATCGTGGTATCGGTGTTCAGCGCCAGCCGAGTGTGCGGTCGAGCCAGTACATCCCGAATCCGTTCTCGTCCACAGGGCACCCCCCAGGATCGGGACAGACCCTGGTTCCCCCGGGAAGAAATCAGGTCACTACTATCTCGCCGCCATGGACCAGTCAATATCCGTATTCAGCCGATCCAGTCCATCCGCTTCCGGTTCCAGGTCTCCCTCCCCGATTCCCGGAGTTCCCCGAAACTCCAGGGTCTCTGTGGCCTGGAGTCACGCACTATTCGGTCGTGGTCGAATAGGGGTTAAGGAACTGTCTCCCCCAAAGAAGCGATCGGTCCACTTCACTCAGGTCGGCTTCATCGCAAACCACTTTCCAATTTTGTTCAATGGTCTCGATCAGGCGGTTAAATACAGCGTGAGCATCCTCCTCAGAGAGGAAAAAATGCCTGGCTGTCTGAAGGCACAGTTTTAGTTGGCTGAGATTATGATTGCCGGTTATCAACATGCCCTGTGATGCCTCATTCCCGGTGCGGCCTTGCGGGCAAATGTCATAGGCTGGTGTCAGGGTTAGTTCGTTCCCGTTCCAAAATGCAGCGTGATTGCGGGCATGGTCGTCGGTGTTGCCACAAAGAATATTGAACACCAGCCGAGAGAACAGCTCTTTCAGAGTGTCCCTGGGATCAGAAAAACGGAAGCGAATGATTTCAGCGAGTTTTTCATAGCTGGCGTACCGAGCCATCATGTCATCAAGACCGAGTATCGTCAGTGCCGACACCATCGCTTTGCGTGACCATTGCCGGTTCTTTGGCAAACGATCAAAGCGCTCAATCAGGAGCACGTCTTTGTTGGCCGCCTTGGCCAATTTCACGGGGGCTACATGGAGTCCTGCCATCGCAGCCAATCGCATTGCAATGAACTCTGCCTTCACAACACTGTAGAGATCTGTACTGGATGAAAACTTAGCGACATACTTTTTGCCATGATCTTCGATCAAGGCTTTCGGTCGCGCACCGCCAATCGAGGTGCCATGGAACAATGCCTGATCGAGTTCCGATGTGAGGGGAACGCCTTTTTCAACCCGGTCGACGGATTCAATCAGCACTTCCAGGCGGACATTATTCGCAACACGCGGCACATACTCGGTCGGCGAACGCTGAAAATCCAGTGCCCCGACCCGATCTGATCCGGATTCCAGCAGGTAGGTCAGTTCGTCCAGCTCAGCAGTATCCGTGCCAACACCCTTAAGGCCGAGTTTCCTGTTGATAATCACACGCCGTCCCCACACATCGGGAGCAGCATCGCGGATACAGCCGGGCCTAGCCAGCCCTGTGGGCAGGGGCAACGCTCCCGCCTCCAATGGCAATTCGGGCTCATAGATGGACATGACAGACTGGTCGTCGTTGATCCGTTCCAGATAACTCCTGCCATAGTTGAACAAGACCGTGCCGCGTCCATGAGAAAAGTCAGCTTCCAGCCGTCCGGCGACAATGGGCTGGGTTTCGTCCGGTAGCCACACCCAGACAAACGCTTCTTTCTCTGGATCTTTTCCAATAGAGTCAGAAGTCATCGCGCACCGTCTTTTTCGTCGCTTTTATGCGTTGTGGCAACAGTGCGATTTGATCCCGCGTATGCTCGATATGCTTTGAAAGCGGCATGCTGTCAGGCTCAAACAGTTTTACGCCAGCGAGGGTTGCAACCTCAAAGACCAGGCCAACGGCGCAGCCCATTTTTCCGTTTTCAATTTTTTGCAGCGTGCTCCGGGAAATGCCCGCACGTTCCGCCAGATTTTTTTCAGACCACCGGCGTTGCTTGCGCCCCAGCTTGATCTGTTTCCCCATGAGCACAGCGGCCTCCTGGGCGTATTGGGTATAGGTTCGTTGCTTTGCCATCATTGACACTGAACACAAAAAGACTGGATGAATGGTCATCAGGACATATAATGGCCAATATTATAATCATATATAGCAGTAATATCCGCAGCAATCAAGGAAGAAATGCCTGCTTAAATAAGCATTAAGCTATCTTAAGCCTATTATTATGAGCAAATTATACTGAACCAGCGTGTTCACTCTATTTCCGATTTCTTCCAGCGTCGAAATCTCTTTTGGCGATTCACAGAGCACGACCGGGTCCAAAATGAATTCCCGGTCCTGTACGACGCGTTACTTCCCGCGGTCACAGGGAGATTGCACAGGGATTTCGCTGAACCCTGCGCTTGCCATCGCGGTGATTGAACATTCACCGTACAGAGAGTTTTGGCCCACCCGCCACTTTATCCATGTGTGCCAGCGCCGTGTACTCATGGGAAAATCGTCAAGGGACAGTGATACGGTTACGTCTGATGGCTGCTCCCATGGCTGATTTTCCGAGAGGCCATCGATCACCCATTGGCGGTTTCGGGGAAGCGTACGCGTTGCCCCGAAGACATACGGGAGACACTTGCAAATGAAAAAACTTCTTCGGTTAATTCAAGCCAATACACCCGGTCTGGGAAGCGGGGGGGAGTAAAAGGGGGCATCTTAGAATTGCGTTGGCACACGTCCTTGCACGTCCTTGATTGTCTTGTGTTCCCCTCACAAGCTTGCTATAGTCGAGCAGTCGACCGGAACAGTCGTCTGGTGCTGAATCGACCACTACAGGCAGGTGCATAATCGGCAGTCAGGTTTTCCGGGGGAAATGGGTTTTCTGTATTCAAATCACTGAATATCAAGTTTGGAATCTTGCCTGTCTGTGAGAGCCCATTCGATAAAATGAGACAAAATGAATAGTTTGACTGTGGCCGCAAATGGTGGTCACATATCGTATGGAATGCCCATACGGGGCCTGTAAAAGGGTCAAAGGACATGGCACACCGGAACCGGGGCGGGTTTGAACCTGCATTCCAGGTACATCAGGAAGTTGCCGTGAAACGATAGAAGACAATCGCTGTCGGTCGGCTTCGCACATTGTGGGAAACCGAACCACGAGGGACGATGCCTGATGTTTGAAAATCATCCTGCCAGGTTTCCCTGGATCAGGTGGCATTGGGCACGAAACAAGAATTGGAGAAGCGAAACCGGATGACGGAAACACCTGGAAAAGCGGCTGTGGACAAAAACAGGCGCTGTATGGGGGTGAGGCCAATCCGGATTCCCAGGAATTTCAGTATTCCGCTCAGCACTGATGAGCGGAATCAGTATTGGTGTGGTTATTGATCATCAGAATCATGCAATTATATTTCATCAAGGCCTCCTCTCCCGCCCGCCCCATTCTTTTTTCTCTATTGGCTCACCGTTAAGCATTCCATGGTTTTTCATCATTTATCCCCCAACCGGGATAAATAAGAATGGCCTGATGGTTGCGGACGCAAGTTCGCCAATCGGGTTCAGGGAGGTAACAAATGAAAAGAATGTTGTTCAATGCAACGCATGCAGAAGAATTTCGGGTAGCCCTGGTAGACGGGCAACGACTGATTGATCTGGATCTGGAATCTGCCGTCAGATCCGAAAAAAAAGGCAATATCTATAAGGGCAAGGTCACCAAGGTGGAGCCCAGCCTGGAAGCATGTTTTGTCGACTACGGCGCCAAGAAACAGGGATTCCTTCCCTTCAAGGAAATCTATCGCGATTATTTCCAAAACTATAATTCCAAGATCCCCATTTCCAATGTAAAAATCGATACCGTAATCCGGGAAGGTCAGGAAATGATCGTTCAGGTAGACAAGGACGAACGCGGGACCAAAGGGGCGGCATTGACCACTTTCATCAGTCTCGCAGGCCGGTTTCTGGTCTTCATGCCAAACAATCCCAAGGGGGGCGGCATCTCCCGGCGCATCGCCGGGGAAGACCGTGCGGAATTGCGCCAGTTGCTGGCGAACCTGGATGTGAATTCACAACATTCACTCATCGCACGAACCGAAGGAATCGGCCGGACCCAGGATGAACTCCAGTGGGACCTGAATTTTCTCATGAAAACCTGGGAAGTCATCGAGCAGGAATCCGCGAAGCTCAAGGCTTCTTTCCTGATTTACCAGGAAAGCAACTTGATCGTCCGGGCCATCCGCGACTATCTTTCCGCCGATGTCTCGGAAATTATCGTTGATGACCCCGAAGTCTATGAACGTGCCCAGCGTTTTATCAATCAGGTCATGCCACACAATGCCAGGAAGCTGAAACTGTACCAGGACAGCATCCCGCTGTTCTCACGTTATCAAATTGAAAGCCAGATCAGTGCGGCCTACTTGCGGGAAGTACGGCTCCGGTCCGGAGGTTCGATCACCATTGACTACACGGAAGCCCTGATTTCCATCGACGTGAACTCCGGCCGTGCCACCAAAGGCGCGGATATTGAGGAGACCGCTTTGCACACCAACCTGGAGGCCGTCGAGGAAGTCGCCAGGCAATTGAGAATCCGGGACCTGGGAGGCCTGGTCGTCATTGACCTCATAGACATGTCGGCCCACAAGAACCAGCAAGCGGTCCAATCCAGATTCAAAGCCGCGCTGCGTGCAGACCGGGCACGTGTTCAGGTCGGCCAGATTTCCCGTTTTGGACTGCTGGAGATGTCCCGGCAACGATTGCGGTCTTCCATCAGTGAAGTCAATTACCGGCAATGCCCTCGATGCGAGGGGATGGGCAACATCCGCAGCGTGATTTCATCTTCGTTGAACCTGTTGCGGCTGATCGAAGAGGACGCATTGAAAGAAAATACGGAAGCGGTCCAGGTCACGTTGCCACTGGACATGGCTACCTACCTGCTGAATGAAAAGCGCTACGAACTCAATCAGCTCGAAACACGCCTGGCATCCAGAATTATCATTATACCCACCGATGAACTGGACAGCCCGCATTTTGAAATCAAGCGATTGTCCAGCAATGAACTGGATACACTCACCGGTGTTTCCAGTTTTGAACAGAAAGTGGACATTGAAACCCGTCAGGCCAGCGTGACGGCAAGCCTGAAGATGAAACAGCCGGAAAAGCCCAGTGTTCAGTTGGACCAGATCGGTCACGAAGCGCCACCAGCCCGTATGCAGGCGGAAACCACGGAAAAGCCCCCGGAACATCCTGGGTTGATCAAGCGGCTGACCTCCGCGTTGTTTGGGTCCCAGTCCAAAGAAGACGCGGTGGCGAAGAACGACAAGTCGGACACTCCGGAAAAACCGAAACGAAAAACCCAGCAAAAGGGTTCGGACAGTGCGGACCGGCCGGCGCGCCAGCCAAACCGAAGCAAAGGAAAAAAAACCACGGCGAAAAAACGGGGACCCGGCAGAGGGAGCGCTCAAGGCCCCCACAAAAAAAAGTCGGCGAAGCCCGATGGGCGCACACCCAACCAAGGCAAAAAACAGCCGGCCAGACCCCGACCCCAACGGAAAAAAGCCCCGGCACGAAAACCCGGTACCAACCGCAATACGGCAGGGGTCAAACCGGCAAAATCCCCTGGAAAAGCCGCTGCCCGGGGCAAGGGAGGGTATCTCGGCCCCACTGAAACCAATGACCTGATTCACCAGCAGCAAAGCCCCCGGCCCGCAAAGCCTCCGCCTCCGCCCAAGCATCAGAAGAACCGGAATAACAACCAGAAAGGGTTCGGCTCATCGGTCAACTCCATGGGAGGGGTCGCCGCAACTCCTGAAATTCCCAGAGATTTGCCGGACGACATCGGCAACCGGAAAAACTAGGCGTCATTCCAAACCGGCCTTACCCCTGAAATTCGGGAAAATCCGGATTCCGGGGCGGCGGGCCTGGAATCCATGGCGGAACCGCCCAGGGCCTTTCCCCGGACACCCACCTGCTGATCATTGCCGGTGAAAAACGGCCATGGATTCGATATGCGCCGTGTGGGGAAACATGTCAATGGTCCCGGCATGGGAAAATCGGTACCCGCTTGAATGGACCAGGTGATGAGCATCCCGTGCAAGGGTCGCGGGGTTGCACGACACATACACAATGACTTCCGGCCGGAGTTCTGGAACCAGCCGGGTGACCACATGAAACGCCCCGGACCGGGGCGGGTCCAGCAACAGCTTGTTGTAGGAGCGGCCCTCCCACAGCGAGGTCAGATCATCATGGAACAGGTCCAACTGCTGGAATTGCACCTTGTCCAGACGGTTCAAGCGGGCATTGGATTTTCCCCGGGATACCAGAGCCGCCTCGCCTTCCACCCCCAGCACCCGGGGACCGGAACGCGCCATCGCGAGTGTGAAATTTCCAAGGCCGCAGAACAGGTCCAGCACGGCATCCGATGCCACCGGGTCAAGGAATTCCATCGCCCGTTCCACCATCAACTGATTGGCCTGATCATTGACCTGGATAAAATCGGTGGCATCAAACTCCAGTGTCACGGCATAGTGACCCAGCCGATAATGGGGGGTCGGCGGAGCCGCCGGCCACAACGGGGAGATACTGTCCAGGCCTCCGGGCTGCAATGACAGGTTCACCTGGCGGGTCCTTGCGAAATCCTTCAGCATGGCCCGGTCGCCGGGGGTCAGGGGTTCAAGATGTCTCAATATCAGGTCCACCGTACTGTCTCCCGCGGACACCTCGATCTGGGGAATTCGATGGTTTCCGGACAAATTCGAAACCAGCGCCTGCAGTCCCGGGAGTAAAGCGGATATCCGGACATCCAGAGTACTGCAATGGGACAATGGAGTAATGAAATGACTGTCCCTTTCCCGGAATCCCACCAGTATCCCCCCTTTTTTGGGGACATTGCGGATGCCTAGCCTGGCTTTGCGTCGATATTGCCAGTCCGCACCCTGAATGGGAGGCAATACCTCTTCCGCCTGCACCTGGCCGATTCGCAGCAAATTGTCCACAAGCACCTTCTCCTTGAACCGGCGCTGGGCATCCGCGCTCGCGTGCTGCAGCACGCAACCGCCACAGCGGCCGAAATATTCACACGGAGGGTCCACCCGATCCCGGGACGGCGCTACAATGGATTCAAGCCGTCCGGTCCATCTGCGCTTTCTTTTTTTTCCAGGCAAAAATCGGATGCGTTCTCCCGGCAGGACCCCGGGGACAAAATAGACCCGGTCCCCGGTTCTGACGATCCCCCACCCATCGTGGGACAGGTCCTCCACCCTGGCTTCAACCGATTCCATGGTGACAGCCATCCCGGCTTACCGGCACCATGCCTTCAGAAACTCCTGGAAGTGCGGTCGACAGGAATCTTCCAAAAATTCCCGGATCCTTTCCGTCTCGCTTTGGTATCCGGACTCGGACAAATTTCCACGAACGATCTCCCATCGCAAATAGACCAGGAAAGTGTTCAATGCCTCCATCTCGCAGTCATTTCGAATCCCTGCGAGGTCACCTCGTTGATAACTCTCCCAGACGGAGGCTTCCTCCATCCCCGGTTTTCCAGGGAATCCCAGCATCGCGGCAATTTCATGCAAAGGGGCCGCTGCGTCGGGATTAAATCCAGACAGTGCCTCCCTCAGGCTGATATGTCCGAAGTGGTCCCGGTCCTGTTCACCGCTGTTCCGGCATCCGCCGGCATGGACCCGGTTCAGCAGTGACCGGTAGTGCAGCACCGGCAAATCGAACCCTTTCCCATTCCAACTGACCGGTGTGGGCAAATAGCGATCCAAAAGATTGTAAAACCGGGTGATCAGTTCCTTTTCATCTGAATTTTCATCCCCCAGCGACCACACCATGACATCCTCCCGGATGCGCAGCACTCCTGAAATGGCGACAATCCTGTGGAGGTGCAGGGGCAGGAAATCGGACCCCCCGGTTTTCTGAACACGCTTGGCAAACAGGACCTTGGCCACTTCCCCATCGCTGAGCCCATCCAGACCATGCAATCGCCTTCCTGAAAGGCTGTCCGGGATGGTTTTGATCTCAAATGTCAGAACATTCATTTTTTACCCACATATCGGCTTCACCCTGTGTACAATGAATTACAGCCGAAGACTACCACAAACAGTCCTTGCTTAAATGTGCCGCCCTGGACGTATAATGGTTGCCTCGGCATTTTTATTTTGAAACAGGATGGCGACAATGAAAAATATCGTAACCGAATCCCTTATTTCTTCTCTTGAAAAGACGTTGAGCCCGCCTCAATCCGAATCGGAGGTGGAGTTTTTGCGCGCCTACTACCATCGGCTTTCCCGACAGGATTTTTCCACCCATCGCGCCCTGGACTTCCGGGACCTGGCCCTGCGGCATCGACAGATCGGGGTCCACAGGCCGCCGGGGGAAACCATCATTGAAATTGAAAACCAGTCCTCCACCGGAACCTCCGATCGGGAACCCTATGAATCAACGATCATCCATATCATTACCGAAGACCGGCCATTCCTCATTCAGTCCCTGCAGATCGCGTTGAACGGGCTTCGCAAGACCCCGTTCCGATCCATCTTCCCGTTATTCGTCGTGACCCGGGACCAACACCATACCGCCACCACCTATGAACGCTTCACCTCCCCCGAACAAACCGAACCGGACCGGTGTTTTGCTGAATTGTATATCCAGTTCGAAATCGATTTTACGTCCGTTGACGAGCATGAGTCCATCCTTCGCGCACTTCGAGTCGTCAACCTGACCATCAACGATGTGGTAGGGGACTGGAAAGCCATGCGCAGCCGCATGACGGAATGTGCCACAACGGTTGAATCAATGAAAAAGGGACCTGTTTTTGAAGAGTACGGGGCCCTGCTCAACTGGTTGACGGAAGACCATTTCGCTTTTCTCGGTTACTGCGAACTGAACGTACCGTCCACCCCAGAAAAGACCTCATCAAGGATCATCGAATCCACTGCCCTGGGATCGCTGAAAACCGTCGCGAAAGAGGGAAACCAATCGGTTCTCGAAGTTTTACCTCCCATTGTCGCCACCGCCGATGACCCGATTATCCTCACCATATCCAAGAAACGGGCAACGATCCATCGCCCCGACTACATGGACTGCATTCTGTTCAATCACGGTTGCGACACAACGGGAAAAAATTCCCGGGTCAGTTGTTTTCTGGGGTTTTATGCCGGCTCCACCGCCGCAATGCCCACCTCGGATATCCCCCATTTGCGCAAAAAAACGGCGTATATCCTCGAAACCAGCCGGCTGCGCCGGGGGGGGCACGCCTACAAGGAATTGAAAACCATTCTCGAAACACTGCCTCGGGAAAAGCTGTTTCAGATGGAAAGCAGCAGTCTGTATACACTTTCCATGACACTGTTAAATCAGGAAAGGCGCAAAACCCGGGTTCATCTGCACAACAATGTCTGCGGACACTACTACTCCTGCCTGGTATACGTTCCCAAAGACCTGTTTAACAGCCAGTTACGCCAGAAAATCCAGCAGTGCCTCAGTGATCAACTGCATGCCATTGATGTGGGATTCGATGTCTATTTTTCGCCATCCATCCTGACCCGTATCCACTATACCATCCAGGCCGACCCCGACCGGGTCATCGATGTGGACCCCGATGAACTCGAAAGGACCATTCAAAACATTGCCCGGGACTGGTATGACCAGTTGTTCGAGGTCATAAAAAAGCAATCCGGCCGAGACCGGGCGACCACGGTACTCCAGCAATTTCGCGGCGGTTTTTCAAAAACCTACGAGGAAATCTATACGGTGGAGAATGCGGCAGAGGATATCGATATCTTCCTGTCCCTGCAGCAACACGACATCCATGCCGTTTTGAGCCCGTCGAAGCGACCGGATTCGGACCGTGCAAGCTTCAAGATCTATGGATGCAAAAATTCAATCCCCTTGTCCGACGTGCTGCCGGTCCTTGAAAACATGGGAGTCCGGATCATGGGAGGACGCCCACAAAAAATTCAAACCACCGGGGGGGATGTTTATCGGATACTGGAATTCGAAATCGCCCGGGTGGACGGCCGCCCCTTCGACTATGACCATCATGGCAGGGAATTTGAAACGACCTTTATCCGCTGCTGGCATGGTGATATCGAAAACGATGGATTCAACCAGCTCACCCTGTTCTCGGGGCTGGATTGGCATCGTGTGAGCCTGTTCCGGGCGTATTTCATGTATCTCAAGCAAATCAGGCTGCGCTACAGCAGGACCTATATTATCAATGCACTGCTCAGCAACCCGGTGCTGGTAACAGCCATCTCCGACCTGTTTACGGAACAGTTCGACCCCGAAAAAGACCAGGAAGGCGTGGAAAAACTCCATGGGGAAGTGAGAAGTCAACTCGATACGGTTAGCACACTGGATGAAGAGCGGATTCTGCGTGCCCTCCTGGACGTGATGGATGCGACGTTGCGAACCAACTATTTTCAACCGGATGGAAATCATTCGCAGAAACCCTATATATCCCTGAAGCTGAAATCAGCGACCATCCCGCGCATCCCCCAACCCGCTCCGGAGTTCGAAATATTTGTCTACTCCCCACGGGTGGAAGGGGTACATCTTCGAGGCGGGCCCATTGCCCGGGGCGGCCTGCGCTGGTCCGAAAGGCCAGAGGATTTCCGGACCGAAGTCCTCGGCCTGGTCAAGGCGCAACGGGTCAAAAATGCCGTAATCGTCCCCGTCGGCTCAAAAGGAGGGTTCGTTGCCAAGCAACTGCCGGACCACGATCGTGAAGCAATCCAGAAGGAAGTGATCGCCTGCTACCAGATCTTTATCAGCGGCTTGCTGGATGTCACGGACAATCTTGCCGGCAGCCGGATCATCCCCCCGGATCATGTGGTCAGGCTGGATGGGGATGATCCCTACCTGGTGGTCGCCGCTGACAAGGGGACGGCGACGTTTTCCGATATTGCCAACACCATTTCCGAACAGCGTGGTTTCTGGCTGGGCGATGCCTTTGCGTCAGGGGGGTCTGCCGGCTACGACCACAAGAAAATGGGGATTACCGCCAGGGGGGCTTGGGAATCCGTCAAACGCCATTTCAGGGAACGGGGAAAAGACATCCAGTCAGAGCCGTTCACAGTAGTGGGAATCGGCGATATGGGAGGTGATGTCTTCGGGAACGGCATGTTGCTTTCGAAACAGATCAAGCTGATCGCCGCTTTCAATCATTTGCATATCTTCATTGACCCGGAACCGGAGAACCCCACCGCAAGTCATGCGGAGAGGCAGCGTCTCTTTGACCTCCCCCGTTCTTCGTGGACGGATTATGACCAGAAACTGATTTCTCCTGGCGGTGGGGTCTTTTCACGGGATGCCAAGTCCATTGCCCTTTCGCCCCAGGCAAAAAAAGCACTGGGAGCCGAGAAGGATGCGTATGCCCCGGACGACCTGATCCATGTCATTTTGAAATCAGAAGTGGAACTGTTGTGGAATGGCGGCATTGGAACCTACGTCAAAGCCTCTTCGGAATCCCATGCGGATGCCCAGGACCGCAACAATGACAGCCTGCGCGTGGATGGCAATGAACTTCGCTGCAAAGTCATCGGTGAAGGCGGAAATCTCGGCATGACCCAGCTGGGCCGCATCGAGTTTTCCCAAAATGGAGGATTGTGCTACACCGATGCGATCGACAACTCAGCCGGCGTGGATACTTCAGACCATGAAGTCAATATCAAGATCCTGCTCAATGCTGAAATGCAGGGAGACCGGATTACCCTGGAGGAGCGCAACGGAATCCTCTCGCAAATGGAGGATGATATCGCCAGGCTGGTCCTTCAGAACAACTATCTTCAAACCCAGGTGCTGAGCATGGATACCGAAAACAGCGTCCATGCCATGCCCCAGCAGTCCCGTGCCATCCGCATCCTTCAGAAAAAGGGGTTGTTGAATCGGAAGCTTGAATTTCTGCCGGACAGTTTCACGCTAAGGGAACGTTTTGACGAAGGGAGGTATCTGACCCGTCCGGAACTCGCAGTCCTGTTGTCGTACAGCAAGATGGACCTGTATCAAAACCTGCTGGAGTCGGATTTGCCGGATGACCCGTATCTGAAATCAGAACTGGAACAGTATTTTCCGGATCTGATCCGGTCAAAATACCCGGACCAGATCCATGCGCACCGACTTGGAAGAGAGATTATTTCCACCCAGATCACCAACAACCTGGTCGGCACCATGGGGTCGACTTTTCATCTTCGGATCGGAGGATTGACCGGCAATACCGTCGCAGAGATGACCGGCGCCTATATTGCAGCAAGGGACATCCTGAACAGCGATTCCCTGATGCACCAGATTCAGGCTCTGGACAATAAAATTGATTCTGCGGTACAAATGCAGTGTCTACTGCAATTGTCCAACTGCCTGGAATCCTCCATACTGTGGCTGTTACGCAATCTGCGGCAGCCCATGACCATCCAGCCGGCAATCGAGCGGTTTTCCAGCGGCTATGACCAGCTGACAAACGGTGTCATTGAAAAACGTTTTCATTTGCCTGGCCGCGCACGGTTTGAACAGGACCAGGCTGAATTGACCCGAAAAGGCATACCGGAACCCCTGTCCAAATCCCTTGCAGCCCAACTCATACTGGTGAACGCCCTGGATATCCTGGAGATTGCCGGAGACCGGCAGGAACCTGAACGGGTAGCGGAAGTCTACTTCGGTATAGAGAAGATTCTGGGTCTCGACTGGCTGCAGAACCAGATTGCTTCCCTCCCGGTGGAGAACGACTGGCACGAAAGATCAAAATTCAGCCTTTCCAGTGATCTCCGGGGCCATCAGGACGAGATTGCACTGAAAATCGTTTCCACCTCATCGAAACAGACCAGCGAACAGTGTCTGGACCAGTGGACGAAGGACAACAAGTCGACGATTCGCAAATACTCGGCGATGATGGACGCTCTCAGAGAAGAACCTCATGCTGATTTTGTCATGCTGTCCGTTTCGGTGAGCGAATTGAATCGTTTCAAATGATCCGATGCCCCCCTTGATACCCACACAATACGATCGGTCTGCCAACCGGGACCCCCGTTCCCGTGGGTTCCGGGCATGGCGGAAAATACGAAAATTCTTCCCATCACCCGACTGCGTTCCAACCCCCTGCCCCTGGATTTCCCGGCTCCGTCCGGTTTGAACGGGTATCACCGAGGAACCGGACTTTGCCCGACACGGTCCAAAATGAAATCCAGCAGTTGCTATCCAGCCAGCGGTCACTGCATCTGGCCACCGTCAATACCCAGGGAATGCCCCTGTCGAGCTATGCCCCGTATTACCGTCATGAAACCGGGGATTTCTATATCCTTGTCAGCACTCTCACCGAGCACACCTCGAACCTGGAAAGCGGGGATGCCAGCATCCTGATCATTGAGGATGAACAAGCCGGATCACAGGTCTATGCACGGGTCCGGTTGCAGTTCCAGTGCAGCTCCCGTGAAATCCCGAGAGAAACGGACGAATTCCAGCGCTCGGCCAATGGGCTGCGCAGGCGGCATGGTGGAATCATCGACACGCTCCTTGGCCTCCGTGACTTCAAAATGTTCCGGCTCATCCCGCATCGTGGACGTTTCATAAAAGGGTTCGGACAGGCCTACCGGGTGAACAGGCTCTTGACCGAAATCCAGCCTGACACCGGGGCGGATGGAACTGGACTGAAGGGCCGCTGAGCAGTTTTTGCCGAAAGGGTGCCTAGACTCCCATCACTCACCGGTTTTCCGCCTGTTTCGGCCATCGGGGCGGGTTTCCCGGTGCAACCTGAACGGACCTGGATTTGGGCGCCCGGTTCCGGGTGTACGGATTCAATGAACCGCCGCGTGGTCCCATGCCGTCCGTGCCCTTACCGAATGAAATATAACACAATACCCGGGACATCTTGTGTGCTGTCCGGGTCATCCAGTAGTATACGATTCCACATTCCGATTTGATCATGTATGAATCACCCTGACCCCATCCGCTGCGTTGAACCGGACCATTGTGCGTCCATCCTGCCCGTTCCGGAATCCGGCTTCCGGGTATTCGCGTACGGCTCATTGATGTGGAATCCCGGGTTCCCGTTTGCAGAGTCCCGGATCGGCAGGCTGTACGGATATCACCGGGCCCTTTGTATCTGGTCAATCCAGTATCGGGGAACCGCAGCAAAACCCGGGCTGGTACTGGGCCTGGCACCCGGCGGCTCCTGCCGTGGAATCGTCTATCGGGTGCGTGACGGGGAAATCGAGCCGACCCTGGACTACCTGTATAAAAGGGAAATGATCACCCGTGTATACCGACCGCGGACCGTCCCGATCCATCTGGAGAATGGACGCCGGGTGGATGCACTGGCGTTCGTTTCCGATACCGAACATCCCCAATATGCCTGTGGCCTGGACACCCGGAAAATTACGGATATCGTCCGCCGGGCAACCGGGGGGATCGGCCCAAATACGGACTATATCCTGAGCACCGTGGAATCTCTCAACCAGCTTGGAATCCGGGACCCCTGCCTCCAGGAAGTGGCATCCCAACTCGAAACCGAACCTTGAAACCAACCCAATCAATCTGACCATGACCGAAGAAACACTGTTTACAAAAATTGTGAAAGGAGAAATACCGGCGGATATCCTGTTCCAGGATGACCGGGCCACGGCATTTCGGGACATTCATCCTCAGGCACCCAGCCATATCCTGATCATCCCCAACAAGCCGATTCCATCGGTCAATGACATCTGTGAAGAAGATGAGGCCCTGGTGGGGTATTTGTTTACCGTTGCAAGACAATTGGCCAAACAGGAAGGTATTGCCGACAATGGCTACCGGCTGCTGATCAACTGCGGACCCCATGGCGGCCAGGAAGTGTATCACCTGCATATGCACCTGCTGGGAGGCCGACCCCTGGGTCGAATGATTTCCAGGGGCTGAAGGACGGAACCCCTGCCTGTCATGACAGGCAGGTTCAGTCCGGACCCCCAGTCCGGACTGAATACCTCCCGTCAACGGGAACACCCCGGGAACGGCGAAACACGATGGATTCCGGATAATCGGGGGTTATCGGGAACGGGAGATTGCGTCCAGCAATACCACCGACTGGGCAGCGATTCCCTCTTCACGACCGGCAAATCCCAAGCGTTCGGTCGTGGTGGCCTTGACACTGACACACTCCACGGGAAGCTTCAGGTCCGAGGCAATGTTTTCTCTCATCCGGAGAATGTACGGGGCCATTTTTGGCCGTTCTGCGATGATGGTGGAATCCAGGTTGACAACGACCCAGCCGGCGGATTCCACCAAAAGAACCACCTCTTTGAGCAGAACCCGGCTGTCCATGTTTTTGAATTGTGGCTTGTCTTCGGGAAAATGCAATCCGATATCCCCCAGCGCAGCGGCCCCCAGGCACGCATCACAGATCGAATGGACCAGCACATCGGCATCCGAATGTCCTGCCAGACCGTGATGCCATTCAATAGCGACTCCACCAAGAACCAGACTTCTGCCTTCCACCAGGGCATGCACATCATATCCCGTCCCAATCCTCATGGTCCGGACCCCCGTAAAAACAGTTCCAGGGCCGGCAAATCACCCGGAACGGTGAGTTTGATATTGGATGGATGCCCTTCAATGATTTCGGGAAAGATGCCGCAATGCTCCATCGCCATGGATTCGTCGGTAACAAAATTCCCGGAATCCAGTGCCCGTTCAATCCCCCTGCACAGGTCTCCCAGACGAAATACCTGCGGGGTCAGCGCATGCCAAAGACCCGTGCGGTCGATGGTCCGCCTGACCCGGTTTTGGGTCCCCACCAGTTTCAGGGTATCCACCAGTCGCGTGCCGAGCACCGCACCCGTGCGGTTGGTTTTCACGCACTGGATCAACGCCAGGAGGTCACCCTGCCGCAGGCAGGGTCGAACCGCATCATGGACCAGTACCCAGTCGGAATTCCGGGCGCCCACCCGGTCCCGCAAACAGTTCAGACCATTCAAGACGGTATGGACCCGCTGGGAGCCTGCCTGGAATGTGCCCCGGAATTTATCATCGCTGAACGGGTTTTTCCGCCACCAGACATCCTCCTTGCGGATTCCCGCTACCACGCCATCTACCCGGTCGCATTCGCAAATCCGCTGCAGCGTGTGGTTCAGTATGGGCCGGTCTTCGATCTGGATGTACTGCTTGGGAATCCTGGAGCCCATCCTGGCCCCAATGCCCCCGGCCGGAACCACTGCCCAGACTTTTTCCTGATCCGCTTTTTTCATCACTACCTCTATGGCCCAACCACGATAACACAGGTACAATCCGCAACCCAGAATCCAGTCCGCTCCCCGGCATTACCCGAGTTGAAATCCCTGCTAAATCCCCTGCTTCCCCCAGAGGGGCACCAGGTTTCCTGGTCAAGACTGCATGGCGCGGCCATGGGGCTCGCCATCGCTGAAGCCGCCCGGACCTCCAACCGGGTATTGCTGGTCGCACTCGAAGACCAGCATCGGCTTGAGATGCTGGAAACCGAGATTCGCTATTTCCTCGGGCCCTCGGACCCCGACATGGTACACCACTTCCCGGGCTGGGAATGTCTTCCCTACGATAATTTTTCTCCCTATCAGGATATTATATCGGAACGGCTGCGTTTGCTCAGTCGGTTGCCGGATATGAAATCCGGAGTCGTCCTCGTCCATTGTGCGGACCTGATGCAGCGGCTCCCTCCCACTGACTACATCCTCAGTCATACGTTTTCACTGCACCGGAACCAGAAAGTTGACCTCAAGGGGCTGCAATCACGCCTGGTCCAGTCCAACTATGTTTCGGTCACCCAGGTCATGTCCCCCGGTGAATTCGCGGTACGCGGAGGACTGATTGATGTTTTTCCCATGGGTTCGGATATCCCGTTCCGACTGGACCTGTTCGACCAGGATATTGAATCCATTCGGCTCTTTGACCCGGAAACCCAGCGTTCCCATGAAAAAGTGAACGCCATCGAACTGTTGCCCGCCAGAGAATTCCCGGTTACCGAAGAAGGGGTCCGGAAATTCCGCTCCTCCTTTCGCAAAAGGTTTGAAGGGGACCCCAGCCAGCAACGCATGTATCGGGAAATCTCCATGGGGATTGTCCCCCCTGGTTCGGAGTTCTTTTTCCCCCTGTTTTTTGATTCAACCTCCACGATTTTCGACTATCTCCACAAGAAAACCATTTTTGTCCAGATAGCCGAACAGGCGGATTTCCCGCTGACCCACTGGGCGGAAATCAAGGATCGGTACACCACCGCCAGTGCCGATGTGACCCAAAAAACCCTTGATCCCGAAGAACTGTATCTGCATCCGGATGAGGTGGAGGAAGCCATCCAGGGATATTCCCGTATTCGGGTAGTTGGCGACCACCCGGTGGAATCCGCCTGGCAAGCTGCCGTGCAGCCCAGCCCGGACTACCCGGTCAATCCCCGGAACGAGGCCCCGTATCAGTCTCTCGTCACCCATCTGAAGAAAACCCGCAACCGGGTCCTGATGATCGCAGGAAGTCCCGGAAGACGGGAAGCGCTGGATGGGGTGCTGAAGCACAACGGGCTGCCGAGTTCTCCCATCCCGGATTTCCATGAATTTCCGGGTGCGGACACCCCCCTGGGGTTGACCATTGCACCCCTGGAACGTGGCCTGATATTGCCGGATGTGGGCATGGAAATGATCTGTGAATCCCAGTTGTACGGAGACCGGGTGTATCAGAAAAGACAGCGCAGTGCACAATCAAGAAACCCGGACGCCATTATCAAGTCCCTGGCCGAGTTGAATATCGGCGACCCGGTGGTCCACATCGAGCACGGTGTGGGGAGATTTATCGGACTCCAGATGTTGACCATCAGTGGCGAAAAATCAGAATTCCTTGCCCTTGAATACCTGGACCACGACAAACTGTTCATTCCGGTCCTGTCCCTGGACCGGATCAGCCGATTTGTCGGAGGCTCTCCAGACCAGGCGCCCCTGCACCGACTCGGCGGCGATCAATGGGAAAAATCAAAAAAACGGGCCAGGGAGAAGGCCTACGATGTGGCCACCGAACTGCTTGAAGTGGAAGCCTTGCGCAATGCCCGACAGGGACATCCATTTGACCCGGACCAGGAAGCGTTTGACCGTTTCTGCAGCCAGTTCCCTTTTGAGGAGACCCCCGATCAGCAACAGGCCATTGAAGAAACGCTTTCGGACCTGTATTCCGCCGACCCCATGGATCGGCTGGTATGCGGGGATGTGGGATTCGGAAAAACCGAAGTGGCGTTACGAGCCGCTTTTGTCGTCGCCATGAGTGGCAAGCAGGTGGGGATACTGACCCCCACCACCCTGCTCGCGCAACAGCACTATCAAACATTCAGTGACCGGTTTGCCGATTGGCCAATCACGATCGCCATGCTTTCGCGGTTCAACACTCCCAGCCAGACCAGGGAGGCCCTGGCACAATTGGAGAGAGGAACCCTGGACATTGTCATCGGCACACACCGGCTGCTGCAACGGGATATTGCCTTCCAGGACCTGGGTCTGCTGATTATCGATGAAGAGCACCGTTTTGGTGTCCGACAAAAGGAAAAAATCAAACGGATCCGGAGCCAGGTGGATATACTGACCTTGACGGCGACCCCCATCCCCAGAACACTGAACATTTCCCTGGCCGGGTTGCGCTCCATATCGATTATCGGCAGCCCACCGGTCAACCGCCTGTCCATCAAGACATTTGTCCGGGAGTGGGATGCCGGCCTGATCCGGGAAGCGTGTCTGCGGGAAATCAGGCGGGGCGGCCAGGTGTTTTTCCTGCACAACGAGGTCCGCTCCATTGAACGGATGGCCAGGGACCTCGCCGAACTGGTTCCCGAAGCACAAATCAATATCGGTCATGGGAAAATGAGCGAAATCCGGCTGGAACGCGTTATGCGTGATTTTTATCACCAGCGGTTTAATCTGCTGTTGTGTACCACAATCATCGAAAGCGGGATTGATATCCCCTCGGCGAACACCATCATCATCAACCGGGCAGACCGGTTCGGACTGGCACAATTGCACCAGATACGGGGGAGGGTCGGCCGTTCCCATCACCAGGCCTTTGCCTATCTCCTCATCCCGGACAGAAACACCATCACCTCCAATGCCAGAAAGAGGCTGGATGCCATTGAATCCATGCGGGACCTGGGGGCGGGTTTTGCCCTGGCATCCCATGACCTGGAGATTCGGGGAGCCGGTGAATTGCTGGGAGAGACACAGAGCGGGCTGATTGATGATGTCGGATTTTTCCTCTATAGCGAATATCTTTCCCTGGCAGTCAAAGACATCCGGCAGGGCTGTTCTCCCCAAGTGGAGCAGGCATTCGACCTTGAGAAAGCAACAAATCTTGAGTTGCACCTCCCTGCCCTGTTCCCCGAGGACTATTTGCCCAACCCGCAGATCCGACTGACCCTGTACAAACGGATTTCCAGTGCACCCACCCTGGAAGACCTCCGGGAACTTCAGGTTGAAGTCATTGACCGCTTCGGGCTCCTGCCGGAAGCGGGAAGCAACCTGTTTCACCTGGCTGCCCTGCAACTGAAAGCCGATCACATCGGGATTCAGAAACTCGATATCGGCCCCCGTGGAGGAAGCATTGAGTTTCATGAAAAACCGGCCATCGACCCCGGGGTGATCTTTTCCATGATTCAGGGCGCACCACAAAAATACCGGTTATCGGAGTCCCATGTCTTTCACATTACCGATGACCTGGAAGATCCTGTCACACGCATAGGGAAAGTCAATGATCTCGTGGATACATTGCTCCATTCCGGACCCGACCATTTCCCCGGAAATTTTCCCTCACCGGCGGATGATCACGTGGGAACCTTGGTACAATAGGCAGACATTTCAACCGTGACAAGATGAGGTCCTCCAGCGTGAATTGTCTGATTGCTTCCCTGTTGTTTTTTCTGTGGACCAGCGTCGCCATGGCTCTCGATTATGATGTGGAGGTGTTGATTTTTGAGCGCTCCAATGCGGATACGCAACCCCCGGAACCCGAACCCCCCGGCATGTCGGAATGGGGCATTGAGCGCCATCTTTCCAGAATAGCAAGCCTGGCATCCAATGCCGTTGAAATCGAAAGCCTGGTATCCGATGCCCTGGAACATGAAGCCGAACCGGATCTGGTCCATCTGGACCCGGTGGTCCGGAATCTGAAGCTTTCGGGCTACCCAATCCTTCAGGCTGTCCGGTGGACCCAGCCGGGGAACATATACCAGTACTCGCCCCTTGTTTCACTTGGCACCCCGGAAAACACGTTGCTCCACGCCTACATTCGCATTTACAAAACCTCCGGAATTCATGCCGATGTGGATGTCCGGATGACACCCTCCGCTTTCGCTCCACTTGTGGAAAACGACCAGTCGGACTTGCAGCCAGATCCCGGGGTCCCCGGTATCGAAATCGTGGAAACAGACCCCCTGCCACCGCAGTATTTTATCTCGGAGAAACGAAGGCTGAAATTCGAGGAAGTGCACTACCTCGATCATCCGAAATTCGGTGTGATTCTGGGGGTGTGGCCCGCCGAGTTGAAGAAAGACCCGAATGTTGACCCGACGGTTGAACTGTGACCCCCCCTTCCGGTCATCCGTGATGACAGGAAGACAGATGTGTGCCATCCCCATGGATGGACGAAACAACCCCACTGAATTGTATTGTAATTCCATTTGGAGGAAAGAAGACTGATGCCCTTTGCCCGAAATGCAGGCTCCATTCTCATTGCACTCCTGCTCGCTGCCGGACCCTTTACCGGGCCTGCGGCGGCCCAGGAATACAACTGGACAATGACCTCATATGTACCCAAGGAATCCGGCACCTGGAACAACTATATGCAACGATTCATCGATGCCGTTCATCTGTTTACGAATGACCGGGTGAAGATAAAGGGCTTCAGTGTTGGCGTTCTTTCGGGACCATTCGATGGATGGGATGCGGTACGCAAGGGCAATGCTGACATCTGCTTCTGTTATCCCGGGTTCGCGGTCAATGCGGACCCCGCCAACGGTATTTTTGCGGGCATGGCCGGGGGAATGCCCATGGAAGAGTTCATGCACTGGCTGCTTGCCGATGAAGGAAAAACGCTGCTGGCGGATTTCCGCAGGACCCAGGGACTCCATTCCGTGGTCACCGGCATGGGGTCGACGGAGATCTTCCTGCATGCACACCGAAAGGTGGAAACACTGTCGGACCTAAAGGGGATGAAAATCCGTACCGCCGGTGCCTGGGCAGATATCCTGGCGGGTCTCGGTGCCTCGGCCACCGTCATTTCACCGAAGGATATCTACACGGCGCTGGAACAGGGCCTGATTGACGGCACCGAATTTGTGACCCCCGCGACCAATATCAAGCTCGGCCTGCACAGGATCGCCAAGTATATCGTCGTTCCAGGAATCCACTCTCCCGCCCACATGAACGAAGCCGTATTCAGGCTGGAGGACTGGGAATCCCTGCCTGAAACACTGCAAAAGCAGATCACTGCGGCGGGAGCATATGCGGGCCTGCAGTCGGCCCTGGAACTTGGCGTGGCAGATCTTGCAGCGGTTGAGGCCATGCAGACCGGAGAAAACGAATGGACCGTACTGGATGACGATACCCAGGAAAAAATTGAGGAACTGGGGCGTGCCTGGTCCATGGAAAAGGCGAAGGAACAATTGGAGAAGGGAAACCCCTGGATGGCCCGGGTTTCCGAATCCTACTGGGGTTTTTACGACCGCTGGAAGAAATTCGGGACATACCGGCACAACTGAAATATCGATGACCCAGACCAGCCACAGATCGGCATTTATCCTGGGCCCGGTCAACCCGGACCCCCTCATGGCCTCTTTCCCGGCCGGCACCTTTCCTGATGTCCCGTTTCCTGTCCCTGATTGACAGCATTTCCAGGCTACTGGCCGGGTTCGCAATGGCAATGCTCGTTATCCTGATTGGCGACATGATGTACGAGGTCGTCGCACGGCGGCTATTTTCCAACCCCACCCTGTGGGCCTATGACATCGCCTACATGCTGAACGGCCTCGGTTTCCTGTTGGCTGCCGGATACACCCTGCGTCATAACGGCCATGTCCGGATCGACTACCTTTCCGGCAGGCTTTCTCCCCCCGCCCAGGACTGGATCAACGTCATCGTCTACCTCTTCCTGCTGTTTCCGGCGATAGGCTTTGTTCTGATCGGAGCATGGAACGAATTTCTGGAAGCCTGGCTGAATGATGAACTCGACCCTGCCAGCTCATGGAAACCCCTTCTGTGGCCATTGTTTCTCGGCATCCTGGTCGGATTTTCGGGTCTGCTCCTGCAAATGCTTGGGGAGTGCATCCGGCATATACGCAGCCTCCTGGGCCTGGGCCCCTCTCCGCTCACTGTTCTGAATGAGAACACCGGGAATGATTGAACTTTCCCTGGCCGCCTACATGTTCCCGTTTCTGCTTGTCCTGGTGTTTGCAGGCATTCCGGTGGCGTTCAGCCTCATCGCAACCGCCTTCGTGTTCGGCGTCATGGCCTTCGGCATGACGCTGCCGACACAGTTTCACAGCCGCCTGTTCAACGTTCAGTCCAACTTCATCCTGGTAGCCATTCCCCTGTTCATTTTCATGGGGGCCATGCTGGAGCGGGCAGGAATTGCGGCCCGGCTGTTCGAGGCGGTTAAAATCTGGTTCGGTCCCTTCCGGGGCGGGCTGGCCATTACCACGATCACGCTGTGCGGGATTTTTGCGGCATCGTCCGGGGTGGTCGGTGCCGTGGAGATCGTTGTCGGAATCATGGCCATACCGGCAATGCTCGGTGCCGGGTATCGAAGGGACTTTGCCGCGGGAACGGTATGCGCCGGCGGCTCCCTCGGGACCGCCATCCCGCCTTCCATCGTCATCATCCTGTATGCATCAATGACGGAAACCTCGGTGGGGGACATGTTTGCCGGCATTCTGATCCCCGCCGCCGTGATGGTCGTTTTGTTCCTGCTGTATATCCTGATTCGGTGTGCCGTGCAGCCGGATGCCGGCCCGGGCTTCATCCCTGCCGGGAGCGGCTACACACTGGGTGAAAAATGCATGCTGGCACTGACTTCCCTGTTGCCGGCTGCCCTGCTTGTCTTCGCGGTTCTCGGCAGTATCTTCGCCGGCATCGCGACTCCCACCGAAGCCGCTGCAGTGGGTGCTCTGGGCTCGGTATTGTTGAGCATCGCCTACCGCCGGTTCTCGTTCACCGTCCTGCTCCAGACGCTCAGAAAAACCATCAAGGTGACCTCGATGATCATGCTGATTGTCTTCGGAGGGATCCTGTTCGCAAGCATCTTCATTGTGCAGGGCGGAGATGACCTGGTTTCCGGAATCATTCATGATCACGATTTCAGTCCAACCGCCATCGTTTTCGGTTTGCTGCTCATCGTTTTTTTGCTGGGTTTCGTACTGGACTGGATCTCGGTCCTCATTATTGTCCTGCCCATTGCGTACCCGATCATTCAAAGCGCAGGTATCAATCCGCTGTGGTTCGGGGTCATGGTATGCATCATTCTCCAAACCTCCTACCTAACCCCTCCCATGGCGCCATCCATCTTCTATCTCCGATCCATCGCACCGGGGGAAATCACCTACCGCGACATGTACCGGGGAGTCACGCCGTATATTGGTGCCCAGCTGCTGACTCTTGCCATGGTCGCCTGTTTTCCCCGAACGGCAACCTGGTTGCCGGAACTGCTGTTTGGATTCTAGAGATGCCGAGGAAGATACCGGTATTTCGGGCCGGTCCGGATCGCCGGGTGGCGGGGGTGGGATGGGAAACATTCCAATCCGTTTCTGGTAAATTTTCAGTGTACAATCATCCTAAACTTCCAGGCAGAACATAAAAATGGCGGATAACCCTGTTTCTGGCGATTCATTCGGTGAAGCCGATGGCGATGGAAATTCTACCGACTGGCTGTGGACCGTCGGCGGTGCCGACCTTCCCCAGCTACACCGCGCACTGCTTCGTCTGGAAGGATTTGGTAACGTCCGTCCCGATGAGCTGGCTCCGATATGGGGAAAGGGGCTGACGCATGCCCATGTCGACATTCGCGGTACGGGTGCCATTCTTCGTATTCCGCGCCTGAGTGGGTATGGTTTCGGGCCGGCACAGAACCTAACCTACCAGGAAGCCTGCTTTTCCCGGGCTGCTCCGAGCGGGGTGACACCACGCCTGCTGGGCCGGATCGCTCCGGGAGAAGGGGTTCCCTGGGGTGCCCTCGTCGTGCAGAAAGTGACCGGAACCCCTCCTGTTCTGCCGGACCACCTGCCCCGAATCGCCCGTTCACTGGCCGCCCTCCATCTTCTGGCCGTTCCCGACGAAAAGCGATTTCCCCCGTTGCTCCATCACCACGACCCCGTCCGGTCGACCGTCGAGGTAATTGACGCCCAATCGGCCTACCTGGAACGTGCCGGCATTTCAGAAGAGGCGTTGCGCCTGCTCCACGAGGAAATTTCCTGGGCACATTCCTTTGCGGCATCGCCCGAGTTTTCCGATCATCCCGTCACACTTGCCGGCTGCGATACCCATCCGGGAAACTTCATTGTGGACGAGGCTGGCCGTGCCATGTTCGTCGATCTTGAGAAACTGGTCTATGGCTCTCCCGCGATCGATCTGGCCCATGCCTGCGTCTACACGTCCACCATGTGGGATCCGGACATCCGCACGGTACTGACCAATGCGCAGGTATCGATGTTCTACGATGCCTATTTCGATGCCGTTCCACGGGAGCTAGGAAACCGGATTCGACCCTGGTGCAAGCCAATACGCCGACTGATCTGGCTACGGACGACAACGTGGTGTGCCAAGTGGCAGGTCGAAGCCCGTGCGGACGCCACCTGGTCCATGATCCTGCGCAATCCGGCCTTCATGAAGGTGCTCCAGAGGCGTTTTTCGGACTATTTCGACCCGGAGACCATCGCCCGGATACGGGAAGGCTTTCTTCAATGACACAATAACGGTTGTGACGATGCGGTAATGAATCAAATCGATACATTCTTTTTGCGTGACGTGCGCGGTTTTGTGGCGAACATACACTTGACATACATCCGGTTTGTTCTGCGACATTGAACTCCGGGAACCGGGAGATTCCCGGGGTGACCCCTTTGAGTTGATGATTGAAGTCAGGGGCTCCAGTGTAAACCTGATGGATGCAGGATACGGCGTCAACCAGGTTCTGCCTGTTTTGGTCCGCATCTTCAGAAATCGAGGTGCCAGGTTTCTGTTGCAACAGCCAGAGAGTTATCTACCTCCCAAAGACCAAGCCGAACTGATTTCCTTGTTGGTTGATAACAACAGAACACAAAAAAACTCCTTTGTCATCGAAACTCACAGTGATTACATGATCGACCGTATTCGAATAGAAATCATGAAGGGAAAAATAAAACCGGAGGATGTATCGTTGATTTACCTGGAACCGGACGGCAATCAAATCAAAACACACAATATCACCTTTGACGCTCAGGCCAACCTGATCAACGTTCCGGATGGCTATCGGGAGTTTTTCCTTAAAGAATCGGATGAATTGCTCGGTTTTATAGATTGACTCAGGCGCTGATTCCGGATGCCGGGTGCCTGCGCTCTGGCCTTTTTCGAGCACTACCGCAGATGCTCCAGAATTTTGATGGCATCGACACGGACGGCTGACAGGCATTTGTAAATGGCCTGCATGGTAATCCCGGCAGGGCCCCTGCCGGCGGCTTCGTTGACGACCAGTGCAACACAGGCATAGGCCATCTCCATTTCCCTGGCCAGGGCGGCTTCCGGCATGATCGTCATCCCCACCACGTCCGCCCCGTCCCTTTCCAGTCGGTCTATTTCAGCAGCGGTTTCAAGCCGGGGGCCCTGTGTCACGGCATAGGTGCCCCTGCAGCCGATCTCAACATGAGCCTTTCGGGCCGCCTGAATCACCACCGCCCTGAGCTGTGGACAAAATGGCGAGGTGAAGTCAATGTGCCGGACACCGTTTTCCATTTCCGGATCCGCCATGGGTTCACCGTCAAAAAAAGTATGCGCCCTGCCCCATGTGTAGTCGATCAACTGGTCCGGAACCACGATGGTCCCGGGAAGGGACTCCTTCGATATCCCGCCGACCGCCGCAAAGGCCAGAACTTCGGTCACCCCTGCCTGCTTCAAGGCATGAATATTGGCACGGTAATTGATTTTATGGGGCGCGATAGTGTGATTCCTTCCATGCCTCGGTAAAAACACGATTTCGCGCTCGGCGATTTTTCCAAATAAAAGTGGAGAGGACGGGGGGCCATAGGGAGTCTTCAGCGTCCGCTCGTTCACGGTTTGGAGAGCGTCCATCCGGTCCAGTCCACTTCCACCGATGATGCCCAGTAACGTCATGGGACCCAACGGGCAGCCTGGATTTTGAGGCCGCAAGGGCCTTGCCGGGTTCGACCGGAAGGCTCAGCAGGAAGATTGAAGGGTGTCGGCTTTTTTTCCATGGCTTGGGTTGCTTGGGTTTATGGTTTTTCTTCCAGCAGGGACCCCAGGTAGGCCCCATACTCATTGTTCCTGAATTCATCCGCCAGGCGTTCCAGCTGCAAATCGTCGATATTGCCCATGCGCCAGCAGATTTCTTCGGGACAGCACACTTTCCGCCCCTGTTCTCTTTCAACCGTTTCCATGTATTTTGCCGCGGTAAGCAGGGAACCGCTGGTCCCCGCATCAAACCAGGCCACCTTCGGGTCCAGCACTTCGACACCCAGGCTCCGGTCATCCAGGTACGTCCGGTTCAAATCCGTGATTTCCAGTTCACCCCGGGCAGAAGGAGTCAATGTTCTGGCTCTGGCAGACACCGTTGAGTCGTAAAAATACAGTCCGGTCACGGCCAATGATGATTTTGGGGCGATCGGCTTCTCCTCAAGATCACAAACCTGTCCCGCCTCATCCAGGGTCACAACACCGTAGCGTTCCGGGTCAGGCACCCGGTACCCAAGGATTCGTGCCCCCTTGGTGATCGCCACCGCGCTTTGCAGGCTTTTTTCCAGAGAACCCCCGTGAAACAGGTTGTCTCCCAGAATGAGTGCGCTGGGGCGGTTCCCGATGAATTCCGACCCGATGATCACGGCCTGGGCAAGCCCCTGTGGGGAGGTCTGGACCGCGTAGGAAAGGTCAATCCCCCACTTGCTACCATCCCCCAGCAGGTGCTGGAACCGGGGAGTATCCCAGGGCGTGGAGATCACCAGGATATTCCTGATTCCTGCCAGCAGCAGCACCGACAACGGATAATAGATCATCGGTTTGTCATAAACCGGAAGCAGATGTTTGGAGACCGAAGAGGTGACCGGCCACAGCCGGGAACCCAGACCCCCCGCCAGAATCAGCCCTCTCACCCGCTGCCTCCGGAATCTTTCCAGCCAGGCAAAACGGTGTGACTCATTGACGGGTCTCCTGGATGTTAATGATGGCGGGGGCGGGCAGAAGAAGACTCCAGGGTGGACAAATATTTAGACACCCCGGTCTCAACGTTGTCAAACGGGGCGGTATACCCGCTGGATATCAGGCGGTGCATATCCGCCCGGGTATAACTCTGGTATTTTCCCTCCAGGTTCCCCGGCAAGGGAACATACACGATTTTCCCTTCCGCCCTGGCCTTTTCCAGGGAAATTCGGGCCTGTCCATCGGTCTCCCGACAACTGTTGATGACGGACAATGCGACCTCGTTAAAACTCTGGCACTGGCCCGTTCCCACGTTAAAAATACCGCTCAGGCCCGGATGGTCCAGCAAAAACAGGTTCACCTTGACGATATCGTCCACATAAATAAAATCACGGACCTGTTCCCCATCGGCGAAGCCGCCGGTCCCGGCGAAAAGCTTCACCTGGCCGCTTCCACGGTACTGATGGTAAAAGTGCCAGGCCACGGATGCCATTTTGTCCTTATGGTTCTCACCCGGGCCATAGACGTTGAAATAGCGCAGCCCCGCACATTGAACTGGAAGGTCCGTTTGCCTGCGGACATAATTGTCAAACATCAGCTTCGACCAGCCATAGGCATTGAGAGCGGATTCGTTTTCAGGTGCCTCGCGAAAACGGTTGCCACGGCCATACACAGAGGCTGACGAGGCATAAATAAACGGAACCCGGTGCTCCATGCAGTACCGGAACAGCATTTTCGAATACAGGTAGTTGTTGGACAGCACATAATTCCCATCGGTGCACATGGTATCCGAACAGGCCCCCTGGTGAAAAACCGCCGTGACCGAGCCAAAATACCCGCCGTTTTCCAGGCCATCCAGAAACTTCCGTTTCTCCAGGCATTCGGCCACACTCAGGGCCGACAGGTTGTCCGCCTTTCTGGGATCATTCAGATCATCCACCACCACAATTCGGTGGTGACCCATCCGGTTCAGGGCCTGAACAAGGTTGGATCCGATAAACCCCGCCCCTCCCGTGACGACAATCAAAAGACGGACTCCTCCAGCAGGGCGGCCCGCAATTCCTCCCGGGTCGCCGTTGCGGTTCCGAGCTTGGAGACCACGATACCCGCCGCGCTGTTGGCGAATTCCATGGCATCCCCCCGGGACAAACCGGCGGACACCGCCATCGCCATCACGGCAATGACCGTATCTCCTGCACCACTGACATCGTACACCTCCCGACTGCGGGCGGATATTTTCAGGGGCTTGTGACCAGTTTCAAACAGTTTCATTCCCTTGTCGCTGAGGGTGACCAGCAGCTGTTCAATCCCGTTTTCCTCGATCAGCCGGTGTGCCTTGCGGGTCAAATCACGATCCGTCGTCATTTCTCCTGCCGCCGCTTCGAACTCGCTGAGATTCGGAGTCACCATGGTTGCCCCCCGGTACCGGGAATAATCCGTCCCTTTCGGATCCACCAAAACCGGTTTTCCGCATTGTCGGGCCAGTACAATCAATGATTCGATTTGTCCCAGGCAACCCTTGTCATAATCTGACAGCACCACGACATCATGCATCTCAACCAGATTCTTGTACTGACTGTACACCTTGGCACACACGTCATCGCCGGGGGTGTTCTCAAAATCAGCCCGAAGGAGCTGCTGGTTTCGGGACAGCACGCGAAGCTTGACCGTGGTGGTGGTCTTCCGGTCGGACACCAGCACCGTGTTGATGCCTTCGGCGGATGCAATGCGCTGGATGCTTTGCCCCGGGTCGTCCTTTCCCACCACACTGATCAGTGTGCAGAAACCGTCCAGCCCGGTAATGTTCCGGGCCACATTCCCGGCCCCTCCGACTCTTTCCTGGGTTTCCCGGACTGCAATCACCGGGACCGGCGCCTCCGGAGAAATCCGCTTGACGTCTCCCATCCAATACTGGTCGAGCATGACATCCCCCACCACCAGCACTTTGGTGTCAGCTATTTTATCAAGTTGGTGGTCAACCGATTCCAAAACAGGTCTATCCGGTATTTTATCTGGTTACGGCGCAAGCGAGACCATTGCGATCCTCAAATTGCGATCCTCAACGATGGCATCACCGCGTACGCCTGATTTTAACGGAACCGTAGCGGGGTCAGGTTCCCGTACGGCACCGTTTCGACTTTCAACCGGTTGCCGTCCTGTTCGTGGCCGCCGTCAGGAGTGCGTGGCAAGTTTCACCCCGGACTGCCTGCGTATCGTTTCCCACCCTTTGCATCCCGGGCACTGCCAATGCAGCGTGTTACTCTGAAATCCGCATTGGCTGCAATTGTAGCTCTTCCCCGCTTCGACCACATCACAAAGCAGTCCCGCTAAAATGGAGAAGTCCTTTTCCTGCCGGCTTGAAACCGGGCCCCGGCTTCGATTGGACATCAACTGGGACAGGCTTTCCAGGTTCGGATATTTGCGAACCAGTTCCAGCAGCCTGGTCTGCTCCGCTGCATTCCCCTGTTTCTGGCCAGTCAGCTGAACCAGTTTGGAGATAATCCTGGGGTCGGAATTTTTTTTCAGCGCAGATTCGAGAAACCTGACCAGGGATTTCTCATCCCCAAGCTGGCGGTAACTGTTTGAGACATGCCCCACTACCTCGCCAATCGCTTCAGGAGCCCAACGCTCCAGCCCTCGCCAGATGACAATCGCATGGGCATGATTCCCCTTCATCGAAGCAATACGACCGGACAGGATGACGGCTCTGATGCATCTCATGTCCTTCTTGAATGCCGATTCAAGGTATCCTTCCGCAATCTGGTTGTTGCCCTCAGAGATTGCACCTTCGGCCAGCTCGCAGTTATAGTGCGCAATGGTGGATGAATAGTCCTGTTCTGAAAATCGATCCAGCTCTTCAGCAATCTGAATGGCGTTTTTCCATTCTTTTTCCTGGTCGTAAATCTGCAACAGGAACCGGCAGGTCTGTTCCCGGTATTCAGCAACCTGCCTCAGTTCCTGGAACAGGTTTTCCGCCCGATCAAACAGCCCGGCCTTAAAGTAATCCTGGCCCAGTTCGAACAGGGCCATGGAACGCAGGCTGTCATCAAGATCCGTTCTCGCCACCAGATTCTGATGAATCCGGGTCGCCCGCCCCACTTCTCCAAGGCGTCGAAACAGATTACCGAGTGCCAAGTGCATTTCCACGGTTTCCTTGTCCACTTCAACAACTTCCAGAAATACCTGCAACGCCTTGTCCGGCTGCTCATTCAACAGAAAACTGAGTCCCTTGAAATAGGATTCGGGCAGGTCTCTGGAACGAGTGGTCCGGGTGGGCCGGTTGCGTTCATTCATGGCCATATACCAGCCCCCAGCAGCAGCCAGGGGGAGAAGAAGCAACAACCAGACGGGATCCATCATTTAGCTCAATACATGTTCAGACTGGGAGGATGGATATTACAAAGCGGGGGGTTGCAGTTTTTTCAGTTTTTTTCTGGCTATGGACAGATTTCGCCGAACTTTCAGTGAAGACAGCCAGCTGACCAGAAACCCACTGATCATACCCACCCCCAGTGTGCACAGCAACAGGGCAGACAGACTGACTTCCCGTTGAAAATTCAGGTATTTCAGTTCCACCGGCTGGCTGTTCAGGTATGTAAAAGTCAATCCAATAAAAACGGTAATCACGATCACCACAATATAGAGGAGTTTCGCCATGCCGACTTTAAGTCTTGCTCCCCCCGTCTACACGTTTGCGCAAATCAGCTCCAGGTTTGAAGTGGGGCACATATTTTTCCGAAACATGGACTTTCTCCCCGGTTTTGGGATTGCGCCCGATTCTTGGAGGCCGATAGCGCAGGGACATGCTTCCAAACCCCCTGATTTCAATGCGCTCGCCATTGGCCAGCGCACTGGACATGCGGTCCAGAATACTGTTGACAGCCAACTCCACATCGGCTTCAGTCAGATGGGGCTGCTCAGCAGTCAAATAGACAATCAGTTCGGATTTGGTCAGGGTAGATTGTATCTCTCTCTTGTTAGGATTGTTTTGTGTAGACATATCGACCTGTTGTCACGTAATCTGTTTATCCAGTTGTTTCTTGAGCTTGTCCCCCAGCGTTGCCCCGCTGACATGCGAATCCCGGGAATAGACCTGAACCGCTTCATCTTCGATTTCCATATCTCTCATCTTGATGGACAGGGACAGTTTGCGGTCCTTGCGGTCAATACTGGTAATTTTCACCTCCACCTCGTCTCCTGACTTAAGGGCGGTTCGGGCATCTTCGACCCGGTTCCGGGAAATTTCCGACACCCTGAGATACCCTTCCACATACGGTGCCAGAGTGACCGTTGCGCCCTTGGCCCCCACTTCTTTCACAATACCGGTGACGTTACTCCCCTTCCGGTTTTCGGCAACAAAGCCCAGGAATGGATCCCCGGTGGATTGTTTGAGCCCCAGTGAAATTCTTTCCCGTTCGGCATCCACCGCCAGGACCACCACCGTGAGTTCATCGCCTTTTTTGTACCCAGTCACCACGTCCTCTCCGGACTGGTCCCAGGACAGGTCAGACAAATGCACGAGACCATCAATCCCGCCATTCACCCCGATAAACACGCCGAAATCCGTGATGGAACGAATCTTGCCGGTAATGAAATCTCCTTTTTTGTGGTTCGCAGCGAATTCTTCCCACGGATTCGTCGTGCACTGCTTGATTCCAAGTGAGATACGGCGCCTGTCCGGGTCAATGTTGAGAACCTTCACTTCCAGTTCATCTCCAACCCGGCAGACTTTCCCCGGGTGGATGTTTTTATTGGTCCAGTCCATTTCCGACAGGTGCACCAGTCCTTCAATCCCTTCTTCCAGCTCCACGAACGCGCCATAGTCGGTCAGATTGGTGACCCTTCCGAAAACGCGGGTCCCGACTGGATATCGTCTGGACAGGTTTGTCCATGGGTCTTCACCCAGCTGTTTGAGACCGAGTGATACCCGGCACTGTTCTTTGTCAAATTTCAGAACACGGGCTTCAATTTCATCCCCTACCGACAGGACTTCGGAAGGATGCTTTACCCGCTTCCAGGCAAGGTCCGTGATATGCAACAGGCCGTCCAACCCGCCCAGATTGATGAAAGCCCCGTAATCGGTCAGGTTCTTGACCACCCCTTTCACGACCTGGCCTTCTTCCAGGGTATTGAGGAGTTTTTCCCTTTCCTCGCTCAATTCGTTCTCAACAATGGCTCTTCTCGACACCACAATATTGTTCCGCGACTGGTCCAGCGAAATGATTTTAAAATCCAGTTCCCGGCCTTCAATGTACGCGGAATCCTTGATCGGACGGACATCCACCAGGGACCCCGGCAAAAAGGCTCTCAAGCCACTGACGTCAACCGTGAACCCGCCTTTTACCTTACTGGAGATTTGACCCTGGATGATTGTGCCGTTTTCATGGGCTTCCGTAAGCTCTTTCCACACCCTGGCCCGCACCGCCGTTTCCCTGGACATTTTCGTGTTCCCGGTACCGTCCTCCACGGCGATCAGAGTCACTTCGACCTGCTCACCCACCTTGACGGTCAGATCTCCTGCGGAATTCTTGAATTCGGTGGCTGGAATTTCGGCATCGGACTTCAGGCCCACGCTGACAACTACATAATCGTCGTTGGCTTCAACAACGTCTCCCAGAATAATCTCACCCGGCCGCATGACGGCACTGGCCAGATTCTCTTCCAATAATGTTTGAAAATTTTCTGTCATGATTTAATTTCTCAACCCATTTCAGTTTTCTCCACGCCGGGGTATTCGATAACCGTCCAATGGCCGAAACCACGGGGGAACGTCACGCAACCAACGTGTCAAAACTGGTGGGGTCCCGTACCAACTGATAAAGTCGTTAAAACCCAAATAACCCTGATAACCGGAAGACTCTCAAATGGGTTCGGCCAGACCGAACAACCGACAAGAGACCCATCAACCAGGGTTATTCACCTGTATTTTCAATGTATTCAGGAACCGATGGCTTTGGCTCGTGCAAGGCCGACAGTCCGCCCGGATTGTCCTCACGAACAACCCAGACTCCTTTTGACCCGGCCCAGAACCTCCGCCACAACTTCTCGTATTTCCAGATTCGTTGTATCCAGAATCACCGCGTCATCCGCCGGTTTTAGTGGAGAAATCTCCCGATTCTCGTCCCGCGCATCGCGTTCCCGTATCTCCTCGAAAAGTTGTGGGATGGTAACATCAAAACCTTTTCCTCTCAACTGCTTAAACCGTCTTTCTGCCCGTGCCCGGGCACTCGCTGTAATAAAGAATTTACATTTTGCCCGGGCAAATACAACCGTCCCCATGTCTCTTCCATCCGCCACCAGACCCGGCGGCCGTGCCTGGCTGCGCTGCCACCCAAGCAGGGCTTCCCGGACGGCAGGAATGGGAGAAACGAGTGAAGCCCGCTTTCCCGCTTCTTCCGTGCGTATGATATCTCCCAGGGGCCGGTCATCCAGAAAAACCTCTGCGTTTTTAAATTCAATTTTTGCGCTGGCCCACAGCCTGACCAAAGCTTCCTCATCGGACAACGCTACATTGTTAACCCATGCCAGATGACCCAGAATGCGGTACAGGGCACCACTGTCCAGATAATGGAATCCCAGTTCCCCGGCCAATGCGGTGGAAACGGTTCCCTTGCCCGACCCGCCGGGGCCATCAATGGCGATAACCGGGACCGCTCCGGTTCGGTCGGGGACCAGGTCAGGGCTGGACAACGACAATGTTCACTCCGATTTGTTCCGCAAGTTGGGGAAAGGCGGGGAAAGAGGTGGAGACGTTGCCGCAGTCCCGGATTTGCACCGGCCCTGTGGCAACCGTACCGGCCATTGCAAAGGCCATGGCGATACGATGATCCCCAAAACTGTCCACGCTGCCTCCGGACAATTCCCCCCCCCGGATCGTCATACCATCGTGTTTTTCCACGACCTCGACACCCAGGGCCCGAAGACCCAGGACGATGCTGCGGATACGGTCACTTTCCTTCACCCGCAATTCTTCCGCCTGGGAGATCCGCGTCACCCCGGTAGCGCAGGCCGCCGCTACCGCCACTGCCGGTATTTCATCGATGGACAGGGCAATATCCGATTTTTCGATTTCGATCCCTTTCAACCGGGAGGTTTTCACCACAATGTCTGCAACCGGTTCGCCACCGATGATGGACTCATTGATCACCGACACGGAGCCACCCATTCTTCTGAAGAGACGGATCACCCCGTTGCGGCTGGGGTTCATCCCCACCTGGTGCAGCAATAACTCGCTGTTCCGGCACAGGAGTCCCGCCAACAGGAAGAAGGTGGCCGATGACAGGTCCGCCGGGACCTCAATATGCCGGGCCGTCAATTCGCCTCCACCGTGCAGACTGATGACTCCGCCCAATTGCTCCACCGGGTACCCAAACCCCTGGAGCATGCGTTCGGTGTGATCCCGGGTCGGCGCATTTTCGGTGACCACGGTGCGGCCGCTGGCATACAGCCCCGCCAGCAGGATGGCGGATTTGACCTGGGCGGATGCCATGGGAGGCGTGTACTGGATGGGATTCAACTGTCTCACCGGGTGCATTTCCAGGGGAGGTTTCCCATCCTGGGAACGAATATCTGCTCCCATCCGACCCAGGGGGCCAATGATCCTCCCCATCGGGCGATTGCTCAGGGACGCATCACCGGTGAGGATGGAGGGCCAGGGCTGTGCGCACAAAAGGCCCGCAAGCAGGCGAAATGCTGTTCCCGAGTTACCCATGTCGAGTCCACCGGCGGGCTGCTGCAGGCCATTTAGGCCCACGCCATGGATTTCATAGCGGTTGTCCCCGGGCCGGTTGCCGAGACGGTCAATGGACACCCCCATCTGTCGGAATGCCCGGATGGTTGCCAGCACATCCTCACCTTCCAGGATATTGTCTACCCGGGTTACCCCCCTTGCAATGGCTCCGAAAATAACCGCCCGGTGGGAAATGGACTTGTCACCGGAGACCCGGACCCGCCCAGCCAGTCCAGCGGATGGAGAAACCCGGAATTCCATATGGGACGGGTCAGCGGTCATCCCCGCCACCTGGAAGAACAACGATTTCCGCCAGGGGACTGATGCCGTCCTGTGGGCCGCACCGTGGCGAAACAAAACCGCCACGGCAGGCTCTGCCAGGACTATGTGGGAGCAACATGGATATCAATGATTCCAGTCGAAACACCCGTCAAACCGGTCCGACAGTCCCGGGTCGTCCGGGTTGCCCCATCGTGCTGCCATGGCAAATCCGCCTGGGCGGCATAAGTTTGGGATTCAACCCTGAATATTCCGAGTGATTTCATGATCCCCATTATAATTTGGTCCATGGCGATTTCAAGTGAAATCAGCTACGGCAGGCCTCCCGTCCCGTCGCAATTCCACTCCCGTGAACCCCTCTTCGGCTGGGATGGACTGTCTGTCTCCATCAACAGCCAGTCATGAAAGGCCCGGATTTTTGGCCGGTCCAGGCCCCCGCGCTTGTAGACAATATAATACGAATAGGGCATGGACAGTTTCTTGTCGAATGGACGGATCAGCCGTCCCGACGCAAACTCATCGGTGAGCAGTAAATCCGAACCAAGTGCCACCCCCTGACCGTCAATGGCCGCCTGCAGGATAACATTGGCATCATCCATTGTCGTCCCATGCTCGAGGAGAACATCTTCCACCCCCGCACGCTTGAACCACCCGGTCCACATGGAATAATCGTTTTCGTGCAGCAGCTCGTGATGCGCCAGGTCATCAATGGTCTTAAGAGGCCGACCCCGGGTAATCAGTTTTGGGCTGCACACCGGCAGGGCCCGGGTTCTCAACAACAATTTCGAATCCATGCTTTTCCAGTCGTCCTGCCCCCAGCTGATGGCAATATCGATTTCCGGGTTCTGGAAATCCCCGGGCTGGGGAGAATGATGCAGTCGAAGATCAATATGGGGATACTGTGCCCAGAACCGGCTCAACCGCACGGTCAGCCATTTCGCTGAAAAATAGGGCGTCAGACTGACATTCAGGATGCTGTCCTCCATCCCCTTTCTCAACCGCTCGCTGGTTTCCGCAATCTGGCGAAACGATTCCCCGACGACGGAATACAGGGCGTGTCCCGCCTGGGTCAATCGCAGTTTACGGGTCATACGCACAAACAGGGATACCCCGAGATCCCTTTCCAATACCTTGATCTGGTGGCTGATCGCGGCCTGTGTCACGTTCAGTTCCATTGCCGCCCGGGTAAAACTCAAATGCCTGGCCGCCACTTCGAAAGAGCGCAGGGCAATCGGGGGAGGCAGGTTCAAAGCCATGGACGATGGACAATGGATTAATTTAACTTGTGCATATTATAAAAATAAATCGCTTGTAAACGCCAGAACAAAAGCGTATTTAGTTGTATGACATAAATGAAATTTATCATCAATCCATAACCGGAATCTCCCCGTACCTGCCGTGATGAAGTATCGCAAAACCAAACGAGTTGTATTTCTGGTTCTGATTCCCCTCTTCGGCCTGACGGTTGCCGGGTATGTCTACTATTCCGGTGGACGACATGTGGTCACGGAAAATGCCTATGTGAAGGCCCATTTGGTCCATGTCAGCAGCGACATTGACGGGCGGGTCATCGATGTCCGGGTCCACAGCAACCAGGAAATCCGCCGCGGGGACCTGCTGTTCCGGATTGACCCGGAACCCGCCGAGATCGAACTGGATGCGGCGAAGGCGGAAATCGAGAATGTCCGGTTGCGAATCCAGTCTCTCAAGTCCCAGTACAGGCAGTCCCAGCTTGAAATCGATGATGCCCGGGAACGGATCAAGTACCTCGCGTCCCTGCTCAACCGGCAGGAAAAGCTGAAGCAGCAGGGTCACGGACTGGAAATCGACTACGACAGGGCCGAGCATGACCTGGAAATGGGACGCCGAGCCCTTGCAGGCGCCCATCACCGGGCCTCCGCGGTGCTCGCTGACCTCGGCGGCAACCCGGACCTGCCCGCGGAAGAACACGCACTGTTTCTGGCCGTCCGGGCCAAGGTGGACAAGGCATTGCGGGATCTGCGGTCCACCCATATTTATGCGCCAACGGACGGCATTCTGAGCAGGGTGTCCCTGGAAGCCGGGGAATATGTGGAAGCCGGCGATTCCCTTTTTGCCATCGTCGAGACTGAGAAGGTCTGGGTGGAAGCCAACCTCAAGGAATCCCAGCTGACCCATTTGCGTGAAGGACAGCGCGCCACGATCACGGTAGATGCCTATCCCGACCGACCGCTCCAGGCAACGGTTACCAGTGTCAGCCCCGCCACCGGTGCTGAATTTGCGGTCCTGCCCCCACAGAATGCGACCGGGAACTGGGTCAAGGTGGTGCAGAGAATCCCGGTCCGGCTGGACCTTGCTTCCCCCATGCCGGACCCTCCGCTACGCGCCGGCATGACCACCCGGATTGTCATTGATACCCATCACAAACGAGCACTGCCCGGTTTTGTCAGGACGGTCATTGCCGGCCTGACACCCGCCGATGAATGATGCCGTGACCCCGGTTACGGGGTCCACAAAATGGCTGCTCGTCCTGTCCGCCATTGTCGGGTCCAGCGTTTTTGAGTTCGCCTGGACCATTGTCGGGGTCGCCCTTCCCCAGATGCAGGGGGCATTCTCTGCCACGCAGGACCAGGTGACCTGGGTGATGACCTCCTTCATGATGGGCTGTGCGGTGGCCATCGCCTGTATCGGCTGGCTCAGTGACCGCTTTGGCCGCAAACGGATATTTGCCCTGTCCATCGGCGGTTTCACGTTTACCCTGGTGATGTGCGCCACCTCGAGCACCCTGTTCGAGGAGTCATTCTGGCGATTCATGCAGGGAGCGCTGGGGGCCGGAATCCTGCCGCTTGGCCAGGCCATTACCCTGGATGCCTTTCCTTCCAACCAGCAGGGACGGGCCACTGCTGTTTGGGGAAACGGGGTGGTTCTCGGTGGCATCATGGGCCCCGTCATTGGCGGCGTGATCGTGGAATATTTCAGTTGGCCATGGATCTTCTGGCTCAATGTCCCGGTGGGACTGCTCGCCCTGGTCGGTGTGCTCATTTATGTCCCCGAGGTCAACAGTGAGCCCGACCGGCCTATGGACTGGTTTGGCTTTTTCCTGTTGACCAGCGGCCTGGCAATGCTGCAGATCATGCTGAATCGTGGAGAGCGTCTTGACTGGTTTGAATCCCCGGAAATCCAGTTGGAAGCCGTCTACACCGTGGTTTCCCTGTACCTGTTTGTCATGCACAGCTGGACCACCCGCACGCCTTTTTTCCGACCACAACTGTTTTCAGACCGGAATTTCATGCTCGGTCAACTGTTTATCATGATCAATGGTGCACTGGCCATCCTGCCCCTTGTGCTGTTGCCGCTGTTGCTGCAAAACGTGGGAGGCTATCCCGCCATCACCGCAGGGGGACTGGTCATCTTTCGTGGAATCGGCCTGATCATCGGCCTGTCCATCATGACATATATCTCAGACCGGATTGATGGACGGGTCCTGTTGATCGCGGGATTGCTCATCATGGGGGTATCCGGGTGGGCGATGTCGACGTGGACCGTGAATATTTCACAATTCGAGGTGATCTGGACCAATACATTGCAGGGAATTGCATCCGGTATTATCTATGTACAGATTACGGCGCTGACCTTTTACTCCCTGCCGTCCCGGCTGCGCACAGAAGGATTCGCTGTCTTTCATACCCTGTTTTTCGCAGGCGGCGCCATCGGAGTGGCCGGCATCGTATTCGTCCATACCCACACGTCACAAATCAACCATGCCAACCTGTCCACATTCCTCACCCCTTTGCGGGAGGTTTTCAGGTTTTCGACGACCCCGGAAGAGTGGAATCTCAATACCCTTTCCGGTCTCGCGTCCCTGCAGGATGAACTGGTGCGCCAGGCCAGCATGATTGCCTACAACAACACCTTTTTTGCGGTGGCCATGCTGTCCTTTGTTGCGGTTCCCCTGGCGGGGCTGTTCAGGCTGGGAACCCGGCCCGAATGAACCCGAAAAACCGACCTGCGGGGTGCTGGATCAGCCAGGGGCGGGCTTTCGTTTCTCCGTGATCCGGGAACGGGCCTGTTTCGCCGAGGCATACAGTTCCCCGATTCCGCTCCCGTCCTCCCCGGCAATCATGTTGGCCAGCTGGTCAAGATGCCGCTGGTAGCGGGCAATGTCTTCAAGCAGTTTCTGCCTGTTCATGAGGCAGATATCCCGCCACATGTCGGGATCGGACGACGCCGTACGGGTGAAATCATACAATCCCCCCGCCGCCATCTGGTAGCACGCCCGGCGGTCCGGGGAGCGCGACAGGTAATCCATCATCACATAGGCCAGCACATGGGGCAAATGACTGGTCAGGGACAGCACCCGGTCATGGTCTTCAACCTCCATCAAATTCACCTCGCCGCCGGTTGAGGCCCACATCCGCTGTATGGTTGTGCAGGCTTCCGGACTGGTTTCCTTGTGCGGAGTGAGAATGATCCTGTGGTTTTCAAAAAGTTCCGCACTCGCCGCAGCGATGCCGGATTTTTCCTTCCCGGCAATCGGGTGCCCGGGTACAAACCGTGAAAAATACGGTCCAAGGACTTTCCTCGCGCAATCCACAATACCCCCCTTGACGCTGCCCACGTCCGTGAGTATTTTGGTCTCGTCCATGGCCTGCGAAACGGTCTTAAGAAGCTGGTTGATCGTGTTGACCGGTGTGGCGAGTACAATGACCTCGGCATCCGCAACCGCCTGCCGGGGATCAGGCTGGATCTCATCGATGGCCCCGACCTGAAGTGCCCATTCCAGGTTCGCCCTTGAACGGCCCACGCCGATGACCTTTCCGGTGCAACCCGCCCGCTTGAGTGCCAGTGCCAGGGAACCGCCAATCAGTCCCACTCCAAAAATGGCAATGCTTGAAATGCTGGCTGAGGTGCGGGTAGTCAACGCGAAGCGGTCCCTTATCGTGATACGGAATAGGAACCCAGGTTTTTGAACAGGCCCGCTTCCACTTTCAACCGCTCCAATGCCCGCGACACATGTTCCTCGTCCCGATGCCCAACAATATCGATGAAGAACAGGTAATCCCACAATTTGACCCGGGACGGCCGGGATTCGATCTTGGTCATGTCGATCTGTTCGTCAAGGAGGGGACTTAACAAATGCAGCAACGCTCCGGGACGACTTCGGCAGGACAACAACAGACTGGTCTTGTCGTTTCCGCTGGGGGGCGTTGCACGATTTGAAAGCACCAGGAACCGGGTAGTATTCGCCGGTTCATCTGCGATATTGGCGGCCAACGTATTCAACTGGTACCGTTCCGCCGCGGTCGAGCTGGCGATGGCGGCGACACCGTCGCCTTCAGAAGCGATTCGGGCCGCTTCCGCATTGCTGCTCACCGGCACCAGTTCCGCATGGGGGCAATGCCGGTGCAACCAGCGCTGGCACTGGCCCAGCGACTGCGAATGGGCATAGACTTTCGTCACCGGGTCGCTCGGGATTCCCTTCCCCAGCAGGTTATGCAGGATTCGCAAATTGATTTCCGAACAGATGGTCAGGGGGGTGGTCACCAGCCTGTCCAGCGTTCCCGACACTCCACCTTCCGTGGAGTTTTCAATGGGCACCACAGCAAAATCAGTCTGCCCGGCTTCCGTGGCCTTGAAAACTTCAGCGATGGTGGGAAAATCCACCACACCGATGGTGCGGCCAAAATGATGCCGGGCCGCCGCCTCCGTATAGGTCCCGGGAGGGCCCAGCACGGAAACCGACAAGGCGGCTTCCGTGCTCCGTGTAATGGACAGAATTTCCCGGAACAGGGAGGTCAGGGACTGGTCGTCCAGCAATCCGCTGTTTTCTCCATTCTCCGGTCCATGATTCAATTCATGATTCAGTTCATGATTCAGTTCATGCAGCCGGGCCAGTATCTGGGCTTCGCGTTCCGGCCGGTAGTACGCCGGTTCATTCAGCGTTTCCTTGACTTCGGCAATGGATCGGGCAATGGTGAGCCGGTCATGCATCAGGCGCAGGATATCGGCATCAATCCGGTCAATCCGGTCCCGGTAGACATTCAGTTTTCTGTCGGAATCAGCCGTCACAATACTGCCCTTGGGATGTCCTGCACTCAGTGAAGAACGGTATCGGCTGGAGGTTCATCCTCATCCGTCTCCGTCTCCACCACCTTGCTGACACTGACCAGGCGTTCCTCATTCTTCAGGGAGATCAATCGGACCCCCTGGGTATTTCTGCCCCGGGTCAGGATCTCTTCGACCCGGGTCCGGATCAGGATTCCTCCATCGGTGATGAGCATGATTTCGTCGCTGTCATTGAGAATATGGGCGCTGACCACTTTTCCGTTCCTGCGGGATGTCTTGATGGCAATCACTCCCTTGCCACCGCGTTTTATTCTCGGAAAATCACTTACCAGCGTCCGGGTGCCATACCCATTGACCGCACTGGTCAGGATCGTGGGTTCCTGGACCGGGCTTTGGCCATTGCCGGTCTTTTCGGAAAAATCCGGTAGAACCATCAATGCGATGACATTCTGGTCCAGGCCCAGCCGCATCCCCCGCATCCCCCTGGCGGTTCGTCCCATGACCCGGACATCGGTTTCCGAAAAACGGATCGCCTTGCCCGCATCGCTGATCAACAGGATGTCTTCGCTTCCATCCGTGAGTACGACACCGATCAGGTGGTCATTTTCCTTGAGGTCCACGGCAATAATCCCCGATCGCCTGGGCCGGGAAAAATTCTCCAGGCGGCATTTCTTGATAATCCCCCGGGACGTGGCCATGAAGACATTCTTATCGCCGTCGTACCCCTTGATCGGCAAAATCGTGGTGATCAGTTCGTCTGCATCCAGCGGCAACAGGTTGACCAGGGGTTTTCCTCTGGCCTGGCGCCCGGCCTGGGGCAGCTGGAAGGCGCGCAACCAGTACACCTTGCCCTGATTTGAAAAGCACAGCATGGTATCGTGGGAGTTGGCAACAAACATCTTGCTGACAAAATCCTCTTCCTTGGTTCTCGTTGCGATTTTTCCCTTGCCCCCCCGTTTTTGTGCGCGGTACTCCGAAACCGGTTGGGATTTCGCGTATCCCGTGTGGGAAATGGTAACCACCACGTCTTCCTCAGGAATCAGGTCTTCCATGGAAAGGTCAATTTCCCCCTCCACAATCTCCGTACGGCGGTCATCACTGTAACGGTCCCGTATCTCCTGCAGTTCCCCGCGGATCACCGATATCAGGCGATCGGGATTTTTCAACACTTCCAGCAGACTCCGTATTTCCTCAATGATCCGGGCATATTCCCGGTGAATTTTTTCCTGCTCCAGCCCGGTCAATCGATGCAACCGCAGGTCCAGGATGGACTGGGCCTGGTCCGGCGACAGCCGATAGGTGGTTGAGTCCAGGCCATACCGATCTGGCAGTTTTTCCGGCCGGGACAAGTTGGCGTCCCCGCGGGACAGCATGTCGACGACGGGACCGGCTTTCCAGGGGATTTCAAGCAATTTTTTCTTCGCTTCCGCGGGAGTCTGCGCCGCCTTGATCAGGGCAATGACCACATCAATATTGGCCAGAGCCACCGCCAGGCCTTCGAGGATATGTGCCCGGGCCCGGGCCTTGCGAAGCTCGAATACCGTTCGTCGGGTGACCACCTCCCGGCGATGCCGGATAAATTCATTCAGCGCCTCCTTGAGATTGAACAGCTGCGGGTGGTTGTGGTTCAGCGCAACCAGATTGATCCCGTATACCGATTGCATCTGGGTGAACTTGTACAGATTGTTCAATACCACTTCCGACTGTTCGCCCCGTTTGATTTCGATGACCATCCGCATCCCGGATTTGTCCGACTCATCCCGGACCGCCGAGATGCCTTCAATGCGTTTGTTCTTGACCAGTTCCGCTATCTTCTGCATCAACCGGGCCTTGTTGACCTGGTAGGGGAGTTCGTGAACGATGATGGATTCCCGGCCATTTCGGTTGGTCTCGATGTCCAGTCGTGCACGAACATATATCCGTCCCTTGCCGGTTTCATACGCCCGGCGAATGCCGCTGTGGCCAAAGATGATGCCCGCAGTGGGGAAGTCCGGTCCGGGCAGGTGTTTCATCAATTCGCCCACGCTGATTTCACTGTCGTCCATCAGGGCAAAACAGGCATCAATAGTTTCTCCGAGATTGTGCGGGGGGATATTCGTCGCCATCCCCACTGCAATACCGGTAGAGCCATTGACCAGCAGATTGGGGATACGGGTGGGCAATACCAGTGGCTGGGTTTCGGTTTCATCATAATTGGGGCCGAAATCCACGGTTTCCTTCTCCAGGTCAGAAAGCAGCTCATGGGCAATTCTGTCCAGCCGGATTTCGGTATACCGCATCGCCGCAGGCGCGTCCCCATCCACCGAACCGAAATTACCCTGACCATCGACCAGCATGTACCGCATGGAAAAATTCTGCGCCATCCGGACAATGGAGTCATAGACCGCCGTATCACCGTGGGGGTGATACTTGCCGATGACATCCCCCACCACCCTGGCGGATTTCTTGTATGCCTTGTTCCAGTCATTGCCAAGTACGGACATGGCGTACAGAATGCGCCGGTGCACGGGTTTCAGCCCATCCCGGATATCCGGCAATGCCCGACCCACAATCACGCTCATGGCGTAGTCGAGATAGGATTGCCGCATTTCCTTCTCGAGATTGGCCTGAAGCGTTTCCTTGGCAAATGGGGTTTCTTTCATGGGACCGTTACTTCTAAACCAGCTTTCCGGGATCGGTGATCAGAAAATAGGATAACAAATTGTTTATGCGATTGTTTTGTGGCTTTACAACTCGGAAAAATCGCCGATGCGTGGATGCAATCGACCCATGGATTTTATCACAGACTGGTGGTTATTCGCGCCTTAATTGTGTCCGTTTGCAGGGAGGCAATAATCTGTCCGGTTTCCCGGAAATTAACAACAAAACAGTGATATTATCTACATTTGCAGACACATCAGAACAACGAAATACGGGATGTTCAGGACCATTACACGATCGACCGCCGTGTTTGCTACGGTCTGGGCGGAACGCCACAAGGGTGTGAAGCCAAATATCGCAACCCCGGAAAATCCCGGGAAGCGGGGTTTCTGGAATGAAAGGCATGAACAACACCGACGAAATACGCTGGAAACAGAGTCTTGCCAGTTTTAGCCTGACTCTGGCGCAACTCAATGAAGCCTGCGTGCAGGAGTCCTACTCAACCCTCGAACGCGTTGGGCTGGTCAAGATGTTCGAGAACTGCTTCAATCTGTCCTGGATCGTACTGAAGGACCTGCTGTTTTACGAGGAATACGAGGAGAAGGTTCCCCGTTCAGCCATCCGCAGAAGTTTCGCGGTCGAATACATCGACGAGCAGGATTGCGAACTCCTCCTGGAGGCGATGGGCAAACGCAATATCCTGAACCATGCCTACCAGGAAAGTGCCGCCCGCGAAGCAGAAATGCTCATTAAAAATCGCTACCATCCCGTCCTTGTTCGGCTTCACTCGACACTGAGCGCGAGGGCAACCTGATGACGGGACACTCACCGGGGTGCTATCGTCAACTTGCTCCGCTCCAATGAGCGCGTGGAGCGGGCGGTGCTGTTCGGATCGCGAGCGAGACAAACTTTTACCCAAGGCTCGGATGTGGACATCGCATTGTTCGGTGAATCTCTGACTACTACGGACCAGGCTCGTCTGGCCGCAGCAATGGAGGAACTGACCGTGCCGCAAAGGGTCGACCTGCTTTTGTACGACAGGGTCGAAAATGCGTCTTTACGAAAGCATGTCCAACGAGAAGGTGTCGAACTGTACAGAAGGCAATGATCTGTGTACCGATCAAGCAGGTTTCCCCTACTCGGGATACGCTTGCAGGAAACATCGGAGACAACGGGTGGTCGTAAGCGACACAGAAATTCGGCAACGCCTCCCGTCGCTCCTTTCTGCCGAGCGAGTTCAATTTGTACGGCTGAAAACTCTACGCCGTGAAATGGCCAACGGTAAAGAACTGTAAACACTTCTTCTGCTTCTTTTTAACGTTTCCGCAGTACCAATCATCTCAATCAATAGGAGCATTAACGTAATGTCGCAGGCATTTTCGAGACGGCAGTTTATTGCCAGTAGTGCAGCTTTCATCGGTGCAGGCTACTTCCCCTATGGCTGGAGCAAAACGACACCATCTCCGTTACCGATACCCCCTCTGGTTGATGGTCGACAGGGAAGGCCGGTTGAATTACAAATTCGAAGTGGCACCTGGTCTTTCAAGTCAGGTGTGAATACCCCAACCCTGGGGATTGGCCAGGATTACCTGGGACCAACGATTCGAACCCGGCAATACAGCGAACTCAATTTGCATTACCAAAACACGCTGACCGAAAGCGTGGCCATACACGGTCACGGCTTGCATGTACCGGGGGAGGTCGATGGTGGGCCGCAACTGGCCATCAAGCCTGATGCCGATTGGCAACCGAGTTTGTCCATCGTGCAACCCGCAGCGACCTGCTGGTATCACTCCCACACCCACGGCAAAACCGGCGAACAGGTTTATCATGGACTTGCGGGCCTGATCATCATCGATGACGAACAGACCGACTCACTGCCGCTACCGCACCAATATGGCGTCGATGATTTACCCATTATCATCCAGGACCGAACCTTCGATGCACAAGGCCGTTTCGTCTATTCACTGTACGACGCAGGCGAGGACGGCTGGCTGGGTGACACCGTGGTCATCAACGGCGCCATCGCACCGGTTGCCAAAGTGCCTGCTGGCAAAGTTCGACTGCGGCTTCTAAACGGCGCCAATGCGCGGTTTTATATCGTCGGCTTTGCCGATAACCGCACGTTTTACAAAATAGCCAGTGATGGCGGTTTACTGGAAGCACCAGTGCCATTAACAACCATGGAAATGTCACCGGGGGAGCGTTGTGAAATTGTTGTTGACATGACCGATGGAAATCCCGCCGGACTACTGACCCTGTTCGAAGATGAATTTGACGACGACGAGGAAAGCCTTGTCGGCAGGTTGTTGGGCCTGTTCGACCGGTCCGAGAGAGACCTTCCGCCGCCGTCGCTGACATTGGTCGTTGACAGGACCCTGCCAGCACATACCGCGCCGCTGCCTGAACAGCTGGCTACCATTGTCCGCCCACAACCCAAAGAAATCGTGCGGTCCCGTGATTTCATGCTCACTATGGAGGATGGTGGGGGTATTGAAAACGGCGAGAGCCATGGTGCTATGAATATGGCCATTAACGGTGCGTCGATGGACATGAACGTTATTAATGAACGGGTTCAACGCGGCATCTGGGAACGGTGGCGCATTCGTTCCAACCAGGGTGAACACCCGTTTCATGTGCACGGCTGCTCGTTCCTGATAGAGCAAATGGAAGGTACAACGGCGCCGCCGGACCAGCGGGGCTGGAAAGATACAGTGGTGCTGGATGACGACGACTGGTCAGAGATTGTCGTGCGCTTCGATCATCCGGCAACCGATCGATATCCCTACATGTACCACTGCCACATTCTGGAGCATGAGGACCGTGGCATGATGGGACAGTTCACCGTGGGTTGATTCCACCTGGCCATCAACTGCAATTTGGCAACGAGAAAAAACCAATGTTTGGGGTACGTGCATCTACTCATGGCGCGTCGATTGAAGGGTAGCCTCGATGTCCTTGTCAAAGGCCAGGAGAATTTCTTCTAAATGTTAAATGCTGATGCCATGAACCGTTGTTCGCTCCGGCTGATGCCTGCATTCGTGGCTGCCTCCTGCCACTTGCTGACACTTTCCAGAACCTGGCTTTTGATCTCGTCCGATTCAGAATAATCGAGCTGAAAAAAATCAATAACTTCCAAGGCAAGATTGTAGTCCAGCTGGGTCATTGCTGAGGTAAAATGCCGCCGACTCTCCGGTGTACGGTCAAAACGTTTGGTTAAGAATGTATGGTAGTGGCTGTTAAACCTTTCGATACGGCACTCGGCCATATCAATGTGAGCATCTATGGCCAGTTGATACGTGACAAATTCCCAGGCTTCAATATTGTAATCGTCGTGACGACTAGGAAACTTTGCAATCCAGAGTTGCTCTTTTTCATCGATAACACTGGCTTTGGCCGGGCCCCTCCCAGGGAAGATCCCGGCAAAATGAGCATGTACAGACATTTCAAGTACTCTGAATCGGTGGCATCCCCGTTGCCCTCCACCTGTAATGCCGCATGCTCAAGCTCTTTCAACGATGAAATGGGCGGAACGGCCAGTTTTTTATCATGATCCAAGAATTCACCATCCAGTGATCTCTTGAATCTCAATGCGCCCGGCCGGTATCGGTCCTGCACACCGAGCAAATAATCCATCTCATGAAGTACGCGAGGGCGTCTTTTTTCCTGGAGAGCGATGATTGCTTCCCGCCGCTTCATCAGTAAACGACCCCAACGATCAGGGCATGAAATCAGGAAAACCCGGAAGTTTTTCGAGTCTTCTCTATATTGTTCCCCTGAATAGAGATTCAAATCCGGGTCGATTCGCTGGGCATACTCGGATTGGAGCCAGCCATTGTCGTAACGGAAGCAGAAATGTTCTTTGGTTTTGATAAGGGTTGAGCGTAATGTGCCCACCAACATTGGCTCTGGGACTCCTCCCAATCCGCGAATACATGGACTTCCGTGCTCATCGAACTTTCCCTCTCTGATTGCCCAGTAACTTGATATCCTGTAGCTTTCGGCCCAGTTCATCGTCATTGGCCACTTGGGCGAAATCTTCTACTAAACCCAAAACGCTGAGCACTGCGACATAGTGGCCAATGGAAACTTTGGAGTTTCCCTGTTCGATCTTGCGAATCGTCAGTCGGCTTAAGCCTGTCCGCTCTGAAATCTGACTTTGAGTGTAACCACGACGTTTGTAAGCGAGCTTAATATTCTCTCCCAGCTGTTCCAGAATTTTTCGATTCCTGGGGAAAACCACAGCGCTTCTTTTGGTGATATCTTTTTTGATCATTATGTTTACTAATATATCATAATATGATAACTATAGTGATCATTTTTTTATTTTCAACTATATCGATGAAACCTCAGCAATTCTAATTTTGGAATTACCACGGTGGTCTTTCCGATAATGGCCCAGTGCTGTTTGTTCTGAACGGGGGCAGCATAAAACCCTTGATGATGAATTCTTTCAGGGTTTTGGTTGCCCATATGCGGAACTGAGTGGCGAGCTATCAACCCGATATCCAACGGCAATGATGGCATCGAGGTTGTAATATTTGGTTTTGTAGTTTTTGCCATCGGCGGCAGTTGTTTCCAAAATGGAAACAACTGAATCCTGAATTAGTTCGCCGGATTCAACGATATTTTTAAGAAGCTTACTGACAGCCGGACCTTTACATTGAACAGCTCGGCCAAGAGCTTCTGGGTCAATCAGAAATTCTCATCGTGAAACACTACACCGACTTTTTATCGCCGTCCGGGGTGCCGTAAAGGATGATTTTGCTGATTTGATTCATACTTCTCCCCCAGGGATGCGCTTTGCCAGCTCTTCAACAATCCGGTCAACGTTGGTTTATTCAAGAGTGCTTTCGGAGGTCTTAATCATTTCAACAACCCCTACTAATTTTAATGTTCTCCCGTGCCATTGTTGCACTTCACACTGGCTGCGGGGAATCTATTAACTCATCCCAAAACTAAGTCGCCTGAACAGCTCAGACCCCGCACCATGACCTATACTCCGAAACCCTGTTATCCTTCTTCAGCACTTCTGACTGACTCTGAGTACAGCGATTGAAATATCCATAGAAAAGCACTCATTGCTTCAGGCTCACTTCAGGATTGGAAAACACTCTATCCTCGAAGCGAAACACCACGCGCCAGTTATTGAATACGCGAACGCTCCTCTGCCCTATGCGGCCGCCCTTCAAAGGATGCAGCCGGAAGCGTGGTGGTCTGCACTTCGCTCTGGTGCTGCTTTAACAATACCCTTCACCTTCCCGTCCCGATCCTCCTCATCCGGCCCCTGATGTCACATCCCGCCATAAACCGTCAAACCGGGCCTGGGACCGGAGCCATCCCATAATCGCCGGGTCCATTTTCACTTTCATAGTAATAGTGCCACATTCATCCGTATTTTCTTCCAGAATCTCGCAACGCTGATAAAGCCTCGACCGGAGTTCTCCTGCCTCGGGCTGCAGGTTAATCTGGTAATAGACGTGTCCCCGCCCCAAGACATCACTCAACGCATTGGTCAGCAAATCGATCCCATCTCCGGTGTATGCGGACAACCAAACCCCCTCTGCACGTTCCTGGCCATTCGATTTCCGCCGTGCCCGATCGCCGGTCAGGTCAATTTTATTGTAGACGTGGAGCACGGGAATCTCCCCGGCACCAATCTCGTCCAGAACCTGCTGGACATGGTGCTGCAATTCCCGGTGCCCGGAATTGGAAAGATCACTGACCAGCACCAGACAACTGGCGTTGGCCACCTCTTCCAGCGTTGCATGGAATGCCGCAACCAGACTATGCGGCAACCCCTGTATGAAACCAACGGTATCCGACAGGACCACCGGCCCGAAGCCGGGCACTTCCAGACGCCGCATGGTGGGATCCAGGGTCGCAAACAGCTTGTTGGCCACCAGCACATTCGATTTTGTGAGCGCATTGAACAGGGAAGACTTTCCGGCATTGGTATACCCGACCAGCGAGACCGTCGGGATGGGAGTACGGTGCCTGGCCCGTCGTCGCAGGGCCCGTTGCGATTCGACTTTTTTCAGCCTCCGGGTCAGGTTCTTGATTCGCTGGCCGACCAGCCTTCGGTCGGTTTCCAATTGGGATTCACCGGGGCCACGAAGGCCGATCCCTCCTTTCTGGCGTTCCAGATGGGTCCACCCCCGAACCAGGCGGGTCGAAAGATGGGTTAGTTGTGCCAGTTCAACCTGCAACTTGCCTTCACTGGAGGTCGCACGTTGGGCAAAAATATCGAGAATAAGTCCCGTACGGTCCAAGACCCGGCATTCCACAATCCTTTCGATATTCCGTTCCTGGACCGGGCTGATATCGTGATCAAAAATGATCACCGTCGCACAGTGAACCCGAACCAGGCTGGCAAGCTCCTCGACCTTCCCCTTGCCGAGATAGGTTGCCGCAACCGGCCTGGCCCGCACCGTCAGGAGTTCGGTGCAGACGCAGGCGCCGGCCGACACGGCCAGTTCTCTCAATTCAGACAGCGGGTTTTCGTGTTCCGGCCGACTGTGTTCCATCTGCCGAACCAGAATGGCCCGTTCCACATTTCCAGGCCCTGCACCCGGGTTGTCCTTTTCTATTTGCGTGAACAGCGTCCGATGCCCCCTGAGTTCCCGCCCAAAGTGATCTCAAATATAATTGCCATCCGATTCCCCCACCTCTGTACCGTCTCCGTCCTGGGGAATACGAATCATGCGTCCAGGCACGATCGTGGAGATGGCATGCTTGTAAATCATCTGGTTTACCGTGTTGCGAAGCAAAATTACAAACTGGTCAAACGATTCCACTTGACCCTGAAGTTTAATCCCGTTGACCAAAAATATGGAAACCGGGACCCGCTCCTTTCGCAATATATTCAAAAACGGATCCTGTAAGACCATTCCTCTTTGTTGTGCCATTTTCTTCACCTGTTGGTTGCTATAATTGTTATGGATGGGCATCCTGTTTCAGGTCGGTCACCCGCCCGTATATCCAGTCGCCCATCTCATATTGTAAAGCATCCGGGCATTGGTTGTGGAAATGGCTTCCGGGCCACCTGAAATCCCCGGTTGGTATTCTGACCGGTGAGGCCATGGCCGGACAGTTGGCATGCGGAACACGCTGACCCATCCGGCCACCGAACCTGGTCGGTGAAACGTGAATTTACCCTGTCCGGGCATCCCGGCCCGGAACACAGTCCATGCTGAAAACCCCGACTGTCATGGCCTGATCACCGATGGCCCCATTTGGAATGCACCCTCCAGAAAATCGACCATGGAATTCACGAGCCTTTTCTGGCTTTTTTCAAACCATACCAGGTTGGACTGGTTCCGCATCCAGGTCAGTTGCCGCTTGGCCAGCTGACGGGTTGCCGCCTGCCCGTTCCCAATCATGTCCGCGTACGGCACCGTGCCGTCCAAATAGTCCAGTACCTGGCGATAGCCCACGGAACGCAGGGCCGGCAACGATCTGGAACACCCCGGTTCCGCGGCCAGGGCCCTGACTTCATCCACCAGTCCCCGTTCCAGCATTTTCCGGAACCGTTCCCCGATTTCATGGTGCAGGGTTTTCCGGTCTCCGCTAAAGACCCCCAGCTTGATCACGGGGTGTTTCAGGGCATTGTCCATCGCCTCCCCTTTTAACCGGGATGGTGGCAGCCCGGTCAGTCGAAGTACCTCAATGGCCCGCTGGATTCTCTGGGAGTCCGTCGGAGACAATCGATGGGCCGTTTCCCGGTCTGCAGCGGCCAGTTCCTCATACAGGGCTGCGAGGCCATTTTCCCGGATATCCTGCCGGATCTGTTTTCGCAGCACCGGATCAGCCCCGGGCAGGGTGGACAATCCATTTTTCAGGGCGGAGAAATAAAACATGGTACCCCCCACCAGTACGGGCACCCTGCCCTGTTGGGCGATTTGCGCGATTAGGGCCGTGGCATCCCGGCTGAAGTCCGCGGCCGAATAGGGTTGGGAAATTTCCCGGATATCGATGAGGTGATGGGGCGTTCGGGCCAGAAATTCCGCATCCGGCTTCGCCGTCCCGATGTTCATCCCCCGGTACACCTGGGCGGCATCCACACTGATCAACTCGCAGTCCATGCGTTCATGCAACTGACTGGCGATTTCGGTTTTGCCCGTTGCCGTTGGGCCCATCAGGAAGATCACCGGAGATCGGCTACCGTCCACGCATGAACCACTTGTCGATTTCACTCAGCGAGACACTCATCCAGGTGGGCCTGCCGTGGTTGCATTGACCGGAACGCTCCACCCGTTCCATTTCCCGGAGCAAGGCGTTCATTTCCGTTACTTCCAGTTTGCGGTTGGCCCGTACCGAACCGTGACAGGCCACGCTGGACAGGATTTCATGCTGGGAATCGGTAATGCGGCTGCTGTCGCCAAATTCGATGAGATCGGACAACACATCCCTCACCAATGTTTCAATATTGTGGTGGACCAGCATCTCCGGCACAGCCCGCACGGCCACCGTTTCCTCGCCAAGGCAGGCGACCTCAAAACCGAGCTCCGCAAACCGGGGAATAAACGATTCTGCCGCCGCCGCTTCCTGCCGGCTGACGGTGATCTGCACCGGCACCAGCAATGGCTGGGAATTCATGGCCTGGTCGTCCATTTTCTGTTTCAGGGATTCATACGTGATCCTCTCATGGGCCGCATGCATGTCCACCATGATCAGCCCATCGCGGTTTTCCGCTAGGATATAAACGCCTTTCAACTGCGCGATGGCATACCCCAGAGGCGGCACCTCATCCGGACTTTCAGTGCCGACCGGACCGGACTGCGTTTCCGGAGTCCCCGCATCCCGGAATGACCCCAGCATGGACTCGTAGGTGTCGATCTGGTTCTCCACCATCATCCTGATATTCTGCTGGGCTGTCTGCGAACCATATCCTCCCGCAAAAGAGGATTGGGGGCGCATCCCGGCGGGTGAGGGCAGTCCGACTGCACTGGATTCGGGTGACAGGCCGGCAATGGCCCGGTGCAGGGTCCGGTAGATATACTCATGCACCGCCCCGCTTTCCCGAAATCTCACTTCGCTTTTTGCAGGATGTACATTGACATCCACCAGTTCGGGCCGAATGTTCAGGTACAGGACAAAAGCGGGATGACGCCCATGATACAGCACATCATTGTACGCCCGGCGCACGGCATGGGAAATCAGTCCATCTTTCACCGCCCGGCCATTGACGAAAAAATACTGCAGGTCCCGCTGGCTCCTGGAAAACGAGGGCAACCCCATCCAGCCCGACAGCGCCATGACTTCCACATCCTCTTCAATCCATATACTCTGCTCCGAAAACGGGTTTCCGCAGATGTCCGCAATCCTTTTCTGTCTCTCCGGGTCGCTGTTACAGGCAGGCAGGTTCAGGATTGCCCGGTTGTCATGACGAAGCACGATGCCGACGCCGAAATGACTCAGCGCCATTTTGCGGACCACATCCTGGCAGTGGCGGAACTCGGTTTTTTCCGTTCTCAGGAATTTCCTGCGCGCCGGAGTGCTGTAGAACAGGTCCTGGACATCCACCGTCGTCCCCTGCGGATGCGAGACCGGCCGGGGTGGCGAAGGTTGCCGGCCACCCTGGACGGCCAGTTCCGCCCCGGCCTCCTGATCGGCGGTTTTCGAGCGCACCACCAGCTTGGATACAGCGGCAATGCTGGGCAGCGCTTCTCCACGAAAACCCAGGGTGGCAATCCGGAACAGGTCATCCACCGAGGACAGCTTGCTGGTGGCATGCCTGGACAGTGCCAGTTCAAGCTGATCCTCACCGATCCCGCAACCGTTGTCCCGCACCTGGATCCGTTTGATCCCGCCCCGCTCCACCTGGACTTCAACTCTCGAAGCCCCGGCATCGATACTGTTTTCGAGCAGTTCCTTCAGCAGGGAAGCCGGTCTTTCAATGACTTCCCCGGCCGCAATCTGGTTGACGAGTCGGTCGTCCAGTTGAACAATTCTGTCCGGATCCGGGCCCGGTTCCGCTGAAATTCGAGAATCAGTAGGCATAGATATTCGGGTTTTTTTTCAGGTATCGATGAATGCCGGCGACAATGGCTTTGGCAATGCGGGTCTGGTATTTGGAGTTTCGAAGCAACTGTTCATCCTTTGCATTGGTAATATAGGCCGTTTCCACCAGAATCGACGGAATATCCGGGGACTTGAGCACTGCGAATCCCGCCTGTCCCACATGTTTGCCGTGTATCTTGCCGATCTTGGACAATTCCGCCAGCACTTCCCGGCCAAAATCGATGCTGGCGGTAACGGTCTTGGTCATGGACATGTCGAGCAGTACTCCGGCGAGGTCGTTGCCCTTGTCGGCCAGACTGACCCCCCCTACCAGGTCCGAGGCATTTTCCTTGTTGGCCAGCCATCTTGCCTTTTCACTGGAGGCCCCCCGTTGGGACAGGGCATACACCGAAGCCCCGCGTACATTCCGGTTCTTGAAGGCATCCGCATGAATGGAGATGAACAAGTCCGCCTGCAGCTCCCGGGCTATCCGTGTACGCTTGCGCAATCCGACGTAGTAGTCCCCTTTTCGGGTCAGTTCCGCCCGCAGCCCGGGTTCCCGGTTGATCTGGTCCTTCAATTTCCTGGCAATCGTCAGCACCACTTTCTTTTCCTGGGTCTTCTTGCCCAGTGCTCCCGGGTCTTCGCCACCGTGCCCGGGGTCAATCAGGACCAGCAGTTTCTCTCCTGGCTTCTTCGGCTTTGCCGGCTCCGGTTTCCTGGGCTTGGACTGCTGCTCGATGATGGCGGCAATGGAATCCCGATGATAGTAGTCCACCACCAGCCGGTACTGGTAGTTGTTCACGGGTTTCAGTGTCTGGATATAGTAACGGACCGGTTTGTCCAGATCGAAAACCACCCGCAACTTGCTTGAATCAGGGTATCCCAGGCGGATCTGCTTGATAAATGGGCCGGTGGAGCCCGGCGGGGGTACCGCGCTTTTGAGTCGTGTATCGGGCAGGTCAATCACTACCCTTTGGGGATTCTCCAGGGTAAAGACCTTGTACTGCACGGCCCGGTCCATGTCAAAAACGATTCTTGAGCGTTCCGGTGCGTGCCACATTCGGATATCGTGGACGCTGGCGGATTGCACCGGTCCGGCAAACAGGACCGCAAGCAACCCGGCCATGAGGAACCAGTGGAAACGCGGACTCACCACCCCGGCCATCCGTCGGCACCGTCGGGTTCGGGTCGTATTTCCACTTCCCGCCCGGTTTCCCGATAACGGATCAGGATTTCCATGTCGGGTTCCGGCAATATCTCCTCCCCCCGTTCCGGCCATTCAATCAGGCAGATGCTTTCCGGGTTGACCATATCCCGGACACCAACCATTTCCAGTTCGTCCGTGCTTTCAAGACGATATAAATCCATGTGATAGAATGATTTTCCGCCAATATCATAGAAATCAACCAGGGTATACGTGGGGCTTGTGACGGTATTTTTCCATCCAAACCCATTCAGTATCCCCCTCGCCATCGTGGTTTTCCCTGCACCCAGTTCCCCACGCAGGAACACCAGGTCCCCCCGCTTCAGTGTCTGTGCCACGGACCGGCCAACCGCCAGCATCGAGCTTTCATCCGGAACTTCGATTCGGTACATGTATATCAACGGTTTGTGAACATGGCGGGCCCGGCCAACCCCCTCCAATCCGGCTGGCCTGCAACACGGTGGAATAGTAACACGGACAACCGAAAATCCGCATATCCGCCGACGCTACCGCTCCCGGGAAACCTGGACCAGCATCCGGGGCAATACGTCGACAATGTCACTGGCTAGAAGGCTGGTCTGGCCCAGATTTTCAGCGGCCTGGTCGGCGCAGGCCGAATGCAGCCAGACACCGGCCCGGGCCGCATCCGGCAACGGCATGCCCTGCCCCACCAGTGCCCCTACCATGCCGGACAGGACATCCCCCATGCCGGCACTTGCCATGCCCGGATTGCCGCGGTCACAAACCGTAACCTCATCCGGTCCATCCACCACCAGGGAGCCGGCTCCCTTGAGGATGCAGACTCCACCATATCGTTTTGTGATTGCCCTGGCCGCCCCCACGCGGTCATCCTGAACTTCCCGGGTCGGGCAGTGCAACAGCCGGGCCGCTTCTCCCGGATGCGGGGTCAATATCTGGTTTTCATTTTTTGTCCGGGACCGGGACAGGATATTCAGTCCGTCTGCATCAATGACCAGGGGCAGTCCAAGGGATCGCACCCGCTCGAAAACGGATTCGCTCCATTGGCCCTGGCCCAGGCCCGGGCCGAGAACCACCACATCACAGCGATGCAGGCTGGCGTCCAGCGCGGACCCGCTCTCCAGGCATCGGCTCATCAACTCCGGGCAATAGGTCGCCGGCAGGTCCAGATGCTTTCGGGTAGACAGAATCGTCACCAGCCCACTGCCACAGCGAAGGGCCGCCTCCCCGCACAACAGGACCGCTCCCAGCATCCCGTCATCCCCTCCGGCGACCACCACACTGCCATAGTCCCTCTTGTGGGAATCCACACGACGTTTGGGCAACCGGGGGGGAGACATTATCCTGCCCGCCACCGACAGCCGGTCATGCACGGCAACCGGCACATCCAGATCCTCAAAACAGACCGGGCCACATCGTTCTGTCCCGGGGCCCGTATATAGCCCCAGTTTCTTCCCAATGAACGTAACCGTCATGTCCGCCTGGATGCACGGAGAAAACACGGCCCCGGTATCACTGTCCAGCCCCGACGGCACATCCAGCGCCACCACCGGGCAGTGGAGTTGGTTCGCCGTTTCGATCAACTGGGCACTCGCACCCGCCGGTGCACGGCTCAACCCGGTACCAAACAGGCCATCGACAATGATGCCCGCGGTGCCCAGGACCTCTTCATCCCCCTCCGAGGCTATTTTGCCACCCAGGTCCAGGTACTCCTGGCATGTCCGGATGGTGTTCCGGGTCCCGGGTGCAAAGGCCGGAACCACCACCACTTCCAGGCCGGCTTTCCGTGCACAGCGCGCCACCACATATCCGTCTCCCCCATTGTTGCCGGAACCACAGAGCACGACAAAGGGTTCCGGATACCCAAACTGCCGGGTGATCCGGGAAAACGCCCGCAATCCCGCGGTTTTCATCAATGCCAGACCGGAAAACCCAAACTCCTCCATGGCGATTCGATCCAGTTCCCGGCATTGCCGGGAGGTATACAACCGATGAGTCGGATTCACCACGGAACTCATTCACCGGGTCCTGGGGAGGATGTCAACGTACCGGGCATCCCCCGTCATCCGGGTTGGACAGTGGGAAACTCACTCCCTGCTCCAACAATCATCCGCGCCTCCCTCAGAAGAACCCGTCAGACCGCCGCACAGGCCCATCCCGGGTACAAACTCCCTGGCCATCCACCGGTAAAACGCGAATCAACCCAAATGGTCCCGAAAAAATCCAACGGTCCTTTCCCAGGCAAGTGCCGCATCGTCCTCGTCATACCGTGCGCTGGTGGGGTTCGCAAAGCCATGGTCCGCCTCGTACCAGTGAACCGAGAGCCCCTGGTCCTTTCCGGCGTCGGCCATGGAAAACTCGAATCCGTCCACCATTTTGGCGCTGATCCAGCCATCCCGGGTGGCAAAATGTCCCATCACTGGACCGTGCAGAGCCTCCAGCGTGGCAACCTCATGATCCACCCTGCCATAGTAGATCACCGTTGCATCCACGGGGGTTGCCGCTGACGCATTGAGGGACCACCCTCCCCCAAAGCACCAGCCTACCGTGCCCACTTTTCCGTTCGTCGCAGGATGCCGTCGCAACCAGTCTACCCAGCTTACCAGCGTGTCGGTGGCTTCGCCGGGGTTGACCGCCTGCATCAATGCCCGGGCCTTGTCCGGCTTCGTCTCCACCGCTCCCTGGTACAAATCCACCGCAAGGGCGACGAACCCGAGATTCGCAAATTCTGCCGCGACGGTTTTGATCTGATCATTCAGGCCCCACCATTCATGAATTAACAGCACAGCCGGGGCCTTGTCTGCAGCAGGCATCGCCAGTGCTGCGGAAACGGACCGACCATTTTGAGTGGTGATGGAAATGGACTCGGTACTCGCCGCCGCGGCACGACTCAAGGCCGGAACCGCGAGCACGGTCGCGAGCGGCAGGCTCACCAGGCCCTGGACAAATGCCCGGCGTGTTTGGTTGGAAACCCGGATCCCGGGGAGAGAATGCCTGGTACCACAACGCGTTACATCACACATGGTCTCCTCCTGTTCAATGGATTGTTTTCAGTGATTCGGGCCAGCAGGGGGTTCCGGAACCCTCCATTCACTGGCCTGGCGGAACTCAGTCTGCCCCATATTCTTCCTGGCGGATATTATACAGCGTTTTCATGTACGCCCGGATGATGCTCGCTTCATACACGACTCCCACCAGTGTACCCCGGCCATCCGATGACACCACCGGCACACTTTCCCCGACAAAGTTCTGGATCTGTTCCATCGCAGCCCATATCGTCGTATCCGTGGACAGGATGATGTCTTCCTTTTCCTGGTACCGCCCGCAGGGGTCCTCCATGGAATTCGCCCCGCTGCCGTACCCGGTCAACTGCAGCGTGGTAATGGTTCCCAGATAGATGTCCTCCCCGTCAATAATATAGCCTTCGCTTTTTCCTTCTTCATGCATCCGGGCCAACAGGGCTCCCAGGGTTGTCTGCGGGCTGGCGGTGACATAGTCACTGGAGAGAAAATCGGATATTTCGCGGTGGTCCAGCACGGCCTGGTCCCGGCCCAGGGACAGATCAAACCCCCTTCTCTTTAACTGGATATCAAAAATGGACCGGCCCACCAGCCGGTATCCCACCAGGTTGGCAAAAACCACACTGATCATTGCGGCGATCGTCAATTCATAGTTTCGGGTGAGTTCAAAGACAATCAGTATGGCCGTCAACGGTGCGCCGATCACCGGGCTGGTCACGGCCACCATGCCGCAAATCGCATACACGACAATGGATGAAAAATGCTCAATCATGAACAATGGGACCAGATTCCCCACGAATGCCCCGAACAGAACCCCCACCATGAGCGCCGGACTGAAGATCCCGCCTGCAAACCCAAATCCCAGACAAAGGGCCGTCATCGCCATTTTAGCGATCAGGATATAAAGCAATTCGTAATCGGTATAGGCAGACAGAATACTGTTCCGCAACACGGAGCCGCCGATGCCCAGCACTTCCGGAACCCAGATGGAAACAACGCCCAGCAGGGCCCCGGCCAATGCGGGCTTGAGGTAACCGGGAATATGGATTTTCGCGGCCACCGACCCGGCCGCCAGCACCAGCCTTATGAACAATGCGGCCACACCGGCCCCCATGATGCCGATGGCAATAAAGATCAGGAATTCCGGAGATTGAATCGGTGTCAGGAATTCAATTCGAAACAGCGGGGGCAACTCAATCACATAGTTGGCAAACAGGTATCCCGTCACCGCAGATACAGTGACCGGCGCAAATACCTTCAGCGAATAATGTCGCAGAATCACTTCATGGGCAAATATCAGGCCAGCAATGGGGGCATTGAAAATGGTTGCAATGGCCGCTGCCGCACCACAGCCAATTCCCATGGTTCCGGTAAAACCGGTTTTCCGGGTGAACCGGCTGATGGATACCCCAAGGGTGGCTCCCATATGGGCCAATGGTCCGTACTGGCCCACTGAGGCACCGCTGCCAATGGCCACCATGCTCGCCAGGGCCGTCGCCATGCCGCTCTTCAAGGGCGCATCCGAACTCAGGGTCTGCGTGGATTGAATGGTATCCGCCAGGTTGAGGGGTCTTTTTTCCCGGTTCGTCATGCAGATCAAGCCCACGACCAGACCGCCCGCAGCGGGAACCAGAATGGAGAAGATCACAAACCAGGACTCCCCGGCCAGCTTCTTCCGGTCTGCCACATCGACCATGAACAACTCGTTCAGATAACCCACCACCTCAACGAACAGTATGGCCGCCAACGAAGCAATGACCCCGACCACCGCGCCAAACAGGGCGATTGCGAAAATTCGATAGAACAGGGTCAGGACATTCATCCCGTTTTACAAGGCCCCCTCATCCTGGTGTTTCGGACAACCGGCACAATCAGACTGGCACTCAACCGTAACATGGTGCCCCCACTATACACCCTGAACCGATAAAAATCCCCGGTACAGGAGATAAACCCCGAAACCCGCCAACAGCAACGCATTGATCACTGCAAATTTTCCCTTTGCCAGCCTGGCACCCTGCCGGCCGATGATCCCCCAGAAGTAGATGCCGAAAAGAAACAGGGGCATGCCAATGAGAAAGAAGATGACGATATTGAGATACAGGTTTGAGGTGTAGGTTGCCGCGAGGAACCCGGCGGGGATGACAGACCATACCTTGGGACTTGACCAGGAAACCAGCGCCATCATTTTCCAGTTGAAATCGAACCCTTCCCCCGTGCCGCCCCGGCTTTGTCCCGTTTTGTACGCCATGTAGAAAATCACCATGGCACCGACAAAATACAGGACGGTATACACACCTTCATGGATATTTCCCGCTGTCCCCACGATCAGGCCAATGATGGCATTGAGCGGGAACCAGGAAACCAGGCAGTAGAAGAGAAAGTTCCGGTACAGAACCACGAAGGAGGTGTCCCTGGCGGCGTTCATGACAGCGACCCAGTACGGACCAATGGTGAACACAAAGGTACTCCAGAATACGAAAGTGGCAATTACGGGTTCGTACATTGAAAACGCTCGCGGGTACGGCGGAAAAAAGGGAACGGCCTACGGTTGGCGCTGTCTCGCGATGAGACCCGATACCGTGGCGGCTATCCGGGCCGCCACCAGGGCTCCGCGCCCCCCGACATCGGCATCGGGCATCAACTCAACCAGGTTAAAACCGACAATCCTGGCCTTTCTGGCCACTTGCCGAAACAGCGCAATCACCTCCCAGTAGGAAAAACCCCCGGGTGCAGGTCCAATCACTGCAGGAACCATGGAGGGGTCCATGACATCAATGTCCAGGGCAATATAAACCCGGGCACCCGTCGGGATCCTCTCAACCACCGCTTCCAACCCCTGCCCCGCCACCTGGTGCATGGGGAAGAACTTCACGCCCCAGTCCAGGGCATCCTCGATATCCCCCGGCCGGGCACTGCCCAGCCCCCTTGCTCCGACCTGGATGATTTCTTCCACCCAGGGCATTTCCGAGGCCCGGCGCATATTGCTCGACAGGCCAAACCGCTCACCCTGCACTTCATCTCGCCAGTCGGCATGGGCATCCAGCTGCAGGATGGTAACGGGACCGAAATTCTCATACGCCTGCAGTACCGGGATGGGAACGGAATCATCGCCCCCCAGTACCACCGGCACCGACCGGCTCTCCAGTACGCGGTGTATGGCCTCCCTGATCCGTTTCCGGTTGCCGGCGAAGTCGGATTCGCTGCAGGCCAGGTTCCCGCAATCCACGGCCCGACCGGCTTCACCCAGCAGGGGTCCCCCGAGATCAAAATCATGGTGCTGCAAAACCCCGGGCCAGCCAAGCGCCCTTCGTATGGCCTCCGGCGCTCCGGCACAGTACGCCCCCACCGAGGCATAGGAGGTGGCCACCGGAACGCCCAGGACGGCAATATCCGCCCCATCGAGATGGTCCACGGACCCGGCAGGAAAATCAGAAAATCCCCGCATCTGGCGACCGCCAAACAGGGTTTGCATATCGGGTTTGTCTTGCATTGGCCGGAAAATAAAATTTTGGAGTATATAGGGACTTCGCGTATGATTCTTGATATCTTCGCTAACCGGTTGGGCCGGGTGCTTTCGCAAACAGTGTTACCCACCATGAATGATCATAACCTCAAAGACCTGGCTGGACAAATCCGGGCCTGGGGGCGGCAACTCGGTTTCGCTCATACCGCGGTCTCGGATGTGGACCTCTCCCGCTGTGAGACCAGGCTGGCAGAATGGCTGCGGTCAGGATTTCACGGGAAAATGGAGTACATGGCCCGACACGGGGTCAAAAGGACCCGCCCGGAGGAACTGGTTCCCGGCACACTGCGGGCCATCACGGTCAGGATGGACTATCTGGATCAACATTCCGCCTGTGCGGAAAAAATCCTGAACCAGCCGGAAAAAGCGTATATTTCCCGATACGCACTGGGCCGGGACTACCATAAGCTGATCCGAAAACGACTCCAGACCCTGGCAGACCGGATTTCCGGAGAGGTGGGGAAATTCGGCTATCGGGCATTTTGCGACAGTGCCCCGGTAATGGAAAAGGCCCTGGCGGAAAAGTCCGGACAGGGATGGCAGGGCAAGCATACCAACATACTCAACCGGGAATCCGGGTCCTGGTTTTTCCTGGGCGAACTGTATACCGACCTTCCTCTTCCCGTGGACCCCCCGGTCACCCCGCATTGCGGCCGCTGCCAGGCCTGCATGGATATTTGCCCAACCAACGCCATTGTCGCCCCGTACCGGCTCGATGCCAGACGCTGTATTTCCTATCTGACCATTGAGCTGAAAGGATCCATCCCCCCGGAATTCAGAAAACCCCTGGGCAACCGGATATTCGGTTGTGATGATTGCCAGCTCGTCTGTCCCTGGAACAAATATGCGAAATGGACGGATGAAGTGGATTTCCAGCCCAGGCACCAGCTTGATAACCGCAACCTGGTGGAATTGTTCCGATGGGAAGAGGATACCTTCCTGAAAAAGACGGAAGGGTCGGCCATCCGCAGAATCGGCCACATCCGCTGGTTGAGAAATATCGCCATCGCCCTTGGCAATGCACGGCACGAAACAGGCATCGTCCAGGCCCTGCGCACCCGGGCCGGACATTCATCGGAAATTGTCCGGGAATCCGTTGGCTGGGCACTGGAACAGCAACTGGCCAAGTCCCTGGAAAAATGAGGGGCTGCCCTGCGGTAATCAACCACCACCCCCAAAGCGGAAATTAATCTTGTTTTCGATTTTCAAATCCATTTCTTCCCTGCTGCTCAGTTACGGGATGTTCCTGATGGCCGTTGGCCTGTTCTCCACTCTTTTGGGCATCCGTTCCTCCCTGGAAGGGTTTTCACCTCAGATAACCGGGCTGATCATGTCGGGGTACTTTGTCGGCCTGCTCATCGGCGCAAACTTTGCGGTCCGTTTCATGATCCTGGGGGGGCATATCCGTGCCTTTGCCGTCTTCGCTTCCGTCATGTCCACCACCGCGCTGATACACATCATGCTGGTCGACCCCTTCGTCTGGTTCGCGCTGAGATTCCTGGCCGGATTCTGCATGGCCGGCCTGGTGATGGTGACGGAAAGCTGGCTCAACAATCGTGCCGACCCCGGCACCCGGGGACAGGTTTTTTCCTTTTACATGATTACCAACTATGCGGCCTCCGGGATGGGCCAGTTCCTGTTGCCCCTGGCCGACCCGGAAAGCTTTTACCTGTTCACGGTGGTATCCATCATATTCTCGATTTCCATTGTGCCCATTTTGCTCACCCAGTCCAAGGCACCCATCCCGCCCAAAAGGTCCAGGGTCGACCTGCGAGCACTCTACCGGTTGTCTCCCGTGGGCATGCTGGGTGCCACCACCGCCGGTTTCATCAATTCAGGGTTTTACACGCTGGGGCCGGTCTATACCACCTCCAACGGGTTTTCCATTACCCGGACATCCATCTTCATGTCCACCGCAATATTCAGCGGCCTGCTGCTGCAGTGGCCCCTCGGAAAAATTTCCGACCGGATTGACCGGCGTGTCGTACTCATCGGGATTTCGCTGGGGACCGCACTTGCCTGTGTCGGGTTTATCCTGCTTCCGGTCAGACAGCTCTATGTACTGTTCATCCTGACCAGCCTCTATGGCGCGTTCTCATTTGTGGTGTATTCCATCAGTGCTGCACATACCAATGACTTTGCGGACAAGAGATTTGCGGCCCAAACGGCAGGGGGGTTACTCGTTTCCTTTGGCGTGGGTGCGATTGTCGGTCCCATACTGACCTCTCAGGTCATGGGGCTGGCAGGCCCTTCCGGCCTGTTCCTGTCCAATGCCATCGCCGCCGCGCTATTCAGCCTGTTTGCATTTTCACGGATCAAAGCCAGGGCCAGCACGCCGACAGCAGACAAATCCAGCTTTATTGTGATTTCCGCGTCCCAACCCATGAACAAGGAACTGTATTCCTCGTTAAACCAGGATGAACGGAACCGCTCCGGGCAAACCCCGCCAACCGACGATTGAGGCACCTCAACCGATGGTCATGTGCTGAGCGGCAATACGCTGGGAAATGACATCCGGGAACTTTGCCTTCGTTTTTGACGGTTCATCAGAGTGATCATGTCAACACTCCTGCTGCCAGATGCCCATCCGAAAGACAGAATATTCAATGTGGATTGTTTCCGCATTGGCCGGGAGATCGAACCGGACACCGTTGAATACAGATTTTACCTTCCAGCAGGACTCACCGTATTGCTCGTATGACCGATTTCTCGGCCTGCCCTCCTGGTTTTCCGGTACTGCCGGGTGAACTGCTCTGGGGTGAAAACAGACCCTCGACCATGATCCAGATGGGGAGATACTATACGGGAAAGGTTACAATTCCAGGAAAAACCTCTATCGTACAACCCTGATATACAACCTGAAAATAATATCTTATTCAGTTGAAAAACCAATGAAAATACCGATAAAACAGGGACTGAACCCCGTTGTCGATGACAATTCCCGTATCCTGATTCTGGGTTCCCTGCCGGGCGACGCCTCATTGAAATCGCGGGAATATTACGCATACCCCCAAAATCAATTCTGGAACATCCTGTCCTCCATCTACCAGGAATCCATCAGCGTGGATTACGAATCGAAACGGGCGTTTCTCCGCAAGCACGGAATCGCTTTATGGGATGTGCTCAAAGAGGCCGAACGGAAAGGAAGTCTCGATTCGAATATCCGGTCTCCGGTCGTCAACGACCTCAAGGAGTTTATCCGCAAGCATCCGCAAATCAGGGCGATCGGATTGAACGGAAGAAAAGCCTGGGAAAAGTTCAACAAGCATTGCATTTTCAAGGCAGGCGATATGCATGTGCGCTACCTTCCGTCCTCAAGTTCCATGCACACGAAGCCACTCCCGGAAAAAGTTCAGGCGTGGCAGGATTTCCTGAAACCGGTCATGTAGCGGGATCGGAAACTCCGGTTTTTCAATCCGCTGGATTGTGCATGAAGGGCCAGGAACCCTTCCCCTCGCTACAACTCCCGACCCATCTCCACCCGCTTATCCCGCACAGGGGGAGTCGGGTGTTTTTCCGCAAGAGGCCCCAACCACGGCCACCGAATTCCTGGAGCAGTGCCGCAAACCCGGCATTTCCGTGGCGCAACGTAAGTCAGTGACCTCCCCGCCGGTTTGGAATATCCGACTGCGCTCTACAAAGATCGGTTTGTGTAACCGCGCAAGGAGGCGCTGAAACGGAGCCATTCAATCCAATCAATCATTCCCTGTTTTTTTCAGAGCTTTCGGAATGAAACAGGCAAGGACCCCCACCCCCACAATCCCGATGAGGAGCATTTCCCGCAATACCAGGGAAAGACTCCCCCAGTCCAGGGGGTTTTCGCCATCGATGGTTTGCGACAGGACCCAGAGCATGCCGGAAAATGCCAGGCGTGAACATAAACTCTGAATCGACAGATAGGTGGCGCGAAGATGGCTCTCCACCCTCGGTGCAATGACCGCATTCACCGGGGCATAGATCACGGACATGGGGAAATTTCGAAAAAACAGTGCTGCCAGCATCATCCCCGACAACATCACGGCAAAGGAACCGATAATCAATATCTGGATCAGGAATGCGCAAAACAGCAGCGCTTTCAGTCCCAGCCGGTTGTTCAGGCGAACACTGTACGCCGCCCCGATTACCCCGCCGAACATGGACACCGCAATCACCATGCCTGAAACCAGTGGAGAACTGTTGGGTACGATCCAGTGCAGGTCCAGCAATTTGATGTAGGGCTGATAAAACTCAAAGGCCGCATGTTCCAGGCAGTACATCAGGACCATCGCGACAAACAGCCAGGCCAGAACCGTATCGGACAGTTTCTTCAGGCACTCTGTGATGGTCTTGAGAATGGGCCCGGTTTCCGGTTCTCCCGTTCTCCGGCCATCCGGTTCGCTGAACCGGTAAACCAGGAAAATCATCCACAAGGCACCGACAAGCGACAGAACATAGGCCAGACGCAGGTCGTAAGACCCCAGGATTCCACCCGCGATGGAGGCAATGGTCAGCGATGCAAACCCGTATTTTTGTGCTTTGGCTTCGAGGGATTCATATTCCCTTTCCCTGCCCAGACCCCGTAGCGAATCATACAGGAAAGACGTGTCGGTCCCCGACATCATCGCCACGCCCTGGGCAAGAAAGAACTGGCCCAGGGCCAGGGAATAAAACCCACTGGCATACAGGAAAACCAGGTAGGCCAGGGCCAGTGAAAAACCGGAAAGAAACAGGGTGATTCTGCGCCCGACCCGGTCGGAAAAATACCCCGAAGGAACTTCCCAGGCACACACGGACAGGTAATAGATGGCCCCCAGCTGCATGGCCTCGGCGAGGGAGACAAACTGGTTGAAATACAGAAAGAAAACAGGCAACCAGCCCATGAGATTGGCGGCACTGTAAAACCAGGGATACAGGCGTATATTGTTGTTCAGGGCTTGAGACACCGTACAACGCATGGTCTGGGATGGGTTCTGAGGCAAGCGGGATCATTCACTTCGGTTCCCCTGCCTGACTCAGTACCCGGATTTTCGGTCCACCTGGTTGAGCACAGGCTGCCCGCGGATCAATCGAACGTAGTTTTCCTGCACCACCGACAGACCACTGTCCAGGTGCCATCCGGAAACATGGGGGGTAATGGTGACTTTCCCGTGGAGCCACAACGGATCGTCTTTGGCAAGGGGTTCCTCCTGGAAAACATCCAGCACCGCGTGGCCAAGATACCCCGAATCCAGGGCGGTCATCAGGTCCCGTTCGTTGATCAGTGATCCACGGCCCACATTCACCAGCATGGATCCCGGTTTCATCTCCCTGAACCGGTCCAGATCAAACAGGTGCCAGGTCTCCCGGGTGGAAGGCAGGATGCAGATCACATAGTCCGACAACCCCAGCACATTTCCCAGTTCCCCTTCCCCATGCCGACAGTCAATGCCTGCCATCTGTTTGAGGGTCCGGCTCCAGCCAACCACCGAAAAACCCAGCGCCTGGAACGTGTTCGCGATCGTCCCGCCAATATTACCGAGCCCCAACACCCCCACCTTGATCCTGCGGATATTGACCGGTGGTTTCTGCCGCCACCTGCACTTTTCCTGGTTCAGCCGAAAGAACGCGATATTTTGCATGTCATTCAACACATAACCGACACAAAAGCGGGCCATTTCCAATGCCACCTCTTCGGCCTTGACCCGCGCAATCCGGACATCAGGATGGAGGTCCGGGGCGCTCACCATCGTTTCCACGCCGGCACCCAGCTTCTGTACCAACTGCAGATTCGGCAATTCCCCGGCCAGCCCGGGCCGCAATCGGTCACAGGCCAGCATCAGAATGTCGGAAGGGTTTCCAAACCGGGGATAAAACCGGATTTTTTCCCGCGGGAGATCATGCAGGATATCCAGTACCTGCTGGTTGCTCATCCAGTTCTGGGCCTGTATATCAACAAGAATGGTCATATCCTGTCCACCAAAAAGTTCATGCCGTCAAATAGAAGGCCCCAACCGCAGAACCCCTTTTCCCCAGTATAATCTCCCTGCTCCATCGTGTCCGCCGGTTTCTGTCCTGATAACGGCTCCACCAACAGTTTCCCCCCCCCATAACCAGTTCGCGATCAGTCTGAATATATCCGAGTGAGAGGGGCGTGGAAACACCCCCTCTTACTCGGACCACGGCAAAACCATGGTAACAGGCGTATGTTGCTGTTCAGGGCTTGAGGCACCGTACAGCGTATGGTCAGGGATGGGTTCCGGGGCAAGCGGGGATATTCACTTCGGGTCCTGGGCCAAACCCAGCACCCGGATTTTTGGTCCACCTGGTTGAGCAAGGGTACCCGCGGCTCAAACGAACGTAGTTTTCCTGCACCACCGCCAGACCGCCCTGCTGATGCCATCCGCAAACATGCGGGGAATGGTGCCTTTCCCGTGACTCCACAACGCATCGTTTTTGGCAAGGGCTCATTCTGGAAAATATCCAACACCGCGCGGCCCGGACATCCCGAGTCCATTGGCAACCTGATCACCGTGTTGACAAAGATTCCGGCTGGGAGGCGGATGGACGCATGGATGACCCCTCAACCAGATGTTTCAGGATCATTTCCCGTTTGGTTGTATTCAGTGCAAAGTGCCTGTGCAGGAAGTTTTGCAAACCTCGCCCAGTTTCCAATACTATTTGAAATGCACGGCAAGGGAACACATAATCGCTGATATTACAGAACGACCGAACTCGTGCTTATGATTCCCAGTTTCCCGGAAAACCGCCAGGCACGGAGGATTGAATAAAAATACTTCCATGAACCAGAAAAAACGATACCTGACTTTTTCAACGGCCACTGCCATGGCCCTGTCCCTGATTCTGGCACTCGCGCCCAATGCTCATGCCACAGACTTGAAATGGTATGTCGGCGCGAAATTGCCGATCATGTTCATTGATGACACGGAGTCAAAAACCGCCGGGACCGCTGACAATGTGCTCTCCACCCGCCCGGATGCCCCCCGCTCCCGGATTCCGTACTCGACGGAAGCCATTGTGGAATACGACGCGGGATTCCGGTTGAGCGGGATTCTGGGGTACCAGGTCACCCCGAATATTCGGGTCGAAGGCGAATTGTTTTACGGCAAGGCCAAGGTCGACAAGCTGACCTACCAGGGAGTTACCGCGGGATTCTTTATTCAGGCACCCATTGACGGCAACGGCTCTGGCTCGCCCACACAGTTGGGCGCCATGGCCAATGTTTGGTATGACTTCAATTCGGCATCAAAATGGACCCCCTATGCGGGTCTCGGCCTTGGTTTTATCCGGGTGGATCTCGCCAATCTGAAATATGACGAAAATGCTGTCGCACAGACGATTGTAGACTTCTTTGCAAGAGCACAGGGTCGGACGCTGCCACCGCTGGACCCTGGGTTCATACCAGGACTCTCCAAGGACACCGACACGGCATTCGCCTGGCAGTTCGGTGCCGGGGTGGGCTACGAGTTGAGCGATACCTTGACCCTGGATCTGGGTTACCGCTACCAGAATACCGATACCCTGAAATTCAAAGGCGAGAATGCAACGGGCACTGTCGTTTCGGAGCAAAAATTGAAGGTCCACCTTTTGGAAGTCGGCATCCGATACCGTTTCTAAACCGGGCTCCCAGGAAAAGCAAAGGCGTTTCGAATCGGTGATCGGTTTCGGCCCCCGATCTTGTTTGTCACGATGAACCAGGGATAACCTGACGCCTTTCGTCATCGGACAGGGGTAACATGGCCATTGTCCGTATTGAACACACCGAGATACTTCACCATCGCCTGCCCAATGATAACCTGTTCACCCGGCGATCAATTTAAACGGTACAGCGAGCACCATCCTTCAACGTGACACGAGGGTCCAAAAGTGGAAGCAGGAAGAGCACCGGACCACAGGCGGTCCACCAGTCTGCCTGAAATCCTTGAACCGGCCGCTTTCATCATCCTGAACCCTGCCCGAGACACTGGCCGGGACAGCGAATACCCTGCACCGGACAAACCGTGAAAAACCGACCAACCATCAAGGCGCTTTCGACGATTTTCCGCGGGACTCTCTGGATTTCCCAAAAAACAGCCAGGCCAGTGCAGGTCCCAGAAGCACGGCACCTGCCATGTTGGCGAGGAACATGAACGCCAGAAGCACCCCCATGTCTGCCTGGAACTTGAGACCGGAAAATATCCAGGTCAGGACTCCCAGGGCCAGTGTCAGGCCGGTCACCACCACCGCATTGCCGGTGACGGCGAAAGTTTCCTGAAAGGCATCGGAAAGCATCGCACCTCCATCCAGCCGTCGCTTTACATCGCTGAAGATGTATATCCCATAATCCACCCCGATCCCCACCCCGAGAGCGGCTACCGGCAAAGTTGACACCTTCAGCCCGATTTCAAGCAACGTCATCAGGGCAAAAGCCAGGGTGGAGACGAGTGCCAGGGGCAGCACCACGCAAAGGGTACCGCGTATCGAGCGAAATGCGATCAGGCACAGCGCGATGACGGCGCCGTAGATCCAGGCCAGCATCTCGAACTCCGCTTTGCGTACGAGGTCGTTCGTTGCCGCCATCACACCCAGGTTTCCAGTGGCCAGCCGGAAGCGAATCCGATCGCTGTCATGGATGGCCGCCTGGGCAGTGACCTCCTGGACCAGCCGGTCGATGGTCTCCGCACGATGGTCCGTGGCGAAAATCAGAATCGGCATCCGGGAGCAATCCGCGTTGAGGAGACCTGAACCGGTCTCAATCGGACCCGTGGCCTGGACCAGCGCGGACGAGGTGCGCGGCAGGGTCTGCCATTTTGGATGTCCCTCGTTGAACCCGGCATGGACCGTGCGGGCAATCCCGGCCAGGGACAGGGTGGACTGCACTCCCGGCACCTGGGCCATGCGCGCCGCAAAATCGTCGATTCGATCCAGGATGTCAAAATCGATACAGGCATCCGGGTGGGTTTCCACGATCACGGTAAGGATATCCACCCCCACGGAGAAAAGCCGGGTGATCATGGCGCTGTCACGGTTGTAACGGGAGTCGGGGTGCAGTTCGGGAACGCCTTCGTGCACATCACCGATGGCATACTCGTCGGCCTTGTGAAAACCGATGCCAAACACGATCAGGGCCAGCAGCAGGACCCCCCCGGAGGCGGGCCACGAAGACACCCCCGACAAGCGCCTCCAGACCGGAGTGCTCACCCGGGCCGATGTCTGCAAACGTTCCCGGTATCCGGGTTCGTGCCGAACCTGGGACATCAACACCGGCAAGAGCATGAGATTGGTCAACAGGATGACCGCCACACCGATGCCCATGGTCACGGCAAGATCGCGAATGATCTGTACATCAATGATCAGCATGGTCAGGAAACCCGCGCAATCACTGGCCAGGGCCACGGACCCCGGGACGACCAACCTGCGAAAAGCGGTCCGGCACGCCCTGGTTTCGGAGGCTCCGTTCCGGATGGCCTGTCCGGCGGCCCCTGCGACCTGCACTCCATGGGAAATGCCGATCGCCAGGACCAGGAACGGAACCAGGATGGACATTGGATCGATGTCGAAACCAAACAGCGAGAGCAGACCCAGGGTCCACACCACCGCCACCATGGAACACAGCATCAACAGTGCTGTATACCACGCGGAGCGGGTGAAAAAGTAGACCGGAATCCACGACAGCAAAAAGGCGATGGCGAAGAACAGCATGGCATCCCCCGCGTGATCGGCAATATCCCCCATCATCCTGGCAAAACCAATGATGTGGATATCCGTCTGCGGTCCCGCATAGCGGGACCGCAATTCTTCCTCCAGGAGATGGGCGACTTCAAGATAGTCCAGCCGCTGACCCGTTCGGGGATCGGTCTCGACCAGTTCCGCCGTGACCATGGCGGCGGAAAGGTCATTGGCAACCAACCGTCCGACAATCCCGGCCTTGAGTACGTTGGCGCGAACCCGTTTCAGGTCGGCTTCCGTCCCCTGGTAGTCCGGGGGAACCACATTGCCTCCCGTAAACCCGCCGCGTACGATTTCGAGAAAACGGACATTGGGGGTAAACAGTGACCGCACGGAAGACTTGTTGACTCCCGGCAGAAAAAACACCGCGTCGGTGACGGCCTGGAGCGTTTCCATAAACTCAGCGGTATAAATATCGCCTGAACGGGCGCGAACCGCGATCAACAGTCGATTGGCCCCGCCAAACTCGGCCTGGTATTCGATGAAGACCTGCATGAAGGGGTGATCACGGGGCAAATGCTTTTCAAACCCGGCATCAATCCCGAGCCGGGCCGCCGACAAGGCGAGCCCGATACTCGCCAGGGCAAAAAAGGCGATCACCAGCCGACGATGGCCGAACAGCGCCTGCTCAACCTGCCCCACCCAGCCGTTCCTTTCCCTCACGTCCTTTCCCTCGCACTACATCCGGACAATTACGGCCAATTCTCCCGCTGCACCTCCCCATTCGACAGGGACAACCGGTTGACCCCGTTCTCACCGAACAGCAGCACGGAATCCGGGTCCGAGACCATAACCGTGGTAAACGCCTCGCGTCCGGAGGCAGGCAGGAGCCGGAAGTTCCCGGTGGATTCCACCAGGACGGTCCCATCGGCGCCCACAACCACGGCCCGGCCATCCGGCATGAACACCGCATCATACAGGGAAGAAGACACACCGCTTTCAAGACGCTGCCAACTCTCTCCCCCGTCACGGCTATCCAGAATGGTTCCTTCAAGACCGTAGAGCAGGAGCCTGCCCGGTATAGTCCGGAGTCCGAAGAAACTGCCGTCCCAGCCAGTATCGAGAGAGGTCCAGTTTTCCCCGTTATCCCGGGACCGGAAGACCGCACCAAATTCACCGATGATGAAAAGCGCCCCGTCCGAATCCTCCCGGACGGCATAGAAATGCGGTTCTTCCGGATCAAGCTGGCGAGACGACCAGCTGCGTCCATGATCTTCCGTTTCCAGAACCAGCCCGTAGGCACCAACCGCCAGTCCTCTTCCGTCTCCGGCCACCCAGATATCAAGTAGCGGAGTATCCCGTTCCGGATCCATCCGGACGACTGTCCAGGCCTGGCCGATTCCCGCATTGTTGAGTACGAGGGCATCGTGACCAATGGCAACGAGATGACCATTCCCGGTTTCAGCAACCCCGGTCAGCATGCGCCGGACCGGTACCGCAAGCTGCCTCCAGTCATTGCCGGATGTGCTGTGGACGATCAGACCACGTTCCCCGACCGCGAGAATGCCCTGTGAAACCCGGATCGCATCCGTGATCATCCCGCACTCGGGACAGGCCAGCCCGGCGCTGCGTCGTTCAGGGGTTCCGCGCCGGAACGGGACCCGACCCCCACGGAAACCAGCACCAACGCAAGCGCGAGCAGAAAGCGCACCGGCTATTCGGACTTCCCTTCCCTAGCGACGACCCCGATTACGCAATGCTTCCGGCGTGAAACGGGTATTCTCAAGCGGAACATCAAACTGGGGCGGTTCATATTCATTGACAAGCTCCATGACGATATATCGTCCGTTCTGGATGTCGTGAATCGTCGATGCCGTACTCCCGACGTAGGGCACTGCATAGTTATTGAGCAGATTTCCCTGGGTCACCCTCCAGATTTCACCCCGCCCGTCATACTGGTCCACCACGGCAATTTGCCAGCTGTCCTCATCCAGATAGAACGTGCGTCGGGCATAAATATGATTGGTCCCCTCCTTGAGCCGGGCATCGACTACCCAGACCCGGTGCAACTCATAGCGCGTCAGGTCCGGATTGAGATGGCCCGGCTGGAGAATGTCGTCGAACCGGTTCTCATCGCTCTGCAACCGATAACTGTTATAGGGAATGTAGAGTTCCTGCTTGCCCATCAAAACCCAGTCATACCGGTCCGGGGCACCATTGAACATGTCATAGTCATCGTTGGTACGCTGGCCGTCCGCTGCGGTACCGGGATTGTCGTACGCGACATTGGGAGCACGGCGCACTCTTCGCTGACCCGGATTGTAGACCCATGCCTTGCGGGGGATCGCAGCCTGATTGAGGGTTTCATGGACCAGCGTAAATTGCCCGGCAAGTCTGGGCGGAGAGATGACCTCCTGAATGAAATAGACCAGTATGTTGTCGATGGTCTCGGTCGTGGCACCGGGCTGCTGATAGGCCCAGAGTATTTCCTCCCTGAGACGGACGACGGTATAGGCCCCCGCTGCCGTTGGGGCGGCCTGACCGACCGACCGGACGATCGTCTGGCCACGATAACGCAAGAGGTGGTTCCAGATGGCTTCCAGTCCGTTGTTCGGAATCGAAATGGAATCCCTTCCGCCGCATTCATCACCCCGTTGCCGTCCTTCGTCAGTGTCGCGGTAGTGGCATTGGCGATGGTCTTGTCATAAATCCGCTGGGGCAGGGATGCCGTACGCCGGCTGGGGTAGACTGGCATCCGGAAAGACGCCGGATAGCGTTCAAACAGTGCGATCTGGCCCGGCGAAAGGTTGGCCTCGTATTCACGGTAATTGTCCGCGGTGATGGTAAACAGCGGCTGATCACCGGCAAAGGGGTCCAGAAGATGCGTCCCTGGCTGGTAGTCCCCGGGTGGCTCCGTGATCCCCCCCTTCCACGGCGGGATCGATCCGGATGCATTGCCTGCCCTTGTGGCCCCCAGGGGAGTCAAGTCATTGCCCAGCCTTGCCGCCTCCTCCCCGGTGACCTTTGCCGCCGTGGGCGTGACCATGGCAATCATCGCCACCAGCAAACCGGCTGAAAGTGCCCTGTTCTTTAAATTCCTCATGTAATCAGCCCTCTCTACCGGGTCAGAATGAATAGTTCAGCGTGAGCGACAGGAAATCACGGTCTCTCAGGAGATTGTGAGAACCTCCACCAAACGAGTTGGTATAGGACAACCGAGCCTGCCATGAATGCAGATAACTCGCATTCAGGGCCAGGGTGATCGTCTTGCGGTCTTCAACAAAATTGCCGATGGGTGAAGGGGTCGTCCCGTTTACATCGTGCGCAAAGGCGATCTCCGGAGAGAGATTCACGGGGCCCACCGCATTGCTGTAGGTGGCACGCATCAGCAGTCGATACCCCCAGGAGAACGGATCCGCAAACCCACCGCGCTGGGTTGCCGGCTGGACTCCAGCCGATGTAAACGCCGGGTTGGCGCTGGTCCACGTTCCCGGCCCCTCGTACCGAAGTTCCGATTTTTTTTCCATGTCCTGGATCTGGGTAAAGCCGGTCTCGATCAGAAACACGGTTTGATTGGCCCCCAGCCTGGGGCCCAGCGCCCTGGTGAGCGCCAGGGTACCCTGCAACACATCCTTGCGGCGATAACCGGCAAGTTCCTGGTTCTGATTCAGTCGACCCGTTTGGCTCTGTTCGGAGAGCAGAGTTCCCAGACCGGCCAGACCGGCAAGTTGCGGAACAGGAGCATCCCGAAGCGGCGACAGGGCAGAAAAAAACAGTTCAGCACCATCAATCTGAAGCGGTTGATCCCGGCGGTAGGAGACCTCCCCCTGGATGGCGAATCCGGTCGTGCCGAGCTCGGTATTGAAACTCAGGCCCATGAGATCAATGTCCTCGGGAAATTCCCGGAAATAGCGAACCGTACCGGTGTACCCTGTGGCAGTCGCCAATCCGGCCAGCGAGCCGGCGCGAAGGGACACCACCGGCAGGCGGCTGTGGATCCGGGCAAAATGCAAACCCAGTTCAATGTTGTTCAGCACCGGCGAGAAATAACGCAACGTCACCCCGAACTGGCCATCGTCCCCGGCATCCCGGTCGCCCGCTCTGACCGCTCGTGAACAAAGGCCTGGACAAGACGGGTCCGCGGCCCCGTCGTTGTCGTTGGCCCGGTTTAAAACGCCAAAACCGGTATGGGCGATTCTGCCACCGGGGCTGGCGAAATCATTGGTAGAGAAGAAGGTCCCCGCCGGCTCGATTTCCGTATGCGCGAACCGGAACTGGTAGAAAGCTTCCACAGACAGGTTGTCGGTCAGACCGACGCTGAGGTTCAGTGCCGGGACCGGTTCGAGAACATCCCGTAACTCGGCTCCTGCGACCCGCACTTTCGAGACATCCACCGGGTTGATAGAACTCAGGCCGTGACGCAGGAAAACACTTTCCCCCCAGTTGATCACCTGGTTTCCGGCCCGAATGGAAACCGGCGTCCCCCCGGGATTAAAATGACCGCTGACATAGGCATCCAGAAGCTTGATGTCGGATCCCGCATATCTTTTTGCCTTTCCCGACAGCCGCGTGCGGGCGGTATCGGCGTCAGTCACCGCCTGATCATGAAAATAGTAGGCGCGCAGGAAGAGTCCCAGGTTGTCCCGCTGGATATCCAGTTCGTGGGTGACCTTGACGTTGGCAGAGACGACATCTCCCTTGTCATAATTGAGATTGCCATCATCCTCATTGATGGAGTTTGCCTTGCCTCCGTTGGAAACCCCCACCAGATCGCTGGCTCGCCCCCGGGTACGGACCGCGATACCCGTCGATACGGTGGTATCCAGGTGGCCCGTCACCTCGCTCCCGGCTGGGAACAACTCCACCGCCGGGGCCTGGGCAGGGAACATGCTGGCTGCCAGCATACAGATTGCGGCAGCCGTGCACCCACCGGACCACCTCAGAAAACCACCCTGCGTTTCACGGAATCCCGATGGGAGTGAGTATACTTTCATATCCATGCATCCGATCTAAAGTAAATTGGATTCACCTCATTGGTTATCATACCATTTAATTGCAAAAATACCATACCAAGAGAAAATACCGCACAATTCAGGGCGAACGAAGTATAAAAGCAAGTCAAATGCATAGAGTGGGTTTGAAAACATTTTCTCATATTATCTTTCCGAACGAGGGTCTCTTGCCGGTCCAATCGGAGCCTGCCCGCGAAGCCGAAGATGAAACAGACGGTCCATGGCAGGGATGGGGCCCGGATAGACCGGATGGTTCCACTTCGTGGGATCAGATTGCGGTCCCTCCAGGCCTGCCACACTGCACTGACCGACGTGTGGATACACCCGGACGGAAAGCTTCCGGAAAGGCCCGGCATACGAGGGATCACAGTCTCTCCGGCGTGCGGGGGGGAATGGCCGGTGTCTGGAACCGGCCCAGATCAGATCTCCAGTCTACCTGTCCATTCCCCGGTGAGGGCGGCACCGGGGAAAAAGGATTCACGGATGACCCGAAACCATGGAAAACTCAGGAAAACTCAAAAAACCTCCCTGCGTGCCCGGGCCTGATCCTCGACGGCATCAGAACAGTACCTGTGCCTCCCCCTCCCCCCTTCGGTCCGATGCGGCGGTCACCACCCCGCTTTCCCGGTCGAGGATGACCACCTGCATATTTCCCCAGGTCCGGGAAAGGGGCCTGAATTCGTGCCCCCTTTCTTCCAGCCGGGAGATGACGTCCTCCGCCAGGGCCCCGGGTTCCATCTGAATGGAATCCGGGAGGTACTGATGATGAAACCGGGGCCGGTTGACCATCCCGTCCGCACCCTGGCCCCGGTAAAACTCCAGGGCAGCCAGCGCGACCATGGAAATGATTCGGCTGCCACCCGGAGTACCGAGGACGGCCACCCGGTCACCGGTTTCGAGGAAGGTGGGGCTCATGCTGGACAGCATCCGTTTTCCAGGCTCAATGGCATTGGCCCGGGCACCGACCAGGCCGTAGGCATTCGGCGCCCCCGGTTTGGCTGAAAAGTCATCCATTTCATCATTCAGCAAAACCCCGGTTCCCGGGGGCATCACCCCGGACCCAAACGGATAGTTGATGGACAAGGTGGCCGCCACCCTGTTTCCATCCTCATCAATGATCGAGAAATGAGTCGTATCCTCCCCCAAACCGGCATCCGTCCAGGTGGGTGCAAGGTGAATGCTCGGAGTGGCCCGGTCCATCCGCAGGGACTGGTTCTGGCCCCGGGCATAATATTTGTCCTGCAGCATGGCAACGGGCACCTCCACAAACGCGGGGTCGCCCATGTACTGGGCCCGGTCCCGGTATCCCCGGCGCATCGCTTCCACCAGAACGTGGACAAAATCCACGCGATCCATGGAAGAGAAATCATGGTTTTCCAGAATATTCAGGATTTCCGCCAGGACCAGCCCCCCGGATGACGGCAGGGAGGCGGAAACCACGTTCATTCCATTAAATTCGAATTCAACGGGTTCACGCTGGACGACCCGGTATTCAGCCAGGTCCTCCAGCGTCCAGATCCCCCCTGCCTGCCGGACTCCCTCAACCAACCGCTTTGCCATCTCCCCGGAATAGAAGCCGTCATGCCCCCGGACCGCGAGGGTCCACAGCGTGCTGGCCAGGTCTTCCTGTATGATACGGTCTCCCACCTGGGGAACCTGCCCGTTTACCAGGAAGATTTCCGCGGCAGCCGGAGACCTTCGGATCACGTCGGCACGCCAGTCCATCAATCGGTGAAAACGCTTTCCCGCCACAAACCCTTCCCGGGCGGCTTCAATGGCCGGCAACAATGACAGGGTCAGGGGGAACTTTCCCTTGTTCTTCGCCAGCCAGACCAGCGCAGCGGGCTCACCGGGGATGGCAGCCGCCAATCCACCGTCAATGGACAGGCGCGGGACCGGGTTTCCTTTCTCATCCAGAAACATGTTCCGGGTGGCCGCCAACGGCGCCTTTTCCCGGCCATCCAGCATCATGGATTTCTTCTCATCGGCATCGTACAGCAACCAGAACCCGCCGCCGCCCAGTCCGGACCCTGCGGGTTCCACAACGGCCAGTGTGGACGTGACGGCCACCGCGGCATCAAAGGCATTGCCCCCCTGCTCGAGAATCCGTATTCCGGCAGCGGTGGCCAGGGGATGGGCGGAGGCCACCCCGGCAGCCGCCTGTACCGGGGTCGAAAACAGGCACAGGCACAACACACATATTTTCAATCGCGAATCAGCCAGTATCCGCATCGGTGCCGCCCTGCCCCGTGTTGATGAATGTCTGGCGATAATATTTCAATTCTTCAATCGACTCCCGAATATCATCCAGGGCCTGGTGCGTGTTGCGTTTCTTGAATCCTTCCACCAAATCAGGACGCCATCGAACAACCAGTTCCTTCAGGGAACTGACATCCAGGTTGCGATAGTGCAGGTATTTCTCCAGGCCAGGCATGTACAGGGCAAGAAACCGCCTGTCCTGGCACACCGAATTCCCGCACAACGGCGAATGGTTGGCCCGAACATGCCTGGAAATGAACCGGATCGTTTCACGTTCCGCCTCGAGTTCGGTCACGCTGGACTCCCGGACCCGCCGGACCAGGCCGCTTTCGGTATGCGTTCGGGTATTCCATTCATCCATTTCTGCCAACCGCTTCAAAGATTGATGGATCGCAAAGACGGGACCCTCCTCCAGAACATTCAGGTGCGGGTCCGTAACGATGGTGGCAATTTCAATAATCCGGTCGTTTTCAGGAGACAGGCCGGTCATTTCCAGGTCAATCCAGATGAGATTCTTTGGGCGCATTCCCTTCCTTTTGGGTAAATTTCAGTTGATTCACCGCGGCCAGGATGGAAACCGCCGCGGTCTCGGTTCGTAAAATCTGATTGCTCAGTCTCAATTTTAATACGTTTCTGCTGGACATGAACTGCTTTTCCGCTTCACTGAAGCCTCCTTCAGGACCCACCAGCATCAGCACTTCCCGGATACCGGGAGTGATTTCCGCATTGGCGGCTTCCACGGGTTTACCTTGCAGGTCGCCCATCACGATCAGGGTATCGGGATGAGCGGAATCCAGCACAGACCGGACGGTTCCAGGCTCCCCAATCACCGGGAAATGACACTGCCGGCACTGCTTGCAGGCACCAATCACGATCCTTCGCCACCGTTCTTTTGTTTTCGGCCGGTATTTAACCACACTGTGCTCGCAAATCAGCGGGAAATAGGCATCCATGCCCAATTGGGTAGCCATGCCAAGCAATATCGCCTGTCGTTCGCCCTTGGGAATGGCCGCGCCCAGTGTTTTTCTGATGAACGGGCGTTCTTCCAGGGTGGCTGACCGGATATGGACCGTGAGACCCTCTCTTTTGTCCCGGATGGAAAGGATTTCAGCGATGGCCCGGGTTCCCTGCCCATTGGTCAATATAAACCGGTCACCACACCGCAAACGGCGACTCTGCAGGATATGGACAGCCTCTTCCCCCGTGATGTGCTTTTCCTCGCCCGGGTGCAGACCGGAATCCAGGTAAAACATGGGACAAGATTTCGAGTTTTTCATGATAAAACATTGTTTTCAATGCGGTTTGTAGAGATCAAAACGGACCAGCTTGCCCCGGATCTCCCCCACTTTCCCGGGGGCAATGGGGTTCGCATGGTGCGGTCTTTTCACCACCACCCGTTTTCGGGCATGCTGCATAGCCTGCTCAAACAGGAGTCCGGGGTCCTGTTCGGGACCCACCAGTTCACGAAGAACCTGCATTCCCTTCCGTACAGCGGTGGATTTCGGATGCGGGGGATACATCGGGTCCAGATACACCACATCGGCCCGGGGTCGAATGCCGGAAATCACACGAATGCTGTCGCCGCAAACCAGCTCCATGCGATTCACCATCTCCCGGTTGGCCGACTGGCCCAAGGCGTGCTGCAACATGGCAGCAACAATTTTATCCCGTTCCACCGCCGTCACCCGGAATCCTGAAATGGCCATGCGGGCGGCATCCACCCCCCACCCCGCCGTGGCATCGATCACATGACCCACTCCCGGACCCATGGCCTTTACCAGGGGGTCCTTGCCTTTCGACCGGCGATATTTTCCAAAATCCACCCTCCAGGGCCTGAACCGGGGATACTCCATCATGTGGAGCATCAGGTCAGCACCCTTGAACTCCAGCAAAAACGGCTCCACAGGAACCTGGTCATCCTCCAGAAGCCGGGTATCCAGGGCGGTCGCAAGATCATCCGCCTGCCGTGCATTCAGGGAATCACTTTTGATCGCAACCAGCGATATCATAATGGGCGGCAGGCAAAAGGAGCATTTATTTTTTCGGTGGATTTACTGCTAAAATCATGGGACTTATATACTTAACTTGACCAAATCAATCGGTATATTTTCTTGACGGATCATTGAGGTTGCCAATGCAATCGCCTCTCCCACGTCCAACCACCCGAGTCCCCAGGGCTAAAATATTCAATGCAGCATTGATGTCCGCATTGTCCCGATGTCCGCATTCGACGCACCTGAACTGGTCTTGCGTCCTGCGGTTGTCTTGGTCGATATGTCCACATGAATGACACCTTCGACTGGTATTTCGGGGGTCGACCTCAATCAACTCAGATTTGTAGCCGAGTTTCTGTTTGAATCCCGACCAGCCGGTGTCCAGGATTTCCCGGTTCAACCCCGACTTCTGTTTGACGTTCCGGCCCGGATTCTCCCTATCCCCCTTCGCAGACTTCGTCATGCCCCGGGTGTTCAGGTTCTCAACCACCACGTACTGGGACTGATCCGCAATCTTTCTCGATTCGGTGTGATGCCAGTTGCCTCGGATATGCCGGATCCTCCTGGAGGCCTTGGATGCCTTTAATCTTGCTTGCTCATATCTTTTTGAACCCGAAATATAAAGGATATTCCCATCTTTGTCCTTTTGCTTTCTCGGCTTCTGTCGTCTGGCCATCATGCGTTGATACCGCCTTCTCCTGGCTTCCAGCCGGTCAAGCCGGGGCATTCGCCGGATATCCCCCTCACTGGTCGCAAATTGCCGGACGTTCATGTCCACACCAATGGCCTTGCCATTGTCATTCCTTTGAATGCTCTCCATCTGATAACCCACCATGGCATAGAACCGGTTATCTTCCTGTTGGATCACCACGGATATCGGTTCAGCGTCAGCATACGGATGGCTTCCGCTCAACACCACCTGTCCAATCTTCTGTAAATGCAGGGAATTCCCGTTCAGCTGGAAGGTTTCTTTCACAAAGGTCACGGAATCGGAATGACTGGCCCGGGATTGGAACTTCGGAAAGCCCTTTCCGGACTGAAAACACTGCTTCCAGGCATCCGAATAATATTTCAGGGTGTACCGGATCGGCGCACAGGGCAGTTTCTGCAGCCAGTCGGTTTGTCGTCTTAACTGGACAAACTCCTTTCCCAATGAGAAAAACGAAACCTTCGGGCGGGGCAAGGACTCATCGTTGCGGTGAGCTTCCATCATTTGCCTGTTCCGGGCAAGGAAATGATTCCACACAAAACGGGTGGCACCCAGGCACTGGTGGAGCATTTCAGCCTTTTGTCTGGTCTTTGGGTAAAGACGATAGCGGATGCCCCGATACTCCATGACTTCGATTATACTCGTTATATTCGGTTTGGTGGGCAATAAATACCTGAATGTCAATGCATGAGTAGAAATGTGATCTTTCGCCTATCAAGTTAAATATATAATTCCCAAAATCATCATAACTACGCATGAACCGTAACCAACGAGGTATTGTATGGGTTTTCTGGCAGGTAAAAAAGCGCTGATCACAGGGGTTGCAAGCAATCGTTCCATCGCATGGGGAGTCGCCCAGGCCATGCATCGTGAAGGCGCCGAGCTGGCCTTCACCTACCCCAATGACAGGATGAAGAGGCGAGTGGAATCCCTGGCCGCAGAGCTGGGGTCCGAAATTGTCTTGCCTTGCGATGTGGTCAGCGACCAGGAAATCGAGGACCTGTTCAAGAGCCTGGGCGCTGCCTGGGATGGGCTCGACATCCTCGTGCATTCCATTGCCTTCGCTCCCAGGGAAGAGCTGGAAGGACTGTACCTGGATGCGGTGACCCGGGATGGGTTCAATACGGCCCATGAGATCAGCTCCTACAGTTTTGCCGCCCTGGCCAAGGCGGCACGGCCCCTGATGGAAGGACGCCAGGGATCCATGATTACGTTGACCTACATCGGCTCCGTTCGCTCCATGCCCGGGTACAATGTCATGGGACTGGCCAAGGCAAGCCTGGAAGCCAACGTCCGCTATCTGGCCCAGTCCCTCGGTGCCGGGGGTATCCGGGTCAATGGCATTTCTGCCGGCCCGATCCGTACCCTGGCGGCTGCCGGGATCAAGAATTTCAAGAAAATGCTGGGATACTTTGAAAAGGTGGCACCGCTGGGACGGGCCGTGACCATCCAGGAAGTGGGCAATACCGCCGCCTTTCTGTGCTCGGATCTGGCGTCCGGAATTACCGGGGAAATCACGTATGTGGATGGCGGATTCAACACCGTCGGCATCAGCGAGCGTTGCATCGAAGAGACCGGGTAAATGCCGACCTGTCCCGGGGCCAGCCCGGTATTTCCGGTTGTGCGTCCGAGCACACACGGCACCACCCGGGCTGATCGGGTCTCCCGGGAGATGAATGGGAATGGGAATGGGAATGGGATCCATGCCATGGAAATGGAAGCATCCGGACCCCCAACCTGTTTCGGCGATGCGTTCCCGTATACTGCGGAGCTCCCCGGTGTGCCTGGGGCCACAGCCGGGACCCTTCCATAGGATCATGTGCGTACGCTTCGCGAATCAGCTGGAAAACCCGGGGGCCTGGGGCGATATCCTCGAAGACTGGCCACAAGAGGTGTCTTTGGGATACAACATCGCTCCAACCCGGACGGTCCCCGTATTTGTCCACCACCGGCAAAACGGGGGCACCCGGGGACTGGGGATGCGCTGGGGTCTGGTTCCTTTCTGGTCAAAAGTGCCTGCACCCCGGTTTGCCACCTTTAACGCCCGGTCCGAATCCGTTGCCGGGAAACCAGCCTTCCGCCAGGCCTGGAAACAGTCCCAGACCTGCCTGATCCCTGCACTGGGGTACTATGAATGGACCGGAGAAAAGGGAAACCGTCAGCCCTGGTTCATCCGCACCCGAAACCGTGACCCGCTGGTCATGGCCGGTCTGTGGGATTACTGGCGGCAGGGAGATCGGGAACTTCACTCCTGCACCATTCTCACCCGGTCCTGCGAAGGCGTGCTCCGGGACATTCATCCACGAATCCCGGTTATGCTGGAATTGAACCAGGCGCAGGCGTGGCTGCAGGACGGCAGCCACCATTTCAACCGGATTGCCAGGCAGCAACATCCCGAACAGCTGGAATTTTACCCGGTGAGCAAAACCGTGAACCGGACAGTGAATGAGGGGCAACACCTGGTTAAGAGGCAGGAGCACTGCCAGACATGCCTTGAGCCGGACGGGAACCACACCCTGTGAACAACCACCAGGAATTCGACTACATCATCATCGGTGCCGGCTCTTCCGGCTGTGTGCTGGCAAATGAACTCAGCCAGGACCGCAACAACCGGGTGTTGCTGCTGGAAGCCGGTCCCCTGGACAACAAGCTGCTGATCCACATGCCGGCAGGGGTCTACAGCGTTTTCAAGGACCCCAGCATCAACTGGAACTACAACAGCGAAATCGAACCCGGCATGGCGAATCGCACCATCACCCTGCCCCGGGGCAAGGTGCTTGGCGGGTCCTCGTCCATCAATGCCATGGTATACATGCGCGGCCATCCCCGGGACTACGACTACTGGGCAAAAAACCATCACCTGCCAAAGTGGACCTATGACCAGTGCCTGCCCTATTTCAAGCAATGCGAATCGTCCGACCGGGGTGCCAGCAACTGGCGGGGCGCAGACGGCCGATTGGGGGTCACCCGGGGGAAACTCTCGAACCCGCTTTTTGATGCCTTCCTTGAGGCAGGCAGACAATCCGGTCAGGGCACCACCGATGATCCCAACGGCTACAATCCCGAAGGCCTTGCCCGGCTCGACAGTACCATTCAAAACGGCAGACGTTCCAGTGCCGCCGTCGCACACTTGAGACCCGCCCTGCCGAGGGCCAACCTGACCCTGTACACCACCGCGCTGGTTCATCGGATTGTCATTGAAAACAATCGCGCTACTGGCGTTGACTTCCGGTACAAAAAAAACAGGATTCATGCCGTGGCAGCCCGGGAAGTCATTCTTTGTGCAGGAGCCGTGAATTCCCCCCAGATTCTCATGCTGTCCGGAATTGGACCAGCGGAACACCTCAAACAGTGGGGGATCGAACCGAAACATCCCCTTCCCGGGGTCGGCCAGAATCTCCAGGATCACCTGTGCATTTCCGTCGCCTACGAATCCACCCGGCCCATCACCTTTCACCATGCCGACAACCCGTTGTACAAGCTGCTGGTGGGAAGCCAGTGGCTATTGACTCGAAAGGGACTGGTAGCGTCCAATATCTGGGAAACCGGGGGACTGATCCGGGGATATGGGGAGGTGGAATACCCGAACCTGCAATATCATTTTGCCCCCGTTCATACCACCTATGAGGGCACCCGAATCAAGCTGTACCAGGGATTCACCACCCAGGTTGACCAGCTCCGACCCCGGAGCAAAGGTGAAATCAGGCTGCTGTCCGCAGACCCGTCCCATCGTCCCGCTGCCCATTTCAATTACCTTTCCGACCCCTTCGACCTCGGGGAGTTGACCGAAGCCGTCAAGCGGGCCCGGGAACTGATCGCCCAGCCGGCCTTCGATGAGTTCAGGGGAAAGGAACTGACCCCGGGAGCACATGTCCAATCGGACCGGGAGATCGAAGAGTTTGTCCGCTCCACCGCTTCCACGGACTACCATCCAAGCGGAACCTGTCGCATGGGTACGGACCCGATGGCAGTGGTGGATGAGGAAATGAAAGTGCACGGCATGGATGGCCTCCGTGTGATCGACGGATCGGTGATGCCGGATATTGTGAGCGGGAACCTGAATGCCCCCATCCAGATGATTGGCCTGCGCGGCGCGGACTTCATACTGGGCCGAAACCCGCTTCCTCCCTTTCAGGCGTATTTCGCATTCGACACCCCGGCCTGAGCCGACTGCCCCGCACGTCAACCGCCCCGGACCGAATCCCGGGAATCCCGTTGGCAGGCATCCTCCCGTTCCGGGAAAGAGCCTTGATCAGCCAGGCACAACCGGAACCCGATGCCTCCGGTGACCGCATGACCAACTCCTGCCAGAACCCGGGCATTTTTTCCGGGACCTATTCCAGTTCAGACAGGTACAGTGCAATCGCTTCAATTTCGTCGTCACTGACATTTTGTATCACTGGGTTCATCAGGCTGGTTAGCCCATTGTTCCGCGCCCCACTCTTAATATCGGTAATCTGCCGAACCAGATAGCCTTTCCCCAGGGACGCCAGAATCGGATACTGGCTGCCGATGGGGGACCGTCCTTCCACCCCGTGACAGGCCACGCACCCCTTGCTGGAATACAGCAATTCCCCCTCAATCGACGTCACAGACGCGATGTTCGATGCGGCATCGGAACCCTCATCCTGACTGTCCTCGTCATCCTCGTATTCATCCTCGTATTCATCCTCGTATTCATCCTCATATTCATCTTCATCTTCCTCTTCGTATTCGCTTTCATCCGGTTCCGATGAAGAGGGATCCGGGCCGGTGCCGTAGGTTTCGGTCAAGTAGCGAATGACGGTATTCAGGTCACTGTCACTGGCCGACAATCCATTGCCCACCATTCGCTGCACCAGTGCAATCGCCTCTTCCTGATTGGCCGGGGGGGCATTGTCAACCTGGGTGTAGGCATGGCACAGGGAGCAGGTCTGTTCGAAAAGATCCTTTGCCCGGGCGGTCTCGTACTCGTCATCCATCCCCTCATCCTCCACCATTGCCGACGCGGAGACCATTGCCTGCTGTGAGTCGATGGCTTCCATCGCCGATTCCCTGCGCTGGCGCAGGGATTCCTGGAGGGTGGGAGAAACGGCAATCAGGTACGCAGTCACATGCCATTGGTCCTCTTCGCTGATGGGTGCCAGGACAGTGGAACGGTTGGCCATGCGCGCCACCGTCTGTTTCCAGCTTTGGGGGGTTCGGGGCCGAACCAGCACGGTTCGCAAATCGTGGCATTGTACGCATTTCGTCTGCAGCAGTTTCCTTCCGGCATCCAGCCCCTGCCGGGTCGCCAGCTGCTCCAGCAGCAATTCATCTTCAAGACCGATCCCGGGAAGCAGTTCCTCAACCCGCTGTATCATTTCCCGGGTCCGGTCTTCTTCCCCCAGGGCCTGGTTCTGCAGATAAGCTTCACGCAGGGAAAATGGCAGGGTCAGCGCAATCAGCAGGAAGGTGCACAGGAACAGGGAAACCCCCAGCGCGGGGACCAGTTTCGCTTCCATGTGCTTGAAAAACCGGACAATGCTGATCTTGGTAATGAGAATCACGCCGATCAGAATCCCCAAAGACAAATGGACCACGGTGCGGGCGGGCAATTCGATCTGGTAGGCCCACAATCGCGGAACCATCTGGTACATCAGGTAGAGGTAAATGATGACGTAGACAAGTCCGAGAATCCGGTGCAGCCGGATCAGGGAGGCCGGGGCTTCGCTTTTCAGTTTTTCGTGGTCAAACGGAAATTTCCAGATATAGAACATTAAAAACGTCAATGCGGCGGAAATGGCCACAAAAACCAGCCCAACGAAGGTATTTCCCAAAGATGTCATGCGTTACCCACTAGAGTATGGCTCCCGGTACGGTACCTGAAAAACCGGAACACCGCAGATCAGCCCGGATTGAGCCGGGAAAGATCAAGCCTCCCGGTACTGTTTACCGGCGGGCACCAGTAATACCCGCCGGTAATCGGTCTTGAAAACCGGAACAGCCCGTCCACAATACCATCATCCCGACCGGTCATCCGGTGCATCTGCACTTCGAAGGCATCAAAATTCCGACCAAAGCCGACAAACATCAATCCGCTCCCGCTGGCGTTTGACCAGGGCAGGGAGCGCCGGAGCAGAAAGGCTTCCGGGTCAAAACTTTCCTGAGCCGTCCGCTTGACATGGGCCGATTCGGGGGCATCAAATTCCTCATTGGTTTCTCGGTATCTACCGATGGCGCGATCCTGCTCTTCCCGACTCAGGCTGTTGAACGCATCAAAATCATGCGCCCATTGCTGGACGGCGACATACGAGGAACCGTCCAGTCCCGGCCCGGCGTCGGTGACAAAGGCTGTTTCCATCGCTTCCTGTCCGACCGGGTTCTCGGTTCCATCCTCGTACCCTGTCAAATCCCTGCCAGTGTCATATTTGAATCCATCCAGCTGGCGGACGAGTGTGCCCTCCCCGCCAAGAATCTGCTTCACCTCCATGGCCCGGTGGACATTGTCTCCAATCCCGTTGCCCCGAATACAGACCCACAGGTCCGCCTGGGTAGAGGGGACCGGGGGGCCGTGATCGAAATTCGGGAAAGAACACAGATTCGGGATGGCCCGTTTCAGCGGCTCGAACAGGGATGCGCCCAGTCCAAGGACCAGGTCACTCCCGACCCCAAGGTCGTGGAGCCCCCCGCACACGAACGACAGGTTGCCCGGCCGGGCAAAATCAAACTCCAAGTATCGCGCATGATCGGGGACAGCCGCCAATATTCCGGGTTGGAAGTTCACCTTGAAATTCCTCCTGTAAGGTCACGGAAACACAAAGCGGTCAAATCCGCTTTTGCAATTTCGATATTCTATAATGAAGTCGGGAGGCGAAGAAACCGCTTATTTTTGCCTGGGAGGGCATGCGGTCCTGGTCGCTCTGTGCAAAACCAGATACATTCGGGTATAGTGTCGATACCAACAAGTACAATAAACATCGCGAGGCAAAGAACATGGCACTCCCCCCACCACTCGTTGAGTTAAAAATAGATAAAAAGAAATCCGGGTTTTATGAAGGGTTCAACCAGACCGTCACCCTAAGCTCAAAAGTACTGATCGTCCTGATTGTCATCTGGGCGGCAATGGACCCGGAACGGGCCGGGCAGGTGCTCCGGGAAATCCAGAATTGGGCACTGGAGCATTTCAACGCGTACTATATCTATGCGGTTGCGTTTTATGTTTTCGTCTGCCTGTTCATCGCGTTGTACCCGCCTTTCGGAAAAGTCAAGCTGGGCGACCCGGACGGGAAACCGGAATTTGCGGATTTCTCGTGGTTCTCGATGATGTTCGGCGCGGGAATCGGCATCGGCATGCTCGGGTATGCAGCGGCGGAACCGATCTGGCATTTGGGAAACAACCCGGAAATTATTATGAGCAAGGAGGCCATCCAGGCGCTTTTTGCCAGCAGCAACATCGCGTTGGCAGAAGGAGCGGATGTCTTTGCTGAATATCACACCCAACTCGCTGCAGGGACGATTGCGGCCATCGATGGGCTGGCCATTCCCAAAACAGAATCCGCAGTCGGGGGGGCGTATCGCTATGCCTTCCTGCATTGGGGACTGGGAACCTGGGCCACCTATTCCCTGGTGGGGATCACCCTTGCCTTTTTCAGTTACCGGCGCGGCCTGCCGTTGACAATCCGTTCGGGATTGAGCTCCCTGTTTGGCCGGTCGATGGAAGGTCCCCTGGGCAGTATCGTGGATATTGCCGCGGTACTGTCCACCCTGCTCGGGATCTCTCAGACCATCGGCCTGGGTCTCAACGCATTTGCGTCGGGACTGCACAACATTACCGGGGCGGACTGGCTGATGACAGCCGGAGAAAACCCGGTACCCACCACGGGGGCCCTGCTGGTGTCTTTGGCGGTGGTGATGATCCTGTCCACGGCGTCTGCCCTGTCAGGAGTCGGGAAGGGCATCAAATGGCTTAGCAATACCAATATGGTCCTGTCCTTTTCGTTGCTGACATTTTTCCTGATTTTCGGGGCCACCGCCTTTGCCTTTGAATTGCTTGGCAAGGGAATCTTCAATTATATCGTTCATTTGCCGGCCATGACCCTGACCGTGTGGGACCCTGCAACGGAACTCGGTGGATGGCAGACGGGCTGGTCCGTTTTCTTCTGGGCCTGGGCCATCGCATTCGGCACCTTTGTCGGCATATTCCTGGCTCGCATCTCCAAAAACCGCACGATCCGGGAATTCGTGGCCGGTGCAATTGTCGCACCTTCCCTCATGTGCTTTATCTGGTTCACCTTCGTCGGCGGTACGGCCATTGACCTGGAGTTGAGCGGGGCAGCGGAAGGAAGAATATTTGGTTCAAACCTCACGTATCAGCTTTATGAGGTGATCAACATCATGCTCTCACCCGCCCTGGCCACGTTGATGTCCGTCATGATTGTGATTCTGCTTCTCACGTATCTGGTCACCTCGGCAGACTCGTCAATCCTGGTCATCAACACCATCAATTCAGGAGGAGACCATGCGGTCAAAACCGGCCAGAGACACCTGTTTATCTGGGGCATCATACTCACCGCAGTCATTGGGGTCCTGTTGCTCGCCGGGGGCTTGAGGGCGATCCAGTCGGCCATGATCGTGGGTACCATTCCCTTCACGATGGTCCTGATACTCATGGGAATCGGGTTGCTCAAGGCCCTGATCCGGGACAACATGAGAAGTAAGGAAGCCGGCAACGGTTGAAGTCGGGGTGCAGCATGACGGTCATGAAGCGATCCTGGCATGCATGGATGCCGGACAAAAAAAACCCGCCGGATGGCGGGTTTTTTTGATTCAATCTGGGATTCAAACTGTAACGTTTGAAGCCTGAAGTCCCTTTGGTCCGTTTTCGATTTCGAACTTGACCGTCTGGCCTTCTTTCAGGGTTTTGAACCCCGAACCAAGAATGGAGCGATAGTGTACAAACACATCCTCCCCCTGGCTTTGTGAAATGAATCCGAATCCCTTGGATTCGTTGAACCACTTAACAGTTCCTGTAACCATAATATTTTTATTACCTGAGTAAAATGTTTAATGTATTGGGTTGCAACAGAATAAAAAATGGAACACTGTGGGAGTAACACGGAAGGAACAACCAAATAGACCAAAAATCTGCAGCGGGGCGAAATGTACTCTATTTGAATCGCAATTGATACCGATTTGCCGATTTATTATTCAACAAATGGCCCAATCCGGGTTCCGAAGGCAACATTTATTCTGAACTGAGCTCCAGGCTCCTGTGTTCCAGTCCCAGTCTATCAATGGAGTCCTGGGATTCGCAACTGGTAATGAGGCCGATGCTGGCCCGGTCCGGGTCCAGATATTTTTCCGTTACCCTGCGCAAATCCCCAAGGCTGGTATCCAGCACCCGTTTCCTGAACTCCATTCTCTGCTCGATCGTGTGCCCGAAAAGATGATTGTAGAAGGCCTTTTTCGCTTCTCCTGCAGGAGAAGCTGGCTTGTCCATGGCGGCAATGACTCCAAGAACCGCCTCTTCCAGCTGGTGGGGGAGATGTTTCCCGGAGGATACCCAGTCCACCGCCCGGTCAAAATCATCCAGGGTTTCCTCCAGCCGGGGGTCCCGGTACGAGAAAAACCGGAAGGACGCCGAATTGGCATCCTGCCCCGCACCCCCGCCATACGCTCCACCCTGCTCCCGGATACTTCGGTGCAAAAATCCATTGCGCATGAATCCGGCCAGCACATGAAGAACGGCATGATCTTCATGACTGGAAGGCACCGTTTCATACGCCTTCGCGCAGAAATTAACCTGGGTTGAGGTGGTCCAGGCCTCGCGGACATGGGACCGGGTTGTCGGAAGATGGAGTGCGGATGAAGTTTTTCCGGGGCGGCTGCCGTGCCAGCAGGATTCCAGATCATGGCTCACCCTTTCCTGCTGTTCCTTCTCTGCAATGAGAAGAAACTGTTTTCCCGATTCCAGTATTCTTCGGTGCAGTCGCCGGAACCGGGACAGCATTTCGTTTCCCTGATCCGGATCGCCCATCTTTTCACGGACGGATTTCAGGCGGCGAATGCCTTCCAGTCCACCGAAACGATGAGTGAGTTGTGCGGAGGGACTCATCGCACTGGACGCGAGTTGCATGGCCAGAATGTGCCCCTGTCCGGTGATACTGCCTTCCATTCTGGCGCAGGCCTGTTCAATGAGTTCCCGGAGCCGCCGGTCTTCATCAAACCGCACTTCGTGCACAGTTCGGTACATCAACTCAGACATTGCCGCATGCTTGTCCAGCAGGGATTTGGAAGAAAAGGTGAGTACTGAATCGATTTTCTGGACATCCCCGGACCGGCTGCGAATGCTGCTGAAACAATGGATACCGCCGCTGACCTGGGCCTGCCAGACCTTGACCTGTGTATAGTCTTTATCACCAATGCCAAATTCGGTTAGACAACTGGAGTACAGGGGCAGGATATCCAGCAACTCCGCCTCCAGGTCCGGAAGCTGCACGACCACCTGCTGATAGCACAGCCCGTTCGTACCCTGTCCATAAAAACTCAACGGCGGGATGCCGGACCGCATCGATGGCTCGATTCGTTGTGGTTCCGATATATTTTTTGGAATGTCCTCCAGCCCGACTTTTGGAAGAACGCCGGGATCGTCCTCCTGGCTCTGGCGTTCCGCAAGGGCCCGGGAGCGCAGGATGATCCGGTCCGCCGCTTCGGAAGAAAGGGACTCCCTGATGGCCGCCAGTTGCTGTATTTCCGCATTGGCTTTTCGCTGGGCCATGCCGGAATCCGGCTTCAGGGCCAATGTCACCCGGTGTGGATTGTCCAGAATCAGCTGCTGGATCAGGTCGGGAATAAAGCGTTCATCGGTGATCTGTTCTCTCAGTTCGGCCAGCACCGGGTCGATATCCAGCAACCTGACCGGGTCCCCCCGATGGATTGCCGTGGACAGGCCCGCCAGGATCAACTGCAGTCCATAGGGAAAGCTGTCCCCCGATATCTCCCGCTGGTTCAATTCCAGCTGGTGGAGTGAGGCTTCGACCTGTGCCACCGGCACTCCATCCCGGACGATTTCCCGCAATGCGCCCAGAATCAGTTCTTCGACTTCCCGGGTCGCCGTTTCCGGGCAGCCTTCCAGACCGGCCATGAAACTCATTTCCCGGTTGGAGTTCTCAAGGCCACAAAGAGGCGATGGCGCACTCCCGAGGGTCGAGGTTTCCAGTACTTTCAGCAACGGGCTTGCGCTGTTGTCCAGCAACACGCTGGACAACAGTTGCGCCTTGAACAGTGCGCTGAAATCCGTGCTGCGGCCCAACAGCCATCCCATCACGACATGGGTTTTGTCCTGGTTGCTTTCTTCAACCGGATAAAATTCTTCAACCCGGATTGGAGCCAGGTATCGCTTTTCGTCATGGACCTCAACCCGAAGAGTGCTTTTTTCGAATTTCGATAAAGCGAGTTCTTCAAATTTCTGCTGGTGCCCGGCTGCGGGGAGATTGCCGAATGTCATGAAAACGGCATTGCTGGGATGATAATGGGACCGGTGGAAACTGACCAGCTGTTCGTGGCTCAGGTCCGGAATATGATCCGGTTCCCCCCCGCTGTTGTAATGGTAGGTTGACGTTGGAAACAGGTATTTGCTCATGGTTTGCCACAACACATTGTTGGTGGAACTCATGGAACCTTTCATTTCGTTGTAGACAACTCCCTTGAATAGCAGTTTGCTTTCAGGGTTGTCCGGTTCAGCAAATTCAAGTCGGTGACCTTCCTGTGCAAAATCCAGGTCATGCAATCTCGAAAAAAAGACCGCATCCAGGTATACGCTCAGGAGATTGTCAAAATCCTTGCTGTTCTTGCTGGCAAACGGGTACGCGGTCCAGTCACTGCTTGTGAACGCATTCATGAAAGTATTCAATGAACGCCTTATCATCATGAAAAAAGGATCCCTTACCGGGAATTTCCGGCTTCCGCACAGTGCCGTATGTTCGAGAATATGGGCGACGCCGGTGGAGTCCATGGGGACGGTACGAAACGCCACCAGAAATACATTTTCAGAATTTTCACTGCTCAAGTGGTAGTGCACGGCACCCGTCGTGCGGTGCTCGTATTCTTCCAGCATCGTGTTGAGCGCAGGAACCCATTCCGACCGCTTCCATTCAAATGCATCATGACACGATTCGGGTTGCACGGGGATCGGCTGGTTCACTTCTGCGGCACTGGTTTCTGGCATTTTGATTACTGGTCCATGCCGAAAATGATGTTCTCGGCTGTGTTGTTATGTTTGGTTGGTTTCGGTGGAATCCCAGGACGATCCCCCGGGCACGGTTAGTTTACCTGAGCGGCACTCATTTGATAATCCTTTCGGCATTCGAATTTTTTATGGAATTCATACGCTTTGCTAACAAAACCAGGTCGCTGGTCGTCTTGACGGATCATTAAAATGGTAAACCGTCGGTCGTCAGGTGATGGACCGAAGGCTTAAAAGACCACGTTCGTCACCCGATGCTGGTATTTCTGGACCAAAAGTTTGAAGTCCTGTTTATTACCATTCCGTATGAACAGTGATTCCTTGTTGAATATTTCATGCCCCTGGTTTACTGCTAACCATCAACACGGGGGGACACCCACATTGAGTAATACAGTACTGTGAAACTGGCAAATCCAAGAATCCAGAAATACTGCGATACCACCACCCACAACATGTAGTACTCCAGATCAAACAGGGGAAGAATGGCTCTTGTAATCACAGATACCACGATATAGCCAAAAACAATGCCTGCCCACCTGGGCGGACTGTGAATATTCCGGCCCGTATGCCCCAATGAAACCCGGGACATCATTCCGCAGGTCATCAGGCCAATGCCGCCAATGGCAAACATGTGCAGGGCCAAAGATGGCGGAACCGACCACCCCGTCAACCCCACTGCCTTGAAGGCAAACCCGGAAACTATAAAAGCGTACGCCAGGTAAAGCACCCACAAAAGAGGTTTTTCCCACATGGCGGGGACATACCAGTCATATAGCCGGACCAGATGCACCCCACACAGCAACAATGCCACCAGCGCACTCAATCCCGGAATCCTGACAAACACTTCGACCATCCAGAAAACCAGCACCAGAACCAGGCTGCCCACATCCACCCATTTTCGATTTCTCAACGGCACATCCAGGAACAGCCCATTTTCCATGAACATGGGAATCACCCGTCGGGAAATCGTCAGGATCAGGGCGATAATCAGGTAAAAACCGGAATACAGCCCGTAGTGGATTCCTTCATCAATCACCCCGAAAGCACCCAGATAGAACAGAACATTCGACAAGACAATCAGTCCGATTTTTATCCATATACTCCATTGACGCATTTTTCCATGCCGGTATAGCGGGAGACCAATGAGAAGGAGCAGCCCACCCTGAAACAGTAAATCAAATACCGCTGTGAAGATGAGCAGGGAGTGGTTGCCTGCCAAAAACAGTCCTCTCGCGACAAGCCAGAAAACAAAAACAGTAAGTAATGGCCACCCGCTGACGGGGGGAGTTTTGGTCCAGTTCGGGACAGCGGTCAGCAAAAATCCGGCCACCACTGCCATCGCAAACCCGTAAATCATTTCATGTCCGTGCCAGTGCACGGACAACATTCCATTCAGGCCAAGACGCACATTGTACTGAAGCAACCCCAGCCACAGTGCCATGGAAACGATTGCCCACAGGGACGCACCCAGAAAGAAAGGCCTGAACCCGACTTGCCAGATCGGACGCTTTTCAAATTTATGTGTTGTCATCAAATCAGAACAGGAAGATTACACTGCAAACAATATTTCTTGCTTACCGTACCACGCGGTACAAGAACCGGGAACGAGTTTTGTGCTGGACGCATTTTGAGAGATTCCAGAAGGGATTTTACACCTCCTGTCTCCCTCCTGTATCTGAATGATTGACTGTCCGACTGGTTTCGGGGGTTAAATAATTTGAAGATCCTGCCTGACGGAGGGCAATGACCGAATTATCAAAAAACAGTGGAGTTTCGCTCAACCATTCACGATGTCATCGAAGACCAACAAACCGAACCGGTTGTCTGCTCTGGACACTCCGTCCCAAGGACCGTCTGTAAACCGCCGTCAGACCCATCCCCTGCATCACGGAACCAGCTGACCACCGTACACAACCTGTCGGCACCGCTCCGTTGTCAAGACCCAGAAACCAGACTGACAACCCCCATACCCCGTCACATCACCGACAGACTGCTCCTGCTCACTGGCGAATCCCGCGCACTACCGATGGTCACTCCATGGACAATCAATCCACCCCCCACAAAACTCCTCAACTTTGCAGCGCGGGATGGTTCTGGATAAACAGAAAAGGCTTGTTTCTATAACGCAATTCCCTTAGTATCCGAGACTAATAGAGATCAAGTCGGTTAATTACCATTCTTTAAATTGTCATTCGAAAATTTATCTGTCGACCCGAAGCATCCCCCAGGCAGTTTCATTTCAACAGTCCGCACAATAGCCTGCTAACACCTACTTCACACCGAATCAAAAATAATGCCCATGCCTAATGAAAAACCACTGGTTCGATTCGTCGATATACAAAAGAGTTATGATGGCGACACCCTGGTCGTCAAGAACCTCAATCTTGATGTAGCGAAAGGTGAGTTTCTGACGATGCTGGGTCCATCGGGTTCGGGAAAGACCACCTGCCTCATGATGCTGGCAGGATTTGAACCCGCGACTCACGGTGAAATCTACCTGAACGACCAGGGAATCAACAAGGTCGCTCCACACAAGCGTGGAATTGGCATGGTTTTCCAGAATTATGCCCTGTTCCCGCATATGACGGTTGCCGAAAACCTGGCCTTCCCGCTCTGGGTCCGCAAGATGAGCAAAAGCGAGCAGGACGAGCGAGTCAACAAGGCCCTGGCGATGGTGGAACTGAGTGCATTCGGAAACCGGCGGCCAGCACAGTTGTCCGGGGGCCAGCAGCAGCGGGTTGCCGTGGCGCGATCCCTGGTCTTTGACCCGGATCTGGTTTTAATGGATGAACCACTGGGGGCACTGGACAAAAACCTGCGGGAGCAAATGCAGTATGAAATTAAGCATATTCATGAGAACCTGGGGCTGACTGTCGTCTATGTGACCCATGACCAAAGCGAAGCGCTGACGATGTCCAACAGGATTGCAGTCTTCGATGATGGAATTATTCAGCAGTGTGCACCACCAGAGGTGCTTTACGAGGAGCCCGAGAATGCATTCGTTGCCAATTTTATCGGGGAAAACAATCGTCTGCTGGGCAATGTCGTTGAAGATAAAGGCGGCAGTGTCATGGTTAAGATTGACAATGATTCCGGTGTTGTGCACGCCAACAAGATCAATGTTGAAGGGGTGGGAAGCAGAACGACTCTTTCATTGAGGCCGGAACGTGTTACCGTAAACCCGGAACCGGGTTCGGTGCCAAACATATTTGCTGCCAATGCAAAAGAACTGATTTATTTGGGTGACCACATACGAACCCGATTTACTGTCTGTGGACACGACGATTTTATTGTAAAGATTCCAAATTCAGCCGTACATGCCCAACTTGAAGAAGGGGCGACGGTCAATATTGGCTGGAATGTGGAGGACTGCCGGGCATTGGACCCTTCGGACTGATGCCGGCACATTTAAACTAGCAACTAGCAAACAACTCAAGGAGAATTATATCCTATGCAAACTGTTATAAAACAAACCCTGCTGGCATCCGCTTTCGCCGCCGCCTCTGTTGCGGTACAGGCGGATGTGAATGTTGTTTCATGGGGCGGTGCGTATACCGCTTCACAGCAAAAAGCCTACGCTGACACGTGGGAAGGTGGAAAGGTTAACTTTGTTAACTACAATGGCGGTCTGGGTGAGATCCGTACTCAGGTAGAATCCGGCACGGTGACCTGGGACGTCGTGGATGTCCTGCCGTCAGAAGCGCGAGTAGGCTGCGATGAAGGTCTTTTTGAAGAATTGGACCGTAGTATCTTCTCCGCCGCACCGGACGGAACGGCCATGGATGATGATCTCATGGTTCCGCTTCCAAACGACTGCGTGATCCCTCAAATCTGGTGGTCCTATGTTCCCTTTTATGAAGAAGGCTCTTTCTCCGGCGACCAGCCAACCACTATCGCCGATTTTTTCGATATCGAAAAATTTCCCGGAAAACGCGGAATTCATACCTGGCCCAATGCATTGATTGAGATGGCGCTGGTTGCAGACGGCGTTGCCATCGCCGATGTCTATGATGTAATGAGCACGGAAGAAGGCATTGACCGGGCTTTTGCCACGCTGGACAAGATCAAGGACCATTCCGTGTTCTGGTCATCGGGTTCAAAGCCCCTCGAACTGGTTAAATCCGGGGAAGTCAGCATGTCACTGGCCTACAATGGCCGAATTGGCGCAGCGGTCCTTTCTGAAGGTGAGAAGTTTGTCACGGTCTGGGACGGACAGGTTCTGGAGGAAGAATGGCTGGTGGTAGTAAAAGGTGCTCCAAACATGGAAGAAGCCCTTGATTTCGTGGTTCATGCATCAAAGACCGAGCAGCAGGCCGGTCAGGCCCGCCACATCAACTATGGTCCGATGCGGGTTTCTGCTTTTTCAGTGATCGAAGCGGGCGAGCCCTGGTTCCACAATGGCAAGAACATCATGGAACATATGCCAAACCGTCCTGAAGTGATGGATAGATCAATAGTTGCCAATCCCGAATGGTGGGCAGACTACGGAGATTCCGTATCAGAGCGTTATACCGCCTGGATGGGCCAATAATCAATCCCGCCTAGCGTTATTTGTGGGAGTGGTTTAAATTCGATTTAAACCACTCCTGCATATCTGCATATTTCGAATCCTACTCACTACCTCCAACAGACAAAATAAAGGAAATGGCAAACAGTGAAGCTGTAGCAACCCCGGGCGTACTGCTGACAGCAGATGGTATACCGTTGAAGGTTAGCCTTCAAAAGTCCCTCAGGCGAAATAAACTCCGCGCCATGTTGCTGGTTTTGCCCCCCCTTCTTTTTCTTGTTTTTCTGTTTGTGCTGCCCATCGGAAACATGTTGTTGCGCAGTATCGATGACTCCCTGGTGAATCAGGTCCTGCCTACCACCCTGGCGGAGTTCAAAGCTTGGGACAAGGTCAGCGAACCGCCAGAGTCCCTGTATGCCGCGTTCTATACGGATCTCACCCGAACCCTGGAAGAAGACAAGCTGCTGGTCGGTAAGGCGGGTGTACGAATGAACTACGACAAACCCGGCTGGCGCAGCTTGCTCAAGATCAGTGCCCGGAAGTTCAAAAACATAGAGGGCCCTCCCTACAAGGAAGCGATGATCGAAATTGACAAACGGTGGGGGGAGAAAGACTGGTGGCTGTCTTTGGGTGCCATGAAGGATGAACAGACGTTGGGGTATTTCCTCAACGCTGTGGACAAGAAATATGATTTTGACAAGAATGTTATTTCTGTGGATGAAAACAGGAAAGTCTACAACCTGCTGTGGTATCGCACCCTTTTAGTCAGTTTTATCGTCACACTCGCCTGTCTGATTCTGGCCTATCCGGTCTCCTACCTGCTGGCAACCTTGCCCATGCGGTTTTCCAATTTGTTGATGATATGCGTTTTAATGCCGTTTTGGACTTCGTTGCTGGTCAGAATCGTCGCCTGGATGATCATGTTACAGCAACAGGGCGTTGTAAACGATACGCTGGTGGGTATCGGTCTGCTGGATGACGACGGCCGACTGGCCATGATGTATAACTTCAATGGTACCGTTATCGTCATGACCCAGATACTGTTGCCATTTATGATCCTGCCGATTTACAGCGTGATGAAGACGATTCCACCCAGCTTCATGAGAGCAGCCCAGAATCTCGGGGCAACCCCGACTCTCGCATTTCTCCGGGTCTACATGCCACAGACGATTCCAGGTGTCGGGGCCGGGTGCATTCTGGTATTTATCGTTGCCATCGGGTATTACATCACCCCCGAGCTGGTGGGGGGGAAAGATGGACGCCTCATCGGCAATATGGTCGCATATCATATGCAACGAACACTGAACTGGGGGCTTGCGGCAGCAATGGGCACGATATTGCTGGCAGCCATCCTGATCCTTTACTGGGCATACGATAAGATGGTTGGTATCGATAACATGAAAATGGGTTGATTGATTATGGCACTGCCGGTATACACAACACTTGGCCAGCGAATCTGGCACTACACGTATCTGTCGTTCTGCGCATTTGTCCTGTTTTTTCTTGTGGCCCCCCTTGTCGCAGTCATTCCACTGTCATTTACCTCCTCCCCGTTCCTGAATTTCACTCCGGAAATGCTGTCCCTGGACCCGGAGGCATTCTCGACGCGGTGGTACAAGGGTCTCTTTGGCATCTGCGACCAGGATGCCAACCTGTCCACCATGTGTACCGACCGATGGGTCGTGGGCACCCAGAACAGTTTTATTATTGCCATTGCGTCCACCTTGCTGGCCACTTTTCTCGGCACGCTGGCGGCGTTGGGATTGAGCAGTGAAAACATGCCCTGTCGACGCGGGATCATGGCATTGATGATCTCTCCATTGATCGTTCCCCTGATCATTACCGCATCCGGCATGTTCTTCTTTTTCGCCAAGGTCAATCTCGTCGCATCGTATGCCGGAATCATCCTGGCCCACACCATGCTTGGTATTCCCTTTGTGGTCATTACCGTGACTTCCACTCTGGTTGGATTTGACAAATCCCTGACACGCTCGGGTGCAAGCCTGGGAGGGTCTCCGGCATATTGCTTCTACAAGATACAGATGCCCTTGATTGCGCCTGGCATGATCTCTGGAGCACTGTTCGCGTTCATTACTTCCTTTGATGAGATTGTCATCATTCTTTTTATTGGTGGTCCCGAACAGCACACCCTTCCCCGCCAGATGTGGTCCGGCATTCGTCAGGAAATCAGTCCCACGATTCTGGCTGCTGCAACAATACTCGTCATTCTCTCGGTTCTCCTGCTGACGACATTGGAGTTGCTGCGCCGTCGCAGTGAAAGGATTCGGGGTATTACGCCGCACTAGGATTGTCACGCATCGGTGGCGTATCCAATGATACGCCGTCGTCCCCGTGTCACCGACCACTTGCCGAATACGTATTAAATATCGGCACCGGTTCGCGTCACCGGAATTCCCCGAAACCGGAATAGGCCATGGGAATAGGTATGGAGACCCAGGCCGCCGGTACAACACGAAAACCCGATTAACTTTTCAGTCCAGGGACCGGGGAATTGTTGCCACGAAGAATTCGGTGTCCGGGCTGGGATGGTTGGGGAAAACACAATCCCGAATCTCCCCTCGTGCCCACAGCCGAAATGACACGGTGATGTCCTGTTCAGTGGATACTCACCCTACCCCGGTCCGCACGTTTCCCCCCAACATTTCCGGGGAAAGGTTGTCTGCACGCGGCAGCCTGATGTGACTACACCGGAACATACAAGTTGATAGACTGACAACCGAACCTACAGGTTCAAAACCATGTCGATTGGTTGTTTTAACCAATCGGCGTCACTCCGCTTTCCAGAAAAATACCCGGTTCCAGGTCTTCAAAATCACATTGATAGCTCAGTACTTCCCCCCGGACCCCGGCATGATTGCTTTGTACCCGCGTCGCAATCATGGTTTCGAGATTGAAGTTGATACTGAATGTCCAGCTTTCTGTTGTCAGGGGATTGGAAGCGGAAGACACCACAATCAGGCTTTCTTTGGTTTTCGAGCGTATTGAAATCAGGTTATGGGACTTGTCGTTGGTAATGATTTTTATTTTTGGCCCCTGGTCCGTTTTCGGGTACCACATAAAAACCAGTTTTGATGGAGGGCTATTTTTGTTGTTTCCAAACAACCATTGTGTGAACCAGGACCGGGCCCGGTTTGGATTGCTTTCATCATCGATTTCGAGTGTTTTTGCCTGCGCATTTCTCTCTTCGCTGATACATTTCACACGACTGTGCGTATTAATCTCCAACGAATGACCTTCAGTGAAACACAGCGCATATAACGGGACGGCCAGCAAACAGAACAACAGTGGGGTTTTCTTCGTACTCATCGACAATGCCCTTTAATTCCTTTCCTATGATACAGGTTAAATCCCGTATTGCCATCATTAGATGAGATCAACTTGGGAAACCACGGTCACAGTCCCTCCATTTTCCATCGACGAAGGAGAACCCGGAAAACGCCGATACTCCGGGCCACCGGTTCTTTCATGCGGTCTGGGGCATAGACGGGCATCCTGAACGGTCCCACGGCCACTGATGGCATCAATCACCGATACAACTCCTACCACACGAACACCGGGGGCTCGATATCGCTCTGGTTTGGTTCCCATGGCGAAGACAGAACGTGGTTCCCGCTCCCAAGAGCAAAACCCTGTCGGTCAGAAAGCAGGAGCCGCAACAAAAATCAGCACCCAGATGCCTTAAATTCTTTGGGCCATTGCGATAAAATCCAGTCTGTCCATTTTGTTTGCAAACCCGTTGCATTTGATTCGATTTATGTGGTTTTCAGTCAGTTCAGGGTTCCTCCTCCTGCTCACATTGTCCTGGCCGGTGGCAATGGGCCTGGTTGACGTTGAAAAACCGAGGGACTGGGGAATTACCAAACAGGGCATTGCAGAGGTATTGACCCCGTCTGTCCTTAGCCGGTCCCTCCCTGAAAAACTGCTGGTTCCCGGCTCCAAATATGAGGGTCCCCTCACCGTCCACTATACCCTTGACAGCACGTTACAACACGAGGCCCAGCGCCTGCTGAACAAATACAACCCGGACTATGGCATTTTTGTTGCCATCGAACCCGAATCTGGACATATTCTTGCCATGGCGGAATCCAACCGGGACGGGGTAGATCATGGCAACCTGTCACTGTCCAACACGTATCCTGCCGCGTCCATTTCAAAAATAATTACGGCCGTCGCCGCATTGAATGAAAACAGGGCAACCGGCTCCACAATCATTCCATTTAATGGCAAATCCTCTTCGTTGTACAAGAAGAATGTTTTTCGCCACAAAAAGAACAAATGGACCCGGAACCTGACCCTCAATGAATCCTTCGCCAAATCCGTCAATGTTGTTTTTGGCCGGCTCGGTGCCGTGGAGCTTGGCGGCGAAAAGATGATGGAATATGCCTACAGGCTTGGTTTCAATCAACGCTTTGTCTCCGACTTTGTGTTTGACAACGGATACATCGAGATCGATGTCGAGGACGACTGGCAGGTTGCAGAGATGGCATCCGGCTATACCACCCGCAATACGCTGTCGCCACTGCATGCGGCCACCCTGTCCGCAACCGCGGTGAATGGAGGGAAACTCGTGACTCCTGTCATTGTGGAATCCATGGAGGGTGCACATGGTATCCCCCTGTATGTCCACGAAAAACCTTCCTATTCTGAAGTCATGTCCAGGTTATCAGCAGACCAGTTGAAAATCATGATGCAGGACACCACCAGAAAAGGGTCCGCGAAATCATCCTTTCGGAGATTTCACAGAGGGGACATGGCTGAAGTCAAGGTAGGGGGGAAAACTGGATCGCTGACCGGATTCAAGCCAAAGGGGCGATATGACTGGTTTGTCGGTTTTGGGGAGATGGGGGACCGGAAGATCGCTTATGCAGTGCTGTGCATCAACAAGGAAAAATGGTATGTGAAATCTTCCCGATTCGCCCGGGAAATGATGGAATTCTATTTCTCCCCGGAAACCATTTCCCAGGCCACTGACTCTACGGGGTGAACACACGTTGAAACAATATCTCGAAACCGTAAAAGAAGCACTTGAGATCGGTCAAAGAAAAGAAAACCGCACCGGTGTGGACACCATCTCAACATTCAATATCAATTATGAAATTGATCTCAGGCAGGGCTTCCCTCTGCTCACCACAAAAGAAATCTCCTGGAAAAACATTGTCATCGAGAACCTCTGGTTTCTTTCGGGACGCACGGATATTGCCTTGCTCAAAAAGCACCGTTGCAGATTTTGGGATCCATGGGCGGACGAACACGGCAAGGTGCCGAGTGCCTACGGCAATTTCTGGCGCCATTTCCCCCTTCCGGATGGCGAAACCAATGACCAGATTGCCTATGTCGTGGACCAGTTGAAAAACAATCCCACGAGTCGGCGCATGGCGGTCACCGCATGGGCACCCGGCAATGCCCAGATCAGTGCCCTGCCACCCTGCCATGCTTTCTGGGTTGTGAACACCCAGTTCGACGAACAGCGGCGCCCCTACCTCTGCCTGCACCTGACCCAAAGGAGTTGTGATATCGCACTGGGGGTGCCCTATAACATTGCGGGCTATGCTTTTTTGCTCGAACTCCTTTCACGGTTTAGTGGGATTCCGGCCGGAATTTTTGGCCATACTCTCATCGATGCCCACATCTATACCGCCAAGGGCGACGGCTCGATGGCGGAATATGACCATCGACCGGGACTTCGTGAGCAATTGGGCAGAGAGCCCCGGACATTGCCCAGACTGGAAATTGATCCCGACATCCAGTCACTGGAAGACATTGAGCCGCTGTTGTCACTGGGTACCGAAGAAATCATGTCCCGCTTCATACTGCATGGGTACGATCCACATCCGGCGATTAATTTCAAAGTCGCAGTCTAGATGAGTCCAGGTTCCCGTCCTCCACTCCGGGGTGCCATTGCCGCGATGACCCGGGACCATGTCATCGGTCTTGACGGAAAAATCCCCTGGCATTATTCCGAAGACCTTCAGCGCTTCAAGCAAAGAACACTTGACAGTGCAATCCTCATGGGACGACGTACCTGGGAGTCCATCCACTGCAGGGCCCTGCCCCAACGCAGGAATATCGTCATTAGCCGGAACAGGGTGGACAATGTCGAGCACTACGATAGCATTGAAAAAGCTCTGGACGCGTGTATCAAATGGGATACCTGGATTATCGGCGGCGGACAAATCTACCGGGAAGGACTCCGGTGGGCGACCCTTCTGGATATTACTTATGTGCCGGACATTGTCCGATCAAACGCGGCCATCCGATTCCCTTCCATTGATTCCAGCGAGTGGGAGGTCGTGGAAACCGTTTTTCTCGCCAACACGGACCTGCAAAACGTCATTTACCGACGGCGATAGCCCCACAGCACCGGGAAAGGAATTCCCCCTGGACGCTTCGCATCTCATGGCACTGCCAAAGTGTCCTGTTGCGTGGTGAACCATTGGACCACTGCCCCCTGGTGGCACAACAAACCAACATGGTACCGGACATTACCCCCGGGTGCATCTCAAAATTGCCCGGACCGGAGATGGATACCCCTCAATGGTTTTTGAACAATCCCCGGGGTCCAGAAAATCACCCAGGGATTCAAACGTCATCCACGGGGTTTTCCGCTGCTCATTCCCGGTTGTCCGGCTCACATCGATCACCGCCGCCTCCCCGAATCCTGCCCGCCTGACATCCCGAATCAATTTGGGCAGGGAAGGAATCGTCCAGACATTGGGCATTTTTGCATAGGTTTTTTCTGGAGCCAGTTCGGCAATTCCCTGCTCCTGGAGAACCAGTGTTTCCAGTACCAGTTCTCCATCCGGAGCCAGGCAGGTTCGAAGCTCGTCAAGGTGCTTTTCAGGAGATTTTCGATGATACAAGATGCCCATGGAAAACACGGTGTCAAATCCCGGTGTCCTGCGGGCCCAGGCCTCCATTGGAAACTCTTCACACCGCAGAGGCAGCATGAGCGCCGGCAATCCCGGCAGATATTTGCGGATTGCCTGGAATTGGGCAATGAACAACTGGGAAGGATCAATGCCCAGTACAAATTTTGCCCGGGCTCCCAGCATCCGGCAAAGGTAATATCCATTCCCGCAGCCGACGTCCAGCACCAGCCGGCCGTCCAGGGGGGAAATGGCATGGGCCAACCGCCCCCACTTCAAGTCCGAACGCCATTCGCTGTCCAGCTCAATCCCAAAAAGATTGAACGGACCCTTGCGCCAGGGCCGCAATGACAGCAATAACCGTTTCAGCGTTTCCCGGTCATCCGACCCGGCATCCGTGGAATCACCAATACGGACCCAGTCATCATTCAAGACAATCCGGGAGGGTGAAATATCCGGCAATTGATCAATGATATCCTGCCAGGAATCCAGGTTGCCGTGACGGCGGTCCTTCATCACCCGCCCTGTAGCATCCAGCAGTTCCCGGGAAATGATCTCCAGGGGGGTGCCGGCAAGCTGATGCGCAAGAACCGGGGCGGCCAGCACGTCCTACTTCAGCGCCAGCAGGGACACAAAGTTAAAGCTCTGAAACCACTGCATGATGTGCGCAAACCCTGCATTGGTGAGCCTTTTTTCGTGGGTGGCCAAGTCATCCAGAATCATGATTTTTTCCAGTGATGACCTTTTTCGGCTGATTTCCATTTCACTGTACCCATTGGCTTTCTTGAATTCGTTGTGGAGCTGTTCCTGGGTCGTGTCGACTTCCGGGTCCTGGAACCGGATTTTCTCGGAAAGAATCAAGGCCCCTCCGGGCAATAACCCCTGGCATATCCGGTCCATCAGTTTCTGCCGATGTACTGGCGCAACAAACTGCAGGGTGAAATTCATTACCACCACACTGGCGTGTTGAATTGCTGCCTCTTCAACATCCGCCTCGACCAACTCCAGCTGTGCCGGGGGGATGACATCTTCCAGCGTTGACCTGCAGGTCTCCAGCATCACGCTGGAATTATCCAGGGCGACATATTTCACCGATGAATCCCCAATCCGGGAATACATGGACAGGGTGCACGAGCCCAGGGAACAACCCAGATCGTACACACGGGTGCCCGGCTGGACATAGTGTTTTGCGGTGGAACCGATAAGTTCAACCACCGTCTGATACCCCGGAACCGACCTGCGGATCATATCCGGGAAAACCCTGACGACTTTTTCATCAAAACGAAAATTTCCCAAAGGGTGTTTTGTGTGCGTGAACAGCTCGTCTTTCATCCCATTTCACCGGTCATTGGACACCTCTTCCAATTCAATCAGCACCCCCAGGGTATCCTTGGGATGGAGAAAGAGAACCGGTTTTCCATGAGCGCCGATACGGGGCCGGCCATCGCCCAGTATCCGCATTCCCGTCTGTTCCAGTTTGCGCGATGATTCCCGGATATCCTCCACTTCGTAACACAGATGATGCACGCCACCGTCGGGATTCCTGTCAAGAAACCGGCGAACCGGGGAATTCTCTCCCAGCGGGTGCAGCAGTTCAATTTTGGTATTGTTCAGGTGAACAAACACGGTGGTCACGCCATGCTCCGGCAAATCAACTTTGTCCGAGACCCGGGCACCCAACTCGCACCGATATAACCGTGCCGCCGCATCCAGGTCCGGAACAACCACCGCAACATGATTCAACCGTCCAATCATCCCTGCACCCTCATCCATCCCGCCCCTTGCTTTCCAAAAAAGCAGCCACCAGTCTTCTCGCTGCGCCTGAAGGGGGCACCTGGCCATTCCTTACCTGGGCCTCTATCTGGTCGGTCCACTCCCGCGCTGCCCTGTTTTCCTTCAATGCCATCAACAGCAATTCACTGGCCTCTCTCCACAGCCAGTTCAGTGCCTGGTGGTTTCTCTGCAAATCCAATTCACCGGATTCCCGGAATACCCTCCGGTACCTTTCAATTTCTTTCCATATTTCCTTCACGTTGACCTGCTCCCTGGCAGAGGCGGTCAACACCGGAACCTGCCAGTTGGAATGCCGCGGTTTCATCAGATGCAGTGCCTGCCGGGCATCCGCTGCGGTCCGATGTGCGTGGGATACCAGGTCTCCATCCGCCTTATTGACCACCACCATGTCCGCAATCTCCATAATTCCCCGTTTGATTCCCTGAAGCTCGTCTCCGCCACCCGGAATCAACAGCAGCAGGAACATGTCCGTCATTTCACTGACCAGGGTTTCAGACTGCCCAACTCCCACGGTTTCAACGATGATGACATCAAAGCCTGCTGCCTCACACAGGACAATGGACTCCCGGGTATGTCTGGCCACTCCCCCCAACGTGCTTCCCGCCGGAGTGGGCCGAATAAATGCGTTTGGATTGGTGGCAAGTGTCTCCATTCTCGTCTTGTCGCCAAGAATGGACCCTCCGCTGATGGATGAGCTGGAATCCACTGCAAGCACCGCAATTCGATGCCCTTGATCGATCACATGGTTGCCCAACACCTCAATGAGCGATGATTTGCCCGCACCGGGAACGCCGGTCAGACCGACCCTGATGGAATTTCCGCTGTGGGGAAGCAGGCGCTGCACCAGCTCCGCTGCCCGGTCCTGGTCATCCCGGCGCTTCGATTCAAGCAATGTGATCGCACGGGCCAATACCCGTCGATCACCCCTGCATAACTCCTTGGTATCGATCATCCCTGACTTATGACCGAACCATCTGGTTTGCAGGATATTTCACTCTTCCCCGGCAGGCTCAAATTCAACAATGGGTTGATCGACCTCCAAGGTCGCACCGGGTTCCGCCAGAATCGTCGCCACCACACAATCCTGGTCAGCCTTTAACGTATTTTCCATTTTCATCGCCTCAATCACCGCCAGTTCCTCCCCGGTCTTTACCGACTGGCCCGGTGAGACCAGCAGGGAGACCAGCAATCCAGGCATGGGGGAAAGCAGGTAGCGGGACATGTCCGGCTTCACCTTGACCGGCATTTGACTGTTCAGCCGGGCAGTCCTGCGGTCAAGCACATACACGACTGTCCGGTTTCCCGAAACCCCCACTTCATACCCATACCCTTTTTTCTCGATTTGAAAATACAACGGGTCACCATTCACCGTCCCGGAATAGATGGTTTCGATGGGTTGCCATTGATCCTGAACGATGTAGGTGGTCCCCCGGTATTCCACCTTCCACCGGCCATCCCGGCCACGAATGATGGTTTCGTACTGTCCGGTTCCCATCACGACACACCAGCTCGACTCCACATTTCTCGAATACCCCGGCACCTGGCAGGAAATGGTGGCCGCGCGGCAGGTCAGCCGATAATGGATGGAAGTGAGAATACAGATGACCCGGGTCAGCAATGGCTCCTGGACCTCCATGGCTGAAAATCCATCGGCGTATTCTTCCGGAATGAAATTGGTGGTGAGTTCACCGGCCTGAAACCGCGGATGTGCCATAATGGCACTTACGAACGGGAGGTTGGTTTCCACCCCCCGAACCACATACTGATCCAATGCCTGCTGCATCCGTTTGACTGCCTGCTCCCGGGTCTCTCCCCAGGTCACCAGCTTTGCAATCATGGGATCATAGAACATGGAAATGGTGGTGCCTTCGTCCACACCGGTATCGACCCGAACCCGTTCATTCTCTTTTGGCGGCTGGTATTTCGTCACCCGGCCGGTAGAAGGCAGAAATTCCCGGAAAGGATTCTCGGCGTACACCCGTGCTTCTATTGCCCAACCGTTGATCCCCACATCCTGCTGCCTTACAGGAAGCCTCTCATTGTTGGCAACCCGGATCATCAACTCCACCAAGTCCAGCCCGGTGATCATCTCGGTGACCGGATGCTCCACCTGCAGGCGTGTATTCATTTCAAGAAAATAGAAATTCCTGTCTGCATCGACAATGAATTCAACCGTGCCCACGGACCGGTAGTCCGTGGCCCGGGCCAGGGCCACGGCCTGCCCGCTCATTGCTTTTCTCGTTTCGGGATCAATAAAGACCGACGGAGCCTCCTCGATTATTTTTTGATGGCGGCGCTGGATGGAGCATTCCCGTTCGTTCAGGGCAACCACATCACCGTGATGATCCGCGATGACCTGGATCTCGATGTGCCGGGGACTGTCCACATACCGTTCAATAAATACCCGGCTGTCCCCAAAGCTGGATTCCGCTTCACTGGTGGCCCGGTGAAAACCCTGCCTGCACTCCCCGTCATCCCGGGCAATACGCATGCCCTTTCCGCCTCCCCCCGCACTGGCCTTGATCATGACCGGATAGCCGATTTCGTTTGAAATTTCTACCGCAGCCTTCGCGTCGGGAACCACACCGGTATATCCAGGGATCGTATTCACTCCGGCTTCTGCCGCCAGCTTCTTGGAGGCAATCTTGTCTCCCATCACTTCCAGGGCATGAATGCCTGGACCGATAAAAGTGATGCCTGACTTTTCCAGTTGCCGTGCAAATCCGGGATTTTCCGAAAGAAAGCCGTACCCGGGATGTACGGCTTCGGCATTGGTTTCCCTGCAGGCCTGAATGATCCGGTGACCCAGCAGATAACTTTCAGCTGCAGGCGCTGGCCCAATGCAGACCGTTTCGTCCGCCTCCCGAACATGTCTGGCATTTCGATCAGCTTCCGAATACACCGCAACGGACCGGATGCCCATTTTCCTGGCGGTCCTGATCACCCGGCAGGCAATTTCCCCCCGATTGGCGATAAGAATTTTCTTGAACACAGTGAAAGGCCAGGAACGTGATTACAACGGGATGTTGCCGTGTTTCTTCCAGGGGTTCTGCAGTTTTTTCTTCTCCAGCATGGCCAGGGACCGACAGACCCGTTTACGCGTGTTTCGGGGGAAGATGACATCATCAATGAACCCCCTGCGCCCGGCTACAAACGGGTTGGCAAATTTCCTTCGGTATTCTTCCGCGCGCTCCTCGAGTTGACGGGGGTCCTGTGCCTCTTCCCGAAAGATGATTTCCACGGCCCCTTTCGGTCCCATCACTGCTATCTCCGCGCTGGGCCAGGCGAAATTGACGTCGCCACGCAGGTGCTTGGATGCCATAACATCATAGGCCCCCCCATAGGCCTTGCGTGTAATGAGAGTGACCTTGGGTGCGGTACACTCCGCATAGGCATACAGCAGCTTGGCACCGTGGGTAATGATTCCTCCATGCTCCTGGGCCATGCCCGGCATGAATCCCGGCACATCCACAAACGTTACAATGGGAATACTGAAGGCATCGCAAAAACGGACAAACCGTGCGCCCTTTATCGATGCGCTGATATCCAGGCATCCCGCCAGGACCATGGGTTGATTTGCGACAATGCCCACGGTTTTTCCTTCCATCCTGCCAAATCCAATCACGATATTCTTCGCGTAGCTGGCTTGAAGTTCAAAGAAATCACCTTCATCCACCACCTTCACGATCAGTTCCTTGATGTCATAAGGCAGATTGGGATTGTCCGGGACCAGAGTATCCAGTGAGGGTTCCGCACGATCCTGTGGGTCCACGGTTTCACGGTAAGGAACCCCATCGCGATTGTTGGAAGGTAAAAAGTTGAAAAATCGCCGGGTCATCAATAACGTCTGAACTTCATTTTCAAAGGACAGGTCCGCCACTCCAGACCGACGGGTATGGGTGACCGAACCACCGAGCTCCTCCGCGGACACCTCCTCGTGGGTCACCGTCTTCACGACATCCGGTCCGGTGACGAACATATAGGAGCTGTCCTCGACCATAAATACAAAATCTGTAATCGCGGGGGAATAAACCGCTCCTCCCGCACAGGGGCCCATCACCAGGGAAATCTGCGGAATGACCCCGGAGGCCAGGACATTTCTCTGGAACACTTCTGCATACCCCCCGAGGGATGCCACCCCTTCCTGGATTCTCGCCCCTCCGGAATCATTGATGCCAATCACCGGGGCCCCCACCCGCATGGCATGATCCATCACCTTGCAGATTTTTTCCGCATGGGTTTCGGACAGTGATCCCCCGAAAACGGTGAAATCCTGGCTGTAGATGAATACCAGGCGACCGTTGATGGTGCCATACCCGATGACGACGCCATCCCCGGGAATGGCCTTATCCTGCATACCAAAATCAGTACAACGATGTTCAACGAAAATATCCCACTCCTCAAAACTTCCTTCATCCAGCAGAACCTCGATTCTTTCCCTGGCCGTCAATTTACCCTTTGCATGCTGGGCCTGGATACGCTTTGGCCCACCGCCCTGCTTAGCCAGTTCACGTTTCTGTTCAAGTTGTTCCAATATTTCACGCATGGGTGGTGTGGAAATTTGACAAACCGGATAATCCGGGCATAAGGTGATCGCGGGCCATCGTACCGGGTGTACTAATGTGTTTTTCTCAGCAGGTCCAGGATATCATTGGCCGCATCGGGAATATTCGTACCTGGACCAAATATCGCAGAAACACCGGCCTGGTACAACATATCATAGTCCCTGGAGGGAATGACACCACCGCAAATAACGATAATGTCCTCCACACCAGCGTCCTGCAATGCCTGCATGACGGCGGGCACCAGCGTTCGATGTCCGGCGGCCTGGGACGATATGCCGATAACATGGACGTCGTTTTCTATGGCCTGGTTCACGGCCTCCACCGGGGTCTGGAACAGCGCACCAATATCAACATCGAATCCCATGTCGGCAAAGGCAGTCGCAATGGTTTTTGCCCCCCGATCGTGGCCATCCTGTCCCAGTTTTACCACCAGCATTCTCGGTTGCCGGCCGATTTTCCCGGCCAACTGTTCTACTTTCTTCAGTAACATCTGAAAATCCGCATCTCCTTCATAGGCTCTGCTGTACACCCCTCCCACAGATCGGATTTCTGCCCGATGGCGGCCATACACCTTCTCCAGCGAATCCGAAATTTCCCCGACACTGGCGCGGGCACGGGCTGCCTTGACCGCCGCCTCAAGCAAATTTTCCGAATCACTTTCGGCAGCACGGCTCAATGCCCCCAATGCAGCACTCACCGCGGCCTCATCCCGCTGGAGCCTTACGTCAGCCAAGCGCTTGATCTGGGACTCCCGGACCGCGTGGTTGTCCACCACCAGAATATCGATATCGTCTTCATGTTCCGGTTGAAACCGGTTGACGCCCACCACAATTTCTTCCCCCCGGTCCACTCGTGCCTGGCGGCGCACCGACGCTTCCTCAATGCGCAGTTTTGGCAACCCGGCTTCCACGGCCCTGGTCATGCCCCCCATTTCTTCCACTTCATCAATCAGCTTTCTTGCTTCGACCATCAGGCTCCTGGTAAGGCTTTCGACATAATACGACCCGGCCAGCGGGTCCACCACATGGGGAATTCCGGTTTCATGCTTCAGGATCAGTTGAGTATTTCGGGCAATCCGCGCGGAGTTTTCCGTCGGCAGTGCCAGAGCTTCATCAAACGAATTGGTGTGCAGGGATTGCGTCCCCCCCAGAACAGCCGCCATGGCCTCGATGGTGGTCCGGATCACATTGTTGTAGGGGTCACGACTGGTGAGGCTCACCCCGGAGGTCTGGCAGTGGGTGCGCAGGACCCGGGACCTGGGGTCCCGGGGGGAGAAAAATTCTGCCATCAGGTCCGACCACAGCGACCGGGCGGCACGCAATTTCGCCACCTCCATAAAGAAATTCATGCCAATCCCAAAGAAAAAAGACAGTCGAGGGGCAAATTTATCGACTTCAAGACCGCTGGAAATTGCGGTACGAACATATTCCACCCCATCTGCCAGGGTATAGGCCAGTTCCTGGACAATGGTCGCACCGGCTTCCTGCATATGATAACCGGATATGGATATCGGGTTGAAGTTTGGCATGTGTTCTGCGGTATAGGCAATGATATCCGAGACGATCCGCATGGAGGGTGCTGGAGGATAGATATAGGTATTGCGGACCATAAACTCCTTCAGGATGTCATTCTGCAGTGTCCCGGCCAACTTTGACTGGTCCACCCCCTGCTCCTGTGCGGCCACGATGAACATGGCCATGACCGGAATTACCGCCCCATTCATGGTCATGGATACCGACATCCTGTCAAGCGGGATCCGATCGAACAGGATTCTCATGTCCTCCACGGTGTCAATGGCGACTCCAGCCTTTCCCACATCGCCTTCGACACGCGGATGATCAGAATCGTACCCCCGGTGGGTTGCCAGATCAAAAGCCACCGACAAACCGGTTTGTCCGCCCTGGATATTCGCGCGGTAGAAGGCATTGGATTCTTCCGCAGTGGAAAATCCGGCATACTGCCGGATCGTCCACGATCTTCCCACATACATGGTGGCTTTCGGCCCCCGGGTAAACGGAGGCATTCCAGGCATGGAGTCAATCCGGGAAATGCTCTCAAGATCACTGGCGGTGTATAGAGGCTTTACGTCGATCCCTTCCGGGGTTCGCCAGTGAACACTTTCCAGGGTTTTCCCCTTTAATTCTTTGCCTGCCAGCTTCTGCCAGGAGTCAATAGGATTTTCCTCGAATGTCTTACTGGTTTCCACCATCATTTATATTTGCCATGTCAAACGCTTTCCCTCTCCTATATCCGTGCCTTGCTGCATTGCTGTCACTCGAATTCCACTGTGGACCACACCCTGGAGGACAGATTTCCAGCGACTTGATCCGGTTATTTTAACAAATATTGCACAATTCTCCACTGACCGCGATGAAGCCTGGACTGGAACACGACCTGACAGGGCGAAACCATAAAATCCCGCACCCAGCCATGCGATCCGTTGTCAGCACAGCGGCAACCGGGACAGGCAGGAGACAATACTCTGTAGCTATGCCAACAAATCTTCAATCGCCGTATCCAGAAACCTGGTAAATCCCGGGTCATTGCCTGGGGAGGCCACACAATGTCCCCATGGGGAGCGGTAGACCCGAAGGTCGGCATTGGGGATGTGCCGGACCTCTATTTCATTGTCTTCGGGGGTAAAATACAGGTCATTGTCGCAGGGGATCACAATGGTTTTTGCCTGGATGGAGCCAAGAGCCTGCTTGAAATCATTTCCGTACCGGTCATTCGCACTGATATCCGCCAACTGCCAGGTTTTCAATTTACAAAGCAGGTTGTTCGCGTCCCATTCAAGATGGTCCTTTTCCCAATCCACCAACATCGCTTCAGCGCTGTCAAACCCCAATTTTCGAAACCATTCCTCCCGAAAGAAAGTCTGGGAGTACGCCCAACCCGCATACACCCGGGCAAATGCCTTCAATCCCTTTTCCGGTGGGGAGGTGTAATTTCCATGGTTGAATTTCTCGTCCGCCTGCAGGGCTGCTTTCACCCCTTCCAGAAAGACAAAATTATGGATGGATGTTTTTGCCGAACCGCAAAATGGCAAAATATTCTTCACCATGTCCGGGTACTGGGCCCCCCATTGAAATGACTGACAACCCGCCATGGACCACCCCGCCACCAACGCAATCTCCTCCACACCGAAAAGTTCAGTTAACAGCGTATGCTGGGCAAGAACGTTGTCAAACAGGGTTACCGACGGAAAACAGGAGCCGCCATACGGGGCCGGCGTATTGCTTGGGGAGGAAGAGAGACCATTTCCAAACAGGTTGATGGAGACAATGAAATATTTGTTCGGGTCCAGAGCACGACCTTCCCCCAGGTACCCTTCATTTCGAATATGGTTGCCCGTGAAAAAAGTGGGCAGTACCACCACGTTATCTCCATTATCATTCAATTTTCCATAGGTTTTGTAGGCAAGCGTCGCATTGGGGAGAACCCCCCCCGCCTGGAGCGGCAGGTGTTTTATCACGTAGGTGTTGTATTCCACTTCATTTCTCACTCGGTAATGGGTTGATGGATTGACGATTCAACCAGATGGTCTATTTTATGCCAAATGCAGGGCATTTTCCTGCCGTCCGCATCCTTCCAGGGGCAACCGGTCCGTGGCCCGGCAACTGAAATGGTGGACATCTACCACGGTGCTAAGGCCGCACCCGAGAATCTCCCCCAGACCCTGGATACCGAACCGGGCGGTTTGCCGTTCTCGGCGGGTATCCATGGATTGACCCGGGAATTTTAGTGTATTCTCCATTAACCACGATACCGGACCATGCAGCATTAATATCGAAAAAAAAACTCAACCCACCACACCCTGATCCCCCTATCACCAGACTCATGAAAACCCATGCTCGCGTCGTCGTCATCGGCGGTGGAATTGGTGGATGCTCGACACTCTATCACCTGACCCGGGAAGGCTGGAGTGATGTGGTTCTTATTGAACGCGATGAACTGACATCCGGCACCACCTGGCACTCCGCCGCCCAGTGCCCCAATCTCGCCCCCAATCAATTGCTGATACTGCTGCGCAGTTACACCATTGGGCTCTACCGGGAACTTTCGGCAGACCCCGCATACCCGATCAATTACCATTACGCCACAGGCGGCCTGCGATTGATCACGGACCCTGATAACCTGGATGCCTGCCACCATATCATCTCGGTTGCACGGGGTGTGGGCGTTGATTTTGAATTGATCAGTGCGCACGAAGCCATCTCCCGCCACCCACTTCTGACATCCAGTGATCTTCTGGCCGCCCTGTGGGACCCGCTGGACGGGGACATCGACCCCGCCCAGTTGTGCCAGGCCCTGGCACGACGGGCGCGCAAGGCCGGAGCGGAAATATACCGACACAATCCGGTCACGGGGCTGGCCCAAAAACCCAATTCGGAATGGGTTGTCCACACTCAAAACGGAGATATTGCGTGTGAGCATGTCGTCGTTGCCGCCGGTTACCGTGCAAACGAAGTCGGTGCGATGATGGGTCACACCTACCCGGTCATTTCCATGGAGCACATGTATTTCATTACCGGATCAATCCCGGACCTGGAAACCCGGGATACACGGGTTCCCATGGTTCGGTGTCCACGCGACACCTTCTATATGCGGCAGGAAAAAAATGGCCTTCTGGTGGGCGTTTATGAGGAGGACTGCAGGACATTTGGTGTCGATGGAATCGATCCGGATTTCACCAGCATGCTCTGCCCCAATGACCTGGACCGCTGTCTGCCCAAACTGGAAGCGATTTTCGACCGGGTCCCCTGCCTCCGGGAAGCCGGCATTCTGTCCATGGTGACCGGCCCCATTCCCTATTCCGCCGATGCAGGACCCCTGGTGGGCAAGCAGCCGGGGTTGCGCAATGCCTGGTCGATGAATGGGCTGCGTGTCGGGATCGGTGAAGGCGGCGGTTACGGCAAGATGCTGGCACAGATGATCGTGCATGGTGAAACCGAGTGGGACACCTGGCAACTGGACCCCCGGCGGATCACGAGCCATGCCACAATTCCCTACACGATTGCCAAGGCTGTGGAGGACTACCAGAATGAATTCCGCTGGCACATGCCGGGGGAACACCGCCCTGGGGGGCGTCCGGCAAAGACGACCTCCCTGTACCCGTTTCTCAAAGCCAAAGGGGCAGAGTTCAGTGTCATCAATGGATGGGAACGGGCCACATTCTACAAACCCGACCCCGGTTTCAGTGAAACCCACAGTTACCGCTTTCCCAACTGGCATTCCGTTGTGGGCGCAGAGGTCAGGTCCCTTTGTACAGGCGTGGGAATTGCCGAAATATCCGGCTTTAACCGCTATGAAATTTCCGGTACCGATACCATGGACTGGCTGAACAGCCTGACCTGTTCCCGACTTCCCGGCCGGGGTAGGGTTGGTCTTTGCTATTTTCTCACCCAAAGTGGCAATATTCTCGGTGAAGCTACTATCGTGCAGCTGGACGAAAACCGGGTTTGGTACGGTTCAGCGGCGACCGCGGAGTATCATGATAGGGACTGGTTGCAGGAGCACTTGCCAAAAAACCCGGATATCCGTATCGAAAGCCTCACCAACACACACACCACCCTGCTCCTGGCCGGCCCGAAAGCCCGTACGCTGCTTTCGGCTGCCTCCCCCGACTCCTGCTGGAGCCCGGAAGGGTTCCCCTGGATGACAGCCGGGGTGCATTGGATTGGCAGGACCCGGGCAGTGGTGATGGCCGTCAGTTACTCCGGCGAACAGGCCTTTGAAGTCCATGTGCCCAACCACCGTCTTTCCCACACCTATGAACTGCTTACCGGGCTGGGTGCCGCCCATGGGCTTGTGCATTTTGGCATGTACGCGATCCAGTCCATGCGTATTGAAAAAGGGTATGGCCATTGGAAAGAGGACCTGATCACCGAGTTCAACCCCATGGAAGCGGCACTGGCCCGGTTTGTGGACTTGAACAAGGAATTTCCCGGCAAGGCAGGCCTGGAACAGCAGCTCCATGAAGGCAATCGGAAAGAGCGTGTCCTGCTCATCGTCCACAGCAACGAAGCACCCGCCCATCATGGTGAGACCGTTTTTTGCCGGGGACACCCGGTGGGGACGATCACATCGGCTGCCTGGGGCTACCGAACCGGTAAAAATATTGCGATGGCCTATATTGATCCACTGCAGACCAGGGTCGGGACCGAACTTGAAATCAACCTGCTTGGGAAGGACACGAAAGCCGTAGTCAGCCCGCCCTGTGTTTATGACCCGAACAACACGATTCCCCGGGGCCGGTAGGTCCGCGACAAGTAGCCCGAAGACCTGTCGCTCACCCTGTCAGAGTTGGCGGAAAAACCACGGCGCGGGAATGCGTTCGGCACTGTCCTGCCGCGCTGGAGTACGCTGTAAAATCGGCTGAAATCAGGGGTGGGGAGGTTTCAGGTGATCGCCTTCGAATTCACCTTCCGACAACCGGCGGTCACGGGACAAAGGGCTGTGGACCCAGCCCTGTGGGGACGATGCGCCGATATTCCCCTGATCCGACCATGGCAGGCCCGGCCAGGCTTTTCAGCACACAGAGAAACCGTCGATGATGTCGTGGTTCAGCAAGAAAATGGGGAGGAGAACGCACAAAGGCAGAAGCAATGTTTCACTGCTTCTGCCTTCAACTGTGTATACAATCTGCCTTCCGGCAGGCCCGCAGATCAATAAACCGGAGGAAATTGGTCCGAGTTGTTTGCTCCGGAGCTGTTTACTCCGAGCTGTTCAGGTAGCTCTGGTCGCTGGATTCTATGGGCCCGACCGTCCAGGCACCCCGGTTTTTGGCATGGCCAATCGCCGCATCCACCTCGTTTGCAGAGGAATCCAGGGGAATGGTCAACACCTGCCCGGGATAGATCAAATCCGCATCTTCAATCTGGTCCAGATTTGCCTTATAGATCAAAGGCCATTTTTCAGGGACGTTGTAGACTTCTTCATGCCCTGCGATCCCCCAAAGATTATCCCCTGTTTCCACTGTCCAGGTGGTGGACTCCGGTTCAGGCTCCGGTTCAGGCTCTGGTGCAGGTTCTGGAGCCACCACAACGGGCTCGGCAGGCTCGGCTTCCTCAGTGGGCGGGCTTTTTGCACTCACACATCCCGTTACAAAAATGGCTACTGCCAGGATTGCAAGTAGCTTGGTCACTGAGGCAGTTTTATAAGATGCTGTTTGCATACTAAAAAGATCTCCAGATTCTTGAATTGATGGTTGTATTCAGAAGCATAGTCAGTCAATCCAACCTCCTTCTTATGCAGGAGTGTACCGTTCACAATCCGAATATGCAAGATATATAACGGTATTTTCTCGACAATAGCGAGGGTTATACCCGGTTTTCGGGGCACCTCAACCTGACAACAAAAAAGCTTCCTGACCGGTTGTCTCTCCATGCATTTCCGGCAGTATTTTTCGACCCGACCCAGGATGATTTCCGAGTCGGTTTGAACCCGTCCACAAAGATCAAACGGCGGTAGCCTTCCGGGCTCGAGGTAGCAGTATTGCCTTCACCAGGCAGGACAACAACCGGAGCACCGGGTTTTTCCCGGAACCCGATTAGCCCTACCGAGTCATGACAATCAGTTCTGCGACCCAGTGAGCCCCGGATGATTTCCGTTGTGACACGGCTTCTTTGTGGCCACCCGGGTCAAAATTTACTGGATGCCCCCCATACACAAATATTTCATCTCCAGGTATTCCTCAATGCCATGAGTCGACCCTTCCCGGCCCAATCCGGATTGTTTGATCCCTCCAAAAGGAGCAACTTCCGTTGAGATCAATCCCGTATTGATTCCAACCATGCCGTATTCCAGTTCTTCAGAAACCCGCCAGACCCGGGAAAGGTCCTGGCTGTAAAAATAGGAAGCCAAGCCGAATTCCGTGTCGTTCGCCATTTCAATGACCTCTTTTTCCTCCTTGAACCGCAGCAACGGCGCCAACGGTCCAAACGTTTCTTCCCGTACCACCACCATGTTTGAGGTGACATTGGTCAGGAGCGTCGGCTGGAAAAAGGTTCCGCCGAGTTCATGGCGCCCCCCTCCAACGACGATACTGGCTCCTTTGCCGACCGCATCCCGGATGTGTTCCTCGACTTTTTCAACCGCATTCATATCGATAAGAGGGCCCTGTACAACACCGTCTTCCGTTCCTGCCCCTACTTTCATTTTGGATACTGCCCCGGCCAGTTTTTCCGCAAACTCATCATAAATGCCATCCTGCACATAGATTCGGTTGCTGCACACGCAGGTCTGACCCGCATTTCGATATTTGGAAATGATGGCTCCCTCCACGGCAGCATCCACATCGGCATCATCGAAAACAATAAAAGGAGCATTCCCACCGAGTTCCAGGGCCACTTTGATGATGGAGTCGGAGCACTGCCTCATCAGCAACCGACCCACTTCCGTCGACCCCGTGAAACTCAGATGCCGGACAATGGGGTTCGAAGTCATCTCCGTGCCAATCGCGCCGGACGCCCCCGTAATCACGCTCAGGACCCCCGGAGGAACCCCTGCCCTCTCAGCGAGTTCACACAGTGCAAAGGCTGAAAGCGGTGTCTGGGTCGCCGGCTTGACCACTACCGCACATCCTGCCGCCAGTGCAGGCCCTACTTTTCTGGTGATCATTGCCGAAGGGAAATTCCACGGTGTGATCGCCACACAGACCCCCACCGGTTGTTTGATGACGACAATGCGCTTGTCCACCTGATGCTGTGGAATGGTTTCCCCGCTGATTCTCCGCGCCTCATCCGCAAACCATTCCAAAAAAGAAGCGGAATAACCGATCTCCCCTCTCGACTCTGCCAAGGGTTTTCCCTGCTCCAGGGTCATCAGGACGGCAAGGTCCTCCTGGTTTTCCATCATCAGGTCAAACCAGCGCCGTAAAATAACCGCCCTTTCCTTGGCCAGCATTCTTCTCCACGTTACCTGAGCCGTCTCGGCGGCCTCGAGGGCTTCCCTGGTTTCTCCGGCACCCATTCTTGGAACGGTTGCGATCAGGGACCCATCTGCCGGATTATTGACATCAATGGTTTCGCCGCTGTTGGCGTCACGCCACTGCCCGTTGATATAGCACTGCTGGCGAAATAGCCCGGGGTCTTTTAAATTAACACTTGCCATGATTGGTCTCCACGAATTTGACTTTTCAGAAATGGGGTAAGCATACTTGCAGGTTTGGCAGGAACCGGGTACTCATACTACTCTTCGAATGGGTGACGCAGGATGATCGTGTCGTCTCTTTCCGCACCGGTGGATATAAGGTCAATGGGTAGCCCGACCAGTTCGGTTAGCCGGTGAAGATAGGATTTCGCATTTTCGGGAAGTTCCTCGTATTTCCGGCATCCTGCACTGGATTCCTTCCAGCCAGGCAATTCTTCATAGACCGGTTCACAGTTGGCCATTTCGTCCGCGCCGTACGGGGGCAGTTCCAGCAGGGTCCCATCCGTCAACCGGTACCCGGTACACATCCTGACGACCTCCAACCCATCCATGACATCCAGCTTGGTCACTCCGAGCGCACTCAGTCCGCAGACCTGGCTGGCCCTGCGCAGGGCCACCACATCCAACCAGCCGCACCGCCTGGGCCGGCCGGTGGTTGCCCCAAATTCATGTCCGCGCTCAGCCAGCCGCTGACCCACCTCATCGAACAATTCCGTGGGAAACGGACCGGCCCCGACCCGGGTTGTATAGGCCTTGACGATTCCAAGCACGAAATCCAGATCCAAAGGCCCGATGCCGGTACCAATGGCGGCGGCGGCGGCCGTGGTGTTTGACGACGTCACGTAGGGATAGCTCCCCTGATCGATATCCAGCAGCATGCCCTGAGCACCCTCGAAAATGACGGATTTCCCCGCGTCCCGGAGATGGCGGAGTTTGCTGGATACATCGCACATCATGGGAAGAACCTGTTCACCCAGTTCCAGGGATTGCTCCAGGCAGGATTGATAGTCAACCGGGGCTGCACCCAGGTAGTGAACCAGAACATGATTGTGATACGCCATCACTTCCCGAAGTCGGTCAGCGAAAACCCCGGGATTGGCCAAATCCATCAGCCGAACCCCCCTGCGGGCCACCTTGTCTTCGTAACACGGGCCAATGCCCCGGCCCGTGGTACCGATGGCTTTTTTTCCACTGGCCTTTTCCCTGGAGATATCCAAGGCCCTGTGATACGGCAGGATCAGGGGGCACCCCGGGCTGATGGAAAGCCGGGAACGGATCTGTACGCGATTTTCTTCGAGGCCCCGGATTTCCTTCATCAGCTGCCCAGGGTCCACCACGACTCCATTGCCGATCAGGCATTCCACTCCTTCTCTCATTGCTCCGGAAGGAACCAGATGCAACACGGTTTTGCGGCCATTGATGACCAGGGTGTGCCCCGCATTGTGTCCTCCCTGGAAACGGGCGACTGCGTCGGCACTTTCGGTCAGAAGATCAACAATCTTTCCCTTTCCTTCGTCACCCCACTGGGCCCCTAACAACACGATATTTCTGGCCATGTTTCCGTCGGTGATCCAATGATGTTCAGTTCCGGACAATATAAAGCAGGACAACCCCCACCACCATACTTCCCAATCCCATGATTCTCAGGGCCGAATCGGAAACGGCAAGCATTTTTCGCACATAGCTTTTAAATGCAGGGGGACTCAAAAATGGCAACAGACCTTCGAGGATCAATAAAATGGCGAACGCGGCCAGTAGGTTGTGCCAATCCACGAATTCATTCAAGCCTTCAAATCAAACCATCCTTCACACGGGAACCACGCCACTCATCCGGGTTGCAGTACCAATCATACTGCCAGGACAGGAATGACCGGGAATATCCCGCCTTTCGAGGACAAAGTGGTCAACCGGATACCCGGAGGTACGCTACATCAATTGGCCTTAGATTGTTTGAAATATTTGAAAAATTCAGAACTTGGGTCCACAATCATGAGATCCTGCTTGCTGTTGAAACTGCTTTTGTAGGCGCTCAGGCTCCGGTAAAGATTGTAAAACTCCTCATCCCGTCCAAACGCACTGGCATACGTTTCCGTGGCAATGGCATCGCCTTCCCCCCGGATTTTTTCGGCATCCCGACCGGCATTGGCCAGTAAAATCTCACGCTGTCGGTCCGCATCGGCGCGAATCTTTTCCGCTTCCTCCTCACCTTCTGCCCGCAGCTCCTTGGCGACCCGTTCCCTTTCTGCATTCATACGCTGATACACCCTTTCGCTGATGGCCGGGTCCAGATCAACCCGTTTCAGGCGCACATCAATCACGTTAATGCCAAGATTGATGGCTTCCTCTTCCATAACATTTCGAACCACCTCCATGATCAGTGCCCGGTCCCCGGAGATCACCTCCTGGACCGAGCGTTTGCCGAATTCCTGGCGAAGACTGTCGTTCACCTGTTGGGAAAGTCTGGATCTGGCATTCGATTTCAATCCCTGCAATCGGGTGTAGTACTGATGGACATCCTTGATCTTCCACTTAACAAACGAGTCCACCACCAGGTTTTTCTTTTCCACGGTCAAATAGAGTTCAGGATCAGCATCCATGGTCTGTACCCGGGCATCGAAATACTGGACGTTGTTGATAAAGGGAACTTTCCAGTGCAGGCCTGGCCCGATATCGGATTTGACGATTTCACCAAATTTGAAAACAATCGCCCTTTCACGCTCATCAACATAGTAAGCGGAGAAAAAGACCAGCGCTCCCGCAATCGCTGCAAGCGCCAGAAACAATGATGATTTTCCTTTCATGATTACTGCCCCAGTGTACGGTCAACACTTCGGTTCGTTGATCGAAGTGCATTGGTTGCGGACAGGTCGGTAGCGGACTGTCCCAGGTTCAGGCTGGACGAACCGGAACTTCCTCCCCCCGTCTGGTTCCGGTTTCGTATCAGCTGGTCCAGAGGAAGATACATGACATTATTCCCTCCACTTTCCTGATCGATCACCATCTTGCTGGCATTGCTGAACACCTGCTCCATGGTTTCCAGATACAACCGATCCCGGGTAATCTGGGGAGCCTGGGAATACTCGTCCAGAACCTGTTCAAAGCGAGCGGTTTCACCTTCGGCTTTCGCCGTGACCGATGCCCTGTAGGCTTCTGCCTCCTGGAGTATCCGAGCGGCAAATCCCCGGGCCCTGGGAATTACGTCATTGGCATAGGCCTGGGCCAGATTCTTTAGGCGCTCTTCATCTTCCCTGGCTTTTACGACGTCATCAAAAGCATCCTTGACCTGTTCCGGGGGCTGTGCATTCTGCATTTCCACCGTGCGGATATTGATTCCCGTCTCGTAGCGGTCAAGAATCTCCTGTACCAGAGCCTTGGTTTCTGCCGCCAGCTGTGCACGGCCTTCAGTGATGGCAAAATCCATGGTATTCCCGCCGACGATTTCCCGCACGGCACTTTCCGTCGCCTGCCGCACCACATCATGGGCCAGATCCCTGGGATTGTATTCACTCACGTTAAACAGCAGGTCCGTGGGATCCTTGATGTCATACTGAACTGCAAACTGGATATCGATAATGTTTTCATCCTGAGTCAACATCAACGCTTCACGGGGCACGGATTGTATGGTCCGTCCACCCTTCCGATACCCGACTTCCACCGTGTTGACATTTTGTGTATTGATGATTTCCACACTCTCCACCGGTGTCGGGATGTGCCATTGCAATCCCGCGCCATTGGTTTCCGAATACTCCCCAAACCGCAGTTCAATAGCCTGCTCGCCCTGGTCCACGGTATAGAATCCCGTAAAAACCCAGAAACCCAGACCAACCACCAGCAAAACGACGAACATGTTCCTGCCTCCGGCAGTCCCGCCGCTGCCGGTCCCGGAATCCTCATCATGGCCACTGCTGCCGTTGCCGCTGCTGCCGCCGCTGCCGCGACTGAACATCCCATCAATACGATCTTTGGCCCGACGAAATATTTCGTCCAGGTCAGGGGGGCCCTGACGGCCATTGCCACGTCTATTGCGCTGACCCCAAGGGTCCTCGTCATTTCCACCAGATCCAGGTTGATTCCAAGGCATTTATACTAATTCCAAGAATAAAGGGTTAAATACGACTAAGCCAACAATTGTACCATATTGCAATCCCCGGCCAGACAAATTTGGGGATTGTGTTTCATTAAAAAAAACCGGAAAACACAGATCGCCGCTGGGCAGTTCCAGCCGTCCCCGGAACCACCGGTTCACGTCAGGAATCGCCCGGCCGGTTATTGCCTCGCAATCACTCCATTGCTGGCCGGATTGTCCTTACCAGTCCACCTTCCCATCAAGGGGGGTCGGGCGATGAAAGGTAGGCCCCAAATGGGGACAGCTGGTCCAGCCGATGAGTCTTCCCGGCTGTACGGGATGGACGGGAATACCTGGGTCTGGACCAATCCGGTGATTGCATTGCCGGGCTGAGCCGAGCCGAAGAGTCCGGCGCACCATGACAGGTACAACTCCTTTTGCGGAAAACCCCCAAATCCTGGCCCCACAGGCCGAGTTGACTTGAAATGACCACAATGCAGGCCATCTGTGATCAACCCGTCCAGGCGGTCCCGATGTGTTGATTCAGGGTTTTCATGCCAACCGCCTGCACTCCACCCGCACGGTTTTACCGCCCCGGGTGGAGGTTTCGCAGCACGGATTACAGGCTGTAATACATCTCAAACTCAATGGGATGGGCGGCCATGCGCATTTGATTCACATCCTCCATTTTCAGCTCAATATAGGAATCAATGGAATCGTTGCTGAATACCCCGCCGGCAAGCAGGAAATCCCGATCATTGTCCAACGCTTCCAGTGCCATATCCAACCCATGTGCCACCGTTGGAATATCCTTTTCCTCCTCGGGAGGAAGATCATAGAGATCCTTGTCTCCCGGGGCCCCGGGATGTATCCGGTTCTGAATGCCGTCCAGCCCGGCCATCAGCATGGCCGAAAACGCGAGATACGGGTTGGCGGTTGAATCGGGGAACCGGATTTCTATGCGGCGGCCCTTGGGATTTGCAACATGCGGGATCCGGCATGAAGCCGAACGGTTCCGGGCGGAATAAGCGAGCAGCACCGGTGCTTCAAACCCGGGAACCAGACGCTTGTAGCTGTTGGTACTGGCATTCGCATAGGCGTTGATGGCCCTGGCATGCTTGAAGATGCCTCCGATGTAGTACAGCGCTTCATCGCTCAACCCTCCATATTGATCCCCTGCAAAAATATTGGCGCCGGCCTTGAAGATTGACTGGTGAACGTGCATGCCGGACCCATTGTCCCCCACAAGCGGTTTGGGCATGAAGGTTGCCGTCAAGCCGGCGTGGTGTGCTACGTTCTGCACGACATACTTCAGAATCTGGACCTCATCCGCCTTTCTCGTCAGGGTGTTGAACAGGGTACCGATTTCTCCCTGTCCCGCGGTGCCGACTTCATGGTGATGCACTTCGGTACCACATCCCATCTCTTCGAGTACCAGGCACATCTGACCCCGAACATCCGACTGGCTGTCTACTGGCGGCACCGGGAAGTATCCTCCTTTTACCCCGGGCCGGTGTCCGGTATTGTTGTCGTCGTACTCTTTTCCACTGTTCCATGCCGCTTCGGTGGAGTCCACCTCATAAAAGGCATTTCCCATCTCATTGCCCCAACGCACCGAGTCAAAAAGGAAGAACTCGTTTTCGGGACCAAAGTAGGCTTCATCCCCGATTCCGGTGGACGACAAGTACGCCTCAGCGCGTTTTGCAATGGAACGCGGGTCCCGGTCATAGCCCTGCATATCTGCAGGCTCCACGACATCACACCGGAGGTTGACAGTGGATTCGGCATAAAACGGATCTTTCACCGCACTGTCGGCATCCGGCATCAAGATCATGTCGGATTCATTGATCCCTTTCCATCCCGAGATGGAAGAACCATCGAACATTTTTCCTTCTTCAAAAAACTCCTCATCCACGACCTTGGAAGGGACAGTCACATGCTGCTCCTTTCCCCGGGTATCGGTAAATCGCAAATCAACGAACTTCGCTTCGCTGTCTCTGATTAACTCTAACGCTTTTGCTACAGGCATAATTCAGTACCTCTATACTGTTTTCATAGGGTTATCGGGTTTCATGGCATATTGTTCAGGTTCACCCGACAATACCCAGACTTAAAAGGATTGCAGCATAATCAGGTCTACTTGCCCCGCTACTTCACGGTCATTCCCTCGACAATCCCACGTTTATCTCTTCGCGTTGATAAACCATCGGATTCTAGCAATTTTTCAGCCTGCAATCCCACCAATTATAGAACAACTTGTACACCAACATACGGGTTTTTCCCTGAACCAGCGGTTTCCGGCTCCACACTACGTCGTTTTCCTGAAAACCAGGCTCCGGTTATTGGCGGGCATCCCGATATCCTCCACGAGCACCAGTTTATTTTCCCGGGCAATGCGGAGAATATCCGCATCGTTCCGGATCCCCATATGCGGCTGGCGCTTCCTCAGGGACTGATCGAACAGGGCATTGCTCTGGCTGGTATATTGGCCATTCCGGTTGAAGGGGCCGTATAGAATGAAACAGCCCTTGATTTCCAGTTGCTGCCCAACGCCCCGAAGCATTTCCACCACCCCATTCCACGGCATGATGTGCGCCGTATTGGCGCTGAACACCCCATCGAATCCAGGAAGGGAGTCTTTGTGCAAACTCTCCCAGTGGCTCGCTTCCAGAACGTCGAATTCCCTGGGACGTCCCACATTTTCAGTCCCGGCATGGTCAATCCACAGGTTGATCCCCGCATGATGAGGGAATTGGTCGCTGGTTTGCCAGAAGAGATGGGGCAGCTGCCGGGCGAAATAGACGGCGTGCTGCCCGGTTCCCGACCCAATCTCGAAAACCCGCTTCACCGGGGCAAAGTATTTCTCCAGCACCTCCAGGATGGGGGCCCTGTTGTTTTCACAGGCCTGGGAAAACGGCCGCATGTTATCCGCTCCCCTCCGGGAGAACGATGATCTTTTCCATCAGCCCCACTCTCTCTTCCAGTGCCACCACGCACACATCGGAATTTGCCTGGGCCTTGTCGTACAGCCCTTGTGCCAGCAACGATAGACCGCCACTGAACAGGGCGGCACCGATGGCAAACCCTGACTGCAGCAAACCCTTGGGATCGGCCTCGATTTCAGGTTCGCCAATCCGCCCCCCCACCTTGATCATCTTCGCAATGGACGAGGCATTGATCCCGAACCCCTTCCTTGCCTTGGGAGTCACCACCAGATCCAGTTTCTCGTTTTCCAGGTCAATGCGGCCTCCTCCCAAAAGCGTGATCTCCTTCATTTTCATTGCGAGACCATATTGGGATTCTGCCACCCCGTCGCTGATGTCAAATTGAATCACCCCGCACTCGGCCTCCAGAAACGCATCCGAGGTGGTCCGCAGGTCAATGATGTCCAGCACCCCAAGAAATAAATCCTTTCCAAACAGATCCAGGCCTTCATTTTTGATCTTCATACCGCTGAATTCCACCACAGCGAAACCATTTAATGACCCCGCAATCTCTGCAACGGACTTTCCGGTGCCTGCGAACCCCAGGTTCGCGGTAAATTCTCCTGAACTTCCGATCGCCCCCTTTGTGGAACGCTCCACCGGAGACAATGCCGAAAGATCGACATGGTCTCCGGTGATGAACATCAGCATATTCACCCTGTCTTGTGGCTTGTTCAGCTCAAGATAAATTTCAAGGGGATTCTGGACACTGTGCCCAACCAGGTCCAACTCCAGTTTTCCCTGGGACACCGTGGCATCCGCAATCATTTTTCCGAAAGAAAAAAGGCCGTTGCGGAATGTGTCCGCTTCATAGTGGACAACCGCTTCCATCCGGTTGATCCAGTCCAGTCCCAGGTTCTCATGGGAAAAGAGGGTTGGTTCGTCCTCGTCGCTGTCCAGTATTTCCCGCCAGTCCATTCTCTTCGATACCAGGTTCACCTCAATGGCCTGGCCTGGATTGCCAGCCGGGTCACCCTCCGCATGAGCGATCCTGATCTCCCCGGACAGGTCGCTGGATGCGGCCGCAATCTCTACATCCAGCGTGGTGGCCGCTTCCCTGTTGCGCACCGTGACCGTGCCTTTGGCCGCCTGGTCCCGAAACCGGGGACCGTTGGGGTAGTGAAACAGGCGGGGCAGGGAATCCGTTTCCCATTCCAGGGTCAATCCATCCGTCCTGAAGGGGGAAAGCCGGGCCACTGAACCTGTCGCTGTGATCCTGGACCCCGGGGCATCCAGCACGATATTGAGGTGCTCCAGTCCCATCTCACGTTGACTGAACCTGACACTCACTGAAGCATCAATCTCCCCGTTTTTCAGGGCATGCGCATCCAGGGGACCGGGAATGGCCGGCATGTCCTGTGCCAGCTTCCCACGAATATCCACCGCCAAAACTCCTTCCGGAAAAACCGGCGGGGAACCGGAACCCGCAAACAACTGGTCCAGCTGACCCGACACACGGACCTTCAAATCCTTTGACAGGTTCTGTATGGATATGCCGGACAGCGCATATCCCGGCTGATTGCCTTCTTCACGGTTTCGATGAAAACGGGCTTTCCCCGTCAGCGGGAAAAACCGTTCTGGAATCATGGATTCCGGAAGATTCTCCACAACGGCTGCCAGGGGGCGAAAAGAATTGAAGCGCCATTCCAGGTTGAAATCCATGTCCGGGTCCGCCTGCAGTTCTCCGGTCTGCCCCTGAAGGAATAACGACATCTCCGGGTCGTTGACACTCCCCGACAGGTCGCGAAGCACCCATGCCCCCTGTTCGGTTGACTTCAGGGTTGCCGATACCCTTACCGGCGCCGTTGCAGGCAGGTCCTGGCCCAGCCAGGTTTCCAGTTTCTCCAGGCTGTCGAATTCAACGGTGGAATCGAGACTGGCATTGGTCAGGGGGAATAGCCCGTCAATGAATCCGGATCCGGTCAATCCAATCCCCTGGCCCGTCCCGGTGATTTCCAGCCCGGGCAGCGCAATGGTGGAACCGGAAACGGTCATGGTGCCGACCGCCTCGTATTCCTCCATCAACCGGACGGCCTTGCCTCCTCCAAACTGGCCCACAAACCGGTCCGATGCCGTGATCCTGAATTCAAATTCTCCTTCCCGCCGGTCCATCAAGTGATCGAGGTGCCCGGAAGCGGAAAACACCAGATCGTCGCTTTTTGAGAAAGCTGTCATGTCCACCAGCCTGAAGCTGGAATCCTGCCGCACCAGCCCTGCGGAGATTTCCAGGGACGAGGTGTCGGGAAAATCAAACCCCATGGAGTCCGCAACCGTTCGCAGATTATCCGCACGGATTGCGACACTGAGTGGATTGGGCCAGTCCCCCTCCACTCCGTCAACCTTTCCGCTGATCCGTCCGATCAGTCCCGGCCCCTGCAGGTCGCCCTTGAGAAACTCCACTATCATGTGTTCACGACCGCCATACAGCCGTCCATCCAGGTCCACCTCCCATTCAAGGGATTCCGGTGCCTCGGGAAAGACCCGATCTGGACGGAAGCCTCCCCGGGCCCCGAACTTCAGTGAAACATCGTCGAATGGGATCAATTGCTTGATCTCTCCTTCGATGGAAGTCTCCAATCCATGGTACAACGCGGACAATTTCAACAATTCCATGCTCAGGGTCGAGACTCTCTCCGGTTGCACCAGTTCCCAGGTCGCTGAAATATTCCTGAGTGGAGGCAGGGAAAAACCGGCAGCCTCCGAGAAATCCGCCAAATCAGGCAGATCAGCTTCCATCCACAGGTTCACGCCATGCCATTTTGGAAGGTCCTGAATAACACCGGAGAGACTGAACCGGTTTTCCGGTCTTTTCAGATAGCCCTCCAGCTCAACCGCGGTTTCCATGGAACCCAGAATCGCTTCGCTGCTCCCCAGTTCCCCCGCCAATACCATGGCCATCCCGTCCAGGTCTCCCCGGATTTCAACACGGGTGTGCAGGTTCTCAGGGGCCGATTCCATTACAACCCGTTGGATCCAGAATGTCCAATCCGATTCCGCACCCTGGTAGAGAATCCTGCCCCCTTCAATGGCAAATTTTTCAATTTTCAGCCATTGCGGAGCCACCCCGCTCCGGGTTGAAACGGATCGGGTTGAACCCGATTCAAGGTTGAATTTTCCGGTTTCCGGATTCCGCTCGATCCACAGGTTCGGTTGATCGAGCTCAATGGCCGTGACTTTCAGCTTGCCCTGCAGCAATGTCGAAAAAGACAAGGATATGGATACCCTGTCGGCAGTGAATGCCCAGGGATTTTTTCCCCATTCACTGTTTTCCAGTTTGATATCTTCGGCGAAAACAACCGGGGCCCACCCCCAGCTTACCCCCAGATTGCCTTCAATAAGCAGCTCCTTCCCCAGGGAAGACTGCACATAGGCTGACACCCGGTCCCCGACATGGGTATAATTGAGTGCTACCGTTGTCAGGATCGGTATCAACAGAATAACGGCTACCATGGCAACCAGAATCCTGAATTGCCGGGTCTTCATAAAGATGGGTTTCTGGGGCCCTGTGTCCTGAACGTTTTTGGGTGTTTCCATGGATGATGGAGATTGGAGATTGGACCTGTTCAAAATGCTTCATACACGGACAAACGTCAAACTAAAAATCAGCGTCAATACCGTTCAATGCATCATATTCAATTCCCGGAACAAAATACAATCCAGGGCAAATCCAGCGTAACCCTGAAAAAGTTACAGAAACGATTGCGCAGGAATGTCGGCCGTGCAATCGAAGAGTACCACATGATTCACCACGGAGACCGGGTTATGGTCTGTCTTTCCGGGGGAAAGGACTCTTTCACCCTGCTCGATATCCTCCTGCAGTTACAGGCCAAGGCTCCTGTCCACTATGACCTGATCGCGGTGAACCTCGACCAAAAGCAACCGGGCTTCCCTGCACACATCCTGCCGCAGTACCTGGAAAACCTGGGGGTGGAGTACGACATCATTGAACGCGACACCTACAGCGTGGTCAAGCGGTTGATTCCCGAAGGCAAAACCCTGTGCAGCCTGTGCTCACGACTGCGTCGAGGGACCCTCTATGGGTATGCGCAGGAACACGGAATCACAAAAATCGCCCTGGGGCATCATCGTGAAGACATCATTGAAACCCTGTTCCTGAACATGTTCAACCAAGGGTCCCTGAAGGCCATGCCCCCCATACTCAGAAGCGATGATGGAAAAAATATTGTCATTCGACCCCTGGCCTATTGTTCCGAATCCGATATCGCACGCTATGCCGACTGGCGAAAATTTCCAATCATTCCCTGCAACCTCTGTGGTTCACAGGAGCACCTCCAGCGCAAGAAAATCAAGCAAATGCTCCTGGAATGGGGAAAGCACCCCGGCAGAATAGAAAACATATTCCGAAGCATTTCCCACATCTCCCCTTCCCAGCTGGGGGACAAGGAACTGTTTGACTTCGACCAGTTCAGCCCCGAAAACCTGCCCGGGGGATGGGCCCATTACCGGGACTGACCACGCGAGCCGGCCCTGGCGGCAATCCTGGCCACTTCTGCGCAGAAAATCTCAATTTCCTCCCGGGTATTGAAATAATGGATGGATGCCCGTGCCACGGCATCCAGACCACGCTGCTGAAAATCAACCAGGCTTCCAGGACCAGCAGAGAGCCAGATGTGGATCGCTTTCCCGGCCAGTCGGGAGCGAAGGTCAGACGCTTCCACCCCGTCCACCGTAAACGTCACAATGCCGCATTGCCGGGCACCCTGGTCCTGTACCTGGACACCCGGGATTTCCCCCAGGCATCGGCGGCACCACGCCCCCAGCTGGAGAATCCGGTCTTCAATCCTGGCCATTCCCAGTTGCGTCGCATAGCGTACCGCATATCCCAGGCCCAGCTTGCCGGCGAGATTGCACTCGAAATTCTCGAATCGCCGGGCACTTTCCACCAGTTGGTAGGCGGTCTCATCAATCAGCCGGACCCCCTGCTGCTCAAGAAAGGCAGGATGGACGTTTTCAAGGTATTCTCCCGAGACAAAAAGAAAACCGGACCCCCGGGGTCCGCGCAGGTACTTTCGACCTGCGGTGGACAGGGCGGTGCATTGCAACCTTTTGACATCCAGGTCCAGATGACCGGCTGACTGGCACGCATCCAGCAAAAAGGGCACACCGGCACCGGCTGCAATCTCACCAATGGTTTCAGCCGGGTTGATCATTCCATTGCCGGTCGGGATGTGACTCACGGAGATCAATCTGGTACGGTCCGTGATCAGTCGTTGCAAATGATCCGGGTCCAGGTCTCCCTTTTCATCCGTGTCCACAAAGACGATTTCAGTCCCGCGGTACCGGGAAGCCTGGATGTAGGCCACCATATTGCTGCCATAATCCACCCGGGTTGTGATCACCCGGTCTCCCGGATTCAATTCCAGGCTGTAAAAAAACTGCTGCCAGCCCCGGGTTGCACTTTCACAGTAGGCAATTTCATCGGGTTCACAATTGATCATCTGTGCAACCGAGCCATAAAAACCCTCCAGTTCGGACTGCCTGGCAACGGCGGTTTCATAGCCCCCCGTTTCCTGTTCCTGGTCAAGATACTCTGCTACAGCCCGGTGCACAGGGGTGGGCTGGAGAGAACATCCCGCATTGTTGAGGTAGATTCGTTTTTCACAGGCAGGAGTTTCCCGCCTTATCCGTTCAATATCCAGTGCCATGGGTTCTACGGATCGGTCAGTTTTTCACGCAGGGTCTGCAACAGGACCTGTTGTCTTTCCAGCTGTTTCCGAAGTTCATCCCGCTCGGCATCCGACGAATTCACCTGCTCCAGCAAATCCTGGTAGACAACCCGGTTGGCCTGAATCTGCTGTTTCGCCAGTTGCAGCGTTTCCTGCAGCTCCTGATTCCGGGTTTCCAGCTGTTGGTTCATTTCGGTCAATGCCTCCACTTTCCCGGCCAGTTCAGCGGACTCTTCATTGATTTCATCTTCATCCAGGATACAGAAAAAGGCAATGGCCACCAGAAATGGTAAAAACAGTATCCAGGGCATTTACGGGACCAGCGCAATCCCGGAAAGGCCGCACCCCTCGTCCAATCCCAGCATCAGGTTCATATTCTGCACGGCCTGGCCCGCTGCCCCTTTCACCAGATTGTCCTCCACTGCCAGAACGACAATGGTCCGGGACCCGGCAGGCCGGTGCAGCGCCAGGCGGCAGACATTGCTGCCCCGGACATTTCGGGTATCGGGGTGCGACCCCACGGGAAGCACATCCACAAACCTTTCCTCCCGGTAGTACTGTTCATACAGGGACTGGATTTCATCCAGGTCGGTGGTGACGGCCCCCTCGGTCAGGCGGGCATACAAGGTAGCATGGATCCCCCGGATCATGGGGAGAAGGTGGGGAATGAACACCAGTTCCACTGCATTGCCTCCCATCTCTCTCAGGCCCTGCAGTATTTCCGGCAAATGCCGGTGCCCGGAGGCGGCATAGGCCTTGAAAGAATCCGACATCTCCGAAAACGCCGTCCCCAGGGCCGCCTTGCGGCCCGCCCCGGAAACCCCGGACTTGGCATCGGCAATCAGTGAGCCGGTTTCCACCAGACCGTTTTTCAACAGCGGCAAGAATCCCAGTTGCACGGCGGTGGGATAGCAACCCGGGTTGGCAACAATGCCGGCAGCCCGGATTTCCTCACGGTACACCTCGGGCAACCCGTACACCGCGTCCGCCACCAGGTCCGGGCATTGATGTTTCATGCCGTACCACTGTTCCCATTCATCAACGTCCTTCAGACGGAAATCCGCCGAAAGATCAATCAGCCGTACACCGGCATCCACCAGTTCCCGGGCGTGGGACATCGCGATTCCATTGGGTGCCGCGCTGAATACCAGATCACATCGTTTGAGATTGCACTGGTCCGGGTGTGAAAATCTCAGCCCGGAAACCTGTCTCAGGGAGGGGAACAAGTCGGATACGGCATGGCCACATTCACTTCTCGATGTGATCTCCACCACTTCCGCTTCCCCATGATGGGACAGCAGGCGGATCAACTCCATCCCGGTATATCCGGTCCCCCCGATGATCCCGATCCTGAACATGTCCGAAACCCGGCCTTACCCGAAGAACCCCGGAAAATCACTGCCCGGCCCACCGAAAAGTGGCCGGTCAAACCGTTTCAACCATTTTTCCCGCTTGATTTCAAAGACAATCATTCTTCAATCCTGCAACATGGCGTGACCGATATCATTTCGGTCTACAATTAACACAAGGCACGGATCAGCACCGTACGCAACTTTCCCGATAGTACCAAATGAATCCCCGGGATGTGATTGAATTTTACGTCATCCAGGTATGGTATATTTGCTGAACCCGTTGGCTGTCCGGGCAGTGGGCACCCGGCGCACCCTACCGGCAGCACACCGGGTGATCGAATTGGACCAGTATTCAGGAAGCAGATTCCATCAAAAATGAACATGGCTCTTGATGAGAACAAAATCGCGGACAACTACCGACAGACCACCGGGCGACTACAGGAATACTGCCGTCGGCATGGCCGGGACGCGAATTCCATCCGGTTAATCGCCGTGAGCAAGCGTCATCCGGCACAAAAGGTTGCCGGGCTGGCTCGATTGGGCCAGGTGGATTTCGCGGAGAATTTCCTGCAGGAAGCTGTGGAAAAAATGCAGCAGGTCTCCGGCCTGCTCCCGGGTGAACGCGCCGCAGGCCGGTTAACATGGCATTTCATCGGCCATATCCAGAGTCGCAAGTGCAGACTCATCGCCGAACATTTTGACTGGGTACATACCATTGACAGCCTGAAGGTCGCGCAGAAACTCAACCAATACCGAGAACACCAGCCCCCTTTGCAGGTCCTGGTCCAGGTCAACCTGCAGCAGGAAACCACCAAGTCGGGGGTGACCGCCGACCGGGTATCGGAGTTGTCGAAATGCTTTCACTCCTTCCCGAACCTGAAATTCCGGGGCCTCATGATTCTCCCGAAAATAGAATCCGATTTCGAAAAACAACGGGCCGTCTTTCGCGAATGCCGGGAAACCCTGGACCGGCTGAATGCCGAAGGTCATGCCCTGGACCAGCTGTCAATGGGCATGACGGCGGACCTGGAAGCCGCCATCACGGAAGGCTCCACCCAGGTACGGATCGGGACTGCAATTTTTGGGCCCCGGCCCATCTGAATGAAAACAAAGGGAATTATATATTTAACTTAATGGTATAGTCCGCCCCCACCTTCGGGAAGCGGAGTGTTGTGGCTGGTTTCGCCTTCAACACAGGGGGGCTTTCACCCCCTACCTTTTGCCAGTTCGCCTGGCGTACCATTTCTACTTTGCATCGACATCTCAGGTTAATGTTGAACCCAAGTACTTGTTATTCACCAAACCGGGTATAATCCGAAACATGGAGCACCGGGGAATCCGCTATCGTCTTTACCCAAAGACCAGACAAAAGGCTGAAATGCTCCACCAGTGTCTGGGTGCCACCCGCTTTGTGTGGAATCATTTCCTTGCCCGGAACAGGCAAATGATGGAAGCTCACCGCAACGATGAGTCCTTGCCCCGCCCGAAGGTTTCGTTTTTCTCATTGGGAAAGGAGTTTATCCAGTTAAGACGACAAACCGACTGGCTGCAGAAACTGCCCTGTGCGCCGATCCGGTACACCCTGAAATACTATTCGGATGCCTGGAAGCAGTGTTTTGAGTCGGGAAAGGGGTTTCCGAAGTTCCAATCCCGGGCCAATCATTCCGATTCCGTGACCTTTGTGAAAGGAACCTTCCAGTTGAACGGGAATTCCCTGCATTTACAGAAGATTGGACAGGTGGTGTTGAGCGGAAGCCATCCGTATGCCGACGCTGAACCGGTATCTGTGGTGATCCAACAGGAAGGGAACCGGTTCTATGCCATGGTGGGTTACCGGGTGGACGAAGTTCAAAGGAACGACAATGGCAAGGCCATTGGCGTGGACATGAATGTCCGGCAATTTGCGACCAGTGAAGGGGAGATCCGGCGAATGCCCCGGCTTGACCGGCTCGAAGCCAGGAGAAGGCGGTATCAACGCATGATGGCCAGGAGACAGAAGCCGACGAAACGGAAGCAAAAAGACGGCACGATGGTGTATACCAACGGCTCGAAGCGTTATGAAACGGCGCGGATCAAAAGTGCCAGGGTCAGTCGTAGGATCAAGCATATCCGAGGAAACTGGCATCACCCCGAATCGAGAAAGATTGCGGATCAATCCCAGTACGTGGTGGTTGAGAACCTGAACACCCGGGGCATGACGAGGTCTGCGAAGGGGGACAGGGAGAATCCGGGCCGGAACGTCAAACAGAAGTCGGGGTTGAACCGGGAAATCCTGAACACCGGCTGGTCGGGATTCAAACAGAAACTCGGCTACAAATCGGAGTTGATTGAGGTCGACCCCAGGAATACCAGTCGGAGGTGTCATGCGTGTGGACACACCGACAAAGACAACCGCAGGACGCAAGCACAATTCAGGTGCGTCGAATGCGGACATCGGGGCAATGCGGACATCAATGCTGCATTGAATATTTTAGCCCTGGGGACTCGGGTGGTTGGACGTGGGAGAGGCGATTGCGTTGGCAACCTCAATGATCCGTCAAGAAAATATACCGATTGATTTTGTCAATTTAAGTATATAAGTCCCAAGACAAAAACATGACAATCCTGAAACCGGACCCAACACTGGCCTTTATCGGTGGCGGCAACATGGCCCGGAGCATCATTGGCGGACTGGTTTCCTCGGGCTGGCCCGTGGACCGGTTCCGGGTTTCCGATCCATCCAGGAGCCAGCGTAATTTTCTTGAGGACGAATTCAATCTCTCCTGCTTTGGGGACAATGCTCAATGCGTTGAAACCGCAGAGATCGTCATTCTCGCCGTGAAACCCCAGGTGCTCAGGCAGGCACTGGATTCCATCCGGGACCCGCTGGTTGCCCGGCAACCCCTGCTCATATCCATTGCCGCCGGAATTCGCAGTACCACCATTGCCCGCTGGGTCGGCGAAGAAATCCCCATCGTCCGGGTCATGCCCAACACGCCCGCACTGGTGAATTGCGGAATTTCGGGGATGATGGCCAATCCGCTGGCCAGTGATCAGCAAAAACGGGATGCCGAACAGATCATGCGGGCGGTGGGGGAAATCGTCTGGGTCGACTCGGACGAGGACATTGACACGGTAACCGGAATTTCAGGGAGTGGTCCGGCATATTTTTTCAAGTTAATGGAAATCATGATCCAGACCGGAGTCCAACATGGGCTGGACGGCCCCACCGCAGGAAAACTGGCCCTTCAGACCGCATTGGGGGCAGCCAAACTGGCATTGGACAGTAAACATGGTCCGGATGAGTTGAGACGACAGGTCACCTCTCCGGGAGGAACCACTGAAGCAGCCATCCGGGCAATGGAAGACCGGGACATTGACGCGACCTTCTCATCCGGAATAACTGCCGCTATAGTAAAATCGGATGACCTGGCCAAAACACTTGGAGAGATGTAAATGCCTTACCTGCTGAACGCATCCAGTTTTCTCATCGACATGATTCTGGGGGTCTACCTCATCGCCGTGGTATTGCGCTTTCTGTTCCAGATACTGCAGGTCGATTTCAGGAACCCGGTCTCCCAGATGGTGGTGGCATTAACCAATCCACCGCTGAAACTTTTACGCCGGTATATCCCGGGGTTCTATGGCATTGACCTGGCATCGGTGGTCCTGATGCTGGTGGTTGGCGTGGCCAAAACCGGAGCATTGCTTCTGGTCTCGGGTATCCCTTTCAACTTTGCCGGGTCCGTGGTATTGAGCGTGGCCGAAGTGATCAACCTCATCACCTGGATCATGATCATTGTCATTCTCGTGAGCGCGATATTGAGTTGGGTTGCCCCCAGAAACTACAACCCGGTATTTCGCCTGGTGGGGGAAATGAGCTATCCAATACTCCGACCTTTTCGCAGTATATTGCCGGCATTTGGCGGCCTTGACCTGACCCCAATCCTTGCACTGCTGGTCCTGAACCTGGTTCAGCGCCTTGTCGTATTGCCCATCAGCGATTTCGGTCGAAGCCTGTTCCTGTAACCTGGGGTCAGGAGAACCTCGAGTCCCGGGAGATCAGAACAATGAGAATCACAACGGGTATACCGAGCACAGCGGTAAGAAGGAAAAACCCCGAATAACCCATCGTATTCACCATCCCGCCGGAATACCCCCCCAGAACCTTTGGAATCAGGGTCATGATGGATGAAAAAATTGCAAACTGCATGGCCGTAAACCGGATGCTGGTCAAAGAGGAAAGAAAGGCAACAAACGCGACACTCGCAATCCCGGCACATAAACTGTCGGCCCCAATGACCAGGTAAAGGAAAAACAGGTCGTACCCGATTTTTGCCAGCACCATGAACAACAGGTTGGTCGCCGCTGAGAGCACAGCGCCCGCCAGCAGTGTTTTCATCACGCCGAAACGCAACGCACACAGTCCGCCGACAAAACCACCCAGAAGCGTCATGCCCAGACCGAATACCTTGGATACCGTGGCAATTTCATTCTTGGTAAACCCGATGTCCTGGTAAAATATATTGGCAATCACACCCAGCACAATGTCTGAAATTCGGTACAGACCAACCAGACAAAGCAGGAGCAACGCGGTGTGCAGTCCATAACGGGAAAAAAACTCGGTGACCGGATTCAGATAGAGCTTTCGGATCACTGTAAATTCCACCATTTGGGTCCGGGACAACCCGGCTGCAGTGACCACCACCAGCCCCAGTCCAACACTTAATTTCAACAACTCAACCACCACCCCTCCCAAAACCCGGTTGCCGGTGATTTCTGCCAGGGTCCCCTTCAGCTCAGCCCCGAATTCCGCCAGCCCCAGATAGCTCAGAACGAAGACTGCAACGCAACACAAAAAGAGCACCACGACCTGTACCTGCTGGCGGACGCTGGTGAGCCCGTCCTTTACTTCGAGGACTGGCTCCGGTATCAACAAAACGGTGACCATTCCAACCAGCATGCACGATGCCATGACCAGGTAGGTTTTTTGCCAGGCGCCATACGAATACATTTGTTCGGTGGACCCGAAATAACTCGCAAGATACAGGGCCCCCGCCCCCGCAACCAGCATTCCAATGCGGTATCCCGCAATATAGGTTGAGGACATCAGTGCCTGGAGCCTGGCCTCGGCGGATTCAATGCGGTAGGCATCAATGACAATATCCTGGGTTGCCGAAGAAAACCCCAGCATCACCGCGGCAAGGGCCAGGTATGAGAGATTGAACCCGACCGCAGCGGGGTCCATTGAAGACATCAGGACGATGGCCAGCATGACCAGTATCTGGGAAAAGATCATCCAGCTTCGCCTGCGGCCCAGAAGACGGGTCAATATCGGTAGCGGCAGACTGTCCACCAGGGGCGCCCATACAAATTTGAACGAATACCCGAGCGCGGCCCAGCTGAAAAACGTCACCACTGCACGGTTAATCCCGGCTTCTCGCAACCATAGGGAGAGCGAAGAGAAAATCAATAGCAGGGGCAGTCCCGCCGAAAACCCCAAAAACAGCATGGTGATTACCCGGGGATGGGTGAATCCGTTCACCGCCTCTGCCCAGGTAGTGGAGTTATTCGATCGGAACATCGTTCATTTTATGGAGAGGGTTTCTCTGGATATGGCTTTTCGGCTTCCAAGACCTGTGCAGTTGTACTACAGTTGCTATCAATCACTATCGGTCGTGCGGATCATGTTGGATTACAAAACTGAATTCCTGAAAATATGCGTTGGAAATCATATTTTCAGATTTGGAGAGTTTACACTCAAATCCGGTAGGATAAGCCCCTATTTTTTCAATGCCGGCCTGTTTAACAATGGCGAACTGCTGAACCGGCTGTCTTCAGCCTACGCACGACTGATTGTTGAGAACTTCTCCTCTCCTTTCATGCTGTATGGGCCGGCTTACAAGGGCATTCCCCTCGCAGCCGCCACGTCAATGCAACTGGCACAAAACCATCAACTGAACATTCCCTATGCATTCAATCGCAAGGAAACCAAGGACCACGGAGAAGGAGGCAGGACGGTGGGTGCGGAACTGAACGGCCAAGTCATCATCGTGGACGATGTCATTACGGCCGGCACGTCCGTCCATGAATCCATCGAAATCATATCGGCTTGCGGCGCCGAGCCCGGTGCCATTGTCATCGCACTTGACCGACAGGAAACGGTGGATGGTGAACCCCTGTCTGCGATCCAGAAAATTGAACAACAGTACGGGGTCCCCGTACTTGCTCTCCTAAAGCTGGAAGACCTGATTGAATATTTGCAAACCGATCCATCGTTCCAGAAACACCACCGGGACATCCAGCAATACCGGGATGCCTATGGATTGACGTCTGAAACGGGTTAATTCGGTCCTTCACTGGTATTCGGCCGTCCGCGAGTCAGGCGGAAAAGGAAAGCGGCAGACAGGGATGCGGTGGGACGGATTTTTATCCACCCACGCTGGGAAGAATATAGCTTTCCTGCAACCGGCACCGTACACTCAGCAGCCAATCGGAAACCCGTAGAACACCATCCGGTTTCAGGATCATCGTATCGAGGCCGGAGCGGCAACCATCCAGTCCCCGAATGGAACGGTTCAGTCGTGCTCGTATCGCACCAGACCCCTGTGAAGCACAACATCTTCCGTCAGACACGCCCGAAAAGCAGAGGTGAAAATATATGAAAGCCAAAGATTTCGATCAAAAATTTGATACTGGAACAGTGGAAGTAATTGCTGATTTAGATTTGTCTACAGCCGTAAAACCCAATCGGAATCAAAAACGGGGAAATGTCGATTTTCCGGTGTGGATGATCGAATCACTGGATAACGAAGCGGGGAGAATTGGCGTTACGCGGCAATCGATCATCAAATTGTGGCTTGCAGAAAAGTTGCAGGTCATTGCCAAAACCAGACAGACAGAGTTGAGGTGACGCGTGTAGCAATTTCATCCGAAGCCAAGAGCCCCAGCGCTGAGCGCGGGACAGGCTGCCTTCACGGGCATACCGCTCGATGGCACTGACCATCTCTGTACGGGTCCACACCCACGTGATGACATAGTCGTCCTCCTGGAGCAGTTAACGGACGACTTTGCTGCTCTGTTCAGAGACGGGTAAGATAAAACAATTCCTTAATGCCCTCGATATCAACCTGGATCATTGATTACCTGGGTGGATAGTCCGCGGGGGGTCTGCAGTTGTACCATGGCTCCTTCGGGTCTATTGTTGTTTTTTCCCATCTTCCAAAAGCCGGAACTTCAACAATAAATGCATCGTCCTCATTGCTCCGGCAAATAATGATTTCACACTTGTGCACAATTACTGATCCCTGAACTTGTATTTCAGATCGAATGATGGCGCGCCCGGAGAGATTCGAACTCCCGACCACCTGGTTCGTAGCCAGGTACTCTATCCAACTGAGCTACGGGCGCTCAAATTCTGGTGGGCATACAGTACCGAAAGCCATCGTCTTTTTCAATGAAAAATTGTCACCACCTCTTGTGCTGGCAACCCGATGCACCGGTAATGTGGAAAGAAACCACACGCTCTTTCCAATCAAAAGGCCGCTCTGGATGGACCACCAAGTTCCACGATGCATTCAGGAGGAGATGGGGGCAGTGAAAAATGATCAGGCATGGGATGGGGTCATCTGGACAGGGAAACAAAGTTGGCTGCCTGGATTGGCAAAAACGTGATGGAGCCTTCAATTGTCAACGTACCGCTTTCCCCCCTCACCATTGACCCGAAACGTCCACCCTGCTTCAGATGCTCCGACAGGGAAATACCGCCATACGATGGTCGGTAGCCGTTATCATCCCTGAGGGTCAGGTCCGGCATTTTCAAATTGATTTATAAGGGTTTTCCAGCTGTTTCCAGCTTCAGCATTTGACTCGATTTAATATTTTGGTTATAACTTTAACTATATTAACCCCGAATAAAGGCATCACCCTTATGAAGAAGTATATCCTGACAAGTTTACTCATCCTTGCATTTCCATCCACACTGCTGGCCAGTGAATTGAACTCTGGCGATATTGCCTGGGTTTCTACTTCAACCATCCTGGTCATGCTGATGACCCCGGCTGGCCTGGCCCTGTTTTATGGCGGGCTGACCCGAAACAAAAGTGTTTTGAACACCGTTGCCATGAGTTATCTGGGATATTGTGTTGCCACATTGGCCTGGGTGGTACTTGGCTATTCCCTCGCATTTTCCGGGGACGGCCAGTGGATCGGAAACCTGGATAACTTCATGCTCGGCGGCATTGACATCAACGAAGTATCAGGAAGTATCCCCACACTTTTGTTCGTTGCATTCCAGGGAACATTTGCTGCCATCGCAGTGGCCATTGTCAGCGGGTCTGTCATTGAACGCATCAAATTCTCAACCTGGCTGGTATTTACCTTTTTGTGGGTTCTTGTCGTCTACAGCCCCATCGCACACTGGGTCTGGGGTGGGGGATTTTTGAGCCAGAATGGGGAACTCGATTTTGCCGGAGGAACCGTGGTTCATATCAATGCGGGGATTGCCGGTTTGGTCCTGCTCTGTGTGCTGGGAAAAAGAAAAGACTATATCTCTGAAAGATCACAACCTGTTTCCATCAAGTTCACGGCTTTGGGTGCCGCATTGCTGTGGTTCGGGTGGTTTGGTTTTAATTCCGGAAGCGAACTGGCAGCAGATGCCATTTCAGTGAATGCCCTGCTGGTGACCAATGTCTCCACCGCTGCGGCCGCCCTGACCTGGATACTTATCGAGTGGAAAGACACAGGGAAACCGACCTTGCTGGGGGCCGTCTCCGGCACGGTAGCCGGGCTCGTCGCCATTACGCCGGCCGCCGGATTTGTTGATGTGAGCGGCAGTCTCATCATGGGAATACTTGGAGGGTTTGTCGGATATTTCTTTGTTGTGAAACTCAAGCAGTTGATTCGTTACGATGACACCCTGGACGCCTTTGGCCTGCACGGCATGGTCGGAGTGTTGGGTGCCCTGGCAACGGGAGTGTTTGCGAGCCCCGCCATCAATGGTGCCGCCGGTGCATTGTATGGGAATCCGGGACAGGTCCTGACGCAGCTGTTTGCCGTACTGTGCACCATCGCCTATTCTGCAGTGGCGACCTACCTTGTCTACAAACTGGCGGCGCTGTTAACCGGTGGAGGTCGAGTCAGCGAGCAACAGGAGGATATGGGGATGGATGAAGCATTGCATGGTGAACGCGCATTTGAATTTGAGGAGTGATACAAAATGTTGATTGACAAAATACTGGTTTTGACCGACTTTACCCTGGCTGCAAAGGTAGCCATAGAACACGGTTTGCAATTGGCACGGTCTGCGGATTGTGAACTCCTGACCCTGCACCTAGTAAACAACCAAAGCGATGTGGACTGGGCCCTGAACAAAAGCGAGGCAGAGGTCAGAGCCGCAGAAGGTTTCGCCCCGGAAAGCCGGTTCAAATCAATGGCGGAAATCGAGGACGTGTTTGCAGGCACTGTCAACCTGAAAGCAAAATACGGCAGTTCCCTGACCATCTTTGGAACTCACGGAAAAAAGGACATTCAATTTATCACGGGAAGTTATGCGCTGAAATTGATCAATAATGCGGACTCCCCCACGCTGGTAGTACAAAAAGGGTCCCCCGTCCGACCATATAAAAACATCTTACTGTTTATCAATTTCGGGGGACAGGAACACCAGGACCTTTCTGTTTTGCGGACCATATCCGGGATGTTCGAATCCACCGTTCATGTGGTTCACACCGGCCAGCCGGACGACATGACACTCATTGAAGACCAGCTGAATGCGTCATCCCGGACCACGGTCAACACCGTGGCACTGAAGTCCTCGGGATCTGGAGTCCTCGCGGAATTGATGGCCACAGCCGAGTCTCTCGATATTGACCTTTTCGCACTGCCTTCCGCCAATTATGCAGTCAAAGCAGCCCGGTCCAAGGTGAATGCGCAAATGCAGAAAATCATCACCAACGACAAACAAATCCCGACCATTTGCTTATAGATTCCCCCCCTGCCCAGACACCACCGCACAGACTATCCGGGGGAACCGCTCACGGACCGGGCAGTAACGAATGGGGGCATCACCGGTATGATGTCAACGGTAACGGACAGCCGGGACCAACGACGCTCTTCCCGCCGTGACCAACCCTGAATCACTCCCCTTGACCACGAACCATTGGGGGACCTACCGTGTGGAAACCAGCGACGGCAAAGTCACGGCCCTGCATGACTTTGAGGAAGATGTGGACCCGTCCCCCATCGGCCGGGGCATCATTGATGTACTGGACGGACCAACCCGGATCAAAACACCCATGGTCCGCAAAAGCTGGCTGGACAACGGGCCCGGGGCGGCCACCCAAAGGATGGGGACAGACCCCTTTTATCCGGTCAGCTGGGAACAGGCCGAAAAACTGGTTGCCGATGAACTGAACCGGGTCCGTCACGATTTCGGAAACGAATCCATCTTTGCCGGGTCGTACGGATGGGCAAGCGCCGGCCGATTTCATCATGCGCAGAGCCAGCTTCGCCGATTTCTGAATTGCATCGGCGGCTTTACCAAATCCGTCAACACCTACAGTCTCGCGGCGGGTGAGGCAATTCTCCCCCATGTGCTGGGAGATGCCCGAGAATACATCTATTACCCCACCAGCTGGCAGTCGATTGTTGATTCTTCCCAACTGGTGGTCGCATTCGGGGGCCTGCCGCTGAAAAACGGACAGATTACCCAGGGCGGAACTGCCCGGCACTGCCAGCGTGAGGCCATGCTCAAGGCCCGGGCAGCCGGCATTGAATTCGTCAATATCTCTCCGCTTTGCACCGACATCATGAAAGAGGTCCATGCACAGTGGCTGCCGGCGCGACCTTCCACGGATACCGCCATTCTGCTTGGGCTGGCCCATACCCTGCTGGTGGAGGGACTGCATGACCGGGCATTTCTCGACCGGTACACGGTGGGATTCGACCAGTTTGCCGAGTACCTTCTCGGCAACCGGGACGGGGTCGAAAAATCTACTGACTGGGCATCCGGTATCAGCGGCCTGTCCGCCGACACCCTTCGCAAACTTGCCCGGCGAATGGCCGGGGCCCGTACCATGCTGTCTGTCAGCTGGTCCATGACACGACAGGACCATGGCGAACAACCCTTTTGGACGGCCATTGCCCTGGCCGCCATGATCGGCCAGATCGGCCTGCCCGGCGGAGGGGTCGGACTCGGCTACTCGGCGGTGAACTCGAGCGGCAATAACCTGACACCGGTACGCTTCGTGTCACTGCCCCAGGGAAAAAACCCCGTGACCGATTTTATACCGGTGGCCCGCATCAGCGATTTGCTGTTAAACCCGGGAAAGTCATTCGACTACAATGGCCAGTCGCTCCGGTACCCGGACATTCACCTTGTCTACTGGGCCGGTGGAAACCCCTTTCACCATCACCAGGACCTGAACCGGATGCGCACGGCATGGCAAAAGCCGGATACTGTCGTTGTACATGAATGGTGCTGGAACGCACTGGCCAAACACGCGGATATCGTATTGCCCTGCACCACTTCCCTGGAACGGGAAGATCTGGCCCTCACTCCCCTGGACCCGTACGTCATTTACATGGAATCGGCGATTGCACCCGTGGGGGAAGCCCGGAATGATTTTGATATTTTGAAAGGCATTGCCAGAAGGATGGGGGTTGAAGAAGCGTTTACCGAAGGCCGGGATGCTCCAGACTGGCAAAAATGGATGTATGAGAAAAGTATTGAGTCCGCGGCACAGTACCATGTCCAGTTGCCCCCCTGGGAAAAACTGAAGCAGGATGGCTGGTTCAAATTCAAGGTGCCCTCGAATCCTCATGTGATGCTCAGTGCCTTTCGGGACAACCCGGACACCAACCCATTGAAAACCCCCAGCGGAAAGATCGAAATATTCTCCGGGGTGATCGCGGGCTTCGACTATAACGATTGCCCGGGCCACCCTTCCTGGATGGAACCGGCAGAATGGCTGGGAGGGAATCATCCCGAACATTCCCTGCACCTGGTTTCAAACCAGCCGAAGGCAAAATTGCATTCACAGCTGGATCACGGCTCGCAAAGCCGCGCCGCAAAAATCCATAGACGCGAGCCGGTAATGCTGCATCCGGATGATGCACAGGACCGGGGGATCATGGATGGTGATCTGGTTCGGGTATTCAACCCCCGGGGGGCCTGCCTGTGCGGTGCCGTAATCAGCGACCATATCCGACCAGGAGTTATACAGATCAGCACCGGAGCCTGGTTTGACCCGGGTCAAACCGACCGTGGGGCCCCCCTGTGCAAGCATGGCAACCCCAATGTTCTGACTCTGGACAAGGGGACTTCCCGTTTGGGCCAGGGGCCCATTGCCCATAGCTGCCTGGTTGAAGTCGAAAAATACGCAGGCGAACCTCCCCCGGTAACCGCCTTCGATCCTCCCATCCTTCTCAAGGAACCCCGTACCTGAAAAGGCGATACACCCGCCCTCCGTGCAGCCTGGAAACCGGCATTCCCGGGAGACTGTGCCCGGATATGAAGCGGTTGCCGAACCCGAAAAACGGCAATCGGTGCACAAACCGTCGCACCGTATTCATGACCGGCACCTTGGCGAACAGCAACTCCATGGCAGGTCGCATAATGGGTGCACCGGGTTCCCGCTCAAGGTTGGCACCATGATTCGCTCATGGGCCCACCCACAAACATGAGGCCAACCCGGAGTTCAAATTCAGATTTTTCTGCCGTGGATGTGCCAGTGCTCAATGCTGCCGTTGCTTAACCCCTCGAGTCGCGCCTTCGTGATTGCCAGTCTTCGCTGAAAACCCTCTTCACCCAGGTTGGACATAAATGCCGCCTTGTGTTCTCCCGTCACCAGATCGAGCTGTTCTTTTGCAGAATTTCTCGACCATTCCGTGTGGTCTTTGCACTCCACCGCACTGAAACCAACCGATGCAAACGCTTCCTGGTAGTGGCTGAGCGTTTCGAAGTGAAACAGGAGTCCGGTGCTTTTCAGCAAGGCCGCCCAGTCATGGAATGTCTGCATGTTTTCCTCACGGGTTCCAACCTGCCAGTCACCCAGAACAAAACTGCCTTCTGGCTTGAGCACTCTCAGCACCTCTGCACACAGTGCCCGCTTGTCCCGGACATGGCACAATACATCCTTGCTAAGGACCAGATCAAAATACCCGCACGGGAACGGCAAGGGTTCCTCCGCATTGATCAATTCCAGCCGGATATTGGATGCCTTACTGGATTGAGCCAACTCCCGGGCCCGACGGACCTGTTCAGCCTCCACATCCACACCCACTATTTTCAGGGGATTGTGTTCGGTCGCCATCTGCAGGCAGGACCCTCCGACACCACAACCCAGGTCAAGACAGGTCTTGTTATCCAGGTCGTATCCCTTGAGTAGCTGTCGGGTCTCAATTCCCGCACCGGGGGAAAGAAACCCCGGTCCATAACTTGCCTGCATGCTTTCCAGTGCGAAGTCGCTGTATTGTCGTTCAGTCATTTCCAGTATTTGGTTACCGATAAAAGAGGAGATGCCCCGAGTTTACCACCTCTGGAATGGAACCGGATATGGCCGAAAATCGAGCAAAGAACCGCTCGTTTAACCCGCATCAATGACCATCGTTTGCCATGTCCGGAAAGAAATTCACACGAATTGGCCCGGGAATTAGGGTATATTTTGCCTTTCCGGTTTCAATCAGGAAAACCCTGTTTCGGGTCAGCAATGCTGATTTTCAGATAACAATGGCCCAGGTGGCCATTCACTGGAACGACCCGGACATGCACCGAAACAACAGAACGAACTGACGTGAATGATGAACAATATTGACCCGGCTGCGGACTACCTGCTGGCCAACCGAATGAACCGGCAGGTGGTGGACAACCTTCCCGAAAAACTGTTTCCACATTCCACAGACCAGGCATACCGGATTCAGGATTGTCTCGTCGACCTCCTGGCCACCGAATACAACTCCCAGGCATGCGGTTACAAGCTTGCCTGTACCAATCCGCCCATCATGGCGCTGTTGGGAGCGGATGGACCCTTTTCCGGCAGATTGATGGATCATTCCACCCATGAAAGCGGTGCTGTCCTGAAGGAAGCGGAGTACGTACACCGGATCATTGAACCGGAATTCATTCTGACAATGGGGCAAGACGTCCCCGCCGGGGAAATCGACTATACTGCCGAAACCATCCTGCCGTACATCCGGTCCGTTGCACCGGGAATCGAAATCGTCGATCACCGGTATGCTGATTTTACCGCGGTGGGTCCCGATGCACTGATTGCCGACAATGCCATACACGGTGCCTGTGTCATCGGGGAGACCACCGATTCATGGCACACCATTGATCTTTCCACCCACCCGGTCAGCCTGGAAGTGAACGGACAGGAGGTCAGCCGGGGAGACGGTGGAAATGTTCTGGGCAGCCCCCTGATTGCACTGTCCTGGCTGGCAAACCATGTGCAAACCAGAGGAAATACATTGAAAGCCGGTGATATCATTACAACCGGAACCGCTTGTGATGTGTTCTATGCTCAGGCAGGGGACCGGATCAGGGCGGACTTTGGTACGCTGGGGTCGGTATCCCTTTCATTCAAATAATCCGGAACCGGATGGTTACGATCCGGTTCCCTGACACCGTATTCAATTTTATCCATGACAACACTGGCATTTTTCGAAGACGAAATCGTTCCCATTGATCAGGCAACGATAAGCATCACAAACCATACATTCAACTATGGAACAGGATGTTTTGCGGGGATTCGTGGTTACTGGAACGATTCCCATCAACAGCTTTACGTATTCAGGCTCTTCGACCATTTCGAACGATTCCTCAACAGCGCGAAAGTAATGCACAGCGTGATTGCGTACAGCAATGAGCAATTGCAGGAATCCACACTGGCCCTGCTCAGAGCCGAAAACTGGACACAGAATGTGTACATCCGGCCCATTGCCTACAAGAACAAAAGTTTTTTTCAGGTTTGGGTGCACGATGCCGAGGACAAAGTCGCCATTTTCAGTCAGCCGGTGGGGGGCTATCTTCGCGATGACCACGGGATCAAGGTATGCGTAAGCAGCTGGCGCAGGGTGGACGATACCACCATGCCTGCCCGAGGCAAGATAAACGGCACGTACGTAAACAGCTCACTGGCGAAAAGCGATGCACTGCTCGGGGGCTTCGACGAGGCCCTCCTGCTGAACCAGGATGGCCATGTCTCCGAGGCCACCGCGGCCAACTTCATGATCGTGCGCGATGGACGCCTGATTACTTCACCGGTATACGCCAACCTGCTGGAAGGTATCGTCAGAAAATCACTGCTTGAACTGGCCGCCGGGATCGGCATCCCGGTCGAAGAAAGACAGATTGACCGTTCCGAGCTGTATTTCGCAGACGAGGCCTTTTTCTGCGGAACCGGTGTACAGATGGCTGCGGTGAGCAGCATCGATCACCGGACCATTGGCGATGGCCAAAAAGGACCCATTGCACAACAGCTCGGGGAATTGTTTCATTCTGTCCTGATCGGTGAAAATCCGGATTTCCGGCACTGGCTGACCCCGGTTTACGTGTAGCCGACCGGACAGCCTGTCAGGCCGGTTGATCCACCCACAGCCGGCACGCCTCCTGCCGTTTTCCCATTCAATACCCTCCCCGTGCCTGGACCCGGACCCGCTGCGGCCCCGGTTCGGTTGAAACGGTCTTCTCATGCTGAAAATGGTACACCGGATAATCTGAATATCCATTGACGAAAACATTTTGCACGAGGCGATGAAATGCAGCCGGAATTTCATAAATACCCGAAGGTTTAGTTCAGTTTTGGTCCAATTTCCATCGTTTTTAATGGTACACTGCGAAATACAACTTTTCATAGAGCTGTCATAATTTAAAATTTATTCACAAATATATGCTGGAGGACCGTGATGACCAAGGCTACGCCAAAAAGTATTAAGAAGGCTTTGAACAAAGCTTATGAAGCCCAACTGAAACAATTGCAAATCGAACTCATCAAGCTACAGGAATGGATCAAGCATGAAGGCCTGAAAGTAGTGGTGATTTTTGAAGGCCGGGATGCTGCCGGGAAAGGAGGAACAATCAAGCGAATTACCGAATCACTGAACCCCAGGATCTGTTCGGTGGTTGCCCTTCCGGCTCCCACGGAGCGGGAGAAGACCCAATGGTATTTCCAGCGCTACGTGGCTCACCTGCCCGCTGCCGGAGAAATGGTGATCCTGGACCGGAGCTGGTACAACCGCGGCGGAGTGGAGCGTGTCATGGGATTTTGCACCGAAGATGAGTACGAAGAGTTCATGCGAAGCTGTCCGGAATTCGAGCGCATGCTGGTCCGCTCTGGAATAACCCTGATCAAATACTGGTTTTCAGTCAGCGATGAGGAACAGGAAAAACGTTTTCAGGGACGTTCCGAGGACCCCACGAAAAGATGGAAGCTCAGCCCGATGGACCTGGAATCCAGAAATCGCTGGGTAGAATATTCCAAGGCCAAAGACTTCATGTTTGCACATACGGATATCAAGCAGGCACCATGGTACGTGGTCAATTCCGACAACAAGAAACATGCGCGGATCAACTGCATATCCCACCTGTTGAGCCTGATTGATTACGAGGACCTGACCCCGGGAGAAATCGAACTGGATGCCCGGCCGCCCATTGCAAAAAGTTATGTTCGTCCACCCATGGACGACCAGAATTTCGTCGACGCCGTCTTTCCCGGAAACATTGAGAAGTAACCCCCGGTACATTTTGAACCCGGTTTCCGGTTGTAAAAATCTGCAGAACCATGCAGGTTGAACCAACCTGCATGTCATTGAAGAAATTATACGTGAGGCCCATATGTTAAAAAGAATATTACTTCCCACCATCCTCCTGATCCTTGCCTACGGCTTCTGGATCAGTCCGGATTTCAAGGAAATCGCTGCCGGGGTTTCTATTTTTCTCTTTGGCATGCTGTTCCTCGAATCAGGGTTCAAGGCCTTCTCAGGTGGCGTACTGGAGAAGCTGTTACAGAAAACCACTGACAAGACCTGGAAAAGCCTGTGTTTCGGTATCGTCTCTACGACGATCATGCAATCCAGCTCCCTGGTTTCTGTCATTACCATCTCATTCATCAGTGCCGGACTGATTACACTCGTCGCCGGCATTGGCATCATTTTTGGTGCCAATATCGGCACCACGACGGGAGCGTGGCTGGTGGCGGCGTTTGGCCTGAAAGTCAAGATCTCCGCCTATGCCATGCCCATGCTGGTATTCGGCATTGTGCTGTCTTTCCAGAAATCCCGTTACCTGAAAGGGATCGGGTCCGTTCTGGCCGGGCTCGGTTTCCTGTTTCTTGGCATCCATTACATGAAAGAAGGATTCGAAGCGTTCAAGGACAGCTTTGATCTTGCTGCCCTTGCCGTGGGAGGATATCCGGGATTGTTTCTGTTTGCAGGAATCGGTGCTGCTGCCACGGTGGTGATGCAATCCAGTCACGCTACCCTGGTATTGATCCTGACAGCACTCGCCGTCGGTCAGATTACCTATGAGAACGCGCTGGCCCTGGCCATCGGCGCCAATGTGGGAACAACGATCACAGCGATCATTGGTTCCCTGAGTGCCAATGTCCAGGGAAAACGGCTGGCGGGCGCCCATCTCATTTTCAATACGGTGACCGGGGTCATCGCCATCTTATTCATCGGGCAGTTTGTCTGGGCGGTGGATTCCTTCAGCGAAGCCGTGGGCATTGCTGCGGACAACTACACCATGAAACTGGCCGTTTTCCATACCTTTTTCAATATCACCGGCGTGCTGGTGATGGTCCCCCTGATCCATCGGCTGTCAGACTATCTGCACAAGTATTTTCCCGACCAGAGCGATGATGTCGTCCAGCCCATGTACCTGAACGAGTCTGCAATTGAATTCCCGGAAACCGTCCTGTCATCGGTAAGAAAGGAAACCTGGAACCTGTTTGACTCGGCATTCGAATTGATTGCGCATGGCATGAATTTGCACCGCAAGCAAATCCTGGGATCGGAAGACCTGGCGAAAACTATCGACAATGACCGGGAAATCCATGAATTTGACATGGATGATCTCTACACCAGGAAAGTGAAAGTCCTGTATAGCTCGATTATCGAGTTCATTTCATTGTCCCAGTCACATATTCCATCCGTTTTCTCCGAGGAGCTTTTCAGACTGCGAAACGCTGCATCCGAAATTGTTGAAAGCGTGAAACACACCAAGCACCTGCGCAAGAACATGTCCGTATACATGCTCTCTGACAATGAGGAGATGAGACAGGAATACAACCGGCTGCGCCTCAAACTCGCCATTATTTTCCGGGAGATTTACCGGTACCGGGAAGAGGATGCAGACAACCCAATGATCGCTCTTAACCTGGATGAACTCAAGGCTGAAGCCAGTGCCTCCAAGGAAAATTTGGATGCAGAGATCGGCACTTTACTTCAATCCAATGCCATCACTCCCTTAATGGCCACTTCGCTGTTAAATGACTTCAACTATTCAGATGAAATCGCCAAGAATTTGCTTGACTGTTCTCAGGCCCTGTTTGCATCCCACGCGGACCTGGTTGCAGAAGCCGCCCAGGAAGTCATACTGGATGAAGATGAAATAGAGAGCCTGACGAAAACGGCATAAATTCCGCCCCTGTCAGACCGTACCAACTGCATAGAGAGAATTTGCAATGAAATATAAAGCGCTCAGGAATCGATTTGGGAAATTGATCCGAAAACAGAAAAAAGGGAAAACAATCAAACCGGAAAAGGTGGCAAAACTCCATGGAAAGCTGCAAGAGAAAAAGAGTGATTTCGAAAACAGGCTGCAACAGGACCTTGCCCCCGAGAAGCGAAAATCACTTGAAATAAAGCTGAGCGTGGTCAATGCCCATATCGAAAAACTGAAGAGTCTGTAGTCCACATACCTGCCGAAACATGGCCATGGTTCCATTCCGGTGGGGCCGGTGCCACGGGGAATTGCCCGAGAGATCTGGAGTGTGCAGTCCGAAACCATGCCTTCAATTCAGTGATGAGACCCCCGCGTTCGCCCGGTTGGAGGGAATTGGACTCCATCGCCCTGCTCTTTGAGTAGTTGGGTTTGTTCTTTCCCGGACCTGCTGATCCGGGGAACCATCACAGTTGTACCCCGAGCATCCGGATCGGGCAATCCGTTGTGTTCTGGGCCCGGGTCCCCTCGCTGGCAAACCGCTAACCGGTGGTTGGCTCAGCCGATTCGATTGAATGCCCTGCAGGCATCGTCCAGCCCGCGTACGGTATCTTCAAGGTCCTGATCCGTGTGCACAGTGGAAATGAAGCGACGGACGCCCGGCAATACATATTGCCCATGTTTCATCAGCTCGGTGTCCAATCGGCGCATTGCCGCCTGGTCGCTGTTCAGCATATCGGACATGTTCTCAGGGGTTTTGTCCATAAACAGTATTTGCCACAGTGACCCGGTATTTTCGACAATGGCGGGGATGCGATATTTGTCCAGCACCTGCTGGCAGGCCTGACACAAATCATCGGCATACCGGTTCATTCTCCGGTAGCTCCCGGGCCTGGACAATTCGTCGAGCATCGCCAGGGTGGCCGCTGCCGCGACCGGATTGCCGTGCAGGGTGCCATTGAGGTATGTGTACCGGTCCTGACCCCTTTTGTTGGGGTCTGCCAGATCGATGATTTCCGCCCTGCCCGCAACGCAGGAAAGCGGCCCACCGCCCCCCACCACCTTGCCATAGGTCGCCATATCCGGCCGCACATCAAACCAACCCTGTCCACCTCCATAACCAAGGCGGAAACCGGTCACCACCTCATCCAGAATCAACAGAATGTCATGATCATCACAGATTTTACGCAACCCGTGCAAAAATTCAGGTTTTGCCGGAATGATGCGCTGGACTGGTTCGGCAATGATGGCAGCAATGTCATGGCCCTGCTCCTTGACAATGCCTTTCACGGCCTCCAGGTTGTTGTACGGCGCAACCAGCATCGTCGAAACCGTTGCCTGGGGCTGACCATGGGAATCTGCCTGGCCCTGGGGATAATGCCCGGTTTCCCTGGGAAAGGTGCTAACGATAGCGTAGTCATGGTTGCCATGATACGCCCCTTCAAACTTCAGTATCTTGTCCCTGCCGGTGTATGCACGGGCCAGACGCATTGCATAGGCGGTGGCTTCGGAACCGGTCGTCGAATAGGTGATTTTTTCCGCACAGGGAATATCCCGTACCAATCGTTCTGCCAGTTTGATGGCCATATCATTCAGCGAGCCAAACACATGTGCGCCCCGGGCCATTTGCTCCTGGCAGGCCCGGGTTACGGACGGGTGTGAATGACCCAAAATCAACGCCCCGGCACCTCCGACATAATCAATATATTCCCTTCCATCCACGTCCCACATGCGGGAGCCTTTGCCGTGGCTGTAGATCAATCGGATTTCCCTGGCGAGGGAATATCCACCCAGACCGGCCCCCGGCATGGTGGACTCCGCAATATCGAACAGGGCTTCAGAAGTAGGCTGCATGGCTATATTCCCATCCTCCGTTTATCTGGTTGGGTGCCCGCCCCACTTTCATTTCCGATCCGCTGCCCTGACTACGGCCACGGGCAACTGCACTGGCGACCAGAGTCCTGATGGTGCAATGTGTACGGGTCAGGATACCCACACACCCTGTCCACAACCGATTACCGTCCGTTGCACTAGACATCCACACCGGCGCGCAACCATTGGTGCAGAATCGATATCGGACGCTCGTTGTCAATGCCGCCCCCGGGGTCAAGAATCAGGGGCCCGGGCCGATATCCCATTGACTGCAGTCCGCGTTGCACATTCTGCAACAGGGCCAGATCTTCGGCAAAGGTGGTAGTCCGGTCCAGGTCGATGACTGTCTGGAGCGTTTCATCCACTTCACCATCGTCAGAATACCAACCCCGATGTACTTTCACATCATCCACGGCCAGGGGCCGCCAGTGATACGTGTTGACAACGCCACCGGGATAAATCTGGAATGACATGGAAGGCCACAGATAAAAGCTCCCATAGTCTGAACCACTGACGTCATACCAGGCTTCTTCACTCCGGGTGGCCAGGGAGGTATGGCGCAACACCTTGCCTTCGCCGTAGGGGGCAATGTTGTAGGACCCGGGGTCAATGATCCCCTTCGCAAAATCCGCATGGGCAACCTTGCAGTGATAACACTCGTTATAGTTTTCCACGGCTGCGAACCAGTTACATCTTTCGTTGGCGGTATATTCATGGGCAAATACCCGCATTTCAATATCCGGGCACAGTCCGAGAATCCCTTCCTTCACCCCCGGATAACACTCACTCATGGCGTCGCACTCACCATCCAGGTTCACGAACACGAAACCCAGAAATTCCTCAAGGCGAATTTCCGGGATACGGATTTCCCTTGCATCAAACCCCGGCACACATCGGGAATTCGGTGCACCCACCAGCTTTCCCTCCAGGTCATAGGTCCAGGCATGATAGGGACAGGTAATTCTTGAGCGGTGCCCACTGCCTTCCACCAGTGGGTGCCCGCGATGCTGGCACACATTGAAAAAGGCACGGAGTCGTCCATCATCGCCCCGGACAATGAAGATATCCTGGTCAAAGATTGAAAAACTGAAAAAGTCCCCAGCCCCGGGGACCTGGCTGGCATGACAGGCCAGTTGCCAGGTTTTGAAGAAAATTTCCGTTTTCACCCGTTGATAGACACTGGGATCCGTGAAATATCTGGCCGGCAGACCCCTGACAGGCAACGATGTGGGCACCTGGTTCATCTATACCACCTCAAGTAAACATCATGGCATTCCACTTATCCGGACAATGCGAATCATTGTGTTCGGTTGAAGAGGGAAACCACCCGGATTGCCATTTCATTCAATACAGTCTTTTCGGATACCGATTGTATCCACAATTAAAGCTTGACTATAGTACAGTTGTCCCGGTTTTTACACTGCATTCAACCCCTTGGTTTTTGTCCTGCCCGAACATGGCATACAATTTGAAACACTGTGCAATCCATCATCAGGCGTTTTCATGACCCGACCCCTGCAAATACTGTCCGATCGTTCGCCCATCAATGAAGTCGCGATTCGGTCCCATCGGATGGGCCGCATCCGCAGACTTTTGGCGGAGAAGGACTGTGCCGGAATCGTGCTGTTTGACCCTGTGAACATTCGCTATGCCAATGGTTCCCGGAATATGCAGGTGTGGACCATGCACAACTTCTGTCGCTATGCCTTTATTGCCACCAACGGGCCGTCCGTCATGTTCGAGCTGCCCACCGGATATCACCTGCTCCAGGGGCTGGAAACCATTGATGAGATACGACCGGCCTGGTCGCTGGACTATATGGCGGTGGGCGACCGTGTCACTGAAATTGCGGGTTACTGGGCGAAAGAGATCACGGACCTGGTTCTGAACCATGGCGGCGGCAACCGGCGCCTGGCCATTGACCGGCTGGATGTGGCCATGGCCCAGGCCCTGACCGGGCATGAATTGAAACTCCTGGATGGAAAACAAATTCTCGAAATCGCACGGTCAATCAAGTTACCGGAGGAAATTCGTGCGCTGAAATTTTCCCTGGAGACCTGCGAGACCGCCATGCAGGAGATGCAGGCACAGATACAGCCGGGCATGAGCGAACAGGAAGCACTCGGCATATTGATCCAGGGCAGCATTCAGCGGGGGGGTGAATATCCCGAAACACGACTGTTGACATCCGGCCCAAGAACCAATCCATGGTTCCAGGAAACCTCCAACCGGGTCATGGAAGAAGGAGAGTTCCTGTCATTCGATACCGACCTGATCGGCCCCATGGGCTTTTACAATGATATCTCCCGGAGCTGGATTGTCGGTGACGTCCGACCAACCCCTGAGCAAAAGGAACTCTATGAAACCTCCAGAGCACAGCTGGAAACTAACATGAGTTTACTGCATCCCGGTAAAAAATTTCTTGAATATGCCGCACAGGCCTACGTATTGCCGGACAAATATCTGGCCAACCGGTATGCCGATGTTGGACACGGATGCGGAATGGGCGTGGAGTATCCTTTTTTGTGGTATCCCGAGGATGAAGAATTTGGCGCCTATGATGGGATGTTTGAAGAAAATATGGTCATCTGTATAGAAAGCTATGTGGGAACCCAGGGCGGAAGCCAGGGTGTCAAACTGGAACAACCCGTCTGGGTGACCCGCGAGGGACCAGTTCTGCTTGCTGACTACCCCCTGGAAGACAGCTACACCGACTGATCGCCTCTTCGTCAACGAAAGAACCCGGTGCACTCCCCGACTGCCGGAACCCCGGCCGTGCACCGGGCTGAACTTCCAGAACGAATGCGATATCGCGGCAAGCACAAATTCCGATATCTCCTTGACACTGTCCAGTTCAACGTCGGGTCGACTGGTCGAAAGTACGAATACGTCACAAATCCACCTCCACGAACTCGAGTTGGACGACGGTCCAGGACAACCGCAACACCGACACCACCGCCCCGAGCGTGACCTCGATCACGCGCCATATGCCGTCCAGCTCGCCGACCAATTTCTCTATCCTGACCTGGCGGGTGACATTCGACGAGGCGGTGCAGAATATGAACGAGGCGGACTTTGGGGTCTCCGGCACGACCACCACCATTGCCGGCGTGTCGCAGGTGGGGAGAACGAATGCGTATAACGTGACCGCCTCCGGGCGGCAACCTCGCGAGCCTGAACGCCACGGTGATGCTGAGCTTCGCGAGCAACCACGACATCACGGACAGGCGACCCATGTCTATCCCTATAACCCCAACCACTCGGACTCCGGGTTCACCGGTTTACCAATGAGGATGGCCGGTTTACCATCATGATGCCTCACCCGGAGCGGGTTTTCAGGACAGTGTCCAATTCCTGGCACCCGCCGGGGTGGGGGGAATACAGCCCCTGGATAAAAATTTTCCAGAATGCCTGCCACTGGGTCGGACAAGCCGCTTGAAAACCGAAGCCCGGGGATCGGAAGGATTTCCACGCGATGGATGTCCCTGCCTTTCAGGCACCCCTCTGAAGGCAGTGAAATGAAGGGTAAAAAGGGACCATTCATTGTCGATCAAAGCGGAAGATTCCATGCAAGGAAAATTTTGCCTTTCCCCTGTGCGGTTGATACAATGCGCCGGATTCGAGTCATACGACCTGTAGAGGTTGGTGTTTTTTTGATTTCTGGGGGGGATGACGATGGGGTTGGAAGCGACGGGTGTGGTCGGTGCTGTCGACGGTTGTAAAAGAAGTTTGCAATCGGGGATTGACAAGAGGAACAGAGGCACCTAACAAGGAGAACAGGGGTCCCTAAAATGAGCCGGATCTCCATATCTCCAGATCGCCCAACCTGCGTCCGCGCACCGGCATGAGCGGTCCCGCGTGGCGGCGCTGGCTTCGCCTTCCAGCTCCCCCACCTGAATCTTTTGCATCCACCGGCAGGCACTCCGATACCCGCCGGCCCGGTTCTTCCTCCGACAGCTTCGATTCTTCTCCCGCCCGCGCCGCAGCGGGCGCCCGTGCCACCGCCCGCAATCTGTGGCGCGGCCTGTTGTCGGCGTTGCTCTGCCTACCGCTGTTCTTCGGCCTCGCCGCCGGGGTGCAGGCACAGACCGCTATCCTGTCCATCAGCGCGCCTGCGGACGCGAACGAGGGCGATTCGGGCACGCGTAACCTCGCATTCACGGTAAGCCTGTCCAGAGCAGTGACCAATGCGACCAATTTTCGAGTCTGTTTCACCGGCACAGCGACCATCGATACGACCGCAGCCGGCACCATTCCTGCCGCCGCCGACTACCAGCCTGGAATATTCATGGGCAGAACAAGCGGGTCCTTTCTTGCATATCTCGCCAACTGCGTTGACCACGCAGTATCGTCGAACGCTACCCGCCCCCGTAACCCCATCACAATCCGTGTGAAGGGCGACACCGAGGCCGAAGGCGACGAAACGGTGATCGCGACGCTTTCCTTCGTCGGCTCCGCGCCCAGCGGCGTCACCCTTGGTACCTCCGTGGTGACGCACACGATCCTGGACGACGACTCCCCGCCCACAGTATCCATCAGCGCGCCCGAGGCTGCGGATGAAGGGGACTCGGGAACGACGGACAAGCACTTCACACTTTCCCTATCGAAGGCCGTTTCACAGGATATCACGGTGCAGACCTGCTACTCCGGAACGGCGACCCTGGGCGCATCCGTTGACTACCAAAGGCTTGTTGTGAATACTGTCACCAATTCCCGCTGCCTTAACTCCAACATTTCTGTTGGCGATACATCAGCTAATGCCAGCATTCGCATACGGGGCGACACCACCGCCGAGCCCCATGAGACGGTAATCGCAACGGTGTCCCTGGTCAACCCACCCGCCAACGTGGTTCTGGGCACCGCCACGGCGACGTATACCATCCGGGATGACGACAGCACGCTCACTCCCGGAACTCCACCGATGCCTGCGGGTTTCACGGCCACAGCGGGTGACAGTGAGGTCACCCTGTCATGGAACGATCCCAACCGGAGCGCCATCACCTCGTGGCAGTATCGACAGAGGGCGGGGGCGGGCAGCTACGGCGGCTGGATGGCAATCAGCGGCGCCGGCCCCACCACCACCAGCCACACCGTCACCGGCCTCATCAACGGCACCACCTACACCTTCCAGGTGCAATCGTGGGCAAGAAACGGGGCCGGCAGTATGGCAAGCCCCGTATCGAGTGAGCAGTCGGCAACGCCGGCGGCCTCGGTAACGCTATCCATCACAGCGCCCACGGACGCGAACGAGGGCGATTCGGACACGCGTAACCTCGCATTCACGGTGGGCCTGTCCCGAGCAGTGACCAATGCGACCAATTTTCGAGTCTGTTTCACCGGCACGGCGACCATTGATACGACCGCAGCCGGCACCATTCCTGCCGCCGCCGACTACCAGCCTGGAATATCCCTGGGCGGAATAAGCGGATCCTTTCTTAAATATATCGCTAGCTGCGTTGACCACGCAGTATCGTCGAACAGTACCCGCCCCCGTAACCCCATCACAATCCGTGTGAAGGGCGACACCGAGGCCGAATCAGACGAAACGGTGATCGCGACGCTGTCTTTAAGAGATTCAAACCCTGGCGTCACCCTCGGCGTCTCCGTGGCGACCCACACCATTCTGGACGACGACACCAGCACCGACGGCATGACGCTTTCCGAGTCCTCCCTCACCCTCACCGAGCTCCACGCCACCAATGCCGAGAAGACCTACACGGTGGTCCTCAACACCGATCCGGGCGCGGATGTGACCGTGACCGTGACCTCGAACGACGCTACTGCGGTCACGGTGGACACCAACAGCGTCACGGCGGGCGACCAATCCACTCTCACCTTCACCCACGGCAATTCCGGCAACTGGAACGCGGCGCAGACGGTGACGCTCCGCGCCCTGAACGACGCCGATGCCGCGGCCGAGAACGTCACCATCTCCCATGCGGCGGCGGTGGCAGATAGCACCAACCCCTACCACCAGACCCCGATCGGCGACGTGACCGCGACCACCGTCGATGCCGGCCACGGGGTCACCGTGTCCAGGGCCAGCCTTTCGGTGGCCGAGAACAGCGATACCGGGACCTACGCCATCGTCCTCAAGAGCCAGCCCGGCGGCTCGGTGACGATCACGCCGACATCAAACGCCCCGGCGAACGCCACCGTATCGGGTCCCCTGACCTTCACCACCGGCAACTGGCCCACGGCGCAGACGATAACCGTGACCGGCGCGGGTGCCGGCTCGGCCACGATCAGCCACATGGTGACCACCGCAGCAACGGGCTACCCGACCAGTACGACGATCGACTCGGTGGGGGTCACGGTAACCAACGTCGCCCCCACGGTGGACAACCCGATCCCCAACCAGACGGCGACAGCGGGCACGGCTTTCAGCTACACCTTCCCGGCCAATACCTTCGACGATGCGACCAGCCTAACCTACACCGCGGTCAAATCTGACAACGGTGCCCTGCCGACCTGGCTTACCTTCACCCCGGGCACCCGTGCCTTCTCGGGCACGCCGCAGTCAACCGATGTCGGCACGCTGTCGGTAAAAGTGACCGCTGACGACAGCAACGGCGGCTCCGTCAGCGATACCTTCAACATCGTGGTGAGTGCAGCGGCCAACAACGCCCCCACGGTGGACAACCTGATCCCCAACCAGACGGCAACGGCGGGAACGGCCTTCAGCTACGCCTTCCCGGCCAACACCTTCGCCGATGCCGACGGCGACTCCCTGACCTACACCGCAACCAAATCCGACAACAGCACCCTGCCGACCTGGCTTACTTTCACCCCGGGCACCCGTGCCTTCTCGGGCACGCCGCAGTCAACCGATGTCGGCACGCTCTCGGTGAAGGTGACGGCGGATGACGGCCACACCGGAGGCACGGTCAGCGATACCTTCGACATTGCAGTGGGGTCGTCGTTGGTATCCATCAGCGCCCCCACCGATGCCAACGAGGGCAATTCCGGCACGACGAACAAGCTCTTCTCGGTGACCCTGTCGTCGGCCCATACGGAGGGTGTCTCGGTGCGGGTCTGCTACTCCGGCACCGCGACCCGAGGCGTATCCGCCGACTACCAGTCGCGTTTCAGCACTGCCATCTCTACTAACTCGTGCGCGACTCGCCTGATAGCCACTGGCAGTACTGGAACCAACGCTTACGGCATACAGATACGAGGCGACACCGACGCCGAGCCCGACGAGACGGTCATTGCAACGCTGTCCCTGGTCAACCCACCCGCCGGCGTGGTCCTCGGCACCTCCACAGCCACCTACACCATCCTCGACGATGACGACACCACCGCCCCGGGCGTAACCTCGATTGAGCGCCAGTCGCCGACCGATGAATACACCAATGCTGACAGCCTGACCTGGCGGGTGACCTTCGACGAGGCGGTGCGCAATGTGGATGCGATGGATTTTTCCAACACCCCCTCTGAGTTCTCCGGAACCACCGAACTGGCCGTCTCGTCGGTCTCGACCAGCGTCTACGACATCACCGTCTCGGACAGCGCGATTGAGAATAGCAACACCGCGATCCAACTGGCTTTCGTGAACGGCCACGACATCGAGGACCTGTCCGGCAACGCGCTGCCCGCATCGCCCACGGTCAGCGGGACAAACAGCGACTTCTTCACTTTGGACAACAACGCGCCAACCGTGACCTCCATCGATCGTCATTCACCGACCACCGCCATGACCGATGCCGACAGCCTCACCTGGCGGGTGACGTTCGGTGACAACGGCGGAATGATAGAGAACTTGGACGCGGCTGACTTCCAGATCACCGGCACCACGGCTTCGCTGGCGGTAACGGAAGACTCGACTGACGTCTACGACGTCACCGCCTCTGGCGGCGACCTGGCCAACCTAAACGGCACAGTGACCCTGAGCTTCGCGAACAACCACGACATCACGGACGATGCCGGCAACGCGCTGACCGACACCACCCCCACCTCGGGCACCAACGACAACACCTTCGATGTGCAGAATGTCGTCATCGATCCAGGCGCCCCGAAGCTGGTCTCGATCAAGCGCCATGCGCAAGAAGTCAGGAATCTTGGCACCAGCCTGGTCTGGCGGGTGAGCTTCGACAAGCATCTGCCCGGTGTATACGCCTCGGACTTTACGCTCACCGGCACCACCGCCGGGCTGGATGTGCGCCACGATCTGAGCAATTATGATCCCAAAACCTACAAAACCTCCGTTTTCGTGTATGCCCAGGGGGGAGATCTGGAAACCGTCAACGGCGTTGTCACCTTGAGTATTGCCAGCAATCACAACATCGTTGATTTTGAAGGCAGAAGACTGGCCAGTACCACCCCTACCGGCGCCAACCAGCACACCTTGACCCTGAATTCCAATCAGACCCTGGTCTACTACTCCCAACCGGACTACTACGTCAATGAAGGGGAAGATGCGGTCGTGACCCTCAAGCTGTCACGCCTGCAGGAAACCGATACCCTGATCCGTTTCTCCGCCACCCCACTCACCGCCACCGGCAACGGCGTCGACTATCATGGCTCGACCTTTCGAGTGACCATTCCCGCCTGGCGCAGCAGCGCCACAGTCAACGTCCGCACAACGACAAAGGGCGGAAGGGAAGCCGAAGAAACGTTCCGACTGGATCTGCACAACAGCATCCTGCCTAACGGCTTTGTCAGCGGAAATGCCCCGGGCTCTCCGACCACCCATACCTACATTCATATCCTCGACAAGGAAACCGCCGACTATCATGCCAACAGGGAACCCGGCCTGGTGTTCGATAACACCCACCTGACCTGGAACGAGGACGCTGGCTGTGACAACAACACCGGACCGTCCTATAACGTCAAGCTGAAGACAAAGCCGCTGGGTCCGGTGGAGGTCTTCATCAAGGACCCCGATGACGGCAATCGCATCCATGAGGACGGCCGTCGCAGCAATGAGTTCGTCGCCAATAATCGTCTGTACGTCGCCAACAGCCCGGGCTATCCGACAAGAACCGTGCTGCGCTTCACGCCGGGCAACTGGGACAAGTACCAGCTGGTCAACGTCAAGGTGAGATGTGCGGACCATTACACCGCGCAGATTCCCATCAAGCATCGCATTTCCGCCGGTTACATTGACAAGTACACACCCAGTCCCGTCTACCCCGGCTACTTCGGCATTATCGACAAGGGCTGGACCGTGCATGTCAAGGTCCGCGAGTCCGACCCGCCCATCGTCATCGAGGGATTGCCCGCAGCGGGACAGTCGATCAATGTGGAGGGCAGCCACCTGGACTTCCAGATCACCCTGAGTGAAGCGGCATTCAAACACAGCCACAGTATCCCGGTTTATCTGTCTGCCCGGGGCGGCAAGGCGGCGGGGGTCAAACGGCGGGACGGCAGGGCCCAGTCCTGTGGCGGCCCGCTGGATGACTGTCTGTACTTCACACCGTCGAACCGCACAAAGTGGGTGCGCCTTTTTGCCATCGGCCCTGGCCGTGATGAACTCAAGGTCGAGATTCCCCAACTCCGCTGGGGCGATCTGGAACATGTGCGCGACTGGGAGATGAGATGGCCGGTTGAGGTCATAGCAACCGGACAGGGCGCGCCGGCGCAAAGCGCAGCGGCGCCCACCCAGGCGGTCTCCAACCTGCAGGTGACGGCAACAGACGCCCTCAGCGCCAGCGTCACCTGGAGCGCGGTCGAGCACGCAAGATTCTACGAGGTGTCGTGGGAGGCCCAAAGCAGCGATGCGCAGACCGTCATCACCGGCATCGAGAGCGTGACGGGCACCTCGGCCACGATCGAGCACAACGCCCAGGAAGACATGACGCTGACGGTCACGGTGACGCCGGAATATGTCGACGGCAATGGCATCACGCAACGAATGGACGCGCTCGCCGCCACGGCCAGCCTCGACATCGGCCCCTCGGCCCAGTCGCTCGGCGGCGGGACGAATGACGGCGATGGAGGCCAGGTCAGCGCCGGCGAAGGAGACTCGCAGGCTTCGGCGCTGGCGGCCTGTGTATCGGCTGCGCTTCTCACCGACGTCCAGGAGTATGCGGGGGAGACCTGGCGGACTTCGCCGGACCATGTCGAGCGCTGGAGCCGGGTGCTTGCCGCCTTCGGGGTGAACAACGCCTACAGCAGCAACCCGATGACCGTCGCCGAGGCCCAGGCCCAGGCGGACCGCGGCCTTCAGCGCTGGGTGCCGGTGGCACCGGCGCTCCAGTGCCTGGAGAACCCGCCGCAGGAAGAAGAGGAAAAGCCGGTAACACCCGCCACCCCCGAGCTCAGCCTCTCGGCAGGGTCCGCCGTGGATGAGGGCGACAATGCCACCTTCACCATCACCGCCGATCCGGCGCCGCAGTCCGACCTGACGATTGCCTGGACCGTCGCCCAGAATGGCGAGTACCTGGATACACCCGGAGCAGGCAGCCGTACGGTGGTGCTGACAGCCGGGGCCACCAGCACCGATCTCCCGGTGGCCACGGTGGATGATGATGCCAACGAGGCCGATGGATCCATATCCGTCACCCTCAATACGGGCACGGACTATACCGTGGCCACGGGCAGCGCCGCGGTGACAGTGCACGACAATGACGCCCCGGTGGTGAGCATCACCGCCGGCAGCGGGGTGACGGAAGGCACGTCGGCCTCGTTTACGGTCTCGGCCAGTCCGGTACCCGCGACACCGCTTGACGTGGCACTGACCATTGGTCAAAGCGGCGATGTTGCCGCCTCAAGCGAGACCGGATCGAAGACGCTCACCGTCCCGGTTTCCGGCAGCGTGACCTTCGAGGTCGCCACGGTGGATGATGCGGTGGAAGAGCCAAATGGCACCCTCACCGCCACCATCAGTGCCGGTACCGGTTATACGGTGGCAGCGGCACCGGACAATGCGGCCACGGTGGCGGTGTCTGACAACGATGCGGCATCGTCGGGTCCGACGATCTCGATTGCCGATGCCACCATGAAGGAGAATCAGCGCATGGGGTATTTCACGGTGACGCTGAGCGAGCCCGTGGACCGGCTGGTCAGCGTCCGTTATGCGACCCGCGACTCGACACCGGTCTCGGCCAGGGCCGACAAGGACTACTTCGCATGGAAACGCTTGTGGAAGGCGGAAATCTGGATCGGTGCAGGAAAGACGACCGGGCGGGTTCCCGTCTACCTCTACAATGACAGCCATGACGAGGACCCGGAGACCTTCGAGGTGGTGCTGTTCGACGCAAGCGACGGCGTGTCGATTGCGGACGGGGTTGCGGTGGGCACCATCGTCAACTCCGACCCCATGCCCGCGGCATGGCTGGCGCGGTTCGGTCGCGCCACGGCCGAACAGGCCCTCGACGGCATTGCCGGGCGCATCGCGGCTTCACGAACCGCCGGGATGCGCGGCACCATCGCCGGACAGGCGATCAACTTCGATTCCGGACCGGGGTCCGGGGAAGACCCTGATGGATCGGCGGCGAATGGGAATACTGCCCCGGGCAGCCTTGCCGACAATGACCTGTTCGCACAGTCCAATGTCGTCCGCGCCTTCGATGCCGGCAGGGGTGGAATCGGCCACGACGCACATGGCTTCGACCCGGATCGTTTCGCAGACGGCGATGCACAATCCTGGTCCATGACGACCCGCGAAGTGCTGCTCGGCAGCAGCTTCACGGCAACCGGGGAGAAGGATGCCATGGGTGGTAGTCTCGCCTTCTGGGGCCGGGCGGCGCAGTCAAGCTTCGACGGACAGGAGGGGACCTTCTCCCTCGACGGCGAGACCACCACCACCATGCTCGGCGCCGACTATGCCCGGGACAACTGGCTGGTCGGCATGGCGCTGATGCAGGGCAGCGGCAAGGGCAAGTATGCCGATACCGACGTCATGCCCCGCCCGGCTTCCCAGACCTGCCCCGAGGAAGTGGAGAAAGTGAATAACGCCCTGTGCAGCGGTACTGTCCGCGATGGCGACGGCAAGATTGAGGCCTCAATGACCGCGGCGGTGCCCTATGCCTCCATCCAGGCATCGGAGCGGTTGAAGCTCTGGGGTGCCCTGGGGTATGGCACCGGGGAGGTGACGCTGAAGCCGGATGCGGGTACGGATGAGAAGAAGGAATCCTACAAGTCCGATATCTCCTGGAACATGATGGCGGTGGGTGGACGTCAGGAGTTGCTGTCTTCCCCACAGAACGGCCCGACACTGGACCTGACCGGGGATGCCCTGTGGGCGCGGACGGAATCGGACAGGACAAACGCCCTGGCGGCATCGGATTCCGATGTGACCCGGTTGCGCCTGGGTCTTGAAGGCAGCTGGCGCATTGCCACCGAAGGCGACGGCAGTATCACGCCCAAGCTCGAACTTGGCGTCCGCCAGGACGGCGGGGATGCGGAGACCGGGTCCGGGATGGAGCTGGGCGCCGGCATTGCCTGGAGCGATCCCGGTGCGGGCCTGAGTCTGGACCTTTCCGGTCGTACCCTGATTACCCATACCGAGGAGGACCTGGAGAACGAGGGCTTTTCGGTCTCGTTCCACTATGATCCGAAACCGGCCTCGGCACGGGGGCTGGAGCTTTCCCTGAGCCAGGAGATCGGTGGACCGTCCACGGGAGGACTCGATGCGCTGTTTGCTTCCGAGCCCTTGAGCGAACGTCCGGACAGCGACGAGGACAGCCGTTTGAAGCTGGAAGCCGCCTACGGCTTCCCGGCCTTCTCGGGGCAGTACATCAGCACTCCGGGGGTCTCCCTTGTCCGCGGCAGTGCAAGCCGTGACTACAGCCTTGGCTGGCACTTTACACCGGCGAAGAGCACGATCGGGATTTCTTTCGGGATCAAGGCGACCCGGCGGGAGAGTGAGGGGGCTGACCCGGAGCATGCCGTGGGGGTTGAGGCCACCCTGCGCTGGTAGTGCCGGTCCCTCTTTGCGGCTTTAGTGGGCCAGGGCGCGGCTCGGAGAGGGGGAAGTTCAAACCGGGGATGAATTCCCCGGCACCGAGTATTGGGCACGCCTTTACCGGGCCAGTCTTTTTACTTCGGCCCGGTCGAATGTAAACCCGGTTCCGGGGCGATCGGGAACGACTATATTCCCCTCCTTGATTTCTATTTCTTCATTGAAAAGCCGAGCACACCAGGGCATGTGTTCAACGGAGATACAGTTACTTTCCGAAGCGGCAATGCACAGGCTGTGTTCCGTGAACAGATGACTGGAGACGGGGATGTCATAGGATGCCGCAAGAGCCGCACTTCTTCGAAACTCGGTGTACCCCCCTATTCGCTGCAGGTCAGGCATCAGAATGTCCACCGCATCCGCCTCAATGATGTTGCGCATGCCGTAGCGGGTGTACTCCGTCTCCCCGGTGGCGATGGGAATCGTCAGGGCTGCCCGGACCTCGGCATGCCCTTTCAAATCATGGTATACGACGGGCTCTTCCAGCCACCCCAGATTGAATTCCTCCAGTTCCCTGCCAAGACGAATGGCCTGCTTTGCGGACAGCGACTGATTCAAATCGGACAACAGTTCAACCTGGTTCCCAACATGGTTTCGGATTTCCCGCACCCGCTCCACATCCTCCGCAATATTTTCACTGCCCAATCGAATTTTCATTGACCGGAATCCCTGGTTGATAAATTCATCGGCCTCTTTCAAACAGGTCTCAATGGACTGCGACAACCACAGTCCCCCGCTGGCATAGGTGCGCACTTCTTCCCGGCAGGCACCGAAAATCTTATGCAAAGGAAGGTTGGCGGCTTTACCGATAATATCCCAACAGGCCACGTCCAGTGCGGACAGTGCAGCAATTGAAAATCCCTTGTAGCCAATCGGATTCATTTCATCCCAGATGCCGGCCCATATTGCTTCCACAAACCAGGGACTCCTGCCTTCCACCTGGTGGCGAAAACCCAAAATCATCTCATGCAATGCGCGCAACCTCACTGCGTTCAGGGTAAACGAATAAGATTCTCCGATCACCCCCTCATCGGTCTCGAGTTCCACCAGCACGCAACCAATGCTTCGCATGTCGTGAAGTGCAGTCCTGATGGGCCGGTCGAAGGGAACCTCAACCAGAGTGGTTTTCAACTGTGTTATTTTCACGCAGTCAACCTGTTCCCCTTCTCACTGGCCGCACCCACCGAGATGGCTTCATACCGCCATCCACCACGCAAAACCCGGGATGGAGCAAAGCGCGGGGTACGAACACATGACATGCTGCCAGGGCGATAAAGAGTGGGGTAACCGGCGGATTCAGATTTTGTATGTTGGGTCCAGCCTGTCACACCTTCTTTTCAGTGCCGGCCATTCGTACCGGCCGGGTGAGAAGGATTCATATTGTCTGCAGGACAACTCCCACAGGTCTTTTGTCGCAGGTTCCAGCGGTATTCCTGCACTTTGCGCCTGCACCGCGACTTCGCACATGCGAATGGTGTAATACATATTCATGAAGGCTTCTCCTGCAGTTTCGCCGACTGTGAGAAATCCATGATTCTGCATTACCAGAACTTTATTCTCCCCCAGGTTCCCGGCAATCCGGAATCGCTCCTCCATATCCACCGACAAGCCTTCCCACGGATGGTACCCCACTTTCCCATACAACATGGAAGAATCCTGAACCCAGTAGGGAATGCCCTCCTTGAATGCGGTGGCTGCCAGTGCCGAAGGAGGATGCGCATGAAAAACAAATTTGTTGTTCGGATGGTGGAGATGAATGGCACTGTGGATGATAAACCCGGCTGTATTGATATCCGGGGGACCCTCCAGCACATTGCCGTTTTCATCCACCTTGATCAGGTTCGAAGCGGTCACCTCTTCATACAAAAGACCAAAGCGATGCATCAGAAAATGATGATCCGTACCGGGTACACGCGCAGTGATATGGTTCCAGATCGTATCATCCCAGCCCATCATATGGGTCAACCTGAACATCGCAGCCAAATCCACCCTGACTTCTTTTTCCCTGGCATCTGCGGGTGCAAGTGTTGCCCGGCCCATTTCGTTGACAATTTCTTTGTTCATGAAGTTTCTCTTTGGTGTTCAATTTTCTATCGGCCCTTTGAAAAGCCGATTGGCGCATCCCCCCACCCATGCCCTGTCTTTCAACTGGTTCATCAAAAGCCCGGTTGCCAAATGGGACGGTGTGATTTTATAGCACATTTCCGGGCCGCTTTGTTGCGCCCGGGACAAAGTTGAAAACCCGGATAACGGGGAAGTACAATGGTGCCATGGGAAACAGCCCCTGTATCTGGCGGAAAACGAAGTTTTACCTGGCGAGCACACTGGAAATGATGACGTTTGTGGGGGTCAACTCTGCCCAGACTCGAAAAGACAGAAAACAAGGGAACGGGAAGAAAAATGCCCTCCTCCCCATCGGTGCCGTCATCACGATTCCGGGTAGGTGCGTGATGCCACCCCTATGGATTGCCGTGACAACCTGGCCTTTCAGAGTGCATTGACCCGTTGTCCCAACGGACGGTCGGGGCCATCCTGTCGGAATTCGTTCTGATTTCAGATTCATGTTTCAGACTTTTTTGTGGAGTATTGTTGGTTATTCATCTCCAGAATTGAGAGCGGCCCCCTGCAGGATACCGCTGCGACGGGGAAGAGAAGGGAGGGGCTTCAAGCCATTCATCCAGGAAGGAGGTAAGGAACTCCAGTCAGTGCCCTGTCTAAACAATCCTGTATATAATGTTTCTTTATTAAGTATTTAATATCAACAAATTATGTTAATAAATTAATGTTTATTGTTTCCATAATGTCGCATTGCCCGGCCTGACAGTTCGTAAGGAAAAATGGAAATGCGGTTATTCCATGGAGACAAAACCGGTGCCCCCTGCCAGCAAGTCATTGCAGGATAACCGGACTGATGTGATGGACAGTCTTCATGCCAGCGGACGGACTGGACCCGGTATTTGATGAATGGTCCAACCGGACCGGAGACGGAACCGTCCGTCTGCACAGGCCAATTCATCGTTTCCCGGGATATGAATGGATACTACAATCCCGGAGATTCCTGTACTACAATGCACCGAAGAGGATGAAGATTCCAGTTTCGCAGGAGGGATATCGTGATTTTTCCTGGAGGTCTGGATATCCGGCATTCTGCACAATTTAACCACCGAACACCGTGAGAATCCGAAAAATGAATGGTAAGAGTGGAGCATCTTTCAATCTGGGACGATTTTCAGAAGATCCGACGGAATCCTGGACCCTGCCGGGAATGTATTACTACGACAACCGTATCTTCACCCAGGAGCGGGAGAGAATTTTTTACCGAACCTGGCAATATGCCTGCCATGTTTCACGGCTGAAAAATTCCGGTGACTACTATGTCCGCGATATCGGAGACCAGAGCATTCTGGTTCTGCGGGACGATCATGGTGAAATCCAGGCGTATCACAATGTTTGCCAGCACCGTGCTCACCGACTGCTGGAAGGCCATGGCAAAACCGGAAAACTGATAACCTGCCCCTATCATTCCTGGTGCTATCGTTTAAACGGAAAACTGCAATATGCACGGGGCAGTGAAGGGGTGCAGGATTTCCCCGCCGATGAAATACACCTTCAGGCCGTCCGCACCGATTCCATTTGTGGATTTGTTTTCATCAACCTGGACCTGGAAGCGAAGCCCATGTCCGAAGAGTTCCCGGGTCTGGAAGAAGATATCCTGGGCCTGGCACCCAATGCCGAAAACCTGGTGCTGGCCCATTCCCATGACTATAAACTTGCGGCAAACTGGAAAAACTCCATGGAAAACTACTCGGAATGCTACCACTGCCCCAATCGGCATCCTTCCTTGGTGAATGGTGCCCTGGATATTACCCAATACAGAATCAAGACCCTCGACGGCTATCATCGGCATGTCACCACGGATGTGGGGGACAATCAAATGTATGCCATGTCCTCTTCCCCAGGCCAATCCATGGAGAGTTTTGGAAGCTGGCTGGTCTGGCCAAGCATGGTGTTCGAAGTCTATCCCGGCGGTTACCTGACAACATTCAACCATGTACCCCTTGCGCCGGAAAGGACCCTGCAGGAAACAGAATGGTATTTCACAGGGAACACACCATCGAAGAAAGAGAAAGAAGTTATTGATTTTGTTCAAAGTGTACGCGAAGAAGACATCCCGATTTGTGAAAGTGTCCAACGGGGACTGCACAGCAAGGGTTACAAACAGGGACGTTTTGTGGTGGATCGTGACCGGACCTACGTCAGCGAACATGCGGTACATGATTTTCAGTTGAGAGTCATCAGGGCCCTGGATAAACCGTTGTAATCACCGGATGATCCCCAGAAATAACGCGGTGGCGATGCAGATTTTATCGGCAGTTCCTCTCCGAAACCGGAAATAAAACTGACACCCTGAGGGGGGTATCCGCAAAGGACTTGCCCCCGTATTTTCTACACTGTCCCCATGCCATCATTCTGACCGTCATCTTTGCATGGTGATCATGGTCATGGCCGCATCAACCACCCACGGTAATCTCCGTGGACACAGACGCTGTCCATTGAATCCACCCGAAGCCAATACACAAAGTTAACGACCGTTCCGGTCAAAAGCAGACACAGACACCGTATTTGAATTCGCTGACACGGGGGTCGGGTGCGTCAATCTGACGAATTGCCGTATACTCTCGCCATGAAAAAGGTAATCGTTGTCGGTGCAGGGATTGTCGGAATTTGCTGTGCGCTTGAGTTGCGTAAGCAGGGCTGTGAGGTGATGCTCGTTGACCGCGGTTCTCCGGGTGGCGGGACCAGTTCAGGCAATGCAGGCGTGATCAGCACCAATGGCATCGCCCCCTACCCGGGACCGGGCATGCTCTCCAGGATACTGCATCTGGGATTCAACCGGGATCCCCGTGTGAAATTTCACTGGCCTCATTTTTTTGAACTGCTGCCCAACCTGATCCGGTTCCTGGGCAACTGCAACCACAAGTCGTATGCACAGGGCGTCGCCGCATTGAGCTATCTGTTGAGGGATGCCATGGATTTGCACCATCAACTGTTGCGGGAATCCAACGCCGAATCCCTGTTCAATGATACGGGCTGGCTTCGCCTTTATCGCTCGGAAGAGACCTTTGCACAGTCTGATCAGGAACGAACCAACTACGATCAGTATGACGTACCCTACAAACTCCTCAATGCAGGCGAAATCAGGGAACTGGAACCGGATATTGCCTTTGCCTACCACAAGGGCATCTGGTTGACCGGTACGCCCTCTGTTTACAATCCCGAAAAACTTTGCCGGGCCTATTTTGACCTGTACCGCTCCTTGGGGGGAATGTTTGCCAATGAAGAAGCACGGCAATTGCGGCGTAGTGGGACCGGGTGGGAGGTGATAACCGGGTCAGACAGACTGGAAACCAGCGACGTACTGGTCTGCATGGGTGCCCATTCCAATCAGCTGCTTTCCACCATTGGCCTGCAAATGCCCTTGTTTATTGAACGGGGCTACCATTTGGTCTATCAGCCGGCCGAGGGGAAATCCCTGACCCGTTCTATCCTGGATGCGGAGCAGGGACTGTGCATCACTCCCATGGATATGGGTATTCGCGTCACCTCCGCCGTCAATATTGTTGCGAAGGACACCAGTCCCCATTACGACCAGATTCTGAACCTCATCCCACAGATAGAACGCATCTTCCCCATGTCCAAACGACTGGTTGATGAACCCTGGATGGGGCGGCGGCCAAGTACCCCGGACTCATTGCCCATCATCGGACCAATGCCGGGTCACCCGGGTTTGTGCCTGGCTTTTGGCCACCAGCATTTGGGATTGACAGCGGGCCCAAAAACCGGGAAGCTGATTGCAGCGCAAATACTGGGTAAACCGGTAGACAGCGAAGCCAGCGCATTTTCTCCGGTCCGATTTTGATCACAACTCCTTTTTAGGAAAAATTTTATGAATGACAATAAACCCCCTCCCGTTGAACCCATCAGCGGCAGCATCTTCCCGCGCTATGCCGGTCCCTCGACATTTTGCCGCTTGCCCGAATTGAGAGATGTGCCTTACTGTGATGCTGCAATTCTGGGGATTCCGTTTGATTCCGGAACCAGTTACCGCCCCGGTGCCCGATTCGGCCCCCAGGCCATCCGGCAGGCATCCCGGCATCTGCGGTACAACTTCCATCCCGCCTATAATACCGAACCATTCCGGGAGGTCCAGGTTGCCGATGCGGGGGATGTCGGTTGCAATCCCTTTAATATCGATGAAGCGATTGAACAAATCGAAACCGCGGCGACGGATCTGTATGGCAAGGCCGATGCCATAATCAGCCTGGGAGGGGACCATACCATTGCGGTTCCCCTGCTGCGTGCTGTCAACAAAAAGACAGGCGGCCCCGTCGCTCTGGTTCATTTTGATGCCCATCTGGATACCTGGGACACCTATTTTGGCGCCCCGTATACCCATGGAACACCGTTTCGGCGCGCTGCGGAAGAAGGTTTGTTCCTGGATAACGCTTCCATGCATGTCGGAATTCGCGGCCCACTCTATAGCTCCGATGATTTGAAAAACGATGAAGAACTGGGCTTCAAGGTGATTCACTGCGATGAGTTGCAGACGCACGGCGTGGACCACATCGTCGAGCGGATACGTGCCCGGGTTGGTGACCATCCGCTCTATCTTTCCATTGATATCGATGTGCTGGACCCCTCCCATGCGCCGGGCACCGGAACACCGGAAATTGCCGGACTTTCAAGCCGTGAGCTGGTGAATATCATTCGCGGATTAAAGGGGCTCAATTTGATTTCAGCCGATATCGTCGAGGTTGCCCCGGCGTATGACCATGCCGAACTGACATCCCTGGCCGCTGCAACCATTGCCTTTGAAATGGTCAACCTGCTAGTCTGCCGACCAAAATGACCTTCCTCATCCGGGATGTGGCTTCTGAGGACTCGGATGCCGTGAACGGGATTGCAAACTGGTACATCGAAAACACCGCCATCAATTTTGACCAGACCGCCTGGCCCCCGGAGAAACGGCGGGCCTGGATAGAGGATTTTATCCAGCCGGACACCCCTTATCACCTGCTGGTTGGACTGGCCGATGACACCATTGTCGGTTTCGCCTGCAATACCCGATTTCGGCCAAAAGCCTCGTACGATTGTTCAACGGAAACCTCCGTGTACATTGATCACAGGCATCACTCCATGGGCTATGGCTGTCGATTGTATGAATCACTGCTCAGCCAGGTGGATGACGAGCAGTTCCACCGTGCCTATGCCGTCATCACCCTGCCCAATCCCGGGTCAGTCAAATTACATGAGCGACTGGGTTTTGTGTGTGCCGGCGTTTTCAATGAGATGGGACAGAAATTTGACCGGTACCACGACGTTGCGATCTATGAAAAACGGCTTTAGGAAAACCTGTTTCAGCGTGCCAGATGGGTTCGGCTCTCAAATCTCCCGCACACGTTCCCCCGACAGTAAAGCACTTTGGTCGCAAGCATATCCGGGGAGATAGTAACCAGTCTCCCCACCCCACTTGGGAGGATATCCTCAACGGGACAAACAGGCATCAATGCATTTGAAAGCCGTGTAGTCGGAGGTTCTGCCAGAACTGCCACCATGACTAATGACAAACGCCGGATTTTTACGGTTTGACTTTTTTATGCCACCGTCCCATCCGGTACGCTGATTAAGCCCGCAATGCTGCTGTCTGATTTTTGGTTGCGCAGGCTTTGAACAGGATTTATTCGAGATAGGTTCGGATCCAAAAAATACTGTAGAGCTTTCAGTCTGTGTGCAGTTCAAATACCTCAATCAGGATGCTGTTAAAGATCAGCCTTACTGAAAAAGCGATTGAATCCATTGCGCGAAGCTGGTTCCGCAGTACACAAATATGCGATGACAAACGACGTGGCAGGAGGTTTATTGGGTTACCGGGTCGGGTCCATAGGCTTCCCGGTATTGGCGTGAAAGCTTTTGTGCCTCGGCAATCTCAGCAGGAGTCATCTTTCCAGCGGTAAGTTCTTTGTTGTTCTTTGCGAATGCATCCCCCTGAGCGGCAGCGATACTGAACCAGGCATAGGCTTGCACCCTGTCCTCGGGAATTCCGTCGCCGCCGGCATACATTAAACCGAGGTCGTTTTGTGCCCCGGCAAGTCCCTGCTCGGCAGCCTTTCGGTACCACCGTACAGCCTCGGTATCGTCTTCGGGTACGCCTTCGCCGCTGTCATACATAGCACCGAGGTTGTATTGCGCCCAGGCATCTCCCTGCTCGGCAGCCTTTCGGTACCACCGTACAGCCTCGGCATCGTCTTCGGGTACACCTTCGCCGCTGTCATACATAGCACCGAGGTTGTATTGCGCCCAGGCATATCCCTGTTCGGCAGCCTTTCGGTACCACCGTACAGCCTCGGCATCGTCTTCGGGTACACCTTCGCCGTTGTCATACATAACACCGAGGTTGTTTTGCGCCCAGGCATCTCCCTGCTCGGCAGCCTTTCGGTACCACCGTACGGCCTCGGCATCGTCTTCGGGTACACCTTCGCCGTTGTCATACATGGTACCGAGGCTGTATTGCGCCCAGGAAAGTCCCTGCTCGGCAGCCTTTCGGTACCACCGTACAGCCTCGGCATCGTCTTCGGGTACGCCTTCGCCGTTGGCATACATAACACCGAGGTTGTTTTGCGCCTGGACATCTCCCTGTTCGGCAGCCTTTCGGTACCACCGTACAGCCTCGGTATCGTCTTCGGGTACACCTTCGCCGTTGTCATACATAGTACCGAGATTGTATTGCGCCGAGCCATCTCCCTGCTCGGCAGCCTTTCGGTACCACCGTACAGCCTCGGCATCGTCTTCGGGTACACCTTCGCCGTTGGCATACATGAAACCGAGGTCGTTTTGTGCCCCGGCAAGTCCCTGCTCAGCAGCCTTTCGGTACCACCGTACAGCCTCGGCATCGTCTTCGGGTACACCTTCGCCGCTGTCATACATGGTACCGAGGTTGTATTGCGCCCAGGCATCTCCCTGTTCTGCCGCTTTTCTCAAGGCATCCAGGTCATTCTCTGCTTGCACGGGATATGCAAGAAAAAGCAGGCACGTGAGCAAAAACCGGAACATGGCGGGACTATAGCACAGCCGGAATCCGATTGAAGCCTCGGGTATAATCGGGCAAATTCAACTGTTGTCCTGAACATGTCTCGCCCAAGCAACCGCCAACCGGATGAAATGCGCCCGGTTTCAATCATCCGAAATTTTACCAAACATGCCGAGGGCTCGGTGCTGGTCAGTTTTGGCGATACCAAAGTGTTGTGCACCGCCAGCATCGAGGAAAAAGTGCCTTTCTTTCTGCGGAAATCCAAACGGGGGTGGGTCACGGCGGAGTACAGCATGCTCCCCCGGTCCACCAATACCCGAACCCCCCGGGAAGCCGCACGGGGCAGGCAATCCGGACGAACCCTGGAAATTCAGCGCCTGATCGGCCGTTCATTGCGGGCGGCCGTGGATTTGTCATCGCTTGGGGAACGGACCATCACCATCGACTGTGATGTCATCCAGGCCGATGGCGGCACCCGAACGGCATCCATCACCGGCGCCTATGTGGCGCTGTGCGATGCCATAAAAGGGTTGCAGAACGAAAACAGGGTGAAAACCAACCCCATCCACCGTTCCGTGGCATCGGTGTCGGTGGGGGTCTATCAGGGAGAAGTGGTCACCGACCTTGACTACATTGAGGACAGCAATGCCGATACGGACATGAATGTCGTCATGGACAGTACAGGGGGATTGATTGAAATCCAGGGAACTGCGGAAGGGAAACCATTTTCCCGGGACATGGTCAATGAAATGCTGGACCATGCCCATGCGGCCTGCATGACCCTGTTTGAAAAACAACGGCAAAGCCTGGCAAAACCTTAACATCCCTTCCGTCCTCCCGAACCCCCTGCAATCTGCGCCGATCGAGCACGAAGACATGCCCTGGATATTCTCACGCCCGATCATCGGCTCATGAAAATTGTATTCGCCACGAGCAATCCAGGGAAACTGGATGAATTGCGTGCATTGGTCAAACATGGTCAGCACGAATTTACGGCCCAGGGAGCGATCGGGGTGGAAGATGCCGAGGAAACCGGCACCACCTTCACTGAAAATGCCCTGATCAAGGCAAGGCATGCCAGCCTGCATACCGGCCTGCCCGCCATTGCCGATGATTCCGGGCTGGAGGTGGATTACCTGAACGGACGGCCTGGCATCTTTTCTGCCCGCTACGCAGGTAGCCATGCGACGGACCAGGAAAATATGAACCGGTTGCTCAAAGAACTTCAGGGGGTTCCCATGCGCCAGCGCAGTGCCCGGTTCCAGTGTATCATCGCCCTGGTAAACCGACACGATCAACCGGACCCGGTGATTTGTCACGGCGTCTGGGAAGGGAAAATCGCTGTGACTCCATCCGGCCCCCATGGATTCGGTTATGACCCGGTATTTATTGCCAATGGTTTTGACTGTACATCCGCCACCCTTCCCCCGGAAACCAAAAACAAGGTGAGCCATCGTGCCCAGGCGTTGGCAAAGCTGAAGACATACCTGAATGATTGGACCTCCCCCCTTGAACCATTGCGGTAGCCCGCCCACCACGGAAACGCTGTCTGTGCAAAGACCGATTACAATCGGACGGACCCGATGGTGGTATACTGGGTGCTATATGATCCGTTGAAGTCCCGTGCCCCATCCACTCCCGCGCAACAAACCCTGCCGGACTGGTTACGGTCACGAACCGTGCGGGGTGTGGACCCGGCATGAATTCCAGACAACCTTGCACCATGACTGGATTCAACGGGGTAAAAAATCCTGTCACGCCAAAAAATTGACCAATGCACCTTGATCCGCTAATCACCTTTCACGGCCGCAAAGGGCCATTGCTGCTCGTGGTCGCCGATGGGGTGGGACTGGCGCCCAGTGGGCCCGGCAATGCCCTCTCTTTGGCCAACACCCCCGTCATGGATGCGTTAATTGCATCCCGGCACAGTACCCAGCTCCACGCCCACGGAACTCATGTTGGACTGCCCACCGATGACGACATGGGAAACAGTGAGGTCGGACACAATACACTGGGAGGAGGACAGATTTATGACCAGGGGGCTAAACTGGTCAATTCTGCGTTTGAAAGTGGTCGTATTTTTGAAAGTGACAACTGGCAGGAAATTGAGTCAAGAGGGAAACGGGGAAACACCATCCACTTTCTCGGTTTACTGTCCGATGGCAACGTCCATTCCCATATCGGGCATTTGCTTCAATTGCTGCAGCGCTGCCAGGATTGCGGGGTCCCGTCCGTCGCCATTCACGCCTTGCTGGATGGGCGGGATGTAGCCCCGAGATCCGCCCCCCAGTATCTCGTCCAGCTACAGGCCAGGCTGGATGAAATCAACCAGTCGGGTGACTTCGAATACCGGATAGCCAGCGGTGGGGGGCGCATGGTCATCACCATGGACCGATACGAGGCGGACTGGAAGATGGTGGAGCGCGGTTTCAACGCCCACGTATTCGGCGCGGTAGATGGCGATGGACGCATGGTCGACGATGCGGTCAGGGAAGTGGAGCGTCAATACGCTGCAGACCCTGAGCTGTCTGACCAGTACCTGACGCCTTTCGTCATTGCCAGTGACAACAGCCCGGTCGGGCCGGTGAAAGATGGCGACGCAGTGGTACTGTTCAATTTCAGGGGGGACCGGGCCATTGAAATTTCCCAGGCCCTGGAAAACCCGGCATTCCCCCATTTTGACCGGGGGGAATTTCCGGAAATTTACTTTTGTGGAATGTTGCAGTACGACGGCGACCTGGACATCCCGGCGAACTACCTGGTGAAACCGCCGGCCATAGAACGCACCATGGTTGAATTCCTGTGTGCAGAAAAACTGCACACCTTTGCTGTCAGCGAGACCCAGAAGTTTGGTCACGTGACCTATTTCTGGAACGGGAACCGGTCCGGCTATATTGACGAATCACTCGAAACGTACATTCAGATTCCCTCCGACAATGTCCCGTTCGATACCGCCCCGGAAATGAAAGCGGTGGAAATAACCGATGCCACCATCGCCCTCCTCGAATCGGAAAAATACCGGTTCGGGAGAATTAACTTCGCCAACGGTGACATGGTAGGACATACCGGGAATATCCCCGCTACGGTAAAATCACTGGAATGCATCGACCGGTGCATGGGACGACTCATTGATGCAGTCACCCGGGAAAATGGCATTCTCATCTTTACTGCGGACCACGGGAATGCGGATGAAATGTTTGTCGAGAAAGACGGGAAGCGCATCAAGCGAACCTCGCACTCGCTGAATCCCGTCCCATTCGTCATCGTTGACAGCACCGATGATGAAAGTTACCAGTTGAACTCCCTGGCCACCGACGGTGGCCTTGCCAACGTCGCGGCCACGGTATTCAACCTGCTCGGCTATCACGCACCGGGGGATTATGAACCGTCCCTGATCTCCGTGCCCCAGGAACCCGTGCGATATACCCTTTACAAGGGACGTGTCGTCAATCTTGGCCTTGAAACCACCCATCTGCCCAACCAGGAGATGATCACCATGGAAGTGGTGAGGCATCCGGGTGGAGTGGTGATTGTAGCGATGGACGATGAAAAGAATATTTGCGTGATCCGCCAGTTCCGTTTCCCCATGGGCCGCTGGATATGGGAATTGCCGGCAGGGCTCAAGGACCCCCATGAAAGTTCGGAAGAAGCGGCACGGCGGGAGCTTCAGGAGGAAACAGGCTGTACCGCCATGCACTGGGAGTCCATGGGATCCATCATCACGACACCGGGTTTTTCTGATGAACAGTTATCCCTGTATTTTGTATCGGAACTTGAGAAAGGCGATGCGGCTCCGGAACCCCATGAACACATCGCGGTCCACTGGTTTCCGGCAAAGCAAATCACCACTATGATCCGCAATGGGGAAATAAATGATTCCAAAAGTATTGCTGCTTTCCATAAGGCAACCATCATGGGACTGTTGGAGTAAAGCCGTCCACGGAAAACCCGGGAAAGGTGGTATCCCGGATACCGCCGGAGATGGCGGGTCACTGAAGGCCCCGGTCAAACCGCGAATCCGCCCGGCGAACTGGGGATGACACCTGCCCCATCCTTTTCGATGAAATTCCGAAGATCAACGGAAATCCATATCCGCAAGACCATCCGTAAGACCACCCGCATGGCACGTGCATGGAAAAATTCCGGGGAGAAACCCCTTATTGCCTACTCGACAAAAGGAACCGGTGTCCGGGTATACCCGCTGGGCAGGAACAGGCAATCCGCAGCCAGGTCCTCCTGATTTCGAATCCCCACCAGCCGGGTACTCACTCCCTCCTCCACTGAATGAACAAGAATGGGCAATCCTTCCGGGTCCGGGTTCCATGCCCTTGGGAGAACCACCCCCATTTTCGACAACAGATTTCCCGCCCGGTCCAGCAGCTGACCGCCAAAGACATAAAAGGTATTCAGGGTCCCGTAGTGGGCGCCCAGGGCAGACAAACTGTCCTGTGAGGACACGCACATCTCCCATTCCAGCGTACCGTTGCGAAATTGCCGAAACAATGTACAACGAAGGTCTGCGACGGTCATCGTATCACGGGTATCCTCTTCGACAACCATCGTGTCCCCGGATTCTTCTGAAAATCCCAGGGTCTGAAACAAGTCTGCAAGTACTCCCTTCTGGTCCTCGACGACCCGGGACACCGTCTCCACCAGGGAGGCCGCTTTATCGATCACCTCCTGATCGATATGGTAGTAACTCCGGTCACCATGGTCGACAATGAAAAGTGTCCGGGTCGATGCGTCAAACAGCATATCCTTACCAGGTTCTCCGCCGACTTTTTCCACGCATATCTTCCGGTCCTGAAGCAGTGCCTGCTGGAGCAGGCGCTGACCATTGTCCTCAATAACAAAATCGACCACCCTGCCCTCTTCAGCCCAACTCCATGGCACGGACAGGGTTCCCCCCAGGCCCAATACACACCACGCAACGACCGCGATCTTCTTCATCCGTAAAATCAGGGGGACCGGAAAAGGAGACGTCCCGCTCCGCCGGTGGTTTTTCCCGGGGACCGCGGCACATGACCCGAAATACCGGGATTCCCGGGGGCCATTTTTGTGTGTTCGTCTTCCCTTGAACCGGAAAACAGGAATGGACCCGAATGAGATCGATCAAGCTCCGTGCTTACCTCCGCGCAACCGTGGACACGCAGTTTGAACATGAGGGTTCCTACCCCAGAATTGATTTGATTTTTCCGCTGATCACGCCCATATCCACCTGTCCCTGGGCCCTGGATTTCACCACTCCCATTACCCTTCCCATATCTTTCATTGATGTCGCGCCAGTCTGCTGAATCGCTTCATCGACCAGTTCGTCCATCTGTGCATCGGACAACTGTGCAGGCAGATAGGTTTCCAGAACAGCGATATTGGATTTTTCCTTGTCTGCCAGGTCCGGCCTGCCTCCCTGCTGGAACTGGCTGGCGGCATCCTTGGACTGTTTCACCTGCTTCTGCACAATCTGCAGCACCCCGCTGTCTTCCAGTTCGGTCCGGCTGTCCACTTCCTGTCGCTGAATGGCCGCACGCAACAAGCGGATGGTTTCCAGTCTGACCGTTTCCCGGTTGCGCATGGCCGTCTTCATGTCGGCAACAATACGCTCCTTGAGGCTCATGGGGAGAAGAGTTCCGGCTTACAACTGCAATACATACAACGGATACAACCGGGAGGGATCAGTACAAGCGCTTGTATCGGGCCTGCTGGCGGGAAATGCGTTTCATTTCGCGTCGTACCGCGGCATCATTGTCGCGCTTGCGGACCGTGGTGGGTTTTTCGTAGCATTGGCGACGCCGAGACTCGGTAAACACACCCGCGCGCTCACAGACACGACGAAATCGTCTCAAGATAACATCAAAAGGTTCGTTCATTCGAACTTGTACAGACGGCATATAAATTATTTCCTGACAAATTAATGGGGGCACTATTATACTGCAGATTCCGATTAACATCACCGGGTAAATGCGAGAAAATTTCAAGGTTCCCCAGCACATCCGGGCAAATCACCCGGCAAATATACCACAGCACGGTACAACCCGGCGTCTGTCCCGACTCAACGGGTTTGCGTCCTGTTCCATGCGTGTTTTTCAGGTATCCGGACTACGATGGCTCATCCCCCGTTTTTTCCATGTTATCCCCCTACCTGAATTCTTCTCCTGTTTGCATGGGTCACCTTACCCAATGCCGGAAATGGAATTTTTGTCCCGGGCGGCCAGAAAACCGGAAAGCGAGAAGTGGTAAAATACCCGGGCACCCAGTCATCCGGATAACGAAGATCGCTCCACTGCCAGCATTCAGCATATGCCTCCCTTTAAAATCGCAATGTGGGTTTTTTGCATTGTTGCCCTGTCAGGCTGCATCCCCACCAAGGACAAGCCCGCCACCATCGGGGCGCCCATGGACTGGTCCGAGCTGCCCGGTTGGGAGGAAGATACCCATGCCGAAGTCTGGCCGGCGCTGGTCAACAATTGCAAAGCGGTAAGCGAAGAAACGGAATGGGCATCGATCTGTCCCGAAATCACCGAATGGAATCCGCCGAACGATACCCGGGCAAGAGAATTCATTGAGCACTGGTTTCAACCCCATACCCTGTATGCCAGGGGCGGAAAGGAGCAGGGCCTGATTACAGGCTACTATGAACCGCTGCTGTTCGGAAGTCTGGAACCGAATGAACGGTACCGGTATCCCCTCTACCAGCAGCCTGAATCCCTGCTCACCATTCATCTTGGAGACGTATACCCCGATTTGAAAGACCGACGGTTGCGGGGGCAACTCCGGGGCGACCGGATTGTCCCGTTCTACTCCAGGGAGGAAATCGAATCCGACCGTGCCCTGTTGGCAGGAAATGAGTTGATCTGGCTGGACAACCGAGACGATGTTTTTTTTCTGCACATACAGGGGTCGGGCCGCATTCAGTTGCCTGACGGCACCCTGCTGGGAGCCGGCTACAGCGACCAGAACGGGCATCCCTATGTCCCCATTGGAAGAATCCTGCTACAGGAGGGAGAACTGACCCGGGAGGAAATCTCGTTATTCACCATTCGCCAATGGCTGGATGAGAATCCCGGGGAAGCGGAAGCATTACTGAACCGGAACCCCAGTTATGTTTTTTTCGTATTGCGCAACAACCCGGAAACCGGACCCATCGGATCGCTGAATGTGCCGTTGACACCGGAGCGCAGCATCGCCATTGACCCAAAACTGGTAAAACTGGGCACCCCCATGTGGTTAATGACCAATTATCCGGGGAACCCGGAAGAACAATACAATCGTCTGGTCGTCGCCCAGGATACAGGGGGAGCCATCAAGGGCGCGTTGCGCGCCGACCTTTTCTGGGGATATGGAGAGGATGCCGAGCGGGCCGCAGGAATCATGAAGGAACCCGTCCGCCTGATTGTCCTGCAACCCCGGAAAAACCGGCTCTAACCGGCAACCGCACCCGTTGGACCCGGTTTGACGGCGATGCCCAACCTCGAAACACCCGGTAAGCCGATGATGATAACCGGGTAAAAAAAACTAGGGGGAGCGCGAATTCTTGACGGGGGTCGGAACCCTCCCGTCCGCATGGTCCACAACCTTTCCCAGGCAGGTTAAAATCTGCTCTCCCACCAGCACCCACCGCCACCCTGTAAGCACCGGGAGGTCCAGCCGACCCCTCACAATCGACTCAATATCCCCCCGACTGGCAAGCAGTGACTGACTGATCCCGGCCTCTGTACTGGCTTCCCTAACCACTTTCATGATTTTTCCCACCTGGTGTTTTTCATGGGAATTGAGAGGACATCGATTGGCCCAGGCCGGCATGGTTTCACCGGAAACCGGGGCGCTCCGGACAACCGCCAGAATCTGTTTTCCCAGTTTACTTACCAGCTTGGGGCGGATATTTTCCAGTCCGGCGAGTGATCGCAAATCCCGGGGCCGACGGGTGGCGATCTCAATGATCGCCCGACTCGACAATACCCACTCTCGCGGGCGGTTCTGGAACTGGGCAACCCGCTCACGCCAGATGGTCAGTGCCCGGGCAGTTTCCTGATGCTTTACGGACAGCCTTTGCCCTCCCTTCAAATGCTTCCATGCCTGTTCCGGTTCGACAATGTGCGCCTGTTCATCCACGATCTTCCGACATTCCTCCTTCATCCATCCAATCCGGTCCAGACCGGAGAGCTTCCGGTCCATGAAGTCCCGCAACGGATTCAGATACCGAACATCATCCATCGCGTATTCGAGCTGGGCACTGGAAAGCGGCCTAGCGCTCCAATCGGCACGGGTGTGCTGTTTCGGCAATACGGTCCCGAAAGCCATTTCCACCATCGACGCATATCCGACCTGGTCTCCATAACCGCAAAGCGCCGCCGCGACCTGCGTGTCATAGACATTGACCAGAGGTTGGTCCAGCCTCTGGTCCAGGGCTTCCAGGTCCTGCCGGCAGGAATGGAATATCTTTGTAATGGACGCATCCGAGAATACCTGTGCAAGGGATGACAGGTCCGGGATGGCCAACGCATCAATACAGTATTCGCCCCTCCCGGTTCGAAGTTGAATGAGGCACAGCAGGGGATAATAGGTCCTTACCCGGAGAAACTCGGTATCCACCCCGATCCAGGCCGACTCCATGGCAGAATGAACGCAGGCCTCCAGGCCAGCGGGATTGGTGATTGGGGCTAATTTTGACATCACGACAATGATATCATCCAAACCCTTATCAAAAGTATGCGTTGATGTCTGACACCATTCGAATTATTCTGCGGATCTGCCTGTTTCGGGCTTCCCCCCAGGATTTGCCCGCTGCCGGAAACCGCCTTGTTTCCGTCATGGTCATCACCCTAGGGCTGTTTATCATGAGGAATGGCCAATTGGGGGGAAGCGTCAATGTCCTCGGCCTGTCACTGACCCAGTTTCTGTTGCTTGGCACCGGGTTGGCCCTCCTTTTATCCCTGTTTCGAAAACCTGAACGCTGGCTGCAGTCGGCCACCGCTCTGTACGGTTGCTCCGCGCTGTTGCTGATCTTTACCATGCCATTCATCATCATGACCCAGACGGCAGGATTGGCCTCGGGCATCCTGAGTCTCCCCCAGCTCATGGTCATACTTTCCAGTTTCTGGTATTTTGCAGTGATCGTGTTCATACTGCGGGAAACCCTTGAAATCGGCCTGGTGTTTGCATTTGTCGTCACCGTGGTACTGGAACTGTCCTTCGCCCTGATCCTGATGAGTCTTTTTGGGGAATTGATCCTGTGAAATTATTCATCGCAGGGATTTGCGGAACATTCATGGCGGGGATTGCACAACTTGCCAAAGCCAAGGGGCATGAGGTTTCCGGTTGCGACAGCAATGTCTTCCCCCCCATGTCGACGCTTCTTGCTTCGGAAAACATACCGGTTCTCGAAGGTTACCTTGCGGAACATCTGGATGGCGATATCGACCAGATTCTGGTCGGCAACGCCCTTTCCAGAGGAAATCCCTTGGTGGAATCCATGCTGAATGACGGCCGTGCATTCCTGTCGGGGCCCCAGTGGCTGCATGAAAACTTCCTTCGGGACAAAAAAGTCATTGCCGTGTCCGGCACGCACGGCAAAACATCCACCTCCGCAATGGTGGCCTGGATTCTGCACCGGTACCACCGGAAACCGGGATACCTGATTGGTGGAAAACCGGGAAATTTTGACCGCTCTGCCTCGCCGGGTGACAGCCGATGGTTTGTCATTGAAGCGGATGAATATGATACGGCATTTTTCGACAAACGCTCAAAATTTATTCACTACAAACCGCATATTGCCATCCTGAACAACCTGGAATTTGACCATGCTGATATCTTCGATAATCTTGGGCAAATAAAGACCCAGTTCCATCACCTGCTCCGCATTGTCCCTGCAAAGGGGTTTGTGGTGGCCAATTACGACGATGAGAACATCTCCAGCGTACTGGAAATGGGATGCTGGAGTCAGGTCGAATCATTTTCCATTGACGACCCGGGATGCAGGTGGTTTGCCCGGCCCCTTCGAAGTGATCATGCCGAATTCGAAATCTGCCTGGAGGGAAAAACGGCCGGCTCCGTTCACTGGGCCTGCATTGGCCGGCACAACATGCAAAATGCACTGGCGGCCGTGGCCGCTTCCCACTGTGCCGGCATTGGTGTTGGGCAGGCCTGTCGTGCCCTGGCCAGCTTCAAACCTTCCGCGCGTCGTCTTCAGCGGCTGTTTCACTGGAAAAGCCTGTATTTGTACGAGGATTTTGCTCACCACCCCACTGCCATTGGCGCCACTGTGGACGCGGTTCTCTCCAGGCATCCCGGCCATGAAATTATCGTTGCGCTGGAACCGGGATCAAACACCATGAAACGTGGTGTCCATGGCAATCTGCTCGGAGAATCCCTGAACCAGGCTGACAGGACCTTCATCTATGATCCAGGAAATCTGGCCTGGAACCCGAATGAACTCACTACCCGGTCGAAAATTACGGTGCATGACGACAAACACGCCCTAGTGGATGAATTGATATTGAGAGCCGGGCTCAATGTCGTTATCATTTGCATGAGCAATGCAAGTTTCGATGGAATTCCAGATGCCCTGCGGGAACGTCTCGAAACGAAATTTATCTAACGGACAACCCACTCACCACATCACGCATATCCTTACAATGAAACACCTGAAAAAAAGAGTATCTACCGTGCTGGCCATGGTCGGAATGACATTATTGGCAAGCAGTTTCCTGGCCATGGCCCAGGAGGAATCGGAACCCTTCCTTGCCGGGGGGCACTACGAATTGCTGGATGAAGTCCAGCCCGTCCAGACCGGTGACAAAATAGAAGTGGTGGAACTGTTCTGGTATCGCTGCCCGCATTGCTTTGCCCTGGAACCCTTTATCGTTGAGTGGAAGGAAAGTATTCCGGACAATGCACAGTATGTCCCCATTCCGGCCCTGCTCAATAAAAGCTGGGAATTCGGCGCCAAGGCCTACTATACGTTTGAAGCACTGGGGCTGGTGGAACAATTGCATGGAAAATTCTTTGATGCCATACATCTTGACAGGCGTAACCTGGAGACCGTGGAAGCCCTGGCCAACTGGGCGGAAGAAAACGGTGCAGATCGGCAGGCGATCATTGACACATTCGAATCCTTTGCCGTTGCAAACAAACTGAATTTCTCCAGTGTCATGTCCAGAAAATACGGGATCACCGGGGTTCCTTCCATTATTGTTGACGGGCGCTATCGGACAACCATTTCAATGGCCGGCAGCCAGACAAAACTGATCGAAGTCATCAACTTCCTGATTGACAAGGTGGAAAAGGAAAAGACGGGTTAAAGGCTGCGGCCATTCATCCTGTATTGCCCAAACCTCTCCATTGGCTCGTATCCGGTCGCAACGCATCCCGAGCATCCATGGACATCGGGGTGCACGGGGTCTTTTCCCGGAAAACAGCCTGGTGGCCATCCAGTCCGCGGTGGAATGTGGTTGTGATGCCATTGAGGTGGATCTTTGTGTCAGCGCCGATGATCAACTGGTCATCCATCACGATTCCGCCCTCTCTCCCTGCCTGACCCGGGATCGGAACGGCCAATGGATTGATGAAGAAATCCGGGTACGGGAACTCACCGCCGAGGAATTGGCATCTTTTGATATCGGCCGAATCAAACCGCATACCAAATACTGGTCCACCTTCCAACACCAACAGCCGGTAGAGGGCACGACCATCCCCACTCTTGAGGAATTTGTCCACCTCATTCACAGGCTCCGGGCGGATATCCTTTTTAACCTGGAACTGAAAAGCACCCCTCTCGACCCCAAATCCACCCCACCGGTGGCCGACTTTGCCCGGATCGTGGCAGCTGAACTGGATCGTTGGAACCTGGTGGAACGCGCTTTCGTACAAAGTTTTGACTGGAGGTTGCCGCGTGCCGTGAAGCGCCTGGTTCCCGGTCTTAAAATTGGTTTCACTACCGATTCAGGGTTCGAAGGAAAGCCGGATGCATGGACGGATTACCATGATCTGAAAGATTTCAATAACCGGATTCCAACCATGGTGAAGGCACTGGGAGGCCACGTGTGGTCCAGCGACCACCGCAACACCACCCGGGATGACGTGGAACTGGTCCATGACCTGGGGCTGGAATTGAATGTGTGGACCGTCAATACCCTCCAGGACATGGAAAAATGGATTGAATGGGGGGCTGATGCCATCACCACCGATTATCCGGACCGCCTGTATGCATTGCTAACCGGCTGACATGGGTAATTTCCCGGGATTGGGGAAATGGAGATGACCGCTCTACCCATTGCCGGATATTTTCAGACTACACGGATCACGATTCCGAGCAAGGGGCTGGATTTCCGTTACGGGCTTTTCTGGATTTTTCCTGTCAAGCCCATGGTTGCCGCGTTGCCGCTGACTTCATTGACCCGAGCCTCTATCAATGCCCCAACCCGATGATGAGATCACGGTACTGTCCAGGAAGCGGACTTCATTGGCCCCGCCCCTGTCAATGCTCTCCCCCGGCCTTGAAGTTGAACACGGCTCCGGAACGGATGCCGGACGGCCAGCGCGCCGTGATGGTCTTCAAACGGGTGTAAAAATGCACCCCCTCCGGTCCATGGATCGCATGGTCCCCGAACAGCGAACGCTTCCATCCCCCGAAACTGTGAAACGCCAGCGGAACCGGAATCGGTACATTCACACCCACCATCCCGATCTGGACCCGGTGGCAAAAATCACGGGCCGCATCCCCGTCCCGGGTGAAAATCGCCGTCCCGTTCCCGTACTCATGTCCATCCACCAGCGATACCGCCTCCTCGTAACTCCCCACCCGGACCACGCTCAATACCGGACCGAAAATCTCGTCCGTGTAAATCCGCATCCCAGGCTTCACACGGTCAAAAACCGTCGGACCCACAAAACATCCCTCCTCAAAACCCGGAACCTCCAAACCACGTCCGTCCCGAACCAACTCCGCTCCTTCCTCCACTCCCGATGCAATGTACCCCTCAATACGTGCCTTCGCCTCCGGATTGATCACCGGCCCCATCTCCGTCTCCAAACCCGTATGCGATCCCACACGCAATGCATCCAGTCGGGGCAGCAAACGTTCCAGCAACGCGTCTGCCGGTCCATCTCCAACCGATACCACCACCGATACCGCCATGCAACGCTCCCCAGCTGACCCGTACGCCGCTCCCAGTACCGCATCCGATACCTGATCCATGTCCGCATCCGGCATCGCAACCAGATGGTTCTTCGCACCACACAGCGCCTGAACACGCTTGTTGTGTGCCGTCCCCGTCCGGTATATGTATTCCCCCACCGCCGTCGAACCCACAAAACTCACCGCCTGAACCCGGTCGTCCGCAAGCAGCGCATCCACCGCCTCACGGTCTCCGTTCACCACATTCAATACCCCATCCGGCAATCCCGCCTCCCGCATCAGCTCCGCCAGACGCAATGGACACGACGGATCTCGCTCCGACGGCTTCAGAACAAACGTGTTTCCGCATGCAATCGCCAGCGGAAACATCCACATCGGTACCATCGCCGGAAAATTGAACGGCGTGATCCCCGCGCACACTCCAAGGGGCTGACGCAGACTCCACGAATCCACCCCGCCGGCCACCGACGCCGAATACTCCCCCTTCAGCAACTCCGATATCCCGCAGGCATATTCCACAACCTCCAACCCTCGGGTGATCGACCCCGTTGCATCCTCCCGCGTCTTTCCGTGCTCACACGATACCAGCTCCGACAACTCCTCCATGTGCGAACGGATCAACTCCCGGAACGAAAACATTACCTGGGCCCGCTTCCCCGCCGGCGTCGACGACCAACCCGGAAACGCTGCCTGGGCCGCCGCAACCGCCCGCCCCACTTCCTCACAACCCGCCAGCGGAACCCGCTTCGCCACCACTCCCCGTGCCGGATCGTACACCTCCCCGAAACGGCCTCCCGACCCAAAAACCTTCCCGCCGTTCACATAGTGGTGAAGTTCTTCTTCATTCCCCGCTTCATGGATTGCCTGGGTTGCCTGGTTTGTCTGGTTCATCTGTCTCCCCCGTTACCGTGTGATTCTTGCAGCATGTCGCCGCAACTATAGTCCATCTCCAACGCTTTTCCAATGCCCGAATCCCGGCAGAAGGACCGGGATATCTTCCCATCCGCTGCGGTGGATGTTTGCGGACAGACCCGATACTATTCAATCTGATCCCGAACACATCAATGGAATATGCCCAACCCCCGCTCTCCCGTCCTGTACTCCAACGACTCCTGCCCCTTTGCGATGAGGGCACGACTGGCCCTGCACTACTGCGGAATTGAGGTCGAACATCGGGAAATCCGGTTCGACAACAAGCCGCCATCCATGCTCGCCGCTTCACCCAAGGGAACGGTCCCGGTCATGGTGTTCGAACACGGTGCGGTCATCGATGAAAGCTGGCGTATCATACAGTGGGCACTTAAACAGAACGACCCGGAGAACTGGGTCGGAATCGCAGGCAAATCATACGATCTGGCCTGCCAACTGGTAGACCGCAATGACAACGGGTTTGCCAGCCCGGCATACTATTACCAATATGCAGACCGGTACCCTGACCGGTCAAGGATAGAGAACCGTGCTCGGGCAGAAGCCGCGATCATCCCTCTTGAAAAACGCCTGGGAAAATCTCCCTTCCTGGGCGGTGAAACCCGGTCGGTCGCCGATATCGCCGTTTTTCCATTCATCGATGGATTCTCACGAATAGAAGACAATTGGTTTGCAATGACCTATCCTCATCTGCAGCGGTGGATGGATGCCATCAAAAATTCTGAGTTGTGGCGGCAGGTAGCGATTGATCATGAACCGTGGCCATTTTAACCGTTGATCCGGATGGTGTCTTTCCGGTTCACCAGACCTGCACGCCGCCCTGAGGGCGTAGCAGGCCCTGCCGTCAGGATGCCGCATGCCTGGAACCCCCCACATAAAACCGGTGGTTTCAGGCCACCTCGATTACGGAGTTCTTGGAAGCGCTGCTTTGATCCATAGCATGGCCGGCGGCTCACCCATATTCCAACCACATCCATGAACCGCTCCAGAAACGGTCGAGCCGGTTTCCATTATCGAGGGACCCTCCATGCAAACCATTCCTATCTCCAATCTTTTAATCGCGTTTGTCCCGGCACTGGCCGTGGTCGGCATTCAGTTGGCCTGGTCTTTGAAATCACATACGGTCCTGTATGCGCTGGGACGGATGTTGTTCCAGTTAATGGTCATTGGCTATTTGCTCACCTTTATTTTTCAAAGTGAAAGTGCCGGGCTGATCATCGGCATCCTGGCCGTCATGATTCTCGCATCCAGCTGGATTTCCCTGCGACCCATTGCCGAAAAGAGAAGGGAACTGCTCAAATTTTCCCTGATCGCTGTGTCCGTCAGCGGCCTGTTTGTGCTGTTCCTGATTACCCAGGGGGTGCTGGGCCTGTCTCCCTGGTTCACCCCCCATTACCTGATTCCCCTGGCAGGGATGATTTTCTCGTCCGCCATGAACAGTGTCAGTATCGCCGCGGAACGGTTTTATGCAGAGCTCGAACAGACGGTTCCGGTCAACCAGGCCAAACTGGCGGCCTTCAATGTGGCGTTGGTGCCCACGGTAAATTCGCTGTTCGCGGTGGGCCTGGTTTCCCTGCCGGGAATGATGACCGGCCAGATACTGTCCGGCGTTTCCCCCCTGATCGCCGTACGATATCAGATCATGGTGATGTGCATGATATTCGGGGTCTGCGGTATCGCTGCCGCCCTGTTTTTGACCCTGGCCGCCAGACGGGAATAATGGCGAAACCGTCCCGGCAGGGACATGCGATTCTTTCTCCAAGCCTGGGACCCGATTTCAGTCCTTCCCGGTGTGTGAATCCGAATATCTTGCCCGCAACCGTTTTTTATCGAGTTTCCCCACGCTGGTCTTTTCAATGCCGGAAACGAATTCGATGCGCTCCGGGATGGCCCATCCGGACAACGCCCCGGACGCCACCTCCTTGCGGATCGCCTCCTGGACCCGCCGGGAGTCAATCGTCGATCCGGGCTCCTTTACAACGACCAACATCGGTCGCTCTCCCCAGGTCTCGTCAGGAATTCCGATTGCAGCAACTTCGATCACACCCTCGCACCGGGAGGCGATGTTTTCCAGTTCCAGGGACGATATCCACTCCCCCCCGGACTTGATGACATCCTTGATTCGGTCGGTAATCTGCAGGGACCCTGACTCATCCAGAAAACCAACGTCCCCGGTATGCAGGTATCCACCCCGCCACAGCATCCCGGAAGCAGCCGGGTCCTTGACGTAACACTGGGTCAGCCAGGGTGACCGTGTGACGATCTCACCGGTGGACTTTCCGTCCCTGGGAATATCATTCATCTCTTCGTCCACGATCCGGACTTCCACCAATGGTGCTGGCTTGCCTGGCTTGCGTCTTCGAACGAGATTCTCCTCAGACCCCCGTTTTCCTCCCGGGTCCGTCAAATCTGCAATGGTCATAAAGGGGCAGGTTTCGGACAATCCATAGGCGGCAAAAATTTCGATCCCCCACTCCATGGCGATTTTCGCCAGACCCAGAGACAGGGAAGAACCGCCGATGACAATCTTGAATCCGGACAGGTCATGCTGGCCCGTTTCCGCTTCACCCAGGAGCTTCTGCAGAATCGTGGGCACGCAATGTGAAAAGGTAACCCCTTCCTCCCCAATGAAGGTCAACAGCTTCGCGGGGTCGAAACGACCCGGGTAGACCTGTTTTACCCCTGCGAGGGTCGCCACATAGGGAAACCCCCATCCATGAACATGGAACAGGGGAGTCATCGGCATGTACACATCTCCCTTGTGGAACCGGTTATTCCCTGAAGCCGCGGAAACCCCGGCCATGACCCCCAGTGTATGCAACACCAGTTGTCGGTGCGTGTAGATCACTCCCTTGGGGTCCCCGGTTGTGCCAGTGGTGTAAAAGGTGGTTGCGGGGGTATTCTCGTCAAAATCCTGGAAAGCAAAGGTGGACCGGGTGCCCGCCAACAGGGTTTCGTACTCTGCCGCGTACCCATAGGGCAGGTCCGAAGTCCCTTCACGGTCATGAAGCAGTATTCGTTGATGGTCCCGTTCTATTCGATCCGACATTTGATCCAGCATGGGAACAAAATCGGCATGCACCAGAATGATGTCATCTTCCGCATGGTTGATGGTGTAGAGAATCTGCTCCGGGGAAAGCCGTATATTGATCGTATGCAACAGGGCACCCATCATCGGAACCGCGAAGAAACACTCCAGGTAACGGTGGCTGTCCCAGTCCATCACGGCCACCGTATCCCCCGTACCCACCCCCAGTGATTCCAGGCCGGCAGCCAGTTTGCCTACCCGTTCATTGAATTCCAGGTAGGTATAACGCCTGCGCCCGCCACTGACAATTTCCTGTTCAGGCGCACAGGCCAGGGGGGATTGGAGGATCTGCCTGACCAGCAAGGGGTAGTCGTAGGCCTCGGACACTTTTGGGGTATCAGACATCGTATCGCCGTACAGGGGGGTTGGATTGATCGGAAATAGTATCAGAAACTGCCGTGCAAGGACGATATGGACTGGTCAAACATTTTTATGACAATCCACTCCTGCTCCTCACAAGACAGGCTCTTATTGCCGAATCAATGGAACCGAAAACCGCATGATCTCGTCCTTTCCGGAACGTAACTCGGTATTACCGTGGACAATGCTGTCGCGTTGACCACCGCCTGAACACACTCGCGGGCTTCTTGACCAATATGTTGAATTCAACATATCGCCCACAACTCCACAGGCCCTACTACTAACTTTGTTATGAACAGCAAAAACCAATGTGGCTGGCGTGATCCGGCGATGCAGGATGATTGCCTGATCTATTCTCCAGATAGTGGAAATCCTTCCACCAACTGGGTACTATTCGGCCTGATATGTGGACGTTCACATATCAGGCTACTGTAATGCGTCGCTACGCTCCGATCGGGGGATGGCAACTTTCCGTGGAATACTCAGCCATGCGCAGTTATGGAGAACGTGATGCGTAACGTTGCATTCAATGGTTGGAGAAATACTCATGAACTGGATTGCTATTGCTACAATTTCTGAAATCATCGGTGTCATTGCGCTGGTGATTTCCCTGTTGTATCTGGCTTTTCAAGTTCGATTTGCAAGACTTGCCGCAGCGGATACATCTCGAACTGCAAGGTCTATTGGCATACGGGATCTCGATCTTGCCATGGTAAACAATCCTGAACTGCGTAAAAACTGGATTGTGTCATCCGACCTAAAATCAATTTATGAGATATTGGGTTCAGAGATGAACGTCAGTGTTGACAGCGCTTTACAAGTCGATACCCTGTGCCAAAGTTGGATGAGGATTCACTGGGGGCACTATAAATCAATAACCACCCCAGAGGATTTAGAAGATTTGGAACGCCTTATATCATTGTTTTATTCTGCACCACCCATGCTAAATTGTTGGAGAAAAAGCCCTTATGGGAGAAAAGCTTATGATGAGGATTTCGTTCGGTTTGTGGATGGTGCTATCTCAAAGAGCAATACGTGACGGTTAAGAGCGTCGACCAGCGGGAGCGCCAAACAGGTGCGGGTCGGCGCCGGCGGCGAGTTTGATGCGGTCCGGGTTCACCTCCTGCCTGCCCAGCTCTACCGAGTCCGGGTAAGAGGGTCCGAGCAAGAGGGGGATCACCAGGGGGATCACCGCGCCCCTGTCCAGGGTGCTGTAATCTTCGGACAACGAACGCAGTCGAAGCGGGTGTGCGCTCCACACTGGCACGGGGTTCCCGAAAAACAGTGAGGGCGTGGGGCCTATACGATTTCCAGCCCAAACTGCCGGGCGGTTTCCACCAGCAACTCCCACAGCGACAGGGCGAAGCCACGGGGCAGGAACAACTCATACCCATTGCTGGAATGCCATACAGTCACCCCAACATGGTGCAACACGGTTGAAGCCACGGAACCCACTGCAAAGGTCTCTTCCCTGAGATCAACCGGCAGATGTCGGTTGAGCAGGGACACCGATTCATCGCCGGTGATACGGATATGTGTTCTGGAGTGGGAAAGGTCCAGGGTGGTGCCTTTTTCTGCAACGATACCCGGTGCCTGTGCACCGACCATCCACCATTTCAAAGGTTCAATTCGAAGGAGTGCGGCATGCCGGCCTTCTTCGGCCAGACATGACCCTGGAACCGTCTGGCATCCCGCTGCCTCCATCGCCGTTCTTCCCACTTCGTCAATGGTATCCGGCCATGCCGACACCTGGTGCAACACCAGGCCGGGCACTTCCTGCAAAGTCACCCCGGGGACATCATTGATGCCGGCAACTCCGGACTTCCCGACAGGATAATGCCCCAGCAGGGCCGATGCCCGATCAGCCATGCATTCTCTCCCCACTCGGGTCATACATATGCGGAGAAATCACTTCCACGTCAATATTGCCCTTTCTGACCGGGTCCGCCGCAACCAGGGTTTTTCCTTCCCAGGGTGCATGGCCTCCACGGATAAAACCGAGCCCGATCCAGTGGCCCATGGCCGGGGAATGGGTAACTGCGGTAATCCAGCCTTCTCCCATGCCGGATACCTTGTCCGCTTCACATAAGATGGAACCCGCATTGAATGTTTCACCGGGATTCCTGGGCTTGATTCCCACCAGGCGTGGCCGATCTTCACGCAACAGTTCAGGTCGGTTCCGTAAAACACTGCCAATAAAGGATTTATTGGGAGATGCCATCTTGCCAAGACCGGCATCATCGATGCTGACCCGGCCATCGAGCTCGGCGCCTGTCACGTGACCCTTTTCGATGCGCATGGCCCCCAGAGCTTCCAGTCCATACAGACAGCCCCCCACGGACTGGGCCTGCTTCCAAAGCATATCCATCATGGCCGGTCCATAATCTGACGGCACATACACTTCAAATGCCATTTCCCCGGAGAAACTGATTCTCGCAATCCGGCAGGGGATACCGCCTTTGAGTTCCGATTCAATCACCCCCATAAACGGAAAAACTTCGTTTTCCATCACGGAAGGGTCTTCAACACAGGCAGCCAGAACCGCTCTCGACCGGGGTCCGGCCACTGCGCTCCCCGCCCATTGCTCGGAAACCGAGGTCACCGCCACTTTCAAATCCTGCCAGCGTGTCTGGAGCAGTTCCTCAATCCAGGCCATCACCTTGGCAGCATGGGCCGTGGTGGTGGTCATGAAATAGTCGGTCTCCGACAACCGCCAGGTGGTGCCATCATCCATGACAAATCCGTCATCCCGCAACATGATGCCGTACCGGGCCTTGCCAATGGGCAGTTTCGCAAAAGGGTTGGTGTAAATCCGATTCAGGAATTCAGTCGCATCCGGCCCCTGGATGGCAATCTTGCCGAGTGAGGTCACATCGCACAATCCCACCGATTCACGGGTCGTTTCGGTTTCCCGGACATACGCCTCGCTGAGCCCTTCTTCTGACCGGGCGAAATACCACGGGCGGTGCCAGAGACCCGCCATGGTCATGGTCGCTCCGTGCTCCAGGTTCCAGTTGTGCATCGGTGTTCGGCGCAGCGGTCGAAAATGTTCGTCGACATTGCGCCCGCGCAGGGCCCCAATGGAAACCGGGGTGTAGGGTGGCCTGAAAGTGGTGGTGCCCACTTCAGGGATTTCCTTTCCCAGGGCATCGGCCATGAGCGCGAGTCCGATAATATTCCCCACCTTGCCGCCATCCGTTGCCATCCCCAGCGTAGTATAGCGTTTGAGATGCTCCACCGAGACAAAACCCTCACGGTGCGCCAACCGGACATCCCCGGCAGTGACATCATGCTGGGGGTCAACGAAACCTTTCTGTTTCCCGGTGGATGTGCTGATTTCATACACGGGCTCGATGGAACTTTTCCACCCCCCTGCCCTCGGTGCATCGACCTGTGGGACACTGCATCCCAGTGCCCTGGCTGCCCTGGCCCCGGCAGCCTGTCCAGAAACCAGGCAACCGCGGGTATTCCAGACACCGGCTGCGGACCCTGCCATGTGAATGGATTCACCGGTTTCACCGGGCAGAAAACAGGCCTGGATCGGGTCCCAGACCGGTTGAACGCCCCGGTGAGACAGCAAATGGACGACAGGGGACCATCCGCCGGACACCAGCAGCAGGTCACAGGGCTCCGAACCTTTTGCCGTCCAGCCGGAATGGGTCTTGACCGCCACATCCAGCCCGGTAATGCCTCGGGCTCCCCGCACATTCATCGGTGCGGACCGGGTGCTTACACTCACCCCCGCTTTACCAACCTGCCTCATCAACTGCGCAGAAACGGTGGTTCTTGTTTCGAGCATGCTCACCTCCGCTCCCGCCCTCGACAGTTCCACTGCCGCCGAATAGGCCGAGTCGTTATTGGTTGCAATAACGATCTTTTCTCCCGGGAGCACGCCGTACCGATTCAGATACGTCCGACCCGCATTTACGTTCATCACGCCCGGGCGGTCATTGTTGCCAAATACAAATATTCGTTCCAGCGCACCGGTTGCAAGGACGGTGTGCCTGGCACGCAGGGTCCAGAAGCGGTGACGGGGATAGACACTTTCCGGCTTGGAAACATGATCGGTAACCCGTTCAACCAGTCCCGCCACACCATAATCATACAGGCCGAAAACAGTCGTTCTGAGCATTGTCCGGACCCCTGCCTTTTCCGCTTCCGCAATGAGTTCCAACCGCTTTTTCCGGGAAGACCTGTCTCCGCGACTCAACAAATGACCGCCAAGCTCAAAATCCTGCTCCACAAGCACCACATCCAGACCCGCTCCGGCAGCGGTCCGGGCGGCGGACAGTCCGGCCGGCCCCGACCCGACCACCAGCACATCACAAAAAAGATGACCATGTTCATAGGTATCCGGGTCGGCTTCACGGGATGCCCGACCCATTCCCGCCGCCTTGCGGATCAACCGTTCACACTGCATCCACACACCGGTCCCGTTCCCCCACCCCATCAGTGGAGTGCCCATGAATGTCTTATAGTAGAAACCCGCCGCCAAGAAACGGTTGAACAGGGTATTGACCGCGCCCACGTCAAACCGGACATTGGGCCAGGCATTTTGTCCTGATACCACCAGTCCGCTGTACAACTCCTGGGTCGTCACCTTGACATTCGGTTCGGTCCGGTTCCCTTCCCCCACGGTCACCAGGGCACCGGATTCCTCCACCCCGGCAGACATGATGCCCCGGGGGCGGTGATATTTGAAACTCCGGCCCAGGATGCTTTCACCATTGGCCAGCAAGGCGGAAGCCAGGGTATCCCCGGAAAATCCACTGACGTCCTTGCCGTCCCAGGTAAACCACAGCGGTTTGTCGCGGTCAATCAACCCGCCTTCGGGCAATCTTTTTGCGCTCATTCCGCCTTCTCCGGTTCCTTTTGGGCTTCCAGGGACCGGGCAATCCCCTCATGGGCCGGCCGCACCGAGTGGATTTCATGGGTTACGGTATCCCGTTCCACGATCAGCCACATTCTGCAACCATTGACATGGTGCCAGGTTTCGCTCTGCACCCCCCGGATATTTTCCCGCAGGAAGACCGCATCATGCCATTGCTCAACTGGAGCATCCAACGCGGGATACTCCACCGTGGCATCTCCACCATAACTGAATTCAGCATGATCGCGTTCACCGCAATACGGGCAATTGATTCGAATCATCTACTCACCTATCCATGCAGCTTGGGATCCGGACCTGCTCCGCGCTCATCAATATTGACACCGCGCGAGAACCGGTTCAGGTCAAAGTGCTCGATGGCCGGGTCCGGCCGGTCATTGGCAATCAGGTCGGCAAAATACCAGCCCGATGCCGGGGAGGCCTTGAATCCGCCATAATTCCAGCCTGCATTCAGATACAGATTCCCCACCGGCGTTTTGCAGATAAAAGGAGACCCATCCATGGACATGTCCATCAAGCCTGCCCAGTGTCTGAGCAACCGGACCCGGGAGAGACACGGCAAAATGGCGGTCGTACATTCCGATACATCCTGAACCAGGGGCAGATTGCCGCGCTGGGCATAGGATTTGTACCAGTCCAGGTCCCCTCCAAACACCATACCACCCTTGTCGGACTGGGAAATATAGAAGTGCGCGCCTCCGACCCCGTAGACCACCACCTGGTCGAGCATCGGCTTGATGGGCTCGGAAACAAAGGCCTGGAGCAGATGGGTTTCGATGGGAAGATTGCCCAGGTCTGCCATCTGCCAGAGCCGGGACGAATTTCCGGCCACTGCAAAGCCAACTTTCTTTGCACCAATGGAACCCCGGCTGGTCTGCAGGGAAACAATCTTTCCGTCTTCCCGGTTCACCCCGGTGACTTCACAGTTCTGGATAATGTCCACCCCCTGCTGGTCCGCACCACGGGCATATCCCCAGGCTACCGCATCGTGCCGGGCATTTCCGGCCCTTGGCTGAACCGCCGCCCCGATAATCGGAAACCGCGCATGATTGTAGTTCAGGTGGGGAATTTCCCTTTTCAACCTGGCCAGATCCCAGAATTCGCCATCCGAACCCGTCAGGCGCATGAGGTTGTATCGCCGTGCCGCCGCATCCCGGGCGGCGGGACTGTGAAACAGGGAAACGTGTGCACGCTGGCTGAACATCACGTTGTAGTTCAGGTCATGACTCAGATTTTCCCAGAGTTTCAGCGAATGCTCGTAGAACTGGCGATTTCCCGGCATCATGTAGTTGGAACGTATGATGGTAGTATTTCGCCCCGCATTGCCACCACCGAGCCAGCCTTTCTCAATGACCGCGATGTTTTTTACGCCATGGTTTTTCCCCAGGTAGTAGGCGGTCGCCAACCCGTGCAGGCCCGCCCCCACGATGATCACATCGTATGCCGGCCTGGGTTCCGGGTCCCGCCATTGGCGGCCCCAGTTTTTCTGACCGCTCAACCCCGCTTTAAAAACGGCCCATGCGGAAAATCGTGTCATCAAGTCTCTCTCAATTCGGAATTGGCATTCATCCGACAGCCATGTGCGACTGTATCAGACTGTATACTCCCCGGTGTGCATCATCTCCAGTGTGAGACGCTGAATATTATCTCAAATTACAAATGGATACCTAGTCTAATTTTGATCCAAAACTGATCCAGGGGGAATGGCAGATGCACTATAATCCGGAAATAACAACCCAAACGGTAATAAAACACGTGGAAACCGGCCTGCTTTGCCTTAGCTGCCTGCGGCAATCCCTCCACACATGGGTGGGCACGACCCACCCCTTTTCCCTGGCATGGGGCATCTCTCACACTTCCCGGCTCCCCCTCCATGTTTGAGAAGCGCCTGTGCGACCTTCGTGCCCGGCTGGACAAGGCTGGGATGGAAGTGGGTATGGTTACGGACGAAGACAGCATCTATTACCTGACGGGATACTACGACTATCTGCATATGGACTTCGGTCGCCCCACCATCCTGCTGGTCCCCGTGGACGGTGAATCCCTTCTGGTTACACCGATGATCGACCTGAATACGGCCCGGGCAACCGCCATGGTAGACCGGATCGAAGCCTGGAATGACGGTCAGGGAAATGAATGGCGGGAATCCCTCCCCGGTGCCCTGAAAGCCCGGTCCCGGGTGGCTATTGAATCCCGGTACATTCCCCAGGTGGTCCGGGAATTCGTGTCCACAGTGGTGACCGAAAAGCCGTTAATGGACATCACCCCGATCCTGTCCACCATGCGCATGATCAAGTCCAAAGAAGAACTGCAGCTCGCCCGGCATGCCGGAGAAGTCGCCATGGCCATGATGAAAGCGGGTCAGGAGACCATCGGGGTGGGAGTACCGGAATACGAAGTTGCACTGGCTACTTCAGCAGCCGGCACCAAAACCGCCTCCAGAATCCTGGAACAACACTACCCATCCTCCCCCTACATGTCCCCGAACACCCATTTTCTGCAAATCATGGCCTCTGGAGATGAAATCACCATGACCCATCATCGTGCTTCCACCCGGGTCATGGGATATGGAGAACCGGTTTTTCTGTGTTTTTGCGGGATGACCAATTTCCATCGGTTCAAGCTTGGTTTCGACCGCACATTCTGGATCGGAGAAATCCAGGACAAGTCACAGGCGGCCCTTTACCATGTCGCAGTGGAAAGCCAGGCCGCGGCACTGGAAGTCCTGCGGGCCGGGGTTACCGCAGAAGAAGTCCATGCCGCATATGCCCGGGTTATCCGGGAAGCAGGGTATGATTATCCGTTCCGGTGCGGACGCGGGACCGGATTCAGTTTTCTGGAAAAACCGGAGCTCGTTTCCCACGACAGGACAGTTTTGCAGCCCAATATGGTGCTGGCAGTGGATGGGTCGGTCTGCACCGACGATTTCAGGGCGCAGGTTGGGGACAGCGTCATCGTTACCGAAGATGGGTACGAAGCTCTCACCGCATTCCCAAAAGACATTGAGAAGGTTGTGATTCACGCCCCCTGTTCGTAAAACACCAAACCGGAGAAACCATCATGTACCAACCAGGAAAACCTGTTCATTCTGCTCCACGAGAGGCCGAATTAGACGAAGGCCGGCACTTCCGGGCCAGACTGGGATTTATCCTGATGTCTACCGACCTGGCCGCTGAAAGCGATTTTTTTGATATGGTGCCCCCCGGGGTGGGGGTCCATATCACCCGGCTGATGACCGAGGATTATACGACCAGCGAAACCCTTTCCCGGCACATTGAACATATGGCGGATGCCGCCACCAGAATTCAGCCACATACCCAACCCGATGTGATCAGCTACAGCTGTACTTCGGGTTCCATCGTCATTGGAGAAAAAAGGGTCAAGGAGGAAATATTGAAGGGTGCACCCTACGCGATTCCGATGACACTGGTCACCGGCGTAGTCGATGCGCTGAATGAACTGGGGGCAAAAAAGATTGTCGTCGGCACGCCCTACCTGGATGAAATCAACACCCAGGAAGCGGATTTCCTGTACAACAAGGGGTTCGAGATATTGGATATCCAAGGGCTCAATCTTGGAACCGGTGTCGAATATGGACAAATCACTCCAGAATACTGGACAAAATTCGCCGTGGAAATCAACCGGGAAGATGCGGATGCCATTTTTCTGAGTTGTGGCGGCATACGGGCCCTGGAGGTGGTGGATGAAATCGAAGCCATTACCGGGAAGCCGGTGATTACCAGCAACCAGGCACAGATGTGGAGTTGTTTGAGGCGGGCCGGGATTACCGAGCCAATCAACGGGTTTGGCAGAATATTTCATTGTGATGGCAGGACCATCGTCCCCGGGTAAGTGCGGCCTGCCGGGACCGTTTCGGATATGACGCATCTTTGTGCTGGCGGGTTGCACCCGGGCACGGGGGAAGCCGTTCAATGCCGGGTTTCGGATTTGGGATCAGGACGGTAACGGACAGTGCGATGAGAGATGCAATGAATGATCAACCCAAGTGATCCATCGACAAATGTATTTTTGTCAACCAGTGGACATAAATCCCCTCCTTTTCTTTCGCGGCACCCCCCATGTCCGACTCACCGCACGGCTTATTGACTGGAATTTGCAGATTTTTTGATCTGGGGCGGATCATTGAGTCCACCGATTCCGGCGGCTACGCAAACACAAATTTCAAGATCCGGACGGATACCGGGCAATATGTCATCCGGATTTCAACCACACACCGCGCAGAACATCTCCAATCTGAAATTCAGTACCTGACTCTCCTTGCCCGCTCACCCCTTCCCGTCCCCCACTGCCACTGCTCCCGCCACGGGGAATTTGTTTACGAAGCGGGAGGGATGACGGCAATGGTCACCCGGTTTGTGGAAGGCGCGCCCCCCTTTCGCCTTTCACCTCCCATGATGGCAGACCTGGCAACCACTCTCGCCGCCCTCCACCTGATTGATGTTCAAAATTTCCCCCGGCGCAGGACATGGTGGCACCCGGACTACCTGGCCGCCCATCTCGATCTTGCCCGGTCCCGGTTCGACGAAAGCCTGATCGCCGAACTGGCAAGAAAAATTCAGACTTCCGTGTCCCAACCCACCCCCGACCTTCCCACGGGTATCGTTCATGGCGACCCCTGGTCCGGCAATACACTGTTCGCGGGTGAGAAACTGGTTGCTCTGATTGACTGGGAGGAAACGTCCATTGGATATCCCGTATATGACCTGGCTTATGCGGCAATACACAACTGCTTTCCCGATGACCAGTATGACCCGGTACTGTTCAACACCCTGATCGCTGCCTATGAAAGGGTCCGGAAACTCTCGGACGGTGAGAAACGATATTTTTCGAAGATCGTGGACAGAATCGTGTGTACGAACTCGTTATGGCTGCTGCTCAAATCGGAACCGGATTCCAACCCTGAAAACCTTTCCATGTATCCATGGTACCAGTCCCTCGGGTTGGATCAATTGAAGATTTGAGCCACCCCGATCCTTGATCATCCCGCACATTTACGGCCTGCCACCTGATGAGTTTGACCGTGGAAGGTGCGGTGGAAGCCGGTGTCTCTCCTGATACAGTTCACCCGGGAGATGCGCACTCCACCGCCTGGTGTACCACCCGGCCATTTCCTTCCAGTTTTCCGGGATGTCCCGGAGAAATGAAACTGACCTGGATTTCCAAGATCACTGCCCACTGGTCCGGGTGCAGGCCGATGAGGAAAAATGCCATGAATGCACCCGGCATGGCAGTGCCAAGATCACCTTGTACAATGCCACCTGCCTGACAGAATCCCGGCACCGCCGTGAATGATATGCAAAGCGATTGGGCTGGCTGGTTGAATGCTTCAACATAACCTGAAATCAACCGAATACAGGCCGGAAACGGTAATTGGGGGAAGCTGCCCTGAGAAGTTTCCCCCAATTACCCGAAACCTACGAAATAAAGAGCCACCACCAACCCGACCGCCACAGCTGCCCACTTGAACACGCGCCCGATCATTGCGCTGATTTCTTTTACTCCGAGCATGGCAATATACGCATCCGTCAACAACTCAGCATCAAGTAACGCGCCATGATGTTTCCGTCTCGACAAGTTAATGCCTACCCGCTTACACACATCATCAAGTTCATTTGGTCGCCTTGGCCAAATTTGCCTGGCCAGTGTCAAGGTATCAAATATTTTGCAATGATTTTCAATTGTTCCAGGTTTAAAACCAGCTTTTACAAACTCGATATTCAGAAACTGCACATCGAATGGCGCATGATGGATCACCAACTCGGCTCCATCCAGAAAATCCAACAATTCCCCCGCGACCTCCCCGAATGTTGGCTTGTCAGCCACCTGACTATCCGTGATTCCGTGTATTTTGATTACTCGCTTCGGGATTTTCCTTTCAGGATTGATATAGAACTGGATTGTCTTGCCAGTCCTGACACCATCGACCAACTCTACTGCTCCCACTTCAATAATCCTATGGCCTTCCCCCGGCTTAAGGCCAGTGGTCTCGGTATCCAGTACAATCTGACGATTGGGACTTATATACATGATTAAGCAGTATATTCTCTTGACGGATCATTGAGGTTGCCAATGCAATCGCCTCTGTCCCGTCCAACCGCCAGAGTCCCCAAGGCTGCCACTCGGTTATAAGTGAGTGGAATTTGAATAGAATTACACATCAGATGCCAAGAAAATGAATATCTTAGTGAATATGCTAGACAATGAGATTGTACGCCATGAAACCGCCGGACCCGAGTAGCTCATCCAACAGCAAGACAGCAGGCTCTACTGTCAGAGGAGTTGAAAGGTAAAAAATACGGCAGGGTGATCATGACCCCCTGCCAAATCCGACTTCTATGAGCCCATAAAAGAAATACCATTGCCTGACGGTACCTCCCCGCTGGTCATTTCAGACAACGGTAAACAGGGGCTTGCCCAGTTGGTCGATATCGACTTCCACACCCAGGCCCGGTCCGGTGGGGGCTGCGCCCATGCCCTTTTCAGAACGCGGCTGGTAACCGGCGATATGCTCATTGGTCCAGTCATTCATGAACGAAACGGTGAGGGTTTTCTCTGCCCTGGTACTGGCAGCCAAATGGCTGACAGCCGCCGTCACCAGGTCGCCGCCCCAGGTGTCTTCGATGGTAATTCGCAACCCCAGCTGGTCAGTAATATCCCGAACGAGCTTCGACCCTGTCAGCCCGGAAAACTTTGAAATTTTCAGGTTCACGGCCTCCATGCCATTTTCATGGAAGGCGGACAACAACGTATTCACATCAGTGATGACTTCATCCAACACCATGGGCAGGTTGGTGTGCCGGCGCACATGCAGACATTCTTTCAGCGTCCTGCAGGGTTCTTCAAAGAAAACCCGGTGAAACGGTTCCAGCAGCCGGGCAGCGATCATGGCATCCTGCAGACACCATCCCCCGTTGGCATCCGCAATGATGCAGTCTTCGGAACCCGTGATTTCCACGACATGGCGCACACGTTCGGCATCCTCATAGGGGTCAGCGCCGATTTTCAGCTGAAAGTACTGTATGCCTTCCTGTTTGCATGCCAGCACATACTCGCTCATTTCTGCGGCGGGTCCAAGGGGTACAGCCCTGTACAGGGGAAATGAATCCTGTAACCTCCCGCCCAGTAATGTCGTCACATCCCGGCCGGTTGACTTACCCAACAGGTCCCAGCAGGCCACGTCCATCGCGGCTTTTGCATAGCCATGTCCACGCAGCGCGGAATTCATAAGAACATGGACTGCGGAGAGATTGGCCGGGTCCGCTCCAACAAGCGCCGGGGCCATTTGAAAGAGGGCCGCCCGGGCCCCTTCTGCATGAGCGGCCAGGTATAACGGACCCAATGGGCAGACCTCTCCCCATCCCTCAAGACCTTCATCTGTGAGGATTCGAACCACCGTGCTGGGCAGGTGGGTCACCACCTGGTTACGGGACATCACGTACGCCCCATCACGATAGCTCAGGTTATAGCCATAGACTTCAATATTGCGTATCTTCATCCGCGTGGGGTGGGGTGTTTTCCGGCAGTATACCGGATTGGCCCGGTCAACTCAGCCACCACATCCGCCGATTCCCCCCACGAAAGCAACCCCCTGCCATGCCTTTCCCGTCTGCTGTCCACGACTGGCTGAAACTCACCGGCCAAAACCGGTTGTGGTCGGGAAAATCCTGACAGGAAATAAAATCCAACATGAATTCAAACCGGCTTTGCAGCGATCACACCGATCTCCACCAGCAAATCCGGACTGGCAAGCCGCGCTTCGATACAGGCCCGTGCCGGGGCATGACCTTCGGGAACCCAGGCGTCCCATACGGCGTTCATCGGTGCAAAATGGCCGATATTCCCGAGCCAGACCTGTACAGACAATAAATGGGACCTGCTGCTGCCTGCTTCACCAAGCAGGTGGTCAATTTTCTCCAGTACCTGTTCGGTCTGTACGGTAATATTTGCAGTCCGGTCCGCAGCCACTTGTCCGGCAAGATAGATGGTATCGCCATGAACGACGATCTGGCTCATTCTCTGGCCAGTATGATAACGGGTTATGCTCATTGTATGCTCTTTGGGGTCTGGTCGATTCAGGGTTAACAGGGTCCCCGTGCGGATTTGGCAAGGCAAAACCGGCATCGAGGAGATGGCATGCCAGTGATATACCACACTTTTATGTGCCGGCAAACTCCGGGCCATCCCGCATCCCCGGCCGGACACCACATTCAATACCACTGGTCGTCCATGGAGGCTTTCTTTCGTTGTACAAACTCAACCAGCGCCTCGTCAATGGCGGGGTCCAGGCCGGGGTCTTCAAATTCCCGCAGCATCTGCTTCCATTTCAGGTGGGCCCGCTGTTGTGCATCCCGTTTCCCCGAGTCCGTCCATTGTTCAAATGACTGGGTGTCGGCCAGCAGGTCCGACCGGTAATTCGCCGTTTCGAAATTCTCCAGGGTGTGATCCACACTGAGAAAATTCTGGCCCGGGCCGGCCTGACGGTACGCACTGTGGGCCAGCTGGTTGTCATCAATGGCCATCCCTTGGAGCATCCGGCACATCATCCCGCAACGGTCCAGGTCCAGCATAAACTTTTCATAGCCCATGGTCAGGCCACCCTCCAGCCAACCAGCTGCATGAAAAACAATGCTGGACCCGGCCAGCAAGGCGGCATTCATGGAATCCGACGATTCCTGCATGGCCTGGCCATCTGCGGTTTTTGCCGCCGTCACATGCCCAATCCCCCGCAATGGCAAATTCATTCTCCGGCTTAGCTGGCCCAGGGCCAATGCAGACAGGACCGCTTCCGGGGAACCAAAGGTGGGGGCACCGGTCTGCAGGTCCAGGGTGGTGAGGAAATTGCCGTACACCACCGGGGCCCCCTTTCTCACCAACTGGGTCAGGGCAATGGCAGCGATGGTTTCCGCATGTGCCTGGGCAATCAGGGCCGGCTGGGTCACCGGACCCATGGCACCGCCGAGAATGAACGGGGAAATGAAATTGCACTGGTTTTCCCGGGCATACACTTTCAGGGCCCCGGACATGATACTGTCCAGTACCAGGGGGGAGTTCAAATTGATATTTCCCTGGATAACACAATGGTTCTCCATGAACTCCTCACCATGCAGGAGTCTGGCCATGTCGATGGAATCTTCCGCCCGGTCTGCGGCGGTCACCCCACCCATAAACGGCTTGGTGGTGTAACGGATATGGGCATAAACCATATCCAGGTGACGCTTGTTGACCGGAACATCCACGGGCTCGCACACCGTGCCTCCGGAATGGTGGAGCCAGGGGGTCATATAGGTCAATTTGATGAAGTTCTGGAAATCTTCCAGCGTAGCGTACCTTCTCCCTTGGTCATGGTCGGTAACAAACGGCGAACCATAACCGGGGGTAAACGATACGAAGTTCCCTCCCACTGTAATGGACTTTTCCGGGTCCCGGCCGTGCATCACAAACTCGGCGGGCGCAGTGGAGCACAGGGCCTTGGCATGACCAGGATCGAATTGCACCCGATCACCCCGGACCGTGGCACCCGCCTGGCGAAACAGGTCCAGGACTTCCTGGTCCCCCCGGAATTCAATCCCGATTTCCCGGAGTATCCAGTCGGCATGAGATTCCAGTCTGTCCAGACTTTCTTCACCCAGCAGTTCGGCAGTGGGAATATTCCGAAATGCGGTTGGCGCGGCGGACCTGACCTGGGTACTGCGCCGTTTCAACCGGGCAGACCGTCCCTTTCGCCTTCCTGGGGACCGGTCTGGATTATCCCGGTCCGCCATGGACGAGCACCTGTTCGGGGAAATTCATCGGTCAATGGATACAAAGAAAGAGGTCAGGCCGTGGAGTATTCGGGCTTTCACCTTTTCGGATTCAGGCTCTGGAGGAAACCGGGCAATCATTCGGACGTCCCGGCCTGCAAACCGCTGTGCCCTCCATAGGATTCGCTGTCGTTATAGGGAAACCACCAGAAATCCTGGGTTCCGCAATGGGGGTCCAACCAGACAAATTTGGTCTTGCGAAAGGTCTCCAGACCTTCCGGCCCCAACTGGCGCCCCATCCCGCTCATCTTGGTCCCCCCAAACGGCCCGGCATCGTTATCCAGCAACGGCGCATTGATCCATACCATGCCGCCGTCCAGTTCCTCGGATGCCCGGATGCTTTCCTTCATGTCCAGGGTATACAGGCAGGCCCCCAGCCCATACCGGGAATCATTGGCCAGTTCCAGGGCTTCGTCAAAGCTTTTTACCCTGCACACCGGGGCCACCGGACCAAAAATTTCGTTATTGAATATCTCCATCTGCGGGGTGCACCCCGACAGTATGGTGGGCTCCACGAACCATCCCTTTGTCAGACCCGGGGGACGTCCACCGCCGTGATCGAGTTTTGCCCCCTGTTCCCGGGCCCGGGACAGTACCTGTTCGTATCTCTCACGTTCTTTTTCCGCAACCATCGGGCCCATTTCCACCTTGTCCAGCCCGTTGCCAATTCGAATCGCCCGGGCATGTTCCTTCAATTTGTGGATAAATTCATCGTGGATGGCTTCATGAACAAAAAACCGCTCGGCAGAAACGCATATCTGTCCACAATTCATATAAGCGGAAAAGGCAGCACCCCGGGCCACCACATCAAGGGGAGCGGACGGCATGATCAGGAATGGATCATTGCCGGAGGTTTCGATTAACGACGGTTTCATCATTTCACCGCACCGGGCGGCAATGGCACGGCCGGTCGGCACACTGCCGGTAAAGGCCACCATATTGGTCCGGGGATGTTCCACCAAACGACGGCCGGTTTCTCCCGCCCCCGTGAGCACCTGAAACAGTCCAGCCGGCAGATATTTGTTGAATGACTCGGCGAACAGGAGCGTGGTAATGGTGGTGTATTCCGACGGCTTGGCGATGACAGCGTTGCCGGCAGTCAGTGCTGCCGCACCTTCCCATGCCAACAGCGTCATCGGATAGTTGAAAGGCTGAATGGAAACCACCACTCCCAGGGGCAGTTTCAGCGTATAGTTCAGATGCCCTTCCACTGCCGGCCCCATTACCCTTCCGATATCCGTCCGACCCATCTCCGCATAGTACCTGATGGCCGACACGGACCAGTCCACTTCATCCGCGGATTCCTTGTAGGGCTTACCCATTTCCCGAGTCAGTGTTTCAGCCAGACGCGGCTTCCTTGCCAGCAGGTCATTCGCTATTTCGTGCATGATTTCAGAGCGCTCCAGTGCGCTCTTTTTCCACCAACCCCGATAGGCCGCCTGGGCACTTTCCACCGCGGTGTTGACTTCTTCAGCAGACGTTTCGGCGATCTGTGAAATGACCTCCTCCGTCGCCGGGTCAATGACATCCAATCGCTTTGTGGATTGGCTTTTCACATATTCGCCATCCAACAGGATAGCGTGACTCTTGTCATGAAATTCTTCTGATACGCCCATAAATGAATCCTCTGCACTTGCAGACTGGTTTAAATTCCCCTCACTATATACCACAACCTGCATTCAAAACACGGTCTACACCTGATGGAAATCCGCTACCACCGGGCCCTCAATGGTCTTTCCCCGTTGAGTCAGGACAAACCGGGAAAGGTAATTTTGACACCCGGGTGAAAATGGCCGGGGAGCCCCTGTCATGCCGGCCAGGTCAACCCTCTTCCCCAATCAGCCCGTAGAGTTTGTTCACAGTCCTGCGTACGTAGGCTTCAGCATGCCCGGATTTCCGGGTCATCAACGAAGGACTTGCCTCAAGGATAGCAGCCTGGACCTGCCCGGCAATATATCCTTTCTCCAGCATCCGCTTCCCGATGACCCAATCTGCCGACGAAAGATCAATGCTGCTCTTCGTCCGGGTCATCAGTTTTTTCAGTTCCTGCCGGTAAAAATCAGCCGGATCTTTCAGATCGTCGCGGGGGTCGATCTTGGCCAGCATCGCCTTGATCCGTTTGCTCTCGGCCACCTGGGCCGCCATTCTTTCTTCCAGCGTCGCCTGGGCGTCCTTAAGAAGGGAACGGATCGCCGGGGACACGGTACGTTCCCCGGCATTGGGATGGGTTGCCGAAAGTTTCACATAGGGATAACGGCCATCCTTGCCAACATACTTCGGCTTGCAGTTGGCGAACCCTGCCAACCGTCCGAAATGGCGCCAGTCGGTACTGCCCGGGTCTCCACCGAATCGCTGGGCCAGAAGCCGGCCTGTGGCACTCGCGAGGGTTTTTTCTATGGGCTCATTGCTGACCCGGACCCAGGTCTGATAGTTCCGGGGGCTCGATTCAACAATCACCGCCGGCTGGATATCCGCCTGTTGCATCTCGGCCAGGTTGGATGCCGTCAGATCATCAACGAAAATCAGGCCCTGGCTGCCGTGTGGGCGAATGAAGATGTGCCCCCCTGATAGATTTTTCACCATGAGCCACTTGAGGGACTTCAAAAGATGCGCCCGATTCCATTCCCGCAAGATCATTCTGGATGACCCGTCTTTTCGGCCCGGGATCAGAACGCCGACCTCCATATCTTCGATGGCCATGGCGTCCAGCTGGCGAATGACCTCCCTGCGAGTGCTATCCGCCATGAAAATTTCCGCATGGAGAAAGACCTGGGAAGGGTCCCTGCACGGCAGCGCAAGATGAAACCGGTTCAACCCGGCTTCGGGAAATCGCAGTTTTCATCGTGCGCTTCGCGGGTTGCAACCCATGGCGGGGTTCGTCCAACCTGGTCCAGGGTTGCACGGCCTTACTTCATATGGCGCCGTCATATAGCACCGTTTTTCCTCTTCCATCATTTCCCGGTATTCCGGCATGTCATCCGGAACCGGGGCGAGTTCCGGCCGGGCCAGATCGATTCCCAAAAACCTGAATTGCTTGAATCCCAGGTAATACGGCTCCCACCACTTCAAACTCAGCGGCACCGTAATATTCAACAGGGTCAGCGGTGTGAGCTCCCCCCGATGCAGCATCAGGAACTGTCTCGCGCCAAATTTTACGCGAACACGGCTCATTGTATGGTCCAGAATCTGGTGCCAGTTCGCGTTGGCAGGTCGTTCCTTGGGGGTGCGATCCGGAAACGCGATCAAACCCAGAAACAGGGTAATCCCGAAAAAGATGGCGACTTTGCCGACAATCCACAGCATCCCGGCCACGGACATGGTATTGCCTCCATCCCCGGCTGAACTCACCAGAATGATGGGCACCAGCATCGCCACCCCGATCAGCGACAGGACATCATCAATAGCCGCAGCCGTCATAATGCCGGTGGCGGCGGTGGATTTATGCAACAGGTCTCCACGCAAACTCATCATGGTCAGGCTGACGGCGGTTGCGGTCATGGTCAATGCCCCAGCATGGCGGAATGGTGTCCATACCCAAACATCGTGGCAATTCCGTACCCGGCGATAAAGGGAAAGGCCGCGCCGATCAATGCCTCCCCCAGCCCCCGTTTCACCCCCTGGGAAAATCGACTGATGTCCTCTTCCAGGCCCTGATACAGTCGTTCTGCATTGACATCCACCGTTCCTGTTTTCTTGCTGATCAGTTTTGAAATGACAACCACTGCAAAAATAATCGCCGAATACTCCCAAATCGAAAATCCTGTAGACTCATGCATACTCAAACCCCAGTTGACTCATATAGTGGAATCAGGATCATCATCGGCAACAAATGATCTCCTCGCTGAAACAAAATACCCGTGTCACACTGATATGTCTATTCAATCCGTTCCCTATTTTTTAAAGAGCCCTCTCAACATGGCGGAACGCCGGGGTGAATCCGGGGAGGATTTCACTTTTTCCAACCATATTCGTATACTTCGGGCAGTGCATCTTCCCACCCTGGTGGAGGATGACCCGCAACCGACCAGGATATCCTCCACCGACGGATGAATCCGGACACCAGACAAATACCGCTGACCATGAGTACAACCGGAAGAAACACAATGAATACTGGCACCTGTTTATGCACCCGTGTGACCTGGAAGGTCACCGGGCCCCCGAAGAAGACCTATCACTGCCATTGCCAGATGTGCCGCAAGGCCCATGGGGCCGCCTTTGGCACCTATTTCCTTGTTCCCGGGTACCGGTTTTTCTGGACAAGCCGCCTGGGCAGCATCCGGGAGTATTCCTCTTCCAAAGCATTGACCCGGACATTCTGCGGCACCTGCGGGTCTCTGGTGCCGAATCTTGATTCCACCGGCACCCTTTTTTTTGTACCGGCGGGAAGCCATGACTCCGGGGCGGATGCGGACAGCCATATCTTTGTGGCCTCCAAAGCCCCCTGGTTTGAGATCACCGATGATCTGGCCTGTTATGACGGCTTTCCACCGGAAGAGAACCAGCCTTCATTCGACAGGGACCCCTTGCCCGCACCCCCCGAAGGAGTGGTTCGTGGAAGCTGCCTGTGCGGCATCGTGAAATTTGAAGTAACCGAAAAATTCAGCCAGATCCACCATTGTCACTGCACACGATGCCGACGTGCCCGGGCAGCGGCGTTCACCACCAATGGGTTCACATCGGACAAGGGAGTCACCATCCTCCAGGGTCAGGAACACATGCAGCAATACAAACTACCGGATGCAAAATATTTCACCCATGTCTTTTGTGACATCTGTTCATCCGGATTGCCGCGGATTGACCGCAAACGACAACTCGCGGTAACCCCCCTGGGTGCCCTGGATGATGATCCCATGGTCGCGGCGGACGATCATATCTTTGTGGCCGACAAGGCCCCATGGTTCTCCATCACGGATACCCTGCCTGCCTTCCAGCAATACCCGGAATAAGCCGTATTCCATCCCCGGCCGATGAACCGCAAAGCGTGTTGCCGAAAACCCGGTTTTCACTGGATATCGCAATAGTTTGAAACGTTTATTCCGATGTTTGGAATAAGTTAGAATCTTGTTCCAATATTTATGGCATCCCTGTTTGTTTTAGCACTATCGTTCTAATCCAGGTGTTATAGAATTTAGGGAGGCATGTCATGGGGTTACGGCCATCCCTGCATGCAACATCAGTCCAGCAAAACAACCAGAAAATATCCAAAAAAAGGGTCCACCTATGAAAGAACACTACTATCTCGACAACGCCGCCACCACCTGGCCAAAACCGGAACCCGTGTATCAATACATGGATGAGTTTTACCGTGGATACGGGGTAAACCCCGGCAGGGCCGGCCATGAAATGGCGGTAGAAGCCGAGCGGATGATCACGGAAACCCGCCAACTGCTGGGCCGGTTCTTCAATTTCAAGAGCGACAGCAGCCGGGTGGTCTTTACCCAGAACGCCTCGGACTCGCTGAACATGGCCCTGTTCGGACTCTTGAACTCCAGGGATCATGTCATCAGCACCCGGGTTGAGCACAACTCGGTCATACGGCCCCTGAACCACCTTGAAAGAGACCATGGCGTCCTCGTGACCCGGGTACAACACGACGACCAGGGCTATGTGGATCCCGAAGACATCAAAAAAGCCATTCGACCCGAAACCAGGGTGGTCGTGGTCAATCATGCCTCCAATGTCCTGGGTTCCGTGCAGGACCTGAAAGCCATCGGCCAAATCACCCGGGAAGCCAATGTTACATTTGTAGTGGACACCTGTCAGACAGCCGGTGTCCTGCCCATCGACATGGAGGACGGATGCATTGATGTATTGGCCTTTACCGGGCACAAGGGTTTGTTTGGCCCAATGGGGATTGGTGGATTGCTGGTCCGGGACGGTGTCGACATTCGGGCCGCCCGGGTGGGCGGCACAGGGGTAGATTCCATCACCCCGTTCCAACCGGATGACTATCCGCATCATCTCGAAGCCGGAACGGTGGCCCTCCCCGGTATTGCCGGGCTCAATGCCGCACAAAAGTGGTTTGCGGCGTTGGGAAAACAGAAATTGAACGGAGACGCAGGAGGAACCGACCACACGGATCTTTGTAGGTCCGCCCTGAATCATATCAATTCCCGGGAACAGGCCCATGTCCAGGAACTCGAAAAGGCATTCCGGGCCATTGAGGGCGTCAAGGTCTACGGCCCCAGGGGCGACCGTCCACGGGTAGCCACCCTGTCCATGAACATACGGGAACTTCCGGCGGACCAGATCGGCATCATGCTGGATGCGGATTATGCTGTGTGCGTCCGGGCAGGGCTGCATTGTGCGCCCCTTGTCCACACGGATGCCAATACCGTTCCCCAAAATGGGACGGTTCGATTTTCACCCGGCTACTTCACCGACGAGGAAGACCTGAAACAGGCCATTGAGGGTGTACAGGAACTCGCGGAAATGATGTAGCTGTCAACGGCCGTATTGCTCCCAGGGTGCGGGAGGCACTGGGAGAGCATTCCGGAACTTTTTTCGCCCTGTGGGCCCGGTTTCCCGAACATGGAATGTCCTTCTCCAGTTCGAGGATCTGACTACTGCACCGCGAAAAAACAGGAGCCATGTTGCATGCAACATTTCGCGTGCATTTTTCAGGGAGATTTCAGCTATGGCAAAGACCGCCGCCGGGCCCATGTCGGCCACCTCGTGCCGGGAAATCCTTCACCAATCGATATCATCCGGGCTTCGGTAGTTGCGTCGCTACGCTCCGATCACAGAAATGGTAAATTTGAGCGTGTCTTGATCGGTAATTTTCAGTATCATGTCCAGCATGTCGGTGCCTGTCCGATCTCTTCTGCCCATCATTGTCCTGTTAGCTCTGTCGGGGTGCGTTACGACTGGCGGTTTGCACAACAGCACCAAGGCGTTCACCGATCCATCGAACATGCATCGATCCGACTGGTCCGACCCCGCAGAGATCGACCGCACCTGGCAAGCTGCCCTGGTGCGCATCCCGAAATCAAGCGGCGGCTATGTCAGCACGACCATCGCCAGACTCCAGGAGGGTCACACCTCACCCGAGGGTACTTGGCCTACGGTGATTTACATGCACGGCTGTACAGGGATTTGGCCGGGAACGAAAACCCGGATCAACCTCCTGGCCCGCAATGGATACGCTGTGATTGCCCCGGCGAGCTTCGCCCGACTCAAATATCCACGGTCGTGCCGCCCGGAGACCAATCAGGGTGGTCTCTACGCCCCGATACTCCAGATGCGCCAGAACGACGCCGGTTATGCCATTGCGAAGGCCAAGACCCTTCCATGGGTGGACAAATCAAACGTCTTCCTCATGGGGCTGAGTGAGGGAGGGATCACGACAGCAACGTTCTCATCCTCGCGTCCTGAACATTCCCTTCGAGCGCGGATTGTCGAGGGCTGGACCTGCACCTCGGGCTGGCTCGAGTACGTCGGAATCAAGGCACCGGACTCCGAGCCTGTGCTGACTTTGGTTGGAGCCAACGATCCGTGGTTCCGAAGTCACTGGACCCGGGGCTCGTGTGGTATCTTCCTCAACAAGTCAAACGGGAGTCGCTCCGTGGTCTATACGAAAGGACGTTTGAGTACCAGTCACGAGCTTCTGGAGGCGCGCAAGGTTCAGCAAACGGTCCTCGATTTTCTGGACAGTCATCGGTTGCGCTACTTTGGGACTGCGGAATAATGGCCGTAGGCGGCACTCCAGGCCGGGGAGAACCTCGATGGCCCAATCCACATGCAGCGCAGCGATGTGGCTCAGCTGGCCGGGCCACCTGTCAGGACGTGTCGACCCGCCCCGGGTGAAACCATTTAAGTGAAGCATGCAGCGTCACCACTGAACCCACGATGGTCAGGGTGGGCGCTTGGGCCCCGGACCTTTCGATTAACCCGGGCAATTGCTCCAGGGTGCTGACATGGGTCTTCTGGTCCAGGGTAGTCCCCTTTTCGATCACTGCCGCCGGAGTATCCCGATCACATCCATGTTCAATCAGTTTTTCGCAGATAATCGGTAGACCCCGCAGCCCCATGTAAAAGACCAGGGTCTGGCCCGGGGCAACCAGATTTTCCCAGTCCAGGTTAACCGTGCCATTTTGCAGTTGCCCGGTCACAAACCGGACGGATTGCGCGTGGTCCCGATGGGTCAGCGGGATCCCCGCGTAACCGGCACAGCCATTGGCAGCACTGATCCCCGGAATGACCTGGAATGGAATCCCGTTTTCCGCCAGCGTTTCGATCTCCTCTCCACCCCGGCCAAAGATAAACGGGTCCCCGCCCTTGAGCCGTGCCACCCTTTTTCCCTGCCGTGCATGCTGGACCAGCAGCTCATTGATGTCATTTTGTGGCAGGGCATGGTTGGCCCGCTGTTTCCCGACATACACCAACTCCTTCCCCGCTTCCAACCGGTGGAGAATCTCCCGTGAAACCAATCGGTCATAAAGAATGATCTCGGCCTGCTGCAACAGCCGGAAAGCGCGCATCGTCAAGAGATCCGGGTCTCCCGGCCCAGCCCCCACCAGGTAGACTTCTCCTTTTACACGGAAGTTTTCCGGATCATCCATGGCGGACTTCAGCTGGGATTCCGCCAGATCATAATTTCCCGACAGGGCGCCTTCTGCAATATACCCGTGGACCACCCGGTTCCAGAACATTCTCCTGTCCCGGATGGCTGGAATCTTTTTGTTCACCCTCCTCCTGTATTTTCCAAACAACCTTGCCAGCCTGCCGTAGCCATGGGGGATGAAGGTGTTGATCCGGTCCCTCAGCAGCCTGGAAAACTGTGGCGAGGCACTGCCACTGGATATCGCGATCTGCGCCGGGTTCCGGTCAATGACAATAGGAAAAACCACATCACAAAGCGATGAATCATCCACCACATTCACGAGCATGGACTGCCGACGGCAATCTGCGGCAATCTGCCGGTTGACGGCCTTCACATCGGTAGCGGCCACCACAAGGTGGTACTTCCCCCGGGCAATGTCATCCGCCACATAGGCCCGGCTTTCCACTTTTCCGGCGCACTGTTCGGTCAACCGGCAAATTTCCGGAAGCGGGTTAATGGCAATCACGTCCACCGTGCCCCCGGCATCCCTCACCCTTTGGGCTCGACGCAGGGCCACCCTGCCCCCGCCCACCACCAGACAGCGGCAACCCGAAAAGTTATGCATCAAGGGGAGGTACTTCATGATCTCGTCCTGCTACGGGTGAAATCTCCATGCTATCCGTCGTGGGGGAAACCACTCCACCCCGGGCCGATTCACTGTCCACACCGGGTTATCCACCATAGGGGAAACCGGGCTGCGGGCTCCCGCTGGCCGGCCATTATTGCATCCGGCCCGCTTTGAACCGGGCCAGGGCCTCACCCCGGGCAATCACTTTCCTGGCCTGGGCCGCCCCGTCGGCCAATGTCCGGTTCATTCCCGATTGTTTCAGGCCAATTGCAGCACCATACACCAGGCTGTCCAACATCGGGCCGGACCGGTTCGCCAGTGCGTCCAGCCCCAACTCCAGATTCAATTCAACCAAATCCTCCAGGACCCCCGTATTCAGGAATCCCGTGTTCGCGACCTCCGGCGCATGTTCATCCGGAATCGCAATGGCCCGCTTCTCCTGATGAATCCCCAGCTCACCGGGGGTCAGCTTGTACACCTCGATTTCCTCCTCCCCCCGGTAACCGAAATACCGGGATACCTGGCTCAACGATGGAATACAGCCGCCTTCGACCCCCCTTACAATGCTCGCCGAACCATACCCGGCATGCCTTGCCAGCATGGCATATACCGGTGGATAGGCCTTGTGCACAAATCCGGTCATCAAGTGGGTACAACGGGCACCACAAAGAGGACGGAGAATCACTTCCAACGTGGAAATACAGCTTCGCTTGACCATCACATCCCGCAAACCGACCAGGTCGGCCAATCGGGGAATATATCGTTTCTGGTCAATATAGGCCCATCCAATCTCCGGATTCTCCAGTGAGACCGCGGCTTCGGCGACACTGGCATCGACATGGACCCCGGCTGCCGCCAGGATCATATTCGCCGTCATCCCATATTTCGGCCCCACCGCATGCAGGCCGTGGAGATAGGACGGCAATCCGCTGGCGGCCAATACCGCGGGCAGGAACGATGTCGCGGACAAACCCCGCAGATATCCGTTAAACGGGTCCGCCAGCACCAACACCTCCGGGCACCGGACCTCTGTCTGCTCCATTTCCTGGATCAGCGCATTCAGAATCCCCAGGTTCTCGGCATCACTCTCCCGTTTCATGCGCAGGGCAATCAGGAAAATTCCCGTACGCACCTCATCAATCTCGCCGTTCAGGATCATCGACATCGCATCCTCGGCTTCGGTGGCATTGAGAGACCTGCTGAGTTCAGGACCCGTGGCCACCAGCTGCAGATATCCCCGCATTCGGGATTGAGGGGTCATGTCCACGGATTTTTTCGCATTGGACCCACGCACTGGCCAATCCCGTTCTTTTTCATCGAATATGGCCCCGAACCTAAAGGGAATCCGCCATATCGTCAAACCCGGCTTTTCGATACCACTTCCTGGCCTCGTCCAGATCAACGGGAATACCGAGTCCCTCCCCGTATATCCGTGCCAGGGTGGCCTGGGAACCCACCAGTCCCTGCTCCGCGGCCTTGGAAAACCAGTGGATGGCCTCCCCGGCATCCGCTTCGGTGCACTCTCCTTCCATGTACATAAAACCCAATCCGTGTTGCGCCAGGGCCAGACCCTGTTCCGCCGCGGCTTTCATGTTCCGGTAGGCACTCCTTTCGTTGGCGACAATCCCGAGCCCGTTCTGATACATGATGGCCATTCTGTACTGGGCGTCCGCATTGCCGGCTTGGGCAAAGGGCGACAGAAACTTCAACGCCAGGGCAAAGTGCCTGGATTCGAATGCATTGATACCACTGCGCAAATTTACGTCACGATCATCTACCATTGATTCTCCGTCCCTTCAGTGGGCTTGTACGGGTTCCTAGTTTGTCCCAGACGGGCTTATAATCCAAGCCTCCCTTTTGGTACCCCCGGTTCTCCTGCAAATGGGATATCGATTATGCCCTTTTTGTTGTTAAACTGGTGAACCGATATTAACTGAAAACCACGGCACCCATATGATAAATCTGTACACCTGGAGTACGCCGAACGGGCGTAAGGTATCCATCATGCTCGAGGAAACCGGGCTCCCCTATGTTGTCCACCCGGTGGACCTGGGGAAAAATGACCAGTTCGACGAGGACTTTCTTCAGATCAGCCCCAATAACAAGATTCCAGCCATCGTGGATGAGGACAACGGGTACAACATGATGGAATCCGGCGCCATCCTGGTTTACCTGGCTGAAAAAACCGGAATGCTGATGCCGGATGTGCATCGATGGCAGATTCTGGAGTGGCTGATGTGGCAAATGAGCGGACTGGGGCCCAATTGTGGACAGGCCCATCATTACATGCATTTCAATCCGGGGGTCAGCGAATACACCGAAAGACGCCTCAAAGTGGAGATCCAGCGACTCTATACCGTGCTGGACGATCAACTGGAAGAAAACGAGTTTGTTGCGGGGGCGTATTCCATCGCAGATATTTCATTGTGGCCCTGGGTTTCCCGGTTCGAATGGCACCGGGTGGATCTCCATGAATTCGAGAACATCAAGCGCTGGTACCTGGAAATCGCGGACCGACCCGCGGTACGGAAGGGGTATGATATCCCCGCAACGGGAAACGAAATCCCCGTACCCTGAAATCCGAAAACATTCCGGCTACCAGGTCATTCACAAACGGGTGCCAAACCGCCTGTGTGATTCCCATCGTGTGCGACCTCGGCGCCCGGCATCCCGGATCGACATTCCACTTTTCGTCAACACTTCGACCCGGCATCTACGTTTCATGTGCTACCCGGGAAAATGGCCGGCAGCACCAGAATATTGGACTATAAACCGAAAAATTGCTATGATTTCAAGCGATGCATGTTACGGCTTTGAGATTTGAAAGAGTGGGATACCGGAATCGGACCCATTCACTTGGCTCTGCCTTGAAGTGCATTTCATTTGGACCGGACGTATGGTTTCGCCGAAGGCGAACACCTTTAATTTTCAATTTTTGATCTGACCAAATATTTTCGGACTCCTGTCATCACTTACGGTTGATTCATCCATGACTCAGCAAGCAACGAATCCCCCCTCCCCAAAAAACCGACTGTTCGGATACATTCAACTGATCGTCATCGTCGGTGCTATTGCGGTCGCACTCATTTTGGCCAGAGCACCCGATCCCATTGAACGCGATACCGGTGTCGATCATCCGGTTGAGCTTCCACCCCCGGCTGTCAACGTGCTCGAACAGCCGCAAACCACAGATTTCACACTACCGCTGAAACTGACCGGCAATGTGACGCTTGAAGAACGCATCACCATCGGGTCCGAAGCCCAGGGCCGAATAGTCTGGGTTTCAGAAAAATTCAGGGCGGGGGAAACCATCGCTGCCAATGAGGTTTTCGTCAGGATTGATCCCGCCGAATACCAGTTGCGAGTCCAGGAAGCGGAAGCCCGGCTGCGAATTCACAGGTTGAAATTCGAATCCCAATCAGAAAAAAGGTCATTCGGTGACCGGAGAAAACAGGTAGCGCGCAGTGAATTGTTTGAAACGTGGCTGGACCTGGCCAAGCTGAAACTGGCGCAGACCGAAATCTCTCTGCCGTACGATTTTCGCGTAATCAGGACGGATGTGGAAGTCGGGGAACTGGCCGGTCCATTTGAACAGGTAGGAAAAGATGCTTCCATCCTGGGTGTAGGCTACCGCCCCGAAGCGGTGCAGGCCAGTGCCCCCATGGACCCGAAATGGCTGGAAACCCTGCAGCCAGTGACAGGCAGACCAGCACAAATCGTGGTGGGCAACCAGGCCTACAGGGCAAAACTGGAGCGCGTATCCTCGGTGGTCTCCCGGGAATCCCGGCTGATCAGGGTCTTTTTCAGGTTTGCCGATGACCCGGCGACTGATCCCCTGCCGCTGCCCGGAATGTTTGCAACCATCCATCTCCAAGGCCAGACGTACGAAGGCGCCTTCGCTCTCCCGCATGGTGCCCGGCAATCCGGTGAAACGGCCTGGGTGGTGGACAACGGGGTCGTAAAGGCCCGAACACCGAAAATACTGGGGCTTACCGATGAATTCTGGATGGTTGAACCCTTTGACATCGCGGACGGAATTGTGGTCGGTGATTTCCCAACCCTGGCAGTCGGCGCAGCAGTCGTTGCCAGTCCACTGAATTGATCCCCCGTTCATTTCGGTGATAAAGACGAAAACCCCCGAGCACCCATAAAATCATGCCGTTCAAGACTCTCCGGAACCCCGCCCGCCCCACCCTGGGGATGTATCCAGAGTATCGGATGCCTGCACTGTCGGAACGGGTTTATGAATAAAGGTTTAATCGCATATTTCGCTGAAAACCGGGTTGCGGCGAACCTGCTGATGATATTTCTCCTCGTCAGCGGATTGATTGCGGCCACCCAGTTGCCCGTACAGCGTTTTCCGGAAATCAACTCGCGCACGATCACGGTATCCATCCCATCCATCGGCTCGACTCCCAAAGAAGTGGAACAGGACATTCTTCGGCGCGTGGAAGAAAGCATTATCGGGCTCTCCGGGATCGAACGCGTGATCGCTGTGGCCAGTGATGGCGGGGGCCGGGTCACCATCGAGCTGACACCTTTTTCCGACCCGGATTCCGTTCTGACAGATGTCCAGAACACCATAGACGGCATTGATCACTTTCCTCCCCCGAGTGCCGGGCCACCCGAAATCAGGATCGGAAAAATTCACCAGGAGGTTTTGACTCTCGCAATTTCATCCGAGTCGGCAGACGAGAACGAACTGCGGCTGATGGCCGAGAAAGTGCGGGGTGGGCTGCTGGAATTGCCAGACATCTCCCAAGTGACGCTCCTCGGTGTGCGGGACCGGGAAATCACCATCGAACTGAACGAAGAGCAATTGCGCCGCTATGATCTGACTTTCGCAAAAATCACAAGAAGAATTGAACTCGATTCAATGAATCTTTCCCTGGGGGAGTTGTATACCGATAGCGGCCACATCATTCTTCACTCCATTTCGAAACGGACCACGGGGGAGGAGTTCGAAGACATCCCCCTCATTACGCAACTCGGCGGCTCAGTCGTTACACTGGGTGACGTAGCGACGATCCGAGATGGCTTTGCCGATTACCAGGTGCTTTCGGAATTGGATGGCGTACCCACTGCATTCGTCAGAGTCGATATGGACAACCATCAGCAGTCGATGACGGAAATTGCTGAAACGGTGGAATCGTGGCTCTCCAATCAGACATTTCCCGGTGAATTCACGGTCTCCATCTGGAACGACCAGGCCACTCCTGCCATAAGCCGTATCCAGGAACTGGTCTCGAGCGGGGTGATCGGGCTGATTCTGGTGTTCCTGTGCCTGGTTGCGGTTTTTGATCTTCGCGTGGCGATCTGGGTTGCCTTCGGGATTCCCTTGTCCTTCATCGGCGCCATGCTGTTTTTCGATATTTCCGGATTGACCTTGAATATCGGGACGGTTTTTGCATTTTTTCTGCTGATTGGAATTGTCGTGGACGACTCCGTGGTGGTGGGAGAAAGCATTGCGTCGGAACGGCAACGCGGGAAAAACGCGCTGGATGCGGCAATTTCCGGTGCCAGAATGGTGGTTTACCCCATCACTATTGGCGTACTCACCACCGCCCTCGCACTCGTGCCCCTTCTCTTTATTACCGAAGAGCGCTACCAGCTCCTGACGGTAATCCCATTGGTGGCATTTTTCGTTCTGCTGGTGTCCCTGGTGGAGGCATTCCTGATCCTGCCCGCCCATCTTGCCCACGAGAAACCCTGGAGCCTGTCACCGCTTCGAAACATTCAGGCTCACACCCGAAAAGGGCTCGACAACATTCGAGAGCTGCTGGTGACTCCCATCGTCTCCTGGTCTGTCCGGCACATCGTGCTGACTCCGTTCCTCGGAGCTGTTGTCGTCATCGCATCCTTCCTGCTCATCAGTTCCGGTACCGTTCGAGTCATTCTTTTTGACCAGGACAGGAACATCTCCGGCGACATACAGGCAGAACTCCATTTTCCCATTGGCACGCCCTATTCCACTACCGTGGAGGCGGCAAGGAAAATTGCCAGGGCGGCGGAGCAGGCAGGTGCCGGGTTCAAAGGGGAATCCATCGAATCAATCAGCATCATTGCCGGTGCACCCATCACCTGGTTTCGCTCCGCTGATGAACAACTGAAATACAACAGCAGTCACATCGCAGCGGTCCGCGTGCATCTCAATGATCCTCCCCAGCGCCTGGCCTCGGTTTTGGAGTTCGAACAGGCTTGGCGTACCATGATCGGGGACACCTCAATGTTTGAACGGCTTGAATTTCAGCTGTCCAGAACGAAACTGCAGCCGAACATCGCCTATTCATTGAGACACGAAAATCGCGAGATTCTCAAAGCCGCCGCCGGGGAATTCAGGGAATCGCTCTCGAACGAACGCGGAATCTACGGCCTGACCGATAACATGACTCCAGGGCAACGCCAGCTTGAAGTGTCTCTGTCCCCCCAGGGCAGGCTGGCAGGCCTGACACCGGCGTCCCTGGGAGTACAGCTGCGTTCCAATTTCCATGGTTTGGAAGTTCAACGAATCCAGAGAGACCACGATGAAATCAAAGTCATCGTGCGGTATCCGAGGGAACAACGGCGGTCCCTCAGCGCTCTGTCGGAAGAACGGATTCGCGGACCGGGGGGCAACGAAATCCCCCTGTCGTTTGTCGCAGACATCACCGAGTCCCGGGACCTGGCAAATTTAACGAGCATCAACGGAGAAAAAGCAGCCCTTGTCAACGGTTTCGCCGATGAATCCGTGGTAACCCCGATTCAGATGAGAAGAAAAATCTCGGCATCCATCATTCCGGATCTGCTCGTCAAGTATCCCGGTTTGAGAATTGAACTGGACGGCAGTGCACGCAACGAAATCTCGATGCTCAAAACCCTGGGGATCCTGGTGCCCCTGGTGCTGCTTGCCATGTACCTGCTGGTTGCCGGGTTCCTGCGCAGCTATTGGAAACCCCTGGTCGTTGTATTCGGTATTCCCATGGCGTTTGCCGGTGCGATCACCAGTCACTGGGTGCTCGGATGGGACTTCACTGCGATGTCGGTTTTCGGGGTGGTGGGAGTGCTGGGAATCATTGTGAACGATGCCCTGGTCCTCCTTGACCGATATAACACTCTGCGCCGGGAAAACTCCACTCTACCGGCAATCGTTGCGGCGGCGGCGGCGATGCAGCATCGTTTCCGAGCCGTATTTCTGACCAGCCTGACCACGGTACTTGGCCTGTCCCCCCTTCTTTACGAACGCAGTGAAGAATTGCTTTCCATGGTCCCTTTTGTAGTCAGCATACTGGGAGGCCTGGCTTTTGCGAGCCTGTTTACCCTGTTCATCCTGCCCACCCTCGTGATGTGGGTCGAAGGCCGACAAGAGTAGATCCTTTGACCTGACCCGGTCCAGCGCGGGTGGCCGTGGTTCAGAAAATGACTTTCAGGTTCCGATGGATGGTCAACCCCGGTTGAACCCGGCCCAGGAGACGGTTGATTTCCATGGGACCCCAATCGGACAGATTGGTTGGTCGGCCCCTTCGGGGATACCGGGCTTTCTCCCTGACACCCGTTACAGGATCCCCCGGGTTGCAACGTACTCACGATACGGTTCGAACGCCGCGTTGACGGCCTTCGTTGTGAGGCCATAGTCCTCCAGCCTGTATTCGTGCCGGGGTTCGCGTTGACGCTGTTCGTCCTGAAACCCAAGCCATGCCTGCATGCCCTCCACTGCGGTGGAATCAAGGGGCCATCCGAAATCCGCGTAGATATCGGCCACTACCGCCATGGGGTCTTCCACCAGGTCGGAATAGCGGACATCCACCCAGCGCTTATCGAGCGCCGGCCGGGATGCCCGAAACCGCATCGCACCATTGAGCATACGGCTCATCTGCGCGAGTTGCTCTGCGCCGGTTTCGTGCCGCGGTCGCGGCTCCGTGGAAAACGAACGTATGCGTTCCACCACACTGTTCCAGGATGCCATGAACTGAACGGGCTCGCGATGGGTCTGGATGAAGACCGCATCCGGATAAGTTTCCAGCAGTACCTCCAGTTCCATGAGGTGGAAGGGCATCTTGAGCAACCAGCGTTGCTGTTCCCAGCAATTCCGTTGCTGACGCTGCCACGTGAAGTGCTGCATGATGGATCGGTGATATGCGTAGGCATTGCGCGATCCGGTTTCGGCCAACCAGCGGCCGTATGCCGGCACGTAGTGCGCGACAGTATTGATCCAGGTCGAGAAAGCCATCCTGAGGAGCATAAAGTCCTCATCGGGTTCGTCCATGTCAAGGCGGTGCATTCCGGAAAGCCTATCGGCGAAATTCGTCGCGTCCATCAATTCTTCTGCGTAAACTCGGCGGGGGTCCTTGGCCGTACCCGCAATGGTACCGTATTCATCGGTTGAGAGGACCGAATCCACCAACTCGTAGCGCCGCAATGTCCAGAACTGCGGATCACGTGACAGGAGTCGGTGCAAAAAGGTCGTGCCCGTACGATTGATGCCAACGATAAATACCGGTCGCGTGATTCGTTTCCGCTCGATCTCCGGGTGTTGCTGCCGTTCCCGGGCAAGTGCTGCGTTGTTGCGCAGCACCCTGGTCAACCCGTAGATGATATGGCTGAGCCGGGATTCCTGAAGTCTCGCCTCGGGGGATTGGAGTGCCTCCACCAACCGTCCGAGGGCTACCCGCATCCACCCGGGGTAAGTCCGTTCGAACGGGACCCCCATGCGCTCGGCGTACGTTTCAGCCTGTCCAACCAGACCGTCGAAATTAAGGCGACCCTGTGGAACCGGATAGGGCCATTCTTCCCGATGACGCCGGACCCAGTCATAGGAGCGCGCATGGCGGATCAGCAACGCGGGCCACTTGATCGGCTGCGGACAATCCTCCCGGATGGCTCGATCACCGATGGGCAACGTGCGGTGAGCCCGCTCTCCGCTGAACCAGTAAGGCGCAAAGTGGTCGACCAGAACCCACTGTCCACGCAGCGCAGAACGGTCTCCAAGAGCCTGACAGGAGCGCCTGAAGGATGGGTAGGAGACCGACTCCCAGTAAAGACCAAAATCCGCTACTTCAAGATTGTCGTAGGGCGCCCTCCGGTCACAGCAGTGGTAGATGGTGAAACGACGATCTGGATTCAGCGAGATTGCCGTGCATATCTCGCTGACGGTATTCACCGGATCGGCATTCTGTTGAATGGAAAAACCCCTCGGCGCCTTTTCCAGTTGCGTCGCAGCGGCGAAGAGGAGGGAAGCAAAACCGGTCGGCTGCGCATACCCGGTGCTGGAAGGCCCCATCAACGGCAGGCGAAAAATCGCGACCGGCACACCAACTGCCTTCGCCAACAGCATGCCCTGCTCCGCCACCAGCTTGCTCCAGGGATACCCGATGGCGCCGAGGGGAAAGACCTTCTTCATGTCGGCAAGGTCCGGCTGCATCTGATCGTCAATGCGGCCCTGTCTGTATTCCCTGGAGAAGTTGCAAATGTACTCGGGAAAAATCCCCAGGGTGGAGATATAAAACAGATGTTTGAATCGGGTCCGCAGGCAGAGTTCGAGCACGGAGCGAAGACCGAGTACATTCACCTCCCGCAAATCGGCGTAGGACTGGACGAGGCCTACGCTGGCGGCAATGTGATAGACAGCATCAATCCGCCGGCACAGTCCGGCAAACGCCGCATCGTCCAGAGCGAAGTGCGCCTCACAAATATCCCCGGGCACTGCGCGCAACCGCGTTGCCATCCACTCCTCCCAGATTTCCGCTTTGTCCAGGGCGTCGCGCAATCGTGCAAGTCCTTCTTCAGCGCTCCTGGCACGGACGAGACAATGCACGATCAGCCGGTCATTCTGCCGCAGGATTTCACGCAGGAAGAAGCGTCCTGCGAAACCGGTCCCTCCGGTTAACAGGACCTCTCGAAAGTCCGCCGGCGCCACGGCTTCGCCCGGGGCCTCTGCCGACACCGTTGCATGAATGACCCGGCGCAACACATCCAGGTCCCGACGGCATTGCGGCGGCAGTTGGCCGATCAACGGCGGCACTGCCGGATTCGCGACAGGCAACTCAACCATACTTCTTTGTCTCCGAGACACACGGTGCCGACGGGAAATGGTCCTCAGAAGGGCTCGCGAATACAGAAGGTCTGCGGCGAAGCCGGCGCTGTGCGTCGAGGGACGAAAACCCGGTCCCCCGGTTCTCCTTCCCGGCTTCCACCTCCTCATGGATTTTTGTACCCAAAACGATGGCGTGCGCCAAGGACTGGCATGAAGCCGTGGTCATCAGTTCCAGTGCGCTCGCCTGAAAGTTGAACTTGCCTTGTATGAACGCTCCCAGCTCGGCAACGGAAATCGAGTTCAGCCCAAAGCTGGAGAGGGGCTCTTCCATGCTACCCTCGTCGTGGCCGCACAGGTCGGCAACCTTGACGGCGATCTGGGCCATGACACTCGCCACCGTCAACCCCTCGTCCGTACCGGCTTCGAACGCATCCTGATTGCTCATCAGGACCCCGGTGCGCAGGTAGTCAGGGGAGTCGACGCTCCAAAGTACATGCTTGAAGTGTGCTGTAATCAGGTGGTCGCTGTGGTCCATGGTCCGGAGGGCATGATCAAGGTTGGAGATGGCGCAGTAGCTGCTTACAGGCGGCATCCCGGCAGCCTTCATCAGGCGCAGGATACCAAGATTGCGCGCGGCCATTCCGGCATCCGCCACGGCCATGAGATTGTAGGTGAAAGCCGGCAACCCCTGCCGACGACGGAAAGTGGCCAGTCCGTCCAGAAACGCATTGGCCGCGCCATAATTGATCTGACCCGGGTTGCCAAAAGTCGACGCGGTAGACGAAACCATGACGAAGTAATCGAGATCGAGATCCACCGTGGCGCGGTGGAGATTGAGGGCGCCGCGGGCCTTGGGTGCGAATACCCGGGCGATGGACTCCGCCGAAAGATTCTCCAGCAGGCAATCGTCCAGAACCCCGGCGAGATGGAACACTCCCTTAAGCGGCCTCTTCACGTTGGCAACGCATCGGTGCACATCCGCCTCATTCGCGATATCGCCATAAACCAGGTCGATCTCAATCCCCTCTTCGAGGTCCGAAAGAGTCGTCGACCGACGCATCCAGGACTCGCTTCGCCGTCGTTCGGGATCCCGGTCGATCAGGGTGAAATGCCGGGCACCCGCCGTTACGAGGTAAGGCAGGAGCCGCTGGCCGAACCCCCCCAGACCGCCGGTCACCAGGTAGGTTCCCTCCGGGTCAAGCAGTGCTCGACGATCATTGATGGGGAAATCCGGAGAAGCAGACGGGGCTTTCAACACCAGCTTCCCCCGATGCTGTCCGGAGGACATGAGCCGGAGGGCCTTCGCGTACTCCCCATAGGGGAATACGGTCATCGGCAACGGAGGGACCACACCACGATGAAGCAGGTCGAGACAGGTCTCGGAAAGCTCCCGGGAGAGAAGCGGATCGTCCATCATCAGACGGTCGAGGTCCAGGGCCACGAAACGCAGGTTCTTTCGGAAGACCCGAAGACCCAGGGCGCTGTCAGCGTAGATGTCGACCTTACCGATTTCACAATGCCAGCCACCCGCCCTGAGGGCCTGGAGGCACAGCGATACGTGGCGGCCAACGAGGGAATTCAGCACGACATCCACCCCCTGCCCCCCGGTCGCTTTCATTACCCCCTCATACCACTGTTCACTGTGTGAATCGAAGGCCGCCCGCACACCCAACCCGAGCAACTGGTTGCGTTTGCCTTCACTGCCTGCCGTGGCGTATATCTCGGCACCCACATCGTTGGCGAGGGCAATGGCGGCCTGCCCGATGCCCCCCATGGCCGAGTGAATGAGGACACGCTGCCCCTTGCGCAGTCGGGCCAGGTGAATCAGGGCGTAGTACGCGGTGACATAGACCGAAAGCGACGACGCAGCCTCTTCCATGCTGAGACCCGGGGGCTTTGCAAAGACACGGTGCTGGCTGACCACCACTCGATTGGCGATGCATCCACCATCGGCGAAGAGTACCCGGTCCCCGGGCCCCAATCCGTCCACTGCCATGCCCACCCGGCGGACCACACCACTCGCCTCGATACCGACCTCGCGACCGAGGGCAGAACGCTCATACGCCAATGCCGGCAGCAGCCCCAGCGTGACCATGATATCCCGGAAGTTCAGTGCCGCAGCAGCGACGTCGATCTCCACATCACCGGGTCCCAGGGGTGCCGGGTCATACGTCTTCATCTGAAGACCGGAGATCTGCCCTGCATTGTCCAGGAAGAGACGATAGGGAGTATTTTCTCCAGCGGGGATGCGGGGAAACGGCTCCCGATTCCTCACAACCCGGGGGACCCACAAGCACCCCTGACGCACCCCAAGCTCGCGCTCGCGCAGGTCATGTCGGGCCAGCCACGCCAACGTCTTCAGGTCATCGGCAGCACACAGGTCGACGAGACGGAAATCCATCCTGGCCTCCTCACCGATCTCCATTGCCATGCTGCGCACCGCGCCCCAGATTGCGCTTCCCCGGGCATCCTCCACGTCCAGGACCGCCTTGCGGGTCGCGATGGTGATCCGACACCGGCAAGTGCCCCATTCGGTCCTGAAGGGAACCAGGGACTGAATGAAAGCAACGAATTCCGAGACAGCCCTCTCGCCGGTGGAATCCTCCGGATCCGGGTCACAGAAAAAATCCACCGCCTGCACATCCGCCGCGTACGGGCAGGCCTCCGGCTCAAAGGGGTCTTCCGAAGCCAGGGTTTCACCGGGGATCAAATGGACCCCGGGATCGTCAAGCAAAGACCTCCACGCTCCCACCAGACTGCCGGACTTGCCGATGACCCAGCGGGGACCCGGCAGCGGCGTTTCGTTCGGCCCATCCAGGTACTGCGTCGGTGCCTGCAGCAGTGTCGACCCCCGGGTGGATCGCAAGATGGCCCAGCCTGTACCGGGCTCCATGACTGCGTTCTCTTCATGGGAGACGAGGGCCAGCCCCCCCGGAACCGCTGTCTTTTGCCAGAACTCCCAGTCGTCCGGGGTGAACGCCTCCTCCTGGTGGAGAAACAGGATTTCCGCCGCTCCCCGGCGCAGCAGGCCCGTATCGAGGGCAGTCATCGACCGCAGGGCCGGGTCAATATTCTTGAAGCGCAACACCGCGTCGTGGGCGTGAAAGGCGTCATAGTGCGCGCGGGCGCTTTTCTCATCGTCGGAAATGATCCAGAACTCGCTTTGCGTCTCCTCCCTCGCGAGATGTTCAACACATCTTTGAAGCACGGTCTGGTCCGGAGTTCTGGAACCCGCGAACTCCAGGGCATGGCACACCCTCATGCCGGGCCCCGTGCCACCCCCCTCTTCCATGGCACAAAGCAGGGCAGACGGCTCGATCTCTCCCCCGGGCAACCCATCCGCGATCCCCGGCCCGTCGGCGACGAATTTGGGCTGCCAGACGATGTGATGTTTGCTCCGGGGCAGATCGGTGCGTCGCGGATTCGAGATAAAGGAGATATATTTCTCGATATGCAGGATGAGGTCACCCGTTCCACCATCGTAACAGGCAAGGCTGCCCGAGACCCATTCACCATTCGGTACCGAGTATTGACCCTTGTCATCGACCTCGTAGCGAATATTTCCGGGGTACGTCACGCGACAGATCATCCGTGGCACCGTGGGAGGACGCAGGAAGGACACGTTCTCCGCTCGGCGCGGAATGGCAAAGAGGTCAGCACCGAGCATCAGGTCATACAGGTACGACTGCAGGCCACCATCAAGCAGGGTCGGGAACAGGACATAACCCTCCTGCTGGCCGTCCTGCCACAGTGCTTCTTCCACCTCGACTTCAAACATCAGGTGATCCGTAACGACATCCCGCCGCAATCCACGCATGTTTCGAAAATGGGGCCCGTACTGGAAGGTTTCGCCGAGAACCGTCTCGATACGTTCGTAGAGTTCATCGTCTGCCGCATAGGACAGGGACTCATACCGGGACGTATCAATCTGTGACACGTGCTCCGGAATATCCAGGGCATGGTCCGCTCCAATGCGGCGGACCCGCCCCCGGCAGTGCAGATCGCACTTCGCATCGACGTCGTAAGGCTGTGACGTGATCGCAAGCGTGTATTCATCCGGGGAATGGGGGACCGGGTGCAAAGCCGTCTGCAACCTCACGGGCACCCTGGGAATCGGGCACGCCTGAAGGAACTCCAGGGCTTCGATATGGACTGCCCCGCCCTGAAGCGCCTGTAGAACAAGTTCGATAAAGCCCGCAGCCGGCAGGATCGGGGCATGATGCACGCGATGTTCCGCCAGCCACGGAAAGGCCGCTTCGGAGAAACGCGCTTCAAAAAGCGGATGGCCGCAAGGCACCTGGTGGCCCACCAAGGGGCCATGGGAATATTCACTCTGCTTCTGCAGGAACTCGTCATCCAACGTGTTGTCCACGATCTTTTGCTCGTCCCGGGGATGCCCGGGCAGGCAATGCACCATCGGCTCGGGCCGGGGATACTGGGCAGCAAAATCCAGAGAAACGCCGGCCTTGAAGAGACTGCCCTGGGCTTCGAGAAAACCAATGCATGCCTTTTGATTCCGCATGAGTGTAGGAACGCAGACGGGAGGCGGCAACACGTCTTCCATGCATTGCGCAATGATCGGTTGCAAAGACGAGTGCGACGCCAGCTCCAGCACCACATCCGGCGGATGGTCCCGTTTGATGGTCTCCATCGCATCCGCGAAACGAACCTGCTGGCGAATATTCGACCACCAGTAGGCACTGTCCAGCCGCCTGGTCTCCGCCCCCGTCACCGACGAAATGAAGGGGACATCAGCGTCGAAAGAGAGATCGTCCAGGAACGAGAAGGCCTCCAGCGCATCGTCGTGGATTGCATCCATGGCCCGGGAATGGAAAGCGATGTTACCCGGAATGAGCCGGTGTTGAAGGTTGCACCGGTCCAGTTCCTCCATCACGGCTCCCAAAGCCTCTTCGCGACCGCAGATTACCGTGTTGGCCGGTGCATTTTCACAGGCGACCTCGACCTGGACAGGCCGTGCGCCACCCGGCCGGAAGGGAATATCCAGGGTGTCCAGCAGTTCCTCCACACCCTCCCGCCCGAGTCCGACAGTCAGCATGCGGCCCGACCCCGCTACGCGCTGCTGCAGGGTGGCGCGATGGAAAATCAGGCGCGTCGCGTCACATAGGGAAAGGGCCCCCGAGGCATAGGCTGCAGCCACTTCCCCCGAGCTGTGTCCCAGCACCGCATCCGGATAAACCCCCCAGGTCTTGAATAACTCCACCAGGGCGCACTGGAGGGTGAAAATCACGGGCTGGGCCAATTCGCATTCATTGAGCGCCGACTGTGAAGCCTCGAAGCAGGCTTGCCGCAACGAGGTCTGAGAATAGTCCCGCCAATGCCGGTCGATGGCATCTACGGTGCGGCGGAACACCGGATGGGATCGGTAAAGGTCACGTCCACACCCTGCCCACTGCGTGCCCTGCCCGGAAAAAACCATCAGCAACCGCCGCTCTTCCTCCTCCACGGTGCGGGTGGGGCCCTCTTGTTCCACGAATGCATCCAGCGCCCCGATGAGTTCTTCCCCGCTCCGGGCCGTGAAGGCCGTGCGCACGGCGAAATGGGTACGCCGGCGACTGAGATTGCCCGCAAGCGTGTAGAGGTCCATCTCCTGCTCGCCGAGCAGCCCACGCAATCGACGCGCACTCTGGATCAGCGCTTTGGACGTGCGTGCAGAAAGCGGAATCATGAAGCCTGCCTCGGGTGCCAGGGGCACCGACCAGATTCTGGGTTGTGAAGGCCGGTACTCCCGCACCACGCAATGGCCGTTGGCGCCGCCGAAACCGAACGAGTTGATGCCCACCACGACGCAGTGCCCGGGGAACGGCTCACATTCCGTTTGCACCCGCATGGGGCAGGAATCGAAGTCAATCTCCGGATTGGGCACCTGGAAATTTCTCGACATCGGCACGAAGGTACGCCGCTGCATCATCAAGACGACCTTGAGCAGGGCGCAGTGAAAGGCGGCAGCCTCCATATGCCCGACATTGCTCTTGACGCTGGAAACCCGCAGCGGTGCCTTGCGCCCGAACCCGCCAAATGCCTCCACAATGGCGTTGCCTTCTACGGGATCGCCCACCGCGGTTCCCGTGGCGTGTGCCTCGATGTAGTCGAACTCGCACGGCGTACGGCGGGCCCGAACCGCAGCCTCCCGCATCAGCAGAACCTGGGAATGTCGGGTCGGTGCGCTGATGAACCGGCCCGGTGCAAGTCCAACCGTGCCATCGGCTGTCCCGGCGGTGTTCACTGCCGTGGCCTCGATCACGGCAAGGATGGGGTCTCCATCCCGTTCCGCCGCCGCCAGGGGCTTGATGGCGAAGACAAATGCCCCCTCCGAACGCATGTACCCGTTGGCTACAGCGTCGAAGGAATGGCACTTGCCCTCCGGACTGATGACACCCATGAGGTTGAAGCTGCTGCTCATTCTGCCGCTGCCCAGATAGGTGACGGCGCCGACAAGAGCCTGATCGCAGTCGCCGCACGCAAGGGCGTTCACCGCGGCGTGCAGGGCACTCAGTCCGGCGGAGCATGCCGTGCAGTACGTCGCCGATGACCCCATAAGATTGAAGTGGTAGGAGATCCGATTGGCCAGCATGGCAAGGCTAATGCCGGAAATGGAATACTCCGTAACGCCATGCTGTGGCCGCCAGTTGGACACGGCGGGAACCTGGGACCCGATGAACACCCCGGTGGGGCTGTTGCGCAACAAGCGAAGGTCCCAGCCGGCATGTTCGATGGTCTCCCACGCGCAATTGAGCAACATCCTTATTTGCGGTTCAGTCTGCCGCAATTCATGGTGGGACATGCCGAAGAACGTGCGGTCGAAAAGCAGTTCTTCGTCGTCGCGAATCAGCCCTTCATAAGGACTTGCCAGCCGGCCCGGCCCTGAAAACCTGCCGATGGGGAGATGACCTCTTCCATAACGATCGCTTATCGGCTCCTGGACGATCTCCCGGGCACACAGCAGGTTCCAGAACCCGGAGTCCGAGTGGATACCACCGGGCAAGCGATGGCTGTATCCCACAATGGCAATATCGCTTTTTCCCCCCGGTAAAGTCATCTCGTTACGCATCCAAATTCACTGCAGGGAACCTTAGCCTTGGCCGGATATCGGGAAGTGTTTCAGTACTGGTTCGTATCCGCCGGGAAATCCCGTTTTCCAGATAATCTCTGCCATGTAAACAGAGGTTCCCGGATTGCCCGACTACTGGTTGATCTTCCCGCTGTCCGCGGCTTTTACAATCAGGGTTGTGCCATCCGATTCGGTAACCCGTACTTCCGCGCCTTTTTTCAACGGAGGTCCCTTGACATTCCAGTGCGTATCTCCCACTTTGATTTTTCCAACGCCCTGTACGATGGCTTCACTCAATGTAAATGCCCGGCCGACATATTGTTGCCCCCGCCGATTCAGGTTGGGGACCTCGGACTCAGTCTGTCTGTTCACCAGAAACCGCCGGGAAAGTATAACACTGATCACCGAGAGCACAGAAAAAACCAAAAACTGTATTTGCCAGGAGATGTCCGGAAAAATAAAAAGCATCAGGGCCGTCACCAGGGCGGAAGTGCCCAGCCACAGAAAAAATGTAACGGGTGCCAACAACTCCAGGGCAAATAGGGTCAGGCCAATAATCAGCCAGGCCCAGTAGGTCATATCGGGGAAATCACTCATGCTCAACGACCGGGGATGGGGGCGGGGGCGGGGAATCTTTTGAATGACCGGATGCAAACGTTTCCCTGACCAGTTCGGCAATCCCGCCAATGGAGCCGATCAGGCTGCTCGCCTCCATGGGCAGAAAGAGGATCTTCTGATTGTCCGAAGTGCCCATCGCCTGCAATGCTTCGACATATTTGATCGCAACAAAGTAGTTCACCGCCTGCATATCGCCGGCAGCGATGGCTTCCGAGACCATTCTCGTGGCTTCCCCTTCGGCCTGGGCCAGCCGCTCACGTGCTTCCGCCTGCCGAAAAGCCGCTTCCTTTTCACCTTCTGCATCAAGAATCAGGGAACGCTTCAGACCTTCAGCCTTGAGGATCTCTGCCTGACGAAGTCCTTCGGCTTCGAGTATCGCCGCCCGTTTATCCCGCTCCGCTTTCATTTGCCGCGCCATCGAATCCACCAGGTCTGCGGGAGGACTGATATCCTTTATTTCAATTCGGGTCACTTTCAATCCCCAGGGGGCCGTTGCGTCATCTACGACCTGCAGTAACGAGGCATTAATCTGGTTCCGTTTTGACAGCGATTCATCAAGGTCCATGGAACCCAGTACGGTCCGGATGTTGGTCATGGTTAAATTCAATACCGCATTTTCCAGGTCGTTGACCTCGTAACTGGCCTTGGCCGCGTCCAACACCTGGAAAAATACAACGCCATCCACTTTGACTACCGCATTGTCCCGGGTAATGACTTCCTGGGATGGAACGTTAAGCACCCGTTCCATCATGTTGACCCTGGCCCCGACGGAATCAATGAATGGAATAATGATATTGAACCCGGGCCGCAGGGACTTGGTATAGCGGCCCATTCTTTCCACCGTGTACTCATACCCCTGTTGCACGATAATGATGCCCTTGTAAACAATCAGTATCGTAAAAACAATGGCAACCACCGCGAAAGCTGATATCTCGGTCATTTTTTCTCCTGTGATGGGTAATTCGGTTAAGGTTTGATTCCAGTCGGTACGAGGAATTCCGGTATTATACCAATGGAAGTACATCCATCAGGAAATTCATGCCCCGGATTAATCGGAAATTGAACAATCAATGGAAATCGCTGTGCTGGTTGGCCAACTCCGGAGCTCTCCTGTGGTCCCGATACCCGGGGTGAAAACATGGTGGAAACGGGGCCCCGCTACAATGCACCCATGCCCTGTGGGAGATGGTTTCCCTCGTGAAGGACTGCCTGGAAGGGAAAAGTACTTTCCCGGCAGTATTGAAAATCATTGTCGAACCATCGTGGCATTTCTGTTGGGAGTCCCGTTTGATCCGGGGCCACCAATCTTCTAAAAAGGGACCGGCAGGGAGGGTCTTGCCGAGCGTATCAGGGACCTGAACTGGTCCTGGATGAATTCAAGCTGACCGGGGCTGCCGGCTTCAAACCGCATGATCAGCGTTGGGGTGGTGTTGGAAGCCCGGACCAGGCCGAAACCATCTTCAAAATCCGCGCGGACCCCGTCAATGGTATTCACCGCGGCGCCATCGAATTTGGCGAGGTCCGCCAGCTCCCGGACCAGTTCATGGGGAGCCCCCTCCGGCATGTCCAGCCTGAGTTCCGGCGTGTTCACCGTGTTGGGGAGTGCCGCAAAGACTTCTCCCGGGGATTTCGCCTGGGATGCCAGCAATTCACACAATCTCGCACCGGCATAGATACCATCATCAAACCCGCCCCAGCGATCATTGAAAAAAATGTGGCCGCTCATCTCCCCGGCCAGGATGGCTCCGGATTCCCGTAACCGGTTCTTGATGAAAGCATGGCCGGTTTTCCACATCGTTGGTTTCCCTCCGTTCTCCCGGATCGTCCTTGGAAGAAGTTGTGAACACTTTACATCAAAAATAATCTCTGCACCCGGAAACTCGTTCAGTATTGCTCTGGAAAACAGAACCATTTGCCGGTCGGGCCAGATCACAGCACCATCGGCGGACACCACCCCCAGCCGATCGCCATCACCGTCAAAAGCGATGCCGAAATCCGCTCCTTCATCCTCCACGGCCCGAATCAGGTCCTGTAAATTTTCCAGCCGGCTGGGGTCCGGGTGGTGATTGGGGAAGTGGCCATCCACTCTGCAAAACAGTTCGGTCACCTCACCGCCCAGGCCCCTGAATATTTCCGGAGCCACTGCGCCGGCCACCCCATTGCCACAATCAATCACCAGCTTGAGCGGCCGGTCAAGGGTGATGTCATCCAGGATAGCCTGACGATACGGTGTCAGGATGTCCTGGTGAACCCGGGTCCCTGACCCGGTGCAATAGTGCTGATCAATGACCCTTTGCTTGATGCCCTGAATCGCTTCCCCGGACAGGGTAGTGCCCGCGATCATCATTTTCAGACCATTGTATTCCGGCGGGTTATGGCTGCCCGTTACCTGCACACCCGTCCCGGTGTGATACTCCACCGTCGCGAAATAGAGCGCCGGTGTCGGCACCTGTTCGACCCCGATTACATTGCAGCCCGTGGACAGCACTCCTTTTTCGAACGCCGCGGCAAGACGGGGGCCGCTGAGACGACCATCCCATCCAAGGACCATGCTTCGAACACCCTGCTCAATGGCTTCCGACCCGAAAGCCTTCCCCACCTGCTCCACAATTTCTGCAGTCAGTGTCCTGTCCACCACTCCGCGAATATCATAGGCCTTGAATATTTCGTGGGGAAAAGGCATGGTCTTGTCTGCGTGAGCCCGCGTCCCTGTGGGACAGCATCTTCATGATGGCGGGCTTTATTCTTTCGGTATCACCTCGCGGCTGCACTCCAGCACCGGATTCCGGGGCAAACCATCCCCCGTGTCAGCCTGGTACAGCCGTTCCCGGCGCATCCGGTTCTCAGTTCACTTTGTGGATAGCCCGCTTGTCCACGGACAGGGCCGCTTCGTGCACGGCCTCGGAAAGGGTTGGGTGGGCATGGATAGTTCGGGCAAGGTCTTCCGAACTGGCCCGGTATTCCATTGCCAAAACGCATTCCCCCATGAGCTCGGAGACATGGGGACCAACCATATGTATCCCCAGCAATTGATCGGTTTCAGCCTCAGCAATCATTTTTACAAATCCATGAGGTTCTTCCATGGCCTTGGCACGGCCCGTCGCTGCGAAAGGGAACTGCCCGGTCCGGATTGACACCCCCCTGGCTTCCAATTCTCTTTCCGTTTCCCCTACCCACGCGATTTCCGGAGAGGTGTAGATCACCCAGGGCACACAGTTGAAATCAACATGTCCTGCTCCACCTGCGATTCGCTCCGCCACCGCCACCCCTTCCTCGGAACTCTTGTGAGCCAGCATGGGCCCCCGGACCGCATCTCCCACTGCCCAGATATGCGGAACGCTGGTCCGGCATTGATCATCCACTTCAATGAAACCCCTGGCATCCGTGGAAACACCGCTATCCGCAGAAAGCAGCCCTTCCGTCGCCGGCTTGCGGCCCACCGCAACGATGATCTTGTCAACCTCCAAAGACTGTTGCTGATCCTTTTGGGTGTAGGCCATGCTCAACCCGCTTGCCGTGGCATCCACGTGATTCACCATGGCGCCGAGACGGATATCCAGCCCCTGTCTGCGGAACTGCCTTTTCGCCTCCCTCGCCACCTGGTGATCCGCCAATGCGAGAAATTCATCCAACGCTTCCAGAATCACCACCTCCGACCCAAGTCGGTTCCAGACACTGCCGAGTTCCAGCCCGATGACCCCGGCACCGACAATACCGAGACGATTGGGGACATGATCAAACTCCAGTGCCCCGGTGGAATCCACGATATGTTCCCCGTCATAGGGGATGGAGGGCAATTCAATGGGCACCGAACCCGGGGCAAGAATGATATCCCTGGCCGCAAAGGCCTGGACCAGCTGCCCCTCATCGTTCAGCACCTGAACCGTACTGTCGGACACGACCCTGGCATGGCCATGGATGGACGCAATCCCGTTGGCCTTGAACAGCTGGGCAATCCCTCCGGTCAGCTGCCTGACGATTTTCTCTTTCCTCGATTGCATTTTCGCCACATCCATCTGGACATTTTCCGCATGAATGCCATGCGCTGCAAACTGGTGATTGACCTTGTGGAATTGTTCCGAACTGTCCAGCAATGCCTTGGACGGAATACATCCCACATTCAGACAGGTTCCTCCCAGCGATGCCTTGCCTTGTGCATTGGCCTGGCCATCTATACAGACAGTATTAAGTCCAAGTTGTGCGCACCGTATGGCGGCCACATACCCGCCGGGCCCCGCTCCGACGACAATTACATCAAAGCTTTCCGTCATTCTTCAGTCCCGTGTTCTAACATTAACAATCAAGCAGCAACCTTGCCGGATCTTCCAGGATATCCTTGATGGTGACCAGGAATTGCACCGCCTCCTTTCCATCAACGATACGATGGTCGTAGGACAAGGCGAGATACATCATCGGCCGAACCACGACCTCCCCGTTTTCAGCCATGGGCCGTTCCTGGATTTTATGCATGCCAAGAATTGCACTTTGGGGGGGATTGATAATCGGCGTAGACACCAATGATCCAAAAACCCCTCCATTGGTGATGGTAAACGTCCCTCCTGTCAGGTCATCCATCCCGATTTTTCCTTCTTTTGCACGCTCTCCATAGCGTCTGATTTGCGACTCGATCTCTGCGAAACCCATCTTTTCACAATTTCGCAGGACGGGCACGACCAGCCCCCGGGGGGAGGCCACCGCAATCCCGATATCATTGTAACTGTGCTGAACGATATCGGTCCCATCAATATAGGCATTGACCAGAGGGAATCGCTGCAGGGCCGCAACACTCGCCTTGACAAAGAAGGACATGAACCCCAACCGGGTGCTGTGTTTCCGTTCAAATGCCTCCTTGTATCGGGCACGCAATGCCATAACCGGCTGCATGTTTACTTCATTGAAAGTGGTCAGCTGCGCCGTCGTGTGCTGTGACTGGACCAGTCGATTGGCAATCGTTTGCCGCAACCGGCTCATTGGCTCCCGAATTTCATGGCGTTCGCCAACGGGAACCGCAGGGTCCGCCTGCTCTTCTTTCCCGGATTCTTCCTGTCGCCCTGTTTCGGCGGGTGCTTCCTCGGCACCGCTCGTGTCGGAAGCAGCCGAATCCGCAATATGGCTGAGCACATCCCCCTTGATGACCCGTCCATCCCGGCCAGTCCCTTTGATCATCGCCGGATTCAACCCGGCTTCCTTTACCAGCCGCCGGACTGCAGGACTCAATCTCTCATCCGGCCCGGCATCCGATGCACTGTCCGGGGAGCCGGGAGAATCCTCCTTGCCCACCGTCCCGGGTGCCGCCCCGGGTTCCAGCCTGGCCAAAATCTGCTCAGCGGTCACCGTGGAACCGGGCTGCTCCACAATTTCGGCGAGGATGCCATCTTCCGGCGCCGGCACTTCGAGCACGACTTTATCGGTTTCCACCTCGACAAGGATTTCGTCGCGATGGACAAACTCTCCGGCCTGTTTGTTCCAGTCCAGCAAAAGGGCGTCGGCCACTGATTCGGGCAAGACCGGCACTTTAATTTCAATGGTCATATTGTTTTCTATAACGGGCTGATGAAAAAATGAAAAATACGCTAGCTGTGAATCGGTTCTAGGAACGGCTGTTTTCCATGGTCAGCGCCTGGCTGACGATCTGTTGCTGCTGCTTGACGTGGAGTTGGTAGTAACCCACCGCCGGAGATGGAGAACCTTCCCGGCCAACATAGCGTAATCGCTGGTTTTCGCCCAGCAGTCTGCTCAGGTAGTAGTATATCTGATACCAGCATCCCTGGTTCTTGGGTTCCTCCTGACACCACACGATTTCACTGGCATTGCCGTACTTCTCCATTTCCGCCTGCAGTTCCCGGCCCGGAAACGGGTGAACCTGTTCCAGTCGAATAATGGCAATATTCCTGATTTTTCGGGCACGCCGCTCTTCAAGCAGGTCATAATAGACTTTGCCGCTGCAAATGATCAGCCTCTCGACCTGTTTCACTGGAAGCCTGTCGATTTCACTCAATACCGGACAGAATTTTCCATCGGCCAGGTCTGCAGGCGTGGATACGGCCAGTTTGTGGCGAAGCAGGCTCTTGGGAGTCATGACGATCAGGGGGCGCCGATACGAACGAATCATTTGCCGTCGCAGCATATGAAACATTTGTGCGGGCGTGGTGGGAATGCATACCTGCATATTGTGTTCTGCACACAACTGCAAAAACCGTTCGAGCCTGGCGGAAGAATGTTCCGGGCCCTGGCCTTCCAGTCCGTGGGGCAACAACATGACCAGGCTGCATATGCGGGACCATTTCGCCTGACCGCTGCTGATGAACTGATCAATGACCACTTGGGCGCCATTCACGAAATCCCCGAACTGGGCTTCCCAGATGACCAGCGTACGGGGCTCGGTAGTGGAATACCCGTATTCGAAACCAAGCACCGCTTCTTCGGAAAGCAGTGAGTTGATGACCAGAAAATCACTGTGGTTCCGGGTCAGGTATTGCAGCGGGATGTGTGTCCGCGGCTGCGACTGATCGTGGAGCGTTGCATGGCGATGGGAGAACGTTCCCCGTCCGACATCCTGGCCAGACAGGCGAACCTTGTATTGCTGGTCAAGCAATGTGGCATAGGCCAGCAATTCCCCGCACCCCCAGTCCATGGGTTTTTCGCCTTCGGCCATGGAGACCCTGTCCCGCAGAATGGATGCAACCCGCTTATGAACGACAAAATCGTCCGGAGACTGTGCCAGCTTTTCGGCCAGGCTCACCAGGGTCTCATGACTCACCCCGGTCTGCACTTCTTCCCGCCAATCGTTCCCCATATAGGGCGTCCAGTCGAGCATGTTCAGCGCCTTGTTGGGGTCGATGACCTGGCCGGCAACAATCTGGCCCCGGTCCAGTTGGTCCCGGTATTGCGCCACCATGTCCCGGGCCCGGTTTTCGGTAATCACGCCTTCTGCGATGAGCTTTTCCGCATAGAGTTGCCGAGTGGTTTTGTGTTTTCTGATTTTCCCGTACATAATCGGCTGGGTAATGGCGGGTTCGTCCGCCTCGTTGTGCCCATGCCGCCGGTAGCACACCAGGTCCAACACCACATCTTCACAAAATTTCATGCGATATTCCATGGCCATTCGGGTGGCATAAATCACCGCATCGGGGTCATCCCCGTTGACATGGAAAATGGGGGCCTGGACCAGTTTGGCGACTTCGGTGCAATAAAGCGTGGAACGGGCATCCAGTGTGTTGGTCGTAAACCCGATCTGGTTGTTGATGATGATGTGAACGGTTCCGCCAGTTGAAAATCCCCGGGTATGGGCCATGTTCAGTGTTTCCATCACCACTCCCTGGCCGGCAAATGCGGCATCACCGTGGATAAGAATCGGAATTACCTGTTTTCGCGCGCTGTCCTTTCGACGCTCCTGTCGGGCCCGCACGGAACCTTCCACAACGGGACTGATGATTTCAAGGTGGGACGGGTTGAAGGACAGGGCAACATGCACGATCCCGCCTGAAGTCTGTATGTCGGAGGAGGCCCCCTGGTGATATTTTACATCCCCGGTATCGGTATCGGCATCATCGGTCTCGTAGCTCCCTTCAAACTCACTGAATAAGTCCGCAGGGGATTTGCCCAGAATGTTGACCAGTACATTTAACCGGCCCCGGTGGGCCATGCCGATGACCACTTCCTTCACCCCGCTGGCGCCAAACTCCTGAATCAAATCCGACAACATCGGGATCAACGAATCCCCCCCTTCCAGAGAGAAGCGCTTTTGACCCACATACTTGGTATGCAGATATTTTTCCAGGCCTTCGGCTGCCGTCAGCCGGTCCAGCACCTCGATGCGCAATTCATCCGGATAAGATTTTCCGGTGGACTCGATTTCGATCCGGTCAAGCAACCAGGCACGTTGGCTCACTGCATTGATATACCGGATTTCATACCCAATGGACTGGCAATAGACCTCATGGAGAAACTTCAGGATATTGCGTAACGTCATCCGCCCGCCATTGCCCATGCCTCCCACATCGAATGACGTGTCGAGGTCCTTTTCACTCAGGTTGAACTGATCCAGCTGGATTTCATGTGCGTCCCCTCTTGGCATGACGCCGATGGGGTCCACATCCGCCAGCAAATGACCCAGAGACCGGAAGGTCATGATCATCTTGAGTACCCGGGCCTGCTTGTAGGTCGTGCTTTCAAGCCAGGCCTGGGACCCGCTGTCCTGTGCTCCGCTGTCACTGATCGAAATATCCGGCAGGGAAGCAAATACGGATTTCCACCGGGCGATCTCACCATTGCTTTGGCCTTCTGCCTGGGTTTCCTGGTACAGGGATTCGAGATAAGTCATGTTTCCACCACTCAAAAATCCCAAATCCGTGATTTTGTCGGTATCCGCTGGTTTCATAGAATTATTTGTCAGAAGTAGGTGATGCGATCCGTTTTTTGGGAACAAGTATACCAAAACCATACCCTGTTACAGCTTTTAAATCAGGATAACCCCCTATAGACTGCATCCTTTTTGCAAATGTCCCGACCATGGGACAACGGACCCTTTCCGGCAGTGCGATAAAAATGTCATTGAATAAAACGGTGGGCCTGTTTTCCGCTTCGCAAATCATCGTCTGGAGCACCATGTTCTACATGTTTCCGGCGATGTTGCTGGCCTGGGAGGAAAATACGGGCTGGAGCCGGACCGACTTGTCCATTGGCTATGCCCTGGCACTGGCCGTTTCCGCCCTGTTGGGACCGGTTGTCGGCAAATGGATTGACCTGGGTTCTGCCCGGTATTGCATGGCCGGAGGTGCCTGCCTGGGTGCAGTTTCGCTGGGAATTCTTTCCACCGTCACCGAGGTCTGGCAATTCTACCTGGTCTGGACAGTGCTGGGGATTGCCATCGCATTCACCCACTACGAGGCCTGTTTCATTGTCCTGACGAAATACATGGGAACCCGGTCCAGAACCGCGATCACGCGGGTCACATTAATCGCCGGTTTCGCCGGCATGATCGCATTCCCGGCCGCACATCTCCTGAATGCACGGGTCGGCTGGCAATCCACCCTGCAGGTCTACGCCCTGGTCGTGCTGTTCGCCGGCGCACCCCTGCTGTGGCTCGGTTGCCGCCATGCGGAAAGGTTTGATCGTCCGCAACCTGCCGGGGAAGCCGCAGCCCCGGCGCCCACATTCAGGACCATCGGGAGCGGCCGGTTCTGGTTGCTCAGCCTTGCTTTCGGACTGATTGCACTGGATCATGGCGTGGTCATCAGCCACATACTCCCCATTCTTTCAGAAAAGGGGCTTGGCCTGGAAACCGCTGTTTTCGTGGCTTCCATGATCGGCCCGATGCAGATTGTGGGACGGCTTGGAATGTTTGCGGCGGAGTCCAGGCTACCACTGCTGACCATCACCATGGTCAGTTATCTGGGCATGATCGCCGCCGCATTCTGCCTGCTTGGTGTCGCTGCCATCCCATTGCTGGCATTCGGATTCATGCTTCTCCAGGGAGCCGGGTACGGCGTCACCAGTATTCTCAAGCCGGTGGTCACCGCCGAGTTGCTGAGCCGGGAGAATTTCGGGGTGATCTCCGGGCTGTTGACCATCCCCTACATGGCAGGCCTTGCGGTGGCCCCGGTCTTTGCGGCGGTTCTCTGGGAAATGGGAGGATACAACCTGGTCATTGCCAGTATCACGATTGGGCTGATCATCGGGTTGATCGCCATGCACCTGGCCTGGCGTAAACCGGCCTGACCGGGAACACGGATGCCGTGCTTCGCCGGCTTTCCCTGCCTTGCAGTGGTTCGATGATCGTAACGATTTCATGGGGAATATGGTTTAGAATTCAACGGATGAATGAGCCCGACTTCCAGGAACGGTACAGCCGCCAGATCCGCCTGCCACGGATTGGCGAACGGGGTCAGCGCAGGTTGATGGAATCCAGGATTTTTATCGTCGGCATGGGTGGGCTGGGCTCACCCGTGGCCCTGTATCTGGCGGCAGCCGGGGTCGGTCACATGACCATTGCCGACTTTGACCAGGTGGATGAATCCAATCTGCAGCGTCAGATCATCCACACCCAACGGGACATCGGCGATCTTAAAGCGGAGTCGGCGGCCCATTCATTGCGGCAAATCAATCCGGCGATCCAGGTGGAAACCCTGGACTATTCCCTGGACCAGGATGATTTTATAGAGCAGTGTGCAGGGATTGACCTGCTCATTGACTGCACGGACAACTTCCCGACACGGTTTGCGTTGAATGAGGTTTCCCTGAAATCCGGGGTTCCATGGGTATCCGGGGCAGCGATCCGGTGGGAAGGGCAGGTGACCGCCTTTGATCCGCGCAGTGAATCCAGTCCCTGTTATCAGTGCCTGTATCCCAACCGGTCCATGGAGAGCGCCACCTGCGAAATGGAGGGAGTGGTGGCACCACTGGTGGGGGTGATCGGAACCATGCAGGCCATGGAAGCGATCAACATATTACTCGGTGAAAGCCAGCTCCCTGGCATTGTCTGGCTGTTTGATGCCCAGAGCATGGAATGGCAGAAAATGATTCTGCCCAAAAATCCCCGTTGCCCGGCGTGTGGTCCATCCTGAACCGGTTTCGGATGGCATCGTCCAGTGGTTCGGCAGGTGTCATGCTCCAAGATGGCGGCATACTGTTTCATGGCGGGCCTCTTCAGCGGCCGGTCCTGTGAACTCAAACTGACAATCCTCACAGTACAAGACCTCTACGGCCACCTCCAGTATGACCGGCTCCGCGTCGACCCCATATGGAAACCGGTCGACTTCGGTTCGGCGGGACAAATGTCCGCCACCACACAGTGCACAAGTTACGATGTTTTCCGTTTTCGGATGCATCACGGATCTCCTCTCCATTTATTTCGGCAGCGCCATCCTACCATGCCCGGACTCGGACCCGTGAAAACTACCGCCAACCATCACGTCGCTGCCAGGCCGGGCTTTCAGTAGGCGGACGTTGAACCCCTTCTCAAACCCTGCAGGACCCATCCATGGGTTCCGGGTCTGTCTCACATCCCAATGAGCTCAACAGGATACCCTCTTCCCGCCGCTCAGGCATGACGTTCCCGGCTTCCGATTCGGTCCATGGCATACCGGTCACCTCGCGGCAGGGGATTTACGGTCAGGATGACGCGATCACCCCCCTGGACTCCAGCAGACCACCAGATCCGCATTTTCCGGTTCTTCATAGGGGGAAGATATTCCCGTAAAATTGTCGATTTCCCCCTTCCGTGCCCGATGATACAACCCTTTGACATCCCGGCTTTC